>NZ_FNZN01000002.1 GCF_900109345.1 Maribacter orientalis
GGCCCCGACTCTCGATTCAATTCCTTATATATGTAACCGAAAACTAATCCGGTCACACAGTAAATTCTATGTTTCCTTAATTCTTGTTCCTCTCGAACAGGTCCTCACCCATTCTCGATTCTTATCTCCACAATATTTCAATGAACTTCCAACAAAGGACCTATGTCCTGCGACCTTCGCCCCTTCGTTCCCCCTAGGTCTTTCCCTAAGCGGCTGCAAATATACAACTGTTTTTTAACCCGGCAACTACTTTGAGAAAAAAATAAATTCTTTTTTTATCGCCCGGTAAACCAACATCTATATGAACTTGTTTCCGACCCACGATTCCGATACAATCTTCCTCGTTTGCGGGGTGCAAATGTACACCCATTTTTCAAATCCACAAACACTTTATCCAAAAAAAATACGATACTTCACATACATCAGCATACAACCCTGATTTAACGCCGATTACACGGAAAAAATAATCAATAAAAATACAATGAATATTCATGTTGTTGATAATCAACAACATACATCCGGTAAAAACATTGAAACAACAATAAATAGCATGTTATCAGGCATTTACCAATACCACTAACCGTTTAAGAAAAGAAATTCCAGACTAAACCAAAACGAATTACAAAATCACGATAAGGATAATTTGGCGCAGCATAGTAATTGTATCCAGAAAAAGCGGAGTTAAAATGTTCTGCCTTTAAATAAATACGTGTTTGCTTGATACGTGCGTTTATGAAAAAATCCAGCAAAGGGTAACCTCCTAACTCTTCTTTGTTCTGAACATAAAACTCTCCCAAAATAGGATTGTAGGCATTCATATTATAACTGGTGAAATATTTGAAGGTAATACCTGTTTGTAAGTACATCGCTTTCTTAAAAACATCTGAAGAAAAGTATAATGTATTTCTTGTAACAATTTGAGGTAGATTCATTACTTGCTCATCTTGTGTAACGTTTTGATACATTACTGTATTGTTTAAAGCAAACATCCCGACTTTGAATTCCTTTTCATACTTGACTTTCAAATATGAGATGCCATTATTTTCTTGTAAGGGCTTAATGTATGCATTCTCCAAACCATCTTCAATTATATTCTCAGACACAGGAGCAAAATAAGTGTAGTTATCTATATTACTGTATTTAAGCATCAAGTTACCCCAGGCGCTAGAATTGAACTCTGCTTTAAGACTACTTATTCTTTCCTTTTCAAACACACTACTATTATCCCAGTTATAGTTTAAATATTCACTTTGATATAATAGATAATTAAAATTAGGCAACCTAGATGAAGAATGAAGAGTGAATTTTAATTTGTTATCCTTATTAATGGCATATGATGCCACAGCATTTAAAAGGTTCCCTGTCAAACTTCCAGAAATATTATATTTCAAATCGGCATTGAAATCAAAGTCTCCTATTCTTTTTTCATACTTACCTCCTATACCGAACTCCGTACCGTTTAATCTATTTGGAATAACAGTACCATCTTCCTTTATAAAGAGGCTATTGAAATAATAATCATAATTATAGACATTAATACCTCCTGTAAGTTTACCTAACGTTCTATTATAAAATTCGGCGTTTACTTCGTTGTAGAAGGTTTTTAAATATGCTTTATCATCAATATCAGAAAGAATAACATCTCCAAAAAGCGTGTCATTTTGTGATTGTATTAGCTGATAATACTTAGTTTCATAATCAAATACATGACCAATAGAGAGGGATGTCTTTTCAAACCTAGTTGAATCTAATTGCGTTCTTACCAATTTATATACTTGGTCTAAATAATAACGCTTACCTAATATCTTATTATCTGTATCATCTAAAAGCACATCAACTCTAGGTCTATTAATAAAATCTGGATCACCAGATTCGAACTGAGCTTCTTTTTCTGCCAAACCACCATTTTCTTGAGATAAAATATTCTGCGCAGCAATATGAGCTCTTAAAGAATATCTTCCATTTTTTGACAAGTAATTGGTCGTAGTAATAAAATTACCGGACTGTATTTGACTATTATTATACTTACCCAAGGAACGATGGCCAATATAACCTATAGAAAAATTAAGCCTTCTAGAAGTATTGAACGTTAAATTCGCATCTAACAATTGACCTTGTTCTAATGTAGTTTTAAAAAATAACTCGGTCATTGGAGTGGCAACATTATAATAATTTATCTGCTCTTTTTCCAGATATTTTCTGTCCTTTGCCGTTGCACCCAAACTTGGGTATATATTTATTCTCTCTAAATCAACACCAAGAGTATTATATGCTTGCCCAATATTTGAAAAAGACATTAGTTCAAAATCATCTTCACGAAGGTAATTATACTTATATTCTTTTTGAATGGTAAGAGTAGTATCTAGAAAGGTAGTATCTCTCTCGAAAGTGATAATTTTATAATCTTTTATAGTTATGCCAACAGTATCTGCCTTCAACTTATCTATTGGCTTAACTGGAATTGCCTTTTTTGAAAGCGAAAGGGAATCGGTCTTTTTATCTCTTCTATCTATTTTTTCTTGACCAATAATAATTGAAGATGTGAAAAACACTAAAACTAGTACTATATATTTCATGCAGCTTTGTTACCCTTGCAAAGTTAATTTTTTTGTTGCTAAGTAAATGTGAAAGTTTTAGCCATAAAAAAACCCCTTTTAAATAAGGGGCTTTTTTGTAAACATATAAGTTCGTTTTATTCAAAAGGAACAACTTGATCAGAGCTTTTATTAGCTACTAAAATATCATTTAAATTAATAGATGTAGAAGCGACACCTGTACCGATATTATAGGTAATAGCATCTAAATCTGCTACTACTGCAGAAATAAAGGATGGTATCACCGGAGTTGTTCCTAAGTCACCTTCATTGATGTTTTCATTTATCAATATCTCGTTCTCATCAATTACTAATTTAACGCCCATATCTACAAAACGAAGACCTTCTGCAATAAACACTTCTTGCCTTGTTCTATACAACAAAGACAAACCTGCATCGTCATCTTGCATCGCAGCAATGTCATCAGTCGTTAATGATGTACCTGAAACAGATGCGATATTTACTTGACCAGACTGACGGTCTAACACTAGACCTGTTCTACCATTAACGATAATATCTGCATTATCGGGTCTAGAACCTTCATCTACTTGAGAACGCTGCTCAATTGAATCATCAATAGTTCTTACCTCCCGAGTATCAACCAAATTAACCAATGCCGTTAAATTTGCTCTTGCAGCAACAATATCGTTATCTGACAATGCAGCTTCAGCTAAAATCAAATAAGCTTCCTCTGCTTTTAAATAATGTACAGGCGCATCTTCATTTGGATCCAAAAATGAATATTTTGGGTCTAAAAAGTCAAGTGTTGGAAGAGGTTGCAAATCATCAAAAGTAGCTCTCTCGTACAAAGCATCCTCAAAAGTATTACTAGGACCGTTTGATTCATCGAACAATACAGTTCTATCAAAAGCTGTATCTATTGCCAATGCAGCATTGGCAGCAACTATGGCCTCACTTTTATTACCTAAATAATAATTAGCCCTAGCTTTTGCCAAATAATATTCAGCCTTAGCATTAATTGCTATTGCTGCATCAAAAGCGACTACTGCATTTTGATAATGTTGTGCTGATGGTATTGGTGTACCAACTGGTTCTTGTGGTAGAGCTGAAAAATACATTCCCGAAAGTAAATAAGAAAAACCTTCAAAGAAATTGAATTCAGCTTCCGTCTCAGCATCATAGTTAGGATCACCTGGTCCTACTTCTGCGATACCAAACACAGCCAATTCTCTAAGACGTTGTATTTGTCTTTGAGTATCTCTCATGTCAGGATCAGTAATTTGAATCTCCAAACCGTCCATGAACTGATTAAAGAATGTCTGAGTATTTACATAATTATCCGACCCTAATTCAGATAACACTAAAGTTTCATTGAAAACTAGTGCCAATTGTCTTTCTAAACCTGTAAGCCAAATAGAAGCCGAATTAGGCTGCCCTACCACAGATGTCTCAGAAAGATTTGGATTCTCAACGTCTTTAAAATCGGTCACGTCACCAAAATCACCGGTACAACTAAATATAAATATAGCCGTACAAATTATTATTATTTTTTTCATCTTTTCTTTTTATTAAAATTCAAATCTTAATGATGCAATATATGTTCTTGGAGCAGATTCTGTTCCATAAGCGAAACCTCCACTTGCAAAACCATTCTGTGCAGAAATACCAGACCCTGTAGTTTCTGGATCAAAAGTTCCTGCAGTCCAATTAAATGGATTAGTAACCGTAACACCTAAACGAATATTGCTGAATAATGGTTTAGCTATATCTCCAAAATTATATGAAGCTCCAATATTTCTAACTTTTAAGAAATCATTATCAAAGACAAAATAATTCACATAATTAAAAGGAGAAGTTCCTAAATCAATCAATTCTTGAGGAATACCGGTATCATCGGTTCCACGTAAATGTCTCAATAAGAAACTTAAATCTGTGATTTTACCACCGAATTGATAATCTGCAGTTGCATAGAAATTAAAATCACCATAGGTATAATTTAATCCCATTGAACCAAAGTTTGGAGCAAAAGTATCACCTAAAGCAGTATTAGCCTCGAAAGCATAAGTTCCATCATCTTGTAATATTGCTGCCGTCCCTCTTAAGTATCCAAGACTTTGTCCTTCTTCAACAACAGAACCTAATACAGTAAATCCACCAACCACAAATGGTGGTGCGCCACCTGAATCTGTCACCAAGTTTTCATTTGTGTTATAAGATAGATTAATACTTAAATTTTGTTTTTCCTTTTGAATCAATGTCGCATTCAAAGCAAACTCATAACCTTTGTTCTCTACCTCACCAATATTCTGTATTTGATTCGCTTGTCCTGAAGAAGGAGGATCTTGAGGCGTAAACAATGCATCTTCAGTAATACCCATATATCTAGTACCACTCAAGTATAATCTATTGCTAAAAAAGCCTAACTCTAAACCAAACTCTGTGGTTTTAACTCTTTCCGACACTAAATCTTCATTACCTTGATTATCAAAAGTAAAAGAAGGTCCACCTAAAAATGGATTTTGAGCAAATGTCTTATCTTGATCGAAAGGTTGCGCAAAATTTGTGGCCTCACCATAATTAGCTCTTAACTTAATTGTAGAAACTACATCACTAATACCTGAATTGATGTAAAAATCATGATCACTTAAGTTATACGTAAGTCCGATTTTAGGTAATAATAGTGGATCTGTATTCGCACCCGAAATCGTATTCTTATCCAATCTACCTCCAAATTCTAAGAAAGCAACATCATAAATACCTACGTTTTCTAAGAAATACAAACCGTAGTTGGAATTTTCTAATACAAAATCTGAAAAGGTTTGTTCTGAAAAGTTGTTCAAAGATCTTGTGCCATCAACACCACCAGAACCGTTCAATCTATTTTGTCTATCTGAAGATCTAAAAAATTGGCCCCCTAAAATACTTACAAAAGATAAGTTATCAGTGTATGCTTTGTGAGTAAGGTTAATGTCTGTTGTTACTGTAAAAGCAGACCTTAAAACCCTTGTTAGTTCACCTTGGTCAGTTGTACCAGGAGCAACTGAGCCTAGCTCAACTTGTAATGCATTACTTAACAATTCTTCCTGAACCGTATTTCTATTATCAATACCTAATGTAGCATTGACCTGGAAATTTTCATCAATATCATATATGAATTTGTTGGATGCAGTAATACGATTTGTAGTACTAGAAATATCAACTAACTTTCCGATTCTTTGATACCTTGCAGTTTCTTCTGCAAATTCGGCATCAGTAAACTCATCTGTAGCCCCTCGTGCAGAACCCTCTAAATTAGAGAATCTTGAAAAACTTGTATTAGCGTTATAATCTAAATTAGACTCGAAATTTACAAATGAGAATGAACCTTGATACCTTAACTTATCTGTTACCTTAGCGGTTAGACCAAATGTGAACGTTCTTCTAATTTGCTCGTTGATATCATTATAGCTATCATCCTTATACAAACTACCACCGAAATTATAAGTGAATTTTTCTGAACCACCACTTAAGCCTACTCTGAATTGCTGTGACCAACCTGGCTGAAATATCACATCAGCAGTTCTATCATATTTCAAAAAATCTTTGGTAGCATTGATAACACCTACATTACTTTCGAAAAAAGCAGCACTTTTGCCGTCCTTACCTTTTTTAGTGATTATTTGAATTATACCATTCGCAGCATCTGCTCCATATAAAGTAGTAGCGGCACCACCTTTGATATATTCAATTCTTTCAATTGACTCTACAGGTATATCTGCCAAGGCAGAAACGTTTGCTCCACCCGTCGCAATACCTAATTGAGGGTTTGAATTTAGATTATCTACACGAACCCCATCGATAATAACAACAGGTGTAGCAGAAGATGCAGCTGAAATAGGGCCACGTGTTCTAATAATTGCAGCAGTACCAGGTTGCCCTGAGCTTAAGCGTATTTGAGCGCTTGGGGTTGTAGACTGCAACAATTGATCTATTTGATTCGCTGGAAGCTTATCGATATCTTCCGCATCCAATACATCTACAGTTGTAGATAGTTTTCTACGAGCAATACCAGAACCTTGTCCTGTTACAATAACTTCTTCCAAAGCCTCTGCATCTTCTTGTAATTGAACATCCATTTTAGCAGATGCCCCAACTACCATACTTACTGTTTTCTGACCTAGGTATGAATACCTTAAGGTCTGACCTTGATTTACATTAATAGTATAATTACCATCAAAATCTGTTTGCGTACCATTAGTTGTACCAACAACAAGTACTGATACTCCAGGTAAGGGCAACCCCCCTTGATCGGTCACAACACCGGTTACTTTTTTTTCCTGTGCAAAGGAAAATGTCATGAAGAGCACCAATATCGGTGTCAACATCAACGTCAACTTCTGTTTCATAAATTCTTTTTTTTGAATTAGCTTGCTTCAAAATTCTTAAAAATTGTTAAGCCTTACAAGACTCTTTAACAACTCAATAAGCCAATTGTTAAAAATTTATTGTTTATTATTATATTAATAATGTTAAACAAAAATATTTTTTTTATCCATAAATTTTTAACTTAAAAAAATCTTAAAAAATTAAAATTTTTAACAACTCGAATTTGAATGCTTCATAAATTCTATAAAAATCACAAGGAAACGGGAACTGATGAGGCCGGAAGAGGGTGTTTGGCCGGCCCTGTAACAGCAGCCGCTATCATACTTCCGAAATCATTCGAAAACCTGATTTTAACAGATTCTAAGCTTTTAACAGAAAGAAAAAGAGAACTATTAGAACCACTTTTGAAGAATGAATGCATCTGTTATGGCATTGCTCATATTCATCCAACAATAATTGATGATATCAACATATTAAACGCTTCAATCTTAGCAATGCACAATGCCATAGATTCTTTGTCAAAAATACCCTCTTATATTATAGTTGATGGCAATAGATTTAAACCTTATAAGGATATACCTTATATGTGCATTATAAAAGGAGACTCTAAATATACCAGCATAGCAGCGGCATCTGTTTTGGCTAAAACTGCTAGAGATGCCTATATGCTTAAATTACATGAAGAATACCCAATGTACAATTGGAAGCAGAACAAAGGATATCCTACAAAAGAGCATCGGGCGGCGATTGCAAAATATGGCGCTACAAAATATCATAGAATGAGCTTTAAGCTTTTGGCCAACAACCAATCTTAATATTACAAATAGTATAACTTTACACAAACTTTATCCCATGAGGCATACATTATTATATGCATTGATTATTTTTTCATGCATAACCTGCACTACTAAAGTAAATACAGAAAATTCTATTTTAGATATAGTGCCGAATAATGCCACTTTAGTTTTTAAGGTAAATGATTTTGAATCTTTAAAAGACGAACTATCAAGCAATGAGATCATACAAAATCTTATAACCTTAGAACCTTTTAAAAAAATTGCGAACCAATTACAACCATTAGATTATTTAGCAAACCAAAAAAAAGGACTACTTGCCATATCACCTTTAGACAGTACCAACATAGCATACACCTACATATCTAATGACAGTCTATCATTTAATAACTGGGAAGGTCTTGCCAATAAAAGTATTGAAACTCATTCTTATAAGAATTTGAATATTACTCAATATCAAATTAATGAATCTCTTTTTTTTAGCTCATCTGTTGAAAATTATTGGGTAACGTGCTCATCTGAAAAATTATTACAACAGCTTATTGACGAAATTGATTCGCCGAAAATAAATTCTTCTTTGAAAAGGTTTTACGCTATTTCCAATACAAAAAAAGTGATGAATATTTGGTTTGATATTAAGCAAGGTGAACTTTTAATAAACCAAATTCTTACTCCCGACCAAAGCATATCTAATTTTACAAGTTGGATGTCACTTGACCTTACTTTAAACGAAACAGAAATCTTATTAAATGGTGTTACAGAAATAAACATGGAAACAAACCGTTTTCTAAATCTTTTCAAAAATACAAAGCCTGTACAAAACAAAACAGCAACATTAATACCTAGTGAGGCCCATTACTATAAATCTTTTGGATTTGATGATTTTAAAAAGTTCTCAAAGAATAAACCTTCTGCCAATTACACAACTACAATTTTAGATTCACTTTTAAACACGGTTGAAGAAATTGGCTTAACTGAAGTCGGTAATGAGAAAATTTTACTCCTACGAACATATGGTACAGCTACGCTATTAGATTATATTAATGATGAGAAAGTATCTACAGAAGAATATAACGGAAATGAAATTTGGGAACTAAATTCAAATATTGAGATTTTCAAACCTCTTGAACCTATAATTGGTGCGGCTTCATTTACATATTCAAGTATTATTGAAAACACCTTTCTCTTTTCTAAAACCAAAAGTGCGCTCGAATCTTTACTTTCAAAATATAAAACGGGTGATACCTTCAATAAAACGAGCCTATATAAAACTGCTGAAAACAAACTTACTTCAGCAACAAGCATCTTAACTATATCTGACTTGAAAGGCACAATTGATATTCTTGACGAAACAGTTTCTAAATCTTTGAGTAATTCATTTGATAAAAGCAACCTCAACGACTATGTTTTTGGCTCGCAATTTATTGCGGACGATGGATTCTACCATTCAAACTTTTTGATTAAAAAAATTACAGAGGAAGATGAACAAAATACCATAACACCTGCCTTCAATGTTCAATTTAATACAGACCTTGCCATATTACCTCAATTTGTAACCAACCACAATAATCGTAAAAAGGAAATCATTGTACAAGACCAAGAAAACAATCTTTATCTAATATCAAACAGTGGAAAGATTTTATGGAAAAAGCAATTGTCTAGCACTGTTCAAGGCAAAGTACAGCAAGTAGATCTTTATAAAAATGGAAAACTACAATTTGCTTTCACCACTAATAATGAGTTTTTAATTTTAGATAGAAATGGAAATGAAGTAAAACCATTTACCATGAAATTCTCTGGTGGAAACTTAAATCCACTTGCTGTTTTTGACTATGAGAGTAAAAAGAATTACCGCTTTGTCGTAACACAAAATGAAAAGACCTTCATGTACAACAGTAAAGGTGATATTGTCAAAGGCTTCAAATATGATAATGCAGAGGCAAATATCTTAGACGCTCCTCAACATTTTCGAATTGGCAAAAAAGACTATCTCGTTTTTAAATTGGCAAATGGTCAATTAAAAATCACCGACAGGGTAGGCAAAACTAGAGTAACTGTTAAGGATAAATTTTCGTTTTCTGATAATAGCATAAAATTGTATCAAAACAAATTTACATTTACTTCTTTAGATGGTGATTTAATTCAAGTTGATACAAAAGGGGGTATTTCTTCTACCAAACTAAATTTAGCCAAAGACCACGGAATGGATGCTACAACCAGAACCTTGGCCGTAATGAACGATAATATTTTACAAATACGTGATAAGAAAATTCAATTAGAGTTAGGAGTATATTCAAAACCTAGTATTTTCTACCTTAATGATAAAATATACGTTTCTGTAACCGATATTCAAAATCAGAAAATTTACCTTTTTGATAGTCAGGCTGAATCCATACCGAATTTTCCGATTTTCGGAAATTCAGTTATAGATATGGCTGATATCAACAATAATAAAAAAGCAGAGTTAGTTTTTAAAGACCAAGAAAACACTATCCAGGTTTATAAGCTACGATAACACATTAAATTGAAGATTTTATGGTCGGTTAGCTACCGATTATACATTAATTACAAATAATTAATTTAGTTTTTTATATTTTTAAGTAGTTATTTATTAGACCCTTAACTACTATTGAAAATGAAAACTAAGTTACTTCTTATACTATTTTTTTTACTTGGCATAATTTCACTTACCGCTCAAGACAATTGTAGCAAATTCTATCCTATGACAGAAGGTGTTGCTATGGAATACACCAATTATAACAAGAAAGGTAAAGTTGAAGGTATAAGCTCATACAAGGTTATTGAAACAAATACAGTGGGTAATACTACCAACGCGACAATGGCCATCAATCTTAAAGACGAAAAAGGTAAAGAAATTTATAACACCGACTATAAGTTATCATGTACTGGAAACATGGTTACATTAGATTACGAATCTTTATTACCGAGCGATATGATGAAACAATATGGTGATATGGATATCGAAATTAGTGGTAATGATATTGAAATACCTAATGATTTAAGCGTTGGTCAAAATCTAAATGATGCCAATGTGACCATGAAAATTGGCATGAGCGGTATTAATATGAATATCGCAGTAGATATGTTAAACAGAAAAGTTGAGAAAAAAGAAAGCGTTACTACACCTGCAGGAACTTATGATTGTTACGTTGTATACAGCGAAAATCAATCTAAGATGATGATGGCAAATCAAGTTTACCCTTCAAGGGTATGGCTAGCAGAAGGTGTAGGTATGGTAAAACAAGAAACTTATAAGAAAAATGGAGATTTAATGAGCAGTACTTTGCTCACTGCTTATAGTAATTAATAACCAATCCGATTTTTAATAAAAACCGAAGCTTAGGCTTCGGTTTTTATTCTTAAAACAAATCGTATGGCATATCAAAACTATATGGAATTTCTTTTAAATATACCGAACATTTTAAAGAGTAAAACTTGTCTCATCAACTTGGTCTTCCTTTTGCACTTAGCTTCGTATGGACAAGATATGACGCTAACCGAACACCATCAAAAAGCTCTTGAAAAATCAGATGCCTTTTATCGAAAACAGCTTTACGACAGTGCCCATTATTATGCGACTATCAATTATAAGGCTCTTGACCATATTGCGCAAGATACCTTTGTAGTAAGTGCTTTATTACAGCTCATCAAAACCTCCCATAAAATTCCCTTTGAAGACCGAAAGGCATACTGTAGCATGGTAGAGCAAAAGGCAATTGAAAATAATCAAAAAAATCACCTCATCGATCTTTACAAAACCATGGGAGACCTCTATTTTGAAAAACAAAATTTTGTCGATGCCATCCCCTATTACTTAAAAGTGGATTCTATATCCAAAAGTTATGGTATTAGAAATAAGACCGTCATTGGCGCTATGCTCAATCGTGCCGAAATATCAAAATTATCATTTACCTACGAAACCACCAATATGGCGCATAGCCTGCTCTATGAGGCCTTGGATATTGCTAAGGAGATAAAGGCCGTTGAAAGTGAGCATCTGACCTATATTCAACTGGCAGACATCAATCAAATGATAAGGGAATTTAAAGAAGCCAAAAAATATATTGATTTGGCCCTACCCTATTTTAAAAAGCAGGGCAATGATATTAAAGTCGTGCGAACTCTGTTGATGAAGTCAGCATATTATATGGGCGTTGATAGCCTGAACAGAGCGGAAGAGACCCATTTGGAAAGTATTGCCTACCTCACTAACAAAGACCTTACCCTTGACCAAGCAAAGGCAGTCTATTATTATGGGAATTTTTTAAGAAGGAAAAAAAGTGCGTATGCCAAAGCCATCACACAATTGGAAATTGCAAAAGATTTGTTCCAAAAAGCGAACAAGGACAGTATTGAACTGTACCATCGTACCCTACGGGATTTGGCTTTTTGCAACCATCAATTGGGCCATTATAAAGAAGCTAGTGAATATTATCAGGCAGCCTATGACCTTAAAATAGATTTGCTCGAAAAATTCAATAGAAGCTCATCCAAAACCCTGGAGGCCCAATACCAGAACGGAAAAAAAGAACAGGAAATTGCTCTATTATCCTCACAAAAAGAGCTGGCCGAGCAACAGAAAAAAAGTCAACAGAATATTCTAATGGGGGTACTGGGAATGACCTCCTTGGCCGGCTTGTTCGTTTTTGTACTCTTTAAAAACCGCGCCAAAACAAGTGCCAAACTGAGGGAATTGGACGCCTTAAAGACCAATTTCTTTGCGAACATTTCGCATGAATTCAGAACCCCGCTCACCTTAATATCTTCCCCTATTGAAACGACTCTGGAGGAAACGGACCTGCCTACTGAAAAAAGAAAGCATTTTGAAATGGCCTCAAGGAATACCAAAAGGCTATTGTCCCTTGTGAATCAACTGCTCGACATTTCCAAAATAGATAGTGGGACCTTAAAACTTCAGCTGGAAAAAGGGAAGCCAGCACAGTTAATAACGGCATGGGGCGAATCTTTTTCATACTTGGCAAAACAAAAGAACATTGCATTTAGAATTACAGCCTCAGATAAGGATAAAGAAGGTTGGTTCGATAGGGATGCTCTCGAAAAAATTGCGGTCAATCTTTTGGGTAATGCCATAAAATATGTCCCAGAAAATGGTGAAATTGAAGTAAAAGTTTCATGCTCCAAAGACCAGATCGATTTGGAGGTTCGTAATACCGGAAAAGGACTCACCCAACAGCAAATAAAGACCATTTTTGATCGCTTTTACCAAACCGATGGCTTCAACGATGGAGTGGGCATAGGCCTTTCCTTGGTAAAGGAACTGACAGCGCTACACAAGGGCACCATCAAAGTATCGCAAGAAGAAGATCGGTGGACCACCTTTTTGGTGCAATTATGTACCGATAAAAAACAGTTTAAAAATGCGGTCATTATAGATGCTGGGGCGGGACAGGAAATAAAGCAGTTTAAGGCGGACATTACACAAGTCCCTCAATCCGTTCCAGAAATATCGGAAGATGGTTTGCCCATTTTATTGGTGGTGGAAGACAACCCCGATGTTCAGTTGCTCTTGTACGATACGTTCAAAACTACCTTTAAGGTCATAACCGCCAACCATGGAGAAGAAGGAATTAAAAAAGCCTTGAAATATGTTCCCGATATCATTGTTTCCGATGTCATGATGCCCGTTAAAGATGGCATTGAACTAACCAAAACATTGAAAAAAGATGAACGCACTAGCCATATCCCAATTGTATTGCTAACAGCAAAAGCGGGAGATGAAAACAAGTTGGTGGGGATAGAAATGGGCGCAGACGATTATATCACCAAGCCCTTTAATCAAAAAATCCTGAAGTCGAAGGTGAACAATCTCATCGCCCTTAGGATAAAACTGCAAGCCAGATATAGCCAGGAAGTCGTATTAAGGCCCAAGGATATTGCCATTACTTCGGTCGACGAACGCTTTCTTGAAAAAGTACAAGCGGTATTGGATGTACACTTAACGGAATCTACTTTTACTGTTGCGGCCTTTAGCAAGGCAGTGCATATGAGCCGTATGCAGCTCCATAGAAAATTAAAAGCCCTTACGGGTTTATCCGCTTCAGAATTTGTTCGTTCGCAGCGCCTCAAACTGTCCACGCAAATTTTAGGGCAATCCGATATCAATATCTCAGAGGTTGGCTATAGTGTTGGTTTCAATGACCCTGCTTATTTTACCAAATGTTTTAGGGAAACGTATTCCTGCACCCCTTCCGAGTACGGTAATCGGACAAAATTCAAGGCGAAAACCCCATAAATAAAGGGCCTTCTGGCCATGTTACATAATTTATAGCTTCTGTTACATCGTTCATGATCCTTTTAGGAACATGGTACTACCTTCATTCTTATAGAAAGAGACTCCCCCAACTGTAATCTAAAAGTGATGAAGCAAAAGCAAGATGGTCTTGAAGGCACACTTGATCATGTCCCCGAAAACCAAATTTACCTGAACATCAACTATTTGGAGGATGGGCAATATCGCCTGAACATTATGCACAAAAACAAGGTTATTAAGCACACCACTTTTAAAAAGAAATAATAAGGGCAACAAAAATAAATATGCAAAAACAAGAACGATGAAAACATTAAAAACATTCCTTTTAGTAGCCTGTGTGGGCGCTCTTGCCACAGTCCAGGCACAGACCAATCCAAAACTGCAAACGCCGGTCACCAATAATTTCCTAGACCTGCAGGCAGGCGAGCTCGGCGATATTTTTGGCGATTCACTTACGGGGGGTAAAGGCAAGGTCACCAATTATTTGGAACTGGTAGAAAAAAGCGATAGACCCGAAGCGGAAAAGAAACAACTGAGAGAGGCGTACTTCCTTTATTCAAAAGCGTTGGATGCCAAGGGCAAAGATTCCTTGCAAACGGTCCTTAGCAAACAGTTTTTGACCACCAAAAAAGACACCATTAAATAGATGCCCCCAACGAAAACAATACTTTAAAAATAGAATACGATGCAAAAAACAATAGGTAGTGCATTAATGCTTTTGGCAGTTATCTCCTGTGGGGAAACTGCGGAAAAGAAGGTCGACCAGAACACCAATCAAACCAGCCCTAAAAATGAAGAAAGCGGTAAGGTATTGCCTAGTGGCGATTACAGCTCTCTCCTGCTAAACTATGAATGTGACATGGATGCTGCGGAAGTCGCCAGAGTGCTCAATATCCCTGAAACAGATGTTAGTATTCCAGAATTTACCCAGGCGGGCAACTGTAGTTTTGAAATTAAAGGGTTTGGCGAAAATGCCTTAGGTGGAACGATTCTGTCATGGGGTGCTACGCCATTTAGCAAAGCAGATAGCAAAAAAGAAATTCAAAGTGCTTTAAAAGACAAAGAGAAAAACGAAAATATCTTCGGCATGGACATCGAACTCAGTGAAACAGGGGATTGCTATATACGAATCTTACCACATGTTGGTCGCGTTATCATATACAACGAGAACTACGACCACGCCTTCTTTTTTACTTATTCTCAAAGGGGAATTTACAAGAGAACCGAGGAAGAACACGCCGCATTGGGAGCGAAAACCATTGCACTGGCCAATTATTTATTGAAAAAACATAAAAGATAAATCTATTCCCAATGAAAGAGGTGAAAAATATATGGATGGGCACAATACTGGTTTTTGTGTTATCATCAAGTGCTTTTGCTCAAAATAAAAAAATACTAATCCCAGAATTAGATGCTAAGAAAAACACTTACATCTTAAAATTCACTCCCGATCCCCAGAATGAAAAAGTTATTTCAGCTTATATGGAAGGGGAAACAGAATTAGATAGTTTAAGATTTAAGGCAGAAATTTCAAAAGTTGTAGAGCGAGTTATGGTAACCGTTATAACTAAAGATCCGAGTCAAGAAATAAAAATAGACATCGTAAAAAACAATTGGCACGATGTTAAAAGAAGTGGTAAGACAACAAATGGTATTTATCAGATTTCATTTGATACTGCCGAAAAATTCGGGATAGTTCTTACCAGTTCGGACAGTAAGGTGCCATTTAACCTAGGAGTATGGACCAGTGGGGCAATTATACCGAAATCAAATTTATTTTATGCAGTAAATAACTCAAATTCGGTAGTAAATACGAATTTAATATCAAGTGAGGATACAGAACAAGTTGAAAATAATGGAAGTCAAGAAAATAATAAAACGCTATACTATATAGTAGCATTGCTGGCTATAATAGTGATTTTATTGGTCTTTATTTTATTAAAAAAGAAGTCTAATAAAAGCAGTCTGCTACTTATACTATTTCTTTTAAGCCAAACAATAATTTATAGCAATGCCAGGAGATCAAGTTCCGGGGGTTTTCAACAAGCAATAGTGAATGCAATGAAAAATAGCGATGAATTTATGGAGGTAATCTTTAAAATGGATGACTATGCCAGTGCATTAAATGCACTTCAACAAGGAATGGACGATATGAAAAACTATCTGGATGAAATGGATAAAGATTCGAAAGTCGATATGGATCCCGCCGGTCAACCTAGCTTACCTTCCTCTTGCTTAAGCTCGTACACCAATCGCGATCCAAATATCCAAGAATCAGATGGAAATGAGAATGATGTCATTGAGAATGAAAACGACGATACTAATTTTAATGATTCGGCAAACGAAGGATCTAACCGTCAGAATGAAAACCAACCTATTGTAGCCTCTGGAAACAACGCTAATGACAAACCTGATAATGGTCCGGGTGTATTACAAAATCCAGGGAATTCAAAACCACTTCAATTGCCACAATATGATACACAAGGAAACTTGAAAAACCCGGGAGATTTTCCAAATGCACCCTCAAAAATAAATCCAACAAGCAATTCCCCATTAGAAAACCCGTTTATTGAAGGCGGAACTGAAAGCACCACAAAATTAATATCCCCCGAATATGATCGCAACGGTAATCTTAAAGATCCGGGAGATTATCCAAATGCACCTTTAAGGGTTGATCCTGAGACTGGAATTCCAATTATGAATCCATTTGTAGACGGTTCGGAAAGTACAAGTGTTCACGTAAGACAACCGAAATATAGTAAAGAAGGCAATCTTATTGATCCTGGTGACTTTCCTGATGCACCACAAAAGATAGATCCGAATGCACTTAATAGCCAAGTCAATCCATCAACTAACGATGAATCTGAGCAATCGGAAAACAGTATAAAAACAAAGGCAATTAGCAGTTCAGGAAATGGCGGCACCTCGGGCTCCCCTAACTTGTCTTCCAACAACCCCAATAATACTAGCGGTGGAAATAGTCCTGGTTCTGGAGGGGGAAGAGGATCAAGAAATCCTGAGGGTGGGAATGGTCCTAATCCTGGAGAAGTAGGAGGACCGGGAAACCCAGGAGATGGAAAGGGTCCTGGTTCTGGAGGCCCGGGAAGTTCCAGAGGACCAAGAGACAAAGATGATACCGATAAAAAATCAGGTTGTACGTGTTTAGAAAAAGCCTACAAAAAATTAGACAATAGAAGATTTTTACTAGAACAATTGCGCATTATTACCGCAAATATAGACCGTTACACAGATTATAAAATAAAATTTGGCGATGATGTATCATCAGTACATGGGGTAGTTGGTATTGTTTGGCAGAATCAGAAAATTGAAATTCTGAAAGCCATGAAGCAATTTGATATCACTTATGAAAAAAAACATGAAGAAATGATAGCTGATCTCCATCAAATTCTTCTTGAAATAGATAGATGCGAAGCTATGCTGGGTTTTGAAAATTGGTATAGCAATTCAGGTTTTATCTACTATTCATTTATGAAGGATAAATATAAAAGAAACTGATATGAAAAAGTCAATATTAACAGCTTCACTGATAGTAATATTTAGTTTCTCTTGTAAAAAAGAGCTCAAAAATACCGAGCCTAATATTGAAACTAAAACTACCCTAGAAAATACCGATGGACCGGTGGATGGCGCTGAACCTGAAATCGATATGGGCGATATTATGAATGTTGTGGGAGGGCTATTAAACCCGAGCACTGCCCCAGATTCTAACAGCAAAAGCCTGTTCACCCCAAGTGGTGCGCTCAATATAGCCTACCTAAAAAGTGAGGAGGGCAAGTCGCTTCGCAAGACTTTTGCCGACATCGCAGGGGTCTCCGAGGAGGAAGTGGACCTTTCCCTGACCTTGATGCCCGATGACAATATTGTGAGTGTAAAACATGCCGAGGCCATTGAGAAAGATTTGAACAATCCCGAAGTGGAAGCATACATTAAAAGCGGGAAGGCTTCCAACAATTTTTTGGATTTGATCAAGGAAAGTAAGGAGAAGGCGATGGTGCGCACGGCAAGTTTTAAAAAAAGGGCCCAAAAAGCGAAAGAACAGTTTTATAAAGACAATCCTTCTTGGTTTGCTTTGGATGAAACGACTGAAGACACCTTCATCGATTCACGGAAAGAAATGGTTTATTTGCCCTTGGGGAATTTATCCTTTGCAGATTCAGTTATAGTTTTTTCCCCCGGAGAACCATCGGGCCGCTCGCCCGAAAAAGGTTTAGGTCCTTCGCAAGGGGACGCAAGTCTCCAGACAGATTGCGCCTTATTAGGCCTAGGTGGATCGGTAATATACTTTTTTAAGGACAATGCGATTACAGATATTAACGGTCCAGATCTTTATGTATTTGAAATGGGACAAAATATAGAAGCAACCAATCTTGAAATTTCCAAAGATGGTGTCAATTGGGTCGACCTAGGTAAGATCGAAGGTGGAACAGCTAGTTTAGATATTTCGAATTTTGCAAAAAAAGGTGAACGCTTTAATTACATAAGGCTAACCGATCTAAAATCCGGTTTTGGCCCTCCCCCTGGAGCTGATATCGATGCTGTCGCCGCGATTGGAGGTGCCTTGCGCATGAACCTAGACAGTGCGGTACTCTTTGAAACTGGAAAACATGAACTCAAAGAGGAGGGTAAAATGGCCATCAAGATCCTTGCCGAACAAATGAAAAATTTGCAAAAGGGCGCCATTACCGTCGAAGGCCATACCGATGATATGGGCAGTGACACCACCAATAAAACCTTATCGCAAAAGCGGGCTGCCAGTGTTGCCGCAGAACTTAAAAAGGCTATCAACAAGCCTGCTTTTAAATGGAAAGAAGTGGGTTATGGGGAATCCAAACCATTGGTAGAGAACAACTCTGATGAAAACAGGGCAAAGAACAGAAGGGTAGAGATTTTGGTGACGCCTTATTGATTCATAGAATTTACACTTCGGTTTTTTATTCTATCAACTCTGCCTCAAAAAAAGATAAAAAATGACTGAGAAGTCTTTCTTTCACTTCATTTATATCAATTTCTTTCTTACCTAATTCTACGTTTAAAGAAGTTACTGCCTTGCCTTTAATTCCACAAGGGATCATCATATCAAAATATCCTAAATCAGCATTTACGTTTAAAGCAAAACCGTGCATTGTAACCCATCTACTGGCACGAACACCCATGGCGCAAATCTTACGTGCAAACGGAGTACCTACATCTAGCCAAACACCTGTTTCTCCTTTAGAACGTTCAGCATTTAATCCATAATCGGCTAAGGTTAGAATAACCATTTCTTCTAAAAAACGTAGGTATTTATGAATGTCTGTGAAAAAATTATCCAAATCTAAAATAGGGTATCCAACAATCTGTCCAGGACCATGATATGTGATATCTCCTCCTCTATTTATCTTATAAAACGAAGCACCCTTTTCCTCTAAGACCTTTTCATCGACCAGTAAATTAGAAATATCACCACTTTTGCCAAGCGTATACACGTGAGGGTGTTCAACAAAAATAAAATAGTTAGGAGTATCTATACTTTCCTCTTCTCGCCTATTCTTAATTTTAAGATCGATGATTTCCTTAAAAAGTTTCTCTTGAAAATCCCAAGTTTCCTTATAGTCTTTTAACCCTAAATCTTGAAGTTGAACCCTTTTATTCATAATACAAAGATACAAAAAGCAGTTGCCTATTTTTCAAGTTCTACTTCTATCAATAACGATTCTGGGTCTTTCATCATATCCAAGAAATTCACCTCATGTATCATCGTCTTACCATCCATCGAAAAAGTAGCTTCTTCAATGTTAGTTGACTTTACACGCTTTGGGAAATGATATTTGAAGGTGTAGGTAGAACTTGATAGAAACATTTCAGCACTAGCAAGACTATCTATGCTTTTCTTAAACATTTCTTGGTTTAGAATAACCGTTTCTCGTTTAAATTTATTCTTCTTAAAACTATAATTAACTTCTGTAGTCTCGTCAGCTACATTTTCGGGCATTGACTGCCCACCAGCAATAGGACCAACTGAACTGGCATTCTGAAATGCATTAAATGCATCATTTACTTCTGACACATCTTTAAAATCAGTATACATGTCAAAATTCATTATACCGTTCTCTGGCTCTACTTTCATATGAAGACTAAATGGCTCTAACCTTTTTAACTTGGCTTGCTGTTCGGTAGATAATTGAGAAATACTATCTTTCTTATCCCGTAGTAAATCTTTGAAAACAAGTGTAGAGTCTATTGCCTTGTCTAACTGTGTAGAATCTGTCGAAGGTAGCATCTGCATCATTTCACCACCGTCAAAACTGATACTCATTTTACCAGTTCCGTCTTCATTGAAGTAAATTTCTTCTGTAAAATTACAAGCAACAAAAAGTGTTGCGATAAAAATCGTAGTTAATACTTTAAAAAATCTCATGGAATATGGTTCTAATTAGGATTGTTCAAAATTACCAATGCGGCTATGACACCAGGCACCCAGCCACAAAAAGTCAAAAGCAGAACAATTAGAAAAGACCCACAACCTTTGCCTAAAACTGCCAAGGGTGGGAAAAAAATAGCGAGCAAAACTCTTAATAAACTCATTTGATTATTATTTTGATTGATGTACCTTATAGGTCGCAAATTTAACCGCTTTGTTACAAAATCATTTATTTTAGAGGTTCATTATCTATTCTATGTATAGAAAGTTAATTTTCATTTTATTTATTCTACAAAGCACAAAGGGTTTTTCTCAGTATAGTTTTAAAGGTCAAATTGCAGATAAAGCAACTAACAACACTATATATCTTTCCATTATTGAAGATTATAGGAAGTTAGGCCGAATATCTATGGAGCAAATTCTAAAGAAAACCACCACTGATTCTTTAGGTAATTTTAATTTCGAAGGTAACAACCTGATTAATGAAAATCGTATCTATAGAATTCATTTAGATGAATGCCCCGAGACTGTTTTGAATTCAGAGCACTTTTTCGGAAGTTGTGAAAACAGCAAAAGTATTTTATTCATTGCCAATAACAACGACACCATTACTTTCCCTACATCATTTGCCAATGAAGCACTTTGCGAAATCATATCTACCAACAAACAATCTGCCTTGTTGCTTGAAATTGACATCTTGAAAGAGCAAATGGCTTTTGATTTTAATGATTTTAGAAGTGATGCCAACAGAAAGCTAAACTCTAAAAAATGGTTTTCTACTTTTCAAAATTTTGGGAAAAGTATAGATGAGCCTTTGGCCGAACTTTACATCTTCAATTTTTTATCTGATAAAAGAAATGAAACATATAGCTACTATCAGAAAGACATTACCACCACCGATTATTACTCAGGCCTAGGTGAGCGGTTAACATCAAAATACCCGAACGCACCATTTACCGAATTGTATACATCAGAAATTACTATTGACCAGCAGTTGACAAAAAATAGAACCCCAGAGAATACTATTTGGAAATGGTTATTACCTTCTTTATTAACATTGTCAATTTTCCTAAACATTTTCTTGGTTCTTAAACAAAAGAGGCTTGCGAAAAGTATGCTAAATAATTCTTTAGAAAAGCTGACTGAACAAGAACAAAACATTGCGCAGGAAATTCTTAAAAACAAAACGAACAAAGAAATTGCTATTGACATGTTTATCAGTGTAAGTACCGTAAAAACTCATATTAATAATCTTTATAAAAAACTAAACGTCAATTCGAGGGAAGAAATAAAGCAACGTTTTCAGTAGATTTCGAATATCCATCTAGGGACTAGTCCCTATTTCCACCCCATCAAATCAAGATTCAATCAACAATTTCTAGAATTTTCAGATCTAATACTAAAACTGAAAATCATGAAATCATTATTTCTTTTTACCTTTTTTATTTTTACCTCAACTATTATTTCTTCTCAAAAAATCAATCAAGAAATTAGTATTGAAAATCAGCAGCCCTTTTTAGTAGGTGAAATCAATATTGAAGGACTCTCGTCTAACTCATACAAAGAATGGTTTCAACCTAATTCAGCATCCTACTCTGTAAGCACGACTAATTTAGAGCAGATAAAAGATAAAATAGCAGAACACCAAATTCTTATCTTCATGGGTACGTGGTGCGGTGATAGTAAACGAGAAGTACCACGATTCATTAAAATTTTAGAATCTGTCGATTATCCTATGGAAAACCTTAAAATAGTTGCAGTTGATAAACGGAGAGATTTCTACAAGAAAAGCCCACAAGGTGAGGAGTGGGGACTTAACATACGTCGTGTACCAACATTTATTTTCTATAAAAATGGAAGAGAAATAAATCGAATTATTGAAACCCCTGTAACCACATTAGAAGTAGATATTGTTTCAATAGTTTTACAACAAGAATACACCCCAAACTATTCTAAATCTCTTCACTACGATTGAATTTAAACACCAAGATGAAACTTCGTCGATTTAATGTACTTTATAAAAACCTTATTATCTTAGTTTACGTTATATGATTATGAAATTGACAACTATGATATTCAAGCTACCCTTATTAATTATATTATTAGGGTTAATGCCCTCATGTAGTGATTCTGATATTGAACGCTCAGAACCTACCATAAATGATGAATCCAATTTAGAAATATTAACCTATTTAGCCCTTGGCGATAGTTATACCGTTGGTGAAAGCGTTGTTTATGAAGAAAGTTTTCCTGCACAATTGAGCACTCGCATTGAAGAATACGAAGATGTTAGGGTAAACACTACGGTTATAGCACAAACGGGATGGAGAACTGATCAATTACTATCAGCTATTGGCAATCGAGAATCTGCTAATTATAATTTAGTCACTTTATTGATTGGTGTAAACAATCAGTTTCAATCACGACCATTTTCACAATACCAGACCGAATTTACAATTTTGGTGGACAAAGCTATCAATCTGGCTGGTAACGATTCTAACCATGTTGTTATACTTTCAATTCCAGACTATTACTATACAACTTATGGTCAAAACAATGGCTCTTTAGAAATCTCTACTGAAATAGACCGCTATAATGATTTTGCAAAATCAATAGCAAAATCTAGAGGGATAACTTTCTTAGATATTACCGATATCACTAGAAAAGGATTGGAAGAACCTGAACTTGTAGCCACAGACGGATTACATCCATCAGGTATTGCCTATGAAAAATTTGTTGAAAGACTATATCCTTTAATACGTTCGAAATTGAAAGATTAAACCATATCGATTATATTTGCCAGCTAAATAAACGTCGGCATGCAATTATCGGAGCAAGAGCTTATCAGAAGGGAAAAATTGGAGAAATTAAGAGCATTGGGTATTAATCCTTATCCAGCAGCGTTATATCCATTAAATGCCACATCGGCAAGTATAAAATCCAATTATGAGGAAGGCAAGCAAGTAATTGTTGCCGGAAGACTTATGTCTCGTCGTATTCAAGGTAAAGCATCATTTGCTGAACTTCAAGATAGTTCGGGGCGTATACAAGTTTATTTCAACAGAGATGAAATTTGTACTGGCGAGGATAAAACTTTTTATAACGAAGTCTACAAAAAATTACTTGATATAGGTGATATCATCGGTATTGAAGGATACCTTTTCACCACTCAAGTTGGTGAAAAAACTATTATGGTAAAGAAATTTACTATGCTCAGTAAATCGTTAAGACCATTACCATTACCTAAGAAAGATGCTGAAGGTAACGTATATGATGAATTCAATGATCCTGAATTGCGCTATCGTCAACGTTATGTTGATTTGGTAGTCAACCCAAAGGTTAAAGAAACATTTATTAAAAGAACTAAAATCACTAACAGTATTCGTGAGTTTTATAATAGCAAAGGGTACTTGGAAGTTGAAACTCCGATTTTACAACCGATTCCTGGTGGTGCAACTGCACGACCATTTTTAACACATCATAATGCGCTCAACATGCCTTTATATTTAAGAATTGCCAATGAGCTTTATCTTAAAAGATTAATCGTTGGTGGTTTTGACGGTGTATATGAGTTTTCAAAAGATTTCCGTAATGAGGGAATGGACCGTACGCACAACCCAGAATTTACCGTAATGGAATTGTATGTTGCTTACAAGGACTACAATTGGATGATGGACACCACGGAAAAGTTGTTAGAGAAAATAGCCATGGATGCTAATGGCACCACATTAGTTACAGTTGGCAAACATGAAATAGAATTTAAAGCTCCGTATGCACGTATACCTATTTTAGAAGCCATTAAAATTCATACCGGTTTTGATGTTGCAGGAATGCCAGAAGATGAACTTCGCGAAACTGCCAAGAAATTGGGTATAGAGGTTGATGACACGATGGGCATCGGTAAATTAATCGATGAAATTTTTGGAGAAAAATGTGAGCATCACTACGTGCAACCAACATTTATTACCGATTACCCAAAAGAGATGAGTCCGTTAACGAAAGAGCATAGAAACAATCCTGCTTTAACCGAGCGTTTTGAGCTTATGGTGAACGGCAAAGAGTTGGCAAATGCCTATTCTGAGCTAAATGACCCCATAGACCAAAGAGAACGTTTTGAAGAGCAATTGAAACTCTCTGAAAAAGGCGATGACGAAGCCATGTTCATTGATCAAGATTTCCTTAGGGCCCTTGAATACGGTATGCCTCCTACCTCTGGTATTGGTATCGGTATTGACCGTTTGGTAATGTTAATGACCAATAATGCATCTATACAAGAAGTATTGTTCTTTCCTCAAATGAGACCAGAGAAACAGCCTCTTCAGTTATCTGATAGTGAAAAAGTAATTTTCGAAATCTTAAAGACTGAAAAGAAAATGGAACTTGATATTCTTAAAACTAAGGCAGATTTAAGTAATAAAGCTTGGGATAAAGGCATCAAAGGCATCACAAAACATCAACTAGCCAAAATCTATAAAGATGGCGATGTTCTTTTTGTTGAAATATTAAGTTAGATTTTAAAAGGATAATTAAAAAATAGTAGCTTAGAAGCTGGCAAAACCAACCAGCATGAATTTAAGTAGCAAAATAGGTCTGTTTACGGGCCCTATGATATTTTTTATACTCATTTTTTTACCTAATGTTCTGATTACCGAAAATGCAGATGCCGTAATAGCTGTTGCACTTTGGATGGTCATTTGGTGGGTTACCGAAGCGGTCTCCATTTCGGTAACCGCGCTCCTACCATTGCTACTTTTCCCTATTTTAAAGGTTATGCCCATTGGCGATGTAGGTGCAAATTATGGCAGCCCTATTGTATTTCTGTTTTTTGGCGGCTTTGTTATGGCATTGGCTTTAGAAAAGGTAAAGCTTCACAAACGAATTGCCTTAAATATTATTCGCCTTACCGGCACAACAGCCAATAAAGTGGTGCTAGGTTTTATGATCGCTACCGCTGTTTTAAGCATGTGGATCAGTAATACGGCAAGTACCGTAGTTATGCTTCCCATTGCCATGTCGGTCATTAATTTACTGATTGAAGATGAAGACGGATTCACAAAACGGGACCGTAATTTTGCATTAAGCGTTATGCTAGGTATCGCTTTTGCGGCAAATGCCGGTGGTATTGCGACGGTTATTGGCACACCACCAAACTCTGTATTAATAGGTCTATTGGAAAATGAATATAACATTGAAATATCCTTTTTAAAATGGATGATTATTGGGCTACCTTTTTCACTCTTCATGATTGCCATTTGCTATTTTGTGCTGGTGAAAGTGTTTTTCCCTACTCAAAATTTAAAGTTTAAAGCATCTAAAACAATCATTCATGAGGAACTTGAAAAACTAGGACCTACCTCTGGGAAAGAAAAAATGGTGCTTGCCATATTTGGGGTAACTATATTCCTATGGGTATTTAGAACCTTGATCAATTCCATCTTCCCGAGTTTAGGTTTGTCAGATACGCTCATTAGTATTTTTGCTGCTATAGCTCTATTTACCTTACCCTATAATCTTAAAAAAGGAGATTTTATCTTGAAATGGCAAGACACTCAAAAACTGGCTTGGGGAATATTAATTCTCTTTGGTGGTGGATTATCATTAGCCAACGGCATGTCGGTCTCTGGTATTGTCGATTTAGTCGCTGATGGTATTGCACAAAGCAATCTAAGTATTCTCTTAACCGCATCACTTCTAATTATTTTAATGCTCTTCATGACCGAATTGATGAGCAATGTCGCCTTAGTGGCCGTACTTGCCCCTGTAGTTGCGGGTATCGCCATTGGTCTAGGTATACCCATCACCTATTTACTTATACCTATTACTATTGCAAGTAGTTGTGCTTTTATGTTACCTATGGCAACGCCACCAAATGCAATAGTCTTTGCTAGTGGATATATCAAAGTGCATGAAATGGCACGTGCCGGTCTTATTTTAAATTTAATTGCAGTTTTATTATTAATAGGATTGTTTCAATTTATACTTCCTCTTTTGTTCTAAATACTACCAAAAAAAATAAAGCCTTTGCAAATGCAAAGGCTTTATAATTGACTAATTCAGAATGTATAAAATGATTATTCCTATTTAATAGACACCTTCTACCTTCTATTGTTACAAAATAGGCTTAAGAAATTATTAACTATTTGTTTCATATATTATTTCAATCTTTGAAAGTTTACCAAACTAACTCACAAATGAAAAGAAAATTATTATTAAAATTATTGCTATTACTATTCGTTTTCGGCTGCCAAACTGCAGAAGCACAAATTTTCAAAAAAAAGAAAAAAGACACTGAAAAAGAAGCGAATACCTCATCTAAAGATAAGATTCAACCTTACGACAAGGTCATAACAAAAGATGCAGTTTCTGATGAAGGGCTATTTACCAGCCATCTAGTCGAAGAAAATTATTTTTTCGAAATACCAGATTCCCTATTTAATAAAGAGATGTTGATGGTAAGTCGCATTTCTAAAACAGCTTCTGGTATTGGTTTCGGTGGAGGTAAAATAAACACCCAAGTATTGCGATGGGAAAAAAAAGATAAGAAAGTATTATTACGGGTTGTTTCACATGATGTAGTCGCTGCAGATTCCTTACCCGTTCATGAGGCAGTTATCAACTCTAATTTTGAGCCAGTACTTTATGCATTTGACATAAAAGCTTTTAAGAAAGACTCATTAAACCCAAGTACGGTAATTGAAGTCAATGATATTTTCATAAAAGACACCAAACCATTTGGCATGCCCGAACGTTATCGCAAACAATATAAAGTTTCACGTTTAGACGAGGGTAGAGGATATATTGAATCTATAAAAAGTTATCCTTTAAATGTTGAAGTCCGTCATGTAAAAACTTACCTAGCTAGTGAAGCTCCAAGTAATGAAAGTTTAGGTTCTATTTCTGTTGAAATTAACAATTCTATGGTATTATTACCAGAAAAACCTATGAAGCGACGTTATTTTGATGAACGTGTTGGATGGTTTGCTAGAGGACAAGTAGATTACGGTCTAGACGCACAAGAAAGTAAAACGATTAAGTTTTTAGACAGATGGCGTTTAGAGGTCAAAGATGAAGATTTAGAAAAGTATAAGAACGGTGAACTCGTAGAGCCTAAAAAACAGATTATTTATTATGTAGATAGAGCTACACCAAAGAAATGGGTACCGTTCATAAAGCAAGGTATTGAAGATTGGCAAACTGCTTTTGAAGCGGCTGGTTTTAAAAATGCAATTATTGCAAAAGAACCACCAACCAAAGAGGAAGATCCAGAATGGTCACCAGAAGATGTACGTTATTCTGTTGTTCGCTATTTGGCATCACCAATACCAAATGCAAATGGCCCACATGTTAGTGACCCCCGTAGTGGTGAAATACTAGAATCTGATATTAATTGGTACCATAATGTCATGACACTACTAAGGAACTGGTATTTTGTTCAAACTGCCGCCATAAATCCAGCTGCTAGAGGAGTCTCTTTTGATGATGATATTATGGGGCGGTTAATTCGATTCGTATCGTCACATGAGGTTGGGCATACTCTAGGGCTACCACATAACATGGGTAGTAGTGTTGCCTATCCGGTAGATTCTCTTCGCTCGAAGACTTTTACCGAAAAAAATGGGACCGCTCCATCAATTATGGATTATGCACGTTTTAACTACATCGCACAACCAGGAGACGATGGTGTGGCTTTGATGCCAGATATTGGTGTTTATGATAAATATGCCATTCAATGGGGATACAAGCCTATCTTAAATACAACTGCCGAAGAAGAAAAATCAACTTTAGATCAGTGGATTATGGCACATTCGGGAGATCCTCTCTATCGTTTCGGACATCAACAAGTAGGCGATATTGTTGACCCTAGTTCACAAACAGAAGATTTAGGGGATGATGCTATGAAAGCTGGTGCGTATGGTATTGCCAACCTTAAAAGAATTGTTCCTAAATTGATTGAATGGACTGCTGAAGACGGAAAAAATTATGAAGACCTGAATAAACTTTACGGACAAGTATTTTCTCAGTTTAATAGGTATATGGGACATGTTTCTAATAATATTGGAGGTGTTTATGAGAACCATAAAACATACGACCAAGAAGGTGCTGTTTATACTGCTGTACCAAAAGCACACCAACAAAAAGCAATGGCATTCTTAAATGAGCAATTGTTCAAAACCCCATTATGGATGTTAGACCAGAATATACTGGAACGTACCGAATACTCAGGATATTTAGAACAAATGCGTTCAATGCAAGTACGTACATTAAACAATGTATTAAGTCTAGGAAAAATGGCCCGACTTATTGAATTTGAAACATCTAACCCTAAAGAGGCATATTCCTTAATACAAATGATGAGCGAAATTCGAAAGGGTATTTGGTCTGAACTTAGAAATGGAGTTGCCATTGATACGTATAGAAGAAACCTACAAAAAGCCCATGTCGACCGTTTAGAATATTTATTAACGGCAGATAACCAGACTAAAGCATCTGATTTCGGTGGCTACAGAAAATCAACAGTTGTCAACACTAGTCAATCTGATATTAGAACCATTGCAAGAGCAGAATTAAACATATTAAATAGGGATATTAAAAATGCACGAAACCGAGTGTCTGATATGATGACAAAATATCACTTAATCGATGTTTCTGAACGCATTAACCTCATTTTAGAACCAAAATAGTGGAACGAATATAAGGTCACTTTTTTGACTCTATCGATGAAAAACCAATATCATCGATGAATGAAATCACCTTACCACAATTTAAATATCACTGACATCAAAAAAGGCCCATTTCACAACAATGGGCTTTTTTATGCGTTTATGTTGTATAGATTAGTGAAAAATAAAAAACCCCAAATCATGACCAATAAATTAAAAAGTCTTATTTATTTAGCTTGTTTCATATGTGCTTCAGTGGTATATCACCAAAATACTAATACAGAGGTGCAAAAAGAAATAGTAACCAATTCCTACGAGCAAGATGCTGATATTATAATTAATCCATATAAAAACCTTGAGAGTAGAAATCAAACCAATTAAAATATCTACAAAACTTACCTACTTAAAAGCGCGGCCTAAAAGCCGCGCTTTTTGATTTTAAACATTGTACAAATGGAGTTAAATATTTACTAAAAAGAATTTCAGCCTTAAACCTATCTGAAAAATTCATGTCAAAGAAACAAATACATAAAACAATTAATATGAAAAAAATAGTAATGGCTATTTTAGTAATGGCAGCAATATCGGTAACGGCACAAGATCATAATAAGAAGGGAAAAAGAGGTGACATGAAAGATTTAACTCCTGAACAGGTAGCCACTCTACAAACCAAAAAAATGACTTTAGCCTTAGATTTAAATGAATCTCAACAATCAAAAATAAAATCTATACTTACAGAAGATGCAAAGGCTCGAAAGTCAAAAATGGAAGCATTTAAGGAAGAAAGTAAAAAAGTGATGACTACTGATGAAAAATATACTAGGCAAAATGAAAGATTAGATCATCAAATTGCTCGTAAGAAAGAAATGAAATCTATACTTACCCCAGAGCAATTCGAGAAATATGAAAAAATGAGCCATAGAAAGGATATGCGCGGACATATAAAAAGAGAAGGCGGCAGAAAAGGAAAACGAACTGAAAAAAAATAGATTAATTGATTGGTTAAAAAAAAGACCTGCTGAAATCAGGTCTTTTTTGCATTTAAGCGTACGCTACTTATTTTCAATTAACCACCTATATCTATATATTTTAATGAATTGATTCATTCATGGGTAAAATTGTATACTTGGCCAATATTTTAGATTGAATAAGGTTATAAGGTACTTAGTGGGTTCAAATTTTAGGTTAAGGTGAAATCGCCGAACGTTCTCAAAAATTGAGCTTTGAAAATTAAGCCTTATGATAGCAAAGAGATTATGTTATTTATCACTTATAATAGTTTTAAACTTGTTAACGAGTTGCCAACAAGAGCTATACAAATATAATATTCCTGAAAAGAGTACGAAGAGCCTCTTTTTCTAGGAATGCAAGGTCGTAGTTTTGATAATAAAACAGTACACCGAGGTTTTGAAGGCTCCAACTTCTCAAGTAATGTTAATGTATTGGTTAGTGCATATAACCATAATGATTACCCTGTAATAATTGAGAATAAAGTAGGAAATGGTAAACTAGAAAAAAGAAGGGTCACTCCATAGGCTTTACTTCGTCTGCAGTGGCTGATAAATTTAATCCTACCTTATTTAATAATATCTTCCATTTTGGTTTTTATAATAAAAATTAGACATGCACCGTTTTTGAATAGCACAGGGTACTACTTATTAAGTTCTTAAAGACACCATTGTACTTAACGATATTGATAGGGATGTACTCGGCATAGAATATTTATACAAAACAGAGTTTAGTTTAAAAAGTCCTATTTATATTGGGGCAAGAATAGAACTAGATAATTTCAACAAAATATTCATTCACTTTAAATCAGGCATAGAGTTTATTGGTAAAACCAACATAACCTCTTTAGAACTTAAAGATAACCCGGTTACCACAGGACCGGGATATGATTTAAAACTTTATGACCTAGGAGTAAAAGCAGCTCAAGAATTTGAATATTCGTCAAACTTAAAACTCGTGTTTTCAATTAAAGGAGATTACTACACCGATAGTCAATACTATACTACTGGTGGCACACGATTAGAATAAAATCCTATAAATCTTGATAAGTTTAAACTTGGCCCATTGACAGAAGGCGCTTATGCTGTTGGCTCAGAGGATAGGATAAATGGTTTCCCATATCGGCTAACCAAAGACCGACTTTATGCAGGAGGTGGATTACTATTGCAAATTGGCGATAATGATTCTGCTTTTAATTTAAAGAGTGATTTCTCAATTTTCGCAGAACAAGATGAAGCCACCTTTCAACGCTATGAAGGAATACTCTTTTACCGAATAAAAAATTTCACTACAAAAAATTTGAATTATACGTATTTCACCATATATCAGCTTTTCTCAAGCGCTTTTCAATTGGGTATTCAATATAATTTCAAATAGAAAACAACAATTTCAGAAAAACTAAATAAGTTCTCTATTAAAGGGCTTATTTAAGTTTGTAATTTTTTTAATTATAATGGTATTCTAACCTATATTTTTTTTGATGTGAAATAAAAATTGTCTTCTTACCAAAGTTTTAATCATATTCAAAGATAAACCCTAATATTTATTGTTCCGCAGAAATGGCCGGTACATCAATATCTTTAAGCGGATAACATATTCAATCGGATACCATTCCTAATTTAAAATTAGGTAGAAATGTAGCTAAGGAAGCGCGGAGTTTTTACATAAAACACATTGGAGAATAAATTATTTTTAAAATGCTACCTTAGATTGAAAACAATAAACCAACCAACATGAAAATATTTCAACTTATAGTACTTTTTATTTTAGCTTTTTTAATGCTCGCAGGGGCTTTTAATCATCTTTACGCTCCGGAAACTTACAAAGAATTTATACCCGAATTTTTTCCTGAAACTCTTGCCCATATGTTATCGGCTATTGCTGAAGCAGCTATAGGATTTGCCCTTTTAATCCCAAAGTACAGAAAATGGGGCGGCCTTGGTCTTTTTATACTTATGATAGCTTTCTTACCAATTCATGTATGGGACCTAACTAAAGACACACCGGCGATAGGGTCTAAAGTCGCAGCGATGATTCGTATTGCTGTTCAATTTTTATTTATAGCTACAGGATGGTGGATATATAAAACTTACCGAACAAAATCTTAAAGTTGTATCCCTTCTAAAGCTTTAATGGTAGCATCTAAATCAGCATAGGTTAAGGCATCATTTAAAAAATAGCTTTCAAATGCACTTGGCGGTAAGTAAATACCTTTCGCTAACATACCATGAAAATAAGCTTTAAAAGTCTCATTATCACCCTTAGCAGAAGAAGCAAAATCAACTACCGGCTCATCAGTAAAATGAACTGAAATCATACTGCCAAATCGATTAATTTGGTGGTCTACACCTTTTGCCGTTAAAACTTTGGCAATGCCTTTATGCAAGTATTCGGTCTTATCAGATAAACTTTGAAATACGGCTGGCTTATTGTTCAGTTCGGTCAACATTGCCAAACCTGCACTCATTGCCAATGGGTTACCACTTAATGTTCCCGCTTGATAAACAGGACCATCTGGCGCTAAGAAATCCATAATCTCCGATTTAGCAGCAAAGGCACCTACCGGTAAACCTCCACCGATTACCTTCCCGTAAGTAACGATATCTGCTTTTACATTCAAAACCTCTTGTGCACCACCTCTCGCTAAACGAAAGCCCGTCATCACCTCATCGAAAATTAACAGAATATTTTCTTGGGTACAGATTTCACGTAAGCCCTTCATAAAAGAATCTGTTGGTACAATGCACCCCATATTACCAGCAATCGGTTCAATTATGATTGCAGCTAACTCTCCTTTATTAGCTTTTACTAGTTTTTTTACACCTTCTAAATCGTTATAATCCGCAAGCAAAGTATCTTTAGCCGTACCTTGTGTTACACCAGGACTATTAGGACTACCAAATGTAACCGCACCACTACCCGCTTGAATTAAAAACGAATCTGAATGGCCATGGTAGCATCCTGCAAATTTTATAATTTTATCCTTACCAGTATACCCTCTAGCTAAGCGTACCGCACTCATACAAGCCTCGGTACCACTATTGACAAATCTAATTTTATCCATATTAGGCACCATGGAAATCGCCAATTTAGCCAGTTCTGTTTCAATCTCGGTCGGCATGCCAAATGAAGTTCCATTTTTTGCCTTTTCGATTACAGCATTAATAACTGGTTCGTATGCGTGACCTAAAATTAATGGGCCCCATGATGCTATGTAATCAATTAACTTATTACCGTCTTCGTCATATAAATAAGCTCCTTTTGCCTTCTTTACAAAAATGGGATCTCCGCCTACAGCTTTAAAAGCTCTTACTGGAGAATTTACTCCTCCTGGTATATATTTTTTTGCCTCTGCGAATAAAGCACTACTTCTTTGATAGATCATTTCTCTTAATTGATTTTGCTAAGTTTCACCTTAACTCGCTGTCCTATTGATAAATCGGAGCTTCTTAAATTATTCATTTGCATAATTTCATCAACACTCATATAATATTTTCTAGATAATGAATATAAGGTATCTCCCTTTTCAACGGTGTGCATTTTATCAGATTCGGTCGAAACAATTGTAGTGTTGTTATAGCCAGCATTTTTAATTTGCTTGTCATACTTATGCAGACCGTGTTTCTCTATTAAATAAATAAGTTTTTGTGGATATTTTGGATCGGTAGCATATCCTGCTTTTCTCAGCCCTTTGGCCCATCCTTTATAATCATTATGCTTTAAATTGAATAGAAAGGCATACCTAGACCTAGTAGTCAAGAATATACTATGGTCTCGAAAAGAATACATTGGGTGATTATATTTTCTAAAACATTCGCCCTTTTCATCATCATCATGAAAGTCATAATCACCCTCCCAACCTTTATGGCATTTAATACCAAAATGATTATTTGTTTTCATGGCAAGCTCACCCTTACCATACCCACTCTCTAAAAGACCTTGAGCTAATGTAATACTTGCTGGTATACCATAACCCATCATCTCTACCTGTGCGGTTTCGGCAAAAGTTTCTATATATTCGGAAGGAGTTTCGATTCTAAATGGAATAAATTTAGATGGCTCTGTAGGCAACACAACTTCTCGCGATATTAGTGGCTTAACGTCTTCTGATTTCTTTCGTTCATTGAGTACATTCTTTGTACGCAACTGATCTGAGTACGCTTTTTTAGATTTACAGGAAGCAAAACTGATTCCTATAATTAACAGCAATAATATTTTCTTCTTCATATATCTAACAAAGGTAATTTTTTCTTTTTCAGTACACTATTCATGCCAGCAATACCTTGTAGACCACCAGTATGTATTGCTAAAATTTTAGTTCCTTTTACAAAAGTATCACGCAAAACCATATCGAACAACCCAAACATCATTTTTCCAGTATAAATAGGGTCTAACGATATGTTGGTTTTTTTTTTAAAATCGTTGATAAAGATAATTAGCTCTTGAGAAATTTTAGCATACCCTCCAAAATGATACTCTGAAATTAAGTCCCAACGGTTATTAACAGTTAATCTCTTAATATCCTTATTTAAAAAATCTCCTTTTAAAGATGAAAATCCTAGTACTTTCTGATGCGGAAATGATGAATTTATCAATCCTGCTGCCGTTCCGCCAGTACCCACACTAGTGCAAATAAAATCAAATCGCTCATCCCCGCTTACTAATATCTCTTCGCAACCCTTTATAGCTAGTTTATTTGTTCCGCCTTCAGGTATAAGATAAAAATCACCAAATTCTTTCCTTAAATCAGCTAAAAAGCCCTCCTCTTCTTTTTTTCTATAATCCCCTCTATTTACGAATTTGAAAATCATTCCATCCTCATGGGCTTTAAGCAAAGTTGTATTTTGACGCCATGATTCTTTCAGCTCTTCACCACGAATGATTCCTATTGAACTAAATCCTTTTTCGTTAGCCGCATAAGCGGTCGCTGCAATGTGGTTTGAGAAGGCACCTCCAAAAGTCAAAATGGTGTGACACCTCTTTTTGTTGGCCTCCAACAAATTGTATTTCAATTTGCGATACTTGTTACCTGAAATAAATGGGTGTAGTAAGTCTTCCCGTTTAAGGGCAAGTGTCACTTGCTTTTCTACAAATAACGGTATTTGAACAAGTTGATTCTCTATTTGCAAACGCGTCGTAATTTAACGACAAAGATATTTAATAAAGCTGAAGGATTTTCTGTTTGACAAATAGTCTAAGTTATTCTCATGCGAATATGCCTCTCGCTCAAAACTAAGATTCTGATACGCCTTGTAAGAATCTAAATACCAAATAGTACGAACGCTCCATTCTGATAAGTACAGAATATAAAATGGAATAATCAATAATTCTTTTTGCTGTCGTAAATGAATTTTTTCATGATTAATTAGAACCCCGTCATTTTTTAAACTTCTATTTTTTAAAAATATAAAGGGCCATAGTGATAACCCCACATAATTTTTGTAAAAGAAATGTCTAAAAACTAAAATCATAAATTTACTTTGGGTATTCTATGACAAAGATAAGGCCAAATAGCAGTTGTAAGAAAATTACTAGATTTTGTTGCCAACAATGCCGACAAAAGGTTAAAACGCTACACAAGCTCTATTTCACCTAGAACCAAAGGAATGTAGTTTAGGTTATCAACAGAATAAAGTAACTTTATACCATTAAAATATAACTGTAGATGAAAGAGATTATTCCTATTGAGGAAGGTGATTTTTATTGGTCTGAAAATGGCTTTAGAGTTTTTACAGCGCAATACCACTATAAACGTGGCTATTGTTGTGAAAGTGGTTGTAGGCATTGCCCTTTTGGTTATGACTTAAAAACCAATACACAGTAGCTTCGAACTCGCTCATTCGGCATGATTATTGTAACTATTTAAATAGAAAATTTAGTACTTAAAAAAATAAGCTTATGAAAAAAATTAAACTCCTTGGTTTTCCATTATTGCTTCTGGTATTCATTACTTCATGCACATCGATAAGAGTTTTATCTGATTATGACCAGAAAGCAGATTTTAAAGGGTATACTTCGTACGCCTTTTACAAAACAGGAATCGACAAAGCACAGATATCAGATTTAGATAAAAAACGAATTCTTAGAGCAATTGAAACTGAAATGAGTTCTCGAGGTTTTGTAAAATCTGAGAACCCAGATTTGTTAGTCAGCATTTTCACCAAAGAACAAGAAAGAGTAGATGTGTACACCAACAATTATGGTTGGGGTGGCGCTTGGGGGTGGGGTTATAACCCATGGGCATGGGGACCGGGTTTTGGCTGGGGCGGAAGCACAGTTAGCGCAAGTACCCAAGGCTCTTTATATATAGACCTAATAGATAACAAGACAAACGAACTGGTTTGGCAAGGTAAAGGTGAGGGAACGCTTCAAAGCACAAGTAATGTAGCTAAGAAAGAAGCACGCATTAAGGAATTTGTATCTCAAATATTAGAGCAATATCCACCAAATACTGTTGCTTTAAAATAATACACCCCAATTTTAATAGAAGCGATAGTTAATAATAACCTTATTAACTATCGCTTTTTTTATAATAACGGAAATGTTGTATTATTCTTTACCTCATTTAAAACGAATGCACTTTTTACACTACCTATACTGGGTAATGAAGCTATCTTAAACTTTGCGAAATCGTAATACGCATCTAGATTTTTCACTACTACTTTCAGAAGAAAATCAAATTCACCACCCACCACAAAACATTCAACGACTTCAGGATAACTTTTAACATCTTCAAAAAATTCATCCATCATTGCACCTTTCTGTGTTTCCAATGAAACAAAACTAAAGACCGTAATACTTTCTTCAATTTTATCTTTATCCAAGATGGCAACATAATTCTTAATGAACCCATCTTGCTCTAAACGTTTTATACGCTCATAGACTGGCGTTTTTGTCAGCCCTAGTTCTTCAGCAATTGATTTTGCTACTGTTTTAGCATCCTTTTGGAGGATTTTTAAAATCGATCTATCAATTTCATCTAATTTAACTGCCATAATTTTTCCTATTTATTACAATAAATCAATCTCTTATTATTACTAATTCCTATTTTATCATAACAATATAGTTTTTTTTACCAATCATATGATTATTAACAAATATTAAATACTGTTTCCTTAAATTTATTAGAAATATCACATGAATGTACTACTTAGCTCAAGCCAACATTGCCCGTTTTAAAGCACCATTAGACAACCTCCTAATGAAAGAATTTACAGATTTTTTAGAGCCTGTAAATAAGTTAGCTGAGGAAAGTAAAGGATTCATATGGAGACTAACTGATACCGATGGCAAGTCGGCTTCATACATAGAGTCTCCATTCAAAGATGAATTAATGGCCATCAATGTTAGTGTTTGGGAAGATTACGATTCTCTCTCTAATTTTGTTTACAGTTCTGTGCATAGTTACTTTCTACGAAATAAAAAGAAATGGTTCGATTTAGGCGGGCCCTCTCAATTCATTATGTGGTGGATTCCGGTCGGAGAAACCCCTACCTTAGAAATGGTTAAGAAAAAACTACTCCACCACGAAAAACATGGTGATACACAGAGTGCATTTTCAATCAAAGAAATGTTTGATACTCAAGGTAATAAAATAAAAATATGAAGCAGATGACCGGAAAAGGCTATGAGAGTAATCCTATTTTAGATAAACTCCCAAAACATCTTATACAGTACATTAAGCCTCAAAACTATGAGACGTATACACCCATTAACCAAGCGGTATGGCGTTATGTAATGCGTAAAAATGTTGCTTATCTAAGTAAGGTGGCTCATAAATCGTATTTAGAAGGATTAAGAAAAACAGGTATTTCTATTGACAACATCCCCAACATGTACGGCATGAACCGTATTCTTAAAGATTTAGGTTGGGCCGCGGTAGCCGTTGACGGATTTATTCCACCGGCTGCATTTATGGAGTTTCAGGCCTATAATGTTTTGGTCATCGCTTCTGATATTCGTCAGCTTGAAAATATAGCTTACACCCCAGCACCAGATATTATTCATGAAGGAGCTGGTCATGCCCCAATTATAGGAAATCCCGAATATTCAGCCTATTTAAGACGATTTGGCGAAATTGGCTGCAAGGCCATATCAAGCGCAAAAGATTTTGAATTATATGAAGCGGTAAGGCATTTATCAATTATTAAGGAAGCAAAAGGAACAGCATTAGAGGAAATTGAAAAAGCTGAAAAACACATTGAATTTTTACAAGAAAATATGGGTGAACCAAGCGAGATGGCGCTTATTCGAAATCTTCATTGGTGGACCGTTGAATACGGACTCATTGGCACAGTAGAAGACCCTAAGATTTATGGTGCAGGACTTTTATCTTCTATTGGTGAAAGTCAATGGTGCATGACCGACAAGGTTAAAAAACTACCTTATTCTATTGATGCAGCTAGAACTTCATTCGATATCACAAAACCACAACCTCAACTTTTCGTAACTCCAGATTTTGCTTTTTTAAGTCAGGTGTTAGAAGATTTTGCCAACACTATGGCACTACGTAGAGGTGGTCTTAGTGGTTTGCAAAAATTAATCACCTCTAAAGAACTAGGAACAATTGAACTAAGTACGGGTTTACAAGTATCTGGAAATTTCGAAACGTTAATTGAACATGACGGCAAACCAATCTACTTTCAAACCAAAGGAAAATCTGCACTTGCCTTTAGAGAGAAAGAATTAGTAGGTCAAGATATTAACCAACATGAAACTGGGTTTGGTTCGCCAATAGGTAGGTTAAAAGGTATCAATATTCCTATTGAAGAAATGAGTCCAAGAGACCTTAAGGCCTACAAAATTTATGAAGGTGAAGTCGTATCGTTAGATTTTACAGGAGGCATTAATGTTACAGGTAAAATAGTCACAGGCACACGTAATCTGCAGGGGCGTATCATTTTAATCACCTTCGAAAATTGCAAAGTTACCCATAATGGCAAAATTCTTTTCGAATCGAACAACGAGTTATATAATATGGCAATTGGTGAAGAAATTGTTTCTGCATACCACGGGCCAGCAGATTTAAAAAGTTTTGATTTACTAGACCACACACTAAGTACTGGGTCTTTAAGTAATGACAATACCAACTTAAGTGAGCTTGAATCGTATTATAAATTAATACGTGATTTTAGGGAAGGCAAAAACACTATCATATCTAGAACTAAGGTGTTTCAAGAAATACAACTGAAATATCCGTCAGATTGGTTATTGCCTATAGAAATATATGAATTGGCCGAAAAAAGTGGGGACAAGGTATTGACTAACAGTATAAAAATACATCTTGAAACCATTAAACAAAAGCAGCCTAACTTAGGTCGATTGATAGATGATGGCTTGGAATTAGCTTCCCCAGAGCCTAAAACTACGGCTTAATTACCTGCAAACCCTTTAAAGATTCAATGGTTTGTTCTTGATACGTTAATCGCCAACCCATAGAATTTGTAAGAATATAGAACTTCTGTAATTCACTTAAAAGTCTATTTTCTGCATTGCTTCGAAGCGAAGAGGCTTCCACCTTTTTCATCAATGAAGCGTTTACCGTTTTTTTAATTTTATTGTAGTCGGCTGCATCGAACTGATTCAGATAGTCTGCGGTAACATCATAATATTGAAAATCTGGATTCAACTTAATCTCTGCTTCTGGTATGCTATTTATTTTAACCGTTTTAGTTTTTTCATCAATTTCAAAATCTATTTGACTTAAATCGTAAGCAACAGTAACGTCGGCGTTTACAACCACCAGTGCTTTCTTCTCGGCACGCAATAGTTGACCAAAAAGCTCTTTAGAGTCTTTATAATTATACACCTCAGCAAAATGACCTTCAGTAACTATCAATTTAGAAACGTTCGTAATTTCTTGCTGAATTAGCATAGAGTTCTCTTGCAGAATCGACTTATCTACTTTACCGTCATTACAAGAACGAACAATAAAAACAATTGCCAAGGTAATTATGACGCCAGCTATAAATTTTTTCATGCCTCGGGAAGTTTGAAATCCATAAACGGATAGGTTTGTTTTATACACGCAATTTTACCCCGTAACGATGTTAAAAATTTTTGATGAGCCAGACCTTCCGGATTAAAAGCCCGATGCCCCAATCCTCGCTGTATCTCATCAATCTTAGTCATTGCATCACCAAGACTATCATCAATCCAAACCTCACAGAATTTTTCCCAAATATAATCGACAGCTATTTCATTAGGATGCAGCATGTCTTTGGTATAAAAACGATAATCACGCAACTCGTCCATCATTAGCTCATAACTTGGAAAATAAGAAATCTTATCGGTATCAACTACTTGATGAATAGCAGAAATCAAATGCGCCTTGCTCAATTGATTCTGAACAAACCCATCTTTTAAATGCCGTACCGGAGAAACCGTTAAAATACATTGAACTGCCGGATTTACTGAATGAACCAACGCGATAGTCCGCTTTAAACTTTCTTTTAGCTCTTCAACACCCAATAATTCTTTCGTAAAATTTGACTGAGGTACTTTATGACAATTTGCAACTACTTGCTTGGTAGAAGTATTTCGATATACCCAGGCGGTACCAAAAGTGATGATGACGTGACTTGCCTTTTTCAATTGAACCAATGTACGTTCAACCGCAAAATTCAAATCGGTTATTAATTTCTCTTTAGACGGATTACTTATCTCTGAGTGCGCATCAAAACAATGCCATTGCTCATTTATATAGAACACATCATTTTCAACATAAACATCTTGTTGAAACGCCTTTTGAATTAATTTTTCAATTGCCAATGGATGAAATAAAATCCCAAACGGATTCTGTAACTCTTGAAACTTATAATGCTTAAGTTTTGCTCCAATATTTTCAGAAAAGCAAGAACCCAATAGAAATAATTGACTTGAATAATCAATTGTAGATTTTGCTCTTGAAAGTGGAATTTGGGTTAAAAGTTTCATTTTGGTCGCACACTTTCGTTTAGCTTATGAAAAACTTGATATGGATAAATCTCATAAATAACGTTATCCTCATTAATCGTATTATCCCCATTTTCAAATGCCAGTTTCTCCCACTTCACCCCTTCTTCCACATCACCTAACTTAGTCATGCTCCTACCTTTAAAATAAAGTGCATCTGCAAAATTTTCATAGACCATTAAAGACATATTAAAAGATTCAATTGCCTCTTGATAATTACCAAGCTCAAAATCTGCAATACCCAAATAATACCAATCTAAATAATGACATGCCTCTTGTGGCGGGTCTTTAGGAAAATCTTTAAATTGCTGTTCTTTACTCAACAATAAAAACTCTTTTGCTTTAGAAAATTCATTTAATTGAAGGTAATCTAAGCCGATGTAAAAATTATAGGTATGGTCCATTACATAACCATCGCCATACTCTTTTTTGGCTCTCATGAATTCCGAGATAGATTTTATATAATCCTTAGAAAATATACATTTCATAAATCCGCTATAATCCAACCATTTTTTAGGATCATGCTCAACAGCTTTCTCTAAAAATGGCTTACCCAACTGATACTTTCTTGCCTTATATAATGGCATAGCCTTTTGCTGCCAAAGCCAACCGTTGTCTGGCTGAATGGCAAGAGCTGAATCTAAATATTGTTGATGTTCTAAAGAATGTAAAGGCGTGCCGAACGCTTTTTGAATAAAACCTTTAATCTGCATTGAATCGATAGAAGTAAGTGCTATAACTTCAGAACCTACTGTACTATTTTGGTCTTTGGTTGCCAGATTGCATGAGACAACACTCAGTAAAATAATTAAATACTTTTTCATAAAACTATCAAGTTATATAGCTTCTTCAAATTAAGAAAAACGAAGTGCTTCTATCTACATTTTGAAGATAGTCTTAAATTTTTATTTAATAGGATTACCGCGCATGAACGAATCTTCATCTATGTAAAACATCAGAACAAATAAGTTTTATTGTAAATATTGCTTGGCTGTATCTAAGGCCTCACTTATACCGTCAGGATTCTTGCCACCCGCCGTTGCAAAGAAAGGCTGACCACCACCGCCACCTTGAATATATTTACCCAATTCCCTTACAATCGTGCCGGCATTCAACCCTTTAGAGGACACAAGTTCTTTTGACACATAGCAAGACAATAAAGCTTTACCATTTTGTTCCGTTCCAAAAAGCAGAAAAAGGTTGTCCTTATTATTGCCCATTTCAAAACAAAGGTCTTTTACACCACCTGCATCTAAATCAATATGTTTGGCTAAAAACTGCACTCCATTCACTTCTTGAAGCTCCTGTAACAATTCTCCTTTAAGATTCTTTGCCTTGTCTTTCAACAATTCGGCAACTTGCTTTTTAAGATTGCTATTTTCATCTTGCAAACTAACCACACTTTTTACAGGGTCTTGAGAATTTCCCAAGACATCTTTTATTTTAGACAAAAGCTTATCATTATCAAGATGAAAATCTTTCACTGCATCGCCTGTTATAGCTTCGATTCTTCTAATACCAGCTGCAACCGCACCTTCCGATTTAATTTTAAATTGCCAGATATCGCCTGTATTTTTCACATGGGTTCCTCCACATAATTCAATGGACTGTCCAAATCTTATCGTACGAACCGCATCACCATATTTTTCACCAAACAATGCCATCGCACCTGCTTCTACAGCATCTTTCATTGGTACATTTCGCTGTTCCTGCAATTGTAAATGACCATCTATTCGTGCATTCACAAAATTTTCAACATCACGTAGTTCCTCAGCGGTAAGCTTAGCAAAATGAGAAAAATCGAAACGTAAATATTTTGAATGCACCGAAGAACCCTTTTGCTCAACATGTTTACCTAAAATTTCACGCAATGCTTGATGTAGCAAATGTGTTGCCGTATGATTCGACTCTGTTCTACTACGCTGCTTTTTATCTACTACAGCTTTAAAACTTTCACCTAAATGTTTTGGTAAGTTCTTAGCAAAATGAATGATTTCGTTATTCTCTTTTTTGGTATCTGTTATATAAACCACATCACCATGTGCATCTTCTAAATAGCCCTTATCCCCTACTTGACCTCCACCTTCGGCATAAAATGGGGTTAGATTAAAGACCATCTGAAACTGAGTTCCTTCTTTCTTTGAAACTATTTTACGATACTTTGTAATCTTCACCTCAACATCAAGTAAATCATAACCAACAAATTCTTGCTCGCTATCATCTACTAAAATTTCCCAATCTTGCTTTGAAACAACCGATGCAGATTTAGACCTATTCTTTTGTTGCTGCATAGCGGTATCAAAACCAGCTTCATCTAATTCATAACCTTTTTCACTTAAAATCAATGCAGTCAAATCTATAGGAAATCCGAATGTATCATATAATTCAAACGCCTTACTACCATCAATAGTTTTACCTTGTGTATTTGCTATTATGGTATCAAGTAAGACCAACCCTTGATCAAGGGTTTTTAAGAATGAAAACTCTTCTTCTTTTATTACGTTTTCTATTAATTGCTTTTGTTCTTTCAATTCTGGATAAGCATCCCCTAAAGAATCGGTAAGCACATTCACCAAACGATACATAAATGGCTCTTTCGTATTCAAAAACGTAAAACCGTAACGTACTGCTCTTCTCAGAATTCTTCTTATCACATATCCCGCACCTGTATTGCTAGGCAATTGACCGTCGGCAATAGAAAAAGATACCGCGCGTATATGATCGCTGATAACACGTATTGCAATATCAACTTCTTCATTTTTACCATAATCAGAATTAGTTATCGTTTCAATTTCACGAATCAGCGGTGTGAAAATATCGGTATCATAATTGGATTGTACCCCTTGTAAAACCATACAAAGGCGTTCGAAGCCCATACCCGTATCTACGTGTTTTGCTGGTAAACTTTCTAAGGAGCCATTAGCTTTTCGGTTGTACTGCATAAATACCAAGTTCCAAATTTCTACAACTTGAGGATGATCTTGATTTACTAAACTGGCACCAGAAACTTTAGCCTTCTCTTCTTTCGAACGAATATCTACATGAATTTCGGAACATGGCCCACACGGACCTTGATCCCCCATTTCCCAGAAATTATCCTTTTTGTTTCCCATGATAATTCTATCTACAGGAACAATTTTTTTCCATAAAGCATAAGCCTCATGATCTTTTTCTAATTTATCGGCATCGTCACTTCCTTCAAAGACTGAAACATACAAACTTTCTTTATCGATTTTTAAAACTTCCGTCAATAACTCCCAAGCCCAAGTAATCGCTTCTTCTTTAAAGTAATCACCAAAACTCCAGTTGCCCAACATTTCGAACATGGTATGATGGTAAGTGTCTTTACCTACTTCTTCTAGGTCATTATGCTTACCACTCACCCTTAAACATTTTTGCGTATCAACAACCCTTGTATTTTTAGATTGACTAATGCCCAAAAAATATTCTTTAAATTGGTTCATACCCGCATTTGTAAAAAGTAGGGTCGGGTCATCTTTTATGACCATTGGCGCTGAAGGAACGATTTTATGTCCTTTACCTTTGAAAAAATTCAGAAACTGGGTTCTTGTATCCTTGGAATTCATCTAAAATGCTAAGCTTTTACAAATTTTAACGGTTTATATAAAACTATTTTTATATTTGTTTGTTGCGTTAAAATTAAATAACAAAAATAGGATAAATAACATTCATGTCTAAGGTAAAATACTATTACGACCCGGACACCCTGTCGTACCGTAAAATAGAACCCGAAAAATCTAAGCGTTATAGAAATATAACTTTCTTTATTTTGGGATCATGCCTTTTTGGATTTTTAGCACTTATTCTTCTTTTAAACACAAACCTCGTTAATACCCCTAGGGAACTTTCTTTATCTCGTGAAGTAAAAAATTACGAGCTTCAATATGAACTATTGAATAAAAAAATGGCCCAAATCGAGGAGGTACTAGGAAATATTGAAGAACGCGACAACAATATCTACCGACTATATTTTGAAGCAAACCCAATACCAGACGAACAAAGAAAAGCAGGTTTTGGAGGTATTAATCGTTACAAATCATTAGAAGGCTTCAACAATTCAGAAATGATAGTGTCTACCACAAAAAGATTAGATATTATAAAAAAACAAATGGCCATACAATCTAAATCTTTAGATGAGATTACTAAGTTGGCGGAAGAAAAAGAAAAATTATTGATGTCTATTCCTGCAATTCAACCGATTAACAACGAAGACCTTACTCGTATGGCTTCTGGTTATGGCTGGAGGTCAGACCCTTTCACCAAAGCAAGAAAGATGCATTACGGCATGGATTTTACAGCACCGAAAGGCACACCTATTTATGCAGCAGGTGATGGAAAGGTAACTCGTGCCGATAACAATTCTTCAGGATACGGTAAACATATACGTATTGAGCATGGATATGGGTATTTAAGCCTATATGCTCATTTGAGCCAATACAACGTTAAGAAAGGGCAAAAAGTTAAACGTGGTGATTTAATAGGTTTTGTAGGTAGCACAGGACGTTCAGAAGCACCACACGTACATTATGAAGTCTGGAAAGACACAGACAGAATCAACCCAATCAATTTCTACTATGGCAGTTTATCTCCAGAAGAATTTGAAAACATGTTGAAATTCGCTAATCAAGAAAACCAATCATTGGATTAATGCAAATAGAACTTCCAGAAAAAAGGTATTACGGCATCGGCGAAGTGGCCCGTGCTTTTAAAGTCAACGCCTCTTTAATTCGGTTTTGGGAGAAAGAATTCGATGTGCTTCAGCCTAAAAAAAATGCGAAGGGCAATAGAAAATTTACACCCCAAGACATTAAAAATCTTCAACTCATCTACCATTTGGTAAAAGAAAGAGGATTTACCCTTGATGGTGCCAAAACACATCTTAAAGAAGAAAAACAGAAAACACTTTCAAATTTTGATATTATTCAAAAATTAGAACGGGTAAAAGCGGAATTAAATAAAATTAAAGACCAATTATAACACAACCATTATGAAAAAAGGAATTATTGCATTAATAGTAATTGCTGTCATAGCATTTGGGCTATACCAATGGGGCGTAGGCTTTAACAATACTGCCGTAGCATTGAAAGAAACATCTACCAAAACCTGGGCCAATGTGGAGAGTGCCTATCAACGGAGAAATGACTTAATTGGTAATTTGGTAAAAACCGTACAAGGTGCAGCCGATTTTGAAAGAGGAACATTGACCGATGTCATAGAAGCAAGAGCAAAAGCTACTTCAGTTAGTATTGACCCGTCGAATATTACTCCAGAACAGTTAGCACAGTTCAATCAAGCTCAAAGCGGACTTAGTAGTGCCTTAAGCAGATTATTGGTAACCGTAGAGCGTTATCCTGATTTAAAGGCCAATCAAAATTTTCTTGAACTTCAATCTCAATTAGAAGGTACTGAAAATCGAATAAATGTAGCTAGAGATCGATTCAACGCAACTGTTGAACCTTATAACTTACACATTAAAAAATTCCCGAATTCGATACTGGCAAGCTTCTTAAACTTTAATGAATTGGCTTATTATAAAGCAGATACAGGTTCTGAAAACGCACCAGATGTGAATTTTGAATTTGATTGATTCACTTATGTCCAAAGTAGAAGATTTTTTGACCGTAACAGAAGAGCAAGAAATAGTTGACGCTATTTTAAAGGCTGAAAAAAACACTTCTGGTGAAATAAGGGTACACATAGAAGCGCATACCCAAAAAGACCATTACAAACGTGCTAAAGAAGTATTCCACTTGCTGAAGATGGACAATACCAAGCAAGAAAATGGCGTACTCATCTACGTTGCCGTAAATGATAGAAAGTTTGTTATTTGTGGTGATAAAGGGATTGACAAAGTAGTTCCTTCAAATTTCTGGCAAACTACTAAAGATACCATTCAAAGCCACTTTATTAAAGGAGCATACAAAGAGGGCATTATAGCCGGTATTTTAAAAGCCGGTACGGAATTGAATAGCCATTTTCCATGGCATTCAGATGACACCAACGAATTAAGCAATGAGATATCTAAAGGTTAGCCTTATACTACTTTTTCTTTGGTGCAAACCTGTTTGGAGTCAATTTGAGATTCCTGAAAAGCCAGCGCTACAAACAAGTGTTTATGACTACACTAATTTACTGACGGACCAACAAAAAAAGGAGTTAAGCCAGAAGTTGGTTCGATATTCTGACAGTACTTCTACACAAATAGTAATCACTATTATCTCAACCACTAAAGGAGAGGATATTAATTATCTCGGTGCTAACTGGGGACAAAAATGGGGTATTGGCCAAGAAGGAAAAGACAATGGCATTTTAATCATTTTAGCCCAGGATGATAGAAAAATCGCCATTAGTACAGGCTATGGCGTTGAAGGTTCATTAACCGATGCTCTTTCGAAAAGAATTATTGAAAATATTATTCTACCAGAGTTTAGAACTGGTAATTTTTATGGTGGCTTAGATAAAGGATCCGATGTTATTTTTCAAGTACTGAATGGAGAGTTTCAAGAAGAGCGAATCTATGATGATAAAGATGGTTTCCCTTTTTCGTCAATCTTACCTTTTATCATTTTTATTGTCATTTTATTTATTCTTTGGAATAGAAAAGGTGGCAACAACAATGGCCGTGGTGGAAGACGTGGAGGTTTAAGTCCGTGGGACATTATTATACTTAGCAATATGGGCCGCTCAAATGGCTCTGGTGGCTTTGGTGGCAGCAGCGGAGGCGGAAGCTTTGGCGGTGGCGGATTCGGCGGAGGTTTTGGCGGAGGTGGCTTCGGAGGTGGTGGTGCTTCAGGCGGATGGTAAATATTGGTTGTTGTTTAACCAAAATAAAATTAGTCAAATAATTTTATTCACATAAAACTACTTGACCAATTATTAATTCTCAAGAATACTACTTCTTACGCATAAATACCGTAATCGGTACTCCTGTAAAATCGTATTCCTCTCTAATCTTATTCTCTAAATAACGCTTGTAAGGCTCCCTAACATATTGAGGAAGATTACAGAAAAACGCAAATTGAGGATATGGTGTAGGCAACTGAGTACAGAATTTTATCTTCACAAACTTACCTTTGTATGCTGGTGGTGGATAATGCTCTATAATTGGTAACATGGTTTCATTAAACTTACGTGTAATGATTTTCTTGCTCCTATTATTATAGACCTCTACTGCTGTTTCAATGGCCTTAAAAATTCGTTGTTTTGTAAGCACTGAAACAAAAAGAATTGGAACATCTGTAAATGGCTCAATTGCTTTTTTGATTTTATCCGTGTAGTGTTTTATGGTATTGGTTTCTTTGTCTTCTACCAAATCCCACTTATTCACTAAAATGACAATTCCTTTATGATTACGTTGGGCAAGCCAGAAAATATTCTCTACCTGGCCATCAAAACCCCTGGTAGCATCCAAAAGTAATATACAAACATCACAATGTTCTATCGCTCGAACAGAACGCATTACCGAATAAAACTCTAAATCTTCCTTTACCTTAGATTTACGACGTATACCTGCCGTATCGACTAAATTAAATTCAAACCCGTAACGATTGTATTTTGTATCGATACTATCTCTTGTAGTACCTGCTATATCTGTGACAATATATCTTTCTTCACCAATCAGTGCATTTATAAAAGATGATTTACCCGCATTAGGCCTACCAACTACTGCAAATCTTGGCAACTCACTTTTCTCCTCAACAACATCTGGCAATTCCTTAACTAGCGCATCCAATAAATCACCAGTGCCACCACCATTAATACTTGATAATGTATAATATTCCCCTAATCCTAGTGAATAAAATTCAACAGCATCCTCTGCACGTTTTGCATTATCTACTTTGTTTATTGCTAAGAAAACTGGTTTTTTAACTTTACGTAGTAATTTCGCAACATCTTCGTCCATGCCGGTTACACCGGTTTCAACATCTACCATAAAAATAATGGCATCGGCTTCATCAATAGCCAACTCAACTTGCTTATCAATCTCCTTTTCAAAAACATCATCACTACCGATAACATAACCCCCAGTATCAATAACCGAAAACTCTTTGCCGTTCCAATCACTTTTACCATAATGACGGTCACGTGTTACACCACTAACGGCATCAACAATAGCTTCGCGTCTCTGAATCAATCGATTAAATAAAGTAGATTTACCTACATTAGGTCTTCCTACAATGGCAACAATAGCACTCATAGCTTAAATTTGGCGCAAAGGTAGTACTTAAAGTGGCAAATACAATAAAACTTAAATAGAGAGATTAGACCTAAGCTCTTGAAGATTTCTTAAACTTGATAAGGATTGTTTTTTAGAGGTTGACAAATAAGGCTCTCCAATTATTCTTTTTCGGATTATTTTAGCAGGTGAACCGTAGGCCACTATATTATCGCCAAAGCTTTCTACTACCAAAGAACCGGCCCCAATAACTGAATGTCTCCCTATTTCAATTCCATTAATAATATTAACTCCTAAACTAACAGCAGAAAATTGACCAAGATATAAGTTACCTCCACAACATACTGAAGGCGCAAGACTTGAATAAGATTCCATTAGTCCATCATGCCCTAGGGAAGAATTCGTATTTATTATACAGAAATCATGAATTGTACAATTGGCATTAACTATTGCTCCTGGCATAAAAACGTTACCACATCCCAAAAGCACATCTTTACCCAATATAGACTTCGGATGCACTGTATTTACAAAATTAAAATTGGGAACTATTTTTAATATTCTATCAACAATTAGTTTTCTTATCCAATTGTCCCCGACCGCTACAATACCACCAACTATGTTAAACCTATTAATTAAATATGGAAGGTCAAACTCACTACCAAGAACCTCATATCCATTAATTATTGAACCTTTTTTTTTGTATGAATCAACAAACCCAATAAGGTTATATTTACCTTCTTTTTCTAAACAATCCAGAACAACACTACCATGGCCAGAGGCTCCAAAATAATCACATTCTGCATTTCATCGGGTTTTTTGTGCACTTAATCGATGATTCAAATGTAAAACATTCTTTTCTATTCAAATAATTTAAATCTTGATTAAGGCAATTATTTTATTTTGAAGGTCAAAAAAAAATATACAAATCCATACTACCCAATTGATTATTGGAAAGAAAAAAAATAGCCTTAAGACCCTAAAAGCATAGTAATAAAGAGAATGTAAAAAAATCGTTCTGAAGTCTGAGCAATATTATGGACTATTGAACTACTTATTATACCCAAAACGTCTGAGTTGCCTAGAATCACTTCGCCAATTCTTATTCACCTTAACATACAGTTCAAGATGAACTTGTTTGCCAAAGAATTTTTCCAAATCTTTTCTAGACTCAACACCAACCCGTTTTAATGCGGCACCTTTATGACCAATTATAATTCCTTTTTGGGAATCACGCTCAACCATAATTACAGAGCGCATGCGAATAATATCCTCATCTTCAAAAAACTCCTCTGTTTCTATTTCTACTGCATATGGGATTTCTTTTTTGTAGTTTAAAAGGATTTTCTCACGAATGGTCTCATTAACGAAAAAACGCTCAGGCTTATCAGTTAACTGGTCTTTTGGGTAATACGCTGGCGAATTGGGCAACAATTCTATAATACGCTCAAATACACCTTTGACATTAAAATTAGATAATGCAGACAAAGGGTGTATTTCAACATTTGGTAACATTTCTTGCCAATATTGAACCTGCTCTTCTAACAACTCTTGAGTAGCAGTGTCTACTTTATTCAATAATAGCAAAACGGGAATTTTACTATTCTTTATTTTTTCAAAGAATGCCTCATCCTTCAGGGCCTTTTCCCCTATTTCAACCATATACAGTAACACATCGGCATCTTCAAATGCAGACTTGACAAAATCCATCATACTACTCTGCAACTGGTATGCTGGTTTAATAATACCAGGAGTATCGGATAGAATCATTTGAAAATCATCCCCATTAACTATACCCAATATACGATGCCTAGTTGTTTGGGCCTTTGAAGTAATTATTGACAATTTCTCACCCACAAAGGCATTCATCAAAGTAGATTTACCAACATTAGGGTTTCCGATAATATTTACAAAGCCTGCCTTATGATCTGCCATCCTTATATTTTATTATATATTTTTTCAATTCCACATTTACTTTTGGAGCCAACAAAAGTACGGCAATCATATTCGGTATCACCATTAGCGCATAAGACAAATCAATTAAATTTTTCACTAACTCTAAAGAGGCAACTGCAGCAAAGACAATCATAATTACAAAATACCAATTGTAAAACTTTCCAATTTTAGCATTGGTTAAAAATGAAAGTGATTTAACACCATAATATGAATACGTAAACAAGGTAGATAGCGCAAAGGCAGTAACAATCACCATTAATAGTATATCTCCCCATCCAAACAATGTCGTTTCAAATGCCGACAAGGTCATAACTATACCACTAGAATCTTCTAGGTACGCCCCGCTTAATATAATTACGATTGCAGTGAAAGTACACACCAATATAGTATCTATAAATGGACCTAGCATGGCAACCAACCCTTCTCGAATAGGTTCGTCATTTTTAGACTGGCCATGATACATAGGTGCACTACCTAAACCTGCTTCGTTAGAAAACATCGCTCTACGAACTCCGATGATAACAAGACCCCAAAAACCACCAGTTGCTAATGATTTAAAATTCCAAGCCTCGGTAATTATCATTTTTAAAGAAGGAAGAATTTGTTCTGAATTCAAGGCCATGACCACTATTACCGCCACCAAGTATACCGCTACCATAAAAGGCACAATAGCTGAGGCCACTTTAGCTATTTTGGTTAACCCCCCAAAAATCACGAAAGATGTTATGATAGCCAAAATAACACCTATTGTCCATTTCCAATTCTCATCGCCCATATCAAATAAGGTTGTCGAAGGCTCCACTACACTCATAAACGTTTCAGTAAATTGATTCGCAGTAAAAACCCCTAAAAAACCAAATATGCCACATACTGCGAAAAAAGTTGCCAACGGACGGGCCCTTTCACCTAAACCTTTAGTAATATAATACATTGGTCCGCCTTGCATTTTACCATCAGAATCTGTGCCCCGATACATAATTGCCAAAGTACAGGAATAGAACTTTATACACATACCTATTAATGCTGTCATCCAAATCCAGAACACTACACCCGGACCACCATCATGTATAGCAATGGCAACCCCTGAAATATTTCCCAGACCCACAGTTGCCGCAACTGCGGCCGACAATGCCTGAAAAGAACTCACATCTCCTTTTGAGTTTTTATTGTCATATTTACCAGCAGTAATAGCAATAGCATGTCCAAAAAAGCGATATGGCATTAACTTGGAATAAAAAACGAGGAAGAGTCCGCCGCCTATTAACAAAAGAAACATAGGCCATTCTGTATACGGTAGCGCGTTTGCAATAAAATCATTGATTGTGTCCATAAAATAGTAAAAATCCGAAGTTATGGATTTTAAGTTTTTTAAAAGATACTGGTCCTAAAAAGATTCTTTAAATAAGTTTTGAATATAGAGAAAATGTATTGTATCTTTGTCGCCCGTTACAAATAGTAGCGCTCATCTTGTCAGCGTAATGAACTGAAGTTGTAAAACAGGAAAGATGAAACCCATATCGCGGGGTAGAGCAGTAGGTAGCTCGTCGGGCTCATAACCCGAAGGTCGCTGGTTCGAGTCCAGTCCCCGCTACTAAGTTTAAAGTATTCAAGAACAACGGTTTAGTTTTCGCTAAACCGTTTTTTTATGCCTAGTTTTAACGAGTTACTTACCTTTGAATACGAAAGTGCATACGATTTGTCTGTAAAGAGAAGCTTTTCCATCCCTAAAATATATTCCGCGAATGGCGATTTGAAAAAACGCTGGTATATGTATTTTTCTTTCGCGACCCCAAAAACGAAAAATTAGAACGGCAGACTCCGTTCTATGGAAACGCCAATAAATATAAGACCAAGGAAGATAGAATGTCCGTACTGGTTACCTATAGAAATGTTTTATTAAGACTTCTAAAACAAGGTTGTAATCCTTATTCCGATAACTTAGAGTTACACCAAAGTTTACTCACTAAAAACAATATAGCTGTTACTTCAGTTTCGCCCGATAAGGATTACAAAAAATCCGACCCTACACCGGATAAAACAATAATGACCGTTCAAGAAGGGTTTGATTTTGAAATAAAGCTCAAAGAAAAGATAGTAAACCAAACAACCAAAAGGGGGTTATGAAAATAAACTAAAGATTTTTTTAGAGTGGCTTTCAGTTAATCACCCAGAAATAAAGTTCATCTCCGAACTTAAAAAGAAACTTATTGTAGAATTCTTAAATGATGTTTTGAACAGGAATAGTGCACGAACAAGAAATAATTACAAAACCGACTTAAGACGTGTATAAAACATAGCTAATAATTCATAAACTCTAAGATTCGTGAGTATTTGTAAAGTCCGCCAAATTTTTAATTTCGCTATATTTAGAAAAGAAAATTAAACATAAAAATTAGGATTGTGCTATATCTGAAAAGTTATCGCTTATTTTCATGTACGAGACGTTGTGCTTTATGATGAATAACCAATGATAAAATTATTTAGAACAATTAGACAAAACTTGCTTTCAGAAGGAAAAACTGGTAAGTATCTCAAATATGCCATTGGCGAAATTATACTGGTGGTCATTGGTATTTTAATTGCGCTACAAATTAACGATTGGAATGAAAACAGGATTAACCGAAAACAAGAACATCAAATACTGTTGCAACTGAAAAGTGAATACACCGAGAACTTAAACGAACTTGACAATAAAATTACGATGCGAAATAACACGATTGACGCTTCGTATAGAATATTTTCGGTTAAAGAAGGACTGAATGAAAACGTTCCTGTTGACAGTATTGCATTAGATTTAATAACTATAAATAGCACACCAACTTTTGATCCCGTTACTGGAACAACAAATGAAGTATTATCATCGGGTAAATTGTATCTATTAACCAATGATATGCTCAAAACCTTGCTGACCAATTGGTCCGGACAAGTAAATAGGCTTACGGAATACGAGCAAGATTTACGCAACTATAGCATTAATCATTTTTATCCGTACCTAACAAAAAACCATAACATTAAATTATTGTTTAACGGATTGTGGTGGATAGATAAATTCAATTTCAAAAATAAAGACAAACGTATTGCGGTCACTAAAATAATTGAAGATGATGACATTGACGATTATATTTTGACCATAACGGAACAATGTGGCATTACTAATAATGAGGCAGTACATGTTAGAAACAATATAGAATCCATTTTGCAATTGATAAACGCTGACCTTGATAAAAAATAACGAAAGTACAACACCATGTATAAAACATAGCTAGTAGGTGCTAAATTAAAAGGTTTGTGTTTATTTGCGAAGACCGCCAGATTCTTAAATTTGGCTTTTAAAATTGATAAAGTAAAAACAAAATATAATCCCGAAGCGTCGGGACGGCTATGTGTTAATCCAAAAAATTAGTGCCTTTTTACACGCTACGTTTTATGCTCAAACCGTTATACTCAATTGAAAAAAATGAAAATGAAAATATTCTTCTTTACCATAATTGGGTTATTGTTCTCTTCCAATTCAATCTCCCAACAAATACAATTAGATTCACTTGATTTACAAATTCATAAACTCATAAATGACTTTGATATACCCGGTCTTTCTATTGGTATTGTTCGGAATGATTCTATAATATTTTCCAAAGGTTATGGAAACTTGGAAATTCATAAAGAAAGAAAAGTTGATGAAAATACAATTTTTGGAATCGGCTCAATCTCCAAGTCATTTACTGCTTTAACATTGGGAATATTAGTAGATGAAGAAAAAATAGATTGGGATGATAAAGTTAAAGCATATCTACCTTACTTTGAATTGTACGCTCCCTATGTAACGGATAATTTTACAATTAGAGATTTACTCACCCATAGAAGTGGTCTTAAAGATGTTAGTGGAGGAACACTATGGTACCACTCGGATTATTCAAGAGAAGAAATAATAAAGCGTCTTAAATATTTGGAACCAGCATCGGGCTTTCGAGAAAAACCAGCATACCAAAATGTGATGTATGTAGTTGCTTCTGAAATAGTAGAAAAAGTTTCTGGAATGTCGTGGGATGATTTCCTTAAAACAAAGGTGTTTGATAAACTGAAAATGAATAATAGCACACCTCTTTCAACTGAAAGAGAATCTAATAGAAACCTAGCCCAACCACATATTTGGAATGAAGATTATGAAAAAGTTGCAATAAAACAGGAAAAGGGAGATAATCTTGCTCCAGGTGGCTTTATATACTCTTCGTCAAACGAAATGTCAAATTATATGAGACTCTTGCTGAATAATGGAACATTTGATAATGATACTATTGTTAGTCCGCAAATAATTAATGAAATTTTCAAACCTCAAATTATATATCCTATAGGTGGTGCTCCATTTTACAATGAATTCACATCTTACGGATTTGGTTGGTGGCTAACCCCAAAAAAAGGACATAAGATAATTGAACATAGTGGAGGTATTGATGGTATGTCTGCTAATCTTGTTATGATAAAAGATATGAACCTAGGGTTTGTAATACTTACCAACGAAGCGGAAGAGCCCGCAACTTTTTTATTGACAGCTAAAATATTGGAAGAGCTATTTGATGATGAGTCGTTTGATATATATTCCAGAGTAATGGATTATAGAAACCAGAATTTAAAAAAGAAAAAAGAATCACCTGTTCAGATTTTTAAAACCCCTAAAACAAAACCTTCATTAAAAATTCAAAATTACGCTGGAAAATACATCGACAAAATGTATGGAGACATTTTAATAAATTATACCGAGAGTGGTGGATTAGAAATTTCATTTTCTCATTCACAAGTATTTAAAGGAAAATTAGAACATTGGCATTTTGATACGTTTAAAATAGATTGGAATGACATACGAGTTCCTGATGGCTTTTTAACTTTCAACTTTAATTCAAAAAGAGAAATATTAGGGTTCTCCGTCGATCAAGAAAATCTACTTGATGTTGATTTCGGAGAACTGAACATTCTGAAAAATAAAAACTGAGTTTAACCATGCTTATATCAAATAGGACATAAAGTAATAAATTTAGAGGCTTGTCTATATTTGCTAATCCTGCCAAATCTTTTGGATTTGGCTTTTAAATTGAAAAAGATAAAAACGAAACAAAAAGCTTTGGCTACGAGCGTAGACGAAAATGAAAGGTTTCCTTGCCTGCCCTACTCGCCATAGGCACAATTAGCCCAAAAAACTGAATGGAGGATAATAAAGAAAATTTAAAAAGAGTAGTTGGAATTTTTGGATTCAGTACTAACATCATTAATATGGTGGTTGGTTCCGGAATATTCGTACTACCAGCAATTGTTGCTGCTGGACTTGGCACTTCGAGCATTTTTGCATATTTACTATGTGGATTTCTTGTGGCACTTGTTATGCTTTGTTTCGCAGAAGCTGGAAGTAGAGTAACAGATTCTGGAGGTGCTTATATCTACATTAAAACAGCTTTTGGTCCATATTTTGGTTTTCTCACTTCTATACTTTTTGTTTTGGCAACTATTTCGGCTGATGCTGCTGTAGCCAATGCTATCGTCGATATAATTGGCTCTATAATTCCAGAATTCAAAATAACATATATCAAAATACTTATATTCCTTATCCTTTTTGCAGGTTTTGGGTTTGTCAATATAAAGGGAGTTAAAAACGGAGTTAAGGTTGTTAAATTCGTAACTGTTGCAAAATTAATTCCATTACTGTTGCTAGTTTTATTTTCTTGGGGCGATGTCTCCCTTGATAACCTTTCAATCGGAACTGTATCACCTTTCAATGATATAGCAAAAATGTCTTTAATTCTATTTTTCGCATTTCAAGGAGCTGAATCTGGATTTTCTATTAGTGGCGAGGTCAAAAACCCCAAAAGGAATATTCCTAAAGGAATTTTCTTAAGTATTATTATCATACTAATTATTTATATCCTTATACAAGTTGTATCACAAGGAGTACTTGGGGATTCATTGGTTACTTTTAAGGAAAATCCTTTAGGTGCTGTTGCAAATCAAATCTTTGGGCCTATTGGATTCACCGCAATGACATTAGCAGCAGCTGTTTCTATGCTAGGCTACTTAAGTAGTTCAATATTGAGTATGCCAAGGATACTGTTTCGTGCATCAAAAGACAATGTTCTACCTATTAAATCTCTGACTAAAATTCATTCAAAATTTAGCACACCATACATCTCTATAATTTCTTATGCATCTGCTGGATTCTTATTTGCCTCCATTGGTGGTTTTGAACAGTTAGCAATTATTTCGAGCGCGACTGTTTTATTAATCTATCTAGGAGTGTCATTGTCTGTAGTTAAATTGAGAAAACTAAATATTGGCTCTGGAAATGAATTTAGAATTCCAGGTGGTTATTTAATTCCAGTTTTGTCCAGTTTGACTATTCTTTATTTATTATCTAACCTTGCTCGAAATGAATTTATAATTATTTTAATAGCTATAATTATTTTGACCTTTGTTTATTTTTTAAAAACTAAACCGAATAAAAAATAACTGTGCCTAACAAAGAACTGAGGTATAAAACATAGCTAATAATTCATAAACTCTAAGATTCGTGAGTATTTGTAAAGTCTGCCAAATTTTTAAATTTAGCTTTTAAATAAAAATGTGAAAACAAAGCATAAAAATTCGGCTCTGTGTTAATCCGAAAAGTTAGCGTCTTTTTACACGCTAAGTTTCATACACAATACCGTTATATGCAAGCCAAACAGAAATCTCCGAATTCAATAACTTAACGCAACAAATCAGAATTTTAGATTTGTTGTATGAACACAAAGGACTTTCACTTAAAGAGCATGTCATTATCCAGACACTTTTGGAAGACTAACCATATTAAGCATACCTTTAATAATCAGATACTATTAATTTTTAAAAAATAAAATCTTATGAATAAAAATGGCGCAATAGTATTTATTGAAGACGACATTGACGACCAAGAACTAGTGGCGGAGGTATTTGAAGAACTTGATTATAAAAATGAATTACTTTTTTTTGGAGATGGTGAATTAGCATTAGAGCATTTAATAAGCAATCGAATAGAACCCTTCATTGTTTTTTCTGACATTAATATGCCAAAACTCAACGGCTTGGAACTAAGAGAAAAAATTCACAACAATGAGGATTTAAGATTAAAGTGCACACCGTATTTGTTTTTTTCTACAAGTTCTGAACAGCAGCATGTAATTGATGCATATTCAAAATCAATCCAAGGTTTTTTTGTTAAACCCAATAGTTATTCTGACTTAAAAAACACTTTAAAAATTATAATTGATTATTGGAAAGAATGTGTTTCTCCAGATTATGTAAAGTAGTCAGAATCGAAAATCCAAAGGAATTACGACTGAAATGTAGTTGCGGAATTGAAACCGAAATAAAAAACACAGCGAAATTTTTTGCTGAATATCTCATCCGAAGTCCCTTCAACAAATCGAAAATTTAGCTTTCACCAAGTTTCGGCTGAATAACAGGAATGACAAACATTACGGCTGAACTGTGCGCTGAAAGGATTTGAAAAGGTCAGTTCATTATATCTAACATTGTGAAAACCAAAAAAGTTTAGGTTGAAAAAAATGGAATTTACTGAGAATCAAACTTAAGAAGAACTGAGGCATTTAAGATAGTTAATATAGGCTTCCCAAGAGGTCTGTATATATTGGAAAAGTCTCCAAATTGAAAAGGTAAAACAAAAATTCAGCTCTGTTTTAATTCGAAAAGTTAGTGCCTTTTTACATACTACTTATAATATTGAAAACATATGTGTGGTAGATGATAGTTATCATTGATTACCTCTTACAACATTAATATAATTATCTATTAATTTTTCTTTAGGAACCCCTTACCAAATGCACTCAGTGGGTTTTCTATTCTAAACCATTATTTTGACCAGAGCGATATTTAATATCCGCTTTTTTCTTTATTTTAAGTTTTTACTTTATAACTATCACTTTATACTTCTGGGCGTTCAACCATAAACGTAATGCAAATAGCAGCCAAATGGCTGCTATTTATAGTTAAAAAAGAAAAAAGGCACTAAATAGTGTATATGTAACCTTAGTCTTAATAGAAATCGACAAAATTACAAGCCTACCACATACATAAAAATATGGCTTCTACTGTTTCCCAAAAAAAACTTCCCTTAAAGAATTCTAAGAAATGGATTTGGGAACCTACCCCTGACTTTTACTAGTTTTGATAACCTAATATTCTTAAAACCTATATCGTATCCCTAATGCAATATCCAGTCCCAAATCGTCACGATAATTATCGTTGAACGCCAATTCTGGTCTAAAATCCAACGAAAATTGTAAAGGCACATTTAAATTATATTCAATGCCAATATCCCCTGCTAATAAAGCAAATGACCCATCATTAAAATTATCTTTAGAACGGTTATTAAAAGAACCTATTCCTCCTCCAAGACCAACATACCAATTAAAATGGTTTTCCAATGGCATAACCCATTGATGGAGTCCAACTAATTTATATGCCTCTATATCATTTGAATCTCTCCATCCCAAATCCAATTCCAAACGTGTTTTGGAGCTTAGACGTGGTTGATATGAGATTTCGCCTCCAAATCCGTCATTATCTCCTAATCTAAGCCCTAATGCATTTTTTGAGATATCCTGGGCATTGATAGTAAAACCTATTGCTAATGCTATTACGGCTGTCATTATTGATCTTTTCATGTTTTTTAATTATTTAAGTTGATTTTAATTAATATTATTTTTGTGAGACTGAAACAGTTAGAGTTGTCCAAAATGAAAGAGTGTGAAAAGCTCTTCTAATTCAAATAGATTACCATACTTGAGGCCTATATTTGACCAATTATTGTTTCCCTACTTTCATTTTAAATTGATTTATATTTTTAATTTGGTTAATCTCATTTTTTAAATAAAACCAGCAGCAATATGACCGCCAGGTAGCCAATAAAAAAAGTGAAACATTTTCGCATAAGGAGTATGTATTAATAATAATTGAGGCTTTTTTATTGATTTGTTTTGGATGTTTCCAAAACAAAATTGGTTAACACCTCATTTTGGAGCTTCCCAAAAAGATGTGCACTATAGTGCTCATGATGTAAAAACTTTAATCTTACACCTTATCAATTTGTTTACCACTCTTTAAATCAAGTAGGACTGTTTTTAGGTCTTTGGCAAATTCCTTCTCCTTTAAAGTTATGGAGCTACCGTTATAATATATTGGTCTAAGAAAAGCCATTGTATAATTCAAAATTTCAAAAAAATCTTTTTTCATTATTATCACAAGTGTCACTTAATTAGGAAACTGCATATCTAAATATAACAGCAGTCAAAAGTGCGATATGATATCAATGGAATTACTATATAACTATTTTTAAAAATTACATAAATCACATCTTTTTATATTATTTATTCACTTTCCTGATTTGGAGCTAAAACTTAAATAAAACAAACTCTTCTTCTTTTAAAATTCCTGTAGTCCTTTATGGTTTCTTACAAATACCTTTAGATTTGGCCCTATTAAAGGTTTAAAACATGCTTCAAGTTTGTTGACGAAATTATGTAAGAGGTTATATTTTATATAGAGCCCTTTTTCGATAAAAATAACGTACCTTAAAAAGGAATGATAAGGGTTAAAAAATCTTTCAAACCAGTATCATGTTTTTTATTCCTATGATGTACTTTCCATCAAAAAACTTTACATCCCTTTGTTTTTTGATTAGGAACAAGAGTAATTTACATCACATTTTTTTAGACAACGTTCCATTTGCTTGCGGACAATTAATATTAAACCCCAATGATTATATATGTAAAATACATGGTGAGTTTACGCTGTAAAATGGTCGTAAAGCAAGAACTTCAAAACCTTGGCTTACATTGTATAAATATAGAACTCGGGAAAATCGAAATTCTTGAAAAAATCACTGATGCCCAAAAAGAAAAACTAGGTGAAAAACTAATATCCTATGGACTTGAGTTGCTAGATGATAAGCGGAAGATTTTGATTGAAAAAATCAAATCAGTGATTATCGAAATGGTGCATTATTCGGATGAAATACACAAGGTCAACTTTTCTGAACATATAAGCGAAAAATTGAGTTATGACTATACCTATTTGGCAAATATCTTTTCCGAAGTTAAAGGAGTTACTATTCAGCAATATATCATTTTACATAAGATAGAAAGGGTAAAGGAACTGTTACTCTATGACGAGTTGAGTCTAAAGGAAATATCATATCTGCTAAACTATAGCAGCATTGCCCATTTATCTTCGCAGTTTAAAAAAGTTACAGGGCTTACCCCATCGTATTTTAAAAAACTAAAAGAAAAACGCTTTGTTAACCTAGAGGATTTGTAATGCCTAGTAACATTATATCTAAAATCAATCTTGATTTTAGATATAATGTTTTTAAAAGCGGAATTCTTCCTTCATCTTCCTAATCCTATAAATCCAAATCAGCCAGATTATTTTAAAAACCGAGCCAAAACAGAACTTTCAAAACGTGGTATTCCGAAGGCAGGCTACAGGTACAGACTAGTTCTCAAGATTATAAATTTTTATGGTAAAATGTACTCTGAAAAAATTGAAACATTTTTAAACAATTGAAACTTATGTGCTTTAATAGCTAAAATTTAATATTTCAGTTTATAATAGAAATCGTGAATTTTAACCTTCTCAAACAATTTAGGCTATCATTGATTATTATTCTATAGCTTCAATAAACTTCTGTTGCAATGGGTAATCTTTTACTAAAAGCAACTTCTTTTTATTTTGCTTTTTTCAATCTCTTTTCTTCTTTCTTTTCCTTAGCGGTTTTTACCGGTGCTTTTTTGACATTCTTCTTTGAGTCTTGACTTTTTGCCATAGTATTATTTATTAATAGTTTAATTATTTTTTCGCGTATTTACTATCAATCTTTTAATTTTAATTTATTCTAAGATTTTCAAAATTTCATAACCACCTAACCTTATTGAAAAACATCAATTCCATTATAAAAGAATAAATTTGTAACTCTAAATTCTGTTCATTGGTACCCAGAAGACATACCTCAAAATCATACTTATTTGTTCAATTTAGAGTTAAAGTACAAACTATTTAATTGGCACTTTAAATTAAACGCTATTAACTGAAAGAACAGAAACATCTATTTTTATTTTATGGGCATTTATTGCGGATTATTATACTAACCAAGAAACACTAAAATAGTTGGAGTATTACAAATTTTCACCCCTACCCCTAAAAAATACTAACACTCTTATCGAATACTGACGAAAAAAATCAGAAACATCTTAAGCTATTTAGACGAAAAAAGTTTTACAAATAACCCTATCATTATCTTTCCATTCAAGAAAGGAGAGTCATTTGAAGAATGTGCTTTTACGCTCTAGTCAAATTTCAAATACTAAACGTTAAGTAAAGATGCAACACTCATAACTGCTGAAACTATCTAAATTGGTGGTGTCAAGCTTTAGGAGGCTAAAACAAAAATATTACATAAGTATTGAAAAAAGCGTTATTGTAAATTACACTAACGCTTTTTTATTCAGAAGAACTTCTAATAATCAATTCTGAATCTAAAATTATTTTATTCAAAGATTGAACAACAATATCCTTTTCTATATAGCCTAAAAAAGTTTCCGCAGCCAATCTACCAATTTGCTCACTATGTTGACTAACACTGGTAATGGAAGGTGTAACCAGTGAAGTGAACGGTTCATTACCAAAACCTACCAATTTAATATCCTCCGGTACCTTTATATTTTTTTCCTTCAAAACTTGAAGTGCTCCTAAAGCAGCATAATCACTTGCTACATAAACAGCATCAGGTCTATTTTCCAATGCCAATAATTTTTCCATCTGGCGCCTACCATCTTCTAAAGTCAGACTACTTTCAATCAATAATTCATCATCATGTGGCAAGTCGTGCTTTTTTATCGCATCAACATAACCGCGTATCCTGTTATTAAAAATTCGTGTTCTTCTATATCCACCAATATGTGCAATACGTTTACATCCTTTAGACACTAAATGTTCAATAATCATATGGCTGCTATCATAGTCATTAATACCTACATAATCGACATTTAAATTGTTCTCTCCCCTATCAAAAAGAATTAAAGGAATTCCATTGGATTTTATTTTTTCATAATATGATAAATCGACCGTTTCATTGGCCATTGAAGCTATGATACCATCTACTTGTGTATATAACAGCGTATCAATATTTTTACACTCCTTTTCAAAAGACTCATTAGATTGGGTAATAATAATATTATACCCAGCTTTGTTAAGTACCTCTTCCATATTTTCAACTACAGAAGAAAAAAAACTGCTATTAGTTCTAGGTACTATTACGCCCACCAAATTACTTTTCCCTTTTCTAAGCGCACTTGCCAAATGATTAGGCTGATAGTTCAATTCCTTGGCCACTTGCTTAACCGCTTTTTTTGTTTTTACGCTTATGCGCGTGTCATCGTTCAAAGCTTTGGAAACCGCTGCGGTAGAAATACTTAAAACATTGGCTATGTCTTTTAAAGTTGTTCTTTTTATATTCAACTTCTTTATATATATTTGTTTAATCGATTAACCAAAAGTAAGGCTTTAATTCCCGTAATCAAAAAATGTCTTTTTTGGTTATTTTTTATGATAATTGGTTAATCGATTAAACAACAATATTTTATTACATTTCAAACTTAATAGTCAACATGAAAAAAGTAGTAACATTCGGTGAAATTATGCTTCGTTTAGCACCACAAGGATTTTTAAGATTTTCACAAGCCAATAGTTTTGATGTAGTTTACGGAGGAGGAGAATCTAACGTAGCTGTTTCTTTAGCTAATTATGGTGTGCCTGTCGATTTTGTAACACGTTTGCCAAAAAATGATATTGGTGAATGTGCCATGATGGAAATGCGTAAAAGAGGAGTTGGAGTAGATAAGATAGTTTACGGTGGTGATCGTTTAGGAATTTATTTCTTGGAGACCGGAGCGGTATCTAGAGGTAGTAAAGTAGTTTACGACAGAGCACATTCTGCAATTGCAGAAATAAAATCTGGAATGATCGATTGGGATGCTGTTTTTGAAGGTGTAGAATGGTTTCATTGGACAGGTATTACTCCTGCTATTTCTCAAGGAGCTGCAGATGTTTGTTTAGAAGCTGTAAAAGCGGCTAGCGCAATAGGAATTACAGTTTCTACAGATTTAAATTATAGAGCTAAACTTTGGACGTATTGTGATGATGCGCATAGAGAAAAAGTAATGTCCGATTTAACTTCGTATTGCGATATTATTTTAGGAAATGAAGAAGATGCAGAAAAGCATTTTGGAATTCATCCTGAAGGTTTAGATGTGCATAAACATGGGCACGATGTTAAAGCAGAGGCTTTCTTATCGGTTTGTAAGCAAATGATGGAAAAATTCCCTAGAGCAAAAAAGGTGATTACAACCTTAAGAGGTTCCATTTCTGCATCACACAACACATGGGCAGGTGTACTTTGGGACGGTTCTAAAATGTATGAAACCCGTCAATACCAAATTACGGATATTGTTGACCGTGTTGGTGGTGGAGATTCGTTTATGGGAGGTTTGATCTACGGATTATTGAAATATCCTGAAGATGATCAAAATGCACTTGACTTTGCTGTAGCTGCATCATGTTTAAAACATACAATTAAGGGAGATGCCAACTTGGTTACTGTAGACGAAGTCAACAAGCTTATGGGTGGCGATGCCTCTGGTAGAGTTGCTAGATAATACTGCGGGAATCTTCTGTAGACCTTCTAATACTAAAACCAATGTCTAAAAAATAAAATGATAATCCAGAAAATTCCATTTCAATAAAACTTTATTAGAGAAATAAAAAAACATAAAATGGCACAATATTCAAGAATAGAAGTAGCAAGAGTCATGAAGGAGTCTGGTATGGTTCCTTTATTCTATCACCCAGATATCGAACTAGGCAAAAAGATTTTGCAAGCCTGTTATAATGGTGGTGCACGATTAATGGAATTTACCGCACGTGGCGATTTCGCTTTTGAAGTATTTACCGAATTGAACAAATACGCAATAAAAAACCTACCTGGTATGATTATGGGCGTAGGTTCTATTACCGATGCTGCAGCGGCTTCCTACTATATGCAAATAGGGGCTAACTTTATCGTAACGCCATCATTAAGAGAAGATATTGCAATTGTTTGTAACCGAAGAAAAGTTTTATGGTCACCTGGCTGTGGCTCATTAACCGAAATCAACAAAGCTGAGGAAATGGGCTGCGAAATCGTAAAATTATTCCCTGGTGACCTTTACGGCCCTGGTTTCGTGAAAGCGATTAAAGGCCCGCAACCTTGGACTAGCGTTATGCCTACAGGTGGTGTAAGTACAGACGAAGCCAACCTAAAAGCTTGGTTCGATGCGGGCGTTACATGTGTTGGCATGGGCTCGAAACTTATTAGTAAAGAAATTTTAGCTAATAAAGATTACGCTGGTTTAGAAGCCTTAGTAAAAGAAACCTTGGCTAAAATAAAGGGATTACGAGGTTAATTAAGTTTTTAGGGGCCTAACTATGAAATAGTTCCCTTGCTCCTACAGTTATCTTAAACTTTCATTACATCAATCACCTTATAAAATTATATCATTTATAATTTTATAAGGTGATTTCAGTTTTACCAAAGCCCAAATTTATTTGACTAGACTACCACAAACTAAAAATTTTATAGAAAATTTGTTGTTACTTTAGAGGAATGAAATACACAAAAGTTTCATTACTTTTTCAAACCATATTATTCAGTTTTTTCGCAATTTCATTGCCTTTAGTATCAATAGCACAAACACCTATTGATAGCTCTTATTATTATTATGGAGCAATTAATAATCCGGTACATCCAAACGATTTACCATCTGGAATTAATTTCTATATCCAAAAAAAAATAACTGATTTAAACTCAAAAGATACACTAAGTGCTATCAGTGATTTAAGACTTTTAGCTATAGGAGAATTTAAAATCGGCAATAATTTCAACAGTGAAAACCATATTGTCGAAGCCTTAAATCTTATTCAATCTATGTCTTCAAAAGACACATTGATCGATGCTAAAGTTGGGCTATACAATCAATTAGGCCGAATTTATAGAGCATCGAATAATCCATCTGAAGCTATTAAATCTTACGACAATGCATTACAAATAGCCCGTAAATTTAATGACAGTGTTATTTTACTCAATAACAAAGCGAACATCTATAAAGATCAATTGGATTATGAAAATGCACTTGATATTTATAACTTAATATACCAAAAACAAGTATACTCAAATGATAAATTTCAAATAGCACTGGTTTTAGATAATCTTGGGTTTGTGCAATCAAAACTTAATTTACCCAGTGCACTACAAAACATACTAAAAGCATTAAAATTTAGGGAGGAAACCAATAATTTGGTTGGTCTTTACTCTAGCAATAAGCATTTAGCAGAATATTATCTGGATAGAAAAGACACTGCAAAGGCGCTTATATATGCAGAAAAAGTACTGTCATTGGCAAATAAAATAAATAGCAGCTCTTTAAAACTAGAAGGTATTTCTCTTTTTATGAGCATGAATAAGAACCCTCTAATTCATGAATATAAAAGATTGACAGATAGCATTTCTAACACAAAACAGATTGCTGAAAATAAAAACGCATTTTTAAAATATAATATAGCTGAAGAACAGAAAAAAACCCAAGCCAGTCAATTGCTACAAGAAGTTGAATTCCGAAAACGGCTTGTTTACCAATTTCTAGTATTATTTGTATTAATGATTCTTATTGGTTCCTATTTTATATATAGAAATAAATATCGTAAAGCAAGAATTGAAGAAATCTATAAAACCGAAACTAGAATTTCTAAAAAAGTACATGATGAAGTAGCGAATGATATGTACAAAGTTATGACCTCACTTGAAAATAATGTTGGAATAGACAGCAAGGTTATTGATGAAATGGAAAAAATCTATGCTAAAACCAGAGATATTTCAAGAGAAAATAGTGCTATTGACTTTCATCAAGATTTTGGCATCCAATTAAATGATTTGTTATTTGGTTATAAAAACAATACGGTAACTGTAGTCACTCGTAATCTGTCAAAAATAAATTGGGAGGGTGTACCAGAACTTAACAAAACAGCTATTTATAGGGTCTTACAAGAGCTAATGACCAATATGCGCAAGCATAGCAATGCTACCTCAGCAGCCTTAGTATTCCATAAAAATGGATCAAAAATTCAAATAGATTATCGTGACAATGGAATTGGATGCGACCTTTTCAAAAAAAATGGACTCCAACATACGGAATCCCGTATCACATCTTTAAATGGAACTATTATTTTTGAATCTAAGCTAGGTCATGGCTTTAAAGCATCTATAATTATTTAAGACATGTTCAAAAAAGTTTTAATTGCTGAAGATATGGAAGACATCAATAAAGGTGTTCATACTCTATTGAAAGAATTGGGCATTTTACATATTGAACAAGTGCAATATTGTGACGATGCATATTTAAAAATTAAAAGAGCAGGTTTAGATAATGATCCTTTTGAAATGATCATTACAGACTTATCTTTTAAAGCTGACCATCGCTCACAAACATACCCAACCGGCCAAGCATTAGCAGAAAAACTTAATGCGGAATTTCCTGAATTAAAGGTTATTGTTTATTCCGTTGAGGATAGACTCCAAGCTGTGAGAACTCTTTTCAATCAGCACCATATTGATGCTTATGTTTGTAAGAGTAGGTCTGGCCTTAAGAATTTAACTAAAGCCATAACCGAAGTTGTAAATGGCAATACCTTTTTATCACCAGAAGTTTCAAATGCATTTCACAGTACTAATGAATTAGAGATAGATGATTATGATATTTCGCTCTTAGAAAACTTAAGTAAAGGATTGTCGCAAGAAGAAATTAGTGCGCTTTATAAAAAAGTAAATATTTCGCCTGCCAGTTTAAGCTCTATTGAAAAACGGCTCAATAAATTACGTATTCAATTCAATGCTAATAATGCCATACACCTTGTGGCTATTGTTAAGGATTTAGGCCTTATTTAAAATTAACTTTAAATTTTACAGTGGTTACGGAAATCCGTAATGTCTTTTCACATAATGCCCTTAGGTTTGGATAATGAAAAATATGGGTATAAACACTAACCTCTAAGTACAGCTTATATTTCTTTGGCCAGCCTACTGGAAAGGTATTTCGGGGGAACTACCGATTTGGTAGGTTTGGCCTTTTTACTATAAATCTGCCTAAAGCGAAAGATTCATTTATTCAAATACCTTAAAACAATTCCTAGGATTACTAATTAAGTGACAAACATTACATTTGGAAACTAAATAAATTAAACTGTCATGAAGTATTTTATTATTTTATTATCCATTTCGCTTTTTGCCATAAGCTGTAAACAAAATCTTAAAAATGATATTTTCTTAAAACAAAGCAAGATTCGAGAAGCTAAAAATTATGCCCAGCATGATTGGCAAATGGATTCAATTTACAAAAGGCTAGACATAAATGACACTCCTAATAATTTAAAATGGAAAACCGCTATTACGCCTCATGACAACTATCGATTTACTGACCAACTTTATTATGAATCTTTAAGAGGCATCAATGCTCCAAATATTATACTTATAGGAGTGGCACATAGAGCCCGTAATTACGACCTACAGGATAAGCTCATTTTTGGAACATTCACAGAATGGGAATCACCATATGGCGGCATAAATGTATCTCCTTTAAATAATGAAATTATTTCTCGGTTACCTAAAGATAACTTTATAGTACATGATAGCATGCAAGAAATTGAACACTCACTCGAAGCAATCATACCATGGTTACACAAAAAAAACAGAGAAGCTGAAATTGTTCCAATTCTTGTACCATATATAAATTACACAACCATAGATTCTTTAAGCCATAATCTTGCTAAAGTAGTGCATACTATATGTGCAGAAAAAAACTGGGAATATGGAAAGGATGTGGCTATAGTCATTTCAAATGATGCCGTTCATTATGGGGACCTAGAATGGGGAGATAGCAAGAATATGGCTCCTATGGGCACTGATTCTCTTGGTACTCAAAAGGCAGTTGCTATGGACCTAAAAATTATAAATGACTGTTTATCAGGACCTATAACAAATGAAAAAATTAAAAAATTTACCGAGTATACGGTTCAAAAAGATAACTATAAGGAATATGAATGGGTATGGTGTGGTAGGTATTCTGTTCCTTTTGGTTTATCCTTTGCAAACAATCTGAATATATTAGAAAATCAAGAAAACCTTCAAGGCTCCTTTTTAGGATACCAAACCAGTATTGACCATCCCCTCATCGAAGTTGAAGATTTAGGTATGGAAGTAACCGCACTCTCAACCAATAGGCACTGGGTTGCTTATACAAGTATTATTTACCAATAAAATTTATTGGTAAATAATACTGTTTACTTATAAAGACCCAAATCTTAAAAATAAATTTGAAAATTAAAATTTCCGGTTAGGAGTGTAAGGAGCCCCTATTTCCTCTAAATTTGACTCAAATACTTCAAAATTCATGAGATAATTTCGCATTTCTGATTGAAATTTATCAAAATCATTTGTAGCAATATCAATATTCGTTTTTTGAGTTTCCGTAGGCGATTGGGTGGTCTCCCAATGTGAATAGCTTACTTGACCCACTCTAGACCGAATAGAAGGTATAGTTGCCTCATCTTTTGATTGCTTAACACTATCTCCATTCAATTTTGTCATTAGCTCACTTAATTCTAAACTCAACTTTTCTAATTCTTCAAATAAACTTGCAGTTGCTTTTGGTGTATTTACCAATGCAGCTTTCATGTAGCGAAGACGCTCACTAACCTCACCCAATTTTTGACCTGCATTTGATACTTGCCTAGAAAGTTCGGCAGTCTTTTTTTGGAAGGAAGAAATTGACTTATAATCTGTTTCTGTTTTTTTAACTGGTTTTACAAGGAAGTTTTCTGAAGCTCCTTGCGCTTTTAAATCCCCATTAAATAAAACATATAGTTGCACACTATACCGGCCAGGCATGGCCAATGGACCTTGAGCTTCGCCCGCCCATGGTGGTCTAAAATCTGGCACTGTCAAATCAATAGGATCCGGTGGCGAAAATCGTAGATCCCAATTTACTCTATGGATTCCTTTTTCAGAACTACCTTCAATCCATCTTACTGGTTGGTTATTTTCATCACTAACTAATAGTAATACACGTGGCTCATTCTCTTTGGCCTCCTCTCCGAGTTGTTTCCATCCTGGAAAAGGGATACTTAAATTATTCTTTTTCAAGGAATTTTCATTCTCCTTGCGTGAAACTTTTAAGGTCTTAGGCACATCTGCTAAATAATACGTAAACAATGCTCCAAACGGAGGATTCTCCGTTGCAAAACTCGTACTACCTAATGTAGGCATTCCTTTGGCCTGCATAGGCGTATTAGGAATATACCACCATGCGTCTCTCACAGAAAACAACGTATTCTTCTTTGCATTAAGCGAAGTCGCCATTTCTCTTAAAGGAGAATAATCATCTAAAATATAAAACCCTCTTCCAAATGAGGCAGCTACTAAATCATTATCTCGTGGATGTAGTTCAAGATCACGAAAAGGAATAGTTGGCACTCCTGATTTTAGTTGAATCCAATTATCACCTTTATTGATTGAAAAATAAATCCCAAATTCTGTACCTATAAACAGTAAGTTGGCATTGATAGGGTCTTGTTTGATAACCCAAACAATTGTTTCGTTTGGAAGATCTCCCACTATTGATTTCCATGACCTACCTCTATCTGAACTCATGAAAAGATATGGTTTGAAATCACCAAACTTATGCGCATCTGCACTAATAAAAACAGTGCTCGCTTCATGATTTGACGGTTCTATATCATTTATAAAAGAAAGCGCCGGTACTTTAGGAAGCGCAGCGCTTTTTCTCCAATTATCACCACCATCTTCGCTAATATTCACTAATCCATCATCAGAACCAACATATAATAAGCCCTTAACTATTGGTGACTCAGAAATTGAGGTTAGCGTTGCATATTTTGACATGGCACTATTATCGTACAAAGCATCAACACTCCAAACTTTACCCATCATCTCCAACTCATACCGATTGCGATTCGTAGTTAAGTCAGGGCTTAACGATTTCCAAGAATTACCTTGATCATCACTACGCCAAAGTCTTTGAGAACCATAGTAAAGCCTTTTGTTATTGTGCGGGCTAATTAATAACGGACTGTCCCAATTCCATCTTTCTGCCATTTCGCCTATACCTGGTTGGGGTTGTATATCCATCCCTTCTTCTGTTAAACGATCATAACGAACAAGATTACCCTCTTGAATTTCCATATAAACCGTATTAGGATCTTCAGGGTCAAAGGCATTATCATAACCATCAGCACCCAATGGAACATACCAATCACTATTTCTAACTCCCTCAGTATTCATTGTTCTCGAAGGACCGATTAAGGAACCCAAATCTTGTGCCCCTCCAACAATATTGTAAAATGGCTCAGAATTATCTAAATCAAGTTTATAAAACTGTGCAATAGGTAAATTAGGAAAATGACGCCAAGTACTACCTTCATCGAAAGTTTCGTATAATCCGCCATCCGAACCTGCTAATAAATGTTTGCCATTTTCAGGGTCAATCCATAGTGCATGGTTATCACTATGCTTTTCTCGGCCTGTACCCAATACTTTAAAATTTTCACCTCCGTCCCGTGATACTCGAATAAAAACATCCATTTGATAAATCAAATCTGGATTGGTCGGTGAAACTTCGATCTCTTGATAATAATGAGGGCCTGTTCCACCAGAAATATATTCGTTCTGATGTTCCCAACTTTCTCCCTTATTTATAGATTTATAAAATCCTTTTTCAGAATTCTCGGCTTCAATAGTCGCATAAACAATATCAGAATTAGCAGGAGTAACCGCTAACCCAATCTTACCCATTTCGCCTTTAGGTAAACCTGTACTCTTTTTAGACCATGTTTCACCATTATCTGATGATTTATAAATTCCTGATTTAGGCCCACCAGAAAGTAGTGCCCAAACATGTCTTCTTCTTTGATATGCAGCGGCATAAACTATATCGGGATTAGAAGGATCAAATTCAATATCGGTAACTCCTGTGTTCTCATCAATTTCTAGTACCAGATTCCACGTTTTACCACCATCAATTGTTTTATATAAACCACGATCTCCGCCTGCAGACCATAATGGACCCTCTGCGGCAACAAACACCACATCGCTATTTCTTGGGTCAACTAAAATTTTACCTATATGCTGTGATTTAAAAAGCCCCATACGATTCCAACTTGTACCACCATCGTTACTCTTATACACACCATCTCCCCAACCGACATGCCTTCCACTCACATTTTCACCAGTACCTACCCAAACCACTTGTGAGTTATTAGGGTCAATAGTAACCGATCCAATAGAATATGAGGTCTGGCTATCAAAAACAGGTTTCCAAGATATACCATTATTATTGGTTTTCCACAAACCCCCAGAACCAACTGCTACATACCAATTACTTGGATCCTGTTCGCTTACCGCTATATCGGCAATTCTACCACCCATTACCGCTGGCCCAATTGAGCGTATTTTTAAACCCTTAGCCGCTTCAGTTATAGTAGCAATATCTATTGTTTGAGATTTGACAGATGAGGAAACTGAAATAATAAGAAAAATCAAGAGAAAGCCAAAAGAATGATTATTATCTGACATGAATTTTAATATTTAAATTATTGAAAGTACAAGGTTTGAAATCATTTAGTAAATTTCAACATCTCGAATAGTAAAAATAATTAACTACTCTGAAACAATTAAAAATATAAGCTTTTTTATAAATTTCCATTCCGCAGAAATCTATGATTTGAGCTTAAACCCAACATCTAAATTAAGAAAACGAATATTATTGCAGCTCCATTAATAAGTAACTTACAATCTATTTTGCGTTTTACCGTATTCGTACTTACCTTGTTAGACTGACACATTTATTAAGCACCTATACCAAATGATTACACTAATTGAAAGAGCCTCTTCGTTCAAGGATAGAGTTGCCATCAAAAGCGATGGTAAAAACTACACATACAATCAACTATTAGCGCAGTCAGAACATGTTTCTGCGCATCTATTGCAAGACAAAAAAGATTTAAACCTGGCTAGAATTGCTTTTTTAGTTCCTGCGAGCTTTTCTTACGCCGCAGTTCAATGGGGAATTTGGAGGGCGGGTGGTATTGCCGTTCCTCTTTGTGAAAAACATCCGTTACCCTCCATTCAGTATGTACTGGAAGATACCGAAGCCACAACAGTAATTTATACCGAGGCTTTCGAGCAATTACTTTCGCCTCTATTCAAAAGTACTAACATCCGATTTCTCAAATATGCTACTATTACTCCCAAAATATGCGAATTACCAAAGATTACTATAGACCGTAGCGCGCTTATTCTTTATACAAGTGGTACTACTGGGTTTCCAAAAGGTGTTGTTACTACCCACGCCAATATTGAGGCACAAATTACGGCCTTAACGACTTCTTGGGAATGGAATAAAAATGACCACGTTCTAAATGTTTTACCACTTCACCACGTGCATGGCATAATAAATATGTTAAGCTGCGCCTTATGGAGCGGAGCCTGTTGCGAGTTCTTACCTAAATTTAGCCCGAAAGCCATATTTGATATTTTCCTGAAAGGTGAGGTGAATGTATTTATGGCCGTACCTACGATTTACTTTAAATTAATTACCTATTTCAATGAGCTTCCTCAAGAAGAACAACAGGCTATCTCAAACTATCTTTTAAAATTTCGTCTTATGGTTTCTGGCTCGGCCGCACTGCCTGTCAGTGTTCTGAAGGAATGGAAAGAAATTAGTGGACATACTTTATTGGAACGCTATGGCATGACTGAAATGGGAATGGCCATTAGCAATCCATATAACGAAACACGTAGGCCCGGTCACATTGGTCAACCTCTACACGGTGTCTCTATTAGGCTAGCCGATGAAAAAAATCAAATTGTTACAGCTGGTGAACCTGGAGAAATTCAAATTAAGGGACCTAATGTTTTTAAAGAGTACTGGGGAAAGCCAGAGGCTACTGAAGAAGCTTTTACTGTCGATGGTTGGTTTAAATCTGGTGATATAGCCATATTCGATGTCGATAGTTACCAAATCTTAGGTAGGAATTCAGTAGACATCATTAAATCTGGAGGCTATAAAATATCTGCATTAGAAATTGAAGAGGTACTTCGAACACATCCCCAAATTAAAGATTGTGGTGTAGTTGGCATTCCCGATTTGGAATGGGGAGAAATTATCGGGGCTAGCATCGTTATAAAGTCTGGTAAATTATTTGCTGAAGATTTAACATCGTGGATTCAGGAAAAATTACCTGCATATAAAACACCTAAAAAGTATCTTTTCCAAGAAGATTTACCCAGAAACGTTATGGGAAAAGTAACTAAGAATGATATTAAAAAACTATTCATATAAATAAACCAACCTATGAAAATATACGGGGTAGCATTACTAGCCGCTTGTTTCTTACTAGGGAAATTTCTGGGAAATTTGCTAGGTAAACTCATCAACATCAATAACGATATTGGAGGCGTTGGCTTTGCAATGATCTTGTTAATGGCATCGAGTATTTATCTTAGAAAAAAAGGCTGGTTAATTCCTGAAACTGAAAAAGGTGTTTGGTTTTGGAGCGCCATGTACATACCCATAATTGTTGCTATGGCTGCGACACTTAACGTTAAAGCCGCAGTTTCAGGAGGTTTTGTTGCAGTTGTTGCCGGAATCGTCACCACCGTAATCTGTATGCTATTGGTTCCTTTTTTATCTAAAATAGGCCGAAACAATGAAATTCCAAAAACATAGGTATGGATATCATTGAAAAGATTATTTCTAAGAACGGACTCGTATTCGCTTTTCTATTTGTAGGCATCGTGATGCTTATTTCTTTTTGGATTTCCAAAAAAATATTGAAAAATAAAATACCTGGGGTTGCCATTGCAATTCTAATAGGATTATCATTAGCATTTTTTGGCGATAAGAAGGGTATCGCAGATATCACCATTTTTGCAGGTATGGCGATATTGGGTGGGTCTATGTTTAGAGATTTCGCCGTTGTTGCGACAGCAATGAGTGCCGATATTTCTAAAATAAAACAAGCCGGACTTGCAGGAATAATCTCGCTATTTATTGGAGTCACTGTAACCTTTTTTATTGGGGCTATAATTGCTTACTCTATGGGTTACACAGATGCGGTTAGTATGGCAACAATTGCAGCAGGTGCTGGTACATATATTATAGGCCCTGTAACTGGTACTGCACTGGGTGCTAGTTCAGATGTCATTGCCATAAGTGTAGCTACTGGAGTCGTAAAAACAATTTTTACCACAATAGCAACCCCATTGATCGCCAAACGAATTAAGCTAGACAATCCACATGCTGCCGTTGTGTTTGGTGGATTAATAGGTACTACCAGTGGTGTAGTTGCAGGCTTGGCTGCTACAGATGAAAAGCTTGTTCCTTATGGAGCATTAACCGCAACATTCTATACAGGAATTGGTTGTTTATTATGTCCTTCCGTTTTTTATTTGATATTGAAATTTTTCGGTTTTTAATTTTTCTATACATCAATAATCGAAAATATTTTACTCGACCGCAGCAATATCTACCGATACTTTCAACTTACTTTGGCCGCTTCCATACACCACACCTTTTAAGGGAGGCACATCATAATAATCCCTACCCCAACCAACCACAATGTGCTGATCTTTGGGTATCATGTTATTAGTGGGGTCAAAATCTACCCAGCCAAAACCTGGTATAAATATAGCAAACCATGCATGCGATGCATCTGCACCTACCAATTTTACCTTACCAGGAGGTGGCAGGGTTTCAATATAACCACTAATATATCGTGCAGGCAATCCAACAGAACGAATACAAGCAATGGCAATTTGCGCGAAATCTTGACAAACTCCCTTTTTTTCTTTCATAACTTCTTCTATGGGAGTCGAAATAGTAGAAAACTCCGAATCGAAATCGAAATCGGTATAAATTCGTTGCATTAATTCGTAAGCTGCATCAAAAATGGAACGGTTTCCTTTAAAAGACAATTCGGCATACTCACGTATATCCTTATCTGTGCGTCGTATGAATATTGATTCAAGTATATACTGCTTTGCCTCAAGTACCTCTGGATCCATTCCCTGTAAAGCCAACAAAGCATTGTTCATCGTGATGTTTTTACATGTTGGACTTTTGAAAGATTCCTGGAATTTCGCATAGTCCCTTTTGATTTTACTTCTGGTAGTTACCTTCAGTATTTTATGTTCCGTTTGTATGGAAAAACGGGTGATGTAATTACCAAAAAAGTCGATACGCTCAGATATTTCAGTGGGTTCTGGAGTAATCTGTATCGTATAATCTAAAAGCTCTTGTCCCTTCGATTCTCTTGGCCTAAGCGTAGCAATATTATGACAATAACTTACCGGGGCATTATATTCGTATTTGGTAATATGTGTTACATTAAATATCATGCTTAAATAGGGAAAGACTGTGTAAACAATTGGTTTTGCTTGTCTGTATGATTGAAATAGGTGTTTGATATAGATTGCGAAGTCTGATATAAAAGCTTAGAAAGAGCTTTCATTAAATTATCAAGTTCTTCTCTAGAAAAATCAGTTTCAGATTTTGTTTTGGCTAATTTTGATGATTCTGCTAACCTCAACTTTGAAAAGGCCTCGAATACAAATTTCTGATAATTACTTAATTGATGGTCTTGTTTCGAATGTGGTAAACGAGATATATCTTTCTGCAATCGATTTATCATAAAAGTTAAAGAACGCGCATAGTCTAAATCTAACACTACTAAATCAAGTACATGCTCCAACTCAATATGCGAACGATAACTATATCGATAAATATTTAAACTTTCGTGGCTTGTCAATAGATACTCTAACAATTCATATTCTACCTGATCGTCGTATTTAATCGTTAGTAAGGCACGACATTTAGTAATGGTCAACGAACTTTGTTCTAATTGCAATCCTATAAAATAAAGCAACAAACCTTGTTGCACCATAATACTCTCCTCAATCAGCCCCATAAAAGCAATTAAGCGGGTAATTAATTGATTCAAAACTTTTAAGATTCGATTAATAGAATGATCCTCACTATCTACCAAAGAATTCCAAAGTTTCTGAATATTTTCAAAAACACGCCACATATCCGAAGACCAAAGATTACGAATAGAATAGTATGAATTGCTGAACATACTTATGGTATGGGCTAAACTGCCCACTCTTTTTTTATCTAAGATAACCGATAACATTTCTTCATAAGGGTTATCCATCGCCAGTTTGCCATCCTTATCCTTCTCTATAAAACCTGGGTAGGTACCCGTCAATTGGGTAACAGCTTTGAAGAGTACTTTTAGCTTTTCAGAATCGGGTTTTTCATCCCTATTCTGTACTATGGCCATTTGGCGCATAACCGTACGTAAAAAACGAGCGTTAACTAAAGTACGCCCAACATAACGCCCTGCCCAATACAAATTTTCTGCCGTGAGACTTGGCAAATCATTTAATCCTGATATTGCAACCGATGATTTCTGTTGCCATTGTCTAGTCTTGTCTTCTTTTGTGAAGGTCTCATCTAATATCCATAAATCTTTACTTGTACCACCTCGCTGATTCGAAACCCTAACGGTTTCACTATCTGACGCTACCCTAACCAAACCACCGGGCATTACCGAATACTGGTCTTTTGAAGCAATACAAAATGCGCGGGCGACTACATTTCTAGGCTCTACGTTCCCATTGGTAAGATTCGGAGCGGTAGAAAAATTAATGTGCTCTTGAGCAACAAAACGATACGGTCGTTCTAAAATTACTTTTTTAAGGGCTTCTATTTCTTTGAGAGTCATTAACTCTCCGAAATAGATACTTTCCCTATTTGTGCGATCTATTCTTTTTACAACTAATTTCGATAAATTTTCTAATACGTAATTTTTCTCTTTTTCTTGTCCGCACCACCAAGAGGCTATTTGCGGTAATAACAACTCTTCTTTCAAGAAATATTTTGCAATCGTTGGCATAAAAGGAATTAACCCAGGATTTTCAATAACCCCACTTCCTACTGGATTGATGACCGTTACATTTTTTCTTCGCACCACATCTAATAATCCTGCGACTCCTAAATGTGAATCTTCACGTAATTCTAATGGATCTGTAAATGCATCATCGACCCTTCGTAATACTACATCTATCTGTTTTAACCCTTGTAATGATTTCATCCAAAGAAAACCATCACGCACTACTAAATCATTGCCTTGTACTAATGGATATCCTAGAAATGAGGCCATATAGGCATGTTCAAAATACGTTTCATTATGTGATCCCGGAGTTAGAATTACGATATTCGGATTCTCTTTTTTACCTGGGGCCGCGCCAACAAGCATCTGATTGAATTCTTGAAAAAAACCAGACAACCGTTTAACATGCATTTTCGCGAACATCTCAGGAAGAATTCTACTGCTTGTAGATCTATTCTCTAATGCATAACCCATTCCTGATGGTGCTTCTGTACGATCATTAACTACCCACAAACGACCGTCGGTACCGCGACACAAATCTGCTGCATATATGGATAAAAACTTTTCTAGATTAAGCTCCATTCCTGAGCATTGTCTTAAAAAACCACGATGCCCATAAATAACTTCATAGGGTACAATACCATCTTTAATCAGCTTTCGTTCGCCGTAAACATCTTTTAAAACCAAATTAAGCAATTCGGCCCGTTGTTTTAAACCTGCCTCTACCCTATTCCACTCTTCTTGATGCAGAACAAAAGGAACCACATTCAAGCTCCAAGGCCTGTGCATTCCTTTTGGGTCATTGTATACGTTATAGGTAACGCCGTTCTCAGACAATAACCAATCAATATCTTTCTGGCGTGCCGTTAATCCGTTCACCCCAAGTTTATCAAACCCCTTAAATAATTTGTCCCAATAAGGTTTTAACTCATCGTTCAATGAATACATTTCATCATTGCCCTGATGGGTTTTATAGCTATTTAACCAGCTAGTCTTCGTTGTTGGCATTGCCTTTTTCAATTACTTCTTACGTAAATCGGTTACATGTGGATACTCAGGATTGACTGGCATCTCCTTATATACAAATGTATTTGAACCTGACTTAGGTTCAACCATTCTACCTGTAAAATTTGTTGTAGCGACCAATTCTTTCGGTGTTTCTTCATCTTGTGTTAAACCAATATCCCAAAACCTATTTATTCTTCGCGATTCGGCTTCAAGACTGTTTATAGGGTAATTATCATAGGAAAGCCCGCCAGGGTGTGCTACAAAATAAGTACAACCTCCAATAGATTTTTGATTCCAATCATCTACAATATCAAAAACCAAGGGCGTATCTACACCAATAGTTGGGTGTAATGCTGACCACGGATCCCAAGCTTTAAATCGTACACCTGCCACATACTCACCTTTTGTTCCCGTAGGACTAAGATCTACTTTTACGCCATTACACGTTAACGTATACCTTTCTACTGTGAAGTTATTAAGTTTCACCTGTATGCGTTCTAGAGAAGAATCGACATAACGCGACGTACCACGCCCCGTCATTTCTTCGCCCAGCACATTCCAAGGTTCGATGGCCATACGAAGTTCTAACTGCATTGCATTTATTTCTACCATGCCATACAATGGAAAACGGAATTCAAAGAACGGGTCGAACCAATCTAACTTAAATGGATAACCCGCATCGTTCAATTGTTCTACAATATCTTTTATATCCTCTTTTACATAATGCTCTAATAAAAATTTGTCATGAAGTTCAGAACCCCAACGAACCAACTTATGCTTATAGGGCTTTTTCCAAAACCAAGAAACCAATGTACGCACCAACAACATTTGCATTAAACTCATTTGTGCGTGTGGTGGCATATCAAATGCACGAAGTTCTAGTATGCCTAACCTACCTGAAGAAGAATCTGGCGAATATAATTTATCGATACAAAATTCTGCCCGATGAGTGTTTCCAGTAATATCGGTCAATAAATGACGGAACAACCGATCAGTCAACCAAAATGGTACTTCTTTATCTTCGGGTATTTGCGAAAATGCAATCTCTAGCTCATATAAGTTTTCTAATCTAGTCTCATCAACTCGTGGTGCTTGACTCGTTGGCCCTATAAATGCCCCAGAAAATAAATAAGAAAGTCCAGGATGATGTTGCCAGAACGTCAATAAACTTCGCAACAACTGTGGATTTCGCAGTAACGGACTATCACCTGGCGTAACCCCACCTAAGGTAACGTGATTTCCTCCTCCTGTACCGGTATGCTTACCATCTAGCATAAATTTTTCAGTACCTAAACGTGCTTTTTTAGCCTCAGCATAAAGCGTCAATGTATTGTCTGTTAACTCTTGCCAGTTGTTTGCCGGATGTACGTTTATCTCAATAACACCAGGATCAGGAGTTACTTTTAATACTTCTAATCGATTATCGCGTGGTGGCTCATACCCTTCTAAAATAATAGGCGTATTTAATTTTTTAGCCGTTGCCTCTATACTCGCTACCAAATCCAAAAAGTCTTCTGCGCTATCTAAAGGCGGTAAATACAAGTATAACTTATCTTCTCTAACCTCAGCACAAATTGCAGTACGAACAAAAGGCTGATTTTTATTTTTTCTTGTTTCTGTTTTCCTTCTGTTTCTTCGCTTTAAATCGACTCCGTATGCCGGTAAAGCAGGTCGTTTTTCAAAAAGTTCCGGCTCTGCTGTTGGCTCTGATGGAATTTCTGGATTTTTTGGCAAAGAGTCTAATGGTAATCGCAACCCTATTGATGAATTACCAGGTGTCAATAATAAATGCTTTCCTCTAAACTCCCACCGATTGGTAATCCATCTGCCGTTTTTTTTAATTAATGGGAATACATGACCTACAGCCTTACCGATACCTTGCTCTAAAATATCACCTAATTTACGTCGTAAGTGGGTATCGTTCTTATTGTATTTTTTGGGATCTACATCAATGGGTAGTTTACCTTCTTCCCATAAAAAGTAAAAAGCATCTTCGAAAGCAGGTATAACAGTTTCATTATCTGCTCCTAAAAATTTAGCTAATGTATTCAAGAATGCTTCGGTAATATTTACCGGCAATTTATAATTTTCAGCAAAAGAGGCCAGTAATTTTGGTTCTCTCCAAATTGGCTCTCCATCTTTACGCCAATGAATACCTATTAACCAACGTGGTAAAGGTTCTCCAGGATACCATTTTCCTTGTGCATGATGTAAGACCCCGCCTTTACCGAACACATCCATTAAACTTAATGACAATTTACTTGCCAGTTTGCGTTTGTGCTCACCATCGGCCTCGGTATTCCACTCCCCAGACTCCATATCATCTACAGATACAAAAGTAGGTTCACCACCCATGGTTAGTCGAACATCATTCGCCTGTAATTCATCTTCAACCACAAAGCCCAAATCATAAATGGCTTTCCATTGCTCTTCTGTATAGGGTTTAGTTACACGTGGAGATTCAAAAATACGGGTTACAGAATTTTCAAATTCAAAGGTAGTTTCCGCAAAATCGCTAAATCCACTAACAGGTGCTGCACTTTCATAAGAAGGTGTACATGCCAAAGGAATATGACCTTCACCAGCTAATAGTCCAGATGTGGCATCTAAACCAATCCAACCCGCTCCTGGTAAATATACTTCTGCCCACGCATGTAAATCCGTAAAATCTTCTTCAGGACCCGATGGTCCATCCAATGATTTTTCGTCGGACTTCAATTGAACTAAATATCCAGAAACAAAACGTGCAGCCAAACCTAAATGACGTAGCGTCTGTACCAACAACCAGGCATAATCTCTACACGAACCCAATTTACTACTTAAGGTTTCTTCACAAGTTTGCACTCCAGGATCCATACGCAAGGTATAGTTCAAATGATTATACAAATCGCTATTCAAACCAATTAAAAAGTCGATACTACGCTTAGGTGTCATATCTATTTTCGCCAACCAATCTTTTAGAAGCGGGCCACTTTCCACTTTTTCTAAATAGGGTAGTAATTCCTTTTTCAATTCTTCGGAATACGTAAAAGGAAATTCTTCTACAGCTTCTTCAACAAAGAAATCGAATGGATTAATTGTTTTTAAATCTGCAATAATTTCGACATCTACAGAAAGTTCAGTAGTCTTATCTGGGAATACGATACGTGCTAAATAATTACCAAACGGGTCTTGTTGCCAATTGAAAAAATGATTCTCTGGCTTAATCTTTATGGAGTACGATTCAATGGGTGTTCTACTATGTGGTGCAGGCCGTAATCTAAATATGTGTGGAGATAAGTTTATACTTCTATCGTATTTATATTTTGTCTTATGTTTAATTGCAACTTTTAATGCCATAGGTTAGTCGTATTTCTGTCTTACCTAATATAAGCACTAATAATTATAATTGCATGCGTAAATACGTTAATCGTCTTATTTTTATTCATAACAGAGCTGGAACGTTTTTTATTGCTAGATTGATAATCCAGAAGTTGATTTTCCATTCTTTCTATGGATAAAGCACCTCTATTACAAGCATTGAAAACTTATTTTACCTGCTAATTTGCACATATGAAAAATTAAATCATTATTAATTTTCGTAAATTAAAGTTCAATTTCAAAACATCGACAAAATGGAAAAGGCACTTAAAACCATGATTGATAATATGCCCGAAAAAACAGGCAAGTCTTTAAAGGAGTGGAAATCGGTTTTAAAATTAAAATCATTTGACAAGCATTCTGAAGCTGTCAATTTTCTCAAAAAAGAACATGGTGTAACCCATGGTTTCGCCAATGCCATTGTCACTTTATCCAAAGAAGATAATAATACTCCTACAGACTTGGTTGACCAACAATACAAAGGGAAAGAAAACTTAAAACCAATTTATGAAGCCATTTTAAAAGTGGTGAAATCATTTGGCGATGATGTTACCATTACTCCTAAAAAAACCACTGTCAGTTTGATACGGAAAACACAATTCGCCCTTATTAAACCGGCTACCAAAACTAGAATTGACCTCGGACTCAAAATAAAGGATAAACCAACGACCAACCGACTCGGGTCATCTGGCCCTTTTGGTGCCATGTGTACCCATAGGGTTCAACTCACTGATGCAGCGCAAGTCGATAATGAATTAATTGAATGGCTTACTGAAGCTTACGAAAAAGCAACATAATAGCTGTATATATTCTTTAAAGTTGATATTAAATGTTTATAAAAATATTCTGTGATTTCTGATACTACTACCTTTGCATTATGAGTATTGAACAGACGGCAATTAAGACCACTTATTTCAGCATTATCGGTAACATATTTCTGGCCTTAATTAAAGGGTTTGCTGGTTTTTTCGGCAATTCATATGCACTTATAGCAGATGCAATTGAGTCTACTACCGATATTTTTTCTTCCATTTTAGTGCTCTTGGGTTTCAAATACGCAGAACGCCCAGCAGATGAAAATCACCCGTACGGACATGGAAAAATAGAACCAATTGTTACATTTTTAGTCGTAGCATTTTTGGTTATTTCCGCAACGGTTATTGCCTATGAAAGTATTGAGAATATTCAGACTCCACATAAGGTTCCAAAAGCATGGACATTAATCGTGCTAGGCTTAATAATTGTATGGAAAGAAATCTCATACCGCATCGTAATCAAAAAAAGTGAAGAAACGAATAGCACTTCTTTAAAGGCAGATGCTTGGCACCATAGAAGCGATGCAATTACTTCTGTAATGGCTTTTATTGGCATTTCAATTGCCGTTATTTTTGGCAAAGGTTATGAAACTGCAGATGATTGGGCGGCATTACTTGCATCGGGGTTTATTCTTTACAATAGTTATTTGATTTTAAGACCTGCGCTTGGTGAGATTATGGATGAACAACGCTATGATGACCTTTTAGAAGAAATACGCTTAAAATCATTAGAAGTTCCTGGAGTCACAGGAACAGAAAAATGCTTTATTCGTAAAGCCGGAATGAAATTTCATGTTGATTTGCACGCCATGGTAGATGGTAATATCTCAGTAACCAAAGGGCATGATATTGCCCACCTGTTACAAGATCATCTTAATAAGGAAATTCCTAACCTAGAACATGTGTTGATTCATATAGAACCTGATGATCTATAATTGAAAGCAATATCTTCTTATGGAGTTAGAAATTACAAATGAAGTAATGCCAAAGCATCTTCAGTCTTTCCTTGTTCCAACCATTTTTGGGCTAGCTTATGAATATCAACAGAATTTTTATCTGCCAAAATAGATTTCACCTCTGAATGTGCTGCAATCTTGCTAATAGCCTCTTTGGTGGGCAGCTCTTCTAAATTACCTAATCTACCTAAATTATTTCCTGTTAAAACAGTACTATTACGAACGGCTTCCGGTAGCATATCCACCCCGATTCCTTTTGTACGTATTGGTTTTGGAATTTCAAAAAGCGCATCACCATTGGCTCGGCAATACCAATTACCACCCATGCGTGCAACTAAATCCAATTTTGGAGTGTCCAGATTTCCATCGGCATCTAAATATGCTTTTTTTACATGAATTTGAACCACTTTAGCCAATACCAGGTTACCTGCTCCCGGTCCGTCACCTAATGCAATTACTTTATCGACAACACACTCAAAAGCAACAGGAGCCTCCCCCACTCTTGGTGGTTTCACTTTATCGCTAGGTACTTGTGTAAAGCCAGCTTTTACGAATTCATTTACGCCTTCATCATATTCGGTACTTGATAATGACATTTGCTCTACCATATCGTAATTGACGATATTGATGACTGTTTCTTTTACTTCCAGTACATTTTCTAAGGTATGTTTGGTGGTATTATCACGACCTCTTCGCGAAGGAGAGAAAATCATGATTGGCGGATTTACACTAAATAGGTTAAAATAACTGAACGGACTCAAATTCACGTTTCCTTCCTTGTCAATGGTACTGGCAAAACATATGGGTCTTGGTGCAACTGCAGATAATAAATAACCATGCAACTCTTGTTGCGAAATGGAAGTCGGGTCTATTGAATTTATTTCCTCGTTATTTGACATTGCTTTAGAATTCTAAGTTATTTACTTGGTACTATGGTTCCAGATACTTCCCCAAAACCTACTCTCTTTCCATCTTTTTCTGCGAAACCTCGAATCGTAATCGAATCGTAATCTTCAATAAATGTACGGTCGCTACCATCCTTCAATTTAAACGGTTTTTTACCTCCCCATGAAATTTCCAATAAAGAACCATAAGAGCTTTCAACTTTACCTGAAATAGTACCAGATGCCATTACATCACCCACATTTACATTGCACCCATTTACGGTATGATGCGCCAGTTGTTGCATCATATTCCAATACATATATTTGAAATTTGATTTGCTTATAACAGTTTCATCTGAGGTTTGCGTAGACATACCTACTTCTAATTGAATGTCATAATTTTTCTTCCCTTTATATTTTAAATAGGATAATACCTCTGGTTGTTGCTCAGGACCTTGAACTTTAAAAGGTTCTAATGCCTCCAAAGTAACAATCCATGGCGACATGGAAGACGCAAAGTTTTTCCCTAAGAACGGACCTAAAGGAACATATTCCCATTTTTGAATATCACGTGCAGACCAGTCATTGAACAACACTAAACCGAAGATATGTTCAGCGGCATTTTTGGTTGAAATACGCTCACCTAATTCGGTGCTTTTGCCAACTATAAAACCCATTTCCAATTCAAAATCTAAATTTTTAGAGGGTTTGAACGAGGGCAATTCTTCAGTATTTGGTTTTACCTGACCCATGGGTCTGTGAATATTGGTGCCACTGACCACAATTGAAGAAGCGCGACCATGATACCCTACCGGTATATGCCTCCAGTTCGGTAACAACGCATTTTCTGGATCACGGAACATCTTACCCACGTTGGTGGCATGCTCTATACTAGAATAGAAATCGGTATAATCACCCACATGCACCGGTAAATGCATAGTTGCATCTTTTTGAAACAGGAAAACTTCAGGATGATTTCTCAGCGGAGATTTCTCAGAAACCAACAAACCTTGTATATCTAAACGAACCTTATTGGTAATTTTCTTTCCTAAGGCAATGAAATCATTTAAGGTTTTCTGCCTGAAATATGCGGCACTTACCTCTAACAACCCTAAATCGGATATTGCCGCCAAATCTAAAATCTGGTCTCCAATAGCCATACCTGCCCTTGGCTCATCATTTTTTAACGAGAAGATACCAAACGGAAGGTTATAGATTGAAAAATCTGAATTTTCGGGTACGGAGACCCATGTCTTTAATGTTGCCAAATGTTTACTTATTTCTGTTATAACCAAGATTGGTAATAATCGCCGTCATCTAATTTTAGTGCATTTTCGGTCACCATTAACGGTTTAAACGTATCTATCATTACCGCTAATTCTTCCGAACCTTTTTGACCTATACTCCGTTCTGCGGCACCAGGGTGCGGACCATGAGGTATACCCGCCGGATGTAATGATATATTACCTGGCTGTACGCCATTTCTACTCATAAAATCACCATCTACGTAATACAACATCTCATCAGAATCTATATTCGAGTGATTATAAGGTGCCGGTATAGAAAGCCGATGATAATCATATAATCGTGGTACAAACGAACAGATTACAAAGGCATTCGTCTCGAATGTTTGATGAACTGGTGGCGGTTGATGAATTCTACCTGTGATAGGTTCAAAATTGTGAATGGAGAATCCGTATGGGAAATTATATCCATCCCAACCCACAACATCAAAAGGGTGACCAATGTACACCATTTCATGCATGACACCTTGCTTCTTCACCTTCATTAAATGTTCATTGGTATCGATAAACGTTTCCAGATTTTGCGGTAATTTATAATCACGCTCACAAAAAGGGGAATGCTCCAATAACTGACCAAACCAATTGCGATAGCGTTTTGGTGTGTATATCGGCGAAAAGGATTCGGCATATAAAATACGATTGTCCTCTGTATTAAAATCAATCTGATAAATAGTCCCTCTAGGAATAATTAAATAGTCTCCATATTCAAAGGGAATCTGTCCAAAAATGGTTCGTAACGTACCTGTTCCTTTATGAATGAACAACATTTCATCGGCATCGGTATTTTTATAAAAATAATCTCGTAACGATTTTCTTGGCGCTGCAACTCCTATAATAATATCACTGTTCACCAATAATGGTTCACGAGCCTCTAAGAAATCATCTTTTGCAGGGGCATTAAAACTCACCAATTTTAACGAACGAATATTCTTTTCCAAAGCAATTTTTGGAGAAACATCGGTGCTCTTTAATATCTCCTTGACCATGGTAGGTCTATTGTGGTGATATAATAAAGAGGACATACCGTCAAAACCAATGGTACCGAACAATTGCTCAGAATATAATTCACCATTTGGTTTTCTAAACTGCGTATGCCGCTTAGGTGGCAATTCTCCTTGTTTATGATATATTGGCATATTCGTTAGTTTAATCGATAATCGAGATTAAATACTTCATGGCTTACCTCGAAATCTTAAAGTTATTTTCTAAGGAATACCTCGTGGCTTTGCCACGAGGTATTTTATTAATCAATAAAGCTTCCTTTAAAAGTAATCTATTCTTAGATTTTCAAGAAATCTGTTGAACTTATAAAGTTCCTCTCAATTCTTGCTCACGCTCAATAGCTTCGAACAACGCTTTGAAATTTCCTTTCCCAAAAGAAGTAGCTCCTTTTCTTTGAATAATCTCAAAAAACATGGTTGGTCTTGCCTGTACCGTCTTGGTGAAAATCTGCAATAAATAGCCTTCATCATCACGATCCACCAAAATACCTAGTTTTCTTAATGATTCTATATCCTCATCAATTTCACCAACTCTTTCGGTCAATACATCATAATACGTTGTTGGTATGGTAAGAAATTCTACTCCTCTACTTTTAAGATCTGAAACTGTTTTTACTATATCATCCGTTGCTACGGCAATATGCTGTACCCCTTCACCTTCGTAGAATTCTAAGTACTCATCTACTTGAGATTTTTTCATTCCCGGGGCAGGTTCGTTTATAGGAAACTTAATACGACCGTTTCCATTACTCATTACCTTACTCATCAATGCCGTAAACTCTGTTGAAATATCTTTATCATCAAAGGACATAATCTGCTTAAAGCCCATTACATTGGCATAGAAATCTACCCAATAGTTCATTTGACCTTCATTCACATTACCTACCATATGATCTACAAATTTTAAACCTGTTGAAGTTGGCTGGTAATCACTTTCCCATTTTTGGTACCCTGGCAAAAATGTTCCGTTGTAGTTTTTACGCTCTACAAAAATATGCACAACCTCACCGTAAGAATAGATTCCCGAACGAACTACTTTACCGCTCTCATCTTCCTCTATAACTGGCTTCATGTAGCTTTTGGCCCCTCTTTTCATAGCCTCTTCATAAGCATAGGTAGCATCATCTACCCAAAGTGCAGTCACTTTTACACCGTCACCATGCTTATCAATATGCCTACCTACATCCGTTCCACTTTTTAATGGAGATGTCAAAACCAAACGAATCTTGTCTTGTTCTACAACATAAGATTCCAAATCTCTACTACCAGTCTCCAAACCCTTATAAGCTAGAGATTTAAAACCGAATGCAGTTTTGTAATAATGTGCCGCTTGTTTTGAATTACTTACGTACAGTTCCAAATAATCTGTACCATTGATAGGCATAAAATCTTGTGCCTCTTTGTGTTTATTTTCTACTGCTGTTGATGTTGACATACTGTTGAGTTTTATATTTTTGTTTTACTTATTGTTGCTTCTGCAACATATATATTAAAAAAAGTTATGCTGTTGTTGTTTGGGTTTTCATTAATACTTCTAAAGCAGCTAATAGCGCTTTGTTCGCCTCTCTTACGCCGAATGAAATACGGACTTTACCTGGAGCACCAAAATTACCTACTGGGCGTACCATGATCCCTTTTTGTTCTAAAAAAGCGGTAAACTCCATGTCATTAATTGGTGGATCTATTAATACAAAATTACCCTGTGTTGGCCAGTATTTTATATGTAAAGCATGAAGTCCGTTCAAAACGAATTCTCGCTCTTCTTTTACCAAGGCTACCGTTTTATTTACAAAATCAACATCTTCTAAAGCCGCAATGGCACCTTCTAAAGCCAAAGAAGAAAGTAAGAATGGCTTACATATTTTTCTCATGTAATTACTGATTTCCAATGGAGCATAGCAATACCCTACACGCAGACCTGCCAAACCATACGTTTTTGAAAAACTGTTTATGGCAATTACATTTTTACCTTCTACGACAAAAGGAATTCCTGAAGTGTAATCTTCTGCTTCTGCAAAATGCCTATACACTTCATCTAATACCAAAACTACGTGTTCAGGTAACTTCTCAATAAACTTCCGCAAGTCTGCCAAAGGAATATAATTTCCTGATGGATTATTTGGGGAGGCAAGAAAGACTAGCTTCGTTTTATCTGTAATAGCCTCAAGAATACCATCTAGGTTATAATTATAATCTTCGGTCATAGGCACATTGATCGCCTTTGCTCCCATCCATCGTGTAAAAGCAGTATACGGCAGAAAACAAGGCTGACTAACAATTACCTCATCATTTTCACTTAGGAAAGCCTTAGAAATCATATCAATAATTTCAGAACCACTATTAGCGGTTATAAAATTATCGGCACCCAACACCCCGTCAAAGTCTTTAACTAGTGCCTCTCTTAATCGTATATCGGTATTATCAGGATAGAAGCTTAAATCATCTAACGTGTTTGCTAACGCCTGCTTCACTTTCGGTGAATACCCTAACGGATTTTCATTTGAAGAAAGTTTGTGTACTGTAACACCATCGGGCATTACAATTTTTTTACCTCCACCTTTGTAAGTGCTGTCTTCTAAAATATAATTCTTAAAACCTAATTGCATATACCCAATTTTAGACCTTCTCGGCAGTAGTAAAATTACAACTATTTTTTAATTTTGTTGCATTAACAACAAAATTAACGATAAACTCCGTTACTTTTGGGAGAATAAGCACGAAAATTATGGACAGGACTGAGGGATTCGGCGTTTACATTGACCGTACCCTAAAAAAAGTACAAAGTACTTTTTTACAGGTATTTGCAGAAAACAATATAGATTTAACTATTGAGCAATGGGTTATTTTACAACGTGTACACTTAGAAGGTAAAGATGCCTCACAGGCAGATATTGCCAAATCAAATTTTAGAAATCGAGCAACAACATCTAGGGTTATAAGTGGTTTATGCAAAAAAGGTCTATTAAGAAAGTCCAGATTTAGAGATGACCAAAAACGCTTTAAATTGGTAATGACTGAAGAAGGCACTAATCTTATGAAAGAGGTTATGCCCTTTATTAAGGATTTAAGAAAGGCTAGCACCTTGGGTATCACCGAAGAAGAATTTGAAATATTCTATAAAGTCTTAGATCAATTATGGGAGAATTTCGACCAATATGATAGCAGGTCCTAGCCGTATTTTAGCACATACACGAAATAATAAAATTTTTAATTGATTTTGGTTTTACCAGTCTATAAATTTCACTAAGTTTGCACCCACATTTGAAAAAATGGTGTCGGTCGCATAGCTCAGCTGGATAGAGCATCTGCCTTCTAAGCAGACGGTCGGAGGTTCGAATCCTCCTGCGATCACTTTAAAGCCCCTTCTAGGGGCTTTTTTGTTTTAGGTTCTCACTTCCCCTCTATTTCTTAATTGCAACTTTAACTATAGGTAATCGGTAAAACCTTGTAAAAATATCACCGTTAGGTAACTATATTTTCGTTTTAACAATTTTACTAATTTTGTCGATTAGGAATAATTTGTTTGGATATGTACACCTTAACTTATGAGTCTACTGCAACCAATACTGTGCAGGGCATAGAAATGGAAGAGCTTTTAGAAAAAGCTCGTTTTAACAATCAACGTGATGGTATAACAGGGTGTTTAATTTATTACAATGGAGGATTTGTTCAATTATTGGAAGGTGATAAAAAAAAGATTGAAGCACTTTATGTAAAGATCAAAGAAGATGATCGTCATAAAAATGTAACACTTTTCTCTGATGATGAAATTAGCAAACGGACGTTTCCTAACTGGGGCATGGCCTATTATCCAATTAACGAGAATCACGCCACCAAATATGAATTTGAACAATTTAGAAGAAATTTAAGTATGCTATCTGACTTGGTCGAACCTACTAGTTCTACTGCAAAACAATTTTGGAAGAAAATCAAAAATCTTATTTCAGATCCACCGTTGTAAGTTTCATCAACCTTAATTCTTGAATGAAATAAAATGTGTATCTCTTTAACAGCAGGTATTAATTTGTCTGCGACAATAAAAATTGTCAGATTACTGAGTTAATCATATTCATTACTAACGTACATCCTTAAATAATAACAGACTCAATTTATAATTATAGGTAGGCTAACTATTTACATAGTGAATAAAAAATTAAATAGATTTAAATAATTAGGTTTTGAGTTAGATTTTTAGTGAATAGCATTACTGATTGAAACTCCTAATTTTTAATTTGCAGTTGTGTTTTACTATAACTTTTTTATGTATAACACCTAGTTTTTAAGTTTAATTGATTTATTTATAATGAACAAAGCTTTACTAAATGTCTATCTCGCAGACGATGATAGTGATGACAGAACTTTTTTTTCTGATGCACTACGGGAGATACCAATACCATCTAAAATTTTCGAATTTAACAATGGTGTTGATTTAATGGCTGATTTACTTTCTGCAACTATCGAAAAACCAGATGTTATATTTTTAGATTTGAAAATGCCTATGTTGGACGGATTTGAATGTCTTTCTGACATTAGAGACCTTGCCAAATATGCTCATACACCAGTAATCATATATTCAACTTCTTATCATCCTAAAGAAATTGATAGATTAAAAGAAATGGGTGCTTCGCTATACTTACAAAAGCCATCATCATACAATCAACTTAAGACACTACTTCATAAATGTCTTCGTTATGTAAACAGTACTGAAGGAATAAAAGTAGAACCCGAATTTGTTATTTCTATTTAAATGAATACCGTCGTTTACCAACCATCTTCTGCTATCGGTTATAGAAAACCACCAATTAGTTTTTTTTAATTCAAGTTTACTTGATTAAGGATGCCCCCCAATTTGCTTTTGCAAGCAAATTAACAACTTGGCCAAATTATCTAAAAAATACAATCCTTATCAGAAAGTATAGATTTTTATATATTCTGTTTACAAAAAGCACATTACAACTTTTATATCATCATAAAACAAACTTTTTAAAATAAGAAAAGCCAGCTATAGCTGGCTTTTTCTCTAACTTAATATTTGCACTTATGCAGAAAGTGATACTTTTCTAATGTTCATTAAATATGTTTTAGGAGTACACTTATATTTATTTCTAAAAATCTTTGAGAAATAGCTTCTACTTGTGAATCCTATAGAATAAACTATCTCAGAAATATTCATGTCCGACGTTTGAATTAATTCTTCTGCCAGAATAAGACGCTCATTTCTTATGAAGTTTGTTACCGTAGTACCTTCCATAACTTTAAACCCTTCTTGTAGTTTTGTTGGCGAAAGGCCATATTCTTTACTTAAATCTGTAACGGTATATGGAAATTCGGGTTTTCTTTTAATTGCATTTACAGCTTCCTCTATTCTTAAAAGCTCTTTTTTAGTTAACAACGTACTTACTTGACCTTCACTTTCAATATCTTGCTTACAGTGAAGAATCTCGAGAGCTAAAGTGAAATTAACAATACCTTCAATTAACAGTTTTCTAACCAATCCCTTTTGAGTAATAGCACGAATTTGTAATAACTGCTCCTTAATCTTCAGGTTAAAAGTTCCAATATGAGCACTATTATCTTCATTTAAGAACGATGTAAATAGTTGATCATACAATTCAGAACCATCATTATTTTTAACCGAGTGCTCACTATCTTGAGTCACCTTTATTACAGACAAGTTAGATTTTGTGCCCTTTCTTAATTTAATATTAATAATCTCATTTGAACCACCAACTACCACTGTTTGTAAGGCCTCTACTTTAGATATTTCTCCCCCTTTGGTAAAATTAAAATTACCTTCTAAACAATAAATAAAATACAAACTACGGTTCTCATCCAATTTCAAATCAAAATTAAAATCTTCTACCAAGTCCAAATCATATTCAGAATAAGATATACCAGAATTTAAAGAAACTGTTTGAATTCTACCTGTTCCTTTTTCGTTATCATATTGTAATATACGATCACCTTCAAAACTTGAAATACTTCCTCCTAAAATATTATTAAAGTAACTTAATTGATTATGAACTACTTGCATGATATATTGTTTATAGTGTTATTGATTAAATTATGTTCTGAGCTTTTGATGCTCTCAACAAAACCAGTAGTACTTTGATGATTATTTGCCGACTGTCTGTAATTAGCTTTAGTTCTTACAGTACCAACTCTAGCGTATTGAAGATTTTTCATAAAGACCGATTGTTTGCTGTTACAAATATCACCTCTATGACGTGTTAATGTGTTACACCATTTTTAAAAGGTGTTACACAATTTTAAGACTTAGCAAAAAATATAGCTTTAATCTATACCTTATCTTAAATTAATGTTGGCAAGTATACTGTAAACTCGGCTCCTTTATTTAACTCGCCTTTTGCTTGTATTATTCCGTTATGCGATTGTACAATCTTTTTACAAATTGATAATCCTAGACCAGTACCTGAAAATTCAGTTTTACCATGTAGTCTTTGGAAAATTTCAAATATTTTCTCCTGGTACTTTTTCTCAAAGCCTATACCATTATCTATAAATTGTAATTTAACGTAACCCCCTCCGAAAGATAAAAGTTCAGGTGGTAATTCTTCATGGGATACAACTTTACTTTTTATTTGAATTTTAGATTTCGTTTCCTGATGTACGTATTTTAAAGAATTGCCTATAAGATTGGCGAATAATTGTTCGAGCTGAAATTGCACGCCATTTACAACCGGCAAAGCATCTGAAGTAATATCAGCATCCATAACGTCTATTCGCTCACCTAAATCATCTAATACATTTGTTAGCACATCATTTAAATCTATTCTTTTCGGTTGCTCTTCAACCTCATCTACTTTTGAATAGGATAGTAGATTATTAATAAGATTACGCATTCTATTAGAAGAAGATTTTACTTTCTCTAAATATCCTTGAGACCTTAAACTCATCGTGTCTTTTTCTTCTTCATTCAAGCGACTGACAAACATTTGAATTTTACGCAAAGGTTCTTGCAAGTCATGACTTGCAACACGATTAAAGGCTTCCAAATCTGAATTTGTTCTTTTTAATTCAGCATTTTTCGCTTGTAGTTTTGACTCTGCCTCTATTTGCTTGGTAACATCACGTATTACCCCAACCATATACCAATTTCCACCTTTTTGGTAACACTCCCCTATAGTATTCATATACTTCAAATCATTAGATTTGGTATATATGCGAAAAACCAAGTCAGTTTTAGCTTTACTAATTCGAGACTCATGAAAACTATTTTTTACTTTTTCAATATCATTGGGGTGTACAAAAGCTAATAAACGGTCATATTTGCTATCGAGTTCCTTAGGCTCAAAGCCGAACATGTGATACAAATTTTCAGAATATTTGATTTCTTCCTTTCCTAAATTCCAGCGAAAACTTCCAATATTCGCCACATGTTCAGCCTCTAACAGCAATCTATTCTGTATAAATAATTGTTCTTTGTTTTTCTTTTCTTGGGTTATATCTTTTGAAAAAAGTATGATACCGTCATTCATCTTTACGGCCTTATTACTCAACCAGTATGGCTGTTTGTTAAAGAAAAATTCCTTAACGTAATCTTGATTATCTCCACTATAATAACATTTCTTTAATATCTCAAATACCCCATTTTCTAAGTTTTTAGGATAATACTCATAGAGCGTTTTACCAATAATATATTCTGGCTCTTCTTTGGTAATATCGTCTATTCGATTATTGATATAATCTATTCTAAAATCAGATATTACCTTATTATCATCAAATATTGGTTTTAAATAAGAGACTATACTATCATAACTATCTAAAACTCGGTAACTAAATAAATTAGAAATTTCAAGCTCATTTATTCTAGCTTTTAAATCGCCCTCTGGCAAATTCGATTCTTTATCGACTACATAATACACCTTAGCTTCTGTAATGCTTAGTAATAATCCGGTATCATGACTTTCAATTTTAAAGTGCATGTTCAAATTCTTGTGACCGACCTTTTGAACAAAATTGAAAGCTTCCTGTTTTTTTGACTTTATTGCTGAATTTAAATGATTTAGTAACTCGCCAAATTCGAAAAACTTGGGCAACTCTTTTATTATCTTATTCTGAATACTTTCTTTCGTATTTCCAAAAAGTGATTCAGCTTTTTTATTTGCATATGTAATTACATAGTGATTAATGTCTTTCGAATTTTCAGCATTAGGACACACAAATACTAAAGCGTCATTAGAACCATCGACAATATTCTTAAAAAAACTATCTGATGTAATTCTTGTCATAGGTATACCTGAAATTTAAACCTCAAAAATAGATTACTGCTAAATACGTGGTATTAATTCGAATTGACTAATGCTAAAACTAAAAAAGTTGCTCCTAACGAAACAACTTTTTTAATTCAGTCTAATATGAAAAATTATATTTTCAATAAAAAATTCTCTTTTTTGAAATCATTTAAATGATATGCCCAATTCATTTTGACCACTTGTTTCAATGATTTTTTCAATTCACTAAAGCTTGAAGGCTTTTTAATATAAATATTTGCACCTTTTTCAAAAGTTTCTTCAATATCTCTTTCTGCAGATGATGTTGAATATATGGCCACTAATAAATCTTTTAAATGGGGTGTACGACGAATTGCTTCTAAACACTCGAAACCATTCATAATAGGCATGTTCAAATCTAGAAAAACCAAATCTGGCGGATTATCAGTTTCTTGAAGCAAATACTCCATACAGCTTTTACCATTCTCTAATTGACGTAATTCTGTATTAAGCGCAATACCCTCTAATGCATCTGCAAAAAATTGCCTGTCATCTTCATCATCATCTACAAGAAGTATTTTTAATTTATTCATTTTCAAATTTCATATTGGTTGAAGAATAGTTCTTCTTATTTTTTTCTAAACTTTAAGTATTGGGTTATTGTTAACCCAGTTACTTTTTTGAATTGATTAGATAAATGTGGAACGCTACTAAAACTTAAATCATGTGCTATTTGACCTAAGCTTGTGTTTTCTAGGAGTACTAATTCCTTCACCTTTTCTATTCGCACTAATATATAAAAATTCTCTATAGACGTATATGTCTTACTAGAAAATAGATTTGAAAGATATGGATAACTGAAACCCAATTGATTTGAGAGTAGTTCTGAAATTTTCACATTTCGAATATCACCGTCATGCACCATTCTCTTTATATAAATCTTGATTTCCTCAACGATATCACGGTTCTCTTTCGTTTGAATTTTAACACCAAAATCATCAAGCTCATTAGAGATTGATTTAAGCTTCTCTTCACTTAAATCATCTAAAAACTTAATGGTTCCGTCTTGCAAAATTTCAAAATCAACCCCGGCTGCGACCATTGTTCTATGAAATAATTCATTAACCATCTTTTCAGAGTCATATATGAAACTATACTCCATTCATCACATTACAATTAATACGCTTCTTAAAAGTTTGTAAACTTATTGTTTTCAAAAAACATCCAATAACAAAATACGGCAAATTATTACCACTTTTGAATCCAGCCTTAAAAAAATATACTTTTTCAATGTTTTCAAAAGCACATTTCGTGCTATTGAAAAAAATAAAAAGTTCTTATAAATTCTAATCCATATAGTTTCCTTATAAAAAATTGAAAACAGTTTTTTTAAGATATGGCTAACTGACTACTTGGAATAATGATTTGAAATACGGCACCGATATCAGGTTCACCATGTGCACTAATGAAACCATTGTGGTTCTGAACTATCTTCTTAACAATAGCCAAACCAATACCTGTGCCTATATATTCTTGCTTTGAATGTAACCTTTGAAAGACTTCAAAAATTTTCTCAGAGAATTGTTTATCGAACCCTATACCATTATCGGTTATTGTAATTTTAGCGTAGCTTATACCTGTTATTAAAAGCATATCATCACTATCTGAACCATCTATGGTCTCCCCTAAAATTCTAATGACAGGAGGTACATCTAACTTAGAATATTTTACCGAATTCGATAAAAGGTTATAAATTAATTGACGAAACTGAAATGGGACTACCTCAAGCTTGCAGCTACTCAATACTTCGACTTTACCTTGTTTTTTAGCCAACTCTTCACCTAAATCATTTTTAACCTCATCAATAACCGTTTTTAAATCGATAAGTTCGAATGTCCTTTTTTCAGTATCGGCTCGTGAATAAGCCAAGAGGTCATTAATCAACGATTGCATTCTATTTGCTGCAGATTGTATTTTCTCGAATTTCACCTTACCTGCTTTAGATAAATTATCATACTCACGCTCCATCAATACTTCTGCGAACATTTGAATTTTCCTTAGCGGCTCTTGAAGGTCATGACTAGAAATATAGGCGAACGATTGAAGTTCTTTGTTCATTAGTTCTAGTTTTATATTGCTATCTGCAAGTTCTCTAGTACGAATATCAACTTCACTTCTTAAATGATTTGAGAAAGATTTTTGCTGTTCAATATTCATGGCAGTGCCAATAAAACCAATTAATTCATCTTCTAGTAAACGTGGAACGGCTAAAACTTTAAACCATTCAAAACCTTCTGTTGAGGCATTCTTAACTCGAAATTCCACATCAATTTCAGCTTTATTTTCTACAGCTTGAGCAAAACCAGCATATACTAAATGTATATCATCAGGGTGTACAACCTCTTTCCATACTTGCCCTGTAAAATCAGAGAAGTGCTCTATGCCTATATATTTAAGTAGCTCCTTATTTGCATATTGAACATTTATTTCGGTATCGGTTATCCATATCCAAACCGGTGACAGGTCGGCAATCTCACGAAAACGACGCTCACTTTCACGCAAATTATTAGCTGCCTTAAAGGCTTCAGTCGTATCAGTACATAGTGTTAATACACCTGCAACGTTACCTGATTCATCTTTAACTGGGCTATAACTAAAAGTCCAATAAATATCTTCGATTCTACCATTTCTATAAAAAGGAATGAGTTGATTTTCTCTCCAAATAGAATTTCCTTTGTCAGTAACTGATTTTAACAAAGGTGAAATATCATCCCAAATTTCTGGCCAAGCATCTTTACCGCTCATACCTAAAATCGACGGGTGTTTTCCATTTATTCCAAGACTTGGTCTATACGCATCATTATAAAAACATTTTAGTTTTTTACCCCAAAAAAGAAACATTGGAAAAGGGGAATTTAACATTATACTCATTGTTGTTCTAAGGGCTGGCGGCCAAGTTTCAGGCAATCCTATTAGCGTTTTCGACCAATCCTTATTACGCATCAATTCGCCCATTTCACCACCGTCTTCAAGAAAATAAAAGTTTTTATTCATAATTGATATTAGATTGCTCTATCGTTAAAAGATTTCCAATGAAAATTGGATCAGCGCTCAGATAATACATACCTGTATTACAAGATTAATACAATTTTGTTTAACATATTTCAAATATAAATTACAAATAAAGCAATTCACAATTAAAAAATTAACTCAAAAAAAACAAGGGATGCTTTGGTTCTTTATGGGTTAATAATACTTCTGTCAATTAAATACCTATCAAACACATTTTAACTTTCGACCTTTCCCTTTTTATTCTATAAACCTCGTATACGTATTCTTCCTTTTACACAACTAATATGAAAATCTTATAAGTATATACGAATAGATTATTTTCAAGTAACATCTAAAGAATATTGGTTCATTGATTCACTATTCTTATTTTGCATTCATATACCAATCACTATCTAAAAATGACCAACTCCACCTTTCCGAAATCAGTTTTTTATTTGCTCATCTTGCTAGTAGCCAATTTTCCGAATTCTGCCATATCCCAAGACAAAGATTCGAATGAAGAGTTGGTGAAAATTTTTAAAGAATGGCGATTATTCGAAAAACCACCTTTGAGAGATGGTGCTCCTGATTACACTGAAACAACCTTTGTTAATAGAGACCCTCAATTCAAAACTATTCAGCAAAAACTTTATGCTATTGACACCACAGGCTGGTCAATAGCAAACAAAGTAGATTGGCACATTGTCAATGCCGAAATGAATGGGTACGATTTTAACCAAAGAGTGCTTAAGCCTTGGGTGAGAGATCCTGCGTTTTATACTACCATATGGACAGACCGTAGTGATGTGCCAGCACATGAAGGTCCTGCGCACCACGCAATTATAGATGTATGGAAATACACCTTTCCGCTCGACAAAGAAAATGGGGCAAAATTACTTGCCGCTTTAAAGGTAATTCCGGTTATTAACGACCAGGCTAAAATAAACTTAACGGGTAATGCCAAAGACTTATGGGTTGCCGGTATTCGTGATATTGAAACTCAAAGTATAAACCTGGAAGACATGAAAAGTCTTTCAGGAATAGCAGAAAATAGAAAATTAATATCCGCTATTGATGACGCTATAAAATCTACAAATAGCTTGGCCGATTGGCTTCGGGAAGAGGCTCGCTCCAAAAATGGTCCATCTGGTATTGGTAAAGAAAACTACACCTGGTATTTGCAAAATGTGCATTTAGTTCCTTTAACATGGGAAGATGAAGTCATGCTCTTGAAAAGAGAACTTACCAGAGCATGGTCTGCTTTAAAATTAGAAGAACATAGAAATCGAAACCTACCACCATTAAAAGATGCCAGTTCTCCTGAAGAATACGATACTAGGGCAAAAGCTTCCGCTAAAAGTCTTCTTACTTTTCTCGACAAAAATGAAATGGTTACGGTGAAAGATTATTTTGAACCTGCCCTTAATGAACATTTAGGCGCCTTTGTTCCTAAAGAGAAAAGAAACTTTTTTTGGATAACCGCTCATTACGATCAACGTCCATTATATTCCCATTTTTACCATTGGTTCGAATTAGCTAGAATGGACAATGAACCAAATTCTAGAGAAATCAGAAAAGAAGCTTTACTATATAACATATTCGATTCTAGAAATGAAGGTACCGCAACAGCTGTTGAAGAAATGTTTATGGATGCCGGATTGTATGATGACCAGCCGCGCTCTAGGGAAATCGTTTACATTATGATTGCACAACGTGCGGCAAGAGGTTTGGGTTCCTTATACGCGCAAGCCAACGAAATGACCTCTGAAGAAGCTGGTAGTATTCATTCGAACTACACCCCGAGAGGATGGATGAAAACAGAAAAAGATCTATTACTTTTTGAGCAACATCTATATCTTAGACAACCAGGTTACGGCACTAGTTATATTACTGGAAAATATCTTTTAGAAAATACACTAGCAGAGTATGCGCGAATGAAAGAGTCAAAAAACGAGCCTTTCGAGATGCGTGCATTTTTTGACCAACTAAATGCTATGGGTAGCATTCCTATTTCCTTAGGCCGTTGGGAAATGACGGGAGTACGATCTTATCTTGGTCAGGAATAGCAACTAAATTGCAATTCAAATCATCATGACCAAAATAATTTCTAAAAAACTAACACGTCAAATGGGGCTCTTGGCCCTTACCGCTACAGGAGTCTGCTCTATGTTAGGTGCTTCTATAAACGTTGTTCCTTTTATGATTCAGCGCAATGTACCCGGCATAGGGCCTTACGTTCTTCCCGCATTTGCCTTTGCCGCCATACCTGCATTATTTGCAGCATTGGCCTATGGTATTTTAGCATCTGCGATGCCACGAGCTGGCGGTAGTTATATTTACGCAAGTCGTGGCTTAAATCCATATTTAGGCTTTGTTGCCAGCTTCTCTCAATGGTTTGGACTTTCTATTGTTATTGGTGTTATTGCCTATGTAACCGTACCTTTTATTCGCGACGTAACCCTAAGTTTAGGTTGGGAAGAAATTTCGAATGGACTAGAAGTTGGATGGATAAGGGTTACTATTGCCTTATCACTTATTTGGACTTTTGTCGCTGTTAACGTGCGTGGCGTTAAAAGCTATGAACGCATTTTACTCCCTATGATGTTTTTAATGTTCGCCTTAGGGGGAATTGTGATTGTAGCAGGTCTACTATATGATTCTACCGATTTTTTAACCGGACTTCAAGAAAAAACGGGACGCACTTTCGAACCTATTACAAACATACATTTTGACTGGCGTATATTCCTATCGGCAGCCGCTTTGCTTTTCTCTAGCTTTATTGGTTTTGATTCTATTGCACAAGCAGGTGGCGAAGCTAAGAATCCGACAAAAACACTACCAAGGGCTATTCTTTTAGCTATTGTTGGTGTTGGTCTTTTCTACTTCTTATTCGCTTCGGCAGTCTATCATATTGTACCGTGGAGCTTTGTGGCCGAGGAAGCTATGGTAAAAGATATTTCAGCACCTGGCCTTCTGAGTTACGTATTACCATCTGGATTGGGAATAGCCATTTTAGCAGGTGCCGCAATCGCATTGATCAATGATTTACCGGCCATGCTTCTATCGGTTTCAAGATTAATGTTCGCTTGGGCAAAAGATGGTATTTTTCCAAAATCTATTGCTAAGGTTCATCAAAAAAATAATACGCCACATATTGCACTTTTCGTTGCTGGGACAATGGCTAGCATAGGTGTTTTAGGATCGCATTATGCAGGCGATTTCTTTTTAGGCATCGATATTATGGTAACTTCTATGATGGTTAACTTTCTGCTCATGTGCATCACCTTAGTAGCGATTACCAAAGTCAATCCTGCCTTGGCAAACCAAATTTCAGTTTTAAAAAACAGGACTTTACAATTATGGATCGGGTGGCTTGGCATTTTTACACTCGCTGCCTTTTTAGGCATCCATACCTTTAAAGACTTAACCGCCCAAACCACAGCTTGGTATTTTCACTCTACTCCTATTTGGCTTATCGTAATGGGAATAGCAAGTATTATTTTCGGTGTTAATTGGAATAGACTGAAGAAAAAGAATGCCCAATTAAAAGAATTATTTTTAAAACTTCCTGAAGAATAAAAGATGCATACAAAAATTCAACTGGCAAAAGACTTAGAGATTTCTAGAGTTGTAACAGGCTTATGGCAAATAGCCGATATGGAACGAAATGGTAACACTTTAGACCCGATAGCAACCGCTAAATTTATGGCGCCTTATTTAGATGCCGGACTCTCTTCTTTTGACATGGCAGATCATTATGGATCTAGTGAAATAATTGCAGGAACTTTTAAAAATAGTCTTAACGATAAAGACCACGTACAGCTGTTTACAAAATGGGTGCCAAAACCAGGGAAAATCACTAGAGAAGATGTCAGGGCGGCAGTTAATACAGCTCTAGATAGAATGCAACAACCATCGATTGATCTCTTGCAGTTTCACGCTTGGTATTACCCAGATGCAAGCTGGTTAGACGGACTTTTTTATTTGAAGGAATTACAGGATGAAGGATTAATTAAGCACTTAGGGGTAACCAATTTCGATGCTGCACATTTGCGTATTGCACTTGCTAGTGGAATTCCCATTGTAAGCAATCAAATTTGCCATTCTTTAATCGACCAACGTGCAAATGGAAATATGACCACTGTATGTCGTGAATACAATGTAAAATTATTAACCTTCGGAACATTAGCAGGTGGCTTCCTAACCGATAAATGGTTGGGGAAAAATGAACCTACTGCCGAAGAATTGACCACTTGGTCACAAATGAAATACAAACGCTTTATAGATGCAGCAGGAGGTTGGACTCCCTACCAAAACCTATTGCAAACAGTAAAAAAGATTGCAGATAAGCATGATGTCTCTATAGCGAATATTGCCAGTAGATTCATTTTAGAAGGTGAAGTAGTCGCTTCGGTAATCGTTGGGGCCAGATTGGGAGAAAGTGAGCATATTGATGATAATAGACGAATGCTCGACATTCAACTTGACACTGAAGACATCGACGCCATTAAACATGCCCAGCTTCAATTAAATATGATACCTGGGGATTGTGGAGACGAATATAGAAAACCGCCATTTTTGACTGCCTCTGGCGATTTAAGCGACCATTTAGAAACCATACCAAAGGCTTTCACACCTGTCAAAACTGGAAAAAATAGAGAGCAGATTTTTAGTGGAACCGAATGGGAAGAGTTTGCAGGATATTGCAGAGCAGTAAAAATCGGAAATAGCATTCATGTTTCTGGCACTACCGCTACCCATGGCAGTGAAATGATTGGCGGCAGCGATCCCGCAGCACAGGCCCATTTTATTATTGATAAAATTGAAGGTGTTATCACCTCATTCGGTGGCACACTGGCAGACGTAGTGCGTATCCGAATTTTTGTGAATCATCTCGCTGATTGGGAACTTGTGGCCCGAGCCCACGGCGAGCGATTTAAAGGCATTAATCCCGCAAATACCTTAGTAGAAGCTAAATTGGTAGGCGATGGTTATTTGGTAGAAATAGAGGCCGATGCCATTTTACAATAGTTGACCCTTACTTATTTTTCTTCCCAATTTAGGTTGCTACTTTTAATAGCGGTTTCAAATGACACCCATTCATTGGACACAAAACCAGTTACTGTTTTTGAAAATTCGGTAACTAGTGATTTTCCTTGTTCGAGTATTTCGGTATGTTGACTTGAAATCAAATTTGTTTGGGCAGCCGCTATACTAAGGGCTTCCCTAATTTTCGTATAAGGTGACGTTTCAAAAGATTGCCATGCACCTACTTGCCTTTCTGGCTTTGGAGTTTGCCCTTTTGCCCGTAACGCAGTTAAAGACTGTTTCATTGCTTCAAGTTTCGGTATTAAGCCTTGGGCAGTTTTATTGTCAGCTTCATGTACTTGTTTTAGCAAGCTCGCTACCTTTTTATTTTTAGCATCGATATCGGATAAATGCTTTGACAATATTTCTACCTGTCCATCAACTGATTTTCTATAACGATAAAGCTCCTCGTCTACTTTAGATTCTAATTGAAATCTAGGGTCTGGTATAACTTTAACGCTCGAAGTATCGGTAAACGAACCATTTTTCAAAACAATACGATATTCTCCTGGCAAAACAGGAATATCTCTTGAAAAATCATCTTCCCAAGAACCAGACAATGAAGAAGAAGACTCATCTAACTTCCATATCAAGTAATTTAAACCTTTAGTTAATTCTTTAGCTTCTATCGTGTTTATCAGCCTATTTTGATTATCATAAATCATAGCAATAGCCGTGGATTCTGCCTTAGGTTCATTAGCTATAAAAAATGGAATTTGGGTTTTCTGAAAAACCTTATTCTCACCTTCAAAAGTGGTGTGAAAACCTGTCCATATATTTCCTGGAGGATTAATAAATAATCCTTTTACCTGCACAGCATTATTCATCGGCAATGCGGTTAGTTCAGGCTTTAATCTATTTGCCGCAATTTCCCTTAAGCTCAGCAAATCATCTAGTACCCATATCGCCCTTCCAAAAGTACCGACAACCAATGCAGATTCTGTTTCTTGAATTTTCAAATCCATCGTAGAAACCGAAGGAAAACCATTCTTAAACTGAGACCACGTAGTACCTTCATCAATACTAATCCATAATCCGTTCTCGGTACCTAAAAACACTAAATTGGGTTCTTTAGGATCTTGAATGATACTCAAGGCATACCCGTTAACCATAGATTTATCAGCAACCCTTTTCCATGTTTTCCCCAAATCATCGGTTTTAAAAACATAAGGTTCATAGTCTCCTTTTCTATAATTGTTTACCACCATCCATGCTGATTTTGGATCGTATTTAGATGCTTCTATTTGTACTACCCAACTTTCATCAGGCATGCCTTTAACTTTGGTCGTAATATTTTTCCAACTTTTTCCCCCATCTATAGTGAGCTGAACTTGACCATCATCGGTACCCACCCATATTACATCTGCATCTAGCGTACTTGGCGAAATGGTCAAAATAGAATTGTAACGTTCTGCACCGGATACATCTAGAGTGAGTCCGCCATAATCTGGTTTTTGATGTTCAGGATTGTTGGTGGTTAAATCGGGCGAAATTATCTTCCAAGAAGCGCCCTTATCATTGGTCACATGAACAAATTGTGACCCATAATAGGCTGAATTATCATCTATAGGATTTCTTGCAAAGGCTGCATTCCAATTGAAACGCAGCGCCGTTTTTAAATCTGGGGCTGGTGGTTTTATACTCACATAATAGCCTGTTATTTTATCATAGCGATACAAATCGCCATTTTGTGAAGAGCCATAACCATATCTAGAATTATCTAAATCTGGGGAAATATCAAATCCATCGCCACCTACTAAATACTGCCAGTATAACGTTCGTATACCTCCTCTTTTCCAAGTATAGGCAGGTCCAGACCAATTGCCATTATCTTGCATACCGCCATATACATTATATGGGGTATCATTATCTACACCCACATGATAAAATTGAGCAACAGGAATCGTCTCTGGAAAATACCAACTTTTACCATGGTCATAGGTAATTCCCAATCCGCCATCACCACCAATAATAAAGTGTTTGGCATCTTTAGGATTCACCCAAAACGCATGAAAATCGGCATGAATACCTTTTGTTTCGTCGGCAGGTATCATGGGGATGGTATCAAAAGTAGCTCCCCCATCATAACTCACCGACAAGGGCTGGTAGATATTATAAACTCGATCTGCATCTTCTGAATCTACCGCTAGGTCTTGAAAATAAAAAGGTCTGTTATTAGCGAATTTAGGATTGTCATTAATCATTCTCCAATTCGCCCCACTATCATCGCTACGATAAATAGCGTTCTTTTTAGCTTCAATTTTAGCATAAATTCTATCAGGTTCAGAGGGTGCAATTGCAAAGCCTATTCTACCTAAATTACCTGATGGCAAACCTTCTTTCTCTCCTAATTTTATCCAGTTTTCTCCGGCATCTTCAGAGACATATAATCCAGACCCTTCACCACCAGAAGTAAAATAGTAAGGTGTTCGTTTATGTTGGTAAAGAGCTACATACAATTTTTTATGATTTGATGGGTGCATGACCATATCACCAATACCAGATGTATTATTAGAGTATAATATCTTTTTCCAATGCAAACCACCATCTATTGTTTTATAAAGACCACGATGTTCATTGGCTGTAAAAGGGTCTCCCATCGCTCCTACATATATAATATTTGGGTCTGTGGGATCAATACTAATTCTATGTATGGTTTTGGTAGCTTCTAATCCCATATGCTTCCATGTTTTTCCACCATCGATACTTTTAAAAATACCCATCCCCAAATTCATAGAATTACGAGGATTACCTTCTCCTGTACCTACCCAAATAATATCAGGATTACTTTGCTGAATGGCAAGTGACCCAATGTTTTGTGTGGGCTGCTCATCAAAAATCGGTTTCCATGCAGACCCTCCATTTTCAGATTTCCATACACCACCTGATGCCGCACCGACAAACATAATTTTCGGATTCTCCGTTACCACATCTATTGCAGTTATACGCCCACTCATATTTGCAGGACCTACATTACGAATGTTTAGATTTTTTAAAGTAGAAAAATCAATTTTTTGTGCGAATAAAACATTTGATATACAAAAAATGATGAGAAAGATAGGTATGCGGATTTTCATGCTTAGATAGATATTTTTTTTTTAAAATAAAACACAGCCTCTAAAATAAGCCACATTCCTTTTTAAAATTGCATAAATCTTAAAAGACTTTTAAACCAGATACAGATATCAAAAAAACCAATTATCTCAATTAACTATCCCTAAATCAGAAAAAACGAAAAATTGAAAAATGATTGTTTTTATTAAAAAACAAATCAAAAACCCTTTAAAATAGACAAATAAATCACAAAACCGTCAATAAACTTGCATTTTAACTAAATTATGTTATGTTATAAAGACTAATCCAAAAAGTATATATGCGACAACTAAAGATTACCAAACAAATAACTAACAGAGACTCCAAATCATTAGAAAAGTATTTTCAAGAAATAAGTAAAATTGATTTAATTACTGCAGATGAAGAGGTAGAACTGGCTAGAAGAATTCGTGAGGGTGATCAAAAGGCGCTAGATACGTTAGTAAGTGCTAATTTAAGATTTGTGGTATCTGCCGCTAAACAATATCAAAATAGAGGCTTACGACTTACCGATTTAATAAATGAAGGCAACTTAGGCTTGGTCAAGGCTGCCAAACGTTTTGATGAGACCAGGGGGTTTAAATTTATATCATATGCCGTTTGGTGGATTAGACAATCCATTCTGCAAGCGCTTTCTAATACATCACGGGTAATTCGTTTACCACAGAATAAAATCGCTACCAATACTAAGATATATCAGGTGTATTCAATTTTAGAACAAACCTACCAAAGGCCTCCAAGCCCTACAGAAATTGCCTCAGAACTTGACATTAGCGTTTCTAAAGTAAAAAGCTCTATTAAATCTTCGGTTAAACACATATCCTTAGATGCTCCTTTTAAAGAAGGTGAGTCTTCATCATTATATAATGTTATAGAATCTAAGAAACTAAATAGTCCTGATAAGGAAATGATCGATGAATCTTTAGAGACCGATATCGATCAAGTGCTGAATAGAATTCCTGAAAGACAGAGTGATGTTCTTCGACTTTACTTTGGTCTCGGCAATCAACAACCAATGAGCCTAGTTGAAATAGGAGAGCTGTTCGATGTTACTAGAGAACGCGTTCGTCAAATTAAAGACAAAGGTATTAGAGCACTGCGTCGTAAAGGCAATACAGAAATGCTACGGTCTTATTTATAAGACAACTTCAATACGATAAGCATTAATTACTGCTTATAAATCAATTATTAACCCTACTAACGATAGTATAACATAAGCTTAACACGTCTAATTAGGACGTGGTTAAACATATGTTATGTTGTACACTATACTATTACACCATGAAATTTATTTATGTTAAAAGACAAAGCAGTACCAAAGAATTATATAGAACAAGAACAAGTCTTAAAAACTTAAAGGTTACTTCGATCACAAAATACTTTTTGGGTATACCTATTAAAAAGGTGCATACCTATAGGCAAATCTACTATGGCAGAAAAAACAATGCTATTGAAAAAATGCTATTTATTTAAAAACATAAAATAATACGATTAATACAAAATTTGAATTTATGAAGATATTAGTAATAGGAGCTGGAAATATGGGATTGACCTATGCAGAAGGCATGTCGAAATCTAAATTATTGAAGAAAAGAAATATAATGGTTTTGGATACTTCCGAAGAGAAATTGGAAGAATTAAGGGAGAATCCACAATTTGATGCGTTCGATGATTTAAAAAAGTGTGCCCCACAGGCAGATATTATTTTCATTGCTGTTAAACCTTATCATGCAGAGAGTGTTTTTTTAAAATTAAATCCGCTGGTAAAACCTGGGCAGATTATAATTTCCATTATGGCGGGTGTTACTATGGAAACTATAAAAAATCTAACCGGACTTACTAAAATAGTTCGAGCCATGCCCAACTTACCGGCTTCAATTGGCAAAGGATTAACGTCTTTTGTTGCTTCTAATGATGTCACGAGAATTGAATTGTTGACCATTGAAAGTTTATTGGATACTACAGGGAAATCTGTTTTGGTGAGCGATGAAAATTTTATTGATGCCTCAACAGGTATTTCTGGAAGCGGACCTGCCTATGTTTTTTACTTTATGCAAAGTATGATGGAAGCTGCACTGAAAATGGGCTTTACACCAAACGTATCAAAAATTTTAGTGGCACAAACCTTTACCGGTGCCATCGAACTTTTTAATCAGAATGAATTATCACCAAATTCTTGGATGGACAAAGTTGCCAGTAAAGGTGGTACTACCCGTGCGGCGTTAGATTCTATGGAAAATAATAATGTTGGAGAATTAATTAAAGAAGCGGCATTCGCAGCTTTTGAGCGTGCCGTTGAACTAGGTAAAGAAAAAGTACATGTATAAACAGAAAATTGTAGTTAAAGTAGGTACGAACGTAATGACCAATAAAGACAACCGGATCGTAAGACCCGTGTTACGGAATTTGGTACAACAGATTGCTGAACTTTATGAACGAGATATTTTGACCGTACTTGTATCCTCTGGATCCGTAATTGCAGGTAAAGAGGTTTTAGGTACATCAAGTATTGAGAATGACACACAGCGCAGACAGGTATATTCCGCCATTGGGCAACCTCGTATGATGCGTCATTATTATAATATTTTTAATGATTATGGAATGAAATGTGCGCAGGTACTTCCTACTAAAAGAGATTTTACTCCTGGGGTACACAGAGAGAACATGATTAGTTGTGTTGAAGGTTTGTTGTCCGAAGGTGTTATTCCTATAGCCAACGAAGATGATGCCGTTTCGGTGACAATGAGTATGTTTTCTGACAATGATGAGTTGGCTAGTTTAATCGCGCAACTTATCGATGCTGACAAACTTATTATTCTAACGGATATCGACGGACTCTATACTGGGCACCCGAATGCAGAAAGTAGCGATCTTGTTCAGCATGTGAATCCTGAAGAAAATCTAGATAAATTTATAAAGGATAGCAATAAGAAAGCTGGCGAAGGCCGTGGCGGTATGGGTTCTAAATTAGATTATGCGCAACAAGCAGCAGCTAATAACATACCTACCTACATAGCTAACGGTAAAAAAAATCGCACGCTTATTGATATTATAGACGGTAAAAATGTGGGCACAAAAGTGACCCTTGAAGAAAAAATAGAAGTATAATGAAATTACTATCTACAGAAATAAAAAACAACGTATTACAATGCATGGAACGGATTCTTGATGAAAATCGGAAAGCCATTCTTGATGCCAATAAAAAAGATTTAGATCTCTTTAATTTGGAGGATCAAGCCATGTACGACAGATTAATTGTTACCGACGCTAAAATTGATGGAATGATCACATCTATCAAAGAAGTGAGGTCACAAGAAGATCCGGTAAGCAAAACCATTTCAACGAAATCTTTAGAAAACGGTTTAGAAATCAACAATAGAACCGCACCCTTTGGCACCATCATGATTATTTATGAATCTAGGCCAGATGTAACTATTGAAGCTGCGGTTTTAGCATTTAAGGCGAATAACAAGATATTTTTAAAGGGAGGCAAAGAAGCGTTGCACAGTAATACCATCCTTACTGAACTATGGCATCAGGCCTTGGAAGAAAACGGATTGTCAAAAAACTATATTCAACAATTAGTTTTGAACCGTGAGGAAACCCAAATGTTTTTGAAAAATCCACCAGAAAAATTAGATTTAATTGTGCCAAGAGGCGGTGAGCGCCTAATTAACTTTGTTAAGCAAAATGCCACCGGCGCTGTGCTTGTAAGTGGACGTGGCAATAATTTTCTATATGTAGATGAAAATGCAGACTGGGAGAAAAGCGTAAAAGTTATTCTCAACGCAAAAACAGCTAAAATATCGGCTTGTAATGCGTTGGATAAAATCTTGATCAGTTCCAAAATTGAAAATTACACCGAAAAACTTAAAGACCTCTATAAGCTGTTACAAGTGAACGGGGTAGAAACGTTAGTGGATAACGATGTCAACATTTTAATTGAAGGATCCAATCTCATTAAAGATGCATCCGTTTGGAAAGAAGAATTTCTTGCAATGAAATGTTGTTTGGGCGCTGTTGATTCTCTCGACGAGGCCATTGAAAAAATCAATATGAATTCCGGTGGCCATTCCGCAACCATCATGACCTCCAATAAAGAATCGGCCATGCAATTTATGGAAGAAGTGGATTGCGCTGCGGTATACCAAAATGCATCTACACGTTTTACCGATGGCGGACAAATGGGTGTTGGGGCAGAATTAGCTATTAGTACCGATAAGCTACACCATAGAGGTCCATTGGGTCTAAAGCAATTGGTTACCAATAAATATTATGTATTTGGTGACGGTCAAATACGTTAATAAAATTTTCAGTTACATAAATCCAAATCAGAATTAATGTTCGAAAAAATAGAAACCATTGAGGGTGCATTAGTATATCATGGAAATATACATAATCGCATTTATTTCTCTGAAGCAAACAAAGTTGATTTAGGTATATTTCTTCCTAAGATGAAGGACCTCGCAAAGAAGAAGAACTATGAAAAAATTCTAAGTAAAGCACCCGAAGAGTCGATGGATATCTTGACATCCAACGGTTATATAGTAGAAGCAAAAATTCCAGGTCTATATAATGGCACTATAGATGGTTACTTTCTTGCAGACTTTATTAATAAAGAACGATATATTAACAACGAAAAGAATCTGAAAACAATTGCTACGGTCAAAACCATTGCAATTGCGGCAAATAAGCCCAATACCGATTCTCATTTCGAGTTGCCTGTAAATCTGACCATCAAAAAACTTACCTCAATCAATTTTGAGCAATTAGAAGAATTACACCAAAAGGCCTATAAGTATCATCCTAATCAAATAAAGGATATAGCCTACTTCTCAAGGCTGAAAGAATTGAATCATCAATTCTATGGCCTTTTTGAAAATGAAGAATTATTGGTTTCTGCCATCTTAGCCGTTCATGAAGATGAGGCAAATATGGAGATTGTAGATTTTGTTACCCATCCAGATTATCGCGGGCAAAACCTCTCTTATTTTCTCGTTCAAAATATAAAAGAAGAGATGAATAGTTTAGGATGCCAAACAGTTTACGCCATGGTAAGGGCAACTTCATATGGTTTAAATATTACCTATAGTAAACACGGTTTTATTTTAGCTGGTACTTTAACCAATAATTGCATGGTACGCGACACATTAGAAAGTATGAACGTTTGGTATCTCAAATAACACATTGAGAATAAACACAGATTCTTAATAGTGGTAAATAAATACCCAAAAGAGCTCATTATGGATGTGATGAATCATCCGAAATGAGCTCTTTTAATCTATTGTCTCATTTTATGACAATAATTCTTTGATTAGATGATAAATTGTACTTAATTTGAAAACGTATTCAAATTTTATCAAATTAATCAATGAAAGGTTTAGAAAACAAGAATTTCATACCCAACCTTTCCTTTGATTGTGTCATTTTTGGTTTTAACGGAAAGCTTCTTAAAATACTCATTTTAGAATACCAAAACACGGGGGTATATGCCCTACCTGGTGGTTTTATAGAAATTGACCAAAGTATAGATGATGCCGCAAAACAAGGAGTTAAGGAACGTACTGGTTTAGATAATGTCTACTTGGACCAGTTCTATATTTTTGGTAATGTCGATCGGGCAGACCCAGGGCATATGAAACGTATTCTAACTGCAAACAATGATAATACCGAAGAGAATAGTTGGATGTTGGAGCGTTTTAATACCGTTGGCTACTACGCCCTTATAAATTACGAGGAAGTAACCCCTACACCAGATGAATACTCAGATAGTATAGGATGGTATGCAATAGATGAACTACCAAAATTAATGATGGATCATAATAATATTGTGGAAAAAGCCTTGCAGGTACTTCGTAGCAATCTTAGCGAAAAGCTTATTGGTATGAACCTACTGCCTTCAAAATTTACCATGAAACAATTACAAATGGTTTTCGAGGCGGTTCTAGACCAAAAATTAAGACGTACCACATTTCAAAGAAAAATGCTATCGCTAGACATTTTAGAACGGCACGAAAAACTTTTTCAAGGTAAGGCACATAAAGCCCCTTATCAATATAGCTTTAAATAAACAGTAAAAACTTAATCATAACACTTAATAAAACAACAAAAATGAAAAAATCAACACTTAACAACATTTTAAAATGTATCCTACTCGCCATATTCATGTGCGGTACGATAACAACCTACGCACAAAAGAAATTTGGCGGACTAGCACTGTATACCGTTAGAGACGACATGGGTACCAATGCAAAAGCAACGTTACAAGCGGTCGCCGATGCCGGCTTCAAAAATATTGAGGCTGCTGGGTATGAAGATGGTAAATTTTATAATATGAGTCCCGTAGAGTTTAAAAAATTGCTAAAATCTTTGAAGCTTAAGCCAATTAGCACACACCAAGGTTCTGTTACCTTAGAGAATGCAGACCAGATGATGGCTGATGTAAAAGCTGCTGGCTTCAAATATTTCGTAATTCCTGTACCACCAATGGGCATGTTCGAGTTCAATAGAGAGAAAATGAGCATGGGCATGAACGGCACAATGGAAGATTTGGCCAAGATTTTAACTACACTAGGTGAAAAAGCCAATAAAGCAGGATTAAAATTATTATACCATAACCATGATTTTGAATTCAAAAAGAATGCCGATGGTATTGTACCAATCGATTACTTATTAGAGAACGTAGATTCTAAATTATTAAACTTTCAAATGGATTTATATTGGGTGACCAAGGCAGGAGCTAATCCTATTGCCTATTTCAACAAATACCCAGGACGTTTCAAAATCTGGCACGTAAAGGATATGGATGACCAAGGAAGATTTGCCCCTGTAGGTAAAGGTTCAATTAACTTTAAGAATATTTTGGACAACAAAAAACTATCGGGTATGAAATATTACATGGTAGAACAAGACATGACTTTTGATGGATTAAAACCATTGGATGCTATTAAAATTAGCCATGACGGACTTAAAGAAATAGGCTTCAAATAAAATTTTCAAAAGCGCTTTTACTTTTCAATCGCGCAAAAATTCAATTAGGATGAAAAGAAAAGATTTTATAAAGTCCTCGACCACTTTTGCAGCAGGTACTGTATTGTTTCCTATGATTTCTTGTAGAGATGAAAAGAAAACAATTGCTGAAGAAGTTACTGCCCAAGTAAGAAAAAATTGGGCAGGAAACTATACGTATACTGCTGAAAATCTTTTTGAACCCTCTACCGTTGAAGAAGTACAAGCATTGGTCAAGAAACTAGATTCTCAAAAGGCCTTAGGTTCTTGCCATTGTTTTAATAACATTGCCGATAGTCCTTTAAACCAGATTTCAACGAAAAACCTTAAAGGAATTATTGACTTAGATGAAAAGGCCATGACCGTGACAGTAGGTGCCGGAGCTAAATATGGTGATTTTGCTACCGAACTTCACGATAAGGGCTATGCTTTACATAACCTTGCATCTTTACCACATATTTCAGTAGCAGGCGCTTGTGCAACTGCAACACATGGATCTGGGGTTACCAATGGTAATTTGGCCACTAAAGTTGTAGCCATTGAATTGGTTAATGGAAAAGGGGAAATAGTTCAAATTAGCAAAACGGATGATCATGAACTTCTCAATGCCTGTGTAGTTAGTTTGGGTGCCTTAGGTATCATTACAAAAATGACATTGGAGATTGAAAAAACCTTTGATGTTAGACAAGATGTGTTTCAAAACCTTCCCTTAGAATCTTTAAAAGACAATTTTAACGCTATACTATCTGGTGGATATAGTGTTAGTCTTTTTACCGATTGGCAAGACCAGAACATAAGTCAAGTTTGGGTAAAAAGAAGAATGGACCAAGAAATAAAAGATTTAGGTTCCGATTATTATGGTGCTACAGCAGCAACAAGAAATTTACACCCAATCACAGAACTATCTGCAGAGAATTGCACCGAACAAATGGGCGTACCCGGTCCATGGTACGATCGTTTACCACATTTTAAAATGGGCTTTACCCCAAGTAGTGGTAAAGAGTTACAATCTGAATTCTTTATTCCACGTGAAAAAGCACTAGATGCCATTCTAGCTTTAGAAAAAATAGGAGAAAAGTTCAAGCCTCAATTAATGATTACCGAAATACGGACTATTGCAGCAGATGAGCTTTGGATGAGCCCCTGCTATCACCAAGATTGTGTAGCTATACATTTTACTTGGGAACAAAACCCCAAGGAAGTCGGTGAATTAATAAAAATCATTGAAAAAGAACTTGAACCTTTTGTATATCGCCCACATTGGGGGAAAGTGTTTACTATAGCCCCAGCTAATTTACATTCTCGATACCCAAAGTATTCAGAATTTATTACGTTGGCAAAGCAGTTAGACCCTATGGGCAAATTCAAAAACGATTATCTAAATCAAAATATTTACAACTCTTAATTAACTTTCAACGAAATGAAAATTTATTTTAAATTAATGACCGTGTTAGCCGTTACGCTATTGAGTTCGATAACTTCTGCTCAAGACGTGGTACTTACAGGATCACAAGTCCCAGCAACGGCAACTGAATTCGGCCAAGTTCGAGGCTACGTTCATAACGAAATTACTACCTACAAAGGTATACCGTATGCACAGGCAAAACGGTTCGAAGCGGCAGTAAGTCCAACTAAATGGGAAGGTGTAAAAAGCACCACCATGTTCGGGCCTGTGGCACCATTGCTTACCCCAACTACATCTATTCAAGATGAATCTGAATTTGTATTTGACCACGACTGGGGATTCCCTAATGAAGATTGTCTTAGTTTGAATGTTTGGACCCCCGAAGCTTCTAACAACAAAATGAGACCCGTACTTTTCTGGATTCATGGTGGCGGATTTACGGCCGGATCAAGTCATGAACTTCCGTCTTACGATGGTGAAAACTTGGCAAAAAAAGGAGACGTTGTAGTCGTTTCTATCAACCATCGATTAAATGTTTTAGGCTTCCTTGATCTATCATCCTATGGTGAAAAGTACCAACATTCTGCCAATAATAGTATTTTAGATATGGTAAAGGCCCTAGAATGGGTGAAGAACAATATTGCCAACTTTGGCGGTGACCCTAACAATGTAACCATCTTTGGTCAATCTGGTGGTGGCGCGAAGGTGAATACGCTTATGGCCATGCCAAAAGCAAAAGGGTTGTTCCATAAAGCCATTAACCAAAGTGGAGCATTTAGAAGTGCCATGTTGGAAAAAGAGGACACACAGGATATCGCAAAGGAGACCATAGCTATTTTAGGATTGGAAGGTTCTACTATTGATAGTATCCAAAATATCCCTTTTGATGTTTTAGCTGATGCGAGCACCAAGGCATTAGGCAAAGTCGCAGAAAAAATGAAAGCGGCGGGGAAACCTGTAATTGGTTTTGGACTTAGTTGGGGTCCAAGTCGAGATGGGATTGACCTACCCTATCAGGTGAACAGTAAAGAAGCCTTGGCCTTATCAAAAGATATTCCGTTGATGATCGGTACCGCAAAAAATGAATTTGCACCATTTGCCAATATGCGTTTTGTGGGTGCATCTGAAGAAGTCATCATGAAACATATTAAAGATACCTACAAAGACAATGCAGATGCCTATATCAAAGCGGCCAAAAAGGCATATCCAAATGATACAGATCCTAAAGACCTGTTAGATATCGACACTATGTTTAGACCTGGTGCCGTGGTTCAAGCAAATGAAAAGTCTGCAATAGAAGGTGGAGCTTCTGTATACATGTTCATATTCACATGGCAATCTCCCGTTTTTGACGGAAAATATAAAGCGCTTCACTGTATGGAACTACCTTTTGTATTCGATAATATCAATCTTGCAAATCAAATGACAGGTGGTGGTGAAGAAGCTCATGTACTAGCCGAAAAAATGAGCGGTGCATGGATCAATTTTGCAAAAACAGGAAATCCGAATTACAAGAACCTTCCCGAATGGCCTAAATACAATAGCAGCAATACGGCCACCATGCATTTTGATGTTACGTGTGAAGTTAAACCTCAGCTAGACAAAGAACTTTTTGAAATTGTTAGCGGTCAATAATATATAGCATGATAAATAATAAAATAAATATTAGTTTACTGACCGCCTTAATTTCAGGTGTTCTCTTAACTAGTTGTAGTGAAAAATATACTACAGAAGTTAAGGATGGCATCACCATTATTAGTAACCAAGATGGAGCTACATTAGGGTATTCCGCTGAATCTGGTGTTACTATTTTAGCGCAAGATCGGTACGCTTTTAAAGATTTAAACAAGAACGGAACGCTTGATAACTATGAAGATTGGCGTTTACCGGTAACCGAGAGAGCAAAAGATTTGGCAGGTAAAATGAGCCTTGAAGATATTGCAGGACTTATGCTGTACAGTTCGCACCAATCTATACCCGGCAGTAGCCGTGGTTTTGGTTCTTCTAATTATGGTGGTAAACCATTTTCAGAAAGCGGTGCCATAGCTAGTGATTTATCCGACGAGCAAAAGAAATTTTTGACCGAAGATCATTTACGTCATGTGTTGATTACCTCTGTTGAAAGTCCGGTTACTGCCGCACAATGGAACAATAATGCACAAGCCTTTGCAGAAGGGTTGTACTTGGGTATACCTGTCAACACGAGTTCTGATCCTCGACATGGTAGTGACTCTTATGCGGAATTCAATGCTGGTGCGGGTGGTGCTATTTCTATGTGGCCAGGCACTTTGGGCATTGCCGCATCTTTTGATCCAGCGTTAATGAAACAATTTGGAGAAATTGGGTCTAAAGAATATAGGGCTTTAGGAATTGCAACTGCTCTTTCTCCACAAATTGATTTGGCCACAGAACCACGTTGGAGCCGTTTTGATGGCACTATGGGTGAAGACCCAAATTTGGCTACTGATATGGCTCGTGCGTATGTAGACGGATTTCAGTCTACCGATGGTGGTGATTGGGGAATGCAAAGTGTAAATGCTATGGTAAAACATTGGCCTGGTGGCGGACCCGAAGAAGGGGGGCGCGATGGCCACTTTGGATATGGTGCTTATGCCGTATATCCTGGCAAGAATATTAAAGACCATATGCAACCATTTACAGAGGGTGCTTTTAAATTAAATGGCCCAACTAAAAAAGCAGCGGCCGTAATGCCCTACTATACTATTTCTGATGGTGAAGGAGAAAATGTAGCTAACGGATATAACAAGTATTTAATTACCGATGTCTTACGGGGCAAGTATGGTTATGATGGTGTTCTTTGTACCGATTGGGGAATAACTCGCGATGTATCTGCAATTGATAAATTCGAAGGTAAACCTTGGGGCGTAGAAACCATGAGCGAAGCTGAACGTCATTATAAGGCTATAGCTGCGGGTATGGACCAATTCGGTGGAAATAATGCTATGGGTCCGGTTTTAGATGCTTATAAAATGGGTGTCGCAGAACATGGCGAAGAAGCGATCCGTGAACGTTTCGAAGCTTCAGCTGTTCGATTATTGACCAATATTTTTAGAGTGGGACTTTTCGAAAATCCGTATTTAGATGTGTCTGAAACTGAAAAAATAGTAGGTAACAGTGAGTTTATGAAAGCTGGTTTCGATGCGCAATTGAAATCTATAGTAATGCTTAAGAATCAAAATAAAACCTTGCCAATTGCATCCAAAAAGAAAGTATATGTGCCACAACGCTATGTAGCACCAAGTACAAACTGGTGGGGAATAACTACTCCTGAAAAAACAGTAGACGCTTTTAATATGGAAGTTGTTGCTAAATATTTTGATGTAGTTGAGACTCCTGAAGAAGCAGATTTCGCTCTTGTAGGTATCTATAGTCCAAACGGTGGCGTTGGTTATGACCGTGCCGATTTGGAAAAAGGAGGTAATGGGTATGTACCCATTAGTCTTCAATATAGTACATATACCGCAGATACGGCTCGTGAAGTAAGTTTAGCAGGTGGCAGCCCACTTGAAGATTTCACCAATAGAACCTATAAAGGTAAAACGGTGAATACTATCAATACGGCCGATATGCAATTGGTAAACGATACCAAAGCAAAAATGGGCGATAAGCCAGTAATTGTATCGGTAAAAGTAGGCAAGCCAATGATTTTCTCTGAAATAGAAGGTAGTGCTGCGGCCATAGTGGTGCACATGGGCGTACAAGATCAAGCGTTAATGGAAATTATTACAGGAGCTAAAGAACCTTCTGCCCTACTACCATTTCAAATGCCAGCCGACATGCTGACCGTTGAAGCACAATTTGAAGATGTACCAAGAGACATGAAAGCATATACAGATGCCGATGGCAACTCGTATGATTTTGCTTTTGGTTTAAACTGGAGCGGCGTTATAGACGACGCTAGAGTAAAAAATTACAAATAATAACTCAACTAGCTCAATTAAGCTCTGGGAGATTTTTTCTTCCAGGGCTTTTTTATTCCTGTACTCATAAAAATTAGCCACAACAACCTCATAAAATCAAAATAAACTCACAATTATATTAAACCTTTTTGATATTTAAACATCTAATATTCTGTTACAAAAAATTAGATATTTTTGCCCTCGAAAAACAAAACCCTTTAAACAAATTAAAGATGAGAATGACCACCGGATTACGCATGAGAATTATTCACCGCTATTTAGGATTCTTCCTTGCAGGCATTATGGCAATGTATTCCATTAGCGGAATCATTATGATTTTTAGAAATACCGATTTTTTAAAGAGTGAAAAAATAATAGCACAACAACTGAAGCCCAATTTGGAGACTGGTGAACTTAGTGCAGCTTTACGGGTTAAAGGTGGCATCAAACCTGAGAAAACCGAAGGGGACGTCGTTTATTTTGCACAGGGAGAGTACAATGCCAAGACCGGTATGGCTAGTGTTAAGAAAATGGAACTGCCCGTAATTTTGGATAAGATGGAGCATTTGCACAAAGCAACTACAGACAGTCCGGTATACTATCTAAATATTTTCTTCGGACTTTCATTATTGTTTTTTGTAATATCCTCATTTTGGATGTTCATGCCACAAACCTCTGTATTTAAAAAAGGTATCTATTTTACGTTGGGCGGAATAGTCTTGACTATTATACTGCTTTTCGTATAACTGTACACCTACAACTCATATAGTAAACACCTCCATTTAGGAAATCCTAAATGGAGGTGTTTCATGTTTAAAGCACATATCAAGAAAAATGTACCCCAATTTTAGTATCTTGTAGTATATAAACCGAAGTACACTCCCCCTCCCGGTTTTAGCGTAAGTAATTTAAAACGAACTATATACACCTACCTAAACCCAATTAAGCTTCAAATCGGTTGATTTAGGTATTGGTTCATATTTTTATTAGTTCTACCCAAATTGAACGAAATGCATATGAAAACTCTAAAACTTTAAATTATGAAAATCAACAAAAAAAACATTCCAGTTACAATGGAAGCACCTGGCACAATAATGCGAGCAAAAGACAATTTTGGTGGAATGACTATTGGCTTTAACGAACTGCCAAAAGGAACAGATTTTACACCCCTACTAAATGGACTCGAAAATGACAGTTGCCATTGCCCTCATTGGGGATATGTATTAAGTGGTAAACTACTCGTTACGTATACCGATGGTTCTGAAGAAATCTTGACAGAAGGTGATGTTTATTTTCTTCCAAAGGGGCATACTGCTATAGTGCAAGAAGACATAAAAATGATTGAATATAGTCCTTCTAAAGAATTTAGCGAAGTAATGGCCCACGTGGGTAAAAAAATGGCTGAATTAGGCGGATAAAATGTAAACGATTATTGAAATTCTTTAGAGCGTAATCGAATAAGCGATAAGGCTAAAATAGGCCTCCCGACAAAACCTCTTGAAAACTATACAAAAGGCTGCATTTATTGATGACCATAGCATATCTTCAATAGAATTAAAATAGACCATGACTTTAGAATCTAATCAAATATCGGTTGTAATGCTCGGAGCAAGTGGGGCGGTTGGTATAGCAGCCTTAAAAACTTTTTTGCAACTCAATAACATTGAGCAAATTACGTTGCTTGGCAGAAACCCTATTACAACAGTAAAAACCGATTGTGTTCATCAGTTCAAAATAGACGTTAGTGAACCTAGTTCGTACAAGAACTATGTTCATGGACACACAACTGCTATTTGTACCTTAGGTGTTGGTCAACCTTCAAAAATCAGTAAAGAAGAATTTATAAAAATTGATAAAACTGCTGTGTTCGATTTTGCAACAGAATGCAAGAAAGCAGGAGTTAAACATTTCGAATTGCTAGCTTCTGTAGGCATAAACTCAAAGTCATCTTCCTTTTATCTGCGTACAAAAGGCGAATTGGTTGAAGCGCTAAAGGAATTACATTTTGACCGACTGAGCATTTTTCAACCTTCTATGATTTTAACCCCCTCCAACCGTTACGGCATTGGGCAAGCCATTACCTTAAAAGTCTGGCCTTTACTAAAACCCATGCTTATTGGAGGTCTACGTAAATACAGAGGCATACCTGTAAATGTTTTGGGGCAAGCCATGGCAAAAAATATCCTCCAAGAAGGCAAAGCTTACGAAGTATTGCAATGGAACGAGTTTTATGACATTAGCCAGTAGCAAGTAGCCACTATTTGGCGATACGTTGAGAAAATGTACTCTGAATTAAGAAATAAAATAAATGCTAATTGGAATATATAAAATGAGCAAAACTAAAAAGTTATCTTTCACGATTATACTAGTTGTATTTATTTTAACCAGTTCTTGCATACAGAAAAAGGAGAGTGAATGGATATCCATTTTTAACGGTAAAGACCTAAATGGATGGTCGCCAAAATTCACGGGTGAAGCATATGGAAAAAACTTTCTGAATACTTTCCAAGCAAAAGACGGGAAGCTAATTGTCTCTTATGATGACTACGCTAATTTTGATGACAATTTCGGCCATATTTTTTATAAAGAAAAGCTTTCACATTATAGGTTGCGGTTAGAATATCGATTTTTAGGGGAGTCGGTTCTTGGTTCGCCAGATTGGGCCTTTAAAAACAGTGGTATCAAATACCATTCTCCACACCCTTCTGAACTGCCAATAGACCAAAAATTGCTAGTTGCCGTTGAAGCCCAAATACTTGGGGGTAATGGTAAAACAGAACGCTTTACAGGCAATGTATGCACCGCAGGTACTCATATCGTAATGAATGACAGTTTAATTACACAACATTGCACAAATTCAAGCTATCTGGCTATAAACGATAGTAGTTGGGTAAAGATGGAAATTGAAGTTCATGGCAGTGAAAAAATAATTCACAAAATCAATGGTCAGGAAGTTCTGCAATACGCCAAACCCCAATATGATGACACTGATGAATTTGCTAGGGAACTCATGAAAAATGGTCACTCAAGAATTATGAGCGAAGGTTATATCGCACTTCAGGCAGAGGGTCATCCTATAGAATTCAAGAATATTGAGTTAATGAAACTCGATGAATAATCGTTCAACTTTTCATACCTAATACGTCTGAGATAGATACCAACGAACCTTTTCTAGTAACCTAGTACATTCCTGATTTTGTAGAAATACCAATAGCTAGTTGATAAAAAGCTTTTCTAAAAAGGCATTGTTATAGTGTATCTTTTGTGTGTCTAATATATCGTTTTGCACCACTATTGTATGGTGTTTAAATATCACGTTGAGCGCTGTCGAAAATCATAGGCATTACCAATCCAAAAACAACATCACCATTTTCCCAACCAAAAAAATGCGCTTCTTTCATTTTCAAGTACCTAAGAAAACATACAACAAACTTCTGTATATTGCAGTAGACCACGCAAAGAACACTCCCCTAACACTTTAGCGTTATATTTAAATAAGCATACGTATTATGACATCTATGTTTAGATAGCAATAGGTATTCATATACCCGTACGTTAAATGCTATTAGCCATAAAATACACCTAGCGCTATTAAAATGTCAAATCAAAGTGAAATAAAAATAACGGATTGCGGTAAGATTGGAATTTATTACCTAAAATTAATATGGAACTATTACGAAGAATTAAAAAAGAATCATAGAGAAATTAAAAAAATTGATTGGAAATATATGAATGGTGTTTTTAATGCCTTAGGACTCGGAACAGAGCCTACTATAAAATATCTGATGCAATCAAATAACTCCTTCGATCAATTCGAAAGTTGGATTTTAAAGAATGGTAGAATATCAAAGCCTATTATTGAACAATTTAATGCTGTCGTTAGTAGTGAAAAAGAGAATCATTTTATACCTGAAGAAACAGTATTTAATCAATCAGAACTAGAACAATGGCATCAAAATGGTTATATAATTTTAAAAAACGCTGTGCCTGAAATAGATTGTATAAAAACAGTCAACTTAATATACAATACCATTGAAGCTAATAGTTCCGAACCTGATTCTTGGTATAAGCCTCATCCTCTTAAAAATGGGATTATGATACAATTGTTTAACTCCCCAATTTTAGAGAGTAATAGACTTTCTAAAAAAATTCAAATAGCATATCAGCAACTTTGGAATAGAAAAGATTTATTAGTAAGTATGGATAGAGTTAGTTTTAATCCACCAGAGACTAGGTCTTATAAATTTCCTGGACCAAAATTACACTGGGATGTTAGTCTTAAAACACCAATTCCATTTGGCCTTCAGGGACTCTTGTATCTATCAGATACAGATGAGAACCAAGGTGCATTCACAGTGATTCCTGGTTTTCATAAAAACATTGAAAATTGGTTAGAAAATCTGAATGATGATGAAAACCCAAGAGATATTAATTTACTGAATGATTATAAAAAGAAACACATTGCAGCAAAAGCGGGGGACTTTATCATTTGGAATCAATGTCTGCCCCACGGAAGTAGTCCAAACACATCTGACAAACCTAGGATTGTTCAATATATAAATTATCAACCTATTGATTTAGAATATCAAACGGAATGGATTTAAAATTAGTTAAAGAAGAAAACATTATATATCAAAGTGTATAAAACATAGCTAATAAGTGCTAGATCGAAAGGGATGGGTTTATTTGTGAAGACCGCCAATTTTTAACTGATTTAGGTTTTGAATATTCCACATCATCTATTTCAGATGAATTATTGTCAAAAAATGAGGAATTAATAAGTGGACTTGTTTACAAAAAAACATGGTTAGATATTGCGTTGAAAAATACAAAAGAATGAAAAGGAAAAACTGAAAATTTAATTGACAACATAACAACGGAGATTAAAAAAAGTAAATAACATATGCAAAACAAAAGACCTATACGTATTGCGCTTATTACATTGGTTATATTGCTAATACCATTCATAGCAATGCAATTTACCAATGAAGTACAATGGACAATAGCAGATTTTATAATCGCCGGAGGACTTTTATTCTTTGCTGGTTTGGCCATCGAAACGGTAACGAGAAGAATAAAGAACAAGACCTATAAGCTGGTTTTACTAGTCGCTATTTTTAGTGTCTTAATACTCATTTGGATAGAACTTGCGGTGGGAATATTCGGGACTCCATTTAGCGGTAATTAAATTGTATATAAAATCTTAACAAACTACCTCATGAAATCAACAAGCCATCATGATGAGCGTATTGCAAAAATGATATTTGGATCAGTGTATCCACATTACGTGGCAAAAGTTGAGAAGAAAGGGAGAACCAAAGAAGAATTGAACCAAGTTATTGAGTGGTTGACAGGGTTTACTGAGAACAGGTTACAAAAGCTTATAGATGAAAAAGTAACTTTTGAAACGTTTTTTGAGCGTGCTGCATTACATTCAAATGCGCAATACATTACCGGTATTATTTGTGGCTATAGGGTTGAGGACATTGAAAACCCGTTAACCCAAAAAGTACGATACTTAGACAAGCTGGTAGATGAGTTAGCAAAGGGCCGTAAGATGGAAAAGATTTTACGCGTTTCGTAAATGGATCCTTCCTGCTGTATGTATGGCACAATTGAAATGCCCTCACCGTTTTTGTAATAAAAAGAAGATTTCGTTCGATTTTAGAACATCTGTAAGTCGCTGTACAATAATCTTCTGTACCTTGCAGTAGAACAAGCAAAGTACACTCCCCCTACCACTTTAGCATAGCTAAATTTAAAACACCCATATAAGAGCTATTACCTATACTCCATGCTATTGGTAACATAAGTACATATTACCGTATACAATTGTTGGCGGTAATTTAGTAACGACAATACAAATAAATAAGCATAAATTATTGTCAGTATAACAATACAAATTAGAGTATTAATTAATCATTCATTTAAACCATAAAATCATGAAAGCTTTTAAAAACGCAACAACATTTTTCCACAATTGTGAATCTGCAAAAGGATGGGAAGCCTGTAAAGAGTTTGCCATAGAAAATGCTAAATTCAATGCTCAAAGCGAGCCCATAACTGATGTTACAAAACTTGAGGATTATGTTAATTGGATGAAAGGGTTAGGGAGCATTACAATGCCTGGCTGTTCTTATAAAGTGCATTCTTCTGCTTATGATGAAACCACTAGTACTGCACTATTTTTTGCCACTTTTACAGGTACGCATTCTGGAGATGGAGGACCAATACCACCAAGCAATAAAACTACAAACTCAGAATATGTATATGCTTTAAAAATGAACGATGATGATAAGGTAGAAAGTATGACTAAGATTTGGAATTCTTCGTGGGCATTACGAGAACTTGGTTGGATGTAAAGTATTTAAAAATATATAGAATTTTTGAATCTTTAACATGTGTAAACTATGTGCCTTAACAAACATTTAAAACAACCAAAATCGAATAGGAAAACACATCTGAAAATAGTAGTTTCTCTTTTCTTAATTCTTTAGGTAACGAATCAAATTATTGCACAGCACGGCATAAAAGCCCATAAGGATTCGTTAGAAACCATTGTTAAGAAATCGTATGATGTACACCTTAAACTATTTCAAGCTTATTCGACAGTAGAGGATATCGACAACGCTTTTTAACTTTTTACGGAGGACTTTACATATGTTCATCCAAAATATGGCGGAGTATACCCCGAGAGAGGATTTGTATAATGGATATGTCAGAAATCAAAAAAATGGAGGGTACGATGGAAAAGTCACGGATATTATATTACTACATAAAATTATCGGACTGAACGCTGTCGTTATTCAAAAAAGTTTTGTTGAAAAAAAAGAAGTCAAAATCAAAGATGGCGAACCGGAAATGACCCTTTTTGAATTTAGGGACAGAAAAATATCTCGAATCTTTGAATATTTTATGGCAAAAAAGGGTATACTTTTCGGTGTGGTCTTCTGTACCAAAACCGGCATACACCCACTCACCATTTTCGTAACCTAAAAATGACATTTTCTTACAACTTTACGGTAATCCGTAAGAAAATATACCACCTTCATCGCTATCTTGCAGTACACCAAGCAAAGTACACTCCCCCTAATGCTTTAGCGTAACTAATTATATAACATAGAGATAAATACTAGTTACTTTATTCCTTGATATTGGGGGATATAATTACCAGTAACTATATCCAATTGTTAGCAGAAATTAAAAAACACATGAATCAAGAACATATATTATATCGAATATCACAACTTCTTTCTAGATTCAGGGAACAAATCAAAATATTAAATTCAAATGGAGAATTTAGTATAAATACTCATGCTGAAAATATCCTAATCAAAGTTTTAAACGAGATATACGAATGTGATCTTGAAAATGTAAATTATTCCGAGAACAAAACTTATCCGAGCATTGACTTAAGAGATAAACCAAATAGAATAGCAATACAAGTAACATCAACTGCCGACCTCAAAAAGGTTAAACACACATTGACAAAATTCATTGAAAAAGGAATTTATAAAGATTTTGATAGGCTTTTTATTTTCATAATAACAGAAAAACAGTCTAAATATGATCAATCGAAAATAGATGAAACTACCAAAGGAAAATTCATTTTTAAGGCTGAGTCTATTATTGACCGAACTAACGTTTATTTAGAATTAAATAAACAAAACGATTTAAAAAAAATCAATCGAATCTGTACTCTATTAGAAGAACAGTTTGCTGATAACAAGCCTGAATTAGATAAGTGGGATCTGTATTGTAAAGGGTTAGAAGAGTATGATAAATATATAACAAACTACTACAACTTTCTAGATATAAAAGGCTTTTCCCCTAAAATACACAATACACAAGTTAAAATCAATCTTGAAAAAATTTACGTCCCATTAACTTTAAAAATTGAAAGTGAAATTGGTTCGACTGAAAAAAAAGAAGATATTGAGATATTATATTCAATAGAAAAGGCTCTAATCCATTTTAACAAAATAGTAATTCTTGGAGACCCAGGCTCAGGAAAATCTACTATTTTAAAACACTTGGCACACAAAATATGCTCTCAAAGACCAACTGAAAGCCAATTAAGTGATTTAGTACCAGTGATAATTAAGGGAAGTGAATTTTCGAAATATGTTTCAACTACTTCAAAAAAATTATCAGAATATATAATTGACCAAATTGATAAAAAATTTGAATTTCTATTTACTGAGAAACTTGAAAGTAATCATTTGTTAGTTTTAATTGATGGAATTGACGAAATCAACAATGTTAGTTTAAGACATTCCGTTGTTAATCGAATTAATTCTTTTATTGCTCAATATCCAGAAATAAAAGTAATAGTATCATCAAGGATTGTTGGATATAAAGAAACTCGGCTAAATGGTTATTTTAATCATCTGCAAGTAGTGGAATTTAAAAAAGAACAAATCGAACTATTTGTTAATAGTTGGTATTTATCTATTGCTTCAAACTCAGATAACGACAAAGAAGTAGCGAAGAGAAGTGCAAAAGAATTATTCAAATCTATTAAAAAGAATGATTCTGTTCTAAAGATGGCCAGCAACCCTCTTTTAGTTACAATAATAGCCCTAATACATCATCAAGGTGGGGCATTGCCTGAAAAACGAGTTTCCCTTTACGATATCGCGACTTCGACTTTTTTAGAAAATTGGGTTAGACAGAGAGAAACCGAAAGAAACTCTTCTTTTGATAAAGAAACTTTAATATCAATTCTAGCACCCATTTCATATCATATACATCAGAATTATTCTACAGGTCTAATTACTGAGACTGAATTAAAATCGCTATTTAAACAGGAATATAATAATGTTTATCCTTATCAAAGCAAAAAAGAGGAATCACAAGACCTAAAGGATTTGATTAATTTCTTGCGTGAAGATGCAGGATTTCTATTTGAAAAAGGTTTGGATAAAAATGGAGAATCACTATTCGGTTTTGTTCATCAAACTTTTCAGGAATATTTTACTTCCATAGAATTTAAAACAAGATGGAAAGAAGATTATTATGCAAAAAATCTTGATGAGTATGTGTTCAATCCTAATTGGGCTGAAGTTATTAAGTTGTCAGCGTCATCTTTTAAATTCACTGAACAAGGTAGGTTAGGAAGACAGTATTCTACGAATATCTTAAAGGATATCTTAAGTGTTAATGATTCTATTGAAGAAATGTACCGTCCGTTAAAATTAGTATTTCAAGCACTAATTGATGATACAGAAGTTGAATTTCCTTTTTTTATTCAATTAATTGATCAAGTTTTTAAAGAAATTCTATCTCAAGATGAAAATCATGGTCCGGAATATGAACACAACAGGGAAGTTTGGTCATTCAAATATTTTATTGAATCACTTTTAGAAACAAAAACGTATCAAAATTATTTAGTCCAAAGAATTGTTAATGAAGTTAATGATGAACAAACATCTTCCTTATTAAAACACAATTTGGTTCAAATTTTAATTAATAAGTCGAATATCCAAGATGTAAAAGAGGAACTTATAAAGATCCTAAAATCAGATAATACTGAATTGAAAAAACAACTTTTTGAGTATAATACGGTGATGCCAGTTGCAGAGATTGTTTTCACAAAAGAATTTCGAAATTCCATTGTTGATTATATTAATACTGCAGATTATATAGAAAGTTATAGTGGCCATTTACCTACCCAATATCATTGTGCTTTTGAAAAAACTAAAAAGCAAGGAGATCTCGCTGAATATATTGAAAAAATATCTTCAGAATCGTATGCTGAAAAGTATAAAGAAGAACTTCTACTTTCAATAAGACTAATTGAAAATGAAAAAATAAAGTATGATTACATTAATTCTATTGTTTTTTCAATAGGAATGAGTGACCTAGAGAACCTAAATGAATATGTAAATTCATTAAAAAATGAGTATCCAAATTTGAAATTTCCTAAAATAGAGAAATACATTCTTGAATTAGAGGAATTTAGTTCTTATGGCTTAAATGAATACGAGTTGTTAAATTTTGACAATATAAAAATCTATAATAAAAAGGATGAACCTTCAGTATTTGCCTTTATAAAAAATAAGGAAGTCAAATTTTACCCATACCCTTTCAATGAATCCGATTTGAACATTTACTTTAACAGTGAAACAAAGTCATTTTTAAAATTTCTAGACTTAATTCTTCCAACAATTATTGGCTCAGAATCTGTGCTGTCTATAACAAAACGTGATGATTTACTTAGGTTCATTAAGTTTCAAAAACACATCCATTGGTACACGAGATTAGATCTGACGGAAGTTATTTATTATTGCTTTCAAATGTTATTTGACAAAAAACTAGATTATGATGAAAGCTTATTGAATTGGATAAAAACTCAAACGGAAATAAGACACAGAAGATTTAAAATTTCTGATGATTTCAATAAATCTGAACTTATTTCCAAAATAGAATCATCAAAACTTAAGATACATGATAAACTCTATATTCTAAGTCTAATAGGGGAAAAGAATGATTATGAAAAATATATTAATCCAACTATTAACAGTATGAATGATGCTGAATCAGAAAAAAATAAAAAAGAAATTAAACAAGTTCTATACGAAATACTATAAAAACTTCCGCTAACAAAGAACTGAGGTAAAAAACAAGTAAATTCTTCCTTAATCTGAGACAATACTATTCTAGGCTCATAGAAGCTAAAATCTGATTCTTTGAGCTTTTTTTATGCTATTTATTCTCATTTACCTAGGCAGTATCGAAACGTAAGTTTCATCATATGGTCTACCAGACTTTACAATAGCAAAAGACTGTTTGAGTAGTTTGTTAGCAACTGCTATCAATGCCAGTTTCTTACTCTTTCCTTTGTTGACGATTCGCTCATAAACTTCCTTACAAGCCTTGTTGTGCTTACAAGCATTAAAGGAACATAGGAATAATAAATTCCGAAGCTTTCTATTGCCCACTTTGCTTATCCTTGCACGACCTCTTACGCTGCTTCCTGACTCACGTATCGTTGGGGTTATACCAACATAACTACAAAGCTGTGATGCCGTTTCGAACTTGCTAAAACCATCAGTTACCACTATTAAAAATAATGCAGTCTTTTGCCCTATTCCTGGTATTGAGGTTAACAAGGTCAATTGTTCTTGTTGATCCACTTTCACCAATGACAAAATCTTTGATTCGATAGCTGCTACCTCCTTATTAAGCTGCTTCTTGTTACGTATCAAAGAACGATAAACAAACTTTGAGGGTATGCCCAAAACAGCTTCTCCATGTATTTTGTTCTTAGTTGCGGTACGTTGTTTTAAATAAGTATCCAATAACCGGAACAACTGTAGACACTCACTCTGCGTATCTGTCAAAGCATTGTAAAGAGGAACTTCATTGATCAAAGCATACTCACAAATAGCCTTCGCATCGCTCTTGTCCGTTTTTACCTTGGCCAATTTCATCTGGATGAAACGTTTAATGGACAAAGGGTTTACAACGGATAACATTACTCCATTTTTGTAAAGAAACTGTGCAAGCCTGTAATGATAATAACCTGTAGCTTCCATTACCATCAATGAACCGTCAGGTAATTCTTTAAGGAACTTCTTAAAACCGGGTTCATAGTTCTTGTACCGGTTGTGACCTTGGGAACTACCGTGCACATCAAAGACATCCTTACTGATGTCAACTCCAAAAGTTTCTTTATATTTATTCATAGGAACTGATCTATGAAAGAACTGGCTACCGGTATCACAACAACTTGAAAACGAGATCAAGGTCTCACAGAACTGAACGTGATTCAAGTAGTAAAAGAGAGAGGATTATCAATGTTGTCGAAGTCTAAAGCTTCACCGTGTATACTAACCTTAATTCTCTCTTTTGTTCTTTCTAGTTATATCAATGATTTACTGAAAATCAAACTTAAGAAGTTTATAAAAAATTGCTGGTGTTGTGCTTAAATAAAGGTCGTTGCACGTTTGCTACGTCTGAATTTCCTTCGGAAATTCCTCGCACGCAAACCCGCAACTTTCCATATACAAAAACTTAATGAGTAATCAAAACTGAATATCTAACGATGCACATAGACCCAAACAAAGAAGACACTTTTATAGAGAAGAATTTCTTTTCTCAAGATATTTCACCTAAAGAAAGAACTACTGCATTCAATAGTCTTTTTTTTCATTACAAAAAAGATTGGCAAAGTTCTTTCGCCTTAATGCTAGTTATAAGTGTGGGTATTGCATCACTTGGACTTTCTGAAGACTCATCAGCAACCATAATCGGTGCAATGATTGTTGCTCCATTGGGGCAACCCATTGTAGCACTTGGCGGTGCTATTGCATTAGGTTGGAGAATTCAATCCTTTAGAATGTTAGGAATAATTATTCTTGGAATGATTAGTTCTATCCTAATAGCTTACATCATAAGTCTGACATTGCCCGATATAACTCCCAATAAAGAAATGTTAACTAGAACTTCACCTGATTTGAGAGATATTGGAATAGCAATATTGGCAGGTGCTGCGGGTGCTTGGGGTTATTACAGAAGTGAATTTTCCACAATATTATCAGGTGTTGCGATAGCAGTAGCGTTAGTACCTCCACTTTGCACTTGCGGTATAATGCTTGAACAGGGACATTTTATTTTAGCATATGGAAGTATTTTATTGTTCGTTACCAATCTCATAGGAATAACATTTGCATCAATTTTGGTCTTCTTTGTATTGGGATTAAAAAACAGCAAAAGTCGAAAATGGTTTTATAAAGGCACCATTGCGACAATCATTCTTGGCACAATCATTATTTTACCTCTATCGTTAAATTACCAAAAGTTTAATTCAGGAATTTTATTCTATAATTCTATCTATGAAAAAGCGGGAAAAGTTTGTGAACTATCAGTAAATTCTCCTGTCATTAAAGAGTTATCAATTCAAGGAACTGGAGTTATCATAACAATTGAACCATTTCCAGATGATAGAGATGAAGAACAAAGACTAATAACTGAATTGGAACGGTCAACCGGATTACAGGTTTTTCTTCAAAGCCCTTCTTCCGAACAATGATCAATTAAGAAAGTGAATACGCATAATCGAGTGGATGGCTCTGCCATCAAATGACAGAGTACACCCCTCACACCACCGTACGTACGGGTCTCGTATACGGCGGTTCGCAATACATCTTTTCAATCGCTCTTTACACCAATCGAAACTATTCTCTACTTTTTTAAAGGGCTACAGATTTTCTGGGGGTTGCCCATTAACGAAAATCAATGCTCCCTGAATAATTTCCAGAAGGACTGCGTTCAGTCCTTCCCCACTTGTGAGACCTATGCAGTTTTATGCAACTCGTTTCTCGTGGGTACTATGACCTCGGCTGACTTCTCTACTTGACCAACTCGTAGTTGTAGAGACCTCCCCAGGTAAGAGCGTCTTTTTTCTTCTGATCCCTGCCTTATCTACTATTTCGGTTATCACTTTCCATGTTTTGGACTTTACAATGATGTGCTTGCTTATCCAACCTAATAGCCTCATATAAGGTTCCTGTTCGTCAGTACCAGAATTTGTAGTCCTGCTTTCTTCAGATGTAATCTCACGATTACCACCCTTGCAGCTTACTAATGGTTCAAGGCGTTACCCCTGCCCATAAGGGACTTGCACCCTCTAAATGAATTAGCTACCTTTCTGTAGCTAAAAGACACCCATACTGGGCACACACAATATGTATAGTGTATAGAGCACCCTGCGGGATGCTACGACACCATACACGGAACGTTTTAAAGACTCTATAAAATCCATCATCATGAAACAAATCCTAAGCTTAACAGTCTTCCTCCTATTAATCACAATACAAACACCACTCCTCGCCCAACAAAACAACTTCATTGACGACTCTATAGAGCGTTTAGAAAATTCTCGAAAGTATTTATTGCTTGTGGCAGAACTAATGCCAACAGAAAAGTATGACTATAAAGCCACAGAAGAATCACTGAGTTTTTCAGAGAGCATAATGCATATCGGTTTTGCGCTAGATTGGCATAGTCAGTCACTCATAGGCGACAGAGCAGCACGTGTATACCAAACCGACACCGTTTTTAAACCTGCCAACAAAACAAAAGCAGAAATGATGGCACGTATCGACCAAACCTTTACCGAAGCCATTACACTATTAAAAGATTTCGAACCTGCGCAATTAAATGATGAGCTAGATTATTTTGGGTTGAACAGAAGTAAACGGCAAATATTTATGTTATTGGCAGACCATATTACCCACCATAGGGCACAAATGTTGGTATCTATGCGATTAAACGGGCTGGTACCACCGAGATATGTGTTGTATCAATAAGCAGGGCAACATTGAAATACGCATACGGGGGAATCTGAGTAAACTATCGTTGTTTGTAGCATATAAAAAACCCCAGCAGCTACTCTTGCTTTTTCTTATCGTTCTTCATTAAACTAAGTACGATAAGTACAATTGCTAAACATACGGCTCCGAAAACGGCAATTAGAATAACGCCGTAGCTCCAGTTAACAAGTGGTATCATCTGTGATATCATAGATCGGTGGTTTATATACGAACAAATTTATTATTCCATGACAAGGCAACATATGACATTTGTCAGTATTTCAAAAAATATATAGCACCGTGCATTGGGTATCCTCTTAGCAAAGTGTTGAAAACTATAGCGCTTACTATTGCTTAACCGTATATAGGTTTATATCTTTATACACTAGTCTTATTTCATACTAGAACGACGGAGAACCCACAACGCAAACGTATTTAAACAAACATGGTAGATAAAATAAAATGTCCTAATTGTGGTCACGAATTTGATGTAGAAGAAGCGCTATCTGGTAAAATGCAGGCGCATTTTAAAGCTGAATACGAGCGTAAAGTCGCTGAGCAGGCAGAGATATTTAATAAAGAACGTGGTAAACTCGCCCTTGAAAAAGAGGAGTTCGAGAAAAAGAAAGAAAAAGAGAACGAGCTCTTCAAAGAAAAGCTTGAACAACGCCTTGCCAAAGAATCGGAGAAAATACAGAAACTGACCAACGAAACTTTTGAGCAACAATTAAAAGCCCTACAGCAAGAGAACGAGAAAAAGAAAGAGGAAAACAGGGCCTTACGTGCGCAAGAAATCGATTTGCTGAAACGGGAGAATGAACTGAAAGAAAAGGCCGAAGACCTTAAACTGAACGTTCAAAAAGAATTGCTAGAGAAACAGACCGAAATAGAGGAGAAAGCCAAGGCCAAAGAACGCGAGTCGATGGCGCTGAAAGAGAAAGAATACCAAAAGCAACTAGACGACCAAAGAAAGCTTATTGATGAAATGAAGCGTAAGGCCGAACAAGGTTCTATGCAAATGCAAGGCGAGGTACAAGAATTGGCGCTTGAAGAGCTTTTAAGAGCCACCTACCCTTTCGATGATATAGATGAAATCGGTAAGGGTATTCGTGGCGCAGATTGCGTACAGACGGTTATAAATTCGTTACAACAAACCTGTGGTTCTATTGTATACGAAAGTAAGCGTACCAAGAATTTCAGTAACGATTGGATCAATAAACTAAAGCAAGACCAAATTAACTGCAAGGCCGATATTGCGGTAATCGTTACCGAGACCTTTCCGCCAGACATGGATAGATTCGGAGAAAAGAACGGCGTGTGGATCTGCGGTTTTAACGAGGTAAAAAGTGTGTCGTTAGTGTTGCGGGAGTTGTTATTGAAAACCCAATCGATAAAATCGTCTGACGAAAACAAAGGCGATAAGATGGAACTGCTCTACTCGTATTTAACCAGTAACGAGTTCGTGCAGAATATCAATAGAATTGTCGAGAACTACGATTCTATGATCAAGCAATTGAACTATGAAAAGAAAGCGGCGTTCAAGAATTTTGCCGTTCGTGAAAAGCAGATTTGGGGCGTACAAGAAAATATAAATGTACTGTTCGGTTCTATAAAAGGCATTGCGGGTAATGCCTTATCAACTTCCACCATTTTAGAATTACCCGATGCCGAAATTGATGAGTAGCACTAGTTATGTTTCATATACCAAATTGTAACTCTGAAAAAACACAAATAAGCTAAGCAACAAAACGATAAATGGAGATTTTAGATTGGATACAAGATTGGTTCAAAGATAATTGTGACGGCAATTGGGAACATGGTGAGGTCATACAAATAACCACCTTGGATAACCCAGGATGGGAAGTAGAAATTGATATTTCGAATACTTCGATAGCGACCATGAACCTAGCGTGGATCCGTAACGATAATGGAAAAGAAGATTGGTACGGGGTTAAAATTGAAAACCAAAAGTTTACCGCTGCTGGTGATGCTGGAAAACTGAAATTTTTACTGGGCCTTTTTAAAGAGATGATCGATAAAATAGAAGCGTAATACCGTTGGCCAAAGTACCTTGTACTACCGCGAAAATATTCCCAAGTTAGTGGTGTCCGCTTCTAGTATTGTTCGCATCTGAGGCTAATCAATGCTATGAGTATAGTGTGCTACACACCATAGCCGAACAGAAAAAATAAATTCGTAGCTTTAGAACAGTGAATACCGAACCACAGCTACTAGCACGCATTGTAAATTTTCTAAACTCGATCCACATATCGGTAGTCGAGAAAAGTTTACCTAAGGACACCTTTTTGCCCGGACTGCGAATTGAGGGCGGTACCATTTTAATGGATTTGGAACAATTGAAATATCCGGGAGACCTCTTACATGAGGCGGGGCATATTGCAACGACGGAAGAAACGAGCAGACCATTCATTGGCACACCAAAAATATCGGCCGATTGGCCAACCGACGGCGATGAAATAGCAGCTATACTCTGGTCGTATGCCGCAGCAAATCATTTGCAGTTGAACTTGGATATTGTCTTTCATCCCGGTGGGTATAAAGATGACTCTGAATGGCTCATTGAACAATTCAATAGTAAAAATTATATGGGCTTACCCCTATTAGAATGGATGTCGCTGTGCACCAAAGAAGAATTTCCGAAAATGAACAAATGGTTACGGTAGTGCCGTTGCCTCTAATAAAGACAACGTGCTTGCAAAACAAGGGTTGACCCAATTCGTAATGACGTTAAAAAAATAAAAACAAAATAGACTACTGCGCACCAGTGGCCTAAAATGCCAAACCATACATGGAACCTAAGAAACCGTTTAGAGATAGCATACGATTACCTTTTACCTTCGATGTCGATCAGATGCTTGCCGAGGCACAGGCCTTACAAAATGACCAGTACGAATATTATAAGGTACTATCTTTGCGAGCGCCAGCCCATCTGGTAGACACTTCATTACCTTACCCGCCACCGGCAAACGATTATGCAGACGGCTCTTGGACCGATTGGATGAATACCACTTTTTTAGAAAAATCGCCTTATCTAAAAAGTATAGTCGATACGTTTAGCCAATACACCACGGTAAATTTGGTCAGGCTATTATTTTTAGCGCCAAATTCGGTAGTTAAAGAGCATACAGACCCCACCTTGGCCATAGAGGAAGAGAAATCAATGATCCGACTTACCATACCCATTGATACCAATGATGGTGTCTCGTTTATCTTGAATGACACCGTGGTACCTATGCAAATGGGTGAATGTTGGTATTTACGATTAACCGATCCGCACCGGGTAATCAATAATGGGGCCACCGACCGTATTAACTTAACCATAGATATCATACCCAACGATACAATTATAGATATGATCAACAAGGCTGTTGAAGGATGATAAAAGTCTTTATTCTAAAAAATAAGTCAACAAATCAATAATTTACTAGTGAAGTACTAGTTGATATAACATATCCTCTCTCATTACCAAAATACATTCTTCATCTTCCCCTAATTTTACTTTCGAAATATCCGTGGGTATTCACTAAGTTTACTCGTTGGTTTTGAAATCGTTATGGCTATCAAAACCGTATATACAATCATCAACTACCTGTAAGAAGCAATCTTGAAGCATTTTACTAAAGGGTTGAATAACGCCTATTAAATGATTTCATTGAACATCGTTGAAACTACATTACCTTTTACCAATCCGGTACTGAAATTTCTATTGATACTGGTCATTATTCTATTTACCCCCATCTTTTTAAATAAGATAAAAATACCTGCCCTGCTAGGTCTTATTATTGCTGGTGCAGTAGTTGGTCCGAATGGATTTAATTTAATGGAGCGCGATAGCGGCATTATTCTTTCGGGTACGGCTGGCTTATTATACATTATGTTCCTTGCCGGATTGGAAATGGATTTGGTCGACTTTAAAAAGAACAGTAAAAAAAGCTTGGTTTTCGGACTCTATACCTTTATTATTCCTATGATTTTAGGCATGATAGTAAGCCTTTATATTTTGAAATTTTCGATACCTACATCGATACTATTGGCCAGTATGTTCGCATCACATACCCTAATTGCGTACCCGCTCATCAGTAAATTGGGCGTTGCTAAGAATAGGGCCGTGAATATTACAGTGGGTGGTACTTTAATAACAGATACGCTTGCCCTTTTGGTGCTTGCTGTAATTGTGGGAATGAATACGGGTGAAGTCAATGTAACATTCTGGGTGAAGCTATCAGTTTCCATCCTCATATTCGGGGCAACGGTTATGTTGCTTTTCCCCATCATTGGCAGATGGTTTTTTAAACGGTTTCACGATAATATTTCACATTATATTTTTGTATTAATGATGGTGTTTCTTGGTGCATTTCTAGCAGAACTTGCAGGAATAGAAGCTATTATCGGTGCATTTTTAACGGGCTTGGTACTCAACAGACTTATTCTTCGTACTTCGCCATTAATGAACAGAATCGAATTTGTTGGCAATGCCATTTTTATTCCTTTTTTCTTAATCGGTGTGGGCATGTTGGTCGATTACCGTGTCTTCTTTAAAGATTTGGAAACGATTAAAGTGGCTGCTATTATGATTATTGTTGCCACATCGGCAAAATTTTTAGCGGCTTGGCTTACCCAAAAAACGTTTAACTTTTCTACAGATGAACGTCGATTGATTTTCGGATTAAGCAATGCCCAAGCAGCAGCCACACTCGCCGCCGTCTTAATTGGCTATAATTTAATTATTGGTGAAACAGCAACAGGCGAACCAATTCGCTTGCTCAACGAGAGCATTCTAAACGGCACAATTCTAATGATTCTTTTTACCTGTACCATTGCAACGTTCGTAGCTCAAAAAGGCGCAAAGAATATTGCCCTTTTAGAAACGTCTGGTATGGCAGCGTATGATGAAGAATACATAGAGAATATACTAATACCAATAAACAACAGCGATACCACTGATGACTTGATTAATTTAGGCATCATTGCCAAATCTAAAAACAACACAAATGGACTGTATGCCTTAAGTATTGTTGATGATTATGAAATGGGAAGTTCTGCGGATAAACATGCCCGAAAAATTCTTGAACATGCAACGGTAACCGCTTCGGCAACCGATAATACCATACACACCTTATTACGATATGACATTAATATTGTAAACGGAATTTCGAGTGTGGCCAAAGAACATAAAATCACTGACCTCATCTTAGGGCTACATATTAAAAAAGGTATTTCAGATTCTTTTTTAGGAAATTTAACCGAAGGCATTTTATCGAAATGTAACCCAACCACCTTTATTTACAAACCTTATCAGCCGTTTGGCACTATAAAAAGACATGTAATTATTGTACCTGCCCATGCCGAGAAAGAAATTGGATTTCCGTTTTGGTTAACCAAGGTTTGGAATATTGCCAAAAATTCAAGCGCAAAACTTATATTTTTTGCTACAAAAGAAACCAACGCAGCTATTGATGCATTGCAATTAAAAAACCCGCTAGTCTATGAATTCAGGGAATTTAAAGATTGGAATACTTTTTTAGAACTTAAAAGTGAATTTCAGAAAGATGATAATCTTGTTATTGTTTTGAGTAGAAAAGATAAGCCCTCTTATGATAGCAATATGAGCAAAATACCATCGTATTTAAATAAGTACTTCAACGCGATGAGTTACCTATTGGTTTACCCCATGCAAGTAGGTGAATTTGATAAATCACAAATAGACCTCACCAACCCAACATTAATAGAACCTTTTGGTAAAATTGATGAATTAGAGCAAACCATTGCCAAAATATTAAAGCGAAAATAACCGATTAGTAAGGGTAACATTAATCATTTATCCCTGAAGAGGTTACCTAAATTAAGGTACAAACTGTATCAATTAAAAACAGAATGTTACCGTATTCACTTTTTCAAAATTTCTTATTTTTCATTCAAAATACTAGTAACCTGAATACTAGTATCATAAACACATACCAATAAAATGCAGGAAACCATTAAAAAATTCAAATTCAAAGACAAAGGCATTGTACTAAATGCCCCAGATAGCCTAGAGGATAAATTTGTGGAACTTGGCTTTGAGACATCTTTACACAAAGAAGATAAAAGTAAAAATACCCTGGTCTTTATAAACAACCAAAAAGAATATCTAGACTTTCTTACAAACAGTTTAGAGCGTATAGAAGACGATAGTGTTTTATGGTTTGGGTATCCAAAAGGGACCTCTAAAATAAAAACAGATATTAACCGAGATACCATTAGAACTACAGGTGAAGAATTTGGCATTACCACGGTAACAGCTGTATCAATCAACGAAACTTGGAGCGCATTACGTTTTAGGCCTATTGATAAGGTAGGAAAACGATAAAGGGCATTGCATAAATTGAAATTTAGAATCTTTTCAACAATTTAAAAGAACACTCGTTAACTGTATTCGTCAATAAATAAGTTGATATCTAATTAGAAACAATCATCTAGATAATAGAATAAAACGCATCGTAGTTATACATTATCTATTATGGCCTACCCACAAGTGGATGAAAAATCTCGGTTTTAATTACGTGCTTTAATAGAAAGTACTGGTTTTTGAAACCCATACAATTGTCAAATAATTGTATCGATTCTTCCGTTTGAAATAGTATGAAATATCCTTTAATATTTAACTGACATTTTTAATTAGCAATTATATTATTACCTACATTAGATTGGTTTTTAACGTTTTACAAAAAAAAATATTATACATGACGTAATACATTTAATTATGAAAAGAAAAGGATTCTTTGCAGCACTTCTTGTGATTTCCACAATACCGATGTTGGCGTTTTCATCATTTGAAAAAATGACCAAAAAAGTGGAAAAGGGTTTTAAAATAAAATCAGGTGAAGGTCGTTTTCATGGCCATATAAAATTGAAGGGGGTTAATTCCAATATTTTGGATGTTAAGGTATCGGGAAAGGACACAGATGGTGACCTTGCTATATTTGAGCAGACCTCATTATCGCAAGGAAAAGGAACCCCGTTACATGTACATAGTTCACAAGACGAGATATTCTACATTTTAGAGGGCGCCTACTATTTTCAAGTAGGTGAGGAAAAATATCATATGGCCGTGGGAGATAGTATATTTTTACCTAGGAAAGTTCCTCACGCCTGGACACAGAAATCTGAAAAAGGAAAAATGACCGTGATTTTACAACCCGCAGGCAAATTAGAGGATTTCTTTGTAACCGTAGCCGCCTTAGACCATGAGCCCACAGTAGCGGAAATGAACCTTATTTTTGAAAAAAATGATATGAAGGTTATAGGCCCTCCACTACAACTAGAATAAGTATAGAGACAACAATAATTTCCCCAACATAATTTAAGAACCCATCCAGTTTTTAAAGTCCGATGCTTTGGCCTTACTTACTACTATACGCTCTTTCGAGACCGGGTTTACACTTAAAATAAGCTTCCCGTTGAAGTAGTATTTTAGATTTACGATCGCTTCGCGGTTTACGATACATTGCCTATTGGCCCTATAGAAAAGGGTTGGGTCTAGACTTTCTTCTATATCTTCCAATTTACCGTCTACCATATAGGTTTGGTTATCATTGCTGACTGCTTTTACTAACCCAAGATCTATCAAGAAATAAGCAATATCATTCGTTTTTAAAGGAATCAACTGATCCCGTTGGCTCACCAGAAACGTATTTTTATAGCTCTTTTTATCGGCATCGCCTTTTATCAACCCCAACAGACCCTTTAATTGGTCATCATCGATACCCTGTTCTTTTTCCTTAACCTGCACGGTAAACTGGGTTAGGGCATCGGTCAATTCTTCTTCGTCAATAGGTTTTAGTAAATAATCAATACTATTCACCTTAAAGGCCTTTAGCGCATATTGGTCATAGGCCGTCGTAAATATCACTGGAATATCGATTTTCACCTGTTCAAAAATCTCAAAAGAGATTCCGTCTGCCAAGTGAATATCCATTAGAACCAGTTCTGCATTATGTGGTGTTGAAAAATAGGCAACGGCAGCTTTGACCGTATCGATAATAGCTAAAACTTCTATTTCAGTATTTATGCGGTTCAATAAATAGACAAGATGATCACTTGCGGCAAGCTCATCTTCAACAATGACGATTTTCATTCTATTTTTCTTAAAGGAAGTTCTACTTGAAAGATACCATTTTCAGTACGTACAAGTATATCTTGTTGCTGTAAGAGCAAGTATCTTTTTCTCAAATTCAATAATCCGGTACCGGTACCCTCTGCCATTGTTGTTCTTGGGCGTAATGGGTTTTCTATAAAAATAGAATTCTCTCGTGAATAGACCCGAACCAATAACGGGTTAGATTCTGAAATTTCATTATGCTTTACGGCATTCTCTACCAAAAGTTGCAGCGCCAATGGCGGAATTTTCCGCCCCTTTAATCCTTCGGCAATATTGACCTCAATTTCAAACCGTTCTCTATAACGGGTTTTCATGAGATAGGTATAACTTTCTAAATACTTAAGCTCTTCGCGTATGCTCACCAAATCACTATCGCCACTCTGTAAAATATACCGGTACATGTACGAGAGCTTTTTTACAAATTGGGTTGCAGGTTCATTATCGCGTATGAGCGATGTCAACGAATTTAGTGAATTGAATAAAAAATGAGGATCTATCTGGTTTTTAAGAGCCGTAAGCTCTTTCTGTAGATTCTGATGTTTTAAATGCTCGTTCTCTATATCGCTTACCCGCTGGTTCGCTTGTAAGCGTAAAATTCTGGCAATGAAATAAAGTACGATCAACAAGGTAACGTACCCAAAGGTCAAAAAGCCCCTGCCCTCATTAGATAAAGGACTATCGACTATTATAGGGTGTAATGCTTTCCAAAGGGTTAGGGTGGCAAAAAGCATTACCAAATCCAACACAATAATACTTACAGTAGCAAAGGTGCCTCTAAGTTTAAATTTAATATACACCACATTGGCATTGATTTCTAAGATTGCCCAAGAGAAAAAGACCATAAACACCAAACGGAACAGAAAATCAACCACCCAAACACTTTCAAACTGTTCGTTGCCAGAGCTGATCATATTGTATACATGAATGTTTCTGGGCAAGGAAACCAAAACTGCTAACAAAAGGGCAATTTTAATAATCTGTTGTTTTTTAACTGTCGGTAAAATCATGACATATGCTTTAGAGGAGCGCTTTTCAAATTTACATCAATTTTACTGTCGATGCGCCGCCTAGTTTTTGAAGCCAAAAAAGGCCTTCAAATTAAATTTGAAGGCCTTTATCAACCAACCTTAATCAACTAACTAATTTAAACTATACTTTATAAGGGTCGAAATTTGCAGGCAGGTAATCATTAACGTCAAAACCTAATTCTACTTCTTCCTCTATTTCTAAAACACATATATCTGCTATATCTATTTGATACCCTTTGTAAGCATCAAAACCATATGGTAAATACTCTGATGTATCAATTCCTAAATCTATATCTTCTTCGATTTCGATTACATTAAGATCTATTGAAGAAACTAGAATAACTTCATTGGCTTGATCTTTTAAAACTTCCTCGAACGGATTAGTAACATCGTTGAATAAAGAAGCATTTGCAATCTTCATTTCTTTTCTATGTTTTTGTTCTGCCGTAAAGGAAATAAGAACTCCCGCTACTAGTACTAAACCAAAAATTAATTTTATTTTTTTCATGTTTTTATATTTTATTACGTTTCTTTTTATTTGATGATACAAATGTACAGTACAACCCTACCACGAATAGCGGCTTTTTAACTGAAGCGTCTATATTGCAAGATGAAACGTCTAAAAAGAAAACTGAACTTTTTTAGCGAGGCAAAGAATACTTTCATATCCATATAATTTATAACTTTAGAAAAGACAATTACTAGAACTAAAACTGCTTACCATGTTAAAAAAAATCATTTTCGCACTCATCGCCATTTTCATTATCATTCAATTTATACGACCAGAAAAGAATATTTCAGGTAATGAAACCTTCGCCATACAAACCAAATACAACATACCCAATGATGTAGAAAACATATTTCAGTCATCGTGTTATGACTGCCATAGCAATACTACCAAATATCCTTGGTATTCGAATGTACAGCCTGCAGCTTGGTTTTTGGCCGATCACGTTAAGGATGGTAAAAAGCACTTGAATTTTTCTGAGTTCACGAACATGCCACTCTTTGTACAAAATCATAAACTAGAGGAAACTAAAGAGATGGTTGAAGAAAAAGAAATGCCATTACCTTCTTATACCTATTTTGGACTTCACCCAGAAGCTAACTTGACCGATGCTCAACGTCAAAAAATTATTGATTGGGCAGATTCGCAGATGAATTATCTAAAACAAACGTACCCAGCGGATAGTTTGGCCTTCCCGAAAAGGGAATAGTTCTCTATCTTTTTAAAGCAGCTATGTAAACGGATGTGTTCTAATTATTTAGTGAACCATTTACGCACGGTTTCTTCTGCTAATTTGTTATTGGGCGTAAAGGCATTGTTGTCTTCACCACGGTACTCTAAAAAGCTTGGAAACTTCCACCACAGTATACCTTTGCACCATGGTTCGTTCTCAATACCTTTAAAGATGATTTCATAGCAACGTGCCTGCATTTCTTCATTAATGCTTTCATCTGCCTCTGCATGCGGATTCTTCCATGGTTCGTTAACACTTCTGAATCCGATTTCAGTGAAAACAATTGGCTTTTCGAAACGCTCGTATACCTTTTCAATTTTCTTTTTTACCCTATTGAAGCTCTCGCTCATTTCCTCATCGGTAGGATTATCATTCTTACTCAAGGGGTAATAACAATCTAGTCCGATATAATCCAAGTCATCCCAAAACTCTATATTCTCAAATTCTTCTCCCCAATTGGCAGCATACGTGATATGACCCGAAAACAATCCTCTTGTTTTCTTGATCATACTTCGCCAAGTTTCAGGTCTCGATAACGTTGCCTTTGTAAACTCGACGCCTATACAAAGGGCATCCATACCATGTATTTCAGCTAAAAAGGCATAATGGCGAATCCAGCGATAATAATGGTCATGAAACAAATCCCATTCTTCGTCACTAGGCATTTCAATTCCGCCAGGCCAACTTCCACCAACATATATTTGAGGTTTTAACATGGTATACATACCCATATCATGTGCAGTCGATAATGCATGAACCACAGCCTCATCATTCTCACTACCGGCACTATTACTAAAACGGAGTGGTGTCGCTGCATTTATATTGTTAATACCTGTATAGGGTACAAGTGCCATTGCATTGCTGCCCATAGACTTTTGCTTCAACAGCGATTCTGTTGCCTTTTTAGAACCATAACCATTGTAAATACTGTAGCCTTCATGAGCAAAATTGAATCCTTTTAAATACGGGAGCTCTTTCTTAACCACTTCTTCTTTCGGATAGGTCTTCGACAGGCTTTTTAAATAGAGTTGCCACTTCCCTTCTAATTTTTGTATTTCTTGGGTCGTAAGTTCACCATCTTTATAGTGGTACAAAAAGATTTCTTTACCCCAGGTTTGCATTAAAAAATCTACAAAAGCCCCTGCCAAACAATCTCGTATTAAAGAAGACTCCATCTCTAGAAACGAATTATCGAGCAGTTCCGCAACCGACAATGTATTTTCTGATTCTGCCAACCGTGCAGACCAATATTTATAGCCTTTCATTTGCCATTTATCGGTAAAATAAATGGGTAAACCTTGGGTGAGAATATCCTTTTTAGAAACCCCTAGCATATTACGCAGCAGTAGTTCATTATCCTTACCAATGTTGTTGTTCTTATATATTTTATTGGCAATGATATGAATAGAATTATTCAACGTATCGTAATGTGCTTGGTTCGTATTACCTGTCATTAAGCCCTTCTCTTCTGTGTTGCTATAAAAATTATAGGTGATTTTCGGAAAATCATCATTGTTTAGAAAAGCGAACACTTTGGAGGTGTTTCGTTTTATTTGCTCCTCAAGACTTCTTACTTCATTTGATTTTAATGCATTTTTATGATTTACGAACTGATACTTTTCTGCATTAAGAAGCACCTTGTTTCCCTTAGAGAAATCAAAAAATGTACTATTATCTGTTTTCCATTGCTCATTAAAATCTCCCATGACCACACGTTCATTATCATTATAGAGTTCATAATTAAGATTTTGCCAGTAAAAAGAGCGTCCGTTGTCCTTTACCTTTTCGGCAAAGAAATCAAATACCTGCTGCGCATCTGTTCCTGTCATAAAACTAAATGGTATTTTGGACATTAAAGGATTCGGATAAAAACTTACAGATAAAATAGAATTCTTATTCGTTATCTTATTCGAACCTATCATTATCGCTCTCCTATTTACCTGAAATGGAGTTTGGTCTATAAATTTTTCTAGAATTTCATTCTCGTCAATAGCCCCTAACAGAAAAACAACATTCTTCTTAAGAATTTCGTCAGTAACCTCATCAGCTCGTTTATAAAGAATTTTTGCACTGCGCCAAGATTCAGTAGGTTCTAGCAACGAAAGCTCTTTGAGTATCTGTTCATATTTGTTGCTTAACACACTATCCTTAGCGGCATACACTACAAGTATTTCTCGTTTTTCAAAAAAGCTGCCTCTAAGTTCTCGCCGTGTAGGTATGGAATCTAAAGTTTCAGGCACTACTGCATTTTCAGCATTTGGGAAATATTCAACACCAGCATAGCCAACGATACCTAACGCTACAACCAGGGCCAGTACTACATATTTCTTTTTCATACGCTGCAATGAAGACAATTACTTGTTTAAGATAGTGAAACTGTAAAACGTAAGCGAACACCTTATCATTATTTAACTTTTACAGTCAAACCTCTTAAAAAATATCGAAAACCTAGTTTTGTAAATAAATCAGAAATGAAGTGTAACTTTGAAGCACCAATTACCCAATACCACATGAAACCAATTGTACTATTCACTCTATTTATCTATTCAACCCTTTCTTGTTTTGCACAAAGTACTGTAACTATACCTTTACAGAAATTTACCGAACTCAAGGTTTATGACCGCATTACCGTAAATCTTATTAAAGGAGAAGAGAATAAACTTGTGTTGAGTGGTGAAGATAAAGAGGATGTTAGCATTACCGAAAATAATGGACTCTTGAAGGTTAAAATGGGTATTAATGAGTTTTTATCTGGCAATACTGTTAATGCTAAACTATACTACACCGAAGAATTAACTGTAATCGATGCCAACGAAAATGCAAGAATCGTTTCTAGTGGAATAATTAAGAGTTCGACAATAGAAATTAGGTCGCAAGAAGCTTCCACTATCACCTTAAATATTGAAGTAGATACGGTTAATGCGAAAAGCACTAGTGGAAGTGATATCAAGCTTTCTGGCACTACTGATTACCAAGATGCCAATATAAATACCGGCGGCAAACTGTACAATAAAGGATTAAAGTCTAGGTCTACTTCAGTAATCGTTTTAGGTGGTGGTATTGCAGAGGTTTACGCAAGTGAAAAAATCATTGCCAAAGTAAAAGCTGGTGGAGCTATACAAGTTTACGGAAATCCGAAAATTATTGATAAGGATGATACTTTTGGTGGTAAAATAGAATTCAATAACTAACTACTGCTCTATACTTTGAGCATCGAAGGCAATGAGTTCATTATCTTCAAAACGCGGTGTTAACTCTATTGGGTTACAACACACTTCGCAATCTTCTACATAGGTCTGTTGGGTAATAGATGGGTCGAGAAGCATAGAAACTTCTTCCCAACAATATGGACATTGAAAAAAATGCTCGTACATAGTATTTATGCCCCTTTCAATTTTTTAGCCAATTCTTTTAGTGTAAGGGTCTGTACCAAATTATCGGCATTTGAAGTAAAAATGGTCTGGTTACCTAACTTCAAAAACAAAGTATCTTCATCAGTCTCTACAAATAGTTCAGATGCATTTGCCTTAATCTCTTCTAACTTAAGATCGAAACGTTTCTTTAAGGTAATTAAACCATTAAAATTTGTAAGCTCAAAACCAGAATAATCAAATACCCGTTTTAAACCGCTAAAAAATCCAATTCCAATAAATATGCAGCCAGCAATGGCAAACTTATAGGCCAATGTAAACACATCTAACTCGTCGCCATTAATAAAAGTAAACGCTAGGTTTATACAGCCGTAAATTCCTATTAAAAAAACGATTACCCCTAAAATAATAGCGATAACATCTGTAAACAAAGCCTTGTTCGTTCTGGTAACTGTAATGCCATCAGAATTTTTATCCGCTTTAAATCCGAAATCCTTCAAATATTCTAGATTCTTTATTTGAGTTAGTTTACTGGAAATAGAAGCTTCTAACGGACTAAGATCTACTTGAATATCACGTTTCTTTATTTCCTCTCTTAAACTTATCTGAGATTCAAACGTAAGAAGTGACTGTTGATAGAGTATCTCTATTAGCTCGCTATTTGTTCTTTTGATATACATGTCCATACCTTACCTTATTAAGTAACTGTTACAGTTCAATATTTAATAATTGTCCCGTAAGTTGTAGTAATTGAAGCTCTGCCAACTTAGCATCGTACTTTGCTAAATTTTTGTTCGTCTGCGCATTCAATAAATTTATTTGAGCTTGCCTAAATTCAATAGATGTAATACTACCTAATTGAAATTGTTCGTTAGAGCGTTCAAAGTTATTCTGATTGGTCACGACATTCTGTTCTTGCAAGCTAAAAACCTGCAATCTATTTAGGTAGTTTTCCTTGGCGTTTTGCACATCCCTTAAAACCTGTTGCTCTATTTGTTCTTTAATAGTTTCTTGGTTATCCAGAACTATTTTCGCATTCTTTATCTGTGTAATACCATTACCGCCATCAAATAGGTTCCAAGTAAGATTCAAACCGGCAGATATTCCTGTTGAAACACTTGAAGCTAAAAAGTTAGTTGCAGGAAAATTACCTTCGTTCCAACCATATGATCCAGTAAGGCCAACGGTTGGTAAAAAAACAGACTTACTAGATTTATAAGCGTAATCGTTTATTTTGATATTTTTTTCGGTCTGTAATACGCTTACATTATTCGCAATACCTTTATCTAAAAATTCTTCTAAACTTATAGGGTTTACAAAGGCGATAACAGTATCGACCTCAAAAGAGCTTGCAAGATCTCGATTCAACAATAGATTTAAATCTCGTTTTGTATTCCTAAATGTTTGTCTTGTATTCATTAGATTGATACTATCGTTTACCAAATCTACTTGTGCATTTAAAACATCTAACTTATTTGTCTGACCATACTCAAAACTATATTCAGAACGTTGTAAGCGCTTTTGTGTATTCGAAAATGTGTCTTCTAAAACCTTAATATTCTCAGTAAGTCTTGCCACTTCAAAATATACAGTATATAACTGTATCATCGTTGTTTCTATGGTTTCTCTAGTTTCAAGTTCACTTAAACCATATTCCTCCTTAAGTCTTTTATAATCATACCAACGGCCTAGACCATCAAATAAGGTGTAATTTAAATTTAAAGAAGCATTGTAACGTGTAGTTTCGGCACCATCAATTGCCCTAACGCTACCATCTTGAAAAGTAGCTTCTTGATTGCTTTGATCAAATGACCCACCAGCATTACCTGTTAAACTTGGCAAGTAGCCAGAATTTAAAATGTTCTTATTATTATCGGCTATTTTTAAATTGTTTTTAGCAATGATTACCCCAAAATTATTTTTTAAGGCAAGTGCTATCGCGTCTTCTTTTGAGAGTGTATTCTCTTGTGCGAATACACTACAAAATGGAATTAACAACAATAAATGGATGAATCGTAATCTAATCATTATACTATACTTCTAATTTCTAATGAATATTTGAACTAACTTCTGCGTGATCGTGATGACTCTCATCCTCGATTGAATGATTCTTTTGACCTTCTAGATGTGCAGCTTCCTTACGCTCCGTAATGGCTCTTTCTACTTCTTCTTTTGTAATCTTATGACCCGAAGCCAACATTTTATTACCAGCTTTTATATTATTACTAAACGATAGAAATAGTGGCAACATCAATAACGTTAATATGGTGGCAATACCAATACCATAGGCAATAGAAATCGCCATCGGTTTTAAGAATTGCGCTTGTCTACTAGTCTCTAACATTAGTGGCGCCAAACCTGCAATAGTTGTAATCGAGGTAAGGAAAATTGCCCTGAACCTAGATTTACCTGCTTCGAAAATAGCATTGTCAAAGGTCATACCTTCACGTAAGTTAGAATTGAACTTACCAATTAGCACCAAGCCGTCGTTCACCATAATACCAATTAAGGCAATGATTCCTAAAATCGATAGTACGTTGATAGGAAAATCGTGAATCCAGTGTCCCCATGCTACTGCCGTAAAACTGAAAGGCACTAAAAGCAATAACATTAATGGCTGACTAAAGCTTCTAAACGTAAAAGCAATAGTGATGTATATTAAAAGTAAAACGGTGAATCCTACCAATTTCAAAGACCCTGTTAATTTACCCAACTCTCTATTCTGCCCTTCATAGGAAGCATTAACCGTTGGATACTTTGAGTGTATTTCGGGCATGATGACATTTTGTATTTCTGTCATGATATCCGTAGGACTATCCTTTACATCTTTCATGTCTGCAGATACCTGAATTTCACGCCTGCCTTCTAATCTATTAATTGCAACATCGCCACGCTCAATAGTGTAATCTGCTATTTCACTCAACGGAACACGTTCACCTGTAGGAGTGACAATTCGCATATCGTCTAAATTGGTAATCGAAGAACGCTCATCTCTTTCATATCTTACCCACACCCTAATTTCATCTTGCGATCGTTGAAAACGCTGTGCTTGTACACCGAAAAATCCTGATCGTACCTGTGCCATTACCGTACGAAGGTCCAGACCTAACAAATAGGCATTCTCTTTTAAGGTCAATCGAATTTCCTTAATACCAGCTGGATCATTATCAGCAATATCTTTTAATCTGGAGTTATTCAACAAAATGTTCTTTAATTCCATCTTTGCAGCTTTAAGCTCTGCTATATTGTTACCCAGGAGCGAAACTGACACAGGAGAACCACCAAAGTTTCCACCTGAACCATATATTAAACTTTCTACCCCAATGACTGGCCCAACTAGTTCTTCTAGTCTATTGGTTACCATATCTGAAGAAATCTCATCGGGTCTTTCCTCACCAGGCAAAAGGTTTATATTTAATTGTGCAGTAGATGAACCTGGACCTAAACGTCTAATAACATTCTCAAAAAGCATTTTATTTGTGCCTTTAAGATATTTTTCTGTCAATTCTTGATTTACAATTTCTGCTTTTTCCTCAATCATGGAAATAATAGAATCTGTAATTTTCTCATTAGTACCATTAGGCATTTCTAATTCTATACCTACCCTGTCACTGGCTATTCTTGGAAAAAATGCAGTTCTAATAACACCCCCACCAATAGAACCCAAGGTTAATATAAGTGCCCCTAAGAAAAGACTAAAAACAAAAATTTTATAGTTCATTGCAAAATGTAATGCGGGCGAATACAATTTATCGCGCATCCATGTCATCATTTTATCACCAAACTCATTAATAACCCGTAGTTTGGCAAATGCCTTTCCTAATCCGCTTTTTGGTTTGTCATCTAAAGGCTGTAATGCTTTGGAGTGCGCCAAGTGAGCAGGTAGAATAATTAATGCTTCTACTAATGAAACCACTAATGTCAGAATAACGATTACAGAAACTTCACCAAAGAACTCCCCTATTCTACTATCTAAAAACAAGAATATTGAGAAGGCTAATATTGTAGTAATAATCGCGGAAATAATCGGAGGCAATACCTCCATAGTGCCATCTACAGCAGCCTGTACAGGGGTTTTTCCCTTTTCGTAATGTTGATAAATATTCTCGGCTATAACAATACCATCATCTACCAAAATACCAATAACGATTATCATACCGAATAAAGACAAAACGTTGATGGTTACATCAAAGAAACCAGCAAAAACAAACATCCCTAAGAATGCTACCGGTAAGCCGAAGGCTACCCAAAATGCCAATCTTGTGTTTAAAAACAAGGACAGGAAAATCAGTACCAACAACATACCCATGATAGCATTCTCCGTCAATAATTGGGTACGTTGAACAAGGGTTGTCGACTGATCAGACACAATGTCTAACTTAACGTTGTTGTACTTATCATTAAAATCTTCTATATATTCTTTTACCTGTTCTGCAGAGGATATTAAATCTTCATTATTGGTACTTGTAATTGTAGTACTTACCGATAAATTACCATCAAAGTAAGTCGCATTAGGCGATTCTGCAAAACGGTCTTTAACGATAGCCACATCTTTTAATCGAATAACCGTACCTGATGGGTCTGCCTTAACCACTAAATTATTTAACTCATCACCATAATATGCACGATTATTTGCACGTATTAAATATTCCTCTGCATCGGTCTTAATATTACCGCCCGTTACAAGAATATTGGCATTACTTACTGCATTAGCAACCTCAGTAAAAGATATGCCATAAGCCAAAAGGTTATTTTCATTAACGGCTATTTCAATTTCCTCTGCTGGAAATCCTGAAATTTCTATTTGAGAAATACCCTCCATTGCTCTCAGGTCATTCTCAATTTGACGACCAACACTTTTTAAAGTCGCTAAGGGAATATTTTCACCGCTAATAGCAAAAGCAATAGTTTGACGAACGGCCTCTAGCTTCGATACAATTAAAGGTTCCATACCAGTTGGGAATGTTGGCACCCTATCTACCGCATTCTTAACTTCTAATAGCATAAAGTCGATATTCTCTCCTTTTTCTATTTCGACATTAATGGTACCACTATTCTCCCTAGAAGTAGAGGTAACACGATCAACCCCTTGCAGGCCTTTAAGGTTATCCTCTATCTTTAACACAATACCCTCTTCAACCTCTTGCGGTGAAGCACCTGGGTAGGTAATGGTAATTGCAATATTCTTAGAATCCGTTAAAGGAAAAAAAGATGATTTTAAAGCCTTTGCACCTACTATACCAAAAAGGGCAAAAGAAATTACCACAACATTAACGGCAACATGATACCGAATAAAGTATTCTATCAGTTTACGCATTATCCTTTTGTATTTTCTTGTTGTTCGGAGTAAATTTTAACTGCCATACCTGTATAAGCGCCACTTAGCGGTTTGGACATTATGGTTACGCCATTGGGCACATCTTTTAGCACTACACGTTTATCTGAAAAGTAAACAGGGTTAACATCGATGATATCCAAAACCGAATCACGTACTACAAAAATTCTGTTTCCATCTAAAAGCAAACTTCGATCCACCTCAATAGCATTCTCCTCTTTTTTGGCATCTAAACTGGCCTCTAAGTACATACCTTCACGTAAGTTCTTATTATCTACTTCTATATATGCTTTAACGGTTTGTGTTGCTTGATCAATACTACCGTTGATTCTAGTGACTTTACCCTTATACGTAGTATTGTCATCTAAATTTGTAAGCTCTACCGATTCACCTAACTTTAAAAGGTCTGTGTAGCGCTTGCTGATAGAAACTTCTAGCTCGTATATCTCTGGATTAATAAATTCACCTAGTTTTTGACCTGCCCTTACTAAAGTACCTTCTGTAACCAAAGCTTCAGTCAGCACCCCAGAAAATGGAGCGGTAATACGATATTTAGAAAGTCGTTGTTCTAAATTCTTTACATTGTAATAACTTGTCAAAATACCTCTACCAGATATAAAGAATTTTTCTTTTTCAGTTATCATTTCAGGAAGTGCCGGAGTACTTTTTGACATATCAAAATTGGTAAGGTAGCTTTGCCATTTTGAATATATATCTGGATAATCTAAACGTAAATCCGGCATTATCGCCGTAAGTTGATTGAATAAATTACTTTTCGCAGATTGAACACTTGCTGCATATTCATCGGCATCTATATTTATTACCGTTTCACCCTGTCGAAAAGCTTGCCCTTCTTTAAAAAGTTTACTACCTCTTTTAAATACACCTTGAACTTCGGCATATAACTCTACACGTTGTTTTGCCGTTAAATTACCGTTTGCCGATACGACAATAGGCACAGTACCATTTTCAACTACCTCTGTAAAAACAGTTTTAACCACTTTTTCAGATTTTGGTTTAAACGTTTTTTTACTATCTATAATAACCTTAGATAAAAAGAAGGATACTACAATTAGTAAAATACCCAGTACGGTAAAAATAATTTTTCTCATTTGGCAATATAATTTTTAGACTTTATCAGTTCTAGTAATTGATTGATTTATATACTTCAGTTTTCAGTTATTCATTGTCTTATACGGACACAAATTGTTTCATTATCAAACCCCTTCATCTAAATTCAAAAGATAAAGACCGTATAAAACAGAAAAGGTTTAATCTTAGAGATATAAATAATTTATTAATCATCATCATTCACGCAGCATATTCAATTTGGAAAGAAAACCACAGTAATCTGGGTACTCTAGCTAAATATGCAAATTGAACCTCCTAATAAAATTAAATGAATACTTAATACATCTTTTGGCTGAAAATCATATCAACCCACCCTCAAACTAATTAAAAAGCGAAACTACAAAAAAACATATATGGCTTTTAACATTTAAATGGTTAAAGTAATCATAAAGTATGCTGAATTTTCTGAATGTTAAGCGCAAAAAAAAGGGATGCATTAGCATCCCTTCTATATAATTGAAAATCTTCTAATTTCTGTTTACATCTTCATACTTTGTATCTACCACTCGAGTCCTGCTCGATTTGGTACTACCTAATTTCATATTTAAAAATTCGTCGTCACTATCAAAAACAGCTAATTTTTGACTTTGCATTCTTAATAATGAATTCAAAGATCTAAAGTCATTGCCTTGTAATTGCACAAATTCAAGATTACTTAATGTAGCCATACTACTTGGTACGTCACCTTCAAATTGATTGTAAGAAAGTATAAGTTCCTTTAAATTTACAAGCCTACCTAAATCAACCTCTATTGGCCCAGTCAGCTTATTACCAAAAAGCTCTAACCTTTCTAAATTCAATAGTTTTTCAATTGACTTGGGTAAACTACCTTCTAAATAATTACTTGAAAGATTTAAAGCTTTTAAATTTTCCAATTCTCCAATTCCGCTTGGTATAGCTCCCTGAAATAAATTATTAAACATAGATAGCTCTTCAAGGCTTTTCATTTTTGTATAGTCTTGAGGCAATGTCCCGCTTAACTTATTCATCTCAAGCCGAAGTGACTTTAAGGTTTCTAATTCAAATAAATCTTTAGGCAAGTTGCCCGTTAAGGTATTAAATGAAAGATTCAAAGTCTTTAAATTGGTAAGAGCGGCAATACCATTGGGAATTTTTCCACTAAGATTATTTCGGTATAATTTTAAGCCAACAACGTGCCCATCATTTATTTCTACGCCGTACCACGAAGATGGATCCGCTTTTAAATTCCAAGTATTCTGCCATTGTTCACCGACTGTACTTTTGTGGAACTCTAATAAATATTGTTTTTCACTTTTAGGAATTTGTGCATTAGCTATGCATCCACTCACCATAAAGAAAAATATGCAAGTATATTTTAGAATGTTTTTCATAATATGGAATTAATTAATCGTGGAGTGAATTTTTGAACTGGCATACTTCTGTCAACTCTTTTAAAAAACAGGGGTAGACTAAAAAGCACCTACTATATAACGTTCAAAAAATAAATTTATGATACCTCGAAAATGTTAAAGTATTTTAACTAAGAAAGAGATGCTGTTCAACATCTCTTTCTTTTACCAAACTAACTAAAAGTGTAAACTACTCTTACTCTTCTATATCTTCAAACTTCGTATCGGCCATTTTGGTCTTACTAAAGTTGATATCTTTAAATTCAAGTTTTCTATCATCTTTATCATAATCAAAAACTAAGTATTCTTTTGTTTCTAAAAACTCTAAAGCTTTAAAAGAACTGAAATTATTATTTTGAATTTGAAAAACTTCTAAGCTTGCCAATTGGGCAAATTCATTAGGAATTTCACCGTCAAGTCTATTATTCGCTAAAACCAACTCTTTCAAATTGCTTAGCATGCCCATATCTTTTGGAACAGCGCCTTCTAATTTATTTTCAAATAAGCCTAATGTTTCCAATTGTGATAACTGCCCTAACGATGCAGGTATATTTCCATACAAATCATTACTAGAAAGATTTAAAATTTTTAAACCTTTTAAATTTCCTACTGTGGCAGGAATTTCACCTGTTAGAAAATTATTAAAAGCTGAAAGCTCTACTAACTCTTTTAAATTTCCAATTTCATTAGGAATCTCACCGTTGAGCCTGTTCATCTCTAATTTTAATACTTTTAAGTTAGACAGGTTAACTATTTCTGCAGGAAGTGCACCGGTTAAAGAATTAAATGCAAGATTTAATACTTTAAGATGCTCTAATTTTCCAATCTCAGAAGATATAGGTCCCATAAGATTATTATGAAACAAATTAATTTCAATTACTTTATTATCTTCGATTGTTATACCGTGCCATTGAGAAACCGGAGTATTTAAATCCCATTTTTTGACCCAGTGTTTACCATTAGTAGAAGTGTACAAATCAACCAAGGCTTTCTTCTCCTTTTTCGATATTTCTGCAAAACATACTGTTGTGAGAAAAAATAAGCTAAAACTTAAATAGTATAGTTTTTTCATATGTCGGCGGTTAAGGAAATTCCTTTAATTAAGAATTCTCCTACAAATTTCAACTAATAACGGTAAAAACTAAAATTTTATCGTTGACCAACCCGCGTTTGTTGTGAAAGCGCCCATTTATGTTGTGAAACTCACTAAAAGCATGGTCTATGAAATATGACTACGCTATGGATTCTATATTTAATGTAAGAACTTCCCAATCTTGCATTAGCTTCTCTAATTTATTCTTCTTTGCTTGGTAAGTATCGAAAAAGTTAGATTTCGCAATTGTTTTATCGTAATCTACCAAAAGGTTATGGTCGATTTCTTTAATTTCTTTTTCAAGACTACCAATCTTACTTTCTATAGAGCTTAATTGGTTTTTTAAACTCTTTAATTTTTTCTGGTCTTGAAAAGAATTCGATTCTTTTGGCTTCTCCTTATCAACGGCAACTACCTGCTTTTTTTCAATAGCTCTAAAGTTTTCTACTTTGCGTTGTTCTAAATAATACTCTACATCACCAAGATATTCCTTAATTTTTTGGTCCTTAAACTCATAAACCTTATTAGTTAAGCCTTGTAGAAAATCTCTGTCGTGAGAAACCAAAATCAATGTCCCCTCAAAGTTTAAACATGCTTGTTTTAATACGTTTTTCGATTTAATATCGAGGTGGTTGGTAGGTTCATCCATCACCAATACATTAAACGGCTGTAATAACATTTTTGCCAAGGCAAGTCGGTTTCTTTCACCACCCGATAATACTTTTACATATTTTTCAACTTCTTCTCCCCTAAATAGAAAAGAACCTAAGATATCTCGCACCTTACTTCTATTCTTTTCATTTGCAGCATCTATCATGGTATCTAAAATGGTTTTATTACCATCTAAATACTCCGCTTGGTTCTGAGCAAAATATCCTATCTGAACATTATGACCTAGTTTTAAATGTCCTTTATGCTTTAAATCGCCAACAATAATTTTCGCTAAAGTTGATTTACCTTGACCATTCTGGCCTACAAATGCAGTTTTGCTATCACGTTCTATTAAAAGGTTAATATCATCAAGAACATGGTTGCTACCATATGCCTTTGAAAGACCTTCAATTTCTACTACTACCCTACCTGGAGTTACAGATATTGGAAAACGCAGACTCATTACACTATTATCATCTTCATCAACCTCTATACGCTCAATTTTATCCAATTTTTTTATTAAGGACTGCGCCATAGATGCTTTGGTAGATTTCGCCCTAAACTTTTCAATAAGCCGTTCTGCTTGTTGTATTTCCTTTTCTTGGTTCTTTTGAGCGTTTACCTGTTGTTGCTTGATCTCGTTTCTTAAAACCAAGTATTGCGTATATGGCTTATTGTAATCATATATTCGGCCTAATGATATTTCGATAGTTCTGTTAGTAACATTATCCAAGAACATTTTATCGTGCGAAACAATAACAACGGCTCCTGTATAATTATTCAAGAATTGTTCGAACCAAATAATAGATTCAATATCCAAGTGGTTTGTTGGCTCATCGAGTAACAATACATCGTTACTTTGCAATAACAACTTTGCTAACTCAATACGCATTCGCCAGCCACCAGAGAACGTTTCGGTCTTTTTTTCAAAATCTTCGCGTCTAAAACCTAAGCCCTGAAGAATTTTTTCAGTTTCACCTTGATAATTGTACCCTCCTAAAATTTCATAATGATGAGATACATCGTTTAAATCTACAATAAGCTGACTATACGAATCGGTTTCGTAATCGGTGCGTTCTGCCAGTTGATGATTAATTTCATCTAATTTTAGCTCTAAGGCCTTAATTTCCTCAAAAGCTTGGTATGCTTCATCCAATACCGATCTACCCTGTACGAAATCTATATCCTGTCTAAGAAAACCTATTTTTATATCCTTCTCAACGGCAATAACACCGGTATCTAAAGGCATATCCTTATTAAGCATTTTTAATAAGGTTGATTTACCTGCACCATTCTTCCCTACAAGACCTACTCTATTTCCTCCATTTAATCGAAAAGAGATTTCTTCAAAAAGAGATTCTCCGCCAAAGGATACTGATAGGTTGTGAACGTTTAACATAAATAATATTTCTTCTGGTTTATTCTTAAAAACATCACTTTTACATAATGATTGCTCTTAAGCAAAATTTGTGTTTAATGGCTTCCCAATAAGATGAAAAGAGCCTTAAAATTGTACCTTTGTATAAAGTTTTGCAAATGTTAAAAAAAGGAAACAAACTCTACAGTATTTTAACAGGAAGTTGTCCAAGATGTCACCAAGAAAGCATGTATTTGGACAAAAATCCATATCATTTGGGTAAAATCTTTAAAATGCATGATAGATGTGGCCATTGCGACCTTAAATATAAAATTGAGCCATCTTTTTTTTATGGGGCTATGTATGTGAGTTATGGAGTAGGAATTGCCTTTGCTGTTGCCGCTTTTGTAATCGCAAAATTAATCATCGGCGCTAACCTTATTCAAACATTTATAACTATCGTAATTACTATGATTGTCTTTATGCCGGTAATTATGAGATTGTCTAGAAATATTTGGATCAACATTTTTGTAAAATATGATTCAAAGGTTAAACTTAAGAACTCCTAATTTCAATTAAACCTTGCAATATCCATTTCATCTAGAAGTGGGACATCTGTTTCTATTAGATCATATAATGCTTTTGATGCCCAAGGGGCAATCATAATACCATGTGAACCAAAACCGTTTAAAACCCATAGATTATTATACTTGGGATGTTTACCTACCAATGGCCTTCTGTCTTTTACCGTTGGTCTAACGCCTGCCTCTTGATCAATTATCCGATAAGTACAACCTAAAAGGTCGTCTAATTTTCTTTGCAATTCTTCTCTGGCATCTTCGGTAATGCAGTTATCTTTTTGGTCTCTATTGTAAGTTGCCCCTACCTTATATACATCATTACCTAACGGAATTAAAAATATAGATGATTTTATAATATTCCTTTCCTGAAGATCTTTTGCTTCAATAATCAAGTATTCTCCTTTTGAGCCTTGCATGGGCAAATACTTGAAATACGGATTTTGCATCATTCCGAAACCTTCAGCAAAAACTATATTTTTAGCTTTTATACCTTTGTAAGTAACAGAATTTGGTAGAATTGCCAACTCGTTATAATCAAATGTCTCTAAGTATATACTTTTTCCCTTTTGCAACCATTTCGTATACCCATCAAAGAGAATTTTAGTGTCTAGTTTACCGGTTTCCAAAACCTTTCCGAATTCGAAAGGGATCTTTAGTCCTGAATTTTTATTTGAAACTAATTGCGTATCTAAAAATTGTTTCAAGCTTTTTTTATCCGCAGCTTCGAACCATAAATTCTGCTCTTCAATAGAGGCGAATTTTCGTAATACATGCAACTTTTCATCAAATTGGATATTCAAGAATTGTTCAAGTTGGTTATAAAAATCAACCGCTACAGCTAATTGTTCATCTGCCCTCCATGATAAGGTAAAACGTTTTAAGATAATAGGATTATAGAGTCCGCCTGCAACTCTTGAAGATGTTTGCGACTGATCATTAAAAACAACAAAAGATTTATTATTTCTACGCAGTGTTTCACAAAAAGCAGTGCCTGCCAATCCTAGTCCTACTACCATATAATCTACCATGCCGCAAAGGTAATGACAAATGAATTCATTTATTTACAAAAACAAAAAACCCAATCTTCCGATTGGGTTTTTATTATTTGAATTGGATGTTTTATTAAGCTTAATAGGCCCACATATCTTGTTCTTTATCTCGAATAGCTTCTTTGATACGTTTAGCCTCTAATAACTGAAACAAAGCATTATCTGCAATATAATCATCTATATTTCTATCACCTTGAATATTATCCTCTTTATAGATAACTGCGTTAAACCTTCTTGCGTTCAACAACATATCGTAAGAGATAGGCTGAGCGGAATTCTGTTGGTTAAAAACTTTTGCTTCATGAAGTATTTCACGTGCATCTGGAAACCAAACCCAGAAAAGTTCCACCATATCAGGATTATCATCATCCATAAAATTTACATCTGGCGCAACTGGGGCAATACCTAAAAGTCGGTATTTTAACTCACCTTGTCTTTTATCAAAATACCAAATTCCTTTAATATGATATTCTTCTATATCGGATGCTGATATATTTCTACGAGTAATATACTCTTCTGAAACAGTTTCACCTGCATTCATTTGCTCATACCCATAATCTAGAGTATCAACCATCTGCAAGGCATCTTTTAAATCGCCAAAAGACCTTTTTTTAGTGAAATAAGAATCTGTATACGTTTCTAAATTTCCACTCTTTAAATTTTTAATTAGAACGTGATATAAAGACCTTCTATCAGGTCCAATATCCATAGTATCTGTTGGATAATATAATGGGAAATTAATTCTCTCATCTAAATCTATGGTCTCCCATAAAGTTTTAGACCAAAGTATATCCCTATCATCTACATAACCGTATGCTAACGGAGCATCATTATCGACAGCTTTCTGAGCTTCTGTACGCACACCAACCTCATCGGGTTTTTTAGCATTCAATACATTTGCTTGGGCCATCATTGATACTGGTAACATAGTTACCGCTCCCATTACTAAAACATTTTTCCAATTCATGTTTGATTCACTTTAAAATTAACCGGGTAAGACCGTTAGGCTTACCCGGTAGAATTCCATTTAATTTAGTTTGTAATCTCCACAACTACTGGAGATACTTTCTTCAACTTGTAACTTTTGTTATTTGTGATATAAGCTTCGATATCAAATATTTGAACGATATCTCCTCTCTTGGCACGATCTAATGCTGCTTTAGCCTTACCATCCATCTTATTTCCTCTTACAGTAACAGTTGGTTGACCTGGAACTTTGAATTTAAACCCGCTTACCGCAAGATTTAAATCAAAATCGAAATCTTCTAAACCAGCACCTATAGTAGCTATTTCAACATTTCTTTTAGGAAGTTTAATACTACCTGTCTGCTTACTTACACTACCTTCTGGTCTAGGAATATCTTTAATTCTGAATTCTAATGATGACCCTACTGGTTCACCATCTGGTAATGTACCTGAAGCCTTAATAGTAACTGTTCTACCAGTACCTGGGTTCATAACATACTTGCTACCACCAATTGACTTTAAACCTGGTGCAGAAGCATTTACTTTGTTATTTGCAATACCTGGTATAGAAATCGACATTGGATTTGCTACCCCACGGTAAACAACATTCATCTTATCAGCTGCGATTAAAGCGCCACCTGGCTTAGATATTGTTGCGAATGAATTATTAACCTCTACAGGAATTTCTTCACCATCTTGCTTAAAATAGATTATACCTTTTAATTCATGATCACCGGCAGAACCAGAACCAATTAGCATTTTAACCCCACCTGCTTCCAATTTATAATCAGAACCTTCTGAAAGTTTTCTACCATCTAACGTTAATTCGGCTCTTACTGGAGTAGAAGAATTATCAGTTTTACTAATGATAATCTTTCCATCGTACTTCTCACCTGTGTAGTATGCAGATTTTGTAGCTGTAAGTGATGTCGCAAAATTCTTTAAAGAAACTTGACTTGTTAACTCACCTTCTAACATAGATTTTAAAGCTGCTTCTTCAGTAACTTTTACATCTGCTTGAAGTGCGGTTAACTTTGCCAATGATGCTACTAAAGGATACCCTTCATAATGATAGTTGATCCAGTCTTGCATACCATCTTTAGCTTGAACTTTACCTTCTTCGTTTCCTGTTTGAAAACGATCTACAACAGATGCTTTCAAAGAAGCTGGAACAATAGCAGCTACATTATCTCTATAATCTGTAATTCTTTTCATGAATTCCTTTCCGCCTTCAGAAAGATTATCTCCTTGAAAGAATTTTTGATCTAAGAAATCTGACATATCCATTCTTGCATAATCCTTAGGATTTTCAAGACCTTCAGTCATTCCAGTTTTTAGCGACTCTAAATAATCATAATATTCTTGAGACATTGCTTTAATCTGTTGAGCATTCTTATACAGCTTTTCATATTTAGCTGCATCTTCAGATGCTTTAGTTTCCAGACTACCTAAGAACGCTTCGTTACTTGCGGTTGTCATTGCGTTTGAAGTCTCTAGCTTTTCATTCATGATACCGAATGCAGCTAATACTTCCTTACTCATGTTTAATGCCAGCATTGCGATGAAGATCAAATACATTAAGTTGACCATCTTCTGCCGTGGTGAATTTTTTCCTCCTGCCATGGATTTATTTTTTTAGATTTTAATTAATAATTGACTTGGGTTCTATTAAAATCCAATTTAGTTTTTACTCATTGCAGATAGCATGCCACCATAAACACCATTCAATGAAGAAAGGTTAGTTGACAATGATGCCATTTGATCCTTAAGAGCACTTGCATTTTGTACTACTTCTTCGTTTACTGAAGCTTGTCTGCTAGCACTTTCTAATTGTACTTTATAAAGACTGTTTAAAGACTCCATTTGATTGGCAGCTTGAACCATTTCACTTGAATACTTCTTAGTAGATTCCATTGCATCTACTGTAGGAGCGATACCTTTAGCGGCACCTTCAAAGTTTTTGATGCTAGAACCTAAGCTCTCCATAAGACTTGCGTCTACACCAGCTTCTTTTAACAAATCGTCTAATTTTTTAGATAAAGATGCTTCTGCTTCTTTTATTTCAGCAGCTTGTCCTTTTTTAGGAGAAGATTTGCCTTCAGCACCAGCTAATTCTGGGTAAACTAATGCCCAATCTAAATCTTCGTCTACTGGTTCGAATGCACTGATTGCGAATATAAGAGCTTCTGTAATAAGACCTATCGCTAGAAGAATACCTCCGTTTAAAGGACCTAACTCCCAGTGAAGAATTTTGAATAATGCACCAATAATTACAACTGATGCTCCTAGGCCGTAGGCCATGTTAAATAATTTTTTTGTGGATTTTGACTGTGCCATGATTTTAATTGAATTTAAGGTTTAATAAAAAAGATTTGGTTAAAATTTAATTTGAATTTATTATAAAACTGTATTTACTACTATTTATTGTGTAGAATCCTCTTCGCCCATGTAATCTTGAACTGTTCTGAATCCTATGTAACTACGAGCAGAATCTGCATATTCGTAATCTCTTGTACTTACTTGTAAGAAGTAAGCTACATCTTTCCAAGAACCACCTCTAATAACTTTTCTAGTATTCGATTGATCACCGCCATTAGGGTTCATCGTTGATACATAATCATATGCACTTGGGTCATAACTTGAATTCGTCCATTCAGAAACGTTACCGGCCATATTGTACATATTAAAGTCGTTAGGCTCATAAGATTTTGCTTCTACTGTATATAGTGCGGCATCTGCGGCATAATCACCACGTTGTGGTTTAAAATTAGCCATAAAACAACCTGTATCACTTATTACATAAGGTCCACCCCAAGGGTATGTTCCACCTTCGATACCACCTCTTGCGGCATATTCCCATTCGGCTTCGGTAGGAAGTCTAAATTGATTAACGAACTGCTTACCTCTACTCTTGTTATCGTCGTTCTTATATTTAGTTCTCCAATTACAAAAAGCTTTTGCTTGTTGCCAAGTGATACCTACTACAGGATATTCACTGTATGCATCGTGCCAGAAATAGTCGTTGTGCATTGGCTCGTTATACGAATAAGAGAAATCTCTAATCCATACAGTTGTATCTGGATAAATTTCCACTTCTTCTGTACGAATAAACTCCTTACGGCTTTTATTACCCTTTGTAGAAGCACGTGCTGCTGCTTCGATATCCATCCAATTGTACTTAAACTTTAGCTTTTTTACATCTATAGTTCGCTGACCGTTATAAGATTCTTCTTCAGATAAATAGATAGAATCCATTATTTCAGTATAATACTCATCTGGATAATCAGATGTGTTCCAGACCAATTCCTCATCCTTACTCAACGCTCTACCTTCGTAACCGGTCTCGCCCATTCCAGAATAATTATCTAGCATATACTTATCATAAACAGATGCTCTAGTAGTATCTGCATCTTTAAATGCATAATCACCGATACCGCCCTCTTCAGGGCCGATACCCAACTCATCTGCCAATATTGCCAATTTGGTTCTTACGATAGAATCCTTTACCCATTCTACAAATTGACGATACTCACTATTTGTGATTTCTGTGTCGTCCATGTAAAAAGAACGTACGGTAACCGTTTTGGTCGGTGCGTTCAATAATTTTGCTTGGTCTTCTTCACTCTTACCCATAATGAAAGAACCTCTTGGGATAAGTTCCATTCCATATGGTTTTTCCGGATACCACTTTTTTCCCTGGACACCGGTTAGCTCTCCTTTAGTCTTAGACCCACAACTGGTGAGTAAAAAAATAAACGCTATAGAGGATAACAATAGCTTCTTCATACTTTAGGTTAAATTTCGATTATGGTTAAACTCAGAATACAATGATTTATTCTAACATCTAAAACTATGTTTTATATAAAATATTGTATTAAAGCCTTTAATGCTTAAAAATTATTCTTGTTAATTAAAGCCTTTCTTATATGCTTTAAACCACCTTTCAGGAATGCGTTGATTACATGCATCTAAATAATCCTTCTCGGTGCAAGGTAATAACGCAGGTGTATGGCCTTTAGTATGTGAAGTAAAAATTGATGGGACTTCTACCCACCATCTTTCTGTTAATAAACTTTTGTAGAACACTAATTCTTCATCTTCGCTAGGCACATTGTACTTCACAAAGTCTTCAGTTTTAGAGTATGGAGATTCTTGAATTCTGTAATTGATACCCTCTATAAAATACCAAATAATTTGAGCTATCAATTGCTGGGACTGCACGGTGTTTTCCATCTCGTACAAGCCAAAAACAGAGACCTTATCGCTTATTCCAGCATATCGCGCAATGGCACATATTTCGCGACCGTCAAAACCATTGGGTGAAAAATTGCCTGACAATGACATTTCACTTGCCTTAACAGATCGTAAATCTAAACTTACCATATGCGCATTTCTAAGTACCGGTTCGGCCAATGAAATATCATTGGCGACTTCGCCAAGTCGATACGCATCAAAAAATAAACGTTCCATTAAATCTATTTCTTCTTGCGCATTGAAATAGCTTTGATAACCAATATTTGAAAAATTAAAAAGATTGTTGGGCTTATCAGTAATGATCTTACTCATATAAGAATGAGAAGATATAATTTCATCTTCGATACCAAAATCGAACCTACTATCGACTGCCACAAGATTGATCATATCTCTAATGCCATCAAAAGCTCTATAGGCAGGGTATGTAAGATCCTGGGTAGCACCAAGTATTATTGGAATAATATTTTCCTCTAATAAACCTGCCACTATTTCTTTTACAACAAAATAGGTGTCATCTACTGTTGCACCTTCTTCTATATCACCTAAATCTACTATGGTACCGTTCCAATTACCAATTAAAAGCTTGTAGAATTGCAATCGAATACCTGAGACATCTAACTTCTCGTGCTTTTTTTCATAGGCATTTCTAGACTCCCTAACCCCTAAAAGGGCCACAGTAGCATTGGCCAGAACAGGCAACCCGTCCTTTTCAGTATGTATATAGGTATTTTTACCAATAGATTGACTAGGCAGTAACTCATTATGGGCCAAAACTTTGTCCGGTACCGGAACTAAAAAATCAAAGGCCATTTACAAGTGGTTTAGGAATCATGAACATATTACACTGATCTTACGATCTAAAAATATATTACTTTTTTGACTTAGGTTTAGCTTTTGCCTTTTTCTTTGGTGTTTTTTTCTCTATCAACTTCTGAGCTTCTTCTAATGACATTTTAGTTACATCGACAGTCTTTGCCAATTCTACCTTAATCTTGCCTTTTAGTACATTATGGCGTCCCCATCGTGCTTTTTCGATACGTATACCTTCTTCTTCCCAGTTTTGTACAACTTTATCTATTTCCTTTTGTTTCTTGGTTTCGATAAGTTCAATGATATCATCATTTGATAGATTATCATAGTCATATTTTTTATTGACATTAATGAACATTCCGTCCCATTTAATAAAAGGCCCAAATCTACCGACTCCCTTGGTCACTTCTTTTTCTTCATACATTGCAACTGGCGCATCGGCTTTCTGCTTTGCAACAATTAACTCAATTGCCCTATCCATTTCAATTTCAAAGGCACTTTCACCTTTATCCATAGAAATAAATTTTTCTCCAAATTTCACATAAGGTCCAAATCTACCGACATTCGCCAATACTTCTTCCCCTTCATAAACACCAAGCTTTCTTGGAAGCTTAAATAGATCCATTGCCTCTTCATAGGTAATGGTGTTCAATGACTGCTCTGGCAACAAACTTGCAAAAGTTGGCTTCTCTTCATCATCAACAGTACCGACTTGTACCATTGGGCCAAATCTTCCCAAACGCACAGAGACCTGCTTTCCACTTTTAGGGTCAATTCCTAAAATTCTTTCTCCGCTGGCACGATCCGCATTCTCTTCTACATCAACTACATTTGGATGAAAATCTTTATAAAAGTTTTTCATCATTTTCTTCCAATCCTCATCACCTGAAGCTATTTCATCAAAATCTTCTTCAACCTGAGCGGTAAAGTTATAGTCTAAAATATTGGCGAAATTGGTAACCAAGAAATCGGTAACAATCATACCAATATCAGTAGGTACCATTTTACCTTTATCTGAACCTACATTTTCTGTAAGATTCTTTTCTTGAATTTTATTTGATTCTAAGATCAATTGTTGATACTTACGTTCAGCACCTTCAATAGTACCTTTTTCAACATAACCTCTATTCAGAATCGTAGAAATAGTAGGTGCATATGTAGATGGTCTACCAATACCTAACTCTTCTAATTTTTTAACCAAAGATGCTTCTGTAAATCGGTAAGGAGGCCTGGTAAAACGCTCGGTAGCTGTAATAAAATTATTCTGTAAAGACTCTCCTTCTTTCATCGCAGGCAACATTCCTTCTTGCTCTTCTGCTACATCTTCATCATCTACACCTTCCATGTAAACTTTTAAGAAACCATCAAATTTTATTACCTCACCGTTTGCAGTAAATTCCTCTTTATGCTTATTCGTTTTAATCTTAACATTGGTTCGCTCTAGTTGGGCATCGCTCATTTGCGATGCAACTGTACGTTTCCAAATTAAATCGTACAATTTAGATTGATCTCGCTCTAATGATGGAGATTGATTGGTCATCTCAGTAGGCCTAATAGCTTCATGCGCTTCTTGAGCTCCTTTAGATTTACCTGTGAAATTCCTAGTATGACTATATTTCTCACCGTAATTTTTAACAATGGCCTCTTTAGCAGCGGTCAATGCTTCATTGGATAAGTTTACACTATCCGTTCTCATATAGGTGATTAACCCTGCTTCATATAATCGTTGTGCCACTTGCATGGTCCTACCTACAGAAAAATATAATTTTCTTGAAGCTTCTTGTTGAAGTGTAGAGGTTGTAAATGGTGCTGATGGAGATTTCTTAGCCGGTTTTTTATCTAATTTACTTACTGAAAACTCAGCAGATATATTTTTCTCTAAAAAGGCCTTAGCTTCTTTTTCAGTATCGAAAGTTTTGTTCAATTTGGCCGAAAATACACTTCCTTCCTCTGTTTGAAATTCTGCCGAAATCTTAAAAGTTGCTTGTGGCTCAAAACCTTCAATATCTCTTTCTCGCTCAACTATAAGACGAACTGCTACAGATTGAACACGACCCGCAGAAAGACCTGGCTTAATTTTTTTCCATAAAACAGGAGATAGTTGATACCCTACTAAACGGTCAAGAACACGTCTTGCTTGTTGGGCATTCACCAAATTGTAATTGATTTCCCTAGGGTTCTCAATTGCCTTTTGTATGGCGGATTTTGTAACAGAGTTAAAGACAATACGCTTGGTCTTTTTCTTATCTAAACCTAGTTCTTCTGCTAAATGCCAAGAAATAGCTTCTCCCTCGCGATCCTCATCACTGGCGAGCCATATAGTTTCAGCTTTATCAGCCAGCGTCTTTAGTTTTTTGACCAGAGCCTGCTTATCCTTGTCAACTATATATTTTGGGGTGAAATCGTTCTCGACATCTACTCCCAACTCATTTGAAGGAAGATCCGCAATGTGACCAAAACTCGATTCAACCTTAAAATCTTTTCCCAAAAACTTCTCTATAGTTTTGGCCTTTGCAGGGGACTCAACAATTACTAAATTTTTCGCCATCAACCTTGTTTATGCTTACAAATGTATACTAAAAATTAAACTTTAAAATTTCAGGCATTCATTTTTTCCTTTAAATAGGCCTAACTTTCCTTATAAAATCATGAATTTCATAGAAATAAAAAAGTTTGGCTATGTCGATTATCAATGAAGATTAAATAATTCTATTTTTAAGGAATCTAACTACAACTCACTTTAAAATGAAAAAGTTACACTTCACTATTCTAATTGCAATATTCTGCTTACCACCATTTCAAAATTTAAGCGCTCAAAGTAAAAAACACACGGTTAGCTATACCGAAACCTTATATAACGGTATGGAATATCGACCTATCGGACCATTTCGAGGTGGTCGTGCTGGCACGGTTGCCGGTGTCGCCAACAATAATAATCTGTATTATATGGGAACCGCAGGCGGCGGTGTTTGGAAAACCACAGATGCAGGCAATAGTTGGCAATGTATCTCTGATGGATATTTTGGAGGTTCTATAGGTGCCATTGCCGTATCTGAATCTGACCCAAATATTATTTATGTTGGCGAGGGTGAGCAAACATTACGTGGTAACGTTTCTTCAGGTAAAGGGCTATGGAAAAGTATGGATGCAGGAGAAACTTGGAAATTTATTGGCCTCAAAGATTCAGAACATATTTCTAGAATAAGAATTCATCCTAAAAATCCTGATTTGGTTTACGTAGCCGCTATTGGAAATTTATGGAAACCAAATGAAACAAGAGGTGTTTTTCGCTCTAAAGATGGTGGCGATAATTGGGAAAAGGTACTTTATGTTAGCGATAAGGCTGGTTCAGGGGATTTAATCTTAGACCCGAACAATAGTAGAATTATCTATGCCACCACTTGGGAAATGAAAAGAAACGGATACCGAATGGATAGCGGCGGACCCGATAGTAAACTCTTTAAAAGTACTGATGGTGGAGATACATGGAACGATATCTCAACAAAATCTGGATTACCAGGTTTTCCTTGGGGAATAGTCGGCATCACGGTTTCACCTGTAGACTCGAATCGTATATGGGCTCTTATTGAAGCAGAAAACGGTGGCCTTTTTAGATCTGATGATGCAGGGGCTACTTGGGAAAAGATAAATGAGAATAGAGCACTACGCCAACGAGCTTGGTATTACACTCGTATTTATGCAGACACAGAGAATATAGATAAGCTTTACATCATGAATGTCAGTTATGGTGTCTCTACAGATGGCGGGAAAACCTTTACTCTTAAAAACGCACCGCATGGCGACCATCATGATTTGTGGATTGACCCTAATAATAATAATCGAATGGTTATTGCAGATGACGGTGGTGCTCAAATTTCAAATGATGGTGGCAATAATTGGACCAGTTATTACAACCAACCTACAGCACAATTTTATCGAATAGCAACAGATAGTATTTTTCCATATCGTATTTATGGTGCACAACAAGACAACACTGCAATACGCATTTCTCACAGAACATCTAGCGAGTCAATTACTGAAAGAGATTGGGAGCCTACAGCTGGTGGCGAAAGTGCACATTTGGCTCCAGACCCGAAAAACAACCAAATTGTTTATGGTGGAACCTATAAAGGGTACATGAACCGATTAGACCACGCAACCGGTCAAGCAAGATCAACCAATGTTTGGCCAGATAATCCGGCAGGTTCAGGAGCTGAGATTATGAAATACCGTTTTAATTGGAACTATCCTGTATCATTCAGTAGACATGATTCCAATAAACTATATGCAGGGTCTAATTTTCTTCATGTTACTACCGACGAAGGTCAATCTTGGAAAACCATTTCGCCAGATTTAACTAGAAGTATTCCTGAAACAATAGAATCTTCTGGCGGACCGATAACCCAAGATAATACAGGAGCTGAATTTTATTCAAATATTTTTGTCATTTCTGAATCAATTCTTGAGAAAAGTGTAATCTGGACAGGTAGTGATGATGGCTTAATTCATGTAACAAAAGACAATGGTTCAACTTGGACCAATGTAACACCACCAGCTACAATGTCTCCAAAATTGAATATGATTAATTCTATTGATCCCAGCCCTTTTCACAAAGGCACAGTATATGTAGCAGCTACAGCTTATAAATTTGGCGATTACACTCCCTATTTATACAAAACTGATAATTATGGAGAAAGCTGGACATTAATCACAAATGGTATTAAAGACAATTATTACACAAGAGTAATTAGAACTGATCTTGTACGTGAAGGACTATTATATGCCGGCACAGAATGGGGTATGTATATTTCCTTTGACGATGGTAAATCTTGGGCTCCTTTTCAATTAAACCTACCAATAACCGCAATACGAGACTTACAAGTCAGGGACAATGATTTAATAGTAGCTACTCATGGCAGAAGTTTTTGGATTATTGATGACCTAACACCACTTCATCAACTGTCGCCCGAAGTAGCCAATAGTGATTTTTATCTTTATAAACCAGGTATATCTTATAGAATGCACCAATCGGGTGGATGGTCTGAACCAGACCCAAAATTGGTAGGCAAGAACCATCCTGACGGTGTTATCATCAACTATGTTTTAAATAAATATCAAGAAAGCGATTCTGTTCAACTAGATATTCTGCAAAAAGACGGTTCATTAATACAGAGCTTTTCAAATAATGCCAAATCGGACAAACTGAACCCCTCAGAAGCAAAATCCTTAAAAGTAAAAGCTGGAGGAAACAAATTGGTTTGGGATATGCGTTATCCAGGATTTAAGACATTTGAAGGTATGATTTTTTATTCCTCTCCAAATGAAGGTCCAAAAGTAACACCAGGCACCTACCAACTAAAACTTACTGTCAATGGAACATCCAAAGAACAAGAATTTAAAATTATAAAGGACCCAAGATTGCCTAACACACAGAGTGATTATCAAGAGCAATTTGATTTTCTGATTGCCGTACGTGACCAAGTAAGCAAAGCTAATGAAGCAATTATTAAGATTAGAAGCATTCAAAAAGATTTGAAATACCTTAAAGAAAAAACGAAAGACAATGATGCCATTCAGCAGTTAGTATCTGACTATGAAACTGAACTTTCGATAATAGAGAATAACATTCATATGACTAAAAATCAAAGTAGGCAAGATCCACTTAATTATGGCATTAGAATAAATAACAGAATTGCATTTCTATTAGCTGATTCTCAAAGAGGTGATTTCGCCCCTACACAACAAGCTAAACAGTTTTTCAAAGAAATCACCGATGAACTGAATGTAGAACTGAAAAATCTAAGCCATCTTATTGACAAACAAACAGAAATTGTCAACTCTAAAGTAAAACTGGAGGATATAAAAATGATATCGTCTGAACAATAATCAATAAAAAAAGGGAAGCTAGTTTTAGCTTCCCTTTTTTTTATTAAATAAACCAATAGATTTACAATTCAAAAGTACTTAAGAGTCGAATATCATTATCTACATATTCGTATTGGTATAAGAATCGGTCACCAATCATTAAAAGTGATGATGCCAATGGTATTACATCATACGCAATAATATTTTCGAAAGTATTAATTAGAGTAATATTAGGGGCATCGCTCTTATCATATACTTTTAAACCAGCTTGACCGTCGCAAATAAAAAGGGTATCGTCTTTAATTCCTAAACCATTTGGGCCATCCATCGGGTAAATAACTTTTAACTCAGGATTCTTCAAATTAGAAATATCTATTACATACAATCCGCTTTCAGTATTTCCACAAAATCCGCCTCCTTTTAGAGTGACATAAGCGTAATTACCATCAACTACCACAGGATCACAAGCCGTGCCATGTCTAAATTCTGATATGAATTCAGGTTTTTCAGGATTCTTAATATCATATATATACATGCCTTGTGAGCCACCAATAAATAGAATATCACCTTGATTGTATATGGTTTCAATATCCCAAGCTACCTGCACATCATCTAAAACTTTTGGCTCCTCTAAATTAGAAATGTCAAAAATATTGATATCACTATAGTCCACCACATATAAATAGTCATCGATTATTTTAAAACGAGCTAAAGAACCACCCTGCCCTGTAGAAGGTTGAGGCGAGCCACCAAAATTTTCCAATGCATTGTCAAAGCTACAAATGTCACAATTAAACTGGGATTCATATTCAGCAACCGACCTTCTTTCTGTTGTAACTTCCCAACCAATAACAATATCGGTATCAAAATCGATATCATCATATTCATAAAAATCCGCTTGCGGGTATTCTATGCTTGTCGTCCATACCTCATTATTATATATCGCATTCTCAATACGGCTTATTAGTTTAATATTTGTAATGTCGGATATATCAAAAATCACTAAGTCACCATAACTATCAGCATACAGTTTTTTGTCTTTTATAGAAATATCATAATTACCCTCAAGCTTAATAAATGCAATACTTTCAGGTGATGATGGATTTTGATTGTTGATTACATGAAAACCCAGATTTACATCATTTATAAAAATATAATTCTGATAGGTATAAATTTTACCCGATGAAACAATTGGTGTAGGATCAACAATATCGATTGCTTCAGCTTTAAACGATATAGCGTCTTGCAATATAGGTCGCGCTACCAAATAGTCTCCATATGGCCCATCATCATCATCGCAGGAAATAAAGATGGATACTATTATAGTTAACAACAAAAAAACATTCTTTCTCATGGTTTATAATTTACTGGTTGTTGTTAATAGATGAGAGATACAACTTTTAGTTGCGTACCTTAACTAATATTGTCTATTCAATCTCATTGAAACCTATACCATCTTTATACATATAATAGGTAGGAACTTTGCTTAACATAGCCGTAAATAATACACCTACACAGCATAAAAGGAAGCCTAATTCAGCAACAATACCCGTTACCAAGACTAATCCGAAAATAACAAGCCAATTTTTATTTCCAAGTGCAAAACTTGCCTTAACCATTTCTAATGGCGAAAGTTCATTAGAAAAAGCCAAGAAAGCTGGTATTAATGAAAGAGGAACGATAACGTAAATAAGACCAACACCACAAGCAAGAAGCCCTAGTATGGATAACACGAGGGTATACAGTGCTAATATAAAAACCTTTCCTAAACGACCTTCTTTAAAAAAATAGAAATAATCATCGCTCGTTTCTTCTCCTATATCTTTTTGTCTACAAATCTTTAAGAATGCCGCATTTAAGGCCAAAGCAAAGGTTGAGACACCAATGGCAACCACTGGCGCAAGAATACCCATTGCCATAGCAACCATTGGTGGCAACTCATTATTTCGAATAGCCTCTGGATCTGTTATACCAACGGCTATCATTGGTATATAAAGAATAATATAAAATGGCAAAATAACAACGAAGGTCAACAACAATAGAATAAAGCCTTGCAGCCAGACTTTTTTAAACAATTCAATAGATTTACTGAAAATATCTCCAAAAGATAAATCTGCATTCGATTTTATACGTTCTGTAATGATTTCTAAATTCATAACTAAGGGTGGTTATATTTTAAGATAAAACTAAATAATATTTATGGTCAAAGCCTAAACATTACCTAAAAAATCATGTCATCTTGTCATATTTTTGATTATAGTAGTATCTTTGCAACCCTAATATTTTATTACAACGAATTACACAAAATGGAGAAAACCATAGACGAAAATGTGCAGGGCACCACTTTGGCGGTTGAAGGTAAAGAGACTAACAAACGTAATTTATATATAGAGAGTTATGGGTGCGCAATGAATTTCGCAGATAGTGAAATTGTTGCCTCTATATTAGCAACCGAAGGTTTTAACACCACCCAAACTTTAGAGGATGCCGATTTAATTCTTGTAAATACATGTTCTATTAGAGATAAAGCCGAACAGACGATACGAAAACGACTAACGGAGTATAATAAGGTAAAGAAATCTAGACCACATTTAAAGGTAGGAGTTTTGGGCTGTATGGCAGAACGCTTGAAGGACAAACTTTTAGACGAGGAAAAAATTGTGGATATGGTGGTAGGGCCAGATGCCTATAAAGATTTACCCAACCTAATTAAAGAAGTTGATTCTGGTCGAGATGCCGTTAATGTTATTTTATCGAAAGATGAAACGTATGGCGATATTGCTCCTGTAAGACTAAACACAAATGGCGTTACCGCCTTTGTTTCAATTACTAGAGGTTGCGATAACATGTGTACCTTTTGTGTTGTGCCGTTTACTAGAGGCCGTGAACGAAGTAGGGATCCACAGTCAATTTTGGAAGAAGTAAATGAACTTAAGAGAAATGGATTTAAAGAAATTACACTTTTAGGACAAAATGTAGATAGCTATTTATGGTATGGCGGCGGACTCAAGAAAAATTTTGAGAATGCATCTGAAATGCAGAAAGCGACAGCTACCAGTTTTTCAAAACTTTTAGAAACAGTTGCATTGGCGAATCCAAAAATGCGAATCAGATTCTCCACATCTAATCCTCAAGACATGACCTTAGATGTTATCGAGACCATGGCCAAACATAAGAATATTTGTAATCATATTCATTTACCCGTTCAAAGTGGCAGTAATCGTATCTTAAAGGAAATGAACAGATTGCACACCATTGAAGAATATTTTGAACTCATTGATAATATTAGACAGATTCTTCCTGATTGTTCAATATCACAAGATATTATTAGTGGTTTTCCAACGGAAACCGAAGAAGACCATGCTGCCACATTAAAAGCATTGGAATATGTGAAGTATGATTTTGGTTATATGTATGCCTATTCTGAAAGACCAGGCACCTTGGCCGGAAGAAAGATGGATGACGATGTTCCAGAAAAAACTAAGAAGAGACGATTATCAGAAATCATAGCTTTACAACGCCAACACTGCCAGTATAGAACAGAAAAGCACGTTGGAAAAGTTCAAGAGGTTTTAATTGAAGGAACATCTAAAAAATCTGAAAACGAATGGATGGGAAGAAACTCTCAAAGCACGGTTGTAGTATTTCCAAAAGAAAATTATAAAGTTGGTGACTTTGTAAATGTTCAAATAAACGATTGTACTTCGGCTACCTTAAAAGGTATCGCCCAAGGATATTCAGACAATAATTAATTTTATAGTACCCATTTGATATGGAAAGCATACAAAGCATAAAACAACGTTTTGAAATTATAGGACAAGATCCAAAACTTAATCGAGCTTTGGAAAAAGCCATGCAGGTTGCCCCTACCGATATTTCGGTTTTGGTAACTGGTGAAAGTGGAGTCGGTAAAGAGGCCATTCCCAAAATCATACACGCATTATCTCATAGAAAGCATGCTAAATATATTGCCGTAAACTGTGGCGCCATACCGGAAGGCACAATAGACAGCGAGCTTTTTGGTCATGAAAAAGGAGCATTTACTGGAGCTACCCAAACCAGAAGCGGTTATTTTGAAGTTGCTGATGGTGGTACTATATTTTTAGATGAGGTAGGTGAATTACCCTTAACCACACAAGTTCGACTATTGAGGGTTTTAGAAAATGGTGAATTTTTAAAAGTTGGTTCTTCTCAAGTTCAAAAAACAGATGTACGTATTGTTGCCGCTACCAATGTAAATATGTTCGAGGCGATTAAAAAAGAACGTTTTCGTGAAGACCTATATTATCGTTTAAGTACGATAGAAATTAATATTCCACCATTGAGGGAGCGTTCAGAGGATATTCATTTACTTTTTAGAAAATTCGCTTCCGATTTTAGTCAGAAATATAAAATGCCTACTATTCGATTAGATGACCAAGCGGTCTCCCTTTTAATAAAATATAGATGGCCAGGTAACATCCGTCAGCTACGAAATATAGCAGAGCAAATTTCGGTGCTTGAGGAAAATAGAACTATAACAGCAGCAACTCTTAGTGGCTATTTACCGAATAACACATCAAGGAATTTACCCGCAGTCGTATCAAATTCTAAATCCGATAGTGATTTCAGCAATGAAAGAGAGATTCTTTACAAGGTACTATTCGATATGAAAGGCGACCTCAACGACCTTAAAAAATTAACGATGGAGCTCTTGAAGAATAATGACTCCCAAAAAGTTCAAAAAGACAATGAGAATCTGATTCGTAAAATCTACGGAAACGAAGATGAAGAAGACATTGATACGGAGCAAGAAACTCAAGAAGAATCTAACATGAAACTATTGCATTTACCAGAACCTAAACAGGAAGATGCATCATACATTCAAGATTCTTACGAGGACAAATATCATTTTGCAGAAGAAATTCAAGAAGAAGAAACCCTATCTTTACAAGAGAAAGAAGTGGAATTGATAAAAAAATCACTTGAGCGTAATCGAGGTAAAAGAAAGGCCGCTGCTTCAGAATTAGGAATTTCTGAAAGAACTCTTTACCGTAAAATAAAACAGTATGATCTTTAACAAAAGATGAATTCCATTTCAATGAGATACGTTAAAAAAATAATACTTTTCATACAACCCATAATCATGCTTATGGGTTGTGGTATTTATAATTTTACCGGTGGTAATGTTGGCGATGCCAAAACTTTTCAGGTAAATTATTTCCAGAATTATGCTACCCAAAGTCCGGGTTCAACATTCGAGCCTGGTGTTGATAGAGATTTTACATTGGCATTACAAGATAGAATTTTGAATCAAACAAGCTTAGATCTCATAACCTCTGGCAATCCAGACTTATTATATGAAGGTGAGATAACAGAATATAAAATTTCACCAATGTCTGCAACGTCAAATCAAACTGCTGCGCAAAATAGATTATCAATGCGCGTAAAAGTTCGATTTTACAATCGATTAAAAGAAGATGCAGCATTTGACCAGAGTTTTTCATTCTTTTATGACTATCCTGCAGATACTCAGTTATCAGCCATAAAAAGTGAAGCTCACGAAATAATTTTTGAAAGACTCACGCAAGATATTTTCAACGCCTCATTGGCAGATTGGTAATTAAATGAACGTAAAGGAGTTTACCTATTTTCTAGAACATCCTACCAAAGTGGTAGAACCCATTCACACCAAACATCTAGAAGATATTATTGCTGAATACCCCTTTTTTCAGGCTGCTAGAGCCTTACACCTTAAAGGTCTTAAAAACCTAAATAGCTACAAATACAATAAGGCGCTTAAAACCACTGCCGCCTTTACCACAGATAGAGATGTGCTTTTTGATTTCATCACTTCAAAAGATTTTTTACAGTATAATTCTTCAAATGAAAAACCTGGTACAACGATTTTTGTAGAAGAGGAAGTTATAGAAGTAGAATCGGTTTCAGTGATTGAAGAGGCAGAAAACAAACCGCTACCCGAAAATAAAAAGGTGGAGCCCGCCCCTTTAATAGTGGTATCTGAAGATAAGCCCCTTCCTCAAGATGAGAATGATGCTGAGCATATTTTAGATCCCGAACTTTTTCAGTCAAAAAAACCAGAAGTCTCTAAAGAGGAAGAAAAATTAGATATTGGAAAGCCATTGGCTTTTGATGCCAAAGAAAAATATTCTTTTTCAGAGTGGTTGAATTTAGCTTCTAGCAAACCAGTAGAAAAAATCATCGAAAAAACTGAAGAAAAGAAAGTAGTTGTAAAAACAAAAAGAACCATCTCACTAAAAGATGATGCAATTAAAAAGAAGAAATTTGACCGCATCGATAGGTTTATTGCTAACAATCCTAAAATAGTACCTACAGAAGAAAGGAATACAAGTATCGATATTTCGAGTTCTTGGAAAATTGATAAAAATGAATTGATGACCGAAACTTTGGCCAGGGTTTATTTAGAGCAAAAACAGTATAAAAAGGCCATTCAAGCATTCAAAATTTTAAGTTTGAAATATCCGGAAAAAAGTAGTTTCTTTGCAGACCGAATTAGGGCAGTAGAAAAAATTCAAAAAGATAATAAATAATATAGAATGAGTACATTTTCAATATTCTTGATACTTATCATCGTCGTTTGCTTATTATTAGTATTGGTGATCATGGTACAAAATCCAAAAGGCGGCGGACTTTCTTCTTCTTTTGGTGGCGGAGGAACGCAAGTTGCAGGCGGAGTAAAAAAAACAGGTGACTTTTTAGATAAGAGCACATGGACCTTAGCTGGATTACTAATAGTTTTAATCTTAGCTTCTAACATTGCCCTTAAAGGTAATTTTGGTGATGCAGATTCTAAATTATTGCAAGGTGATGACATTGAAACTACGGTTCCAGAGACCTTACCAGAAGAAGTTACACCTCCGGTAACTAACGAAGCAACTCCTTCAGATAGTTTATAAAACATTTCAACATAATTCACACAAATGCCAGCTTATGACAAGCTGGCATTTTTTGTTTCCAATCTGTCATGAAATAGGCAATGGCATAATTTCTGCCTTTGTATACCCACGAAACTAAAAATCAATTTAAAAATTAATAATTATGGCTAAAGTTAATATCAAACCATTGGCAGATCGAGTTCTTATAGAGCCAATGGCAGCTGAAACTAAAACTGCGTCTGGACTTTACATTCCTGATACTGCAAAAGAAAAACCACAGAAAGGTAAAGTTGTAGCGGTAGGTCCTGGTACAAAAGATGACAAAGTTACCGTTAAGGTTGGTGATACTGTTCTATATGGTAAATATGCTGGAACTGAATTGAAACTAGAAGGTTCAGATTACTTAATGATGAGAGAAAGTGATATTCTTGCTATTATCTAGATAGCCTTTAGCTTATGGTATTTAGCCATTTGCAAAGTTCACAATCACAGAAAAATAAATAATAATTTTCTTGACCAACGCAAATAGCTCAAGGTCAAAAATCAAAACTAAATTAAAAATGGCAAAAGATATAAGATTTGATATCGATGCAAGAGACGGTCTTAAAAGAGGCGTTGATGCATTGGCAAATGCTGTAAAAGTAACATTAGGCCCAAAGGGTAGAAATGTAATCATCAGTAAATCATTTGGTGCTCCACAGGTAACTAAAGATGGTGTTACTGTTGCAAAAGAAATTGAATTAGCTGATCCATTAGAAAACATGGGCGCGCAAATGGTTAAAGAAGTTGCTTCTAAAACCAATGATTTGGCAGGTGACGGTACAACTACTGCAACTGTTCTAGCGCAAGCAATCGTTAAAGAAGGTTTGAAAAACGTTGCTGCAGGTGCAAACCCAATGGACTTAAAAAGAGGTATCGATAAAGCTGTAGAAGCAATTGTTAAAGATTTAGCAAAACAAGCTAAAAAAGTTGGTGATTCTTCTGAAAAAATTAAGCAAGTTGCTTCTATTTCAGCTAACAATGACGAAACAATTGGTGAATTAATCGCTCAAGCTTTCGGTAAAGTTGGTAAAGAAGGTGTAATTACTGTAGAAGAAGCTAAAGGAACTGATACTTACGTTGATGTTGTAGAAGGTATGCAATTCGACAGGGGTTACCTTTCTCCATATTTTGTTACCGATTCAGAAAAGATGGTAGCACAATTAGAAAATCCTTACATCTTGTTGTTTGACAAGAAGATTTCTTCAATGAAAGATTTGTTACCTGTATTGGAGCCAGTTGCTCAATCAGGAAAACCTCTTTTAATTATTGCAGAAGATGTTGATGGTGAAGCATTAGCTACTTTAGTTGTAAACAAATTAAGAGGTTCTTTAAAAATTGCTGCCGTTAAGGCACCAGGATTTGGTGACCGTAGAAAAGCAATGTTAGAAGATATCGCAATCTTAACCGGTGGTACCGTTATTTCTGAAGAAAGAGGATTCTCTTTAGATAACACTACTCTTGATATGTTAGGTACTTGTGAAAAAGTACAAATCGATAAAGACAACACTACAATTGTAAACGGTGGTGGTGTTGCAAAAGATATCAAAACAAGAGTTAATCAGATTAAATCTCAAATCGAGACTACTACTTCTGATTACGATAAAGAAAAACTTCAAGAGCGTTTAGCTAAGTTAGCTGGTGGTGTTGCCGTACTTTATGTTGGTGCTGCTTCTGAAGTTGAAATGAAAGAGAAAAAAGACCGTGTTGATGATGCTTTACATGCAACGAGAGCTGCAGTTGAAGAAGGTATTGTTGCTGGTGGTGGTGTAGCATTGGTTAGAGCAAAATCCGTTCTTTCTAAAGTAGCTACCGAAAACGAAGATGAAGCAACAGGTTTACAGATTGTTGCCCGCGCCATTGAAGCTCCTTTAAGAACTATCGTTTCTAACGCTGGTGGTGAAGGTTCTGTTGTAATCGCTAAAATACTTGAAGGTAAAGGTGATTATGGTTATGACGCTAAATCTGAAAAATATGTTGATATGATGAAAGCTGGTATTATTGATCCTGCTAAAGTAACTAGAGTAGCATTGGAAAATGCAGCATCTGTTGCTGGTATGATCCTTACTACTGAATGTGCTTTGACAGACATTAAAGAAGACAGCCCTGCTGGCCCACCAATGGGTGGCGGTATGCCAGGAATGATGTAAACCGTAACACAGTTAGGCAATTATTAGTCTGATTGCTACATCAATCATATTTAAAACCGCTCTTGAAATTTCAAGAGCGGTTTTTTTATGCTTGAATACCGGAATCAAAAAAACCACCTTCTTTTTACAAAAGGTGGTTTTTATGTCCAAGTGGTAAGCCTACCCGTAGGCCAATACCAAACTACTTCTTCTTAGGAGCAGCCTTTGGAGCAGCCTTTTTACCAGCTTTTGCTGGAGAAGGCTTCGCAGCTGGTTTCCCTGCTGATTTTGCTTGTGCCATGAGTATCGAATTTAAAATAAATCTATGCTAATGTATTTCAGATTTTGATTCGTGATAATCACGTTGGCAAAAAATTAACTAAAACTTTCTATGTATTTTTCAACAGCAAAAAGAACCCAAATAAAAGTAGTTATTCTGACTAATTTTTATGGTGTTCTCCATCATCTGAATTATCTTCTCTGTACAGACAACAAGGGTGTACACTATTATAAGCTTCATCTGTCGCCTTCAATTCTTTGGTGTCATGACCAACGGCAACAATAGCGGTTTTAATTTTCATGGCATCAGTTTTACGTTCATCCATAATAACAGCTAATTGATGAGTAGGAATATCCCAATTTGCATATTTTACTCCCTTCACATTTAATGCAGCCTCTTCAATACGCTCTTTACACATTGCGCATTTACCGTTTACATCAAAAGTCATTTTTTTGTTTTTATCCTGCGCATAGGTTACCACAGCAATCAACATCATCGCTATTGACAAAATAGTTGTTTTCATAATTATAAATTAACGTGTTACAAAATTTTATATCTAAAGCCGCCATAAAACATTCTTCCCATTATTGGCGCATACACAATGGTTGTATCAAAATTAGGACCAAAAGGATTATCTGCACCCAAAACTGGATTATTTTGTTGTTCTCCGGTTAGGTTCTCCCCTCCTACATACATTTCAAACGTATTAGAAAACACTTTTGTTATTTGAGCATTCATGAGATTATATGGCGATGAATACGCACCTAATTGATATTGTGCTGAATTAGAGCTAGTGTCAGGTAATCTCATTTTTCCTAAACTATGCAGTGTATAATCGAATTTCCATTGAGAACCATTTTCCTTAGCTTCTGTTTCATAGCCTAAATTAATGAAAAAACGATGTTGTGCTTGTAATGGCTTTTGCAGGTTTCCACTTTTATAATCGGTTGAAACGTCATAGAATTTATACGCTGTTCTAAAATTTAACCGAGTTAATAATTCATAATTCATCTCAATTTGAAAACTATGTGCACTGCTTTTTCCTTCTAAATTATAAAATGAAACTTCCTGCGGATTTTCCCAATCGACTACTATTTGATTTTTAAAATCAGTGACATAATAATCAATCGATACATCTCCTTTTTTGTTAAGGAAATTAAATCCCTGTAAAAAACTTACTCCGTAGTTCCAAGCATCCTCAGGTTCTAAACCATACACACTACCACCTATATTCAAAATCTTAATTTCTCTTGCAGATGCAAACAATTGCTGATTTTCAGCAAATATATTCGCTGCTCTTTTACCTCTTCCAAACGAACCACGTAAACTTCCTTTTTCCCATGGTGTATAGCGAATATGAAAACGTGGAGTTACAAAAGTCCCCAATCGATTATGGTTATCTACACGAAGACCCGCAGTTAAACTAACTTTCTCTAAATTTTCATAACTATATTCTATAAAAGCACCGACCGAAGAATCTTCTCGAGAATAATCTGTAGCCGTTACTACCTCATCATACCCGTCATATGCAAATGAAATTCCCGTTTTAAACTTGTTTCTTGTATCTCCAATTATAGAATTAAAAAGTAAGCTCGTAAAAATACTTTCGTGATTGATATCGTATGTTCTAAACCCAAAATAGGAATCTTGCTTATGTAGACTATACGCAGTTTGAAAACCAAAGCTTTGAAAGGGCAATTCTGGAAAAACATACCCTAATTTCAAAGAAGTATCAAAACGACGGGTATTTATCTCACTACCCCATGCGTTGGTCGTAAATCTATCAGTATTAGGATTAAAATCTATCTGCCCTACTTGTTTTTCATCATTCAAAAATCGAACATTTAAAAAACTGACCCATCCTTTTTCAGCATCTTGATATTGCCAACGGTTCATCACATTTATTTGATTACCTAAAGGAGCATCCAAAAATCCGTCTTTATTATTATCCTCTTTCTGTGCACGCATATTTCCGTGAATATAAAGTCCGGCACTCAACTTATCCGTAAGCTTTCTATTAAAATGAGTATTCATTTCATAGCGCCCATTTTCATTGGCATAACCATTTACAAAAACAGCATTATCTGTTAATGGCTTCACCAATTCAGTATTTATCTGACCCGAAATACTTTCATAACCATTGACCACACTACCAGCTCCTTTGGTGATTTGGATACTCTCTATCCAAGTACCTGGCGTAAAGGTCAACCCGTAAGCCTGTGAGGCGCCACGGACCATAGGAATATTTTCTTGAGTAATTAATAAATACGGACTGGTCAACCCCAGCATTTGAATTTGCTTGGTTCCGGTAAGACCATCGGATAGATTAACATCTATCGCCGGATTGGTTTCAAAACTTTCTGCCAGATTACAACATGCCGCCTTCAATAGTTCTGCGCTATTTACCGTTATAACATTCTGCGGACTGAAATACGTTTTCTGTATAGCATCGCGTTCTTGCTGCACCACCACCTCATCTAACTCGTTGGTCGGTTTTAAACTAAGCCGAATAGTCTTTGGCTGATTTATCGTTAGTGTATCCGATTCGTACCCAACATAACTAATAATCAGTTTGTTGAATTCCTTTAGAAAGGGTATAGAAAATTTACCATCATAATCGGTCACTACTCCCGTTTGCGAATCTTGCCAATAGACATTAGCACCCGAAAGACTTAAAGCGTTAGCACCGTCAGAATCTAGAACTACTCCTTCAACCATTTCCTGAGAATAACTGAACCAAGGCAACAGGATTAATACAATTAGCACTATAAATTTATTCATGTATATTTTATGTATTGTACGTTCAATTGCATTAACCAATTTTGGCTGCCCGCAAGCGTAATGCGTTGGCAATAACCGAAACTGAACTAAAACTCATAGCTAAAGCCGCAATCATAGGAGATAATAAAATTCCGAAATATGGAAACAATACTCCCGCAGCAACCGGAATACCAACAGTATTATAGATTAATGCAAAAAATAAATTCTGCTTGATATTTTTCATGACCGAATGACTAAGCTTATAAGCTTTTACAATACCATGTAAATCACCTTTCACCAAGGTAATTGAAGCACTCTCGATAGCAACATCGGTACCTGTGCCCATGGCGATACCAACATCACTCTTAGCCAATGCAGGCGCGTCATTAATACCATCACCAGCAACAGCTACCTTTCTACCTTCTGCCTGTAATCGCCCTACTTCTGCCAACTTATCTTGTGGGAGCATACTTGCCTTAAAGTCGGCCAAATTCAATTGACCTGCCACAGCCTTAGCCGTATCATGATTATCTCCCGTGAGCATAATGACCGCTATACCAGATTTTTGAAGCTCTTCTATTGCTTTTTTACTTGTCGCTTTTATTTTATCCCCGATAGCGACATAACCAACCGCTTTACCATTGACCGCTAGATAAGAAACCGTTCTGCCATTTTTTTGCTGAGATTCTACTTCAGATTTCAATTCATCTGAAATACTAGCGTTCTCCTCTTGCATCATTTTCTCGTTACCTAAAGAAATAGCCTTGTCATTTATTTTTCCCTTGACACCCATACCTGTCACGGAATAAAAATTATCTACTTTTAAAATACCCACCTTTTCTGCTTTTCCATATTTTACGGTAGCATCGGCCAATGGATGTTCGCTAAATTGATTTAAGGACACAATATACTGAAGCACTTTTTCTGAATCATAATCAGCAATACTACCTACTTTTTCTACGGATGGTTTTCCTTCGGTAATGGTTCCTGTTTTATCAATAATCAATGTATCGATTTTATCCATACGCTCTAAAGCTTCGGCATTTTTTATCAACACTCCAGATTGCGCACCTTTACCCACACCAACCATAACCGACATTGGGGTTGCTAACCCTAAAGCACATGGGCAAGCGATAATTAATACGGCAATGGCATTTACCAGCGCATACACATATACCGGTTCCGGGCCAAAAATGACCCAAACAATAAAAGTGATTACAGAAATAAGCACCACAGCAGGTACAAAATAACCAGAGATTTTATCAGCCAGTTTTTGAATGGGAGCCTGACTACGACTTGCCTTGTTCACCATATCAATAATCTGTGACAGCAACGTATCTGAACCGACCTTTTCTGCTTTCATTACAAAAGAACGTTTGCCATTTATGGTACCAGAACTAACATTATCACCAACAACCTTTTGCACCGGAACCGGTTCACCTGTAATCATAGATTCATCGACCGTACTTTCACCGTCTGTCAAAACCCCGTCAACCGGAATTTTGTCACCTGGTTTTACACGCAACAAATCGCCTTTTGAAATATTATCGATTGAAATGGTTTCTTCGTTTCCGTTTACAATACGAATCGCTTTATTGGGAGCAAGTTTTAAAAGTTCCTTTACAGCAGAATTGGTTTTACTGTGTGCACGAGCCTCTAACAATTGGCCAAAAAGCACTAAGGTTAAAATAACCGTAGCTGCTTCAAAATAGACATGTACAGTACCTTGATCGGTTTTAAATTGTGGTGGAAAAAAATCGGGCACCAAAATGGCAAAAACACTAAATAACCAGGCTACCCCTGCTCCAATACCTATTAAGGTAAACATGTTTAAATTCCATGATTTTACGGAACGATACGCACGCTCAAAGAACATCCATGTTGCATAAAATACTACAGGAATAGACAACACAAACTGAACCCAGTTCCAATATTTTAAGGGTAACCAATTATGAAGCGGATTGTTCGGTATCATCTCAGACATCGCAATGATAAAGATGGGCAATGTAAATGCAACGGCTATCTTAAACTTGTTCAATAGCTTATTGTAACTTTTTTCCTCTGCTGAAACATCCGCCTGTTTTGGCACTAAATCCATACCACAAATAGGACAATCACCAGGTTCATCTCGCACCACTTCTGGGTGCATGGGACATGTATACTCCTGACCTTTATGGCTAGCGACACTCGCTTCTTCCACCAAATCCATACCACAAACAGGGCAATCGCCGGGCTCAGAATAGGTTTTATCACCTTCGCAATGCATCGGACAATAGAAAACACCATTTCCGTTTTCTACTTCCTTGGACTTGACATCCGCATGATGATGATGCGACCCTAATTCATGAATGGAATAATGTCCGCCATCTACTTTCATGGCGGTTTGCAACGATTTTAATGGAATATGTTTATCCATTTCCAAAATCGCCTCAGCTTTTTGTAAATCTACTGAAGCACTAGTTACACCTTCAACATTCGCTAATGTTTTCTCAACATGGGCTCTGCATCCATTACAGGTCATACCAACTATAGTATATGTATGTTTCATACGTTGTATTATAAATATTATATGAATCTGGATAACCAATTAGACCTCCAGATAGACCTATTATTTCTTCGCAAAAATTGGCTGTTTATGAAAAAGATTGAGTTTGCCATTTCTGTAATTAATTACATACAGCGTATCATCTTTTATCATCATATCCGTAGGCTTTTCTATTTGGTCTTTTAAAACCTGTAATAGCACACCGGTCTTATCAAAAACCAAAACACGATTGTTTTCAAAATCAGTTACAAACACTTCATCCTCCGAAACAAAAATTCCTGTTGCCGCATTCATCCTTTGATCCTGGCCCATCATTTGAAGGAATGTTCCCTTTTTGTCAAAAGCCTGTACTCGATTGTTATAGGCGTCTGCTACCCAAATCTTGTCCTTTGTAATTTGAACGTCAGTTGGATAATAAAACTCCCCTTGCGCTTTTCCTTCCTTACCGAAAGAGATCCAGTTAGCTCCATCAAAATAAAGAATTCGGTTATTATAGAAATCTGCAATAGCCCTTTCATTTTCATAAACAGAAACGCCTGCAGGTGCATCTAATGAATCGGATACCTTCATGATGAACCTTCCCTTTTTATCAACCGTTTCAATGGCATCTTTTCCATATTCGGGAATAAATATCGTTTCCTTTATAGCATCAATATGCATTGGTCTGTCTAGAGAATCTATTGTTTCGGTGATTTTACCCTCTTTATCAATCTTGACTAAACGGTTATGATCACCATCAGAAAGCCAAATTGAACCATTTACTTGGGTTAAACCAATGGGATTCACCTCATCTAACTGAATAGTTTTAGACAATACCCATTCTTTAGGAACGGCTACTTTTTCCTTACAGGCCGATGCTAAAATTAAAACGACTATTATAAAAATGCTTTTTCTCATCATTAGTAGCTTAAACGTTCGTACTTACAACATGCAGGTAAATTTCCGTAATCATCAGAATGTGCTTGATGATTTTTAGTGTCATGACCTGCAACTGCTACTTCCTTTTCTATTTTCTCAAGAGAAGTTAACCCCGCATCAAATGAAACATTCATGATTTTAGTATCCTTATCCCAAGAAACTGCAGAAACACCTTTTACCGATTTTGCAGCTTTGGTGATCCTAGCTTCACACATAGCACAGTTTCCTGCTACCATTACATTTTTACTTACCGTTCCCTCTGATTTATTAGCCAATTCATTTGCTGAAGATTCTTCAACCGTACCATTGGCGCGCTCTACCTTTGCTGTTATTGGGGTATATCCTGCCTTTTCGACTTGCTTCTCCACATCAGTAAGGGTTAATGCTTTTTCCGCTGGATATGAAAAACTAAAATCACCTGTTTCTATATCTATTTTAACATTTTTTATCCCTTTAAATTCCTTGAATTTCTTCTCAAGTCCGTATGCACAAAACGGACAACCTAATCCGTCTACTTGCACCATAAATTTATCCTTACCTTCTTGTGCCACCGCACTAAAAACTACCATTAGCATTAATAACGCCGATACTATTATTGATTTTTTCATAATTATATTTTTAAAAAATTTATTAAAATGAATATCTAGAGCCTAAAAACAGGCTATATTTTAATTTACGCCCTGCTTCAATATCGTTCACTATGGGCACTTGAACTGCAAAATCGAACGTTACATTCTTTTGTGCATACTGTATGCCTTGGGCATATAATAACTGGTACCAATCGCGTTCTACTAACCATGCATTGGTATATTCAAAATATAGATTGACCTGTTTGTTAGGATACTGAGGTTTTAACAATGGTAACCCAAACCCAATTTTATGCATAAGAGCATCCATTGTACCGTCTGGCATCCAGTTATAACCAAGTTCATTTGAGATTCCATACTTTAATGATTCATAACCCGCAACAATACCGTAGTATCCAGCATATTTACCTGTGCTTAAATCCATAACATCTAAATCCTTACCCGTTGGTAGTGTCTGTAATGTTTTGGCAACCATTCTGAAAGTTTTACCCGTACCATCTTTTCTGAAGAACTGATATTTACCCATGATTTTAATATCTGCCAAACTGCTACCGCTTGGTCCGTTTTTGATATCATAGTTTATATATGGTAAATGAACTGCCACCAATGAATTAGAGGTGGGCAAATAATGTAGCATTATTGGAACATAGGTAAAATCACCTCTTTCGGTATGTCTTATTTCTGTTAAGGTTTTTACGGTAAAACTACCGCCACCAAGCATAATTGGTTTATCGGCAGTAATCGGAGGGCCTTGGGCCTCAGCAAATTGTATCCCAAAAAGGATAATGGCTAAAAGCCAAGTAGTATTTTTCATTGAATGTTAGATTTGATTAAAAAATGTGTGAACGCAAAAAAGCGACGTAAAACACGTTTTAAATCAAATCAAGAATACTTGGTGAAGTATATTCAAATCCTCATCCAGTATGGGCGGGGGATAGGAATCGAAAACAATATTCTTATCTACAGACTCTTGAAATAAGCCTAAATAAGTTGTTGTAATGGAAATTAAGAATACTTGTTGAGAAAAATCAAAATGAAAAATATCAAGATTTAAAGTGTCTTGACCTTGCAAGGTAAAAGATTCATTATCACAACAGTGCTTTTTCACTGTAGATGTTTCATCCAATAAAGCCAAGCTGGCTTCCATACCACAATCTTCTGCGTGATCAAACAACGCGATATCCATAACACGCCCCATACATAAATGTTTTTCAACCGTCCACGAAATAGTGGACAGCAACAATAGCAATGCCATTGAAACAGAAAATAATTTATGAAGCAAATTTTTCATCATTGCGAATTTACGAAATATCCAATGTTTAAGATCCTACACATCATTTCTTTAACGAAATATTGGCGCACCTAGTACTTATTCTTTTATTCTCGCCAAAAAAAACAGATTCAGAGTATAGGATTACATGTGTTTTTAAATAAAATGAGTGACACAAATTATTAACATTTTTAAACACTAATTATTTAAATTAAAAATTATGAGAAAACATTTAAAATATACCTTTTTAATATGCACTACAACCCTTTTTATTGGTAGCTGTAGCTCAGACGACGGTTCCGTTTTTGACACACCTTTACCGGATAATACTGGCGGAGAGGATGATGGCGATACTGAAGAGCCGGTAGTTGCCACCTTAATTTTCAACAAAACCGATCCATCTAGCAACCAAATTTAAGCTTCTACTAACTGCGAGGTCGGCACAAGTATTCCTGGTAGAGTTATTTTTTACTTCAGATGCAACTACCCAACGTAGAATGTACAATACACAAAATGTTTCTGGACAAGGTGAAATGCCTTTTAGCGCTTTTGACTTGTTTAGTGATGATTTAAGTAAAGTTTTAAAAGCAAATGGTGCTATTGATTTAGATGGAGCAACAAAAAAGGCAATTGACTTTACCTTTGCACTTCCTGTACCAGACATTGATAACAGTGAAATTGTCTATACTTTTTGGACTACAACTGGTAAAGGTGACTTTAGGGATATTTCTAAAAATTAGCTCTTGGAGCAGGGCAAATTACCGTAACTGTTGGCACAGGTATAAACCCTGCAGCATCAGTTAGAGAATTTACAGGAGTAAAATTGTTTGCCCCAGATGTAAATGGAAACACAGAAACTTTCTTTTCATTATTAAACGAAACCGTTTACAAGGTTAACATAGGACGTGAATTTAGAGCATTCTGGGATTCTGGATATTACTAAGGTGCTTTTGGAGTTTCAGCAGATGACAATGCCTCATTCGCTTCTACAGCGTATTATGATGCATCTTTCGAATTTCCAGTAAAAGGTCTTCAGCCAGGTACTGATGAAGAAAACGCAGAAACAGAAACATTGAACCAAATGTTTTACGCTACTTCTACTAGCATAGACGCTACCGCATTTGATGCCATTACATTATCTGGTGAATTAGATTTTTTAGCAAGTTCTGATGCTCAAAAAATCACCAACGTATGTGTAGGTGATGTTATTGAGTTCGTTGATAATTACGGTAAGAAAGGCTTAATAAAAGTCACTGCAATTCAACCAGGATTTGATAATGATGACTTTATTGAATTCGATGTTAAAATTCAACCATAATTAGTATTCATACTTTTTACCATTAAAAAAGCGGATGTATTAATAGACATCGGCTTTTTTATTTTTATAGCCCAGTTTACACCGCGCAATATCAACAATTCTTACTTTTGTAAAAAAAGTTATGTTTAGCGCACTACGCCCACTAGTAAGTACTATAATTGATTCCAATAAAACTCCTGAAGCTAAAATGCAAGCCATTTGTGAGCTTTTAAAAGCTGAAGTTCCACACTATGATTGGGTAGGATTTTATTTTAAAAATGGAGATAAACGAGAATTAAAGCTAGGTTCATACGCAGGCGCACCAACTGATCATACAATTATCCCTTATGGAAAAGGCATTTGCGGCCAAGTAGCAGAAAGCAACCAGAACTTTGTAGTACCTGATGTTCAAGCACAAGACAACTATATAGCTTGTAGCATAACGGTTAAAGCCGAAATAGTAGTTCCTTTATTCGTTGATGGTGAAAACATTGGTCAAATAGACATAGACTCTAACACTCCAGACCCATTTACCAAGGCAGATGAGCGATTTTTAGAATTCGTAAATTTTGAAGTAGCCAAAATTCTTTAAAACTTTAGGCTTTTTGTTGATAAACAAGCTCATTTAATAGCTGCAAAAAAATTACTTTTGCTTGCTTATTAAAAACATTTAAGCATCATACAATGAGTAGTGTAAAAAAAGCGTCTTCAGCCTTAATTTCAGTTTTCCATAAAGATGGTTTAGAGCCTATAGTAAAGAAATTTCAAGAATTAGGAATTACTATTTATTCTACCGGTGGTACGGAAAAATTCATCAAAGATTTAGGAATCGATGTGGTACCTGTTGAAGATGTAACCAGCTACCCTTCTATACTAGGTGGCAGAGTTAAGACATTACACCCCAAAGTATTTGGTGGAATTTTAAACAGACAAGACAATGAAAGTGATGTTGCCCAATTGGCTGAATTCGAAATTCCACAAATTGATATCGTTATTGTTGATCTGTATCCGTTCGAAAAAACGGTTGCAAGTGGTGCTTCTGAACAAGATATTATAGAAAAAATTGATATCGGCGGAATTTCATTGATTCGTGCCGCTGCCAAAAACTTCAAAGATGTTACCTGTGTGTCTTCCATGGAAGACTATGCCGACTTTCTTTCTGTAATTTCAGCAGACAACGGGAATATCAGCTTAGAGGATAGAAAGCGATTTGCCGCTAAATCATTCAACGTTTCTTCTCATTATGACACCGCTATTTTTAACTACTTTAACAAAAACCACGATCTAACAGCCCTTAAAGTAAGTGAGACTAATGGGAAGGTTTTACGTTATGGTGAAAATCCACATCAAAAAGGATTCTTTTTTGGAGATTTCGATGCTATGTTCTCTAAATTACATGGAAAGGAATTATCATACAACAACTTATTAGATGTTGATGCTGCGGTTAACTTGATGTTAGAATTTAAAAACGACGCACCTACTTTTGCGATTCTTAAACATAACAATGCTTGTGGTCTTTCGCAAAGAGACACTTTGCACCAAGCATATGTAGACGCTTTGGCAGGTGATCCTGTTTCAGCATTTGGCGGTGTTCTTATTAGCAATAAAGAAATTGACAAAGCTACTGCCGAAGAAATTCATAAACTTTTTTGTGAAGTAGTCATCGCGCCAAGTTACAATGCTGAGGCTTTAGAAGTTTTAAAAGGCAAGAAAAACAGGATTATTCTAAAACAGAATGAAGTTGAAATGCCAGAAATGTTGGTAAGAACTTGCTTAAATGGTATGCTTCTTCAAGAAAAAGACCATAAAACTGATACTATTGCCGATCTTTTATATGCAACAACCACCAAGCCTACCGAGCAAGAAATAGAAGATTTGATATTTGCATCAAAATTATGCAAGCACACAAAATCGAATACAATTGTTCTTGCTAAGAATAAACAACTTTGTGCAAGCGGAACTGGCCAGACTAGTAGAGTTGATGCATTAAACCAGGCAATTCATAAAGCACAAACCTTTAATTTCGACCTAAAAGGCGCAGTTATGGCGAGTGATGCTTTCTTCCCTTTCCCTGATTGTGTGGAGATTGCCGACAAAGCTGGCATCACCAGTGTAATACAACCAGGTGGTTCCATAAAAGACCAATTAAGTGTTGATTATTGCAACGAACACAAAATTTCAATGGTGATGACGGGCACACGTCATTTCAAGCATTAATTTCATTACTTTTGTCGGTAAAATATACCCTTTTATCTAAAATTTAAACATCACATATGGGATTTTTTGATTTCTTGACCGAGGAAATAGCTATAGATTTAGGTACAGCGAACACCCTTATTATTCATAATGACAAGGTAGTTGTCGATAGTCCATCCATCGTTGCTAGGGATAGAATTAGTGGAAAAATTATTGCAGTTGGCAAAGAAGCCAATATGATGCAAGGTAAAACCCATGAAAATATAAAAACGATTAGACCATTGAAAGATGGTGTAATTGCAGATTTTGATGCTTCTGAAAAAATGTTGATGATGTTTATTAAAAACATTCCTGCATTAAAGAAGAAATGGTTTCCACCAGCATTAAGACTGGTTATCTGTATTCCTTCTGGTATTACCGAAGTGGAAATGAGAGCTGTAAAAGAATCTGCAGAACGAGTAAATGGGAAAGAGGTATATCTAATTCACGAACCTATGGCAGCTGCAATAGGTATTGGCTTAGACATTATGCAACCTAAAGGAAATATGATCGTTGATATAGGAGGTGGCACTACCGAAATTGCTATAATTGCGTTAGGTGGAATCGTATGTGACAAATCTGTGAAAATTGCAGGCGATGTATTCACCAATGATATTATTTATTACATGCGTACCCAGCATAATCTATATGTAGGTGAAACCACAGCTGAGGCAATTAAAATTGAAATTGGATCAGCTACCGAAGATTTACAGTCACCACCAGATGAAAAATCGGTACAAGGGCGTGATTTATTGACGGGTAAGCCTAAGCAAGTACAAATTTCTTACAGGGAAATAGCAAAAGCTTTGGACAAATCGATTCTTCGTGTTGAAGATGCAGTAATGGAAACATTATCTCAGACACCACCAGAATTAGCAGCAGACATCTATAATACCGGTATTTACCTTGCTGGTGGTGGTTCTATGTTACGAGGACTGGACAGAAGATTGTCTCAAAAAACAGACTTGCCTGTTTATATTGCCGAAGACCCATTACGTGCGGTAGTGCGTGGTACAGGTATTGCATTAAAAAATCTAGAACGTTATAAGAGCATATTGATCAAGTAATAAAGCCATTTTGCTTGGCTTATTTATATGATTTTAAAAATTTAGGGGTGAATGCAGCAGATCATAAATTTTCTAATTAGGTATAAAACCTTTCTTCTATACCTATCTCTGTTATTAATATCCTTCATTTTTACATTTCAATCACACTCTTACCATCAGTCTAAATTTTTAAATTCTTCAAATTATATAACAGGAAGCATATATTCATTTTCTGATAATATTACATCGTACTTCAATCTAAGAGAAGAAAACAATAGACTAGTTGAAGAAAATAAAAAGCTAAGAGATAAGCTATTTAATAACATACAACTTTTTGGAATATCAATTGACACCTCTTCTGTTGACTATGAAGTAATAAGAGGTCGCGTAATTAATAACAGTTATGCTGACCAGCGTAATTATATTACCATTAATAAAGGTCAAAATGATAGTATCGCGCAAGATATGGGCGTGATTACCGATAAGGGAATCTTAGGAATTGTTGAAAACACATCAGCAAATTATTCTACAGTACAAAGTATATTGAGCGAGAAATCTAATATCAACGCTAAAATCAAAAACTCCAATCATTTTGGTTCTTTGGTATGGGAAAATACCACAGATTACAATGTGGTTCAACTCATTGATATACCTAGATTGGTACCGCTTACTATTGGTGATACTATTGTTACGGGAGCCATGAGTAGCATCTTTCCAGAGAATATTCCTATTGGCACAATTAAAAGATTTGATTTAGACAATTCTAAAAGTTTCTATTTTATAGATGTAGAATTATTTAACGACATGACCAATATTGGAAATGTGTACATTATTAGAAATTTAAACCGTAAAGAAGTTTTGGAACTAGAAGCAGAAACAGAAGCTAATGATCAATAGTACTTCATTTTTAATAGTGCTCCGATTTATTTTATTGGTTCTAGTGCAGGTACTAGTATTTAATAATTTGAATTTCTTCGGTTATATAAATCCGGTGGTTTATATTCTGTTTTTATATTGGTACCCAATCAAGCAAAATAGAACTACTTTTATGGTTCTATGTTTTCTCTTAGGACTTTGCGTAGATATATTTTCTGACACATTAGCCATAAACGCAGCGGCCACAGTTACGATAGCTTATTTAAGACCAACCATTATGCGTTTTGTTTTTGGCGTCAACTATGAATTTCAAAGTTTTAAGTTAAACAACAGTACTAAGGCACAACAATTTACATTTTTAGCGTTATTGATTATAATACATCACTTGGTATACTTTACTTTAGAAATTTTCAGCTTCACAAATAGCTTGTTAATTTTACAAAAAACCTTTATAGTTGGTATCGCCACATTGATATTATGCATATTGTTCAGCACATTATTCAGCAGTAAAAAAGAATGAGAAAAATTCTTTTATCATCTATTATCATTGTTATCGCAATTACTTTTTTGGGAAGGCTATCCTATTTGCAAATTTTTAGCTTTTCTACCGATCAGGTTTTAGAAGACCCTGCAATAAAAGCTATTTATGATTACCCCGAACGTGGTTATATTTATGACAGAAACGGTAAACTTTTAGTTGGGAATGATCCCGCGTACGATGTAATGGTAATTCCTAGAGAAGTAAAACCATTAGATACTCTTGAATTTTGTGGCTTATTAGGGATTGATAAAGAAAAATTCATAGAAAAACTTGGAAAAGCAAGAGTTTATTCTCCAAGACTTCCATCTGTTTTAGTACCTCAACTCTCTAAGCAAGATTATGCCAAGCTACAGGAGAAGATGCGCAAGTACAAAGGCTTTTACATTCAAAAAAGGTCTTTACGTTATTATGATACCCCTAGTGCAGCCAATGTTCTCGGATATATTAGCGAAGTAAACGAGGGAGACCTTGCCGTGAATAAATATTATGTTCAAGGTGAGCTTAAAGGGCGAACCGGGGTAGAAAGATATTACGAAGATTTGCTCAGAGGTAGAAAAGGTGTACAGTACATTCAAAAAGACAGATTCAATAGAGACATAGGCCCATATAAAAATGGCACTATTGACACTCTACCTGAACAAGGAAAGCAAATTAGTATCACTATCGACAAAACATTACAAGAGTATGGCGAGCTACTAATGCATGGAAAAAGGGGTGGCATAGTCGCATTAGAGCCTGCTACAGGTGAAATTCTCTCTATGATTTCAGGGCCCACATACGATCCTGCTCTTTTAGTTGGTAGAGAACGTTCAAAAAATTACACGAAATTATATAATGATACAATTGCGAACCCTACTTGGGATCGATCTATACATGCTCAGCAACCCCCTGGATCACCTTTCAAAACCCTTAATGCACTTATAGCATTACAGGAAGGAGTAATGGATGAATCAAGCACTATTCAATGTTTTCATGGATTTTATGTTGGCAAGACAAAAAGAGGCTGTCACTGTGGTGGTGGTATGCGAGATATGAATAAAGGTATTTACATGTCCTGTAATGCTTATTTTGCTGGTACTTTTCGTAAAATATTTGAACATTTTGATACTACTGATGAAGCCATGGATGTTTGGGAAAAGCACATGCGTAGTTTTGGTCTAGGTGACTATTTGGGTTACGATTTACCATTCGGACAAAAAGGTCGTATTCCAAGTAAAGAATATTATGACAAATGGTATGGAGACAATAGATGGAGTTCATCTTACATCATTTCAAATTCCATTGGACAAGGTGAAATATTAGCTACACCTGTACAGCTTGCTAACATGACTGCCGCCATAGCCAATAGAGGTCATTATTTTACACCACATATCCTTAAGAAAATCGAAGGTAAGAATATTACCGAACCAAAATTTACAGAAGCAAAACATACCACTATAGATCCTAAATATTTTGAACCTGTTGTTCAGGGTATGGCAGATGTATATAGAAAAAAAGGAGGTACAGCATATTGGCTTCAAATACCGGATATCGAAATAGCAGGAAAAACAGGTACTGCTGAAAATTTCACCAAAATAGATGGTGTTCGAACGCAACTAACAGATCACTCTGTTTTTGTGGCCTTTGCACCGGTGGATAACCCAAAAATAGCTATTGCCGTATACATTGAAAATGGTTATTTCGGCTCTAGATATGCTGGTCATATTGCAACTCTAATGATTGAAAAATATTTGAAAGGTGAAATTACCAGAAAGGATTTAGAAAAAAGAATGCTAGAAAAAACGTTAGAAGCAGAATATGCTAAACCCTACAGTGGGGAGGAGTTTAAAATAAACGAGCGTGTCTGGTAGAAGTATTCTTAAACGTATAGATTGGCTAAGTGTTTTCATTTATTTCGCACTTGTTTTTATTGGATGGATTAATATTTACTCCAGTACATTTACTAACGAACACAGTTCAATTTTTGATTTCGGTACCCTATATGGCAAACAACTGTTTTTCATTGGAGTTAGCCTGGTTACCATTGTTATCATACTTGCTCTGGAAGTAAACTTTTACGAAAGATTCGCAAGCCTACTCTACATAATTTCAATGATCTCTCTATTGGGCCTGTTTGTATTTGGTAAAACGATAGCTGGGGCTACCTCATGGTACGACCTAGGATTTTTCAACTTACAACCCTCTGAATTAGCGAAAGTAGCAACAGCATTGGCCCTTGCTAAATATTTAAGCGACATACAAACGGATATTAAACGAAGGAAAGACCAACTTTATGCTTTGCTGATTTTACTAATTCCTGCCTTATTAATAATTCCGCAACCGGATCCTGGTAGTGCCCTCGTATTTTTTGCACTCATTTTTGTCATATTTAGAGAGGGTCTTCCCTTATTCTATTTGGCAATCGTTCTAAGTCTTATTCTAATTTTTATTGTCACCTTAATGTTCGGTACTATTTGGCTTATAATAGGCTTGGCATTACTAGTTATTCTATTATTTGGGTTTAAACGAAAAACACTCAAAATTCCAGTTATACCCTTAACTTTAATTAGCGTAGCTGTCATTCTCTTTTCTTTATCTGTGAATTTTGTTTATAATAATGTTTTTGAACAACGCCACAGAGATCGTTTTGGATTATGGTTACGACTAGAAAAAGACCCTAATAAATTAGAACAGATTAGAAAATCAATAGGTTACAACACCTATCAATCTGAAAAAGCAATCGAATCTGGTGGATTTTTTGGAAAAGGATTTTTGGAAGGTACACGTACCAAAGGTGATTTCGTACCTGAACAACATACGGATTATATCTTTAGTACCGTGGGTGAAGAATGGGGGTTCTTTGGAACTGCCACTGTCATTATTCTATTCACGGTTCTATTTTTACGCCTCATTTCTCTCGCCGAACGACAGAAAAATGCTTTTGCCCGAATGTATGGCTACGGGGTAATATCTATACTCTTAATTCATTACTTCATAAACATTGGAATGGTAATAGGTATTCTACCCACCATTGGTATTCCGCTACCCTTTTTTAGTTACGGTGGATCCGGATTATTGTTTTTTACAATTTTGCTCTTTATCTTCCTAAGACAAGATACGAATCGATTAAAAGAAAGTTTCTAGAATTTCCATCCAGTAGTGTTTTTACTACTTTCAAAAGCACTTTGTTTATTTTCTGGTAATTCAGAAAAAAAATCTATTCCTGTTATTTTTTCAATATCATCAACAGATACCACAAAATTTCGAAGTGGTACAAACTGAGGCTTGTTCTCCATTAGAAAGGCGATTGAATAAATTTTATCACCTTTTCTACGTGCAATAATCTTATAAAATGAATCTGGTACATCAACGTCTTCTTGGCCTATCTCTTCTAATCCACTTTCCAAAACTCCTCCAGTATACACATACAAAGTTCCATACTTCTTAGCCCAACGTCTAGTTTGCTGTTCTAAATCATTCCAAATACCTGCATTAAACTCTCTATCTTGCGGACTTATGTTACTTGTATAGAAGGTCTCATTATATGCCTGCAAAGAGAACCTTCGATCTCCTGCAGGTACCAAATGGCCTTGGTCATAACCCGAGCCTTTGTAATTTCTATAATCAGCAGATTTAGTTGAGACAAAGGGATCCTCTATAAAATATGGGCGTTTTCTATCATCGTAGGTAAGGTGTTTTTTATCGAGCACATATGCTACCCATTCTGCCTGTTCAAATGGCTCATTATAGGATAATGAAAAATAGGAATGGTTAACAATTTCGCCGGTAGTTGAAGAAGGTAAAAGTTTTTTTGGAAATTCATTGATGCTCGAACTTTCATCATTATATGAATAGGTAGCTGGCGTATAAAAATTCTCGAATAACCAAAAACCTACTATGCAAACAAGAATTAAAACACTATAAACAGTTCCATTTCTTCTAGGGTATGCCATACGCCAAAATTACCGTAATTTTGTAAGATATATAGGAATTTCTCGACCAATAAACCGGGTATAAAAAGTATGAACGAAAGAAAAATTATGATGCTAACTTGGAAAGATGTGATTCATTTTTCAGTGAACGGTAACCCTGAACCTGATAAACGAGTTGAAAAGACCGAACAGGAATGGAAAGAAATTTTAACGCCCGAACAGTTTAGAATAGCTCGTAAAAAAGGAACGGAAGCCCCACATTCCGGTGCACTATGCAGTGCTCACGAGGCGGGTAAATATGAATGTATATGTTGTGGCACATCTTTGTTCGATTCAACTATTAAGTTTGAATCTGGTACTGGATGGCCTAGTTTCACCCAACCTATTAAAGAGAACGCTATTAAATACCATAAAGATGTTTCTTATGGAATGGTACGTGTAGAAGTAATGTGCAATACTTGTGATGCCCATTTAGGTCATGTATTCCCAGACGGACCCGAACCTAGTGGGTTACGCTATTGTATTAACTCTGAATCTATGCAATTAGAAAAGGAGGAATCTCATGGCTAATACTAATTTAGAAATCGCCACTATTGGCGGTGGATGTTTTTGGTGTACCGAAGCGGTCTTTCAAGAAGTGAAAGGTATTCAAAAAGTTGTTTCTGGTTATACCGGCGGCAATGCACCTGGCAGACCAACATATAGGGAAATCTGTTCTGGACTTACCGGTCATGCCGAAGTAGTGCAGGTTACTTTTGACCCTGCAATCATTTCTTATGAAGATATCCTCCTTATTTTCATGACAACACATGACCCTACTACTTTAAACCAACAAGGTGCAGATGCAGGTACACAGTATCGCTCTGTTATATATTATCATAATGATATTCAAGAGAGAAAGGCTAAGATGGTATTAAAAGAAATGTCAGCTATCTATGAAAAACCTATTGTCACTGAATTAAGCCCTCTTGGAGTTTTTTATAATGCTGAAGAACAGCATCAAGATTATTACAAGAATAATTCTGAACAGGGTTATTGTCAGGTAGTAATCAACCCTAAATTGGCAAAACTTAGAAAGTTACATGCTGATAAGCTTTTAAACTAAGTTTCATTTTTTATTTAAAAGAATAAATATATCGATTCGACTACAGCTACTTTCCATTCACCTATAGAATTTATTGAATTCCATAGGTGTATGTATTTTTGTGAGGTAATAATTTAAAACCAAAAACTATGATTTCACAAAAAAAAATATACTATATAGTTTTAGGCCTTTTCACCACTGCTGTATTAGGGTCAATATTGAATTCATTCATAAACTACGAAGCAGTTTCATTGACCTTTTTAAAACTAGGCTATCCTATTTACTTAATTCAATTATTAGGTCTATTTCAAATAATCGGCTTATCATTAATATGGTTTAATAAATCTCATTGGTCACTTGAATGGGCATTTGCGGGTTTCTTTATGAATTATTCTTTAGGTGCTATTTCACATTTGGTTATAAAAGATGGAAATGGTGCATCTGCCGTTATTTGTATTATTCTTTTATTCGTTACCTATATTCAAAGTAAAAAAATAAGAGAATCAAATAATCAAATATCCCAATTCGGAAAACCAAAATACCTATAAAATAAGAAATATAAAAAACCGCTGTACTACGTACAAGCGGTTTTTTTATGTAATAATAATTATGTTATTAATTCTTTACACTAGCCAGTTTGCCCTGCTTTATATTATTGATTTTCAAATCTTCTAATACATTTACCGCCTCTTCAACATAAACATCTTTCGCTAAATTTTTATGCCACCTGTTTCTCTTTTCACGTAATACCGAATCTTTAGTAAACAATTGCTCTTCATAGCCTAACGATTTAAAGGTAAGTTTAGAATCATAATCTGTTAACCTTTTAAAGTAATCAGATTGTTCTTTGTCCTTTTCTTTTTCTTCCTTATAGGTATCAAAATTAAGAGAGATTTCAGTTTCATCTTGCTCAGCTTTTAACCACTTAGCATTTTCTTCAATCAGTTTAATTTGCTGACTGGTTTGCATTCTTTTCTCACTATCAGCGATTGTCTTCTCATAGTTAATATAACCATCCCATGGCTTGTAATCGGCTGGTGAAATCTTATCCCATCCTAAAGGATTAGATTGATCTCTTTCACCCAAATCGATATAACTGTATCTGTCCGGAACTACAATATCACTTTTTACACCTTCTAATTGTGTTGAACCTCCATTAATTCTATAAAATTTCTGGGTAGTAATTTTAATTGCACCTAAATCTCCATGCTCGTTACTACGTAACATGTTATTTAATGGTATCACATTTTGTACGGTTCCTTTACCAAAAGTTTGCTTACTACCTATAACAATGGCTCTTTTATAATCTTGCATAGCAGCCGCTAAAATTTCAGAAGCTGATGCAGATAATTCGTTTACTAAAATTACCAGTGGACCGTCCCATTGAATTCTTTCATCCTTATCATCATATACATCTTTACCCTTATCCTTAGATTGAACCTGAACAATTGGCCCATCTTTTATGAAAAGTCCTGCCATTTCGACGACAGTTTTCAATGATCCACCACCATTATCACGTAAATCTAGAATAAGACCTTCAACACCCTCCTCTTTTAATCGCTCTACTTCTTTAGCAACATCAGTAGCTGCATTTCTCTCACTATAATCATTAAAATCAACATAGAATTTAGGAAGATTAATAATTCCGAATTTATCCTGACCTCTTATAATAGTTGCAGATTTAGCATATGACTCTTCAAGTTCAACCACATCTCTGGTTAATGAAACTACATCTAAAGAACCATCTACTTTTCTAACAGTTAAATCTACAATGGTACCTTGAGCACCTTTTATTAATTTGATGGCATCGTCTAAACGCATACCTACAATATTAATAGGCTCTTGCCCGTTTTGACCAACTTTAATGATTTCATCACCAACTTCTAATCGTTGATCTCTCCAAACGGGACCACCAGAAATAATCTCTACAATTTTTGCTCCTTCGGCCTTCTTTTGAAGTCTTGCACCGATTCCTTCAAATTTACCTGACATACTAGTATCAAATTTTTCTTTCTCTTCTGGTGCAAAATAAAATGTGTGTGGGTCAAATTCGTCAACAATCGTATTAATATATTGTACGAACCAATCTTTACGTTCCAAATCATTAATAAAATCAAAGAACTCATCTAATGTAGTTTCAGTAGATTTTCTAGATTCCGATTCAGCTTCTTTTGGTGTATGTGCAGCATGATCATGCTCATCAGTAACTTCTAAATCTTTATTGTCCATATGAACAATCTTAGAATCATATGTTCCTAAAGTGGCATACTTCAATTGCTTTCTCCATCGCTCTTTAAGCTCATCTCTATTTGCCGCAAACGGCTCTTCATCATATTTGATACTGATACTTTCGTTTTCAGAATAATCAAAAGGAGTTGCTAAAACTTCCTTATATATGTCCTTCGCATCACTCATACGTTGCATCAATCTTTCATAAACAACATTAAAGAAAGTGATATCCGTATTTTTAATTTCGTCATCAATTTGATATTTATACTTTTCAAATTCTGCAATATCAGATGCTACAAAATATCTTTTTGTTGGGTCAATTACATCAATAAAATCTTCGAATACATTTACCGAAAATTCATCATTGAGTACTTTTGGCTCGTAATGTCCTTTTTCTAGTACATAAGTAATCAAATCTAATAACAATTTATCTTTGTCATCGTTTTCAAAAGTCTTATTGGTAAAACTGCACGAAGCAACTGCAACGAGCATTAAAAGCAGTACATAAGCTAAATTTCTCTTCATAAAATTATCTTTTACCTTCTTTTTCAATATCTCTTAATTTAGTGATTCTTTGTAGCGATAAAGCTACATAAATGTCTAAGATAAAGAAAAAACCATGCCAATAATGGAGCTAGGAATTAATTTTTTGTTAAACGACGCTTCGGCCATATCACTTATAAAAACGTATTTTTACTGTAGAAAGTATATGCTATGGGAAAACCATTGATCTTAGTTACCAATGACGACGGAATTACAGCCCCAGGGCTGCGTATGCTAGTTTCAATAATGAAAACATTAGGTGAAGTTGTAGTTGTTGCTCCCGACAGTCCGCAATCTGGTATGGGCCATGCCATAACTTTAGACAGTACGCTATACTCAAAAAAACTAACTATCGATTTAGATAGTGAAGGTATTGATGAATATAGCTGTAGTGGCACACCTGCAGACTGCGTTAAATTAGCATTGCAAGAACTACTGCCCAAAAAACCAGACATCTGTGTAAGCGGTATAAATCACGGTTCTAATTCTTCAATAAATGTGATTTATTCAGGTACGATGAGTGCGGCGATAGAGGCTGGTATTGAGGGTATACCTGCCATCGGTTTTTCACTTTGTGATTATACTTGGGAAGCAGATTTTTCACAAGCAAAAGACTTCATTTTTACTATTGTCACAGAAGCTTTAAAAAATGGCATTCCTAAAGGCACTGTTTTAAATGTCAACATTCCTAAACTTAAGAAAAATAAGATAAAAGGTATTAAAATCTGTAGACAAGCAAAGGCAAATTGGAAAGAGAAATTCGATAAACGTACCAACCCAATGGGTAAGGATTATTACTGGTTAACAGGTGAATTCGAATTGCTGGATAAAGGTGAAGATACAGATGAATGGGCATTGGCAAATGGCTACATCTCTGTTGTGCCAACTCATTTCGATTTAACCGCCCATCATGTAATTTCAGAACTGAATACCTGGAAACTATAATACATAAGTTTAATTTTTAAGTTCAAATTTCATACATGAACACGAAAAAAGAAATTCTAATAGGACTAATAGTAGGCATTATAGCCAACACCATAGGCACGTTGCTCTATATACTCATATTTTCAGATTTAAGTGTCTCTGAAACGTATAAAGCTGCAGTTGCACAAGAGCATGTTGGCAGTCTTTTAGCCTTAGGAGCCGTTTTAAACCTAATCGCTTTCTTCGGATTTTTACGAATAAAAAGAGACAATAGAGCAAAAGGGGTATTGTTGGCAACCATATTAACCGCTTTTATAATTCTTTACTACAAAGTCTTTTAAAATGAAGTATTACATCATTGCTGGAGAAGCGTCGGGTGACTTACATGGATCGAATTTAATAAAAGCATTAAAAGACCAAGATAAGAATGCGGATATACAATGTTGGGGCGGCGATCTAATGCAAAAAGCTGGCGGTATTTTGGTTAAACATTACAAAGAATTGGCCTTTATGGGTTTTTTAGAAGTTGTTTTAAACCTGAACGCTATTTTTAAGAATATAAAATTCTGCAAAAAGAATATTGCAACCTTTCAACCTGACGCTATTATATTTATCGATTATTCTGGGTTTAATTTAAGAATCGCAAAATGGGCCAAAAAGCATAATTTTCGTACAAATTATTATATCTCTCCTCAAATATGGGCATCACGCGAAGGTAGAATCGAGAAAATAAAAGCGACGATAGACCACATGTATGTTATTCTTCCATTCGAGAAAGAGTTTTATGAAACGAAACATAATTTTCCTGTCAATTTTGTAGGCCACCCATTACTTGATGCGATATCCAACAGACCCGTATTAAATGAAGCTACATTTCGGTCGTCCAATAATATAGATTCAAAGAAGCCAATTATTGCACTTTTACCAGGTAGCCGCAAGCAAGAAGTTCAAAAAATGCTATCGTTGATGCTTTCGTTAACCAGTGATTTTTCGGAGTATGAATTTATAATCGCCGGTGCACCTAGTTTAGACAAAGAATTTTATGCTACGTTTCTGAAGGATGCCAATGTTAATTTTATTCAAAATAAAACTTATGATTTGCTTTCCATTTCAACCGCCGCATTAGTTACTAGTGGTACGGCCACTTTAGAAACTGCCTTATTTAAAGTACCACAAGTAGTTTGCTATAAAGCCAATTGGATCTCTTATCAAATAGCGAAACGCATTATTACTTTAGAATATATTTCTTTGGTTAATTTAATAATGCAGAAAGAGGTAGTAAAAGAATTGATTCAAGATGATTTTACGAAGCAGAATTTAAAAAAGGAATTAACTTCAATTCTTGATGGAGAAGCAAGGGCTAAACAATTGGCTCACTACGATGAACTTATTACCAAATTGGGTGGTTCTGGAGCAAGTGCAATAGCCGCTTCATTAATTATTGAAAATACCAAAAACAATTAGGTTTCTTATTTTTATAAAATAATTCTATAATTTTGAAGTTCACATACTAAAGGGTACACCTTATATTTATGCGTATACTACCATATTTTCTTATAGTCTGTTTTTTAACGAGTTGTGGCTCAAGTAAAAAAATAAGTAGTTCTGATAAGGAACGAAAAATTTCAGTGGCCGCTGCTAACAATGCGCGAACTGGTAATATTACCGAAACAAAAACACCGACAGAACCGAGAGTAGTTACAAACCACAACTTAAATATAGCCGACCAAATTATTAACACCGCACTTTCATTCTCTGGTGTTCGCTATAAATTTGGAGGAACTACCACAAAAGGCATGGACTGCTCTGGTTTACTGTACGTGTCTTTTGGAGAACATGATGTTCAACTACCAAGAACTTCTTTTCATATGGCCGAAGAAGGCCATCGCGTTACTGTGAAAAATGTAGAAAAAGGCGATCTTTTGTTTTTCAAAACAAGTAGAGGTTCTAAACGAATTAACCACGTCGGCATGGTCGTCGGAACCGACAATGATGAAATAACCTTTATACATGCATCTACGTCGCGAGGCGTAACTGTTTCTTCTTTGAGAGATGGATTCTGGAACCAAGCCTTTGTAAAGGCAACAAGAATTTTATAGCATGAAGCTCTTAGCGTTTATTCCTATAAAATTAACGCTATTACTCATTCTCGGAATTTTAATAGGTCACTTTTTCTCTTTCAATCCGGTTCATCTTCTTATAAACACTATTACCCTTTTTATTTTACTTTCCGCAGTATTTATATTAGAAAGGAAAACTAACACAAGACTATTTGGCTTTATTGCGGCCATAGCTTTCATTTCGCTAGGCATCTATTCTTACACATCTGCACAACTACAAAATCGTGCTAACCATTACACTAAGATAACCTCACAAGAAGGTGGCGCTTGGACTTTAAAAATTAATGAAGTACTAAAACCCAATCACTATTCACATCGCTATTTTGCAACGGTCAAGAGTATTGGTGATAAAAAAATTTCTGGATCTCTTTTAATTACGATTCCTAACGATTCCACTAATACCACATTACAAGTTGATGATGAATTCTTGACCTTTGCTAATATTCAAGCTATCAACGAACCTTTAAATCCTCATCAGTTTAACTATAAAAAATATTTAGAGAATATAGGTGTTTATCATCAGCTAAGAATTAGTTCAAGTCAATTTATAAAAGTAGAAAAACCAAAAACAACATTATTCGGAATTGCCTCAAAAGTTAGAAATCACATTATTGATAAACTTAAAAAAGAAAATTTCGGTACTGATGAACTTGGTGTTATACAGGCTCTATTGTTAGGTCAACGCTCTGATATTTCAGAGGAAACTTATACCAATTACCAAAAAGCAGGCGCTGTACACATATTAGCCGTTTCAGGCCTCCATATCGGTATTCTATTGCTCTTAATTCAATTCTTGTTAAGTCCACTGAGACATATTCCAAAGGGCAGAACAATCATTTTAATACTGTCTGTTCTATTTCTTTGGGGCTTCGCTTTTCTTGCGGGTTTATCTGCTAGCATTATTCGCGCAACCACAATGTTCACATTCGTAGCCTATGCCTTATACTTAAACAGGCCTAGCAACTCCTTTAATATACTGGCCTTATCGATATTATTCATTCTTCTTTTCATTAACCCTAATTTATTATTTCAGGTTGGCTTTCAAATGAGTTATGCGGCCGTATTCGCTATTCTATGGATTTTTCCATTGCTCAAAAAATTATGGTTCCCAAAGAATAAATTCGTAAGATATTTTTGGCAACTTCTATGTGTAAGCATAGCTGCTCAATTGGGCGTATTGCCAATAAGTCTTTTTTATTTTCACCAATTTCCAGGGTTATTCTTTATTTCCAATTTAATAATAGTTCCTGCTTTAGGTATTATTTTAGGTATGGGCATCTTAGTAATTTTCCTTTCATTACTAAATTGGCTTCCCACACAACTTGCTTGGTTTTACAATGGAATAATAAACGTAATGAACAATTTAATAGGTTGGGTTGCGAAACAAGAAAGTTTTATTTTCAGTTCTATTTCGTTTGATTTCGGGCAACTTATTCTGTCTATTATAATGATCGTTTTGTTTATTAAAGCCTGCTCTCTTATTTCCTACAAACGCATCGCCTTATTTTTGATCAGTTTAATTTGTTTTCAAAGCTATACTTCTTTTCAAAAACTTGAAGCTTCCAAAGCAACGGAAGCAATTGTTCTACATCAAACCAAAAATAGTATCCTATTCAATAGAAGCGGCAGGCACTTATCCATCTTATCGAATTCGACGGATATGGCTAACAATCTGATTTTAGATTATCAAACGGCTGAACGAATAAAATCGATTCGCTTCGATTCATTGAAGAATAGCTACTCTTTGAAAAATGGAACATTACTGATTTTAGATAGTACAGGTATTTATTTTAAAAGTGAATCAATAGAGAAAATTCTATTGACCCAATCACCAAGAATTAATCTCAAAAGATTTATAGACAGCATCAAACCAAAAGAAATCATTGCTGATGGCAGTAATTACAGAAGCTATATCGAACGTTGGAGATTGACCTGTCTAAAAAATAAAATCCCTTTTCATTATACTGGTGAAAAGGGAGCTTATTATTTTGAATAAAAACATATTTATTAGTGAACGTTGCCCATTAATTTTTTGATTAATGGTGATGCCAATAGTACCAAGACACCTGCAGCTATAGAATATTTTGCAATTAAATCAAAACCATCAGTATATATCAATAAGGTATCAAAACCACCAATGTTTTTATCTGTACTTTCTATGGCTAATTGCTTACCAATAAAGCCTACCACTTGAAAAGCAAATGCAGACGACAAGAACCAAACACCCATCATAAATGCTACAATACGTTTTGGTGACAAATCAGTAATTTTAGAAAGACCTACTGGAGACATAAATAGCTCACCTATTGAAAGCAAGAAGTACATCAATAGTAAATAGCCAAATGGAACTAGGCCATTGTCATTTGCACTCGCGCCACTCAATGCAAGAACATAAAAACTAATACCTGCGAATAGCAATCCGAATCCAAATTTATATGGTGTTCTTGGATTGTTATTTTTCTTGCTTAAATATGTCCACATCATTGAAATAGGAATAGCTAAAATGATAATGAACATTGAGTTTAAAGAATTTGTTTGAGAAGCGGACATGATGGTCAACTCAACATTTCTTGAAGCAAATAATGTAATTACACTTCCAGACAATTCATGAAAGCCCCAGAAAATGGTCATAAAGAAAGTAATCAATATAGCAACGAATAATTTCTTACGTTCATCTATAGTAGCCTTATACATGATGTTCCCTAAATAAACAAGAATAGAGACACCTATTAATTTAAAAATCACATTTACGATATTCTGATCTCCAAAAAATGTTCCTTCAGCGCCCAAAGATTTATAAGCGGAAAGTAAATAAGCAATTAATGGCGCAGATAAAACTGCCAGTACCGGAATTAAAACGCCTTGCTTTATCCCCATTATTTTTTTATCCATTACTTCTGTATTCGGAGGAAGTCCTTTATCTCCAAATACATTTTTTCTGATACCACTCCAGAATACAATTAGTCCTGTCAACATACCTATACCCGCTAGGGCAAAACCATAGTGCCAGCCATATTTATAAGCCAACCAACCACATAATAATGGTGCTATCCATCCACCAATATTAATTCCCATGTAGAATATGGTAAATCCCGAATCCTTTTTAGGATCTCCGTATGGATATAAGGTTCCTACAAAGGTGGATATATTAGGTTTGAAAAATCCGTTACCAACAATAATCAATGCCAATGCCAAGAAGAATGCTATATCATTCTCGATAGCTAATACGAAATGACCGATAGCCATTAAAATTCCACCTAAGAAAATAGAATTACGCATACCTAAAATCTTATCGGAAATTTGACCCCCAATAACAGTAGACGCATATACTAAAGACCCGTATGATGCATAAACTGCCGCTGTAGCAAAATCACGCTCAACTAGTTTTTCAAAAATCACATTTACCATGTAAAGCGTAAGTAACGCCCGCATGCCATAGAAGCTAAAGCGTTCCCATAGTTCTGCAAAGAATAAATAAAATAATCCTATAGGGTGCCCAAATAATTGTTTTTGGTCTGAAAATTCATTGCTTTCAGTCATAATTTAGTCTGTTTTATTTAAAGATTTTCCTTTATGAAATTGGTCATTTTAGTAAACAAATGGATTCTGGTATTACCACCAGAAATACCATGATTTTTATCTGGATAGATTCCCCAATCGAATTGCTTGTTTGCCTGAATCAAAGCTTCTATCATACGCATAGAATTTTGAACATGAACATTATCGTCACCTGAACCATGAATTAACAAATAATTTCCTTCTAACAATTCAGGATAATTAAATGGAGAATTATCATCATACCCACTTGGGTTTTCGGCTGGTGTACGCATAAAACGCTCGGTGTAAATTGTATCATAAAAACGCCATGAAGTAACTGGTGCCACCGCAATAGCGGTTTCAAAAACATCGTTACCCTTAAGAATACAATTGGTTGCCATATGACCACCAAAGCTCCATCCCCAAATTCCTGTCCTATTTTCATCAATATAATCGAGTTCGCTTAATTTTTTGGCGGCCGCTATTTGGTCTTCCGTTTCATACTTCACCAGATTCATATACGTAATCTTCTTAAAATCATTTCCTTTAAAACCAGTTCCCCGACCATCAACACAGGCAATGATATATCCTTCAGATACCAACATTTGATGCCAATAATCATTTGAACCCATCCAGCTATTCGATACATTCTGTGAACCCGGACCGCTATATTGATACATTAATAAAGGGTATTTCTTTGATGGATCAAAATCTTTCGGCTTAATCATATACATATTAAGTTCATTGCCATTAATGGAAATTGTGGAGAACTCTTTCGAACTCAACTCATAGTCTTCTAGCTTTTGAAGTAATTGCTGATTATTCTTTATGTCTTTAATCTTCTTACCATTTTCTGCTTGATGTAACGTATAAATCGGCGGCATTTCTGCGCTAGAATAGGTATTAATAAAATAGGTGAAATCTGTACTGAACGAAGCATTGTTCGTTCCTTTGGTTACTGCCAACGCTTTCTTGTCATCGCCGCCACTGCTAATGTTATACACTCCACGATTTATAGAACCATTTTCGGTAGATTGATAGTAAATCTTATCTTCATTCTGATCATACCCATAATAATTGGTCACTTCCCATTCACCTTTGGTTATTTGGTTCATCAATCTACCATCTTCATTATACAAGTAAATATGATTCCAGCCATCTTTTTCACTTGACCAGATAAAACTATCATCCTCTAAAAAAGTTAAATTGTCTGTAATATCTACGTAAGCATCATCTTTCTCTTCTAATAAGATTGAAACTTTTTCGGTTTTAGCATTTACCGAATACATGGTTAAATGATTTTGATGTCTGTTCAAAGTCTGTACACTCAACATATCTTTATTATTCTTCCACTTAATTCGAGGCACATAATAAGCATCATTTAAGTCTACCGAAGCTATTTTACCACTGGCTACATCTAAAAGATGTAAAGTCACCAATGAATTGTTCTCACCTGCCTTTGGGTATTTAAAAACATGTGGCTGTTGGTATAATCCTGTGCCATATACATCCATAGAAAATTCTGGAACATTGGTTTCATCAAAACGAAGAAAAGCTATTTTGCTTCCATCAGCATTCCATTCAAAAGCACGAACAAATGCAAATTCTTCTTCATAGACCCAATCGGTAACGCCATTTATTATTTTATTCTTTACTCCGTCCGTGGTAACTTGTTTGGTTTGACCAGTTACTATATTAAATAGGTAAATATTATTATCATTGACGTATGCAACCTGATTTCCGTCTGGTGAAAGCGTTGGCTCTTGTATTTTAGTATCACTTATTCGCAATACCTTTTTAGAGTCTACATCATACACATAAAAAACACCTAAAGTAGATCGTCTGAATATAGGTTCTACTTCAGTTGACAGTAATATCTTTTTTTCATCGGCACTAAAACTGTATGCTGAAAAATAAGGAATGTCATTTAAATCTTCCGATGATACTATTGTAGAAACCTTGTTTAAAGTTTTATAATCATATTTCTCAATCGATGTAGATCGATTCATTCTATTCATATTAAGAACCGTATACTGTTTGCCATTATTCATTGAGCGTAAAGCATCCATTCCTTCGGTACTAAAAGTGCCTTGATATATATCCGTTACCTCAATTTTTCTCTCCTGTGCCCAAGTAAATACGTTGAAAGCAATTACAATCAATGTAAATAAGAGTGTTTTTCGCATAAAAATTAGAATTTTGTTAAATCTCTCAAGTTTACCACTATTTCCTCAAAAAAACACAATTTACACGTAAAAAGAAACTGCTTTCAATGTATTAATCCACATATAAAGGTTCGTGCCAATATGCTTATATTTACTCCCATAAAAAATACAAGGCCTTTTATATAAATGCCGTATAGTTATATCAACCTTTAGAAGAAAGTTATACCTAAATGACTGAGCCGATTAGTGGTTTTTCCAAACTTACGAAAGAAGAGAAAATAGATTGGGTAACCTCCCATTACACACAAAACAAAGAACAATCAATAAATATTCTGCAAACCTATTGGAACCAGAATTCCAATATTCAGCGGTTGCATGATGAATTTATAGAAAATACCCTCACCAATTTATACCTGCCATTAGGTATTGCTCCAAATTTTTTAATTAACGGCAACCTCTACGCGATACCTATGGCGATTGAAGAAAGTTCTGTTATTGCGGCAGCAAGCAAATCAGCTAAGTTTTGGCTAAAAAGAGGTGGGTTCAAAACTGAAGTTTTGGGTACAGAAAAAGTAGGTCAAGTACACTTTTTATTTAAAGGAAGCTTTGAAAAGCTTAGTAGTTTTTTTACTTATTTAAAACCGAAATTATTTAGTGAAAGCGCTTCACTTACCATTAGTATGGAAAAAAGAGGTGGTGGTATCAGTGATATCGTTTTAAAAAATAAGACAGCTGCACTAAAAAACTATTATCAACTACATGCTACCTTTCAGACAAAGAACGCCATGGGGGCAAACTTCATAAATAGTTGTTTAGAGCAATTTGCGGCAACTCTGAAAAAAGAAGCTGTTTCTTACCATGGTTTTTCTGAAAAGGAAAAGAATGTTGAAATAATCATGAGTATTTTGTCTAACTATGTTCCTAATTGTACAGTACGTGCTCAAGTTAGTTGCCCTGTAGAAGAGCTAAACTTAAGTTCAGACTTATCTCCACAACATACGGCAGAAAAAATAATACAAGCCATTAAAATAGCCCAGATTGAACCTTACCGTGCGGTTACACACAACAAGGGTATCATGAACGGAATCGATGCCGTTGTTTTGGCGACCGGTAATGACTTTAGGGCCGTGGAAGCAGGTGTTCATGCCTATGCATGCAGAAATGGCCAATATAGCAGTCTAACACATGCTGAAATTGACAATGGCATTTTTAAATTTTGGATAGAACTACCCCTGGCATTAGGAACAGTAGGCGGACTAACCAACCTACACCCACTGGTTCAGTTAAATTTAGAAATACTTCAAAATCCTTCAGCAGAAGAACTCATGCAAATTATTGCGGTTGCAGGGCTTGCCCAGAATTTTGCAGCAGTTAGCTCATTGATAACAACAGGTATTCAAAAAGGTCATATGAAAATGCACCTATTAAACATCTTAAATCAACTTGGAGCATCAGACATTGAAAAAGGGAAGTTAGTCACCCATTTTAAAACGAATACCATTACTCATCACGAAGTTGAACTACAGTTGAATGCATTAAGGAACTAAGTATTTCGAGATGATGAAAGAACTCTATAGCAATGGAAAATTACTACTCACTGCAGAGTACGCCATTTTAGATGGCGCTAAAGGTTTGGCCTTACCTACCAAATTCGGACAGTCTTTGAAATTAGAAACATCTAACTCAAAAGCACTCTTATGGAAGAGTTTAGATTATAATGGCACTATATGGTTTAGCGCTCAATTCTCTAAAATTGATATAAAAACCATTCATACTTCAGATGCTGATATTTCTCAAAGATTAGCACAAATTTTATTAAAAGCAAAACAATTAAATCCTGCCTTTTTATCAAGAAAAACCGATTATAATTCAATAGAAGCAAGACTTAATTTTCCTAGAGATTGGGGCCTTGGCACTTCATCTACCTTAATCACTAATATCGCACAATGGGCAAATGTAAACCCTTATCAATTATTAGCAGCGACCTTTGGTGGAAGTGGTTATGATATTGCTTGTGCTCAACACAATACCCCTATTCTATACCAAAGAAATGAGTACACACCAATAGTAAGTGAAGTTCCTTTTCACCCCAACTTTTCTGACCAACTCTACTTTGTTTATCTCAACCAAAAGAAAAATAGTCGTGAAGCTATTAACAGTTATAGAAATTTAGATTTTGATAAAACTGCTTTAATCTCAAAAATTGATACTATTACAGACAAAATTTTAACATGTCTTGATTTAAAAGAATTTGCTGCACTCTTAAATAAACATGAAGCAATTATATCGGAAACTCTAAAAATACCTACTATAAAAGATATCCTATTTTCAGATTATTCGGGTACTATTAAAAGCTTAGGAGCATGGGGAGGCGACTTTGTTTTAGTTACAGGAACAGCATCTGAAATGAATTACTTTAAAGACAAAGGGTATTCAATTATTCTGCCCTACAAAGAAATGATACTATAAAAAAAAGAACACCCAAAATGGATGCTCTTTTTTATAAATATCATAACATTCTACTAGTAAAAAGTAGCTCTATTATCTTCAATTTTCGCAGCGTCTTTTAATGCGTTATATACTGAAGTATTCACACGACTTGCAGCACTAGTCTTTAATTGATTTGCGTAAACACTGTAATTATCCAGTTGTGGAGCTTCTGTTTTCTTAACGATTTCGATTTTGAAAATCCCGGTATTCCCTTCAATCAATCCTGAAGTCGCTCCTTCAGCCATACCGTAAGCTGTACCTACAACAACTGGTTCGCTACCTGCACCAGGTATAGTTGGTGACTTTACCGTAAGTGCTGAGGCATTAGAAATAGAAACGCTATTATCTGAAGCAATAGTACTCATGTCTTTCCCCTTATTAGCTGCAATAATTTTGGCTGCCTTACGCTCTTTTCTAATTATAGGTAAAACTAATACAGACGCATCTTCTGCGCTCATAACACCTTCTGCATAACTACCTGTCAATTGAACAACCGCATAACCATTGTTGATATTGAAACGTTTAACATCGCCAACTTCAGTATCTCCATTGAAAGCCCACTGAACAATATTTCTCTGATTAGTTAAACCAGGAAGGTTTTCATCCAAAGCTTTGATTTTATTCACAGGTCGTACAACAAATTCTTCTTTTTTAGCTATTGCCGAAAAAGCACTTTCATCATCAGTAGTTTCCATTTCAAATTTTGTCGCCTTTGTAAACAATGTGTTTATTGTCTGCTCGGATGCAACAATTTCTCTAGCAATAGTAGCTATCTGAACTACATCTTCCTTATCATCAACTTTAATTATATGGAATCCGAAATCAGTTTCCACCAAACCGATAGCACCTATATTATTATTAAATGCAAAATCATTGAATTCAGGAACCATAACTCCTCTTTGGAAATACCCTAAATCACCACCTTGTGGTGCTGAAGGACCATCTGAATTATCTCTTGCCAATTCTGAAAATACAACTCCAGATTTTTTTGCTTCCTTAAGTAATTCTTTAGCTTTTGCTTCTGCCTCTTCTTTAGTTCTGTTTACATCAGGATTAGCTCTAGTTGCACCTGTGTATGCTAAAAGAATATGACTTGCTTTTACAGATCCATTGGGCTTTCTAGCAATCATTTTTGAAATCTTATAAGAACCACCGTCTTTATAAGGACCATAAATTTGACCTACATTCAAGCTCATTAAAGTATCTGCAACACTAGCAGGTAAATCTTTCTTAGCCCTAAATACAGTATCAAACTTCGTATCTGAGTTTCTATCCAAAAAGGCTGAAATATCTTTCGTGTTTCTGAAACCTCTTATAGTATCGTTACGATCTGTTTGAGAGTTATACTCTATAGTGTCATCTAAAAGTTTTGTAATAGCATCTTTAATCTCATTTTCATCTGCTTCAGATGGCTTTTCTTCAAAATACACATATTGTAAATCTCTAGCTGGGTCTTGCTTATATTCCTCTTTATGATCATTAACATAATCAGCAATCTCACTTTTAGTTACCGTTATTGTACTATCTGGAATTGAAGAGTAAGGTATTCTTACATATTTAATATCCATTTTCTCGTTTGCCAACTTATAATCTAGCTCACCTTCTTTTAAAGTGGCACCAACACCAGCCTTTACCATATTAAAGTAAGTCTGTTCTTTAGCCAATTGAATGATTTCGTTTTCCGTTTGCAACCAAGCTTCATATTGTGCTGGGTTATTAACTTTCCAATCTGCTACTGTTTGCTTAAAGATATTAGGATCGAACTGACCATTTTGGTTTTGAAACTCAGGATTTTGTGCATATCCTGTAGTACGAAGAAAATCAACAATCTGATCTTGCTCAATACCGATACCTAAATCTTGAAATTGCTCTCCTAAAACATTCTTTCTAATTGTGTTCTCCCAAACTTGGTTAACAACCTGCATAGATGAAGCTGTTGGGCCAACTCTTCTTGACGCTGTCTCTACCTCTTGTCTAAACTCATCTATGGATATATCCACACCATTAATTTCCGCAATGGACGAACCTACTTTTTCACCTCCAAAATTGCTACTGGTAAAAACACCTGAAATAACAAATGCAAAAAGCGCTAAACCTATAATCAAGATCAACACTGTTGTACGTTTTCTTATATTTTCTAATACTGCCATTCTAATTAACGTTTAAAATAATCGTTTGTGGTTATTGGGAGGCAAAACTACCATTTTTAATTGAAATAATAAAAACTAAAAAGACACCTAATTTATTGGTCGATGCACTGCTATTGTTCTTCTAAAAGTTCGATAGAAACCAAATCAATTTTTGTGTTCGAAACCTCTAAAACAATAAACTTGTAAGGCTCTATGGTTAACTCTACTTCTTTTTCTGGTATTTCCCCTAAGGTATGTACCAAAAGACCTCCTAACGTTTCAAATTCATCTGAAACAGGAAGCTCTAGCTTGTAATTTTCATTTATATAATCTACCTCTAAACGAGCAGAAAAAAGGAAATGACGCTCATCCACACGTTCTTCACGCAAATCGGTAGTATCATGTTCATCTTCAATTTCACCGAAAAGCTCCTCTACAATATCTTCAACGGTAACTAAACCAGAGGTACCGCCATACTCATCTAAGACTACCGCTATACTTTTTCGCTTCTTCATTAAAGTATTCAGTATATCTTGAATGAGCATGGTTTCTGGTACGAACTCAACAGGAAGTAGAATACTTTTTAAAGTCTTGGGCTTTTTGAAAAGCTCATAAGAATGTACATATCCAATGACGTTGTCTACCGTATCATTGTAAATTAATATTTTCGAATATCCGGTTTCAGTGAAAATTTTAGCAAGATTTTTGGGAGTCTCATGCATTTCAACAGCCACAATCTCAGTTCTAGGAACCATAACTTCACGAGCCTTAACAGCTGCAAATTCTAAAGCATTCTGAAAAAATTGAATTTCTGTATCTACATCGTCTTCCGCTTCTACAGTTTCCATCTGCTCAGTAATATAATCACCGAGTTCTAATTTGCTAAATGCTAATTGCACTTCATCACCTGAAGTGCGAAAAATATATTTTAAGATTAAATCTGAAATCCAGATTATGAAATCTGAAATAAATGAAAATAATAAGTAGAAAATAAACGCTGGAATTGCTAATAATTTCAATAAGCTATTAGCATAAATCTGAAACATTACTTTCGGCAAAAACTCTGCCGTTATCAAAATAATAAAAGTGGAAATCAAAGTTTGAGTTAAAAGATTGAAATCTGTAATTAAAATCTTTAAGAAAGTATTTTCAGGGGTCATGCCCGTAAACCAATTCATGAGAATTTCTCCCATAAAAAGACCATAAATAACTAAAGCTATATTGTTGCCAATTAGCATAGTTGCAATAAACTTCGATGGTTTTTTGGTTAGCCTAGTGAGCACCATTGCTAAAAAGCCACCTTGCTTTTTCTCAATTTCGATATGTATTTTATTTGCAGAAATAAATGCAATCTCCATTCCTGAGAAAAATGCCGAAAAAACTAATGAAAGTATAATGATAATACCAGCTGTACCCACTATTCTTTAGTATTATTATCTCGCTTACGCTGTTCAAACTTTTTTCTATAGCTTCTTCTAAACAAAAACATTCCAATAGAAACTACAGCAAAAAATATGAACAAATATGCCATACTTCGGTCCGTATTCCAATCGGTAATAATTCTAAAAATAGAAAAACCCGCTACTAAAATATATAGGTATTCAGTATACCTCAAAATATTAATCATCCTTTTCTTCTTTTATCAACATTAGACCATAGGTTTTATGTGCATTCAAAAACTGAAGGTCCTTTTGAATATCCATACCCTCCCCATCCATCACCGTACCATCATCTGGGTTGGTAAATGTAAACTTCTCTTGCGTAAATGCCCATTCATTTGCACGATCATAATACAATTGAGAAGTCTCTAACTTTTTACCATCATCTCCTTTTATAACTACATTTCCACGCAAATCTACAATAGAAGTTGCAGAATACAACACTCCGTAATCTGCTTCTATTGTTGTTTTTTCATTTTTTTCATTAAATACTTCCACTAATAATCCCTCTGGAAAGGTTTGATATGGAAATGAAAGCTGATCGAAATCATTACGGATAGGACCTGATAAAATTGCAAGAACTTTAGAAGTACCCTCATCTTCAGAGTCTAATTTTTCAGGGGACTCAGTATATGTAAGTACAAAATCTTCAACAACACCTCTAGGATAGATTTTTTTAGCAGCCTCATCACCCACTCTTTTATAATTATCCGTACAAGATAAAAAAAGCATTGCCATGGTACATACCATGGCAATGCCTCTATAATTGAAAATTTGTATCATTTTTACTATAACGATGGAACCTTTACACTACCACCTGCCCAACAAGAGAAGGTCACAGTTTTGCCGGCCATTCCAGAACTAAAGATCATTTCTTTAGTTGGTGCCTTAGCTTGGTAACTATTTGTTGCTTGACTTGCAGAACCACTTAAAGAAGGATCCACTCTACCTGCTTGTCTAGCCATATCTGCAGCTTTCCAATAGATTGCTCTTTTCTCAAATGTGGTACTACCACAATCATTTGCACTTGTTGCGTATAAGTTGGCAATTAATAAATAAGCACGGCCATTAGATGGGTTCGCATCTATAGCTTTCTGAGCGTAGCTACGTGCTGTAGACTTACTACCCTTTCTCTTGTTTATCACAGCAACCTTATAAGCTATCTTAGATCTCTTATCACTATTGGTTTCTAAAGATAAAGCTTTATCAAAATCGGCAAGCGCACCTGCAGTATCGCCATTTTTCATTTTCAAAGTACCACCGTATACATATGCATCAGCAGAAGGATCTAGTTTTAATTGAGCTTCAAATAATTTCTGAAACATTGGGTCGTCAGTACATTCTTTGTTGAACATAAGACCTACCGCTCGTTTCACCCAAACAACATCTCCTTTTTTCTCTTCAAAACTCTTCTCATATAAAGGAATCAAGTTACTACAATCTGCTAAAGGACCTAATTTAGAATCGATACTACCAGCAATTTTACCGTAAACCTCAGAATATGAGTTATAAGACTTTAAACGAGACTTCTCTTTAGATGTCAACGTACCAGCTTCTTCCTTTGGTAATAACTTAGAAATTTTACCTGTTATTTGTTCGTTTTCTAATTCAATCTTCTCTGTTACAGCGTCATAAACATCAAAAACTTCTTGCAAATCTTTTCTACCAGCCTTATGCTCATCAACCAAAGTAGAAAAATAGATGTATAATGCTTTCGGATTTGTAAAATTTTCTTGATCCTTTGTAAAAGCCTCGTTCATCATTTTATACATCTCTGCATCATCGGCCATTTTATTATCATACTTCACTAATGCTTTATCGACCATGGTTTCTGCCATACTGGTCTTTGAAGCAAAATATTTCATTTTATTATCATAAAGACCCATCAAGTCATTTGCGAATTTTTCTTTATCAGCACCTGTAGCTTTCTCCAATTTATCATTTAGAATACGTTCTCCATATACATAAATTGCATTGTTTAATTGAGGGCAAGTTTCATAAACCATTTTCCATGGCTCATAAGCAGCATCATAATTTTTAACTTTTGCATGTTCAGAAAAGATAGACAGATTCGTCATACATTCAGGGTTTTGCGCCTGTGCATTACTTACCCCCATCATCCCAAGGAACATTATTGCCGTGAAGTAAAGTTTCGATTTCATTTTTTCTCTTTTTAAAGTGGTTAAAATACTAAATTTTTATTAATTGATTTTTCTTTTCTGGAACCAACGATCGTTCAATGAAAGTCCAACATTTATTTTGAAATAACTTTCTTCTATTAAATTCGCCCTAGTTGTTCCTCTTCTTCCAAATTCAAATCCTAAATTAAGATTAGAGAAACTTCTACCCAGTGGTAAGCCTAATCCAAAAGTTATGCCAAAGTTATTAATATCAACATCATTGACTATCATTCCGGTCTTATCTAAACGCAAACCTGCCCTGTAAGTTACTCGTTTTAAGTAACTTGTGAAAGAATCATAATCAGGCGTAATAAAAGCACCTAAAGCAATTGAACTTGCATCATTATACTGTACACTATCTGCCCCAAGAAAAACATTTTCAAAGGAACTCATTGCTTGTAAACTATATTCAGCACCTACAAACCATTTATAATCCTCACCATAACCAAGACCTAAAGTGGTAGTCGTAGGTATTTTTAATTCTGTGTATTTTAAATTTTGGGCATCTAAATTAACTTCAATTTCTTCAATATCACCCCCTGTAGCTACAGAAAATGAGCCTATTTGCCTATCGTTCGTAGACACCAAATTACCCTGAGTGTTTACACGTATAGATGAATGCAGCCTATATCTATCTTTTATTACAGGTGAATAATTTAAGGCATAATTGAAATCGAAACCATTTACCCTAGAACTACGTCTGTCGAATGTTCCAAATTGAATACCATCAATTTGTTGTAGCCGCGCATTTTCTAAAATACCATAGTTAAAATTAACAGTAGCCCCAATACTTACATCTTTTAAAACCTCATAACCAACGGAATAAAAAACACGATTTAAACCACCTTCACCAGTATAAATATTCGTCAACGAACCGCTTGCATTAGTTTGTTCATTTACTAGATTATACCCAACAGAAGAATAAGGCATAATACCAAACCCCATTCCTAAACCTTTACCTAGACTAAACCCCAAAGCCAAATAATCTAAACTAGTTATTGAACTTTTCTCTTCCTCTGTAAAACTTTTAAGTCGATATTGTTTATTGGAAACCCCGGCAGTATAGGTAACAAGCCCTTCTTTATCCATTACCTCTAAACCTAACTTACCGTAAGCAGCAGGGTTTTTTAAGTTTAGATGGATACTATCTGCATAAACGCCTATACCTCCCATCATTTGATTTTCTACCGTACTGGCATTCTTTAAATCACCGATTCCAAAAAAAGAATAGGGAGAAACAGTACCATCTTGAGCGTACATACCAAAAGTGAATATGTATACAATTGCAATTACAATTTTTCTGATCATTTAGTGCTTGTTGTATTCTAGCAAATAATTAAGCCCTTTCAGGAGAAATTTAGAATCCGCAAATATGGTATTTTTTAATCGTTTAGACAAAAATAGTGCATCACCCCCTGTTAAAATAATTGTTAAATCTTCAAAACGACTCTTATATAGGTTAATGACGCCGTCAATTTCGAGAGTTACACCATTTACAACCCCACTATGTATACAGTTTTCGGTAGTATTCCCAATATAATCTAAAATCTCTTTTTTCTCCAATAAAGGCAGCTTGGCCGTTTGATTATGCATAGCATTATATCTCATTTGCACTCCTGGAGATATTGCACCACCTAAATATTCATCAAAATCATTCAACATATCATAGGTAATACATGTTCCTGCATCTATTATTAAATTATTTTGGTGCGGATTAAAATAAAAAGCGGCCGTTGCAAGAGCCAAACGATCAACACCAAGAGTTTGAGGAGATGCGTAAGAGTTCTTAAATGGTACTTTTGAGGCATTCGAAAGCTCATGCACCTCGCAAAAAACAGCCAGAACGTTCATTTGTTCCTTAGAAAGTGCCCCAACACTAGAAATAATTGCAGATTGAATTTTCGGATAACTTTTGAAAATTATCTTTAAGGCCGTTACAAAATCAGAGGTAGCAACAGACTCTAAATGAATGATTTCCGTCTTTTTAAATATCGCCAACTTTACACTAGTATTGCCGGCATCAATGATTAAATTCATGTTACAAAGATTATAAATTAAAAAAACAATTCGCTTTTTTTATGAATTAGTTTGTAAATCCTAAAATTGAAATTATATTTGCAGCCGCTTATAGCGACATGGTGCCTTAGCTCAGTTGGTAGAGCAATGGACTGAAAATCCATGTGTCCCTGGTTCGATTCCTGGAGGCACCACAATAAATCCTTACTTAACGGTAAGGATTTTTTTGTTTTAATACCTATCTTCAATTGCTATAAACCTAACGATTTGATACAAATTAGCGAAGTCATCTCTTTTAATTCTTTAGAAAACTATCTAACCTCAAAAAGCTGGATAAAAAAAGAAGAACCAATCACCAAAATCACCAAGGCTGGTGAAGGCAATATGAATGTAGTACTTCGTATAACTACTAGTTCACGCTCAATAATTATAAAACAATCTAGACCATTCGTTCAGAAATACCAAAATATACCGGCCCCAATAGAAAGAATTGTAGTCGAAAATTCTTTTTATGAAGCTTTAGGTAGCGAAACTGTCAAAGAAAACATTCCCACCATAATAGGTTTCGACCCTGAATCTTACATTTTAGCGATGGAGGATTTAGGTGATTGTGATGATATGAGTTTTATTTATCACGAACGCACTATCAATACTGAACATTTTAAAAAACTAATTACCATACTCCATCAAATTCACAATACTGCGACTCAAAACGATTTTCCTGCCAATATGAAAATGAGAGAGCTTAACCACCAGCATATTTTTGTTCTACCTTTTCTTACGGATAACGGTTTCTCCTTAGACGATATTCAAATAGGGCTACAAGAACTATCGATGCCTTTTAAAGAAAATGAAGACCTTAAAAAGCAGGTATCTCTAATTGGTGAAAAATATTTATCGAAAGGAAATACGCTTTTGCATGGAGATTACTATCCAGGTAGTTGGATGTCGAAAAATGACCATCTTTATATTATTGACCCAGAATTTGGGTTTATTGGTTTTCCCGAATTTGATCTTGGGGTAATGGCAGCGCACTTAATAATGGCTACTAACGACACCTCTTATATCGAAAAAATCGAAAAAACATATCCTAGCGTTTTAGATTCAAAACTATTAAAAAAAATTACGGGCATTGAAATTATGCGAAGATTAATAGGTTTGGCACAATTACCCTTAAGCAGAACACTAGTCGAAAAAGAACAGTTATTACTCATGAGCAAAAACATGATACTATCATGAAATATGTATATCTCCTTATCTTAGTTTGTATTGTTGGATGCAAAAATGAAAATGAAAAATTTGATATTCCCTCTCCAACCAACAGCACGTATAGTAGTGAAAAATTACAATTAGCAGATTCTGTTTATTACGACAAAGTTTTAGGTGCACTGGTAGGTTCGGCAATTGGTGATGCCATGGGAGCTTCTACAGAGATGTGGCACAGAAAGGATATTCAGCTTAGTTATGGATATATAAATGGATTAACACCTGCAGTACGAGAACAATCTCCCGAAGGAACATGGGAGCATAATTTAATATCTGGAGCAACAACTGATGATACCCGTTGGAAAAGCTTGATGGTACATTATTTTAAAGCCAATAACAACAACATAAGCCCAGATAATTTCGTACAGTACATCATCGAATATTACACCAGCCTAACAAAGGCATTAGCTAATAAAGATATTCAAACAAGTACGGATGCCCTTGACTCACAAATTGAAAAAATAGATTGGATAAAGGAATGGGCCAGAGTGGCAATGGCCTACAAAAAAGACAACAAAGCATATTTGCAAGCCCTAAACCGATTCTATGGTGGTGAAATGTCGTGCGCCGGACAATTATACACCCCAATGATTGGACTCATATCTAAATCTCCACTAGATGCTTACCAAAAAGCGTATGACTTAAGTCTTTTTGATATTGGCTACGCCAAAGATATTTCAGCATTGGTTTCAACCATGACGCATATGGCATTGCGAACGGAAGATTTAGACTCGATAATGAACGCTTCAAAATTCATAGATCCTATTGGGTATGCAGATAGTAGATTAGTAGGTCGTATACCTACGGTAATTTTAGATGGTACACAAAAAAACGTTCGACGCATAAACCAACTTGTTTTAATTGATTCTCTAATTCTAAAAGATTCTCTGATATTTAAAATACCCAATGGATTTATTGGCTCAAAAAAAGATTGGGTACGTCAAGAAATGCTTTATCAAATATTAGAAAAGGATAAGCGCGGCATTGCATTTCATTCCGCAGAAATTTGGCAAATATTAGTTACGGGCCTTGAATTTGGAAAAGGTGATTTTGTGAAAACGATGCAATTTATTATCAACTATGGTCGTGATAACGACACCGTTGCAGCAGTAGCTGGTATGATTTTAGGTGCGAAATTAGGCTACAAAGCACTTCCTGAAGAATTGCGAGAAAAGGTACTTAAAGTCAATAAGGAAAATTTAGGCATAGACCTAGAAACTTTGGCAAAAGAGATGACGCAACAATAGATTTAATCCCAAATACGCTGCATCCTGCGCTCACTAAAATCGTTTATTTTCAATTCACCAATTGAATTATTCTCAAGGGTCAAAGCGGTATAGAACTCATTTGGAAATATTTGATTTGTCATTACATACTGTCCTCCGTTAATAAAAAGCTCTATAGAAGAATGATCTAAAAATATTCTTACCTCAACAGCTGATTCAGGTAAATTGGACATATCCATATTTTGTATACCCCCAGCGAATTTTTCGCTAAAATCGGTTTTACCTGATTTATCTCGTTTAAAAATTACCATTTTGTTTTTTCTGTCAATTCCTATTTCCAAGCTATCACCAACTTCGTTACTGAAATACATTTTCATCTGAGGATTCTTAACAGTGAATCTAATTTCAGATTGATTATCATATTTCAACGGAATCACTTTCTTCTGATTATCCATTAACTGAAATTGAGTTACTGAATTAACTTCATCTTCTACTCCTTTCATATTGTCTAAGGGATAATTCATCAAGAAAACCTCATCTTCAATTTCACGTAATGTTAATTTTCTAGGTACCGTCATAGCACTTCGCCATTTTTCGGTTGGCGTATCTCTCGCATAATCCCAGTTACTCATCCACCCAATAAATATTCTTTCATTGTTCGGGGTATTGTTATAGGTAACTCCTGCATAATTATCTCTTCCTAAATCTATCCAACGAGATTCCGTTTGATCTGTTGTAAATGTTGCTCCATCAAAATCACCAATAAAATACTGTGTACCACTACCTCCGTTGGGCGCACCTGGGTTAATACTTATTAAAAGCACCCATTTCTCTTCATCAGTACCTTCAATTTTTAAAGGAAATAAATCAGGACATTCCCATACGCCACCATGAGCTCCTTTGTCTTTTCCAAACTCACTTACTTTTTTCCATTCCTTTAAATTTGGCGAGTTCCATATCTGCAAATGGTCTCCCGCTACTAAAAGCATTGTCCAATTTTTCTCTATATCGTTCCAAAAAACTTTAGGATCCCGAAAATCTTTTATCCCATCATTACCGATTACGGGGTTACCTTCATACTTCGTCCAACTATCACCCTCATCTAAACTGTAAGCAATTCCTTGAGTTTGAAAATCCTTTTTACCAGACTGTTCTCCTTCCATATCATGATACGTGAAAATTGCCACCATTGCCGGCTTTTCTATTGTACCGAAACCAGATGTATTCTCTTTATCGATTACCGCGCTACCCGAAAAGATTAAACCGTGTTTATCCGGAAATAACGCTATGGGTTTGTGCTCCCACTTCACCAAGTCTTCACTAATTGCATGGCCCCAATGCATAGGGCCCCAAACTGTGCTGTCTGGATAATACTGATAGAACAAATGATATTTTCCATTACTATAAACAAGTCCGTTCGGGTCATTCATCCATTTTTCTTCTGGGGTAAAATGAAACTGCGACCGATACAATTCCGTATAATAATCAGATGGTTCTGGTTCTGTCGTGTTTTCTTGAGTTTTCACATCCTGTTTACAGCTAAAACTGAACATCATAAGCATGACAAGCACTGATTTAAAAAATACTTTTTGCAAAACTTTAACCATAAACCCGTATTTAAAATTATATACCTTGGAAACTAAAAATAGTACCTTTATGGCCATGAAGTTAATCAAATATCTGCAGGTTTTTAGTTTACTTTACCTTATGTTCTTTTCAAACGTTGTAGTTGGGCAAGATGATATTGATCGCGCTTTAAAAACCTGGAACAAAGAAAGTATACCCTATATCTATCCTGAAAGTTTATCTATGTCAGATTCAATTCTTTTTTTAGATACTCGAGAAAAGGAAGAGTATGATGTTAGCCATTTAAAAAATGCTATTTGGGTAGGTTATAAAGATTTTGACGAACAAAAAATTCTTGAAATTATCCCTAACACTTCTCAACCCATTATAGTTTATTGCTCTATTGGAGTGCGTTCAGAAAATATTGGAGAAAAGTTGAAGAAGCTTGGATACACCAAAATACTTAATTTACATGGTGGTATTTTTGAATGGAAAAATAAAGGTGGCGAAGTATTTAACGACAAAGAAATAGCGACCGATAGTGTTCATGCATTTAGCAAGCATTGGGGTAAGCTTTTACATGAAGGAATAAAGGTTTATTAGTTAGTACAAACAATAAAATTTACATTGGGAATAATACAAGACAACAAAGCTGAGCGAGATGAAAAGGTAATTGATTTTACACTGGCAAGCTCTAATAATTTACTGTTGATTTTTACAAGAAATCCTGAGTTGGGTAAAGGGAAAAGACGGTTGGCGGATACGGTTGGCGACGAGTCGGCATTGAAAATTTATCAATTTCTCCTTAATCATACTGTTAAAATCACCTGTAATTTATACGCAGAAAAGATCGTATATTACTCTGAAGAGATTTGGGAGAATGACATTTGGGACAATAAACGTTTTGGAAAGAAACTACAAACAGGTATCAATTTGGGTGCTCGTATGGCCAATGCTTTTCAAGAAGGATTTCAAAACGAATTTCAAAAAATCATCATTATTGGTAGCGATATGTTCGATTTATCACAGGAAGATATAGAACAAGCATTTAAGGCACTCGAATCTAATGATTTTGTAGTTGGGCCAGCAGAAGATGGTGGCTATTATTTACTTGGAATGAAAAATTACATGCCAGAACTTTTTAATAACAAAGATTGGGGCACCGAAACGGTTTTAAAGGATACCCTTGCCCACCTAAAAGACAAGAAAATTGCTCTTTTAGAAACAAGAAACGACGTAGATTATTACGAGGATATAAAGGATATTGAAGCTTTTCAACCCTTTTTAAAACATATAAATTCATGATTAAAGAACAATTATTAGAATCTGTAGCATACCTTAACAACAAAGGTTTTGACCAACCTGAAATAGGAATCGTTTTAGGAACTGGATTAGGGAAATTGGTAAATAGCATCGAAGACCCTATAGATGCCCATTACAACCATATTCCATTTTTTCCTCTAGCAACCGTAGAATTTCATACGGGCAAATTGGTATATGGCACCATTTCTGGTAAGAAAGTAGTGGTTATGCAAGGTCGCTTTCATTTATATGAAGGATATGATTTTTTAGATGTTACATACCCAATACGGGTTATGCACATGTTGGGCATTACCAAACTTTTCATTTCAAATGCAGCAGGTGCCGTTAACCTAAACTTCAAAAAAGGTGATATGATGTTGATCGAAGATCACATTAATCTGCAAGGTGGTTCGCCATTGGCATTTAAGAATGTAGGTGAGTATGGAGAGCGTTTCGCAGACATGTCTGAACCTTACGATTTAGACATGCGTAATAAATTATTAGCAATAGCCAAAGCGAACGACATTTCATTAAAAACTGGAGTCTATGCTTCGGTCGTAGGCCCTCAACTTGAAACGAAGGCAGAATATAAAATGATTAAATTATTAGGCGCAGATGCCGTTGGCATGAGTACCGTACCAGAAGTGATCGTAGCCAACCATTTATCATTACCGATTGTAGCTGTTTCAGTTTTAACCGACGAATGTGACCCAGATAATCTTAAGCCTGTAGACATAAGTGAAATTATTGCTATAGCTGAAAAAACTGAACCTAAAATGGTGAAATTGTTTCAAGAATTAATAAAACAACTGTAAACTAGGTTATCATTTTGCTACCATAAGAAAGCAAAAAGTTATTTATGAGTAGTTACCAGCCCACAATTAGTATTATTATTCCCGTATTGAACGAGGCGAATTATATTAAGAAGGTTCTTTTGTCCATTTCAAAAAATGCAGGTTCTAATCGCATTAAAGAAATACTGGTTGTTGATGGTGGCAGCAGTGACGAAACACCTTCTAATGCTCGTAATTATGGTGCTACCGTAATTAGCAGCAAAAAAGGAAGGGCCGCTCAAATGAATGTTGGTGCCGCAATAGCAACCGGAGAAATTCTTTATTTTTTACATGTAGATTCCATACCTCCAAAGCACTTTGACTTGGCTGTATTTCAAGCTTTAATAGAAGGTTATGAAGTAGGTTGTTTTCAAATGCGCTTTAATAGTGATAGTAATTTTTTGAAATTTTTTGCTTGGTGCACCAAAATCAACCATCAGATTTGTCGTGGCGGAGACCAATCGCTATTTATCACCAATAAGCTATTTCATGAAAATAACGGCTTTAATGAAAACTATATCATTTATGAGGATAACGAATTTATAGGCCGAATGTATAAATTAAAACCTTTCAAGATTATACCTGCAGTTGTAACAACTTCTGCTAGGCGATATGAGGAACGTGGAATGGTAATGTTACAATGGCATTTTGCAATGATTCATTTAAAGCATTATTTAGGGGCTAGACCTAATGACTTACATCAATATTATTTAAAATATATCGCTAGATAAGTTTTACTCCTCCTCAAAATCTAACAGCACGCCTTCACTAATCCATTTTGCCAACGCTTGACGATTATCGGGATCGACGATTCTAACTTGATCCTTAGCATTCCTGATATTTCCAATCTCAATAAATGTCATTGCAGGGTGCGTTTTCTTAACCAAATAAAGCGAGGTTCTATCTTCGAAAGTACCTGCATAACTTCTATTAGGTTGATATTTTTTATACTTGGCATCGAAAGTAGTATGAATACTTTCTGCCAACTTTTTACCATTCTTACTATTTTCATGATAATAGAAAAACACATCTATATTTTGCCCCACACTTCTACTATCAACATGTGTAACAATTAAACGCTGGTACTTACCCTTATTCGACTTGTAAAGGTCATTAACGATTTCTACTCGCTGTTTTAATCTTGCTACTTGGTTTAAGGGAATTGTTTTATTTGGATAGGCAACTTCATCATGGTCAATTTCAAGAACACGCTCATCTCTAATGCCGTCGTTTTCATCTTGTATAATAATGTAGACCATTGCTCCATGAGCTAATAATTCTTTCGCTAATCGTAATGTAATATCATACGCATATTCATCTTCCGATATGGTTTTACCGGCATAAACACCCATTGCACCAGGATCAGGACCACCATGACCAGAAACCAAATAATACACATTACCTTTCAGTCGTTCACTTTTGGCTATTACCGTCTTATGCTTATCACCGAAAATAGCAAAAGTAGCACTCTCTAACTTTTTAACATCAGTAGATTGTTTTTGTATCGAGTCTACAATTAGCACTGTTTCTAATTCGAACTTCGGAATCACATAGGTTTTACCTGCGATAAGATGCACACTATCTCTTAAATCGTGATTATTTAAGGCTACGAATTCATCAAAAATTTCATACGGATTAACCCCTTGCTTTCTTAAAAGGGAAAGAATACCATCGCCAGGTTCGGCCGTTACTGTTTTCAACGATTCTTGACCAATTGTGGCTTGCGTAATAAATACCAATAAAATTAAATACCTAAACATATGACAAGGGAAACAAAGTTTGTGCCATCTTTCGAAACAACTAACGGCCTGCAAAATTGAAACTATTCACCGTACTTTTTATAATTATCGCTGATTATTTTTAACGATGGTTTATTCTGAGGTGTAAATCTGTTGTCATTTACACCACCGGCCGTACCATGGTTTGGAAACCATTTCCAAACATAACCACCTGCAAACCATTTTTCTCCCCAAAACTCGGAGAAAATAGCTTCTTTACAATTCGCTTGAGACACCATATTAGGCCTTTCTTCGGTACGGTCTACAAGCCAGGGTTTCTTAGCAGAATAGTCCATACTTCTATATCCATATTCCGTGAAAAGAATTGGCTTTTGAGTTTGATTTGACAACGCTGAAATCTTAGATTTCCAAGGTTGCCAACCAGCTACTAGCTCCTTAACTGATGGTGTTTTTGATTCTGATAACGGAAAATAGGCATCTACACCTATATAATCTAGTTGCTCCCAAAAGGGTACTCGGTCAAACTCATCCCAGTTCGCTGCATAGGTAAGTTTCCCATTATATACTTGCCGTATTTCAGAAATTAATCCATTCCAATACGCTGGTCTATTCTGAACAAATTGTTCTAATTCGGTACCAATACAAAACACATCAACTTTACTATCCTCCGCTAATTGAGCGAAAGTCATGATAAATTCACAGTATGATTCTTCTAATTGCTTCCAATGGTCTTCGCTATCCATTTTTAGGACTCCCGTAAAAACGCCTTTAGAAATCCAGATTTGTGGCTTCATCATTACCGAAAGACCATTTTCATGTAGCATTTCTATATATTGTTTTGCTCCGCTCTTCGTTTCACCAAACCATTGTCGTTCGGTATTGAATGTGATTTGCGGATTATTCACTTCTCTGATGAATCCAAAAGGCATTACCGCAGCACTATTTGCATTTATCTGCACTATAGCTTCCACTTGCTCTTGAACCACCTTTTCTCTTGAAGCAACAAAACTAACCCCATTAATTTTCTTATTTACCTGACTAAAACATGAAAACTGAATGGCGAATAAAAATAAAAGACTTATTTTTTTCATTTTAAAATTCCTTAACCCCCTAAAATTATACTATTCACAGCATGTTGCAATAGTCTACACACATAACTATTTGTTAAGAAATACCAGTTAATGGTTAACAATCCATTGCTAATGCAAGAAGAAATTTAACTATTTGGAATTTAAGGTCCAATCGTAAGGGTAATAGCCCAGTTCGGCAGAAGCTGGTATTTTTGAAGTTTTAAAATTATTGATGAACGTAACTACACCTCCTGCCCTTTCGAAATCATCTTTATACCATTCAAAGATTTGCGAAACATTGACTTTATTACCTTCGACCCTAATAAAACTAGGATTGTTAATTGCTAAAACTGTTTGTCGTTGTAATTGAGTTTCTAACTTTTTAGGAATATATGCTTCATTTATTATTGGTGGACAGCCTATACCCGCACAAACCAATACAAAATGAAATCGTGGTTCTTTTGGAAATTTTGCCCGTAACAATTCATTTTCAATACCATTTAAAGTTATAATATTACCCCCCACATCGTAGTGCATCTTATCAAAAAATCCGTCTATATCTAACGGAGATTTTAAAGGGTAATTATCTACAATACCTTTTATGACCAATAAATTGTACGTATTGATCCAAAATGCTTGATATTCATTTGACTTCTCTTCAATAACATTTATATTCTTGGCCATATGCACAAGAATATTTAACTTGGAAGGTTGCTCAACTATTGCCTTGTAATCAACCCTACCATTAGATACATAGTTTTTAAAGAACGTATCTGTAGCGTTAAAAAAGACATCTGGCTGTTGTGCCTTTGCTATTAATATTCCGAAGAAAAAAACGAGTAATGCTATTTTATATTTCATTTCTATAAATTTCAATTCCCTACTGGTAAGTCGCAATGTAATATCGAAACCAACATTATACTATTATTCATGCTAATTTACAGTTTCACATACGCAGTTAACGCTTCCTAGGTTTCAATTGATCAGAAGAACTTAAAGTGTCTTAGACTAATTCTAAATTACCCTGTTTCAAAAACCTCTTGTAAAGTAACTATCTTTAGTTGCGACTAATTTTTTTAACTAACCACAATATGGAGCACATCGTAATTATTGGTAACGGAATATCTGGGGTTACTTTAGCCAGACATATACGTAAGCTATCAGATAATAAAATCACCATTATTTCTGCAGAAAGCGATTATTTTTTCTCCCGTACCGCATTAATGTATGTTTACATGGGCCACATGAAATTTGAACATACTCAGCCATATGAAAATTGGTTTTGGAAAAAAAACAGAATAGATTTAGTGAATGGCTTTGTAGAAAAAGTTGCAACTGATTCAAAAAAGCTAACCCTAAAAGATGGCTCTACCATTACTTATGATAAGTTGGTAATTGCAACAGGATCAAAACCGAATAAATTTGGTTGGCCAGGTCAAGATTTAAAAGGTGTTCAAGGACTATATTCAAAACAAGACCTAGAATTACTTGAAAAAAATGCTCCCAATAATGAGGTTTGTAACCGAGCTGTTATTGTTGGTGGTGGACTCATTGGTATTGAAATGGCAGAAATGCTTCGTTCTCGAAAAATACCGGTAACCTTTCTTGTGCGCGAAAAAAGTTTTTGGAACGGAGTCTTGCCAGAAGGCGAATCAGCTATGATTAACGAGCACATTTTAGAACATCATATCGATTTACGTTTAGACACCAATCTTAAAGAGATACTATCTGACGAAACCGGAAGGGCTAGAGCTATAGTTACCGATAAAGGTGACACTATAGAATGTAATGTTGTAGGGTTAACCGCTGGTGTCACCCCTAATATTGATTTTCTAAAAGAATCTGGTATCGCATTAGGAAGAGGTGTAAAAGTCAATCGATTTTTAGAAACCAGCGCGGAAGATGTTTATGCCATTGGTGACTGTGCTGAACAGCACGAAGGCATAGGCAGTAGAAGACCTATTGAAGCGGTGTGGTACACTGGTCGTATGATGGGGGAAGCTTTAGCCCAAACCCTATGTGACAATCCTAGAAAATACAACCCCGGACACTGGTTTAATTCTGCAAAGTTTTTAGATATAGAATACCAAACGTATGGTTGGGTATTTAGCGAACGAAGCAAAGAAGACCACGAGTATCATTTTCACTGGAGGCACGCAAAAGAAAAAATTTGTATCACCATTGCATATCATATAGACACTATGAAATTTTTAGGCATCAATACCTTCGGTATTCGTATGAGACATGAGATTTTTGACCAATGGCTTACTGCGAATAAAGATATAGACCACGTAATGACCTACCTCAAAGATGCAAATTTCGACCCTGAGTTTTACAAACTATACGAGGCAGAAATAGTAAACAAATACAATGCGGACTTTAAAAAAAATATACGACTAGAAAAGAAAAGTTGGAAACGAATTTTTAGCAAAGCTTAACGAACAAAAAAATGAAAGTACTTCAACATATAGGAATAATTATTTTTTTGGTAGGTCTAAGCACATTTGCTGCCTTACCACTTCTTGGAACGTTTAAAGTGGACAAAAACATCGTTCAAGAAATAGTTTCAGACAATTCAATTAAAAGTGAGTTATTCATTCAAGATTTAGAAACCAAAATACAAGGTAAAAAGTTTAATGGTGTTCAGAGCTTATCTCCAATAATTGTTTCTGCCTTAGATAATGCGAATGCTACACACAGAAAAAATAAAGAGTATAAAAAAATTATTTATACAAAAGGTAGAGATATGGCAGGGTCTATTGCCAAAAAATCTGGAGTAGGCTTTATTGCAGAAAACAAAGGATTAATGTGGTTTTTAACCTTTGGATTAGGCATTATCGGCGCCCTCCTCTTTATTGTTCCCCAAGTAGTTCTTTTGGGCCCTAAAGGAATTAAGAATGACGGCATCTATCATCAGAGCTCGACCAATAGAGGTTGGATCGCTTGGCTGGTCTTTATCTTCTTGGTTTCATTTTACTTGATCTTATATTTCCGCCCAGAGTATGCAACCAACTGGACCTACTTAGTAGATCCTATCAGTGAAAGTTTAAGCGGCAACCTAGCCGGTCATTGGTTCGTATATGGCTTTATGTATTGTGTTGTCATGTCGGTAATGGCCGTACGTATGTACATTAAATATCGCCATAACATTTACCAAGTAGTAAGAACTACATCTGTATTGTTCTTTCAGATTGTATTCGCCTTTCTAATTCCAGAAATTATGGTGCGTTTACAAATGCCTTACTATGATTTTAAAAATGCTTTCCCCTTAGATTATGACTTCTTTTTTCAATGGAATTTAAAAACACTTTTAAATAGTGGTGGTATCGGTATTTTCATCCTTTTTTGGGGGGTGGTTTTAACCTTGGTCATCGTTCCTGTAATGGTATATTTCTTTGGAAAAAGATGGTACTGTTCTTGGGTTTGCGGTTGTGGCGGTCTAGCAGAAACATTAGGTGATCCTTATAGGCAACATTCAGATAAATCACTCTTCGCATGGAAAGTAGAACGTTGGTTGATTCACGGAGTACTTCTTTTTGCCGTTTTAATGACAGGTATGACACTTTATAGTTTCTTCTCAGAAACGGGTACTGTTTTAGGTATTAAGACCCAAAGTGTACAAAATGTATATAGCCTAGCAATAGGATCTATTTTTGCAGGGGTTATTGGTACCGGTTTTTATCCAATTTTCGGTAATAGGGTATGGTGTAGGTTTGGTTGTCCTCTAGCTGCTTATTTAGGATTTGTACAACGATTTAAATCGCGCTTTAGAATTACCACAAATGGTGGCCAATGTATTTCATGTGGTAATTGTTCTACCTATTGCGAACAAGGTATCGATGTTAGGGCTTATGCCCAAAAGGGTGAAAATATAGTTCGTTCTAGCTGCGTAGGTTGCGGTGTATGTTCTGCTGTTTGCCCTAGAGGAGTACTTAAATTAGAAAATGGTCCTGAAGAAGGCCGTATCAATCCTACAGAAGTTTTATTAGGCAACGATATAGACCTTATGGATTTGGTCAATAAAAAATAGATGCTCAAATGAAGTTGAGCAATTTCTAAAATCAGCATTAGTGATTTAAATCAATGATCATCGACAATAATCAATCTTAATTTAGATTACAAAAAAAGCATAAAAACGATAATCAACGGTACAAATTCACTATCAAAGTATTTTAACCGATCTTTGACAACCAAGTTTAGTCCAAATTTATTAATTGGTAAAATGATTGAACATGAAGCCCTTAATATTCGTTTACGCCATTCTAATCAGCTTTGTCTTTTTAGCTTTTACAAGTTCTGAAGACAAACGCTATGAACGCACCTTTTATGAAGATGGTACTTTGGCAAGCGAAGGGTGGATGCGTTTTAATGTAAAGACCGATTACTGGTCGTTTTATCATACGAATGGTAAAATAGCTGAGAAAGGCTTTTTTACTTATGGTAAGAAAGAAAAATATTGGTTTTTCTATGATGAAAATCGAATTCGTACTAAAGAAGGTAAGTATGTCAAAAATAAGCAGGAAGGCTGGTGGCTCTTTTATGATAAGAAAGGTCAAATAAATCATAAATGTCAACTGAAAAATGGAATTGAAAATGGTTATTGTTTGAAATATATAGATTCAAAAATGATATCTGCAGAGAAATATAGCAATGGTGCAAAGATTAAAGAATGGTCGACATTCAAAGATTTTACACATGAAAACAGTTTATCCGATTTACAATAATGGCCGATATAAAAGTAATTATTCCGGCTTTTAACGAAGCAAATTCTATTGCACATGTCATCAATGAACTACCAAAATCAGTTTCTGAGGTAATTGTTGTTAATAATAATTCCACCGATGATACGGTAAAAAATGCCGAAGCCGCTGGGGCTACCGTGCTTACAGAAACGAACAAAGGGTATGGGTATGCCTGTCTTCGTGGTTTAGAATATGTGGCATCGAAATCCAAACAGCCCGATATTATCGTATTTATCGATGGAGACTATTCTGATTATCCTGAAGAGCTGGATAAGGTCGTAGCTCCTATTTTAGAAGATGATATTGATTTTGTTGTTGGGGCCAGAAGAAAAAATTTGCGTGAAGAAGGGTCAATGACTCCGCAACAAGTGTTCGGCAACTGGTTAGCGACATTTCTAATGCGATTGTTTTTTGGCGCAAAGTTTACCGATTTAGGCCCTTTTAGAGCCATTAAGTACGAAAAGCTCAAAGAATTGAACATGGAAGACAAAACCTATGGTTGGACAGTGGAAATGCAATTGAAAATTCTAAAGAAAAAAATGACATATATCGAAGTACCAGTACGTTACAAACGAAGAATAGGTATCTCAAAAGTTTCAGGAACCGTAAAAGGTAGTATATTTGCAGGCATTAAAATTTTGGGGTGGATCTTCAAATACAGTATAAAATAATATGGAATTAGCACTAGCGTATTTTATCATAGCAATTTATAGTTTATCATTACTATTGATTTTCTTTTATAGCTTGGCGCAGCTAAATCTTTTATTCAACTATTTGTCTCAAAAAAGACAGAATCAAACAGCTCCTAAATTTAATCTTCTAGATCCAAAGGAAATTCCGTTCGTTACCATTCAACTTCCTGTTTTCAATGAGGAGTATGTAATGGACCGTTTATTAGAGAATATCGCCAAAATAGAATACCCAAAAAGCAAATTGGAAATTCAGGTGTTAGATGATTCTACCGATGATACCGTAATTGCTACTGCCGCCACCATTGCTAAATTGCAAGAGACCGGTTTAGATATTCAGCATATTCGCAGAACAGATAGATCCGGCTTTAAGGCAGGGGCATTAAAAGAAGGATTAAAAATAGCAAAGGGAGAATTCATCGCTATTTTTGATGCTGATTTTCTGCCAGCTTCAGATTGGTTGAAGAAAACCGTTATTTACTTTAAAGATGAAGAAATAGGAGTAGTACAAACCCGATGGGGCCATTTAAACCGTGACTATTCAACGTTAACAAAAATACAGGCGTTTGCCTTAGACGCCCACTTTACATTAGAACAAGTAGGTCGTAATAGCAAAGGACATTTCATTAACTTTAATGGTACTGCAGGTATCTGGCGTAAAGAATGTATCATTGACGCTGGTAACTGGGAAGGCGATACGCTAACGGAAGATCTAGACCTAAGTTACCGTGCACAATTAAAGAACTGGAAATTTAAATATCTAGAGGACGTGGAAACTCCTGCAGAGCTACCTGTAGTTATCAGTGCCGCACGTTCACAACAATTTCGATGGAATAAAGGTGGCGCAGAGAACTTTAGAAAAACCGTTTGGAGTGTTGTAAGAGCCAAGAACATACCCTTTAAAACCAAGTTTCATGGGGTTATGCATTTGCTGAACAGCTCTATGTTCTTATGTGTATTCTTAGTAGCTATATTAAGCATACCCTCTTTGTATATCAAAAACACCTATGGTCATTTAGACTGGGTTTTCTCTCTACTGAGTTTATTCGCAATAAGTACCATCATTTTATTTGTATGCTATTGGTTTACCTACAAGAGCATTCAAGGTAGCGGCTTTAACAACTTTGTAGATTACATAAGAATATTCTTTACATTTTTCTCGGTAGCCTTAGGTTTCTCTTTACACAACACTATTGCTGTAATAGAAGGCCACATGGGTAAGCGAAGTGAATTTGTTCGTACCCCAAAATTCAACATCAGTACGTTGAAGCAAAGTTGGAAAGGAAATAAGTACTTGGCTAAAAAATTATCCCCAAACATGATATTGGAATTCGCCCTAATGATTTATTTCATGTTCGGTATGTACAGCGCTATACCTTTAAATGATTTTGGATTGTTTCCTTTTCATTTTATGCTATTCTTAGGTTTTGGGTTTGTTTTCTTTAAATCACTGACCTCAAGGGCATAAAACCGTATTTATAAAATATTTAAAAAAGGGATGGTTGTTGGCTATTCCTTTTTTTTTACCAATTCTACAAAATTGTTTTAATTACAGGTAAAATAGGAATAGGGGTAGATGTTCTTATTTATGGCACATTTGAGAAAATTATATTTATGGACAAAATATTGAACATTTTGGAACTTAAAAAAAGTATGAAAATTAAGTTAGATGTTTGAATAGAAGTATGTAAAAGTGAATTATTAACCAAAATTTTCAAGAAAAATCCATTATCAGGGAATGCGCTCAAGAACTTGTGGCACTTTTAAATTTAAATGATGTATTCCTGAGTAAATGGAAGTTATGATATTATTTCAAGTAACTTTCAGTTCTATCGAAAGTTTGTAAATTACATTTCTATAGACTTCCACTTGTCAGCTGTTCAAACTGCATCAATACCTTTTCCTACTTCTCAAAATGACGAGTTATAAACTCTCTTTTTATTTCTTGAACAAAGTTAGATTGGCCAAAATCGCACCAAGGTAAAATTTGTTGCTTATTTGGCATTAATTCCAATAAATCTTATTATTAATTATGGTTTTTATTTTTAAGAGTAATACTAAACCAAATTAGAACTGCCATGGTTCCAATAATTACAATCCCAAAATTTAGTATTTTATCATGTTCATCGTATTCCACTATTTTTTGCAATAAAAAAGTTGATAGAAATAATACAATCACTTTTGCGATGTGTCGCTTAAGATCGTTTAAATCGTCAATTTCCATCCAGGTATAACCTTCAAAGGGCCCAATAAACAATTTATACAAACCAATGGCTAAAATATATAAAACTATAACTAATAAATAAATATCAATAATACTTATAATTCTAGCTGACACTATGTTCATGTTAATAGCATCTAAATTCTTAATGCCGAGAACAAAAATATCTTTGATTATAATAACAAGTTTGTGTATTCCAATGAGTATGAGTATACCCATAGAAATAAAAAGTACAATAACTGAAGTAAATGAAAACCACTTTGTACTCCTTAAAAATCTCTTTAATCGGATGTCGTTAACTTTTTTCAAAATCATAGCTTCTTAAGAAATAAAGTAATGGTAAAAAACTGAATTGTAAAATGATATGGGTCACCTTCAATTCACTCTATAGTATAGTTATACTTTTGTAATAACAGTTTACTCCCGTTGATCAAACAATATAAATTATCACCAATAATTATTGCCTGTTTTAAAATCTATGTTACTAGCATAAAATTATCTCCTCATGTTCAGAAAATCCAAATTCAATCGAATTTCGATGAATATATTCTTTACATTTTTCTCGGTAGCCTTAGGTTTCTCTTTACACAACACCATTGCTGTAATAGAAGGCCACCATGGGTAAGTGAAGTGAATTTGGAAAGGAAATAAGTACTTGGCTAAAAAATTGTCCCCAAACATGATATTGGAATTAGCCCTAATGATTTACTTCATGTTCGACATGTACAGCGCTATACCTTTAAATGATTTTCGATTGTTTCCTTTTTATTTTATGTTATCCTTGGACTTTGGCTTTGTATTCTTTAAATCTTTGACTTCAAGAGCTTAGAATTACAGTTATATTGTATTTAAAAAAGGGATGGTAGTTAGCCATCCCTTTTTTAATTCAGTAACTACATGAAGGTATATTAGAAATTTTCTAAAGGACTTTTCACCTTTGATAGACATTGAGGTGTAACCTCGGTATATATTTGTGTGTTGTGAAACATTACCAAAACGAATAATAGTATTTCTAGCCAACCACGGACTCTAAAAGAATATGCATTATTTAAGGAATATTAACAAAATGAAGTTAAGGTTACGATAGAGCAGATTACACCTTTTGAAATCGTTGTTTAAACCCTATATTTAATTTATGGCTAAGAAAATAAACAATATAGAATCCATTGAATACGCTCTAGTTCACGGTGAAATAAAGGCAGGTCATGGTTTTGCATCTGGAAAAGGAAAGGATGAGAGATATCCGGAAGGAACTTTAAAACAACAATTGAAGACCAAGGAAAACTACTTCAGTTACTTGGTTATGCTTCATTAAGTGTAGTTATAAGCACCCATAAAATAATGACCAATGTCTTTGGAAGAACAAACTCACAAAAAGATAGAGTTACTCGCGATGAAAATATGGAGCTGGAAAAAGAAATCAGCACTAAGTATTCAAAGAAAACAATAGCTGAAAGTTTCGATATTATAGAAAAGAATATTGATGGTTTTCTTACGTACTGCATGTCTCAAAATGATTTTTCAGAATTATCACAAGCAGAGAATACAGTAGAGATTTGGGAATATCTAAAGGCTAGAAGTATTGAATTTAAACAGACGGAATTATTAAAAGAATAGTTCTATTTATAAAATCTGTCAGAAAAATAAAAGCTACATCACTAACAATGAACATGATCCTCAGGCTTAATAAAAAGTTTTGTGTATTCCTGCAGGCAGGCTTATGAAGACTTCAATTTCAAACGCAATAAGGAGAAGATTTTATTTGTACAGAAAAAAATAGCACCAACATGAAGAAACCAAACTTAGCGGTATATATAGCCTTAATTGTAGTGGTAATTGGATTAATTTTTCAATTTTTAGAAATGGGTCTTTTTGGTGAAAATCCTATTTCTGGAATTACTAAATATCATCAAATATTATTTTGGGGAGGAATTGCCATTTGGGCCATTGGCCATATGAAGAAAGAGTCATCAGATAAAGAATAAAAACAGTTACAAATAATTTACAAAGGTCATAAAATATAGACCGATGTAGAAAACTTGTAACTGTTTTAACAACAGACTACCATTATAATCTCTGTTATTATTAAAATAAGTTCTTACTTCTTATTTAAAAAAATGCACATAAGATTCTTTTATATTTAAGTTTGCTGGTTGCGGAAATTCTGCATGAACAATCAATGTATTCTCATGACGTTGTTCTAAATTATTCAAAACTTTTCTGTTTAATAACAGAATAGTTGAGTGACCATGATTATCCAATTTATCTAAAACTGTTTCTCCATTAAACTCACATATCCAATGAGTTTCAGCCATATTTTCTTCATAAAAAAATTCAATCGTTGGTGTTTGAAAGTAATCGTGATCACCTATTCCTTCAAAATCAAATACTAAACGAAGTAATCCGCTTTCAACATTGATATCTTCATTATTAATTCCCAATTCAGCAAAAGATAATTTACCAGAACGTGGTTCATTGAATTTTACTTTAATTTCTCCTTGGTTTACTTCTACCTTGCTCATTTAAATTTGTTTTAATTATACTATCAAAACTAGATAACGTATGTAATTAATAATATGACATTTGTCAGCAACCATGATTGATTACGAAAATCCACTAAACAGCGTTCAGAAATTCAATAATTTATTTAAAGAGCACATTTTAATTCATCGAATTCCTGATAGATTATTAGCAAGATTTCCTTTTTTTCTTAAACAAGAATTAAAACATAGCCTAAAAATAGATAGAGCTAAAAAACTTTATAAATTGTAGTTACAATAACCCCTTTTTGACCGAGTGCGACACTAGAAAGAACATGTTTTTGTTCTTTCACCTTAAAGTTAAATGGTGGAGCTAATAGGTTTACACCACTCTGTTTTTTCAATCGAATTCCCTGTCCTGAAATAATATCTTTGTTGGGTATGAATTCACCTTCGGGTAAATGTTCTGTAAGAATCACATATTCGAAAGCGGTTAACTTATGTACAATAGTTCGTATTTCTGCATTCGATATGTGTTGTAGTACTTGTCTCAACAAAACACAATTTGCAAAAGGCAAATTATCTACAGCAATATCTAAACATTGAAACTCTAAATTATCATGTTTAAACTTTTTCTTGTTATATGCTATTAGGTCTTCTACAATATCTACCGCAACATACTTCTCTGCATACTTTACGAGCTCTTTACCAACATTAAAATCTCCACACCCCAAATCGCAGACCGACATAGGCTGTTCAAACGATTTTAAAAATGATGTAACCACTTCTATATATGGTTCTATAATTTCAGGATGATGTGATCCATCACCCGAATAAAAATTTGAAGTATCATCTCCCCAAAGTTGCATGGCATACACTTGTTCCATAGCATCTTTGGTTGGCCAAGGCTTCTTTATATTTTTCTTCTCACTTACTTTCTTCTTCACAAGAAACTATTTGATTTTTGAAAACAACAATCGGAATTTAAGGGACTTCATTAAACACCAAGTGCAGTAAGATAAATATACCTTACTGCACTTTATTGTCAAAGCTATAAGTTACTTCTGTGTACTTATCCAAGTTTTTACTCTGCGCTCTAGTAATTCTAAAGGTAAAGCGCCAGCGCCAAGAACGGTATCATGAAATCCTTTAATATCGAATTTATCACCCAATTCCGTTTCGGCCATTTTACGTAATTCTTGAATCTTTAGCATACCTATTTTATACGAAGTCGCTTGACCCGGCATAACCATGTAGCGTTGCACTTCTGCCTTAATTGCTCCTTGAGAAATAGACGAATTATCTGTAAAGTACTTTATTCCATCTGCTTCGGTCCATCCTTTAGCATGTAAGCCTGTATCAACAACCAAACGAATGGCTCTCCAAATTTCATTTACCAATCTGCCAAAATCATAATACGGGTTTTGATAACCGCCCATTTCCTTTGCTAAAGCTTCTGAGTATAAGCCCCAACCTTCACTGTATACACTAAAACCTGCTTGCGTTCTAAACTTAGGTACCGATTCTAACTCTTGCGCAATAGAAATCTGCATATGGTGCCCAGGATTCCCCTCATGGTACGCTACACCTTCCATCGTGGTTTTAGGCATCGCATTCATATCGGATAAATGCACATAATATGTACCTTCTCTAGAACCATCTGGTGTGCCGGCAGAATAATGTTGCGGAGCACCATCTTGCTCACGAAATGCCTCAACTCTTTTTACTTGTAATTTCGCTTTTGGTAAAATCCCAAAATAATCTGGTAACTTCTTTGTTAAATCATCTAAATATTTAGTTGACTCATCTAAATACCCTAGCCTTCCTTCATCCGTATTCGGAAAGAAAAACTGCTTATCGGTATTTACAAATTTGAAGAACTCGTTTAAATCACCTTCAAAACCAACTTTTTCCTTAATGGCCATCATCTCGCCTTTTATTCTAGCAACCTCTTTCAATCCTATTTCATGAATCTCATCGGCAGTAAGTCCTGTTGTTGTAAATACCTTTAATCGATAATTGTAAAAATCTTTTCCATTCGCATGGCGACTAACCCCTGTTGGTGTTGCTTCAGCGTTATCTATTTCATCTTCTAACCATGATAATAGATTTTCATAGGCCGGTTTAAAGTAGTCGTTAATAGCTTTCTCTGATTGTTCTTTAAGAGATGAAGCTTCTTCAGCGGTTATTTTTTCTGAAGTTACCAGCGCATCGATTTTTCCGTTCATGTCATTTAAAACCGGCATACCATTTTTTAATGCATTAGTTTGGGTAATAACCGTCTCAAATGCAAATTTTGGAGGTAAAATACCAACAGCAGCCTGTTCTTTTGCTCTTACTACTAACTGATCTATACCTCTGGCTGTTTCCTTAATTCGAGATATATAGGCATTCATGTCTGAAAGGCTATCTACTTTATGAAAATTGATCAGGTAACTTGGTAGTCGGGCATGTAAACCGCGCATTTGATCAAACACATAGTCCATATTTTCGAAAGCTGCACCTTCTTTCATGATTTCGTGCTGATACACCCATAAATCATAAGACGTTTGGTCTGCATTATTTAGTTTATCATAGTCAAACTTTTCTTTTAACTCTTTCGTGCTTTCTTCATACCAAGCCAATTCTTTCTCCTCTGCGGCCTTACTTAAATCATCAATTTTATCATACTGGTCTTTACGCCCCTGTGCAGTTAGCCCTAAGGGACTCATTTGTAGTTGCTCTTCATATTTTTCATCGAACCATTTATTTAATTCTGCTGTTTGGTCAACTTCTGGTTTTGGTTCTTCTTTACAAGAGAAAAACAGTAAAAAAGCAATTGAAAAGGTGGTTGCAATACTAGTGGTAATAATTTTTTTCATAATCATTTAATTTGAATTGAGTCAGTTTTAGTTGTATTAGCAAAGGCTAAAGCTAGATAATTTTGGAAGAAATTTAAAGATATAGTAATTTGTTCAAAACCATTCCTTCCACAAAAAAATTCCTTGAAAACCAAAACTCTTACTTCAAACATTTTTTACGGATTGATGACTTTATACGATGTTTGATGTATTCCCATTACCTAAAAATCATTCAATAAGTAGTATCTTAGGACTACCACAAAAAAGTTGAATCTAAGTTTACAAAACGTATCAACATCTGGACTTTTAAAACCATACTATGAAATATTTGTTCATCTTAATAGGTAGTCTATTTATAGGATGTAATCAACCTAAGGAAACCGTTATTGTAACCGACAAGGGTAAAATAGAAGGTAGTTTCAATGCAGATAAAACGGTGCGTATCTTCAAAGGAATTCCCTTTGCTGTACCACCAGTGGGTGATTTGAGATGGAAAGCTCCCCAACCTGCAACCGCTTGGGATGGAATTTTGCCATGTACCGAGTTTGGACCGAGCCCCATTCAAAATGTACCTGAACCTTTTTATTGTTGGACAGAAGAATTCATTGCCAAACCCGAACCTATTAATGAAGATTGTTTATACCTCAACGTGTGGACAACCGCAAAATCAGAAAACGAAAGACAGCCAGTTATTGTTTGGATTTATGGAGGCGGATTCACCAGTGGCTCTGCCAATTGTGATATTTATGATGGTGAAGAACTGGCTAAAAAAGGTGTTGTATTTGTCAGCATGAATTACCGTGTAGGCGTTCTTGGTTTTATGGCACACCCTGAATTAAGTAAAGAATCTGGATATGACGCATCGGGCAATTATGGTTTCATGGATCAAATAGCGGCACTAAATTGGGTGCAAAAAAATATCGATGTATTTGGGGGAGACCCTAATAATGTAACAATCGCCGGGCAATCTGCAGGGGCATTCAGCGTAAATACATTAATTGCCTCTCCCCTTGCCGAAAATCTGTTTCACAAAGCCATTTTACAAAGTGGTGGGTTATTAGGAAGTAGTAGGGCGCAAACATTAGCAGAAGCTGAAGCTACAGGAATACGATTTATGGAAAAAGCAAAAGCATCCTCTATTAAAGAACTGCGGCAATTGCCTGCTGAAGAATTGCAAAGTATGAGTAATGATTCTGAAATAGGTAGAGTAGGAATTACAAAAGATGGCTATGTTGTACCAAAAGATTTAATGGCTTATTTTAAAGATGGAAAGCAGCAACAGATACCGGTAATTAGTGGTTGGGTAACCGGTGATGGAGATTTTTTAGGAGGAGATGAAATGACTGTTAAAGAATATAGGGAGGAAGCAATTGCAAATTATGGTGATAAAGCAGCATCTTTTTTAACGAATTTTCCTGCGGATACAAATGAGGATGTTAAAAAGATGAAAAGTAAATTGGGTATGCTGAATTTTGCAGGAATACCATCACATCTATTGGCAGAATACAATACACAGCCAAGCTATCTGTATCAATTCGGCCATGTACCCCCGGAAAAGCAAGATTTTCCAAACTACGGTGCTTTTCACACCTCAGAAGTACCGTATGTACTTCATACACTTCATACATGGAATCGTGATTGGAAACCTTCGGACAAATCAATTGAGGACGCTCTATCTTCGTATTGGGTAAATTTTGCAAAAACAGGAGATCCGAATGGAGATAACTTGCCTATTTGGAAAACATACAACAAACAATCTGGCAATATCATGGTCATAGAGGATAATGTGCTTGGTTCAAAAGAAGGGTTTCTGAAAAGCGAATTAGATTTTTTGAGTGAATTATAAATTTAAAGTTTAGGCATTACGGTAGCTATCAAAAACACTATAAAGTATTCGATTTAAAGACATAAGCCTATTTATTATTTCTGGCAAATAATTTGATTTTGACATTTAAAATATACACTTCTATGAAAATATATTTCAATTATTTAACCTTTCTATTTCTTTTATTATCTGGCAGTATTTTTTCACAAACCACCTTAGATTCCTTATCACTAAAAGGTTCTTTTAATTTTGGAAAATCTGTAGCCGTATTTGGCGGTTCTGTTTCTGTTATTCCAGAAAGTGATAGCGCCAAAGTTTTATGGAAAAAACATTTAGGGTTGTCCATTACCAATTTCGGCGTTCCAGGTGCTGGTTTTTCTTCTTTACAAGGAAAATCTATGCAACAACAAGTAGATGAAGCGGGTGTATTTGATATTTATATCCTTTGGGCTTCAACAAATGATTACACAAATAAAAGAGAAGTAGGTTCCTATACCGATTTTACAGAATTTGACAATTACAATACTGAAAAACTAACGACGCAGGCAGGAGGCATTAACTATTGTATAAAAAAGATTTATGAGATTAATCCGAATGCAACCATCTACTTCTTTACATCAAGTAAAGCTTTTAATGATAGAGGTGCCTATGACCCATTTTATTCAGAAGGTATGGTACAACATGTTAATATGCAAAAAATGATTTGTGCGCTCCATGGTATTCCTGTTCTTGACCAGTTTCTTTTAGGAGGTTACAACATATATAATAAGGATTTGTATTATCGTGACCCTATTCATATGAATGTTTTGGGGTACAAAAAATTAGGTGAATTACAAGTCTCATTTTTAGCTTTTCCGTAGTTAGAAACGGCAAAATTTAAAAATAAATCACTTGAGAGATTCACGTACAATAAAATTAATACCTAACGATAATGAAACATTTGCATTTACCTCCATTGTGTTTTAAATAAAAATCTATAATTACATTTACGCACATGTCATTCTAATAGGCTTTACCCACATGACTCCTAATTATGTCTAAAAGCCGATTTCTACATCAATTCATAATCCAATTCTAAAAAATCTTCTACATACGCCGCCCAGTATCGACTAACAAAAGCGGTATGTTCTGCATGCTCGCTATAGGTGTTGTATGTTTGCAAAGAATCGAAATCCATTGAAAGGGCATATTCATAATGGCTCTTTGCACTAATTTGACGTAGGCACTCAAAATTTTCAACTCCGGGTATTGAACGAAGGTCTCCAGCTGCTTTCAAAAAAACTGATTCTTCCTCAGAACCTTTTGCATACTTTAGTTTAAACGTTACTGTATGTTTAATCATATGTATATTTTTAAGTAGGCAAAGTACAGAAAACCGATATATTTATAATTATGAATCTAGAAGAAAACAAAGAGAATGCCATCGCCTTTTATAAAGCCGCATACTTGGGCCAACCTAAATTGGCCATTGAAAAATATGTCGGCAAAGAATATATTCAGCATAACCCTACAGTAGCAACCGGCACACAGGGCTTTATCGATTATTTTGAACGAATGCAAGAAGAATATCCAAACAAATCTATAGAATTTGTTCGTTGCATTGCAGAGGAAAATCTTGTTGCACTTCATACTCACCAAACATGGCCGGGTAATGACCAGTATGTCACCATGGATTTTTTTCGGTTTGATACAAATGGAAAAATTTGCGAACATTGGGATACGATTCAGCAGATTCCTGAAAAATCTAAGAATCCGAATACGATGTGTTAATTCTCCTTACGATTTAAAATATATTATCGACTATAACCAACAAATCATCCAAATGAAAAATATAATTATCCAAGGTATTAATTGGGACGCGAAATCATCTTTTCAAAAAGGACCGGCAAAAGCGCCAGATCTAATTAGAAAAGCACTTTATAGCGATTCAATGAACTTATGTACCGAATTAGGCATTTCAATTGAAAACGATGCTATTTCAGATAAAGGTGATTTTATTATCAACGAGTATTTTGACATTGCCGCAACCACAAAAAAACATCTTGACACAGGTTCAAAAGTGCTTACACTGGGTGGAGACCATTCCATAACTTTCCCGATTATAAAAGCATATCACGACCAACACCCTAAACTAGACATATTACATATAGATGCGCATGCTGACCTATACCACGACTATGAAGGCGACCCCTATTCTCATGCTTGCCCTTTTGCACGTATTATGGAAAATGGTTTTGCTGTTAAATTGGTTCAGGTCGGTATCAGAACTTTAAATCCACATCAAGCGGCACAGGCAAAAAAATACAAGGTTGATATACACGAAATGCGCAATTTAGACCTAAACAATATTCCCAAATTTAAAAATCCGCTATATATTTCTTTAGATATGGATGGTTTTGACCCAGCCTTTGCGCCTGGCGTATCGCACCATGAACCAGGCGGACTTTCATCACGACAAGTAATCAATTTAATTCAAAGTATCGACACGGAAGTTGTCGGGGCTGATATCGTAGAATATAATCCGGATCGTGATTTTCAAGATATGACCGCGTACTTAGCTGCGAAAATGATGAAAGAACTTTTAGGCAAAATGTTGGAACAGTAAAATTATATTCCGATTAAAACTACTAAATTGTATTGCTCATAAACCAACCCCCTATGTCGAATTCCATTAGTAGATTTTTGAAACTCCATAAGGTTTCTTCGATATTAGTGGCATTGAGCATAGTTTTCTATTTTACTTTTGCTTACCATTTGCAACGAACCGATTTCCCCAAACTACTGGGACTCTTTTTTGCACTTTTTCTGCTCTACTTTAAACTTATTCAGTTCGAAAAATGGAATCTTAAATTTCTATTGGTAGTAGGCATCATTTTTAGACTGGTTTTCATTTGTACGGAGCCGAATCTATCGCAAGACTTTCATCGGTTTATTTGGGATGGGCATTTGGTCGCCAATGCTATAAACCCATATTTGCATACACCCAATGATATAATTGAAAATATCGCGAATGTGATTCCTAATGCTCATGAATTGTATGAGGGCATGGGTAGTTTAAGCGCAAAACATTACAGTAATTACCCGCCATTAAATCAACTGATCTTCGGTTTGACCGCCCTTATTGGTGGTAAAAGCATGTTCGGTTCACTGGTTGTAATGCGCATAACGATACTTTTAGCCGATATAGGTATTTTCTATTTTGGAAGAAAGCTGTTGAAAAACCTCAACAAATCGCCTCAATTAATTTTCTGGTACTTTTTAAATCCATTAGTAATAATAGAGCTTACCGGCAACCTTCATTTTGAAGGTGTTATGCTATTCTTCTTTATACTTTCCATGTTTCTTATATCAATAAACAAATGGATATGGGCTGCCGTTATCATGGCCTGTTCTATCTCTATTAAGCTGGTACCTTTGTTGTTTTTACCACTCTTCCTTAGGTATTTTGGATGGAAGAAAAGCATGATGTTCTATAGTGTAATTGGAGTAACAACTCTCTTGCTATTCCTACCTTTTTACACACCAGAATTCATAGCCAACTACACCAAAACTATAAGCCTGTGGTTTTCCAATTTTGAGTTTAACGCCAGCATATACAATATCATAAAACAAACTGCGATACAATTTGATGCCAAGCCATGGGAATTTATAAAGGTCTATGGTAAAATTACGCCGCTATTAACCATACTAGTGGTAGTGTTATTTACATTTCTTCCTAAAAGAAAAGATTTAAACCAGGTACTTGCCTCTATGATGTGGGTTTTGACCATTTATTATTTTATGTCGACTACCCTGCACCCTTGGTATTGTATTTTTCTTGTGCTACTTGCCATTTTTACTTCTTACAGATATGCTATAATATGGTCTGCAGCTATTGTACTTAGCTATTACACATATTCACAGGCCGATTTCAAGGAAAACATGTGGTTACTCACTATTGAATATTGTGCAGTATATGGCTTTCTATTTTACGAAATAATCGCACATAATAACAAAAAGTAAAGTTTTTGTAAAAAATTTCTCATGGGTGTTGTCAAATAAATATAATTTGTACATTTACCCTGTAATGAACGAAGAAATCTACTTTTTATATAGTACCGTGAGCCCAGTTGCTCTTGCGCGTCCGTTCACATCTCGCCGTCGTCGCCCGTAAGGGTAATATATATTTATGGAATTAGGTGAGTCCATTTCCGCACAGAAAATCAAAATTATTTTTTTTACACTTTTAAATCTATTTGGCAATGAACTTAATTGTTGCTAACGAATCACATTTTAAATACGCCCAAGATATTTGTGACACCATAGCAGAATCTGCTAAAGTTCGTGGTACAGGTATTGCAAAAAGAACTCCTGAATATATACAGAGAAAACTATCTAACGGTAATGCCGTATTGGCACTAGACGGAGATAAATTTGCAGGCTTCTGTTATATAGAAGTATGGGGGCATGAGAAATTTGTTGCAAATTCGGGACTTATAGTACACCCAGATTATAGAGGTCAAGGACTTGCCAAGAGTATAAAAGCCAAAATTTTTGAACTCAGCAGAAAAAAGTTTCCCGATGCTAAGATATTTGGCATAACCACAGGACTAGCAGTGATGAAAATCAACTACGAATTGGGATACAAACCTGTAACCTTTTCTGAACTGACCGATGACCCAGAATTCTGGAAAGGCTGCCAAACCTGTAAGAACTTCGATATTCTTACTCGAACAGAGCAAAAAATGTGCTTATGCACCGGTATGCTCTATGACGCTAATAACAAGAAAAAAACTGTAGAAGTCAAGGAAGTAAATAGCAAAGCCTTTACAAGATTAAAAAGTATCAAGGAAAATTTGTTCTTGAGAAAAAAAGAAGAGAAGAGTAAATCATAATTCTGATATATAATAATTAGAAAATAGAGTAGAGAAAAAGGAACGTACAATAAATTGAAGGTTTATTCCCTCGAAACCAGCATCTTTTTCTATTCAAATTGAATCATATAATTACCCGGAATTACCGGAATTGAACACATTAAAATGAAGAAATTAGTACTTGCATACAGCGGCGGATTGGATACATCTTATTGCGCAAAATATTTATCAAAAGATAAAGGATTCGAAGTACACGCGGTAAGCGTTAATACGGGTGGATTCTCATCTGAAGAAATAAAAGAAATTGAGCGCAAAGCACTTGAGTTAGGGGCAACATCATATACCTCAATCGATGCTGTACAGACGTTCTATGAAAAAGTAGTGAAGTATCTAATTTTTGGCAATGTACTTAAAAACAACACCTACCCCCTTTCTGTTAGTGCCGAACGAATTGTACAGGCAATCGAGATTGTCAACTATGCTAAAAAAGTAGGTGCCAAATATATTGCGCATGGTAGTACTGGCGCTGGTAACGACCAAGTACGTTTCGATATGATTTTTCAAATCATTGCACCAGAAATTGAAATCATCACCCCTATTCGTGATCATAAATTGGCCAGAGAAGCTGAAATTGCATATTTGAAAGAAAATGGAGTTGATTACCCTTGGGAAAAAGCCAAATATTCAATCAACAGAGGATTATGGGGAACTTCGGTCGGTGGTGAAGAAACCTTAACTTCCGATAAAGCTTTGCCCGATAGTGCATACCCAAGCCAGTTACAAGAAAAAAATCCGTCCGATATCACCTTAACTTTTGAAAAGGGAGAATTGGTTGCTGTTAACGGTGAAAAAGATACTCCGGTAAAAAACATTGAAAAGGTTGAAGCCATAGCCTCTAAATATGCCATTGGTAGAGATATTCACGTTGGCGACACTATTATAGGTACTAAAGGAAGAGTAGGTTTTGAGGCTCCTGCTTCATTGATTATCATAAAAGCACACCATTTGTTAGAGAAGCATACCCTTACCAAATGGCAACAATACCAAAAAGAGCAACAAGGTAATTTCTATGGCATGCTATTGCATGAAGGCAATTATCTAGATGCGGTAATGAGAAATATAGAAACCTTTTTGACCGACACCCAAAAAACAGTTTCTGGTGATGTATTTGTTGGCTTGTACCCTTTTCAGTTTAGGTTGCATGGCATTTCATCTAAACATGATTTAATGACCGATGCTTTCGGTAAATATGGAGAGGTTAATAAAGGCTGGTCTGCAGATGATGCTAAAGGCTTTATAAAAATTCTTTCCAATTCAGGCAGAATTTATAACCATGTAAATGGAAATATTTAGAAGATTGGAAAACTAATTATACTGTCCGGTCTAGCACGGTAGATACCTAAAAAGTTTAAAAAATGATTAAAGCAGGCATTATAGGCGGATCAGGTTATACGGGGGGCGAACTTATTCGAATCCTATTAAACCATCCGGCTACGGAAATAGATTTTATATACAGTACTACAAGAGCTGGCAAAAGAGTAACCACAGCACACCCCGATTTGTTGGGAGTTACAGATTTAGAATTTACTGGAAATGTAAACCTGAATGTAGATGTTGTATTCCTATGTTTGGGCCACGGTAATTCTACAGCATTTTTAAAAGAACATGATTTTTCATCTGATACTAAAATCATTGATTTAAGTAATGACTTTAGGTTACATAAAGATGCCGATTTTGATGGTAAGCCATTCGTATACGGGCTCCCAGAATTAAACAAAACCGAAATTGAAAATGCTCAATATATTGCCAACCCAGGTTGTTTTGCAACTGCTATTCAATTAGCATTGCTTCCTTTAGCGAAGGCAAATTTTTTGGAGAACGAGGTTCATATTAATGCCGTTACGGGCAGTACTGGTGCAGGTATTAGTCCGTCAGCAACCTCGCATTTTTCATGGCGAAACAATAATGTAAGCTGGTATAAACCTTTTACCCATCAACATTTGGGTGAAATCAACGAGAGTTTACATTCGCTTCAAAACAATACCGGAAATTTATTTTTTATGCCAAATAGAGGAAATTTCACTCGTGGAATTTTAGCCACTTCGTATACCAAATTTGAAGGTGAATTGGCAGATGCAGAAAAAATCTATCAAGATTTCTATAAGAATGCTGTCTTTACGCAAATTTCTGAGCAACCTATCAACTTAAAACAAGTAGTGAATACCAATCAATGTCATGTGCATTTACATAAACACGATGATATTTTATTGGTTACATCAGCTATAGATAATTTATTAAAGGGTGCTTCGGGTCAGGCCGTTCAGAATATGAATTTAATATTCGGACTAGAGGAAGATTTGGGTCTTAATTTGAAAGCTGGGGTATTTTAATATGGTTGATGGAAAATATATTTTAATTATTATCCCAAGTATGGGATTTAGAAATTGAATATTAGCAAAACATTATAAATAATGAATTCAAAGTTGTTCTTAAAACGTACTTATTACACTGAGCTCATTACCAAACACAAATAAAATTATGAAAATAGCCATTATAGGTGCGGGCAACTTAGGACTTTCTATTGCAAACGGAATTCTAAACAGTAATGGTGCTACCACTATGTACCTTACTAAAAGAGATACAAAATCTATTCTCGATTTTGAAAAACACAACAAGGTGACTGTAACGACTGATAATCGTTTGGCTATTCAGAATTCCGATATTTTAATATTTGCCGTACAACCTGTTCATTTTGCTGGAATCTTAGAAAGTGTAAAAGATTTATTGAACGAAAATCATGTGATTATTTCTACCATAACCGGTTTTGGTATCGACAAAATAGAGGCTGTTATAGGCAAGGACAATTACATTGTTAGAAGCATGCCCAATACAGCTATTTCGGTAGGTAAGTCAATGACTTGTATTTGCAGTAACGAGAAAGGTAAAAAACGTATTGATCTAACAAAGGCTATTTTTAACAGGATGGGACATTCTATGGAAATTCCTGAAAACCAAATGCAAGCTGCTACAGTAATTTGTGCTAGTGGAGTAGCTTTTTGGATGCGATTAATTCGTGCAACAACCCAAGGTGCCATTCAGTTAGGTTTTGATGCCCAAGAGGCTCAAGAACTGGCCATGCATACGTGTAATGGTGCTGCAAGTTTACTTATAGAATCAGGTAATCATCCTGAAGAAGAAATAGATCGGGTTACTACACCTATGGGTTGTACCATAACAGGACTAAACGAAATGGAACATCAAGGTTTAAGCTCATCATTAATACAAGGTATTATTGCCTCTTATGATAAGATTACCGAATTTAAAACCAAGTAAAAACAAGCTTCCAAACCAGTTCTTTTTGAACTTGAATTTTTTGAATTATGAAATTATTCGACGTTTACCCATTATATAATGTTACCCCGGTTTCCGCCAAAGGAATAGTTGTAACTGACGACAAAGGTCAAGATTATTTAGATTTCTACGGTGGTCATGCCGTAATATCCATTGGTCATACTCACCCACATTACGTAAAGCGTTTAAAAGACCAATTAGACAAAATAGGTTTTTACAGCAATGCAGTTCAAAATCCATTACAAGAAGAACTTGCTGAAAAACTTGGCGTACTATCCAATTGCGAAGATTATAATCTTTTTATGTGTAATTCGGGGGCCGAAGCGAATGAAAATGCCTTAAAAATGGCATCATTTGTAACAGGCAAATCTAAAGTAATTGCATTTAAAAATGGTTTCCATGGTCGTACCTCCGCAGCTGTAGCTGCGACGGATAATCCTTCTATTAACGCATCGATTAACCTACAGCAAAAAGTAAACTTTTTGGAACTTAACGATATTAAAGGTTTTAAAAATGAGATTGTTAAAAAGAATATTTGTGCTGTAATTATAGAATCGATACAAGGTGTAGGTGGTTTAGATGAACCGACAACAGAATTTTTTCAAAAAGTTGCATCACTCTGTAAAGAAAATGGTGTTTTTTTAATTGCCGATGAAGTACAGTGCGGATTTGGTAGAAGTGGTAAATTCTTTGGGTTTCAGCATCACAACATACAACCAGATATCATAAGTATTGCCAAAGGCATGGGAAATGGATTTCCTGTAGGTGGTGTTTTAATTCATGAAAGTATTAGTGCTAAATTCGGGATGCTAGGCACCACATTTGGTGGTAATCATTTAGCCTGTGTAGCTACTTTAGCGGTTCTTGAAGTATTAGAAAAAGAAAATCTCATACAGAATGCTGAAGAATTAGGCATTTACTTTAACGAAAAGGCGAAGGAAATTCCGCAAGTAAAACGCGTAAAAGGTCGGGGGTTGATGCTTGGACTTGAGTTTGATTTTCAGGTAGCCGATCTACGCAAAAAATTGATATACGAACATCATTTATTTACAGGCGGTGCCAAAGACAAAACGGTGCTACGAATTTTACCTGCTTTAAATATTACAAAACAAGATTTAGATATTTTCTTTAAGGCTCTTAAGACTGCTTTAGCATGAAAAAAACTCTCAGTTTAGAAAAAAGAAATGCCGTACTATTACGCATGGCCGACTTAGTAAGACAAGAAGAATCGATATTACTATCTGCCAATGATAAAGATTTAAGTTCCTTTGAGTCTGAAGATATTGCGATGGTCGACCGATTAAAGGTGAATAAAAAGAAGGTAGGCGAAATGGTCTATTCTTTAAAACAATTGGCCTCACTTGACGACCCTTTACATGTTGAGCGCTTTCAATTTACTCATGATAACGGACTTGAAATAAGTAATAAAACCGCCCCTTTTGGAACGATAATGATTATTTACGAATCTAGACCTGATGTTACTATTGAAGCTGCAGGCATTGCTTTTAAATCTGGAAATAAAATTTTATTGAAAGGTGGAAAAGAATCGTTGAATTCAAACTTAGTTCTCGTTAATCTATGGCATAAAGCATTAGAAGCTTGTGATTGTTCTAAAGATTGGATAACCTATCTCAATTTTTCAAGAGAAGAAACTCAGAAATTCTTAGAAAAGCCGACTGAAAAATTAGACCTAATTGTACCTAGAGGTGGTGAGCGATTGATTGCATTTGTAAAACAACATGCAAAGTGCCCCGTTATCGTTAGTGGTAGAGGTAATAATTTTGTTTATGTTTCACATGAAGCCGATTTGCAAATGGCCTTAGACATTATTATCAATGCCAAGACCACTAAAATATCGGCTTGCAATGCTGTTGATAAGGTTATTATTTCGAGAGATTTACCACGTAAAATGGAATTCTTAAATCTTTTGCTACAATCTTTAAAAAAGTATAATGTAGAAATTTTAACCGATGCCAAATTAGCAGGATTAGAGGGCACTACACAAATGGATAATAAATCGGTATGGTACGAAGAGTTTTTAGATTATAAAATCGTCATTGGTCAAGTACCTGATGTTGAAGAGGCTATTCAACACATCAATACTTATGGCGGCGGACATTCGGCAGTAATTATTAGCAAAAACGAAGAAGAAGCAGATACATTTATGCAATCTGTAGATACTGCAGCCGTATACCATAATGCATCAACCCGCTTTACAGATGGCGGTCAATTTGGTCTTGGTGGTGAATTAGCGATAAGCACTGACAAGCTACACCAACGTGGCCCAATTGGCCTTCAACATTTGGTGACCAATAAGTGGTATGTAAAAGGAAATGGACAGGTAAGGTAAGAGATAATCACAATTTCTTTATTCAACAAAACTGTTGATGAAGTCTAAATGGAAAATAGGCCGTAATGTTAAAAAAAAGAATATTATTAAAAATAGGTTCTAATACCTTAACCAAAGATACCGACCATATCTCTCGAGGTAAAATTGAAGATATTGGTAGACAAATAGCAGCCTTAAAAGAAGAATACGAATTTATTATTGTAAGTTCTGGAGCAATTGCGGCCGCTAGGCAATTTGTAAAACTAGAGCATAACGGTGAGGAAATTAATATAAAACAGGCTCTAGCCTCTATTGGTCAGCCGCATCTAATGCGTATTTTTCAAGAAAATTTTCGTGAGTTAGGCTTGTTTACTTCACAATGTCTTTTATCCTATTCCGACTTTGAAAAGGAACAATCGAGAGTGAATATCAAAAACACCATAAATGTTTTGGTAGCCAATAATTTCATTCCTATTATCAATGAAAATGATACGGTTGCTACCGATGAAATAAAATTTGGTGACAACGATAAATTAGCAGGTTTAACAGCTGCTCTTTTATCTGCAGATATATTAATTATTGCCACAAATACAGATGGTATTTACACGAAGGCTTCTTTATTATCTTCAGCGCCAAAAACTATTGAAGAAGTTACAGATTTAAGTGATTTACTTCATGAAATTGGGGAATCGAAATCTACCCACGGTACTGGTGGTATGCAATCTAAAATTGACGCTGCAACCATTGCCCAACTAGCAGGTATTGAGACCTGGATCACCAATGGTTTAAATGATAATTTCATTACGGATGCTATTGAAAACAAAAGCACATTTACAAAAATTAAAGCAACATGAATTACCTTTCAATAAATGATATAGATTCTTTATCTACTTGGGTAAAAGAAGCTATTTCCCTTAAAAAACAGCCTAAAAAATATAAAGCATTAGGTAGTGATAAAACTATAGGACTTTTATTTTTCAACAACTCACTCCGTACACGATTAAGTACCCAAAAAGCAGCAATGAATTTAGGTATGGAAGTAATTGTCATGAACTTTGGTAGTGAAGGTTGGGCATTAGAGTATGCCGACGGCTCGATTATGGACCAAGGTACTTCTGAGCATATAAAAGAAGCAGCACAGGTAATATCTCAATATTGTGATATTATTGCTATACGTGCTTTTGCTGGTTTAGTTGATAAAGAGAAAGATGAAGCAGAGGAAGTATTAAACGGATTTAAAAAATACGCCAGTGTGCCAATTGTAAACATGGAAAGTTCCGTAGGTCACCCTTTACAAGCACTTACCGATGCCATAACCCTAGAGGAACATAATTTTAAAAACAATCCGAAAGTGGTATTATCATGGGCTCCACACCCAAAGGCTTTACCACATGCCGTTGCAAATTCATTTATACAGATGATGCAAAAGCAAAATGCAGAATTCGTGATTACCCATCCGAAAGGATATGAGTTGGACCCAAATATCACCAAAGATTCTAAAATTGAGTATGACCAAGAAAAAGCTTTAGAAAATGCCGATTTTGTATATGTCAAAAACTGGAGTAGCTACACCGATTATGGCAAGGTAAAATCACAAGACAAAAATTGGCAAATGACCTTAAAAAAATTGGGTAAAGCCAAATTCATGCACTGCCTTCCCGTTCGTAGAAATGTGGTCGTAGCTGATGAAGTATTAGATAATAAACAGTCATTGGTCATTGAGCAAGCGAATAATAGAACCTATGCCGCACAATTGGTATTGAAAAAAATACTTGAAGACTAAAAATAATCATACAGTGAAGAAACTCGAAAATAAAGTAGCAATAATTACAGGGGCAACTAGTGGCATGGGCAAGGCTATAGCCATTACATTTGTAGCCAACGGTGCTAAGGTTATCTTATCGGGTAGAGATGAAACTCGAGGAAATGAACTATCAAATGAATTGGGTGAGAATGCTATTTTTATTGCCGGTGATATTACAAATGCAGCTTACAACAAAGAACTGATTACAGCTGCAATTGACCATTTTGGTAAGCTTGACATTCTTTCGCTCAACGCTGGCATTTTAGGTTTAGGAAGCGTTACCGAACTACCAGGTGAGGTGTGGAAAAATACAATAGACACTAATCTATCTTCCATTTTCTACCTTTCAAAATATGGCATCCCCGAATTACAAAAGAACGAAGGTTCTTCTATTTTAATCAATGCTTCGATAGCGGCATATAAAAGTTTCCCTAATCATCCAGCCTATTGCGCCTCAAAGGCAGGTTCACTTGCATTAATGAGACAAATGGCGGTTGAATACGCTCCAGAAATCAGGGTAAATGCTATGTGTCCAGGTCCGGTCGACACACCGCTTCTTTGGGATTCTGCCAAGGCATTTGAACATCCGAAAAAGGCAGTTGAAAACGCAGCGAACAAAACCTTATTAAAACGATTAGGCCAACCAAAAGACATCGCAAATCTTGCTTTATTCCTAGTTTCCGATGATGCTTCATGGATAACCGGTTCAGCAATGACGATTGATGGCGGAATCTTAAATGCATAAAATGAAAGACAAGTTATCGGTAGTGAAAATTGGTGGAAACGTCATAGAAGATGAAAAGGCCCTAGATATATTCTTAACAGCATTTGCTAAATTGGGAGGACTGAAAATTTTGGTACATGGTGGCGGAAAATTAGCAACTCAATTAGCAACAAGGCTCGGTATTGAATCTAAATTGATAGATGGAAGGCGCATAACCGATAAAGATACCGTTGACATCATAACTATGGTTTATGGTGGTTTGGTCAACAAGAAGATTGTCGCCCAACTTCAGGCAAAAAATACAAATGCCATAGGATTAAGCGGTGCTGACGGCAATAGTATACATGCACACAAAAGACCTGTGAAGGATATTGATTACGGATTTGTAGGTGATGTTGACGGTATTAATTCCGAATTATTAACAAGCCTTTTATCCATAAACCTCACTCCTATTTTTTGCGCTATTTCGCATGATGGCAATGGTCAGTTATTAAATACAAATGCCGACACCATTGCTTCTGAAATCGCTATAGGGATGGCACAGCATTTCGAAACAACCCTTTATTATTGTTTTGAAAAGAAAGGTGTTCTATTAGATATTGCTGACGATAATAGCGTAGTGAAACACATAAACACTATTAAATACAATGAACTATTATCCGACGGAATAATTGCTGATGGCATGCTACCTAAACTGCATAATTGCTTTCATGCGTTACAAAATAATGTTGAAAAAGTATGTTTAGGCGATGTTAGCATGCTCGACAAAAAAACCGAACTGTTCACGACATTAAAACTCTAAGATGAACCAAACAGAACTTACAGAAAGTGCAATAAAATTATTGAAAGAATTAATTTCAATAGAATCTTTTTCTAAGGAAGAGGATAAAACTGCAGATGCAATTCAAGCTTGGTTGGCTCAATATGACATACCAACTGAACGTGACCTCAACAATATAATCGCGAAAAACAAATTTTGGGATGACGATAAGCCAACCCTTCTCTTAAATTCACATCATGATACGGTAAAACCGAATACCGCATATACGAAAGATCCATTTCATCCACATATTGAAGATGGTAAGTTATTTGGATTGGGGAGTAATGATGCAGGCGGTCCGTTAGTGTCGTTACTAGCAACATTTGTGAACTATTACGATTCTGAAGACCTCAACCACAACATTTTAATGGTAGCATCAGCCGAAGAAGAAAATGCCGGCGAAAATAGTTTACGCGGATTATTACCAAAACTACCGCATATAGATTTAGCTATTGTAGGCGAACCTACTTTGATGCAACTTGCCATAGCCGAAAAAGGCTTGGTTGTATTTGATGCCGTGGTAAAAGGTACTCCTTCTCACGCAGCACACCCTAATGATGACAATTCCATCTATAACTCCATTAAAGTATTAGAATGGTTTAAAAACTACACATTCGACAAAACTTCTGAAGCATTGGGTGATGTAAAAATGACGGTTACCCAAATTAGGGCAGGATCTCAGCACAACGTTGTTCCCGCACAAGTAGATATGGTGGTTGACGTTCGTGTAAATGATGCCTATAGTAATAAAGAAATTGCAGATTTACTAAAGAAGGATGCCCCATGCGAATTAAAGGAGCGATCTTTACGCCTCAATTCATCGAAAATAGATAAAGACCATCCGTTAGTGAAATCTGGTATTGCATTAGGTAGAACAACCTACGGCTCACCTACCCTTTCGGATCAAGCAGCATTAAGTTGTCAGTCACTAAAATTAGGTCCTGGTGACAGTACACGTTCGCATTCTGCCAACGAATTTATCTATGTTCACGAAATTGAAGAAGGCATAGATTTGTATATTAAAATATTAAAAGGCTACTTGCAATAAACAATAATCATTTAGCTATGCGCAATTGATAATTGTTCATTGATAATTGTAAACTGACTTAAAATGAAACTCTGGGATAAAGGATTTAGCACTGATAAAAAGATTGACCATTTCACCGTCGGTAATGATAGGGAATTGGATTTGGTTTTAGCCAAGTACGATGTAATCGCATCTAAAGCACATGCTAAAATGCTAGGTGAAATTGGTTTATTAACTCCCAAAGAAACCAAAGAACTTGTTAATGAGCTTAATAATATAGCCGCAAGAATAGAAAAGGGAACATTTTCAATTGAAAAGTCTTTTGAGGACATGCATTCTAAAATAGAATACATGCTTACCCTTAGTTTAGGAGATACAGGTAAAAAAATTCACACGGCACGTTCTAGAAACGACCAAGTTTTAGTGGCGATGCATCTATATTTAAAAGATGAACTGACAGAAATAAAATCGATGACCAAGTCGCTTTTCAATCTTCTGTTGGTAAAAGCGCAAGAGCATAAAGATGTTATGTTGCCTGGGTATACGCATTTACAAATTGCAATGCCTTCCTCTTTCGGATTGTGGTTTTCTGCCTATGCAGAAAGCCTAATCGATGATTTATATTTTATTGATGCTGCGTATAAAGTGGTAGACCAAAATCCTTTAGGTAGTGCTGCAGGTTACGGAAGTTCATTTGCTATTGACCGAAGTTTCACTACTAAAGAAATGGGATTCAGCACCTTAAAATACAATGTTGTTGCTGCTCAAATGAGTAGAGGAAAAGCTGAAAAAGCTACTGCATTCGGTATTGCCAATATCGCTGCAACACTTTCTAAAATGGCTATGGATATATGTTTGTACATGAGCCAGAACTTTAACTTTATTTCTTTCCCCGACGAGTTGACAACTGGTTCGAGTATTATGCCACATAAGAAAAATCCTGATGTATTTGAGTTGGTACGTGGCAAGTGTAATAAATTACAGTCTATACCAAATCAATTGACCTTAATTATCAATAATCTACCTAGTGGGTATCATAGAGATTTACAACTGGTAAAGGAAATAATCGTTCCAGCGATACAAGACATGAAGGCCTGTTTGGAAATATTGACTTTTAGTCTTAAGGAAATAAGAGTGAACGACCATATTTTGGAAGACCCCAAGTATGATTATTTATTCAGTGTAGATACACTAAATGAACTTGTACAAAATGGCATGCCATTTAGGGATGCTTACAAGAAAATGGGTAAAGAAATCAATGAAGGAACATTCATACCTAAAAGAGATATTCATCACACACATGAAGGTAGTTTAGGGAATTTATGTTTAAAGGAGATTAATGATAAAATGAAAAAGGTTTAATCAAGGTTTAATCAAGGTTTAAATATCTGTTCGCATAAATCTTTGTAAACTGTGCACCAAACGTGACTATTAAACTAGAATAGGAAACCCAAAGCATCACTAGTATAATACTTCCAGCAGCACCGTATGTTGAACCTGGTTCTGCTTTTCCAAAATAGAACGCCAAAGCATATTTACCTATTAAAAATAACAGTGCTGTAAGGGCAGCACCCACTTTTACCGCTTTCCACCGTACATGAGTACTTGGCAAGTATTTGAACATGGCCCCGAACAACAAATAAATGAAGGTTAGGGAAATTACAATATCCAACACAAAACCTAGTTCTAACATACCCTCTGGTAAAAGTCTAGAAAGTTGCTTTGAAAATGCAGATAAAAATGAAGTCAGCACAAAACTTATTAGTAGTAGAAATCCGAAAATAAGAATAAACCCAAATCCTTTTAAACGCATGAAAAGTGTAGATAATATTTCGTTAGAGTATTTTGGTTTCGCATTCCATATATCATTTAATGCATTCTGTAATTGATAAAAAACTCCCGTAGCACCATAAATTAATACACCTACACCTAATATCGTAGCTACTATCGAAGTATTCTCACTTCCTCTATCAGCTATCATTTCTTGAATCGAATGGGCTGTTTCTGGACCCATAGCAGATGAAATTTCAGCAAACAATTCTCCACGTACTATTTCCTTACCCCAAATACCCCCTACCAATTCCAATATTAAAATTAATAAACCTGGTAAAGATAGAATTGCATAATAAGCGATAACCGCACTTATTTGAAATGGTTCTTTTTCCATCCAAGCGCAATACGTTTTTATCAATAATTTAGGAAGGTGTTGTAACCTGAACTTTAAGATTTGGGTCTGACCATTTTTTTTCTTCATACATAACTTCCTTTAATGACATTCAATAAAGCTACGTTATGTAATTTTTAGTGATTAATGTTATTAGTCAAAATACTATCTCAACTGCTCCTAAATAAAAAATTACGCTTGACTGCCTTTAGTAGAGATTAAATACCTTTTAATAAATTATGAATAAATTCTAATTTTTTCTTTACTGGTTCTGAAATAATAAATGGGTAAGGATCATCTTCTCCCATTGACCTATTCATACTATTTAAGGCATATAAAAGTGGAATACCGGTATCCATAAATTTATTAAAACTAGTTTCTTTATAAGGGTTAAAACTTGCATTCATTTTTAAACTTTCTGGCGAAGTGATTTTTGGGTCAGTTTGTATTCCAAAATTATATGCAGTCTCTAAAACATCGGTTAAATGAAGATAATGAGACCATGTTTCCGCCCAATCTTCCCAAGGGTGAGAAGTTGCATATTTGCTTATAAAACTCTGCTGCCAATTAGATTTAGGCCCATTATCATAATGTCTTTGTAAAGCATCAACATATGATACAGATTCATCACCAAATACACTTCTAAAATTCTTTAAAATCTGCTCATTATCACGAATTAATTGATCCCAATAATAATGACCAACTTCATGTCTAAAATGACCCAACAAGGTTCTATAGCGTTCAGCCATCTGTTTTTTAACTTGCTCACGCACTACAGGATCAGCTTCTGAAATAAGTAGGGTTATGACACCATTCGCATGCCCAGTTTTAATATCTTTTGATGCTTTTGCAAGGTCATCTTTGGATAAAAAATCAAAACATAGTCCATTTTGTTCATCCTCCATTTTACTAATGACCGGTAACCTGAATTGTAATAATTGATATACTAATCTATGTTTGGCAAGTTCAATATGCTTCCATTTTTCTGAATTTTCCTTATCTAATAATTGAGGAATTGTTCTGTTTAAAGAGCAAGCCAGGCAAAATTCTGCTTTTTGAGAAGTTTCAACCAACCAATTGCAAACATCATGTTTATGGTTTTCACAATAAACATATGTTTTATTCTCAAGATTAGTTAATTGCCATTGAGACACATTGGCATCTAATGAAACAATGGTATTGAAATAGGAAGAGTATCCTAAAAAATAGCCGCAATTTATACAAGTATGATTTTCGAAAACAACTGTATTCTTACAGTTGGTACATTGAAATAGTTTCATATATCCTTTTGTCCTTCATTAGACTAGGACAATGTATTATTTTATCATTTTAAGGTTTATTACCTCTTGGGCGGTCAAATATCGCCAATGCCCTCTTGGTAAATCTTTTTTAGTAAGACCCCCATAAACAACTCTATCAGATTTTTGAACTTTGTAACCTAAGGTTTCAAATAAACGTTCTACAATTTTATTCCTAGAACTAAAAATTTCAATACCTACTTCTCGCTTGGGAGAATCAGCTATAAAACTTATATCTTGAACACGTACTACCTTTTCATCTACAATCACTCCTTCTTGAATTTTCTTCAAATCGGCACTACGTAATTCCATATCCAATACTAAATGATATATTTTACGCAAACCGTTTATAGGGCTTTTCAAGGTCTTGGTCATGCTGCCATCGTTCGTAAACAAAAGTAAACCAGTATGTTCTTTTTCCAATTTATCAACTGGCAATAATTTTGACTTTGATGCACTTGAAATTAATCCAGATACATGTCTTCTACCTTTTTCATCACGAATAGTAGTTACAAAATCTTTTGGCTTATTAAGCAAAACATATTCTTTCTTAACAGGGTTCAATAATTGTCCGTCGAACTTTACCTCATCGGTCAACTTTACTTTATAACCCATCTCAATGATTGGCTTACCATTAACGGTCACATTACCTGCGGCAATATAAATATCAGCATCTCTACGTGAACAAACACCAGAATTGGCTACATATTTATTAAGTCGAATAGAATTTGGGTCTGACGGTTTGCTTGGAGCCACATTTTTCTTCACAGGAGCATTGCCACGTGCATAGCTCTTCTTTTTGAAATTACCCCCTTGTCTTCCTGAAGATTTTTTCTCTCTACTAGAATCGTCCCTACTCATAACTATACCAATTTTACACAAAGGTAGCAAATTGCATTGCCGTTCAAATAGTTATATTGAACATATTCACATGAACTATAGTATTCTATTTAATACTAAGTCTACATCAATTAGTAATATACTAAAAACACCCACTACAATTATCAGTTTTAAAATATTATGCAGCCAAACATAGTCTCTTTTAGTTTCTGCCCTCGACAATAGAAAAATGAATAGTATCAATAATAATACACATATGGCGAAATAAAAATTCATATAGCCTACATCGAACTTAAAAATAAGAAGTAGTGACGGCAATAATGTTAGCAATATTAAAAGCGATATGATAGTTTTAGAAGTTTTTGACCCGTAAATAATTGGAATGGTTCTATAATTTTGGGCGATATCACCTGAAAGATTTTCCAAATCTTTAATCATTTCACGGGCTAGAATTAAGAGAAATAAGAAAATTGCGTGTACAAAAATGACGGTTTCAAAATTTCGATAGTACACAAAGACCACAAAGAAAGGCGTAATGGCCAAAGTTGCTGATATGAAATTCCCTAATAAAGGAATTCTTTTCAACTTATGGGAATAGAACCATATACCGAATATATAAGAAGAAAAGAAGAATACTGCCCTAAACGACACATAACTAGCTGCAATTACAGCCATAAAATTCAATACAAAGTAGGTAGTTAACTTAAATCGTTGGCTCACCAGGCGATCAAGCATACTTTTTCTAGGTTTATTTATTAAATCTTTTTCAGCATCATAAAAATTATTGATAATGTAGCCCCCAGCAATTACCATTATGGAAGCGATAACGATTACAAAAAGGTTAACATCTAAAACTACTTTACGTAATGGCAGGTTTGGCGACAAAATATAAATAGATGCCAAATATTGCGCTAAGGCGATAACAAGAATATTATACCCTCTAACTACCGAAAAAAGACTCAATACCTTTAAAAGTAAGAGTTTGTTTTTTCTATTAAGCATTTTCGAAATTTCCTAGAAATTATAAACCACTTCAAGCTTGTAGTCTTTAAGCGAAGTCTTTGCCTTTTCAAAATCTTCTGTAAAACCAAGAATATACCCACCACCACCAGAGCCACAAAGCTTTAAGTAATAATCATTCGTATCGATACCATTTTTCCATAACTCATGAAATTTAGCTGGTATCATTGGTTTAAAGTTATCTAAAACAACATGAGACAATTGTTTTAAATTTCCAAACAAAGATTGAATATTGCCATTAACAAAATCTTCAACACAAGCATCGGTATGTTTTATGAATTGATTCTTTAGCATCTTTCGAAAACCATCATTCTTCATCTGCTCCATAAAAATTTGAACCATCGGTGCAGTTTCACCTACTATGCCACTATCCAATAAAAACACAGCTCCTTTTCCTTCCGCATTTTGAGAAGGAATACTGGTAAATTCAATATTGTCTTTTGAATTAATAAGAATTGGTAAACTTAAATAACTGTTCAAAGGATCAAGACCTGACGATTTACCATGAAAAAAAGATTCCATTTTACCGAAAATAACCTTCAATTTCAACAATTTCTCCCTAGTCAAATTCTCTAAGACCGTTATTTTATCATGCGCATATTTATCATAGATCGCTGCTACTAATGCACCACTACTACCCACACCATAACCCTGCGGTATTGAGCTATCAAAATACATGCCGGCCGATACATCTGCTTTCAGTAGATCTAAATCAAAAGAAACCAAATTAGGCTCTTTCTGAGTTAGCTTTTTAAGATAGACAGTAAAAGCTTCTAAACTTTCGTTTGATTTTATAGCTTCTTTTGAAGCATTTGCATCTGATTTTAGAGCTCCTTTATAAAAATTATAGGGTATAGATAATCCTTTTGAATCTTTTATGATACCGTACTCTCCGAAGAGAAGAATTTTGGAATAAAACAGTGGTCCTTTCATTTTAAAAACAGAGCAATTATCAAATGTTACTTATAAATATACACAAAGTTGAACGTTTCCTCTTTTTTTGTTAAACAAAATAGTTGAATCGCTCTTTTAGTAACGGAATTTTGGAAGCAATCGTACACACACAACCTACAACTTCTTAGCTCCCAGACCTATTCGGTCACAAATATACTGCCCATTTTGACAAAATGGAACCAACTTTTCTTTTATAAATGGAAAAACCACATCTTTTTCACCCTCAGGATACAACACATGTACATTTGCCCCTGCATCGAGCGTAAAACAAATATGGGTTTTAGAATGCTCTCTAAATTTCCAAATACTATTTATTATTGTAAGCGTATTTGGCTTCATGAGAATAAAGTACGGACTACTCGTCATCATCATGGCGTGTAACGTAAGTGCTTCACTTTCAACAATACTTATAAAATCTTCTAAATTTCCGTTAGAAAAAACCGTCTTCAACTTATCTAGATTTATATCTGCTTGAGCAAATCTGTTTACTGCATACGGGTGGCCATGCATTAATTCATGCCCAACAGTGCTACTCACTTGTTTTTCACCTTTATCAACTAATAATATGGTGTCGTGATAATTATTGAATATTGGATGAACATCATAAGGATACTTAATTCCGAAAAGATTTGAACTACCTTCTATTACTTTGCTTTCTCCCCATTGTACCAAAGGCCCTTCGATACTTCGACATGCACTACCAGAACCTAATCGAGATAAAAATGAGACTTTTCTATTAAAAAACTCCGCTGTCATATTTTCAACAAATGACCTTTCCATTTCCATAAAACAAAGTGCCAATGCAGACATTCCGCTTGCAGATGATGCAATACCGCTACTGTGTGGAAACGTATTTGATGTGTTTATGACAAAATGATAATCTTTCAGAAAAGGTAAGTACACTTCAATTCTCTTTAAAAATGTAATGATTTTTGGCTTAAACCCTTCTTTTTCTTCTCCTTCAAATAAAAAATCAAAAGAAAATTTACCATTGTTATTTTCCCTTTTTTTATAATGAACTTTAGTTTTTGTAGCACAAGCGGCCAACGTAAAACTGATAGAGGGATTTGCCGGAATTTGATTTTCCCTTTTTCCCCAATACTTCACTAAGGCAATATTACTAGGTGAAGAATAAGCCACTTCCCCTTCATCTTTCAATGTTGTGTAGGAAACTGAACTAAAATCTTTTTCTGTCATTGAAATTTTAATTTGTGCAAAGATAGTTTTTAGGGCTATCAATTAAAATTAATCCTTATTTTAGAGCTAAACACCAACCAATTGAAAAGAAAACTCACCTACATTATTATCGGAATTATCATATGTTCTACCATAGGGTTTCTAAGCAGCGTTGTTACACAAAGTTCTGTGAATGGTTGGTATATGACTCTGAACAAACCGAGTTTTAATCCACCAAATTGGATATTCGCTCCTGTATGGACCGCCCTTTACATTTTAATGGGTATTTCCGCTGGATGGGTCTGGGCAAAAGGATTTCATCACAAATGGGTAAAAACAGGACTGTACCATTTTGGTTTCCAATTATTATTAAATGGTTTATGGAGCATCGTATTCTTTGGATTAAAACAACCATTTTGGGGTCTTTTGGTGATTTTAACCTTGTTGGTGGTGCTTATATTAACGATTAAATGGTTTAAGGTGGTAAGCAAAGTAGCTGCCAATTTATTGATTCCCTATTTAATTTGGATATGTTTTGCTACCGTATTGAACTATAAAATATGGGAGTTGAATTAAAAAAATATCTTCTACAATTAATTACACAATTCCTGCAATTTATTCATAGTCCTATAATTTCTGGTTGTCGCCATAACTTTCAACTTACGCTCAATTAAATTGTTATTCAATTTGGCCTTACCATAGCCTAAAGCACACTTTAAATACAAACAATTATCAATCACTACGTATTCTTCGTTCTCAAATGTTTCTTCGCTTAAATTTTCAAGCAATTCAATAGCAGGAAGGCTATTCAGTAGCACAAAATATATTCTATTCGCCGTAATATCTTCTTGAGAAACAAACGGATTTTTCTCTATAATTTGACTTAACTCATTTACAGTTTTTACAATTACCGGAACATTAAAATTAAAGTGCTTTTGAATTTCATTATGCAATAAAATAGCTATCTCATTTGTTTGAACCATCGAACTTTTAAACACAATATTTCCACTTTGAATATAGGTTTTAACATTTTGTAAATTCAATCTTTCGCACATAGCCCTAAGTTCTGCCATAGGAACTTTTCTTTTTCCACTAACATTTATTCCACGTAAAAAGGCAACATAAGTGATTAGTTTCATTATTGAACTTTATTTAGCTCTTCAACTACACCTTTAGCGGCTATATAACCACCTGTCCATGCATTTTGAAAATTGAAACCACCTGTAATGGCATCAATATTTATAATTTCGCCTGCGAAATATAAGTTTGGCAAAACTTTGCTTTGATAGGTCTTAAAATTAATTTCTTTTAAATCTATACCGCCTGCAGTCACGAATTCTTCCTTAAACGTACTTTTACCATTTACTTGAAAAACGCTCGCGGTTAATTGTTCTGCCAACGCCGATAGTTGTTGCTTAGAAACCTCAGGCCAAGTTATACTATCTTCAATATGTGAAGCTCTAATCAAATTTACCCACAATCGCTTGGGAATATCTAATACCTTAGTTCTAAGAAGGGTCTTTTTCTCATCTTGTTTCACTTTTAGAAACAGTTCTAAAAGTCCGTCTTTATGATATTCTGTCACCCAATTCACTTTAATCTTGAATTGATAATTGTATTGTTCTAAAACTCTTGCTCCCCATGCTGATAGTTTTAAAATAGCCGGGCCACTAACGCCCCAATGTGTAATTAAAAGAGGCCCGTCTGAGATAAGGTTAGCCGATTCTAATTTTACCTTTTTAGAATTAGTACCAAGTTTTTTTTTCGGTATAACGGTAACCTCGGCATGCGTTGACAAACCAGGTATACCCGAAATACGGTCATCTTTAATATTAAAAGTGAAAAGTGAAGGTACAGGCGGTACAATGGTGTGACCTAATTCTTCAATATACTTCCAGATTTTTGGATTGCTGCCCGTGGCTACAATTAAGTATTTTGCTAAAAGAAAATTTTCTGCGATTTTAACTCTCCATAAAGTATCATCCTTATGTTGCATTTGTTCTATCCCACTTACAGGACAAAGTATTTTAACCTCTATTCCTAACCGTTCTGTTTCAGATACAAAACAATCGATAATAGTTTGTGAAGAATTACTTACCGGAAACATTCTGCCGTCTTCTTCGATTTTTAAAGAAACGCCTCGTTCTTCAAAAAAACCTACTGTATCACCACTAGCATAGGTATGAAATGGCCCTAAAAGCTCCTTTTCACCTCTAGGATAGTTCTTATTTAATTCCTTTGGGTCGAATTCTGCGTGGGTTACATTACAACGACCTCCGCCAGATATTTTTACTTTGGTAAGTACTTCTTTACCGCGTTCTAGAATAGCAATTTTGGTGTTCGGCCTAGCCTCTGCAATATGAATTGCAGCATAAAAACCTGCAGCACCGCCACCAATTACCAGAACATCATACATTAATTTACGCGTTCAGGAAAATTAGTAATGATACCATCAACTGCTATTTTTTTCATAGCATCGATATCTTCAGGTTCATTCACCGTCCATGTATATATTTTAAAGCCAGCATCATGTAGTTGATTGGCTACTTCTAAATCTAATTTTTTGAAATATGGATTAATGGCAACTGCTTTCAATTCCTTTGCTATTGGAATGGCGTCTATAGGATTTTCTTCTGTTAAAACTGCTATTGCCACATCTGGATTTAATCTTCTCATTTCCTTTAACTCATCCCAATTAAAACTAGAAATAATAAAATTCTCAGGTGACCAATTTTTTTTATTTATATAATAGTCCATTATAAAATTAACCCTATCTGCAGTGCCCGCACCTTTTAACTCTATATTTAAAGCTACCTTATTATCGATTAGTTTTAATACGTCTTGTAACATTGGTATTTGATGCCCACCATTTACAATCAATTTTTTCAACTCAAGGATATTATATTCTTCAATACTTCCAGGACCATTGGTAAGTCTATCGACAGTATCATCATGAAAAACGACGATCTCTCCACTTTTAATTTTAAACACATCTATTTCAATCATGTCGACGCCTAAATCCATCGCTTTTTGAATTGATGGTAAGGTGTTCTCCGTTTCATGACCCATGGCTCCTCTATGACCAATAATTAAAGGTTTTTTCATATTGCACGATAATAAAGAGAGGCAAATAAATAAAAATGTTATTCTACTAAACATGTATTTAAGATTTTAATTCAAAAATAAAGGATTCTAACGGATTTAGCTCGATTGATATATGACCTTCACCGTTCTCAATTTTTAGTGAATTTGTATGATCATAAAGTACATCTTTCAACTTATAAGTACCTTGGTTCAATTGCCATTGATTAATAATATCTACAGGAATTTTCAAGTCAAACGAGCAATGAACATTTGTATCAAAATTAGAGACTATAATTAATTTTTGATTCTCTGACCACCGTACATATGATAAAACCCTATGATTATAATTCTCTGTAATTTCTTTATTGTAAAAATGTATTTCTCGATAGGCGCCAATCAACGCTTCACTAGTGATTGTGAAATTTAAAAGTCTTTTATAAAAATCGCGTAATGCTACTTCTTCTGGTTTTAATTGCCCACCGTCAAATTTCTTGTCATTCACCCAACGTTGATGATTAGGCACGCCAACATAGTCAAATATAGAAGTTCGTGAAGCACTTCCAAAACCTGCATTCTCTGCCGCTGGCTCACCTACTTCTTGTCCGAAATAAATCATAGTTGGTGAGGTACTTATGGTAGCCGAAACTACCATTGCGGGTTTCCCTATTTCTGGGTTGCCAACGAATTCAGGACTGGAAATTCGCTGTTCATCATGGTTCTCTAGAAAATGTAGCATGTTATGCTCAATATCTTGTAATCCATTTTGTACCACTGGTATATGGTCTGACCAACCATAGCCTTTCATAATATGTTTCAATCCATCATAGAAATCAACCTTATCATATAAATAGTCCATTTTACCCTTATGAATGTAGGTTCTATATAAATCTGGATTGTATACCTCGGCCATAATAAAGGCATCAGGATTTTCCATTTTTATAGATGAATTCATAAAGCTCCAAAATTCTACAGGGACCATTTCGGCCATGTCGTATCTAAAACCATCAACACCCATTTTCAACCAATACAAGGCTACATCCCTAAATTTTCTCCAAGAGCTAGGCACCACTTTATTCTTCCAATAGTTGTAATGTTCTTTGTAATCGCGTTCACCGAAGTCATTAGGAAGCATGTCAAAATCTAATCCACCATCTGGTCTAACCCCATAATTAATACGAACGGTCTCGTACCAATCGTTCATATCAGGCTGCGGACTTCGTGAACCATTACCTGTCCATTTTGCTGGCACTTCAATCAATTTCGAATCCGGTAAATTTATAGGGTTACCACCTAAAGGCAAATAACCATCTCTCCATTCAGGAGTTTGAAATTCCGTTCCCGGTATATAATAGTAATTGTTATCTTTTTGGTATTCCATAGATGTATCGTCACCAAAACCAAAATCAGACACTCCTTTTGGGTTGGTCCTTCCTTCATATCGTCTTGCAACGTGATTGGGTACAATATCTATAATGACTTTCATGCCGGCCTGATGGGTACGTGTAATCAAAGCCTTAAACTCTTTCAGTCTATTCTTCGGATCAATTGCTAAATCAGGATTTACATTATAGTAATCTTTAACCGCGTAAGGCGAACCTGCCCTGCCCTTTACTACATTTGGATCGTCATTAGAAATACCATATTCGGTATAATCATTTATTACTGCATGATGCGGAATACCAGTATACCAAATATGCGTTATTCCTAAATCCTTAATTTCGTTTAATGCCTTTTTTGTGAAATCGGAAAATTTACCAACCCCGTTTTCTTCAATAGTACCCCAAGGTTTATTGTTGGTATTGGTATTTCCAAAAAGTCTAGTGAACACTTGATAAATAACAATCTTCTTATTCATTCGCCTAATTTGGTATTCAAATATTTATGTTAGATAATTTCTTCACAATTATACAGTAACTATCTCATCTGGAAACAACTCTACTTTCTTGCCATTCACCCGGATTGATACTTCTTTAGAACCTGACAATTCGAATGATGCGGTTTTAGCCGTAACAGTCACTTTAATAATACGATTACGGAAATTCACCTTAAATGAATATGCTTTCCACTGATTCGGTATCTGAGGCTTAAATGATAGTTTGTCATCAATTACACGCATACCACCAAAACCTTCAACAATACTCATCCAAGTACCAGCCATTGAGGTAATATGCAGACCTTCTTCTACTTCTTTATTGTAGTCATCTAAATCTAACCTCGATGTTCTCAAATAGAAATTATACGCTTGTTCCATTCTACCTAATTTGGCAGCTTGAATACTATGCACACAAGGTGACAAAGAAGATTCATGAACTGTGAACGGTTCGTAAAAATCAAAATGTTTTTCAAGGTCTTCTAATGAAAAGTCTTCCTCAAAAAAGTAAAAACCCTGCAAAACATCTGCTTGTTTTATATAAGGAGATCTTAAAATTCTATCCCAACTCCATTTTTGATTGATAGGCCTATCTGTTTTTGGTAATTCATCAACCTTGACCAAATCTTTATCTAAAAATCCGTCTTGTTGTAAAAACACGCCAAATTCCTTCGAATATGGAAAATACATATTGTCAGCAACATTCCTCCATTTATCACATTCCCTATCCGTAAGTTTTGTCTTCCCCATAATTCTATGGTAATCATCAGGATAGCCATTCTTAACCTTTGTCAATTGGGTCAACGTATAATTAATACACCATTTGGCCAAGTAATTTGTATACCAATTATTGTGTACATTATTCTCATATTCATTTGGTCCGGTAACACCTAACATTACGTACTTATTCTTGTCTTTAGAAAAGTTTACCCGTTGATGCCAAAATCTAGAAATCCCAATTAACACCTCTAATCCCATTTCGGGTATATAACTGTAATCACCTGTATATCTATAATAGTTATGTATTGCAAAAGCAATAGCTCCATTTCTGTGAATTTCCTCAAAAGTGATTTCCCACTCATTGTGACATTCTTCGCCGTTCATGGTTACCATTGGGTATAATGCAGCACCATTAGAAAACCCAAGTTTGGTAGCATTCGCTATGGCTTTTTCTAAATGGTTATACCGGTATTTCAATAATTTTCTTGCTACTTTATCGTCTTTGGTAGCCATATAAAAAGGAATACAGTATGCTTCGGTATCCCAATAGGTACTACCACCATATTTTTCTCCGGTAAATCCTTTTGGGCCAATATTTAATCTCGAATCTGTACCCAAGTAGGTTTGGTTCAATTGAAAAATATTGAATCGAATACCTTGCTGCGCCTTCACATCTCCTTCAATGACTATATCACTCATTTCCCAAATGGAAGCCCAAGCTTCTTTTTGCGTTTGCATTAAGCCTTCAAATCCTAATGAAGAAGCTTTATCTAAAGCATCATTGGCTGCAGTTACCAATTCATTTGCAACATGATTTCTTGTAACAGTATAACCGCCAAATTTGGTTAAAGTCAAAGTTTCATTTGCTTTTACTTTTTGTTCAAATTTTAAGGAAACGTATGTCTCGGTCTTTTCACTTTGTACGCCAGGTAATTCTTTACCATTATAATTAAGAGATGCCTGCATAAATGTACAGGTCTCAAAATTTGTTTTCATGGTGTGTGCTTCTATAAAAGCACGATTGTGTGATGTACTGACCTTGGTAGTGTTCCAGAATTTATCGTCCCAATTACTATCTTCATTAGTAATACCACTATCCAAAAAGGGTTCGAAAGCAATTTTAGCATCTGCCTTTAGAACTTTTAATGCATAGGAAATAGCGCCGACTTCGTCAATATCTAAACTTAAAAAACGCTTTATGTTTACTTCTATTTCAACATTGTTCGAAGAAACCGCCTGAAACGTTCTGGTATAAATACCTTCTTTCATATTCAGCTCCCTTTTGAAGCCTGATACCTTTTTACATGTTGCCAAATCAAACTCTGTATCGTCTATATAGATTTTGATACCAATCCAATTTGGTGCGTTCAATACTTTAGCGAAATATTCCGGATAGCCGTTTTTCCACCAACCTACTCGGGTTTTATCTGGATAATATACTCCCGCAATATAACTTCCTTGAAAAGTTTCGCCAGAATAACTTTCTTCAAAATTAGCTCTCTGACCCATTGCACCATTACCGATACTAAAAATGCTCTCAGAAGATTTTACATTTTCTTTATCAAAACCTTCCTCAATGATGCACCACTTATCTGCTTTTATATAATCTTGATTCATTAATTTAATGTTGAATTGAAATCAAAAATAATAGAACTATTTATAGATAGCCTAAATTATTTATTTTGATTATTGTTTAGAAGTGATTCCAAAAAACTATCACTTATTTCTGTGAAATCTTTAAAATTATAGTCAGCTTCATCAAGTATATTAGAATCACCAATACCTATACTAGTCATTTTTGCGCTATTTGCCGCCTGTATACCTGCAACGGCATCTTCAAAAACAACACATGAACTCGCATTTACGCCTAAATTATTAGCCGCAATCAAAAATACCTCAGGATCAGGTTTTGCCTTTGTTACACTATTGCCATCTACAATAGTATCGAAATATGATAATAAATTTACTTTCTCTAAAATTGGTCTAGCATTCTTACTTGCAGATCCTAACGCGATTGGGATGTTTTTTTTCTTTAAATATTCAAGCACTCTAGGTACATCAGGAAGTATTTCTTTGGAATCCATCTTATCTATGTAAGCCAAATAATCTATATTCTTATTTATCATCCAAGTATCAAATTGCTCTTGTGTCGCTTTAATTTTACCAATATCCAATAAAATTTCTAAGCACCTTTTTCTACTTACCCCTTTAAAGAGTTCGTTTTGTTCCTTTGAAAATTCAAAACCTAATTCATTGGCTAATTTTCTCCAAGCCAAGTAATGGTATTTAGCCGTATCTACAATAACACCATCTAAATCAAAAATAAATCCCACTTTTTCCATAATCACAAAAGTATTAATTGATTGATGAACCTCGCTTTATTAATGTGGCATTTATTACTTCTGTTTTAAAAGGTTCTTCAACTTCATCTAACCACTCCATACGATCAATTAGTAATTTAGCAGCTGTTTCACCCATTAATTCACCGTGTTGAGCAACTGTACTTAATCTAGGGACGGAAAATCTTGACAATATGCCATCAGTAAAACCGATTATCGAAATATCATTAGGCACATTGAAACCTAATTCCTGTATGATACTCATACATTGAATGGCAAATATCTCATTGACGCATAAAACAGCATCTACCTTATTATTTTGAAAAAATTCTGTTATGAGCATATCATTTTCCATATCATGGGATAGCGTCAGTATCAAATTTTCGTCAACTTTAAAATTATGGACTTTTAGAGCATCTAAATATCCTATTCGCCTATTTTCGCTTACATTAAAATATTTCTCTGTAGTTACTAATGCGATTCTTTTCGATCCTGCCTTAATAAAATGACCAACAGCCTCACAAGCAATTTCTGCATCGTTCAATACAACCTTATCACATTCAATTTCTGAAGTTACACGGTCAAAAAGGACAATAGGAATACCTTGATCTAATAACTCTTTCAAATGAGTGTATTCATTTTTTAATTGGGTTTCTGCACTTAAGGAAAGAATAAAACCATCTATACTACCATTTGCTAACATCTCCATGTTAATGACTTCCTTCTCGTTAGATTCATCTGAAATACAAACGATAACATTATACCCTTTTTCATTTGCATATTTTTCTATTCCCCTAAAAACTGTGGTAAAAAAATGATGAACAATATCTGGAATAATAACACCAATATTTTTTGTTCTTTTATTTTTGAGACTAAGCGCTATATTATTAGGACGATAATTATAGAATTTCGCAAAAGCTTTTATTTTATCCTTTGTATCCTTACTTATCTCCGCACTGTTTTTGAGAGCCTTAGAAACAGTTGAAATCGAAACATCCAACTCTCTAGCAATATCTTTTAACGTAATCTTTGGTTTCAAGTAATATTATTTTAAAATTTTAAGATAAGAACTTAAAATTTTCTAAAAGTCAAAAACAAAATTAAGTTCAAAATAATTAGGTTAATATACAAAATGTAATTTTTATATATTTGACAAACATTGTATATTCTCAGTAAGTAGTGCCAATATTTAACAATATTACAAATTTGACTGTTATCTTTCTGTATACTCGTAATATTTAAAAGTTATCAACACGAAACCGTTTTCGTAATAATTAAACCTTGCCTATATTCTTATCAACTCATCATTTTACATATTTTTAACAATTGAAATTAAATTAACTCAACTTAAATTAACAATTTATGAAGATTACATTCCTTAAAAGCCTGTTGGTGCTAAGTACATTTTTGTGCTTTGGACTTTCTCAGGCACAAGAAGTATCTGGAACTGTTTCAGATGCAAGTGGACCTTTACCAGGAGCAAGTGTTCTTGAAAAGGGTACTACAAATGGTACGCAAACAGATTTTGACGGTAATTACACATTGACCGCTCAAGATGGTGCAGTACTTATTGTTAGTTATATTGGCTACAAAACTCAAGAGGTAGCTATTAATGGAAGAAGTTCTATAAACTTTACTTTAGAAGAAGATGCCGAAGCTCTTGAAGAGGTAGTAATCATAGGTTATGGTACTACTACTGTAAAAGATGCTACTGGGTCTGTTACAGCTGTTACAGCAAAAGATTTTAATGGAGGTAATATTGCTTCGCCAGAACAATTGATTCAAGGTAAAACTGCTGGTGTAAACATACAAGAGACAAGTGGTGAGCCAGGAGCAGGTATCCAAATTAACATTAGAGGTTCTAATTCTGTTCGTGCGAACAACAATCCTCTATTTGTTGTTGATGGTGTTCCATTAGGTGGGGGAGATACATCTCCACAAGGTGAAACCGGTTTTGGGCAAAGTGCCGTAAAAAACCCTTTGAACTTTATTAACCCGAACGATATTGAAAGCATGAGTATCTTAAAAGATGCCTCTGCAACTGCAATCTACGGTTCTCGTGGTGCCAACGGTGTTGTTATCATTACTACCAAAAGTGGAAAAGGCAGCAGTAAAGGAGTTTTCGATTTCTCTAGTTCATTAAGTATAGCAACTGCAGCAAATACTTATGACCTTCTAGATGGCCCTGAATTTTTAGCTGGTGTTGCAGCTGTAGGTGGTGATGCCAATGCCGTTAATTTTGGCTCAAATACAGATTGGCAACAAGTTGTATTGAGATCAACAGCTTCTCAAAATCAAAACCTTTCTTATTCTAAAAATTATGGTAGTGGTAACGTAAGAGCTACTTTTGGTTACGGTAAGCAATTTGGTATCGTTGAAAATTCTGACTTAGAAAGAATTACAGGTAGAATTAATTTTAATCAACGATTTTTAGATGACAAATTGGTTCTTGGCCTTCAAATGTCTGTTGCTAGAATAAATGACTCTCAAGCGCCTATCAGTGCACAAGCGGGTGCAGCAGGAGATGTTTTAGGTGGTGCCTATGCAGCAAACCCAACATGGCCAGCTAGTTCTAGTTTTAATGCGGGTGGTTTAAATGTAAACCCACAAAACGCTTTAGACAATACACAGAATTTAACTAATACAGATAGGTATTTATTAAATGGTTCTGTACAGTATAATTTTACCCCAGAAATTTCAGCTAAGTTAAATGCTGGTTTAGATAAAGCAGAAGCTTCTAACACATCTGTTATCTCTAAAAATATTAATAACATAAATGGTGTATCAGGCGTTGGTCGTGGTAACTACAGTGTTTTAGAAAGAAATAATAAAACTTTTGAAGCTACTGTAAACTACAACAAAGAATTCGAAAATTCTAGTTTAGAAGCTTTAGTAGGTTTTGGTTACCAAGACTTTCAAACTTTCGGTTTCAATGCAGGAGGTAGAGGCTATAACACAGGAGATCTTAATGCAATGGGTTCTGATCTAAGAAGTGCTGTAAGTGATTTGCAAAATTCAGTAACAGGTTCTTACCAACAGGCCTATTACGCTACAAATTCTAATGGAGTTTTAATCAATAGATTATTTCCTAATGTAGTACCGCAAGAAGAATTAGGCAGAAGCCTATCAAGTTCGGTAACTTCAGTTTACACCGATGCTTTTGACAATACCGATGAGTTACAATCATTCTTCGCAAGACTTAACTACACTTTAAACAACAAATATTTGTTTACAGGTACCATGAGAGCTGATGGTTCATCTAGATTCGGACCAGAAAATCAATATGGTTATTTCCCTTCTGGAGCTTTTGCTTGGAAAATTAATGAAGAAGATTTTGTAGGCGAGAATGTTTCTACGTTAAAACTTAGATTGAGTACAGGTATCACTGGTAACCAAGATGGATTAGGATATGGAAATTTTGTTGCTAGACAACGCTTTTCTGGTTTAACAATTCAACAAAATCTTGAAATTACTCCTAATGGTACTGAAATTGTAGCAACGGATAGACCAGATTTAAAATGGGAATCTTCATTTAATATTAACGCCGGTATTGATTTTGGTTTTAATAACGATCGTTTTAGCGGTAGTTTTGATGTGTATAGAACAAAAACAACCGATGTGCTTTTACAAACGCCACCAGCGTCACCTGCTGTTGACCCTTTCCAATTCAGCAATGTTGATGCAAGTATTATCAACCAAGGGGTTGAACTTGCTTTAGCTTATGATTTCGTGCAATCGGATGATACAACTTTTTCTGCAGATTTCAACATAGCTTATAACAATAATGAAGTTCAGGATTTTGCTGGATTAATTGATACTGGAGCCGTTAACGGTCCAGGATTAACTGGAGCTTTCGCGCAACGTTTTGCTTCTGGACAATCATTATACTCATACTACCTACCTGTTTTTGAAGGTTTTGACAATGCTGGAAATCCAATCTACCAAGATGTTGATGGAAACGGTGTAGGAGACCCTTTTGGAGATAAAAAATTCGTAGGTGAAGATGCCTTACCAGATATTACGACTGGTTTAAGCTTAAATTTAAGAGTTAAAGATTTTGATGCTTCTGTATTTTTTCAAGGTCAATTTGGTTTTTCTGTTTACAATAACACAGACAATGCTTACTTCAATGCAGGCGCACTTTCAAACTCTAGAAACGTAACTCAAAATGTAATAGGTAACGGTGAAAATCCTGGAGCTTCTGCTGATGCTTCAACACGCTTTTTAGAAAAAGGAGATTTTGTACGTTTCCAAAATGCAAGTGTTGGGTATAACTTCCCATTATCTGGTGAAGGTGCTTTAGATGCTTTACGTTTCTCACTTACTGGTCAGAACTTATTTTTGATAACTGACTATAGTGGTTTAGACCCAGAGGTTACTGCTAATACAGGTGACTTAGGTTCTGGTGTTCCATCTAGGGGACTTGATTATGGTTCATACCCAAGACCAAGAACAATTACTTTTGGTATAAACGCATCATTTTAATTAAAAAAAAATTGAATATCATGAAAAATAATTTTAAAATCTTAACGCTTTCTATTCTATCGTTGGTAGGGGTTACCTCCTGTACCGACTTAGAAATAGAAGAAACAGATTCGATAATTTCTGATGGCTTTCAAGGCTTAGCCGATCCATCATCTACCGTTACGAATCTATACGGTACTCTTGCTGGACAATACGCTGTGCAAGAAGATTACTTTGCCCTTCAAGAAGTTACGACAGATGAACATTTAATTCCTACCCGTGGAGGAGATTGGGGAGATAATGGCTTATGGAGAGTTATGCATACCCATGATTGGAATGGGCAACACCAATTTATAGTAAATCTATTCCAAAGATGGAATGGAAATCAACTACAAGCATCACAAATATTAGATGCTAGAAGTAATCCTAGTGCTACCAATATTGGAGATGCTAGCTTTATTAGAGCCTATAGTATGTGGGTAATTTTAGATAACTATGGCCAAGTACCTTTTAGAGATACTTCGTTACCATCATCATCGATTCCCGAAGTATTAACAGGGCAGGCTGCAGTTGATTTTATCCTAGCTGACATAGAGACAGCTATTGCTAATGCTCCTGGTACACCAGCAGCGAGCGGTGTCGCAAATGGCAGAGCTAGTAAAGCAGCTGCTAGATACTTGAAAGCTAAAGTTCTTTTAAACAAACATATTTATGTTGGTGGAGAACCACAATCAAGTGATATGGCTGAAGTTATTTCTTTAGTTGATGCAATTACCGCTGATGGTTATGCTTTGCAAGAAGGATACTTTGACCTTTTCTTACCAGATGCTGATAATGAAACTATATGGTCTTTAGAGGCTAACACTATTAACAAAATAGTTATGGGTCTTCATTACAACAACACTAGCATACAAGGTGGTGGATGGAATGGTTTCAGCACATTAGCTGAATTTTACGACCTTTTTGAAGGAGATTCAGAATTTAATGAATTAGATGCAAACCAAGAACCAGCAAATGGCCAAGAAGAGCGTAGAGGTGGTGTACCAACAAAAGGTGTTGCTTTTGCTGACCAACCTTATGCCGCTGAATTAAATGGCTATGTTAATGGTTCAAATGTTGGGTATGGCTTTCTTATCAACCAACAATATGCTCTTGACGGAACACCATTAAAAGATAGACAAGGTGCTCCTTTAACTTTCAAAAGAGAGTTTAAGGACAATTCTGGTGCAGTTAATTTCATCAACAATGATGAAACCACAGGTATTAGAGTTCAAAAATATGCAGCTAGAAACGGTGATGCTTCAATAAGTCATCAAATTGTATTTAGATATTCAGATGCACACTTAATGAAAGCTGAAGCTATGTTTAGAAGTGGTGGTGACCCTACTTCAATGATAAATGACTTAAGAACGATACGTAATACTCAACAATTGTTAGGTACTGTTTCAGCTCAAGACATTTTAGATGAAAGAGGTAGAGAATTGTATCAAGAAGCTTGGAGACGTAACGATTTAATTCGTTTCGGTCAATTTGGTAGAGACTGGTTATTTAAAGCTGAAGGCACTATTAATAATGATGATTATAATGTGTTCCCAATTCCACCAGCACAATTGCTTGCAAACCCTAATTTGGTTCAGAACCCAGGGTATTAAGAATAAATTTTGTTTAAGTTCGAAAAGGCCTCCAATAATTGGAGGCTTTTTTGTTTCCTATCTTATTTGTAACAAAATAAAAATATGGCTTTATAAATCAATGTTTTGAAAAGGATAAAAAATTGGTGCTTTACCTTTGCTTAAAAAGAATCCATAATAGCCAATCATATAAAGAATATTCAGAAAATGTATAAGACCTGAGTTCATTGCACGCTTCGATTATATTTTTAAAATAGTAATTAATAATACACAATAAAGTAAATCCTTATTCACAATCTAACTTTAGCATAGAACTAAACTGTTACGAATAGAAAACTAGATTATCTATATTAATTAGCAAATTAAGAACACTACTTTAAGTATTTAATCGCTTATGGTACATCTGAAAATCAAAATACCCTTCAATTATTGGTAATAATTGAAGGGTATTTTGATTGCGGATAAGTCGAAATATAAGCTAAACGTTTAACAAATATGGTTAAGCTTTTTACCTTTGAATAATAGAAATATCCCTATTTAGCAAAATAGACATAAATTCCTATTACTATACAGCAAATCAATATTCCAACTTGATTCACATACTTATAAGGAGTAATCGAAACTTGATTTGTATACTCCAACACAAATGGTTCTTTACGTGGCCTAATCGCACCAATAATTAGCATAATTATAATGTTTGTTACGAATAATATGGCCATAATATGTAAATAATGAGGATATGCCTCAGCCTCTATTAATTTAAGTTGAGCTGGATCAGTAATTCCCGATACATTAGCTTGGGCAAGTGCCTCATCCACAAATTTATTCTTAAGCCAAAATTGACTGATTATATATAGTACTGACCCTGATAAAATTCCGATTTTTGCTGCAATAGCTGGTACTCTTTTTGTCAAGTACCCAACAACTATAATTGTAAATATTGGAATACTGTATATACCATTTATTTCCTGTAAGTAATTAAACAAACTACCTGCATTAGCAATTAATGGAGCTATAAACATAGCGGCTAATGCCAAACAGATACCGAAAATTTTTCCATATTTCACTACGGTAGATTCCGATGCTTGTTTATTTATATGTTGCTTGTATATATCTATACCAAATAGCGTTACAGAACTATTTAAAACACTATTAAATGAACTTAAAATAGCCCCGAATAAAACGGCAGCAAAAAATCCTACTAATGGTTTAGGTAATACCGCTCGCACCAATTCTGGATAAGCCAAATCACTTGTATCTAAATTACCATCAAAATAATGGTAGGCAATCATACCTGGTAAAACCAAAATTAAAGGACCCAATATTTTCAAAAATGAAGCCAAGAGTAAACCTTTTTGACCTTCAGCTAAATTTTTAGCCCCCAAAGCTCTTTGTATTATTTGTTGATTGGTTCCCCAATAAAAAAGTTGAACCAACATCATACCCGTGAAAATGGTGCTGAAAGGAACTTCTTGACCAGCGTTACCAGTAGAATCGAATCGTTCTGGATTAGTATTCACTAAAGTTTCAAGTCCGGTAAAAACGCTACCATCACCAATAGCCATTAATCCGAATATTGGAATTAACAATCCACCTATTAACAAACCTATTGCATTAATAGAATCAGATACTGCAACAGCTTTTAAACCTCCAAAAACAGCATAAATAGAACCTATGATTCCAATTCCCCAAATACAAATAACCAACGCAGTACTATCAGAAACACCTAACAGCGTCGGCACATCGAACATACCACTTATAGCTACTGAACCAGAGTACAAAATAACCGGGAGTAAAACCACGACGTAACCCGTAAGAAATAATCCGGAAGTAAGCGTTTTTGTGGCTACATCGAATCTTTTTGCCAAAAACTGGGGCACTGTGGTAAGACCACCTTTAAGATATCTCGGCAATAAGAATATTGCAGCGACGATTATTGCTATTGCGGCCAAGGTTTCCCAGGCCATAACTGATAATCCGTCTGTATATGCGCTACCATTTAGACCAACAATTTGCTCTGTAGATAAATTCGTAAGCAACAATGACCCAGCGATAACCCCGGCCGTTAAACTTCTTCCTCCTAGAAAATAGCCATCGGATGTTTGTTCATCGGTACTTCTTGTTGCAAAATATGAAATAACAGCTACTAAAACTGTAAAGCCTATAAAAGATAAAATCCCTATCATATGGTCTGTTGTTGGTTAATTAGTCAAGCCTAAATATATTGGATTATTTTCATTACTTCTAAATTCAGGCTATGAAAAACTGATTATTCACAATATTCCACAAAATCTATAACGTTTTCGACAAATATTAACATCGACTTATGTAAATAAAGCCTAGCAAATAATAGGTATTTGGCTATCTTGCAATCTAATTTTTAAGATACTGTTTTAGGGGTGATTCATTCAACTTAGATAGTTTATAAAATTTTTAAGGAATCAAAGATATAGAGCACTTTTTGTGATGATTGTCGAAATATCCTAAAAGCATGATTGCTCTAAATATTCTTTTGTCAATGTACCATTTCCTAATTCACGATGAAATCGAATTGTTATTTCAAAAATATTTAAGAATGAAATCGAATTTACTTAGGCTAGCCTATTTTAGCTTACTTTTTTCACTTTTGTACTCTTGTCACTCTAAAAAAGATTCTAGCGAATCAATTGAAAAGTCAGAACCAACTTTGTTTACCCTTTTACCTTCAGAAGAGACTGGTATTAACTTTATAAACAAGGTTCAAAATTCAAAAGAATTTAACATTTTCAAATACAGAAATTTTTATAATGGTGGTGGTGTTGCCATCGGCGATATTAACAATGATGGACTTTCTGATGTTTTTCTTACCGGAAATATGGAACCGAATAAATTGTATCTAAATAAAGGGGGTTTAAAATTTGAAGATATTTCTGAAGCTGCCGGAATTGCGGGAAACAAACCTTGGTCTACCGGTGTGGTTATGGCAGATATTAATAATGACGGGCTACTAGACATTTATGTAAGCAATGCTGGGAACATGGAAGGCAATAACCATGACAATGACCTTTTCATTAATAATGGAAATGGAACTTTTACCGAGCGTGCGCATGAATTTAATTTGGCGGAAACAGGATTTTCTACACATGCCTCTTTCTTTGATTATGACAAGGATGGTGACTTAGATGCTTACATTCTAAACAACAGTAATATTCCCGTAAGTAGTCTTGGGTATGCTGAACAACGTGACGTTAGGGCTCAAGATTGGGAAGGTGTACCAAAAATTTTTAGAGGTGTTGGCGACATGTTATTAAGAAACGATAACGGTAAGTTCGTAGATGTAAGCGAAAAAGCAGGTATTTATGGGAGTCTAATTGGCTTTGGTCTCGGTGTTATGGTCATTGATATCAATAACGATTTATATCCAGATATTTACGTATCCAATGACTTTTATGAAAGGGATTATTTATACATCAATAACCAAGATGGTACTTTTAGCGAGGAAATTCAAAAATGGACAAATCATCTTAGTTTGTCGGCTATGGGTGTTGATATGGCTGATATTAACAATGACGGCTTAACCGACATATTCATTACCGACATGCTTCCTGAACCTGACCAACGCGTAAAATCAGTTATGGAGTTCGAAGGCTACAATGTCTTCAAATTAAAGCAAAGTAAAGACTTTCACCAGCAGTATATTCAAAACACTTTACAACTAAATAACGGCAATGGTTCATTTTCTGAAATCGCATATTATAGCGGTGTTGAAGCAACCGATTGGAGTTGGTCTGGGTTGTTATTCGATATGGATAATGATGGCTTAAAAGATATTTATATTACAAACGGCATTAACCATGATTTAACCGATTTGGATTTTGTAGATTTCTTTGCCAATGAGATAATTCAGAAAATGGCTTTAACAGGAAGAAAGGAATCTATAGATTCTATCATCAATAAAATGCCTGTAACTCCTTTACCCAATTATGCTTATCGAAATAATGGAGATATCACTTTTAGCAACTATAATAAACAATGGGGTTTCGAAATTCCGAGTCGTTCTAATGGATCTGCCTATGGAGATTTAGATAATGACGGAGATTTAGATTTAGTGGTCAATAACGTAAACATGGAAACATTCGTTTACAGAAATAATTCGGAAACCGAATCTAGCAATAATTATATCAAATTAAAATTTGAAGGTTCTGATGGGAATAGATTTGGAATAGGTACCATAGCGCGTTTATATTACCCTAACAACATTATCGACCAAACTTTAATGCCTTCAAGAGGTTTTCAGTCTTCTGTAGATTACCCGATGACCATTGGTCTTGGAGCGACTACGACTTTAGATTCCATTAGAATTATATGGCCAAACGATGCAACGGTAAAGCTTACAAATGTAAAAGCAAATCAATCGATAACCTTCGTTCAAAATGAAGCTGAAGAAATCTACAAGACTAAAAAAGAAAACAAACCCACTATCTTAAATCAAATAGAAAATAACACCTTGTTGACCCACAAGGAAAACAATTATATGGATTTTGATAATGAAGGATTAATTTCTAGATCATTAGCGGAAGAAGGACCGGGTTTAACTGTAGGCGATGTAAATGGTGATGGCAATGATGACATTTTTATTGGTGGTGGCAAAGAACAATCTGGCGCTTTGTATTTGCATTCTGGCGACGGCACGTTATCAAAACCTATAATAAAATATTTCGAAACAGAAGCTCCACTTGAAGATACCGCTGCATCATTTTTTGATTCGGATAATGATGGAGACTTAGATCTTATGGTAGGTACTGGCGGCAATGAAATAGGCATGCAAGGCACTTATGGCATTCGTCTATATCTTAATGACGGTAAAGGAAATTTTACTTTAAGCACCAATAAATTACCCACAACTAATAAAAATGTTGCCGTTATAGCGCCTTCAGATTTTGATGACGATGGCGACATCGATGTTTTTGTAGGTTCAAGAAGTGTAGTTGGCACTTATGGTATAAATCCTGACCATTTATTTCTACTTAATAACGGAGATGGCACCTTCACCAATGTTACTGAACGCTCAGCATACGACCTAAAGGATGCCGGAATGGTTACTGACGCCAAATGGCTAGATATGGATGGTGATGGCAAAAAAGATTTAGTCACGGTATCCGATTGGGGCAGCCCTAAAATCTATAAGAATTCTGGTAGAAGACTTAGCGACTCCAAGAGTTCTCTCGATAGCCTTAATGGTTGGTGGGGAGCTGTCGAAGGATACGATTTAGATAACGACGGTGATCAAGATTTAATACTAGGTAACATGGGAAGTAATCTACATTACAAACCTGCACCTGGCCAACCAATGAAAATGTGGGTAAATGATTTTGATAACGATGGTACTATAGAACAGATAACCACACAAAATTATAATAATGGTGATTATCCTTTACACCAAAAAAAGGAGTTGACCTCTCAAATATTGGCCTTAAAGAAAAAGAATATAAAGGCTTCAGAATATGCAAAAAAAACCATTGATGAACTCTTTCCTAAAAATATTATAGAAAATACAATACAAAAACAGGCTAGTATCTCAGAATCAGTAATTGCTATTAATGATGGCAATGGTAATTTTACTATTAAAATTTTACCACCGCAAGTTCAATTCTCTTGTATCTGCGGTATTCAATGTATAGATGTTAACAAAGATGGTAATCTTGACTTGGTAATGGCTGGCAATAATTTTGAATTTAAACCGCAATACTCAAGGTTAGATGCAAACTACGGAAATGTTTTACTTGGCGATGGCAAACTTGGGTTTGAATGGCAAAACTATTCAGATAGTGGCTTCTTCATTCGAAACGAAGTAAAACACATCGAAGTAATTAAGGATAAAAAGGGAAATCAATTTATCATTGCAGCAATCAATAATGACACTCCAAAACTTTATCGATTAAATGAAAAATAACATTTTTATTCTTTGTTTATTGGTCTTTGCAATTGGTTGCAAGGAAAATTCGGGTGAGCTTTTTATAAAACACTCCCCAAGTGATACTGGCATTAGCTTCGAAAATACCCTTACCGAATCTAAAGACCTTAGTATTTTAGACTACTTATACTTTTATAATGGTGGTGGTGTCGCCATTGGTGACATTAATAACGATAGCTTGCCAGACATTTACTTTTCAGGAAATCAAGTAAAAAACAAATTATACCTCAACAAAGGAAATCTCAAGTTTGAAGATATATCTATTAAAGCTGGTGTTGAAGGAAATAGCTCGTGGAACACAGGTACTATAATGGGTGACGTAAACGGAGATGGTCTTTTAGATATTTATGTTTGTGCCGTGGTAGGTCTAAACGGGTTTAATGGCCACAATGAACTTTTTATAAATCAAGGTAATGCCACTTTTAAAGAAAGTTCTGCCGAATACGGCTTAGATTATGAATCGTATAGTTCATCGGCAGCATTCTTAGATTATGATTTAGATGGTGATCTAGATATGTATTTACTTAATCATGCTGTACATACCCAAGACTCTTATGGCAACGCAGAAGTTCGCTTCAAAAGAAGCTATGAAACCGGCGACAAATTACTTCGTAATGATAATGGGCAATTTACCGATGTAAGTGAAGAAGCTGGCATCTATGGTGGCATCAATGGTTATGGTCTAGGTATTGCTGTTTCAGATTTTAACCAAGATGGATTTCCAGATTTATACATTGGCAATGATTTTCATGAAGATGATTATTATTATCTAAATAATGGCGATGGTACATTTAAAGAAAGTTTGAAACAATATTTCGGACATACCTCAAGATTTTCAATGGGTAGTGATGTGGCAGATATTAATCATGATGGTCTACCTGATTTAATTTCATTGGATATGTTGGCACAAGACGAAATGGTCTTAAAAACTTCTGAAGGTGATGATGATGTTCAAATTCAAAAATTAAAAACACAAACCTTTGGCTATCATAATCAGTATACCAGAAACATGCTATATGTAAACCAACCCAATGGCATGTTTTTAGAAACTGCTTTGCTTAGTGGCATAGCCGCTACAGATTGGAGTTGGAGCGCATTATTTGGCGATTACAATCAAGATGGCGAGCAGGATCTTTACATTAGCAACGGTATTCCAAAACGCCCGAACGACCTTGATTACATCAATTATGTATCGAACGATAATATCAAACAAAAAATAAATAGTACAAATCTTGTAGACCAAAAGGCATTGGCCATGATGCCATCGGGCTTTGTAGGCAATAAAATTTTCAAAGGCACTAAGAATCTTAAGTTTATCGATGAGTCGAAAACTTGGATTGCTCAAGATACTGTAATCTCTGGCGCAACAGCCTATGGAGATTTAGATAATGACGGTGACTTAGATATCGTGACCAATAATCTATTTAGCCCAGCAATCATACAAGAGAATACCACTAATAGCACTCGTAATTGGTTAAAAATAAAACTGAACTTTAAAAAAGAAAATAAATTCGGAATCGGCACCAAAATTTTCTCCTTTGCAAATGGTATTCAACAGTTCAAAGAGATGTATACTGTACGTGGTTTTCAAGCTTCTTCAGAACCTATTATACATTTTGGTTACGGGAACCTTAATACCGTTGATTCCTTAAAAATAATTTGGCCAGACAAAAGCTTTCAAATACTTAAGAACATAACCACTAACCAAACTCTTTTTATTAAACCAGAGCTAGCAAAACCGTTTGACTATAATAGCTTACACCTAAAACAAAAGCCTCTTTTTGAAAAAGAACCAAATAATCTTGGAATAAATTATGAGCACATAGAAGATGCCTACAGCGATTATCTACGCCAAAAGCTTATACCTTATCAAATGTCAGACAGAGGACCTGCCGTTAGCGTTGGCGACTTAAATGAAGATGGCAAGGAAGATGTCTTTTTTGGAGGCTCTAAATACATTCCTTCTAAGATTTTTATTCAAGGTGATTCAAGTTTTCAATTAAAAATTTTTCCAGAAATTCAGAACGATAGTATAAAGGAAGATATCACATCGATTATTGGTGATTTTAATTCTGATGGCAAAAATGATTTGATAGTTGGCACGGGTGGCGCTGATTTTTTCAATGAAATGAAACCTTTAACCGACTCTTACTACTCAGCAAGCGAGAGCACTTTCATTAAAAAAGAATTTCCTGAATTATTTGAAAATGCATCTGTACTTCTCAAATTAGATTATGATCATGACAATGATTTAGATATATTAATTTGTAATCAATCTATTAGTGCAGATTATGGCAATAAACCAAACAGCTATTTATTAGAAAATAAAAACGGAGACTTTACCATAGCGAACAATCCCTTTGAAAACTTGGGAATGATTACAGATGCAGTTGTTACAGATTTTAATAATGATGGCTGGGAAGACCTTTTATTTGTGGGTGAATGGATGTCTCCACTATTTTTTCAGAACAACAAGGGAGTATTTACTGAAGTACATCTGTTAGAAAATGATAAGGCAAACGGATTATGGCAAGCTGTTACCAGTTTCGATATCGATGCTGATGGTGACCAGGATTATTTGTTAGGTAACTGGGGATTGAATACGAAATTTTCAGCATCTTCAGAACATCCTATGAAAATGTATTATGGTGACCTTGATAAAAATGGAGCTACCGAAACCATCGTCAGCACATATAAAGATGGTAAAAATTATCCGATTGACGGACTAAGAGAGCTATCGAGTCAGTTGGTTTCACTTCGTAAAAAATTCACTAATTACACTTCTTTTGCCGGAAAATCAATGGAAGAAATTTTAGGTGAAGATGTGTTACCTAATGCAAAAATTCAAGAAGTACATACCTTAAGTTCTGGATATTTGAGAAATGATAATGGTAAATTTTCCTTTATTCCTTTTAATTTCGAATTGCAGTTAGCTCCTATTATGTCCTTTTTAGAATTTGATTTTGATGGTGATACTAAAACTGAAGTTTTAGCCGCTGGAAACTATTTTGGAGTAAAACCTTACCACGGTCGTTTTGATTCTTTCCCTGGAGCTTTGATAAATGATGTCAACAATATTACCTTAGCCAATCGAATTGGTCTTGACCTTATGGGTAAATCAATCAGAAATATTAATATTATACAATCAAACAACAATAATTACTTACTGCTAACATTCAACAATGAAGCGGCACAAGTATATAAAATACTAAAACAATAGACGTATGAAAAGGTATATTACATTATTAATGGCCGGCCTTATTCTTGCGAGTTGCGCTAAGAAAGAAGAGCCTATTATAATATCTCCGGAAGAATTGCACAACTCTATCGATAAGATAGTAGAAATAATGATTCATGATATATTCTCGCCCCCTGTGGCTAGTAGAATATTCGCTTACCCCAATATTGCTGCCTATGAAATAATAGCACAGGTGAACCCTGATTATCAAACGTTATCCGGTCAAATTACAGACTTGAAACCGATTCCTAAAATGGATTCTATCTCAGGAATAAATCCTCAACTGTCGGCTTTAATTGCACATATGAATATAAGTCGTCAATTGATTTTCTCAGAAGATAAATTCGATGTTTTGCAAGACAGTTTATTCAATGTATGGAAAACTAAAAATGAAACTGAATTCGAAGCTTCTAAAGCTTATGGATTAAAAGTCGCAGAACATATTAAAGGATGGATGAGCAAGGATAATTATAGCCAAACCCGTACCATGCCAAAGTTTACGGTAAACACGGATGAAGCTTCTAGATGGCAACCCACACCACCTGCATACATGGATGGTATTGAACCACATTGGAGCAAAATTCGACCATTTGTATTAGATTCTGCCTCACAATTTAAACCTGTACCTCCGCCACCTTTTTCATTAGAAAAAGATTCAGACTTCTATAAAGAACTGCTAGAGGTTTATAATATTAGCAACAAAATTACGGCGATTGGAGATGCGTCTGATGAAGTGGCCATTGCCAAATTTTGGGATTGCAACCCGTATGTATCTGTTACTCGGGGACACTTAATGTTCGCTACCAAAAAAATAACTCCAGGTGCGCATTGGATTGGTATTACCAAAATTGCCTGTAGAAGTACAGACAGCAATTTCGACGATACCGTTTTTGCATATACCAAAACGTCATTGGCAATCGCAGATGCATTTATTAGTTGCTGGGATGAAAAGTATAGAAGTAATTTAATTAGACCTGAAACTTTAATAAATCAACATATTGACGAAAATTGGAAGCCTATTCTTCAAACACCACCATTTCCTGAATACACTAGTGGACATAGCGTAGTATCAGGAGCCGCTGCTACTGCCCTAACCAGTATTTTTGGTGAAAATTTTAGTTTTATTGATGATACAGAAACACCATACGGCCTGCCCATTAGAAAGTATACTTCATTTAATACAGCAGCAGATGAAGCAGCCATTAGCAGAATGTACGGTGGTATTCACTATAGAGCAGCAGTTGAAGTTGGAGTTGGTCAAGGGAGGCAAATAGGCGCTCTATTGAACTCTAAAATTAAAATGAAGAACAACTCCAATATCGCACAGAATTAAATAAATATGAGAAAAGGTTATACCATTGCAATAGCTATTATTTCAATTGGATTACTCTGGTATTTTTTCATTAAGCCACAAGACTATCAGGTTAGAGTAACCGCTAAATCGAATACAGGCGTAATTAACCAAGCACTAAAAGCATGGAGCAAAACATTACCCAAAGCTTCTCTAAGACAAGTCAATGACATGAATCATTTAGAGCAAATAATTTATTTTGGTGATTCGACCCATATTTATGAATGGAATATTAATTATGTAACAGATTCTACATCGCATATAGTGGTAGATATAAAAGATGCGGACCATAGCTTAAAAAACAAGTTATACATTCCTTTTACTGATACCGATTTCGAAATAAAATCTAGAAAAACAGTTACTGAATTTATAGAAAATTTAAATGAACATCTTAAAGAATTCAAGGTTACATTTATTGGGAAAGAGGAGCTGCCTTCTACCTATTGTGCATGTGTAGAGCATAAAACCATTCAAAATAAAAAGGCATTTGCAATGATGGAAAGCTATCCTTTTCTTAATTCGGTTATTGGCAATAATGGAATTGAATTTAACGGTATTCCCTTTATAGAAACTACCGATTGGAATATGCAAAACGATAGTATTGTTTTTAACTTTTGTTATCCAATAATTAAAAAAGATACTTTACCGACCATAAAAGATCTTGTTTATAAGGAATTTATAGGAACGAATTCATTAAAAGCTGTATACAATGGTAATTACATGACTTCAGATAGAGCGTGGTATACTTTGCTAGATTATGCTGAAAAGAATGGCATTGAAGTAGACCAAAAACCTATTGAATTCTTTTTTAACAATCCGAATATGGGAGGAGATGCTTTACGTTGGAAAGCTGAAATATATATGCCATTATTAGATTCAGATGAATAGACTAGTATTAATCACATTTACCATATTTTCTACACTTACATCGTGCTCCAATTATGGGCAATTAAAAGTAATAACAGACTTACCAGGGAGCTTAAAGGAAAACTCTGGCTTGGTTACTTATGGTGATTCTACAGTTTGGGCGGTTGAGGATAACGGCAATAAGGATGAAATCTATCAGGTAAATTTTAAGGGTGACATCATAAAAACCCTAGAAGTGAAAAATGGAGATAATGATGATTGGGAAGATATGGCGATGGACCAGGCAGGTAACCTCTACATTGCCGACATAGGCAACAATGCTAATGCTCGTAAAAATTTGGTCATTTATAAATTACCAAACCCAAATATTGAACCGGGCGATAAAATAGATGCTGAACAAATTGAATTTAATTATCCTGATCAAAAAGAATTTCCACCTAAAGAAGACAGACTTTTATATGATGCCGAAGCACTATTTCATCATGAAAATTCACTTTATATCGTAACAAAAAACAGATCTAAACCATTTAAAGGAGAGGCTCATATTTATTCTGTTCCAGATACTGCCGGCAAATATGAAGCTACTTTAGTTGGATCATTTACACCTTGTACAGATTGGCAAATATGTCAAATTACCTCAATTGATATTTCACCCAAAGGAGATAAAATAGTAGCTCTTAGTTATGGCAAACTTTTTGTGTTTACTGAATTTACGTGGAATGATTTCTCTAAAGGAAAACTTCAGGAAATTGATTTAGGCGCAAGAACGCAGTTAGAATCTGTATGTTTTCTAAATGACAACACACTACTTATTTCTGATGAACGCTCACATGGCACTGGTGGCAATCTATACTCCTATTCTTTAAAGTGATTTTCGTTTTTAGAAACCGAAACCTAACCCAAAGGTAAATCTAGCCCCATCTTCACTTGCAAATAGTGCGGTATTAATAGATATAATATCAGAGGCATTCAAAAAGAATCCGCCACCGTATGACGTATGCCATCTTTCAGAACTCAACCCAGGATACCAAACTCTACCATAATCAAACCCTCCAAATAGCCCCATGGCCATTGGCAGTAATCTTGTCCGCTTTTTATTTAGGCTAAATCTGATATCCGTATTTTGATAGTATGATGTTTTACCAGTAAATCGTTGATTTCTAAAACCTCGCAAACCATCTAAGCCACCAATACTTGCTGCCTGGTAAAACTCATAACCATTACCCATATTAAAATGGGCTTTCCATTTAGTAGCCAAAACTAAGCGGCCACTTGGAATCAATTTATAATCGAAACTTATTGAAGGTATAACATATCCATAATTACCTCCATCTGTAGAAATATTGTCTTTAAAACCAACTTGTAAAGAGCTTGCCATACCTAATGTAGGAAAAGCTTCATTATCTCTGTTTTCATATGAATATCCTGCATGAGCACCAATAAAATCGCTATTGGTCTCTTCCCCATTTTGTTGGTAAAATGTATTTATAAATCTATCATCTGTTTCTTCAACACTAATATCTTGATATGATAGACCAACCTTTACTTTTGCCCCTAATTCCCCTCTCCAAACCAAAGAAGGTGAAAATTCAATTTGCCTAAGTTTTACTCGATTGTAATCAAGTTCTAGGTCATCATCTAAATTTACTGTGTTATTCCCATATCCGAAAAAATTCACGGCAAAATTAGGACTAGTAAAACGAGCGGATATTTCGCCGTTCCAATTTTCAAACAAATGTGCAAACTCACCCTGGTATTTAAAATCAAAACCACTGGTAGCAAAATAATATGATGCCCCAAAAGTATGCTGTTGGGTGAATGGATTCTGTCTAAATCCGTTATAGGTATATGTATTCATAAATCCAATACGTATGCCATCATCAGGATTAAAGCCAACAGTAGGGATAATTTGATTAAAACTATTTCTTAATTTAAGAGGTTGATACGTGTTTAGTTCATAATCATCGGACAATTTAACTTTTGCCCCTCCTCTTTCTTCAAAGGTATTCTCTTTGCTTTTGTAATCATATAGCGCAATATTCTTTCCATTTTCAACTCTATAGATATCATTATTATGGCCACCTATTATCCTAACTTTTACCCCATTATAATTTAAAGGATTGTTAACTTCAAAAATATCATCATCATCTAAACCAAATACCCATATTTCTTTGGTATCCTCTTTTGTAAATACTTTGTAAAAGAATAACTTATCCTTTTTACCATCTATATTTCTATATACTTTTACTTCTGTTTCTTTTTCATCAAGTCTGTTTATTTCAAACCAATCGTCCTTATCGGTACCTGCGACAACCGCATACTTATTCAATATTTTATAATACTCTTCAGCTGTCTCTTGAATATGACTTAAACGTGCTAACAAAATATTCTTTATCTCTTCGACTGTTTCATCGCGAACCTCTTTAGGAAAGGCTTCGAATGCTTTGTCAATGGCACTAACAGTCAAATTTTCTTGTAAATACTTTGCTTGAGCTAACCATTGGCTTTTTTCAGTTTCACCTAATAAGGTCAGATCCAAAACATAAGTCATCGGTGAAGAATTGAAACCTTTTACGCTTCTAATATCTTTATTAAAACCTTCCATGAGTCTTAAACCAGGTATAATACGTGTAGCAATGTTCATTAATGCTCCATCTCCCATTTTAGAATATACTTGGTCGCGATCTCTAGGTATAGGTCTATAAATTATTTTTTTCTTATCTTCAAATTCTGCCCAACGCCATTGGTCTACATGCCTATCCCAATCTCCCAAAACCATATCAAATAGTCTAGATCTTAGATATAAATCTTTATCGACTCCATACTTTTCATCATCACGTAAATCTTCAAGCATGCTATCGGTGCTTTTTAATTCGTTCGCGTAACCAAAACTCGCCAAATCGCCATGACCATCACCAGTATGTTCTTCTATCATATACAGCTCATCACCAAAAGAATCATTGTACTGCTTTAACGCAGGTTGTTTTGGCACATAGTAAAGTACAGGGTTAGTATGGTATATACCAACTGCATCTGAGAGCACACCTGTCGTAAACGGTCCATATGGGTGTGACCCGGTATAAAAATCTTGTAATATTTCTTGGGTATACGTTTCTTTTAAATCATCTAGCACATATTGGTCTTTAAATGCCATAGACTGTAAATAAAGCTCAGCGCTCTTTTTCAAAGCCCTCATTACATATTCTCTACCATCTTTATGTTGAAGACGTAAAGATTTAGACTGATGGCCTCCGCCTTTTTTTACAGGAACTAAACCGCCCATCAATGTATCAAGATTTACAGTTGGCACCTTGACCTCAGTACCATAATATTTACGATAACGTTCTCCCCAAACTCCTTTAAAGAAACCACTTTTATCAATTTCTTTTTTAGTGTAAACCGATGCTTTTACAGAATCAGGAAAGTTAGTTGTAAAGTCACCTATATATTCATTTAAAGTAGGTGGTAAAACAACATTGGTAAATAAAAAATCTTCTTTTTTATCTGTACCAACAGCATAAAATCGAACTCTAGAAGAACCATCAGTATACACTTCTAAAGTAGCAAATCCCATTTTACCTGTATTAAATTGAGATCCATTCAATAACTTAGTAGTACCCTCTTTTGATCCAGACCCACTAACAATCTGCGGCGTATTATTTTCAACTATATATTGTAATGTATGCTCATGACCCGATACAAATATTACCCGTTCAGAAAATTGAGCCAATGTAGTCATCCTGTTCATTAGCTCTCTATATCGCTTATTATTTAAATCTTCTATTGATGCACCAGATGTATTTCTTAAAACATTAATGAATGTACCCAAAACCGGAATTGGGAATGGTAATTCTTTGGGGTAAAATTGTTTTCTTAAGGAATATTGACCACCATGAGGACCATAACTGCTTGAAGGATGATGCATGGCAATAACTGTAGTTCTATCACGATAATCTTTAATAGCATCTTCAAGTTCTAACAAGAACTTTTCCCTACTTTTTATATCGCACTTGTCATTCATATCGGGCCTTTTATCCCAATTGGTAAGGTACCACTCCGTATCTATGGTTATAATCGCTATATCGTCACCAATTTCAACAACATCAATAGGGCAACCGTTTTCCGGTAAAAATGGATTCTTTTGTTTTAAGGCCTTTTTAATATAATCTTCTTCACGCTCAAGACCAACTAATCCTTCTGTATACCAATCATGATTACCTGGAATAAAAAGTGGTCTTCCTTTAAAATCGTCAAGTGTTTTCAACTGTGCATCTAAATGATTTTTTGCAGTCAAATAGGCCACTGTTGAATCTTTTGGGTCTGGCAAACCTGCTGGATATATATTGTCACCCAAAAAAATAGCGGTACTATTCTTATCTGCCTTATCTAATTTATCTTTAAAAATCTTAAGTGCAGGGTTCATACTTCCCATAGGTGATAAACCAGCATCACCTATTAAATAGAATGTATGTGAAATCTCTTTTAACTCTTTAACATCTACAGCATATTTCTCATCTACATACTTAGTGCTATATGTAGCGCAACTAGTAATGAATAATAAAATTAACAGATAGGAATAATATTTTTTCATAGCAATGTAACCCTATTTATATTTTCGTAATTTGTGTAATTCTAACCAACAGTTTCTATGTCGAACATTTTAGAGAAGACACAACAGTTTGTAGTCGAGCTACTTACCACCAAATTGGATAAAAATTTTCTGTACCACAACCTAAGACATACACAAAGAGTCGTTAAAAGTACTAAAGAATTACTTGAGGCATGTTCTCTTTCCAATCAAGAAAGAGAGCTATTACAATTAGTAGCTTGGTTTCATGACACTGGTTACACCAAAGGAACTGAAGCACATGAAGAAAGTAGTTGTGAAATAGTAGAAGCGTTTTTATTGAAAGAAGGGTATTATAAAGAAGGAATAGAGAAAATCAAAGCATGCATTAGGGCCACAAAATGGAATGCCAAACCATCTAATTTGATGGATGAAATCATTCGAGATGCAGATTCTTCTCATTTTGCCCAAAGTAGCTACATAGAAACTTCAGAGTTATTACGTGAAGAACTGAAGCTTTTAGGCATTAAAGATTATAGCCCAAAAGAATGGTTAGACGGAAATATTAAGGTTTTTAGAACTGACCATCACTACTATACAGATTATGCTAAAGAGCATTGGTTAGAAAAAAAAGATAAAAACCTTAGAAAATTAATTAAGGATAAAAAATCTGAAAAAAAACTAGCCAAAAAAGAAAGACTAAAAGTTAAGTTTAAAAGTGAGAGTCCAGATCGAGGAATCCAAACTTTATATCGTGTAACTTTAAAAAATCATATTGCCCTTAGTGATATTGCAGATACCAAAGCAAATATTCTATTATCTGTAAATGCCATTATTATCTCATTGGCCCTATCTAATCTTATTCCAAAATTAGATAATCCTTCAAACGATTATTTAATTTACCCAACCGTAATATTCGTTTTGTTTGCTATTATTTCAATGATATTGGCCGTATTGGCAACCAGACCAAACGTTACCAGCGGTGAATTCACTAAAGAAGATGTAGAAAATAAAAATGTTAATCTATTGTTCTTCGGTAATTTCCATAAAATGAATTTGACAGAATATGAGTGGGCAATTCAACAAATGCTAAAAGACAAAGACTACATCTACACCTCATTGACAAAAGATCTTTACTTTCTAGGTATTGTATTAAATAGAAAATATAAACTTTTACGTTGGACCTATACCATTTTCATGATAGGAATGATTTTATCGGTTATCGCGTTTGCAATATCTTTTAAATTCTATGGTCCAGATCGTAAATTAGAGCTACTAAGTCAGGTGTTATTCTTTTAAAGCTTCCATCAAATCCTCATAAGTGTAGGTCTTTTCAGGCTCTTGATCTCTTTTGTATAGAATTTCGGCACGTATAGCTTTTAAACCAGAAACACCCTGTAAACCTTCTAGCTCTACAATTTCAATCTTATCGGTGAAATAGCCTTTAGATCTTAAGAATGTGATGTATCTCAAATATTCTAACTCATCTTTTTTCTGAGAATAAACTATAGAAAGTAATCCTTTTTGCGTTAAACGTTGAGTAGTTCCTTTTATAAATGATTTATCAATTCTCTTTTTAATTACCTCATAACGAGCGTTATATGTGCCGTCAACATCAAATTGTTTTTCATCCATTCTAAATCGGATAGACAATGATGTATTATATACCAATATCAATGATGTGGCATCTAATGGTATCGGTAATTTTGGTTTTAATACATAATGAACATTCTCCATTTCACACATAACCTGCAATTGCCACAATCTAAGATTGTTTAGATATAAATTATTGTAGTCTGTATTTTCTGAAATAGAAGCGCCGATATACATATTATGTTCAACACCATCGGTTTTATAGCGCTCATAATAATGAGGAAACATTGCCTGTGCACTTTCCTGTCTTTTATCTATTACCGAAGACAGCTTCTTATTAATTAACGTAACACTTTCATCATAATTTTTTCTATGATCATAATAAGAATCTGTTCCCAGATCTATTTTAGCCTCATAAGCCAAAATATGTTTTTCTAAAACAACATCTGACTTTTTAAGGTGTTCAAAAACTGGAGAAATTTCATCTTTAACAAAGTCGAAAATGGATTGTTCACTATTTGTATATAGCATTTCTTTAATGCTTTCAAGATGATTGTTCACCCTAAAATTTAATTCTTCGTAGATAGGTAAATTCCATTTTTTCAATGCAATTACCAAGACATCATTAATTTCAGAAAGTTGAATCATCAAATCTCTTTGAATAGCTAAATTTCTAGCTTTCGATGAGTCTTTTATATCAATTTGTCCAAATAACGGATAAACATCTTTAAAAACAATTTCTCTAAAAGTAGGTGCTTTACCTTCTAGTTGATCGTTCAAAAACCTTTTGGCTTCCTCTTGAAATTTCCAATAAACAGATGAGTGCACAGAAGTACATTCATTTTGAATTATAGCATCTATTCTATTATTTTTTTCATTATTATTACGAACTAATGCTGAAACAATATATGGCAATACATCATCAAGCTTTTGAGCATTAACACCATTAAGCACCCCTTTTTTCTCAGATACTATTTCCAAAATTCCTAAGAGTTTATTCTCATAGGCAATAGGTGCAAAAATTGCACTCTGAACTCCCTGCTTTTTTAAGCCTGCATAAGGCTCCATCCCGCTAGATTGTTCAGCCATCCGATTAACATCTGTAATTGCAAAATATGAATTTTCCTTAATCAGTTTTCTGTAAGATTCTTCACAAAGCGCACGCTTACAACCGACTATTACTTCTCCATTTAAAAGATAACTTTCAAACCCCATACCTGCAACTGCCTCGAACTGATCTTGTCTTACATTGAAGTTTGCGAACCCTACTCTAATATTTGGCAACTTAAAAAACGATTTAAAAGTTTCTTGAAGTTCTTCCGTAAAATTATCTGGAGCCAAATGGTCCTTTGAAATCAATTTTGACTTTATATCAGAAATTGCCTGTTCCATAGTAACATCGAACAAATTGGCGATAACAAATCCTTTAGATATAAAACTTTCAGGTGGAATTTTATCCATCCAAAGATCAACATCATTTGGCCTTGCAAGTAATTCATCTACATCTTCTTGGGTAATCTTCTTAGATTTTTCTGTAGGAATAATGTTAATAAAATCAGCATTATATAAAACGCGATAGTGACGCATTACTCCATTAACATCTGGTATATCATAAAAGTATGGGCGACTAAAGTCTAACTGAAAACCATAGTAGAAATTTAATATGACCACACAGCTCATAATATAATCCATATCGTCGCCAAGACTTCGCAGTTCTGGCTCATACTCCTTACCCGCTTCGCTAATAATTTTCTGAAAGCGTTTCGAAGACTTTATAATGGTATTTTGATAAGGTAAGGTAGCCACCTTTATTTCATTCGTACTTAAAGCTTCCGTAAATGTATCTTGTAAAATACGATCAATTACGTCCTTATATTTTTCTAACAATGTAAAATCAGAAAATCCGTCACGTAATTCTGGGTATTCGCTTTGAGCATACAATATTCTCTCGGCAGTAGCGGCTAAAAAGGGATCATCACCTTCTAAATGTTCATCGTACTTCTTGAGAAGTTCTTCAAAACTAATGAGGTGCTTTACAGGCATTATCTTTCTCTCGTGCTGAACCATGAATTATTTAGTCTACTAAATCACTGTAAAGTTACAAAACAATACAAGTTTTTTAGGAGACTCACCCCCTATGGTTAACTGGATTTTCGGATATTTAACGAAAAATAGCCCATGTCATCGGATAGTAGACTTAATAGAGCTTATGAAAATGCCAAGGTCATTCCATTTGACAACAACTCTAAATTCATACTTTTTAGTGATTGTCACAGGGGTGACAACAGTTTTGCCGATGAATTTGCCAATAATAGAAACATCTATTTTCATGCCCTAAAATTTTATCATTCAGAAGGATTTCAATACTGCGAGCTCGGTGATGGTGATGAACTTTGGGAGAATATTAATTTTGCATCCTTATTTGAAGCCCACAAAAATATTTATAAACTTTTAAAGCAATTTCATTTAGAACATAGATTACATATGATTTGGGGAAACCATGATATGGTCTATAAAGATGAAGATTACGTAAAGAAACACCTGTCAAGTTATTTTGAACCGATAGAAGATAAAGACAAGGCGCTTTTTGAAGGAATTAAATATCATGAAGCAATTATCTTAAAACATAGGGACACTCAACAAGAAATTTTTCTAACCCACGGCCACCAGGCTGATTGGTGGAATTATACTTTTTGGCGTTGGGGTAGATTTTTAGTGAGGGTACTCTGGAAACCATTACAGGTTTGGGGTATTGCTGACCCAACATCACCAGCCAAGAACTACACAGAACTTATAAAAGTTGAACGACGTATTAAAAAATGGATCCTTAAAAACAGTTTAAAAGTAACCGTTGTTGGCCATACGCATAGACCCCGTTTTCCTGAACCGGGCGATATACCCCTATTTAACGATGGTAGTTGTGTACACCCAAGAAGTATTACTGGAATTGAAATAGAAAAAGGCAACCTCTCTTTAATAAAATGGCAGATAAATACCACAGATGATGGTACATTACGCGTAGTTCGTATTTTGTTAGAAGGACCTCAAAAATTAAAAGATTATTTAGAAAAAAGTTAAAGTGAACATGCTCAATGATCTCATAGAACAAATTCCGATAAGACATAATCTTACGTCAAGTTTTATGCTATTAGGCGTTGTTCAAAATCTATTTTTAAGCATTGTACTTTTCACCAAGAGCAAAGGTAATTTACCGTTGATTTATTTAGGACTCTTAATCTTTTTTGGAGCAATTGTATTTTTGGACACCTATTTATGCTACACTGGCCTAATGAAATATATACTAGTATTGAATGATTCAACTGAAGCCCTGGTTCTGTTGATAGGACCATTTCTATACTTTTCTATTTATGGTTTTTTAAAAAGAACATCTATTTCATTTAAGAAACATTGGTGGCATTTTGTTTTACCACTTGGTTATTTTATATCTCAAATCCCATTTTATCTTGCTCCTATTTCTGTAAAATTGAATGCCTATTTAGGCGCATATTACAGTAAAATGGAAACTGCAACCGTTCCAGAATCATTTAATTATAATTATCATTTTATAAAAGACATTTTAGATTGGCTCATACTTTTTAGCCTTTTGCTATATACATTACTGAGCTTAAAATTGGTCAGAGAAGAATGGTTCAGAAACTTAAACAATAATGCTGAAAAAAAATCGTCCAAATATATTTTCACACGAAATTCAGCTATTATACTATGTGCCTTCTTTCTGCTTCTATTTTTAATTTTCTACATATTTGATGATGATGGAGGCGATCATTATATTTCAATTTTTCAAACCATAGTCGCTTTTTCAACAACCTACATAATTATTACAGAATCACGATTCTTTGACAAATCTTGGGTTGCCGACAAATACGAGACCTTAGGTAAACCAATTAAAGAAATAGCATTTACTGATATTGAAAAATTTGTTGATGTTGAGTGTTATTATTTGTCCAAAAATACAAGTTTGAATGATTTGGCCAATCTTTTGAATATTCATCCCAATCAAATATCAAAATCAATAAACTCAGGGTTTGGCTCTAATTTTAACCATTATATCAATTCGAAAAGAATTGTTGTTGCTAAGGAAAGACTTGTTGATCCACAATACAATAAACTTACTATAGAAGCAATTGGAGATTCAGTAGGCTTCAAATCTAAGTCTGCTTTTTACAATGCTTTTAAAATTCAAACAGGCTACTCACCATCTCAGTACGTAAAGTCAATCTCTCCAAAATTGTAATTATGGACGAATTGTAAATGCTAAAATTTAATTTCCATATCATATTCCCTCAATTTTGACCAATTAAATATTGGGTCATGGAAAAAACATTTAGGAGGTACGATTTAGATTGGTTACGGGTAGTGGTCTTTTCGCTTTTGATTTTTTATCATGTCGGGATGTTCTTTGTCCCTTGGGGATGGCATCTAAAAAACAATATTATCTATGATTGGATTAAATGGCCAATGCTATTTTTGAATCAGTGGCGTTTACCCATTTTGTTCCTAATATCTGGTATGGGTACCTTCTACGCTTTATCAAAAAGAACTATTTGGCAGTTTAATAAGGAACGGTTTCTAAGATTAGGTATTCCACTGCTATTTGGGATGTTGGTGGTAGTGCCGCCACAAATATATTTTGAACGATTGGCAGAAGGTCAATTTCAAGGTTCCTATTTACATTATCTCAGTACCGTAGCTTATGAAGGTATCTATCCCGAAGGAAATATCAGCTGGCATCATCTCTGGTTTTTACCCTATCTATTTGTTTTCTCAGTGTTACTTTCAACCATCTTTGTGTATATCAAAAAAAGAAAAACCAAAATAGTTGATTGGTTTAGCAAAGTGATACAAAAGCCATTCGGACTCTATATTTTCACCCTACCCTTGTATTTATTAGAATCATTACTTGAACCTTTTTATGATATCACGCATGATTTAATTAATGACTGGTTTAATTTCTTTTCCTCAATGACCTTATTTTTCTTTGGATTTATCATGGTATCATGTGGTCAAATTCTTTGGATAGAGATAGAAAAAATACGTAAAAAAGCGTTTATTCTAGGCATTCTATGCTTCATAGGATTACTCATTATATGGCAATTTGAAGATGGTTATACTAGACATTTTACCGAAGCCCTTTTAAAAATTATTAATCTTTGGTCTTGGATATTGGTGCTATTGGGTTACGCCGCCAAACATCAAAATAAACCTAGTAAATTGTTGAGTTATGCGAATAGGGCCGTTTACCCTTTCTATATTCTTCATCAAACCATAACTGTTGCGATAGCTTATTACCTGATGTATTTAGATTGGGGATTGTTACCAAAAGCGCTTATTCTTGTTATTGGAACATTTTTAATTAGCTGGATTATTTATCACTTTATCATTCTAAAAATAGGTCTTCTGCAACCACTATTTGGTATAAAAAATAAATGACAGAATTACGAACTAAACACTTTTGAGTTCGTATTGATACAGCGTTTTAAAAACAACTCATAAATCCTTTCCATGCAAAATTTTCTGCAAAATTGAATCTACACTAGGTGTTTATTAAACAAAATGGTTAAAATTATGTGACTTACGTAATGTTTTTATTTCTAAATAAATAGAAACCAAATAACCTTTTTAAAATGAAAAAAATAATAGCAGAATTTGTTGACACCCTTTGGTTGGTGCAAGGTGGCTCTGGTAGTGCCGTACTTGCCGCAGGATTTCCTGAATTAGGAATTGGCTTTGTTGGGGTTTCCCTTGCCTTCGGTTTAACTGTAATTACAATAGCTTATGCCATTGGCCATATTTCTGGTTGTCACTTAAATCCCGCAGTCTCAATAGGCCTTTGGGTAGTTGGCCGTTTTGATGTGAAAAACGTACTACCTTATGTAATTGCCCAAGTCATAGGTGGTATTGCTGGGGCAGCAATACTTTTCTTAATCGCTTCAGGCAAGCCTGATTTTGTTATTGGTGGTTTTGCAGCCAACGGTTATGCCGAACACTCCCCAGGCGGATTCAGTATGACATCAGCATTAATTATTGAGGTGGCAATGACTTTCATTTTCATATTTGTTATTTTAGGATAAACCTATACCAAGGCGCCAAGAGGTTTCGCAGGCTTGGCAATAGGCCTTTGTTTAACCCTAATACATTTAATTAATTAGTATACCTGTTACAAATACTTCTGTAAATCCAGCAAGAAGTACCAGCCAGGCTCTTTTTGTTGGTGATTGGGCCATTGACCAACTATGGTTATTTTGGCTAGCCCCAATTGTAGGCGCCATTTTAGCAGGTCTACTTTATAAAATTAGTTCTCCAGAATTAACGGATCGTAAGTAGATTTTTATTGAATAGGCTCAACGTGTTTAGATAAAATATGTTGAGCTTATTTTTTATGGTATATTTAGGTTATCAACCTATTCAAACCAAATATAATATGCCATTAATCATTGTCATTTTAGGAATTTTACTCTTATTTATCCTCATTGCCAAATTCAAACTTAATGCCTTCATCACCTTCATTATAGTATCACTGTTTGTTGGTATTGCCGAAGGTATGGAGCCGTTATCTGTGGTAGACTCCATTCAAAAAGGAATTGGAAACATACTTGGTTTCCTTGTTATTATTTTAGGCCTAGGAGCAATGCTAGGAAAGCTGGTGGCAGATAGTGGGGCTGCACAACGCATCACAACAAAATTGGTAGAGAAATTCGGAAAAAAGAACATTCAATGGGCAGTGGTCCTAACAGGATTTATTGTAGGTATCCCTATGTTTTATTCCGTCGGATTTGTGATTTTAGTACCCTTGGTCTTTACCATAGCCGCCGCAACCGGGCTACCACTATTATATGTAGGGTTACCCATGTTGGCTTCCTTATCGGTTACTCATGGTTATTTACCTCCACATCCTGCACCAACAGCCATTGCGGCCACATTTAGTGCAGATATCGGTAAAACATTATTATACGGAATATGTGTTGCCATACCAGCTATCATCGTTGCTGGACCATTACTTTCCAGAACACTAAAGGGAATTAATGCGACTCCACTTAAAGAATTTTTAAATCCGGTTATTTTAAAGGAAGAAGAAATGCCGAGTATGGCAAATAGTATTATTAGTGCACTTCTACCTGTTATTCTAATCGCTATTGCTGCGTTAGCTGAGTTTGCATTACCCGATTCCTTTTTCTTGAAGAAGACCTTGATTTTTATGGGAAATCCGGCAATAGCAATGCTTATTTCAGTTTTGGTGGCGATTTACACCTTAGGTTTAGGTCGTGGTAAAAAAATGAAAGAGGTTATGGACTCGGTAGGTAGTGCTATAACGGGAATTACCATGGTTTTACTAATCATTGCTGGTTCTGGCGCATTAAAACAAGTGCTTATCGATAGTGGTGTTAGTGAATACATCGGTGCCATGCTACAAGAATCATCTATCTCCCCATTAATATTAGCTTGGCTGATAGCCACCGTTATTAGAGTTTGTGTCGGTTCTGCTACGGTTGCAGGTTTAACTGCTGCCGGTATCGTCTTACCGCTTACCCAAGGAACAGGTGTTAGTCCAGAATTAATGGTATTAGCAATAGGCTCTGGTAGTTTAATGTTGTCCCATGTTAACGATAGCGGATTTTGGTTATTTAAGGAATATTTCAACCTTTCGGTCAAAGACACCTTAAAAAGCTGGACTGTTATGGAAACTACAGTTGGTGTTATGGGCCTAGTAGGTGTCTTAGTTATTAATATGTTTATTTAAAATCTAAAGTATTATGAAAATGAAACCTTCAGAAAGAATTAAAGAGTTGGGTCTGGTTTTACCCCCTGCACCACCTCCTGCAGGCCTTTACAAACCTGTTTTAGTGGTTGACCACTTTTTATACATTTCCGGTCAAGGTCCAATGAAAAATGACGGTTCATTAATTATTGGCCGTGCAGGGCATGACATGACTATGGAGGAAGCTAAAGTAGCTGCACGGCAAGTTGCACTTACCATGTTATCTACCATACAAACTCATTTTGGAGATATCGATAAGATTAAAAGAATTGTCAAAACCTTGGGTATGGTAAATTCCACCCCTGATTTTGGACAGCAACCATTGGTCATCAATGGTTTCAGTGAACTTATGGCAGATATTTTCGGACCCGATAATGGCGTAGGTGTACGGAGTGCAGTTGGTATGATACTACCTGGTGGCATCCCTGTTGAAATAGAAGCTCATTTCGAACTACATCACTAAGAGCTATGCAAAAGAAAAATTGGTATTCCTTAAAAAATACACAGGAAGTTATCTCTCCTTCTTTATTGGTTTATCCTGATAGAATTCAACATAATATAGAGTTGATGATCTCTATGATTGGCGATGTAAATCGTTTGCGTCCGCATGTAAAAACATACAAGAACGCGAATATCATAAATATGCAGATGGCACGCGGAATTAAGAAATTCAAATGCGCTACCATCGCCGAAGCAGAATTACTTGGTAATTGTAATGCTCCAGATATTTTGTTGGCCATGCAACCTATTGGGCCAAATGCTCAACGGTATATTGAATTAACAAAACAATACCCAAATTCAAAATTTTCTACTATAGTCGATAACGAGACAATGGTTTCTATTTTAGGGAATTTAGCAGAGGCCAATAATGTCAAAATTCATCTTTGGGTTGATATTAATAATGGTATGAACAGAACTGGTATTGCTCCAGATAAAAAAGCCTTAGAGTTATTTACACAATTAAACAATCACCCTAATTTGATAGCAGAAGGCCTTCATGTTTATGATGGTCATTTAAGAAATACCGACCCGAAAATAAGAGAGGCAGAATGCAATACTGCTTTTGAAGAGGTCGAATTATTAAAAAAATCTATAGAAGACCAAGATATCCCTAGCCCAAAAATTATTGCTGGTGGGTCTCCGACGTTTCCATTTCACTGCAAACGCAAAAATGTAGAATCAAGTCCAGGTACAACCTTATTATGGGATATAGGTTATGGTGCTCAATTTCCTGAAATGAATTTTCTACCTGCTGCTGTTTTACTAACTCGAATACTCAGCAAACCTACTACCGGTATCTTATGTTTTGATTTGGGACATAAATCAATAGCTCCAGAAATGCCTTTTCCACGGATTGAATTTTTAGACCTTGAGCACAGTAACCAAATTAGTCAATCAGAAGAGCATTTAGTAGTTGAATATGATGATTTGACCATTCCAGAAGTAGGTGATGTTCACTATGCCATACCAAAACACATTTGCCCAACAGTTGCGAAATACGATACATTAACTGTTGTAAAAGATGGCATTATTATCGACTATTGGAAAGTAACCGCTAGAACCCATAAATCTACTATTTAAGCATGTTTATATTTGATGCGCATTTAGACCTGTCCATGAATGCTATGGACTGGAATCGTGACCTCACATGGTCAATAGAAGAAATAAGAAAGAGCGAACAGGGTTTAACCGATAAGCCAGGTCGTGGCAACAACACGGTTTCTCTAGAGGCTATGAGAGAAGGAAATATAGGACTCTGTATGGCTACCCAAATTGCACGCTATGTGCATAAGGACAATACCCTACCGGGATGGAAATCACCGCAGCAGGCTTGGGCACATACGCAAGGTCAATTGGCTTGGTACAAGAGTATGGAAGAAGCTGGCGAAATGGTACAGATTACTAACAGAACCCAACTAGAGGCCCACCTAGAACTTTGGAAGTCTGATGAAGAAAAAAAACCTATTGGTTATTTATTAAGCCTAGAAGGCGCAGATTCTATAGTCGATATCTCGTACCTACAAAAATCTTACGACCTAGGCCTACGTGCAATTGGGCCTGCTCATTATGGCCCTGGAACATATGCTCATGGCACAAATTCTGTAGGTGGCATTGGTACGAAAGGAAGAGAACTATTAAAAGAAATTCAACGATTAGGAATTATATTAGATGTTACCCACTTATGTGACCTTAGCTTTTGGGAAACTATGGTGAATTATGACGGTCCTCTATGGGCCAGCCATAATAATTGTAGAGCATTAGTAAATCATCATAGACAATTTACCGATGAGCAGTTGAAAGAAATTATTGCGCGAAAAGGCGTAGTTGGGGTTGTTTTAGATGCTTGGATGATGACGGCAACATGGGAACGCGGAGTATCAACACCTGAATCCGCTAACGTAAGTTTACAGCAAATACTTGATAATATTGACCATATATGTCAACTTTCTGGAAATGCAGACCATGTCGGTATTGGCTCTGACCTTGATGGCGGTTTTGGAAAAGAACAAGGGCCGGCGGATGTTGACACTATTGCCGACCTTCAAAAAATAGTGAGTTTGTTGGAAAATAGAGGATACATTCAGTCGGATATTGAAAAAATAATGAATGGAAATTTTATCGGCTTTCTAAGAAAAAATCTCAAATAATTGTAATTCGTTTATCGAATAATCATAGTATCGAAGTTAATTTAACGAAGCCTTAAGTACGCATGGCAGGGTATTTGTTATCTTTATTTCATCATATTGATAACTCAATGAGGAAACCTTTTTTTCTTTTTAGTATTTTATTCTGTTTTAACGTGGTTATCGTTTCCGCACAAACAGATTTACCTACGTCTAAGCCACTTAAAATTGAAAGTGCAAATCCTATTGAGCCTTTAGGAAAACCAAGTGCGGGTCCTGTATTAAATATGCCTTCTCTAATTAAAGAGCAGCCTAATGTTAATATGAAAGACCCAAATCCTGTTAAAATGCTGCGCGATGAAGAATTGGTTCAAGCTGGTACAGGTATGAAAATTGACCCTCGAATTGGTCCTGGTGAACGTTTAGGTGGTTCAGGACAATTTTTTGCTGACCAGTATTTAGGAGACGTGAAAAGCAGTGGAAAATTTATAGGTATTGTTTGTAGAGATCATGAATATGTAGATGGTGACCGAGTTAAAATCTACATGAATGATATGGTTATAGAGCCAAACCTATTACTTACCGGTGCATTTAAAGGAGTGAATGTCGATTTGCAAGATGGTTTCAATCGTTTAGATTTCGAAGCACTAAATCATGGGTCTTCTGCACCAAATACTGCCCAGGTCGATGTGTATAATGATAAAGGAGAATTAATTTATTCGAACAAATGGCTTCTATCCGCAGGTTCGAAAGCTACGTTGATTGTAACCAAAGAATCTATGTAGGTCTACTACTTCTCTTTATTGGATATACCTACCATTAGTACATACCAATACGCTTATAATATTATCTTTTCCCTGGAGTATATGTTTCTTGCGCTCTTTTTAATACATCTTCTCGATAATAAGCCGCATCCTTCCAATCTATGTTTAGATACTTTTCGGTTTGATCGTCAAAATGAGGTGATGTTGAATCACCACTTTGTCCGCCTGCCAAAATGGTTTTTGCTTTTACTTTATCCCCAAATTCTACCGCGGCAACAAAACTATTGCCTCGTGTACCGTATATTTTTTTAGCGCCAGGTGCAGTATATCTTGCCCCATAAGCAGCTAAAGCACCCCAAGTTCCCGAAGCAAAACCTACACCAATACTTGGTAAACCATCATTGAACGCTTGCCTAATATCACCATTTAAACGTTGGTATCGGTTGACTTCGCCCCAAGGCATTTTCCATGTTCCAAAATCATCATTTAAAATTTTTATAGTCTCTTTAAATACCGCCAGCTTTTCGGTATTAGGAGAGTCACTTCCCCAATATTCGACCAACTCCATACTATTAAGACCCGTTGGTCGAACTGCTTTTTGGTAATTCAACGTGCCATAGAAATGTGCTAAAGTCATCGCTACAGATTCTTTTGAAGTTCTATAGTCCCAATTGCGAAACACCTCAATCGCTTCTTTTAACTCCTTTTTTGGGCTAGCGTCATATGCTTTTACCAAACCAGGAATCAGCGCTTTAAAGGCTGGCAAATATGGATCGTGCGCTAATTGAATTAAACTATCGATGGTATATCCTTTTCTATCCGTTAGTAATTCAATGGCATGCACACCCCTAAAATTCTCTTGGTCTTTCGACATATAATTGGGATAATTCTCTTTTTTCGGACTGAACTCCAATGCTGAAGTATAGGGCGTAGAATTACAATTCTGAATCCATCCATTTTCTGGATTCAATACCAAAATATTTTCATCGACCGTGTGCAACCCTTGCCAATCTGTTTTGGGATTACTACCATCTACGGGCTCTTCATAATTAAACCTCACATCTCTTTTAGGAACAAAATTTCCGTGGAAATAAGCAATATTACCTTCTGCATCGGCATACACCGTATTGTTACTTGAATTCGTGCGAATGTCCATCATTTCACGAAATCCTTTATACCCACTTTGCTTGGTTCTAATAAAAGACTGCTCAAGTGCCTTTACAGGTTCCCACATCATAGCCGAAGCGGTCCATTGGCCATCGGCAAGGTGCGTTATTGGTCCGTGGTGTGTTCTGTAAGCGGGATATTTTTTTTCTTTAAGCTCATCGCCATCCAAATATTTAAGCACTATTTCAGATGATGTTACTGGGCGTAATTCTTCACCATATTGATACAACAGATTATCATCGTTTTTGACAATGGTTTCCTTGAATTCATCCATAACATCCGTGTAGGTCGATGTATGCATCCAACCCGTCTTTTCATTGAAACCTTGATATACAAAAAACTGTCCCCAAGTAACCGCTCCGTAGGCATTCAACCCTTCCTCCGAAACCACATGAACTTCTCCTCGAAAATAGAATGAGGTATGCGGATTAATCAATAACAACGGATTACCTGACTGCGTTAATTTTCCTGAAATTGCGATTCCGTTAGACCCTTGCGGTTCTTCTGCTTCCTTTTCCTTTTTCATTTGCAGCAATTGAATCTCTGGTAATGCCATATCGCTTTCATAAAAAGCCGCTATTTTTTTTGTAGAAATTCGCTCAATATCCCCACCTATTGAACCTTCGCTAAAATACATGGGCATCCACGGTTCAAAATGTGTCAATAATCTTGGTTGTACCTCAGGATGCGTATAGAGATAATAATTTACCCCAGCGGCAAAGGAATCACACAATTTCTTTAACCAATCGGGACTCTTTTCATAATTAGCTTTCGCCTCTTCTTCAGTCATGAACAATTTAGCCCGTAAATCACTATACAACGCCTCTTCCCCATCTAATTCTGCCAGCCTGCCGGTTGCCCATATATAATTCTGCTCTACCCGATTAAAATCGTCTTCGCACTGCGCATATAATAATCCGAATACAGCATCAGCATCCGTTTTACCATAAATATGCGGCACACCAAAATCATCTCTTATAATTTCCACATTATCAGCTTGTTCTACCCATTTCTCTACTTCTGGATTTTTAGAATTTTCAGCCTTACAGGCTATAATCAATACAAAAACTACCAAGTAAATTATTCTGTTCATAAAAATGCTATTATCAATTGTTTGAAGGTATATAAATGTAACTGTTTTTACCAACTTCCGCTAGAACCACCACCGCCAGAACTACCTCCTCCACCAGAAAAGGAACTTGAACTACCGCCAGAAGAACTACTACCCGAACTAAATGAATGTGTTCCTGAAGAAGAAAATGTTTTTCTATAATATGTTTTATCGTTCTTTAACCAAGATATACCTAATTCTTCTTTACCCAGCACCTTAAGTTTTATAAAAGCTATGATTGCTGCAATACCAAAATAAGGTAGTAGTAACCACAGTAAAACAGTTGGTTCATCAAAAACCTGTTTAGCGGCTTCGTGATTAGACGAATATATACTGTAAGCTACAACAAGCGGTACCATCATAAAAATCAGTCCAAAAATGCTTGACAGAGACCCAGCTACAATCATAAAAAATCCAGGTATGACTCCTAGTTTACCCATAAAAATTCCCCTAAAAACTTCTATTATATTTTTATAGCTCTTATAGAAGAACAATCCACCTACGGAGGTAAAAATCAAAAGGAAGAAACCAAGAAATAGATACCCGATAAGTTGGTCGTTATCTTCTTCGTCGGCTATCTCTTTTTTAAATTCTTCTAAAGCATCCGGGTTATTTAAAAATTCTATTAATTGATCTGTAGCTTCATTTATACCTTGAAAATATTTCTCCTCCTTAAAATTAGGAATCATGGTATTTCTTATAATTCTTGAAGCGACGGCGTCTGTAATATAAGGCTCTAAACCATAACCCACTTCTATTCTCACCTCTCTATCGAATGCTGAAAACAAAATCAACAAACCATTGTCCTTTTCTTGTTGCCCAATGCCATTTTGATTAAAAAGACCATTGGCATAGGTTTCAATCGTATCAAAACCCAATTCTTCTATAGTAACAACAACTAACTGATTCGTCGTTTTATTTTCAAAATCCACCAATTTTTGGTTTAAACCTTCAACTTGATTTTTAGTGAATATCTGTGCACTATCAGTTACAAACTCTTGTAACTGATAATACTGTTGCTGGGCATTAGCATGCACTGAGTTTAATAAAAGAAAGAATATGAGAATTTTATTGCTCATGGCTAAATCGATACCGACACTCAAATATAAAAACCTTTATCGATACTGTACCCCAATTTCAAAACCTTATCAATAAACATTCAAATCTTTAGAATTGAAGTAACTTGCAGACTTTTAAAATCTCCTTTTCATGTCAGAAAAAAAAGTAACTATACTTTCCGCATTTAAAACTATCATTTGGCCCAGACGAAAGCTAGTCTTCATAGGATTACTGTTAATCGTAATCAGTAAAGCTGCAAGTTTTGTAGCACCCTTATCCCTTAAGTATTTAATGGATGATATTATACCCAATAAAAATGTAGACCTTTTAAAAATTCTGGTACTTTCCGTTGGTTTGGCAATATTAGTGCAAGCGGTTACTTCTTTTTTACTAACAAAAATACTAAGTGTTCAGGCTCAATATTTAATATCAGAGCTGAGGGCACAAGTACAAAAGAAGGTTCTTTCATTACCTATTCGATTTTTCGATAATACGAAATCAGGAGCATTGGTTTCTCGAATTATGAGTGATGTCGAAGGTGTTCGTAATTTAATAGGAACTGGATTAGTACAACTCGTTGGTGGCACTATAACAGCTGTAGTATCCTTGATATTACTACTCCGAATTAGTTGGACTATGACAATTTTCACTTTAATACCCTTGGCTATTTTTGCTTTAATTGCTTTAAAGGCATTTAAAGTTATTCGCCCCATATTTAGGAATAGAGGAAAAATAAATGCGGAAGTAACTGGTCGGCTAACCGAAACTTTAGGCGGTGTCCGTGTAATTAAAGGTTTTAATGCCGAGGAACAAGAAAATAGAATTTTTGAGGAAGGTGTAGAACGTCTTTTTCAAAATGTGAAGAAGAGTTTGACTGCAACTGCTTTTATGACAAGCTCATCTACTTTTTTATTAGGGTTGGCAACTACAGGTATTATGGGAATTGGAGGTTACAAAATAATGATGGGTGAATTGACCATTGGTGATTTCTTGACCTTTACCTTCTTGCTGGGTCTTATGGTGGCTCCTATTGTTCAAATGAGCAATATTGGCAGTCAACTTACAGAAGCATTGGCCGGTTTAGACCGTACCGAAGAACTGATGAATATGACTCCTGAATCTGATGAAGAAAATCGTACCGAAATACTGAAAAACCTAGAAGGCCATATCGTTTTTAATGATGTGTCATTTGCCTATGAAGAGGACAAAGAAGTGCTACATAACATAAGTTTTGAAGCAAGATCGGGAGAGGTTATTGCTTTGGTCGGTAGTTCAGGTTCTGGCAAAAGTACTATTGCAGGATTAGCAGCGACTTTTTTGAACCCACAATCAGGTGTAATTACCGTTGATGGGGAAGATATCTCTAAAGTGAACTTAGGTAGCTTTAGAAAACATCTAGGGGTCGTTTTACAAGATGAATTTCTTTTTGAAGGTACTATACGACAGAACATTCTTTTCCCGAGACCTGATGCAACAGAGGAGGAATTGACCGCAGCAGTAAATGCTGCTTATGTAAATGAATTTACAGACCGTTTTGATGACGGATTAGAAACATTGATTGGTGAACGTGGTGTTAAATTATCTGGTGGACAACGACAACGTATCGCCATAGCAAGAGCTGTGTTGGCCAACCCAAGAATTTTAATATTGGATGAAGCAACATCCAACCTTGATACGGAAAGTGAAGCATTAATTCAGAAAAGTTTAGCAGAACTTACTAAAGGCAGAACCACCTTTGTTATCGCACACCGCTTAAGTACCATTAGAAAAGCTGACCAAATTTTGGTAATTGAAAACGGACGTATTGCAGAGCAAGGAACACATGATGAATTGATTGCAACGGAAGGAAGGTACCATAACTTGTTTACATATCAGGCGAGGATATAATTTGGTCGTTTGCTGTTGGAAAATAAAAATTCTATTTTAAATTTTGGCGCCATGGAAAATCTTCAGAACGCCAATTCAACAGATTACTTCGTCACTAAAATGTACATTTCAATAAATGGTATTAAGCCTCTTCTGGAGCTAGCTCTACTTCTAGCCCATCCATATCTTCAGAAATATGTAATTGGCAACCTAATCGTGAATTATCTTTTACATTAAATGCCTCTGACAACATGGCTTCCTCATCATCACCCATCTCAGGAAGTTCGTGATCGGATAACACATAACATTGACAAGATGCACACATCGCCATACCACCACAAATACCTATTGTCCCTTCTGGAGCTAATTCGTACGAACGAACTACTTCCATTAAATTCATGTTCATATCTGTTGGTGCATCGATTTCATGTGAAATGCCCTCTCGGTCAATTATAGTAATTTTAATATCAGTCATTAAGTAACACTTTTTTAAGCCAATAGCATTGTACTCGTTTTACATCGCTCAGCATATCATTATAATTCATTTATTCTATGGCCTTCACGACCGCTTTTGGCGATTCCTTCTTACTACCGTCAAAACCTTCTACCCCACCTACCGTAGTATACTTCATAACATATTTCTTATCCGGAAATATTTTTTGAAATGCACTTTGGCACATTAAAGTTGCTTCATGAAAGCCACAAAGAATCAGTTTTAATTTGCCAGGATATGTATTTACATCTCCAATTGCATAAATACCGGGTATATTGGTTTGATAATCAAATGTATTGACCTTAATAGCATTTTTTTCTATTTCCAAGCCCCAGTCATCAATGGGCCCAAGTTTAGGAGATAGTCCGAATAAAGGAATAAAAGCATCAACAGCTAAGGTGATATCCTCTTTAGCATCACTAGTCTTACGAATTAAAACAGACTCCAGTGAATTCGTTCCATTTAACCCTATAATTTCTCCCGGGGTAACAAGGTTGATTTTTCCTTGATTTTTTAGTTCTTGTACTTTTTCAACGGAGTCTAAAGCTCCCCTAAATTCATTTCTTCTATGAACCAAGGTTACTTCTGATGCAACATTAGATAAGAAAATACTCCAATCGAGAGCAGAATCACCACCACCGGCAATGACCACTTTTTTATCGCGATAGACTTCAGGATCCTTGATCATATAGGCAACCCCATTATCTTCAAATTTTGTCAAATTTTCCAATAGTGGTTTTCTAGGCTCAAAACTCCCTAAACCACCTGCAATTGCTACAATTGGCGCATGGTGTTTCGTGCCTTTATTAGTGGTTACCACAAAAGAACCATCGTCTAGTTTTTCAATAGTTTCAGCGCGCTCACCCAAGGTAAAACCGGGTTGAAATGGCTTAATCTGTTCCATAAGATTATCTACCAAATCGCCTGCCAAAACTTCTGGAAAACCGGGAATATCGTAAATAGGTTTCTTAGGATAGATTTCAGAACACTGCCCACCTGCTTGAGGTAGCGCATCGATTAAATGGCATTTTAATTTTAATAGTCCTGCTTCAAAAACTGCGAAAAGACCCGTAGGTCCCGCGCCAATTATAAGTATGTCGGTCTTAATCATTAAAAAAAGTATTTTTAAAACCCTTCAAAGTTATTGTTATGCTTCATAATATATAATGACATATCTCAGGTTATACACCTACTACATTAATCACCTCTTCAATTTGTGGTGCGTATTTTTTAATCGTCATTTCCACACCACTTTTCAATGTCATTTGATTGACACTACACCCTACACAGGCTCCTTCCAATCTTACTTTTACGGAATTTTCTTCAACAGAAATCAATGTAATATCTCCTCCATCACTTTGTAAAAAAGGTCTGATTTCCTCTAATGCTTTTTCAACATTCAATGTTAGTTCTTCCGATGTCATATCTATTTTTTCTTAACAGCAGAACATCCTGCCATTGTTGTAATCTTTATTGCTTCGGTCGGAGGCAGTGTCTTATTTCTTCCAACAACCTCACTTACTACTTGCCTGGTGATTTCTTCAAAAGCAGCTTCTACAGGTGTGCCACTTTGTAATGCCGCAGGTCTACCTACATCACCCGCCTCACGTATACTTTGAACTAAAGGTATTTCACCAAGGAAAGGAACATTCAAATCTTCCGCAAGATGTTTTGCCCCTTCTTTACCAAATATATAATATTTATTTTCTGGCAACTCTGCTGGTGTAAAATAGGCCATATTTTCTATGATACCTAAAACTGGCACATTAATAGAGTCTTGTTGAAACATTGCCACTCCCTTTCTAGCATCTGCAAGAGCAACTTCTTGTGGTGTACTTACCACAACTGCGCCAGTAATTGGTAAAGCTTGCATAATGCTTAAATGAATGTCGCCCGTACCTGGGGGTAAATCGATCAACATAAAATCTAAATCGCCCCAATGTGCATCAAATATCATTTGATTTAGTGCCTTGGAAGCCATTGGCCCTCTCCAAATCACCGCTTGATCCCGTTGTGTAAAAAAGCCTATTGATAATAGTTTTACCCCGTAGCTTTCAACAGGTTTCATTTTAGATTTACCGTCTATATTTACCGCAAGTGGTTTTTCATTTGGCACATCAAACATAATCGGCATCGATGGCCCATAAATATCGGCATCTAACAAACCTACTTTAAAGCCCATTTTGGACAAAGTAACTGCCAGGTTAGCCGTAACAGTAGATTTACCAACTCCACCTTTACCTGATGCTACCGCGATTATATTAGAAATACCAGGAATAGCCTTTCCCTTTATTTCATTTACTTTATTTGGCTTAGTATCAGGAGCCTCTACTTTAACGTTAATCTTGATCTTTGCTTTCGCATAAACCTCTTTATGGATTATTTTTAAAATCTCGACCTCTGTCTTTTTTCGGGCTTGTAGACTAGGGTTTTTAATGGTAATATCAACCTCAACCTCATCGCCAAAAATTTGAATATTGGTAACTGCACCACTATCTACCATATTCTGACCCTCACCAGGAACCGTAATATGTTCCAAAGCCTTCAAAATGTCCTTTTTATCTATCTTCATTATATAAATTCATTCTAAACAACAAAGATAATCCTTAGATGGGAGATTATGAAGTTCGTGTATTGAAAATGAAGATGCCATCATAAATAGAACCTTTTATTACTAGAAAATCATTTCTTATTCAATTATAATCCAGACAAGAATAGAAACTAGACAAAAATCGTAATTTAGAACACGACTAAAAATTCTATCAAGCATGTACCTACCAACCAAAAAAACAATTCAACAATTTGCTTTAAGTTCAATAATATTAATGACTATAGCTTGTTCAAGTTCAAAATCTGAATTTTCTAAAAAAGATGTCGTTCGGTCACAAAAATTAGTAGGCCTCGATTTTGATAAAAAATATATCGACACCCTTTACCCTTACCTAAAAAGTAATAAGGAGGGCTTCGATTCTTTACGCAAATATACGTTGGACAATGACGTTTTTCCTGCGATTCAATTCAATCCTTTACCTCTAAATTTTACACCAAAACCACAGGCTGGATTTCCAGATTGGGAAATTCCGGAAAATGTACAACTACCAGAAAAAGAAGCTGATTTAGCTTTTTATACCATCCCTCAACTTGCTTCCTTAATTAAAAATAAAAAAATAAGTTCTTTAAAATTGACTGAATTTTTTATAGCCCGATTAAAAAAATACAATCCCATATTACAATGCACCATTACCATTACCGAACAAATGGCTTTGGATCAGGCAAAAAAGATGGACCAAGAATTAGCTGATGGCCAATACAGAGGCATTTTACATGGAATACCTTACGGAGTTAAAGATTTAATGGCGGTTGAAGGCTACAAAACCACTTGGGGCGCAGAACCTTATAGAGACCAACAAATTGAGATGACTGCAACCGTAGTTGAAAAATTACAAAATGCCGGCGGAGTTTTAGTTGCTAAACTGGTTTCTGGTTCTTTGGCACGTGGTGATGTTTGGTTCGATGGAAAAACAAAAAACCCTTGGGATACCGAACAAGGTGCTACAGGCTCATCTGCAGGTTCTGGTTCTGCCACATCTGCTGGGTTAGTGCCTTTTGCACTTGGAACAGAAACATTAGGCTCTATAACCTCGCCAAGTACTAGAAACGGAATTACAGGTTTACGGCCCACCTATGGTAGGGTTAGTAGACACGGAGTTATGAGCCTTAGTTGGTCTATGGATAAAGTTGGTCCTATGGCAAGAAGTGCAGAAGAATGCGCCATAGTTTATAGCGTTATTACCGGAAAGGATCCAAAAGATGGTACGACTACAGATTTTCCTGATGGTTTTGAACCGAAAAAAGATTTTAAATCTCTTCGGGTAGCCTATCTAAAAAAGGACATTGAAAAAGATACCTCCCTAAACAAACCTAATTTAGAAAAAGCATTAGAAACTTTTAAGAAAATGGGAATAACACTAAATGAAGTTGAATTACCAGAAGATGTGCCCTATTCAAGTTTTGATGTGATTTTAAGAGCAGAAGCAGGTGCATTTTTTGACGACTTGGTGCGCTCAAGAAACGTTGATAAAATGGTAGAACAAGACCAAGGGTCAAGAGCCAATTCATTACGTCAAGCTCGCTTTATACCCGCTGTAGAATATTTACAGGCCAACAGGCACCGCCAAGTACTCATTGAAAAAATGGAAGGTATCATGAAAAATTATGACATTCTTATATCTCCAACCTTCGGAAATAGACAATTAATAATTACGAACCTTACTGGTCACCCCGTGATTTCTATTCCTACAGGATTGGATAAAGAAAAACACCCAACCAGCATTACTCTTGTTGGAAATCTATATGATGAAGCCAGTATTCTTTTGCTCGCAAAAGCTTTTCAGGACAATACCGAGTTTGATGAAATGCATCCGAAAGGGTATACGGATTAGGCTTGACTTAGGTATGAGTATGTCATTTCGATTTCTATTGCACCGTTAAACCGATTAAGGTGCTTTATTTATTAAATCTGTCTACCATCTAAAAGGTTGATGATTCTTGAACCATACTCGGCATTCTTTTCTGAATGGGTAACTTGAATTATGGTTACCCCATCTTCTTTATTCAGTTTTTGAAAAAGTTGCATAATTTCCTCGCTCTGTTGAGAGTTTAGATTTCCTGTGGGTTCATCTGCTAAAATCAATTTTGGTTTTCCAATCAATGCTCTGGCAACACCTACTAATTGCTGTTGCCCACCACTCAATTGGGTTGGGAATAAATCTTTCTTACCAACAATATTAAACCTATCAAGCATATCAGCAACCAAAGCTTTTCGTTCAGAGCCTTTTACCTTTTTATATAATAAAGGCATTTCTAAATTTTCCTCAACCGTAAGTTCATCCAATAAATGGTAGGATTGAAAAACAAAACCTATATATTCCTTATACAAATTAGACCGGTATTTCTCTTTTAAGGTATGAACCGATTCACTCAAGAAATCATATTCACCTTCATCAAAAGTGTCTAACATACCAATGACATTTAGTAAGGTTGATTTGCCTGAACCGGACGGACCCATAATGGAAATAAACTCACCTTCTTCCACTTCAAGATTAATATCTTTCAGTAAGAAGATGCGCTGGCCGCCTTGCTGTACCCATTTGAAAATATTGTTTAATTGTAGTAACATTCTTTTTGTTTTTTGGTTGTTATCAAAAATTCACATAATTACTCCGTACGTAAACTTTTTACTGGGTTTGTATTGGCAGAATTTATTGTTTTAATCGTCATTATTAAAAGTGAAATCAAAATCATTAAAAAGCCACTTAAGGCAAAAATCCACCAGCTTAAAGTTGCTTTATTCGCAAAACCTTCTAGCCAGTAATTTAGTCCGTACCACGCGATTGGCGTTGCTATTAAAAAGGCAATCAACACTAATTTTAAAAATTCTTTTGACAATAAAAAATTAAGTTGAAATAGATTGGCACCGAGTATTTTACGAATACCTATTTCCTTTGTTCTACGCTCAGTTGTGTGTATGACCAAACCAAACAACCCTAAACAACTTATAAGAATTGCAAGGCCAGTAGCCCATTGTAAAAGTATCGATGTTTTTTGCTCACTTTCGTAAAACTTTTTTACGGTATCATCCATAAAACTATACTCAAAATCAGACTCTGGATACAGGTTTTTCCATATGGTTTCTATCCGAGAAATAGTAGTTGACCAATCACCAGTATCCAAACTATTCAACTTAAAATGAATGGTTCTAAACTGTGTCCATTTTCCACTATAAGAACCTCCTGTAAATGCCATTGGTGCTACTCCATATTTTAAGGAGTGTTGGTTAAAATCTTCCATGACACCAACAATAGGAAACATTTTATTATTAGCCTTTAGATTTTTACCGACTACATCTTCAGGATTCTCAATTCCAATTACTTTTAAATAAGACTTGTTGATTACATATTCTATAATTGAATCATTTAAGGGCATTCGGCCTGCAACTAATTTTAAATTGTATAAATCAAAATAGTTGGCATTGCCATACATTAATTGTAAATCTGAATTTACTTCCTTTTCTCCATCTACAAACAAGGCGTTCATAAACATAGTTGAAAATGAAGCAGGCGGATTTCCAGAAAGTACAACCTGATTAATTCCTGGTAATTCTTTTATTTGACGCACAAACCTTGCTCGTTTAATTGCTGATGTATCTCGCCAAGGAGTTCTTAAATATGCAATGGCTTCTGTCTTAAAGCCCATGTCTTTTTTCATAATATAGTTCAATTGCTTACCTACCATCAGCGTAGCTATTATGAATACTTGCGCAATTACAAATTGAAATACGGTTAAATACTTTCTTAAAGAGCCTTTATCAGAATTGGGTAGAATCTGCTGTTTAAACACCGAAACGGGTTTGTATTTGGACATGACCAATGCCGGATAGAAACCCGATAAAACCGTTACTATAAGAAGCAACAAAACAATACCAAGTATAATCCAAGGATTCCAAAAAAGCTCAAAAGTGAGTCCTGTAGGAATAAAATCAGAAAATAATAGGAGCAACCATTTAGACAAAAAAAAAGAAAGAGCGGCAGCAGCCAAAGTCAATATAAATGTTTCCCCCAAGAACTGAAATATCAACTGCTTTCTAGAACTTCCCAATGTTTTTCTAATTCCAATTTCCTTTGCTCGTTGTATGGCTTGGGCAGTATTTAAATTGATAAAATTTATACATCCTAAAAGAACCAAGATGGCAGCCAATAACAACAAACTTTTTAGCGCTGCTATTGTTGTTCGGCTATCATCAAAATCAAACGTATTATAATCGGGATTCAAATGAATGTCAGCTAGCGACTGTATGGTATAGGTATTACTTCTGCCAATGGCAACCATTTCTGGCTCATCATGTTCCTTGGCAATTTGGGTAAGCGTTTCTTGAACCTTTATAGGGTCTGCCCTTTGCGAAAGTTTTATGAATAATTGAGAGGCAGAGTTGGTGTTGTTCCAATTTGCTTCGTTTACAGCATTGGTCATATCTTGGGTGGCTGCAGTTTTTAAAGAGATAAATTCTTCAAAAACAAGATCTGTTCTATTATCAAAATTTGCCACAATGCCCGATACCGTCGCTGGTATTGTATCATTATATATTACTGACTTCCCTAAAATGCCATTTAACTCTTTATTAGGGAAATATTTTCTAGCACGCTCTTCGGATAATACCACCATATTAGGTTCCTCCAACGCACTATTCTTATTTCCTGCTAACCAATTATATTCAAAGGTCTTGAAGTAGGATGGCTCGGTATAGATTACAAATTCAGGATTTTTAAAGCGATTGCCTGTTTCCTGATTTTCAACATGCAAAGGATATGTGATGAAAAATGGTGCTATCGTTTCCAATTCTTCCATCTTAAGATCTACAAGTGCTTGTGCCAGCGGTACCGTTACACCTGCATTGTAAAAATCGCCATCAGGACTTTTAAATGATGTGGTTACTCTATAGATTCTATCGCCATCTTGGTGAAATTTATCAAAAGAAAGATCATAAAAAACCATCGCACCAATTACAAAAGCAGCACTTAGACCAATGGAAAGACCCAAAATGTTTATCAATGAAAACACCTTATTTTTCCAAACATTCCGAAAAGCAATTTTTAAATAATTACGTAACATATAAGTTTAGTTTCACTCTGTTCTCAAACTTTTTACAGGGTTGGCCTTTGCTGCTTTAATTGCCTGAAAACTAACAGTTAAAATTGTCACCAACATCGCACCAACCATGGCCAAGGCGAATATCCACCACTTTAAGATTACCCGGTAAGGGTATTCTTGAAGCCAACCGTTCATAATGAAGTATGCAATTGGCACTGCTATAAAACAAGAGATGATTACCAGCTTTAAAAAGTCTTTCGAAAGCATATTCCACACATTAAATATACTTGCACCCAACACCTTTCTTACCCCTATTTCTTTCTTACGTTGTTCTGCAACGAATGATGTTAAACCGAAAAGGCCTAAACAACTTATTAAGATGGCCAATGCTGTAAAAATGCTAGAGAGGGTGCCAATACGTTCTTCTGAGGCGAATTTTTTACCATATTGTTGATCAACAAAATCATATTGAAACGGAATATCTGGAAAATGCTCCTTAAAAACGTTTTCTATAATTGCGATATTCTGACTAGCACTTTGGTTTGGGTTTAATCTTAAATTGTAATAACTACTATTCCCGTTTTTGTCATAAATATACCAGCCTTGCTTTACAGGTTCGTATGGTGATTGGGCAATCATATCTTCTACCACTCCAATTATTTTCATGGGAGGATCTGGGTTTTCTTCCGATGAATCCTTTACCAACTTACCAATAGGATTGGTCAATCCCATATACTTCATCGCCGTTTCATTAATCAAAATGGCATTGGAATCCGTAGCCATTTCCCGAGAAAAGTCACGCCCTTTTATAATTTTTAGACCTAAAGACTTAGCATATTCCGGGGTTACCTCCGTCCAGGCTAAATCCTCCTGAAAACCTTCTGGCTTTCCTTCCCAGGTGTACCCATTTCTGTTAGACCATATTTCTGTGGTTGGACTACTGGAGGCTGACATTTCCGTTACGGCCCCTGAATTTAAAAACTCAGTACGCATCAACTCATATTTTCCAGAAAAATCTTGGCTCATGGTTGGAATCTGTACCAATCCTTCCTTATCATACCCAATAGGCCTATTTTTTGCATAATTGATCTGCTGCATAACGATTACCGTTCCAATGATAAAAGCAACAGAAACCGTAAACTGTACCACTACCAAAATCTTACGTGGCAATCCGGCATATTTACCCACTTTAAAAGTTCCCTTTAAAACATCAACCGGCTTAAAGGAAGATAGATAGAGTGCAGGATAACTTCCTGCCAATAAGGATGTGAATAAAACAAATAAGAATGAAACCAACCAGAAAACACCACTATCCCATGGAAATGAAATCTCCTTTCTGGAGAGGTCATTAAACCCATTAATAGAAGCCAGAACAATTATAACAGCAAGAAAAAAAGCAACCAAAACCACTAAAAAAGACTCGCTTAAAAATTGATAGATCAATTGTCCCCTTTGTGAACCAATCGATTTTCTGATTCCAACCTCTTTACCTCGTTTTTCTGAACGAGCCGTGCTTAAGTTCATAAAATTGATACAGGCCAAAAGCAACACAAATGCACCAATAATACCAAATAACCAAACATTTTTAATACGGCCACCTACTTGTTTTCCATTTTCAAAATTTGACCTCAAATACCAGTCTTTCATAGGTAATAGAAAAAGCTGTGGATTAAATTCCTCACCATCTTCTTCAGCATTTTTTTTAACATCCTTAATGGTTGTACTTACCTTTTCCATAGTAGCATTATCGACAATCTGGACGAACATTTGAAAAGAGTTATTACCCCAATTATCAATTGCATATTTCAACCAATCTTGAGTTGTCAAGTATTTTTCCCAAGGCATAAAAAAATGTGCGTCGTTGAAAGAATTGTTAGTGGGTATATCTTCATAAACAGCGGATACAACCATGTCATACTGACTATTGACTTTAATGACCTTGCCAACAGCTTCTTCATCACCAAACAATGCTTTAGCAACGGATTCAGCCAACATGATCGAATTGATCTCCCTCAAACCATCTTTTTCTCCCTTTAAAATATTGAGGTCTAACATTTCGGGTGCTTTTTCTTGAATAAAATTCCCTGTACGGGAAATACTGGTTTCCTTATATTCCAAGTATTGAGGTTGGCTCCATGACGCCATTGTTAAATATTTGAAATTGTCTCCATAACCATCTCTTAAAGCACGTTCTAAAGGAATTGGAATTGCCGGCCCGGTTCCTATTTCCCCATTAAAGGTCTGTGATTGAAAAATTTGGGCGATTTTATCTTTTTTACTGAAATAGTTATTGTACGAAAGTTCATCGTGAATCCAAAGACCAATAATCAATGTAACGGCCATGCCTAAAGCAAGCCCTCCTACGTTGATAAACGTATACCCTTTGTTCTTCCAGAGATTTCTCCATGCGATTTTCAAATAATTTTTGAACATGATTAGTTTTTTTTATGATTGATGATGTTTGCTTTATACTACTATAAAGAGTGTTTTAAAATTGAAATGTTTCATTCTGAACGTAAACTTTTAACCGGGTTGACTATCGCTGCTTTAATACTTTGATAGCTTACCGTAACTACCGCTACCATAATTGCTAGAAATGCTGCCAATGCAAAAATTCCAAACCCAATTTCAATTCGGTATGAAAAATCTTCAAGCCACTTGTTCATGGCATACCAACCCAACGGCAAAGAGACCAAAATAGCTATCCCTACCAATTTTAGAAAGTCTACCGTAAGTCGATAAGAAATCTGACTTACAGTAGCCCCCAATACTTTTCTAACGCCAATTTCTTTAGTACGCTTTTCAGCATTAAAGGCAGCTAATCCAAATAATCCCAAACAAGCAATGAAAATGGATAGAATAGTAAAAATGAAAAATATTTGGCTAAGCTTTTGTTCCGCTTCATAAGTGGTATTAAAAGCTTCGTCCATAAACTGATAATCAAATGGTTGACCAGGTGCCATCTCATTCCATTTATTTTCTATCTCGGCAATTGAATTTGAATAATCACCGCCACTTAAGCTTATCGCCATATTTTCTGCAGTATTTTCTAAATGCATTCCTAATGCTCCTATATTTTCCCGAAGCGATTTAAAATGAAAATCTTTTACCACCCCAATAATGGTGTAGTAAGTAGGATCTTCCAATTCTATCTCCTCAGAAATTCGCATCCCTAACGCTTCCTCTGCAGTTGCATTTAAAAGTGGCAAGGTGGCTTCATTAATAATCAAAGCGGTTGAATCTGTGACATACTGCTTATTAAAATCGCGCCCCGCAACAATATCCATCTGCAACGTCTTTAAATAATCCGTATCTACCCCCCAGGTCTGCATTTGAATTGCATTTTCTTGACTTCTAACACCTTCCAGAAAGAATGAACTATCCGATCGCCATGACGGCGTAGGGTAATAGTTACTTAAGGTGACATCTTCAACATTGCCCATTTTAAGAATTTCTTCTTTGAATGTATTTGTTCCAGACCCTAAAGGACTTATCTCGTTGATCAACAACACTTGGTCTTTTGCAAAGCCTAAATCTTTACTCTGTATATAATTTAATTGCTGAAATACTACCAACGTGCTTACAATAAGAAAAACGGAAATTGAAAATTGAAATATTACCAAAGCATTTCTTATTCTACCATTACCTACACTTTCTGATGTTCCACCCTTTAGGGTTTTTACGGGAGTAAATCTAGACATGAAAAAGGCAGGGTAGCTTCCTGAAAAAAGTCCCAACACTATAGTCGCAGCCAGCAATACCAGCCAGAATAGCGGTTGTGTAACAGGAATGGTAATGGACTTACCCGTGAAACCGTTAAAAAATGGCAATGCTATCGTTGTGATCAATAATGCAGCTATTAATGAAATAAATGCTATTAAGCCAGATTCCGTCAAAAATTGAAAAATCAAATTCAATTTATTTGACCCCAAGGTTTTTCGAACACCCACTTCTTTGGCTCTTTTTAACGAGTGCGCCGTTGAGAGGTTCATGAAATTTACACTTGCCAAAATAATCAAGAACAGCCCTATAAATGAAAGTATATATATGTTCTGTATACTACTGGTAGCATTCATTTCCGAGCTTCTATCGGAATATAAATGAATATCTGTTAAAGCCTTAGTGTGGTAACGTATATAATTACCTGATGCCGCAAAGGATTCTGCCGTCATACCTGGAAAATATTTTTGTGCCCATGGCAACATATACCTTTCCAGCATGCCCTGTAATGGCTCTTTAAAATCTTCTACAGATGCTCCGGGTATTAATTTTATGAACGTGAAATAGTTATTACTGCCCCATAACTCTTCTCTTGATGCAACATTACCTGCCATTGCCAAAAAAACACTGTATTCGTTAAAATAAGAGTTTTTGGGCATATCATCAATAATCCCTGTTACTGTATAGGTATCGGAATTATCCAGAAGTAAATCTTGTCCCAGAACATCTGTTGATCCAAAGTATTTTTCTGCGGCTGTTTTTGTCAGCACTAAGGAGTTTGTAGCTGTTAACGCGGTTTTAGGGTTACCTGTCATTAAATCAATCCCGAAGAATTCGAAAAAAGTGGAATCTACATAGGTTACATGGGTTTCTTTAGAACTTTTATCACCACCTACCTTTTTTAAGTACATGCTACCCACCGTCCTGAAACGTACTGTAGATTCTACCTGAGAATAATCTCTTTTTAAGGCTGCCGCCATTGGCGGTGCAGATTCAGCTGCCTTTGTTTCCGCTCCACCAAATTTTATATCCGTATCTATTCGGTAAATACGGTCTGCATCGGCAAACATTTTATCATAGCTCAGTTCATCATATATGTACAATGAAATCATTAGTGCCCCAGCCATACCAATGGCAAGACCAAATGTATTTAGGAACGTAAAAAAGGCTTGCTTCTTTAAACTTCGCCATGCGATTTTAATATGATTTTTGAACATGATTTTCGTTTTTTGATTGATGATTTTTTTTATTCTGAACGTAAACTTTTGACCGGATTTACAATGGCTGCTTTTATACTTTGATAGCTTACCGTTAGCACAGAAATTAAAATCGCCAAGAATGCCGCCAGAAGAAAAACCCACCACGGAATGGTTATTCGATATGTAAAATCTTCTAACCACTTGTTCATGACAATCCAACCCAGTGGTAAAGAAATTAAAATAGCAATACCAACCAACTTCAAGAAATCTATCGTAAGTCTCATGGATATTTGACTTACACTGGCACCCAAAACCTTACGTACCCCTATTTCTTTAATTCGCTTTTCTGCATTAAATGCAGCCAACCCAAAGAGACCCAAACAGGCAATTAACAGGGAAAGGACGGTGAAGATGATGAAAATATTACCTAATCTTCGCTCACTTTGATAGGTATTATTAAAGGCATCCTCCATAAAATAGTAATCAAAGGGTTCACCAGGCACAATGGTATTCCAAACACCTTCTATTCGTGCAATGGCGTTAGAGAAATCACCTGCCTGTATTTTTACGGCCAAAGCGTAAGCTCTGTCTCCTAACCTAAGACTTACTGCATCGATTTCTTCTTTTAACGAAGCAATATGAAAATCTTTAACAACACCGATTATGGTAAAATACTCTGGATTATTTGAGTCAAAATTGGGGGTATATCGTTTGCCGAGAGCTTCTTTCGGGCTTAATTTCATTATTCTTACCGCGGCTTCATTGATTATAATAGTCGTAGAATCATTTCCGAAATTTTTATCAAAATCACGGCCAGCTACCAATTCAAAATCCATGGTCGAAACATAGTCATAGTCAACCGCCCATGTCTGCATGCTTACCGCATTCTCTTGATTGGTACCGCCTTCTTCAGGACTAAAAGTAGAATCACTTCGGCTAGAAGGCGTCGGGAAAAAACTACTTAATGTGGCATCTTTTACAAAGCTCAATTGTTTCACCTGTTCTTTAAAAGAGTTGACCTTATCGCCTGCAGTATATACATCATTAATAATCAAAACCTGATCTTTAGAGAATCCTAGGTCCTTACCTTGTATATACTTTAATTGTTGGTAAACTACCAACGTACTCACGATTAAAAAGACTGAAATGGCGAACTGAAATACAACTAGGGAATTTCTTATCGTTCCGCCACCAACACTGCTTCCGCCACCCCCTTTTAACACTTTAACAGGCATAAATCGCGACATAAAAAATGCGGGGTAACTTCCTGCAAATAGACCTAAAATAACTACCGAACCTAAAAGGATGACCCAAAAAACCGGGCTACTAAAGGGTATGTAAACCTCTTTATTCGCAAGCTCATTAAAAAAAGGTAATGCAATAACAGCAAAAACCAGGGCGAGTACTAAGGAAAGAAAAGATATTAATCCGGACTCCACCAAAAACTGCCGTACCAAATCTATTTTATTTGACCCCAATGTTTTTCGTACCCCAACTTCCTTTGCTCTTTTTAGAGAGTGCGCCGTAGAGAGATTCATAAAATTAACACTAGCTAAAACAATAAGAAATATTGCTATAAATGATAGAATATAAATACTTTGAATATCATTGTTAGCACTAATTTCGGCCACCCTATGTGATTTCAAATGAATATCGGTCAATGGCATCGTGCTATAAACCAAGTAGCTACCAGATTCCTTTAACTGTTCTTCAGTTATACCCGGCATAAATTGTTGTACCCCAGGAATGACATATTTACCTAAAAATCCCCGTAATTGTTCTTGTATATCTGCAGCTTTGACCGATGGTATTAGTTTAATAAATGTCTGATAGTTATTACTGCCCCAATTAATCTCTTTGGCATCACCATTCCCTTCCATAGATTCAAAAACAGAATAATCCCTTAAGAAAGAATTCTGTGGAAAATCATCAATGACACCAACTATGGTATAAGTCTCTTCATTATTAAGCACCAAATTTTGTCCTACCGCATTGCCAATCTCAAAATGTTTTTCAGCAGCCGTTTTAGTTAGCACTAACGTATTTGGATTTTTTAAAGCCGTTTTCACATCGCCTGACAATAATTCTACCCCGAACATTTCAAAAAAGCTAGGGTCAACAAAAGTGGTCTGCTCTTCTTTTACATTAGCTTGATCATCCGCCTTACGAACCAATGCACTACCCCGAGTTCTAAACCTAGTGACCAACTCGATTTCAGAAAAATCATTTTTTAATGCAGCAGCCATGGGAGCTGGTGTTACGGCAAACTCACGTGCATCGCCACCAAATTTTATGTCTGCATGAATTCTATGAATGCGATCAGAATCGGTAAACATTTTGTCATAACCCATTTCATCATGGATGTATAATGATATAAGTAGTGCCCCAGCCATGCCAATAGCTAGACCGAATGTATTGAGAAATGTAAAAAAAGGTTGCTTTTTAAGACTTCTCCAAGCGATTTTGATATAGTTTTTAAACATGATTCTCGTTTTATGATTGATGACAATTTTATTATCCGTGATCAAGGGATAAGTTTGGTTGGTTTGGTCTGTTGGCTGATTACTTGTTGATTGATGAATAAACTCGGCTACATCATGGCTCCTATTGCCCTATTTTGGCTCTCGGTAACTACTTGACCATCAAATAGATTCACCACTCTATGGGCATAATGTGAATCTCTATCTGAGTGCGTAACCATTACTATGGTGGTTCCCTCTTGGTTTAATTCTGTTAACAGGTTCATTACCTCTATGCCGTTTTTAGAATCTAGGTTACCTGTAGGCTCATCTGCCAGAATCAATTTCGGATTCGTTACTACCGCTCGTGAAATAGCTACACGTTGTTGCTGACCACCCGATAATTGCTGAGGAAAATGCTTTTCTCTATGTGCAATTTTCATACGCTCCAAAACCTTCATTACTTTTTCTTTACGCTCCGCTTTGCCCATTTTCAAATAAATCAATGGCAGCTCTACATTTTCAAATACCGTAAGTTCATCTATTAAATTAAAGCTCTGAAACACGAAACCTAGATTTCCTTTTCTTAACTGTGTACGTTGACTTTCTTTTAAGCCCCCAACTTCGTTACCAGCGAAATTGTAACTACCATCGGTAGGGTTATCTAACATACCTATAATGTTTAGAAGGGTAGATTTACCGCAACCCGAAGGTCCCATTATCGCGACAAACTCACCATCCTCAACTTTTAGGTTAACGTTGTTCAATGCTAAGGTTTCTACTTCTTCCGTTCTAAAACTCTTTTTAAGATTCGTAATGGTTATCATTTTCGATTGATTTTAATTGTTATATAAAAGACAGCGCTACACCGCCCCTTGTGACAGTTTGTTTCTATTTTAATACTATTCTTTCGGCCTCTCCGAAATTATCATAGTTACTTGAAATTACTTTTTCACCCGCTTGCAAGCCTTCCAATACTTCATAGAATCTAGAGTTTTGTTTTCCTATACGGATGTTTCTTTTAATGGCCTCGTCACCATTTGGTCCTACTACAAAAATCCATTGTCCTCCTGTGCTTTGAAAAAAGCTTCCTTTAGGTAATAAAAGTGCATCATTAGATTCTCCCAATTGTAATTTTATATTATAACTCTGACCTGATCGTATCGTTTCTGGTTTGTTATCTGTAAAAACCAAGTCTACCTTAAACCTTCCATTTCTTACTTCCGGATATACTTTTCTCAAACGCAAAGGAAACTCTGTGCCGTTACGTTCTAAAACTGCCGTTAAATCTCTTTTTACACGATCAATATAATGCTCGTCAATATCAGCTTCAATCTTATAATCGGTCAATACATTTATCTGACCAATTCGCTGCCCTTGTGCTATATTCTGACCAATTTCAGCATCTAAAAACCCTAATTGACCATCGGCCGGGGCGCGCACATTTAAATGATCCAATCGTTGGTATACCATGCCTAAAGTTTTCTGCATTCGGTCTAAATCGGTATCCAATCCTTTTAATGACGTTTCACGCAGTTCATCATCTTGTACGGTCTGTACTTTTATAATTTCATACTGCTTTTGAGATAGCTCATAATTTTCTTTCGAAAGTTGATAGACTTCTTTAGATATTAGCTCATCATCATACAAGGCCTTATTTTGCTCATAATTTCGCTTCAGACGCTGCAAATCGGTACTTGCCGTTGCCAATGATTTTCTACCTTCTACCTGTCTTGAATCGAAATTCATCTTAGTCGACCGCAAATCGTTTTGCTTCAATGCCAAATTACTTTCGCTTGCCAAAATCTGTTCATACAAGTTCATATTTTCCAACTTAAGGATGATGTCTCCTTTTTTGACTATAGCACCTTCTTCAATTAATTTTTCACTAACGCGACCACCTTCATAGGCATCCATATAAATAGTGGCAATAGGAGCAACATTCCCATTAATGGTGATGTAATCATCAAACTTCCCTGCTGTTACATCGACAATAGACAGTTTGTCCTTTTCGGTCCTAAAGGTTGAAACAGAACTCCCGAACAAAAGTTTATATCCGACAAATAGGATAAATAAACCTATTGCGATGTACCCATAATGCTTGGGTCTTAATCCTTTTTTCTTTTCTAATTTTATATCCATCTTTCGTGTTACTGTTTCTAGTTTATATTAAATACGGGTAATCCTCTGTAAAAATCTAAAGTACTTTTATTGATTTCTGAACGAAGTCTCACCTGTAAATTTTCATTTTGTGCACTAGCGAATAAATTTTTTGCAGTAAACAATTCAAGTGCGTTGATCATACCTTTTTCATAGCGTTTTTGAGCAATCGTGAATGCTAAGTTTTGCGCCTCCATTTTTTGATTACTCTGTACCAATTCTACCAAAAGTGAATTATAATCTTGTACCAATTGCTGTATTGCCTGAAAAAGCACTTGTTCTTGCGTCTTTAAATTATTTTCTGCCCTAAGCCGTTCAATTTTTGATTGTTTCACCCTAGATCTTGCAGACCACCCGTTACTTATAGGAACATTTAAATTTATACCTACATATTGTGAGGTATTATCTCTAAACTGCTCTCTAAAAGGTAATGTATTGCCCAATGTATCTCGTGTAGTCTCGAAATAGCCTGTACCCACACCAGCAAATAGTGATAGTGACGGATATAGTCTTCCCCTTGAAATTGCCACCTGCTTTTTAGCTGCCTTAGCTCTCAATTCTTGCGCCTTTATTAAAGGTAAAAATTCTCGTGCCTCATCGTAAATTGAATCTGATTTTAGCTCGTTATCCTCTTGCACCTCTTCTATGGCACCCAAATCTTCTTGAATCGAAATATCTGAAGTATTCTCTAAATTCATTTCTTGAATCAGAGTAAGTTTGGCGCTGGCCAATTGATTATTACTTTGTGTCACATTCAACTTATCTGTCAATAATAAAGATTCCGCTTCATACAAATCGGCACCAGCTTTCAGCCCTAATTCGATTTGCTTTTCAACTAAATTATAATTCGATTGTGAAACGGATAACTGTTCTTTTGAAATGGCTACCAACCCTTCAAAAAATTGAATATCATAAAAAGCCTGCATAACCCTAAATGCCAACAAATACTTTTGTTGTAAAACTTCTTCTTGAGTCGCCTTATATAAAAACTTTGATGCTTTAATGGAATTGATTTTCTGAAATCCTTGAAACAAATCTATCGACGATTCTAGCGAATAGTTATTCGAATAAAAATCTTGATTAACGAATGTTCCTGTATTTGGATCTTCAGCTCTACCAAAACTGATATTATAATTACCACTTGCATTTACAGATGGCAATAAATTTCGGATAGATTGTCTATAGGTCTCCTTATTCGATTGGTTGGTATACTCAACATCATTAAGCTGTAAATTATGCTCTAAGGCAAATGTTACACACTCCTCTAATGTCCACGTTTCTTGAGCAAAGATGGAACCCCAAATGGTTAAGAGTAAAATAGTTGTTATTTTAAATTTTTGATTCATTTCTATATTGGTATGCCATACTCATTACTATATATGTGCCAAAACTACAACTACCTGTTTATCAGTAATTTATATTTTTAAAAGAAATTCAAAATTAAGGATACTGTAAAAATGTTGTACAGATATTGTAAAATATTTTGACACTGTGTTGAAAATATAATCTTCTATGTGTAGTTTTAAATACGTTAATCGATTTCTCAAATGAACGAAGCCAAAATATTAGTAGTCGATGATACCAAAAGTGTTCTGAGCGCTTTGGAAATCTTATTACAGTTCGAATATAAAAGTGTTCAAACCATTTCAAATCCCAATCTTCTTACATCCTTTCCAAATCTCAAAGAAATTGATATCATATTATTGGATATGAATTTTTCAGCAGGAGTGAACACTGGTAACGAGGGACTATATTGGTTGCGAGAAATAAAAAAGAAAGCACCTCATATTTCGGTGATAATGATGACTGCATATGGTGCTATTGAACTTGCAGTTGAAGCGTTAAAAGAAGGTGCCACAGATTTTATATTAAAGCCTTGGAATAATGAACGCCTATTAACAACGGTTAAATCTGCTTACGAACTTCGAAAGTCACAAAAAGAAGTACGTCATTTAAAACAGAAAGAGAGCAACCTAAAACAGGTTATTAATCAGAATAAGAATTATATCATCGGCAATTCTAAAGCCTTGAACAGTGTTCTTAGTCTTGTACAAAAAGTTGCCAAAACAGATGTAAATATTTTGGTGACGGGCGAAAACGGAACAGGAAAAGAATTGATTGCCAGAGAATTGCATAAATCATCGGTTAGAAACAATGAGGTTTTTATTTCAGTGGATATGGGTTCTATATCTGAAAATTTATTTGAAAGTGAACTTTTCGGACATGTAAAGGGTTCCTTTACCGACGCAAAAGAAGATCGCGCAGGTAAGTTTGAAGCTGCAAATGGTGGAACTTTATTTTTAGATGAAATAGGAAACCTTTCTTTACAAATGCAGGCCAAATTATTATCGGTCATTCAAAATAGGGTCGTAGTTCGTGTGGGATCTAATAAAACCATACCTGTAGATATTCGGTTAATCTGTGCTACCAATTGTAATTTAGACCAAATGGTAGCAGATGGTTTATTTAGGGAAGATCTTTTATATAGAATTAATACTATTCAAATTGAAGTTCCGGCTCTTAGAGACCGTGACGGAGATGTTTTGATTTTATCTGATTTCTTCCTAAAAAAATTTGCTCATAAATATGGAAAGCCGAGTTTAAAAATTAACCAATCTGCCCAAGAAAAATTAATGGAATATGCTTGGCCTGGCAATATCAGGGAGCTTTTGCATACAATGGAGCGTGCTGTAATTCTATCTGAAGGAAATGTTTTAAAACCAACAGATTTTCTATTGGAAACCAAAACCTCTTTTTCCGTAGAAGACGAACCCAAAACTTTAGAAGAAATGGAACTTCTTATGATTACAAAGGCTTTGAACGAAAATGAGGGTAATTACAGTGCAGCCGCTGAACAACTTGGCATTTCAAGACAGACTCTTTATAACAAACTAAAAAAATCAGGTAGATAATGGTCAGCAAAAGTATTTACTACCAACTTATTTTCCGAATTATTCTAATTGCAGTTTGCGCTCTTTTAGTAGCTTTTCTATTTTTTAAGGAGCAATATATACTTTGTGGTATTTTCAGCATGGTATTTATTGGGTTATCGTATAGCTTGGTGTATTTTGTCAACCAAACCAATAGAAAAATCGCCTATTTCTTTGATGCCATAAAAAATGAGGATTTTACCTTACGTTTTCCAGAAAAACTAAGTGTTAAATCTTTGGAAGAGCTTAACCATAGTCTGAATATGTTGAACACCATGATTCAAGATATTTATTTAAAAAAACAAGCTCAAGAACAGTATTACCAAGAGATACTTCGGCAGGCAGATATTGGCATCTTTACCATTAATGAGAAAGGACATATTTTATATGCTAACCCAACTGTACAAAACCTATTGAACTACAGGCCTCTTAATCATGTAAAACAATTAAAGCAAATAGACCCCATTCTATATAGCCTTTTTGAATCTTTAGAGCCTTTTAAAAGCACATTATATTCTTTAGGTAACGAACGAGGGAATAAAGAACTGACGCTAAAGTGCACCCCTATTACCATAGAGGAAAAAAAACTATTACTAGTAATCGTACATGATATTCAAAAAGAACTTGATGATAAAGAAACCGATTCTTGGGTGAAATTGATACGTGTTCTTACACATGAAATCATGAACACCATTACTCCTATTACCTCGATATCCGAGTCTATTCTAAAATATTTTAAAAAAGGAAATGAATTAGCTACGGCTGAAGAGTTTGGGGAAATACAGATTAAGAATACGGCAAAAGGTCTCGAGGTTATCAAAGAGCAGGGTAATGATTTAATGAGTTTTGTACAGTCTTACAGAACTTTTCTAAGCGTTCCAGAACCTGACAGAGAATTGATTCAAGCCAAAAAGTTTCTGGAAAAGGTAAGATTGCTTTTACAAGAGTATACCAATGTTCATAACATTACCCTAGAAGTTACTTGTGAACCTGAGGATTTAGAACTTTATATTGATGAAAAACAGCTTACACAAATATTGCTGAACTTAGGTAAAAATGCCCAGCAAGCTATTGAAGAACAAGACGAGGGTAGCATAATCATAAAGGCAGGTATTGACCAACAAGAAAAAAAATATATTACGGTTACCGATAATGGCCCAGGAATTTCAACCGAACTTTTAGATGAGATTTTTGTACCCTTTTTCACCACCAAAAACACCGGAACAGGAATAGGCTTAAGTCTAAGCAAACAAATTATGCGTTTGCACGGAGGTTCTATTCGGGTAGTTTCTAATGACTCGACCACATTTACCCTATCTTTCGAATAGTTTTAAATATCAACTTAGTTCTTTAAAGGGATCCCAAAAATATTTTTCGAGATTTACTATTTGAAGATCTTTTATTATAACCCCTTCACCTTCTAAAAGTTGTTGCATTAAATTGGTGCCATCAAAATGATGCTTTCCGGTAAGGATTCCTGCTTTATTGACTACTCTATGCGCAGGTATATCTTCCATATGATGAGAGGCATTCATGGCCCAACCTACCATTCTAGCACTTCGGGCAGCACCTAAATACTTAGCTATTGCACCATATGAGGTTACACGACCTTCGGGAATTAATCTGGCCACCTGATAGACCCTTTCAAAGAAATTTTCATTTTCAGGTTTCATAGGCATTCAAACTTTACTTAAATAATCTAAAGCATGTAATTATGAAAAGAAGCACCATTAAAGCACTTAAAATATAATTACTATTTTTTGAAAATGCATTTGTTTTATGTTCCATCCTATTAAAATAGAACACATATAGGTACATGGCCAAAAAAGTTCCGCTACCCGCCGCAATTATAAATATAATTTCGTCAGCAATTTTATAGCGCATTAACTCCTGAGTATGAAATACGGTATTTAAGCCGCTATAAAAAGGTATGGCCAACAAATTGATAAGCGCCAAAAAGACTCCTTTAGAAAAGCTTTTACGCTTCTTTGCTTCAACGACTACAAACGGCTCTCTATGTTGCTTTTTTGCCTTAAAAAAAAAGTAAATTGCCAATATAAAAAACAAGACTAAGGCTATTTGTAATAAAACCTCTATAAAATGTTGATTTCTAGAAATGTATTTAGCGATACGAACTGCAAGATAAGTTTGCATCATAACAGCAACCGCAACGCCTAAACCGAAAATAACTCCATTTGCTTTGCCCTTCTCAACACCTGTTTTGGCTGCATTTAAATTGAGCAACCCAGGTGGCAATGAAGCAAAAAAAGCAGCCCCAAAAGTGAAAACAAATAAAGTTGCTAATTGTTGCATTGAATCAGTTTACCTTGAACCTAATAAAGGTAATAGGTTTTCCCTTTTCAAGATACTGATTTTCGTAGAAAGTCTGTATTTCAAGTACTTCTTGAGGACTCCCTTCATTCGTGTATACATCATGATTGGCGTAAATAACCTCTAAACCAAGACCATGAAGCAAGCCTAAGGTGTACCCATGCATAAACTCACTATCAGTTTTTAAGTTCACTGTTCCATCTGGTTTTAAAACCTGTCTGTAACGCTTTAAAAACTCTTGGTTTGTCATTCGGTGCTTAGTACGCTTATACTTAATTTGAGGGTCTGGAAAAGTAATCCAGATTTCGGACACCTCTTGCTCACCAAAAATATAGTCGACCAATTCAATTTGCGTACGTACAAAAGTTACGTTAGGTAAATTCTCTTCCATGGCGATTTTAGCGCCCTTCCAAAAACGTGCACCTTTTATATCAATACCAATAAAATTTTTGTTTGGAAATCTTTTTGCCAACCCTACGGTATATTCGCCTTTACCGCAACCCAATTCTAAGACGATTGGGTTATTGTTTTTAAAATGGGTATCCCATTTGCCTTTTAGCGGAAATCCACCTACAACCTCCTCGCGACTTGGCTGTATAACATTGGGAAAAGTTTCATTTTCCTGAAATCGTTTTAATTTATTTTTACTTCCCACAACTATGAATTCTAAACTTCGGCAAAGCTAAGAAAAAAGAGAGGCTTAGCGATTATTGAACTTCCTCAATTTGAACAGAACTTTTTTCAAGGGTAAAAGAAAACTCCGAGCCAACCTCAACCGCACTTTCCACATAAATTTTTTCGCCATGGGCCTCAATAATATGCTTTACAATTGCTAAACCTAAGCCCGAACCACCTTCACGTCTACTACCACTTTGATCAACCCTATAAAAACGTTCAAAAAGTCTAGGTATATGTACTGCTGGTATACCTTCCCCATTATCGGTCACCCTAACAATAATCTTATTCTTTACTAAATTTTCAACACTTACTTCAGTAGTACCATTTTCGTTGCCATATTTAATGGAATTCACCAACAAATTAGTTAGCACCTGTTGTATTTTTTCTTTGTCGGCATACACAAAAATCGGTTTTGGGTAAACCGTGTCAAATGTGAGGGTGATATTCTTTTTGGCTGCCTTCATTTCTAAAAAGTCGAAGACACTTTGAATCAACTCTATAATATTAAAAGACTTCTTCTCTAAATTAAGGTCACCGACCTCTAGCTTAGTTATGAGATCTAAATCTTTAACGATATAGATTAGACGGTCAACTGCCTTATTAGCTCGTATTAGGTATTTCTTTCTAACATTTTTGTCATCAATAGCACCATCTAACAAAGTTTCTATATAACCCTGAACAGTAAACAGTGGTGTTTTTAGCTCATGGGAAACGTTCCCAAGAAAATCCTTTCGATATTCTTCCCTAATTTTCAGCGTATCAATTTCTATTTTCTTGTCTTTGGCAAATTTTTCAATCTCAGCGGTCAAGGTTCTCATATCGGTCGTTACCGGATATGAAGGGACTATGCTAGATTCTAGCAACTCGACATCGTCATAGATTTTCTTAATTCGTTTGTATATGAATTTTTCAATTCTTAGCTGCAACGTGACAAATGATATTACAAAAAACAACACTGCAGCTGAAACAAGAATACCCCAATTAATAGTACTAAATCGCCATTGTAAAAAAGCTAGAACCGATATACCTATTACAACGATATAAAGCGAAGAGCGAAATGCAAAACGAAATGATCTTTTTGAACGTAGAGTTGAGGCCATCTATAGAACAAACTTATATCCTACTCCCTTTACCGTTTTAAAATGGTCCTCACCTATTTTTTCTCGAAGCTTTCTAATATGTACATCAATCGTACGACCACCAACAACAACTTCATTACCCCAAACCTTATCAAGAATCACTTCTCGTTTAAAAACTTTACTAGGTTTTGATGTAAGAAGTGCAAGAAGTTCAAATTCTTTTCTAGGCAAAATAATCTCTTTACCTTTTTTTATGATTTTATATTCTTCTCTGTTGATTACAATATCTCCTACCTGAACAATATCTTCTTGGGTATTTTCCTCGTTTTTAACTCGTCTTAATAGGGCATTCACCTTACTCACCAATACTTTTGGCTTAATAGGCTTGGTAATATAGTCATCTGCTCCTGCGTCAAAACCAGCTACCTGCGAATAATCTTCCCCCCTAGCTGTCAAAAAAGTAATTATGGTATTTTCCATACCAGGAGTTCTTCTCAAAATCTCACAAGCCTCAATGCCATCCATTTCGGGCATCATTACGTCTAAGACTATTAAATGAGGTAGTTTCTTTTTTGCTTTTGCTACTCCGTCCGCACCGTTTTTAGCAGTATAGACATCATAGCCTTCAGCTGAAAGATTGTAAGCTACAATCTCTAAGATGTCTGGTTCATCATCAACTAAAAGTATCCTAATGTCCTTCTTTTTCATGGTTTTCAAATTGATTGATTCACTCAAAAGTAAAGATAATACTATTACAGAAACGTCAGTTAACATTGATTTAATGTAGTAACGTTAAGGTAACACTAAGAAAATAAATGTTTAACATGGATCTAACTCGGCCTTTACAACAACTAGCGTCCTTTGCGCAAAATTTAAGACCATAGTATAATGAAAAAATTAATCACGTGTTTATTCTTAATTTGTGTATCCTACCTAAGTGCTCAGGAAACGGGCAGCATCATAGGTAAATTGATAGACAAAGAAGTTAATGATGAGCCATTGGCATTCGCCAACATACTCATTAAAGGCACAACTACTGGTACAACATCTGATTTTGACGGTTTATATGAGATTTCAAATTTAGCACCAGGTAGCTATACTATACAAGTTAGCTATTTAGGATATGAAACAGTAGAAATACCAGGTGTAGAAGTTATTGCAGGGAAAGTAACTACGGTCAATGTACCATTAAGCGCATCTGAAGGAGTTTCCTTAGATGAAGTAACTGTTACTACGGTTGCTCGTAAAGATTCTGAAACTGCTTTGTTGCTAGATCAGAAACGAGCTATAGAAATTAAAGAAAGTATCGGTGCTCAACAATTAACAAAAATAGGAGTGTCGGATGTAGCTACAGCAACAACAAAAATATCAGGAGTTTCTAGCAGTGAAGCTTCAGGTGATGTTTTTGTAAGAGGTTTAGGTGACCGCTACCTAAGCACCACATTAAATGGTTTACCAGTACCTTCTGATGACGTTGAAAAGAAGAACATTGATTTGGGCCTTTTTCCAACACGTGTAATTCAAAATGTAAGTGTAAGCAAAACCTATTCTGTTCTGTCATCAGCCGATCAAGCATCTGGAAACATCAATATATCCTCTCGAGAATTACAAGGTTCAGAAGAATTAAGCGTTTCTATTCGATCAGGGGTCAACACAAATGTTGCTAAGAGTGGAGTTTTTGACAATTTTAAAGTGTCTCCTAATCAACGAAATGTAGATTTTGGATTTTTTGACCAAAATGCCTCTACAAGAGATTTAATTACCATTCAAGGATGGAACCCTAAAGTTCAAAGTACCCCTATTAATTACACCTATTCAATAGCTGCCGGAAAGCGAATTAAAGAAAAACTTTCTGCATTCATTACTGCATCTCAATCAGAATCATATGAATACGGACAAGGTCTTTTTAGACAATTTCGGTCAAACTTCGTTGATGATACTATTACAGATGCTACAGTATATAGCAAGAAGGTAACTACAAGTGGGTTGTTAGACCTTACCTACTTTATTAATGAAAAGAACAAATTAAAGTCTAGTACTTTCTTTGTAAATAAATTGACTGATGAAGTTTATGAAGGCGGTAGAAATGGTGAAGGGACCATTTTTGAAGAAACCGACCCCGTAGAAGAACTTTCACAATTTGTTCGTGACCAAAATATTAAACAGACAAGATTATTAGTTTCTCAACTTTTGGGAACACACAAACTTGGTGAAAAGAATTCTTTAGAATGGGCTGGTGGATACAACCTTGTTAATGCAAATGAACCTAACAGAATTAGAAATGAAGTCAATTTTGACTCTAATGGCACTTTAGTGCAATTAGGACGTACAGGAGGATTTCAGCAAAGAAAATCAAAACAACTTATTACAGACAATGAATTCAATGGATATTTAAAAGATGTCATCGAAGTTGTAAAAGACGAGGATAATGAAAACTCCTTTAAAATAGAACTTGGGGTAAACTATAGAAATAAAAAAAGAGATTTTGAATCACTTTTTGTAGGTGTTGAAGAAACAAGTACTAATGCTATAAACCCTGTAGACATTGACAATATCGGTTCTATTTTTCAAGCATCAAATTTCGTTAGTGGCGTTTTAGAGTTAAATGAACTTCAAACAGATTTCTATAATGGAAAGTTAACCTCACAAGCTGCATTTGCAGATTTTAATGTTGGTTTAAAAAAATGGAATTTTAATGCCGGTCTTCGTTTTCAAAAAGATGACCTAAGAGTAACCTATGATGTTGGTAACGTTCCTGGCAGAATTGGTGAAGCGAATAAAAACTACAACAATGTTTATCCTAGTTTAAATGTTAAATATAGTTTAAATGATAATCAAGCGTTACGCCTAGCCGTAAGTAATACTATTACACTGCCTGAGTTCAAAGAAGTTTCTCCTTTTGAATATGTATCACAAACAGGACAAGTAACTAGAGGTAACCCAGATTTAGATGCATCTAAAGATATTAATTATGACCTAAAATGGGAGTACTTTCCTTCCAACGGTCAGCTTATATCCCTTGCTGGTTTTTATAAAGAAATCAAAGATCCAATAAACAAAGTACAAGATCGTGGTTCTGCTGGTGTATTCTCTTATTTTAATTCTGGAAACAAAGGTGAGGTGTACGGCTTTGAACTAGAGACTAAAGTAGATTTAGTAAAAGTTAACGACGAAGGTGAAACACCTAAAGGCATTAACCTTGATCTTAATTTAAATGCTACGAGAATGTGGCATTCACAAGACCTAAAAGAGGTTCGTGATGCCGACGGAAACTTTATAAGAACATTTCGTTACAAAGGCTTAACACAAACGGGTTTACAGGGCGCTTCTGACTGGATCGTTAACACAAGCTTAAACTTTTCGACACCTTCAGACAATCCTTTTTCCGCATCTTTGACTGCGAATTATGCTTCTGACAAGATATATGCTCTTGGGGCCCCAGAGGTACAAAGTCAAAGCGAAACCTTCTATAATGATGCAATTATTGAAAAAGGATTTGTGGTTTTCGATGCCACCTTAACAAAAGAGTTAGGCGAACATTGGACCGTGCGTTTTTTAGGTAGAAACTTATTGAATCCAGATATTAAAAGAACTCAATTAGTAAAGCCTAGTACAACCAATGTAGAAACCGATGAAATAGTACGCTCCTATACTAGCGGTACTACTCTAAGTTTAGGATTGAATTACAGCTTTTAAAAACTAAAATGAAAAAACTAAAATGAAAAAATTTATTAAAATTTCAATGATATTCGCAGCAGTATGCGCTCTTATGATGGCTAGCTGTAGTGGTGATGATAATGATGGAGGTGATCCAATACCAGATGCAACTTGTACCGATGGTAAACAAAACGGTGATGAAACCGGTGTTGATTGTGGTGGTACTTCATGTAATACTTGTCCGCCATTAGAAAGTACAGACCTTAACGGAAGTTTAGCAGAGGACAGAACATTAGATAGTTCAAAAGAATATTCTTTAACTGGAACTTTTAGTGTTGAATCTGGTGCAACTTTGACGATACCCGCTGGTACTAAAATTGTCTCACAAGCTGGGACAGATAAATATATTGTAGTTCAAAAAGGTGGAATGATTGATATTCAAGGTACTGCTTCTGCCCCTGTAACAATGACTTCTTCTAACGAATCTCCAGGTGACTGGGGTGGTTTAGTTATCGCAGGTAACGCAACTACAACAGAAGGTGTCGATGCTACAGCTGAGGTTGGTGGTATTAAGTATGGTGGGTCTGTTGACACTGACAATTCGGGATCTATTGAATACTTAATAATCAACTATGCAGGTGCTCAAATCAATGCTGAGTCACAATATAATGGTCTAACATTGTATGCAGTCGGTTCAGGAACAACCATTGAAAATGTGGCCATGTTAAATGGTACTGACGACGGTGTTGAATTTTTTGGTGGAACCGTGAGTGTAACCAATATGTATTTAGAAAACAATGAAGATGATGCTGTTGACTGGACCGAAGGTTGGAACGGTACTATTACGAATACATATGTACTACATAGCGCAGAAGGATTTTCTACTGCTGCTGAAGGCGATGGCATCAACAACAATCCTACTTTTACCAATTTTACTGCTGTTTCATCGGTTGGTGGTACTGCATTACAATTTAAAAAGGAATCTGGCGCAACAATTACCGGTTTATCATTAGCAGGTTATGAAACCACAATTGACATGAAAGACAATGGACCATTGTCTAATATAAAAATTGATGGTGTCGATGCCGATCCAACTAATACATATATTTCTGCCCCATCTGTAGATATTGCAATATTTGCTTGGGTTAATTCAAATACAGAAGTTACTACAAGTATTTTATCAGGTAGTATTTCTTCTGATCTTACTTTGGATGCTGCTGTAACCTACTATTTAAGTAGCACTTTTAGTGTAAATTCAGGAGCAAAACTAACCATACCAGCAGGTACAAAATTGATTGCAGATGTTGAATCAGGTGATGCAACCCAAACGTATTTAGTTGTTCAAAAAGGAGCGCAAATAGATATTCAAGGTACTGAGAGCAATCCAGTTATCATGACTTCTACTGGAGAAAGCCCTGGAGATTGGGGAGGTTTGGTAATTGCAGGAAATGCAATTACTACAGAAGGAGTTGATGCTGTAGCTGAAGTAGGTGGTATACTTTATGGTGGCAATAATGATGCTGATTCTTCTGGATCTATCAACTACCTAGTAATCAATTATGCAGGTGCTCAAATCAATGCCGAGTCGCAGTATAACGGTCTAACCTTATACTCAGTTGGTTCTGGAACTACCATCGAAAATGTTGCAATTCTTAACGGTAAGGATGATGGTGTTGAATTTTTTGGCGGAACCGTAAGTGTTACCAATTACTATGCTGAAAATAACGAAGATGATGCTGTGGATTGGACAGAAGGATGGAGTGGTACTCTTACCGATGCCTATCTTTTGCATTCTAGTACAGGATTTTCAACTGCATTGGAAGGTGATGGTTTGAACAATAATCCAAAATTTGTTAACCTAACAGCAATCTCAACGGTAGACGGTACGGCTCTTCAGTTTAAAAAAGAATCTGGTGCTACCATTACCAATCTTTATTTAGAAGGTTATGCTACACTTGTAGACATGAAAGATAACGGTGCTTTGGCAAATGTTCAAATTGATGGTGCAGCTGCTACAACAGCCGGACCATACAATACAGGTACACAGGTAGATGTTACTACTTTTGCATGGGCAACAGGAAACTAAATAAATAGTATATAAGATTAAGTAAAAGCCCGCAAATTGCGGGCTTTTTTGCATTTCATCGAAAAATTTAAAAGAATAGGCCTACCACCTTGACATTCAGGAATCAATATACCTATATTTGTGGTATACAATTTGTATTGTAGTAGCGTATGAAGCACCTTTACCTAATCATCTTTTTTCTTTTTATCTCCTTTAGCTATGGGCAAAGTGCCAAAAGCAATGGAGACATCGATGGTTTCAGTATGTACCCAAACCCTGTTACTACTGGTAAAGTCTATATTTCTACAAATCTCAACGCACCCAAAGAAATTTTCATCTACGATGTTTTTGGTACTTTATTACTAAAAACGACCATTCTAGGAAAAGAACTGAATCTATCCGATTTAGATGCTGGTGTGTATGTATTACGTGTTTTTGAAAAAGACAAAATGTCTACTCGAAAACTAATCGTTAAGTAGCCTATTACTCATTTATCCTACCTCTCAATTACTTTACCGCATTCGGTTAAATACACATATATCCGATGAATGGCTGCACGTATCATATTGACCTACAAAATCTTAGCTTTCACAACATTTTCAGACTCCCAGTATAGCTTATAAGTACCTTTATCTCGTTGATCCCAAATCAATTAGAAATGAAGAAAATCTACTTTTTGCTATTTATGGTTCTATCTTTTGGTATTTATGCCCAAGACACAATAGATATCAATAACCTACGTAAAGATGAAATTGCCGGATTTAAATTGTATCCGAACCCTGCACTTGCAGATGTCGTCTATGTCACTACTGAAAAGAACAACTTAAAAGAAGTTAGAATCTATGATGTATTTGGCGAATTGGTATTAACCGATAAATTAACGGGCAAAGCAATGAACATCTCACGACTGTCACCTGGTGTTTATGTTGTTCAAGTAACTGAGAACGATAAATCGATTACTCGAAAATTGGTTGTAAAATAATACGCATACTTAATTTGGTTACCAAACCTTTAAAATAATTTGGTTCAGTACCTTTGCTTCAACCGGAAAAATTCATGGAGCAAAATGCTATTTTCGATATACGTACAGAAAATGAATTTCTTATTCAAGCACTGCGTATTTTTAAGTTTCAATATGCAAATAACAGCGTTTACCGTACTTTTTGCGACCACTTACATGTTAACCCAAATACAGTCAAATCTTTAGAGCAAATACCATTTCTACCTATAGAATTTTTTAAATCGAAAAGTGTAGTAAGCTCCCCCAAGCTTGAAGAAATTATTTTTACAAGCAGCGGAACAACTGGCAGTGAAACCAGCAAACATTTCGTTACAGACTTAGGCCTTTACAAAGAAAGTTACTTACAAGCTTTCAAACAGTTTTACGGGAGTATTGAAGACTATTGTATACTAGCTCTTTTACCTTCCTATTTAGAACGAACAGGCTCTTCCCTTATTTATATGGTTGAAGATTTAATAGTAAAATCTAATCACCCTAAAAGCGGATTTTTCTTAAACGAATATGAACAGCTACACCAACTTCTACTTGAGCTTCAAAAAACAGATACTCAAATTTTAATTATCGGCGTTTCCTTTGCCTTATTAGAATTTACAGAGCAATATCAGCTATCTCTAAAGAACACCATAGTTATGGAGACTGGTGGGATGAAAGGTCGCCGTAAAGAGATTGTACGACAAGAATTACATCAATTACTAAGTGCTGGTTTCGGAGTAAACGAAATACACTCGGAATACGGAATGACGGAATTACTATCTCAGGGATATTCTAAAGGAAACGGAATATTCGATTGCCCTACTTGGATGAAGATTTTGGTTCGCGACACCGAAGACCCACTAACCTATCAAAAAACCGGGAAAACAGGCGGAGTTAATGTTATTGATTTAGCAAATATTAATTCTTGCTCTTTTATCGCTACTCAAGATTTAGGTAAGATTAATGAAGATGGTACTTTTGAAATTATTGGAAGATTTGACAATTCTGATATTAGAGGCTGTAACTTAATGGTGCTTTAGTTTTTACTCAGCACATAATCTAAACCAGGTCCGTCACAGGCTTGCCATGTACTAGAGATTTTAGTGGCCGATTTGTAAACCAACAATTCATTCACCCCATCTCCGCAATTACCAACTAATTCCTCACCAGATTCAAAAGTTAAGAGCAAATAATGTTCTGTATCATTTTCAAATTCCACTACCTCAAATGAGCCATTAGCAACTGTAACAACCTCTTCTCTTGTTCTAGATTTCTCAAATGTACCAGCTGGATTCAACACATAATATTCTTGCCAAGCCATGTCATCACCAGTAGTTTTCGAACCTTTATAATTTCCGGTCATTTGAATTAATTCCCATTTTTGTTCAGAAAAAACAAATTGAGTAGATTCTAAACCGAAGTCATCTTCATTAGAACATGAGAACAACACTAGTGCAAAAGCGGCAAGTTTTCTCATAAAATACTAATTAAAATCTATTAAGAAGATACCATAAGACCAAAGCGTTGCGTTTAATCGGCAACGAAATTTAAAGTCCTAATATCTTGGCATCCACAAAGAATGTTGAATTAACTTCTAATTCATGATCAGCGCTCATCAATTCATCTGTAACCGTATTTAAGCGTAGGCTAAATTCATCTTTCTTAATGTATTCCTTCAAATCTGTGTCTGACGTATTTAGGGTAATTCTATTTCCTGCATCTTCTGGAACTTCACTTAATGATGCTATTTGAATTTCCTCTAATCCGTCTGCAGAAATATATACTTCTATAGAATTTAAGAAACTAAAATCAGCAGTATCAGGAGATATAATAACCAATTCTAATTCAGTTAAGGTTATTTCTTCAATAAGGTCTTTGCGCGTATCGTTTACCGCAAACTTAGATTCAGAATTGGTCTCCATTTCTGGAGTAAAAATATCAAAAGGCAAATTTATACCCGTAGAGGAAGGAATAGTCGCTCGTTGGCTATATTCCATATCAAACTTGGTTAACTCATCTAGTTTATCACAGCTAACGAATAACGTAAATAGACAAAAAATTGAAAAATATCTCTTAAACATAGTGTAGGGGGTTTGACCATGCAAACGTATTATTCGCTTAAATATTTCGCAATAAATCTCATGAAATGATTAGTTCATTCATCTTCATCTTTTAAAAAGAAAAGTTACCTCATCATCTGCAATTTCAGTACTGTCCTGAAATGTCAATGTTAGCAGTGAACCTTCTACCTCAAAACGATATACTGAGTTATCTGAAAAGCCCAATCGGTCTGCTTGACCACCATAAAAATGTTCGCCACTTTCCCTAAAAAAAGTATATCCTCCATCATGGGTGACTGTCACCAAATCTCTATCTGTGTCAAATACAACTTTGGTTAGCGAGAAATCTGTGTCTGGTTCAAAACCACAATAACACACTACTTGTGAGAGCACCCATTCACCTTCTAAGGCAGCATCTGCAATAGCCGGTTCATCATCTGGATCACACGCCAAAAACAATACTGACAAAACAACCAAAAATCTAAGCTTCATATCTAAACCTTTCAATTAAGATGACTTAATATGGTAATGGTTGCTTAATCTAGTTAAATACTAATACAAAATAGTTTTTCTTACCTCTTTGTATTAATACAAATTTGTCGTTAATCAAATCTTCTGAAGTAATTAAAAAATCTTCCTTTACCTTCTCTTTATTTACCGAAATGGAATTTTGCTTTAACTCTCTTCTAGCTTCACCATTAGAGCCTAAAAAATTGGTTTTTGCAGCTAATGCTCCTATCATATCTAAACCATCGGCTAATTCAGATTTAGAAAGTTCAGCTTGTGGTACACCTTCAAAAATCTCCAAGAATGTTTTTTCATTTAATCCTTTCAAATCTGATGCTGTAGACTTACCGAATAAAATTTCACTGGCGCGCACCGCATTATCCAAATCATCTTGAGAATGCACCATTACGGTAACCTCATCTGCCAATCGTTTCTGTAACAATCGTAAATGCGGGGCTTCTTTATGTTGTTTCGTTAAATCTTCTATTTCTTGCTGACCTAAAAACGTAAATATTTTAATATATTTTTCGGCATCCTCATCAGAAGTATTCAACCAATATTGGTAGAATTTATATGGAGAGGTTCGTTCGGCATCAAGCCAAATATTTCCGCCTTCGGTCTTACCGAATTTGGTACCATCGGCCTTAGTAATTAACGGACAGGTAAGCGCATAACCTTTTCCGCCTGCAATTCTTCGAATTAATTCAGTACCCGTAGTTATATTACCCCATTGGTCGCTACCTCCCATTTGAAGGCTGCAATTATATTCTCTATATAAATGAAGAAAGTCATACCCTTGCACCAATTGATACGTAAATTCAGTAAAAGACATACCCTCTTTAGCTTCCGCAGAAAGTCGTTTTTTTACAGAATCTTTAGACATCATATAATTGACGGTTATGTGTTTACCCACATCCCTAATGAAATCTAAAAAAGAGAAATTCTTCATCCAGTCATAATTATTGACCAAAACCGCTGCATTTTCACCATCAACCGTAAAATCTAGAAAACGAGATAACTGCTCCTTTAAGGCATTCTCATTATGCCGTAAAGTTTTTTCATCAAGTAAATTACGTTCTGCAGACTTACCCGATGGATCACCTATCATACCCGTAGCACCACCTATTAAAGCGTAAGGTTTATGCCCGGCCAACTGAAAATGTCGAAGCATCATTACCCCTACCAAGTGACCTATATGTAAAGAGTCTGCCGTTGGATCAATACCCACATAAGCCGATTGCATCTCTTCTAATAAATGTTCTTCTGTACCTGGCATTGCATCATGTAACATTCCGCGCCATTGTAACTCCTTGACAAAATTTGTCATCTCTTCCTTTATTTTTATTGAATTGCAAATATAAATGGAATTCTTGCCAGAACACAGTAGATTAAAGCAGGAATTTATCCGCCTGTATTTCCTAAATTTGAAGCATGATATTAGTTACGGGAGGCACAGGATTAGTGGGGTCACATTTGTTGCTAAGATTAGTCAATGATAATATTGAAGTTCGTGCGCTTTATAGAACGAATGAAAAACTAGAACAGGTCAAAAAAATATTTGGCTATTACTCCCCAAATGCAAAAAAACTCTTTAAAAAAATTAATTGGGTAAAAGGAGATATTTTAGACATCCCATCTTTAGAACTCGCATTTAGAGAAGTAACCCATGTATATCATTGCGCAGCTTACATATCATTTAATCCATCAGATTTTAAATTATTAGAGCGCATTAATAGGGAAGGCACCGCTAACGTGGTTAATATGTGTATCGCATTAGGCGTAAAGAAATTATGCCATGTAAGTACCATTGGCACTATAGGCAAACCCAATTCGAATGATAAAGCTACGGAAGAAACCGAGTGGAGCAGGCAACATGCAAACCCGTATGCTATTACAAAACACCTCGCAGAAATGGAAGTTTGGCGCGGCGCCCAAGAGCAGTTGCAAATAGTTATCGTTAATCCCGGAGTGATTTTAGGACCGGGCTTTTGGGAAAATGGTAGCGGCACATTTTTTAAGACCGCATCTAAAGGCTATCCATTTTATCCTCCAGGGGGTTCAGGCTTCATCACTATCGCTGATGTAACACGTTCTATGGTTGAACTTATGAATTCAAAAATTACCGGAGAACGTTTTATACTGGTTGCCAAAAATCTATCTTATAAAGAAATATTGAGCCAAATAACCTCTACGATGGGAAAGAAAGCACCTAAAAAAGAACTAAAAATATGGCAACTTCAATTAGGGAAATTTGGTGACCAAATTAGAAACATCGTTACAGGAAAAGCTAGAACGATAACTAATAGTACCATTTACGGTCTACTGCACACTACCGAATTCGACAATTCTAAAATATCAAAAGCTTTAGAATTTGAGTTTCAGCCGTTAGATGAAACAATAAAATTTTCTGCTAAACTATTTACCGAGGAACACTCTTAAAGGGTGTCAGAAACCTTATCAGTTGATTTCAAATCTTTGCTTGAGGCTTTTTTTACAAGGTTAAGACTATCTTTTTCCTTTTTCATTGCCTCCAATTGTATGCGCTGATTTTCCAACCTGGATTCAACATCCTTATACATCGTTTCATATAGTAATGGTTTTGATGCATAATAACGATCACTATCTACAAACTGTGCACTATCAATCTCAAATTTTTCAAATATATAGGTAGTTGGTTCAATACCATTATCCTTTAATTTACCAATATTGGTTCCTTTTGCAGCATTAACAATAGCCATTTCCTTAAAAATTAATACCATTTTGTCTTGAGGTATTAAATTTTCTGGCTTTTCTATCAACTCTTCTGCGCATGAAAAGAGTAACAACATAACTAACATAAAACTTAAACTATACCTCATGGTCTATTAAAAGTTAGTCTTTTTGCATTTCTAATTTCTGAGAATTTACCATTAGTAAACCCTAAATGCCCATTTATTATGGTATGCACCACCTTTGAAGAAAAGGTAAGATCTTCAAATGGCGACCATTTACATTTATAAGCAATATTCTCTTTCGTAACCGTCCACGAGTTATTTAAATCGGCAACAACTATATCGGCGTAATACCCTTCACGAATAAATCCTCTTTTCTCTATCTGAAATAATATCGCTGGATTATGACACATTTTCTGCACCATTTTCTCCAACTTTATTCTACCTTCTTTCACCTTTTCTAACATAGCCGGAAGCGCATGCTGCACTAATGGTCCGCCAGATGGTGCTTTCGTATATACATTGTTTTTCTCTTCTAATAAATGTGGAGCATGATCTGTTGCAATGACATCAATTCTATCATCTAATAAGGCATCCCACAATTGTTCTCGGTCTTTTGCAGTCTTCACCGCAGGGTTCCACTTAATTAAGTTTCCTTTATCTGCATAATCAGCATCTGAAAACCACAAATGGTGAATACACACCTCAGCAGTTATCTTCTTTTGTTCTAACGGAATGTCATTTCGAAATAAATTAGTCTCCTTACCCGTCGACACATGAAATACATGTAACCTAGCGCCGGTTTTCTTTGCTAAGGCAATAGCCCTTGAAGATGACAAATAACACGCTTCTTCACTTCTAATAATTGGATGATACTGTATTGGAATATTATCTCCGTACTGTTCTTTGTATTTGGCCAGATTCTCACGAATAGTAGTTTCATCTTCGCAATGGACAGATATGACCATTTCTGTATTACTGAAAATACTCTCTATCACCTTCTCGTCATCTACCAACATATTGCCTGTTGATGATCCTAGAAATAATTTGATACCTGAACATGCATTCTTATCCAGTCTTTTTAATTCTTCAAGATTATCATTGGTGCCACCAAATAGAAATGAATAATTTGCAAAAGCAGAATTTTCAGCAATTGCAAACTTTTCTTCAAGCTTTTCTATGGTAGTTGTTTGTGGCGTTGTATTTGGCTGCTCCATAAAAGTGGTTATACCACCAGCAAGCGCTGCCCTACTTTCTGTCGCTATAGTGCCTTTATGAATAAGGCCCGGTTCTCTAAAATGAACTTGGTCATCGATAATGCCAGGTAAAATATGCATGCCTTTTACATCAATTACTGTTGCATCGGCATCACTAATATCTTTAGCTATTTTAACAATTAAATCATCTTCTATTAGAATATCATTCTCTAGAATGACTCCCTCATTTACAATGACACCGTTTTTTAATAGAATCTTACCCATAATTAAAATTTATTCCTTAAAAATAGACTTCGCATTTTCATTACAAAGACACCCCAAATTGCTTCGCTTATAATTGTAGAACTCATTTTTGATTTACCTAAAACACGGTCTCTAAAAATAATTGAAACTTCTTCTATTTTAAACTTTTTCAAATAGGCCCTAAACTTCATTTCTATCTGAAAAGCATAGCCCACAAAACGAACAGAATCTAAATCAATAGCCTCCAATACCTCCCTTTTATAACATACAAAGCCAGCTGTTGGATCATGCACCCGCATACCGGTAATAAGTTTAACATAGATTGAGGCACCGTAAGACAGCAACACCCTATACAATGGCCAATTTACTACATTCACTCCTTTTTTATATCTAGAACCTACAGCAACATCTGCACCATTCAAACAAGCCTTTTGCAGTCTAATCAAATCTGAAGGAGTGTGAGAGAAATCCGCATCCATTTCAAAAATGTAGTCATACCCTTTCGCTATAGCCCACTTAAAACCATGAATATACGCCGTGCCTAGTCCCGATTTTTCAGTCCGTGTCTCTAAAAAAAGTTTTCCTTCAAATTCCTTTTGAAGTTTTTTTACACAATCGCCTGTTTTATCGGGAGAATTATCATCGACAATAAGAACATGAAATTCTTTCTGCAAATCAAACACTGCCCTAATAATGGCCTCAATATTCTCAATTTCGTTATAAGTAGGTATGATTACAATACTACTGGCCATATATCTTAAAAAAGTATTTCGACAAAAGTAAGGTTTTAATGGTCGTCTTAAAACGTGCTATTATACCTTTATGAAATTTTTAAACTATGTAACTAACCTTAAATTTGTAATTTAGCCATCAAGTATCCTATGCGAATGTTGACTAAAATTCCAAAGCAGTTCTATTTTTTTCTAGCTGCAATTTTCATTCTTAATGTCATTCAATCTAGTTTTACACAACTTATTTTTGATGAAGCTTACTACTGGTATTACAGCCAAAACATGGCTTGGGGTTATTTTGACCACCCACCAATGGTCGCCTTATTGATTAAAATAAGTAGCTACTTTTTTAATGGCGAACTAGGGGTTCGGTTTATGAGCTGTGTGTTAGCTACCGTTAATATCATTTTGCTTTGGCTAATGATTGACAACCCCAAAAAGAACGATTATATAAAACATTTTTTTGTGTTGGTTTTTTCTATGACCCTTTTAAATGCTTATGGTTTTTTTACATTACCCGATACGCCCCTTCTGTTTTTTACAAGTTGTTTTTTATTGACTTACAAGCATTTTATCAAAAAACCAACGGTAGGTCTCTCAATATTGCTGGGTGTATTTATGGCAGCGTTAATGTACAGTAAGTATCATGCTGTACTTGTAATCTTCTTTGTTCTACTTTCAAATCTAAAATTAGTAAAAAACAAATATGCTTGGCTTGCTGTTTTCGTAGCCCTTATTTCCTATACTCCTCATTTTTATTGGTTATATGAAAATGACCTTGTATCCATTAAATATCATTTATACGAAAGACCAAATGGGGCGTATAGCTTTGAGAAATATACCTTAGGTTTTTTCGTGAATTTAGTAGCTGTTTTTGGCCTCACCTTTCCATTTATATACAAGGCTCTTTTTAAAACTAAAAGCAATGATTTATTTACAAAAGCACTAATCTATCTCACCTATGGTGTAATTCTATTTTTCTTTATTTCTAGCTTTAACAGAAGAGTACAGACACAGTGGATTATTATTATTTGTATTCCCTTGGTCATTATCGCCTTTAATTTCATGCTTCGGAACAAACAAGCATTGACATGGATTTTCAGGCTAGGGCTTATCAATACGATAATTATCATTTATCTAAGAATAGGACTTGCTTATCAACCTCTTCTTTTTAATTTCTATTATGAAAGTCACGGCAATAAAGAATGGGCTCAGGCGATTGAAGATGAAGTTGGAAAAATACCTGTAGTGTTTGAAAATTCTTATAGAAATGCCCCGATGTATTCTTTCTATACCAATGGCACACCAACATTTTCTTTGAATAATTATATGTACCGTAAAAATCAGTATTCAATAGATAATTCTGAAGAAAAGATACGAGGTAAGGACATTGCTTATATTTCAAAATATATTAACGACAACTCATTTTCTTACGAAAGGAAAGATGGTGGACTATATAAAGGAAAGTATATACCAAATTTTCAATCTTTTCGAAAGGTTCAATGTATAGTGGAGGACATCGAAAAAACTTTGAATTCGGATGAAAATATTACGCTAAAGGTTTTTAACCCCTATAAAGAGCCCATCGAATTGAGCAAACTAAAATTTGCGGTCACGTACATGGATAATTACAAAATACCAAAAAAAACTTTAAAAATAGTGCTTGAAGCTGTAGATCCAAATACCACAACACTAAAACAGCAGGACACTACTAATTTTACATTTCACTTACCAAAAACAAAAATGGAAAACATTGGTTACTTTAGGGTAGTCATTTCTGAGAACAATCTCTATTTTGGCTTAAACGGAAAACCAATTCCAATCAAATAATGGAACCTATTGCCAGAACATTCTCTCAAAACGATTGGATTACCATAACATTAATGGTAAGTCTTCTGTTTCCATTAATTGCAAAAAGCATCTATTATTCCCGCTTTTTTAGTTTTATAATTCTGCCATTTAACAACAAGTACATAACCATGTACACCAAGAAAGAGAAACTATTCAATTGGTTCCATATACTGTTAAGTATTTTTCAAATTATAAATACCACACTATTTATATTTTTTATTTGGCGTACATATATGCCTACTTCTCAGGTCAAAAATCCGTTTATTTTTCCGTTATTGCTTGCAGGTGTTTTCCTATTCTTATGTGCAAAAACAATAGCACAATTGTTCAACGGTTTTATATTTAATACTTATAACATCTTCAACGAACTGGTTTTTAGGAAATTAACCTACCTTAATTATTCAAGCATTGTTCTTTTTATTGCAAATATTCTTTTAACCTACGTTTTTATTGACTCGAGAATCGTTATCTATATTGCCGTTTTTCTATTCTTGATCATTAATATAATTGGCTGGGTGACAGTACTAAGGAATTACCAAAATTTTATAAGCTCCTATTTTTTCTATTTTATTTTGTACCTTTGCGCACTCGAAATTGCACCCTTAGTTATTATGGGAAGCTTTCTAAAATAGCGCAGCGTATGAAAGTAAAAACGATTTTGGTCTCTCAACCAGAGCCAAAAATGGAAAATTCCCCCTATTCCAAACTTATCGATAAAGAAAAGGTAAAGGTTGATTTTAGACCGTTTATTCATGTAGAAGGAGTTGACGCAAAAAGTGTGCGTCAGCAAAAAATAGATCTGAATGATTTTACTGCTATTATCTTAACCAGTAGAAATGCAGTAGACCACTTCTTTAGAATCGCAGAAGAGATGCGTTTTAAAGTGCCAGATTCTATGAAATACTTCTGTCAATCAGAAGCCGTGGCGTACTATCTACAAAAATACGTTGTCTATAGAAAACGTAAAATTTATGTAGGAAAACGATTATTCACGGATTTAGTGCCTTTGATTAAGAAATATAAAGACGAAAAATTCTTATTACCTTCTTCTGATGTACTTAAATTAGATGTACCCGACACTTTAGAAACTCTAAATATCAATTGGAAACGAGCCATTTTTTACAAAACTGTAATTAGCGACCTTTCCGACTTAAGAAATGTTTATTATGATATTTTAGTGTTCTTTAGTCCTTCTGGAATAGAATCTCTATTACAGAACTTTCCAGATTTTGAACAAAAGGAAACTAGAATTGCAGTATTCGGCAATTCTACTGTTGACGCAGCTACTGGTGCTGGTTTAAGAATTGATATTAAAGCTCCTACTCCAGAAACACCATCAATGACTATGGCGTTACAAAAGTACATTACAAGCGTAAATAAATAACTTGCTCAAAAAAGTCAATAAAAAAAGCCTTGCAATGCAAGGCTTTTTTTATGTTTTAGAATGCGTACCGTTGTGGTCCGCCTCTTCTAATTTCCTCCGTGGCATAACTTTCATACTTTTTAAAGTTTTCCCTAAAGGCATTTGTCAATTTAAATGCTGTGGTGTAATATTTTTCATCATTGTTCCAAGTTGCTCTCGGACTCAAAACAGATGTTGGCACACCAGGACATTCCCTAGGCTGAGCAACTCCGAATACCGAATGAATATGATATCTATCATAAGAGTACAAACCTAAATCACCATTCAAGGCAGCAGATATCATAGCTCTGGTATATTTTAACTTCATTCGTGTTCCAATTCCGTATGGGCCTCCGGTCCAACCAGTATTCACCAACCAAACGTCTACACCAGACTCCTTCATTTTCTTACTCAACATCTCAGCATATTTCGTTGGATGCAATGGCATAAATGGAGCACCAAAGCATGCAGAAAAAGAAGGTACCGGCTCTACTACCCCAGCTTCTGTACCCGCAACTTTAGCCGTATAGCCTGATATAAAATGATATGCAGCTTGACTAGGAGTTAGCTTGGATATTGGAGGTAACACCCCAAATGCATCGGCAGTTAAAAAGAAAATATTTTTAACATTCTTACCAATTGATGGCTGCTGTATGTTATCAATATGATAAATAGGATAACTAACTCTAGTATTCTGAGTAATAGAGGTATCGGCAAAATCGACATTGCCTTTGTCATCCAATACTACATTTTCTAAAATAGCACCTGGTTTTATAGCTCCGTAAATTTCAGGCTCTTGCTCTTCAGATAAATTAATCACTTTAGCATAGCAACCGCCTTCAAAATTAAAAACGGTATTTCTACTCGTCCAACCATGTTCATCATCACCAATTAACTTTCTATTCGGATCCGTTGATAAGGTTGTTTTACCTGTGCCAGATAATCCAAAAAAGATAGCCGTATCGCCATCTTCACCTACATTCGCCGAACAATGCATTGGCAAGGTTTCTTTATAAACCGGTAAAATAAAGTTCAGCGCTGAGAAAATACCTTTCTTGATTTCACCAGTATAACCGGTACCACCAATAAGTGCGATTTTATCAGTAAAGTTTAGTATCGCAAAATTATGCTGTCTTGTTCCGTCTAGTTCTGCATCTGCCATAAACCCTGGAGCGTTGATAACAGTCCACTCAGGAGTGAAATCTTCTAGCTCAGCTTCTGTAGGGCGCAAAAACATATTATAAGCAAACATATTAGACCACGGATACTCGTTTATGACCCTAATATTTAATTGGTAATCAGGATCTGCACATGCATAACTATCCCTAACGAAAAGTTCCTTTTGATTTAAGTAGTCTATAACCTTTGAATATAACGAATCAAATTTTTCCTTTTCAAACGGAATATTAATATTTCCCCACCATACTTTATCTTTTGTAATATCATCTTTTACGATAAAACGATCCATAGGAGACCTACCTGTAAATTCCCCTGTATTGACTGCAAGCGTACCATTGCTAGTTTCAACTCCCATATCCATTTCTAGAGAAACCTTCTGCAGTTGTTCGGGGTCTTCTTGGTAATGAAAATTAGAATGTGTTATCCCATATTTTTTTAGGGATATTGTATTCGCATTTGTTGTTGAGCTTTTCATGCTTTTGAAAATTTAATCAAGTAAAACTAAAAAAATAAAAGGTGACCCCTTGATTTTCAAAGCTTATTTAGCCCTAATTCTCGTCGAAATACGAATTCAATTAAAGAATGATGAAATTTAAAAAAATTCGCAACTAAATTATTCCTTTTATTACATTATTTTAAACTATACCGCATTTAAAATGCATTATTGTAAATTTTGATACGATATTTTAAGAAATAAATAAAATTATTGCTTTTTAATATAACTTTATTTTTTTAACAATTTAAAATATTCAGTCGTTTTAGCAGTCAACAAGCCTGCAGCATGCTTCATATTATAAGCAAGATCTTTAGTATAATCCTGTATTTCAAATACATCAAAAATACCTCGCTTTTTCAGTTCCTCTTTTTCTATTGCCAGCTTTCCACAAACAGCTATTACCGGAATATTTTCACGAGCACCTAAGGCAAGAACACCTTGAATTAACTTCCCATTCAATGTCTGTTCATCAATTTTGCCTTCTCCCGTAATTAAATAATCGAAACGCTCTTTGCTCAATAAATCATTTACACCTGAAAGCTCTAACACAAAATCAATCCCACTAAAATAATTTGCTCCAAGAAAAGTTTTAAGTCCATATGCTACACCACCTGCAGCACCAGAACCTGGTAACTTAGCATTTTGAAAATTATACTTTTTAAATACTATTCTATCCAAATTTTTTAGGCCAAAATCCAATTCTTTAATCATCTGTTCTGATGCTCCTTTTTGTGCAGCATAAACATGTGCCGCACCGTTTTCACCAAATAAGGGATTTGTAACATCATTTATGGCAAAAAACTTAACCTGCTTTAAACCTTCTAAAACATCTGTATCATCAATAGATTTAATTTGACTCAAACTAGCACCAGTTGCTTTAAGCTTCTTACCATTTTCATCTAAGAAAGAATACCCTAAGGCTTGTGCTATACCAATTCCGGCATCATTAGTTGCACTTCCGCCCAAACCTATATACACATTTTTTATACCTTTTTGAACAGCATCCTTTATTTGTAGTCCTGTACCAAATGTACTTGTCAACATAGGGTTTCTGTCTTCCGGAGTAAGCAGCTCCATACCAGACGCATTTGCTAATTCAACAAATGCCGAATTAGCTTCTTGACTATATAGGTAGTACGACTGTATTGGTTTCCCTATCGGATTTTCACTAATTACCTGAACTGAAACACAAGGTTTATAATGTGCTACAGCATTCATAAAACCATCACCGCCATCAGAGGCTTTAATGTAATGTGAAGTAAATTCAACTCCTGCTTTTTCAACACCTGCAATAAAAGCCTTAGACACTTCCTCGCTTGTTAATGAGCCTTTAAATTTATCAGGGATAAGCAATAGTTTCATTTTTTCAGATTTTGTGGGAAACTATCAATAGTAATATCCCATAATTCTGGGAGTACAAAATATACGAAAAATGTTAATATAAATATTGATATTATATTCATAATGAAGCCTTTACTCACCATATCGGGAATTCTTAAATATCCTGAACCAAAAACAACAGCATTAGGAGGCGTCGCGACCGGAAGCATAAAAGCACATGAGGCCGCCACCGCCGCACCGACCATTAATACAAATGGATGTACATCTATTGTGAGTGCCATTGGCGCCAATACCGGCAATAACATGGCGGTAGTTGCAAGATTTGACGTTATTTCAGTTAAAAAATTAACCGCAGCAATCAAAACTAAAACTAAAACCAAAATTGGCAATCCGGCAAGGGATGTCATCTGACTTCCAATCCAAGTTGCTAGTCCGCTTTCTTCAAATCCTTTTGCTAAAGCCATACCCCCACCGAAAAGTAAAATAATACCCCAAGGCATTTTTACGGCTTCTTCCCAATTTATTAATTGTTCTCCTTTTTTCTTTGAAGGAATTAAAAATAAAACAATAGCAAAAAATATAGCAATTATCGTATCATCTAAACCAGGTAATAATTTTTGCAATAAAAAAGAACGGGTAATCCAACAGAAAGCTGTTAAGGCAAAAACAAAAGCCACTACTTTCTCTTCGTAACTAATTGTACCAAGCTTTGACAATAGCCGTTTTATCTCCTCTTTACCACCAGGAAAAGTCTTTTGTTTGAAGGTAAAAGCATATTTTGTTAAATACTTCCAACATATGAATATTAATATGACAGATATTGGCAGTCCAAAAACAAACCATTGCATGAACGTTATTTCATAGCCATAGGTATCTAAAACCACGCCGGCCAACACCAAGTTTGGCGGTGTGCCAATTAACGTTGCCAAACCACCAATAGAGGCGCTATACGCTATTGCCAACATTAAAGCCTTACCAAAAGTCTGGTTTTCGTCTTCAACCGTATCTGGATTATCTTGTAGTTGTTTGATTATTGCCAAACCTATTGGCAGCATCATGACAGCAGTTGCCGTATTCGATATCCACATCGATAAAAATGCGGTTGCCACCATAAAACCAAGAATTATTTTTCGAACATCAGAACCTATCAAATTAATTATGTTCAACGCAATTCTACGATGTAGATTCCATTTTTCGATAGCTATGGCAATAATGAAACCACCCATATATAGAAATACGTATTTATGTCCGAAAGAACCAGAAGTGGCCGATAAATCTAATCCGCCAGAAAGTGGAAATAGTACTATCGGAAGTAATGCGGTAACAGCAATCGGAATTGCCTCCGTTATCCACCAAATAGCAATCCAAATTGTTGATGCCAATACGGCATTGGCTTGCTCAGAAAGCCCTTCTGGATGAAAAAAGAAAAGAATGAAGAAAAAAGAAACCGGACCTAAAACAAGCCCTAATAATTTTGTTTTACCCATTTGTGTGCCATTATGAGTTGAAAATACATCTTTCTTAGCTCTAACCTACTTTCTTCTATTTTAAAACTTTTGATTTCACTATACCAAATAGCATTAAGCCCCAAGCAATTATTAAGAAAACACCCCCTATTGGGGTAACTATACCGAACATTTTAAAATCGAATTGCATTAAATCATTCAACGCCAAAATATAAATAGAAAAGGAAAATAAAACTACCCCAATTACCACGCATAGATATATAGGTCTTTTTGATTTGAGCATGCTATCGGGCAGCAAAGCTAGAACAAATAGAAAAAATGCATGATACATTTGATAGCGAACACCTGTTTCAAATGTCGCAACCGCATCTAAATCGACTAAATTTTTTAACCCATGTGCGCCAAAAGCACCAAGAACAACTGCCAACATACCGAACAAGCATGCAGTACTCAAAATTGTTTTTTTCATAACTTTTTCTATAACTTTCTTTATAAATGTAACAATTTGATACCTTAGTATTTTGTTACCAATCAAAAATACTGAAATCGGATGATGCGAAAAATTCTTGTTATAGGTGCTGGTAAGTCTACCTCATATTTGTTAGATTATCTTTTAGGAAAAGCTGAAGAAGAAAAATTAGAAATAACCATTGGTGACATTAATCCGTCAGCTATACCAGCCACCGTCGCCGGCCATAAACACTGCTCAGTAATTGGGCTTGACATATTTAACAAAACGGAAAGAACAAATGCTATTGCAAATGCAGACATTGTTATTTCAATGCTGCCTGCACGATTTCATATTAAAGTAGCTGAAGATTGTGTTGTTCATAAAAAACACTTGGTAACAGCTTCTTACGTTAGTCCAGAGTTACTTGCTCTTGATGAAAAAGTTAAGCAAAATGGATTAGTATTTATGAATGAAATCGGCCTTGACCCCGGTCTTGACCATATGAGTGCCATGGAAGTCATTGACCGTATTCGAGATAAAGGTGGAAAAATCATACTATTTGAATCATTTTGTGGCGGATTGGTTGCACCGGAACATGACAATAACCTATGGAATTATAAGTTTACTTGGAACCCAAGAAATGTTGTTCTTGCAGGGCAAGGTGGCACCGCCAAATTTATTCAAGAAGGTACTTATAAGTACATACCTTATCACCGCCTTTTTAGGCGTACAGAGTTTTTCGAAATTGAAGGTTATGGACGTTTTGAAGGCTATGCCAATCGTGATTCTTTAGGCTATAGAGAAGCTTACCGACTGCAAAATGCCTTAACCCTATATAGAGGAACTATGCGTCGTGTTGGCTTCTCTAAGGCATGGAATATGTTTATACAATTAGGTGCTACCGATGACACATACACCATTGAGAATTCTGAAAAGATGAGCTACAGAGAATTCATCAACCTGTTCTTACCATATTCGCCAACCGATTCAGTAGAATTGAAACTTAGACACTATTTAAAATTAGACCAAGATGATATTCGATGGGACAAATTACTAGAGTTAAATATATTTGATCATACAAAGTTTATTAATATTCCTAATGCCACACCTGCCCAAGCTTTACAGAAAATACTGGAAGATAGCTGGACGCTTAAAGCAGAAGAAAAGGATATGATTGTTATGTACCATAAATTTGGATACGAACTAAATGGCGAAAAGAAACAAATAGACTCTAAGTTAGTTGTCATTGGTGAAAATCAAACTTTCACAGCAATGGCAAAAACAGTTGGATTGCCTGTAGCGATGGCCGCACTAAAAATATTGAATGGAAAAATTACCACCCCAGGCGTACAGATTCCTATTTCGAAAGAAGTCTACAAACCTATTCTTGAGGAATTAAAAACATACGGTGTCAAATTTAAAGAATATGAAGTGCCTTATTTAGGGTATAACCCTAATTCTGTAATTAACTAATCCTTTTTAACTATCACATTGAAACCAAATAGGTATTTTTATGTTTAAATTGACATAAGACATGAAAGCACCCACTTCTTTGGCTAAAATTGATGGAATAGATAAAAAGATTTTAAGGTTTTTAATGGCAGATGCACGAAAACCCGTATTGGAAATCGCAAGAAGTATCGGAATATCTGGTGCTGCAATACATCAACGCTTAAGAAAACTGGAAGCATCGGGACTATTATCAGGTTCTAAATTTATTGTTAATCCTAAATCGTTAGGGTATACTACCATGGCTTATATAGGCATTTATTTAGACAAGGCGATGAGCAATCCTATGGCTGTCAAACAACTTGAAAAAATACCTGAAGTTTTAGAATGTCATTACACCACGGGTAACTGGTCTATTTTAATTAAAGTTTTATGCAGGGACAATGAACACCTAATGCAGGTTTTGAACAAGGAAATTCAAGCCATAGAAGGTGTTTCTAGAACAGAAACTTTTATTTCCTTAGCGCAACAAATAGACCGACAAATCAGTATATAAAAGTAAAAACCTTCCCATATTGGGAAGGTTTTTACTTTTATATAAGATGGTTTTTCTTAATCTCTACCTCCAAAAACTTGAAGTCCCCAATATACCAATGTCGCCAAAGAACCAATGGCTGCGACCAAATAGGTTCTTGCAGCCCATTTTAGTGCATCTTCAGAACCTTTATATTCTTGTGGAGTAACAACGTTTTTATTCTTCAACCATGCCAGAGCACGATTACTCGCATCATACTCTACCGGTAAGGTTACAAAACTAAACAATGTAGCTAAGCCCATCATAACAAGACCTGCAACTGCAACCCAATATCCTAAACCTATACCAGCTGCTCCACCTAAGACCAAACCTCCAAAAACCACCCACATAGACATTCCAGAAGTTACGCTAACTATAGGTACTAATTTCGAACGCATACCTAACCATTCATAAGCCTGCGCATGTTGTACCGCGTGACCACATTCGTGTGCAGCAACTGCAGCTGCAGAGGCATTTCTTTGGTTATATACACCTTCACTTAAATTAACTGTTTTGTTCTTCGGATTGTAGTGATCCGTTAGCATTCCTGGAGTAGAAATTACCTTAACATCGCGAATACCGTGGTCCGCTAACATTTTTTCTGCAATTTCAGCTCCGCTCATTCCATTTTGCAAATGCACCTTGGAATAAAACTTAAACTTACTTTTTAATTTACTGCTTACTAACCAGCTCACCAAAGCAATGGCTCCGATTAATATATAATATCCCATCATAACGTTTCAATTTTTAAATCAACTAAATATACTTAAAGATTCGCTTTCTCAAGAAAATCTACTTGCAGTAAAGCAAAAACCCCGCCAAATTCCTTTCAGACTTTGTGGGGTATATTTTACTGACAAAATGTACGTTTAGGCAATCACTTCTTCCCAACCGAAGGCTTCAATTATCTCTTGATAAACTACTTCTCCCTTAACTATATTCAACCCTTTCTTTAATGATGCATCTTTCTCACAAGCTGCCTCCCAACCTAGGTTTGCTAATTTTAGCGCGTAAGACAAGGTTACATTTGTCAATGCCATTGTTGATGTATAAGGTACAGCACCGGGCATATTAGCTACGGAGTAATGCACTACATCATCAATAATATAAATAGGATCTTCATGCGTTGTTGGTCTAGTAGTTTCGACACAACCACCTTGATCTACGGCAACATCGACTATCACCGTACCGGGGCGCATTTCTTTTAACATATCTCTGGTAATTAAATTTGGTGCCTTGGCTCCTTTTAACAATACACCACCAATAATTAAATCATGCGTTTTAATAAGTCTTCTAATATTGAACTCGTTTGAGAATTCAGTAACAACATGTGGAGGCATTACATCATTTACATAACGCAAACGTTTCATATTAATATCCATAATGGTTACATGAGCGCCCAAACCTGCTGCCATTTTCGCAGCTTGCACACCTACAACACCGGCACCCAACACTAAAACTTTACCTGGCGCTACACCAGGTACACCACCTAAAAGTACTCCACGACCCTTAGCCGGCTTTTCCAAGTATTTTGCACCTTGTTGTATGGCCATTCTACCAGCAACTTCAGACATAGGGGTCAAAAGCGGCAATGTACCCTCTTCATCTTCTACCGTTTCATAAGCTATACAGACCGCTTTCTGCTTTATCATCGCTTTGGTCAAGGCTTCACTTGAGGCAAAATGGAAATATGTAAAGAGTATTTGCCCTTCTTGAATTAAATCATATTCTTCGGCAATGGGCTCCTTTACTTTTACAATCATTTCGCTCATGGCATAAACCTGACCTATTGTATCTAATATAATAGCTCCTGCCTGTTGGTAATCTTGATTAAAAAAACCACTGCCTTCACCAGCCTCAGACTGGACATATACTTTGTGGTTGTTCTTTACCATTTCGAAAACTCCGGCTGGCGTCATACCTACCCTGCTTTCATTGTTCTTAATTTCCTTTGGAATACCAACTATCATGATGTGTCATTTTATGTTACACTGCAAAACTGAAGCTATTTAATCAGATATCAAACATAAAATCGATAAAAGGCAGGGGTTAATTGTCAAAAAAAGATATTTTTTAAATCATATCCCCTATTTTTTTAGGGGGTGCGTATATTATTTATATTTTATTTTCATTATTACCATCAAAACTGATAGGGTAGCCGTAATAATATTAGCCGCAATTATAGGTAGACTATTAATATAAAAACCATAAACAACCCAAAGTAAAAGTCCTATTAAGAGTACTGTATACATTGATAAAGAAATATCTTTAACTGATTTATTTTTCCATGTTTTATATACCTGAGGAACAAATGCCGATGTAGTTAACGTTACGGCAACCAGTCCCAAAATTTCTATGTTTTCAATCGATAGTCTTTTGTTGTTTCCTTGCGAGTTTAGCTTAGTCATCAGTTAATCAAGTATCCCGAACTGGTAATTAACTACGTCGTGCCTTCTCGTAAAGACGACAATACTAAAAAAATAATTGCGAGTGTGCGGAACAATCTGTTAGTTTTGTGCACTAAACCTACAGATCACTTCGCTTTGCTCGTGATGACGTAATTAGGAAGATGTTTAACCTACGATATTTACGATTTTACCTGGGACTACGATTACCTTTTTAGGTTCGCGACCTTGTAATTGTTGTTGGGTTTTTTCATTGGCCATAACCGCAGCTTCGATTTCATCTTTCGATAAGTCCAAAGCCAACTCCATTGTAAATTTCATTTTCCCATTAAATGAAATAGGGTATTCTTTACTACTCTCTACCAAATATTTGCCTTCAAATTTTGGAAAAGGCACTGTGGCAATAGATGTTGAATGACCTAATTTATGCCATAGTTCTTCAGCTATATGTGGTGCATAAGGTGAAACTAAAATAGCCAATGGCTCTAAGATTTGCCGGCTTACACATTTCTGCGCAGAAAGCTCATTGACACAAATCATAAATGTAGATACCGATGTATTGAAGCTGAAATTTTCAATATCTTCCTCTACTTTTTTGATGGTCTTGTGTAATGTTTTCCAAGAATCTTTTGAAGGTTCATCTTCGCTTACCATAAAGGAAGCATTTTCACCTGTGTGGAATTGTCTCCATAACTTCTTCAAGAAAGAATGTGTACCTGTAATACCAGCCGTATTCCAAGGTTTGGATTGCTCTAATGGCCCTAAGAACATTTCATACAAGCGCAAACTATCCGCACCATATTCTTCACAAATAGCATCGGGGTTTACTACATTGTATTTAGACTTGGACATTTTTTCAACTTCGCGAGCAACTTTAAATACATCATCTAAATTTCTAATAAAGATTGCATCCTCAAAATCAGACCTCCACTTCTTAAATCCTTCAACATCTAACTCATCGGAAGCATTAACTAATGAAACATCAACGTGAGTTGATATCAAAGCACCATACTTAAAAGCTTTTGAATTCACTGGATCAGTATTTCTCCATTTCTTTATTACAGCATCAATATCATTTAAATCACTTTTGTTTATTGCAATAAAAAATTGCTTTTCATTTTCAAACCTTGCAGTAACAAAATGCACAAAAGCACTAGTCCCCGTAATCATCCCCTGATTAATCAGCTTCTTTGCAAATTCATCTTTAGGCACCAAACCTTTATCGAACATGAATTTTTGCCAGAAACGGGAGTACAACAAATGCCCCGTAGCATGCTCGCTACCGCCAATGTATAAATCTACATCTTGCCAATAGTTAATGGCTTTCTGAGAGAATATTTCCTCACTGTTATGCGGATCCATGTATCTATTAAAGTACTGCGAACTACCCGCCCAACCTGGCATGGTATTTAACTCTAATGGAAAAACACTCGTGTTATTTATCTCGCTGTTGTGCACTATTTTATTAGTTACAGCATCCCAAGCCCACTCGGTAGCATTACCCAATGGTGGCTCCCCAGTTTCGGTCGGTAAATATTTTTCAACTTCAGGAAGTTTAATAGGCAAATGCTCCGCTTCTATCATTTGAGGCATCCCGCCCACATAATACACTGGGAAAGGTTCTCCCCAATATCTTTGGCGACTGAATACTGCATCTCGTAATCGGTAGTTGATTTTCCCTTCACCTTGCCCCAATTTTTCCAATTCGAAAATGGCACGTTTCACCGCTTTTTTATAAGGCAAACCATTTAGAAAATCTGAGTTAGCAATCACCGTTTTATCCTTATCGGCATACGCTTCTTCAGAAATATCAACACCCTCAAAGATATTCGGAATCGGAATATTAAAATGTTTCGCAAAATCATAATCACGCTGATCCCCACATGGTACGGACATTACCGCTCCTGTACCATACCCAGCCAATACATAATCACCGATCCAAACGGGTACTGGTTCTTTTGTAAACGGATGCTCTGCGTAAGCACCTGTAAAAGCTCCCGTAATTGTTTTTACATCGGCCATACGGTCACGCTCAGAACGTTTTGCTGTAGCCTGAATATAATTCTCTACATCCGCCCTTTGTTCAGCAGTAGTTATTTTAGATACTAATTCGTGCTCTGGCGCTAGCGTCATAAACGAAACTCCAAAAATAGTATCGGGTCTGGTTGTGAATACTTCAATCGGAAATGACTTCTCGACTGCGCTAGAAGGAATTGTATGAAAAGTGACACTTGCTCCCTCAGAACGACCAATCCAATTGGTCTGTGAATCTTTTAAAGGTTGTGGCCAGTCAATCTTGCTCAACCCATCTAATAACCGTTGAGCATAGGCGGATATTCGCATACTCCACTGGGTCATTTTTTTACGAATAACTGGGTGACCACCACGTTCTGAAACTCCGTTTACTATTTCGTCATTTGCCAATACCGTACCCAATGCCGGACACCAATTCACTTCGGTATCCGCCAAATAAGTTAATCTATATTTTAAAAGAATTTCTTGTTTCTTAATTGCTGAGAAAGCCTTCCAATCATCCGCTGAAAAGAATTCAATGGCGTCATCGCAAACTGCATTTACGGTAGCGTTTCCATTTGTATTAAAAATAGAAATAAGCGACTCTATATCTTCCGCCTTATCGGTGTCTTTATTATACCACGAATTAAAGATTTGAATGAAAATCCATTGCGTCCACTTGTAATACTCAGGACTAGAAGTACGTACCTCTCTGCTCCAATCGAACGAAAAACCTAATTGATCTAATTGTCTTCTATAAGTCTTAATATTTGCTGCCGTAGTTACTGCAGGGTGCTGCCCTGTCTGAATCGCATATTGCTCAGCAGGTAATCCGAAAGAATCATACCCTTGCGGGTGCAACACGTTAAACCCTTTATGTCTTTTATAGCGCGCATAAATATCACTTGCGATATACCCTAATGGATGCCCAACGTGCAACCCTGCTCCCGAAGGATAAGGAAACATATCCAACACATAAAACTTCTCTTTATTAGAGTCATTCTCTGCTTTGAATGTTTGGTTTTCTGCCCAGTACTTTTGCCATTTGGCCTCAATTTCGTTGAAATTGTATTGCATGATAGTTGCTTCTTTGCGATAAGGGGCAAAAATAGGTTGAATCGATGAGAGTTAAAAAAATATTGGTGATTAACGGATTTTGGTTTCGATTACCCTAAAAAATATACCCTCTTATCTAAAAATGGTATCTTAGGTTCGTGAAAATTATGCATCCCAAATCATTCTACTTTTGCTTATTGGTACTCTGCATCGGTTCTACAGAACTTTCTGCACAACTAGGCTTTTGTGGAGGAAATTCTGGCGACCCTATTTTTACCGAAGATTTTGGCTCAGGAACTATAGACGGCCCTGCTTTACCAGCAGGCACTACAACATATAATTTCACCACAGGTACACCTAATGACGGCTCTTACACTATTTCAAGCACCACCAACTACTTCGATTGGCTTTCCATACAAGACCATACACCGGGCGATACTAATGGCAAATCTTTTATTGTAAATGCAAGTTTTACCGCTGGTGAATTTTATCAAAGAGAGGTTACAAGTTTATGTGAAAATACCTCTTATGAATTTTCATCATGGCTCATTAACCTGCAAGCTGCAGGTGGTTGTGAAGGCAATAGTATACCTGTAAATGTCCGTTTTCAAATTTGGGATGAAACGAACACTACCCTATTGGCCCAAGGAGATACAGGAAGTATTGTAGCAAACTCTAGTACCGAATGGCAACAATACGCTCTAGTTTTTAAAACAGAACCCGGCCAAACCTCGGTCATTTTAAAAATGAGAAACAATAGTAATGGTGGTTGCGGAAACGACCTCGCTATTGACGATATCGTTTTTAAATCTTGCGGAGACAATGTAACTGTTTCAACAAATACAAACGAACAAAGACTAGTAGTTTGCGAAGACCAAGGTGGGGTATCTAGAACTATTATAGCAACACCAGATTTTTCTATTTTCAATACCCACGCATACCAATGGCAGCAAAGTACAAACCAACAAATCTGGACCGACATAACAGGAGAAAACAACAATACCCTTTCTACACCTGCTGTAACTGCGACTACTTACTTTAGAGTTAAAACTGCCGAAGACCCCATAAATGTCAACAACGACTTATGTAATGTTGTTTCTGATGTTTTTGATATTATCGTATTACCTATTCCTGCTGCACCAACCAGCAGCGGAGATGTTACCGTTTGTGAGGGCGAAATAGGTATACTTTCTGTCTCTACACAAAACACGTATACCGTTAATTGGTATGATGCCGATACAGGAGGTAATCTAATATTAGCAAATAATCAGAATCTTGAAACCACTAGTGCCGGTATGTATTATGCCGAAACCAATTCTACTGAAATAGAATGTGCCTCTACAACAAGAACTCCCGTCACCCTTACAGTAAACCCGCTACCCGAAGTACCCGATGACACTTTTGCTTTTTTGTGTGAAGACTCATTCATTACCCTTGATGCAGAAGTCGAAAATGTCACTTATTTATGGAATACGGGGGAAACAACTCGACTTATTGATGTTTCAGCTCCTGGTGAATATTCCGTTGTTGTCACCAATATTAATGGGTGTTCGGATAGTCAAAGTTTCATTGTTGAGCAAATAGATTTGCCTAGAATTGAAAGTATAACTTCTGACGGACCGTCAATTATTGTTTCCACATCAAATGAGGGGAATTTTCAATATTCTTTAGATGGAAACATGTATCAAAATAGTCCTGTTTTTGAAGCTGTAGAAGGTGGCTTTTATACTATTTACGTTCAAGATAATGCCAATTGCGGTGTAGTAACCCAAGATTTTTTCCACTTGGTAATCCCTAAATTTTTCACTCCGAATGGAGATAGGGTAAACGACCTTTTTACACCCGACGGATTAGAAGTTTTTAGCACTATATCTTTTTCCATTTTTGACCGATACGGTAAGCTACTTAAATTCGGAAACTCAAATTCGTCTTCTTGGGATGGTTTTTTTCAAGGAAACCAGATGCCTTCAGATGATTATTGGTTTGTAATTGAGGCAGACACCACACAATTTAAAGGTCACTTTAGCCTTAAACGATAACGGGATGAAATTTTAAGTCCCATTTAACTTTACTTTGCTATTTTTACTGCACTTTTAAGTGCTATATGGCTAACTCTTTTGAAAATTATCAGCGACGCAAACTCATCTCATCCTATTTTTCAGTGGTATTGAGTATTGCCTTGGTTTTATTCCTATTAGGAATTTTAGGTCTATTGGTGTTGAATACCAAAAAAATGGCTGATCGATCCAAAGAACAGATTACTATTTCTGTCTTTTTAAAGGATAACACCAAAGAAATCGAAATAGAACAATTACAAAAGACACTCGCTATGTCTGAATATACCAAATCATCTATTTATGTTTCTAAAGAAGAAGCAGCCAAGCAACATAGCGAAGAAATAGGAGAAGATTTTGTAGATTATTTAGGATATAATCCGCTTAAAAACTCTATTGACGTAAAATTGAATGCAGATTTCGTTACCGCGGAAAAGGTAGAAGAAATTGCGGCTACACTTTCAGAAAAAGGATTCGTTGATGAGGTAAGTTATGATAAAGTGTTAGTGAGCATGGTTGCTAAAAGTGTGGAAACCATTGGCTTTTGGATTTTAGTTGCCAGTGCCATATTCACTTTTATTGCCGTTTTATTGATTAACAGCTCTATTCGACTTTCAATATACTCCAAACGATTTATTATTAAAACCATGCAAATGGTAGGAGCGACCAAAACCTTTATTAGAAAACCATTTATATTGCAAAATATAAAATTGGGAATGATCGGGGCAGCAATAGCATTATTAGCCATTAGTGGTGTGGTTTATTACGTAAATACTAATTTTCAAGATTTAGGGCTGTTTGATGAGCCTTATATTCTTGTAATCTTATTTGTAAGCGTTTTTCTATTGGGCATACTTATTTCGTTCATTAGCACCTATTTTGCTACCCAACGCTTTCTAAATCTTAGAACCGACGAATTATATTATTAAATTTGCGCCATGAGTAAAAACAATAAAGCAGAACAGCAAACCAAGCAAGAGTTTATTTTTCAGAAGAAGAATTATACGTTCATGTTCATAGGACTTGCCTTTATCGCCTTAGGTTTTATATTAATGAGCGGGGGTGGTAGTGACGATCCTAATGTTTTTAACCCCGAAATTTACAACTTTAGAAGAATTCGATTAGCACCTACCTTGGTACTAATAGGGCTAGGAATTGAAATCTATGCCATTTTATTAAACCCACACTCAAAAAAATAAGTTCATTTGAATATACTTGAAGCAATAGTGCTTGCCATAATTGAGGGCATTACTGAATATTTACCGGTGTCATCAACTGGCCACATGATCATCACTTCCTCGTTTTTCGGAATTGCACAGGAAGATTTCACCAAACTTTTCACAATCGTTATTCAATTGGGTACTATATTATCTGTAGTAGTCCTTTATTTCAAACGCTTTTTTCAAAGCATCGATTTTTACTTAAAATTATTGGTAGCCTTTATTCCTGCAGTAATTTTGGGATTATTGCTAAGTGATTTTATTGACTCCCTACTTGAGAATCCTATTACCGTAGCGGTGTCTCTCGTAATTGGTGGTTTTATTCTTTTAAAAGTTGACGATTGGTTTACTTATGGTGAAGAAGATGAGGTGAAATTAGTTTCTTACAGTACAGCATTAAAAATTGGATTTTTTCAATGTTTAGCCATGATTCCTGGTGTCTCTAGAAGTGGTGCAAGTATTGTTGGCGGTATGTCGCAAAAACTATCCAGAACAGCGGCAGCGGAATTTTCGTTTTTCTTAGCGGTACCTACCATGTTGGGTGCAACTATAAAAAAGAGCTACGATTACTATACAGATGGTTTCACGTTAACTGATGACCAAGTAAACTTACTTATCATAGGTAATGTTGTTGGATTTTTAGTAGCACTATTAGCTATCAAGACCTTTATAGGCTACCTAAGCAAACATGGATTTAAGATGTTCGGTTATTACAGAATTATTATTGGTTTTATTATTCTTGTAATACACTTTTTTATACAACCCCTAACTGTTATTTAAGTGACCAAAGAAGATTTTTTAAATGGTCAGTTATTATTGATCGACAAACCCTTGGGATGGTCATCATTTCAAGCAGTCAATAAATTAAAATGGGCGATTAGAAAGAAGTTCAGTTTAAAGAAATTTAAAATTGGCCATGCAGGAACTCTAGATCCATTAGCAACTGGTTTGTTAGTGATTTGTACAGGTAAATTCACAAAGAAAATTACAGAATATCAAGGTCAAGAGAAAGAATACACAGGTGTATTTACTTTAGGCGCTACCACGCCCTCGTACGACCTAGAAACAGAAATCAACGAAACATTTTCAACTGATCACATCACTCCAGATTTAATTCAAACAACCACTGCTCAATTTATTGGTGAAATAGAACAAGCACCTCCTGTGTTTTCAGCCATAAAAAAAGATGGAAAGCGATTATATGAATTCGCACGCGAAGGTAAGGCTGTCGATATCCCGAAAAGAAAAGTTTCAGTAAGTACTTTTGAAATTACTGAAATCGACAACTTAAATGTTCACTTTAGAATTGCTTGTAGCAAGGGTACGTATATACGTTCTATTGCCAATGATTTTGGGGAAGCCCTTAATTCTGGAGCACATTTAACATCGCTAAGAAGAACCAAAATAGGTGATTTTAACGTAGATATAGCTGAAGACCCTTTGGTCTTTGCAGATACTTTATTAGGGCCTCAAGTAAACGAGTAAACAAATAAAAGTTTACGTTATATCGATTCCCTAAAATATTTTAGTATTATTAAGGTTATATAACCATGAATCTGAATCGACAACAATTATCATTATTAATCACCTTCTTTAGCATGTCTATAGTGGTGTTGATACTTTATGGTATTCAGTTGGGCGGCGAAGAAGTGACCGAAGATGATTATGTGGTTGAAATGGTAATGGATACTGAAATTTTGGAAGAAATTTTAGAGGAAGAAAACGCCAAAGAAGACCAAGCAAACGCTGACCCTATTAAAAGTCATTTAGCATTCAACGAAACTGCAAAACCTAGTTATGGTAATCCTGAACCTTTACAAACTTTAGAAGAGTTGATGGAGGAACGCAGTGAAATGAGCGATGCAGATCCATCGGAAAATGCGATTTCTGACACTGGGTATGCTGAAAGAGTCAAAGCATTGGCAAAAAAGAGAGAAGAAAAGAAACAACTTTTAGGAGAAAAAGAAGCTCAAAAGAAAGAGTTCACTAACAATCTTGCTGCTAGAAGAACTTCAGTATCCTATTCTTTGGTAGATAGAAATAATTACAAATTACCACCTCCGATTTACACTTGTATTGAAGGCGGAAAAGTCGTCATTAATATTGAAGTGAATGCTTTAGGATATGTTACAGAAGCTGATTTCAATGAAAAAAGCTCTGGCACTTCTAATGGATGTCTTGTTGAAAACGCCATTGCCTATGCACTTAAAGCAAGATTCAATTCTTCCGAGAAAGAATCTCAAAAAGGCACTATTACTTACCTATTTCAAGGGAAGTAAGCGCAATATATCTTGCAACACACTTTGCCCTTTATCTTTATTATAAAACACCTGTAAGTCTTGCTTAAATTCTGGAGTTAATGCACCATGCTTATCTTTAAATGACTCAACCATTTGTGTGGCATTAATAGATCTAGGACCCCATGTTGCAACTACAGATTCTTCTTCATTAATTGCAATAAGTTTAGGTATAGACATAGACCCGTTTGTAAGAAATTGATTCATAACTTCTAAATTCTCATCACGAAGAATTAGAGACAATGAGATATTAGGATTTAATTCTGTTATTTTATGCATAACCGGTAATGCCGGAGCTGCATCGCCACACCAACTTTCAGTTAGCACCACCCAATCAATATTTTGTTTTATCGATTTTATTTTAGCAACGGCCTCTTCGCTAAACTTTAAGGTTTTGTCCCACCTTCGCATACGGCTATTATTTAACTGGGTATACTGTGCTAACACTTCTGTTTGTACTGGGCCTGTTGATTCTCCCTTTTCTGACAAATCAGAGACCAATTTTCTATATTCTAGATAGGTATAACTATTTTCTAAACTTTGCTCAATCACTTTATCCATCAATATTACTATTACTGGTTATTCATACTAAACGATGCCATTAGTAGTGCTAAAATTAGATTACTTACAAAGTGCGTTTCTTAATCATGCCACCACGCGTATCGTTAATTTTACCCATTACTACGAAAGCCTTTGGGTCTATTTTATTGATTTCAATATTAAGACGACGAATTTCTAGACGAGTTATCACTGTATATATCACATCATATTCTCTATGTGAACCCTGTTTACCATACCCGCCTTTAGCTTTATATATGGTTAATCCACGACCTAGTTTGTCGATAATCATACGCCTTATTTCTTCGCTAGAGTCTGATATGATGGTTACCCCTGTATATTCTTCAATACCTTCAATAACAAAATCTAAGGTTTTGGATGCAGATAAATAAGTCAGCATAGAATACAAAGCTGTTTCTAAAGACAACATATATGCCGCTGCTGAAAAAACTAAAATATTCACTAATATTATGATATCGCCAATGGTAGTCCCCAATTTACGACTTAGATAAATTGCCAAAACTTCAGTTCCATCAAGCACACTACCTCCTCTAACCGACAATCCTATTCCTGCACCAAGAAAGAAACCACCAAATACAGAAACCAAAAGTTTGTCTTGGGTTACCTCAGGAAATTTCACAAATGCCAGAACCAAGGCGAGACCTAAAATCGCCAAACCAGTTTTCAAAGCAAATATTTTTCCTATCACCCTATACCCTAAAAACACAAAAGGAATATTCACTAAGATTATTAATATGTACAAAGGTATATCTGCAGTTTCGGCTATCAACAGAGAAATACCAGTAGCACCACCATCAATAAAGCTATTAGGAAATAAAAAACTTTCTAAACCAAAAGCAGCGGCAAAAATACCTGTTACAATAAAAAAAGTATCCTTAGCGAGTAACCTATAGTCTACTTGCTCAATTACCTTATGTGGTCGCATACATTATTTCCTTGTACTATTTATAAATTTTCTGGATTGACGGCCAAACTATTGAACAGCTTCGCCTTAGCGGTAAAATATTTGTTCTCTACTTGGTTCTGCTTTAAAACGGCATCTATTAGTTTACTTTCCCTAGAATTAATTAAAAAAAGCGAACTTTCCCCGAAGCTAAATTTTCTCTCCTCAGCAGCCAATAAAGCAGCATAACTAGAAACAATATCATCAATCAGTATATTTTGATTTTCGAAAGAGTCAAGTTCATTATAAATGGCTATTATTTTATTCTGAATCTGAACCTCAGCATTATCTAGCTCGAATTCTGCATCTCTCAATTTCAATTTCGCCAATTTTAAATCTCCTCGTTCCTTTCGAAGAAACAGTGGCAGTTCAAAATTCAGTCCGCCCTTATAGTTCTGGGATTCAAACGAATCAAAACCATCTGGAGAATCAGTGATGAAATTATACTCTACGTCTATTCTTGGTAGCAATTTATTGGTCTTTAATCGTTTGTCTACAACCAAGCCATCTATCTTATATCCTAAAGATTTTAACTTAGGATGATTCTCAAGAGAAAAACTATCTAACGGTTTACCTAAAATCTCTAATGATTGATCAATTTCAGCATCTAAGGATAGGTCTGGCACCACATAGGGTTGCAATTCCATTGGAATATTGTCGCCCATCCATAGATAGTTGGAAAGATCTAACCGAGCATTCTGCAAGGTTACTTTAGCCTGCTCCATTTCTAATGCTCTATTCTGTACCGCTATCTTCGCTTCTACCGTATCAATAGCAGCAACTTCACCTGCCGCAGCACTACGGCCAACACCCTTAAGCCTTACTTTCGCATTTTTCAAAAAATCATTGAAAACCTGACTATTGCGATACGCTTGTAGCCAATTAAAGTAGGCTAAAGAAGCATCGAACAATATCTGATTTACCAATAGATCCCTATCGGCCTTAGATTGTTCCCTGAAAAATTTAGCTTTTTTTACGGTGGCCATTCGCTCATTCATCCAAGAACCACGACCTAGTGAAAGTGACACACCAGCACTATACAGCCCGTCATCAGGCACATTACGCTCAGCATTTACATATTCACCCGAGTATTGCTCAAAATTTCCTTTAAATTCAATACCATACCATGTTGGTATTTTAAAAGTTGTGTTGAGTAAATCGTAATATTCTGTTCCCTTAAATTCTTTGGTGGAATAATCGACTGCAACTTTTGGGTCAAAACCACCTCTTGCCCTCATAAGGTTTGCTTGACCTACACTCAAAACCATCTCAGCTTGTTTGGCTATAGGATGATACTTTTTCACATACCCCAAATACTCCCGAAAATTCAATTGAATAGAATCGGTGTTTTGAGCACTGGTTAATAAACCAACAGAAAAACAAAACAGAAAAATAGTTTTTCGCATCTTTATTGCTTTACAGGTTTACCTTGAGCACCTTCTGGTTGGTAATAATTAGGGGGAAAGCCATTTAACTGCCTCCATAACTCGTACCAAATTGGCACATCTTCCAATAACGCAATGGTATTGGCGCCAGAGCCTACACGCAGCGCACTGGGCCACGGCTGGTCTTTTTGATCTGGTGATAATAAAACTCTATACTTTCCATTCGGATTTATAAACGTTTCAATCGCCACAACCTCACCTGCATAAGTACCATAAGAAACATTTGGCCAACCACTAAATATGATTGCTGGCCAACCATCGAATTGAATTCTTACTTTTTCACCCAAATGTATTAGCGGTAAATCAATCGGACTCACAAAAGTCTCAACTGCCATGTCATAATCTGCTGGCATAATTCCTACTAATGGCGTGCCTTCTTTAAAAGTTTCACCAATACCTGCGGTAATTACCTTATTGATATATCCATTTTGAGGTGCTCTAATATAGTGTAGCTCATTACGCATTTGGTAATTGGTATAGTCATTTTCTAATTTACTTACTTGTGCTTCTGAGTCATACTGATTTGACATTGCCGTAAACTTATCGCTTTGGGCTTTTGAGATTTTATCTGTGTAAGATGCTTGAACACGATTAATTTCTACTTCAGCATTAATAATCTCATTTTTGGCCGCTAGCAATTTATTTTCTTGCGATAGTAATTTAGCCTGCGTTTCTTGAAGCTTTAACCTTTTCTCTTCTACATCAGTCACCGCTTTAAGCCCTTCACTTTCCAATTGTGCGGTTCGCTCATATTGGCGCTCTGCAATTTTAATATTCGTTTTTGCCGCTTCAAAGTCAATACTATCACTCTGAGCTTTCAACTTTGATTGTAATAATTTGTTTTTGGCCTGCTCAAGTTTTAACCTTTTTTCCTTAAAAAGTGCTGCAACCTGATTATCTAATGACTTCACCTTTTCCCCATAAGACACTACTGATGAACTTTTTGACTTCAATTGTTCACCGGTACGCTCTACCAAATTAGGGTCAAAATACTCTGACTTAATTTCTGATATAAACAGAATAGTATCACCCTTTTTAACATAATCGCCTTCTCTAACGAACCATTGCTCTATTCTGCCAGGTATTTGAGATTGAATCGTTTGTGGTCGTTGCCCTGGAGTTAAAGTAGTCAAGAACCCTCTAGAATTGATAGTTTGAGTCCAAGGTAGAAACAGAACAATGACACCTACCACTGCGAAAGCGAATAAAAAGCGATTAAAATGTTTGTAATGCCTTTTGTGGTCAACTTTTTGAACGGATTTAAAACGCTCTAAAGAAACTTTTTCATTCAGTTTTTTATGAGATATATTAAGCATCTTTCCCCTTTATTTCGTTTACAATTCTTCCTTTATCCATCGTAATGATTCTCGAACACTTTTTAATCCATTTATCACTTTCACTCACAACCAAAAGGGCCCACCCGTTAGATGAATCACTTAAGAAATTTAAAATTCTGTCAGCTTCTTCAGTATTAAATTGATCTAATGGATCCTTTAAAATAAGTAGTTTAGGCTTTCTTACAATACTTCTTGCCAATACAATTTTCTTAGAAATGGTATAAGGTATTTGTTTCCCCTCAGGATAAAGAACCGTATTCAATCCATCTGGTTGTTTTTTAACAAACTCAGTAAGCCCTACTTTATCAAGCGCCCAATATACCTGCTCATTTGTGGTGTTCTTATCCCCAAAAGTTATGTTGTCTAAAATTGTGCCTTCAAAAGGTGATTCTTCGGGCAAAGACTGACCTAAATGAGAACGGTAATAGTTTAAATTCATCCCTTTTAACGAAACCCCATTCACATAAACTCCACCACTGTCTGGCTCCAAAATTCCTGCAATGATTCTTAATAAGGTGTTTTTGCCAGAACCACTCTTTCCTCTTAATAAAATGGTGCAATTTGGCGTAATCGTCAAATCAAGATTTGAAATAATTAGTCTTTTCGGTTGCGGAACACTATAAGAAACATCACTTAACTCAATTGTAAAAGGTTGGTTTTCAATGAATGGTTTTTCTCCTTCTTGTGGCTCTAATTCCTTATCGACCACTTGACCCATTTTCTCTAATGATGTCAATAAATCATAAAAAGTCTCTAAACCTAGAATTAATTTTTCTACAGAATTTATGACCAATAGAATGATAATTTCTGCCGCCACAAACTGCCCGATATTCATCTCTTGATTCAAAACCAATAACCCACCTATCAACAAAAGTCCGCCAGTAACTAAGACTTTAAAGCCGATCATTTGAATAAACTGAAGTACTAAAACATTAAAATGACTTTCTCTGGCATTTAAGTATTCAACGACCAACGCATCATTTTTATCTAATGCATGAGATGTTTTCCCGGAAAGCTTAAAACTAACTATTGATCGTGCCACCTCCTGTATCCAATGCGCTACTTTGTATTTGCTTTTAGATTCATCTAAGCTCGTATCTAAACCTCTTTGCGCTGTAAACTTGAATACCACATATATCAATAAGAGTAAGAGAATACCGTATACGATGAAAAAAGGATGGTAAAATGACAGCAACAATAACCCGAATACAATTTGCAATAAAGCAGCAGGAAAATCTATCAAAACCTTTGATAATGATTTTTGTATAGTCAACGTATCAAAAAATCTATTTGCCAATTCTGGCGGATAATAGTTATGAAGTTCACTCATCTTAATTTTAGGGAACCTGTACGCAAATTCAAATGAAGATCTGGTAAATATCTTTTGCTGAACATTTTCGATAATCCTAATCTGCATTAACTGAAGTATCCCCACAAAGGCAACCCCTATCGTTACAAGTATTACAAGAACAATCCAAGAAGTACTTATTTGAGCACCTTGCATTAAATTTATAATTGCTTGTATACCTAACGGAAGCGACAGGTTTACAACGCCCGCAAAAATGGCGTAATAAAAAACTTGAAAAACGTCTCTTTTATCAAGCTTCAGTAACCCTATGAAACGTTGCCATGATGTTAATATATTTTTAGCCATTAAAATTCTGATTTAAAGTATTAAACACAAGATCGGTTAAATATTCCGTTGGTGTCACCTTATCATTACAATCTGTAATGGAGATGAAATGATCCTTTAAAAAATGCTGATGTAGAGCACCTTCTAAAATAGTACTTGCCAAACTGGAAGGATATTTATAATCTGAATTTACTTCTATTATCATATCACGCAGTCTACCTACCATTCTTTTATAAATAACAAAATACCCTTCTTTGTTTTCAGCATCCACCTCTTTGGTCAAATAGGATTTCGAGTATTCGTTTATAACAATTTTATTCAATAAAATTTCATTAATGTGCGAGAAAGCTGAATCTTCTTTAACTTCTCGGGTAATAATCTGCACAGCTTTCAGTAATTTTTCTTTCGGCTGAGCGATACTGTTTGTTGCAAAAACCAAATAATATTCCATCCAACCCCAATACCAAGAGGTTAAGTACAACAGTAGTTTGTGTTTATTTTCAAAATAACGGTAGATAGAACTTTCATTCGAACCAATTTCATTGCCTAGCTTCTTGAAAGTGAAATTTTCCCAACCCATTTCATTAATCATCAAAATACTGACTCTCACAATATTCTTACCCAATTCAGAAGAAACAGGATCTTTAACAAATAGCTTGTCGTTGATTTTAATAGTTACACCCTGTAATAATCTATCCATGTTTAAATAAATTTAAATCCATTACAAATATAATAGCATTACTATTAACTAATAATAGTTTAACATTATTTAACGAAAGTATTGCTTTCTTATTTTAGATTTTTTGCTATTTTAGATCTAATCAGAAAAATATCTGATGCTTATATTTCTGTATTTGATAAAAAACACATTAATGAAATATATGTTTCAAATGATGAAAACAACGTTTAACCCTTAAATGAAGTATTATGAAGTATACAATTGTACTGCTTGCTTTTTTAATGTTCTCATATAGCAGTTTTAGCCAAAACGAGGTCAGTGATTTGAAACCAGGCGATGTATTAATTATAAGTAAAGATTCAAACACTCCATTTCAATATCTCTATTTTCCAAAGCCCAATTTTATAATTAAACGCGGTTCCATTGCCAATTACAAAGGCCTAAATGGAATGCGTGTACAAATTGAAGCAATATCAGACGAATCTGTTGCTAGACTGATTCCTTTAAATGGTAAAAAATTTTTTAATATATTTTCTTACGTGAATGCCGACTTAAAAAGCGCGTTGAACAATAAGGAGCTTAAGCAATTAAACTCTGGTCAAAAATCTTGACGTAATAAATCAATAAAAATTGATGAAAATCCTAAATGGCACTTTTTATTACAGACCAGTTAGGATTTTTTTTGCTAATTAATCAACACTGAAATAACATTAACGGATACAACTAAAATTGTATCAAAATATTTAAGATATGATATTAGGATATATTACTGTGAAAAATAAAAAGCAAGCCAAGGAGATAGCAAAATTACTTTTGGCCCAAGATCTAATTTATAGTGCAAGTATTTCAACCAAAAAAGTATTTGGCAAAAATTTAAATACGGGTGAAATAGGCTATGAAAAACAAACAATCGTAGAAGGGAAGACGAAAGCTTTATTATTTAGTACTATTAATCAAATTCTTAGAGTCAATTATCCTGAAAATATGCCAATGCTTTATGCTGTACCAATTATTTATATGGATGCAGAACAGACCCAAACGTTACGTGATCAAACGGCCAAAGTATAGAAATGATCAGTAAGCATCTATCCAATTATCATTTATCATTTGTTCTTTTTCTGATCTTAAATATTCTAAAAAAAGCCTTAGCAGTAGGTGATAATTTTTAGACTTCAACCATATTAAATTCCATTTGGTAATAATTGGCCGTCCTTTAACTGGTATAATTTGAGTGTCATTGTTCATGAGCTCATTTTTCAATCCCATAATAGGCATTATCGAAAATCCTAAACCAGCAATAACCGCCTGCTTTACCGCTTCATAAGAAGTAAGCTCTATTTTTTTTTCGAACGTCAAACTTATTCTTAATTATAAATTGCTCCATTGCAACTCTTGTTGCAGATCCCATTTCTCTATAAATTAATGGTAATTGTTCAAAAAGCTTCTTTTCGCTAAGATTGGCTTTATTCAAACCACGTTTACCTGCAATTAAATAGAGTTTATTCTGCATCAGCTCAACACGTTCAAAATTTAATTTTTTAGGCACCACGGAGACCATTGCAAAATCAACTTTGTTCAACTCCAAACTTTCAATTACCTGAACCTTATTGGTAACGTCTATAATTAAGTCGACACCTTTATTTTGACCTATAAAATTAGATAACATATACGGCATTGCATATTTAGTGGTAGTTACTTTTGAGAATTTTAATTTACCGACCAACTCACCTTTAAAAACAAGGGTCTTATAGTTTATCTCATCTACCTCATTTAATATTTTTTCAGCAGCTAACGCAATTTCTTTTCAGAAATCTGTCACATAAAGTTTTCTACCAACCACCTCGGTAAGCGGAATGGAAAATTGGTCTTGAGAGTTCTTTAACTGTATTGAAATAGCTGGCTGTATTAAATGTAGCTCCTCAGAAGCTTTCGTAATACTTTGGTTTTCAAATATATTTAATTGATGATAAAATATAATTCATTAATTATTTTTATGCTTAACATAATTAATATAAATAAAAATTTATGAATTAAAAATATAAGATTTGTATCAGATTTAAAAATAATAAAAAATATTTTATGAAATCAGCAGTAAAAAATCCAGTTCAAAAAATTAGAACAAAACAAAAGATTCAACTTATTGATGGAGAATTTACCGTCTCAGAAGCCAATGATGTAATTCAATCATTAATTAATGAAAAAATAAATTTTCACAAACTACAACGCTTAGCCATGTGTGAAGGTTTTTCTGGAGCAAACACCAAATTTCCTGATAGTAGAATTACAGAATTAGAAAATGATAAATTGGCAGCAAAACAGTTTTTTAAACAAGCGAAGTCTAAAGGGGTTACTATTAAAATAAATGGTGTTTTAGAAATTTCAATTAACGAATAAAACTTGCGTCTCTAATATTTAAAATTAAGTGAGTTATTAAAACAACCTAATTCTTTATTCTCCTTTATAAGTACCAATTTTATGGATTTAAACTTATTGTTAGATAACCTGACCAACCCTGCGCTGCTCTTTTTCTTTCTAGGTGTAATAGCAGTTCAATTAAAGAGTGACTTAGAAATACCTCCAAATTCATCAAAATTCATTTCTCTGTATTTGATGTTCTCCATTGGGTTTAAAGGTGGATTAGAACTTTCTCACAGCCATTTGGATATAGAAATATTATGGTCTCTATTATTCGGGGTCTTTCTAGCCCTCTTTGTACCCATCTATACTTATTTTGCACTAAGAACAAAATTTAGTGTTGCCAATTCTGGCGCAATAGCGGCTTCATACGGCTCTGTTAGCGCAGTAACATTTGTAACTGCCGTTTCATTCTTAGAAATGGAGCAAATAGAATTTGGCGGACATATGGTTGCAGTTATGGCACTAATGGAAGCTCCCTCAATAATCATTGGTGTATTACTCATGTCATATTTTCAAAAAAATAAGGAAAATAAAATTTCATTACCAAGTGTTTTTAAACATTCTCTCACTAACGGTAGTGTACTATTAATCATAGGAAGCTTAGTTATTGGGTTCTTGGCAAGCGATCAACACGCAAGAGGCATTGAGCCATTTACAACAGACATTTTTAAAGGATTCTTAGCTGTTTTTTTATTGGACATGGGAATTACAAGCGGCAAAAAATTGGCTGATTTCCTTAAAAAAGGCTGGTTTGCATTCTTATTCGCAATAATCATCCCTTTAATAAATGGTAGTGTAGTAGCTATAATAAGCTCTGTATTTACCGAAAGTATCGGTAACCGATTTTTGTTTGCTATACTAGCCGCTAGCGCATCTTATATAGCGGTGCCGGCCGCCATGAGATTGGCCGCTCCCAAAGCGAATCCTAGTTTGTATTTACCAATGGCTCTCGCAATCACTTTTCCCTTTAATATTACCATAGGCATGCCCTTATATTTATATATTGTTAATTTATTTTAATTTGACAGCACAGCAATATATAGTACTTTTAAATCATGGGAAAACATCGCTGTGGTTGGTGCAAAGGTGATTCGCTTTACGAAGCATATCATGACGAAGAATGGGGAGTTCCCGTTAAAAATGATGATTTATTATTTGAATTTTTGGTTTTAGAAACATTTCAAGCAGGATTAAGTTGGATTACCATTTTAAAACGACGTGAGAATTTCAGAAAAGCATTTGATAATTTCGATTACCAAAAAATTGCCAAATACCAAGAACCTAAAATTTTAAAACTATTACAAAACGAAGGTATCATTAGAAATAAATTAAAAGTTCGTGCTACCGTAAGTAATGCTCAAGCATACATTGATGTTCAAAAAGAATTTGGAACGTTTAGTGAATACTTATGGCAATTCGTTAAAGGTGTATCGGTGAAAAACAAAGTTCTCAACTACAAAGAAGCTCCTGCGAATACCCCAACTTCTGATGCAATAAGCAAAGACTTGAAAAAGCGTGGTTTTAAATTTGTTGGAAGTACAATTATATATGCGTTTATGCAGGCCACGGGATTAGTTAATGACCATGAGATAGAATGCTTTAGATACCACGAGGTATAATCATCAATTTAAACCTACTACAATTGAAAAAAATATATGTTAATCTTATTTTGGTTTCAGTTTTTGCATGCGGTCATTTGAGCTTTGCACAATCTACTTATGAACGAGAATTTCGCATTTTAAAATCTCAATTTCCTTCAGCCGCTCATGCTCTTATAGTCGATAATATTATAGGTGCTAAACGTTTAAAATTCTATCAAGAAACCGATAGTAAAAAAGTAAGTTTTAGAGCCAAACTTAAGAAAGATAAGCTGTGGTATAGTATAGAATTCGACAAGGAAGGCTCTTTAGAAAAAATTGAAATATTAATTAATTCCACAGATATCCCGAACGACACGTATTCAAATATTGAACAATATTTGAACAATAATTTCTCTAAATATCGAATTAGAAATCTTCAACAGCAATATTATTCAAATGATAATACTATAGAAGAAATATTTAAAAATGCTTTTCAAAATTTAATTCTACCTTCAATCCTTTATGAAATTGATGTGGTAGGAAAAAAAGAAAAAAGGAATTTAGACTATGAAATTCAATTTGATGCAGATGGTAATTTTAAAAAAATGAGAAGCGCGCTTCCTTCAAATTATGACCATGTTCTTTATTAGTTGAAAAACAGATAACTCACTTTAAAAGTTTTAAAAATTCTTTTCGAGATATTTCTTGTGCTCCTAAACTTTCTAAATGATCTGTGTGTAATTGGCAATCAATAATTTTATATCCCTGTTCTTGTAATTCTTGTGCCAGTTTTATGAAGACGAATTTAGAAGCGTTTGATGTTAAACTAAACATACTTTCTCCACAAAATACATGACCTAAATCTACTCCATAGAGCCCACCCACCAACTTATCTCCTTCCCAGGCTTCATATGATTTAGCTATGCCTTTTTCATGCAATTGTAGATATGCCTTTTTCATTTGCTCTGTTATCCATGTGCCATCTTGACCAGGTCTATCTACTGAAGAACAATATTCTAACACCTCTTTGAAACACGTATTTTTGGTTAACCTGAATCGATTATCTCGAAGCACTTTTCCCATGCTTTTAGATATTTTAATCTGCCTTGGATAAAGAACCATTCTCGGATCAGGACTCCACCATAATATTATGGAATCTTCATTGAACCAAGGGAAAATACCCTGATGATACGCTAATAACAATCGCTCTGGAGAAAGGTCACCACCAACCGCTAAAAGACCATCTGAATTTGCAGTATCCACTGGTGGAAACCCTAATTCATCGGTTAAAAAAAACAATCTGTGTTGAGACTTTTCCATTTTTTTCAAATTAAACAAAAGTTCATAAAAACAAAAAACTTGTTTAACCATTAAAGTCAAACAAGTTTTAAATTATAAAGACAATACGTCTATCTATGATTATCTAGCCCTTTAAAATGGTAAATCGTCATGGTCTTCTTCGTTTAAATCATCTGCTGGCTCAAATGCTTCCATAGGTGGTACCGGTGGCATACCTGCTGGTTGTGCTTGAGATGAACCTTCTATTCGCCATCCTTGAATAGAGTTAAAGTATTTTACCTCTCCTTGAGGGTTGGTCCATTCACGGCCTCTTAGATTAATGCTGACTTTTACATCTTGCCCAACCTTATAAGAATTTAATAAATCGCACTTATCCTGAACAAACTCTACCATAATATGTTGTGGATATTGTTCATCTGTAGTTACTACCAATTCTCTTTTTCTAAACCCATTAGAACCAAAGGTTTGGGTTTCACCGATCAATTTTACTTTACCTTCTATTTCCATCTTGAACTCTTTTTACAATAAAGTTCAAAAATAGGTAAAATGAAGCGGGAATAAAACAACCTGTGCAGATAACAACACAACAATTATTTACATTTTAGGTTATCTTTAGTATTAGACAACTTTTGGATGAACTTTATCCCTAAAAACAAGATTTCCAACATTTTTCTATTGATAGGCTCCTTTGCTGTTGTGAGCCTTATCTTATGGAATACCAATAGTTTTTTTAAACAATTTAAAGAAGAGGAACGTTTAAAAATGGAGATTTGGGCAACCGCACAATCCGAATTTTTACAATCGTCTGAGACCGTAGACTTAGGTAGCCTTCATTTAAAGGTATTTCAAAACAACACCTCTACCCCAATGATCCTTATTAATAAGGATGAAACCATTAGGGTCAATAATTTTCCGCCGAACAAAGCTAAAGATTCCATTTACATACAAAATCAGCTAAAAAAGTTTAAGAACGAGAACACTCCTATTTCCATAGACCAACAAGGGGAACACTTGGCAACACTATACTACGGCAATTCAGAGGTACTGAATAAATTGAAGTTTTATCCTATTGCCTTATTACTTATTATTTTTCTGTTCGCAGCGGTTATTTACTTTCTGTTCAAAACCAATAAGGCAGCCGAGCAGAATAAATTATGGGCAGGTATGGCCAAGGAAACCGCTCATCAAATAGGAACTCCACTATCTTCGCTTTTAGGTTGGAACGAATTATTAAAGACCGAATCAATAAACCCAAGCATCACTAAAGAGATTGAAAAAGACATTGATAGGTTGCAAACAATTACCGAACGATTTTCAAAAATTGGATCGTTGCCTAAACTTGTAGAAAGTGATATTGTTAAAGAAACGCAAGACGCCTTCGACTATCTAAAAAGAAGAAGTTCTAAGCTCATTCATTTTTCATTTAGTTCAAAAGTGAATCAATTACCTGTTTTACTAAATAGCTCTTTGTATAATTGGACCATTGAAAATTTAGTCAAAAACGGAATCGATGCTATGCGCGGCAAGGGCAGTATCGCTATAGAAATTGTACCCGACGGTAAATATGTGAATATCTTAATTGCAGATACGGGACATGGTATTTCTAAGAGCAACTATAATAGTATCTTTACACCTGGTTTCACTTCTAAAAAAAGGGGCTGGGGCCTAGGGCTTTCTTTGGTTAAACGTATTGTTGAAGAATATCATGATGGCAAAATAAAAGTGCTATCATCTGGCAAAGAAGGTACTATTATGCAAATTTCTCTAAAAGTGTCCCACTGATTATGGCTAAGGAAAAACTAGTAGTTATTAAAGAAACCGGATTAAACAATAACTGTCCTGAGTGTTTTAACCAAGACTTAAAACTAACCTTCTATCAAAAACATTCTTATGGCAGTTTTTTTCACAAAACCACTGCTGTATTAAGTAACAAACTGGTATGTAATACTTGCCATTCCACAATCTATCCTGTTAGCTGGACCGAAGACATTGAACGCATGTTCAACTATTATCAAAAAACGACTATTCCCGAAAAAAAATCCTCTAAACCAACCTTACTTTTTTACGCATTATTATTGGCTTTAATAGCAATAGTTGCGGGTGCTGTTTATTTATTAATTTCTGGGGCTATTCAATTTTAGCACGTATTGCTTTTGCAAGGCTAGTTAGCTCTTTATCTGTTAATTTCACCTTATGTTGAAAAGTGGCATCTTTCATTTCATTTAATGGTATTAAATGAACATGCACATGAGGCACTTCTAAACCTATTACACTCATACCAATACGTTTACAATCGACTGTTTTTTCGAGAGCCTTTGCAACTTTTCTCGAAAAAGACATTAATCCTAAATAGGCATCCTCATCAAGGTCAAATAACTTGTTTTCTTCCTTTTTTGGGATACAAAGGGTATGACCTTTTGCATTCGGGTTAATATCTAAAAAAGCCAAATAGTTTTCATTTTCGGCAACCTTATAACAAGGTATTTCTCCAGTAATAATTTTGGTAAAAATAGTCGGCATAATTTAAATTTTTGTGGAAATAAAAAATCCTACCCTTTTTAAATGGGTAGGATTAAATATAGTTATTTTAAAAATCTAACCTCTTGTAATTTCAAGAATTTCGAATTTCAATGCACCATTTGGCACAGTAATTTCAGCAGTGTCTCCTACTTTTTTACCTAGCAGACCTTTACCTATTGGCGAATTCACAGAAATTTTACCCGCTTTTAAATCCGCTTCGCTTTCTGCGACCAATTTATAGGTCATCTCCATGCCGTTATTTTGATTTTTCAACTTCACGCTAGAGAGCACCAATACTTTAGATGTATCTAATTGTGACTCATCAATTAAACGAGCATTAGCTACAGTATTTTCTAATCTAGCAATCTTCATTTCAAGAAGACCCTGCGCTTCTTTTGCAGCGTCATATTCAGCATTTTCTGAAAGATCACCTTTATCTCTCGCTTCGGCAATTGCCTGAGAAGCCTTAGGCCGCTCAACATCTCTTAAGTGATTTAGTTCTGCTTTAAGTTTTTTTAAACCCTCGGCAGTATAGTATGATACGTTACTCATAACATCCTCGTTTTATAAATAGACAAATCCTCTGCAATTGCCATTTAGTCTGGCTTTTTAAGAGAGGATTTAACACAAATATACATAATTTTTACGCACATTTGTCCAAGTTTTTCAAAACAAAATTATAGCATGATTCGTTATTTAAGCATCCTAATGTTACTGATAATCACTGCTTGCAGCAATGATGGCACCAATAGAAATCCATATTTACAGGAGATAAGTTTTCGTTTCGAAGCTAATTTAAATTTACCTTCTTATAGCCCTCTAACGAATACGGGTAGTGCAGTATTTATACAAAGTGCCACAGCTGGCACAAAAGGGGTATTTGTTATTAATGCCGGCTTTGATCAATTTAGAGCTTTTGAGGCAAGTTGCCCTAATCACGCTCCAAACGATTGTTCTACTATGACCCTAAATGGTCAAGTGGCAACCTGTTCTTGCGAAGATTATGAATATAGCCTTTTTACCGGTCAGCTCTTAAATAGACCTGAGGATGGCAACCGCTATTATGACATGCTGGAATATAGAACCAGTTTTGGCGGTAACATAGTTGTAATATCGAATTAACGTTTATTCCTCTAATCTATATCTATCCATTATTTCTTTGAAAATCTCACCTGTACTCGGTGGCGTATAAGAAATTGCATTGGCACCAGCCTCAATGGCCATCATTATAGTTTCATCGGTTTTACCACCCGTAGCAATAATGGCTACATCTGCATCTAAATCTCTTATTTTCTTTATGATATCTGCTGTTTTTCCTGCTCCAGAAACATTAAAAATATCTACTCCGGCGTGCAGTCTACCTTTAATATCATCTTTTTCGGATACTACCGTTATAGTAACCGGAATATCAATTTTCTCTTTTAACAGACAAATAAGGCTATTTGGGGTTGGCTTGTTTAATACCACCCCCAAAGCTCCTTGAAATTCTGCATGAATGGCTAACTCTAAAGACCTAGCTCCTGTTGTTATTCCACCACCTACTCCGCAGAAAATAGGTTTATCGGCAGCTAAAATCAATGCATTTGAAATAACTGGCTGAGGTGTAAAAGGATAAACGGCAATTATAGCATTGGCATTTGTATTTCTAATTATTGCAACATCGGTACTAAACAGGAACGATTTAATTGATTGTCCAAAAACCCGTATTCCAGAACACTGCGAAATAACCTCTGGAACTGTAACAATATTGTTTCTCAATCTACTACCAAATACAGGAATATTACGCTCCATAACCCCAGAATTTAAGTAACTAAAATTAGAATATTCTTCCTTACATCGTATCTAATAAACAAATATTTAAGATAAAATAGCTATACTTTAAGTTGACTTTATATATTAAAAATTAAGCGTTGCTCCAATTAGAAAGTTTGTCCCAGCTTGTGGATAATACCCCTGTACTTCAAAAGTATTTCCAGGTGTTGACCATGAATCTAAATACGTATATCCGTTAGAAACATATTTTTCGTTTAACATATTATTCACCAACCCAGAAATTACGATAGACTTCAAAATTTTGTCCATTTTAATCTCATAAGTGACATTAAAATCTGTTGTAAAATAAGAATCTAACTTCGATGCTTCGGTATCTGTATTACTAAGATATTGCTCACCTACATATTTTGAGAAAAGAGATAAATTCAAAGCTTCATATGGTGTATAGTTCAGAATATTACCCGCAACTAAAGATGGTGAAAATGCAATGGTTGTATTCCCCAAATCTTGCAACACATCATCTCTAACAATAAAAAAGTCAACATTTTTATTAGTGCTTAAAGCAACGTTAGGTCGAATACTAAACTTGTCACTAAATCGAATGTTTGCGTCAATTTCAAGTCCTAATCTATAACTATCTCCTATATTTTCTCTTAATGGTGCACCTACATCATTTAGTTCTCCTGTAAGAACCAATTGATCCTTATAGCTCATATAATACATGTTAGTATTAAACTGAACATCGGTCGATACATACCGCCACCCTAATTCAAAATCGTTCAACTTTTCTGGTTTCGGATTTCCGCTTTCATAATCATTTCTATTCGGCTCTCTGTTCGCTACCGCGTAAGACAAATAAAAATTGTTGTTCGCATTCAAGTCAAACGTAACCCCAGCTTTCGGATTAAAAAAATTGAAGGTATCATCTACAATACCTGTATCTTCACCATTCGCTTTATAACCGACAGTTCTATATTGTAAATCTCCATATACCGACCACTGATCATTCAAATGATAATTTGCTTTAGTATATACATTAAAGTCTGTTTTAGATGAACTGTCATCGTAATAACGGTCTTGATAACTACTGTTACTTGCATATCTTGCCCAAATTACTTCACCAAAATGGTCGCCTTCATACTTGTTAAAACCACCTCCCATAATTAAATCTAACTTTTCTTTCCTGTAATTTGCAGAAAAAACAGTTCCATAAAAGTCATTATCTAACCAACGCCTTCTTATTACGTCTGTAGTATTCACTTCTTCCCCATCAACAATTATGGGCTCAAAACCATAGGTAGAAAAATCATCCGCTTCTTTATATTGTTCAAAAAAACCCCTACCTCTGGTATAGTGTAAGGCAATATTGGTGCTCCAGAAATCTGAAATCTTTTCATTCCATAATAACTGGGCATGATCTTGCTTATAATTATCTACCTCATTGTCATAAAACTGGGTATTACCATCTATATCTGTATAAATACCTGAAGGATTAAATGTTCTGTCATCAGTCAAAGTTTGAGAATCAACACCATACCATGCTTGGTATGTAATTTCATGACCGCCGAATAGTAATGCCTTTATTAAAGTATTGTCATCTTTATATGCTCCTTGTAAAAAGTAAGAATCCAAATCTGACTCCGCCCTATCAATATAACCGTCCGAATTAATTTTTGATAATCTCCCAGAAAACTCTACTTGATCATTTAATAGGCCAGTACTGAACTTTAAATTATTTCTCAGTGTATTAAAACTACCAATCGAAGTTGATATTTGACCATAAGCATCTTCAGAAAAACCATCGGTCAATACATTTAAGCTGGCTCCAAAAGCACCTGCCCCGTTGGTTGATGTACCGACCCCTCGCTGTAATTGTAAACTTTCAGTTGAAGAGGCAAAATCTGGCATATTAACCCAGAATGTTCCTTGCGATTCTGCATCGTTATAGGGTATGCCGTTTATGGTAACATTTACCCGCGAAGCATCACTACCTCTAACTCTTATACCTGTATACCCTATACCTGCACCTGCATCTGTGGTCGTTACTACAGATGGTAAAAAATTCATTAAGACAGGAATATCTTGACCCAAGTTTCTTGGTTTAATATCCTCTTTGGTAAGATTAGAAAATGTAACCGGAGACTCTTTGGTTACCCTAATTGCCGAGACGAACACTTCGTCTAGTACTACTTTTTGACCCTCTAAAGAATCGGTTTCCTGGTCTTGGGCACAGACACCCATACTCAGCGCAAAAAACGCCGCAATTGTGAAAATAGATAGTTTCATTCGTAAAATAATTACGAATAAAAGGGGCTATTATTCTAAGTTAAAATTGATTTTTGAGCAACTAAGCTCGGTTTCCAAAAGATTTCATATGAATAAAAAAACCATACTACGTCTTACTTCAAAAATTTAAATTAAATTTTTGAATTGTCCCTTGGCAGCATTACCCGCCCAGGTTCTTTGGGTATAATCTCAGCTTTATTCTAAATATGTTTAGATTTCGGCACCCCTTTGAGATGCAGCAAATGTAATGCAGTTATTTAAACTGTCATAAGGAATTTCATAAAAATAACAGCTTGTTTAATTAACAACATTTTAGAACTTACTCTCAAGGTTTTATCGTATTTATACTAAGCGCATTACTAGATTATATGGATTCTAAAAAAAATAAATTCACTCTTAAAATTACCATAAGCTATTTGCTTTTGGTCATATTAGGTGTCATAGCATCGTACTATATATATACCGAACTTCAAGAATACTTAGCTACAGAAAAGACTACAGAAAAAGACAATAAACTACTTAAAACCAACTCGTTTCTAGCGCAACTTTACGAAGCGGAAAGCCTTTCTAAATTGGCTATACAAACAAAAAGTAAGGTCAATTTTACCGCTTACGAGAACAAAATAGATTCTATTTACACCAATATTGAAGAACTAAAAACCCTTACCGATAGTGATTACCAAGCCGGACTCTTAGACAGTCTTAGCGCTTTGCTGAACAAGAAGGTCACCAATATTAACGCACTACGCTCCATAAGACTTAAAGATCAAACGGGAACAGCCATAAACTCTGCATTAAAAGAGTTTGATAAACTTGAAGAATCCTTAGGCATCATTAAACCAGAAGGATTGGCTCCAAATCTTGATGAACTATCGCCAAAAGCGCAAAGTGCCATTAAAAAGGTAGCAGATTATTTAAATGCAAATGTACTCGATGAAAATAATCCGCTACAAAAAGCACAAACTATGGACAGTGTAGTTCAAGTTTCTAAAAATCTATTGAAAGATGTACAACAAGAAAACACCCTGAACGAAAATTCATTAGCTGTTCGTGAAACGAATATCAACAAAACCGATCTTGAACTTTCACAGCAATTACGTACCATACTTTCTTCTTTTGAGCAAGAGATCATCATGAATAGCTTAGCAAATTCTATTAAAAAGGAAAACTTATTAAAAAGAAGTATCCGTTTAGCGGTAATTGCAGCCCTTCTCGGCTTTTTGGTAGTAGCGTTTTTTACATTTATTCTTAACCGTGATTTTTGGAAAGCGAACCAGTTTAAAGAAAATCTTGAAAAAGAAAAGGCATATTCAGAATCGCTACTAAAAAGTAGAGAACAATTAATAGCAACTGTTAGTCACGATTTACGAACGCCGTTAAATACCATTAGTGGATATGCCAATATCATTGAAGAATCTGATAACCTTGAAAATAACAAAGAGCACATTTCCCATATTAAATCTGCAACCACGTACGTAAATAATCTAGTAAATGATTTACTTGATTTTTCCCAGCTAGAGGCTGGTAAAATGATTGCCAAGAAATCTACTTTTAGGCTAGATAAGTTGATACAGGAAAGCTCAAAAAATATTGCATCACAATACAAAAATAAAGAAATTAAGCTAATCTTAAATTTGGACGAATCATTGAAGACCTCTATAGTTTCTGATGCTTTTCGTTTACGCCAGATTATTTCTAATTTATTAGGAAATGCCTACAAATTCACCGATAAAGGCACTATAACTTTGACTGGAAAGGTGATTGAAAAGAATATGTTTAACCATCTTATATTTCAAATAAGCGACACAGGTATTGGCATCTCAAAAGAGAAGCAGGAATTAATTTTTAAGGAATTCACTCAAGCTGAAAACGATACCGACAAAAAATATGGAGGTTATGGCTTAGGATTAACAATAACTAAGAAGCTTACCGAATTACTAGGTGGTACCATCTTTTTAGATAGTGAAATTGATAAAGGAAGTTCATTTATACTTGAAATACCCGTAGAATTTGGAGTAGAATCTGACCCATTACCCAAAGAAAAGGTAATTTCAAAAAATCTGAAAATGTTGGTTTTTGACGATGACACTTCGTTTCTAAAATTGATAGGTGAAATGTTGAAATCTGAAGATATAGAGACACTACTTTTTTCTGATTTCAATTCCTATAAAACAGAAGAGAAGTTTAAATATGATGTAGTATTAACCGATATTGAAATGCCAACTGTAACGGGTTATGAGATTGTTTCAAAATTAAAATCAGGAGTATATCTTAATTATACAAATCAACCTATTTTGGCTATGACCGGTAGAAGAGATTTACCTCTTGAACATTTTACACATGAAGGTTTTGACGAGCTTATTCTTAAACCATTTTCAAAAACAGCCTTGCTCCAAAAACTTAATGAAATAAGTAATCGTACAACGAAAACGGAAGTTATTGAGACGATTTATTCGAATAAAAAAAATGAAGATTCGTATAGCTTAGAGACTATAAAAATGTTCTTAGGAGAAGATAAAAGGGCAATTAATGAAGTACTATATTCTTTTAAAATGGACACAATAGAAAATAGAAACCATCTTAAATATGCCATATCTAATTTTGACATTTCTAAATTGAACCAAATAGCACACAAAATGCTTCCTATGTTCAGACAACTTCAAGTTCTAAATGCTATTCCAATTTTGGAGAATTTTGAAGTCTTGAAAACAGGTGAAAAAACCTTAGAGGAATTGAAAGAGGAAAGCACAGAGGTACTGCAAAAAATCGAGGCTCTTATGCAAGAAATTACTACAAATCTAAATCATAATAGTTGATTCGATTATACAGTGTTTTTCTCGTAATCTGAAGTAATTTAGCTGCCTTAGACTTATTATAATTTGTGCGCTTTAAAGCATTAACAATCTGCTCTTTCTCAAAATCAGCTTTTGAAAGATTTCCGAAATCAGTTCGCCTTTCTGCCGGACTTAACAATTCAACAGGTAATACCTTCTGTTCTATTTTATCTGCAGTGGTCAATAAAACTGCTCGCTGTATTATATTTTGAAGCTCACGAATATTTCCTGGCCAGTGGTACGCATAGAACAAATCCCATACCTCGTCAGAGAAATCTGTAATTTGCTTACCTAACTTCTCATTGAACTTATTTAAAAAATGATTAGCTAGAGTTTCTAAATCACCTTCTCGATTTTTTAAAGATGGTATCTGTAACGAAAACTCGTTCAGCCTATGATATAAATCTTCTCTAAATGCACCTTTCTCAACCGCAACTTTTAAATCTTCATTGGTCGCAGATAAAATTCTAACATCGACATTGATTTCAGTATTACTCCCAATTCTTTTAATCTTTCTTTCCTGTAGTGCCCTTAATAGTTGCATTTGATTTTCGTAAGACAAATTTCCCACCTCATCTAAAAACAATGTTCCGTAATTTGCTGCTTCAAAGCTACCTGCCTTATCTGCAATGGCTCCCGTAAAACTTCCTTTTATGTGACCAAAAAACTCACTCGTCGCCAGCTCTTTTGGTATTGCGCCACAATCTAACGCTACAAAAGGTTTTTCTTTTCTTGTACTATTTTCGTGTATTTGTTTTGCAGTTACTTCTTTTCCCGTTCCGCTTTCCCCAATAATCAATACCGACATATCTGTTGGAGCAACAAGGGCAATATATTCTTCCAGTTTTTGAGTAGCATCACTCGTTAAAATCAACTCACCAATCTTGGCTTCATTATTCAGAATTACTTTAGAAACAGCCTCCTCTTTTGCTGGTGGAATTACTTCAATACGGGAAATAGGTTTAGCGTTTAAAGCCCCTTCAATAACCAATAGCATTTGATCGGGAGTGAAGGGCTTAGATATATAATCATAGGCCCCCATTTTCATGGCTTTGACGGCTGTGGAAACCTCTGCATAACCCGTCATTACAATAATTGGAATTTTTCCATTGAAATCAGACACTAATTTTATACCGTCATAATCTGGTAAGCGAAGGTCAGTAATAATCAAGTTGAAATTGTTCTCTTTCAATTGCTTTTCACCATCTAAACCTGAATGACTTAAAACAACATCAAAATCATTTCTTGTCAAAAACTTTTGAAGCATTTGAGCAAATGAGGTATCGTCTTCAATTATCAAAATTTTGGTCATAGCGAAAGTGGCATTCAAAGTATCTACGTAAAAATACCATAAGGCGACTATTAGTATTTAAAAATTATCATAAAGCTTACACCAATATCTTCACTTACTTTATAAAAATAGGAAAGGGTAGCATATAGCTACCCTTTCCTGACCAAACCAACTTGAACAAACAAGTATTATTATAATTACATATCTAACCAATTACCGTCTTCATCGGCATAAACGGTACCTTGGGTACCATCATCAAGAGAAAGCACTAACTTGTATTGCTTCTCTTCATTTGCGTATGCTTTATCTAAAGTCGCCATTGGGAAATTCTTAGATATCGCATCAGTGACAGCTTGTGGAATCTCTGAAACCGAAATTTCTGTAAATTCACCGGCAATTACCACAATATCACTGACTTGGTTATGACGTACACCATTCTGAGAAAGTAATGCATCTTGCGCACTAACTGCGAAACCTCCTATTGTTAATGCTCCAAATAAAAATAATGTCTTCATCTTTTTATATTTTAAGTTAATAAATCATTCTAATACTATTAACAGTGTAAAAAGAGTGCCACAAATTATATTTAATACAAAATACTATATATCAATTACTTATATAACCATCACCCTTCTCATGAATGGGTAATCTTGTCTATTTTGTGTACTACTGTATATTTATTACACAGTATAACCCAATATTTTAAAGAACTTTAAGTAAAGTCTTAAATAAAAAAAGGAGCTGCAACCGCAGCTCCCTCCAACCACCTATCAAACTTCTGTCTTAAAATCGTAAATTAACATCTCTATTTGTTTTAAAAATCAAATAAAGTAATGCCAATTTGGGGGCTATTTCAAAACAATTTCTTCTTGGTGGCACCTTCATAGTTAACGGTTAGTGTTTACGCGAAAGTGATATTTTGAATTTTTAATTTTCCCAACATATTTTTGAAATCATAGCTATTGCTAAAACTAAAATTGTTGTTGTAATCGAAATAAAAACTATAGTGACCATTGTTTCATATATTAAGACACCACTTATTTTGGTTGGTCACATTTTTAAATAAAAAAAACTGCATTTTGCAGTTTTTTTAAACGCTAAGAGAGAAACTCTTATTTTTTATTGATCCAATTACCATGTTGGTCAATGTACACAGTTCTTCTAGTCCCACTTTTTAGAACCATAACCAATTTAAATTCTCCTTTATCATTCTTATATGCAGCTCCAAGTTTAGATGTCGGATATTGTTTTAATATCTCCTCTATAACCGGAGGCGTTAATTGATTGGATTTTATTTTTACAAATTCATCAACCGAATTCATTACTACTTCTGATACTACTGTATTTGAAACATTCATAGCCGATGCGTTAAGCGTCATCCCCAAAGCTAATAAAACAAGTATTGCGTAATTTTTCATTCTAACTATTTTAGTCGTTATTACATCTTTAATCTTAATCATTTACGGAGTAAATCAGTAAATGGATTATCCATTTACTGATTTTTCAAATTTTACCTATAAAAAAAGCTGCCGAAGCAGCTCTTTATAAATAACTAAATTGAATAGGGGGTATTACATTTCTATCCAGTTTCCATTGGCATCAGCATAAAGTTCTGTCGAAGTACCATCTTCCATTGAAACCTCTAACTTATACTTGTTTTCATCATCAACGTATGCTTTATTTAATATCGCCCCAGCATAATCCGCTTCTAATGCTTCTATAATTGGTGTAGGTACATCCGAAGTAGCTACTTCAGTATAATCTTGTAAAAATATATCTTCCATAATACCATCATGAAATATAATTGGGGTAGCAGCAGTTCCCATTGTTAAACTACCTAACGCTAAAGCTGTTGCAAAAACTAATTTTTTCATCTTTATAATTTTTAAATTAAACAATCTCATAAACTGTATTAGAAAAATTATGCCAAGACATCTTACGACTCAAAAATTACATTAAAACACTGTAATTCAGCAATCTGAAACAATATTCGCCACCAAAAGAATTGGGTAAAACTGTGCGCAAATAAAAAAAGCGTGTAAAAACTACACACTTTTTAGACTATATTATGTTGGAAACTTATGCCTGATGCGATTCTTTTAAAAGATCAACCACACTTTTTACCGGATTAAAAGTTACCAAAGGCACCTCTACAAAGATTGTATTCCAAAATGCCATAGCTCCGTTCCACAGACCTGGTAGTTCTAGTGCCTTTAATTCTTTACCATCTTTTGTTTTACTGGTGATAAAACCTTGCTTATCATCTACAAATTTTAATAGGTCAAATTTTTCACCTTTATAATTACGAACACCACATACCAAATCAACTGGATTAAAATGAGTTGAATTCTTCATAATATTTGCCTGTTGCTCATTTTCCATATCTATTTGAGCAGATTCTATTATCTGTAAAGAAACCTCACCTTTTGCATTTGTAATCCAAAATGGCCCACCTCCTGGCTCACCTTCATTCTTAACCATTCCACAAATACGAATTGGTCTATTAATTTTACTTTTTAATATGTTCAGCTTATCCGATTTTGATTTGGAATCAAAATCATTAGAAAATCTCACGTTAAGACGCTCCATTAAAAAGGTCTTAATTTCTGTAATTTTATTGTCAGAAACCTCATCTTTGTCCAATTCAGCGGCATATGAAAATGCTTTTTCCTGTACTTTGAGAAGAACGCCAGCCAATACTTTTTTACTATCTGCAACTGCCTTAGCATCTTCCATTACAGCTACATTATCAATATTTTTTATAAAAATGACATCAGCATCTTGGTCATTCAAATTTTGAATTAATGCACCGTGTCCACCTGGTCTAAATAATACAGTCCCATCTTCATTTCTAAATGGGTTGTTATTCATATCAACTGCCAATGTATCGGTTGATGATTTTTGAAATGAGTAATCTACCTCATATTTTATACCTGTAACTTCTGAAACTCTAGGTCCTGATTCTGCAAATTCTTTTTTGAACATTTCTTCGTGCTGCTCTGAAACAGTAAAATGAAGTTTTGCTTTTCCTTTCGAACCCGCATATAATGCGCCTTCTTTTAAATGCTCTTCGAAAGGCGTTGCCGCTACATCTCCATAATTGTGAAATGGCAGTAAGCCCTTTGGATAAAAACCATAATTAAGTGCATTATCATTCAATAATTCTGAAACAAAATGAAAGACTTTTTCACCTTGCGAAGCAAAGTTTTTAGGTAACCTAGCCATTACTTTTTTATAAAACGGCAAACGCTCTAAGCCTTCTGAAAAAATTCTAATGTCTTTATCATTGGTTCTTTTCAAATAAGCATCAAGTGTTTCCTTCTTTGGATTATAAACATCTAAAAAATTAAAAAGGGCCTTGAACATACGGGAAGCGGCACCAGAGGCAGGTACAAATTTTAAAATATCCAAATCTTTTGATTTAGAATCGTAAAAAGTTATAAGCTCTTTTTCTTCCGAACTAGTAAATTTGAGAATTCCATTACCTATTACGGCAGCATTCTTAAGTTGCACAAATGGAATACCTTCTTTAAAAGTATTGATATGACTCTGCATACTTTCTTTAGAAATTCCTTTTTCCTTTAATTGTTTTTCGTCCCTTTCTGTAAGTTCTATCATTTATCTAATAACTGATCTATATGGTTAATGGCTTTATCTAAACGTTGCTTTTTGTTCCCCTTCAAGATAATAAAATTTTTGCCGTATTTTTCTAGGGTACGCTTAAAATAGTTGAACATTTCTTCCCTTTCATTTGGCTTATCTCTTAAATCATCCTCTTCCCAAGGTATATCTATATAGGTCAAGAGGTAAAGATCATAAGAATTCTGCAGGGCATATTTTTCTAAAATAGGGTCGCAATCACCAATATAGTAAGCTTCGGAATATACTTTAGTTTCTAATAAATCAGTATCGCAAACAAGAATTTTTGTTGCTTTTTTGGTAAGCTTATTCTCGAGTCGCATTTGACCCTCAGCTATAGGCAATAAATCATGTGGCTCACAGGTTTTTCGTTCATTATTCCATTTTTCTTGCAAATAGTCTCTAGCATATTCTGGTACCCAAACAGTATTATAATGTCGTGCTAGTTGTTCTGATAAGGTAGTTTTACCGGTAGATTCTGGCCCAAAAAGAACCACTTTTACGATATCTGAAGGTTCCTGCTTATATTTTTCTTCCATGCATTATAACCATATATGGCCAATATTGTAAAAATTAAATATTGAAAACTCGTAAATGTAAATCCTTTATAAAAATAAAGTGGCACCGAAATAATATCGCCAAGTATCCAATATATCCAATTTTCAACTTTCCGTTTAGCCATTAACCACATACCCACAAAAAATATAGCAGTTGTTATGGTATCAACATAAGCCGTCCAGCTGTTCCATTTATCAAAAACTTGATATACAATAAATACAAAAATGACAGTTCCAATAAAAATAAATATCGATGTTCTATTTTCCTTTTTAGTAACTGTGGTAATGGGGGTGAAATGTTCAGCGTCTACTTTTCTTGTCCATATATACCAACCATATATACTCATAATAAAATAATAAACATTAATTAGCATATCGCCAATTAAACCCCACTTTAAAAGTAAGTAAACGAAAATTGAAGTACTTATCAATCCTGTTGGGTACACCCAAATATTATTTTGCTTGGAAAACCAAACAGATAAAAGTCCGAAAATCACTGCAACGATTTCAAGAACAATATCTAAGGTATCATACTCATTATATTGTCCAAAGAAATAATCAAAAATGGGGCTCATAGGCGCTTCTATCAGATTTAACTATTTTCATAAACAACAACCCTCTATCCATTAATTCGAACGCTGTCTTGATTTCAGTAGTCAAGACTTTCATAACCTTATCGTAAGAACCAAAAACTTGAGTACTTAGCGGATTCTCAAGAATGGTTAACCCTGATTCGCGTAATTTTTTAATAAAATCTATAATGTGTTGCTCGAAATCATCTTGCAAAGGTGAAAAGGTTAATTCTACTGATATTTCCATTAATAGTTATTTACTGATATTAATTATACCCTAATTATCTCTTGTTGAATACACACAGGTAAAATCTTCAAATTCTAGAAACCGTACCTTATAATTAGACATATTTCCATTGAAAATTATTTGCGCTGTTGTATTTTTAGTATCAAACCTGAAATCTTGAACATCTATATGATGTAAAAAGCTCAACCCTCTGTGTCCATAAATTTTATATAGAGATTCTTTAGCTCCCCACACAATGGTCAACTTTCTAACAATGGCAGCAGTATTTGCCAAGGTTTTATATTCTTCAAAGGGAGTAAATTTATGCGCTATTCTAAGAATTTTATCACGTTGCATTTCAATGTCGATACCTACATGCTCAGTGGTACTGATAATTATTCCTGTAAAATTATGTGAGTGAGTTATAGAAATAAAATTACCATCGCGTAAATGGGGTTTCCCATTCTCATCATAAACCAAATCAGAATCTACATATCCATACCCAGCCAACAAATGCCTTATACTTAAGAATGCCTTTCGATGAAGTTCAGACTTCATACCATTGAAACGATTTTGGCAATGCGGCGTCAATTCTATCCTTTCCCACAACTTCTCTTCGGTCTCTTCAACCTTCCAAATTGCTAAGGAAGTTTCGTCATTTACTGTTATAGTTTTGTAAAGCGGCATGAGATTCTTAGTGTTATTCCTACATTTGCACGAAATAAATCTAGGTTTGCACGAAATAAATTTAGGTTTGCACGAAATAGGTCTAATTTCGCACCATTAAACGAAAGTATAAAATTTTTAAAGATATGAGCACGAAAACTATTGCGTATGTGCCTTATAAGGTTAAGGATATTTCCCTTGCTGGTTGGGGAAGAAAAGAAATCGAATTAGCAGAAGCTGAAATGCCAGGTCTAATGGCGTTAAGGGAAGAATATAAAAATGAGCAACCTTTACAAGGTGCTCGTATTGCTGGTTGCCTTCACATGACTATACAAACAGCTGTTTTAATTGAAACATTAACAGCCTTAGGTGCAGATGTAACTTGGAGTTCATGTAATATATTTTCTACTCAAGATCAAGCTGCCGCAGCAATTGCAGATACTGGAGTTTCAGTTTATGCCTGGAAAGGTATGAATGAAGAAGAATTTGATTGGTGTATAGAACAAACTTTATTTTTTGGTGAGGATAGAAAGCCATTGAATATGATTTTAGATGATGGTGGCGATTTAACCAATATGGTATTAGATAAATATCCAGAAATGGCAAAAGGCATCAAAGGACTTTCTGAAGAAACCACGACAGGAGTTCATCGTTTATACGAACGTGTTAAGAAAGGAACATTACCAATGCCTGCCATTAATGTTAACGATTCGGTAACGAAATCGAAATTTGACAATAAATATGGCTGTCGCGAGAGTGCTGTGGATGCTATTCGTAGAGCCACTGACACAATGTTAGCTGGTAAACGTGTAGTCGTAGCCGGATATGGTGATGTAGGAAAAGGTACGGCTGCTTCTTTTAAAGGCGCAGGTTCTATTATAACTGTTACCGAAATTGACCCAATTTGTGCATTGCAAGCTTGCATGGACGGTTTCGAAGTAAAGAAACTAGAAACTGTTATAGGAAATGCTGACATAGTGATTACCACTACTGGAAATAAAGATATTATTAGAGCTGAACATTTTGAAGCCCTAAAGGACAAAGCCATTGTTTGTAATATTGGTCATTTTGATAATGAAATCGATATGGCTTGGTTAAATAAAAACCATGGCCACACCAAGGATGAGATTAAACCTCAAGTTGATAAATATACAATTAATGGTAAGGACCTTATTATTTTGGCAGAAGGAAGATTAGTGAATTTAGGCTGTGCTACCGGTCATCCAAGTTTTGTGATGAGTAACTCTTTCACGAATCAAACCTTAGCGCAGATTGAGCTTTGGAAGAATAGCGATAACTATGATAATGATGTATATATGCTGCCAAAGCATTTAGATGAAAAAGTTGCAAAACTTCACTTATCTCGTTTAGGTGCCGAACTCACCGAATTGAAGAAATACCAAGCCGATTATATAGGCGTTACGGTTGAAGGACCATATAAACCAGAGTACTACAGATATTAAAATATCGGTTATAAATTAAAAAGGTCCTGATTTTCATCAGGACCTTTTTTTGTTTAAAATTCTTTGTTTTAGTTGTTTACAGCCAACATACCTTCTAAATAATAGCAATCTGTTTGCTCCTTTATTTGAGCTAAACCTTCTTCCTTAGAACTCAAAGCATTTATCTTAACCTCTGTACCATTTGGCATGTAAACGATATAAAATCCTTCTTCAAAAGATGAAAGTTTTATAATCTCACCATTAGGTCTTACCGCATTCCAGGACTTTTCACTTGGCTTATATACTAAATCAATTTTCTTTCCTTTTTTAGGTCCTTCAATAACCGTTACCTGCATTCTGTTTTTAGTAGCGGTCATTTCAAAAGTGTTCCCGTCTCTTTCTACCATCTGAATTTCTTGCTCACCTTCTTTCATAGCAATAGGATTTGACCCACTCCAAAATTCGATTACGTTAAAGATTATAGTATCTCCTAAAAAGAAAAGACCATATACCGGTATAATATTTAAACCCCAAAAAACTAGGTTATTAACGAACTTACTATCCGATAACCCTTGATTCCAGTCTTTTAAATTATTAAAAGCACTAAAAGAACCCAAACAACTAGAGAATAATAAAGTACTAGCCATTGCAACACAAACGATTGATTTTTTCATGATTTAGATTATTTTAAATTAGATTTCAAAGTATATAAAATTCCTACAGAAACCTATGCTGATTTAATAAAATTATTGACTTCATACCAATTTTCATTAAATACAAGGCTTTAGGCTATTCGCTTTTTATATCCTAAATTTTAAGTTGAACAGAAATATTGAATAATTTCTTTATTGTTTTCATTTTCTCTTTAAAATCGTTTTGACGAACTTCGTTAAAAATTAATTTATATGATACTATTTGTTGATATGGATGAAGTTATTGCTGACACCTATGGTGCTCATATAGAACTTTATAATGCGGAATTCAATGGTGAATTAACTACTGAACTATGCTCTGGATCAGAAGTATGGCGAATGGTACCTGAAGCACATCAAGATAGCGTTAGAAAACACGCCACAAGAAGGGGTTTTTTTAGAAATCTCAAAATTATACCTGGTAGTCAAGATGTTTTAGAACAACTTTCAAGAAAACATGAGGTTTATATAGCTTCAGCAGCCATGCAATTCCCAAATTCTCTAGAAGAAAAAAGCGAATGGCTAGATGAACATTTTCCCTTTATACCATGGCAAAACCGAATTCTTTGCGGACACAAACATGTTTTAAAGGGTGATATATTAATTGATGACCGAAATTATAACTTGGAAAATTTCGATGGTCGTGGCTTACAATTTACCTCACCACATAATGTAAATACACAAGGTTTTGAACGTGTAAATACTTGGTTTGAAATAGGAGAGAAACTTTTGTAAAAATTGATTTTTTTAATACCTCCAAATTATAAAACAAAAAAGCCTCTTCGTAAATGAAGAGGCTTTTTTAAATAATTTACTATTTAGATTAAGCTTCGAAAGGCTCAATGGAAACAAAAGATTTTCCACCTGCTTTTTTCGTAAACTTCACTAAACCATCTACACGTGCGTGCAATGTATGATCTTTTCCTGCGTAAACATTTTCACCAGGATTGTGTCTTGTTCCTCTCTGTCTAACTAAAATGTTACCAGCGATCGCAGCCTGACCACCAAAAATCTTAACACCTAATCGTTTTGATTCTGATTCTCTACCGTTTTTCGAACTACCTACACCTTTCTTATGTGCCATTGTCTAAGGTTTTAAATATTATACTTTAATGATATAAGCCTTATTTAGCTACACCACCATCTAATTCATCTTGCCATTTCTGTAACTCGTCCCATTTACCATCAGCAGCTAATTGTGCTTGCTTTGGCCAAGTATCTGTTACATGGTTTCCACGTACATCAGCAATAATTTCAGAAATTTTTACTGAATCGGTTTTTGCTAACTCTGCAAAAGTAGAAATACCTGCAGCATTTAAAGTTTCGGCGATTTTTGGTCCGATACCTTCAACCTTCTTCAAATCGTCACCTTTACCTGTGGCTTTTTTAGCTTTTGGCTTAGCAGCAACTGGAGCGGCTTTAGCTTCTTCTTTTTTAGCTTTTGGTTCAGCTTTCTTAGTTTCCGCTTTTTTAGCTCCATTTGAAATGATAGATTCGATTACAATCTCGGTTAAAGATTGACGATGTCCATTTTTCTTTCTGTAACCCTTACGTCTTTTCTTATGAAAAACGATTACTTTGTCACCTCTAAGGTGTTTAACGACTTTAGCCTCTACTGCGGCTCCGTCTATAGCCGGGGCGCCAATAGTAACGTTCGATCCATCAGACAAAAGAAGAACATTGTCAAAAGTGACTTTCTTACCTTCTTCTACCTGTAAACGGTGAACGTACACTTTCTGGTCTTTTGCAACTTTAAATTGCTGCCCTGCCATCTCTACAATTGCGTACATATTGTTAAATGTAAAAATTAAACCTGATGGATTTTTTCCATAGGCGGGTGCAAATATAATTCTTAATCATGAATTTACAAGCGTTTTTTTAATTTTAATTCCGCTTATTTTTTGTCGTATTTGAACTCTTAAAAAGTTGCATAAATGATAGGGTCAACACTAAACTTGTTGTAAAACCCATAGTTGCCACAACTAAAAACACAATGGCCTCAAAACTACGATACGTATTTGCCCAGCGTGTTGAAAGTTCTTCTAGAAAGCCTGGCTGAAGCTCTGTTGAATAAATCGCGAAAAATATAGTAAATATTAATGTCGCAACCCCTCCTGTAATAAGACCGGCCATAAAACCAGTTGCATAAGTAAAAGCGCCACCTTTTTTCAATTTAAAATACTTGATGGCTTCAAAAATTGCAAATCCAGTAATGATAGCGTTAAAAAGACTGTAGAAAACATTCACGTGTAATCCCAGTAGTGATAATATTAAAAAGTAAGCAATTAAACACCCGCTAGCGGCAACTCCAAATCGAATAGGTAAGGCATAGTTCTTCATCTTTATGGCTATTTTTGTTTAGACATTTAAGGTAATGAATAAACAACAATAACTTTGATAAAAATTGTTAAAGAATACATATCTTGAGGATTGTTCCTACAAAATAGTATTTTGACGTAACATTACAATAAAAACACCTACTAATGGTACGGAACATTAAAACAAAGCTTAATTAAACACTAATTAAATGAGAAACAAACTTATACTGGTCGCGGCCATACTATTTAATGGAATTTTAGCCTTCGCACAAGAGGTTGATTTTGAAGAGTATGACTTAAATAATGGCCTTCATGTGATTTTACATCAAGATAATACAGCACCTATTATCTCAATTTCTGTGCTTTATCACGTAGGTTCTAAAGATGAAGACCCAGAGCGTACTGGTTTCGCTCATTTTTTCGAACATCTACTTTTTGAGGGTACGGAAAACATAGAAAAAGGAGAATGGGATCAAATCGTATCATCAAACGGTGGTTCTGGTAATGCCACTACAGATGAAGACAGAACCTATTATTATGAGGTTTTCCCATCAAACAATTTACAATTAGGCCTTTGGTTAGAATCAGAAAGAATGTTACATCCTGTCATTAACCAAAAGGGAGTCGATACTCAAAATGAGGTTGTAAAGGAGGAAAAAAGGCTACGTGTAGACAATTCACCTTATGGCAAGTTTATTGAAAACATTAAGAAGAATCTCTTTAAAAATCATCCTTACAAGGAAACCGTAATTGGCAAAATGGATCATTTAGATGCCGCTACCCTAGAAGAATTCATAGCTTTTCAAAAAAAATTCTATGTTCCCATTAATGCCGTATTGGTGGTTGCAGGCGATTTTAAAAAAGAGAATGCGAGAAAACTGATTTCTGATTATTTCAGCACCATACCTAAAGGTCAAAAAATTTCTAGAAACTTCCCTAAAGAGCAACCTATTCTAGAACAAATAAATGCAAAAGCGTTCGATCCAAATATTCAAATTCCGGCCACAATGATTGCTTATAGAACTCCGGGGCTTAAAAACAGGGATAGCCAAGTACTAGATATGATATCTACATATTTAAGTGACGGACCTTCATCTAAACTTTATAAAAAAATTGTTGACGAACAAAAGCAAGCCTTACAAGTAGGTGCTTTCCCCGCTACACAAGAAGATTATGGTATGTATATTGTTTTCGCTTTACCTGTAGGCGAAACAAGCCTAGAAGAGCTTAATACAGAAATGGAGGAAGAGATCGAGAAATTAAGAGTTGATCTTATATCTGAAAATGATTATCAAAAACTACAGAATAAATTTGAAAATCAATTTGTAAACAGTAATTCTAGCGTTGAAGGTATCGCAAATTCTTTAGCTGAATACTATATGCTTTATGGTGATACTTCTTTAATAAATAAAGAAATAGAAGTTTACAGATCTATTACCAGGGAGGAAATAAAAGAAGTAGCTAAAAAGTATTTAAATCCTAATCAAAGATTGGTATTAGAATACCTACCTGAACAAAATACTGCAAACTAAAAAATTATGAAAACTACCTATATATTATTATTATTTTCTCTATTCTGCTTCTTCACGGTACAAGCTCAAGTAGACCGTACAATTATGCCAACACCAGGCCCGGCACCAGAAATTAATCTAGGCGAACCCGAAACTTTCAATCTCAATAATGGCTTAAAAGTGTTAGTGGTTGAAAACCATAAATTACCCAGAGTATCCATTCAATTGTCAATAGATAATCCACCTATTTTAGAAGGTGATAAAGCCGGCGTTGCCAGTTTAACAGGAAGCTTGTTGGGCAAAGGTTCAAAAAACATTGCTAAAGATGAATTCAATGAAGAAATTGATTTTTTAGGTGCTCGACTTAGCTTTAATTCACAAGGTGCTTATGCTCAATCTCTTTCTAAATATTTTCCTAGGATGATGGAACTTATGGCCGATGCTGCAATTTATCCAAACTTTACCCAAGAAGAATTTGACAAGGAAAAAGATATACTTCTTGCAGGACTTAAAGCTGAAGAAAAGGTAGTTTCTGCTATATCAGGTAGAGTACAACGCGCACTAGCCTATGGGAAAAACCACCCATATGGGGAATTCGCTACTGAGAAAACTGTAAATAATGTTACCCTTGCTGATGTAGAGGAATTTTACAGGGATTATTTTGTCCCTGCAAATGCCTATCTAATTGTAATTGGAGACGTAACCTTAGATGAAGTCAAGACATTGACAGACACCTTTTTCACCTCATGGACGAAGGCCGTACCGCCAAGTTTCAGCTATTCGGAACCTAAAAACGTACCGAACACACAGATAAATTTAGTTGACATGCCCAATGCTGTGCAATCTGAAATTACCGTACAAAACCTCGTTAACCTGAAAATGAAAGACGATGATTTTATTGCGGCATTATTAGCAAATCAAATTCTAGGAGGCGGTTCTGATAGTCGGCTAAACCTAAATCTTAGAGAAGATAAAGGGTATACCTACGGAGCATATACTTCATTAGGAAATGACAAATACGCTCCTTCAAGATTTACAGCTTCAGCAGAGGTAAGAAACATGGTTACCGACAGTTCAATAGTAGAAATATTAAAAGAACTTGAGCATATTAATACGCAACCGGTCACTGAAAAAGAGCTTAAAACCACTAAAGCATTATATGCCGGAAGTTTTATAATGGCTTTAGAAAACCCACAGACCATTGCAAGGTATGCTTTGAATGTAGAAAAGGAAGATTTACCAAAAGACTTTTATAAATCATTTTTAGAAAAACTAGAGAACGTTAGTAAAGCGGATGTAGAACTAGCTGCCAAAAAGTATTTCAATGTTAACAATGCACGCGTTGTAGTAGTAGGAAAAGGAAGTGAAATTTTATCGAGTCTTGAAAATATTGATTTTCATGGTAAAAAATTACCTGTTTTGTCTTATTCTAAAACAGCCGATAGAATCGAAACTCCTGATTATAAAGCATCCGCACCTGAAGGCATTACAGTCAAAACAGTTATTGAAAAATACATTAAATCAATCGGAGGCAAAGCCAAATTGGAAGCCGCTAAATCTTACGCCATGACAGCTGCTGCCGAAATGCAAGGAATGAAGCTTGAGCTAGAAATGAAGAAAACTACCAATAATCAATTTATGCAAGATGTAAAAATGATGGGGAATTCGATGAGCAAGCAAGTTCTTAATGGTGATGGTGGCTATATGGTAGCACAAGGCCAACGTAAAGATTTCTCAGAGGAGGAAGTCATGAAAATTAAAGAGGAGTCAGCACTTTTTCCTGAACTAAACTATGCGACACTTGAAGGAATATCATTAGAAGGCATGGAAATGGTTGGCGACAAAAATGCATACAAACTAAAGGTAAACGACAATAAATTGGCCTTTTACGATATAGAAACCGGACTAAAACTGCAGGAGGTTAATACAACCGAAATGCAAGGACAGCAAATGACAAGCACTTCTAACTTTGAAAATTACCAAGAAGTAGACGGAATATTATTCCCATTTAAATTAATTCAAACAGTGGGACCCCAAAATTTTGAGTTCATAGTTTCTGAAATTAAAATTAATGATGGTGTTTCCGATGTTGATTTTGAATAACAATTGAATTATTAAGTATAGAAAAACCCGCTAAATAGCGGGTTTTTTGTTTCTCTTTAAAGGCTAAATCCCTATCCTATCTTTCTTATTCTCGCTTCGCCAAAAATTAATCCTTTATCTACAGCTGGGTTGCCTGAATAATTTACATTGGTTTCACCATAGCATGTAACCTTTAATCTGTCCACAACATTCACCCTAAAATTGCTTTCACCGTAGGCAGTGATTTTAGTTTCGTCAGCAACCATACCTTCGGTATTTACTTCACTTTCTCCATATGCTCTAAACACTTGACGTGATACCGTGCCATCACCAATTTCCAAATAACTGCTACCATATATTGCAACGGTCATTTCATCTATAGAAACCGAGTCAAAATAAACTTTGGCTTCACCATACAAGGACATTTTAAAATCATCGGCAGTAAATAGGTTTTTACATCTTACTATCTCTTCGCCTCTTATAGATAAATTCTCAAGCTTTCTATAGGTTACGGTAACTGATGCCATGGTACCCTTATATAATGGCTTACTGCCTCGCCATTGATTACTAGATATACGCTCAGATTTTGTTACCATTTTAGCACCATCTAAGTACAATCGTAAGGTTCTACCCTCTACTTCTACGTTTATTTTATCTAATGAAACTTTTGCATTATCGATTACAACGCTTTCTTCATCACCTTCAACAAGGTTTACTTCAATATGCGGACTTACAATTAACTTATCAAATGATTTAACGGTATATGTTTTTTCTTGAGCTTGAATTCCGCCTATAATGAATACCAAGGTTAAAGCAGTAAAAATTAATTTTTTCATGAGTTCTAGTTTTTAATCTAATTACTTCTGTTAAAAGACAATACTATATTTTATTTGTTACAGTTGTTTTTGATTTAACCCGCACTAATTATTGTTTTTTGCGATTTACAAGCCATACACCAAACAAAATAATCAGTCCGCCTAATAACTGAACCATTGAAATTCGTTCACCATCTAAAAAGCCCCATAATACCGCTACAAGAGGTATTAAGTATGTTACGGACGCTGCAAAAACCGGACTAGAAAGCTTGATAAGCTTATTAAATAATATGTTCGCCAATGCGGTACCCAATAATGCCAATGCCAACAGATACCAAACTGCTTGCTGCATAGCAGCACTATCTACAAAATGACTGAAAACCCCTGAATATATAAGCAAAATTAAAGCCGGAAAAAAAGCTACTCCAAAACTTGCAGTCGTTACCGCCAATGGACTTAAATGTGATAAGTGTTTTTTAATGATGTTGATATTAAAGGCATAGCCCAAAGCAGAAAAAATGATAAAAAACGAATACCAATAGTTTTGATTGACATTATTATCCATTCCTGCAGCGATAAGCACGACAGTTCCTAAAAGACCGATAAACACACCTAGAATCTGCCTCACTTTTAATGCCAGTCCAAAAAGAGCAATTCCGACCAAAGTGGTGAACAATGGCGCAACAGAATTTAAAATCGATGTAATGCCACTACTTATTTCCGTTTGCGCTAAAGCAAAGAAAAATGGAGGAAAAAATGAACTACACAGACCAGCAACAACCACCCATTTCCAATCGGCTTTTTCTAGAGTTTTCAATGACTTAAAGCCTATTAAAAAAAGTAAAAGGGAAGCAAATAAAATACGTAGCCCCCCAACTTGCATAGGTGTAAAGCCCAACAATGATTTTTTAATCAGAATAAAAGATGAACCCCATATCATTGAAAGAACAATAAGGTAAACCCACTTTTGATCAATATTCTTCAACTCCTTAAATTTTAAGCAAAAGTGGCTTTTTTTCTAAGATAATGATTGGTCTAAGTTCTTATTTTAAAAATAGTTTACGGTATGCATTTTCGATATTTGCTATCTTTACAAAAGCATCTTTTTATGTATTACTTTTTATTAACCATAAAATGTTAAAATGAAAATCAACTATTTACTTCTAAACATTATTATGTTCTGTTTAACAGCAAATATTTTGGTAGCTCAAGACACTTCTAATACTGTTACCATAATTGAACCGACCTTATCTACAATGGTTACTATAGAAATTGATGGTATGGCCTGTCAAGAAGGCTGTGCAGATAAAATAGCTTCGAACCTAAATGAGACGCAAGGTGTTATCTCAGCAGAAGTTAGTTTTAAAGATAAAAAAGGAATTATTGTATTCGACCCAAATCTAGTTTCTATTGAAGATTTGAAATCTAAAATAACAAGCACCAAAGTAAAGGATTACGTGTATACTATAAATTCAGTAACCATTAAAGAAAAAAATTAAAATGAAAAAATTATTTACACTACTTACTATCGCCGGTCTACTAAGTGCAATCTCTTGCAAGGATTCTAAAAAAGTGGATGAACCTACACGAATGGAACAAGTTATGGACATTCATGATGAAGTAATGCCAAAAATGGGAACTTTAGGTAAACTAGTAGGGCAATTAAAACCTATGGCAGATTCACTTGGCGCAGAGTCTATAGAAGCAAAAGCGATGAAAGATTTACAACAAGCAAATAAATCTATGATGGATTGGATGCAAGGTTTTGGTAATCGTTTTGACTCTGAAGAAATAATGAACGGTAAAGAACTTTCTGAAGAAAAAGAGCAATGGCTAAAAGAAGAAGAAGAGAAAGTTAAAAAGGTGAAAGAGGATATCAACGCTAGCATTCAACGTGCTGAAGAAATTTTAAAAAAGCAATAAACAATTCTAGGAGAACTTAGAGAATTAAAAAGGAAGATTAGATAAATCGACATTTCCACCAGAAATAATAATCCCCACATTTCTATTTTTTAGCGCCTCTGGGTTCTCTTTAGATTGTCTGATAACTGCTGCAACAGTTACTGCGCTAGATGGTTCAATGATAATTTTCATTCGTTCCCAAACAAGTTTCATTGCTGCAACAATTTCAACTTCATCAACCCTGATTATACCATTTACCAACTCCTTTATAATTGGGAAATTTATATCCCCTAATGTAGTTTTGAGCCCATCTGCAATGGTATTCACAGTTTCATTACCTTCAATTTTTCCACTCAATAAAGAACGATAAGCATCATCTGCCTCAAAAGGCTCTGCTCCATATACTTTACAACTATCCCCAAAATATTTTGCGGCTAAAGCCGAGCCTGCTATAAGTCCCCCACCACCAACAGGACAAAAAATAAAATCTAAATCAGGATGTTCTTTTAACAACTCTAAAGCAGCAGTACCTTGGCCTAGTATTACATTCTCATCGTTAGAGGGATGAATAAACGTTGCTCCTGTTTTTAAAGCGATTTCATCAGCCAAAGCTTGCCTAGCTTTCACTGTAGGCTCGCACTCATAAATCTTGCCACCATACTCCTTTACACCTACTTTTTTTACTTCTGGCGCCGTATTAGGCATTACTATATAAGCAGTTACACCTACACTTTGTGCTGCCAAAGACAATGCTTGGGCAAAATTACCAGATGAATGTGTTACCACTCCGTTTTTCTTCTGTTTCTCCGATAATTGCAAAATTGCATTGGTAGCACCTCGCATTTTATAAGCACCTGCCCTTTGAAAATTCTCACATTTAAAAAAGAGATTTGCATTTATTTCCCTGTCTATTAATCTAGAAGTAAGCACTGCGGTATTATGAATAAATGGCCGAATTCGCTTATGACAGTTTAAAAGATTCTCTTTTGTCATTATAGTATACAATTAGTTTTTCCACCTAAGGGTTTCTATAATTCCCCTAATATCATTCTGAAGATATGATGCCGCCGGAAGTATGGAATCATAATTAGGTTTTGTATAAAAATAAACCGAGCCCGTAAGAAAATGATTGATACTATCAGTCACAAAAAACTGTGACTGTGAAGCTGCATTGCCCTGAACTTCAAATAAAGCCCCGTATATTTTCTCATCAGGGTTTACATAAGGTTGCTCTACAATATTATCTGCTTTTACAGCATGCTCGTAACTTAGTCGTTTTGAATCGTTGATTAGTTGTTCCAAATTATTATCTACTTTCTTATAGCTAAGAAAAATAGCGCCCTTCATATCTGGATACGAAATGGTGTACGCCTTATCTCCATTCAACTTAGCCGCTGCCAGCTGATTATATTTAAAACTAAAATTTTCGGTTTCTAAATCTGCCAATTTTCCCTGCGGATACTCTAAGCGCATTTTAGCTTTTGGTTTAGGAATTGGCTCGTCTTGACAGCTCATGACAAAAAGAACCACACACAAAATACCAACTAACGATTTAAGCTTCATGGGGAAGGGTTACTTTTATTTGTTTCAATCTTTTTTTATCCATACCCTCAACCATAAAAGTATAAGACTCAAATAATATCTTTTCACCTCGTTTTGGAAAACTACCTGCTTTCTCTAAAACAAATCCTGCAAGGGTTTCCGATTCTCCTTTGTTTTCTTCAAAGATATCGCTGTCCTCTAATTTTATGACACGGTAAAAATCTTTAAGTGGGGTTTTGCCTTCGAAAACGTAATTAAAATCATCCAATTTAGAAAAAATCAAATCCTCATCATCAAATTCATCGCTAATATCACCAACTATTTCCTCAATAATATCTTCTAATGTAACCAACCCTGAAGTACCACCATATTCATCGACCACAATTGCCAAATGATTTTTCTTTTCCTGAAACTCTGCCAACAAATCATCTAGCTTCTTATTCTCAGGAACAAAGTACGGCTCACGTATCAACGTCATCCAATTAAACGTCTTTCTATCTAAATAGGGCAACAAATCCTTTACATACAACACCCCTTTTACAGTGTCTATATTTTCACCAAATACGGGAATACGAGAATAGCCGTTTTTCTTTATTTCACCTATTACTTCTAGAAACTTCATTTGCTCATTAAGGGCAAAAATATCGATTCGAGGGCGCATCACCTGTTTCGTGTCCGTATTACCAAAGGTCACTATACCTTCTAGAATTTTCTTCTCTTCCTTAGTCGTATCGCCATGAGAAGTCAAATCTAGTGCTTGAGACAAATGGTCTATGCTTAAATTTGATTTCTGTTTACCTAGTTTGTTGTATAAAAACAATGTTCCTGAACGCATGGGTAAACTTAATGGCGAAAAAACAAAATCTAATACACGTAATGGAAATGCCATTAAATGCGAAAAACTCATTCTATTTCTATTCGCATAGACCTTAGGTAGAATTTCACCAAACATTAAAATTAGAAATGTCGCTACAACTACTTCAAGCAAAAAGCGAACTGATACTAACCCAAATAATACTTGATTTACATTTTTAAAAAGTGTGTCACCAATTATACTAAACAATAGAACAATACCAATATTAATGGCATTATTGGCAATTAATATGGTGGCCAGTAGTTTTTTTGGGCGCTCAAGCAACTTAATAAGAATTGCACTTTTTGCCGATTTTTCATCTTGCAACTCTTTAATTTCGGTTGGCGAAAGACCGAACATTGCCACTTCAGCACCAGAAACGAGTGCCGAGCAAGCGAGTAATACACATAGCACGATTATATTAATTGTAAACACCCCGTTTACAGCCAATAAAGTTACTAAAAACGAAAAGGGGTCTAAGTCCAATAGATTCTGTTATTTATTATTAAAAGGGAAGATCATCTTCAGCCTCTGGACTTAATGGTGCCGGGGACTTCGCTGGCTTACCGTTGTCATTGCTTGCTTTTGGAGAATTAGAAACTGTACTACTATCATTTCCCCCAGCCTCTTTCTTGGTGGTCAAAAAGGTAAATTCTGTTACATGTACTTCTGTACTATACCTTGTATTACCATCTTCACCTTGCCATTGACGATTTTTCAGCCTTCCTTCAACATATACTTTATCACCTTTACTCAAGTATTTTTCGCAAATTTCTGCAGCTTTGTTTCTAACGACAATATTATGCCAGTCGGTATTTGTAACACGCTCACCAGTAGATTTATTGGTATATGTTTCATTTGTGGCAATAGGAAATCTACCAATACTGCCACCTCCTTCAAAATAATGCATTTTCACCTCATCACCTAAATGTCCAATCAACATTACCTTATTTAATGTACCACTCATAACTTAAAGATATAAAAATCAAAAGTACTAAAATTTAAACGCTTTTATAAAATCTGCTATTAAAACAGGTACAGGAAATTCTTTAATTTTTTCAAAGGAAATTTGGTTTGGAATTTGAATCCCCGTATTTAATATCCAGAATTTAGTATGTAAATGCTGATGTGATAACTTATGAATAATGGCAACCTCATTAAATTCTATTAATTCAACTTCGCCAATACCATCCAATACTTCCTTATACCTATTATCTACATCTTCTATATCTAATATAGAATTAGATTCCAATAACGGAAACTCCCATAAATTCTGCCAAATACCCTTTCCTTTTCTCTGTTGAAGATTTGTAAATTGATTCCCATTGGCATCCTTATATATAGGTATAAGATAATTAAAGTACCGATTCCTCACCTTTGTCTTTTTCAGCTTAACTGGTAATCGATCTACAATCCCCTTTTGCAGTGCTACACAACTTTCATTTAAAGGACAGTGTAAACAAAGTGGTTTCTTTGGTGAGCATTGAATAGCACCAAACTCCATTATACCTTGATTATAATCTCTAATATCATTGATATCCATAACTTTTTCAGCCAATGACTTAAAATACTTCACGCCTTCAGTACTATTAATTGGGATATCAACTCCATAATACCTAGACAGAACTCTGTATACATTACCATCTACTACTGCTTGGGGCTCATTATAACATATAGAAGATATGGCACTTGCCGTATAATCACCCACGCCTTTCAACTTTAATAGCTCTTTATAGGTATTTGGGAAATTACCATTATATTGGTTAACAACTATTTTTGACGTAGCATGTAAATTTCTAGCTCTAGAATAATAGCCTAAACCTTGCCAAAGTTTTAAAACTTCTTCTTCACTAGCATTAGCCATATGATGTACCGTTGGGAATTTCTCAACAAACCTTAAGTAATATGGTGTACCTTGGGTAACACGAGTCTGTTGTAGAATGATTTCTGATAACCATATTTTGTATGGATTTATGGATTTGCGCCATGGCAATGAACGCTTATTTTGATGATACCAATCTAAAATTTTACCCGAAAACGACATGCTCTTTAATGCTAAGTGATAAAAGTAGCAGTTTATACACTTAAAATTAACCCATTAGAAAGAAAGATTGAATTTAATTTATATATTTGCAACCCGAAAAAACATACAGAAAATCTAATATTGAAAGATGACGAAAGCGGAAATTGTATCGAAAATCTCAGATAAGCTGGGAATTGAAAAAGGAGATGTACAAGCTACAGTTGAATCCTTTATGGAAGAGGTAAAAACATCATTGGAAAGTGGTGACAATGTTTACCTTAGAGGTTTTGGCAGTTTTATTATTAAAACTAGAGCCGAAAAGACCGGTAGAAATATTTCCAAAAATACAACCATTAAAATACCCGCTCACAACATTCCAGCATTTAAACCTGCAAAGGTTTTTGTAGAAGGAGTTAAGAGCAACGTACACGTAAAATAATTAATCTTAAAAAAAGAACTTTATGCCAAGCGGTAAGAAAAGAAAAAGACATAAGGTAGCTACACACAAGCGCAAGAAGCGTAGAAGAGCTAACCGACACAAGAAAAAGTAGTTTTATAACTACTTTTTCTTTTTACGTTCATTGACATAGAGATCCATATATATTGGATTTCGGCAGATACGTTCGTATCTGTCTATGGTATTTGTTTAATCAGTTCGTTCCTTACAATTTGTTGGAACGACTAAAAATATATTCAGGTGAATAGAGAATTAATCGTAAGATCTAGTTCCCAAGCCGTTGACTTTGCCTTATTAAAGGACGGAAAACTCACTGAACTGCATAAAGAAGAAAGTAGTAATGATTTTTCTGTAGGTGATATTTTTCTCGCCAAAATCAGAAAACCGGTGACCGGTCTCAATGCTGCGTTTGTTAACGTTGGCTATGAAAAAGATGCATTTTTGCATTACCATGACCTTGGTCCTCAATTATCTTCTATGCTCAAGTTCATAAAACAAGTGAGTTCAGGAAAATTAAAGGATTATTCCTTAAAAAACTTTCCGGTTGAAACCGATATTGATAAAAACGGTGTAATAACCGATGTCATAAAAGCAAACCAATCTTTATTGGTTCAAATTGTAAAAGAACCTATATCTACTAAAGGACCAAGAATTAGCTCTGAGCTATCAATTGCTGGACGTTTTTTGGTTATGGTTCCTTTCTCAGACCGTGTATCCGTTTCTCAAAAGATAGAGAGCAAGGAAGAGAAAGACAGGTTAAAAAGACTAGTTAGGAGTATTAAACCAAAAGGATTTGGTGTAATTATCAGAACAGTTGCAGAAGGGCAAAAAGTTGCGGAGCTGGACAAAGATCTAGAAAACTTGCTGAACAAATGGTCAGCAATGTGTAAAAAATTATATCGTGCTCAAACACCATCAAAAGTATTTGTAGAACTCAATAGGGCATCATCTATTTTAAGAGATGTATTTAACGATAGCTATACAGGTATTCATGTAGATGACATCACCTTATATAATGAAGTTAAGGACTACGTGGCCGAAATTGCGCCAGACAAGGAGAGTATCGTCAAACACTACGACTCCAACGTACCTATTTTTGAAAAATTTGGGATAGAAAGACAAATAAAAACGTCTTTTGGCCGTACCGCTACCATGAGCAAAGGAGCCTATTTAATTATAGAGCATACCGAAGCACTTCATGTGGTAGATGTTAATAGTGGCAATAGATCCAATAAAGCCAAAAACCAAGAAGATACTGCACTAGAAGTAAATTTGTTAGCGGCATCAGAAATTGCAAGGCAATTACGCCTACGTGATATGGGAGGCATCATTGTAGTAGATTTTATCGACATGGTAAAACCACAACATAGAAAAAGGCTTTTTGAACATCTAAGGGATGAGATGAAAGACGATCGCGCCAAACACAAAATACTACCCCCAAGTAAATTTGGTTTGATTCAGATTACCCGACAAAGGGTACGCCCTGAAATGAATATTAAAACAACAGAAGAGGACCCTAATAATGCAGGAAAAGAGGTCGAAGCACCTATTGTTTTAATAGACAAAATTACAGTGGATCTTGAAAAACTCCTTAAAGGGCCAGCAAAGGATAACAGTATAACACTAAATATACATCCTTTTATAGCAGCCTATATCACTAAAGGATTTCCATCATTGAGAACAAAATGGTTCTTAGAATACAAAAGATGGGTCAAAATACAACCACGTGATGCGTATACGTATCTTGAATACTGTTTTAAAAACAAAGACGGTAAAACAATATATTAAGTAAAAAAAGCGACTTCCTAACGGAGTCGCTTTTTTTTGTTTTAGGTTATTGGGGATTTTTTTGAATTGTTAATCAAAAAATGTATCTGAATCGAACATAAAATCATTATACTTGTCATTAGATATAAATTTTGCTTCAAACAAAGGGCTTACTTGAAATAGAATTTTATTCTCTCTTATAATTTGATTTAAATAACTATCATAATCTTCTATATTTTCATACCTCTCTACTCTAAACCATTTAACATTTAGATTCGAAGAATTATAAAATTTTCCAAAACTCCAATTTTTAATTTCTTGAGGCACTTCAGGAAGTGTAATCATTGATGTTTCATTACTATCAAAATTAATGTTCCAAGAATAATAGCTCTTTCTTCCTTCTACAGTAGGGATTTCATCAGACGAATTTCCAGAAGAAATTAATAATTTACCTACGTTATGACCACTTCCATTGACTGTTAAATTTATTTGCCTATCAATAATTTGAAAATCTAAATCCCAATTTGGTATATTATATTTTTCAAGAGGTATCCCAATTCTATTTGTTATATAATCCTCTAAATGTAAGAAATGTGAATATTTATAAAATGAAGTATTTAATACATAATCTTCTATAGGCTGAATATACATATCAGGAGATTGCGTCGTGTTATGACCACTACGCCAAATTTCATGATAATCATTATTATTAAATTCATTTTCATTTTGGTATCCTTTTATTTGAAGATTTCGAGTATGCCCATTCTCTAATCCATCAGAATAAGTTACATCTACAAAACCTTCAAACTGGTCTTCAGTAGATAATTCGTTAGCATTTAATTCTTGATTGTTTGTTAAAGTATCATCGTTAATCCACATATGACTTACTTGCCTAGTATTTCGATTATAAGCGTTGATATAATAATTATCTATAGTATTATCCTGGTTTAAATATTCATATTTGATAAAAGAAAAAGAAAAATCCAAAAAATCGTAACCTGTGGAATACCCTGGGTTAATTGACCCTGATATTATTACATCCTCCGAAAAACCTATAGTTTTTAATTCATATAGTTTAAAATACTCTCTTCTTCGTGGAGATTTTGGTCTAAATTCATTAAAACCTGACCTGGTTACATCCATTATAGAGTACAAATTTGCATATTCTATATCTACGAATTCGTTTCTTGAGGCAATAGTGAACATATAAGGTGTTTCTAAATCTATATCTACTTCAGTAGATAAAACAAACGATATTGGAGTAGAATCAATCCTTCTTGTAGCTAACAATGAACCATCATATGCCGATGCAAAAATCATAAAATCATTATTTCCTTTGCGAAAAAAGTAGTTATCTAATTCAACATCTAATAACTTTCTATGAATTGTAATTGGATAATCTTTTGAAATAACACCACCAGATTTTTCGATTATTTCAATCTTAATATTTGCTGATCCAGTTGGGTATAGTTCCGGATTAAAATTGAAGTTGACACTAGAATTATTCTCTAAGTTTAAAAGTATTTCATCATCAAAATAAACTACTATAGATTCTATTGCCCCACTATTATTTTCAATAGTGATATTGACATCCGTTGGCTCATATATAATAGGATTATTTATTAACATGTTGCTTGTAATATCCTTTAGCTCTATCTCATTAACTATTATATCTTCTTCGCAAGCAGTTAACATCGAAAAAACTAATACTACTAACAACAATTTTCTCATCTTTAATATTTTACTTAAAATGTATTAACAAAACTCATAATTATTCAAAATATTACAAAATTTCTACTTTTAGATAAGTTATGGTAAATTTACCTAACATTTCTTCTCAATTATAATCAATAAACTTTTGACAACTCCAAAAACTAAAGGCTACACCATTCAAGAAGCCACAAAAAAAATAGAGAGTTATTGCGCCTATCAAGATCGTTGCCATAAAGAGGTTAATAGCAAACTGAAAGAAATGGGTATGATTCCGCTAGCTATTGACACCATTATAGCTCAGCTTATTGAAGATAGGTTTTTAAACGAAGAACGTTTTGCCAAGAGTTTTGCAAGAGGAAAATTCAATATTAAAAAGTGGGGAAAGAATAGAATTGTCAACGAATTAAAATTTAGAAATATTTCTAAATACAACATAACTACTGCTTTAAAAGAAATAGACCCTCAAGATTATTTAAACACATTAGATATTTTAGCTATAAAAAGATTAAGGCAAATATCTGAGTCTAATATTCAAAAAAGGAGAAAAAAACTTGCTGATTATCTATTGTATAGAGGATGGGAGAGTCACTTAGTATATGAGAAATTACAAGAACTCATAAAATAAAAATTTATTTTTCGACCAAAGTTTCAAGGCTTTTATTCGTTCTGGAAATGGCCTTTTTATTCTTCCAATCTATCCAGTCTTGCCCTTTAAGTTTTCTCATCAATACATCGTAATACCGCATTATCAGAATATTATAAGAAGCTTTCGCTAAATTTTTCGGATTACGAGCCATAGCTCGAAGACTCATAGAAAACCCAGGAGAATTATACTTCATATAATGCCAATAACCTTCTGGCATATACAACACTTCGCCATGTGATAAGGTAGTTTTATAACCAGAAGCTCTTTCTAAAATAGGCCACTTTTCGTAATCTGGGTTTGAAAAATCAATACTTTCATGAGTAATTAATGAATGTGGAACTTTATAGAGATTTTTTGTTTCCGATTGCGGAAAGAGCACAACCTCCTTTTCGCCATCAAAATGAAAGTGAAATATATTGGCCAAATCAATATCGTAATGCATAAAAGTGTACGAATCCTTTCCACCAAAAAACAACATGGGCAATCCTTTCAAAAGCTTTAAACCAAAATCAGGAAAGGTGTAATCTTTTTGTAATACAGGCACCTCTTTCAAGATATTCCAAAGAAAAATTCGATATTTAGTAGGCTCATTTTTTAACAAATCCACATAATCTGCCATCTTCATCTTGGCATGTGGCTCATTAAAACCATCTTTATGCTGCACAGGTCTATTATCGTACAAAGGCACAATTTTATCACCTGCAATCTTTTTCATATAATCAAGATTCCACTTATCAAAAGCAGGCCAATCTTCAATAGCCCTTTCCAAAACAACTGGTTTTTGGGGCTTAAAGTAGTGCTCAATAAAATCGTCCTTAGTAATATAACTTACTCTAGGGATATCTGCTAAATTCAATTAAACTTGGTTTTTTAGGGAAACCAAAGGTAATTAACCCTAAGAATATAATTTCTTAAAAATGTATTAATGTGGACCTATTTGATAATTTTAGCTTTTTGCTTCGCAGTTTCATTACGTTCAATGGAATGACCTGGTCTAGACCATTTTGGCTTCTCACCCATTGCCTGTAATTGCGAATCTGTTGCTTCCACTGTTTTCGGCTGAGATACTTTTGTAAATGGTTTTTGCGGATTTAAGCCTAACATTTTAAACATTGCCATGTCTTCATTGACATCAGGGTTTGGTGTAGTCAATAATTTATCACCTGCAAAAATTGAATTGGCACCAGCGAAGAAACACATAGCCTGACCTTCTCTACTCATTTCTGTACGTCCTGCAGATAAACGTACTTGGGTTTCTGGCATTACAATTCTTGTGGTAGCTACCATACGTATCATATCCCATATAGAAACTGGTTCGATATCCTCCATTGGTGTGCCTTCAACTGCCACTAGCGCATTAATAGGAACTGATTCAGGTTGTGGATTCAAAGAGGTTAAAGCAACTAACATGCCTGCTCTATCTTCTAAAGCCTCACCCATACCAATAATACCACCGCTACAGACCGTTACATTACTTTTACGAACGTTCTTTATTGTATCTAAACGATCCTCGAATGCACGTGTAGAAATTACGTCCTTATAATAATCTTCAGACGTATCTAGATTATGGTTGTAAGCGTATAAACCAGCTTCTGCCAATCGCTTTGCCTGATTTTCGGTAATCATGCCCAACGTGCAACATACCTCCATATCTAATTTATTAATAGTTCTAACCATTTCTAAAACTTGGTCGAACTCAGGGCCATCTTTTACATTTCTCCAAGCGGCACCCATACAAACTCTTGAGCTTCCAGAGGCTTTCGCTCGTAAGGCTTGAGCCTTAACTTGAGAAACTGCCATTAGATCGTTTCCTTCAATATCTGTATGATAACGAGCTGCTTGAGGGCAATACCCACAATCTTCAGGACAACCCCCTGTTTTAATAGAAAGCAAAGTAGAAACCTGAACCGTATTTGGGTCATGGTTTTTTCTATGCACCGTTGCAGCTTCATAAAGAAGCTCCATTAAAGGCTTATTATATATTTCTAGAATTTCCTCTTTTGACCAATTGTGTCTTGCTTCGCTCATATAATCTTAGGTTGTTACCAGAGTTCAAAAATAACTGAATTAGAATAGAAAATATAATTGCTGGGTTTTAAAATGCTGTGAAAACCATAATTGTTAAACAAGCTATTCTTCCTTACATACTAAAATACTAACTGCATTACCACCAAAACCTACCGCATTTACCATTACATATTTGATATTTCTTTCAACTGATTTTTGACTTAAAAATGGCACCGGTATGAATTCATTAAATTGAAGCATTAATACCGCCATCTCTAAGTTTAGCATGCCCGATGTTGCGAATGTGTGACCTAATTTCCATTTATTGTTTGTTAACGAAGGTATGTTGCTGCCAAAAACTTTTTGAATAGCATTATGTTCTGATAAATCACCTTTTATAGTTCCTGGAGCATGCATTACAACTACATCAACCTCAGAAGGGTCTAAATCACCCAAAGCCATTTTCATCGATTTTTGAAAACAAAGGGCATTTGTAGAAATAGATGTATTGTGTTTTAAAATTTCAGTTGCATAACCGACACCGTCAATTGTAGCCAAAGCATTTTTCACAATTCCCTTTTCTAAACACACTACCGATGCGCCTTCACCAAGTATCATGCTGTTGTACTCCTTTTCTAAATTCAATGCTTGGCAAGGGTAGTTTTTGTTACGCTCAACTACCGAGTCAGAATTCGACTCGGGCGCTTTTGCGTAAATCTTTAATGCCTTCATTTGGGCAATCGTAAAATCTGTCAAGGGTGCTTCACTTGCTCCGACCAAAAACTTATTGGCCATACCGCTATTGATCCAAGCAATACCATTTAGCAGAGCATGTAGACCCGTGGAACAAGTAATAGAATGGGAAATTTCAGGTCCTCTAGCTCCTAAATCATGTGATACCCATGAAGAAATATTACCTAAGGTGGTGGTGGGCGAACTTAATGTTGATGCTAAACCTGTTTCTAAAAACTCTGTATGGTATTGTTCGAATAATTTTGTAGCCCCTCTAGACGAACCTAAATTGATTCCGAATTCGGAATCGCTTTTCCAACCAGAATCTCTTACAGCTAATCTTGAAGCGACCATTGCATATAAAACGCTTTCATCTAATTTCCTATACTTAGCATCAGATACTCGAAGTTTCTCAACTAGAACGCTACCCGATTTAGACAATGGTGAAACCCAAGACTTCTCGCCATTTTTCTGAATCAATGAAAAATAATGTTCATTATTTTGATAAGACTGCCAAGTTTCTTCTAATGTGCTACCTAAAGGTGAGAGCGATGCTATAGCTGTTATGGATATTTTCTCTTTCAACATCGTGATCTAAATAGTTTCTAATGCCGCTGTAATGGTATCGTAAATTTTTTGAAGTTCGGAATTTGTAATTACATAAGGCGGAAGCACGTAAATTGTATTACCGAGCGGTCTTAATAAAACCCCTCTTTCTACAAAGAAGTTATATAAGTCATCACGTAAATTACCATAACGCTCCATTTGTATGTTTAAGTCTATGGCCAGTATAACTCCCATCACTCTTACATTACGAACTTTTTCATGCTTCTCTATTATTGCAGCAAAAGAGTTATGGGCGCTCTCAATATATTTTCTTCTTTCTACAATTTCAGGTGAATTTAAAAGTTCAATACCCGCTAAGGCAGCGGCACAACCAACAGGGTGTGCACTAAATGTATGTGCATGAAAGAACCCTTTATGAACCTCGTCGCTTAAAAAGCGATTAAAAACTGCTTGTGAACAACTTGTAATACTTAAAGGAAACATACCTGCCGTGAGTGCTTTGCTTAAACAAATAATATCAGGTTTGTTTTCAAGATAATCTGAAGCAAAATTCTTTCCAGTTTTACCGAAACCGGTCATTATTTCATCGGCAATACTTAAGACATTATTTTCTTTACATAGGTTAATCAATTCATCAAGACCTTTGGCAGAATGAAATTTCATACCAGCTGCACCTTGCACTAAAGGCTCAAATATGAAGGCTGCGCTTTTGTTTTCTTGTAGAATTTGAGCAAGTCTTTCTTTTACTTCCTTAATATTATTCAGTTGTGGTGTAGGTATTCGCACAACCTTCAAAAGAAAATCTTCAAAAGGACCGTTGTAGGATGAAAGTCCTGATGCACTCATAGCACCAAAGGTATCGCCATGAAATCCATCTTCAAATGCTATAAGCGTATCTCTTAATTCACCATTGTTATGATAAAATTGCAATGCCATTTTTATTGCCGCTTCAATAGCAGTAGAACCATTATCATTGAAAAATATCTTTGCCTGATTTTCTGGCAAAATCTCCATCAATTTCTCAGATAATTCAATTGCCGGTTCGTGTGTTAGACCGCTGAACATCACAAAATCTAACTTGTTCATTTGCTTGGTCATTGCAGAAACAATATACTTGTTAGAATGACCATACATTACCGTGTACCAAGAAGCTATGCCATCAATATATTCTTTTCCGTCCTCGTCAAACAATAACGCATCTTTCGCTCTAACAATAGCCAATTGCCGTTTATTGAACTTATGCTGCGTTAGAGGATGCCATAAATATTTTTTATCTCGAGTAGATAGATTTTCCACAGTCATAGAATTTATAATTCGTCATTTTATCTATCTTGCAAAGATCGGGAAATAAACCGCAACAAAGAGATGCCCTCAAAAAGAAACAAAAAAGCATTTTTAAATTTTTCCGAGATAAAGAGTAGCTTGGTATTCCTCATCTTTTTCCTTATTACCTTTTTAATTCGTTTTCCCTTTTTCTTTCGAGATTATATTGACCGAGATGAAAGTACTTTTATTCTTCTAGGCCAATCGTGGGCAGATGGCTTTCTACCCTACACCCAATTATGGGATTTAAAACCACCCTTAACTTTTGCCTTTTTTGCCGCGATTATATCTGTTTTTGGCAAAAGCTTTATTGCCATACGATTGGCAGGCGTTTTTTTAGTGGTCATTACTGCTTACTTCACGTATAAAATTGCATTAACAGTGCTGTCTAAAAAAGCATCTATTATAGTGGGCTTGCTTTGCATTTTTCTATTAAGTCTTTTCGGCAGCCTGCAAGGGGTAATGTCAGAACATATTTGTATCGCATTTTTCGTCCCTGCAATCTACCTTTTACAAAGTAAAAAGACTATTCGTTATACTTTTCTAGCAGGATTGTTAATGGGAGTTACCGTTATGGTGAAATTGAATATGGCTTTTCCTATATTCTTTATCGGCCTCTATCTTATCTACGAATCATTTTTCTCGAAAAAGTATATCAATGTACTTCATGTACTATTATTCGGAGTGGGTGTTTTAGTCATTATTTTTGCTACAATACTACCCTACTATCTTTCTGACCAAACCTTTGTTTGGTGGGAATCTGTGGTTTTAGCTCCTTTAGAATACACTGAAGCTAGAAGGTATTCTATTTTTAAACTAGCCCCAATATTTGTCGTTACAGGTCTTTTTCTTTTTTACGCTTATAAAAGCCGTAATCTTAATTTTAGAAATAGGACAGTACAAATAGTATTGGTTGCTATTGCCGGTGTATTGGTGTCTTTTGTAAAAGGTGGAAGAATAAACGGGCATTACCTAATACAATTACACCCCATGCTATTGATTTTGGTTGCAATAGTAGTTCAGAAACTAACCATAGACTACAAATCTAAGGTCCCAAAATATGTACTATTTCTGATTTTATTAATACCTGCGGAAAGTTATTTAGAATATGTCAATATTCTTAAAAATAAATATGAACGCAATACCTTTTTTAATGGGGAGGGATTTTCTGTGCCTACTTTTATAAAAAACAATAACCTTGAGACTAAAAACATTTTGTTTTTTGAATATCATATTGGTTATTGGAATTTAGATACCCTACCTCCAACGATTGCCTCAACCCACCCTAGTAACATTTGTAGAGATGAACTTTTTATTTTCTTTGAGAACCCAAGGAAAAACTCTTTAGATGAACTGAAATTTATTATGGAAGAATTACAACCAAAAACTGTGGTGATTCGAAAAGGCCGCCGAATTTTGGACAAAAAAGAAATAGAGGAAAATGAATATATTGACGCGTATTTAGCCAAACACTATACCAATTTCGCTACCATTGAAAATGCAGAAATTCTACAACGTTTAGAGCGACCTTAATGCGCCTGCAAACTTATCGGCATATTTTTTAATGACTTCTTTATCAAATTTTTCCTCTTCATCAATTCTACCCAAAAGAGTTACTCCGGTTTTTTGTAGAATAATATTTTCTGATTGTGGATTAGATTCTCCACTAAACAAAACAGAAACATCATACCCTTTGTGTTGCAACCAATATATCGTCAATAAAGAATGATTTATACTGCCTAAATAATTTCTTGACACCACAACAACTTTATAATCTGGCATTATTATATCGAACAAGGTGTCTTCCTCATTTAAGGGTACCAAAATTCCACCAGAACCTTCAATAATTAAATTGTTTTCTGTTTCAGGTTCATTGATATGAAATCTATCAATTCGAATACCATCGATTTCAGCAGCAGCATGCGGACTCATAGGAGATGTCAACTCATAACTGCATGGGTGAAATTTAGTTTTATCATTCGAGATCAAACTTTTAACCCTGTCTGTATCTGAATTATCTAAATCTCCTGCTTGTACAGGTTTCCAATAATCTGCCTGTAAGGCTTCAGTAAAAATGGCCGAAGCAATAGTTTTTCCTACTCCTGTTGAAATTCCGGTTACAAAAATCTTCTGCATTCTGTTCTTACTTTGCGTTAGTGATCATGCCACAATTTAGGCACTTATATTTTCTTTTTTCAAAAAATGGGAAAAGTTTATAAAAAACTCCTTTCCTGTTATAATACGCTTCTGATTTTTGAGCTTTACAATTTGGGCAAACAATAGGTTCACCATCATTATCAATAGCATAGGCCCTAATTTCATTATAAATAGCTACTGCCCTCTCTTTATCTTTAGAGTACACCTGTAATTTAACCCCACCAATAGCATTACTGATTATAGGGTCTGAATTCAATGTATTTTCATCTCTAAGAAATACCGGTATCCCTTCAGACTCAAGTTTTCCTTTCACTATCTGTACATCGGCAACATATTCAAAAGTGGCGAGTTGATAAAATTTATCTTCCATGTATTTTTTAAATAAAGCTAGATAACAATTTTATTAAAAGCCCTATTTCTTCTTTTGAATTAAAGCTGTGCAAACAAATTCTGAGTCTTTCTTGCCCTTCTGGCACTGTTGGTGCAAGAATCGCTTTTACATTAAAGCCTTTGTCAATGAGTTTTTTAGAAACTAGTTTTACTTTTTTTGAACCAGGAATTATACAGCCTTGTATAGCAGTATTACTAGGTATAAAAAGTTGATTTATCTTTTGAGAACTAATTTGCTTTTTGAAAAACTCAATGTTCTCTTTTAATTTGAGTTTTGGCTCCTCACCTAATTCTTTAAAAAATGTATGCGATGTAATTATGGTTGCTAGCGTATGTGGTGTTAATGCTGTAGTATAAATAAAAGGTTTAGCGAAATTCACCAAATAATCTTTCAAATCTTCAGAACCCAATATTGCTGCACCGTGACAACCAAATCCTTTGCCAAAAGTAACCGTTCTGGCAAATACATCATTTTCAAGGCCTAGCGCTGGTATCAGACCTTCCCCGTTCTTCCCTAATACCCCAACTGCATGAGCCTCATCTACTATTAAATTATAACCATTCGCTTTGGTGTACTCTGAAAATGCTTTTAAATCGGGTGTGTCTCCATCCATAGAAAAAACACTTTCTGTAACTACATAAATTACTAGTTCATCATTCTCATTTCTAGCAGAATTTAAATCTACTTTTTCCTTTAAACTATGTAGATCATTATGTGAAAAGCTATAGGACTTCGCATTGCTCATGCGTATACCTTCTCGAATACTGGCATGTACGAACTCATCATAAAAAATTAAATCGCCACGTTGTGGTAAAGCGCTAAACAACCCCATATTAGCATCATAACCAGAGTTAAAGACAAGTGCAGAATTTACTTTATAAAATGTAGCCAATAATGGTTCTAGAATAGTGTATAATTTATGATTACCTGACAATAACCTTGATCCACCTGATCCGTTTGAAGCAACACTTTCGTTTAATAATAACTGAAACGTTTTTGAAAACAAGGTTTCATTTGTTGCAAAACCTAAATAGTCATTTGATAAAAAATCTATTAAACCATTTATAGAGTTTAATTGCCGAAAAGTCTCTTCCTTTTTACGGTTTGCTAAATTATTAAGCAATTTTAGGGGTAGTTGGTTCATTTAACAAAAATAGCTTTTCTATGAAATCAAAGCTTCACAAAACATGAAAAAGGCTTTTAATACTAAAAATTTGAAGGGCTATATCTTAAAGTCTGCTAACAATAAGGCACAATATAGTCGCTGATCATAAATAATTGATTATTAATTATTTAAAAACTTGTTGAATTCATAAATGTAAATTAAAGTATTCTTAATTGAGCTGATTTAAAAAAGATAAATTCTAATTTTGTCGCCTTTTTTAAAGTGTTTTCCTACCGAATGTCGGTTAGTGACTACAATAATTTAGAATAGTTATCCCAAATTTTATGGCAAATTCTAGAATTGACAATAACAGAAGAATAAGGACCTTGGAATCTTATGAACTTATGGACACTTTACCCGAAAGTGTTTATGACGAGATAACCAAATTAGCTGCAGCTATATGCAACACACCTATAGGTTTAATAACTTTAATCGACAACAAACGTCAGTATTTTAAGTCGTTTCATGGTATAGACTTGAATGAAATTCCATTGGAACATTCGTTCTGCCAATACATTATAAAAGATGATGTAGATGTATTGATTGTAGAGGATGCGAAAAAGGATGCTCGGTTTGCAGATAACCCTATGGTTCAAAACGCCCCCAACGTTTCTTTTTACGCCGGTGTTTCCTTAACAACACCTCTTGGTTTTAGACTTGGTGCTCTATGTGTTATTGATGATCGACCAAAAAAGCTTAGTGAAATTCAAATTAACGGTTTACAAACCCTTGCTAAACAAGTCGTGCAATTGTTTGAATTCAGAAAAACCAAAAAAGAAATTGAAAAGAAAAACCTGGCATTAGAGAAAATTTTTGATACTTCCCTGGACATTATTTGTACACTGGATGAAGATGGTATTTTTAGGACAGTAAGTAAGGCAAGCGAAAAAATATGGGGATATTCTCCGGATGAATTGATTGGCAAGAATTATATTGATTTTGTTTATCATGAGGATCGGTTTGCCACCTTAAAATCTGAGAAATTAGTAATTTCCGGAGAACAAGAAACCAATTTTGAGAATAAGTATGTTCATAAAAATGGTAGTTTAATACCAATGTTATGGTCCTCAAAGAGTAGTACGGGAGATGGAATCGTTTATTGTGTGGCGAAGGATATTACCGAAAAGAAAAAGGCCCAACATTATTTAGAACAAAGTGAACGTCGTTTTAAAACTTTAGTACAGGAAGGAAGTGATCTTATTGGTATTTTAGATTTAGAAGCTAATTACAATTATGTAAGTCCCACTTCTTTAAAAGTGCTACAAATTGCTCCAGAGGAGTTTATTGGCACCAATGCTTTTGATTATATCCATCCAGAAGACCAAGAATCGGTTTTTAAGCAGTTTAAGGATGCTATAGAAAAGTCGCAGGTCATTATAGAACCCTTCAGGTTTAAAAATAAGGAAGGTAATTGGAGATGGATAGAAACAATTGCCACCAATCAAATAAAAGAACCTTCCATTAACGGTATTGTTACCAATTCAAGAGATGTAACAGATCGTGTATTATACCTTAAAGCAATAAAGAAACAGAATTCAAAACTTAAAGAAATTGCTTGGACCCAATCGCACATTGTTAGAGCACCTGTAGCGCGACTTATGGGGTTAATTGATTTAATAAGGAATGAAAAGAATATATTGGATTCTGAAGAAAAAGAACAAGTATTGAATTTTATATTTCAGTCGGCAGACGAAATAGACACAGTCATAAAACAAACGGTTCAGAAAACCGCAAATGCTATAGATCCAAAAGAAATTAAATGAATTACCAACTACTATTAATTGAAGACGATCCTATATTCACTTTTTTATTAGAAAAAGGAATTGAGGCCACAGCATTAGAAGGTGATATATGTAATTTTCTAAATGGCCTAACCGCTATCGAATATCTAAAGAGAGAATATTCAAAGGAAACCAATTATATTATTTTTCTAGATTTAAATATGCCTGTAATGGATGGTTGGCAGTTTATGGAGCAATTTGAAAAATTTGCCGCCCCAGATAATTGTATGATTTTTGTTTTAACATCTTCTGCCTATCAACAAGATATAGATAAATTATTGGAAAATCCTTTGGTAGAGGACGTTGTAACCAAACCTATTACAGACTATATTTTAAAAGAAATCAAAAAAACTGTTGTAGCAAAGTTTGAAAATTAATACGCTACCGAACTCACATACTTAGTATTTTACAACAAAAAAAAGTTTAAAATACATGAATTAGCTTCATTATCTTAGCCAAAAATCATTGTATGCGATTCTTACTCCTAATTCTTCTATTTTGTTTTCAGTCAATTCAACTATCTGCACAGACCAACAATTATTCTATTTCTTTTGATAATGCAGTTCATCATGAGGCAGTAATTTCTGCCACTTTTAAGGATATATCTACTGACACCTTAACGTTAAGAATGAGCAGAACTTCACCTGGTCGTTATGCATTGCATGAGTTTGCTAAAAATGTTTATAATTTTACTGCGTTCGACAGTAAAGGAAATTCTTTGAAAATAACAAGAGAGAATCCATATGAATGGAAGGTTTCAGGTCATGATGGACAGGTAAATATAAAGTACACTTTATTTGCAAATAGAGGTGATGGCACCTATTCGCAGATTGATGAAACCCATGCTCATTTAAATATACCGGCAACCTTTATGTATGCTCCCACTTTAAATGAACGACCAATCGATGTCAATTTTTCAATAAGAGAAGATTTAGGATGGAAAGTTGCTACACAACTACCTCATGTAAAAGGTAACACGTACAGTGCACCAAATCTTTATTATTTTATGGATAGCCCAACAGAATTGAGTAATCATAAAGTAAGAGAAATCAATATCGATGGACAAACGGTAAAGTTTGCACTACACGACCCAGGAACCGAAGATGAGGCAGACACCTATTTTGAAAAAGTTAAAAAAGTAGTAATCGCTGAAAAGGAAGTTTTCGGAGCACTTCCTAAATTTGATTATGGCTTATATACTTTTTTAGCTTGCTACATACCAAATGCCTCTGGTGATGGTATGGAGCATAGAAATTCTACTATATTAACTAGTACCAGAACCTTGGCAAACGGCGGTATGGAAGGAAATATTGGAACGGTCTCTCATGAATTTTTTCATAGTTGGAATGTTGAACGTATCCGCCCAAAGACATTAGAACCTTTTAATTTTGAAGAAGCCAATATGAGCGGTGAACTCTGGTTCGCCGAAGGTTTCACTAGCTACTATACTAATCTAATACTCTGCAGGGTAGGACTAATTTCACCTGAAAAATATGTTGAAGGATTAACAGGCACTTTTAATTATGTTTGGAATTCCCCAGCAAGACAGTTTTTCAATCCTATAGAAATGAGTTATCAAGCTCCGTTTGTAGATGCAGCAACTTCAGTAGACCCTGTAAATAGGGAGAATACCTTTATCTCTTATTATTCCTACGGTAGTGTATTGGGGTTGGCCCTTGACCTTTCTTTAAGGGAGAAAGGATTGAATTTAGATGACTATATGAAACATGTGTGGAAAACGTACGGGAAAACTGAAAAGCCCTATACCATAGAAAATTTGAACCAATCTTTAAATCAATATGCTGGTGAGGAATTCGGACATAATTTCTTCAATAACTATATTCATAAAAGTGATATGCCTAAGTATAACGAACTATTTAGCTCTGTTGGTATTGTTTTGTCTCAAGATGACAATGCTGCTTATTTTGGCGCCGCAGTATCCATAACGGATGATTTAAATGGTAAGATTCAAAGTAACACCAAAATTGGGAGTCCTGCATACAAAGCAGGCTTAGATAAAGATGATGTAATCACCTCTATTAACGGTAAACCATTTCCAAATGGAATTCAATTTGAAGCGTTCGTTAAAAAGTTTAAACCAAATGATATGCTTTCGGTTACATATTTAAGCGATGGTCAAGAAAAAAATACAGAAGTGATTCTTGAGTCAGACCCAAGCTATGCCATTAGTTTACAAGAGAAAAATGGCGATAAGCTTTCGAAAAAGGTTTTAAAGGAACGCAAAGATTGGTTAAAAATTGAATAAATGAATATCCAATACACTACAGCTAAAACAATAGATGAGATGTTGCAAATTCTATCCTTACAGGAAATGAATTTAAAATCCACGGTAACCGCTATAGAAATAGCACAAGAAGGTTTCGTTACCGTTCATCATAATCTAGATATACTTACCAGAATGAACAATGCTTGCCCACACATTATAGCTAAAGATAATGACCTAGTAGTTGGCTACGCACTTTCCATGACCGAAGATTTTAAAGATGAAATCTCAGTTTTGAGACCAATGTTTACAGAACTTGAAGGTAATAACATTAATAACTATATAACCATGGGGCAAATTTGCGTGGCAAAAACCCATAGAAAACAAGGAATATTCAGAGGTCTATATGAAGCAATGAAGAAAGCTTCTTACCCTACTTATGATGCTATTATTACTGAGGTCGATGCTACGAATATCCGCTCATTAGGGGCTCATTATTCCGTTGGATTTGAAAAAATATGTACCTACCATTCTTTGGGGCAAGACTGGGAGTTAATCTCTTTAAAGACTTCCTAATTCATATATTTTTTAAAAATATTATTGTTTTTCGATAATTTTTATATATTTGTTATCGTTAAACGATAATTTATTAAATTATGATAAATAAGTTCCCATTTTCAATCTTAATAAATTTTTTATATATCCTAGTGCTCCTTTCTATATTCAGTTTAGTAATATCGATAATAGATAAAACATATACATTAGGCACAAATCTCTTATATTTAGAGAATTCACTGGGTACTTTAAATAATAATGATAATAATATTTTCTATAGATTATTTCCATTAACTGAAATTCTTTTAAAAGTATATATGCTTTGTATACTATTTAATGTAAACAAAATAAAATGTGGAACTAAATCAAATCTTTTCTTTACAAAAAAAAATGGTAAAATTTTTGAATTACTTGGAAGTGGCCTCATCTACTACTCTATCGGTTTTATTTTAATAAATATTATTAGCAGTGGTTTGGTTAAGTTTGGTATATTTGAGGAAGTTAACCTAAATGTTAACTTAAGTGAGTTAATTTATTTGATTGTGATTGCCATTTTCATGCTAATTATTTCAAAAATCTTAAAAAATGGATATGAGTTGAAAAAAGAAAACGATCTAACCATTTAAGCATGAGCATTGTCGTAAACTTAGATATTGTTTTAGCGGAACATAATATGAAGAGCAAGGAGCTGGCGGAACTCATAGGTATTACCGAGGCGAATCTATCTATACTTAAATCAGGAAAAGCTAAAGCTATACGCTTCTCTACACTAGAAGCAATTTGTAAAGTACTAGAATGTCAACCAGCTGATATTTTAGAATATAGAGCAGAATAAATAAAGGCCATACTTTACAGTATGGCCTTTAAAATTATTAAAATTGTGCACTAATCTGCTAGTACAATAACTTTATTGTTCTTCAATTCAATTGTACCGCTAGAAATCGGTAATACCGTATTTCCATTAGCATCTTTACTGAACTTTGAGGCATAGTCCTTATCCAAAATAACACTCCCTTCAAACTTTACCTTACCTTCTTGCAATAAGGAAACAATTGGTGCGTGATCTTTCAACATTTGAAACTCTCCATTAATACCTGGTACGGTTACTGAAGTAACTTCCCCTGCAAATAATGTAGCTTCTGGTGATACAATTTCTAAATACATAATTTTTCAGTATTCAGTATTCAGTATTCAGTACTCAGTAGTAAAACTAGCACCGCAAACCGTTTACTAGTTTTAAGCTTCAGACAACATTTTTTCACCTGCTTCAATAGCCTCTTCAATTGTACCTTTAAGGTTAAAAGCAGATTCTGGTAAGTGATCTAATTCACCATCCATAATCATATTAAAGCCTTTTATTGTTTCTTTAATATCTACTAAAACTCCTTTAAGACCAGTAAACTGTTCTGCTACGTGGAAAGGTTGAGATAAGAAACGTTGTACACGTCTAGCTCTACCCACAGCTGATTTATCTTCTTCAGATAATTCTTCCATACCTAATATGGCAATAATATCTTGAAGCTCCTTATATCGCTGTAAAAGCTCCTTTACTCTTTGCGCACATGCATAATGATCTTTTCCTAAAATTTCAGCAGTCAAAATTCTTGAAGTAGAATCTAATGGATCTACAGCAGGATAAATACCTAGCTCTGCAATTTTACGAGACAATACAGTTGTTGCATCTAAGTGAGCAAAGGTTGTTGCTGGTGCTGGATCCGTTAAATCATCTGCAGGTACGTAAACCGCCTGTACAGAAGTAATAGAACCTCTCTTTGTTGATGTAATACGTTCTTGCATAGCACCCATCTCTGTTGCCAAAGTTGGTTGGTATCCTACTGCAGAAGGCATACGACCTAATAACGCCGAAACCTCAGAACCTGCTTGTGTAAAACGGAAAATATTATCTACGAAGAAAAGTACATCTTTTCCTTGACCTTCACCTGCACCATCGCGAAAATACTCCGCTATTGTCAAACCTGAAAGAGCAACTCTTGCACGTGCTCCCGGTGGTTCGTTCATTTGTCCAAAAACGAAAGTCGCTTTTGATTCCTTCATCACCTTTTTATCTACTTTGGATAAATCCCAACCGCCTTCTTCCATAGAATGCATGAAATCATCACCATACTTTATAATACCTGATTCTAACATCTCACGAAGTAAATCATTTCCTTCACGAGTTCTTTCACCCACTCCTGCAAAAACAGAAAGACCACCGTGCCCTTTGGCAATATTGTTAATCAATTCTTGAATCAATACCGTTTTACCTACACCAGCACCACCAAACAGACCAATTTTACCACCTTTTGCATAAGGTTCAATTAAATCGATAACCTTAATACCAGTGAATAAAACCTCTGTAGTAGTAGTAAGATCTTCAAATTTTGGAGCTTCTCTATGAATAGGAAGACCATCTTTTCCTGATTTAGGTAAATTACCCAAACCATCAATAGCATCACCGATTACATTGAACAAACGACCATATACATCATCGCCAATAGGCATTTGAATCGCGCTTCCTGTAGCAACCACATCAACACCTCTACTTAGACCATCGGTAGAATCCATAGAGATAGTTCTTACCGTATTTTCGCCTACATGAGATTGTACTTCCAATACCAATATAGACTTATCCTTGTTAATTATCTCCAAGGAATCATAGATTCTAGGTAGAACATCACCTGATTGAAATTCTACATCAACCACGGGTCCAATGATTTGCGAAACTTTACCTGTAACTTTTGACATTACTTTTATGTTTATGTATTACGTTTAATATAACCTTAAAAATGCTCTCATTTTCAGGCTGCAAAGATATAGTATTCAGTTTTAAACAAAAACTGTTTTTTGCCTTTTTTACAAAAGTTAAAAGGTGCCTATTAGGCACCTTTTAAATATTACTATTCTATATTTTTCTATTGAAGCATAGGAGAGAAGTTGGTAGGATAATCCCCAACGTTTAATAGATTACCTGATGCTTCAAAATTTGAGCCATAAGTTACATCAATAGCTTTCATAAATTCATTTGCAATTAAGGCATAACCCCTAGCGGTAGGATGTATCCCATCTAAAGAAAAAGCACTACCGGTAACTAAACTGGAAGTAAGTGTAAACTGCCCACTAGTAATTCCTCCATTCGCTAATTGATTCAATAGTGAGTATGTATCAACAAAAGCAAGGCCAGCTTGACTAGCCGTGGCTGCAATTATTTGATTAAATGCTTCGGTCGCAACCGCTATTTCCTCTTGTTCACTTGGCAATAGCACCCACTTATCAGCGAGCGGAAGTGATATTCCCTCAACAGAAAACTGGCCTGCTAATGCTGGCGGTAAGCCTGCCAAAACTAATGCTGCCGCAGATTCTGTATTAACCGTTCCTATGACTGAAGCACTTGGCAATACAAATAAATCTTCTGCAGTTGCTTCTCTTGTTTGACCATAGGTGGACCCCAACAAACCTGCAACAAGAGGGGCCGCCTGGGCTGGTAGACCAAAAGATTCTACAAATACAGGAAAGGTTGGGCTTTGTAAAAGCACACCCGCTATTTGAGTAGATAAATCTGGTAATGTTTCGTCTCTTATAACCACTTCACTTGCAGCCGTTGAAGAAAAAACAATGGAACGTTCTGGAACACCTAAAAAAGCATACACCTGATTTAATTGTCCAAAAATTCCATTTAAAACAGGAATTTGAGGGCCAAAATCTGGATTTGTAGGGTCTAAAGGGTTATGAGGTACCGTCGTAAAATGGGGGATATTAAGAACATTAGGAATGTTGGCAACCACTCCTTGGGCTCCTCCCGCAGTCAAAGTTGCAATCAATGCTCCATAACTACCATCAAAACCGACACCAGGGACTCCTGAAACCGGGGTAATAGGATTCGAGCCATCTCCACCGGTGGTGGCATAACCAAGAACATCATTTTCACCGCCCCAAAGGGAGAAAAAACTAGGTGACTGCGCTACTGCCAACTCCAAAACACTTGCATTTGGAGTAGCACCGGTCATTCTAACGAAATATGGATTTGCAAGACCCGCTTCTAAATTGGCCAAATTACCATATCCTGGCGCTAAAAGGTGAAAACTTTTTGCCCCGGGCACACCCAAATTATTAAAGGGCCCTGTTGGAGTGTTCAATACAACATCCGTTGTAACCGTTACGGGACCAATTAAAGTTTCTAAACCTACTGGACCAGCGCCACCAAAAACCAATCTTGGATTTTGTATTCTAGCACCACCAGCTGCAAGTCCTCCTAGATTATCATTTGTAAGCGGTTGAACAAAACTACCACCACCTACTAAACTAAATTTTTGTGATAACAAATTAGGCAAAGACAAAGTCTGACTTGCTTGAAATAAGGCACCATCGGTAAAACCAGCCGTTAACGAATTACCTAATGCAACATAATTTGAAAAATCAGCGGAACCAGCAGTTAATGTAGCGCTCACCTCAACCATATCCTCCGGGGTGATGTCTACGTCTTCTGGGTCATTACAAGCCGTAAAAGCTAAAATCCCAACAGTTATATATATAAATTTTAATTTTTTCATTTCAACTTTCATTTAAAATTAGTTGTTAATAGTCCAAGATAGGTAGTACATAGAGCCAATAAAACCTGTTCCAACGGCTGTAAAGTACTCATCGCCTAAGATGTTTGTACCCCCTGCCTTAAATGTAGATTTTATACTTGGAACGGAATAGTTTATTTGCGCATCGACGTTATGAAATTCAGGTACTACGCCTTGAGCAAATGTTGCTTCCCAAAAATAGTCATCACTAAATCTGTAAGAAACATTAAAACCAAAATTCTTAAACAATTCTTGATTTCCAAAAGAAGCCTTGAATTTATGTTCTGGTGTGTTAAAATTTAATTGTAAGTCTGGATTCGCTTCGCGATCAAAGTCCAATTTCGTATAGGTGTAACTCCCCTCTAAATCATAATTACCTAATACTTTCATGCTCAAACCTAATGAGGCACCATATGAATTTACGTCAGCATCGCTATTCGTATAAGCGCTGAATTCTTGTTCATCCCCATTTACAATTGCATCTACCGAAAGTGAACCATCACCAACAGTACCGTAATAAGGCGTGATTACGACTTCTTGAGAAATGAAATCTGAATAACTGTTATAATAGGTGCTAAAATCAACTACTAATTTATCTATCTTTCCTCTATACCCAATTTCAAATGAGGCTACTTGTTCTGGTTTTATGATATCTGGGTTTCCTATCTCTAAATCAGCAACGTTTCCAGTTTCATTAAATCTATTTACTGAACTTCTAGTATACGAGTTTTCGTAAGCGGCTCTTCCTGATTGTGCAATGGTTGCTGGTTGTCCTAAAAGTTGACCTGCAGCGCTTATGTTATCTGGACGTGCAGTATATCTATCTAAATTATCTGGAGCTGAACCTACCAAATTAGGTCCTCCGGTAGCTAAACCAATAAAAAGGTCTTGGGTTGTGGGGTTTCTAAACCCAGTTTGTGCCGATGCCCTAATATTATGGTTTCTATTTAAGGTTAAACCAGCAGAAACTCTTGGGGAAAAGAAACCATCAAAAAATTCAGATTTGTCATAACGTACTGATCCAGTCAACTTTAAACTTTTTTCACCAGCCAAAGGCAAATTCTTTTGAACCTGTGAATAAATCCCAAATTCTGAATAATTAATTGGTCCGTCAGCATCTGTATAAATAGTTCCTGAAGAATTTAAACTGTATTCCCTAAAGGAACCTCCCAGTTGAATTTCTGCCCAATCAATCAAATGGCTAAAATTATAATTAGCATCCGCATGATAATATTTTGACGCATCTTGAAATTTTGAACCTGTAAGCAAATTAGGGTCGTTGACGCTTCTATCAAAAGCTGCTTGAAATTCAGGAGTTCCGGGAAGAAAACGCCCAGTTTCTGCTGTTGCACGAGCCGCCGCATGAGCAGCTTCATCTGTAGCGCCACCTAGAGTCGCTTGAAGGTAAGCTCCCGTATATTCGCCAAACCACGTATTATCATCTTTCCAAGCTCTATTGATTTGGATACCTGTAAAACCCATATCATAGGAATCACCTGATTTATCTCCAACTAAATACCCACGAACAAAGAAATTGTCATTCCTGACCTCTAGTTTGTGTTGCTCTTGAAAGAAACCTTTTATATTATATCTATTGGTACCTTGATAAATAGTATTCCCTGTACCCACCTTACCTACATAAGAAATTTCTAAACTATTATCTTCAATAGGTCTATAGTATAAACCCCAATCCGCTTTAATACTTTCAGCATTATAATTGGTTAAATCACTTTCGTTATATCCTGTTCTACTAACTTCTACTGAAGGAATTAGAGCATTTGCACCCGCGGGTATAAGACCACGGGCTTCTAGCAAGAGTGCTACATTTTTGATATTACCCGCATAATCATCCCCATATACATTGACTCCATTATAGTTTAAATCATTAGCTCGGGTTCTATCGGTAGTGATAAAATTATTATCATCCTTTCCAGCTATATTATTTGCCGCCCAATCAGTTCCTTTTAAGTACCCAAAATTAACTTTCGCAGCAAATTTGTCGCTAAATTTATGGGCCGCCCTAATACCAAAATCAGTATAAGCATTGTCTCCTGCAGCTTTCTGAGAAGTAATACCACGCTTGATAGATACACTTATACCTTCATAATCAAATGGATTTTTACTGCGCATAAACAAAATTCCGTTAAAGGCATTTGCACCATATAATGCAGATGAAGCACCAGGTAATAACTCCACACTTAAAACGTCAGTTTCTACCATACCTACCAAGTTTCCGATAGGGAAGTTCAAGGCCGGCGTAGAATTATCCATACCATCAACCAACTGCATAAAACGTGTATTCGCAAATGATGCAAAACCCCTAGTATTTACAGATTTAAATGTTAAGCTGTTTGTATTGACATCTACACCCTTTAAATTTTCGAGCCCGCCATAAAAGTCCGCAGCTGTAGTACTCTTTATAGTCTCGAGCCCCATACGTTCAACGGTTACAGGTGATTCAAAAATACGTTCAGGTGTTCTAGATGCTGATATTACTACTTCATCTAAAAAAGTTTGTGACTCATTTAAAACAACGGTTATCGTTTGGGAATTACTCGTAATGGTTTGCGTAGAACTTGTATAACCAATACTCGAAACCTCTATTTTAAAAGGTGGGATTTCGGAAGTAGCCAAATTGAAATTGCCGTCAAAATCAGTTACAGTCCCTATGGTTTTACCAACAATTACAATATTGGCCCCGGGGATAGGATCGTTGTTTTGATCAACAACATTACCATTAATATTGGTCTGGGCAAACCCAATAGTCCCTATACCAATCAATGCTAAAAGTAGTATTGCTCTCATTCTTAATTAAAGTTTAAAATTAGTTGGGGCTCAAGATACAGATTATTTCATATGGATTATAGTAATTTGAAAAAAATTATGCATGCATAGTATTATTATGATAATCATATGCCTGTTTAATTCACAAATATGCAATAAAAAAGGGGCATGAAATATTTCATACCCCTTTTTAAATAATTAGTTAAAGCTTATTCTACCGTTACCGATTTTGCAAGGTTTCTTGGTTGATCTACATTACAACCTCTCATTACCGCAATATGGTAAGAAAGTAATTGTAATGGTATAGTAGTCAGCAATGGGGTTAAACTTTCTAAAGTTTCTGGCACCTCAATTACGTGATCTGCCAAATCTCTTACCTGTTCATCACCTTCAGTAACAATAGCTATAATTTTACCTTTTCTTGATTTGATTTCCTGTATGTTGCTTACTACCTTTTCATAATGACCTTTTTTGGTAGCAATTACGAAAACCGGCATATGCTCATCAATCAATGCTATTGGACCATGCTTCATTTCTGCCGCTGGATATCCTTCTGCATGTATATAACTTATCTCTTTTAACTTAAGAGCTCCTTCTAATGCAACCGGAAAATTATATCCTCTTCCTAAATAAAGACAATTTGTCGAATCCTTATATACATCGGCAATAATTTCAATTAATGTATTTGACTGTAATGCCTTTTCCACTTTACTAGGAATAGTCTCTAATTCAGTTAAATACTCATGATATCTAGATTCTGAAAAAACACCTTTTGCTTTTGCCAGTTTTAAGGCAATTAATGTAAGTACCGTTATTTGCGTTGTAAAAGCTTTTGTAGAAGCTACTCCTATCTCTGGTCCAGCATGTGTATATGCTCCTGCATCGGTTTCTCTAGCAATTGACGACCCAACCACATTACAAACTCCGAAAACAAAAGCACCTTTTTCTTTAGCCAGTTTAATTGCCGCTAAAGTATCTGCTGTTTCTCCCGATTGAGAAATAGCAATCAACACATCCTTATCAGTAATAACAGGATTTCTATATCTAAATTCAGAAGCATATTCTACTTCAACTGATATTCTCGCTAAATCTTCAAATATATATTCAGCAACTAAACCTGCATGCCATGAAGTACCACATGCAACAATAATTATTCTATTAGCATTAAGAAATTTTTCCATATTCTGGTCAATTCCTGCCATTCTAATTATACCTTGATCCGCTAACAAACGACCTCTATATGTATCCTTTATTGCCCTTGGTTGTTCGTAAATCTCTTTCAACATAAAGTGGTCATAACCACCTTTTTCAATTTCCTCTAAATTCATTTGCAATTCTAAAATCCTAGGATATGCAACTGAATCATCTTTTATTTTTCTTAATTTAATTTCTTTACCCAACCTAATAATAGCCATTTCCTCATCTTCAAGATAAACAGCATTATTTGTGAACTCTATAAAAGGGGAAGCATCTGAAGCTATGAAAAATTCATTTTCACCAATGCCAATTGCTAATGGACTACCTAATTTGGCAACTACGATTTCATCTGGCTTTTGCTTATCAAATACTGCTATAGCGTAAGCCCCGACAACTTGATTTAAAGCGATTTGTACAGCCTTACCTAATTTTACGTTTTCTGTTTTCTTAACCTCTTCAATAAGATTAACCAAAACCTCAGTATCAGTATCAGACTGAAACGTATATCCTCTTTTAGTCAACTCTTGCTTAATAGCCTCATAGTTTTCTATGATTCCATTATGGATAATTACTAGTTCGCCAGAATTCGAATAATGTGGATGAGAATTTACATCATTTGGAACACCATGTGTAGCCCAACGTGTATGACCAATTCCAATACTCCCTTTTTGGGAAATATCCTTAGCCTTCTTCTTTAAATCTTCTACTTTACCCTTAGTTTTAGCAAGGTTAATTTGATTACCATCGAACAACGCAATCCCAGCACTATCGTAACCACGATATTCTAAACGCTGAAGACCTTTTATTATAATAGGAAAAGCATCCCTATAACCTATATAACCTACAATTCCACACATAATACTTTTGTTTGATGATTTTAAGCAAAATTAATTACCACGAAATTATGCTAACGTGATTAAAAATTAACCTATTTAAGATGTATAACGCGAATATTCTTTAAAATGATATGTTTAGCTGAAAATACACAAAAATCCATGATAAAGTTTTACTTAATTGGCTTTTGTATAAAATATTTCAAGCTTTAATCGTTTATCATAATCAGGGTCAGTAACCTGAAGATTGCTGCCATATAAGACAGTACCCAAAGGGGTTAAATTAGAAGTTGTCGCAATTCTTTTTTCACCGCCACCAACCTTAGCCTCAGTAACATTCCAATTTTGAATATTAGTTGACAACGTTAAAGCTAATGTTGCGTTTACAGAATCTCGAACCACCAAGTTATTGATATGATCAGTAATTTTTACTGAATACTTAACACCTTTTCCATTCGACTTCTCTATAATACCGTCATAATTTAAATACGTGCCAAACAACGCGTTTACCGTAAGATCGGTCTGCTCAGTATTAGGGTTTATCAATGGAAAATTATTTTCTGCATTATATAAATAAAGCCTAGGAGGATCTAATAAACTACCACTTGCATCTAATTGATTTCTGTCAATATAAAAAACGAGATTGGCCTCATTAATCACCCAATTCTCACTTCGTATTTGTTCAACAATATTCTCGCTTCCATTTTCTTCAAACAAATTAATTTCAGCATAAGTACCTGGCCCACCTTTTAAATATATTCTTGAAGCGTTCTCTGTATTATCTAAGGCTTGTATTATTTGAGGGCCATAATTCTCTGTGATAATTGAGTTTACTGCATTCCCAGATACAGAGCCGCTTTGAAGTTGTGACAAGAACGAAAAAACAAAATCATTTTCTTTTACTTCATTAGGAGCATCGTCACTAGTGATATCGTTAGTACCATTCGTATTATAACTACTATAGGTGTATGTCATAGTAATATTTGTACTTTTTAAATCAAAAAGAAACATTACGTCATCGCCCGCTCCATCCTCGATAGATAAATGCAAACCTCTTATAAAATCGGTAAAGTTAGATTGACTCAACAACTCAGAACTTCCTTCTTTATCCAAAATATTCTGTTGAAAAAATTCATTATTCAAAGGAATTCGAATACCTGGGCCAAGTTTGCTAAAAGTTAATGATTCATCAACATCTTCAGTTGTTGAATCATCCTCGTTAGCGATTAATATTTCTTCATCGCTGATTTCAACAACATCTTCAAACAACAAGTCTGAAACGAATTCTGGAGAAAATTCTTGATTTGAAAAATACTCTTGTGATTCTTGAAAATTAGTGTTAGGATCTAAATCACGAAGAAAAAAAGTTGATCTCTCTACCTTAAGACTAAATGAAGGAATAGCAGATTTTGAAAAAATGTCATAATTAGAACCATTTACATAAATGCTATCCAATTCAATCTTTTTCGCAAAGTTATTAGTAAAAATAGGCGCGTTATCTCCGTCATTTAATCCATCTCTATCTTCATCTACGCTATTAATATCTAAAGGGTCAGTACTTGATGCAATTTCAACAGAATTCAAAACGCCATCCCCATCATTATCATTGTCACTATCTGGAACTTTATCAAATTCATCAACTACACCATCACCATCGCTATCCGTAGCTATACTTTTTGTCAAAAACGGAATATAAAGAAATACTTCTTTTACCGTTTCATTTTCCTCAATGGTGGTTATGGACTCACCCGAATTACCAGCTTTATCTTCCTTCTCTTGAGAAAAAGCTCCAAAAGTTGGATTAGCTACACTAAGAAACATTTGAGATGTTACCGACGCATTAGTTTTACCATATATAGGGTCATTGAAAACACCTAACTGATAAATTGGCAATTTATTAGTTTGAACCGCTTCAATATTCTTATTATAAACAAAAACATCATATGTTTCTTGACCTGTAGTAAAAGGCTCATTACCTACAACACCAGCACCAACTGTGGTTAAATCTTGTTCACATGATACTAAAAAACCAAATATCAATATCATTCCCAAAAATTTGGGAGTAGCGGAATTATCAAAAAAATTCATTCAGATTATTTTAAAACTTCTGTGTTATAAAAATTAGCATACGCCTCCTCAAATTCTTGAACGGGTACATATGGTAACACTGGTTTTTCTTGGTTGGAAATGTGGTTTTCTAATTCTTCTGGAATGTCTTCCGATGCTAAAATAATAGCATCAGAATAATCTACAGCTATCTTTAACAAATTATTATAGGTAGGATCTGCTAAAGATGCAATTGCCTCATCTGGTATACCATCAAACGCAATTTTTTTAATCATATCCTTATCTAAAGAACCTTCAAAGGTTTTGCCATAAACAGACAATACAATTTTACTATCAGCAAAAAGTGGCTCATCTGCATAGAATTTTTTCAAATACAACGGCAACAAGCTAGCCATCCATCCATGTACATGAATAATATCAGGCGACCAATTCAATTTCTTCACAGTTTCCATAACACCTTTGGCAAAGAAAATTGCACGTTGATCATTATCTGGAAAAAGATTTCCTTGCTTATCAGTAAATGTTGCTTTACGCTTAAAGTACTCTTCGTTATCTATAAAGTAAACTTGTATTCTTTCTTTTGGGATAGATGCTACCTTAATGATTAATGGCATGTCCATATCATTAATTACCAAATTCATTCCGGAAAGCCGAATTACCTCATGTAATTGATGCCTTCTTTCATTGATGTTTCCATATCTTGGCATGAATATCCTGATTTGACCACCATTGCTGTTGACCATTCTAGGCGCTTCATAAGACATTAGAGAAACTTCGTTTTCGGGTAAGTAAGGAACTAATTCAGAAGATACAAACAATATCTTTTTACCATTCATAAAGGTTATATTTTATTTTTCACTTGAACGTAACTGCAAAATTACAAAAAATATAGAGATTAGCCGTAATTATAGTAAGTTTGCTCGCTAATGAACTTTTCAATGCTGGTAGTTAAGACCATAAATGAGCTTAGGAGCGAACTAAATAAAATTGATGACTCTTCAGATGTTGGCTTAGTACCGACAATGGGAGCACTGCATCAAGGACACATGTCTCTATTAGAAAAGGCCTTGTCAGAAAATAAAAAAGTAGTTGTTAGCATTTTCGTTAACCCAACCCAGTTCAATAATACCGAGGATCTTGAAAAATATCCAAAAACTTTAGACAATGATGTTGATTTAATTTCTTCTATTTCAAAAAATATTATTGTCTTCGCACCTGCAGTAGCTGAAATATATCATGACAAGGTTAAAACCAAAATTTATGATTTTGCTGGTCTTGATAAAGTTATGGAAGGTGAATTTAGAGATAATCACTTCAACGGAGTCGGTACAATTGTTGAAACACTATTTAGTCTTGTTAAACCAAAAAGAGCCTATTTCGGTGAAAAAGATTTTCAACAATTACGTATCATTCAAAAGCTAGTAGAGATACAAAAAATACCTGTTGAAATTATTGGCTGCGAAATAGTACGTGAAAATCATGGGTTAGCCATGAGTTCTAGAAATGAAAGGTTAAGCAAAACAATACGACAAAATGCCGCTTTCATTTACGAAACCTTGAAAATCGCCAAATATAAATTTGGCATGGAAAGTGTTTTAAAAGTTAAAGATTGGGTAGCAAAGCAATTTGATAACAGTGCAGATTTTAAACTAGAATATTTTGAAATTACCGATGTTGAAACTTTGACCCCAGCAAAGAATAAAAATATTGATATAAAATATAGGGCCTTTATTGCTGTTTATGTAGAGGGTGTAAGACTTATAGATAATATTGCCATCAATTAATTAATTTTGCATTATGCAAGTAGAAGTAGTAAAATCAAAAATACATCGAGTAAAAGTTACTGGCGCAGACCTTAATTACGTAGGAAGCATCACTATTGATGAAGATCTTATGGATGCCGCAAATTTTATACGTGGAGAAAAAGTACAGATCGTAAACAATAATAACGGAGAGCGCCTTGAAACCTATATTATTCCAGGGCCAAGAAAAAGTGGAGAAATCACTTTAAACGGCGCTGCTGCAAGAAAAGTTTCGGTAGGTGATGTGCTTATTTTAATTTCGTATACTTGGATGGATATTGAAGAAGCTAAAAAATTCAATCCGTCATTGGTTTTTCCAAATGAAGAAAATAATTTATTGACTTAATCTTGACGAGTATTCTAAAAAAAAATCTAAAGATTATACTCCCAATGGCATTGGGAGTTTTTTTAGTTTGGTATTCTTATAATTCTACCACACCAGAAAATAGAAAAGAAATAATCTTTTATATTAAAGAAGCAGACCCTCTTTATGTTTTGCTTTCTGTATTTTTAGGTGTTTTAGGTCATATTTCTAGAGCAGTTCGATGGAATTATCTCTTAGAACCTTTAGGTTACAATCCTCGTATTATCAATAATATCTTAATAATATTAATTTCCTATTTTGCAAATCTTGGCATTCCAAGAACAGGTGAGGTTTTAAGAGCTACAGCACTCACCACCTATGAAAATGTGCCTTTTGAAAAAGGATTTGGTACTATAGTTACCGAAAGGGTCATAGATGTTATAATGCTGCTTTCAATTATTCTAATAACATTTTTATTACAGACAGATGTAATAATGAACATGCTTCAAGAACGTGGCTTTAATTTAAATGGCCTTCTTATACTTGCTGGGGCAGGAATTATATTATTCATTTTATTCGTTGCACTGATTAAAAAATCAAAAAATGCATTTGCTCAGAAAATCAAAACTTTTGTAAAGGGATTACTTGATGGTGTTTTCAGTATTTTTAAAATGAAGCATAAGTGGCTTTTCATTTTTCATACTTTATTCATTTGGGGATGCTATATAGGTATGCTTTGGATCATAAAATTTACAGTACCCGAAACTATTTCTCTTACACTTAGTCAATTGCTTGTAGCCTTTGTAGCTGGCGCTTTCGCTATGGCAACCACGAATGGAGGCATAGGCCTTTACCCAATCGCCGTTAGTAGTGCTTTAACTATTTTTGGCATCAGTACCGTCTCTGGTGATGCCTTCGGATGGATAATTTGGATTGCCCAGACATTAATGATAGTTGTTTTCGGTGCAATATCTTTTATTTTATTACCGTTATTGAACAGAATCAAATAGTATTCTTACTATTTACAATTACCATATATGCGTTATGTATCCATAATATTCGCACTTTTATTTGGCGCAATATCCTATTCTCAAACAACTCAAGAGATTTTTGAGTCGTTTAAACTTCAAGAAAGACGAGACGTACATTACTATTTTCCTGAAAATATGGATGTGGACAAAAAGTATCCTCTCATTATAGTGCTTGATGGAGAATATCTTTTTGAACAAGTTGTAGCCTCATCAAAATTCTATAGTCGCTTTCATGGTATGCCTCAAAGTATTATTGTTGGCATAGATCAAAGCAAGGATGATTTAAGATATGAAGATTGTGCATTTGATGCTGAAAGCGGTTTACCTTCTGAAAAAGGCAAAAGCTTTTATGAGTTTATTGGCATGGAACTTATTCCATATTTAGATTTAAACTTTAGTACGGCTCCTTTCAAAATGATTGTTGGTTACGACATCACTGGTAATTTTATGAATTACTGGTTATTTAAGGATAATTCAATCTTTGATGCCTATATAAGTATTTCACCTACTCTTGCTCCTGAAATGGAAAAAAGAGTACCAATAAGACTTAATACATTTGAAAATCAAATATTCTATCAAGTTATAGTAGAAGGTGAACAAAACAAGGATACTCAACGAATAGCAGCTATGAACCAAGGCATTAAAGCTTTGGAAAAAGAATCATTACATTACTATTTTGATGAATACAAAAATGCCGACCACATTTCAGTAGCTACATATGGTATAGGCAAAGCTTTTGATAATATTTTCGGCATGTTTAAACCTATAAGTCCTAAAGAATATAAAACACAGATACTTATAAGCGAAGAACCGGTATTCAATTATTTAGAAAGCAAATACCAAGGCATTGTTGACATATTTGGATTTAGCAAGCCTGTAGAACTTAATGATATCATGGCAATTTACGCAGCGTCAAGAAAAAAAGAAGATTTTGAGTCATTAAAACCACTTTCTGATCTTTGTAAAAAAGAATATCCTGAAACTATGCTCGGCTTTTATTTTGAAGCTGAATATTATGAGCAATTAGGAGAACCTAAAAAAGCGCTTAAAACATTTGAAAAAGCTTTTCAAATGGAAGAAATAGATTTTTTAACTAAAGAAATGGCCCTTGAAAAAATGGACGCATTAAAAGCCGATTTCGGATTTTAATGTATTTAAACAGCTAGTTCCCAAATTAGCCCAACCTACTTATTATGATAAAAATTAACGCAATGTATTTCGTCTTTTCTGGAGTACTGTTTACCTATTTCGGATTGAAAGGAGATTTTATAATTCCATACAGTGGTATTGCCCTATTCATGGCTTGGGCATCCTTTTTCTTAGCGTTTAGTGCTCATAAAAAGGAAAATTCACAAGATTATTAACGCTTAATCACTAAGCGATATCCGCTCATTTCAAACTTCTTGTTACCTTTAGCTCTTTCAGTAAAAGCTAAAGATGGCCAAAACAAAAACTGCATTTTTTTGTCAAAATTGCGGAACACAGTATGCTAAATGGGTAGGGCAATGTTCTGCCTGTAAACAATGGAATACCGTTGTAGAAGAAGTTGTACAAAAGGAGGAAAAGGTAAATTGGAAATTACCTTCACAAACTTCAAAAAGAGTCTCTAAACCTCTTTTGGTCAATGAAATTAGCATTGAAAAAGAGATTCGCTTAAATACCTTCGACCTTGAGTTCAATAGGGTTTTAGGTGGTGGACTAGTGCCTGGCGCTTTAGTGTTGTTGGGTGGAGAACCTGGGGTAGGAAAAAGCACCCTTTTACTTCAGATTGCCCTAAAACTTCCTTATAAAACATTATACGTTTCTGGTGAGGAAAGTCAGAAGCAGATTAAAATGCGGGCCGATAGAATTCACCCAAATAGTGAAACCTGTCTCATTCTAACAGAGACTAAGACTCAAAATATCTTTAAACAGATTGAGGCCACAGAACCGGATATTGTGGTTATAGATTCAATTCAAACTCTACATTCTGAATATATCGAATCTGCTGCAGGTAGTATTTCACAAATACGTGAGTGCACTGCTGAACTTATTAAATTTGCCAAAGAAACAAATACACCTGTAATTCTCATTGGTCATATTACCAAAGATGGCTCTATTGCAGGACCAAAAATTTTGGAACATATGGTAGACACCGTGTTGCAGTTTGAGGGTGACAGAAATTACGTCTATCGCATACTAAGGTCTTTAAAAAATAGATTTGGCTCTACAGCAGAACTTGGTATTTATGAAATGCAAGGCAGTGGCTTAAGGGAAGTTAATAACCCATCTGAAGTATTAATTTCTAAAAATGATGATGGATTAAGTGGTACTGCAATCGCTTCAACGGTAGAAGGTATGCGTCCTCTCCTTATTGAAATACAAGCACTGGTTAGTACTGCGGTATACGGCACACCTCAACGATCCACTACAGGCTACAATGCCAAACGGTTAAATATGTTGTTGGCAGTTTTAGAAAAACGTGCTGGTTTTAAATTAGGCGCAAAAGATGTATTCTTAAATATTACTGGTGGAATATCTGTTGATGACCCAGCTATTGATTTAGCGGTAGTTGCGGCGATACTATCGAGCAATGAAGACATACCGATAGACAAAGGAACCTGTTTTGCCGCAGAGGTTGGCCTAGCTGGCGAAATTAGACCAGTTCAGCGCATCGAGCAACGTATTTTAGAAGCAGAAAAATTAGGCTACAACACAATTATAGTGTCCAAAAACAACAAGATAGGTCTCAAATCAACAAAGATAAAAATACTATTGGCCTCTAAAATTGAAGAAGTTGCCCGCAACCTATTCGGTTAACGTTTATCCCGCATTATCCTTGCAAATACCATAATAACTATTACCACGACTAGTATAACTACTATTTGCCAAAAACCAATCTTTAAAAGAACAAGACTTTCCATATTACGGTGCAGGGTTAGGTATTAAATTCTGTATTGCTTCAATTTCTTTTAGAATATCATCAGATAAGTTAACATCTATACTTCCTATATTCTCTTCCAATTGACGTAATGTTGTAGCTCCAATAATAGTGCTAGTCACAAAAGACCTAGAATTTACAAACGCCAATGACATTTGTGCCAAAGTAAGGCCATTTGCCTGTGCCAGTTCATAATACTTTTTTGTTGCCTCTATGGCAGTGGCACCAATATACCTACTATAATTGGGAAAAAGAGCTAAACGTGAGCCCTCTGGCATACGATTACCTAAATATTTACCACTTAAAGCACCGAAGCCTAATGGAGAATATGCCAACAAGCCAACTTGCTCCCTAGCTGATATTTCTGACATACCAACTTCAAACAATCTGTTTAAAAGACTATATGGATTTTGAACTGTTATCGTTCGTGGTAATGTACTATGAACTTTACTTTCCTCCAAAAAACGCATCATCCCCCAAGGGGTTTCATTAGATACACCTACATTCCTAATTTTACCCTCTCGAATTAAATCTCTTAATGTCTCTAAAACCTGATGAATGTTATCTTCCCAATAATCTGATATATCATTTGTAAAACCTCTTTGTCCGAAATAATTGGTACTACGATCTGGCCAATGTAATTGGTACAAATCAATATAATCCGTTTGTAATCTTTCCAAACTACCCTCAACAGCCTCAATAATAGATTCCCGTGTAAAACCGGTTGTGCGAATGAATTTAGACATCTCAGCCTTTCCCGCTATTTTTGATGCCAGAACAATATCTTCCCTATTCCCATTCTTCTTGAACCAATTACCGATAATCTTCTCTGTTGCTGCATATCTATCTTTATGCGCAGGTATTGGATATAATTCTGCTGTATCTAAGAAATTTATCCCTTTATCCACTGCAAAATTGATTTGCTCATGACCTTCGGCTTCCGTGTTTTGGTTTCCCCAGGTCATTGTTCCCAAACATATTTTACTTACTTCAATATCGGTATGTGGTAAATTGGTATAAATCATTAATCTTTAATTTTTTTGCATAATTAAAACGTAAAACTACTAAATATATTGAGGTCAACCGTGACTCATACGCCTAACTATCTATCTCTATCAAAATAGGGCAATGGTCACTATGCTTCGCGCCAGATAAAATTACCGAACGAGACAATCGATTTTTTAAGGATTTTGCCACCATACCATAATCTAATCGCCATCCTTTATTATTATTTCTTGCATTTGCCCTATAACTCCACCATGTATAATTATCTGGCTCAGAATTGAATTCCCTAAAACTATCGATAAAACCACTTTCGATAAAATCACCAATCCATTTACGTTCTACAGGTAAAAACCCTGATACATTCTTTAAACCAACCGGGTTATGAATATCTATTGCCTCATGACAAATATTATAATCACCAAGAATAATAAGGTTGGGATTTGTTTTGCGCAATTCATTTGTATACTCTTGAAAATCTGACATATACATGAGTTTATGGTCAAGTCGTTGAATATTTGTTCCAGAAGGCAAATACATACTCATGATTGACACATCCCCAAAATCTGCCCTAATATTTCTACCCTCAAAATCCATATATTCAATACCAGTACCAAATACCACAGCATCGGGCTTAGATTTAGAAAGTATTGCAACACCACTATAGCCCTTCTTTTGAGCACTATACCAATAATTATACTTGTACCCAGCCTCTTCGAACAAAGAAAGATCTAATTGTTCCTCATTGGCTTTTATTTCCTGTAGACAAACAACGTCGGGTGAAACGGCACCCAACCAATCTAAAAATCCTTTTCTCAGCGCTGCCCTAATTCCATTTACATTATAGGATATGATTTTCATCGATATGCATTTTGGTCTAAAAATAAAAAAGACTTGTAAATTAAAGGTGTATACTTTCCATTAAAATCATAATTTCACAGCTTTAAATTATTTTTTATCCCAATTATTATTACACAATAACTTCACATGAACAAGTTTATATTTTCCGTTCTATTAGTTTTTATAACTACTTCTTCATTTTCACAGGCTTATTATAATAATGAAAATAGCCATGAGGTAAAGTTGAACATTGGTCAATTTCTGGTAACAACTTCGTTAGAATTCGGTTATGAATATTATATCAATGAAGACACCAGTATCGGCGGAACACTGTATTTTGATGGTAAAGCTACAGATTACAATGGCAATTTTGGCATTGGCCCCAATTTAAGAGCTTATTTTGGATATGGACCTAAAAGCGGTATTTTTGCTGAAGTATTCGGGCTATACTACACAGGGGAAGATGACGTAGATTCTGAAAACTTAGGCGACAGAAATTATGATTATTCTACCATTGCCCTTGGTCTTGGAGGTGGTTACAAATGGGCCACGAGAAGTCAAAAATTCACCATTGAATTAAATGGCGGACTGGGCAGAAATATTAATCCCGAAGATTTTCAAAATGACTTGATGTTCAGGGCTGGTCTTTCATTAGGTTTCCGTTTTTAATAGGTATTTTTAAGGTTTTAATTTTCTATGAAAAAATCGCTTTTTTTTATTCCTCTATTAATATTCTATTTCAGTGCAAGTGCACAAACTAAATCTGTAAAAGATAGCATTACCGAATTAGATGAAGTTATATTAATTGACACACTTACCGCAAAAAACGCGATAGGTATTATTCCATCACAAATAATTGGAGCAAACGTTTTTAAAAATTATAGCCCTGTTGATTTTATAAGCTCCATCAATCAAATTTCTGGAGTATATGCATTATCTGGCGCCCTGAATACCAATAGAATTACCATTCGAGGGGTAGGTTCAAGAACAGCATTTGGCACCGACAAACTTAGACTTTACTATAATAACATACCCGTAACAAATGGAACGGGATTTTCTACTATTGAAGCTTATGATTTAGAAAACTTAACCTCAGTGGAAATCATTAAAGGTCCCAAGGGAACTGGCTTCGGCACAAATTTAGGCGGTTCGATAATTTTAAACACCAAACAACTCAGCAGCCAACCTACAAAACTTACTAATAGTTCTACCCTTGGCTCTTATGGCTTATTTAAAAATAGTTTAGGATTTACACATTCTCAAGATGATTTTTATATGACCTTACAATACGGACATATGGAAATTGATGGATACCGCGAAAACAATAGATTTGAACGTGACGGATTTCTTTTAAACTCAATTTTTAAACTATCCGAAAAAAGCGAGTTAGGTCTTTTAGTAAACCATATTGACTACTCAGCTCAAATAGCTAGCTCAATTAGTCAAGCAGATTTTGATGAAGACCCAACACAAGCTGCATTCACATGGAAATCATCACAGGGTTATGAAGACAATAACTATAGCCTTATTGGCCTATCACACACCTATAAAGCTAGCACAAAACTAAAAAATACTACAAGTTTATTCTACACGTATTTAGACCATTATGAACCTCGACCTTTTAATATTTTAGATGAATATACAAACGGATATGGTCTACGAACCTTGTTTTCTGGGAATTTAAATATTTCTGAAAACTTACTTTCTTATACCATCGGGGGCGAATTATATAAAGATGAATATGCATGGGGAACCTTTCAAAATCTTTATGAAGAAAATAATGGTAACGGTAGTTTACAAGGTGATAGATTATCTAAAAACAAAGAATTTCGAAGCCAAGTAAATAGTTTCGCTACCATCTCATATCCCTTTACAACAAAACTTACTGCGCAGTTGGGCTTAAACGTTAATAAAACACAATATGACTTTAGAGACTTGTTTAATTCAGGAGGCACAAACACTAGTGCAAATAGAAACTTTAAAGCACTTTTCTTACCTAGTTTAGATGTCAACTATTCAATTACAGCAACAAGTCAATTGTATGCGAATATTAGTCGTGGTTTTTCAAATCCTAGTTTGGAAGAAACCTTAACTCCCGATGGAATTATAAATCCTGATATAGTTCAGGAAACAGGTACTAATTATGAACTCGGTATTGAACATAAAAGCAAAGATGATAGAATGAAACTAGATATTGCTTTCTATTTAATGCCCATAAAGAATCTACTTGTTGCGAAAAGGGTTGGTGATGACCAGTATATTGGTCGTAATGCCGGTAAGACAAAGCATCAAGGAATTGATTTAGATTGGAATTATAAATTTAATATTTCAAATAAAATACTGCTTACCCCATTTATAAGCTACACATTCAACAATCATTCTTTTGTTGAATTTATTGATGAAGAAGCTAATGAAGATTATAGTGGAAATTCATTAACGGGTGTTCCAAAACATAAATTAAATACCGGACTACAGACTACATTCGGTAACGGCCTTTATGCCAATATTACCCATCAATTTATAGATGAGATTCCGTTGACAGATGGCAACACTCTTTATAGTAAATCGTTTAATTTACTCAACGCAAAATTAGGGTACAAGAAACAAATTTTAGAGAAACTATTGCTCGGATTAGATTTTGGTGTCAACAATTTAACAGATACCAAGTACGCACAATCCGTGTTGATAAACGCTAGTAGCTTTGGGGGAAATGCCCCAAGGTATTTCTACCCTGGGAACAATATAAATTATTATGGAAGTTTAAAACTAAGTTATACGCTTTAGCTTATTCCATTTTTTTCAACCAAGTCTTCATGTCAACAGCAGCATGTATGATACCGTTTAAATCAGAAATTGCTACACGCTCCTGCTCCATCGAGTCTCTATGTCTAATGGTTACTGTTTGATCCTCTAAAGTTTGATGATCTACTGTAATACAAAATGGTGTGCCATTGGCGTCCTGCCTCCTATAACGTCTACCCACAGCATCTTTTTCGTCGTAAGTGACGTTAAAATCCCATTTAAGCTCATCTACGATGCTTTGCGCTACCTCTGGCAAACCATCTTTCTTAAGTAATGGTAAAATAGCTGCTTTAATAGGAGCTAAAACCGCTGGCAACTTAAGAACAGTTCTGGTGGTATTATTTTCCAATTCTTCTTCCTTAAGAGAATTTGAGAATACCGCCAAAAACATTCTATCTAAACCTATTGAAGTTTCAAGTACGTATGGAACATAATTTTTATTTACTTCATGATCGAAGTATTGTAATTTTTTTCCTGAAAATTTCTCGTGACTACTTAAGTCAAAATCGGTACGTGAATGTATCCCTTCCAATTCTTTAAAACCAAAGGGAAAACGAAATTCTATATCAGCAGCCGCATCAGCATAATGTGCTAATTTTTCATGATCATGAAAACGGTAATTATCTTGTCCTAAACCTAAAGATAAATGCCATTTCATTCGCTTCTCTTTCCAGATTTCATACCATTCTTTTTGCGTGCCAGGCTGAATAAAGAATTGCATTTCCATTTGTTCAAATTCACGCATCCTAAAAATAAATTGTCTAGCAACAATTTCATTTCTAAAAGCCTTACCGGTCTGTGCAATTCCGAAAGGAATCTTCATACGACCAGATTTTTGAACGTTTAGAAAGTTAACAAAAATACCTTGAGCAGTTTCTGGCCTAAGAAATAAGTCCATAGCACTTTCTGCATTGGCACCTAATTTTGTGCCAAACATAAGGTTGAATTGCTTAACATCTGTCCAGTTTTTAGAACCAGACATTGGACATGCAATATCCAATTCTTCAATTAGTGCTTTTACATCTGCCAAATCTTCGTTCTGCAAAGATTTACCTAATCTTGTTAAAATGATTTTCCCTTGTTCTTGATATTCAACTACACGTTGATTCGTTTCCAAAAATGTCTTCTTATCAAAAGCATCACCAAAACGTTTTTGAGCTTTGCTAACCTCTTTTTCAATTTTAGCATCTATTTTGGCTACGTAATCTTCTACCAAAACATCTGCTCTATATCTTTTTTTAGAATCCTTATTATCTATTAATGGATCATTAAAGGCATCAATATGACCAGAGGCTTGCCATGTAGTTGGATGCATAAAAATCGCTGCATCTAACCCAACAATATTGTCATTAAGCTGTACCATGGCTTTCCACCAATATTCGCGAATATTCTTTTTTAGCTCAACACCATTCTGACCATAGTCATACACAGCACTTAAACCATCGTAAATTTCACTTGATTGAAATACGTAACCATATTCCTTTGCGTGAGATATTACACGCTTAAAATCATCTTCTTGCTTTGCCATGCGGCAAAAATAGAATATTAGCCCAAAAAAAGAATAATTATTTCAATTGAAATTCTGAAGAAGTAATCAATCGTTCGTCTTCAAAGACATTTAAGGTGTAGTTACCTTCCATTAATGAGCCTTCTGGTATGGTAATAGACTCACATACATAGGTATCTATACCTGTAAAAATAAACTCTACTCTTTTGCTATATACATTTCCGTTTACGGTAATTGTATTCGCATTATCCTCTATAATTTGTTTGTTAGGATCTAAAAACTGTAGATAAATAATTTTCTCATTATTTGCCTCGCTTTCATCGGCCAAAATAGTGACACATCCTCTTAATTTTTCAATGATAGAAGCTTTGTTGGTCTTAGTAGGTTTTGTGTTTCGAATAAGTCTAAAACCACTGCCTTCTGCATTGGCCATCTTTAGGTAGCTCTTCGTTTTTAACCTTTGGTTTAATTCAAGAATTTTTCTTCTTTGTAAGGCCTCTGCCTCAGCCAAAGAATTTGAGTTAGCCCTCAATTGCTCTATTTGCTTTCGCGACTCATCGTATTTATCGGTAAGAAGCATGTTATTATATCGTAAAAAGTTATTTTTTAATAGTAAACTATCGTTCTTAGATTCTAATCTGCGAAGTTCAGTTTTATATTCTCTCAGTTTCTGAACGGTAAAATTTAATCTTCCTACTGAATCTAAAAGCTCTTGAACCCTATATTTAGAATCTTGAAGTTCAATTTCATTCATTTCGCTTTTAGCAGCCAAACGATCTACATCAGCTTTCATAATGGTAAGGTCCTTTATCAAAATCGCTTTCTCATCTTCTAAAAAACTTATTTGAGCGTTTGATTGAGCGTAACTGTAGTAGAATGCAATCAATAGTGCTATAATAACCGCCACAAATGCAGCGAGTATTATTTTATAATTGAATTTGTTATCTTGACTGTCCATTTAATTGGTGGGCTGTAGGTTAATTTAATCTGTAAGATTTGATACAAAACAGAATTTCAAATATACTAAAGGATGTTACCAACATACTGTTGCCCATATCATGTTTTGGATGTAATGCACGATTATATAGAGGAGAGGTCTTTCTATGCACATCTTGCCGACATCAATTACCTCTCACCGAGTATAACTTTAACGAAGAAAATGCCGTTGACCGTATTTTTTACGGTCGAATTAACATAAAAAAGGCAAATTCATTCTTATTCTTTACCGAAATTGGAATCGTAAAAAACCTGATTCACTTCTTAAAATATAAGAATCAAGAAAGTATTGGACAATTTTTAGGTGATTGGTATGGACAGATTTTGAAGGAACAAGGTCATTTAACAAAAATTGATTTTGTAATTCCTGTTCCTTTACATAGAAAAAAATTAAGGCAACGCGGCTATAACCAAGTGGCACTTTTTGCTAAACAAATTGCATTACACATTAACGCCAATTACACCGATGATATACTTATAAAAACAGCTAATACGAAAACGCAGACCAAAAAGAACAGACTAAGCAGATGGCATGATAACCGTTCTCTGTATGAGATAAAAAATAAACAAATACTTAAAAACAAAAACATATTATTACTCGATGATGTAATTACTACAGGTGCTACAATGGAGATTTGTGCCAACACCTTCAAAGACATAGAAGGTATTACTATTTATATTTCGAGTATGGCCGTTGTACCAAAGGCTTAGTTTTCTATAAAATATGTTGTTTCTTTGTGATTGATAATCGCACTTATGAGCAGAAAAATTCTTGGATTTATATTTGTTTTTATCATTGTATTGGTCTCATACCAATGCGCTCAAAGAGGCACTCCTACTGGCGGCCCAAAAGATATTGCACCACCAGAATTGATACGGGCAGAACCACCCAATATGTCCATTAATTTTAAAGACCAAAAAATTAGGCTATATTTTAATGAATTGGTGAAATTAAAAGATATTCAAAAGCAACTTATTGTATCTCCACCTTTAAAATACACACCTGTTCTCTCCCCGCAGGGCAATGCCAATAAATACGTTGAAATTACCATAAAGGATACTTTAGCTGCCAATACTACTTACACATTAAATTTTGGCCAGGGTATTGTAGACAACAATGAAGAAAATCCTCTTCCATTCTTTACCTACGTGTTTTCAACTGGTGATTATATAGATTCTTTGGAATTAACAGGAGTCATAACAGATGCCTTTAATAAAAAGGTTGATGAGTTTGTAAGCGTTATGCTTTATAAAATAGACTCGAGCTATACCGATTCTACCCTTTATCAAAAACCACCGAACTATATAACCAATACACTTGACAGTGCCGTAATATTTAAGCTTAGAAATTTAAAAGAAGGTAAATATGCATTATTTGCCATTAAAGATATTGCCGGAAATAATATATTTGACCAGAAGACAGATAAAATTGGCTTTGTAGAAGACACCATAAATTTACCTACTGATTCTATTTACCTTTTAAATCTCTTTAAGGAAATTCCTGATTATGGAGTTGCTGTTCCTAGTATGGAAGCCAGTAATAAAATTAGTTTTGGATATTATGGCGATGGCTCCACAATAGACATTGAAACCCTTACTAAATTACCCGATAGCGTAAGATCGATAATCACTAAAGAAAGGGAAAAGGATACCTTAAATTTCTGGTTTACTCCATATGCAATGGATTCTATCCTTTTTTCCATTACCAATGAAAATTTAAAGATTTCTGATACCTTTAATGTAAAAAGCCGCAAAGTTCAATTTGATTCGTTACGATTATCATTAAACCAACAGGGCAATATTGAATTTGAAAAGCCTATTAAAGTTTTAGTCAATACGCCATTGGTAAGTTTTGATTCTACTAAAATTAAACTTACTGACAAAGACACGCTACTTGTAGCCAATAATTTAAAGTTGGACACTCTCGAAAATCAGTTAAATTTTGATTTTAAAATTCTACCTAATCAGAGCTATAAAATTGAACTTTTACCTGGGGCAATTACAGATTTTTTTGATAATACGAATGATACCGTAGTATATAATCTAAGAACAAAAAGCATTGCAGATTATGGCAATCTTAGTTTAGAACTAAATGGCAATAACATCAAATACCCAATCATCGTTCAACTTACCAATGAAAAAGGTGACTTACAAAGAGAAATTTACGCCAACCAACCGCAAACCTATACGTTCAATAATTTAAACCCTGGCAAATATTTGGCTAGAGTCATATTTGATTCCAATAAAAATAGAAAATGGGATACCGGTAATTTTTTAAAGAAAATACAACCAGAAAAAATAAGTTACTACCCTAACTTAATAGAGTTGCGAGCCAATTGGGAAAAAATAGAAACCTTTAATCTAATAGATTAAATTGATCTCGGTCTTCTAAAAATGTAAGTTTATTTCGCAGTTTTTCAATCTCATTTTTAGTTACCTCAACGATTAATATTTCTTCTTTTTTGGAGAGTGCCAATTCATTTCCGAGCGGAGAGTACATACTGGTATGACCAGGGTATTCATGCCCTTCATTATCCTCTCCAATTCTATTGACCCCAATACAAAATACCATATTTTCAATAGCACGCGCTTTCAATAGAGCATCCCAAGCATTAATTCTTGGCGCTGGCCAATTTGCTGAATAAAGTAAAATATCAATATTCTCGGTATTTCTACTCCAAACAGGAAACCGGAGATCGTAACAAATCAATGGACAAAAATTAAAGCCTTTATAGCCCACCACCAATCTTTGTTTACCAGATTGATATTTTTTATGTTCCCCTGCCAACGTAAACGTATGTCTCTTATCGTATGTAAAGGTTTCGCCATTAGGTTTTACAAAAAAAAGACGATTAAAATAAGTCTGTTTTTCATTATAAACTATACTGCCAATAATTGCACTGTTTTTTCTAGCAGCTATATCTTTCATCCAATTTAAAGTTATAGAACCTTCTTCACTTGCTATGTTTTGTGGCGACATGGTAAAACCAGTCGTAAACATTTCTGGCAAAACAATAACATCAACATCTTCTTCAATTTGTTCAATTTTGCCGTTGAACATTGCTCTATTGGCAATTGGATTTTCCCAATGTAAAACAGATTGAACAAGAGCTATTTTTAAGGCATTATTCTTATTTTTCATAAAAGTTCTTATTCAAGCAAATCAATAAAAGCATTTAAACCTTGGGTTTTGGCGTGATCTAAGGCTGTATTACCTCTATTATCTTTAATAGATTTATCAGCCCCATTGGCAATCAATAATTTAGCAATCTCAAAACGATTAAACTGAGCAGCATAGATAAGGCATGTTGCACCCATCGCATTTCTCTCATTTAATTGTGCCTTTTTCTCAATCAGAAGTTTAGCTATATCGGTAAATCCTTTGAAACATACACCCATTAGGGCCGTATTTCCCGAAGCATCTACTGCATCTATTTTAGCTCCTTGATCTAACAATAAGGCCGCTATCTCCATTTCATCATAATACGTAGCGAGAATTAATGGTGTAGATCCTCGAACATCTTTACTATTAATAAGTACCGGGTTCTTTTCTAACATAGGTTTAACCTCGTTTAAATTACCCTCTCTAATTGCTTTAAAAAAGAATTCGTTCATAGTTGTAATTATTATTAAACCTCATGAAACTATTAAAATACCAACAAGAATTTAAGTTAACGTATTTTCTTACTTACTAAGTATTTTTCCTACTTTATAAGAAATATGTACCTTTAATTTATAAACAGAACCATATTGAAAACATTAGCCACTGATTTTCTCTTAAAGGAGTCTCCAAATGCAATTGCTATAGTGGACACTAAGTTAAACTTTATTAACTACTCAAACCAATGGCAAAGCGATTTTACACCAAACAAAACAGACATAATTGGTAAGCATCTTTTTGATGTCATTTCAGAAATGCCAATTTTATTCAATAACGCAATCAAAGTAGGATTAACTGACAAGGAAAACATCAATGCTGGGCAAAAATTCATTTTACCAAGCGGAAAAGTACAGTGGTTGAAATGGAAGATTTCTCCAATTAGAAACGATATTAATATTTTAGAAGGATTAGTTATTTATTTAGAAGACATTACCGCTGATAAAAGAGAGCTCGAACTACTGCAAACGGCAGAAACTGTAGCAAAAATAGGAGGCTGGGAGGTTGACCTACAAAAAAATTCGCTTTATTGGACCAAAACCACCAAGGACATACACGAGGTGCCAGAAGATTTTATACCTGATTTAGCACAGGGTATTAATTTCTATAAAGAAGGAATTCACAGAGAAAAAATAACCGAATTGGTCAGTGCTGCAATTGAAGAAGGTAAGCCTTGGGACACCGAATTAATTATTATTACAGCCAAAGGAAACGAAATTTGGGTAAGGGCCAAAGGTGAAGTTGAAGCGGTCAATGATAAACCAATTCGAATTATAGGAACTTTTCAAGATATTGATGAAAGAAAAAAAATCGAATTAGCGCATGAGGAAATTTCTGAACGTTTAAAGCTTGCTACACAAACCTCCCAAATTGGTATTTGGGAGTATGACCTTATAGCGAATGAATTAATTTGGGATAATGCGATGTATAACATCTTTGGAGTTGATGAAAATCAATTTGCTGGAGTATTCGAGGCTTGGGAATCTACCATACACCCTGATGACAAAGAAAAAGCCTTAAAAGCCACAAATGATGCCATAATAGGAGTAAAAGATTTTGACGAAGAGTTTAGAATCAAATTACAGAACGGCGAAGTAAAATATATAAAAGGTCTTTCTAAAACTATAAGAGATTTAAAAGGCAAACCTATTAAAATGACTGGGGCCAATTGGGATATTACTATGTTACGCAGTACAGAATTGAAATTGGAACGAAGTACTGAATCATTTACAGAGACTTTCGACAATGCAGCAATCGGTATGGCATTGATAAGTCCTGAGCTCAAATGGTTAAAAGTGAATAAAAGTTTACTGACTAGCTTAGGGTATTCAGAAAAAGAGTTATTAGGAATGAGGACCACAGATATCACGCATCCTGATGATTTAGAAAGCAGTACAAAAACAGTGTTTAACGGTGTAAAAGATACCTATCAATTACAAAAAAGATATTTTCATAAAAATGGACATATAGTTTATGCAATTATTGGCGTAACTCCGGTTAAGGATTTAGATGGAAACCCTAGCCATGCCATAGCCCAATTTCTAGACATTACCGATAGAATTGAAGGTGAAAAGAGACTTGAAACTTTAGTAGAAGTTACAAAAAGCCAAAATGATAGTCTATTGAACTTTGCACATATCGTTTCTCATAATCTACGTTCACATTCAACGAATATGACAATGCTTGCAAAATTTTTGTCACAAGAAGAAGATGAAAAAGAGCTGAAAAATATTAATCGAATGATTACAGATGCTGCCGAAAGCCTATCTGAAACCATTGCGCATTTAAATGATGTTGTTCAAGTTAAAACAGGGGCTTTGAAGAATCTTCAAAGTATTAGCGTATTAAATACAATTGAGCAAATTAAAAAGAGCATAGGTGGCTTATTAGAGAAGCAAGAGGCCATTATAAAAATAGATATTAAAAATTCTCATTTTGTAAATGCCGTTCCTGCATATTTAGAAAGTATATTTTTAAATATTCTAACCAATGCATTAAAATATAGTTCTCCAGACCGTACCCCTTTAATTGAAATAAAATCACAGCTTAAAAAAGAAACTGTGCTTATCAGCTTTAAAGATAATGGACAAGGAATCGATTTGAAACGACATGGCGATAAAATATTTGGCATGTACAAAACCTTCCATAAACATAAAGACGCGAAAGGTATCGGTTTATTCATTACAAAAAATCAAATAGAAGCTATGGGTGGGAGCATTAAAATAGAAAGCGTCGTAGACCAAGGCACCACCATTTTCATAGAACTTAATAAAATTTAATATGAAGAAAGTACAAGTATGCTGTATTATAGATGACGACCCCATTTTCATATACGGAACCAAAAGAATCATTAAAGAAGTTGATTTTGCAGAAAATATAATCGTTTATAATAACGGACAAGAGGCAGTAGACGGGCTTAAAGAAATCATTAATGAGGGAGGCTTTCTGCCTGAAGTGATATTTTTAGATTTAAACATGCCTATCATGAATGGATGGGAGTTTTTAGAGGAATATAAAAATTGTCAATATGACATCTCTAAAAAGACCACCATTTATATCATTAGCTCCTCGGTAGACCCTAGAGATTTAGAACGTGTTAAGCACTATAATGAAGTTGACATGTATATTTTAAAACCAATTACACCAGATGACTTAGGCAAAATTTTAAGCTCGACAACAGTATAGCTTATACTGCCATCTTGGCATTTTAGTTTTATTAAATACAGGTCTAAAACCTTAAAGATGTTAGAATTACATTAATTTATATGTTAATAAAAGGTATTGTAAATAATACTATTAATTACTACCACACCTTACTATTTCCCTATCTTCACGATTTATTATTTGCCCTATTAACACAGAAAGATTTAATTAAGAATTAATCACAAATGAGCAAATTTCATAGCTGTTGTATCATTGATGATGACGAGTTTTTTTCTATAAGCAGTAAAAGAGTTTTAAAACAATTTGACTTTTCTGACAACATCTTATATTACACCGGGGGTCAAGAAGCACTTGATGGTTTAATTGGCCTAGTAGTTGAAAATATACCATTACCAACAATAATTTTTCTTGATTTAAATATGCCCAGAAGAGATGGATGGTCATTTCTAGAGGAGTTTCAAGACCTGCCTGGAGAAAAAATTGAACATGTTCAAATTTATATTACCAGTTCTTTCATTAGCCCAGAGCTTATGGAAAAGTCGAAAAATTACAGTTTGGTAAAAGATTATATCGTTAAACCCTTAACGGAAAATGCTGTTAGAAAGATAATTGATTCACAAGAATTGGAGTAGTTCTATCTTACTCCGGGCGTAAAGTTAAAAGGAGCATTTTGTGGTATATTTATAGTACCATTATTACCCGTGTCATTATATATAATCCATTCACTTTCTGTGAAAACCGAGTTTCCTGATATCACCTCTATTATTCTTTCTGCTTTCCCATCTTCAAATTCATGGTTTGTATTACTACCATCTTCCCCAATAACACCAAACATATCTATTACAGTACCGAAAGGGTCTACTAAGGCAATATTATCATCGCCATTAGAATCTGCTGGTGAATTTGTACCCACAGTAATTGTTGGCAAAAACCCATAGACCGTTTCAAATTCTAAAGCATTTGGCGAAATTACTATAAGTCCGTTGGCGTTTATACTATACTCAGATAAGTCTATAGATGAACTCACTTCTGTGCTTGAATTCGTATATCGCACCAAGGTCCAGCCATTTAATGATAAAGGTTCATTTGAAGAATTATATAATTCTAAAAATCTAGCTCCGGCATTATTGTCAGGATCAGCGATTTCAGAAATAAAAATAAAGTTCGATGTAAACTCATCGATTAACTCTACACAGCGTACTTTATTAAAATCTACATCATCTACCGTTCTAATAATTAATTGAAACTCATTTTTATCCATCGTTAAAACACCAGTAGCAGTTCCCATTTTATCAGGGATAATTTGCGCTTGAAAATCAGAATAGCCACTATTTAAAAGCATTAACTCATTATCATCACAATCAACTAAAGTTCTTTGTGTCTCTTCTTTTTCAACTGCAAAAGATTTACCTAATTCATCTTCTTTAAACTCAACATTAGCTACACGCACCAACGTATTCACCATACTTTCGTTTAATTCTAAAATAGAAACAGACGTAGGAGAAATGTTTTCAACTGGATCACAGGACAATAAAATATGATTAAAAACAACACTGTTGGGCAACCTACCTACACTACGATTGCCGAAAGAGGTAAATACGCCTCCTATTTTGAATAAACCGTTAGATTGACCTAAATACAGTCCTTTTAACTTTATAAAAACTGTCTGGCCTAAATCAAAAAATAAATGTGAATCCCTTAATTCCAATTCTATCTGTAAACCCTCTGTAGGATTACTCGACGCGTTTTGAAAATGAAGTGTATTGAAAAAATTACCTGACTTGTCAGAAGAAACAATATACCCTTTAACAACCCAATCTTCTTGAATTTGAAAAGTCTCGCCAGCGTATAATTTTTTTAGTTCTGATATACTTACAATACTGAAATCTTCATCAGAACAAACTAATTTAGGTTCATAAAAGTCCCTATTTTTTACACATGCGTTAAACACTAGCATAATGCTTAAAACATAGATTTTAAATAAATAATTGTTTTTAAAAATCATCTTAATCACATCATATTTAGAAACTAAAGGCCATATTTAAAAAGTAGGTTCTACCGAAACCATACCAATATTTTGGACCAAAAGATGGGTTACCGCTAAAATTATCTTGCTTCAGTTGACCATAATTGCCATTTCTACTTTGTTCATACCCCCCAGTTCTAAAGGTGGTGTCAAAGACATTGTTGACACTTGCAAAGACACTAAAATATTTTCCCTTCTTTAGCCAAGACTTACCTCCTACTAGGTAATAGATAGAAATTATCTAACCTATTTTGTTTTAAAAGTTTTTGAACATTTTCATCAGTAGCATCTGGGAATCTTTGTCCCGTTTCTGGATCTACTAAAAAACTTTTAGTTCTGGTTATTGTAGAAATATTTGCATAATTATTGGCCAAATAATTTGCAGTCATGCTTACCCACCAATATTTTGGGTCTCTATATTCAATTCCTACAGCAATTGCCTTCTGTGGGCCTTGCGCCAATTTATATCCTTTAATAGCAGACTGGCCCAAAAACTTTGAGCCAGAAACGTCAATTAATTCTTCGGTCGCCCCAGCAGTATCAAAGTTAATTGTTACGAAAGGGTCACTAGCATATAGATACTTCGAAACCGATGTTACTAAAGATAATTTTACCGCGCTCGATAATTGATACTCTAAACCTAGTTCTGTACCTAAATGCAACTTATCTAAATCGGTTAATACCTCTTGCACAAAATCTGAACCTATACCAGAATCAACGAAAAAGAAATTAACATCTGTACCATCTTGAAATCGCGTATAGAAACCTGTTAGTCTACCGGTAAGTTTTGGCATTCTAAGAAAATAATTTAAATCTATACTAGTAATTTTTTCACTTTGCAAATTAGGCACAACCGTATTATTCTCTCTTGGATTTATAAAGACATTTTGAAGCAACGGCGCCTTATTTACATAAGCGGCATTAGCTGTAGCCCAATGTCTTCCTGTAATATTATAAGTTAACCCAGACTTACCTGACCAATTTGAAAATTGTATTGGTTCACTTTCTCCAAGCGAAGCATCCGGAAAGCGTTCATTTTGAAACAATCCAATTCTTTGATAATCTACTTTGCTGTATTTACCAGATATAAATGCATTTACTTTATCGTAGTTTAAATTTAGTTGGGCATACATGTCAGTCATATTCCCTTCAAAATCATACTTGTAATTAAAAATATCGCCATTCTGTTTATTAACATTCCCAACAACATCGTTGAGTGTTTCAGAAAATGTGTCGATATCTCTGTGATATTTAGCACCAATCAAATCATCGATTAGAGCATAATTTTTAGACGTTAAATGTTTATAGGTTAGTCCAAAATCTAACCTTAAATGACTATTCATATCTATGTTAGTACTTACCCTAGCTGTAAACTGATTATCTTTTGTCGTATCATCATACAACACATATGCGGCTTCACCTTCTTGGCCTAAACTAGTATTAGCCTTAAATATATTGCCCCAATTCATTTGCGGATTTTGAATAAAACCTTCCTCAGCCAAAACCGCACTTTCAAAATTTGCCCCAATTGGACTATTCAGATAAAAACTCGGTAAATATCTATAGTAGGTAGGGTCAGGATTTGGAGCATTAAAATAACCCAACCTACTTCTTTTATAAATACCGGTTTGGTAAGCTAAACCTGCATTTATTACTAATCCGTTAGATTCATGATTATAATTCAATAAAAATAGTGGCTCCCGTATATTTCGCTCTCTAGAATTTCTAATCTTACCGTTCTGAAAACCCCAGTATGGATTGTATCTATTTCCTTGAATTTGAAACACTTCTTCGGTAATTGCAGAAGAACGACCTCTTCTGTTCGAAGCTACAATAGCAGTCGCAGATAGTGTATTTTGCTTATTTAGTAAATATTCAACAGAGCCATATAAAGAATATGAATCATATAAAGTTCCAGCAATATAACCTTCCTTAGCCCATCTTCTAGAAGCCGAAAGTATATAGGCATATTTGCCCTTTTTAAGTCCAGAATTGTATGTTGCCATAAGCCTACCACTATATGTTCTGTTCGATACAGATGATGATAGTCTAGTGCCAGGTCGTAACCCTGATGGCCGTAAATCTATATTAGTATTTCCTAGAATACCACCAAAAGTGAAATCTGAAGCACTTAACCCATTAGCATATTGTTGATTTCTGATTACATCATTCAGCCCTCCCCAATTATTCCATTGAGGTCTGCCGTCGAACATTTTGTTCATGGGTATACCGTTTAGATGCACCTCTCCAAATTGAGAATCATATCCTCTTACCCTAAAAAATGCTTGTCCGAAATCAAAAGCAGCTCTATTAAGAAAAATATCTTTAGTAGATTGAAGCAATGCCAATGCATTAGAGTTAACCTCATCATCAAGCAACTCATCATCAGTAATGTTTACCAGATTTATAGTTTTCTCAAAGGTTATATCACGCTCTAAATGTATTGTTCCTAAGTCTAAATCAACACCATCAAGAAAAATAGGTATTCGCTTAATAACATAATCTGGTGCAGTAATATTTAAAATAAATTGCCCTTTCTTCGAAGTAGCTATACTAAACTCTCCCATATCATTGGTGCCAATTGATAAGACGCTTCCCTCAACCATTACTACTGCATTCGTAATTTTCTCCCCATTGGTCGTCTCTTCAACAACTCCTGTAATAGTAGAAGTGGCCTGAGATTGTAGGGTGCAAATTTTAAACACTACTAATAAAAACAGTAAATGTTTTATCATTTAAAAACTCAACGTATTGTTACTAAGCCATTAAGATACATTTTTAAGAAATAATTAACGTGAAAATTCCGTATACTAGCTAATAATTAAGACACAATGCCCTCGATGAAGCTATATCTATTCTATTTTTTACTTTTTTCTCAAATGGGTTTAATTGCACAAGAGGCAGCCAGTTATCAAATCAGAACCGTTGCTTTTTACAATTTGGAAAATCTTTTTGACACGAAAAATGACACATTAATTTTTGACGATGACCGAACACCAACAGGAAAAGATCACTGGACGGAAGAACGCTATATAGAAAAAATTACTCAGATGTCTAAAGTGATTTCTGAAATTGGTTCTTCAGAAAACAAAACTGCTCCTGATATTATTGGTGTTTGTGAAGTTGAAAACTTAAGTGTCTTACAAGATTTGGTACACCATAGTAATCTATTACAGACCAATTATGGTATTATACATTTCGATTCGCCGGATGAACGCGGTATTGATGTAGCACTGCTATATAAAAAGGATGCATTTATTCCCGTAAATTTTAATAGTCATCGGCTTTTGCTTTTCGATTTAGCTGGAAAACGCAACTACACTAGAGATCAACTTATCGTTGAAGGATTATTAGATAACGAAAAGATATATTTTCTAGTAAATCACTGGCCTTCTAGAAGTGGTGGTGAGGCCAGAAGCAGGCCTTATAGGTTAGAGGCCGCTAAACTTAACAAACGCATTATTGACTCAGTAAGAAGACAAGATATCAATGCTAAAATAATTAGTATGGGCGATTTTAATGATGACCCTATAGATCCTAGTTTTAAAAAAATCTTAAACGTACAGAAGAACTATAAAAATCTAGATTCACTTAGTCTCTATGGCCCTATGGAAAAACTATTTAGAAAGGGAAAAGGTTCTTTGGCATATAGAGATAAATGGAATCTTTTTGACCAATTATATATGACCTATAGCCTTTTAGATAAGCAAAAACAAACGTATAGTTATTGGAAAGTAGGTATATTTACACCCAGTTATTTAATGGATCCAAAAGGAAAATATAAAGGCTACCCATTACGCACCTATGCGGGAGGTAGCTATATTGGTGGATATAGCGACCATTTTCCCGTTTTTCTTCATTTAATTAAAAAAGTAAATTAATCTAATTCCTCAATTTCGATATTTTTCCACTTTACTTTAATACCACCACCAGAATGAATTTGCAATAAAATAGACCCTTTTCCTTTACCAATAATTCTATCTTTTATGGAAACCATTTCTACGCCATTCACCCAAGAGGTTACTTCTTTGCCGTCCACTTTAATTTTCATATGATTCCATTCACCAAACTTTAATGCCTTGTCTTTATCTAGCGTTGGTTTAATCAACCATTGTCTACCATAAGATTCATAAATGCCTCCTGTGAATGCACCAGGTGGAGCAACTTCTACCTGCCAGCCACTAACAGTCGTACCTTCTACTGTTGACCTAATAAAAACTCCGCTATTACCGTCTGCTTCTTGTTTAAAATCTAGATCAAGAATGAAGTTTTTATAATGCTTGTCTGTACCCAAATATCCATATTCTGCGTCAGGACCGCTTTCACAAATTAAAAGCCCATCTTCAACATACCACTTTTCAGTGCCATAAACAGACCAGCCTTCTAAGCTTTCACCATTAAACAATTCTTGTTTTTGAGCTAATAATGAGGCACTAAATAATAGCACCAATAATGTAGATGTAATTTTATTCATTGATAAATTTTATTGATTAATTAAACCATTGTCCCCAAGGTATTCTGCTTAATATAAGCACCAAGCCAATTCCGTAGAAAGTAGCGATACTTTTAAATTTTTTATCTCCTTCAACAAACTTTTTGTGTCTAGACCAACCAATAGTTATTGAAACGATGGCCAAAATATTAATAAATGGATGCTCTACTGCAAGTAAGCGAGCTGCAGAGGTTAAACCTCCCATTCCGAATTCTTGAATAGCACTTAAACCACTTGGCGAAACAAAATAAAGCAACAGACCAACCAACAATTGTATATGGCACAAAATCAAGGCGAAGAGACTTAGCCTTAAATCTTTACCCATATTAAAAATTCTTTTTCCTATTAAACCAGTTATCGCATTTGCAACAGCTAAAATCAATACCGCTAATGCGATATAGGCCAAATAAGAGTGTAAAGAATGTACCCAAGTATACGCTAATCCTGTTTCTTCCATAATTTCATTTATTAAGATTTAAAAGTACTGAATTTTGAGCATAAAAAACCCCGACCTTGAAGTCGGGGTTATATTTATTCTACTTCTATTATTAGAATTCGTAACGCAAGGTAACGTTCCAAGTTCTACCCCAACCAAAGTAACCTTGGTTAGAAACGGCAATACCATCATAAGTTTCATCACCAGCTTCTGCAAAATTAGCAGTAGTTAAACTTGATAAATACTCGGTATCAAAAACGTTATTAATATTACCTCTAATTTTCAATTGCTTCAATTTATCAACTCCTAAAGGAACTTTAAAAGTAACACCTGCATCTAATAAATTAAAAGAAGGTAGTTTAAGGTTTTCTTTTACTGCGCCTACATCAGAATATAAGTTGTCATAATATCTCCAGTCAGAATCAACTGAAAATTTTTGGCTTATTTTGTAAACAACACCTAACCCACCTGATAATTGTGCAGCACCACCAACTTTACCGCCATCAAAATCTTCATTTTCAAAGCTAATAACATTTCTATTTTCATCTGTTATTTGTTGTACGGCTTCACCTTTATATTGCCAATCTCCTACAGATAGAAACCCGTTAAAAGAAAGATCAGTTGCCGGTCTTAATTTAAAATCTAATTCAACACCAGAGTGTAATTGCTCTGTACCAAAGTTAGTAGTAAATTGAACCACATCATCAACTATATTCGAGCTAGATACCACTCTATCTTTCCAAGAGGTTCTATATAAGTTTAAGTTTGCTGAGAAAATTGAACTTTTAAAACCGTAACCTGCCTCTAAACCAAATATCTTTTCATTTTCAGTTAATGGGTTTACTTGGTTTGTAAAATTCAAGTAAATATTATCATGGTACGGTTGACGGTTGTAGTATCCAGTGTTTACATAAAAAGCGTGAGCTTCAGAAGCTTTGTAGCTAAACCCTGCTTTAGCATTGTAACCAAAATTATCTACTTTTTCAGAATCTGTACCAGGAGTTATACCTGCAGGTAAGGCTACACCAGTTGATTGGCTAGAAGTACCGTCAATTAATGATTGATCCGCATACTGGTAATAATCAAATCTTTGATGGTATTGATTAGAAACCGAACCTTGGAAAAAGGCAGACAAATTATCATTTGCATATTCTAACTGAGTAAATAAACCACCATATGAAATACGCTCTTCGTTATTATAGCCAATTTTTTGATCTAATGGATAAGAAGCAAATGCAGCTTCCCAACCAGAAGGTTTAAATGTTTCTGTTGCCGTAGCAAACTTGTATGTACCAAAACTACCGTAAGTTTGGTGATCATTGTTTTGGTCTCTTAAACGAATATTATCGGTAAACGAATTTAAACCATGTAGATTAGAAGCAACTCTAAAGTGCTTACCATAATAAGTTCTTAAATCGAAACCTACGTTCCAAGAAAGTTCGTCGGTAATTTTAGTTTCATAGTTGGTAATTAAACCATACCAACTATGCAAGTTCATTGATGATCTTGTAATGTAAGCTGGTTCAGAACCAAAATTAACACCAGCACCATCAGTTACTACAGCATTTTGAGCATAAATTGCATCGTAATCTATACGACCATCTTCAGTTCTTATGCGGTTACCTAGGTTACCCGTACCACCACCGTTACCCCATGAGGCATATAATACTGTAGAAAGGTTAGACTTTTCACTGATAGTCCAATCCCAGTTTAAGTTAGCTACTGGCTTGTGATAGAAGTTTCTTCTTTCAGTCAAATACTGTCCCTTGTAAGTACCCCAGTTGTTGTTGTAACGTAAACCATTTTCTAAGTAGCTAGAAATAGATTTTGTAAAGTTTTGATCGTGAAATTGTGGAGCGCCAGTAATTAAAAAGTTAAATCCATGCTTTTCGTTTGGTTTATAACCAGCAGAAATAAAGTACGTTTGACCTTCACCAAAGTTACCTTCGTTATAACCATCTCCTTGCCAGTGCGAAAGCATTACACTTAATCCCCAACCTTTATCAGAAACACCAGTGTTATAACCTGCAGTTGTTTTAATGTAATTATTGTTAGCAACTGTTGCGTAAGCAAAACCACCTGCATTCATCTCTGTTGCTTTGGTTACAAAGTTAACCGTACCACCAACAGAAGAAATTGCTAATTTAGAAGAACCTAAACCACGTTGTATTTGAACTCCACTGGAAATATCATTTAAACCAGACCAGTTAGACCAGTACATTTTACCGTCTTCCATACCGTTAATCGGCTGACCGTTTAAAAGAAATGCTGTGTTGTCTTGCTCAAAACCACGAACTCTAATGTCAGAATCACCATAACCACCTGCTTGTCCTGAAACATAAACCGATGGAGTGTTTACCATTGTCATAGTAATATCTTGTGTACCAATCTTCTCTTGTATAATTTCAACAGGTATAGAAGAAACGGCGATTGGCGTTTGTCTATCACTAGCAAGATCAATAATACCCCTACCAACTACAACAACACCCTCTAACTCTTCAGCATTAGGCTCTAAAACAATTGAACCGATATTACCTGAAGCAGTAAAAGAAATTTGTTTAGAATCAAATCCAATGTAAGATATTACTAAAGTTCCAGTTGCTGAACTTACGTTAATTGTGAAATTCCCATCAAAATCAGATGAAGTACCATTCGTGGTACCTTTTACCATTACGGTTGCACCAGGTAAAGGTGAGTTAGAATCACCATCTAGCACAGTACCAGTAATAGTTCCTTGTGAAAAAGCAGATACGGTCATTAAAAATACCGCAATCGCAAAGTACATTTTTTTCATTTTTTCAAGTATTTGTTAGTTTTTAACTTGCTGCAAAAGTCTTCTAATTTTTGTCCTCTAACGTTAAGACAACGTTAAATCAGCATTGCAAAAATACTTGAAAAAATAACACAATTGAACTGTAAATGAAATAGTTACCCCCCTTCTAAAGATCTTATCAAAACTCTAAATTATTTCTTAAAATATTGAAGAAGTCTCAATGTAGAGCTATCGTGCTTTGAAATTTCTGTATTTTCAATATCATTAAGAATAGTGCCCGCTAATTGCTTACCTAACTCTACCCCCCATTGATCATAACTAAAAATATTCCAAATTACACCTTGCACAAAGATTTTATGCTCATAAAAGGCAATCAATGAACCTAAACTTCTTGGTGTTAATTTATCAATTAGTATTGTATTTGTTGGCTTATTACCCGCAAAAACCTTAAACGGTGCAAGTTTATCAATTTCTTTTTTCGCCACGTTTTTAGCTTCAAGTTCGGAAATCACTTCTACCTTAGTTTTACCGTTCATTAAAGCTTCTGTCTGTGCAAAATAATTTGCCATCAATTTATTATGATGGTCCTTATTGCCATACAATGAGTGCTTGTACCCAATAAAGTCAGTAGGTATTAATTTGGTGCCTTGATGTATTAGTTGAAAAAATGCATGTTGTGAATTTGTACCTGGCTCACCCCATATAATGGTACCCGTTTCATAACCAACAACATTACCAGCGCGGTCAACACTTTTACCATTACTTTCCATTATACCCTGTTGTAAATAGGCAGAAAATCTACTTAAGTATTGTGCATAAGGAATTATTGCTTCGGTCTCTGCACCATGAAAATTATTATACCATACACTTAACAGTGCCATAACAACGGGAATGTTATCAGAAAACTCCGTTTCCTTAAAATGTACATCAGCCTCATTCGCACCTTTTAACAGGGCATCAAAATTATCATAGCCCACTGCCAAAGCAATCGTTAGACCCACAGCACTCCATAATGAAAATCTACCTCCAACCCAATCCCACATAGGAAAAACGTTTGCTGCATCTATTCCAAATTCAGCAATTTTTTCACTATTAGTTGATACCGCCGCAAAATGTTTGGCAATATCATCTTGAGTCGCGTACTTTAAAAACCATTTTTTAATAGTGGTAGCATTACTTAAAGTTTCTTGTGTAGTGAACGTTTTAGATACTACAACAAATAAGGTTGTTTCTGGATCTAAGGTTTTTAGAACTTCATGAACATGATCACCATCTACATTACTTACAAAATGAATTGATAGATGATTTTTATAAAATTTTAAAGCTTCGGTCACCATAGCCGGTCCAAGATCCGAACCACCAATACCTATATTTACAACATCGGTAAATGTTTTACCCGTGTATCCTTTCAATTCACCATGAATAACTTTATCGGTGAATTCTTTTATATGTTGCTTAACCTCATATACCTCTGGCATAACATTGACTCCATCTACTAAAATCTTGTCAGTTTTTTTAGCCCGTAATGCCGTATGTAATACAGCCCTACCTTCTGTTTCATTTATGATGTCACCATCATAATACGCTTTAATAGCACCTTTTAAATTCACCTCTTCTGCCAATTGAAGTAGCAACTGCATAGTTTCTGTAGAGATTCTATTCTTAGAATAATCAAAAAGAAAATCTTTCCATTGCAACGTAAACTTTTCCGCCCTATTTGTATCCGAAGAAAAAAGATCTCTTAAATGCGCATCTTTTGTTTCCTTATAATGAGTAGTTAGCTTTTTCCAAACCTCAGTTTTTGTTGGATTAGTTTTGTTTAATGCCATCTTCTTGATTAAGTGTTAGTAAATCTTCTTCCTCTTCTAATAAAACCTTAGGGTATATAATACAATCTAACTGTTCTTTTAAAGGGGATATATAAGCGAAATATTCTTCTCTTAAAGTTTCATGCAAAGGTTCTGCCTGTGGTAGTTCTTCTCTTAATGGATCTACTTGTTTTCCATTTTTCCAAAAACGATAACAAACATGAGGACCTGCAGTACTGCCAGTCATTCCAATCCAACCAATAACATCACCTTGGCGAACAAACTCACCTTTTTTGACTTTTTGGGCTTTCATGTGCAAGTATTGTGTTGCGTAAGTTCCATTATGCCTAATCTTAACATACTTTCCATTACCCCCTCTGCGAGTTGATTCTACAACCGTACCGTCTGCGGTAGCCATAATAGGTGTACCTATAGGTGCTGCATAATCTGTTCCTTTATGTGGTCTTATTTTAAAACCGTAATGCTTTATTCTTCTTTTTAGATTATATCTAGAGGATAGTCTACCATATTCAACAGGCATTCTTAAGAATGTTCTTCTTAAATTATTTGCATCTTCATCAAAATAATCTACAATACTTTTTAGTGAATCATTCTCATACGCAAATGCATAAATCGGTTTTCCGTTATGTTCAAAAAACGCCGCTTCTATTGGTTCTGCTCCTGCATAAATTGAATCGTTAATGTATTTTTCATTGTAGATTACCTTGAATTTATCTTTCTTTTGTAATCTTGAAAAATCTATTGTCCAAGCATATACATTGGCTAGATTATGGGTTACGTTATAATCTATACCTTGATCTAAAATTGCTTCTGACAAACTAGTTTCAATAATACCAGAAACTTCTCGGCGTACGTATTTAACCTTTCTTTTATCTGTATAAACTTTTACGCTATCTCTCATATCTATGACCGTATAGTTTATAGGGTCGTTTTCATAGATGAATATTTGAGCCTGCGCAATAGTATCCTTAGATTTTAAAATGACATATGGTTTACCCACTCGAATTTTACGAACATCGAACGTGTCTCTATAATTCGCTGAAATAGCTGCTATTTTTGGGTAAGCAACTTTGTTTTGCATCATTAATTCTCCAAAACTGTCTCCATATTTTATCGTATCTAACTGAACATTAAATTCATTTAGATTAAAGCCAAATTGTTCATTAACAATATCAACTTTTGGCACGCTAATTTCTTGTACAATGTCATTTTTCTGCTCTACTTCATCTTTACATGATGCCAAAACAGTTAATGCCAATATTATGCCCCAATATTTCTGCATTACTTCATCTTTGATTTATCTGGATTTAGCATATGATCAACCCACTGCTTACCCCAATTATTTAATTCTTTTTCTGAATATAATTCTGGAAAGAATATAATTTTCTGAAAACTAGGTGGCAAATATTCTTTCCAGTTTGTGCCTCCAGTTGCTTCAATATCACCTGACTCTCTTCTTAAATATCGATGAGCAGAACCCATATGCATTAATTGCCAATTGATATTAGCATTAACATCTAAAGTTTTTAGCGCTTCAACCAATGATTCATTTTGTTGTAAGTCATTTGGCAAACTTAAATATTTATGATAGATAGTTGAATTTTTTACTTGCTTTGCTATTCTAATCAATCTAGGTGTATATCTATATTCAAATTGTTTTAAGGTAAGGGTCTTTTCTCCGGTACTAATATCGGTAGCTCCTTTTTTCCAGTATATATGCTCGTACAATTCTTCTACTGTACTTTCTGAAGAGTATTGAGCTCGTTCAGACACATGAACCAAATTTTCTAAAGGTGTAGCGTAAATTTCAATCATTCTAAATTGTGCTGATTGAAAGCCGCTTGCAGGAAGCAAAGCCATGCGATATTGTAAAAACTGCTCACGCTCCATTCCTTTAATCATAACACTGAAGGAGGAAATCAGAACGGTGTAGTAACTGTTTATTCTTCTAACTTTTTCAATAAAAAAGTCAAGATTACCAGTTTTTTCATCTACCAACTGCTTTTGCTCATGGAGAATCAATTTAAAGTAGAGTTCGGTAATTTGGTGGTACATGATGAAGATCTCTTCATCTGGAAAATGTGTTCGGGGTACTTGTAAGCTTAAAAGGGTATCTAAATGAATGTAGTCCCAATATGTTAAATAACGTTGATGTAATAAGCCGTCTAAATAAGAGCTAAGATCTTGCCCAGAATTTTTATATTTTTCTTCAAGTTTAGATATTTGGGATTGAATCTTCTCTTTGTCTTCCATTTATCGGCTAATCCATTATAATTTTAAACTGATGCTTTAGTCCGTTATACCCATCTAAATCAGCTTTTATCGCCCCTACCGCTAAATCTGCCTTAATCCTTATAGGTATTCTATTTTCGTCATTTGAAACCCATAATGACAAACTTTCTTGTTCTTTGAATACACGACCAGATTGAACCAAAGGCCTAAATTTTAAACATTCTACCTTACCGTATTTTGTATTGACAACTTCCTTACCTAAATATTTAAGTTTAAAGTTAAATACACCATCATCGTCATAAAGCATTTTCAGGGTAATTGCCTTCCCCACTTCAAGGTCTTCCGTTTTATAGTTATTCCTTAAGTAGTAAAAAGCAGATATTAAATCTTGTATATTGTCCTGTAATGTAAAATTAAGCTTTTTCTTGTTTTTTCTATCATTAAGTTCAGCTTTCGACTCCTTATAATCAAAGTTTATTTCAACATCTTTGGTATAACCTCCTTCGTTGATTTTTCGAACAAATCTATATGGTTTGCCGTCATTTTTATCAAAATAACTTTCATACGTATCATCGACATTAAAAAACCAACTAGCAACTCCGGTTGTTTCACCATGCCCAACAACATGATAAACAGGCTTATCATTAATAGTCGCTGAATTAACCTGTAATGTCGCATAACTAGCATTCAAAAACCCATAATGCATTCTAAATTTTAACCACTCTCCAACGCTGAAAGCCGAATTTTCATTTTGACTTTGAGCAATGAAAAAAGAAAAAAGAAAGATTAGTATAATCGATTTTCGCATAGCCTTCCATTTAAAGTAAAAGTAGTAATTGATAATTTTCAAATACTATTGTTACAATATCTTAAACAAAATTTATTCCAAAGTATTGCACAAAAAAAGCCCAGTGTAAAAACTGGGCTTTTCCTAAATAACCAACCAAACTTTAAATTATGAAAAACCACTACTTAAAGTTGTAAGGGAACCACCCCTTAACTGATGTAAATTTAAGACACAATATCATACCCAACGTACGGTTTAACTTACTTTAATGATAACCTTAACAATTATTCACACTTCACTTTAATATTTGGGAAATTATTAAGAATAATGGGGAGTTTAAAAATCTTTTATTCAGCCTAGAACCAATAGCCTACACTCACAAAAAATTGTGATCTTTCCGTTTCTGGCGACCAAGAATACAAAAGATTAACTGGGCCCAAAAACGATTCCCAACCATACCCAACTCCATAGCCCGAATATGTTGGTGCTTTGAACCAATCTCCTGTTCTAAAAAGGTCGTCATCTACATTAGCAAAATTAGCTGAGAACAATGCGTGATTTTTTTTAGCGAACTCAAAATCTAATCTTGCATAAGCTTTAACAAAACTATTACCTGGCAGGCTTAAAAAATCATACCCAACAAATTGAGTGAAATTATTTATAAAATCTGTACCGTAGCCTCCAAGAACAAAATCATATGTTGTTACATTAGAGGTTCCCAATTTAAACCCCCCTTCAGTTTCTAGATTTAAGGATAGGTTTTTTGCGAAAGGAAAAGCCGCGCCCATTCTAGCTTTGGATACAGAGAAATCTTTAAAGTTATTATTGAAATCTGAGGATAAAACATAATAATGCATGTCACCGTTAAAATACAAGCCTCTTGATGGAAAATACTTATCATTATAAGTATCTAACTTTAAAGCCCCATATGCACTTACATAATTACTTTTTTCAAAATACGTTCGCCCATTGTCTATGGTAGTATTTATAGTTAGGTTAGCATCAGGTATATCACCAAATGTTCTAGTACTGTATTGCAAATATTTGAACTCAGCACCTAAAGTAAAAGCAAACTCTTCTCTTATAACTGTTTGAATATATAACTGATTCGTAAAATCAGATACAGCAAGATTAATTGTATTAATTCTCGAACTTGGTGTAACATCGAAATTGTCTCCTATAAGGTCAAAATCTATCTCCTGTTCAAAATCATTAAATCTTGAATTAAATCCAAAACTCCAATACGACCCCTTATCTACATAATATTCAAAATTGTACCTAATATTATCCCCCAAAATCAAATCAAAAGATGCTACATCATCCTTTGACAATATTCTACGTTTTGTAAGATTAATTATCGCAGCACTTTTATACAAATCATCAAAATGAGCTCCTAATCTTAAAAAAGAGGTGTTGGGAGTTTCATCTAAGGGTAAAATTAAATCCTCTCCATCATTTATATTTTTTAATAATTTATACTTAATGGTCTTAAAGTTACCTGTTGCTGCCAAATTACCAATACCTTGCTGTAATCTCTTAAAGCTTATAGGTTCATCCAAATTAAACCTTAGCTTCCCTTTTACATATCCTCTAGTATGACTTGTGTTGCCATCAATCAACAATCTGTTGACAGTTAACTCCTGATTCGAATCGACGGCAGGTATTGGACTTTTATCTTTTTTAAATTTTGTTCCGAATTTTCTAAGCTCATCTATTTTTAAATTTGCAGCATCTACTCCTGTTTGAATAATTGCATTTAATTTATTGAATTCAATTACAGAATATTTTTCTATTTGTGGCTTTATATAGACATCGGTTTTTGCAGATTTTATTTTCATATCTGCCACTGTTCTATAATTATTAATTTGCAATAAGATTTCTGTCGCAGACAAAAGCGCCTCCCTTTCAGATAAATCATGCTGCACATCTACACCTATAATAATATCTGCACCCATAGCCAGAACCTCATCGATTGGATAGTTATTGACCACGCCACCATCTATTAAGACCTTATCGTTTATTACTGAAGGCTCAAACAGTGAAGGTAATGTTCCACTGGCCAAAATTGCTTCTGGCAAATAACCAGAATCTAAAACAACCTGTTTACCTGTTTCTATATCTGTAGCCACACAAACAAACGGGGTAGGTAATTTACCAAAGTCTTCAATATCTTTCACGTGATACAAAAGTCTAACCAATTCATTATATATATTTTGTCCACCTGAGTATGCAGGTGGAACGGAAACCTTAAAATTATTGAAAGGCAAGGTTAACGAATACCGCTCAGAGTCATCTTTTTCATAAAATGTTTTAGCACTTCTTGGAAGGTTATCTTGAATAAGTGTACCAAAATTAGTTGCATTAAACATGGAATCTAACTCTGTCGCTGTGTAACCGGCAGCATACAAAGCACCAACAATTGCCCCCATACTTGACCCTCCTATATAATCTAATTCTATACCCGCCTCCTCAATTACTTTTAAAGCACCAATGTGCGCCATTCCTTTTGCTCCACCTCCGCTTAGCACTAAACCTATCTTTGGCCTTTCTTTATATGAATCTGTCTGCGCGATTATGCACAAAGAGTTAAGTAACAATACTGTCACTACCATCATCACTTTGTTCAAATCGAAACTATTCTTTACGAAAAGACTCATATATTTTCTTTGCTTTTGAGACTCCAACTTCTTGGCTTAGGTTTTCTATAGTAGCCTCTTTTATACGTTTAACGGATTTAAATTTTTTTAATAATTGTTGTGCTGTTTTTTCACCTACCCCATCTATTCCCTCTAATTGAGAATTAATAGCCCCCTTACTTCTTTTATTTCTATGAAATGTTATACCAAATCTATGCGCTTCATTCCTTAAAAATTGTATAATCTTTAAACTTTCAGACTTTTTATCTAAATAAAGCGGAATCGGATCTTCTGGAAAATAAATTTCCTCTAATCGTTTCGCAATACCTATAATAGCAATTTTTCCTCTTAGCCCTAAAATATCAAGACTTTTTAACGCTGATGACAATTGCCCTTTTCCACCGTCGATTACAATAAGCTGTGGAAGTGGCTGCATTTCTTCTTGTAACCTTTTATACCTGCGATAGACAACTTCTTCCATTGAAGCGAAGTCGTCTGGCCCGGTTACCGTTTTTATATTATAATGTCTATACTCTTTTTTAGAAGGCTTACCATCTTTAAATACAACACAGGCCGCTACCGGATTGCTCCCCTGTATATTACTGTTATCAAAACATTCTATATGCCTTGGCTCTGCAGATAACCTTATATCCTTCTTCATTTGAGCCATAATCCTATTCGTATGACGATCAGGATCAATTATCTTAATCTGATTAAAACGTTCTTGCCTAAAGAATTTGGCATTACGTTCAGACAAATCTAGTATACGTTTTTTATCTCCTAATTTCGGCACAGTAACTTTCAAGCCCGCAGGCACAGCTAATTTAAAAGGAACATATAATTCTTTAGAATCTGATTTAAAACGCTCTCTAATTTCAACTATAGCAAGCTCTAGTAAATCTTCATCTAGCTCTTCAAGTTTCTTTTTTATTTCCATCGTATGCGACCTAATAATAGAACCATGGGCCAATTGCAAAAAGTTTACATAAGCGAAAGAATTATCTGAAATTATACTGAATACGTCAACATTACTAATCTTAGGGTTAACTATGGTTGACTTTACCTGATAGTTTTCCAGTACATCTATTTTATCCTTTATTTTTTGTGCCTCCTCAAATCTCATTTCGGCAGCCAACATCTTCATCTGCCCTTTAAAGTAGGTAATGGACGACTTAAAATTTCCTTTCACAATTTGACGTATGTCTTCTATTTGTCGGTCATATTCTGCAATGGTTTGATGGCCTTCACATGGGCCTTTACAATTACCTAAATGATATTCTAAGCAAACTTTATACTTCCCCGCGTTTATTTTCTCTCCAGACAAATCATAATTACACGTTCGCAAAGGGTAAACACTTTTTATTAAATCTAAAAGAATTCTAACCGTTTTCATGCTAGTATACGGACCATAATATTCTGACCCATCTTTTATAACTCGTCTGGTAGGAAAAAATCTTGGGAAACGCTCATTCTTCAAACAAAGCCAAGGGTACGATTTGTCATCCTTTAGTAAAACATTATACCGAGGCCTTAATTCTTTAATCAAATTATTCTCTAGCAATAGGGCATCTGACTCTGTTGGAACAACAATATGCTTGATAGACCTAATTTTTTTAACTAATACCCGAGTCTTTCCATACTCATGGTTTTTATTAAAATAAGAGGAAACCCTTTTCTTTAAATTCTTTGCCTTGCCAACATATAGAATACCGTCATTTCTATCATAGAATTGATAGACCCCTGGGCTAGAGGGCAATGAACTTAATTGTATATTTAAGGGGATTTCAGACATAATTTTACACTACTAATTTAGTCTATAAAAATCAGTTTAAATTACACTACAGTACTATAATCAACAAACAAAACTCTGTAAAACATACTTGTCACCAAAATTGTGAATATGCCATTATTTTAATTAAATACTACTACATCTTAAAATTATTAACCCTTATTTTATTGTATTGTCAATATGTATATGGAGTTAAAATTTTATTTAATTGAATATCAATGTTTTATATAAAAATTGTTATCCTAATATTTACCAGTATGTTAATTTTTACTAAAATATGTGCACTTTAACGATAAAAAAGTACTTTTCATAGATTGTTATTAATTATTTTACTTATTTTTAACTCGATAACAACGCAGGTTAGTTCAATTCAATACTAGAATATTATGGAAAGCTATATAATCACCTTAGGAACATATCTTATTTTAATGTTATTCTTTAAAGTATTTTTTGCTGTTGCAGGTAAGGAATAAATTAGTACATACTAGAGCCAAAATTACTTCACTATGCTGAAGAAAGATTTACGCTTAAAATATTTAAGATTACGCAATTTAATTACCCCCATCCTTTTAGACCAGCAAAGTATAGCTATTGCAAATTCTGTTTTGCAATTACCCATATGGGAAAATCAATATTTCCATATATTTCTTCCTATTGAAAAAAACATAGAAATAGATACAGAAGGTATTATTTCTATTCTTCTTGGTTTTGATAAAAATGTTATTGTACCAAAAGTTATTTCGAATACCGAATTAGAACATTACTTACTTACCGATAACACAAAATTCAAAACCAATTCATTAAATATACCAGAACCCGTTGATGGTATTACGGTACCTCCTAATAAAATTGACGTTGTTTTTATACCGCTATTAGCATTCGATAAGCTTGGTAATAGAATTGGATATGGCAAAGGTTACTATGACCGTTTTCTAAGTCAGTGTAAGACTAATGTGATAAAGATAGGCTTATCTCTTTTTGAGGCAGAAGATTTAATTGAAGATATCGCACCAACTGATATTCCACTAGATTACTGTGTTACCCCGAAAAAAACCTACACCTTTTAATATTCTTGATTCCTTAATGAATCATTTTCCAATTCGGTTGAAGTTTCCTCTTCTTTGTGAAAGGCCTTTTTGTTAAAAACTAGTAGAATCCCAACCCCAGTACTTATTGCAGTATCTGCAATATTGAACACTGGCTCAAAAAATCTAAAGTTTTGTCCTCCAACTCCCGGCACCCAACTAGGCCATGTGGTATCTACCATAGGAAAATATAGCATATCTACCACCTTACCATAAAATAATTCACCATAAGGCTCCTCAGAAAAAAGAGTGGCAACCTGATTGTAGCTATCATTAAAAATGATCCCATAAAATAAAGAATCTAAAATGTTACCTAATGCGCCAGCAAAAATCAAAGACACGGCCCAAATTAATGTTGAAGAAGCTTTTTTCTTGATTACATCAAAAAGCCAATACCCTATTCCAAAAATTGCAAATAATCTGAAAATTGTAAGCACTAATTTTCCCACATTATCGGAAATTGGTAAAATGTCACTCAACTTGGCTCCCCAAGCAGCGCCTTCATTTTCAATGAAAAGGATTTTAAACCAGTTAAATACATCTACTGATTCGCCCAACACAAAATGGGTCTTTATATATATTTTACTCCATTGATCAATTATAAGAATCAATAAAATAAATAGTACAGATTTTTTAATATTCATAGGAGTAAATCAACGAGGGCAAAAATATAAATATTATTCGGTTTTACTTAATTCTATATTTCCAGTCACCGTTTGTAGTTTATAAATGAATAATCCTTCTGGAATTGGATTAAATGAGACCTTACCATATTTGCTGTTCGCATTTATTTGTGCAGATTTTGCGAATACATTGATAGTTCCACTTTGCGTCTTTACATTCGCATTACCCAAAATATTATGCAACTCACATTCGCCGTCGGATAAGGAAACATCTAATTCTTTATATTTTCCTTCTAATATAACTCTTGAATTAGTACCGTATACTTCTACCTCCTTGAAGGATGGAATTGTAAGCTTCAATAGAATTGAAACAACTTTATGAGCGCTTAATTTATCATTAGGGTATTCAAAACTTGGTGCAAACCCAGCCTCAATTAAAACAGTGGTACCACTAGTATTAACTTCTAAATCTAAATCTTGACTATACTCACCTTCTATTTCAGCTTCAATTGTAATTTCATTGCTGTCACCTGTGTGAAATTCAACCTTAAAACAATTAGCGGCATTCACTTGAATTAAGCTAATGTCATTTGCACTTATCGTTCTATATAAATTCTTTTGTCCCTTTAAAGTAAAGGAAAGCAAGAGCAAACAACAAACAATACAAGTCTTCAAAGTCTAGCTATTAAAAAACGCCCCTAAAGGCGTTTTAATTATGATTGCATGTTTTTAGCTTCAATGCTTAGCGTAGCGTGCGGCACCAGTTTTAACCGCTCTTTATTGATAAGTTTACCGGTAACACGGCATATACCGTAAGTTTTGTTCTCTATACGCAATAATGCATTTTTTAAATCACGAATAAATTTCTCTTGTCTAATCGCCAATTGTGTATTCGCTTCTTTGCTCATTGTCTCCGACCCTTCTTCGAAGGCTTTAAAAGTAGGTGAAGTATCATCCGTACCATTATTACCATCGTTCATATAGGCGCTTTTCAAAAGTTCTAAATGACTTTTAGCCTTTACAATTTTATCCTCGATCAATACTTTGAATTCTGCCAAATCTTTGTCAGAATACCTTACTTTTAAATCTTCTGCCATATTTTAATATTTTTCAATATACAATTTAGTGTTCACCTCGTCAAAGGCAATTTCGACGCCTTTGTTCAATTCTTTTTCAAAACTTAATTCAGCCGTTAAAGTCTCCGTTTTAATATAATCTAAATTATCCTTAACAGCAACTTCAACAAAACCGTCTTTTAATATTTTAATCGCAATTTTATCAGTCACTTCAAAACCTGAATCTTTTCTCATATTTTGAATTCTGTTGACCAATTCTCTAGCGACACCTTCGTTTCTCAATTCTTCGTTAATAGTTACATCTAACGCAACTGTCAATTTACCAGAGGATGCCACCATCCATCCCTCAATATCTTGAGAAGTGATTTCTACATCCTGTAACTGTAAATTAATACTTTTATTTCCTAATTGGATTGTTAATTCGCCATCCTGCTCAATTTTTTGGATATCATTCTGAGTAAAGGCACCTACTTTCTGAGCGATTTCTTTCATTTCTTTACCAAATTTAGGACCTAACGTCTTGAAATTAGGCTTTATACGTTTCACAAGAATACCAGAAGCATCATCAAGTAATTGAATCTCCTTTACATTCACTTCAGATTTAATTAATTCTGAAACTGCTTCTATTTCTTCTCTATCCTTATTGTCCAATACAGGAATCATTATTTTCTGTAATGGTTGACGCACTTTTATTTTCTCTTTTTGACGGATAGATAATACTAAAGAAGAAATAATCTGCGCTTTCTGCATTTTCACCTCCAAGCTTTTATCTATTAGTGATTCGTCAGCAACCGGAAAATCTGCCAAATGAACACTTTCAAAACCTTTCTTAACAGTAGCTTTATTTAAATCTAAATACAAACGATCCATGAAAAAAGGAGCGATTGGAGCAGATAATTTGGCCACAACATCTAAACATGTATATAAAGTTTGATATGCAGCAATTTTATCTTGAGCATATTCGCCTTTCCAAAAGCGTCTTCTACATAAGCGAACATACCAGTTACTTAAGTTCTCTTGTACAAAATCTGATATTGCTCTCGCTGCACGTGTTGGCTCATATTCATCATATGCAGTATCCACTACTTTTATCAATGAATTCAATTCAGATAATATCCAACGATCTATCTCTGTACGGTCAGCCATAGGTATATCGTCTTCGGCATATGTAAAATTATCTAAATTAGCATATAGGCCGAAAAAGGAATACGTATTATAAAGTGTGCCAAAAAATTTACGCTTAACTTCTGCTATACCTTCGGTATCAAACTTTAAATTATCCCAAGGGTTGGCATTGCTAATCATATACCACCTTGTAGCATCTGCTCCATGCTCGTTCATAGTCTCGAAAGGATCAACCGCATTGCCCAATCGTTTAGACATCTTTTTACCTTCCTTGTCTAAAACCAATCCGTTAGAAACTACATTTTTATAAGCAACAGAGTCAAATACCATAGTTGCAATAGCATGTAACGTATAAAACCAACCACGAGTTTGATCAACACCTTCTGCTATAAAATCTGCCGGAAATGTCTTTCCTTCGTCTATTAAATCTTTGTTTTCAAATGGATAATGCCATTGTGCATAAGGCATAGAACCACTATCGAACCAAACATCTATTAAATCGCTTTCTCGCTTCATTGGCTTACCTGAAGCGGAAACCAATGTAATCTGATCTACTATATTTTTATGTAAGTCTATTTTATCATAGTTCTCTTCAGACATATCGTCCACAATGAAATCTGCATAGATATCTTTTTCTAAAACCCCCGCTGCTACAGCTTTTGTCATTTCAGATTTCAACTCCGCTACGGAACCTATGATTATTTCTTCCTTCCCATCTTCTGTTCGCCAAATTGGCAATGGAATACCCCAATATCTAGAACGAGACAAATTCCAATCATTGGCATTGGCCAACCAATTACCAAATCTACCTTCTCCGGTAGCTTTTGGTTTCCAATTAATGGTTTGGTTCAACTCGAACATACGATCCTTTACATCGGTTACCTTTATGAACCAAGAATCTAATGGATAATATAAAATCGGTTTATCAGTACGCCAACAGTTAGGATAACTGTGCACGTACTTTTCAACCTTAAATGCCTTATTCTCTTCTTTTAATCGTATCGCTATCTCTACATCAACAGAGCGTTCTGGAGCTTCACCATCCTCATAATATTCATTCTTGACGTATTTGCCACCCAACTCCTTTAATTCAGGTCTGAATCTACCTTGTAAATCAACAACAGGCACCAAGTTTCCATTTTCATCCAATACTAACATTGGTGGAATTTCAGGCACTGCTTGTTTGGCAACAAAAGCATCATCAGCACCAAAGGTCGGTGCCGTATGCACTATACCTGTACCATCTTCAGTAGTAACGAAATCTCCAGCAATTATTCTAAACGCATTTTCCGCATTTTCATACGGAAGCACATAATCTAACAACTGTTCGTATCTGATTCCCAATAAATCTTCACCCTTAAATTCTTTTACAACATAAAAAGGGATTTTCTTGTCACCAACGGTATATTCTAATAATTCTGACTTTTCAGAAACTTGCTTAAACTTTCCTACGAATTGCTTTCCTACCAAATTTTTGGCAAGTATAACGTTCATTGGCTCAAAAGTATATTGGTTATATGATTCAACCAATACATAGTCTATTTTAGAACCAACGGTCAATGCCGTATTCGATGGTAAAGTCCAAGGTGTGGTCGTCCAAGCTAAGAAATAAATAGTGCCTTCATTCTGTAAAAATTCTGGCAATGTTTCTTCTACCGCTTTAAACTGTGCCGTTACTGTTGTATCCGTTACATCTTGATAGGTGCCTGGCTGGTTTAACTCATGCGAGCTAAGTCCTGTTCCTGCTTTTGGAGAATAAGGCTGTATGGTGTAACCCTTGTAAATTAATCCTTTTGAATAGATTTGTTTTAGCAACCACCAAACGGTTTCCATGTATTTGGATTTGTAGGTGATATATGGATCTTCCATATCTACCCAATACCCTACTTTTTCAGTCATGGAATTCCAAACATCGGTATATCTCATTACCGCTTTCTTACAAGCAGCATTATACTCCTCAACCGATATCTTAACCCCAATATCCTCTTTTGTAATACCCAACTCCTTTTCAACCCCTAACTCAATTGGTAGTCCGTGTGTATCCCAACCGGCTTTTCGCTTAACCTGAAAACCTTTCATGGTTTTGTACCTAGGAAATATATCTTTTATGGTACGAGCCATTACGTGATGTATACCAGGCATACCGTTTGCTGATGGTGGACCTTCATAGAATACATAACTATCCTTACCCTCACGGGTAGAAATACTTTTTTCAAATATGTCATGCACTGACCAGTAGTCAAGTATCTCTTCTGCGACCTTTGGTAAATTCAAACCTTTATATTCTGCGAACTTCATACGAAATGCTTATGGTACTGGATTTTTAAGGCTGCAAAATTATAAAATTTAGATTTAATTTGAGTAAAATGACGACACTGATATACCTCTAACTAACTGATTAGATTAAATAAGAGCAAGTTTAACGACTAAAATACCCTTTGAACCGTATATAACTTCGAACAATAACCATTTTAACGTAACACAATGAAAAAAGTAATTTTAGGATCATTAACTATTTTAGCATTAAGTATGTCATTTTCTTGTAGAGATACTGTTGACAAAGCTAAATCTGCAACTGAAGAAGCTGGTGCTGCGCTAGAAGAGGCTGGTGAAGATTTGAAAGAAGCAGGAAAAGATTTAGAAGAGGCTGGCGAAGATGCAATGGATGCTGCTAAAGAAGCAAGCGAAAATGCAATGGAAGCTGCTGAAGATGCTGCAGAATCAGTAAAAGAAGCTGGTGAAAACACAATGGATGCCGCTAAAAAAGCTGGTGACGATGTAAAAAAGGCAGCTAACGATGCAGCTGATAAAGCGGCAAAAAAAGCTAACGAAATAGAAAAGGTAGTTAAAAACTAAATTTAACTACCCTATAATTTTAAAAGACCCGTATAAAACGGGTCTTTTTTTATTTAAAAATGATACCCTATTCCTAATATTAAATTTTGTCCTGGGGCTACAATACCCGATGAATATGTTCTATACCGCTGGTCTGTTATGTTCTCTAAACTAGCAGTAGCTTTTAGGCGATTGGTAATATCGTATTGTGATCGAAAGTTTACGGTGTACCAAGAAGGAGCATACGGGTCACCGTTTTCATCTAAAGCATAGATATATTCTTTAGATTGTTCTGACATTGCGAGATCGTTATACTCAATTTCGCCATTATAATTCACAAATAAATCTGTTCGCAGTCTTTGGTTTTTCCATACAATATGAAAATCTCCAAAAGTCGGTGCTGCATGGCGAGCAGGTGTTTCAGTGCCATCATCTTCCTCTTCTACACCTTCAGTTATGGTAAGGTTAGACGATAAAGACCATTGCTCATTAAGATATACCTCTAATCCAAATTCAAAGCCATACACATAAGCCTTTGCTGCATTCTGTATTGCTTGTACATTACTTAGCTCACCTCCATATTCAATTTCAGAGACACCATTATAACTAAAATCTCGACGTACCAAAGCATCTACTAAATACGTGTAGTAAGCCGTTCCTTTCAAAATAAACTTATCGTTAATATTTCGTTGGATTCCAATTTCAGCATTATACGCATATTCAGGCTCTAAATCTGGATTAGGAACTACTACCGACCCTGGCTCAGAATCAAATATCTTGCCTACATCATCTATATTTGGAGCTCTAAAACCAGTAGAACCATTTAAAGTGATTTGAAGATTTGCTCTTGGAAACCAGCTGAAACCTAAACTACCTGTTAATGCTCCCGTACTTAAATCTGCGGTCTCAAAAGGAAAATCATAAAAGGTGTCATCAAAAACGGCATCGACCCATACATGACTATACCGTAAGCCAGTCATAATTGTGAAATTAGGTTTTGCTTTATATTCCCCATTTACATAACCTGCCAAGCTTTGCCAAGCAGAACCATCTGGATATCTAGATGCAGCATCGGTTTTATTATCAGTATCGATATTTAAATCGAATCCATTAGACCTTACTTTGTTATATATATACTCTGTACCATAATAGAGTCTAAAATTACCCATCTTCTTATTTTCAAGATCAATATTCATATTCAAAGCATCAACTTTTTCCATCGTTGTATTCAATACCGCATCTTGAAAATCTCGATTGCTTCTACTTTCTTCAAAATGTTGGTAAGCAAGTCCTAATTTTAAACCATCATAAAACTTTCCATTCCCTTTTTTTTGAAGTTGTGCATTGCCCATAAACCATTTTTGAGGTCCATAATACCATTCAGCTGAACGCAGCCCTAATCCATCACTTGTTGGCCTAATCAATCTGTCGTATCTAGAATAATCTGAAGTTTCTGAATAGTACGCGCCAAGGTTTAAATCCCATTTCGAATTGGGTTTATACAGAAACTTTTGCATTAGGTTTATTTGATCGTAGCCTGTAGGAATTTGTTTTGCAGGTGAGTCATTATTCACTAACTCATCTACGCCATTCACTGTTCGAACATATGTATTTCGCAAATATGAATCAGGGCCATGTGAACCCATTCTTAAATCTTGAAAATTATTGTAGGTAATACTTGTCATAGAGGACCAATCCTTTTTACCAATATTAACATCAGCGTGCACCGTGTTTTCCATATTTACAGACGCAAACCTATAATTGACATTACCGTGTACCAAAAGAGTATCGTTCTGACTTAAAATAGGCTTCTTGGTATAAAAATTCATTACTCCACCAATGGCATCACTCCCATAAATAACCGAACCAGGGCCAAATATCACCTCAGTATTTTTTATTGTAAAAGGATCTATCGATATTACATTTTGAATATTTCCTCCTCTAAAAATTGCATTATTCATTCGAACACCATCTACAGAAAGTAATAGCCTATTGGTTGCAAAACCCCTAATCATTGGGCTTCCACCTCCTAATTGACTTTTTTGCACAAAAACTTTACCACTATTTTGAAGTAAATCTGCAGAAGTTTGTGGCGATGAAAAGGCAATCGACCTAGCATCTATAGAAATAATTCTATTAGGAATATCTCTTTTCTGTTGCTCCCATTTAGAAACTGACATTACAACTTCATCTAATTGCTGAGCCTTCATAATCAAATACACCTTTTGACCCTGCCTCCTAATTTGCTGTATGGTTGATTTATACTCTTCGTAGCCTAAGTGTCTTAAAATAAGACGCTCTTTATCAGTGAAAATTGAGCCATCGATTACTCCGTCAAAATTTGATAATGCTATTTTCGACTTATCTCTATTAAATACGGCTACGTTTGAGATTACCTCACCACTATCCGCATCTAAAACAGTTATCTCTTGGGCATAACTAAACATTGTCATCAAAAAAAATACGGCAAACAGAAATTTATACATATGTATTGAAAACTTCATTTAACACGGCAAGTGATTTTGGTTTCCTGAAACCTTGTAAGTGTAATTCAAAATAAAGTATCAGGGATTTCAACAATTCTTGGCGGTTGGTTTTTTTCATCTTTACGTTGTGTATAGCATCAAAATTTATGCCCAAGAAGGTCTTGAAATAATAAATATTTTCACCTCTCAACATCGGATTTAATGATTCTACCGAAACAAATTCACCTTCTAACAAATCAAAATATGGCTTATCTATCTGATACACATCAGGATAAAACCCTAAAAATTTCGTGATTGATAACATAAAAAATAAATGAAAATTAGCAATATCCTTATGTATATCCAACCACTGTAACGAAGCTTCTAAAAATTCGAATAATTCTTCGTTTCGTTCTTCTTCCCGAATACTATTCACCAAAAGTTCTGCTAAAAATAGGGTCATAGCATTTTTGGCCATATCTGCGTAAAGGGATTGATAATGATAGTACACTTTAGCTTCGCGTAGTGTTTCTAATGTACCTTTATTTCTATGGTTTGCGACAATTTCTAATTGTGTTAAAGGTTGAAAATAAGCGGTCTTTAATTTCCCCTTTTTAGATGATAACACACCTCGTAACAAATAGGATTTTATACCGTCTGAGGCTGTAAATGCTTTAATGATAAGACTCGTGTCGCCATATTTTAATGCAGAAAATACTATCGCTTTTGTTGTTACCTGCATAATAAACCATCTATTTCAACAAATATAATAGTTTGCATATTGGTGACGATATAACGCACGAAAAATGCGAGGCTCTAAAATAGAACCTCGCATTACAAATTATACCCTAAATTATTAGGTATGTGTTAAGAATTAAATAACCCCTTGGGCAAGCATTGCATCGGCAACTTTTACGAAACCAGCAATATTGGCTCCTTTAACGTAGTTACAGAATCCATCCTCTTCTTTACCGTATTCGATACAAGAATCATGAATGTCTTTCATAATATCTTTAAGACGCTCATCAACCTCTTCACGGGTCCAGCTAATTCTCAGTGAATTCTGGGACATTTCTAAACCTGATGTTGCAACACCACCAGCATTAGATGCTTTACCTGGTGCAAACAATATTTTTGCATTATTAAATTCATGAACAGCATCTGCATTACAAGGCATATTGGCACCTTCTGCAACACACATACATCCATTTTTCAATAGATTTTTAGCATCCTCTTTATTCAACTCATTTTGAGTTGCACAAGGTAATGCAATATCACATTTAACATTCCAAGGAGTTTTACCTTCATGAAATTCTGCAGAAGCATATTTATCCACATACTCAGAAATACGTCCTCTTCTATTATTTTTAAGGTCCATTACAAAAGCTAGTTTTTCATCATTTAAACCATCTTTATCGTATATATATCCACTAGAATCTGAAAGAGTTACCACTCTAGCTCCTAATAAAATAGCTTTTTCTGCAGCGTATTGAGCAACATTTCCTGAACCAGAAATCACAACGGTTTTACCGTCGAAAGTTTCATTTTTGGTCTTTAACATACTTTCGGCAAAGTACACAGTACCATAACCTGTTGCTTCTGGTCTAATTTTAGAACCACCCCATGACAGACCCTTTCCTGTAAGGACACCGGTAAACTCATTACGTATCTTCTTATACATACCAAATAGGAAACCTATTTCACGAGCACCAACACCAATATCTCCTGCAGGTACATCTGTATTTGGACCAATATGTCTATTCAATTCTAACATAAAGGCATGGCAAAAACGCATTACCTCATCATCAGATTTGCCTTTAGGGTCAAAATCAGAACCACCTTTACCACCACCCATAGGCAATGTGGTAAGACTATTTTTAAAGACTTGTTCAAAAGCCAAGAATTTAAGAATACTCGCATTTACAGTTGGGTGAAAACGCAAACCACCTTTATAAGGGCCAATTGCAGAATTCATTTGTATTCTATACCCACGGTTTACGTGTATTTCACCATCATCATCTACCCAGGCCACTCTAAAAGAAATTAAACGCTCTGGCTCAACCATTCTTAAAAGAATATTCTTACCATTATATATCTCTTGTTTTGCGATATAAGGTATTACCGTTTCTGCTACTTCTTGTACCGCTTGTATGAATTCAGGTTCGTGACCGTTTCTGGCGGTAACCTCATCCATAAATGCTTTTATTTTATCGTCCATAAAGCTATTTACACTTAGTTAAATTATTGATTTCAAAATATAACGGCAAAATTATGCTATTTATGTAATTTGATTGCTTATTTTTTTAAAAATCGATAAAATTTGTTGTTTTAGCAACAAAGAGCCTATTCTTAATGTGTAAAATATAACGAATTACGGTTTATCCTATTGCTTGCTCTAAATCTGCTATTAAATCTTCCGAATCTTCTATACCTACACTAAGTCTTATTAGCGCATCTACTACTCCACTTTTTTCACGTTCTTTTTTAGGTATACTCGCATGAGTCATACTCGCTGGGTGACCAGCTAAACTTTCAACACCACCTAATGACTCTGCCAGAGTAAAAACTTTTAAACGCTCTACAATCTTAATAGCATCTTCGTAGTTACTCCCTTTTGGTACAAATGAAATCATTCCACCAAAATCTTTCATTTGTTCTTTTGCTACTGAATGATTAGGATGATTACTGAAACCAGGCCAATACACTTTTTCAACTTTAGTATTATCCTTAAGATACTCAGCTACTGCTCTTCCATTTTCACAATGACGTTGCATTCTTACATGCAGCGTTTTTATTCCTCTTAAAACCAAAAAGCTATCCATTGGCCCACAAACTGCCCCACTTGCATTTTGTATGAAATAAAGCCTATCTGCTAGTTCCTTATCTTTTACCACCAAAGCTCCAACCACGGTATCACTATGACCACCAAGATATTTAGTTGCTGAATGCATTACAATATCTGCCCCTAATTGCAGTGGCATTTGTAAGTATGGGGTTGCGAAAGTATTATCGACCGCTAAAAGTATATTCTTATTATAAATTAACTTTGCAACTGCTTTTATATCAATGATGTTCATCATTGGGTTTGTGGGCGTTTCAACCCAAATCAATTTAGTTTTTGAATTCATTTTGTCACGTATGGCATCGGTGCCTTGCATGCCAACAAAATGAAAAACGATGCCAAATTTCTCAAAAATCTTTTTAAATATTCTATAAGAACCCCCATAGAGGTCATTTGTAGAAATAACTTCATCACCCGGTTCTAATAACTTTATGACCGCATCTATTGCCGCAAGACCACTGCCAAACGCTAAACCAAATTCACCATCTTCGATACTTGCTAAAGCATTCTCCAAAGCAGTTCGGGTTGGGTTCGCACTTCTCGAATATTCATACCCTTTATGGCCACCGGGGGTTGTTTGCGCATAAGTTGATGTTTGATAAATAGGTGGCATTACCGCCCCATATGCCTTATCTGGTTGTTGACCACCATGAATGGTCTTTGTATTAAACTTATAATTTTTAGCGGCCATTTTTAAAGTATTTAGCACACAAATGTATCGTTATCTTTTGGAGAATACAATGAAGGTGTATTTTTACATGAAATCTAATTTTTACATGAAATCAAAGCTACTCTACCTACTTATATGTATTTCTCTTATTGCTTGTAATACCGAGGAATCTCTCACTTTTGAGACACTAACGATATCTAACGATGCCTGTGAGAATTGCACTTCAGTATCTATTGAAATTCCAAAAGCATTAGGTCAAATTAAATTAAGTGAGACCATTAATATCGCCCTACAAGAAGAAATCATTGCATTGTTGAATTTTGACGAAGAAAGTAATGCCCAGACTATTGAGGGAGCTTCTGAAGCATTTGTAAAGGATTATGAAGAACTGAATGGCAAATTTCCGGAAGAATCCATGCCTTGGGAGGCTAAAATAAATGGTACAATAATTTTTGAAAATATGGAGGTATTAACCATAAAACTAGAATCATATATGTATACAGGTGGTGCACATGGCTACGACACCAACCGATTTTTGAACTTTGACAAAACTAAGGAAGTGGAATTAGACCGCCTAGAATTATTCAAAAATGAAGATGAATTCAAAGCATTTACTGAAACTATATTTCGAAAACAAGAAAATGTACCAACAGACGCAACCATAAATAGTACAGGTTTTATGTTTGAAACGGAAAGTTTCTATTTACCAGAAAATATTGGCTATACTGATAAGGGCCTATTACTATTTTACGAGCCTTACGAAATTGCTTCTTTTGCCGATGGCCCCATCATATTGACCATACCTTATAATGATGCTAATAATTTTTTAAAGATTTCAGTAAAGCCTTAACCGACCTTTCTTAACAATAGAATGATTGCCCCAATATGTAGGCCTTCATGAAATAAATTAAATGCAATCGCATCATCAATATTTTTAAGCGTTACCCGCGCACTAGTCGTATACTCTATATAATTTTGAAATAGGTCTGTATCATAATCTTCTTTTAACCATTCTATTGTAGAGATTAAAAAATCTGCCACCATCATAATCTCCTCATCGGTCGCTGTACCATCTGGAGTTGTCCCTTTCATAAACTTAGCTACCAATTCATCGGGCACACGCATTTGAAGTCCGCTGAATTTATATTGTAAAATTTGCTGAGTGACTATGGTGTGCGCTATATTCCAAAATATATTATTATTGAAGCCTTCTGGAATCTTTAAAAGCTTTTCTTTTGGAGTTTTTGTTAGTATCGCGTGTAAGTTTCTACGATTCTGTAAGGTGATTTCAAATAAATTTTTAGACATTATTTCACATTTAAAGGAGCATAAAAATAGTACAATTAATGGGAAATAAGTTTCTTTGCAAACCATAAGGACCATATGAAATTTGTCATTTACACCATTTTTAGGTTTAAAATACATTTGAAGCAATACCTCAAATCATGAAAAAAATATATCATCTAAGTACTTGTTCTACTTGCCAACGAATTATTAAGGAATTGCAACCAATTAATGATTTTAAATTACAGGATATAAAATCTGAACCCATTACAGAGTCTCAGTTAGAACAAATGCATTCTCTATCTAATAGCTACGAGGCATTGTTTAGCAAAAGAGCCATATTATATCGTGAGCGAAATTTAAAAGAGCAAAATCTTACCGAAGATGATTATAAGGCTTTGATTTTAGAACAGTACACCTTTTTAAAGCGTCCAGTGATACTAATGGACGACCAAATATTTATTGGCAATAGCAAAAAAGTTGTAGAGGCCGCAAAAAAGGCCATTAATTCGTGAATAAACGTCTACTAGCAATAATCGCTGCAATTGGGGCCACTACTATTTATGGAATAAACCATACCGTTGCAAAAGGCATAATGCCCCATTACGTGCAACCTTTTGGTTTTATTATTTTAAGGGTTCTGGGTGCTGCAATTTTATTTTGGCTCATATCTCCTTTTGGTCCAAAAGAGAAGATCGATCGCAAAGATTATTTAAGAATGATTGTTTGCGCCTTTTTAGGCATGGGTTTAAATATGCTCGTTTTCTTTAAAGGACTGTCACTATCTACACCTATAAATAGTGCCGTTTTAATAACTACAACTCCTATTGTTGTTCTTGTTTTATCTGCAGTAATTCTAAAGGAAAAAATTTCAAACAGAAAGATATTGGGCATCGGAATAGGTCTATTAGGCGCTTTGGGCCTTATTCTATATGGATCTGAAGTGCGCCAAGATGCACCTAATATACCGATGGGAAATTTCCTTATTTTTCTTAATTCTATGTTTTATGGCTCCTATTTAGTAGTTGTAAAGGCACTAATTATGAAATATCACCCATTTACATTTATGAAGTGGTTATTCTCATTAGGTGTCCTTATCTGTTTACCATTTGGATATGAAGAATTTATGCAGATATCATGGGCTACATTGCCTTATGAAGCATACTGGGGAATTGCCTTTGTCATTTTGGGCACAACATTCTGCACCTATTTATTTAATATTTTTGCATTAACCCAACTAAAGGCTTCGACACTAAGTGCCTTTGTTTATGTTCAACCATTGGTTGGTATTGGGTATGCCATTATTACCGGGCAAGACAACCTCACCTTGGTGAAAATAGTTGCTGCATGTTTCGTGTTGGTAGGCGTATATCTCGCCAGTAGACAACCAAAGAGATTTTATAAAAAATCAACATAGCACAATCTTAAAGGTAGATCCCGATAATTTAAATATGTGATTTTCTAGCGTTCTCAAGATGCGTCTGTATTGCCCTTACGGCCATTTCTTCATCTCTATGATGCATCGCTGAGACTAAATCTAAATGCTCTTGCATTATTAATTTCAATGGCCTCACTAGACCTACAAGATCCATGAACGGTAATATTTTGGCAGTCTTAAACAATTCATACAACATTCTATTCCCACAATTTTTGGCAATATATTCGTGAAAATAACTATCTATTTTATGGAAAACATATGCGTTTTGTGGTCCATTCTCGAACGGAACCAAAAGATTTCGCAAATCGTCAATTCTCGACTGTGAGGCATTACGCGTAAATAGTTTTACGGTCATTGTCTCTAGGGCAATTCTGCAATCGAACATTTCAGAAATATCCTGTTCACAAAGCTCACGAACGGTTAGGCCATTAGTAAGCGTACCTACCAATAAAGATTCTTCTTGCAATTGTAGCAATACCACTGGTATGGTATCATCTTTAATATTAAGTGTATGCGACAATCTATGTTGCGTAATTAACTGACCTGGCGCCAATTTCTTGGTAACAATCAATTTCTTCACTTTCCCGTATGTCTCTTGAAATAATTCTTCTGGCAAGCTGACCATTTCGTAAATATACTAAAATAGCTTTATCAAAATATACTTAAAATACTATAAAGGAATCGATTATAATTCAGTGGCTAAATCACAATAATAGACCTATAGATTTTTAGGAAGTCTAGCAAATTTGCGTGAATCTTCTTTAGTAAGAACTCTAAAACCATCCGCTTTTTCTACATCACTAAAAGCAGTTAACAATTCATTGGTCAAACCTGTTAACTTTCGAGTCTTTAAATCTATCCATGCACCCATCATTTCACAATGGGCAATATTCTCCCCTTTATGATTATAAAAATTATGATGAAATTCAAAAAATTTGCAATCCTCACTCATTCCCATTATTTCCAAGGTCACTTTAATAGGTTTACCTATAAATGCTTCTTTAAAATAATACATATGCTCATAAAACGCAACAGGTCCTATTTCATGAATTGCCATTGTTTTATGGTCAAATCCTAATTCCATCAAATATGAAATACGTGTATGGCTCATAAAATTAATATATGCTGAATTTGCTAGATGACGATTTGCATCTATGTCACTCCATCTTATTTCAAAATCTTTCAAGTACATCTTCTTCTTTTTTTACTGTGCATGCATAATACCCAATAAAAATAACATAGTTTTGAAACGTAAGAGATAAAGAACATGGTTTATTATACTTATTTTTATTTCAAGTCGAAAAAATTTATTTCAGAATGTCAAACAAGCCTGCTTTCATTAAAGAACTATCATTACCTATAGTTGCCGCTCCCATGTTTTTAATATCTGGACCGCAATTGGTAATAGAATGTTGTAAAAATGGTATTGTTGGCACTTTTCCCGCTTTAAACCAACGCTCAAGTGAAGGTTTTGAAGAATGGTTGATCGAAATTAAATCTAGCTTAAAGGAATTTGAAGAGCAGACTGGTAAAAAAGCGGCACCATTTGGTGTTAATTTAATCGTGCACCCTACAAACCCACGGTTAGAGGCCGATGTTAAATTATGCGTCAAACATAAAGTACCATTAATAATTACCTCTTTAGGTGCGGTTTCTGAAGTTGTCGATGCCATTCATGGTTATGGTGGTCTAGTTTTTCATGATGTTATTAAAAAGCGTCACGCAGAAAAAGCTGCTGAGGCTGGTGTTGATGGGTTAATTCTAGTAGCTGCAGGGGCTGGTGGTCATGCAGGCACAATAAACCCAATGACTTTAGTTGCTGAAATAAAGAAATTCTTTCATAAAACTATTTTACTATCTGGATGTATCAGTACTGGTCGAGATATTGCATCGGCATTGCAGATGGGTGCAGATTTAGCTTATATGGGAACTCGTTTCATTAATACAAACGAAAGCAAGGCTACACCAGAATATCGCCAAATGATTATTGATGCTGGCGCTAGTGATGTTGTATATACTGCTGCAATTTCTGGAGTTCACGCGAATTTTCTCGGAGCTAGTTTAAAAGCTGCCGGAATAACCGAAGAAGATCTTAAAAAAGACCGAAAAATTGATTTTGGCAAAGAATTGGATACCGAGGCAAAAGCATGGAAAACCATTTGGTCGGCAGGCCAAGGTTCTGCTCTTATTACAGATACCTTACCTGTAGCCGAGTTAGTATCACATTTAAAGTCAGAATTTAAAGAGGCTGTAGAAGAGCAAATTAAAGTGCTTGAAAACTATCCAAAATAAAATTCTATAATACTGTTTTAGTGCCTTTGGTTTATTTTAAAATGTAGATTGACTATTAACTATTTCAAAAAATCTCATAGAAATTGTAATGCCCTTACTTAACTCGTCATACAATCCACCACTATTTTTTAAAAACGGACATTTGTCGACGATATATTCTGGCTTACTTCGAAAAATTGAGCCTCTAGAACAAATAAGAATACGGCTAACTTTACCCGACACTGATTTTCTAGATTTGGATTGGAGTTATTCAAAAACTCCATCTAAAAAAGTAGTGCTTATTATACATGGCCTTGAAGGAAGCTCTAAACGCGCTTATATACAAGGAAGTGCCAAAGCATTAACTGAATCAGGTTTCGATGTCTGTGCCATTAATCTTAGAGGTTGCAGTGGTACAATGAATAATTTGTATCGATCATACCATTCTGGCGCTACAGAAGACTTACAATCTGTCATAGACCATGTACTTCAACTAGATAAATACTCCTCTTTATTTTTACACGGATTTAGTCTTGGTGGCAATCTGTTACTAAAGTATTTAGGTGAAGAGCGTATACTGCCTAAAGAAATTAAAGGTGCAGTAGCTATTTCTGTACCCTGTCAATTGGCAGATTCACTTGATCAGTTATTACAATTTAAAAATTTTCTATACGCGAGAAGATTTAAGGGTAATTTGGTTGAAAAACTTAAGCTGAAAAAACAGTCATTTCCAGACCTGATATCAGATTTGGACATTGAACAAATAAAAACATTGAAAGATTTCGACGATATTTATACGAGCAGAGCACATGGGTTTAAAGATGCTATGGATTATTATGCGCAATGTAGTAGTCTTCAATTTTTAAACACTATTGAAATACCTACCCTAATAATTAACGCTGAAAATGATACCTTTTTAGGAGAAGCTTGCTATCCTATAGAAATTGCCAAACAACATAAAACCTTGTTTTTAGAAGTTCCAAAATATGGAGGGCATGTAGGTTTTTATGGCTCTGATAATTTCACGTATACCGAGCGTCGTACTTTAGAGTTTCTTTCGAATTGCAATTAATCTCAGTTCATCATTTTAAAAAAACAATGTATCACACTACTATTGTTAAAAATCTCCTTAAAGTTAAATTGTACTTTATGAAAAGATAGTGCTACACATAAAAATTCCTATCTTAGTAGTTCAATTGACTTACAACATTTAAATTATAATAAACGTATGCGTAAATTATTTACTTTATTAGCTCTTAGCACCATTATTATCAGCTGTGGCGAAAAGAAAGAAGAGAAAAAAGAAGGTTTTGAAATGAACAGAGCCAAAAAAGAAGTTAAAGCTGAAACAGCAAGTGAAGGTGTACCTGTTGACCTTGATAACAAAGGAGTAGGTCCAATAACAGATGTCACATTTTCTGATGCTATCAACGAAGAAATGGCTGCGGCAGGTAAGGAAAAATTTCAAGCAATTTGTACGGCATGCCATATGGCAGAGCAACGTATGATCGGGCCAGCATTAAAAGGTGTCTTCGAACGTAGAAGCCCAGAATGGGTTATGAACATGATTATCAACCCAGATAAAATGTTGAAAGAAGACCCTATTGCAAAAGCATTATTGAAAGAATACAATAATGCCATCATGCTTAATCAAAACTTAAAAGAAGAAGACGCTCGTAATTTAGCAGAATACTTACGTACGCTCTAAGTTAATTTATACACATTATAAAAAAACCCTTTCAATAGCTTGAAAGGGTTTTTTAGTTATAAACACATTTCTATTTCTCGATTTAATAATTAAAACCAATCTTTAATTTTACAATTAAATCGTATAATTGAGAAAATTACGTAGTGTAGGTTTTAGCCGGTTTTTTCGACCAAGAAGATATAATTTGAAATTAATAATCTAATGCAAAACGATAAAATAAAGATTGATATAGTTTCTGATGTTGCATGTCCTTGGTGTTATGTTGGTAAAAAAAGATTAGAAAAAGCAATTAAACAATGGGGTGGTATTCCAATAGAAATAGAATGGCATCCATTTCAACTAGATCCCAATATGCCAAAAGAAGGTTTGGATAGAGATACTTATTTAACCAATAAATTTGGAAGCTTAGAAGGCCCACTAGAAATGACAAAACATTTAGAAAAAAGTGGAAAGGAAGAAGGCATTACTTTCAACTTCGGACAAGAATGGCTTGCAGTCAATACACTTCAATTACACCAACTATTACATGTAGCTGGTGAAGAAGGATTTAAAGATGTATTGAAAGAGCGTTTAATGAAAGCTTATTTTGATGAAAACCTTCACTTGAATACCATTGATGTATTAAGCTCAATAATGGCTGAATATAATTGGTCTGCCAAAAAGACAAAACAAGTTTTAGATGATGATGGCATCGCGTATGCTGTTAAACAAGAGATTGCTCATTATCAACAACGTGGTGTTAATAGCGTACCGTATTTCATTATTAATGACAAATATGGTATTAGTGGCGCACAGCCGGCATCGGTATTTTTAGAAGCATTTCAACAAGTATCACCTTTAAATATCATAAGTAAAGGTGATAGTTGTGATCCGGCATCTGGAGTTTGTTAACGTTACACTAAAAGAATAGAAGTTATTCAATATTATATTTTGAACATTAAAAAGCAAGAACTATGAAATCATCATTTTCTGAAATAATAAAAGGAGAAACACCTGTACTGGTTGATTTTTTTGCTGACTGGTGTGGCCCATGTAAATCATTGGCTCCAATTCTTAAAGACGTAAAAAGTGATTTAGGAGATTCAATAAAAGTCATAAAAATAGATGTAGATAAAAACCAAGCGTTAGCCACACAATATCAGGTAAGAGGAGTGCCTACTATGATTTTGTTTAAAAACGGCAAACAAGTTTGGAGACAATCGGGAGTGGTGCCCAAGCATGACCTTTTACAGATTATTAAAACTTCTTAATAAAATTTCAAACAAACTGGACTAGGCAAATCAACCTGGCTAACGTAACTCAAAGTACCGAGTTCAATATTTCGTTTAAAGACAACGATGTTGTTACTGCGTTGATTTGCTACCAGCACATATTTTCCGCTAGGATCAATTGAAAAATTTCGAGGCCAATCGCCCTCTACAGATTCTCTACCTAATAGATTCAGTTTACCGGTTGCTTGATCAACCTCAAAAATAACTATGGTATTTTCTCCCCTATTTGTACCATAAAGAAACTTGCCATCTGAAGATAAATGAATATCGGCACAAAAACTTTCACCCTCAAAATTAGAGGCTGTGGTTTCTTGAGTTTCAATAGCATAGTACTTTTCGTCATCCAAACCAAAAACCGTAATGGTTGAATTCAATTCATTTATTACGTAAATAAACTTTTCATCTTTAGAGGTAACAAAATGTCTAGGCCCTGCACCCTCAGCCACAACTAATTCTTTCTGCCCGCTTGAAAAGTATTGACCATCATTTTTACTGTACTTTTCAATTCTATCTAATCCTAAATCAGACACAAATAATTCTCCATTTATAAATTCCGCCATATGAGCATGAGCAGTCTTGGTTGTATCTAAAATCTTATGGTCTATAATTTGAGGTGAAGGATTAAGGTTGCCATTATCCGCAGCACTGTAAACTGCAACATTCCCTCCTGTATAATTTGCTACTGCCACCATATTGCCGTTTTCACTAACGCCAACATAACAAGGATTAGCACCATAGGTAGACTTTACATCTACTTCTGTAAGTACAGTATCTTTGACCCTAAACGTGGTAATTGAGCCATGATCTTCTTTAAAATCATCAACCTCGCTTACTGCATACATGGTATTCTTATCAGGAGATAAAGTTAAATATGAAGGGTTTTTAATAGCCGCAGCTAGGGTTTTATTCTCTAACTGTCCTGTTTCAAGATTGAAGTTATACCTATAAATACCTTCACTCCCATTATTGGTATATGTACCAACAAATAGAATCTCTTCATTTTGCATCTCCTTCATCTTACAACTATTTACCAGGCTCAATACTATTCCTAATAACAAAACAGCAACCAGCGATTTGTATTTCATATTCTAAAAATAAGCACAATTTAATTCTGTCTAATACGAAACGCGAAATATTATACCTAACCAAATGGTATTGAATACTCCTATTTAAAAATAAGTGTAAATATTAGTATTTAGCTTCTAAAAGCATTGTAAAATCTATATGGTCCAAAGTTTTCTTATGAGTGGCTTCTAAAACAACAGGAGGCGCAACACCGGCCTCAGAAGCTTGCTTCCAACGTAAGGCGCAAAGGCACCATTTATCACCGACTTTTAGTCCGGGAAAATTATACATTGGCTTAGCAGTACTTAAGTCATTTCCTTGTTCTTTTGTGTATTCCAGAAATTCTGTTGTCATTACTGCACAAACCGTGTGGGTACCAGAATCCTCTGCACCGGTTTTGCAGAAGCCATCTCGATAAAAGCCCGTTAAAGGCTCATAACAACAAGAAATTAAATTTGTTCCTAAAACATTAAGAGGCATAATTTTCTATTTTAAAATCAAGTAGTACCAACATTAAGATAACATTCTTATTTACCCCAAAGGGCTGTAAATACTCTCTTTTCATTCTATGATACAATTTAACAAATAACTAAAGAACCAATCCGTTTTATCTTTTAATACAGTGATTTGTCAGCTACTTAGTTTCGAATCGAATTAAAATGATGAATAATATCATATTTAGTAGCGAGTAGAATAATGATGGAAAAGCTAATATAAATGGGTCCTTGATTTTAATTCTTACCATAAACCCAAAAGCCATTAAAATAGCTAAACCTAAGCTTGCTAACATTGCCCAGTTTTTAGAAAAAAGACCCATAAAAAGACCTACGGAACCTAATAATTGCAGAACACCGACCAAGACTCTAAATTTCTCTAAATCATAACGTTTAAATTCAATCACCATGAAATTTGAAAACAAACAGCTAATCCCAAAAAAAAGAAACGAAAGTCCGGAAAAAACAATAATTACCTTAGTAACCCACAAATATTCCTTAAAATCAGAGAACAATATATTCACATTTAAAATATTTTGTTTAATTTTAATTCAAATATATCAAACAATATGGATTTTGTTGTCATTTTTGCCAAAGTAATTATTTTCGTAGCCATCATTAATGTTTGGTTCTTTCGATTCAATAAAAAAACAATGTACAGGGGAGGAAATGCTTCGTCAATGAAAGAAGAATTCGCCGCTTATGGATTATCTGAATCTACTATGTATACCATTGGTGCCTTAAAAGTACTTGGTGCCCTAGGCTTAATAGTTTCTATTTGGGTTCCTATGTTAACTCTACCTTCTGCCGGTTTAATGGCAATACTAATGGTAGGAGCCATATTAATGCATGTAAAGATTAAAGATTCACCGAAACAATCAATGCCTGCAGCAATATTTCTATTACTATCTCTATTTATTATTAGCCAATCTTACATTTAGTAAGTTGCCACAAAAAATATGCTATCCTTGAAAATTTAAAAGCAATAAAATCTTAAAAATAATACCTAAACACTTCGATAAATAAGATTTTATGTAACCAAACCTTCAATTTCTCTACATACAAGAAAGATATGACAATGGGTTTCTCAGGGCATGCTACACAGGTTTTAAAGTCAAATAGGGTTTTACTTAAAAAAAGTAGAAGCTTTAGTGAATTGCGTAAAGATTATCTTAACTACTCACAAGAAACAAAACTTCACTTTAAAGAACTTACCGATGTTGAGCGTAAAGTGGTACGTGATAAAATAAGAGCTCAAGCCAAAAAAGATAGCATACAAGAAATAGGTATTTATATACTCTCTTTAGCTTTAGTCTTAGGAGTCTTTTACGCTATCTATAATTTTAGGTAATAACAATGACTAATGTGCGGGCTCCTATAAACCCCAAAGTTTAAATGGGTTTTTAGTTTCTGCATCTTTTGTTTTAGAAAGAGGTTTATCAACCATGACCTTGTAGGAAGGATCTTCCATGACATTCACATCAATTATTTCTTCTGCATTTTCTAATAAACGAATACAATCTTTACTTAAATGGCGCAAATGCACCTTTTTGCCAATTTTAGCGTAACGCTCTGTAATCTTATTCAAGGCCTCAATACCACTCATGTCAGCTACCCTACTTTCTTGAAAATCAATTATTACTTCATTAGGGTCACTAACCACATCAAATTTTTCGCTGAAAAGCGTTGTAGATCCAAAAAATAAAGGTCCGTAAATTTCATAATGCTTAACTCCATTCTCATCAACATACTTTCTTGCACGTATTCTCTTTGCATTCTCCCAAGAATAAGCCAGTGCAGAAATAACAACACCTAAAAGTACCGCAACCGCTAAATTGTGCGTTACCGCAGTTATTAAGGTTACTAAAATCATTACTACAACATCTGAATTTGGCATTTTACGAAAGGTCTTAAAACTTGCCCACTCAAAAGTACCTATGGCTACCATAAACATTAACCCAACCAATGCGGCCATAGGTAAACGTTCGATTACACTTGACCCGAACATAATAAACACTAACAACATTACAGCTGCGGTTATACCAGATAACCTTGCTCTAGCCCCTGAAGAAGTATTAATTAAACTTTGACCAATCATTGCACAACCACCCATTCCTGATAAAAATCCTGATAGTATGTTAGCGGTACCTTGTGCCACACATTCCCTATTACCACTACCTCTTGTTTCGGTTATCTCATCAATAATGTTCAATGTCAATAAACTCTCAATTAAACCAACACCTGCAACAATGGCTGCAAACGGAAATATAATTTTAAAAGTTTCAAATGTTAATGGTATTTGCGGGATGGATAATGGCGGGAATCCACCTTTAATAGATTCGCCTTCTCTCATTGTATCGGCAACCGTCAAGGTATCAATTCCAAAACCTATTACTATCGCCGAAACTACAACGATAGCTACCAATGAGGATGGTATTGCTTTGGTTAATTTAGGAAGCCCCCAAATGATAAGCATTGTAAGAAGGGTAAGCCCTAACATCATTGCCATGTTCATACCCGTTAACAAATTGTCGGTTCCTTTTTGATAGAAGTTCGGAAATTGAGCCATGAAAATAATAATGGCCAAACCATTAACAAAACCGAACATTACCGGATGCGGTACTAAACGTATGAACTTTCCTAATCGTAAAACTCCCGCTAATATTTGTAAAATACCTGCGATTATGACCGTAGCAAAAACATAATTCAATATTGTTTCAGGCTCAATACCTGGAAAATTACGTTTCAATTCTAGTATCAACCCAATGAAAATTACGGCAACAGCACCTGTTGCTCCAGAAATCATTCCTGGTCTACCGCCAAAAATTGAAGTGATTAGAGCAAGTACAAAAGCTGCATATAGCCCCGTTAACGGAGAGAAGCCGGGGATAAGAGCAAACGCAATTGCCTCTGGTACTAAAGCCAAGGCTACCGTGAGTCCAGATAGAATTTCTGTCTTATAATCTACTTTTTGTTTAAAATTGAATAAATTAAAAATCTTCGCCATGCGCCTTTACTTTTAAAGGGCGCAAATTTAAGGCTTATTGTTCTGCAAAAGAATCAATTACTAGAAAAACCCCCATTAAATCCCAACCTCAATTATTCAAAAACTCACTTTGCCCAATAGTCAACTACAAATACTTTTTCTAAATGGGGCTGAAGACTTGCTACAAACTCTTGATGTTTTGGATGTGGAGTATATATACTATCTCTATCTTTTTTTGAATTAAATGTAATCATATAACAATGAGTAAAATCTTGATGAAAGTTTTCAGGACTATCATTTAAGCCCCATTCAAAATCTTTAATTACCGAAATGTAATCTGGTAGGGCATTAAAATTATCATTTAACTTTTGTACATCTGCTTCACTAGCATCATCATTGAATTTAAAAATCACGATATGTCTTAATAAATTTTTATTCTGTTTCTTCATTTATACTAATTCTTATTTATAGCTTAATTTCTTTACTCATATCGTCTTGTAATATCCCTCTAGAAAAACGCTGATTAAAATGATGGACAATCAGTTTTTTAAAAAATCTATATTAAATCAGAATTATTTTTCAAATTGTGGTAATTATAGAATTCCTCCCATACTACCTCCATCAACCCTTATAGCAGACCCATTTGTTGCAGAAGAAAGAGAACTTGCCATATAGGTAATTGTATTTGCAATTTCACCAACCTTAGCAAATCTTTGCAATAGTGAAGAGGTTCTCACTTCGGTAAAAAAAGAGGTTTCAATTTGAGCTTTTGTCTTTCCTTCTTTTTGAGCGGTATTTTCTAAGAATTGCTCAGCTCCTTCAGACAAAGTAGACCCTGGAATTATGGTATTCACCGTTACTCCAGTACCCTTAGTTAGTTGCGCTAAACCTCTTGAAACCGCTAAAATTGCAGTTTTGGTCATACTATAGGAAATCAAATCGACAGGCACCAAAGTGGCACACTCACTTGAAATAAATAAGATGCGGCCCCAATTCTTAGTCAACATTATGGGTAGTATTCTTTTAGATAAGCGTACTCCACTCATTACATTAACTTCAAACTGTTGCTGCCAATCTGAATCTTTCGTTTCAAAGAATGACGCTGATGAGTATATACCCACATTATTCACAAGAATATCAATCTCAGGAAGTCTGCCCAAATGCTCTTCTATCTGCTTTGTATTGCTGAAATCAATACAAAGTCCTGAAATAGTATTATTGGGAAATTCTCTTTGTAATTTTTGCACTGCCTCTTGCAGTTTGGTTTCTGTTCTACCGTTAAGAATAACATCTACCCCTTCACTAGCCAAAGCCCTTGCCGTTGCATAACCTATACCAGCAGTAGACCCTGTTATGAAAGCTGTTTTTCCTTGTATTTTTAAATCCATTGTTTCCTGATCTATTCTAATTTGCTATTCCCCATGTACTAAACAACCACCATAAAGCAAGCACAAGACCTATTAAAATTACAGTTAAAGTTGCATCAGAAGACCATTTAACTTTTAGCCGTTCTGAACGCCTTTTAAATGTTACTAGTTCTAACATTTCGGCAGGTTGTGGTTGACCCATTTTACTTACTATCATTAATATCACAGCGCACAAAATGAACAAGAATAAGGCAAAGTGCAAGAAATTAATATCTAAAAAGACCCCTAAAAAAGATCCTTCATTTACTTGAATAGTTCCTTCGTTACTTAAAAACTCGGCTACCAGTCTAAAAACTCCAACTGCAAACCCTACCCATAAAGAGACAATAGCGCCTTTAGCGTTTATCCATTTGTAAAATAATCCAAAAAGAAAGACCGCAGCAATTGGTGGTGAGATATAGGCCTGTACACTTTGTAGATAGTGGAAAATACCGCCACCCATTAATGATTTCATAAAAGGAATCCAACCAAGGCTCACAATAACCAAAACAACAGTAGCAATACGCCCAAAACTTACAAGATCTTTTTGAGTAGCCGTAGGCTTATACTTTTGATAAAAATCGATTGTCAATAACGTAGAACTCGAATTAAACGCAGATGAAAGCGAACTCATTAATGCAGCTAACAGTCCTGCTATGGCTAAGCCTTTCAAGCCTGAGGGCAAAAATCCATTTATCATTGCTGGAAGGGCTTGATCTGCATTTTCCATTGAAAAATCAATAGCTCCTTCTTGTAATAAAGCATAGGCGATTACACCTGGAATAAAAAATATAAATACAGGAAGTAATTTCAAATACCCCGCAAATAAGGCTCCCTTTCTTGCGTTATTAATATCTTTTGCAGAGAGTGTGCGCTGTACGATATACTGATCTGTACACCAGTACCAAACCCCTAAGATTGGAGCACCAAACAGCATACCGGTCCATGGGTATTCCGTATCAGTCATGGGTCTCCATAGATTAAAAAACTGCTCAGTAGGTGGATTGCCTTCTTGGGCAGATGCAATGGTAAGAACATCAATCATATGATCCCATCCACCTAAAGCATATAACCCGAATGCGGTAACCGCAATGGTGCCAATTAACAATATAAACGCTTGTACCATATCTGTATAAATCACAGCCTTTAGTCCCCCTAATACCGTGTAGAAGCCAGTTGCAACAACAGTAATTATAGCACCAGTCCAAAAAGGGATTCCGATAGTTTCAAAAACTAAGGCTCCTGCAAATATGATCAACGAAATTTTTGTGATCACATAGGCTAAAATTGAAATTACCGAAAGGTAACTTCTACAGGCCTTAGAATATCTTTTTTCAAGAAACTCGGGCATTGTATATACTCCCGTTCGAAGATAAAAAGGCACAAATACCCAGCCTAGAAGTATTAATACCAGCGATGCTATAATTTCAAAATTCGCCATTGGCATATTACCCCGTGCCCCAGCGCCTGAAACGCCTAAGATAATCTCTGATCCAATATTTGAAGCAAAAAGTGAGGCTCCAATAACCAACCATCCAGAGTTCCTTCCGGCTAAAAAATAATCAACAGCGCCTCCTGATTCTGATTTGTTTTTTGAGGCCCATTGGGCAATCCATAATATAATTCCAAAATAAATAAGTATAATAGTAATGTCTAAATAGCTCAAGCTTGAAAGCATATGTTATATTTTTTCTTTTAATCAAAATTTACCAGTCATTCAACCCTAGCAGTTTTTTTCCTAAATCAGTTAACTCTGCTTCTTCATACTTAGTTTGTTCCCAGTTTCTAGGATCACCAGGGAAAGCATATCCTTCTGGTGCGATTCTATTCTTCCAAGAATTAATTCTCCAATTCTTAAGTACTTCGTTTTCAGGTTCTGCTGGCATCATAGAAATATATTGCGCTATACGTACTTTATCTTTAGATTTATTCGGCCGAATACCATGTGGTTCTGTACTGTTGAAAATTAGCAAATCACCTGCTTCCATCTTCACCTTTACGATTTTATCTTCTAGACCTTCTAGACTAGGTTGAAAACGATCCCTATCTTCTGGCTGTGTAAGTTTCCAAGTGTCATAGTTACGGTACAACCACGGTATACATTGAAAACCACCCATATTCTCATCGTCTTGATCCGCAAGTGCCAACACACCTTGCACATTTTGCGGCTTGGTTTCTGGATCATAATCCCAATGAATAAACCCCTTTTTTTCTACACCAACTGGCAAGGGAAAATTGAGGTTGGCTCGATCAATGGTCACCCATAATTCTTCTGTTCCCCAAACATCTACAAAAGCATCATATACTCTTTGCGTTTGCCTGTTATTCCATAAATGTTGATGGTTATATACCTCAACCATACCTGTACCCGTTAATTCTTTCATTTTCATTTCAGCACGTGGTGGCGCATACCAAGTAGAAGAATCGGTAGGACTCTTTTCGTCAAATTCCCAAAGGAAATCGGCTGTACGTCTTGCTTGTTCTTTTGATACTGCATTCTTAATTACTATGTAACCATTTTGCATCCAAAACCGCCAATCCTCTTCACCTAACACACGTAAGGGTTTTCCATTAGAACGATCGTTTAGTTTTTGACTACTGCTGGTTGCAGTAGATGGGTTGCCCGGAATAGCTTCATGAGCTTTATTCCCTTGTTCTACTTTGTTATTTGTTTGTTGCATATTGTATGTAATTTAAGTTTAAAGCGTTTTATAAAACTACATAGCATTTAAAACTGAAACTACCGTTATATTGACCATAATTTGAACGATATTGATTTAATAAGGTCATATACTTTAATTTATACGCAATTTAGTTACATTTAACCCATGAAGATTGAACTAGAAACCATTGATCCTAACTCTAAAAGCCCGTTCAGGCTTTTACATGACCCTAAGTTGAGCCATCTATTTTATTGGCATTTTCATCCTGAATATGAGTTGGTTTATATTGAAGGTGCAAATGGCACTCGACATGTTGGGGATCACATTTCTGAATATGAAGAAACCGACCTTGTTCTTATAGGCTCGAATATTCCTCACTTGAATTTTGACTACGGAGTGAAGACAACTTACAGAGAAGAAGTCTTACATATAAAACCTTCATTTAAAAATAGCTTTGTTGACCCCATGCCTGAATTGCAAAGCTTGAACCGTTTACTTGACTTATCGAGATATGGACTTGCATTTCATGGAGAAACTAAAAAAGTGGTTGGTGAATTATTAAAAGAACTCCATACCCTTAAACCTTTTGAATATTTTATGACGATTATGAGTATTCTCAAAAGATTGTCTCAAAGCAATGAGTTTGAACTCCTACATAAAAAACCTTATAAAAATAGATATAGTAAAAAAGAGCAAAGTCGAATTCGTGATATTTATGCCTTAATCGATGAACGATACCAAGGCAAAATTTCAGTAGATGAAGTTGCCAAATTCTGTAATTTAACAAAGCCTGCTTTTTGTCGTTATTTCAAAAAAGCAACAGGTAGCACATTTATAGAATTCTTAAATCAATATCGTATCAGTCAATCTAAAAGATTGTTACTAACCGGAAAGAATGTAAGTGAAACATGCTTTGAATGTGGTTTTGAAAGTCTGTCTTATTTCAATAGAACGTTTAAGAAAGTTACAGGAGAAAATCCATCCGCATTTAAAAAGAGATTACATACCAATTAATGCTTTCACAAGAAATGAATCATGATTAAATACAAAAGAGTAAACCTTTAAGGGAAAACCATATTAATTTTAAGTAGTAATTACTATTTAAAATTATACTCCTTTAAAATACAATATGAAAATTTTCGAACCTCTTTCAATAAACACTATTGTTCAAATGAGTGTTGCAGCAATTTGTATTTATTTATACATCATGTTTATCATAAGAATATCTGGCAAACGGACTTTTGCTAAAATGTCAAGTTTTGATTTTGCAGTAACTATTGCAATGGGTTCTATTTTAGCAGACGCCGTAAACAAACCGATTTCAAGTTTTATGCCTGCTGTTGTTTCTTTTGCTCTCTTAGCAGTTTTACAAGCTGTTTTTGCTAAAATCATATCATCATCCAACAAAGCTCAAAGGACACTTACGAATACCCCTATTTTACTTATGAAAAATGGCACTAGTAAGTCAGGCTGATTTAATGGCAAAATTACGAGAAGCAAACGTACTTCAATTGTCACAAGTAAAAGCGGTGGTTTTTGAAACTACAGGTGATATTTCTGTATTACACTCAGAACATTCAATGCAAATTGATTCAATAATTATGGACGATGTTTCTTTAAAATCATAAAAAAAACCCAATTCATTACGAATAGGGCCTTTATTAAGACAACCAACCTAAAAACTATTTTAACTTCTTCCTTTTTACATTCATTGTAGGGTTAGAAGATTTAATTCTTTTTTTACTATCATCACCTTTTGCAGATTTTAAATATTCTTGATATCCCCTACCTCTAAATTCATAGGTAGTTCCACTATCTGGGTGATATAATTCTATAGTACTATCATTAATTACATATAATTCAAAATAATCGTCATTAAAGAAATCATAGTCTAAGGTTAAGGCTTTTAAAGTATTATCTCCCTGCACATCATACACTTCATAATCCCCCTCAAAATCCCACTGTAAATTAGAAATACTTGTACCGGGCATGTCTAAAGACGACCTAAAAAAGTTAGGTAAAAACTGTAAGTAATTCTCATCATCAAAATCATTTAAAGCTCCGGTATCACTTGTGTATATTTTCTCCCATGCATCGTATTCTTGAATGAGATAATTGATGTTATCATAAAAAACCATATCATAGTCGAAGGTATTTGTCTGATATCCTTTTAGAAAATAAGAGGTGTCACCTCTGGCATCATATAATTCTATTGTATTTCTATTTATAGCAAATACTTCCAAAGCCCAGCGGCCATCAATATCATGGTCTATATCTACAATACCTCTTAGAGTGCCGTATGTTCCAACATCTATACCATAACCCCCTCCAGTTTTACCTATTCCAACAATATTATTGTTGGCGTAAAGCACACCTCGATCAAATGAAACGGTAAAAGCTCTTTGTAAAAAAGGAACCTCACCATTACCTTGAGTTGCATTTATGTCTATATACCATAAATCAAAACTCTGTAAAACTTGATCTGTATTAAAAGCAGATTCTTCAATAAAATCATCTTCTATGATTACATCTGCATAACAAGAAACCATTAAAGTGGCCAAAAGAAAATAACCTGCAAGTAGTTTTATTGTTTTCATATGATTTTATTTTAAGATTACTAACACAGAAACAATCACCATGCCAAAATTTATAAAACACTGATGCATAGCTAATGATGAGCACACAAATTATTGGTAAATTTGTACCATGGAAAAGGATGTGAAATTTGCAGTATTAGGTGGTGGTAGCTGGGCAACGGCCATCGTAAAAATGTTGACCAACAACCAAGAAATGGTAGGTTGGTACATGCGCAATTCAGATGCTATTGAACATATAAAAACTCAAAAGCACAATCCCAATTATCTTACATCAGTTGAATTTAAAACTGAACAATTATTCTTGACCGATGATATTAACGAAGCTGTAAATTTTGCAGATGTTTTAATCTTTGCTGTTCCTTCCGCATTTTTAGTCAGCGAATTAAAAAAACTTAAATCTCCTTTAAAGGATAAAATTATATTTTCTGCCATAAAGGGTATTGTACCAGAATCTGGTTTGATTGTCGGCGAACATTTTCATGAAATCTATAAAATTCCTTTTGAAAATATAGGTGTTATAACCGGACCATGTCACGCTGAAGAAGTTGCTATGGAAAGGCTTTCCTATTTGACCATTGCATGTGCTGATAAGGACAAGGCTGAATTAATTGCTGAAAACTTATCGAGCAACTATATTAAAACCAATATTAGTAAAGATATAATTGGTACAGAGTACGCGGCCATGCTAAAAAATATTTATGCTATCGCGGCCGGTATCGCTCATGGATTGGGTTATGGTGATAATTTTCAAAGCGTATTGATGAGCAATGCCATTCGGGAAATGAAACGCTATACAAAACGCATTCACAATATTGACCGAAATATTAATAAGTCTGCCTATTTAGGAGACCTTTTAGTAACCGGATATTCTATATTTAGTAGAAACAGAATGTTCGGCAATATGATTGGTAAAGGGTATACCGTAAAAAGTGCACAAATGGAAATGAGTATGATTGCTGAGGGATATTATGCAGCAAAAAGCGCTTATACTATAAAAGAGAGTTTCAAGAAAAAGGTTAAAACCCCAATTATTGATGCTGTTTATCAAGTACTTTATGAGAACAAAAACCCTAAGAAAGTATTTCTAGATTTAACCGATAAATTGGATTAATCACGGGTAAGCGAAAAATCTGAATGTTCCTTTAATTCAGCCTCTAGACTAGTTTTCCATTCTTGAACTATCTCATCAGAAACTCCAAATCTATTTTGGAATTCTTTTAGAATAGGTTTCATAAGAGTTCTAATGCTATCAATATCAAAATACAACCTACCAGTTCTACGGATAAAGAAATCCATAGGGTTCTGAACCATTTCATAATCGATACCAAAAGCAAGTTCTGCTTTTGCCAAGCGAACATATTTATCTTTCTCGACAATTTTTGCGTAATTATCTAGAATTATCTCTGTTTGCTTCCCGTAATTGGTTACTAAAAACCAAGCATCGTGTTCAGTAAATTTATCTCCTTTGATTCTATCGTATATTTCGGCGATGTATTTTTTTACGTGCTTAAACTTTTTAAAATCATCATTACCACACAAGAATATTTTCTCAGTATAGCAATCTTTCAGTTTAGTATCATATTCCTCTTCCATTCTTTTGGCAATGCGATCAACTACACGTTCGGCCATTTTTCTATAACCGGTTAATTTACCCCCAGCAATACTGATTAAACCAGTGTCAGAAACAAAAATCTCATCTTTTCTCGACAATTCAGAAGCAGATTTACCTTCCTCGTGAATTAATGGGCGTAAACCTGCCCACGACGACACAATATCTTCCAGTTCTAAATTAATTTCTGGAAACATATTATTTACAGCAGAAATCAAATAAATAGCATCAGCTAAATTTGTACGTACATTATCTTTACTGTCATTATAATTAGTGTCCGTTGTACCCACGTAAGTAACCTTACCTCTTGGAATGGCAAACATCATTCGGCCGTCTGGTATATCAAAATAACAAGATTGTTTTACCGGCAATTTCTCATAAGGAAAAACCAAATGCACGCCTTTGGTAAGATGTAATTGCTTTCCCTTTTTAGAATTATTTAAACTTCTTAATTCGTCTACCCAAGGACCAGCCGCACTGATTACAAACTTAGATTTAATGATAAATTCTTTACCCGTAGTTTGATCAGTAGCCTTTACACCTGCAACCTTTTCTTTATCATATATAAACTCATTCACCTTGGCATAATTTAATGCTTGAGCTCCAAAAAGCAAACTTGTTTTAATATTCTCAATGGTTAAACGGGCATCATCTGTTCTATATTCTGCATAATAACCTGCACCATTCAGAATTTTCTTTGGTAAAAGAGGCTCCAATTTCATGGCCTCCTTCTTTTCTAACATTTTTCGTTTATCATCTCCTGTTACCTGTGCCAAAATATCATAAACCTTTAGACCAATAGAAGTTAGCCATTTACCATATGATCCATTTTCAATTAAGGGTAACAACATTTTTTCGGGCAAAACCAAATGTGGTGCTAGTTTGTGAACAATAGCACGTTCTGAACCAACTTCTTTAACCAACCAAAAATCAAACTGTTTTAAATATCGAAGACCACCATGTATTAATTTAGTTGATTTACTACTGGTACCAGAAGCGAAATCTCCTTTTTCAAGCAAGGCAACTTTCAAACCACGTGACGCAGCATCTAAAGCTATGCCACCACCGGTTATTCCACCGCCAATTACTATCAAGTCAAATTCTTCTCTTTCTAAATTATCAATCGTTTTTTGACGTTCTAAATTGGTAAATTTTATGTTCTTCATCGGTGGATGTCTATTATAAATGTAAAGTCTAATTTTAAATTGAAATGTCGAATGCTATCTACACAGTATAGGATTCAGTTCATATCAAAGATATGAGGAGCATTTCACTAAACTTAGCTTGATTAATTATTTAATTGTAAAATTTGATGTCTAAGAATCACTCATCTTCCCATCCTTTGCATCTTTCAACCGCTTTTTGCCACTTTTTATATAATCGTTTTCTTTTTACCCTATCAAAAGTGGGTTTAAAAATTCTGTTCATCGGTCGGTTTTCATCAATATCAGACTGTTTCCAAAAACCAACTTGAATACCTGCTAAAAATGCAGCGCCCATTGCTGTTGATTCTATAATCTCTGGTCTGTGAACTTCAGAATCTAATATATCGGCCTGAAATTGCATTAAATGATTATTGGCACAAGCACCACCATCTACACGAAGATTTTTTAATTGAATGCCCGAATCATCTTCCATAGCCTTTAAAATATCCTTGGTCTGATAGGCAAGTGATTCTAATGTCGCCTTAGCAATATGCGCTTTGCCCGTATCTCTTGTTAGCCCAAATATGGCGCCTCTTGCATACATGTCCCAATATGGGGCACCTAAACCCGCAAAAGCAGGAACTACATAAACAGGGTTTTCACCTTCTATTGAATTAGCTAAATCTTCTGTTTCTTTAGCATCTTCAATTAGTTCTAAACCATCTCTTAACCATTGTATAGCTGCACCTGCTATGAAAACGCTTCCTTCCAATGCATAATTCACCTTACCATCTAATCCGTAGGCAATGGTTGTCAATAGTCCATTATTTGAAAATTGCGGTTCTTCTCCTGTATTCATTAACATAAAACAACCCGTACCGTATGTATTTTTTGCTGAGCCCTTCTTAAAACATCCTTGTCCAAAAAGTGCTGCTTGTTGATCACCTGCGATACCCGCAATCGGTATTTTAACACCATCATATTCAAAATAACCAAAATCAGCTGCCGAGGGTTTTACCTCCGGAAGCATGCTTTTAGGTATGCTCAATGCTTTCAGCATCTTATCGTCCCATTTTAAATTTACAATGTCATAAATCATAGTTCGAGATGCATTCGTGTAATCTGTGTAATGGTTATGTTCTTTTGTCATATTCCAGACTAACCAAGTATCTATGGTCCCCATTAATAAATCGCCTGCTTCAGCTTTATTTTTAGCGCCTTCTACATTATCTAAAATCCACTTAACCTTGGTACCCGAAAAATATGAATCGATTACAAGGCCCGTTGTTTTTTTAACATGTTCGGTAAGTCCTATTTTCTTAAGATGCTCGCAAATATCCGCAGTTCGTTTATCTTGCCAAACAATGGCATTATAGATTGGCTCACCAGTATTTTTATCCCAAACCACTGTTGTTTCTCTTTGGTTTGTAATACCAATACCCAGTATTTCTGAGGGTTTGACCTTCTCTTTCTTCAAGAGTTCTTGCAAAACTTCCATTTGCGAGGATAGTATTTCTTTTGGGTCATGCTCAACCCAACCCGATTTTGGAAAAATTTGCTTGAACTCCTTCTGAACCATTCCTTGAATAGCACCTGCATGGTCTACCAATAATGCCCTAGAGCTTGTAGTTCCTTGATCTAATGATATAATAAATTGCCTTGACATTTGAGTATAGTTATTTTTCTAAATATAGCTGAATTAAAAGCTATTTCAAAAAGGAAATAATTTAATAGATGAAAGAATAACTTAAACCAATTCAGGAATCTGAAATCTTAAAGTGAAGAATATTCTAGGCTGTATCGAGGAAAAAACCAAAGCTAAACATGGGCTTCCGTTTTTATTTTATATACTCTTTTTCTAAAAAGTAGCTAACAATAGCCTCTTTCATAAGAACAGTTTGCTCACCAGCCTTTAAAGGAGGTAGTTCTTCGTTGATAGTGTAATGCGGCCATCCATCTTCATCAAAAAAACTAAACTCATAAAATCCGTAAGGCTCCAAAAGTCTGCAGATTGCAATATGCATTAAATCTAGTTTATCGTCTTTCTTATATGTTCTATGGTATTGTCCTAGTTCTTGAACTCCAACCAAATATATAATTGCATCTAATTCTAAAGGGTCTCCATCCGAAAACTTTACAGAAAGCTTTTCGACCAAATAATCCCAACGCTCTTTTAATTGTATATCCCTTGCCATATTATTTATGTCTTGCTGTACTTATTTTGACTTTTCAAAGGTACAAATCAAAGTTCTATATTTGTTAAAACACTTCACGAATGGGGCTTTTAGATATACTTCTTGGAATACCTTTAATCTGGGGCTTATGGAAAGGTCTAAAAAATGGTCTTTTTATGGAAATAGCCTCAATAGTCGCATTAATTGCCGGTATTTATGGAGCTATTCATTTTTCGTACATCACCGGAAATTATTTATCTGAACACTTAGAATGGGATGAACGTAATATGAGTATTATCGCCTTTGTAATCACCTTCGTACTTATAATAAGTATCGTTCACTTAGCGGGTAATCTATTAACAAAAGTTGCAAACTTTGCCATGTTAGGTCTTTTAAATAAAGTTGCAGGAGGCATTTTTGGTATCTTAAAGGTTGCGATTCTTTTGGGTGCTGCCTTCATTTTTTTTGATAGAATGGACAGTACATTTAATCTATTGGACGACGAAACAAAAAAGCAATCTATTTTATATCAACCCATTAAGGATATAGGAGCCTTAATTTTTGAAAACGTTCTTAAAACCGAAGTTTTACCAAAGGAGTCTTCAGATGATCTTATTTCAATATGATCAAATAATACACTAATCTTACTTTTTGCACACTTCATCGAATAAGCTTTTTTGTTTCTAGACCGCATGTGTTTTTTCAATAATATTACTATATCGATACCCCTTTCGATAGAGAACATAGAACATTCTCGTCTTACTGACCTACTGCGCTAAGCCGAAAGGCTATAACAAAAAGACACTATATGAAAATGAGATTGCTTTATGCGGTCCCTGTCTTTTTATTACTTTTTCTTGATTCTTGTACAAGCGATTCTATTGAAGAAACGTCTATATTAGAAGCAGAAAATGTTGTAACTATAGAGCAGGACCTATTGGATATTGTAAATGAGCATAGGTTAACTTTAAATGCTAATACTCTAAAATTTAGTGATATAGCCTACAAATACGCTAACATTCATACCAATTATATGATTGCTAAAGGCAGTATTAGCCACGATAATTTTAGCTCAAGAGCTACTGATATCAACTCTGAAGTTGAAGTTGAAATGGTAGCGGAAAATGTAGCCAAAGATTATCTATCAGCTATAGATGCGTTTCAAGGTTGGTATAACAGTAGTAGTCATAAGAAAACAATGGAAGGCGATTTTACGCATACCGGTATTAGTGTAAAAAAAGATGAACAAGGTAATTACTATTTTACCCAACTTTTTTATAAGAAATAAGTAAAAATTTATACCCAACTTAGTTTTTAAACTGAAAAATCACCACGTTAAGCATCGTAATTTTAGCTTAACTAGGTTAATGTGTTTTGTTTTAAGGATAAAGTGGGAAAAATCATATTAAATGCATGTTTTTACGATGAAATCTAAAGTGCATTTAATCGATAAGGGCCAACAATAACTTATTTTACAGCTTAACGAGTTTTTTATAACCTCTATGGATATTCTACTTCTTTAAACAATCGATGGGATTACTTTTGGAGTATTATTAAATAAAAAATGTTCCCCAGCATGAGATTAGCATTACCTACAATAGCATTAATTATTACATTTTTATCTTCTTGTTCAAAAAATGAAAACTTTTCAGATTATGAAGATAACATCGAAAATCCATCTTCTAAAACAACTTTAGCTTCTTCAGAAACGCATAACGAGATAGAGACCGAACTTTTTAACATGATAAATAATCATCGATCTAGTATTGGTTTAAATGAAATGGAGTTTGAAAGCACTACATATTATTATGCAGGTCTTCATACCGAATACATGATTGAAAAAGGAAATACCAGTCATGCAAAATTTGGTGAACGAGCAGAAAACATTTCGAAAAGAACAGGAGCCGTTTTTGTAGCAGAAAATGTTGCGAAAGATTATGATACAATAACAGATGCTTTTGAAGCTTGGCTAGATAGCCCAGGGCACAGAAAAAACTTGGAAGGCAATTTTGATTATTCAGCTATAAGCATAAAACGAAATAGCAATGGAGACCTTTACTTTACTCAGGTGTTCTTTAGGTAGTCAGTTATAACTAATTTTTAAATGCCTTTGTTTTTCAAAGGCATTTTTTATGCTTAAGTTTTAGGTAAGAGGCAACGGTTTATTTAACTTTCAGATAAAATTAATTAGATGAGCATTAAAGCACCCTTCAACTTAAACAAATGGATTGAAGATAATAGAGCGCTACTTAAACCCCCGGTAGGCAATAAGAATCTTTACAAAGATTCAGGCGATTATATAGTAATGATTGTAGCTGGGCCAAATGCTAGAAAAGATTATCATTATAACGAAACAGAAGAACTTTTTTACCAGTTAGAAGGGAATATAGAAATTCATATTCAAGAAGATGGTAAAAAACGAACCATGAAATTAGGGCCAGGTGATATGTATCTACATCCTGCCAAAGTGCCTCATTCACCTGTTCGAAAAGAAGGTTCCATCGGTTTGGTCATTGAGCGAAAAAGAGCAGATATGAATGTTGATGATGGCCTTTTATGGTTTTGTGACAATTGTAATCACAAATTATATGAAGCTTATTTTACTCTTCATGACATTGAAAAAGATTTTCTATCCCATTTTAAGCACTTTTACAGCTCAAAAGAATTAAGAACGTGTAACAACTGTGGCACTGTAATGCCTGTAGACGAACGTTTCATTGTTAAAGAAGAATAATTGTTAGCCGCAAAGATAATTACCGCATTTGTTGCAATGATGCATATTTATATTCTATGGATGGAAATGTTTGCATGGACCACTAAAGGAAGAAAAGTCTTTAAAAATTTTCCTCAAGATTTGTTTGAACCTACAAAGCAAATGGCCGCCAACCAAGGTCTATACAACGGTTTTTTAGCTGCAGGCTTAATTTGGTCTTTAATAATTAATGACCCATTTTGGTCAGGTAACGTTGCCATTTTCTTTTTGGGTTGTGTTTTCATAGCAGGATTATATGGTGCCATTTCGGTCACTAAAAAGATTTTCTATATTCAGAGTGTTCCCGCATTTATAGGAATTGTACTATGGAGTATCATAAAATTTTCATTGTAGGCTTTTGGTTGGTATAAAGCATAATATTCTTCGTATTTTTGTAATAAATCTAACAGAAACCGCATAAAAAGTTATAAAATGTCAAAAATAGCAGCAGATTTTGGAATACATGATGCCCTAAAAAAATTGGGAATCAAGGATGTTAATGAAGGTACCTCAACAGGTTCCAATAATTTTTCATCAGGAGATATCATTTCATCATACTCCCCAGTAGACGGTTCATTAATCGCTAAAGTGAAAACAACAACTAAAGCTGATTATGAAAAAGTAATGAGTACAGCTACCGTAGCTTTTAAAGAATGGAGAACAAAGCCGGCACCGTTACGTGGTGAAATTGTAAGACAATTTGGTGACAAACTAAGGGAACTAAAAGAGCCTTTAGGTAAACTAGTTTCCTATGAAATGGGAAAGAGCTACCAAGAAGGTTTAGGTGAAGTTCAAGAAATGATAGATATCTGTGATTTCGCTGTTGGTCTATCTCGTCAATTACACGGACTAACAATGCACTCTGAAAGACCTGGACATAGAATGTATGAACAATATCATTCGTTAGGTGTGGTAGGTATAATTTCTGCATTCAATTTTCCCGTTGCCGTTTGGGCATGGAATACCGCATTAGCTTGGATTTGTGGCGATGTTTGTGTTTGGAAACCATCAGAAAAAACACCCCTTTGTGGTATTGCCTGTCAAAATATAGCTTCTTCAGTTCTTAAAGCCAATAATTTACAAGAGGGTATTTCTTGCCTTATTAATGGCGACTATAAAGTTGGCGAACTAATGACACAAGATAACAGAATTCCATTAGTATCTGCTACCGGTTCTATTCGTATGGGTAAAATTGTTGCACAAGCTGTCGCAGCGCGTCTTGGCAAATCATTATTAGAACTTGGTGGTAATAATGCCATTATCGTAACTCCAGATGCTGATTTAAAAATGACGGTTATTGGCGCTGTATTTGGTGCTGTAGGTACTGCTGGCCAACGTTGTACTTCGACCCGTAGATTAATTATTCATGATTCAATGTACGATAAAGTAAAAGACGCAATAGTTGCTGCGTACCAACAATTAAGAATTGGAAACCCATTGGACGAAAACAACCATGTTGGTCCATTAATTGATACCGATGCTGTTGCACAATACAAAAAAGCATTAGAAAAAGTAGTTGCTGAAGGTGGTAAACTAATTGTAAAAGGTGGCGTATTAGAAGGTAAGGGGTATGAGAGTGGCTGCTATGTAAAACCAGCTATTGCAGAAGCAAAGAACAATTTTGAAATCGTACAGCACGAAACTTTTGCTCCTGTTTTATATCTTTTAAAATACTCTGGAGACGTTGAAAATGCAATAGCTATACAAAATGGTGTTGTTCAAGGTCTTTCATCAGCAATAATGACCAATAACCTTCGTGAGGCGGAACATTTTCTTTCTGCATGGGGAAGTGATTGTGGAATAGCTAATGTTAATATCGGTACTTCAGGTGCAGAAATTGGTGGAGCCTTCGGTGGTGAAAAGGAAACTGGTGGTGGTCGTGAAAGTGGTTCAGATGCTTGGAAAGTTTACATGCGAAGACAGACCAATACAATTAACTATACCACAGAGCTACCATTAGCCCAAGGTATAAAGTTCGATCTATAACATAGATATCATTTCCTTTGTATGTTCATGCATTAAGCTGATTTCCATTCGATGATTCGGGTGACCAGCTGCCATGTAATAGGGCTTGAATGCCCAATATAACAAACATGCAAAGGAAATTTATTATACCCTTTATTTTTTTCTTCATTGGTATCGTATATTATCCTCAACAGTAAACTACCAATATTTGTTACACCTTCTTTCAAGATTTGTACAGCTTTACATAAATATTGTATAATCGGAATATTTGCATATCTATTTTGGGCATAAAAAAATCCTGTCGACATTAACGAAGACAGGATTTTTTAACCAACTAACTCAAAACTTTAAAAACGCATACTCAATGCCCAAACGTTGTGGGGAGAAATATACCTTTAAATATTTACGCAAAATTGCAAATAAAAGTTGTTCCAAACCCTAAAATTTTTGTTATCAAACTATATGATTGTATAGTTGGTATACATTTAAGTATAACTGGAAATTTACATAATCACTGACTGTAAGGTAATTAGGTTGCAATATTTTAACATTTTTAAGATTTTTTTAATACATTGTACGTTAAACACGAACATATTCTACAATGACAAAAGCAACTACCAATTTATTATTGATGTTGATTACCATTGTAGCTAGCACATTCTTTTACATAACCTGTTGTAGCGAATGCGGTACAACAGCTACAACAGATCAAGCTACAGAACAAGTAATCATTATAGAACCCGAAGCAATCGCATACCTTTTTGCCATTGATGGTAATGGATTTTCGTACAGCACTAATGGCAATTATAATTTTAATGTTTCCTCCCATACTATTTTAATGCCCTTGAGTGTAGAATTAACTAAAGGTATTACTGGTTTGCCAAATCATCTAGAAACCAATGAAAATAATGTTGTTAACATTACTGGATTTTACGCTAGTGATGAAAAAAACAATACTGCATTCCCTAATTTAGGACTTGCCAGGGCTAATACTATAAAAAATGATTTAGCCTCTAAAGGTATTTCTACCGCACAAATAAATACCATAGGTAAGTTAATAGATGATATGATTGCCAAAGATGGCACCTATTGGGGAGCAGCTGTTTTCGACATTGAAGAAGAGTCACAAACCGATAACTATGATCTAAAAGTATTATATGAGAAAATTAATGCAGATTCACTAATTCTTCATTTCAATACAGCAGAAGCTTCTATAAATTTAGATGCAGCACAACGCCATAAAGTAGCTGATATTTCTAGATACTTTGATAAGGTTGATGGTGCTACTGCAAATGTAGTAGGCCATACAGGTAATACTGGTAAAGCAAGTAGTACTAGCATGAGATTGGGACAAGATCGCGCAGATTTTGCAAAAGATTATCTAATGAAAAATGGTATTGCTTCAGATAAAATAGTGGCAGCATCTAAAGGCCAAACAGAACCAATTGCGAGTATAAAAAACAGAAGAGCCATAAATACCTTAAATTAAAACATACACTAATCTTATAAATAAGTAAATCATGAATTTTGAAAATATGAATATTTGGTGCTGGATTATTCCAGCTTTAGTTGGTATCATCTGCGGCATATTAGGCTATCTTATTGGCAAAGGATCTACGAAAGTGGAAGACAATTCTACCGAAATATTGAACCTTAAAACAAGTAACAGCAAATTAAAGGCTGATTTAGATGCCTGTAACCAAAAAGTTATTGCTGCTAGTAAAGTTGTGAAGACCGCACCAAGTACTACAAACACAAATCTTGGCGAATCTGCTGCCTCTTTTGCTTCTGGTGCTGCGACAAGTAAAGGAATAGCATTCGATGCATCTGCTGCAAAAGCTGTTTTTGGCAAGAACATTAAACAAGATGATTTAAAATTAGTGGAAGGTATCGGACCAAAAATTGAAGGTATGTTTAAAGATCATGGCATAAAAACATGGAAAGCCCTATCTGAAACGAGCCTTGCCGATTGCCAAAAGATATTAGATACTGGCGGAACAAGATATAAAATTCATGATCCAGCTTCTTGGCCAATGCAATCTAAAATGTGTTATGAAGGCAAATGGGAAGAATTAGCCAAGTGGCAAGAAGAACACAAACACGGTAAATTATAATATAGCATTCAATCCAAACAAAAAATCCCGATCATAACTGATCGGGATTTTTTAATTTTATAATGCTCCGTTTGCTTCAACCCATTTAAAATGGTATTGATCTTGCGGAAACTTCATGCGTTCTGCAATTCTTTCCAATCTTGCAGGTAGTTTAATTAAATATTCGCGAGCCTTTTCAGCTTCCTCGTTTAATGAACGCATACCTTCCAATTCCCAAAAGACATTCAATTTACTCAAAATTTCTACATAATCTTGCGCCGTATATACACCCAAACGCTGTGCGCAATTTGAGAAATTTTCAAAAGCAGAACCTATAGAACCACCAGACTCTCTTAAAAAATGCGCAGGCATTACAATTTTTTTCTTCATCATTTCCGCAAACGCAATCATCATTCCAGAAGGATCTTCACCAAAAATGGTTTTCACAAATTCTCTATATGCCAAATGATGTCTCATTTCATCACCTGCAATTATAGTACACATTTTACCTAAAAGGACATTTCCTTTTTTCTTAGCCATTTGGCCAACACGTTTATGTGAAATGTTGGTTGCTAATTCTTGAAATGAGGTATATACAAAGTTCTTATATGGGTCACGATCAGTTCCGATATCAAAACCATCTGAAATTAAATGCTGGGTTGTTAATTCTACTTCTCTCATATTTACCCTTCCAGATAAATAAAGATATTTGTTCAACACATCTCCATGTCTATTCTCTTCTGCCGTCCAAGCGCGTACCCATTTTGCCCAACCATTAGTTTTATGATCACCATGTTGGTCAATACCTACAACATCCATTAACCAAGACTCATAAGTTGGTAAGGCCTCTTCTGTAATTGTATCAGCTACCATGGTAACCCAGAAATCGTATCCTAAATCTTTAGATTCTTCTCGTAGTTCTTTTACTTCCTGCAAAAAAGTATCTTTTTCAGAATTAGGCAAAAAGTCTGTTGGCTGCCATATATCTTCAGGCTTTATAAGGAAAGATTCCATAAAACCCTCCACCTGTGGCTCTAGTGCCTGCATTACTTCTAATCTTATATTCTTAATTGGCATAATATGATTTTTATCAAAGTTCGTTAATATAATAACTCCTTTTTATGTAAAGTTAATGGTTTTCTCAGTTTCTGCCCTTTTCATTGGGATAAAACATATAAACAGGATCACTTTGCCAATATTTTTTAGTGTTTATATCAAATACCGTTAATGGACCTTTAAAGGCTGCCCCAGTATCAATATTCCAAACATTTGCTGCATTTTGTGGTGTAGTTTTTCCTATTCGTGTTACTGGCGTATGTCCTATATAAATTTCTGAGTAGTTTTTAAGCCTTTTTGGATAATGAATATGTTCTTGGTCCAATTCTTTATTTAATGAAAGAGCCAATTCCCATAAAGTACGATCCCAATAAAAGGTCTTCTTGAAATATTCGAATTCTATCCCTTTTAAATTAGTAAAACCAGCATGTAAAAACAATCTCTTTTCAGTATCTAAATAATAATTCTCTAAGTTTTCATAAAACTTGAGATGCATATTTTTTGTTTCTTCAGTGATGTTAGCGTAAGAATTCACTGTTGCTTCACCACCATGCATAAACCAAGTTGGGTTGTCAGCTGCACCCGTTAACCATTCATAACAGAGTTCATCGTGGTTTCCTCTTAGAAATACACAATTATATTTTTCCTTAAGTTGAAGTAGATAGTTTATGGTTTCAACGGCCTCACTCCATCCATCAATATAATCCCCTAAAAAAACTAGGGTATCGTTATTAGTAATCGTCGCCTTTTGAAGTACTTGTTTCAAAGCTTGTAATCCGGAATGGATATCACCTATGACCAGTGTTCTTTTTAAACTCATTTAGCAAAAATCGCAAATACTGCTATAATCACAAGGATAAAAAGCACTAAAAAAAAGATTTTCCAAAATGAATAAGGTCTATTGCCGCTTAATACACCTGTTTGGCCATTGATATAGAAATTATATTCCTTACCATCATATGTATATGAACTTAAGTAAATTGGAAGTAATATATGTTTGAATTTTTCATCTGATAACTTAATATCGGCATTTGCTATTCTTTGGGTATCGCCTCCAATGTCTCTTCGAATCCAATTATAAGCAATATTCTTAGCCTCTTGAAAAGATTTACGATGACCTTCCTTCAATGAAACGGTATATTTCTCGGTTACAAAACCCGACAGATATTTTGAATTAAAAACAACTAAATCTTTAAGGTTCCAAAATGCAACTTTAGCCGGAATTTCTTTTCTCTTTTTCTCAGAGGCATTGATTAGGATATCGTCTACAAAACCATCAACATTACCAGATACATAGGTCCATTTAGTTTTTCTAACCTGTCTTGTACGTTTACCCTTATCACTATTATACGTTTGAGTCTCATAATAATAATCACCCTTTTGCCCCTGATAAGAAGCGAACAGCTTCGCATCAAAAGTCCAGTAAGGCAAATAAAGTCCATGTAGTCCTTCTGGATCAAGGGCAGCCTTTTTAAGTTTATCAGGCGCAAACCATATTTTGTTTACCCAATCTTTAAAAATAGAATGAGCTTTTTTTGAATCAAGTTGAAAAGGCACTAATGCCCCAGGTAAAATCCATCCTTCTTTTTCAGTGTCTTCACGAATTAATGGCTCACCACAATAAACACAATTAAGCGATTTATAATTTTCCTCTACATGCTGATTGGCACCACAATTTTTACAATGTAAGAGCTCAATAGTTTCTGTGTAGGCATTCTCACCAACAATTTTTAAGTAATGTTCTAATTCAAGTTCCTCAAAACTACTTTTAGATTGTTCAATGAATTCTTCATACCCGCAATATTCGCATGTAAGTTGATGTGAGCCTGGTTTAAATTTTAACTCGGCGCCACAATTGGGACATGCTTTTTTATATTCCGATTTCTGAATATGGTCCATAGTGCGTATCCCTTATAATAAAAGGGCGTGTATTTCTGCTTTTAGAAACGTTATGATGTTGGTAATGGAGGCGGAGTATTACCTCCTAAAAACGATTTTAGCTCCTCTATTTCTTTTAACTCCTTCCAACTGGCCATACCTTGTTTCCAAATTAGCGAATCTCTATTAATTATTCTACTAGCAAACAGTTCTTTCAATTTCTCATAGGGAACTGGCCCCAATTGTTGACCGCTTACCGCATAAAAATAAACAACTTGAGCAGGAATTGGTGGAGGAGCTTGTGGCTGTGTTGCTTGACCGCCGAATGGTTGCGCACCGGGCTGACCCATCAAACCTCCCATTTGTTGTGCCAATACAAAGCCCATACCCATACCCATACCTGCACCTGCAGTACCACCTTCATTTTTAGCGGCCAATTCCATCGCTTTCGCAGCTTTAAATTGTGCTAATTTGGCCATATCTAACTTATCTAACCGGCTATATTCAAAAATTTCTTTTTTCAATTCTTCCGGCATCGATACATTTTCGATGTAGAATTTCTCTAACTCAATACCAACTCTATTAAATTCAGGCTGCATTACCACTTGGCATGTTTCTGAAAGCTCACTCGTATTTGCCGCGTACAATTCAATCGGTAAATTAGCTTCTCCAACTGTATCGGTAAAGCGAGTTACAATTAAACTTTTTAAGTGTTCATTAATTTCATAATTAGTGAAATTACCGTCAGTGCCCACTACATCTATGATGAATTTACCAGGATCACTAATTCTAAAGCTATAGGTTCCAAAAGCTCGTATCTCAACCAACCCGAACCTATCGTCGCTTAACATAAATGGGTTTTTCGTTCCCCATTTCTCATCGGTAAACAAGCGGGTATTTACAAAATAAATCTCAGCCTTAAACGGACTGTCGAATCCGTATTTCCACCCTTTTAAGGTAGTAAGAATAGGAAGGTTTTTTGTGTTTAATGTGTATGTTCCCGGTTTAAAAACATCTGCCAATTGCCCTTCATTGATAAATACTGCGGTTTGCCCCTCGCGAACAATTAACTGCGCATTATTCTTAATTTCATTTTGATAACGTTCAAAGCGGTGAACTATGGTTTCATTGTTAATATCTAGCCATTCGATTATATCAATAAATTCATGACTTAGTTTCTGTTTAATATCGTCAAATATGCTCATGGTCAGAGTGTTTTTTTAAATATGTAATTCAAGATATAAATTTCATCCTCAGACCCAAAAAAAAGAACCGTTTTAATTCCAATAAATAATCTGTTAACTACCAAAATTTAATAATTCCTTAAGATTATTTAGGAAGTAGAAACAAATTCTAATTAACTTAGGATTTCTAATTTTCATTTAGATTTATGAAAAAGATATTCTGCATTGGCGAATTGTTAATTGATTTTGTTGCTGAAAACCAAGGCAAAGATTTAACAAAAGCAAAGGAATTTTCAAAAAAAGCAGGCGGCGCTCCTGCTAACGTCTCTTGTGCTATTAGTAAATTAGGCGGTGACAGTGTGTTTATTGGCTGTGTTGGTAACGATCCGTTTGGCACCTTTTTATTACGGATTTTAGAAGATGAAAAAGTGGACATTTCGTTAGCACAAAAATCTGATACATTTACCACATTAGCTTTTGTTTCCTTAGATGAAGACGGTGAACGTGATTTTGTTTTTAGTCGTGGGGCAGATAGAGAACTTGCCTATGATTCGTCTCATAAATCTTATTTCAAAAACAACATCATTCATTTTGGTGCTGCTACCGCTCTTTTAGGTGGCCCTTTAGAGGAAGCTTATAGTAGGTATTTATTTGATGGACTTACCAAAAATGCTTTTATCAGTTTTGATCCCAATTATAGAGTAGACCTCTGGAAAAATAAAGTTGATAGTTTTAAACGTAAATGTGAACCTTTCATTGAAAAATCACATTTGTGTAAATTTAGTTTAGAAGAAGCTCAACTTCTGTCGGGCAAAGAAGATGTAAAAGAAGCTTGTAAAGTGCTTCATGAAATAGGCACTGAAATAATCGTTATTACACTTGGTAGTGAAGGAACATGGTTAAGCACCAAAAAATTTCAAAAAACTATACCCAGTATCAAAGTAACTCCGAAAGACACTACTGGCGCAGGCGATGCATTTATTGGATGTCTATTGCAACAAATTGCCAAACATTCTAGTATTGATGCATTGTTGGCAGATGAAAGCATCCTTACCAACATGGTAGCTAGGGCGAACAAAGCTGGCGCTATAACCACTACTAATTTTGGCGCAATTGAATCGTTACCCACATTACAACAATTAGATTCTTAAAATGAACCAAGCTGAACTACACCGCTTATTGGCCTCAAAAAGTCAAATAAAAAAAGGCGCGTTACCGTTAAAATCTTTATACGACCAAAGATTGTCAACCAATCTTACCCTTATTAAGACTCAATTTTTTTCATTATACAAAGACACTGAACATAAAGCATATTTTTTTAAGCTTTTAGAGCAATTAGAGCATCTTTTTAAAGAACGACCTACTGAATTAAAACAGCAGGACATAGAACGATTAAATTCTGGGAACTGGTATCAAAGTGAGAAAATGGTGGGTATGCAACTATATGTAGACCGGTTTAATAAAGACATCAACGGTCTAAAAGAGAAGTTGCCATACTTTGAAAATCTTGGAATCAATTTTCTTCACTTAATGCCAATTACTACCCGACCTTCTGGGGAAAATGATGGTGGTTACGCGGTGAATAGCTATCATGAGATTGATAGCAAATATGGCACTAAGGATGACTTTCTTGCTTTGACTAAAAAAGCTAGGGAGAAAAAAATGTTCTTAATGCTAGATTTTGTCGTAAACCATACTTCCGATGAATTTGAATGGGCCCAGAAAGCAAAAAACGGAAGCCTACATCATCAAAATTATTATTACACTTTTTCTGACCGCCTTATACCAGATGAGTTCGAGAAAACATTACCAGAAATATTCCCTCAGTCGGCACCAGGTAATTTTACCTATAATGAGGAAATGGAAAAATGGGTAATGACCTGTTTCAATAATTACCAGTGGGATTTAAACTATAGAAATCCTGAAGTGTTTATTGAAATGTTAGGCAATTTAATGGCCTTGGCTAATTTAGGAGTAGATGTTATCCGTTTTGACGCCCTTGCATTTTTATGGAAAAAATTAGGCACACTTTCTCAAAACCTACCAGAAGCCCATACTCTTATTTCACTCTTTAGAATGTGCCTACAAGTAATCGCACCAGGGGTTATTCTATTGGCAGAAGCTATTGTTGCTCCAAGAAATATTATTAAATATTTTGGTGAAGATATCACAGAAGGCAATGAATGTGAAGTTGCCTATAATGCCTCTTTAATGGCATTATTATGGAATTCAATTGCCACTAAAAAAGCCTCTTTAATGCTAATGAGTTTAACCGAAATTCCTAATAAACCTAACGATGCTACTTGGATTAATTATATAAGATGCCATGATGATATCGGCCTTGGTTATGATGATGATTTTGTTCGCTCGATGGGTTCAGACCCTACTGCCCATAAACAATTTATACTAAATTATTATACTGGTAAATTAGAGTGGTCACCGGCCAAAGGATTAATGTTCATGTACAATCCGAAAAACGGAGACGGTAGAATTACCGGAAGCGCAGCGTCTTTGTTAGGACTGGAAACTGCATTGGAACTGAAGAATAAGAATATCGTTGATTATGCCATTGCAAAAATTCTAATGATGCACGGCATAATTTTATCTTACGGTGGTATACCTATGATTTACGCAGGTGATGAAATTGGCACATTGAATGACTATACGTACGAGCAAAACGAGGACCATGTAAATGACAACCGCTGGGTAAATAGACCTATGCACAACTGGAATGTTGTTTCTGAATTAAAAAAAACAGATGATAGTCCGTCTGCGATTATTTATCAAGGTTTAAAAAAAATGATTCGTTTACGAAAAGAACATGACATTTTTCAAGATGTAAATGATATAAAAATACATGGCTGTCTTAATCAACATATTTTTGTCTATGAAAGAACCAATGGAAACAAAAGCATTTGGGTGTTATCTAACTTCAATGAGGTTACCGAAACATTAGATATCGGTTGGTTACTTTCAATCGGAATTCACGCGGGCAAGAACTCGATAGATTTACTAACAGGAAATTCCTTTGAACTTATTCATAATGAACTGCCTTTGAAACCTTTTCAACAGCTTTGGATAACTAACACTTAACTATACTTAACCTTCCTAAGAACTCGAAGCGCCTCCTTCAACGAAGCATTAATGCCCGGATATTTAGATTTTAAGATTTGTCTTGCACTTTCCATTTCCTCTTTAGCTTCCTCAAAACCGTTTAAGTAACAAATGAGATAGGTATCTGCCAAATAAATTAGGCTTTTAACCTCAGCAGGATTCAAAGCTTTTTCACTCTTGGCTTTTGTAACCAACGCATTGTTATTTTTAATTATTTCTTCAAGTTTTTTTCGATTATGCTTTGGCGGATTAAAAAGCAAATCGCTATTAATTTGATAGGTGCCATTCTCACTAAAATTGATGACCACTTTTTCTAAAGGGTAATATTTTTGCTTAGACCCGAGTCCTAACTCAACAAACTCTATTATAGTAAAAGAATTATCATCAATACTTATTTTAACCTCATCTAAATTTGAATAGAACAATTTAACTTGTTCATTGATCAATTCAATATCTACTCTATAGTAATACGTTTCTCCGTTAACAATTTTTTTATTACCCGCCCAACAGACTACAAATTGCTCTTTAAACACTTTATAATAACTTTCTAAATCTTTGTGTCGATAGTTTAGAAAGTCAATAACACCATCTAAAGTAAGCTCAATATTATTCTTAGCATGTTGTTCTATAGTAGCTACGGCATCAACATTAATGTTTTTCAATTCAATATCGTAAACTTTGGGTAAGCTAATGCTGCCCTCCCTAAAAAAAACCGAACCACCATAATACTTCCAAATGTTCTTTCTTAATGAGCATAATTTTCCAATAGATTTTATGGTTACTAGACCCACTACCTTACCATCAGGTAAATTTGGAAATGGAATATTCTCGTAAGATATACGAGGAGGATTATTTAAATAAGCATTGACCAAATTCTGAATCTTGCTGTCATCAAAAAAATCTACACCTACTATTTTGTTTTCCTCATCTTCAACGCCAACAACAATAAATGAATTGTTCGAAGGGTTGCTATTGGCCAATGCACAAACATGTTTTAAAAATTTTGCCTTACCCTCCTTTTCACCAATATTAATGAAGCGCTTTTTATCGTAAAAACTATTCTCGTCGTTATGTGCGAGTAAGTTTTTTACCAATAAGCGTTTATTAATCATTTTATGGGTGTTTGACTATTATCGTTTGTTGAATTTAAAAAGATTAGGATTTATTTACAATAGTTGAAGAAGCCTGAGCAGTAGGCATAACTATTAAATCGGCTATATTTACATGATAGGGCCTAGTAATTACAAAGTGAATTATATCTGCTATATCTTCTGGTTTTAGTGGCTGAAAACCTTTGTACACATTCTCTGCCCTGTTTTCATCACCTTTAAATCGCACATTACTGAATTCGGTTTCCACTAGACCTGGGTTTACGGCACCTACGCGTATACCGTAAGGGTTCAAATCTATTCGCATTCCTTGGTTTATTGCATCTACAGCATGCTTACTTGCGCAATACACATTCCCTTTTGGGTAAACCTCTTTACCTGCAGTAGAACCAATATTAATAATATGGCCCGATTTTCGTTCTACCATTTGGGGTATCAAAGCTTTAGACACATACAACAAGCCTTTCACATTAATATCTAGCATGGCATCCCAGTCATCAACACTACCTTCTTGAATGGTATCTAAACCGTGGGCGTTACCCGCATTATTTATTAAAATATCAATTTTAGCAAAGTCTTTTGGTAATGAGGAAATCGCTTTTTGCACCGAATCTTTCTCTCGAATATCAAAATTTAAGGTATGGACTTTCACTTCCTTACCAAGTTCTTCTTTTAGGGCATCTAATCTTTCTTGGCGTCTGCCACATAAAACTAAATCTATCCCGTTTAAGGCAAAATTAATCGCTGTAGCTTTACCAATTCCGCTAGTAGCTCCTGTAATAAATGCTGTTTTTTTCATTTTTGTTTTTTAATTACGCAACTTCATGTCCTTCATTCGCTTCTAATAATATAAACCAATCTTGCAATTCCATTTCAATGTTAACAGCTTCCATAGCCATTTTCAATCTTTTCGGTGTTGCAGTACCCACCACGGGATGAATCTTTGATGGGTGTTTTAAAATCCAAGCTAGTAATAATTGGTCTTCAGTAGCATTATATTTTTTGGTTAAAACGCTCAGCACATCTTTGATTCTTTTGTTCGATTGAGATTTTTCCCTAAAATAATTACCTAATGGACTCCAACTCATAGCGAGCCTATCATGAATGATACAATCATCTAAAGTCCCGTCGTTCATTACCTCATTAGATGATAATGAATATTCTACTTGATTGGCATCAACCCTAGTTTCTTTTTCTATAAACTTAATCTGTGACGGCGTAAAATTTGACACACCAAATTGTTTGATTTTTCCCTCTTTCTTTAATTTTCTTATAGCCTCTGCTATTTCTGCCGGATTCATTAATGGACTAGGCCTATGCAATAAAAGCAGATCTAAATATTCAGTCCGTAGCATTTTTAATGACCTTTCTACTGACCAAATGATGTAATCTCTATTGTAATCGTAATGCTTTACTTTATTTACTCTTTCTTCAGCATCAAACTGAATGCCGCATTTACTAATCAATTGAATATTTTCTCTTTTAATAACGCTTTTAGCAAATGCTTTACCGAATTGTTCCTCGTTGGTATAATCGCCATAAATATCTGCATGATCGAATGTCGTGATATTGTTTTCTAGGCAATGATTGATCAGTTCAATCATTGCTTTGGTGGAATGTTGTTTTCCCCATTTTCCCCAGGTCATAGTACCAGCGATTATTCTCGAATATTTCAATGTATTGTTCATAGGTTAATGAATTTAAAAAGAATTCCCTTAAAAGCTTCATAAAAATAAGGGGTTTTCGCATTTTTTAACCTATCATTAACAGCTACTGAATGAATAAATTTTCAATTTGCATGACTGTTAAAATTAGAAGCGTTAACAATCAATAATATATAGTTTTAAATGGAAGAAAATACGTCAATTGACATTAGTGCCGTAAATGAGAAAATAGCTCAAGAAAGTGCTTTTATCGATTTATTGATGCTTGAAATGAATAAGGTAATTGTAGGCCAGAAATATATGGTCGAACGATTATTAATTGGTCTCTTGGGACAAGGACATATTTTATTGGAAGGTGTGCCTGGTTTAGCAAAAACACTAGCGATAAATACACTTTCAAAAGCAGTTAAAGGAAGTTTTAGCAGAATACAGTTCACTCCAGACTTATTACCTGCCGATGTTGTAGGAACAATGATTTATAATATGAAGTTGAACGACTTTTCTATTAAAAAGGGTCCTATTTTCGCGAATTTCGTTTTAGCCGATGAGATCAATCGGGCTCCTGCAAAAGTACAGTCTGCCCTTTTAGAGGCGATGCAAGAGAAGCAAGTTACCATAGGTGATGAGACTTTTATTTTAGACAAGCCCTTTTTAGTAATGGCTACGCAAAACCCGGTGGAGCAAGAAGGAACATATCCGCTTCCTGAAGCGCAAGTTGACCGTTTTATGTTGAAGACAGTTATCGATTATCCGAAAATCAACGAGGAACAATTGATCATGCGTCAGAATTTATTAGGAAACTATGAAACGGTAAATGCCGTAGTATCCATAGAACAAATACTAAGTGCTCAAAAAGCTGTTCGCGAAGTATATATGGACGAGAAAATTGAAAAATATATTCTTGATCTTGTTTTTGCGACTAGATATCCTGAAAAATATAATTTAGAAAGCTTAAAGCCTCTAATTAGTTTTGGTGCTTCACCAAGGGGAAGTATCAACTTAGGTATTGCAGCTAAATGTTATGCCTTTATAAAAAGAAGAGGTTATGTAGTCCCAGAAGATGTTCGTGCTATAGTACACGATGTTCTTAGGCATAGAATTGGAATTACTTACGAGGCAGAAGCCGAAAATATCACCTCTGTAGATATTATAAATAAGATCGTAAACGAGATAGAAGTACCCTAAAGTTATTTTGCAGTTATCAGTTTGCGATTGATAATTTTATTTCGATTGCATAATTTTCAATGCTGATTCCTGATTAGTTAACTACTGTTTGAAAAACAAAATGGATACCAAAGAGCTACTCAAAAAAGTACGGAAAATAGAGATTAAGACGCGACGTCTATCGGACCATATATTTGGTGGGGAATATCACTCTACCTTTAAAGGTAGGGGTATGACGTTTAGTGAAGTACGGCAGTATCAATTTGGTGACGATGTTAGAAATATTGATTGGAACGTTACTGCTCGTTACAATGAACCTTACATAAAAGTTTTTGAAGAAGAGCGAGAACTCACCATGATGCTCATGGTCGATATAAGTGGCTCAGAGCTTTTTGGAACTACCAATCAATTTAAAAACGAAATTGTTACCGAAATATCGGCAACTTTAGCATTTAGTGCTTTACAGAATAACGATAAAGTCGGCATCATTTTATTCTCTGATCAGATTGAACTTTTTATACCTCCAAAAAAAGGTAAAACGCACGCTTTACGCATTATACGTGAGTTGTTAGAATTTAAACCTAAAAGCAATAAAACAGATATTGCACAGGCATTGAAATTCTTAAGCAGCGTAATGAAAAAGAAGGCTATAGTTTTTGTGCTTTCTGATTTTATTGATGATGGCTATGAAAAAACACTAAAAATTACAGGTAGTAAACATGACTTAACAGGAATTCGAGTCTTTGACGAACGTGAAGAGTCAATACCCAATCTAGGTATGATACAGGTTGAAGATGCTGAAACCGGAAAATTGCAATTGGTAAATACCCAATCTAAAAAAGTGCGAAATGCCTATGCAAAATTTCATAGAGAACGTGTTACGTATTTTAAAGAATCGTTTACTAAATCTGGCTGTGGAACTTTAGATTGTAGGGTTGACGAAAGTTATGTAAAAAAGTTATTGGGTTATTTTAAAAGAAGAGGTTGATACTAATGGTTAATAATACTAGTATAATTAAAAAAGGCATTTCGAACTTACATCGAAGCATGCCTATCTTCGTATTTCTTCTATTTGTCATTCAAAATTTTGCTCAAGACAGACCTACGATAAGCACTAAAATAGACACCACCTACATTAAAATAGGTGAACAGGTGCATTGGACAGTGACAGTTGATATTGACTCCACATCTATGGTTATTTTTCCTGAAGGGCAAACTTTTTCACCTTTAGAAACGGTTCAGGCATTTGCAACGGATACTACTAGAAAAAAAGATCGCTTAACATTACAAAAAATATACGCGCTAACTCAATTCGATTCTGGGGCATATAAATTACCCTCTCAACGAATTGATATAAACGGAATGGGTTTCATGACCGATTCTATGTTGATTACTGTAGCTACCATTCCTGTAGATACTTTGAATCAAAAAATGTACGACATTAAACCGCTGATTAATGTTGAGAAAAGCAATATCGAATTTTGGAAATATGTTCTTATCGGTATTTTGGTTCTGCTGGTTTTAGGAGCACTTTTCTATTGGTTTGTATTACGCAGGAAACCATTAACAGAAGAAGAGAAGGTAGCACTTTTACCTCCATACGACAGAGCATTATTAGAACTAAAACGTTTAGAAAATTCTAAATATTTAATTCAAGACGAGTATAAACAATACTACTCTGAGCTAACCTCTATTGTTCGTTCTTATTTAGAGGAAGATGCGCATGTTACCGCTTTAGAAAGTACCACCGGGCAACTAATTGAAAAATTAGAACTCTTAAAAGATGCAGGCGAGTTAAAATTGGACGATGATACCATTAAACAATTTCAACAAATATTACAGACGGCAGATTTAGTGAAATTTGCTAAAAATAAGCCATCGACCCTAGTAGCTGAGCAAGACAGAAAGATGGTAGAACAAATTGTGGTTAAAACCCATGACGCCCTGCCAGAACCAACCGAAGAAGAATTATTAGAACAAGCTGAATACCAAGAGGAACTTGAACGCAAGGCGAAAAAGAAAAAGATAAAGGTGGCCATTATTTCTGTTATAGCCATTATTCTTATAGGTACCACTATAGCTGGTATAAAGTATGGATTTGGTTATTTAAAAGATTCTGTTTTTGGACATCCAACCAAAGAATTATTAGAAGGTGAATGGGTGCGAAGCAGTTATGGTTTCCCTCCAGTTCAATTAGAGACGCCACAGGTTTTAGTTCGACAAGAAATTAAGCTGCCACCAGAAGCAAAAGCAGCAATTGCTGACATACAATCATTTGGATATACGAGTGCTATTGGTCTATTTACAGTGGGCACTACTTCCATAACACTTAATCAACAAGACGCTGAACCTGATTTCGAAAAAACGATTGAACAGATACTGTCTAATTTTGAAGGTCAGGGGGCAAAAAACATCATCACCAAACAAGAAGAGTTCTCTACAATTAGTGGAATAAAAGGAGTGAAGGTCTATGGAAGCGGTAAGTTTTTAGTACCTAATTCTAAAGAATTGATTAATGGTAAGTACACCGTATTACTTTTTGGCGGTAAAGGCTTTCAACAATATGTTATTCTTACTTGGTTAGAAGATGATACATATGCCCAAGAAATAGTTGACCGAATTTTGGCATCGGTAGAAGTTAAAACAGAATCATAAATGTTCGAGAATATATCATTTGCTAATCCTGATTTCTTTTGGCTGTTTTTAGTACTGCCATTAGCTATTGTGTGGTATATATTTAAACAAAAAGAAGAAACTGCATCGCTTCGTATTTCTAGCGCAAAAGGTTTTAGCTACAAAAGCATATTGCCAAAATTAAAACCTGGTCTTTTTATATTAAGATTATTGGCCCTTGGTGCCATTATTGTTGCCTTGGCAAGACCACAAACAGAAGACATTTCCACTAGAACCAAAACAACTAAAGGAATCGATATCGTTATGGCCATTGACGTGTCCTCTAGTATGCTAGCCAGAGACCTTAAGCCAAATAGGCTATCTGCACTTAAAGATGTTGCGGCAGATTTTATCAAGAAAAGACCAAATGACCGCATCGGTCTGGTCGTTTATGCAGGAGAAGGTTATACTAAAACACCTGTAACCACCGACAAATCAATTGTACTCAATGCCCTTTCTGAAATCACTTACGGCCAATTAGAAGACGGTACTGCCATCGGCATGGGATTAGCCACTTCGGTCAACCGTTTAAAAGAAAGTACAGCAAAAAGTAAAATCATCATTTTATTGACCGATGGTGTTAATAATTCAGGTTTTATAGAACCACAAACGGCATCAGACCTGGCTATCGAATTTGGTATAAAGACCTATACTATTGGTTTGGGAACAAATGGTAATGCCCTTTCCCCTATTGCATATAATGCAGATGGTTCTTTTAGGTATGGTATGCGCCAAGTTGAAATAGATGAAGAATTACTAAAAGATATAGCACAAGCTACAGGTGGTAGATATTTTAGAGCTACAGATAATGAGTCGTTAGAAGAAATCTATGACGAAATCAATAAATTGGAAAAAACGGAGATTGAAGAATTCAAATATTACCGATACGAAGAGAAGTTTAGACCATGGGTTTTATTGGCGGGTGCGCTACTATTATTAGAATGGATTTTAAGAAACACGCTTTTTAGAAGTTTTGTATAATATGGTACAGTTAGACGAAAAAATATATTTCTACTTGCTCATTATCATTCCAGTGATGGTGATACTGTTTCTATTTGTTTTAGTGTGGAAAAAGAGAACAAGAAAGAAATTCGCAAACACCGAACTATTAAAAAGGTTGACTCCTAATCGTTCATCTAACAAAGGGGTCTTAAAGCTTATTGTATTAATTCTTGGATTGGCTTTATTAATTGTTGGTCTGGTGAACCCTAAGATTGGTACAAAATTAGAAACCATAAAAAGAGAAGGTGTAGATATTGTTTTTGCAGTAGATGTTTCTAAGAGTATGCTTGCTGAAGATATTGCTCCAAATAGAATTGAAAAGGCAAAAAGATTAGTGTCAGAGATTATAAATCAATTGGCCAGCGATCGTATTGGCATAATAGCATACGCAGGTCAGGCTTATCCTCAATTACCCATAACTACAGATTATAGTGCTGCAAAGATGTTCTTGCAGGGCATGAATACCGATATGCTAACTTCACAAGGTACCGCTATCGACCAAGCGATTGAACTTGCAACGACCTATTATGATGATGCCGAACAAACCAATCGTGTATTATTCATAATTTCTGATGGTGAAGACCATTCTGAAGGTTCTACTTTAGATGCGGTAGAAGATGCCGTTGATGAAGGCATCACTATTTATACTATTGGAGTGGGTAAAGAAAAAGGCGCCCCTATACCTATTAAAAGAAACGGAATATTAGAAAGTCTAAAAAAAGATAATCAAGGTGAAACCGTGATTACAAAACTAAATAAAGAGGTTCTTATTGATATTGCAAGCGAAGGCAATGGTGGGTATATTGATGGCTCAAATACAGAAGCCGCCGTAGAATTTATTAAGAATGAATTGTTACAAATGGATAAAAAGGAATTTGAGGCCAAGCAGTTCGCAGAATATAAGGACCAGTTTCAATGGTTTATTGGAGTAGCATTGTTGCTACTCTTTTTAGATATTTTCATCTTGGATCGTAAGACCAAGTGGTTAAAGAAACTTAATTTGTTCAATGAGAAAAGACATGAATAAAATAGGCATCGTATTTTTATTATTTTTTGTGTGCTTGTCTTCTTTTGCACAAGAAGCTGACGAGAAAGAAAAAGAAAAGGCATTAAGATCCTCGACCAACCTAACCTGGGATGGCAATAAAGCATTGTCCGAAGATAATTTTATCACTGCTGAAGTTGATTATAGAAAGGCAATAGCAAAGAGCCCTGATAATAGCGTAGCCCCTTATAATTTAGGAAATGCCTATTATGCCAATGAAACGTATAATGAAGCTTTTGGCAGATTTAAAGAGGCTGGCGAAGCATCAACATCTAAGGATGAGAAGCACAAGGCTTATCATAATATGGGAAATGTATTTATGAAGCGCAAAGATTACGCCAAAGCAGTAGAAGCGTACAAAGAAGCTTTAAGAAATGACCCTACAGATGAAGAAACAAGATACAACCTTGCCTTGGCAAAAGAACTTTTGAAAAAAGACGAAGAGGAGAAAAAACAAAATCAAGACGATAAGGATAAAGAGAACCAAGACGAAAATAAAGACCAGGATAAAAAAGACGAGGGCGACGAGGATAAGAAGGATAAGGGAGACGAAGGTGACAAGGGTGATGAAGGTGATCAGAATGAAGAGAAAAAAGACGAGAACAAAGAAGGTGAAGGGGATAATAAGGGAGATCAAAAGAAAAAGCCTGAACAAGGCGACAATCAACAGGAACAACAGCAACCTAGACCCAATCAACTTTCGAAACAACAGGTTGAAAACTTGTTAAGAGCTATGCAAAATGCAGAGAAAAAGGTTCAAGACAAAATTGATGCTAAAAAAGTAAAAGGTGCTAAGATTAAAAACGAAAAAGATTGGTAGACTATAAGGCTATAATTAAACTTACGTTAGTACTAACGGTATTTCTATCATCATTTTTGATGATGGCTCAAGGTAACGATGCCGTAACTTTTGAAATGAAACTAAGCAAACCTAAGCTTGGTTTAAATGAAAGACTTAGGGTAGACTTTGTAATGAACCGTGACGGCGATAATTTTAATCCGCCAGATTTTGAAGGATTTAAAGTGATTATGGGACCATCACAATCAATTAGCTCTTCATGGATTAATGGAGTAAGAAGTTATTCTAAATCTTACTCATACACACTTTCACCTACTGCCAAAGGAAAATTTACGATTAAACAGGCCACAATAGTTATTGGAGGCGAAACCTACAAATCGCTTGCAAGCGAAGTAGAGGTGACTGCAGCAGTAGATAAACCTAGCGATCAAATGACCGCGGATGATGTAGCTGATGAAAACCTACATTTAGTTGCAGAAATTTCTAAGACTGATCCGTTTTTGAACGAAGCAATTACGGTCATCTATAAATTATATGTGAGTCCGAATATTAGCGTATCAAATTATCAACCTTTAGATAATCCTACCTATAATAATTTTTGGAGTCAGGATATAAAGGTTTCAGCCTTAAGTGCCCAAAATGGAACCTATAAAGGCAAACCTTATCGTTATGTTATTTTAAAACGTGTGGTACTCTATCCTCAAAAATCTGGGAAATTGGATATTGAACCTCTTTCTCTTGATGTGACCGTAGATGTGCCAACGGGAAGACGCGATTTTTTCGGACAAAGAATGTATGCCCAAACTAATAAAACAGTATCTGCGGGTAATAGAACTATTAATGTAAAGCCATTACCATTGGCCGACCAACCTTCTGATTTTAATGGAGCGGTAGGAGATTTTGATTTTGCCGTTACAACCAGTAAGAAAAGTTTAAACGCTACCGAATCTTTACAAGCAACCGTTGAAGTAAACGGAAAAGGAAACCTTAAGCTTTTTAAGCTTCCTGAACTTGAATTACCAAGTTCCTTAGAAGTCTATGAGCCAGAATTTACCGAAGGGGTTAGAACAACATTAGCTGGTATGCAAGGTAAGGTTAGTAATCAATACACTATCGTACCTTCATTTAGGGGAAAATATCCAATTGCACCGTTAAGTTTTAGCTTTTTCAATCCAACAACTGAAAAATATACGACATTAACTTCAGATGAAATTGTCATTAACGTATTAGAGGGTCCGCTGAGTTCAGATAGTAATTCTGATGCTTCCACAAATAGTTCAAAACAATCTGTTGTTGCAAGTAAAAATCAGTTTAATTTCATAAAACTGACCCCAAACTTAACCAGCAGATCAATTTCTTATTTTTTCGGCTCCACGTCATTCTATCTTTGGTTATTATGCCCTCTTTTGTTAATTCCTCTCGCCATTGTATTTAGAAAGAAAAGAGATGCCATTGTTGGCGATGTGGCTGGTAATAAAATAAGAAGAGCGAATAAATTAGCTAGAAAATACCTTTCTGCAGCTAAGAAGCAACTAGGTAACAAAGACTCTTTTTATGTTGCCTTAGAAAGAGCTCTGCATAATTATTTGAAAGCAAAATTAAAGATTGAGACTTCTGATTTCAGTAAAGATAAAATTGTCGAATTATTACATAAAAAAGAAATAGAAAAAAGTACTATACAAGGCTTTATTGCATTATTAGAAAATTGTGAAGCGGCAAGATATAGTCCTTTTTCTGATGTGCAAATGCAGGCCGATTATGCAACGGCAAGCGAGGTAATTTCCCTAATGGATAAACAATTATAAGCATGTTCAAAAATCTAGCTATATTTTTTAGCCTTTTTACAGTTCTATTGTGCACTGCGCAGAACAATAAATTGTTCGACGAGGCTACAGCTGCATATAATTCTGGTGAATATGAAAAAGCTATAGGTTTCTACACCGATATACTAGATAATGGTGAACACTCAACTGCTGTCTATTATAACTTGGGTAACACATATTATAAGCTTAACAAAATAGCTGAGAGCATTTATTATTACGAGAAAGCATTATTATTATCACCGAATGATGAAGAAGTAAAAACCAATCTAAGCTATGCTCAAAACATGACTTTAGATGCCATAGGCACAATGCCCGAGACTGGATTATCTAAACTATATAAAAGTATAACAGGTAAATTTACATTCGACCAATGGGGTTATTTTGCTATAGCCTTCATGTTCTTATTTGTTCTTTTGTATATTCTTTTTTACTATGCGAACGCCTCTACTCTTAAACGGTGGTCATTCATAGGTAGCATACTTGCCTTATTCATATGTATCATTGCAATAGTATTTGCATATATACAGCGAAGGGATTTTAAAGATTTACAACCTGCAATAATTTTTGCAGAAGAAAGCTCCATAAAATCTGAGCCAAATGTTAGCAGTCAACAGGTTTTTGTGATACATGCCGGTACTAAAGTGAACGTCATAGATCAATTAGACGATTGGAATAGGATACAACTTGCAGACGGTAAAACAGGATGGATTCAAAAAAACGAGTTGAAATTGTTAAAAGATTTTTAAAAATTTGTTAACAGTATTTAAAAGTTAGAATATTATCTTAGTCATCGATTTTAAAATATGATATTTCTTGCACGCATCACTATTCTACTACTATGGCTTTTTGCAGTTACTGCACCAAGCATCATTACGTTATGCGATATTGACAACCCTATTGTCGTGACTAACCTCAATGAGGAGGAACAACAAGAGTCAGGCAAAAAATCAATGGGCGAAGAAAAATTTGTGAAAGAAAATTTTCTTGACTTTACATTAATCCCATTAACTAAAAAATTATCGGTGAATAACTTTCTTATTTTAAGAAGTTTCAATCTTTCATTCGAAATCCTTTCCCCCCCTCCCGAACATTTAGCTTAGTAATTTATTTATTTTTAAATTGACTAATCTGTCTTATATATACATATAAGACATTATTTATAAGTTATATGTTCAAGCATTTAAAAAGCGATTTTCCCGCGAGTATCGTCGTATTCTTTGTAGCCCTACCCTTGTGTTTGGGAATCGCGCTTGCTAGTGGTGCCCCATTATTTTCAGGAGTAATTGCTGGTATTGTAGGTGGTATCGTCGTAGGCGCCTTAAGTGGTTCCAAAATCGGTGTAAGTGGACCCGCAGCAGGTTTAGCTGCAATTGTTCTCGTTGCTATTGGATCGCTTGGTGGTTATGAAAACTTCTTGGTGGCAGTCGTTTTGGCGGGTATTATTCAAATTATTTTTGGAATTGTAAAAGCAGGAATTATTGGGTATTATTTTCCATCTTCCGTCATTAAAGGAATGTTGACAGGTATTGGTATCATCATCATTTTAAAACAAATTCCTCACTTTTTTGGATATGATTCCGATCCGGAAGGAGATTGGGCATTTTTTCAAGTAGACGGACAAAACACATTTACCGAAATCTTAGATACCTTAAATAATATTAGTCCGGGAGCTACATTAATTGCAGCAATTGGTTTAGGAATCTTAATTCTATGGAGTAATGTACTTTCTAAAAAAGGTAAAATATTTCAATTGATTCAAGGTCCCGTCGTTGCTGTAGTTGTTGGTATTATTTATTATATCATGACCAAAGATCATGAAGTGCTCTCCATATCTAAAGACCATATGGTTAGCGTACCTATACCTGAAGGAATTTCTTCGTTTCTTGCACAGTTCAGTTTTCCTAATTTCAGCGCCATCACCAACCCTCAAGTTTGGGTTACCGCCTTTACCATGGCATTAGTGGCTAGTCTTGAAACACTACTTTGTGTTGAAGCTACCGATAAATTAGATCCTGAAAAAAATGTAACTCCCACCAATAGGGAATTATTGGCCCAAGGTACTGGTAATATTATTTCAGGTTTAATAGGTGGTTTACCGATCACCCAGGTTATAGTTCGTAGCTCTGCGAATATACAATCTGGTGGTAAAACTAAATTATCGGCTATTATTCACGGTTTTTTATTACTGATTTCAGTGATCCTAATACCGACACTACTAAATATGATACCACTCTCTGTATTGGCCGCCATACTATTTGTAGTTGGGTTCAAACTGGCAAAACCTTCCCTTTTCAAAAAAATGTATCAATTAGGTTGGAAACAATTTCTACCATTTATTGTAACCGTTCTTGGCTTAGTTTTTACCGATATGCTTATGGGTATTTTATTAGGTTTAGCCGTAGGTATTTTGGTTATAATAATTAAAAGTTACCAAAACTCACACTTTCTTCATATTGAGGACAAAAGTGATGGAATGCACAGAATTAAAATGACCCTTGCAGAAGAGGTGACATTCTTTAATAAAGGGGCCATACTAAAAGAATTGGACAGTTTACCAAGAGATACCTACTTAGAATTGAACCTATTAAATACGCGCTATTTAGATTATGATATCATCGAAATTTTAGAGGACTTTTCGTTTAAAGCCAAGGAAAGAAATATTGATATAAAACTAATCTCAAAACGGGGTATAGTAGAAAACCCCTCTAGTTATATTGATTTTTTTGAAAAAAGACCAAAGTCAGAAAAAAGCTTAAGTTGAAAATTGATGCCGATTAGTTAAAGGATAAGATTATGAATCTTATCCAAGCATAAAAAACAATAAAAGTAAAAAAATTATGAAAGCACATACTAGAGAAACACAAGCTACAATGACCCCAGAAAAGGCATTGCAATTTTTAAAAGAAGGAAACCAAAGGTTTCAAAATAATTTAAAAGCAAACCGGAATCTTTTAGAGCAGGTCAATGATACAAGTGATGGGCAATTCCCATTTGCAACAATTTTAAGCTGTATCGATTCAAGGGTGTCTGCAGAGCTGGTTTTTGATCAAGGTCTTGGTGATATATTCAGTGTACGAATTGCGGGTAATTTTGTAAATGAAGATATTTTAGGAAGCATGGAATTTGGTTGCAAACTTGCTGGAACTAAATTAGTAGTAGTATTAGGACATACCAGCTGTGGCGCCATAAAAGGAGCTTGTGACCATGTTCGTTTAGGAAACCTAACTGCATTGATCAATAAAATTGAGCCTGCAGTGGCAGCTGTTAAAGAACCTAAGGATGAAAGTTTAAGAAACTCTCAAAACCTAGAATTCGTAGATGCGGTCTCTACAAAAAATGTTGAAATCACCATAGAAAATATAAGGGAGCGAAGCCGAATCTTAGCAGAGATGGAAAAATATGGTGAAATATTGATTGTTGGCGCCATGTATGATATCTCAAATGGTGAAGTAACTTTCTATTAAATTAGATTCAAAAAATTGTATTAAGCTCATAAATGGATTTTCCATATTTATTACTTATATAAACTATCTTTCTGCCCATAATATATTCCATATAACGTTATGAATTTAGCCAAGGTCTTTGAAAATAATAAAGTTTGGATACAGGAAAAACTTTCTTCGGAATCGAATTATTTTGAAGAACTGGGTAAAGGTCAAAAACCAGAGCTATTATATATAGGATGTTCTGATAGCCGAGTAACCGCAGAAGAACTTATGGGTCTTAAACCTGGCGAGGTTTTTGTACATAGAAACATTGCGAATATGGTCATCAATATAGACCTAAATTCTATGTCGGTTGTAGAATATGCAGTGCAACATTTAAAAGTGAATCATATTGTGGTTTGTGGTCATTATGCCTGTGGTGGCGTAAAAGCCGCTATGCAATCTGCAGACCTTGGTCTTCTAAACCCTTGGTTACGATGTATACGTGATGTCTACCGACTTCATAAAGACGAGTTAAACGCAATTAAGGATGAGGAAATAAAATATGATCGGTTGGTAGAATTGAACGTTCAAGAACAATGTGTAAACTTGATAAAGACTGCGGTAGTACAAAAAGCCTATAGAGACCGTGAACTAAAAGTTCATGGCTGGGTGTTTGACGTTCATAACGGTAAACTGGTTGATCTAAAAATAGACTTTGAGGGAATATTACATGACATCATGGAGATATATCATTTAGATTAATCTATATAGCCTATTTTGTTTACAAAATGCTTAAACGCCATCAAATATTACAACCCATACCCCTAATCAAAACCCGTAAAAAACAGGACTTACTGTGGTAAATGTTATAAATTTGCTTTTTTTAGTAGCATAACATGATTGATAAGATAAAGGAACAGATTTCTGAAGTGAATGCTTTTACAACTGATAATTTAGCAGATGTAGAATCGTTTAGAATTAAATATTTAGGTAAGAAAGGAATCTTAAATGACTTTTTTGCTGAGTTCAAGAATGTTCCAAATGAACAGAAAAAAGAATTCGGTCAAACGATAAACGAATTAAAGCAGGCTGCAACCGAAAAAGTAGAGGCTTTAAAAGAAACACTAGAGAAGAGCAACTCTGATGAAAAAGTGTTAGGTGATTTATCTCGACCAGGAAACCCTATAGAGCTTGGTTCACGCCATCCTATTTCTATTGTAAAAAACCAGATAATTGATATATTTTCAAGAATTGGTTTTAATGTATCAGAGGGTCCGGAAATTGAAGATGATTGGCATAATTTTACCGCATTGAATTTGCCAGAATATCATCCGGCACGTGATATGCAAGATACTTTCTTTGTTCAAACTGACCCAGATATCCTTTTGCGCACCCATACCTCTTCGGTTCAAGTTCGTTATATGGAAAATAATAAGCCACCTATACGAACTATATCCCCAGGTAGAGTTTATAGAAATGAAGCAATTTCAGCAAGATCGCATTGTTTCTTTCACCAGGTTGAAGGCTTATATATTGATAAGGATGTTTCTTTTGCCGATTTAAAACAGACACTTCAATATTTCACGACAGAACTTTTCGGAAAATCAAAGATTAGGCTTAGACCTTCTTATTTTCCTTTTACCGAACCTAGTGCCGAAGTTGATGTTTATTGGGGCTTAGAAACTGAGACCGATTATAAAATGACTAAAGGTACTGGTTGGTTAGAAATTATGGGGTGCGGTATGGTAGACCCTAATGTGCTTAAAAACTGTGGTATCGACCCAGAAGTATATTCCGGTTTTGCCTTTGGTATGGGTATTGACCGTATAGCCCTATTGTTACATCAAATTTCAGACATACGATTGTTAAGTGAAAATGATTTGCGTTTTCTAGAGCAATTTAGAAGCGCTCTTTAATAGCAACTTGTGAAAAAAGATATTGAAATATCTATTGCCAAAGATGTTTATGTTGCCATTATTCGTGAATGGAACGAAGAATTTTTGGATAAGGACTGGAATGCCTATATCATTAACAGCCGAGTCACACCTATAGAATTGACAATGGTTGTTTCAAAAGGATATGAAGGTGACCGAAAAACCTCTATTATGAGACATTCTATTGGTGAAGTAGCAGCTAAATCGTATAAGAAGATAGAGGTAGTTCAAGAAGATGTTCTTACATTAAACAATGAGTTCTACGTCACGTATTATGCGGAAAATAAATTATTTGAAAAACGATTTCTTTTCGAACAGAATAGTGTGAAAGAAAGTAATCTTGTTACCATTCCTATTTTGGATAAGGACGGAATCTACGCGAAATAAACTACCCATTAAATACATTTTTTTTAGATTCTTGGTTTTTCCCAAAATCCTCCATTAGCAAAACCCAGTTAAACACAAACGAAGAACGTTAAATACTTAAAAAATAGGCTAATTATTTATTTTTAGTAGGTAATCTATAACTCAATAGTATCCTCACAAAATTTTAACGCTTCTAAAAAAATTAAGTTCTTTTGGTTTTTTTGTTTCCGAACTAACAGTATCTTTGCCTCTTCATCATTAAAATTATGAGTAAAGAAGAGATAAAAAATAAGTTAATAGAAGAGCTCGGCGTTCATTTTGAAAGTGAGTACGATATACCGCCATTGGCTGCTAGAATATTTGCAAATTTGGTTCTTACGGATGAAGACGGACTAACTTTTGAAGATTGTCTACTTAAAAGAGGCGCTAGCAAAAGTTCAATTTCGACTTCGCTCAACCTTTTATTACAAATGGATTTCGTAAACTATTTTACAAAATCAGGGGATCGTAAACGTTATTTTAAAATTGCCGAAAAAAATACCTTCTTTATTAAGAAACTAGATCGATCATTAAAACAACTCGAAAGGGAAAGTGATATACTACACAAAATTACGGAGTATAATGAGCAATATCGACCAGAAAAACATAAAGAAAATAAAAGTAAAAAAACGATATATACCAAGTGTATAAAAGATATGACCGCAACGCTTAAAACAACCATTGCTGAATTAAAAAAACAAGAAGAATAATTTTTTTAATATTTAAGTTCGTTTTTTACCGAACATTCCGAATTAACAAGGCCATATCAATAATTAATCTAATTAATATCCCTCTAAAATGAAAAAGTTATCAATTATAGGAATCATAAGTGCTACCCTTCTTTTGAGTTCCTGCTTTGGAACATCAGAAAAACCAGCGCAAGGAGCCGCTGTGTCTTCTCCACCAAGTTTAAAGGTTGGTGAATTAAAAAAACAAGATCTTACCGTCTATACTGAATTTTCCACTACACTAGAAGGTAAACAAAATGTAGAAATATGGCCAAAAGTATCTGGTTTCGTACAGGAGGTTTATGTAGAAGAAGGTCAAAAAATTAAAAAAGGTCAACTACTATTTAAATTGGAAACTCAAACTTTAAATCAAGATGCTAATGCTGCAAAAGCATCAGTAAATGTTGCAGAAGTTGAAGTGAGCAAACTTAAGCCGCTAGTTGATAAAGGTATTATCAGCGAAGTACAACTTGAGACTGCAAAGGCAAAACTTGAGCAAGCTAAGGCAAGTTACCAAAGCGTTGCATCAAATATTGGCTACGCCCGTATTACAAGCCCCGTAGATGGGTATATCGGTGAAATCCCTTTTAAAATCGGTGCTTTGGTGAGTTCTGCTATGGGCAAGCCATTAACTACTGTTTCTGATATTAGCGAGGTACGTGCCTACTTTTCTTTAAACGAAAAAGAGCTTTTAAAGCTAAAAGAGTCTATGCCTAAGAATGCTAAAAACCTTATGGATATTGAAAAGGCCCCAAAAGTTACATTAATTATGATTAATGGTGAAGAATATGCCGAGCCTGGTAAGATTGCAATGATAAATAATATCATTAACAGTACCACGGGCAGTGTTACCGCAAGAGCTGATTTTGACAATAAAAGCAATTTATTAAGTAGTGGTAGTACTGGAAAAATTAAAATTCCTACAATATATACAGGTGCATATGAAATTCCTCAAGCTGCCACAGTAGATCTTCAAGGAAAGAAATTAGTTTATGTTCTAAAAGATGACAATACAGTGACTACCATGCCTATAAACATAGTTGCGAATACCCAAAAAGGTTTTATCGTTGAAAAAGGAATTAATGATGGAACCACTATTGTTCTTGAAGGTGTAACTAAAATTAAAGACGGAATGACCATTAGTCCGGTTAACGAATAATCCGAAATTCAATCTAATAGATAAATAGAGAACAATGTTTCAAAAATTTATAGATCGTCCAGTACTTTCTACGGTGATATCGATTATCATAGTTATTCTAGGTGTTTTAGGTTTAACGACACTACCTATTGAACAATATCCTGAAATCGCACCTCCAACTATACAGGTTACAGCTTCATACACTGGGGCAAACGCAGAGACAGTACTTAATAGTGTTATTACACCACTTGAGGAACAAATTAATGGTGTAGAAGGCATGTTATACATGACGTCTAACGCGAGTAACGATGGTGCTGCTTCCATAAATGTATTTTTTGAACTAGGTACAGATCCAGATATTGCGGCGGTAAACGTACAGAACAGAGTAGCTCGTGCCAATAGTGTTTTGCCACAAGCTGTAGTACAAACTGGTGTAATCACCCAAAAATCACAAACTAGTGCACTTATGTTCTTTTCATTGTTTTCTGACAATGAAAATTACGATGCCACATTTGTTGAAAACTATGCAAGAATCAACTTAGTACCCAAATTACAACGTATAAAAGGGGTTGGTAACGTTACGGTTTTTGGTGCCAAGGATTACTCTATGAGAATATGGTTGAACCCAGATAAAATGGCAGCTTACAACCTTATGCCATCTGATATTCAAAATGCACTTAGAGAACAAAATCTTGAGGCGGCTACTGGTAAAATCGGTGAGAACGCCGATGGTGTCTATGAATACGTGTTGAAATATAAAGGCCGTCTTTCAGAAGTAGCCGAATATGAAGATATCATTATTAGAGCTCAAGAAAACGGACAGTTCTTGCGTGTTAAGGATGTTGCGGAAGTTGAATTGGGTGCCTTCAATTATGGCACTAAAAACGAAGGTATGGGTAAACCCGGTACCGTTCTTGGTATATTTCAAACATCTGGTTCAAATGCAAATGATATTATTAATTCCATTCTGACCATCTTAAAAGATAGTAAGCAAGATTTTCCAAAAGGAATGGATTATGTGATTCCCTTTAACACTAAAGATTTTTTGGATGCTTCTATCGGGCATGTAGTTCAAACCCTTATAGAAGCATTCTTATTGGTATTCATTGTAGTATTCTTATTTCTTCAAGATTTTAGGTCCACTTTAATACCGGCCATTGCAGTACCCGTAGCGATTATAGGCACGTTCTTCTTTCTCTCGTTATTTGGTTACTCCATTAACATGTTAACGCTTTTCGCCATGATACTGGCTATTGGTATTGTGGTAGATGATGCCATTGTAGTGGTCGAAGCGGTTCATGCCAAGATGGAAGAAGGAGCTACGAACGCAAAAACTGCCACCAAATCGGCAATGTCTGAGATTTCTGGAGCCATTATATCGATTACCTTGGTTATGTCTGCCGTATTTATTCCAGTTTCTTTTATTAGTGGTTCTTCCGGAGTTTTCTACCAACAATTTGGTGTCACTCTAGCGATTGCTATTCTTATTTCAGCAGTAAACGCCTTGACATTGAGTCCTGCTTTGGCAGCTCTTTTCTTAAAGCCACATAATCCATCCGAAGAACAAAAAAAAGGCATTACAAAACAATTCTTTTCTGCTTTCAACACCGGTTTCAATGCTATTACCGACAAATATGTTGGGTCAGTAAAATTCATCGCCAATAGAAAATGGATTACCATAGTATCACTAGTAATATTTACAGCAATAACCGTATTATTATTTAAGACAACACCTGCTGGTTTTATTCCTAATGAAGATAGGGGTCTTGTTTTTGCCGATATTAGTTTACCTCCAGGTACAACCTTAGAACAAACACAATTAACGGTAAAGAAACTTGATTCTATATATGCCTCAATGGATATCATAGAAGCTAGAATGAATATTACAGGTTTTAGCTTATTAAATAGGGTAAATGGTGGTTCTTATGCCTTCTCTGTATTAAGGCTTAAAAACTGGAGTGAAAGAACAGATCCATCACAATCTGTAGATGCAGTGGTTGGTAGTCTTTTTAGTAAAACTGCTGGTCTAAAAGATGCGAAAGCGTTCTTCTTTACACCACCTAGTGTTCAAGGGTTTGGTAACTCTACTGGTTTTGAGATGAACCTACAGAGTAAAGACGCTGATGATTGGCAGACCGTTGGCCAAACTACGAATGAGTTTTTGGCCGCATTAAACGCCAGGCCTGAAGTACAATATGCTATAACTCAATTCAACCCAAACTTTCCTCAATATGAAGTGCAGGTAGATGTGGAGAAAACTAAAACTGCGGGTTTAGCGGTTACAGATGTTTTCAGCGCAATGCAAGGGTATTATGGAGGACTGTATACTACTGACTTTAATAAATTTGGTAAGCAATACCGTGTTATGATTCAGTCAAAACCTGAAGACAGGGCAAATGAACAATCGCTTAATCATATTTTTGTGACTAACGGAAATGGTGAATCGGTTGCTGTATCTCAGTTTGTTTCATTAAAGAAGATTTATGGACCTGAAATCGTTAGTAGATTCAACCTTTTAAGTTCAGTCAAAATTAACGGTGCCATGAACCCTGGTTACTCTACCGGTGATGCTATTAAAGCTATTGAAGAAGTTACCGCTCAGGTTTTACCTTCTAATTATACTTACGAATATTCGGGGCTTACTAAAGAAGAAAACAGTGCAGGTAGCCAAACTATCATCATATTTATACTGAGTTTGGTATTTGTTTATTTCTTATTAAGTGCTCAGTACGAGTCGTATATATTACCTTTTGCCATACTTCTTTCATTACCCGTAGGTATTGCGGGTGCTATAGCATTTATAAATTTAGCAGGACTTGAAAACAACATATACTTTCAGATTGCTTTAATAATGTTAATTGGTCTACTTTCTAAAAATGCTATTCTTATTGTGGAGTTTGCGCTTCAACGTAGAAAGCATGGTATGTCTATATTAGAATCGGCTTTAGATGGAGCAAAAGCCCGTCTTAGACCTATTTTGATGACTTCATTTGCCTTTATTTTTGGTTTAATGCCATTGGCATTATCAACAGGTATTGGTGCGATAGGCAATAGGTCTATTGGTATGAGTGCCGTTGGTGGCATGCTAATAGGTACCATATTCGGGGTATTTGTAATACCAGCATTATATGTCATTTTCCAAACCCTACAAGAGCGCATTACCGGTGCTCCACAAGAATCTATTGAAGAATCAAAGAATTAGAGAAATCATGAACAAATTAGTAACTAATAAACTTATATTGGTAGCCCTAATTCCGCTTTTGCTGTCTTCTTGTTTTACAGCAAAGACATATGAGCGACCAGAATTAGAAATTGAAAATCTGTATAGAACCGATAATTTACCACAAGACAGTGTGTCTTTTGCATCAGTTTCCTATAAAGACCTTTTTACTGATTCCCATTTAAAAACGTATATACAAAAGGGACTTGACAATAACCTAGATATTCGCATCGCCCTACAAAGTATTGCAGCTGCCGAGGCATATGTTAAACAGGGTAAAGCAGGATATATACCTACCATAAATGGTGCGGCTACCGCAACAAGAACGGCGAGAACTAGTGAAAATGGACAATTTGGAAATTTTTTCACACAGCCTTTTAATCAATATGAAACTTCAGGAACTGTTTCTTGGGAAGCTGATATTTGGGGTAAAATTAGAAGTACTAAACGTGCTAGTGATGCAAGCTACCTTAAAACTGTAGCGGCTCACAAAGCTGTAAAAACTAGTCTTGTGGCACAAATTGCCATAACGTACTATCAAATATTGGCCTTAGACCAACAGATTACGGTAACTGAGGAAACTATAGAAAATCGTTCTAAAAGTGTAGAGACTATTATAGCTCTTAAAGAAGCTGGGCAAGCGAACCAGGTTGGTGTAGACCAAACTGCCGCACAACTTTATAGTGCGCAAGGTCAATTATTAGACCTTAAAAACTCATTGTATCAAACAGAGAACACCTTTAGTATTTTATTAGGTGAGCAACCGCAGTCATATTCACGTAGCACGCTAAATGAGCAGTCATTGGCAAATGAAATGAAACTTGGTGTACCAGCACTTTTACTTCGGAACAGACCAGATATCATGCAAGCGGAGTATAGCTTAGTCAATAGTTTTGAAATGACCAATGTTGCAAGAAGTAACTTTTACCCATCTATTAAACTTTCGGCACAAGGCGGACTTCAAAGTTTGGAGCTTGAAAATTGGTTAGATTCGAGCTCTATTTTCGCTAATCTCGTAGGCGGACTTACACAACCCATTTTAAATGGCAGAAAGATAAGAACAACCTATGAAGTAGCTAAAGTACAACAAGAGCAATCTTTATTAAGTTTTAAAAAAGCGCTTTTAACCGCTGGAAAAGAAGTGTCTGAAGCTTTATATGATTACAACAATTCTGTTGAAAAGGAAGTTTTTGTATCCAAACAGGTGGCAGCCTTAAAAAGAGCTGAAAGTAATTCTGAAGAATTATTGAACAATGGATACCTAACGTATTTAGACCTTTTAACCGCTAGAGAAAATTCCTTAAATGCAGAACTTAACTTGATTAACAACAAATTCACACAATTGTCTGCTACCGTAGAACTATATCGTTCTCTTGGAGGTGGATGGCAATAGAGATTTGTAAACGATACCTGCAGGGAAAAGCTTGAATTTATAAAGGGTAAGACTAAAAAGAAGTAAAAAGCTTAAGCCTTACCCTTTTTTAGTAAATGACTAACCAAAGTGCAATAAATTAAGATTAAGTATACTGTGAAAACACGACAAATTAATTGTCTACCATGCCTTAAAAGGCTTTATACTTAATTGAGAGTTGTAATATTTAACCTCGCCTGTAACTTCCTCGCCTAACCAATCAGGTTTTTGAAACCTTTCATTTTCAGAATTCAATTCTATTTCAGCTACAGTTAATCCTTCATTATCACCATAAAATTCATCAACCTCATACACATGATTTCCTAAGACAATTTCATATCTGCATTTCTCAAGAATTCCTTTATCACATAACTCAAGCAAATTATCGGCGTCTTCTACAGAAATCTCTTTTTCCCATTCAAATCTAGACGTACCCGCTTCATTAGATTTTCCTTTTACGGTGATGAATCCTACATCACCTTTTATTCTTATTCTAACCGTTCTGTTGGCGTCGGTATTTAAAAACCCTTGAACTATTCGTGTTTTAGACCTTGCCAAAGATTTATAAGAATCTGATTTTACCAAAAATTTACGCTCAATTTCTATCATATGATTAGATGCATCTACTATCCTTAAACTAAGATAAGTCTTAAATTTGCTTATGCCCAATGAAATGCCTTTACGGAAAATTATCCACGTCGACATGGATGCATTTTATGCATCGGTTGAAGAATTGGACAATCCTGATTTAAAAGGGAAGCCATTGGCTGTTGGAGGCAGCGAAAAGAGAGGTGTTGTTTCTGCTGCAAACTACGAAGCTCGTAAATTCGGAGTGCGAAGTGCCATGAGTGGTTATATTGCTAAAAAAAACTGTCCCCATATTACTTTTGTAAAACCAAGATTTGAGCGTTATAAAGAGATATCTAAAAAAATTAGGTCTATCTTTTTCGAGTATACTGATTTAGTCGAACCTTTATCTCTTGATGAAGCTTACCTAGATGTTACAATAAATAAAAAAGGAAATCCTTCGGCTACCCTATTAGCAACTGAAATTCGGCAACGCATTCTGGAAGAAACAGGGTTAAATGCATCCGCAGGAATATCTATCAATAAATTCATTGCTAAAGTAGCTAGTGATATTAATAAGCCCAATGGACAAAAAACAGTAAACCCTGAAGAAGTAGCTTCATTTTTAGAAGCTCTTGATATTCGAAAATTTTATGGTGTGGGTAAGGTTACTGCCGAAAAAATGTATCAATTAGGTATTTTTACGGGTAATGACCTTAAGAGTAAACCTATTGAATTCTTAACAGAAAAATTCGGGAAGACTGGCAGCTACTATTATAATGTGGTTAGAGGAATTCATACAAGTGAGGTTAAACCTCATCGTATTCCGAAATCTGTAGGTGCAGAACGAACATTCAATGAAAACTTAAGTAGTGAGATTTTCATGTTAGAGCGTTTAGAACATATAGCTGAAGAGCTAGAACGCAGACTTAAAAAAGCTGCTATTGCTGGTAAAACTATTACGCTTAAAATAAAATATAGTGATTTCACCCTAAACACTAGAAGCAAAACTATACCTTATTTTATTGCTGATAAAACGCTAATATTAGAAACTTCAAAAGAATTATTGTATCAAGAAGAGTTGCAAAACTCAGTTCGCCTATTGGGTATTTCGCTTTCTAACTTAAATACTGATAATAAGGCTATTAAAAATATTGATGATAAATCAATATTGGTGCAATTAAAGTTCGATTTCTGAGTATTCAACCCTCAATTGACCACTTTTATCTAAAAATTATAAATGTTAACAAAAATTAACTGCATTTACTTGTACAAACCATTTCACTAGAATAATTTTGTACCCTTAAATGAAAAAGAGTTTTTTAAAGTTTCTTCTTTCTATTTGTATACTTTTATCTAGTGTATACAGCCCTCTATTTGCTAACATCAATTCAGGGGAAAATTCATTATATACTATTGAACAACAGTTCGCTATATCAACACATTCAAACCTGTTAAATAGTGTTCGAAATCAGAATGCCACAATTAAAGGCTCCTTTGATAATGCCGATAAGGTTTTAGAAATAGATGCTACTGAAATTGAGGAAGAAGAAGAAAATGAACATTCTTTTATCAAAAAAGGAGGAGAGTTTTATTACACCTCAACAACATTCTATCTTTTATCTCTATTATTTCTATTTAGTTTCTTCACGAATAACAATAGATTTCAAAGGCTATTTACTCATTTTTCTTATATAAATAGGCGCTTCGTTTTATTTCAAGTATTTAGATTATAATTTTTTCGGGCAATTTTTTATTGTCCAAAGTACCACTTCATTTGGACTTGTTAGATCTGAAATTCTAAAGTCCTAAAATTTATGCGTTTTCGCATTTCTATAAACTTATAGTACCAATCTATTTTAATTTAAAAATTATGACCAAGAGAACTCTCCTGTTCGCCTCAGTGTGTGCCTTGTTTTTATATACAAGCTGCGAATCAAAAAAAGAGAAAAAGGAAGAACACGCCAAATTTCTAGTTACAAGTCCTATCAAAAAGGATACATCAATTACAAAAGATTATGTAAGCCAAATACACTCTATTCGGCATATTGAAGTAAGGGCTCTTGAACGGGGCTATTTAAAACAAATTCATGTTGATGAAGGCCAATACGTTAAAAAGGGCCAGCAGATGTTCAACATTATGCCCAACATTTATGAGGCGGATTTACAAAAAGCAAGAGCAGAAGCAAAAGTTGCAGAAATTGAGCTACAAAATACTCAGTTATTATTAGATGGCAATGTTGTATCAAAAAATGAGTTGGCTATGGCCAAAGCAAGTTTTGACAAAGCGAATGCAGAGGTTACCTTAGCACAGACCCATTTAGGATTTACAAATATTCGTGCTCCATTTGATGGTATTATGGACCACTTGCATGTACGAGAAGGGAGCCTTTTAGATGAGGGTGAATTATTGACCACCTTATCAGACAACTCACAAATGTGGGTTTATTTCAATGTACCAGAAGCTGAGTACTTAGATTATATTATTAGTACTGACAAAGACACCAAAAAGGAAGTTGGTCTGTTAATGGCCAACAATAAGCCATTTAATCAAGTGGGTATTGTTGAAACTATAGAAGGTGAATTCAACAATGCAACAGGTAACATCGCGTTCAGGGCAACTTTTCCTAATCCTGATAAAATACTAAGACACGGTGAAACTGGCAGTATTCTTATGACGATTCCTTTAAAAGACGCATTGATTATTCCGCAAAAGGCAACTTTCGAGATCTTAGATAAAAAATTCGTGTTTGTTGTTGATCAAGACAATGTCGTAAAACAACGTGAAATCTTCATTGGTGCTGAAATGTCCAACTTATTTGTTGTAACCAAAGGCCTAACTGAAAAGGATAGAATTATTCTTGACGGTATACGTATGGTAAAAGATAATCAAAAGATAGAATCTGAGTTTGTATCACCTAAGAAAGTGCTGTCAAGTTTAGACCTATACACAGAATAACAATATCCAAATACATTAAGATATGTTCAAAAGATTTATACATAGACCCGTCTTGGCTATTGTTATTTCGGTAATTATAGTTTTTACAGGGTTATTGGCAATCAAACAATTACCAATATCCCAGTTCCCTGAAATTGCACCTACAACGGTGAATATTTTCATCGCTTATCCGGGTGCAAGTGCAGACGTGCTAATTAATTCAACAATTATTCCCTTAGAAACCGCTATTAACGGTGTACAAGGAATGCGATATGTTGCTTCAGATGCTACAAGTGCTGGAGAAGGAACCTTACGTATCATTTTTGAACCCGGTACGGACCCTAACCAAGCGGTAGTAAGGGTAAAGACCAGGGTAGATCAAGTGATGCCCAACTTACCCGAGTTGGTTCAGATGGAAGGCGTAGTAATTACCCCTGTACAGCCCAGTATGTTAATGTACGTAAACCTCTACAGTAACAATGAGGACGACAACGAATTGTTTTTGTATAACTACGCTTATACCAAAATTGTTCCAGAAATACAACGTATCAATGGTATTGCAAGTGCCCAAATATTAGGAAGCCGAAAATATGCCATGCGTGTTTGGCTAAAACCTGACCGTATGCGTGCTTATAATGTTTCTGCCGAAGAAGTGATGGAAGCTATGCAAGAACAAAGCATAATCGCCAGACCAGGTAGATTGGGTGGTAGTTCTGGTAAAAAATCGCAATCATTAGAATATGTACTTACCTATGAAGGGCGATACAATGAGCCTGAACAGTATGAAAACATTATCGTTAGAGCGAATGAAGAAGGTGAAATTCTAAAGTTGAAAGATGTAGCAGATGTTGAATTGGGTAGTGAATTCTTTGATATTTACTCCAATTTAGATGGGCATCCTTCTGCATCTATGATTCTAAAGCAGACTGTAGGTAGTAATGGTAAAGATGTTATCGATGCGGTAAAAGTTAAATTAGAAGAACTAAAAGTAGATCTTCCTCCTGGTTTAGAATATCAAGTAAGTTATGATGTATCGAACTTTTTAGATGCCTCTATCGATAAGGTATTACACACACTTAGAGATGCATTTATTCTTGTGGCCATAGTTGTATTTCTTTTTTTAGGAGATTGGCGTTCTACGTTAATACCTATTATAGCGGTACCCGTTTCTTTAATCGGATCATTCTTTGTAATGCAAATGTTCGGGTTATCAATTAACCTAATTACCCTATTCGCATTGGTATTGGCTATTGGTATTGTTGTAGATAACGCAATTGTAGTCGTAGAGGCCGTTCATGTAAAAATGGAAGAAGAAAACCTATCACCATACAAAGCCTCATCAGAAGTTTTGGGTGAAATTGGTGGTGCCATTGTCGCAATAACCTTGGTAATGGTTTCGGTATTTATTCCTATTTCATTTATGTCTGGTCCTGTTGGGGTTTTCTATAGGCAGTTTTCTATAACTATGGCAGGATCAATTGTAATTTCGGCTATAGTTGCCTTGACCCTTACCCCTGTTCTTTGTGCTATGATGTTGAAAAACAATCATGGTAAGCCAAAACGTAAATCTCCAATTGATAAATTCATTGACTGGTTTAACAAGGGATTTGAGCGACTTACAGGAAGTTATGTAAAGCTTTTAAATAAAATTGTTGCAAGAAGAATGGTAACCTTTGGTCTTCTCATCGCTTTCTGCGCAGCCATATTTTTTACCAATGAATCACTTCCTGCTGGGTTTATACCCAATGAAGATCAAGGTATGATCTATGCAATTATTCAAACACCACCAGGCGCAACTTTAGAGCGTACTAATGATGTTGCTAGAAAATTGCAGGAAATATGCGAAGAAATGGAAGGTGTGGAATCAGTTTCCTCATTGGCCGGTTATGAAATCATGACAGAAGGTAGAGGTTCAAATGCTGGTACTTGTTTAATCAACTTGAAACCATGGGGCGAACGTGAACACTCTGTACACGAAATAATGGAAGAGCTTGAAGAGGAAACAAAAGATTTAGGCGCTGTAATCGAATATTTTGAACCTCCTGCAGTACCTGGTTTTGGTTCTTCTGGCGGATTTTCTATGCGTTTACTAGATAAAACCGAGAACACCGACTATCATGTATTCGAAAAAATTAATAACGATTTCATGAAAGCTCTAGGCGAGCGCGAAGAATTAACAGGATTATTTACTTTTTACTCTGCTAATTATCCTCAATACGAATTGAAAATCAACAATAAGATTGCCATGCAAAAAGGTGTTAGCATCGGCAAGGCAATGGAAAATCTAAATATTTTAATAGGTAGTACCTATGAACAAGGTTTTATTCGTTTTGGTAGATTCTTTAAAGTGTATACGCAGGCTGCACCTGAATACAGAGCATTGCCTTCAGATTTAGAAAAATTGTTCGTAAAGAATGAAGAAGGTGAAATGGTGCCTTATTCCGCATTCATGTCTTTGGAGAAGAAACTTGGCCCTAATGAGATTACCAGATATAACCTTTATAATTCTGCTGCTATTAACGGTCTACCAGCTAAGGGTTTCACAACTGGTAATGCCATTAACGCTATTAAAGAAGTAGCCAAAGAAACCTTACCTAGAGGTTATGATATTGCTTGGGAAGGTTTATCGTATGACGAGGCCAACAGAGGTAGCGAATCATTATACATTTTTATCGTGGTATTAATTTTCGTTTATTTCGTGCTTGCTGCTCAATACGAAAGCTTTCTACTACCATTCGCTGTAATACTTTCTTTACCAGCTGGTATATTTGGCTCATTCTTACTCTTAAAAATGACCGGATTGGCTAACGACGTTTATGCCCAAATTGGAGTAATTATGCTCGTAGGTCTTTTAGGTAAAAATGCGGTTTTAATTGTAGAGTTTGCGGTTCAAAAACAAAGACAAGGAGCAACTGTTTTAGAAGCTGCAATAGAAGGTTCTAGAGCAAGGTTTAGGCCAATTTTAATGACATCGTTTGCATTTATAGCAGGGTTAATCCCTCTAATAGTCGCATCAGGTGCCGGTGCCATAGGTAACCGAACTATTGGTGGTTCTGCCCTTGGTGGTATGCTTATCGGTACAATTTTCGGGGTTATCGTAATTCCTGGGCTGTACTTTGTATTTGCAAAACTTGCCGAAGGACGCAGTCTTATTAAAGATGAATCATCCGAACCTATTTCTGAAGAATTCATGAGAGCTAGTGAAGGGGATAGCAAGACCAAACAAGCAATCAAAGAATTAAAGTCAATGATTAAAAAACTAACCAAAAGAGAAAACAATGATTAACATTATAAAATTCTTTATGAAGCACGGTAAACTGCTTTTGGTGCTATTACTAGGCGTTTGCGTTTTTAACTCTTGTGTTCCTACTAAAGAACTTAAACAAGAAAATAAAAACCTACCATCGCAGTATGTACAACAATCGACTGATACAACTAATAGTGCAATTATTCAATGGAAAGATTTTTTCAAAGATGATAACTTGATAAAGCTTATTGACACAGCATTGGTTAATAACCAAGAGTTGAACATCATGTTGAAACAAATTGATGTAGCTCAGAATGAAGTTAAAGCTAGAAAAGGTGAATACTTACCTTTTATCACTTATGGCGCAGGAGCCGAGGTTGAAAAAGTTGGTGAGTATACCCGTAATGGCGCTGTTGAAAAAAATCTGGAAATAAAGGAAGGGGAAGAATTTCCTGAGCCACTAACGGATTACTCTGCAGGAATTTTTGCCTCATGGGAGCTTGATATCTGGAAAAAACTGCGTAATTCTAAAAAAGCAGCTGTTCTAGAATATCTTTCAAGTATTGAGGGTAAGAATTTTATGGTAACTAGAATCATTGCAGAAATTGCAGATTCTTATTATGAGCTTTTAGCACTAGATAATCAGCTAGCATTTATCGAGCAAAATCTTGAATTACAAGAGAATGCCCTTAAAATGGTTCGATTACAAAAAGAAGCTGCGCGTGCTACAGAACTTGCTGTTAAAAGGTTCGAAGCAGAAGTCTTTAAAAACCAAAGCCATAAGTTTGAGGTACAACAAGAAATTGTTGAAATGGAAAACAAGCTCAATTTTTTAATTGGGCGTCAACCTCAATACATTGCTCGTAATTCATCAGGTTTTATCGAAACAGAGATGGATACTATTTACTCAGGAGTACCTTCGCAGTTACTTCAAAACAGACCTGATATTAGACAAGCGGAATATGAATTGGAAGCAGCCAAACTTAATATCAAAGTCGCTAGAGCAAATTTTTATCCTAGCATAGGTATAAAAGCTGGCATTGGGTTACAGGCTTTCAATCCGAAGTATTTATCGGCTACTCCTGAATCGCTTATGTACAGCGCTATGGGTGATATCGTGGGACCTTTAATAAATAGAAATGCAATAAAAGCAAACTACAATACGGCTAATGCAAAACAAGTACAAGCTGTTTTTGAGTTTGAAAAAGCAATTTTGAATGGCTATATAGAAGTTGTGAATCAGCTTTCTAAAATGGCAAACCTTAAAAAGAGTTATAATTTAAAGGAAAACCAAGTGAAGGCTTTGACAGAATCTATTGATTTATCTACTCGATTATTTCAATCTGCAAGAATTGAATACATTGAGGTGTTGTTAACGCAACGTGAAGCCTTAGAATCAAAAATGGAGCTGGTAGAAACTAAAAAAGACCAATTAATGGCAAGGGTAAATGTTTACCAAGCTTTAGGTGGTGGATGGAATTGATAATCTTATTTAAACTTTTTAATTAATTAAGACGCAAACCCTAATAGAGAAATTCTATTAGGGTTTGTTTTTTGTTCAAAATTCTACCCCAACAGACCATTTAAACTCGAGTTTGTCCCACATTTTAAATTATTTTCCTTGAATTTATGTTCAACTTTTTAATTGTAATTTAATTTATTAGGGACATTATATTAAACATTTATGTTAATCATCGCTTAACATTATCGCTATTTTAATCGTTTTTTTAACTTTAATTCAAATTGCTGTGAAAAAGAAAATTTTATTTATTACTCTAAGCTAGATTGCATGATAGATTTAAAAGATTACGACAACGCCGTAATCAAGTTTAGAAAAAGATTAAACTATGTCATTTTACCTGTTCTTTCATGGGATTTCTACGCCGAAAATCTTGAAAGTATTTATAAATCTGAAGAAGACATGATCGCTCTTATGAGTTTAAGGTCATTAAATTCTTGGAATATAGATACTGAAGCATTAGATGAGAGATTGAAGGTCAAAAAAAATGTGGTAATTGTAACCGACACTAATTTAAATATTGTTTTTGCTACAAAAAATATTTGGGAGATGAATCAATATCACCCAAATGAAATTTTAGGTAAAAAGCCTAAGATGTTTCAAGGCAGTAAGACTTCAAAATCTACTCTAAAAATAGTCTCTGAAGCAGTTAAGTCAAATAAGCCTTTCGAGGTTACCATAGTTAACTATCGTAAAGATGGCTCTACCTATAACTGTTGGATTCAAGGTCAACCAATTTTTGACCAAAAAGGAAAGGTAGTTAATTTCATTGCCTATGAGAAGGAAGTTGCTTAAAGAAAAATAAGACAAAAAAATGGGTCACTTTTCAGTGACCCATTTTTTTTCATTTCCGTTAGAACGGCTAAATATCGCCGGATTCTATCTCAGTTACTCTTAGCGTATTAACCATACCTTTATCTTTCATAGGCATCGCCGCAAGACTGATTAACATATCGCCAACTTCTATGTATCCTTTTTTGAATGCCATACGGTTTACATCATCAATCGTATCATCAGTAGAAACATTCTTGTCATAATAAAAAGCTTTCACCCCCCATAAAAGATTCAATTGCGTAAGTATTCTTTTATTCGATGTAAATACAAGTATGTGTGCACTTGGTCTCCATGCCGAAATTTGAAAAGCGGTATATCCACTATTGGTCAAGGTAGAAATTGCCTTTGCTTTTATTTCATTTGCCATTAATGCTGCATGGTAACAAATAGATTTAGTTATAAATCTTTTTGTACGAATATGTGGTGGATCATGAGGAACACGAATTAAATCTGAACCTTCAACACTTTGTAAAATACTTGACATTTTTTGAATTACTTCAACAGGGTAATTACCCACCGATGTTTCACCAGATAACATAACAGCATCTGCACCATCCATAACCGAGTTAGCAACATCATTAACTTCTGCTCTAGTTGGTGTAAGACTAGTAATCATGGTTTCCATCATTTGCGTTGCAATAATTACCGGAATCCTAGCTTTCTTGGCACGTAGTACCAATTGTTTTTGAATTAAAGGAACTTCATGAGCAGGTACCTCAACACCTAAATCTCCACGAGCAACCATAAGTCCATCACAATACGCTACAATCTTATCAATATTCTCAACCGCCTCTGGCTTCTCAATTTTTGCTATAATTGGAATTTTATGGGCAGAATGTTTATTGATAATATTTTGCAGATCAATCAAATCTTGACTGAAACGAACGAAAGATAGGGCAATCCAATCCACTTCTAAACTAATTGCAAATTCGGCATCCTTAATATCCTTAGGTGTTAGTGCCGGTAATGAAATGTTCGTGTTTGGTAGATTTACACCTTTTTTAGATTTAAGTGGCCCACCTTGAATAACCTTGGCCAATACTTCATCATTTCCATTGGTTTTAACTACTTCAAACATTAGTTTACCATCATCCAATAGAATGCGTTCCCCAGCCTTAACATCTCTAGGAAATTCTTTGTAATTCATGTACACCCTTTCAGCAGTACCCTCAAAAGGTTTCCCGGTAACAAATGTTATTTCATCACCAGGACTAACTACAACATCGCCTGCCATTACACCTACACGTAGTTTAGGACCCTGCAAATCTGCTAAAATGGATGTGTTTGTATCCATTTCTTCATTCAATTCACGTATCATTTTAACACGTTCCGTTACATCATCATAATCGGCGTGAGAAAAATTTATTCTGAAGACATCTACTCCTGCATTGATCATGCTCCTGAGTACCTCTTTCTTGCTGGTTGCAGGCCCTAAAGTGGCTACAATTTTCGTCTTTTTTACAGTTGGCATTTTTAAAATATTAAATTGTTCTTCGATTTTAGTTTTTCTGTACTTATTTCATACGCTGCCATAACCCTTGGCAACATAAGTATATTTTTAATTAACGAGTTTGTATCGAATTCCTTCTCCGTTTCTATTTTCAATAGATAATCAACATCCTTATATTCAGGTATAAGCCTTGGTTTAGAAAATGTTGTTTCGTTCTGGAATAAATCATTATTGGAAATCAGTTCTTGTTCACTGCCGTGGTTAGCAACTAACACCCAATACATGTCATGAAATTCATCATCCCAATCAAAAATTGGAAATGATTTATTTTCATCAAGATTAAAATCTTTTCTTGTTCTTACAAATTTTGCTTTAACACTTTGATTTAATCCATAGACTAAAGCATAATCGTCTAAAGTAGTATGTAATGCTATTAGGATAAAAGATTCATCATAAAAATCATCATTTATTTTATAAATAGCTGCCATACTCCAAGAAAAGCGTAAATATAAAACTAATAAGCTTTAAAGCCTAGTTTCACAAATTGATATAAACATTATAAAAGTTATTAAAATGTTAGCATTTTATCATTTTGGCTTAAGATTAATTCTCCATCTTGTTCTGAAGTGCAAAGAATGCTCTTTTTGAAGCTCTCTCTTCTGCCTTCTTCTTTGAAGTTGCCCTGGCTTTGGCTACCACATTACCTCCAATAGAAAGTTTAACTGCAAAATGTTTTAAAGCATCATTTCCTGTATCGTCATAAACATCAAAATCAAAAGTTTTCTTTTGCTTTTGACACCATTCAATGACTAAACTCTTATAGCTTATAACTCTGCCTTCTAATTGCTCAATATCCACATAGGGCTCTATCACCCTCTTTTTAATAAACTTATCACAGTAATTATAACCTCTATCTAAATAGATTGCACCTACCAGAGCTTCAAAAACATTACCATGAATATTTTGGCCAAAGTGCGATTTAGGGATTCTACTTTCTACAAAATTGATTAACCCCAAATCTTTACCAAGCTCATTAAGGTGTTCTCTACTTACTATTTTAGAACGCATTTTGGTAAGATAACCCTCATCACCCTCGGGAACTTCATTATAAAGATGCTTGGAAATTATAGTACCTAACATAGAATCGCCTAAGAATTCTAATCGTTCATAATTCATAGCATTTCCCTTTTCATCTTTTTTATTCAAAGACCTATGTAAAAAGGCCTTTTTATAAAATGATAATGTTTTAGGCTTGAATCCTAAAATTTTGGTGACCCCCAAAAAAAAATCCCCATCCTCTTTAGAATGGGAATTAAATAAGTTTGTGGGAAAAGACATAAAATTATTAATCTAATTTTTTAAAAACCACACATGCATTATGGCCACCAAAGCCAAATGTATTACTCATCGCTACTCTAACATCACGTTTCTGCGCTTTGTTCAAAGTTAGGTTTAAATTAGGGTCGATATTTTCATCTACCGTAGTATGATTAATTGTAGGTGGCACTATACCATGTTCCATTGCCAATATTGAGGCTATGGCTTCTATAGCTCCTGCAGCACCCAATAAATGTCCTGTCATAGATTTGGTAGAATTGATATTTATATTTTTTGCATGCTCACCAAAAACTTTTGTAATCGCTTTTAATTCCGCTACATCACCTAGTGGTGTAGAAGTACCATGAGTATTTATGGCATCTACATCTTCTATTGATAGACCAGCATCTCTTAAACAGTTCTCCATTACTCTTACCACTCCGATTCCATCAGGGTGAGGTGCCGTCATATGATAAGCATCACTTGACATTCCGCCTCCTGCTACTTCAGCATATATTTTTGCTCCTCTAGCAATTGCATGCTCATATTCTTCTAGAACCAATGCACCAGCGCCTTCCCCTAAGACGAAACCATCTCTGGTTGCATCAAAAGGTCTTGAAGCCGTTTCTGGACTTTCATTTCTAGTAGATAAAGCGTGCATTGCTCCAAAACCACCCATACCTGCAATAGTAACTGCAGCTTCACTACCACCTGTTACGATTACATCACAATGTCCTAAACGTATATAGTTTAAGGCATCTATCATTGCATTGGCCGAAGAGGCACAAGCAGAAACAGTAGTATAATTTGGCCCCATAAAACCATGCTTTATGGAAATATTTCCTGGTGCAATATCTGCAATCATCTTTGGTATAAAGAAAGGATTGAATCTAGGAGTACCATCTCCATTTGCAAAATTCATTACTTCATTCTGAAAAGTTTCCAAACCTCCTATTCCTGCTCCCCAAATAACACCAACACGAAATTTATCGACTTTTTCTAAATCTAATTTAGAATCAAGAATGGCTTCGTCAGATGATATAAGAGCATATTGTGCAAATCTATCTAGCTTACGGCCTTCCTTTCTGTCAAAATAATCTTCGGTACTGTAATTTTTCAGCTCACAAGCAAATTTAACTTTGAACTTTTCTGTATCGTAATAGGTTATTGGTGCAGATCCGCTTTTACCGCTTATCAATGCATCCCAATATTCCTCAATATTATTACCTATCGGGGTAAGTGCCCCCAATCCTGTAACTACAACTCGCTTTAACTGCATTTAACTTGTTATTTGTTTAAATCTAAACCAAGCGTAAATTAAAAAAAATTATCCATGCGGAGCATTTACCACATGGATAATTTGAATTCTATTTAAGAATACATGATTTTACTTCGCTTCTTCTATATAGCTGATGGCTTGACCAACAGTTGCGATATTTTCGGCTTGATCGTCTGGAATTTGAATATCAAATTCCTTTTCGAATTCCATTATCAACTCTACTGTATCCAATGAATCTGCGCCTAAATCGTTAGTAAAGCTAGCTTCCGTTACCACTTCGTTTTCATCAACTCCTAATTTATCTACGATGATAGCTTTAACTCTTGATGCAATGTCTGACATAATAATATTTGTTTTAAAAATTTAAATTGTAGGCAAAAATAAAAAACTTTGGTTTAATTACACTAATTGTCGTTAAAATGTATTGTAATTTAATAAAATTAAATACAAGTGCTGTAATTTTACCATATTTATATTTTGTTTCGGCAACGTTGAAAAAGGGTATTGAAAGAGGTGAGTTAATAGAACTATAAATGATAATCGTTTTTTTCTAAATCCTGACAAGCTTCTTGTTTACTATTTTTGCTCCGAACTTAATTAGTTGTTTTGCTCTCTTTTAAAGACCATTTCTATTGAAAACCAAACAAATTATTCTTTTTGCCTCAGGTTCTGGGTCGAATGTCGAAAACATTGCCAACTATTTTAAATTCAGAAAGGACGTTACTATATCCTGTGTACTTACTAACAAAACCGATGCCAAAGTCATTGAACGTTGTAATAGACTTGAATTAAATGTAATTTATTTTAATCGACAGGCATTTTCAAAAAGTGATTTCGTTTTAAAAATGTTACAATCACTTAATCCAGATCTTATTGTCTTAGCAGGATTTCTTTGGAAAATACCTGAACCTATAACTAATGCTTTTCCAAATAAAATCATCAACATTCATCCTGCCTTATTACCTAAATATGGTGGCAAGGGTATGTACGGAATGAAAGTTCACAATACTATTAAAGCAAATAACGAATCAGAAACCGGCATTACTATACACTATGTAAATGCTCACTATGATGAGGGCGCCATAATTCAACAAGAAAAAACAGCAATTGATAGCAAGGATACCGCTGAGGATATCGCGAGTAAAGTACATCAATTAGAATACGAGTTTTTCCCAAAAGTTATTGACGATTTATTATTTAAAAAGTAATGGCCAAAAAAGGAAAGTTCTATGTAGTCTGGAAAGGTAAAAAACCAGGCATTTTTGATTCTTGGGCAGCATGCAAGGCTGCTATTACCGGTTATGCAGGTGCAGAATACAAATCTTTCGAATCTTTTGATATTGCAAAGAAAGCCTATAATGGAAATTATGCTGATTATAAAGGAAAGAAGAAAACAGCATCGACCCTATCAAAAGAAGAACTATTAAAAATGGGCCTGCCTAACTATCATTCTATTTCTGTTGATGCAGCCTCAAGTGGTAATCCTGGAGTTATGGAATACCAAGGGGTAGACACCAAAACCGGCAAAAAACTATTCAGACAAGGGCCTTTTCCTCAAGGCACTAACAACATTGGTGAATTTTTAGCCATTGTACACGGACTAGCATTCTTAAAGGAACGCAATAGCGACCGTATTATTTATACCGATTCGAGAACGGCCATGAGCTGGGTTCGTAAAAAAAACTGCAATACCAAACTGACAGAATCAAATAAAAATAAAGACTTGTTCGAACTCATACGAAGAGCTGTAGATTGGCTTAAAAAAAATCAATACAATACGGTCATAGTAAAGTGGGAAACAAAAGCATGGGGTGAAATTCCTGCTGATTTTGGTAGGAAATAAATTTGAGTTAAATTCTGATAATGATTATTCTTGAAAATTGTTTTCTTATTCATATTGCAAAACGCCCTTTTTGCTGTGCACTATTTTTGTTTTTGTTTTTTCTCAATTCAATAGGTCAAGAAAATTCGGTTTCAGACTCAATAAAAAATGAGATATTAGCAAAATATAATAGATTTGAAACAATTCCTGTAAAACCTCTCCTACAAGCTAAATTTGATTCCCTTTTAATAGAGTTAGGAATTGAGAAGAAAATTTCTTTTGCCACTACAAAGGAACCCTTATTTGAATACATTTGGATGGTTGCAAGTAATCAAAATGACTATAAATTGGTAACTATTCCAAATAAACCACCTTCTTTCATTTTCAATAAAACTGATTCTAATTTTAATGCATTGAATTTTTTACATGCTATTGGGCATCATGTAAACAATGATGGAGTTGGGAATACAATATACATAGAGGAAAAAGAATTAGCAGCAAATAGCTTTGCTGGTTATTTTATGAATAAAATGGGCTATAGTAAGAATACTTATACCTTATATCTTAAAAGCGACGAAAAACATATAGAACCAGCAATAGCACTTAATCATATAGACCAAAATCTGCTAAATTCTGCTTTTAAAGATGGTTGGGAAACATACGCAATAGAACAAAGTCTTTATGTCGATGAGAATAGCCTTGAAATTTATAAAGCCAATAAAAAGTATGTGGACTCGCTAATTCTTTTTGCAGAAAAAAATTTTGACACTGATTATTTAGTAAGTGCTAATCATTACTCTAAAGCGTATCAGTATAGCAACGGTAAAAAAATATCAACCTTATATAATGCATATGATCAATTTTTAAAAGCGAAAGAGCTTGATAAGGCGCTATTGTATGCCAATTTACTTTTTAAAAATGGTGCTAGGTTTTTAGACATCAAAAGCTATAAACAATTATTCAATGATATAGCAATGATCTATGAAATTAAAAGAGATTATGAAAATGCTCTAAAATTTCTAGACATTGCCCATACTTTAGATATTAAGAATACAAATCTATTAGATAGAAAGTCTTTAATTATCAGTAGGCAATCTAACCCAGAAGCACTAATCAACACATTAATCGAACGCATTAAAATTGGATCAGTATCAACAGATTTATATTACAAATTAGCTGGTGCATATAAAGCTAACAAACAACCATTAGAAGCAATAAAATACTACAAAAGGATTTTAGCGATGTCCCCAAGACATATAAATGCTAGATTAGAACTAGCCAAGCTTTATATTGAAGAAGGGGTTGACATAGTCAATATTCTAAATTCAACTGATTTGTCTAAAAACCCAAGTTTAGATATTAAAAAATCAATAAAAACTAAAAAAACCTTATGGGATAATGCAAAAAATGTTCTTAAAGAAGGGTTAAAAACAAATCCAAAAAACCCATACTTAAAACAAGAACTGAAAAATTTAAAAACCTTAAAACCAACAAAACCTATAACCTTACATTACAATTTATAGTAATGAATATATAAAAGAACCTTTTATTCAATATAGAAAAAGCCAATAATAGATATGCCAATATGATGTTTATTTCCTTTATCAAATCCGTATATTTGCAGCTTAAATTTTTTACATTTTTATGGACAAACTTTTAATAGTTGGAACTGTAGCTTTTGACGCCATTGAAACACCATTTGGTAAAACAGATAAGATATTGGGTGGTGCAGCGACCTTTATAGGATTGGCAGCTTCACAATTTGATGTAGATTCAGCCATTATCTCTGTGGTAGGTGATGATTTTCCCCAAGAATATTTAGATTTATTGACTGATAGAAAAATCGATATATCTGCCCTTGAAATTGTAAAAGGAGGTAAAACTTTTTTCTGGAAAGGGTTATATCATAATGATTTAAATACCAGAGACACCTTAGCAACAGAATTAAACGTACTGGCAGACTTCAAACCTGTAGTTCCAGAAAGTTACAATGATGCCGAGGTTGTCATGTTGGGTAATCTTCACCCAATTGTTCAATTAGATGTAATTAATCAACTAAAAAAGCGACCAAGAATTATCATCTTGGATACCATGAATTTTTGGATGGACAATGCTTTAAATGATTTAATGGAGGTTATTAAACAAATAGATGTTTTAACCATTAATGATGAGGAAGCCAGACAGTTGACTGGAGAGTACTCATTAGTTAAAGCTGCCCAAAAAATATTTACAATGGGCCCTAAATATGTAGTAATAAAAAAAGGAGAACATGGAGCTTTATTATTTCATGAAGACCAAATCTTTTTTGCCCCTGCACTTCCTTTAGAGGAGGTTTTTGACCCTACCGGAGCCGGTGACACATTCGCAGGAGGATTTGCGGGATATTTAGCTGCCAGTGAGGATAGTTCTTTTGAAAATATGAAGAAAGCTGTTATTCATGGGTCTAATTTAGCTTCGTTCAGTGTTGAAAAATTCGGCACGGAAAGAATGCTCCAATTAAATCATAAGGAAATTACAGAAAGACTGCATCAGTTTAAAAGATTGACCCAGTTTGATATTGAATTACAATAAACCCCTAGCCCCAAATTATTGGGGTTTTTTTAATACCAAAAAGTAATGAGTGACGCTATTAAGCATGAATGTGGTATTTCAGTAATACGGCTATTAAAGCCATTAGAGTATTACAAAGAAAAGTACGGAACAGCATTTTATGGTGTAAATAAAATGTATTTGATGATGGAAAAGCAGCACAATCGAGGTCAAGATGGTGCAGGTTTCGCAAGCATTAAATTAGATGTAAAAGCAGGCGAGCGATACATGAGCCGTGTTCGTTCTTGCCAACAGCAACCAATACAGGATATTTTTGCCCAAATCAATGATCGCATTAATAACGAGCTCAAAGAACATCCTGAATACGAAGATGATGTTGCATTGCAAAAAAAGTACATTCCTTATATAGGTGAATTACTTTTAGGACATGTACGGTATGGTACTTTTGGCAAGAACAGCATTGAAAGTGTTCACCCCTTTATAAGGCAGAACAATTGGATGCACCGTAACCTTATTGTTGCTGGTAACTTCAACATGACCAACGTACATGAATTGTTCGACAATTTAATTCAGTTAGGACAGCATCCTAAAGAAATGGCTGATACCGTCACTGTGATGGAGAAAATCGGTCACTTTTTAGATGATGCAGTTGCCAAACTATACAAACAAATAAAAAAAGAAGGTTATACAAAACAACAAGCGTCTCCTATCATTGCCGAGCGTTTAAAGGTTTATAAAATATTACGAAGAGCTGCAAAGAATTTTGATGGTGGCTATGCTATGGCTGGTTTGTTAGGTCATGGGGATGCTTTCGTATTACGAGATCCAAGCGGAATTAGACCAGCTTATTATTATAAAGATGATGAGGTTGTCGTAGTTGCATCAGAAAGACCTGCTATACAAACAGTATTCAACGTGCCTTATGAGGAGGTAAAAGAACTTGATCCAGGTGCAGCCATCATAATTAAGAAAAATGGAACTAGTTCTATTAAACAAATTCTTGAGCCAAAAGAACGAAAAGCATGTTCTTTTGAACGCATCTATTTCTCTAGAGGTAGTGACAAAGAAATTTATCAAGAGAGAAAAGCCTTAGGTAAATTAGTTTTTCCTCAAATTCTAGAAGCTATTGATGAAGATATCAAGAATACGGTATTTTCATATATCCCAAATACAGCAGAAACTTCTTTTTACGGAATGGTAAAAGAGGCACAAAACTATTTGAACAAGAAAAAAGAAGAACAAATACTAGAATTAGGACCAAAAATTACGGGCGAGCAATTACATGAAATATTAGAGGTTCGACCACGTATTGAAAAAGTTGCCATTAAGGATGCCAAACTACGAACCTTTATAACACAAGACAGCAGTAGAGACGATTTAGTTGCGCATGTTTATGACATATCATATGGTTCTGTAAATAAAGGTGACAATCTCGTAATCATAGATGATAGTATTGTTAGAGGCACGACCCTTAAAAAAAGTATTTTAAGAATATTAGACCGACTATCACCAAAGAAGATAGTCGTTGTTTCCTCTGCGCCTCAAATCAGGTACCCAGATTGTTATGGTATTGATATGGCCAAATTAGAAGACTTTATTGCATTCAAGGCAGCTTTAGCATTACATGAAGACCATAATTCAATGCACATTGTCGAAGAGATTTATAAAAAATGTTTGACTCAGGTACAGAGTAAGGACAAAGATGTAGTGAATTATGTAAAGGATTTCTATGCGCCATTTTCTGCGAAACAGATTTCAAAGAAAATAGGAGAGCTATTGAGTCCGGACGGTATTAATGCTGAAGTAACTATAATCTATCAGACAATTTCGAGCTTACACAAAGCTTGTCCTAAAAATTTAGGAGATTGGTATTTTACTGGAAACTACCCCACCCCGGGTGGAAATAGGGTTGTTAACAGAGCTTTCATAAATTTTTATGAAGGAAATAACGAACGAGCATATTAAATAAATCTTCGATGAAATACCTAAGTTTTACGCATTTCATCGTCAAAAAATGTATTTCACCGATAGAATAGTCGAATTGAACTAACCAGCTTTACTTTTAAACTTACCATAGCATAAGTAGGTTAAGTTCATGGTAAGATTTGGGGCAAAAAAGGTGGAGGTTTCTCCACCTTTTTTATTTTTTACATTTTCCTAAAAACAATACTCTTTCACATAATTACTCTTGTTTGTTCTCTTAAACGTTATTACAGGAAGTTTAACCATTACCTTTTATATTCATCATATACAGCCTTACTTTTGAAGAACCATAGCATAAGTAGGTTAAGTTCATGGTAAGATTTGGGGAAAAAGACGGGGCTATGCTCCGTCTTTTTATTTTGCACCTTATTTAGAAAAAAAATAATTGAACTTAGAGCAATAATAGTATTACAACCAATGTTCGGGGAGTTGAACGGAAAGCTTTCTCTAAAACCTAAACTACACATATATTTGAAGGACCATAGCATAAGTAGGTTAAGTTCATGGTAAGATTTGGGGAAAAGACGGGGCTATGCTCCGTCTTTTTATTTTACGCCTCCTTAGCTTCTCTTATCCAAAAAGAATATTCAATAAAAACCATATAGTATTACAACCGTTGTTCAGGAAGTTCAACGGAAACCTTGCATAAAAACATCAACTACCTATATATTAGCAGGACCATAGCATAAGTAGGTTAAGTTCATGGTAAGATTTGGGGAAAAAGACGGGGCTATGCTCCGTCTTTTTATTTTATACCAATCGGGTTATCTACCCACACATAAGCTATATTAATAACTACCTGAAATTCAACTTTTACTAAATTAAAGTTATTTTTTTCTTAAAATTTCTTTTTTTATTTACTCAATACCAGTAATTTAGTCTTGCCATAGCATAAGTAGGTTAAGTTTATGGTAAGATTTGGGACGAAAAGGGTGGAGACTTCTCCGCCCTTTTCTATTTTAAACCAAAAAAACCACTCAAGATTAATTCTTAAGTGGTTTCCTATAAAGACCGTAAGGTACTTTTCCTCTAAATACTATTTGTTACTTGCATAAAGTTTAGACACTTCATCCCAATTGATGATGTTGAAAAATGCTTCAATATAATCAGGTCTTCTATTTTGATAATGAAGGTAGTAAGCGTGTTCCCATACATCTATACCTAAAATTGGGTGACCACCACATCCTACGCCAGGCATAAGTGAGTTATCTTGGTTAGGTGTAGAACATACTTCTACTTTACCGCCTTTATGAACGCATAACCATGCCCAACCAGAACCAAATCTAGTTCCTGCTGCTGTAGTAAACTTATCTTTAAATGCATCAAAAGAACCAAAGGCACTATCAATAGCTGTAGCCAATTCGCCACTTGGCTTACCTCCGCCGTTTGGTGATAAAATTGTCCAGAATAAAGAGTGGTTGTAAAAACCACCACCGTTATTTCTAACAGCTGCATTATTCATATCTAAACCAGTTAAGATATCTTCAATTGATTTTCCTTCAAGATCAGTACCTTCTATAGCGGCATTTAACTTGGTAGTATATCCGTTATGATGTTTTGTATGATGTATTTCCATTGTCCTCGCATCTATATGTGGCTCAAGAGCATCATATGCGTAAGGCAATTTCGGTAGTTGAAAAGCCATAATTTGTTTGTTTTTAAATTAATATTAATTGTCTATCAAAGTTACGAGTTTTAACATATATATTCATCTAATAATTTGTTAAGAACTGTACAGGAATCCTTAATTTGCAGTAAAAATCAGTGTCTAGTAATTCTTTTACCATATATAATGCTTCAGCAGGATCTGGCAAAACCTATGCCCTTGCCAAAGTGTACTTGAAAATACTACTAGCATCTCCTCAAAATTTTAGAAAAATATTGGCTATAACGTTTACCAATAAAGCGGTGAATGAAATGAAGCATCGTATCTTAAATAGCCTTTACGAGTTTTCAATAACAACATCTTTAGAAGAAGCATCTCCTTTATTTAACGACCTAATTAATGAGACGCAGTTTACTTTTGAAGACCTACCTTCTTTAAGCAAACTTAGATTAAAACAAATATTACACAACTACGCATTTTTTGATATTTCTACTATTGATAAATTTACACATAGACTTATACGAACATTTGCGAAGGACTTAAAAATTCCACAAAATTTTGAAGTTATTCTTGACAAAGATTTATTATTACACGAAGCAGTAGAACGCGTTATTGGCAAAGCTGGAATAGAAGCAGAATACACTAAGATTCTTTTAGAATTTTCTAGAGAAAAAATCGCAGATGACAGAAGTTGGGATATAAGTTATGATTTGTTGAAAATTGGTAACTTATTATTTGACGAGAACAATTCAGCTCATATAATAGAGATACAATCTAAAACATTAGTAGATTTCTTAAACCTAAGGGATAAGAATAAAGAAACTATTAAAAACAATAAAAGACAAATAATAGAGCTTGCTAATGAAATTTTAAACCTGTTAAATTCTAATAACTTAGAATTTAAACATTTCAGTGGTAGTTATTTTCCAAAATTTATTCTAAAAATCTCAAAAGGTGAATTAATTTCAAATTTTTCAGCCGCATGGAATCAAAATTTTGAAACTACTAGTCCTTATAATAAATCAGCTCCAACAGAGATTAAATTAAATATTGATAATATACATGCCGAGCTGAGTAATTTATTTAACTCAATTAAGGACCTTATCAAAAGAACATCTTACTTACTAAATATCAATAGAAACATTGTCCCTTTCGCTCTTTTAAATGCCATTCAAAAAGAATTAAAAATAATTCAGGAAGAAAAAGATCAACTATCTATATCTGAATTCAACACCTTGATAGCAAAAGAGATTAAAGATCAGCCCGCACCTTTCATTTATGAAAGACTAGGTGAGAAGTATCGACACTATTTTATAGATGAATTTCAAGATACTTCTCAAATGCAATGGGAAAATCTTATCCCATTAATTGGTAATGCCATGGAAGGTGAAGATGAGTCGGGCAATATAGGGTCTCTATTTTTAGTAGGTGACCCTAAACAAGCTATCTACAGATGGCGTGGTGGTAAGGCAGAACAATTTCTCGAATTGGCAACACATCAAAATCATCCGTTTACTATAAAATCGGAGCTAGTAACGTTGCCCAAAAACTATAGAAGTAATGCCGAAATCATCAATTTCAACAATAATTTTTTTCAAAGCATAAGTCCGTTTTTAGAAAACACATTATATCAAGAGTTTTTTCAAAATGGTAATCAGCAAGAAGTAAACCAAAAAGAAGGCGGGTATGTCAACCTAACTTTATTAGAAGAAGAGAATGACGAGCAATATGCTTTAGAAACCTTAGCGGCTATTAGTAGATGTTTAGCACAAGGCTATACCTATAGTGATATTTGTATTATTATTAGAAAAAAGAAACACGGCTCAGTACTAGCTAATTTTCTAATGCAAAATGAAATTCCTGTTGTTTCTCCAGACTCTTTATTATTAAATGGGAGTCCTAAAGCTATTTTTCTGGTTCAGCTCATACGCTACATGGTTCAGCCAACTGAGCTAGAGATTCAATTTGAAATACTTAATTTTTTATCTGAAGAAAAAGAAGATAGACACGCATATATTTTTGAAAATTTAAACCACCTCGATACCCATTTACTAGAGGAATACGGCTTTGATTCCTCAAAATTGAGACAGGCTTCAGTTTTTGACGGACTCGCTTATGCCATTAAAATCTTTGATCTCATACCTAACTCAGACGCACATCTTTCTGCATTTATGGATTTGGTTTTTGATGTTGAGCAAAAATATGGTTCAGATATGCAATCGTTTTTGGACTATTGGGATAAAAAAGGGAATTCGTCAAGCATCAGTACCCCAGAGAATTTAGACTCTGTACAGATTATGACTATTCATAAATCTAAAGGATTAGAATTTCCTGTGGTCATATTCCCATATGCCAATTCAAATGTTTTTGAAGAAATTGACCCGAAGCTATGGCTACCGGTAGATAAAGAAGAATTTCTTGGGTTTTCAGAAGTATTGATAAATAAAAAACAAGAAGTAAAGGAGTATGGTGAGCTTGAATCACTGCTATACGAACTTGATCATCAAAAATTACAATTAGACGCCTTTAATCTTTTATATGTAGTACTCACAAGAGCGGTAAATGTATTATTCATTATAAGCTCAAATAATCTTGATAGAAAAGGTGATCATAACCCAAACTATTATTCAGGATTGTTTATTCATTTTCTAAAGAGTATAGGAATATACGAACAAGACAAATTAGAGTATGATTTTGGTGAATTGAAAAGTGTTGACAAAAAACCATCTTCAAGCATTATTCAAAATAATATACCTTATATATATACTAACAAAGATCGACCTGATTTTAAAATTGTAGCCTTAGCCGGAATTTTATGGGATGAAGGTTTAGATGTTGCCGTTAATCAAGGTAATGTGATTCATACTATTTTAGGGGCTATTTACACAACGGCCGATTTGGAAAGAGCTCTTCAAATGGCCATTCAAAAAGGATTCATCAAAGACCAGGAAAAGGAAGAAATAAAAAAAATCGTTAAAAAAGTTATTTACCATCAAGATTTAAATCATTTTTACGAAACCGGCATTGAAGTGTTGAACGAACGAGATTTATTAATGGCCAATGGAACCATTCAAAGACCAGACAGAGTGATTATTAAAGACAACCATGCCACTATAATTGATTATAAAACAGGTGATCGAAATACTAAATATCACAATCAACTGAATACCTATGCCGAGAGCTTTTCAAATATGGGATACATAATTGACCACAAAATCATTGTGTATATTAATACAGAAATACAATTAGAATATTTATAAGTAATTATGTACGGAAAAATAAAGGAACACTTACAGCAAGAAATCGAGTCTATTAAAAATGACGGTCTTTTTAAGGAAGAAAGAATAATCGTTTCACCACAAGATGCAGTTATTAAAATCAACACAGGGCAAGAAGTTATTAACTTTTGTGCGAATAACTATTTAGGGCTTTCATCTCACCCAGATGTTATACAAGCCGCTAAAGATACTATGGACACCCATGGTTTCGGAATGTCTTCAGTAAGATTTATTTGTGGAACACAGGATATTCACAAAACCCTCGAAAAAAAAATAGCGCATTTCTACGAAACAGAAGACACCATATTGTATGCGGCAGCGTTTGATGCTAATGCCGGTGTTTTTGAGCCATTACTATCCGCTGAAGATGCAATAATTTCGGACTCACTGAACCATGCTTCTATTATAGATGGTGTACGCTTATGTAAAGCTAAACGATATCGATATGCAAATAGCGATATGAAAGATCTTGAGGAGCAACTTAAAAAAGCGAATGAAGACGGAGCTAGATTTAAAATCATCGTAACTGACGGCGTATTCTCTATGGATGGTATTGTAGCCCCATTAGATAAAATATGTGATTTGGCGGATAAATACGATGCATTAGTGATGATAGATGAATGTCATGCGGCAGGTTTTATAGGTGATAAAGGAAGAGGCACCTTAGAAGAAAAAAATGTTATGGGTAGAATAGACATCATTACCGGTACCTTAGGTAAGGCCTTAGGCGGTGCAATGGGCGGTTACACTACTGGTAAAAAAGAAATTATAACTATACTGAGACAGCGTTCTAGACCTTATCTATTTTCAAACTCTTTGGCGCCAGCCATTGTTGGCGCATCTATAAAGGTGTTTGATATGCTAGAAAACGATACATCTCTGCGCGATAAACTTCAAGAAAATACAGAATACTTCAAAAAAGGTATCAAAGAAGCAGGTTTTGATATCGTAGATGGAGACTCTGCAATTGTCCCTGTAATGCTCTATGACGCAAAATTATCACAAGAAATGGCAAATAAGTTACTTGAAAGGGGCATTTATGTTATTGGTTTTTTCTATCCTGTAGTACCAAAAGGGAAAGCACGAATAAGAGTTCAACTATCAGCAGCCCATTCAAAGGAACATATAGACACCGCTATTAAAGCCTTTACAGAAGTTGGCAAAGAACTGAAAATCGTTTAAACGCGCTTTTTAATCTATTAAATGCGTTAAAAAAAATAGGAAATTGATTTTGTTAATAATATTTAACAAGTTACATTTGCACTTAATAAACACTTAAACTTAAAAATTTGAACATGAAACATCTTAGCAAATTATTGGTTGTTGCCCTACTTGTAGTAGGTATCAACAGCATACAAGCGCAAGACGAGAATAACCCTTGGCAAGTGCAATTCGGGGTTAATGCCGTTGACGTATATCCTACTGGGGATGTAAGTTCTTTCGGTAATGAATTCTTCAATGTGAACGATCACTGGAATATTTTACCTTCTATTTCTTACGTAGCAGTATCTAAAAGTGTAGGAGATGGCTTCTCTGTTGGAGCAAGAGGTTCTCTTAACAAAATCAGTAAATTAGGTGACGTTAGCGTTGATGATTTATCTTATTATGCTATAGATGGTACAATAAAATATGATTTCATCAAAAGAAATACTGTAATTGATCCTTTCGTTGAGATTGGTGGTGGTTATACTTGGGTTGACGAAATCGGAGCTGGAACTGCAAATGGAGGTCTTGGACTTAACATTTGGTTCTCAGAAAACATAGGTCTTACATTACAATCTACTTATAAGCATGCTTTTGAAGATTACGGTATAAAACATTTCCAACACTTAGCTGGTATTTCAGTTAAATTTGGCGGTACTGATACTGACGGTGATGGTATCTACGATAAAGATGATGCTTGTCCTGAAGTTGCTGGTCTTGAAGCATTCAACGGTTGTCCTGATGCTGATGGCGATGGAATCGAAGATAGTAAGGATGCTTGTCCTAACGAAGCTGGTTCTAAAGAAATGAACGGTTGTCCTGATGCAGATGGCGATGGTGTTGCTGATAAAGATGATGCTTGTCCTAACGAAGCTGGTCTTCCTGCTTTAGCTGGATGTCCTGATGCTGATGGCGACGGTGTTGCTGATAAAGATGATGCTTGTCCTTCTGAAGCTGGTCCTGCTGAAAACAAAGGTTGTCCTTGGGCTGATAAAGATGGTGACGGAGTACTTGACAAAGATGATCAATGTCCAGATGTTGCTGGTACAGTAGCTAACGCTGGTTGTCCTGAAGTAACTGCTGAAGTTCAAAAACAATTGAACGATTATGCTAGAACTATCTTATTTGATACAGGTAAATCTTCTATCAAAGCTGAGTCTACTTCAGTAATGGTTGATATTATCACTATTCTTAAAGAATATCCAAACGCTAAATTTACAGTTGAAGGTCATACTGATAGTGTAGGTAGCGAAAAATTAAATCAAAGTCTTTCTGAGTCAAGAGCTCTTTCTGTAAAAGAATTCTTAGTTGACAAAGGAATTGAGGAATTCAGATTATCTGCAGTTGGTTACGGTGAGTCTAAGCCTATCGCAACAAACAACACTAGAGCTGGAAGAACTCAAAACAGAAGGGTAGAAATTAACTTAGTAAAATAAGTTTAAAACAAACCTAAGTGTTTTAATAAATAAAAGCTCCGCAATATGCGGAGCTTTTCTATTTTTACACTATGCAGAGTTTTATACAAGATGTAGTAAATGACATATTAAGAAATAACCAGGACACAGGTAAAATTATCTTTATTTTGCCCAGTAAACGCGCTGGTGTATTTCTTAAAAAAATAGTATCCCGATCACTCGCGAAAACGGTACTTGCACCTGAAATTTACAGTATTGAAGATTTTATTGAAAAGGTCTCTAACCTTGTAACCGCAAATACGACCACCCAACTTTTTGAGCTCTATAATGCTTATTTAAATGTTGGTGATTACGAAAAAGAATCTTTCGATTCATTTCTAAAATGGGGACAAATTCTTTTGCAAGATTTTAATGAAGTAGATAGATATTTAGTTGACGCCTCTACCCTTTATAAAAATATAGAGGCAATACAAGAAGTCAATCATTGGTCTTTGAATCCTGAAAATTCCGAAATGATTGAAAATTACCTTCATTTCTGGAGGTATTTAGAAGATATCTATAACCAATTTAATTCCAATCTAATTAAACAAGGTCTAGGCCATCAAGGTCTCATTTATAAAACATCGGTATCGGAATTACCCAACTACCTTAAGACTATACATAAAAAACATATTTTCCTTGGTTTTAATGCTCTGAATACTGCAGAAAGTATTCTTATACAAACCATACTAGAAAAGACCGATGCCAGTATCTATTGGGACATCGACCCTTATTTCTTAAAAGATAATATTCACGATGCAGGTTATTTTATAAGAAACTATCAAAATACCTGGAAAGTTCTAAAAGGAAAAACCCTTAACGGACTAACCACCCACTATAATACTGAAAAGCATATTGAAATTATAGGTGTGCCCAAGAATATATCTCAGGTAAATTATGTAGGTAATTTACTTTACAAAATTCAAAATGAACATCCTGAATCTCTTAGTAATTCAGCAATAATATTGGGCAATGAAGAATTATTAAACCCTTTATTAAATTCAATTCCTTCTAATATTTCGGCTACCAATATTACTATGGGGCAAAAACTAGAATCGACACCATTAGCTAGTTTTTTCACTAACCTCATAGACTTTCATGAACAAAAAATAGAGAAAGGATGGTTTTACAAAAACCTATTAAACTTGCTCACGCATTCCTATGCCGTATTACTATTTGATGCTAATGAGGTGTCTGCCGAGGCATTAATAACCAAAATAAAATTAAATAATTGGTCTTATATCTCAAGTTCTCAAATTGAAGATTTAATACCAACAAATGCTACAGTATCATTATTGTTTAAGGAAACTAACAACAATCCGATCAACTTAATTGATAACTTCCTAGTACTTATTCAATCTATTAGAACAATAGAAATAGTAAAAAACAATACCCTATTACTAGAACAGCTTTATAAATTTTATACCATATTTAATCAGCTTAAAGATTTATGCGCAACTTTTTCTTATATCAACAATCTTAAAAGTTTCAAGCAGCTATTCAAGCAGCTACTAAGTACTGAAACATTAGACTTTCAAGGTAACCCAATAGAAGGAATTCAAATTATGGGAATGCTAGAAAGTAGATTGCTCGATTTTGAAACTATTATCATAACCTCAGTGAACGAAGGTGTTTTACCTTCTGGTAAATCTAACAATTCATTCATACCCTTTGACCTTAAAATTAAAAATGGTCTACCCACATATAAAGAAAAAGACGCTGTTTACACCTACCATTTTTACCGATTGTTACAGAGGGCTAAGAACGTATATATTTTATATAATACTGAACCTGATGCCTTAGAGGGTGGCGAAAAAAGCAGGCTGATTACACAACTACTTACGGATGAAAATAGAACGGATATTACAGAGTATATTGCTACCCCTCAAATACAATCTTTTACTAAAAAAAATGAAACGATTTTTAAAACCAAAAGCTTAGTTGCATTAATTCAAGAAAAGGCTAAAAAAGGATTTTCGCCAAGTTCTTTAAGCAACTACATTAGAAATCCAATAGATTTTTACAAACAAAACCTATTACATATTAACGATGTTTTACAAGTTGAGGAAACTCTTGCCCCAAATACTTTTGGCACCATCGTACATGACAGTTTAGAAGAACTTTATGCACCATTAGTTGGAATAAACCTTACTGTTGAGCTTTTAAATGGCATTAAAAAGAATATACCACAAATAGTATCACTTAACTTTGAAAAGACGTACAAAGAGGGAAATATCAGCTCTGGGAAAAACTATATTTCTTTTCATGTTATTCTTAAATACATACAAACCTTTATTGATGCCGAAATATCTGCATTGAATGACCATAGCATTAAAATAATAGCTTTGGAGCAGTCCTTATCCGTACCACTCCAAATAAGCGGATTGGATTTTCCTATCATCCTAAAAGGTAAACTAGACCGTATAGACGAATTTGATGGAATTACCCGTATCATTGATTATAAAACAGGAAAAGTAGAGAGACGTAATGTGGAAATTATGGATTGGGACATTCTTACCGAAGAATATCAGTATAGCAAAGCTTTTCAATTGCTATGTTATGGATTAATGTATTTTAAAACAAATCCAAAAGAAAATCTATCTATTCAGGCTGGAATTATCTCATTGAAAAATTTTGCTGAAGGCACGTTGCTTTTCGCTCAAAAAGAATCTGCCCGAGGAACCAAAAATCACATCATAAACAATGAGGTAATTTCTGATTTCGAGCAGATTCTTGGTCAGCTGATTACAGAAATCTGTAATGCTGATATTCCCTTTACCGAAAAAGAAGTGTAAAGTTATTTTTTATCCGGTCGAGAAGGCCTCACTTCTATCTTACTTGGTAAGGTTCTTTCGTTCATTTGTAATAGGTCAAGTACCAATTCACCAATATCTTCTGGTTGAATTTTCCATGCGTCTTTTTCATCCGGTTCATTGTGGTTAAAATGCGTGGCCACAGAACCTGGCATAATGGTAGATACCTTAATTCCATACTGTCTTAAATCTAACATCGCCGCTTGTGTAAAGCCCACAACCCCAAATTTAGAGGCATTGTAACCCGCCCCTTGCGCAAAGAAATTGGTACCTGCCAAACTAGCCAACGTAATGTAATACCCCTCAGTTTTCTTTAAAGCTTCTACAGAGGCTTTAAGCGTATGAAAAACACCGTTTAAGTTGGTATTTATCATTTGGTGCCATTCCTCATCTGTCATTTTATCAATCGGCGCAAAATTACCTACACCTGCATTTGCCAAAACAACATCTAATTGGCCCCATTTTTCGATAATTTTTGAAACGGCATTCTTTTCATCTGTCATCTTAGATACATCGGAAACAATTCCTAAAACAGCATCATTATTAAAATCCTTTAGCGCCTGATCTACACTTTTCTGCGATCTGCCACTAATGGCAACTCTCATACCCTGATTTAACAATGTTTGCGCTACTGCAAAACCAATACCCTTAGTGCCTCCTGTAATGTAGGCGACCTTATTTTTCAAATCTTTCATCGTTCAATTTTTAAAATTATCACAAGTTACCAATAATCTGATTTTATTGTTGTCTATATACATTAAGATTTAACGGTTTCAATTTGTTATATTTAACGGTTACTTAATCAACCTCAACAACATGAACAAAATACTTATTTGGTCTATTACCGTAGCCCTAGCTGGCTTTTTATTTGGATTTGATACCGTTGTAATTTCAGGAGCGGATAAACAACTGCAGGCCCTGTGGCAGAGTTCTGATTCATTTCATGGTTGGGTGGTGATTTCAAGTGCTTTGTGGGGTACCGTTTTGGGTGCTTTGTTTGCCGGTTTTCCTACCAATAAATTCGGTCGAAAAAATACCTTAATATGGATTGGTATTTTATTCAGCGTATCTGCCATCGGATCAGCGCTTGCCAATGACCCGATTACATTTGCTATTTTTAGATTTATTGGTGGTATTGGCGTTGGTGTTTCTACTATTGCAGCTCCTGCATATATTTCTGAAATTTCACCTGCGGACAAACGAGGCAAACTCGTCGGTTTCTATCAATTCAGTTTGGTATTCGGTATTCTTATCGCCTTCCTATCTAATTATATGCTTAGCGGATTAGGGGAAAACGCATGGCGGTGGATGGTTGGTGTAGAAGGCATACCTGCCGTTATATATACCTTGTTCGTACTTACCGTACCAAAAAGTCCAAGATGGTTGATAACTCAGGGCAGAATTGATGAAGCTAAAAAGGTATTGAGATTAATTGACCCAGATCAAGATGTGGATGCTGTGGTCGATATAATCCAACAAGACGATAAAAACAACGTAAAAGGAGAGTCTATTTTTATGAAGAAATATCGCTTTCCGCTTATGCTAGCTTTTCTTATTGCTTTTTTTAATCAGGTTTCCGGTATTAACGCATTTTTATATTATGCACCCCGTATTTTTGAAGAAGCGGGCTTGGGTGAAAGTACCGCATTATTAAGCAGCGTGGGCATTGGCGTTACGAATATGCTTTTTACTTTGTTAGGCATTAACCTCATCGACAAATTAGGGCGAAAGCAATTAATGTATATTGGCTCCGTGGGGTATATTGTGTCGTTATCACTTGTAGCATGCGCATTCTTTTTTCAGTGGGAAGGTATGGCAGTGCCTATCTTCTTGTTCATATTTATTGCTGCCCATGCTATTGGACAAGGAAGTGTTATTTGGGTATTTATATCTGAAATATTCCCTAACCACTTACGTGGAAGCGGGCAAGCATTTGGTTGCTCCGTACACTGGATCTTGGCGGCAGCTATCCCAGCGGCAGTTCCCTTTTTATTCTCCACTATTGGCGCAGGTACCGTTTTCCTGTTTTTTGCAGTTATGATGGTTTTACAGCTCTTATGGGTGCATTTTATAATGCCAGAAACCAAAGGGGTATCGTTAGAGGAATTGAGTAAAAAATTGATAAAGTAGTAATACTAAAAGCTAAAGTCCTTTAAAATGTTAGGGAGAAGTATGTTTAAGAACCAGTCAACAAGATAAAACTAATTGTCAATATCAAATTACTGGAAAATGTAAAAAATTCTATTGAAATAATAATGCAGCTACTTTAAATCTGGTAAAGCAAATGCCATCACAGAACCTGACGGATTCTCATTGGTACCACCAACGGAAAGGGCAATGTATTGTTTACCATCTACCGAATATGAACACACATTAGCATTATTTGCGGCAGGCAATTCTGTTTCCCAAACCAACTTCCCCGTTTTCTTGTTAAAGGCCCATAATTTTTTATCGGCTGCGCCACTAATAAACACTAAACCCCCAGCGGTTACCATAGGGCCAGACCTCGCCATTAATCCAGTATCTGGAGCACCTTTTTCCTGTAATTTTTCATCATTGCCCAATGGTATTTGCCATTCATATTCACCTGTAGAAAGGTTTAGCGCATTTAAGGTATTCCATGGGGCTTTTAGGGCAGGGTTGCCACTAGGGTCGCTCCACGTTCTATAGGCTGTACTATTCATGTAGCGCACGGGTACTTCTTCACTTTTTATATCTTGTGGCACTTCTATTAAGGGCTCTTCTTTGTCATACAAAAATGCCATAACCCCCCTTTCTTCACGTGGGGTGAGCACCCCTTTAAAACCTGGCATTTGTCCGCCACCTTGGCGAATTTTTAAAAGTGTTTCATGTTCTTCTACCTTTCCCTTTAAGCCTGAAAGTGCAGGAAAAGTTGGGGGAACACCTTCCATTTCGGTTCCGTGACAGGTGGCACAGTATTTTTTATAGGCGGCACGACCATACTCATAACGTGTACTATTATCTGCTGCAAAATGTGCATTGGCATCTACAATGGTCTGTATTTCTGGTAGGTTATTTCCTCTTATGTATAAATACGATGAATTTGGGTCAAAGGCGGCACCGCCCCAATTGACTCCTCCGCGCGTAGCAGGTATCGATAAGGTTCCTTTTAAATCTGGCGGAGTGAACAAACCTTCATACCTGACCGACCTAAATGTTTTTAAAATAGAATCGTAATCTTGTTCTGTAAAATAATTGAGGTCTTCTTCGGTCATGGACTGCTTTACAAAAGGCTTAGGTTTGGTGGGGAATGGTTGTGTTTTGTATGCTATTTCTCCCGGAAGGTGAGACTCTGGAACCTCACGTTCTTCTACAGGAAAAATAGGTTCGCCTGTATCACGGTTCAGCACAAAAATGAATCCGTGTTTGGTCGCTTGGGCCACGGCATCTATTTCTTTTCCATCTTGCTTTAACGTTACAAGATTTGGCGGACAGGGCAGATCATAATCCCAAATATCATGATGCACCGTTTGAAAATGCCATTTATACTGCCCTGTGGCAGCATCTAATGCCAATACGCTATTACCATAGAGATTAGCGCCTTCCCTATCGGCACCATAAAAATCAAAAGTTGGCGAGCCTAATGCCAGAAACACCATTCCGCGTTCGCTATCAATGCTCATACCTGCCCAGCAATTGGCTCCACCGGCATATTTATACGCATCGGGAGGCCATGTTTCGTATCCTGGTTCTCCCGGATGGGGAATGGTATGAAATGTCCAAGCCAATTCACCGGTTTTTATGTTGTAAGCGCGAATATCCCCTGGCGGAGAACCATAAAAATCAGGTAATCTTGAACCAACGATAATTAGGTCCTTATAGATGCTACCAGGTGTGGTAAGTGCCACGGAGATTTTGTTTGGGTCATCACGTACACCTACATTAAGATTTACTTTTCCATTTTCCCCAAACGTAGTTATCAATTTTCCTGTGGTGGCATCGATCGCCATTAAAAAATTACGTGCCGAATATAGAATACGTTTGTCATCACCATTTTCCCAATAGGTTACTCCTCTACTGGTGGCACTTGGTTCTCCTTTTTCCAAAGGATTGAACGACCATATCTTTTCACCTGTTTTTGCATTAATGGCATAAACCGTTTGCTTAGCAGAATTGGCGTATAGAATTCCATCAACAATAATCGGGTTGCTTTGACTAGTAACTGGGTCAGCACCATCGGGTAAATCAGTGGTTTGAAATGTCCATACATTTTGTAATTGGTTTACATTCGAAGCATTTATTTGCGATAAAGGGGAATAACTTGAACTTGCCGCATCGCCTTGGTAAGTCATCCAAGTTCTGCCTTGCTTTATTTTTTCTTTGGAATTGGTACAACCCACCGACCCCAATAATCCTATTAGTAAAAGTATACCAATGTAACCATTGCATTGTTTCATATAATGTGGTCATCAAGATGTTGGTTTATAGCGTTTAATTTTATTTAAACTAGCTATTGTTCGAAGGATTGTTTAGAAATGGTTGGTGATAATATCGTTCTCCGGTTGCTTTATACATTGCATTGGCGACCGCGGCAAATGTGGGTGGAAAAGAAGGTTCTCCCAACCCCGTTGGGTCTATATCACTTTTTACAAAATGAATGTCAATCTCCTTTGGTGCTTCGGTCATACGTATCATTCGATAGCTATCGAAATTACTTTTTTGGGGTACACCTTCCTTAAAGGTCTGTTCACCATATAAGGCATTTCCAATGCCATCTACAATGCCTCCTTCACACAAATTGATAGCAGCATCAGGATTTATTACAATCCCACAATCAATGGCACAGGTAACTTTTTTAATAACCGGTTTGTCATTTTCCCATTTCATATCCAATACTTGAGCGGCATATGAATTATGACAGAAATACGCTGATACTCCTCTAGATAGTCCTTCAAAGTTCTCATCCCAATTCGATTTTTCCTTCACTAATTTTAAAACTCCTGCATAACGTTCGGCATCATAATCATTTCGTTCTCCAACGGGATTGTTTTTTGCTTGTTCTAACAACTCCAATCTAAAATCGATAGGATCTTTTCCTGTGGCTTCTGCCACTTCATCTAAAAAAGACTGTTCTGCACTTGCCATAAAATTAGAGCGTGGTGCTCTAAAAGAACCTATAGTAATGTTAGAATTTATTTCCCAGCTTTCTGCCAAATAATTAGCAACGGCTCCAGCAGGAAATCTATCTGCATACAAAGGACTCTCAGGTATTCCTCCTGCGTTTACATGAAACGCGGTAATATTATGATCTGCATCGAGCGCAGCCCTATACTTTACTTGATAAGCGGCCCGATAAATACCACCGGTCATGTCATCTTCACGTGAATAGACCAATTTTATGGGTGCTTTCACCTTTTGTGAAATTATTGCCGCTTCAATTAACCAATGTGCATAAGACCTACGTCCATAGCCACCACCCAAACGGGTCATTTGAATGTCTATGTTTTCAATGGGCATACCCAATCGTTCCGAAATGGCGTGCTCTGTAAGTTCTGGTTTTTGTAACGGTCCTTTAAGTTCTGCTTTGTCTGCCGTAACATTAGCGAAAAAGTTCATAGGCTCCATGCAGTTGTGAGCCAAAAATGGTGCTGTGTAGATGCGTTCAACAATTTTAGTGGCATTTCTAAAAGCCCTTTCCGGATTACCGTCTTTACGAACTTCCTTTGCTTTTTTAGATGTCATAGCAGCCATCATAGCCTTATGTTCTTCTGAGTTTTCTAACCCAGCAGGAATAGTCAATATTTGTTTAGGTCCACTATAGGGCTGCCTTTCCTCTGTATAGGTTTCAAAAGGTTCCCACTCAATTTTAATAGCTTTTTTGGCATTCATTATCTGCCAAGTTGTATCGCCTACAATGACAACAACTTCTAAAAAAGTACACGTATCAAAATGCTGTCTTTCATAATCATCTTCAAGCACCTTTATCGGAAAAACATCGCGAATACCAGGCATCGATTTTATTGCTGCATCATCTACAGATTTAAATTTTAAACCAAATGCTGGTGGATGAACAATCATTGCTGTTAGCATACCTTCTTCGTAGGTATCAATACTAAAAAGAGGTTTGCCTGTTACTATATTAAGGCCGTCTACATTCTTTTTAGAAGTACCAATAATTTTAAAATCATTGATTTCTTTCAGTTCTACTTCTTCTGGAACGGGAATTTTTGCGGCCGCTGATGCAATTTCACCATAACCCATAGATCGGTCACTTGAACCATGTTTTAAAATACCCGTTTCCGTAGTAATTTCAGATGCCGGTACTTGCCACTTTTCGGCCGCAGCAGCCATTAGCATATGCCTTGCCGATGCCCCTGCCATTCTTAAGCCTTCCCAACCTCTACGTATGGCTTGGCTTCCACCTAAAAACTGAAAGTTAAAGGAGTCAGTATCTAATGATGCTTGTTCAACAATAACATGTTCCCAATCTACATCCAATTCATCGGCCACGATCATGGGCATGGAAGTCTTTACGTTTTGGCCACCTTCCGGATTTGGGGACATGATGGTTACCTTGCCATTCTCGCCAATTTTCAGATAAGCATTGATCTCAAACCATTCTTTTGGCAATTCATCGGCAACCATGTTCGACGCTTGGTCAGGTTTACAAGAATTCAAAAAACTAAATCCCAGCACAAGACCTCCTCCTGCCAAACTAGTGTTTTTTATAAACGACCTTCTCCCTATTTTCGTTTTTACTACCGACATCTAAATTGTATTTGTTTTATCCTATCAATGGTGGCTTATCTGTAATAAATGGTTGATGGTAATGTCTTTGTCCCGTAGCTTTATAAAGTGCATTTGCCAAGGCCCCCATAATTGGTGGAAAAGGTGGTTCACCCATTCCTGTTGGGTCAATTTCGCTTTGAACGAAATGTGTCTCTATTGATTTTGGCGCCTCTTTATGTCTAATTAATCGATAACGATCAAAATTGCTTTGTTCGGGCATTCCATCTTTAAAAGTTAGACCACTGTACATGGCATGACCAATTCCGTCAATCACCCCTCCCTCGGATAAATTGGAGGCAGCATCTGGGTTCACTACGATACCACAATCTATTGCAGCGGTAACCTTTTGAACGACTGGCTTATTGTTCTCCATAACTATATCCAATACCTGGGCCACATAACTTTGATGACAGAAATAGGCAGAAACACCTCTATGTACACCAGATTCGGTTTGTTTCCAATTCGATTTTTCACGTACCAATTCTAAAACCCCGGCGTAACGGGCAGCATCATAGTCGTTAGATTCTTTTTCTCCCACAGGATTTTCCTCTGCACGTTTCAATAACTCTAATCTAAAATCGATTGGATCCTTGCCCATTTCCTCAGCCACCTCATCTAAAAAGGATTGTTCTGCACCTGCGATGAAATTAGACCGTGGCGCTCGAAATGCCCCAGTTGTAATATTCGAATCAACAGTAAAATCTTCAGCCAAATAGTTATCAATAGCACCGGCAGGAAAACGATTTGCAAAAAGTGGACTTTCTGGTATGCCCCCTGCTTTTACATGAAAAGCTGTTAACTTATTATCTGCATCGAAGGCAGCCCTATACGTGGCATAATATGCAGGGCGATAAATACCTTGGGTCATATCATCTTCACGGCTATACACCAATTTTACCGGTGCACTCATGCGTTTAGAAATGGCAGCAACCTCTACCATAAAATGACCATATAACCTTCGCCCAAAACCACCACCTTGGCGTGTCATTTGAATATCTATTTTTTCTAATGGAAGTCCTAAAACTTCTGAAACGGCAGACTCCATCCATTCCGGAGTTTGGGTGGGACCGAGTAACTCTGCATGATCCTCTGTAACATGGGCAAAGAAATTCATGGGTTCCATGGTATTATGCGCCAAGAAAGGACAACTATAGCTACGCTCAATTATTTTAGCGGCACTTTTAAAAGCAGCTTCAGGGTTACCATCTTTACGTGCTACTTTGGCATTGAGACCTGTCAATTCTTTTAATTTAGCAGTGTGACTCTCTGAATTTTCCATGCCAGCAGGGAAGGTAACTTTCATGTCGTTACCGAACATGGTCATGGTATCAGTAATATCCGCATTGTTTTCCCACTCTATTTTCAAGGCCTTTTTAGCTTGAAATACTTGCCAAGTACTGTCACCAACAACTACGACCAATTCATTAAAAGCCGTAAAATGGAAAGCCATTTTTTTGTAGTCGTCATCATATAGTTTTATGGAAAAAACATCACGTATACCCGGCATTTGTTTAGCGGCCTCCGCATCAAATGACTTCAACTTCATGCCAAAGGCCGGCGGGTGTACCAACGATGCTATCAACATGCCCTCTCGCTGAACATCTAATCCAAATAAAGGTTTGCCTGTAACTATCTTTTTACCATCTACATTTTTTCGGGATGTACCGATTATGGAGAAATCCGATATTTTCTTCAATTCTACTTCTTCAGGTACTTCTATTTTAGAAGCTGCCGATGCCATTTCACCATAGCCAGCAGAATTTCCACTTGCTTCATGTGAAAGAATCCCAGCTACTGCAGTAATTTCTTCAACCGGTACTTGCCAAGCCTTAGCAGCTGCTTCTTTTAGCATTTGGCGAGCTGTAGCGCCTGCCATTCGAAGATTTTCCCAAGAACTACTGATTGACCTACTACCACCTGCAACCTGCCAACTATAAAGGCTGGTATTAAGAGGAGCTTGTTCAACTACGACATTTTTCCAATCAACCTCCAATTCATCTGCCACGATCATAGGCATAGATGTCTTAACATTTTGGCCAATTTCAGGATTCGGCGACATAATCGTAACCACCCCGTTATCGCCTATTTTTAAATATCCATTGATTTCATACCACTCTTTCGGCATTTCTATTTCTATTGCCAGTGCCTCGGCAACTTTTGGTTTACAAGAATTTAACCAACTGAATCCAAGTACAAGCCCTCCACCGGCAAGGCTGCTATTCTTTATAAAAGCGCGTCTTCCTAATTTTGTTTTTATATGAGTCATAGCTATTATGTATTTTGGTTTATATTGGCTGCCATTTTAACGGCTTTTTTAATTCTAGTATAGGTACCACAACGACAAATATTTCCGTTCATGGCCCCTTCAATCTCTTCATCGGAAGGATTCGGATTTTTCTTTAAAAATGCCGAAGCGGTCATTATCTGTCCGGCTTGGCAATAACCACATTGAGGCACATCAATCTCTAACCATGCTTTTTGCACAGGATGGTCCCCATTTTCTGAAAGTCCTTCAATGGTCGTTATATCTTGCTCACCCACAGCAGAAATAGGTAATTGACATGAACGTACCGCATTCTCACCCAAGTGAACGGTACATGCACCGCATTGTGCAATACCGCAGCCGAATTTTGTGCCTACCAATTTAATGTGGTCGCGTAAGACCCACAGCATCGGAGTAGTTGGGTCGACCTCAATTTCGTGAGTTTTTCCGTTAATTTTTAGATTGAAGTTTGCCATGATATTTTAGTTTAAATAAAGACTGATTTAAGTTACAAATTTTATAGGGTTTATAATTTTAAAACCCATTGTATGTTGTTAATTTTTATATAGTTTTTGAATTTTCATTCCGGCTATATATCCTCCTGAAATTTTTTCCATTTTTTCTTTACCCATCACTTCCATAAATCAGTTTCAATGTCTTTTTCTATCAAAATCAGAATATATATATATATATATATATATGGAATTAACTTATTTTCTTACCAAATATTGATACTAGACAAATTACCCTACCAACGATGGTTTATCCGTTATAAAAGGTTGTCTATAATGTCTTCTACCTGTAGCTTTGTACAATGCATTTGCCAAAGCTCCGAATATCGGCGGAAATGGAGGCTCACCCAATCCAGTTGGGTCCGTATCATTCTCAACGAAATGTACATCAATGGTTTCTGGTGCCTCTTTAAATCGGATCATTCGGTAAGTGTCAAAGTTTTTATGGTCTGGAACACCATTTGTAAAGGACATTTCCCCGAACATGGCGTTACCTATGCCATCTACAATGCCACCTTCGGCCATATTGGTTGCGAAATCGGGATTTATGACAATACCACAGTCGATTGCAGCCGTTACTTTTTCCATTTTTGGCATTTCACTGTCCATAGACAATTCCAAGACTTGTGCTACATAACTGTTATGGCAAAAATAGGCGGAAACCCCTCTATGGATTCCTGGCTTTTCACTTTGCTTCCAACCTGATTTTTCCTTTACCAACTCAAGTACACCGGCATAACGTTCCGCTTCATAGTCATTGTTTTCGCCTACGGGGTTTTTCGCGGCCCTATCGAGCAACTCTAACCTAAAATCAATAGGGTCTTTTCCCATGGTCTCTGCTAGCTCATCTAAAAAGGATTGTTCTGCACCGGCAATAAAGTTGGAACGGGGTGCCCTAAAGGCACCAATGGTAATATTAGATTCCAAAGCCCATCCTTCGGCCAAATAATTATCGATTGCCCCAGCAGGAAAACGGTTCGCCGCGACTGGATGCTCCGGTATTCCACCACCACGTACATGAAAACCGATTAGGTTATTGTCCTTGTCTAAGGCAGCCCGGTAGGTTGCGGTATAGGTAGGTCTGTAAATACCATAGGTCATATCATCTTCACGAGTATAAACCAACTTTACCGGAGCCTTTATTTCTTGAGAGATTACAGCTGCCTCTACAAGATGGTGACCGTATGCCCTTTGGCCAAAACCGCCCCCCATTCGGGTCAGGTTTATATGAATGTTTTCTTCCGGAAGTCCCAACCTAGCTGCCAAAGTACCAGAAATAAGCTCAGGAGCCTGAGTCGGTGCATAGAGCACTGCTTCTTTCTCGGTCACATGTGCAAAGCAATTGACGGGTTCCATACAGTTATGGGCCAAATAGGGAGCTGTATAGGTTCGCTCTAGAACCTTGTCAGCATTTAGGAACGCCTCTTCCGGATTACCGTCCCTTCTTAGAACATTCCCTTTTTTCAAGGACATTTCCTTCATTTTTTCATTATGTTCCTCGGTACTTTCAAGTCCGGCTGGTACTTTAATCGTGGTTTTACCTCGAAAACCGGCCATCACAAATTCGGAATCCGAAATTTCTTCCCATTCCATTCGTAGCGCTTTTTTTGCCTGCATTACTTCCCATGTACTGTTTCCTACTACTACCGCTATTTTGGTATGGGTAGTGGTGTCAAAAAAGTTACGCTCATAATCATCCTGTAAGGTTTGTATGGTAAATACATCCTTTATTCCTGGCATAGATTTAGCAACCGAGTCATCTACAGATTTAATCTTCATACCAAAAGGTGGAAGTGCTATCATTGCGACCAACATCCCTTCCTCTTGCAAGTCCATGGTAAAGAGTGGTTTTCCAGTGACAATATTTTTGGTGTCTACATTTTTTTTTGAAACACCGACTATTTTAAAGTCACTCACCGCTTTTAAAGGTACTTCTTGCTCCTCGGGTATGGTAATGTCCTTGGCTAAGGATGCCAATTCACCGTAACCTATTTCCTGCCCAGTGGTTTTATGATAAACAGTTCCGTTATTTGTGGTTAATTCATTCACAGGAACATTCCATTGCTGTGCAGCGGCCATTAATAACATTTGACGGGCCGTGGCGCCAGCTACCCGAAGTCCAGGCCATCCCGTGCGAATCCCTTGACTACCTCCGGTAAATTGCCTATCAAATTTTTCAGGATGGAAATTAGCCTGCTCTATCAAGACCATTTTCCAATCTACATCCAATTCCTCGGCCAATATCATGGGTAGGGAAGTTTTTACATTGGAACCGAATTCCGGATTAGGTGCCATCAAAGTCACCACACCATTTTCTCCAATTTTAATATAGCTGTTGAATTCTGACCATTCCTTGGGCATTTTCAGAGCCAACTCCATTTCCTTTTCAGGTACTGCCTTGGGCTTGCAAGAATTCAACCAACTGAAACCAATGATCAAACCTCCACTGGCCAGGCCTGTATTCTTAAGAAATGCTCTTCTTCCTATCTGTGTTTTTACGTGTGTCATGGATTCAGTTTTTTAGGATAATTCACTATTTGCGGCCATTTTCACGGCTTTCTTAATTCTTGTATAGGTACCACAACGACAAATATTTCCGTTCATGGCTCCTTCAATCTCTTCATCGGAAGGATTCGGATTTTTCTTTAATAATGCCGAAGCAGTCATTATCTGTCCAGCTTGGCAATAACCACATTGAGGCACATCTATCTCTAACCATGCTTTTTGCACAGGATGATCCCCATTTTCTGAAAGCCCTTCAATAGTGGTTATATCTTGATCACCCACAGCAGAAATAGGTAATTGACATGAACGTACCGCATTGTCGCCCAAGTGTACGGTACATGCACCACATTGTGCAATACCGCAGCCGAATTTAGTGCCTACCATGTTAAAATGATCTCGTAAGACCCATAGCATCGGAGTAGTTGGGTCGACCTCTATGCTTTTAGTAGTTCCGTTAATTTTTAAAGTAAATGTTTCCATGATCATATAATATTCAAGGTTTGTATCAAGTTAATAATTTATTTAGTTGGGTCGATTATAAAACTGGTCTATTTGAGAAAAAAAACAATGTTAAATCTCTTATTATCAGCTAATCAACCACCCCTAACTTAATTTTAGATAGCCAAGATTTGATAGCAACCTTGGCCTCTTTTTCATTTTCTCCCTTAATCGCCAAAAAAATACCGTCCCTTTCTTTTCCTCCTTTTATTGAAAAGCCTTCTAAAATTTTACTCTTCGGGCATAATATTTCAATGGTGTCGAAACTACTGCCAACACCATAACCTGCATTGGTATTGAACGGAATCACCGTTTTCCCCTCGAGATTATTTTCAGTTAAAAAACTCTTTAAAGGAGGGGGAAGCTGCATACCCCAAGTAGGAAAACCAATAAATATGGTTTCGTACTTTTTCATATCGACCTTAGTCTTTAACGGTGGTAAAAACCCGGTTTCATTTTCTTCGGCCACCTGTTTTACAATAGCCCGATAATTTTCAGGATATGGATTTTCAAGCTCTAAGGGAACTAAATCGCCACCTACTTCTTGGTGAATAATCTCTGCCAAAGCTTTGGTATTGTTAGTTCGGGATAAATAAACCACAAGAACTTTATCCGATTCCTGTAATCGCATCTCCTTCTTTGTTTCAGATGAGAAACAAGAACTAAAGAATGTTAATAAAATTAAAAGCTTGGTCATAAATTTCTCTCCTATTTTATTGGTCTACCAATGCAGTCTCTGGCGCTCTTACACCCACCAAAGGAATTTTTTCTAAGGCAGTTCTAAACTCAATTTTCTCGGCATCTGTAAATGAAATATTAAGCGCTCCTTGGTTTTGTTTTACGTGATGTAATTTTGTTGTTCCGGGTATTGGAACTATAAATGGTTTTTGACTCAATAACCACGCTAAAGAAATTTGTGCAGGGGTGGCATCTTTTCTTCTACCCCATTCACGAACGAGATTCAAAACTTCCATATGTGCCTTAATAGCCTCTGAGGTAAAATAAGGAACCGCTGCAAAACGGGAGTCTTCGGAAAAACGACTGTATTCATTGAATTTATCACCTAAAAAACCTCTGCACACAGGCCCCCATGGCACAAAACCTATACCAAGTTCCTCGCAAGTATCGATTACCTCGTTTTCTAAGGCACGTTGTATTATTGAATATTCACTTTGCAAGGCCGAAACTTTTTGTACCGCATGGGCCTTTCTGATAGTTGAAGGTGATACTTCCGACAACCCAAAATGAAGTGCTTTACCTTCTTTGATCAAATCCTTTACCGTACCTGCTACATCCTCAATGGGAACATTTGGATCTAGACGATGTAGATACAACAAATCGATGCGATCCGTGCGTAGTCTTTTTAGCATGCCTTCAACAGCGTTTCTTATATTTTCAGGTCTACTATTTCTTCCTCCACGACTTCCAGTCGATAACTCGAACCCAAATTTGCTGGCAATGACCACTTTGTCCCTGATGGGTTGGAGAGCCTCACCTACCAATTCCTCGTCGGTAAATGGGCCATAAACTTCTGCCGTATCAAAAAAAGTTACGCCTAAATCTACAGCACCGCGTATTACCGGAATCATGTCTTTTTTATCGCGAGGAGGATTGTAACTACCACTCTTCATACCCATGCATCCTAAACCTATAGGGGAAACTTCAAGGCTACCCAACATGCGTTTACCGCCAATTACAGCTGGGTTATTAATAAGTTTTTTGGTTGAATCATTTATTTCACTGCCAAAAGCGAATGGAGTCGCTGCCATACCTGCTCCTAAAAGTGCTGATTTTGATATGAATCCCCTTCTGTTGATTTGTTTGCTCGTTTCTTTAGGTTGCTCTGACATGGTATGCTACTTTTTCGTTTTACTTTCTTTTTAATTTTTATTCTAAGTGCTTTTGTAAAAAAGCAATAACCTTGGTGCGTATCTCATCCACATCAAACATTTCCCCAAAATGAGGAGCATCCTTCACCATGATCAATTCGTTTTCTACGCCCTTTATCGTCAACCACGCACTTAAGAGTTGGGACTGTCTTGGGGAAACTAACTCATCTTTTTCACCATGAATAATCAAAAAAGGCGGGTCGTTCCCATCAACGTAGCTAGCGGGACTGGCGGCCTTGGCCAAATCAGGACGATCAAGGGGAGCTGACCCGATCAACAGTCCTTCAGGTGATTTTGGGTCATTGGCCCCCGGAAATAATAAGAGTTCTGCCGGACCGTAAAAATCGACTACCGCCTGAAACTGAAAAGAGGTATTGGTATCTGTCATAAAAAAGTCAGGGATAGTATCATTCTTTGACAATCCCATCATGGAGGCTAAATGCCCTCCTGCAGAAAATCCCATGACGGCCATTCGGTCTGTATCAAAACCATAAGTATCCGCATTATCCACCAAAAAGGAAACGGCACGATTGCAATCTTGTATTTGTGCAGGAAAAATAGCTTGAGTAGCAAAGCGATAATCTATGGATGCTAAAGCGTATCCTTTGTCCAAAATTTCCGCCACTGTTTTTTTCATGTAGCCTATATCGGAATACTTGTCATTTACCAGCCATCCGCCACCATGAACAAAGATGACCAAAGGTATTTTGCCTGTTACTTTTGAAGGTAAGTAAATATCGAGCAGGTGTTTTTGAAGGGTATCGTTATTGTAGTTGATATTACCATGAAGTTCCGTTCCCTCTGGAAAAATATCCAATACCCGGTTCGTTTGTGAATATCCCTGAAAAAGGGCCAAAAAAAGGACCATTAAAAATGATAATCTCTTGTTTTGTGCTCTCATACCCTTGTCTTTGTGTGATTTTAGATTTCCAAATTTCTTCTTGATACGGATTAAATGCCCCTTGCCTGTATTTTGTGTCTTGAATTTAGGGATTTTTCAATCACATCCAATCTTGCTTTCCTTGGATCGGGTTTCCCAATTGTAGAACCGTCCCTTTCTATATCAAGAATCTCATTTTCTTCGGCAATGAAAACCGGCCATTCAGGTAAATCTTCGCCATTAGGGTTACCGGTCTTTGCGAAATTCACCCAATAGGCATTCATCATTTCAGCAACCTTTTTGTCTTCTGGTGTCGTTTCTGGGTTGCCCCATCGGGCATTGAGATTGTTAAATACATAACCGACTTCTGAACCGTGTCCTGCACCAAATGGCATACGCTCTTTTAAAGGGTCAGGTACAAAACCAAAATGGTACACATATGTAGCTTGATTCTCATTAGTAAATGCCCTGGCGGTAAAACGCCCAGGCTCACCCCATACCCAATCTGAATTAAACTTTGTAATTACCTCGGTAAATTCGTTAGTACCGTCAGGATCATAGGCCGTTTTCACTTCCTCAATAAAATCACCAAAAAGCGAAAATAGTTCTTCTTTGGTTTTACTTGTGCTTACAAAAGGACCGCCAATCTCTGCACTATTAGACCCAATGATCAGGGGTATTTTTGCTTGTCGGCCAGCGTTATAGGCGCTCTCTGCAGTTTCCACGACCAATGTTCCATCTAGAATGGGTCCAGAATAAATGCGAGGGCCACCTACACCATTTGTTTCCTGTCCTCCGTCCACGATCTCCTCAACACTCAGCGCACGTAGTTTGGCCAGCGCAGCTGCATCTGTTCCTTCAATTCCATGTTTTTTAGCAAAGTTGATGCCTATGGTTTCTGCTGAAACCGTATAGAAACTGTCGGCATTTTCTTCACGAATGGGCCTTCCGGTAAGAACACCGTCCCGGCCACCTCCCGATTGACTAATTCCCTTGTGAAAAAGACCTTTCGCATCTGGTATAGTCATCAATGAATGTACAGATACACCACCGGCAGAAAAACCAAAAATGGTTACATTATTTGAGTCACCACCAAAAGCTTCCACATTTTTCTGTACCCACTTAAGCGCCGCAATCTGGTCCATATAAGCATAACTTCCTTTATGTTCTTCTGGATGCTCCGCACTTAAAGCAGGAAATGCAAAATGGCCCAAACGACCCAAACGATAATTAATTGTAATTAAAATCACGTCTTTTTTGGCAAACTCATTTCCTGCAATACCGGGGCCAGAACCACTACCACCTACAAATCCTCCCCCATGTATCCAAACCATCACAGGTAATTTTGATTGCTTAGAGATGTTAGACGGTTTCCATATGTTTAGGTAAAGACAATCTTCAGATGAACCATCGACTATTGTGCCCGGCGAACCTCCCCAACCAGACTGTGCACAATTTGGTCCATAATTGCTTGCATCACGTTCTCCTTTCCATGGTATAACTGGTTGCGGCGCGCGCCAACGATAATCGCCAACGGGAGGAGCCGCAAAAGGAATTCCTTTAAAACTAGTTACCAAGCCTTCATTGACGCCAACAAGAATCCCTGATTCTGTTTTAACTTTATGAAAATTATTTTGTTGTGCCGTAATGCTAAAGCCCAACAAAAGAGTTAAGCCAAATAGAAATTTCTTCATGTAGCTGTTTTATTTTATTTACCTATAATTGATTTCGTTTTATTCTCGTATCATAAGTTTGCTAAAAGTCAAGTCGGCCAATTTCCAGTTGTCGTTTTCTTTTACATAGACTTCTGTGACCATAAAAGGGTTACTAACTTCATTCTCACCAACGACCGCCAATAATGTTATTTGATTCCAAAGGATTACAGTGTTCTCATTCAAAACTTCTACCATTACCTCATGAACATCTGCCTTTTTGTAGTGTATAAATCCACCCCTAATAATATCCACTTCTCGGTCTTTGCCCCAAGTACCGCCCATATGGACAAACTTGGCTTTATTATGAAAAAGCACTTCAAGGCTATCGGCATTTTTATCGGCCATCCATTGCCATTTTTGGGTAGAAAGGTCCTTTATTTCCTGCTCAATATCAGTAGATTGCGCAATTCCCAAATGTGTGCCCATAAGACAGATTAACAAACCAAATATTTTACTTTTCATATTTTTTATGTTCTAATTTTTAATGTTCTATTTCATGGGTGTCGCGAACACTGCTAAAAGTCAAGTCTAATAACTTCCAATCACCACCTTCCTTCTTATAAAATTCGGTAACGGTAAATTCGTTAGATACATCGTTGCCTCTTACATGGGCAGTTAAGGTTATCCGGTTCCAGAGTATGGCAGTATCGTCTCCAAATGTCTCCACTGCTACATCATGTACATCGGCATTTTTGTACCAAATACTTCCCGTTTTTATAATTTCCAATTCCCTGTCTTTTTTCCATGAACCGCTCATGTGCACAAATTTTGATTTGTCATGGAAAAGGGTTGCCAATTCATCTACATTTTTATCGGCCATCCATTGCCATTTTTGCTTGGAAAGTTCCTTGATTTCTTCTTCAATGCTGGTACTTTGCGCGAAAGATGAAGTGCTAATTACTGTTAATAGAATACCAAATACTAGATTTTTCATTTTTAAAGTGTTTAAATGTTACTACTGAATAACTTTATTTATAATAATGTTTACTTTTTAACTCATCATAGACAAGCTGCTCAAACCTATTAAATATTTAAGATAGTTGAGCTACCCTTATCACTGAATAACCTACCACTTTTACTGATTTTTAAATGCTATATGGTTTGTTCACAAAACTTTAACTAAATTGGAAAAAATGTGAAGGGTTATGTCTACGATAAAAGATTTGGTTAAGGTAGATGATTATTGTTCCAAGTTTAATCTGTCAACGTTGCACCCATTGGTCAGCGTACATGATCTCTCAGAAGGAACTTGGGGGGGAAGTGAACATGCCGAAGCCGTACGGTATCATTTTTACGGTATTTTTTTAAAACAAGGGGAAGGCTGTATTTTAAAATATGGTCGTCAGAACTATGATTACCAAGATGGGACTTTGGTATTTCTAGGACCAGGGCAATTGGTGAATGTAGGACACATCGACAAGAATTTTAAACCATCTGGCCATGCGCTTTTGTTTCATCCCGATTTGCTTTGGGGTACCCACTTGGCAAAAACAATGACCAATTATACCTTTTTTTCTTATCTATTCCATGAAGCACTTCATGTCTCAAAAAAAGAGCGACAATTGGTGTTAGATTTATTTGATAAAATACGAACAGAACTATCTCAAGGAATTGATAAGCATAGTAAAGAACTGGTTGTTGCCAATATCGAACTATTTTTAAAATACTGTATGCGATTCTACGATCGGCAGTTCATAACTAGGGAAAAGGAAAATCTAGGCGTTATTCAACGGTTCGAAATTTCTTTGAATTCCTATATACAAAAAGGAAAAGCTAGGGTGTTAGGAACCCCTTCAGTAAGCTATTTTGCGGAGGAACAAAATTTGTCTTCCAATTATTTCGGTGATCTGGTCAAAAAGGAAACCGGAAAAAGTGCCAATGAACATATTCAGGACAAGTTGATTGAAATAGCCAAACAAAAAATCTTTGATCCCGATAACTCTTTGAGTGAAATTGCCTATGAACTAGGTTTTAAGTACCCACAGCATTTTACGCGGCTCTTTAAGAAAAAAGTTGGGAAAACTCCAAATGAGTTTCGCTTACTGAATTAAATCTACTTAAAGCCCCGTGGACTTTTCCATTTGTTCGGTATAACGTTCACCCATTATTTGTATCTGCTTTGAGGCGGACTTAATTTCCTGTAGTTCCTGTGCGGAGAGTTCAACTGAGATAGCGTCAAGGTTTTCTTCTAATCTATGTGTTTTCGTGGTTCCAGGGATGGGTACGATCCAAGGCTTTTGCGCCAAGACCCAAGCCAATGCAATTTGTGCAGGAGTGGCATTTTTACGTTCGGCAAAATTATACAACAGTTCTAATAAACTTTGGTTGGCCTTACGTGCTTCTTCTGTATATCTGGGAAGCATATTTCTGATGTCCCCTTCGGCAAAAGTGGTTTTCGTATCTATTTTACCTGAGTAGGGATTTGTTTACGCCTTATTACGCTAGATGGAGCAATGGCGAAGTGGATATGGTTGGATTGAGTGATACTACTTTGAAACCTATTTGGGCCCTCGAAATTAAATGGTCTGATCGATATTTTGAAAAACCCAAAGAATTAAAAAGTTTAATCAAATTTTGCCAGGAAAATAGTATTAAAACACCAATTGTTACGTCTATAAGTAAAGAAAGGGAAGTGGAATATGCAGATGTTCTCTTTCAATTTTTACCTTCATCGGCTTATGAATATATAGTCGGGAAAAATACGCTTGGCATGAAAATAAAAAATAAACATACCAAAACACTAAGCTTTTTTAAAGTTCAAATAAAGGATATTTTACTATTTGCATAATTTTCAAATTATCGTTATTTTGCATCAATAATATTAATAATGGTTCATTATGGCGGTAATTAGAAAATCAATTACATTTACAGAACAACAAGAGGCTTACGTAAAGAGCTTAATCGAGCAAGGTTTTTACACAAACGATAGTGAATATGTCAGAGATATTATACGGAAGGATCAGGAAAGAAGAAAACGTATTGTAGATTTGAACGAGGCTCTCATCGAGGGAATGGAAAGCGGACCATCTGATGCCAATATAGATAGTATTTGGGAAGAAGCCATAAATGAGCATAATGCCGGAGAATAATTATATTATTAGTGTTAAGGCAAAAAGCGATATAAAGTCCATTGCCAAATACACGATAAAAGAATTCGGAGTGAATCAATCTTTTAAATATGCATATGGTCTCAAAAGTATTTTACAGGAATTAGCAAATAACCCTGAATTAGGTAAGCGTTATGTTGCCGTTAAAAACAAGATGCTACTACGTTATAGATACAAGTCGCATGTAGTGTTCTATTATACCGAAAGCAATGAAATTTTTATAGTTAGAATACTTGGAGGTAAGATGGACTTCCAGATGCACCTGAAGTGAATTTTAAGTAAAAGGATGAGTTAGGACACTATGTCGTAATTCGGTAATGTCAATTTAAAGAATGCAAGACTTAAAAAAAGAACTAATTGACTTAAAAAAATATGGCGAGTCAGTTTTTGAGGATAAAACCAACTTTGAAAAGTGGTTAAAGACAAAGTCAAAAGCTTTAGGTGGGATAACCCCTGAATCACTTTTAAACAGTGCAAGAGGCATACAGAAGGTTATGGATGCATTGGGAAGAATTGAACACGGTATCTTGGCTTAAAGTTCAATAAAAGGATATAAAGGACATGACAATTTTGTTATTTTTTTGATTCCTTACCTTTAGGCTAAAATAGGATGAATAGGGGAACTATTATATTGTACGACGATAAGCCCAGTATAGAAATACGCTTGGACAATGACACTATTTGGTTGAATCAAAGACAAATGGCAGAATTGTTCGATAAGGATAGTGATACAATAGGTCTCATTTAAAAAATATTTTCAAAACCAAGGAATTGGATAAAAAAGTAACTATCGAGAAATACTCGGTAGTTCAAAAAGAAGGAAATAGGAATGTTAGACGTACTGTTTTATTTTACAGTTTAGATGCTATAATTTCGGTTGGTTATCGAGTAAATTCAAAACAGGGAACCCAATTTAGAATTTGGGCCAACAGTATTTTAAGAGAATACTTGGTCAAAGGTTATGCCGTCAATGAGAAAAGATTGGCCCAAAAAGAAGAGGAAATCGAAATACTTATAAATGGTATTTCGATATTGGGAAGGGCGATAGAAGATAGGTCAAGCAATGAAAACAATGAATGGTTAAGACAGTTTTCCCAAGGATTGAAATTACTTGATGACTACGACCACGAAAGCCTTGACACGAAAGGACTAACAAAAAAAGAGTCCATTTTCCCTAGTCTGCAGGATTATCAAGTGCTCGTCCGACAGATGTCAGCTGAATTTGATTCTGATATTTTTGGAAGGGAAAAGGATAAAAATTTTCAACGCTCCCTAGCTCAAATTACCAAAGGTTTCGGAACAGAGGATTTTTACCCTACCATAGAAGAAAAAGCTGCTACATTATTATATCTGATCACTAAAAATCATTCTTTTGTCGATGGTAATAATCGAATAGCTACAGCTTGTTTTCTTAAATTTCTAAATGAAAACAACATGCTTGATTCCAAAAATGGTAAACCAATAATCAGTAATGATACCTTGGCAAGTTTAACGCTATTCATTGCTTCGAGTAAGACAGAAGAAATGCAAACGGTAAAAGATTAGTGATTAGTGTTCTAAACAGGAACAGATGATTATATCTTCAAAATAAAAATAAGTTAGTACTCGATATCGTAATTCACAAAGTTCAAATAAAGGATAATTAGCATTGAGTCAATGAGTAATGAATTTTTAATCGAGAAAAGCTATTTCTTTAAAACCCCCGTTCTTGGCCTCTTTTAGTAGTTTCGTTAATTAACCTTTTGTGGAACTTAGATTCCTTAATCTAATATTGAAGTTAAAGCACCCCATGAATGTAGATTCTTTTTCAAAAAATATTCTGTAAACGGTGAAGAAGTTTTAAAATGGACCAATTTGTATCAAATAATACCCATCTTAATTAAAAACTAGTTTTGCGTGCAAATGAAAAAAGCTTCAAAAGTCAAAACTCTTGAAGCCTTATATTTACTGGTGGAGAATACCGGATTCGAACCGGTGACCTCTTGCCTGCCAGTCTTGAAATTATAATTTTTGAAAAAAAATACTCGTATATTATTGATATTCAATTATTTATAATTTTATTTAAAATCATTTGATTTCGTTTGATTTCAAACAAAGCAAAACATTAGCTTGCACATTAACAACTGTTTTAAAGAAGGAGAATTAGATAAAGCTTCAGTTGTCAAGGAATCCTTAACAACTGCTTCTGATGGTAAAAGATATAAAACAAAAAAAATACAATTTAAATGTCATAATATCGTAACCTATCGAACGAAATGATATGAAAAGGGATATCCCCTTTGCTAAAGTGCGGATAGGCCAGTTCTGTAATCTCAAAATCTTTGAAGTCATAAATGATTCCACTAAAGCTCCATTCCCTAAAATGCTTCAATAAAGGATAGACCACACTTTCTGTTTTACCCCTCCCTGCCGCACCAATTATAGCTATCCCACGATGAATATTTTCAAGATATAATTTTCCTTTAGAGAATAGTAAAAATACCTTGTATTTTCCTTTTATAGTGGCGTTTTGATTTTTTGGAAAGAATACAAAAAAAGGATATTAATGAAAAACAAAGGCAGCCCTATTAAAAGTAGCGCCAAGATAAACTGCCGTAAGCTACTGCTTTTATACCAGGCACCTAACAATCAGAAAATCAGCCAAACCAAATTGAAATAAAATCCATATTTAAATATCCGGTCTACCATAAAACATATTCCACTTCCAAAAAGTAGTAAAACGATGAGCAATCCATTGTTCAATTCTTCCATAACAATCCTTTTAAATTCCAATTGAACACGCTTCAATAGCTCTTTTTATTCCTCTTCGCAATTGATGAAAAGTTTTAAGGGCCAACTGCGCTTTATTAGTTGGTATCGAATGGATAATCAATCTTGTTTTTGATAGTAATTTCAAAGCCAATGCCTTTTCATTAGTAGGCAGATTTACCAATAGCACTTTGAATAAAACAGGGTCTTTGGTGAATACTTTTTTTGCAGTATACGTTTCAGCAAAGTTTCGATTGTACCCAAAGAGTTTATCAAACAACTGTTCAGATTTTTCATAGAATCCATCTCTATTAAAACCACGTTGCACCTTTTGACCGTGCATTTGAACTTCGGAAGCTTAATATTTTGATCCTGAGGAAAGGCTAAACGAATTGGTCACATCCTTCCTGCTTACGATGATGTGAATATGGGATAGGTTACCCTCTTTTTTCATGCCAGCAACAATCATTTTACCATTTATTTTATGGGGAGCGTTTTCTTTCAGTGGTTCTATTTCCTTTTCTATTTTCTTGATGGTATCTAGGACACGTACCCAATAAGATGCTATATATTTTAGTTCCTTTCTTAAGCATACACGATATTAATTTTGATGCTGAAAGTGTAGCGCCATACAATTAACTAGCGTTATAACCTCTACAGCAAATATTAAAATAAGAGCCTTTAAAGGTGCTGATATACCGAATCCTCGAAGGTAGAAAATGCCAATTTCGTCCAATATTTGGTAACCGGTACATGTCTGTATTCCGACCTGTCTACCAATTTTCTAATCGGATCATTCGAATCTTGTCGCTCAGCTACTTTGTCGAGTTGTTCTTTTGACATACCCTACTAAAAGTTCACACTATGACCCATAGTGTGGTCTATATAATTTGTATAGTATCCTTTACATTTTGCTTTACCCACCCAAGGCATTGTGCAAAATTTTTGAATATATGTTCTTCCGGTATCAGGTTTGGGATAATGTTTACCCGTTCCATCATATACCTAGGCTGTTTCAAAACATCCACTAAAAGAACGTTAATGTTCGATTTCTTCAGGTCTAGCAATACATCTTCAAGCGTATACAGACCGGACTGATCTAAGTACTGCATTTGACCCATTCTGATAATTACAGTACGTGCCGTTCTTGGAATTTGATTGGCCAAATTTTGAAATTCGCTGGTAGAACCAAAGAATAGAGGACCTTTAAGATGTTTGATAAAGACTTCTTCTTTTAGGTTTTCGGGAAAATTCGCTTCGTCGGCCCAGCCTTTTTCCCGTTTTAAGGTTTTCACATCGGAGCGTTCGGCCGTAAGGTCGCCCATTTTTTTCATGAACATTAATGAGGCAATGATTAGACCCACCCCTACGGCATACACTAGGTTCCAAACGGATGATAGTATCATAACTACCAACATAATTATTACCTCTGAACTAAATTTGAAAGGACCTAACTTGGCGTCCTTGGGCATAAAAGGAATAGCCTTTAAGCCCTTATAATCCATGACACCGATTCCCACTGTAATCAAGATGCCAGCAAGAACTGCGGCAGGAATTTGAGAGGCTATGGGGCCCAATGCCAATAGAATAATAAGCAGAAGAATGCCGGCGATCATACCGGATAGTTTTGTTTTTCCTCCCGCATTTATATTTACAACGGTACGAATGGTTGCACCGGCTCCGGGAATACCCCCAAAAACTGCCGCTATGCTGTTCCCTATTCCTTGCCCGATCAACTCCTTATTTGGACGGTGCTTTGTTTTGGTCATGTTATCAGCAACAACGGATGTCAACAGCGAATCAATGGCTCCTAACAATGCGAGGGTCAAGGCAGTAAATATATACGGGGTAATTGAGCTTAGCTGAAATTGGGTGAAAATTTTTAGGTTGGGTAAAGGAAAGCCACCTGGAATCTGTTCTATAGGGCGATAATCCAACCCAACACCATAAGCTACTCCAGAAACTATAAGCAGGGCAACCAAGGCACTAGGTATTGATGAGGTAATTTTCTTAAAACCATAAATGATAATAATTGTGGATAAGGCTAGAATCAATTCCAGCCAATCGATGTGCTGTAAAGCTCTTGGAAGTACTTTAATAGCACCTATAACTCCCGAAGCCTCTTTATTGGCCAAGGTCTTGGCTTCCTTTAAAATAACTTCATCAGTTACTTCATTTGCTCTGACAATTGTTTCTTGAAAATCCTCTAGTACCAAAATACCTTCCCCGGTCTCCTCCCTAAGGATGTCACCCAAAATTATCTCTTCGGCCTCAGGTTTGAACCCTTCAACAAAATTGATATCCTCTTTGGGATAGTAACCAATGGAAGGGAGAATTTGGGTCACCAGGATAATGATCCCGATTGCCGTCATAAAACCGGAAACCACTGGATAGGGGATATACCGTATATATCTTCCGATTCCCATAAGACCGAGGCCGATCTGCATAAGTCCAGCCAGAATAAAAACCAATAAAATAGCGGGCATTGCTTTCTCTAAGCTACCATCGTTTACCGCAACAATACCTGCAATGACTACCATGCTTACGGCTGTCATTGGAGCGGTAGGGCCTGAAATCTGTGTGTTCGTACCCCCAAAAAGTGCGGCAAAAAAACTAATAAAAATAGCACCATATAGCCCTGCACTTGGCCCCATTCCGGAACTTACACCAAAAGCCAATGCCAAGGGCAGCGCTACGATACCTGCTGTTATGCCGCCAAATACGTCGCCTTTTAAATTAGTAAAAATTTTCTTCATCATTAATTTGCTTATTATTAAGAATTTAAGTCCTGGATTTACCAGATGTAAAAAATATTTTTGGCGAAAAGGTTAAATCCTTTAATACAATTTATTATGATTCCAATCCTCTTTAAAGTAGAATGGACAACACCTTAAGGAATCTTTTTTTGCAAGTTGAATCGTTTTCTGAATTGAGCACCGATAATAGTATATTACTGCGTGTCCACTTCCGACAAAATTTTTGAGAATACCCTTGTTTTTATTGTTCTGTAGTTTTTGAGATGGTCGATATAAACGTTTCGATTTTTTTCGTGATGATGCAAGTAATACGCATCGCATGCTACCGTATCACACTCTATCGCCTTACCCAATGAGCTCTCATAGCGATGGAGCGTAGCCAAATGCAAGGTATTATCACTTCTCAAGGACAATAATTGTTGGTAAAGCTCCCTATTATGTAACATTCGGTCTCCGATATTGAGCAGATATTCCAATTCTTCGTTTACATAAGAAAGGGCTTCGGCCCAATTTACGACCTCCGCTTTGTCCTTCTTGGCCATAATACTGGCATCCGATTCATGTGCATAAATTTTTTTTGTCCCGTTCATAATACCATATCTAGATTTATGTGTTTTTTTTCATGATTTATTTTTTCTATGGTCAGTTCCTTTACACCGTTCGGAAACTCCCAAATAATTGTATCACCCTCGGCATAGCCGATGACGGCGGCTCCCATAGGGGTTGTAATTGAAATTTTATCCTCCTTTATATTACTTTCGGTAGGGAGTACCAACTGAAATGTTTTATGCCATCCTTCCTTTGAACCGATTGTAATTACAGAATTAAAGCGGACCACATCGGCCGGCATTTTTGCATCTTCTACGATCTTGGCGGATTCTAGCTCACCCAATAATTTCTTTACGGACTTTCGCAGTGTCTCGTCCTTATAATATCCCGATAGATTCATCAACCTTTTCAGGAGCACATACTCTTTCTTCTCTATTATTAAATTTCCATGCTTCATTACCTATCTATTTAATTTAAAATCCGATCTGAAAACCAGTTTCAAAATTTATTCGTTGCAATTATGGAAATATTCCCCTTTGTACATAAGCTTCTTCCAAACGCTGTATCGCTATTATAAAGGCGGCCGTACGCATATCCACTTTTTTTTCTTTAGACACTTCCATGACTTTGGTAAAGGATTCTTTCATCTTTTTTTCCAACTTTGTCAATACCTCTTCCAATTGCCATATCTCACCATTCCGGTTCTGTAGCCACTCAAAATAACTACCTATGACCCCGCCAGAATTGCAAAGAATATCCGGGATAATATCAATACCTTTTTCAAGTAGAATCTTTTCCGCTTCCACATCTGTAGGTCCGTTTGCTCCTTCCGCAATAAGATAGGCCCTTATTTTAGATGCATTTTCTGCGGTTATTTGGTTACCCAGTGCAGCTGGAATACAGATATCACAATCCAAACCAAAAAAATCTGAATTTTCGATTCCTATCGACCCTTTAAAATTTTGAATACTTCCATTGTTCCCTTTTGTATATTCCAAGAGGTTCTCTACAGAAATACCATTTTCATTATATATAGTCCCGAACGCATCTTGAACACCGGTTAGAAGGGCACCTTCTTTTTCCATAAAATGGGCGGCCCAATATCCAACATTACCAAACCCTTGGACAATGAACTTTTTACCTTTTAGAGAAATATTATTACTATTCGCCCAGAATTTAATGGTAAGGAAAACACCGTAGCCTGTGGCACGGTCCCGTCCCTCGGAACCACCTGCACCAATAGGTTTTCCCGTTACTACGTGCATATTTGTAGAACGTTCTGCTGGAGATTTTGTGGACATGTAAGTGTCCAATATCCAGGCCATGGTCTGTGGGTTGGTGTTTACATCGGGCGCTGGTATATCTAGTTCCGGACCAATGTTATCACCTAAAGCATAGGTGAACCTTCTTGTAATACGTTCCAATTCTGCCTTTGAATATTTTGATGGATCAAGTTGAATTCCCCCTTTGGCTCCACCATAGGGTAAACCTGCCAATGAGGTTTTCCACGTCATCCACATTGCCAATGCCCGTGCGGCATCGATATCTACGGTAGGGTGATAGCGTAAACCTCCTTTGTAGGGCCCTAATGCGTTATTATGTTGAACGCGGTATCCGGTAAATATTGTTACTTCACCATTGTCCATACGAACAGGAAAATGTACCACGAACTCATTGTTGGTTACCTCTAAAATTTTTCTGATGTTGCCGTTAAGGTTTATGATATTTGCGGCATTATCGAACTGGCGCATCACATTTTCCAGCATACCTTGTTTACGTTGCTTCAATGGCATTGCTAATTTTGTTGTCATTTTTATAGTATTACGATTATATTCTGTTCATTTTGAAAATGTTCTTCACTTGTTATTTCAAGGGATACTAGAGTCAATGGAAAATAATCTTTGTCCAACTCATGTACGTACTCGCTACAGGAGTAAATATTTTGATGATTTCTTGTCAACGAACAGTGGAGCATATTGCGACAAGTGCTGCATATACTTAGTTTATAATTTTTCATCCGTTTTATTCTGTATACGTTAATTAGGGGAGGGCTCGTTAGGATGTGCGTGAAGCAGCTTCATCGGATTAAATATCAATACCAGCATAGTGATTCCAATAACCACCATAAATGCAACTTCAAGTTTGGAAAGTAGAATGTTCATTCCCAAGGATTTGTTCGATAATTGGGTCATTAATTCACTTTCCTCTAACTGGATATTCGCGAGGCCATCTAGACTTGACCTCATTTCTTCCAGCTTTTTACCAGCGGCTACGGTATAAGTTGACAGTTCATTACCTGATGTTTCCGTAATCCGATTTTCAATTTCCTGCAATTTTGAAAACTGATTTTTAAGCTTGTTAAGTAAGTTGAATTCTTTAGGGGTCAATTGTGTGGCTTCAAAATCTACCAACAGCTTCTGTACTTTTTGATTCTCAGTTGCTATCGGTGCATTGTTTTCGTTTGAGATAATCCGTAATTCCTTACCGTGAAATATAGTGGTCAACTGATAAATAAAATTCTGTACCACGACCCGGTCCTTATAGACCGAATTGACTGTAGTTTGAATCGTAGAAAAGTGCCTTTGGTCCAATCTATTTGTGCCCAGCACCAGCAAAAATGCCACTACCAGAACCAACCCTATTTGTATACGTTGTGGAATTGTAAGTTTTGTGAACATGGGCTCTATTTTTTTAAGGCTATTTGTCTATTTTGAGTAGTCTTTCCATTTTCATAAACCCACCTGGCCTTGTCTTTTAGTTGAGCAAAACAAATTCTTAAAGACCAAGCGGGTTTCATCAACCAATTAATTTTTACAGTACCTCCAACTCACCGGAAGCCAAAGCCTTTTCAAAATCAGCCGATACCACGGTGTGACTACCAAAGAAACGGTTTCCATCGGTTCGCTTAATTTTTACTTGGGTCGTACCGTCTTTCTTTTCCTTTATGGCGGTTACGACCACTTTTTCTCCTTCCGCGCGCTTATAATTTGCGATACCACCTCTTTTGATAATGAAGTTGGCTCTGGGAAAATTAATGTGTTTGTACGTGTTCGTCTCAGGTTTACCGATTTCTAGGATATCACCTACTTTAACGTCGGTCACTTCTTGGTTAACGGTGCTCTGGGCACTCAACATGCTTACTGAGAATAATAGGGCAATTACATATTTGATCATAATTGTTTATTTAGGGTTAATGAATTAGTATATCCTTTTGGCAAAGATTCTTTGATGATATCTTCTGAGATATCAATTTTTATTTTCTTTTTAAGTTGTTTTACTTTTTCAACGGTTAGTGACAAAACACTTCCAGGAAGGCCGAATTGGATTTTATCCCCTTTGGATAACCCAATTAGCGATGCACCCAAACTGCTTATCACCGAAACTTTATTTCTCTTTAAATTTTCTTCACTCGGTGCCACAATCTGAAAGGTTTCTTTCCATTTAGATCCGCACTTAACAATGATCTTGGAGTATAATTGGATAATCTCGGCCGGTAGGTGCTCTTCTTCCAGGATAATGGAATTACTCATTTTCGTTTCCAGTATCTCCAAAACATTCTTATGGGAATAGTCCTCCATTGCACAATCCATTTGCAGATACTGTTTTATAATCACAAAATCTTTTTTGCAGAAAACAAGACTACCGTACTTCATCTTTCTTCATTTTTAGATTTGACTTCACTATCCGTGCTTCCTGTTTTAATTTCATCATTGATGCACCCCTTTTTATTAAGGGATATTCTAGTGCTTTGAATCGATGCTAAAAACAGTAACATATACTATTGTTTGTGTCCGTTCCATTAAAGGCAAATGGCATGCCCTAAAACTTATTAGCGCATGCCAAAATATATAACATATTGAAAATCAGCTATAAATATTTTAAAATATGGGTTTGGAAGTTTTGGAAAGTGGGGACAATTTCCTCAGGTGGGGAAATATCCCCCATTTTTTTAGTTTAATTTATCGCGTAAGGTCTTACGGTCTATCTGTAGAATTTTGGCCGCTTTGGTCTTGTTACCTTTTGTGTGCTCCAATACACGTTGTACGTATTCTTTTTCCATAGCTTTTAGTGTAAGGAAACCGTTCTGGGGAAACTCAATCTGAAATTTTAAAAAATCTGGTAGGTCTTTCACATCAATCAGTCCATCGGACATGATTACAGCCCGCTGAACAATATTTTCAAGTTCCCTTATATTGCCTGGCCAATGATAGCGTTCTAAAACCTGTAACGCTTCCAGTGACATACGTAGCAATCGGTCCTTGTATTCAACACCATATTTTCTTAAGAACTTTTCGACCAATAAAGGAATATCCGATTTGCGTTCTCTTAGTGGCGGTACCGTAATCTCAACAACAGTGAGTCGATAATAAAGGTCTTCTCGAAAGTTTTTATTTTTGATGTCCTCTAATAAATCTGCATTTGTCGCTGCGATAATCCGAATATCTACTTTTTCGGCTTTTTGAGAACCTACCTTAGTTATTTCTTTCTCTTGTAACGCTCGAAGTAATTTGGTCTGAACTGCAAGCGATGCGGTCCCGATCTCATCCAAAAAAAGCGTTCCGCCCTGCGCCGCTTGAAAGAAGCCGTTGCGATTTTCGTTCGCTCCTGTAAATGCACCTTTCATATATCCAAAAAGTTCGGCCTCTTGTAAGTTTTCTGGAATGGCACCGCAGTTTACCGCAATAAAGGGGGCGCGCGAGAACTTTCCGGAATAGTGAATGGACCGAGCTACTAGTTCTTTTCCTGTACCACTTTCTCCCTTTATAATGACCGTAGCTTTATTATCTTTTACTCTTTCTATGATGTTGGTCACCGCGCTAAATGCTTCGGACGCACCGACCATTTCAGTTTGGTTGTTGTTTACCACATGCGGAAGAATTGGTTTTTTCTTTTGACTTTGCGGACCTTGCTTAAACGCTTTTTCAATGCTCTTTTTTAATTCGTCCTTTGTGAAAGGTTTGCTTAGATAATCTATTACCCCAGATTTCATGACTTCCAAGGCCCCATCAACGGAAGGATATCCCGTAACGACTAGTTTCGGCATTTCAGGATAGTGCTCATTGGCAAACTTTACTAATTGTAGTCCATCTACCTCGGGCATTTGTATATCCGTTATCAACAAATCAATATAGGTGTCTTTAAGGATATATAAGGCTTCTTTTACGGAGACGGCTTTGTAGGTGTGATAATCCATTGACTTCAAGTGCCTTTGTAAAAGCTCTAGAATATCAATGTCGTCATCTACAATTAGAATGTTCTCTTTCTGTAAAGCCATACTTATAATTTAGGAAAATCAACGGTAAAGATAGTCCCTTTAGGCACATTCGGTTTATGAGAAATAGTTCCTTTATGACTGCTGATGATACCGTGAACAACACTTAGCCCCAAACCTGAACCTTCACCAATGGGTTTGGTGGTAAAAAAAGGTTCAAAGACTTTATCTTCATTTTCAGTTGTAATGCCTTTGCCTTCGTCCGAAATGCGGATTCGGATTTTTTTTCTTTTTTCGATTACGTTTACATCAATGGACCCAGCAATAGGGGAATAATAGGCCGCGTTCATAATTAGGTTGAAAAGTACTTGCGTCAATTGCACGGTATCCGCTCGAAGTTCCATCACCTCGTTACTGAACGATTTGGTAAGTTTTATTTTCTTTTCACGAAGTGAAGGTCCGAGCAACTTTAGTACATTCTCTATAATAGGCTTCAAGTCGAAGGAATTCATTTCCTGCGGCATTTCACAGGCGAAGAACATCAGTTTTTTTACGATTTCGCGACTAAAAATGGCATTATCCATAATTTTTTCAAGGTCACGGACATTTTTTTCCTTGCTGACCTTTTCTTTCAATAATTCGGCAAAGCCGAGAATGTTCGCCAGTGGCGTATTCAATTCATGGGCGATTCCAGCCGTGATTTCTCCAAGAATGTGTAACCGATCCGTACGTTCCATTTTCCTTCTTGTAGCAGCTTCGCTGTCACGGATTTGTTTACGCTCCAGAAGATTCCCGACCGCAAGGCTAATATTATCGAGCAAGGTCTGCTCTTCCTTTAGGAAATCATTTTGATTGTATTTCTCTTTTGGATAACCGACTGTAATCCGACCATCCATCTTATTGAAAATCTTGATTTCAGAGGTTAGTATGACCCTATCCAAATCGTAATCATCCGTCTCTACCTCGTAACCGTTGGTAATTAAATGTGCCTCGGTATCATCATTAAACTGCCACCCCCTCTTTAAACAGTAAAGAATTGCCTCTAATGAATTTCTAAGCTGTTCGTAATCAGAATTAACAATGATTGACGTTACCTCGTATAGACAGGTCAGTTCTTTTACACGTTCTTTAAGTTTTATTTCTGCTGCTGTCATTGTATAAAGGTCTTAATTATTGGTATGAAATAAAAATATATTGGTGACTAGAGATATGTTTGATGTGCAACAAAAAATATTAATAACTCTTTTTTTAAAGTTATCAGGTTTAAAAAAGAGAATATTTAAAGGTTCCGGAAAATCGGCCGTTTAACAGTACAAATTTAAAAAGAGAAATAGTATTTATTTGATAGTCTCATTCGTGATCTCTTTAAATTTTCTCGTTAATTAACCTTTTGTGGAACTTAGATTCCTTAATCTAATATTGAAGTTAAAGCACCCCATGAATGTAGATTCTTTTTCAAAAAATATTCTGTAAACGGTGAAGAAGTTTTAAAATGGACCAATTTGTATCAAATAATACCCATCTTAATTAAAAACTAGTTTTGCGTGCAAATGAAAAAAGCTTCAAAAGTCAAAACTCTTGAAGCCTTATATTTACTGGTGGAGAATACCGGATTCGAACCGGTGACCTCTTGCCTGCCAGGCAAGCGCTCTAGCCAACTGAGCTAATCCCCCGCTTTTTAGAGTGGACCAAAGGAAATACATTTTAACAACGTATCAAAGCACTACTTAATCTTTCTTTACACTAAGCACCAATACGGGTACAGGAGCATAAAACTCCGATTTAGAAATGGTACTTTTCTCCCACAACTTCTTGAAAAAGCCACGTTTTCTTCTAAAAACACATAATAAATCTGGGTGTTGCCCTTGAAAATGTTCCAAAACGCCATGATAGGTAGTTGGGTTCTCTGTAAATTTCAGTTGAGAACTTATATCCATTAATGCCGTATTGATTTTTAAATCATCATCTGTATATCCAGGTGTCTTCACCATTAAAAGATTTACCTTCGACTTATGCTTGTTCTTAATTTCAATTAATGGATCAAGAATTCTCTTCCTCTTTAAAATACCTGATTTAAAGGCTACCAAAATATTTTTAAATGGCTTATATACCGTTCCTTTAGGTACGATCAATGTTGGAATATTAGTTCTTTTAATAATTGCACCCGAGGTTTGCCCTAAATAATACGCTTCTTGAATATCATTACTTCTTGGCGCCAAAATAATTAGATCAAGACCTATTTCTTTATCAATTTCCCTTAGTCCGTCCTTTAGCTCACCATTAAAGCTTGCAATTTTTATAGACACCTCTTTTGTATTGACTTTTTCAATAATTTCTTTCAATCGTTCTTTTCCACTGTCGGCGATTTTTTGAGTTACATTGGTTAGCGTACCCGTTTTTCCGGTTACGTTGAAAACCTCCATTACATAAATTTTCGCACCAAAGGCTTCTGCAAAGTCTACTGCATATTGTAACGTTTCTGTCGCATTTGTGGAGGTCCCTATTGGAACAAGAATATTCATCATGATAAAAATTGTTGATTATTACTCTAAATTTACGATTTATATAAATCGCTTTTATGATTCAACTGGCAAAGATATCGCAAATACCTGAAATATTAACCATGACCGATGCTTGCAGATTAGCCATGGAAGCAAATGGTATTTACCAATGGACAACAGAATATCCGTCTAAAAAAGCATTTGAAAATGATATTGAACGCAATGAGCTTTATGTACTTCTACATGATAATGAAATAGTAGGATGCATTGTCATTTCCCTTTTTATGGACGAGGAGTATCGTTCGGTAGACTGGCTGACAGAAAACTCCAAAAATTATTACATTCATCGTTTAGGGGTACATCCTAAATACCAAGGACAAGGTTGTGCCCAACGCTTAATGGATTTCGGTGAAAACTTTGCTAGAGAACATAATGCCCACTCCGTTAGGTTAGATACCTTTAGCCAAAATAAGAGAAATCAGAAATTTTACGAGCAACGTGGCTATACTAGACTGGGAGATATCTTTTTTCCAAAGCAAAGCGAACATCCTTTCCATTGTTATGAACTCGTATTATAGAAACACACTTTTTTGAAGACTTCCGTTAATTTTAAATCTATAAACGCCCTTGCTATTCCTGCAACAATTGCCGGTATCGCTGAACCCTTGTTGTCTATAACAGATACGGCTATTGTAGGCAACATTCCCGTTGACGGATTGGAATCTTTGGCAGCCGCAGGTATTGTTGGTTCATTTCTTTCTATGCTTATCTGGATTCTTGGACAAACCCGTAGTGCCATATCTGCCATAATATCTCAGTATTTAGGTGCTGGAAAGTTGGATGAAGTCAAAACCTTACCCGCGCAAGCTATTTATCTCAACATTGCATTGAGCATTGTTATATTACTATCTACCATTTTTGTAATTCAAGAAATCTTTGAGCTTTTAAATGCTAAAGGAAAAATTCTTCAGTATTGCATCAGTTATTACTCCATAAGGGTATGGGGTTTTCCTTTAACTCTCTTCGTTTTCGCTGTTATGGGAATTTTTAGAGGTTTACAGAATACCTATTGGCCCATGGTAATTGCCATTACCGGAGCATTACTTAATGTAGTTTTCGATTTCGCATTCGTATATGGCATTGAAGGTATACTTAAACCTATGTATTTAGAAGGCGCAGCTTGGGCGAGTCTACTTGCTCAAGCAATTATGGCGTTAATGGCTTTCTACCTGCTCTTGACTAAAACAGATATTAGTTTGAAACTCAAATTTCCTTTACATCCAGAATTGGGGAGATTAGTTATTATGAGCCTAAATCTTTTTGTTAGGGCTATTGCATTGAATACAGCCTTAATATTAGCAGTAAGGGAGGCGGCAGCATTAGGCGATAAATATATTGGCGCGCATACCATCGCCATAAATCTTTGGCTATTTTCCGCATTTTTTATTGATGGTTATGGCGCAGCTGGCAATATTATGGGGGGTCGATTATTGGGTGAAAAAAATTATGACGGACTATGGTTATTGTCCAAAAAGATTACCACTTATGGACTATATGTAAGTATGTTTATCATGGTAATGGCCACCATTTTCTACAAACCTCTGGGTAGTCTATTTTCTAACGAAAGTGTAGTGCTATCTGCTTTTTACAGTATCTTTTATATCATAATACTTGGCTTACCTACCAATAGTATCGCTTTTGTTCTAGACGGTGTGTTTAAAGGTCTTGGTGAAATGAAGTATTTACGAAATACCTTACTGGTTGCTACTTTTTTAGGTTTTGTACCTATGCTTTTAATTGGAAAATATTTAAACTGGGGACTTACTGGGATTTGGCTGTCATTTACCGTTTGGATGCTAATAAGAGGTGGAGCGTTAGTGTGGAAGTTTAGAAGAAAGTTTAAACCTTTATTGCAAAATCAGTAATTTTGAACTAAACAAAATGCTATGGTTACATCAAGAAAAAATGGAAGTTTATACACACGAATAGATGGTCAAGTAGCACATGTAGAATTTGGCCACCCAGCAAGCAATTCGTTTGTTACGGATTTATTGCTACGACTTACAGACACTTTAAATGAGTTATCTGAAAATTCGGGTGTATCGGTTATTCTTTTAAAATCTGAAGGTGAAAAAGCATTTTGTGCAGGCGCTTCTTTCGATGAGCTGTTAGCCGTTTCGAACATAGAAGAGGGCAAAGCCTTTTTTAGCGGTTTTGCCCATGTCATAAACGCTATGCGCAAATGTAAAAAGGTAATCGTAGGTCGTGTTCATGGTAAAACAGTTGGCGGTGGCGTTGGTCTTGCTGCTGCTTGTGACTATGTATATTCTAATGTTGAAGCATCTATTAAACTTTCTGAACTAAGTATTGGTATTGCTCCATTGGTCATTGCACCTGCTGTTGAACGAAAAATAGGCACTGCTGCATTAGCAGAATTGTCACTTGCCCCTACCGAATGGAAGAGTGCTTACTGGGCACAAGAAAAAGGCTTGTTTTCAAAAGTTTATGAATCTGCACAAGAGATGGATAAAGAATTAGACTTCTTTATTCATAAACTCGCTAGTTATAATCTTGATGCATTAACTGAATGGAAGAAAGTTTTGTGGGAAGGTACCGACCATTGGGATGTATTATTGACAGATCGTGCAGCCATAACGGGGAAATTAGCCCTTTCTGACTTTACGTGCAATGCCTTGTCAAAATTCAAAAAATAAACAATAACTGAAACAGCTGTTCGTTTTGTTTCTAAATCATAATTATGGAATTCTTTCAAATGTTAAACGGTAATCTCGTTTTCCCTATTCTTGCCCTTTTCGTTTTAGTAATCTATTTTGTAAATAAAGTACGCGCAAAAAGAAAGTATAAAAGGTAAATACGAATCGAAAGCAACTGATATGTATTCACGTATCTACTTAAAAAAGCACTAACATGTTTCCTAACGTTACACTGGTAATTCTATCGATATTTCTGGTTGCGTGTAATGACAAAGATGAGCTTACGCAGATAGATTGTTCATTGACCATTTGCACAGAAGTTTTTGTAACCATTACAGTTAGCGTTAAAAATGCATCTGGTGAAGCCATACGGTTTGACAGCTATGAAGTAATTGATGTTGATTCTGGCAAAAACCTGACCGATAATTTCAACGAAGAAGAAAATCAGTATTTAAAAGAGCAAGGTCTTTACCCCATTCTTAGTGATACCTATAGAGTTAAATATCAAAATTCAACGGCAACAGTAACTTTCAAGGGTTATATTTCTAACGAAGAGGTCATAAACGAAGAATTTGTTGTGAGTGCAGATTGTTGCCATGTTAGCTTAATCTCAGGTAATACTGAAATTATTTTAGATTAATTTCTAACGAATAAATCCTTTTAAACTTTCCCTACCTTTGCCATATAATCACAGGCTATGAGCAACATTCGTATTACCAAACAATTCAATTTTGAAACAGGTCATGCACTTTATGGTTATGACGGTAAATGTAGAAATGTACACGGTCATAGCTATAAGCTATCCGTAACGGTTATTGGTAAGCCTATTACAGATACAAGTCACGTTAAATTGGGGATGGTGATAGATTTCGGCGATTTAAAAAAAATAGTGAAAGAAGATATCGTAGATATTTTTGATCACGCCACCGTATTCAATAAAAATACACCTCACGTAGAACTCGCTAAAGAATTGACAGATAGAGGGCACAATGTAATTTTAGCAGCCTACCAGCCTACAAGTGAAAATATGGTTATCGATTTTGCCGCTAAAATAAAGGCCAGACTTCCAAAAGACATTTCGTTGTTCTCACTTAAGCTACAAGAAACCGATAGTTCTTTTGCAGAGTGGTATGCCAGTGATAATTAATTTCATCAAAATTTAACGAAAACACCCTTTTCATCCATAATTTCAAAATTCAATAATACTTGGGGGTCCTCATATGCTGGGGGTCTGTGAAGTCGAGAATGAATATGTAATTCACTTTTTGAATATTGCTATGAATTCAGTACTAAACAGACAATGTACATTTGTAATTTCAGAAGGGGACGATAAGCGAGGTATAGATACCGCCCCTATATTTGACACAGCCAAATATAGCCCTGAACAAGTAACCTTTAGTGTAGGGATTATAAAATGAAATTCGATGAGAGATCTATTTCAGGTACATATTATTAATACCGTAATTGGTAATACGTTAATCTGCATATTTAACCACTAGCCCTCTAGATAGGTCTGCGAGCTTATAAGTGAGCCTTTTGGAATTAGGGTTGCCAAAAAAATTTTCGTATTGGATTGAACGAATTTAATATCCTTGAACCATTTATGGTTTCAAAAAGCATTCTATTCGAAAAATCCACACTTCCTTTTAAGTTGAGTTCTGTGGCTATCATCGATTATTTAGAGTCAATTACTGGTGCGTATATAAAGCCGGTCGAGTTTAACGGACCAAATGCTTCTGGTTTAAATGAAAATGGATATGGCGATTACCTTTCAATCAAAGTCGTTCGTATTGAAAAGAAATTAAGAATAGCTATAAAATATTTAGATTGGTATACCATCTTTGTACGCGAAACAGTTTTTATATATTTATATTCGAATGATGAACATTGAACTTCCGAAAAGGAAAAAAGTATATTTTGCTAGCGACAACCACCTAGGCGCACCTACTATGAAAGAAAGTAAGCAGCGTGAGCTTAAATTCGTTCGTTGGTTAGATACGATCAAGTTAGATGCAGGAGTGCTATTTCTGATGGGCGATCTGTTCGATTTTTGGTTCGAATACAAAACAGTAATTCCAAAAGGATTTACGAGAACCTTAGGAAAGCTTGCCGAGCTATCCGATGCGGGAATAGAAATCCATTATTTTGTAGGTAATCATGATCTTTGGATGAATGGTTATTTTGAAGAGGAATTGAATATACCGGTATATCATAAACCCCAGCAATATAACATTAATGGCACTTCCTTTTTCATAGGCCATGGTGATGGGTTAGGCCCTGATGACAAAGGATATAAACGGATGAAGAAAGTATTTACGAATCCTGTAGCTAAATGGTTCTTTAAATGGCTACACCCAGATATCGGGGTACGATTGGCTAAGTATTTATCTGTAAGTAACAAATTGATTAGCGGTGATGATGATGCTAAATTCTTGGGAAATGATAAAGAATGGCTTGTGCAGTACGCACATAGAAAATTAGAACAACAACACTATGATCATTTTATTTTTGGTCATAGACATCTTCCATTAGAAATACCATTGAAAGAAAATTCAAAATACACCAACCTTGGAGATTGGATCAATTATTATACCTATGCCGAGTTTGATGGCGAATATCTTTCTTTGAAAGAATTCAAATAATTATTTTATTTTTACTTGACTATCAGCTAAACTTTATGTAATCTTTTTCTTACAACATAAATTAATACGTTCACAACAATAGTTTTATAAAACTAGTACTTCATTATATCTTTACAGTGTTGTTAAGTTTAAATGTTGAGCTCAAATCTTTTCATTACCTACAAATTCCCTTACTTGATGACTCAAATCTTAAGTGTTACCTACATTAAAGTACAGCCCCTATTTTAGGGGCTTTTTTTAATAATATATCTAACTTTCATGCTCTTCAACATCTTTCTGCAAATCTAGTTTTCTAAAACCAGGGGAGACAATTGCCGTAAGACCAACAGTTAGTAAAGTCATGGTTCCTCCAAATACAACTGCCGTTACCGTTCCCATCAACTTAGCGGTTACTCCACTTTCAAAAGCTCCTAATTCATTAGACGAGCCAACGAACATTGAGTTTACTGAGGCCACACGACCCCGCATATTATCCGGAGTCTTTAATTGTAATATGGTCTGTCGTATGATCATAGATACACCATCTACGGCGCCACTTAAAAACAAAGCAATTACAGATAACCAGAAATAAGTAGATAGGCCAAAGACAATCATACAAATACCAAAACCAAACACTGCAAATAATAATTTCTTACCTGCATTTTTATGAAGCGGAAAACGTGTGGAACCTAGCATGGTAATAGCTGCACCCACTGCAGGTGCCGCTCTTAAAACACCAAAGCCTTCTGAGCCTACATGTAGAATATCTTGTGCGAAAATAGGCAATAAAGCTACTGCGCCACCAAATAATACCGCAATCATGTCTAGGGTTAATGCTCCTAAAATAGCACGTGTTTTAAAAACAAAATTTAGTCCTTCTTTTAAACTTTGAAAAACCGGTTCCCCTATTTTAGGATTTAGTATTGCCTTTTTCGAAATATTGGAAAGTGCCATTAACGCTACTAATGAAAATCCGAATATGACACACATTGACCAGTGTACTCCTATAAAACTAATAGAAAAACCAGCTAAAGCCGGACCAAGTACCGATGCCATTTGCCAAGTTGTACTACTCCACGTAGCAGCATTTGGGTATATCTTTTTTGGAACAATTAAAGCTATTAATGAGAAAATAGTCGGCCCTAAAAATGCCCGAACCAAACCACCTAAAAAGACTAAACCATAGATTCCATAAAGAATAACTTTAGTTTCATAAGTTTCTAAAACAGAAGGTAGACTTAACATGAATAGTCCAAAACTTATCACAGAAAAGCCCAAAATGCACTTCATTAACAAATTTCGTTTTTCTTTCTGATCTACAATATGCCCAGCAAAAAGCGCCATACCCACAGCAGGTATTACCTCCATTAATCCAATAATACCTAATGATAAAGGGTCTTTGGTAATAGTATACACTTGCCATTCTATGACAATAAATTGCATAGACCAAGCAAAAACCATGGCAAAACGAACTAAAAGAAAAATATTGAATTCCTTAAATCTTAAGGCAGCATAAGGATCATTTCCGCTCATATGATAATCGCTAAATAAGCATCAAAGATATTTAATTAATTAGGTGGCATTTCACAATCATAGAACTAATTAGCGCTTAAAAAAATGTAAAACTTGAGATAACTGGTTGAAGTTATTAATTGATGCCAAACTCATCAAAATAGGAATCTAACTCCAATTTAAATAGCGTACCATTTATTAAATCTCTTATTTCAATGACTTCTTGAAAACTCACTGCAAAGGTTATTTGATGGGCGGGTGAATTTAAAAGTAATGATCTACATTCCCCTTTAACTTTACAGTCTTTACATAAATTACCCTTACCACTCTGCAAAGTATCATTTATACATTTTGAAAAATATTGAAGTTCTTCGGGCGTTAGCAGCAAACCAATATCTCTAAAAATCAATTGAACTTTATTCGATTTTTGAGGTTCATCATGTTTCCATTGAAATGCTATTCCAAAATCATTTTGGTAAATCGGACTAATCTCATTCATAACTATCTAACTATTTCATATAAATATATGAATCTTATTTAGAATAATTATAAATAACGCATTTAAATTGTAATTTCTATTTGATTTCCCTCGGGGTCTAAAATGACACTTTCGTAATATCCATCACCTATGGTACGTGGTTCCCCTTCAATAGTGAATCCATCAGCTCTAAGTTGCTCGGTCAGTGCATTTACCTTTTCTCTTGTACACCTACCGAAATGGCAAAATGAACTAGTCCGTTATCTATAACTTCATTATTGGAACGCGTATTGATTACCGACTTATGCATTAATTCTAGCCTTGAACCTTGTGTAAAACTCAAAAAATAGGAAGAAATATTCTTATTCAGATTGTAGTATTTATCGCCTGATACTGCCATAAAATGGGATTTATAACATTCACGCATTTCTTCTAAATTGCTCACCTAAATAGCAATATGTTCTATTTTTATTTAATATCCTTTAGTTTCAATTGAAGACTAACCGTTCCTTGCCATTCATTCTCATCTAGTGAAAAGACAGCATTAAATGGCTTTCTGCTTGTTACCATAGGTAGTTTATCGCCCATATTAAAACCGATTCCATCAATTTTATAACTGTCTTGCTGCACTACGGAAATCTTTAAATGAGCTTCATTGGCTCCTACCCCTTTTGCATAACCCGTATCTTTTATGTTTTCTGCCATAAATACAGGTGACATATTACCAGGACCAAATGGTGCGAACTGTTTCAATATTCGCATTAATTTAGGCGTAAGGTCTTGTAACGTTATGATCGTATCAATCGTAATTTCTGGGGTGAGTAGCTGTGGCTCTATTGTCTCTTTAACTACTTTTTCAAACTGATGTTTAAAATTATGATATTGCTCTTCTAGCAAGGTAAGACCAGCAGCATATTTATGTCCGCCAAATTGTTCGATATAATCAGAGCAACCTTCCAATGCATTGTACACATCAAAACCTTTTACAGACCGTGCCGAAGCTGCTAATTTATTGCCGCTTTTGGTAAATACCAAAGTAGGTCGATAATAGGTTTCGATTAATCTTGAAGCCACTATGCCAATAACCCCTTTATGCCAAGAGTCTTTATATACAACCGATGTAAAGCCCTCTTCCTCATCGTTCTCTTTAATCTGAACTAAAGCTTCTTCGGTAATTGCTTTATCAAGCCCCTTTCTATCGGTATTGAACTTTTCTATTTCCGAAGCGAATCTTACTGCTTGAGCCATGTTGTTTTCCGTCAATAGATTTACGGCATGTTGACCATGTTTCATTCTACCGGCAGCATTGATTCTGGGTGCAATTATAAACACTACATCGGTAATGGTAAGTTCTTTTTTATTTAACTGGTCTATAATTGCCTTAAAACCAATTCTAGATTGCTGATTGATAACCTGTAGGCCATAGTAAGCAAGAATTCGATTCTCCCCAGTTATCGGAACTATATCCGCCCCTATTGCAGTTGCCACTAAATCAAGATAATAGACTAAATCGTCGATAGTTTCCCCACGGTGAGAGCCTAAGGCCTGAATCAGCTTAAAACCTACGCCACAACCACATAATTCATCGTATGGATATGAACAATCTTCACGTTTAGGGTCTAAAATAGCTACAGCATTGGGTAATATTGTGCCAGGCCTATGGTGGTCACAAATAATAAAATCTATATCCTTCTCTTTTGCATAGGCAACTTTATCAATTGCCTTCACACCACAGTCTAAAGCAATGATTAAGGTAAATCCGTTATCCTCTGCAAAATCGATTCCTTTATACGATACTCCATACCCTTCTTCATACCGATCGGGAATATAGGTTGCCACATTAGGATAGTAACTCAGCAAATAGGAAGAAACCAAAGCAACAGCCGTTGTACCGTCTACATCATAATCACCAAAAACCAAAATATTTTCGCCCTTTCCTATGGCCTCCTCAATTCTGTTTACAGCGATGTCCATATCCTTCATCAAAAAAGGGTCATGAAGATCACTTAGCTGTGGCCTAAAGAATTTTTTCGCATCTTCAAACGTAGTAATTCCTCTTTGCAAAAGCAGCTGGGCTACCAAATCATCTACTTGAAGCGCATTGGCTAAAACGTCAATGTCTTCTTGTTTAGGTTTTGGTTTAATAGTCCAGCGCATGGTTTGTAATATTCAAGTGTCAAGAGGAAGTTCGCAGTTAGGAATTTTATCTCGTCATTGCTTCGTGACCCCCAATGACGTTTATTCATTATGAAATACAGTCTTTATCTCTAATTCAGCAAACTTTCTGAACATCTCCATAACTCCACAATATTTCTCTACAGATAAATCAACTGCTCTCTGAAGCTTTTTCTCATTTAGATTACTACCATGAAAATGATATTCTATGATTACTTTATCATAAAACTTTGGATGCTCATCTGTAAGATTTGCAATGGTTTCAATTTGAAAATCATCTACTTCAAGTTTCATTTTCTTAATCAAAGCGGCAACATCTAAGCCAGAACAACCTGCAAGCGCAGATAGCATTAGTGCCTTTGGTCTATAACCACTACCGTCACCACCATCTTCTTTAGCAATATCTATTTTTAGGGAATGCCCAGATGGATTATTACTTTCAAAGGCCATGTTGCCCAACCATTTTGTGGTAATATGATTTGTTGTGCTCATAATTTTTTGTTTCTTGTAAGGATACAAAAATACAACAATCTCGGCTGTCATTACTGGCAACGAAATGAACATCGCAACAAATAATTCGATTGATTACCGTATCCAAATCTTAAAAAAATAACAATGGCATTAGTAACACCGCTTGACTCAAATCATGATCTAGAAACGAAAGAACTGGCAGCATTCTTTAATGAAACTCTAGGTTTTTGTCCTAATTCAGTATTAACGATGCAGCACAGACCCGCTATTTCAAAAGCCTTTATTAATCTCAACAAAGCAGTCATGGCGAATGAAGGACGCGTAACATCTGCTTTAAAAAGAATGATTGCATGGGTGAGCAGTAATGCTACAGGATGTCGATACTGCCAAGCACATGCCATTCGTGCTGCAGAACGTTATGGTGCAGAACAAGCGCAATTGGATAATATTTGGGAATACAGAACCCACTCTGCATTTTCTGAAGCTGAACGTGCCGCATTAGATTTTTCTTTGCAAGCCTCTCAAGTACCTAACGGAGTTGATGCCGAAATTAAAAAACGTTTATATCAATATTGGAATGAAGGTGAAATTGTAGAAATGCTTGGTGTCATTTCTCTCTTTGGATACCTTAACCGCTGGAACGACTCTATGGGCACCTCTATTGAAACCGGTGCTGTCGAAAGCGCGGACCAATACTTAGGGAAACATGGTTGGAAAAAAGGTAAGCATGATGGGTCGCAGTATTAGTTAATGGCTGTTGACTGTTGACAAAATAATAAATATCGTCTTTTCCATCTCGCTAGCAATCGGGGTCGAAAAGACGTACCCTATTTTAAAGTTTGGGCTATTAGCTCTTGCAACTCCCCAACAACCTCGCCTTCAAACCACGGATTTTTTCTCCTCCAAAAATGATTTACAGGAGAAGGATGTGGTACTGGAAAATACTGTGGTAGAAAGTCTGTATAGTTCATAACATTCTCTGTTAAATTCTTTTTAGACATTTTCCCCAAATATTGGTCTTGTGAATATTTACCTATTAATAGAATCAGCCTTACGTTTTCAAATTGTTTCCATACTTTAGAATGCCATAAAGGTGCACACTCCTTTCTTGGTGGCAAATCACCTGTTTTTCCTTTTCCTGGGTAACAGAAACCCATGGGCAGGACCGCAAAATTATCTGGATTATAAAAAACTTCTTCATCGACTCCTAACCACTCCCTTAATTTTTTACCACTATGGTCGTCCCAAGCTCTATTTTCAACATGAGCCTTTCTACCCGGTGCCTGACTTACTAGGATTATTTTTGATTTTATTGAACCAGAAATTATAGGTCGTGGTTCTAATGGCAAATGAGCCTTGCACACTTTACAACCTCTTATTTCGGTTAATAACTTTTCCATTATGTTAGATTACAAAATTCTTCAGCAACCAAATCGTTAACATTCCCCAAAATGTTCCTGTCGCCATACTTAAAATAGCCAGCACAATAGCATGTGGCATCCATTTTAAATTATAGGCAGCAGTGACTGCTGGCGCCGTAGCTATGCCACCAACGTTTGCCATACTTGCAATTGGCACCCATGCCATATTTATATTTAAGAGTTTTGCAATAAGTATCATAAACAAAAAGTGGCCAACCAACCAAACTACCAAAAATCCAAGAAAAGGCATGTTAAAACCAAGCGTAGCGATTTGCAGTTTTAATCCTAAAATAGCCATAACCACTATAATTAAAATTCCACCTGCTTTTAAGGCGAACTTGTAATTCCATTGCTTTATAAAATTGCTTATTACCAATCCTAAAAAGGATAACAGCACTACTTTAGCAACAAAACTTTCTATTAAAAAATTACATAGAACTACTATTCCTAAAATGATAGCTATACTTACCATCGGATTTAATTTAACACCTGTCTCTACACGAATATCCTCGGGAATGGCAATGTCGGTAACCTTAAACCCTGCATTAAGTTTGTCGCTTTTTTTAATACTCTGAAACATTAGAATAGTCCAAATATTTACCAAAATATTATCCATCACCAAAACAGTAAGGAATATATTTTCTGGACATTCTACCAATTCTTTTAAGACCAATTGACTGGTACTGCCTCCAATCCAACTTCCTACTATAGGTGGTAAACCCAACCAATATCCCTCTTGTATCATGATTTCCGACACCAAGTCAGTCTCAGAAAAAAGTAATAAAAATACTATAGGGAATACTGCGATGAATAATGATCCCGATGCAAAAACCAACAAGGGCTTTAATCCAATAGCCTTAAGCTGAGTAAGCGACAAACTACTCATCACAGCTATTATCGCTAAGGGGATAAAATAATCTTTACTAAAATCATGAATAGTAGCCTGGGAATAATCAACATTTAGCACATAGGAAATAATAGCAGGAATGATGTATGCTAATAAGATTGCCGGTACCCAATCAAAAATAGATTTGATATGTCTATTTTCCCATCGGTCCAAAAAATATACAGCTATGACCGTGATTGTGGCTATGACCCATGGTACTATCATGGTAACAATTTAAGGCATTTTTACACCTATTTTGAAATTATTTTAAAGGCTCTCCATCAAAAGTCAAGCCTTCAAAACCAGATTTCATAAAATTCCTGATATTCTGATGACCATCACCTTCTGGTTCTTGTAACACCTCATCAAAATAATAAGCACCAAAACAAGCCAAGGTTTCTTCCTTTGTAAAGCCTTCCTTTTTTGCAAAGGCAAATACTTTACAAGATCCAGAATTTTGTCCTAACTCATTTGTTATAGTACCATTGGTGAATGCCGTTGGCGTAAAAGTGAAATTAGATTCAATTACCGACATGGTATCGGAAAAAGATATATCTGTTGGTTTTGTTGCTAATTTATTCTTGAACTCTTCTAATTTCATACTTTTTACTTTTTCCCTCCAACAACAATTACAATTTCTCCTTTAGGTGGTTTCTCTGTGAAATGTTTTAAGACTTCCTCAGCTGAACCACGAACGGTTTCTTCATAAAGCTTGGTCAATTCCCTAGAAACGGAAACAGGTCTGTCTGCTCCAAAATATTCAACAAAATTTGCAAGCGTCTTCAATAATTTATGTGGAGATTCATAAAAAATAATCGTCCGTGATTCTTCCGCCAAAAATTTTAGTCGAGTCTGTCTTCCTTTTTTAACCGGTAAAAATCCTTCAAACACAAACTTATCATTTGGCAAACCGCTATTGACCAATGCTGGCACAAATGCTGTAGCTCCTGGCAAACAATCTACTTCAATATCATGTTCTACACAGGCACGAGTCAATAAAAAGCCAGGATCCGATATAGCAGGTGTGCCAGCATCAGAAATTAATGCTATGTTCTCACCATTTTTTAATCGACCTACTAAATAATCGACCATATTATGCTCATTATGCATATGGTGACTTTTCATAGGCGTACCAATTTCAAAATGATGCAATAATTTACCACTAGTACGAGTATCCTCGGCTAGAATTAAATCGACCTCTTTAAGTATACGAATAGCCCTTATGGTCATATCCTCTAAATTGCCTATCGGAGTCGGAACTAAATAAAGTTTTCCCATGTGTTTCTAAAGTAAACAACCTCGGGGCAAGCCCAAGACATTCGTAACGAGACGACTTAAATATAGTGAGGCAAACCTCGGTTCATTTACATCTCGATTATCGAGTAAAAAACCCAACACCAGTGGTAGGGCGTGTAATTCAATTATTGTTTTTATTAAGCAAATCTACGGGCGACCAATTCAATAAATCGTTCTTCATATAGCTCTTTACCTACCCAATTATTATAGTCTGGTTTTACCATATTTTCAATAAAGGAAATAGAACGTTCCTCAGAATCAATTGTATTTAATTGAGACAATACTCGGTTATAATCTTCCATACTATTATTGAACAAATGCTTTACAAATGCCAAGCGATCATTAAGATCGACCTTCACGTTGCTTTTCGCTAAACGGTCATTTAAAGATTTAGGCGATGCTTCACTTTTCTTTAAATCCTCATTCGAAGGCATAAAAAGTTCCTTGTCATTTTTCATATAGTTAGGTTTAGACATAAACTCAGCCAAAACATCTTCTAACTCTTCATTATTCGGCATTTCAGAAACCATATCCTTTATCGTATCCATGCCAGGTATCATAATATCTTCATCGTGCGGATTATTCTCTGGCACTGATTTATTAGAATCTAATACCGCGTTCGCCAATTCTTCGAACTTAGCGGCAATAGCATTTTTAGAAACATCTACTTCCATGTCGTTAAGTTCAAGTTCAATAAACTTTAGTACAGCCAATTTTTCGTAAAGATTTTTAGACAATTCATATAGACCCGCTATATCATCTAGATTATCTGCAGTTAGAATTTCTGTGGACAACTTCCTCAACTCCTTTTTCAACTTATTTTTCATCTCACAATTTTTTATGTCAAGACCTAGAAGGCGTCTTTTTTTAATAACTTTATCATTCTAAAATAATAAACGAAAAACCCCTTATTTTCGTCTAAAATTACAAAATGTTTCTTGAAAACACAGTGAATCCGAAAGAACAATTCGGATGGATAGAAGTCATTGCCGGGTCTATGTTTTCTGGAAAGACAGAAGAATTGATCCGAAGACTAAAACGCGCCCAGTTTGCCAAATTAAAGGTTGAAATCTTTAAGCCTATGGTAGACACTCGTTATAATGATGAAATGGTAGTTTCACATGACGCCAATGAAATACGTTCTACGCCTGTACCTGCTGCTGCGAATATTCGAATACTTGCAGATACGTGTGATGTAATTGGCATAGATGAAGCCCAGTTCTTTGATGATGAAATAGTTACGGTATGTAATGATTTAGCCAATAAAGGTGTTCGGGTTATCGTTGCAGGCCTTGATATGGATTTTAAAGGAAAACCATTTGGCCCTATGCCAGCACTTATGGCAACGGCCGAATATGTAACTAAAGTACATGCCATTTGTACCCGTACAGGTAATTTGGCCAACTACAGCTTTAGAAAATCTAGCAATGATAAATTGGTTATGTTAGGTGAGGTAAATGAATATGAGCCCTTAAGCCGTGGAGCTTATTACAAGGCAATGCTTAAAGAAAAGGTGAAAATTATGGATGTAAAATCTGAAGAGATTGATGCTAACAAAAAGAATGAAAATGGCTAAGGCACAAGAGACCGTTTTAGAAATTGACCTAAAGGCACTTGGTCATAATTACAGTTTTTTACGCTCCAAAATAAAGCCCGAAACGAAATTTATGGCGGTGGTTAAGGCATATGCCTACGGCAGCGATTCTGTGGCAATTGCCCGACACCTTCAAGAATTGGGTGTAGATTATTTTGCCGTTGCCTATGCTAACGAAGGTATTCATTTAAGAGAAGCAGGCGTCACTGCACCTATTTTAGTACTTCACCCACAAAAGGCTCATTTTCAATCATTAATTGAGAATAACCTAGAGCCCAGCATTTACTCAAAATCTATCTTGTCAGATTTTATTTTAACGGCACAAAAACTAGGCGTTAAAGAATATCCTATACACTTAAAGTTTAATACCGGACTGAATAGATTAGGTTTTTCAATTGACGATCTACCAGAAATTTCAAAACTCATTGATAAACAAGATGCCGCTAAGGTAATTGCTGTTTTATCTCATTTAGCCGCTACTGAAGATAGTAACGAAACTGAATTTACAAACTTCCAACTAAAACGTTTTGAGGCTATTTGTAAGCAAGCAGGCGTTACTTTTAAAGACAAATTTTTAAAACACGTTCTCAATACATCTGGAATTATTAATTATCCTGAAGCACAATATGACATGGTACGAAGTGGCATTGGCCTGTATGGTTACGGAAACCACCCAGATGTAGATTCTCATTTAATACCGGTGGCAACTTTAAAAACCATCATTGCACAGAAACATAATATTCCTGTAGGGGAATCAGTAGGGTATAATCGCAAGTATTCATCGAATTCAGAAACCATTACAGCGACTTTGCCTTTGGGACATGCAGACGGAATAGGTCGAGAATATGGCCATGGAAAAACCTTTGTTAGTGTTCATGGCCAACTTGCCCCAATAATTGGAAATGTTTGTATGGACATGATAATGATTGACGTAACTGGTATTGAATGTTCTGAAGGTGATGAAGTAATTATATTCGGAAAAGAATTACCTGCTTCAGAATTTTCACAGACCGCTAATACTATTTCATATGAGTTAATTACAGGACTTTCGCAGCGCATAAAGCGGTTAATCATAAACTGAGTTTATTAACATTTCTTTAAGGTTTGAAAATTTTTATTAAATTGCCTTACTTTATTATTAACCATTAATAAAAATACTAGAACATGTTTAAAGAATTTAAAGATTTCATTATGACGGGTAACGTCATAGATTTAGCCGTAGCAGTATTACTCGCAGGTGCTATGGGATTAGTCGTTAGCGGATTTGTTGGCGATATTATGATGCCAATTGTTGGTCATTTCAGTGGAGGCGTAGATTTCGCTGATATGAAAGTTGTATTATCTGAGGCAATTATTGCGGCTGATGGTTCGATTACAAAACCAGAAAATGCCATTATGTATGGAAAATGGATTAATGCAATTATCAACTTAATCATTGTTGGTTTTGTATTATTCATTATTGTTAAAGCTTACAACAAAACAAAAACACCACCAGCTCCAGTTCAAGAGGCTCCAAAAGGACCAACTACTGAAGAACTTTTGATAGAAATTCGTGATGCTTTAAAAAAGTAATCAGAAAATAATTCCTTGGTTTTTTGAGGAACCGTTGCACTGCAACTTATATTCATTAAAACCGTCAACTTTGTCTCGCTAACATTGTTGGCGGTTCTTTTTTTGAATTCTATCCCGACCCCAAAGTTTATTCAGCGATATATCATTTGTTACAAATTAAACATTTTGTTATATTTTGATTATTCTTTGTTCTTTTGCTTGTGCAGATTGCAGTAATGGTTATTTTTGCCGCTTAATTATAATGAACTAACAAATGAAAGTAGCTGTTGTAGGTGCCACAGGCATGGTAGGCGAAGTACTATTGAAAGTATTGGCAGAACGTAATTTTCCGATAACGGAACTATTGTTGGTTGCCTCTGAACGTTCAGTTGGTAAAAAAATGCCCTTTAAAGGTAAAGAACATACCGTAATTGGCTTGGCAGATGCTGTAGCTGCAAAACCTAACATTGCAATCTTTTCTGCAGGTGGCGACACTTCATTAGAATGGGCTCCAAAATTTGCTGAAGTGGGTACAACCGTAGTAGATAATTCTTCTGCTTGGAGAATGGACCCAACCAAAAAATTAGTAGTTCCTGAAATAAATGCTCATGAGCTTACCGCTCAGGATAAAATTATCGCCAACCCAAATTGTTCTACAATACAGTTGGTAATGGCATTATACCCATTACATAAAAAATATAAAATGAAACGCGTTATCGTTTCAACCTATCAATCTGTTTCAGGTACTGGGGTGAAAGCCGTGAAACAACTCGAAAATGAAATTGCAGGCATACAAGGCGAAATGGCCTATCCTTATCCAATTGGTAGAAATGCATTGCCACACTGTGATGTTTTCTTGGAAAACGGATATACCAAAGAAGAGATGAAGCTAGCACGCGAGCCTCAAAAAATATTAGACGATCGTACCTTCTCAATTAGCGCTACTGCCGTTCGTATACCAACTGCCGGTGGACATTCAGAATCTGTAAACGTAGAATTTGAAAATGATTTTGAGCTTAACGAAGTTCGTAAACTATTAAATGAAATGCCTGGTGTAACAGTGCAAGATAATCCAGATACAAACACCTACCCGATGCCTATTTACGCACATGATAAAGATGAAGTTTTTGTAGGTCGTATACGTAGAGATGAAACTCAGCGTAATACCTTAAACATGTGGATCGTTGCCGATAACTTAAGAAAAGGAGCCGCAACGAATGCTGTTCAAATTTCAGAATACTTAGTCGAAAAAGGACTAGTATAAACCATATTTTAAGAACGTTAAAACCTTCAAAACAAGTCTATTTTGAAGGTTTTTTTATGGTATTTTAGTGGAAAAAACACTGCTAATGAAAAAATTACTTCCTGGCCTATTGGCCATTATCATAATCTCTTCATGTAAAAATGAATCTAAACCCGAACCTATTATCGTAAATTATCCTGTTACTTCAAAAGTTGATACCGTAAACACCTATTTTGAAACGGAAGTTAAAGACCCTTATCGTTGGTTAGAAGATGATAGAAGTCCAGAAACAGAAGCATGGGTAAAAGAACAAAACAAAACCACATTTGGTTATTTAGAGAAGATTCCCTTTAGAAATGACCTAAAAAATCGTCTAGAAAAACTTTGGAATTATGAAAAGCTAGGTTCACCTTTCAAAAAAGGCGAGTATACCTATTTCTATAAAAATGATGGTTTACAAAATCAATATGTAGTTTATAGAACGAAAGGCGATGAAAAGCCAGAGGTGTTTTTAGACCCAAATACTTTTTCTGAAGATGGCACTACCTCTTTGGCTGGCCTTAGTTTTACAAAAGATGGTTCATTAGCAGCTTATCTAATTTCTGAAGGTGGTAGTGATTGGCGAAAGGCAATTATTTTGAATGCCGAGACCAAAGAAATTATGGAAGACACTTTGATAGATATCAAATTCAGTGGAATCTCTTGGAAAGGCAAAGAAGGTTTCTATTACTCTAGTTATGACAAACCAGAAGGCAGTGAGCTATCTGCCAAAACTGACCAACATAAAGTTTTCTACCATAAATTAGGTATGGCACAAAAAAATGATGACCTTATATTTGGTGGTACTCCTATGGAAAAACATAGATATATTGGAGCAAATGTTACCGAGGATAATAAATATTTGGTAATAAGTGCCTCAATATCTACTTCGGGCAATAAGTTGTTTATTAGAGATTTGGAAGATCCTAATGGGTTATTAATTCCTATAGTTGAAGATACCGATTCTGATAATTATGTTATTGACAATGTAGGTTCTAAACTTTATATAGTCACGGACAGAAATGCACCTAACAAAAAGATAGTTACTGTTGATGCCAAAAATCCGGAGCCAGAGCATTGGGTAGATTTTATTCCAGAAACCGAAAACGTGCTTAGTCCAAATACAGGTGGAGGATATATTTTTACAGAATACATGGTAGATGCCATTTCAAAAGTTTTTCAATATGATTATGATGGCAAACTTATTCGCGAAGTAAAATTGCCCGGCATTGGATCTGCAAGTGGTTTTGGAGGAGAGAAAGAAGATATAGATTTTTATTTCTCATTTACGAACTACAATACACCAGGTTCTATATATAAATATGACCCAAAAAATGGTGAATATGAGTTACACTGGAAGCCAGAAATAGATTTTAATCCTGAAGATTACACTTCTGAACAGATATTTTACGACTCAAAAGACGGTACTAAAATACCAATGATTATCACCTATAAAAAAGGTGTTAAATTAAATGGCAAAAACCCTACTCTTTTATATGCTTATGGAGGGTTTAATGTTAGTCTTACCCCTTCTTTCAGTATTGCCAATGCGGTTTGGATGGAGCAAGGTGGTATTTATGCCGTACCAAATTTACGTGGTGGTGGCGAGTATGGTAAAAAATGGCATGATGCCGGTATCAAGACCAAAAAACAAAATGTATTCGATGACTTTATTGCAGCAGCAGAGTTTTTAATTGCAAACAAATACACTTCAAAAGAATATTTAGCTATTCGAGGAGGTTCTAATGGTGGACTATTAGTAGGCGCCACTATGACGCAAAGACCAGATTTAATGCAAGTAGCATTGCCTGCAGTTGGTGTCATGGATATGTTACGTTATCATACATTCACAGCCGGTGCCGGATGGGCATATGATTATGGAACTGCTGAAGATACTATTGAAATGTTCGAGTATCTAAAAGGATATTCACCTGTACATAATGTAAAAATGGGTACGGAATATCCGGCTACCTTAGTAACTACTGGAGACCATGATGATAGAGTAGTACCGGCACATAGCTTTAAGTTTGCGGCCGAACTTCAAGAAAAACAAGAAGGCACTAACCCAACTTTAATACGTATTGAAACAAATGCAGGCCATGGCGCTGGTACTCCAGTTAGTAAAACAATTGAACAATATGCGGATATTTTCGGATTTACCCTCTTCAATATGGGGTTTACCGAATTACCGAACAAAAGTGTCTTAAAAAATTTTAAAGAGTAAACTTCTTTTAAAATCAATAAATTATCGAAAAATCCGTTTCAAATAGGAACGGATTTTTCAATTTTGCATTTCAAAGAATACATACATGTTACGAGTAGAAAATCTTTCCTTTTCCTATGATAAACTTCAGGTTTTAGAATCTATCGATTTGCGGATTCAACGAGGAGAGCATGTTGCTATAATTGGAGAAAGTGGGTGCGGTAAAAGCACTTTACTCAAACTTCTTTATGGCTTGATGGACTTGAAACAAGGCGAAATTTTCTGGGAAGATGAGCAAATTCTAGGCCCTGCGTATAACTTGGTGCCGGGAGCTCCATTTATGAAATACCTTTCTCAAGATTTTGATTTAATGCCCTTTATTTCAGTAGCAGAAAATATCGGTCAATACCTTTCTGTTTTCTATCCTAAAGAACTTAAAGAAAGAACTCAAGAGCTTCTAGAAATGATTGAACTTACGGAGTTTGCTGACAAAAAGGTAAAAACACTAAGTGGTGGCCAACAGCAACGAGTTGCCCTTGCAAGGGTTTTAGCTCAAAAACCAGAAGTTTTACTTTTAGATGAACCTTTTGGGCATATCGACAATTTTCTTAAAAATAGCTTAAGACGTAATATTTTCAATTATTTAAAAGAAAATAGAATTACCACCATTGTTGCTACACATGATGTAAACGATGTGTTGCCATTTGCTGATCGCGCGGTTGTTTTAAGAGATAAAGAAATAATTGCAAGGGCCAGGCCGATGGAACTTTATAATAATCCGAAAAGTTTATATGTTGCATCCCTTTTTGGTGAAGCAAGTATGATTTCGATAGATGTTCTTAAAACCTATGCAAATACTAAACGAAAAATTATCGTGTATACTCATGAGTTTAGAGTTTCCCCATCTTCAGGATTAAAAGTTACTGTTGAAAAAGCATATCCTATGGGCAGTCACTATTTGACAGAAAGTAGAAGTACCGATAATGAAGTTATCTTTTTTAATGCTGACCAACTGCTACCAAAGGGTAAAGAGGTATTTTTAAACGTGGCTATTGAAACTATCAATCAGCGCATACAAGAAGCTTCCGATATCTAATTTAAAAGTGAAATCTACCCAACAACAATAATAGCTTCTTAAAATGATTCTTTTTCCGACTCGATAATTATTTTGAAGAGCTACACTTAATATTTTATTGATCCTGTCACTAGCAAATAAGAAAGACCTGTTTTTAATTACTTTTGTTCAAAACTCAATTTTGAACAAAGATCAAATTCTTACTGAATTACAGTTCAAGGCTATTCGAAGTAGTGGCCCTGGTGGTCAACATGCAAATAAGGTTTCTTCTAAAGTAGAACTCTCTTTTGAACCAAACACTTCTAACGGACTTACCGAACGTGAGAAGAAAAGAATTCAATTAAAACTTGATAACAAATTAACCAATGACGGAGTGTTGATTTTACAATGCGATGAATCACGAAGTCAACATAAAAACAAGCAATTAGTTATCAAACGATTTTTTAAATTGCTTGAAAAATCTTTAATCGTACCAAAGCCAAGAAGAAAAAGTAAACCAACCCGATCTTCAATTGAAAAAAGATTAAAAGGCAAAAAAATTGCTTCCCTTAAAAAGATAAATCGTGGTAAGCCAGAGTTTTAACCTACTCTGTTCACTAAGGTTCCTATACAATCTATTGAAATAATAACCTCATCGCCAATTTCTAACGTAAAATCGCTTGACGGTATAATACCTGTTCCGGTCATTAATAAGCTGCCATGAGGAAACGTACATTCTCTGTAAAGATAATTTACAATATCTTCTAGCTTTCTTTTTATCTGGTCAATACCAATATTTTTATCGAATACGTTTTTCCCACCTCTATTAATGGTTAAGCTTATTTTGGTGTCTGTTGGCAAAGGTTCATTTAATAATAACACACAAGGACCCAAAGCTGCACAACCATCATATGTTTTGGCCTGTGGCAAATACAACGGGTTTTCACCTTCAATACTTCTAGAACTCATATCATTACCTATGGTATATCCTATCACTTTTCCTGTAGAAGTAATAACTAAGGTTAATTCGGGCTCAGGAACATTCCACGTTGAATCTTTTCTTATCCGAACAATTCCTCTATTCCCCACCGTACGGTGTGCCGTAGCTTTGAAAAATAATTCTGGACGATCAGCCTCATAAACTTTTGCATAGAAACTACTGCCGCCTGCCTCTTTAGACTCCTCTTCTCTACCTAATTTACTATTATAATAAGTAACGCCACTAGCCCATAATTCTTGACTTTGAATAGGAGGTTTTAGTTCGTTTTCTAAAATTGAGTTGACATCCTTAATTCTATTACTTTCATTTAGTTTTATCTGTGTATTTGCGATAACATCATCATCGTTAATTAACTTGTCCCAATTCTCTTGATCAAGTAGATGGAATTTAGATTCATGTTCTACTAAGATTCCACTTTTAGTATTATATACTTTCATATTATTGGAGTTTATGCAAAGATTGTATAGAAGATAAAAACGGTAATTGCACCTGTAAGTCCAAGTAAACCACTTCCCAAACTAAATAAACGATACCCTGTTTTCACATTCATACCGCTCATTTGGGTTACGACCCAAAAGAAACTATCGTTGGCATGGGAAACCACAGCAGATCCAGCTCCTATTACAATTACCACTAAGGCTTTTTGTATTTCAGAATCAAAACCAAGTGATGACATCATGGGCATTATGATAGATGCTGCTGTTACTAGAGCCACTGTTGAAGAACCTTGTGCTGTTTTTATTGCCGCTGCCAAAACAAAAGGCAAGAAAATGCCCATATTGTATTCCGTTAGGGTTTGTCCCAATATATCAGCTATACCCGAATTCTGTAAAATTTTACCAAATATTCCACCTGCGCCTGTTATCAAAATTATTGATGCGGCATCCTTAATTGCTTTACCTACCCAACCAGTAGATGATAGCATATCATAATTCAACTTCTTTGGTAATAACAGACATAATAAAATACCGATCAACAAAGATATTACCGGCTCCCCAACAAAATTTATAAAGTCTATAAAACCGTTATCCAAGCCTGTTCTTGTTGGATTTAAAACTGATTTCAATACGATTAGTACAATAGGAACAAGAATTGGAATTGAGGATTTAAGCGCGCTAGGCGAATCTTTAATTTCCTTTTCGGCTACTAACGCATTATCAACTTCTGGCTCAATATATGTTTTAGATGCATACCTTTTAGCGAAAATAATACCAACAATTAATGCAACAATACTGGTTGGAAAACCAAAGGCAATGACCAACCCCAAATCTGCGTCCAAAATTCCTGCAGCTGCAATAGGACCAGGCGTTGGAGGCACCATAGTATGTGATGCCATTAGACCCAAACCTAAGGCTATTGCTGGTCCGGCAATCGAGATTTTTGCTTTCTTGGAAAGGCTTTTGTTTAACGGATGCAACAGCATAAAACCGCTATCTGCAAAAACCGGTATCGAAACGATATAACCAATAATACCCATCGCTGTAGGCACTCTTTTGCTTCCAATAATCTTTAAAACCTTTTCTGCAATAGCGAAAGCGCCACCAGTATTTTCTAAAAATGCACCTATGATTACTCCAAGGACTATTATCAATCCTATTTTACCTAGCGTACCTCCAAACCCTTCATTTATAGATACTATAATATCGGCGTAAGGCATGCCTGCAAAAATTCCATATAAAATAGAAATGATGAAGAGCGCTAAAAACGCATGAACTTTTAATTTGGTCGTTAATATGATGATGGCAATAACTGCTAGTACTAAATAGAATATTTCCATAATTTAATGTAAATCCCGTTCTACTTTAGACCCAGAGCCACCAACGAGAAAATCTAAATCGGCTCCTTTATCCGCTTGCTGTACATGATCGATATACATTTTAACATATCCTCGTTTAGCTAACGGTTCTGGTGAAATCCATTCCTTTTTTCGCTTGATCAACTCGTCTAATTCTACATCAAGATGCAGTGAACGCTTTTCCACATTCAACTCTATCATATCACCGTTTTTCACAAATGCTAACGTTCCACCAACCGTTGATTCTGGAGATACATGAAGAATAACGGTACCTGCAGCTGTACCGCTCATTCGCCCATCTGAAATGCGAATAATATCCGTAATTCCTTTAGCTAATAGTTTTTTAGGAAGGTCAACATTACCTACTTCCGGCATTCCTGGATATCCTTTTGGACCAACACCCTTAAGCACGATCACACTATTCTCATCAATTTCTAAATTTGGATCATCTATTCGTTCGTGGTAGTCTTCCATACTTTCAAAAACTACTGCTTCCCCTCGATGCTGCATCAACCTTGGCGTAGCAGCCGACGGTTTAATAACCGCTCCATTTTCGCAAAGATTCCCTTTCAATACGGCAATGCCTGCTTTTTCCTGAAAAGGATGTTCTAAAGCTGCGATTACATCTCTATCATAACATACCTCACTTTCGTAATTATCTGTGATACTTTTGCCATTTACTGTAATGGTTTCATCATGTAACAATGGTTTCAATTCTTTCATGACCACTGGTAATCCGCCTGCATAAAAAAAATCTTCCATTAAATATTTTCCTGAAGGTTTTAAATTCACAAGTAAGGGTACTTTACTCCCCACTTTATCAAAATCTTCCAAATTTAATTTTACTCCTATTCTACCAGCAATTGCTGTAAGATGAATTATAAGATTTGTAGAGCCGCCAACTGCAGCGTTGGTAATTATAGAATTCTCAAATGCTTTTCTCGTTAGAATTTTAGAAAGTGTTAAATCTTCCTTTACCATTTCTACAATTCGCCTTCCAGATAATTGAGCGAATAATTTTTTTCTTGAATCAACCGCAGGTATTGAAGAAAAGCCTGGCAATGTCAACCCTAAAGCTTCACACATCGTAGCCATAGTCGAAGCGGTACCCATGGTGTTACAATGCCCTATACTTCGAGCAACGCAAACCTCAGCTTCTTTAATATCTTCTGCAGAATATCCACCAATCTCTTGGCGTTCTTTTATCATCCAATTCATAGAACCAGAACCTATTTTCTCACCTCTAAACCGACCTGTTAACATAGGTCCACCAGGGACGACAATAGTAGGTATATCTACACTGCATGCACCCATTATTGTCGAAGGCGTGGTTTTATCACATCCTGTTAACAAAACAATACCGTCTAATGGATTGGCGCGAATGGATTCTTCTGTATCCATACTCGCTAAATTGCGAAATAACATGGTCGTGGGTTTCATAATGGTTTCACCCAAAGACATTACTGGAAACTCTAATGGAAAACCGCCTGCTTCTAAAATTCCTCTTTTTACAACTTCTGCAAAATCACGAAGATGACCATTGCATGGTGTTAGTTCAGACCAGGTATTACAAATCCCTATTACTGGTTTCCCTTCAAAATAATCATCTGGATAACCTTGATTTCTTAACCAGGATCGGTGAACAAAACCCATTTTATCATTGCCGCCAAACCACTCGCTACTCCGTAATTTTCTTTTCTTATCCATATTATTAATTAGGCAAAAAAAGATATGCCGGCTTCAAGATAGCTAAATTTTTTATACGAAATATTACCGAATTGTTAGTATCGTTGAGGTTTTACCATTAAAATGAAAAGTGTCTCCTATAGACTTGCCGTAAATTAATTTTCCGATTGGGGTGGCAGCAGAAATGCAATACACAGAATTGGTTGAATTTTTAAACTCTCCTGCAGATATTGCTATATAGTATATGAAGGAATCAGTTATGACCAAGTTTCCTAATCCCACCAATTGGGAATCCCTATCTTTTGGAACTTTAGAAAGAAGTTGTTGAGTTTTTTCTAATTCTAATAATTGCTGGCCTAGTTTTTCACGCTCTAATTGAATCATTGCCCTACCAGTTTCATGCTTGTCACCAGCACTGCTTTTTGTTTCTGAAGTTAGTGCGGTTTCAAGTTCTTTTATCTGCGCAAGGATTCTTCCTAACCTCTCTTCAACAAATTGTCTACAATACTTGTAAGCCTCATTTTTTAAGGTCTCGAATTCTTTAATTTTCTTCAACGTGGTACAAATCTGCTAATTTATAAATTAAGTAATTTACCATTTGATGGTCTGCATCGCCTGATTGTATCATTCTTAGGATAGCACTTTTATTTTCAATTTTAAAATAATCTAAATCGCCCGAACGGTCCTCGCTAAAAATATTCCAAGACTTTAGCCCACTCAACATCGCTTTATGAGCTTCATATTTTTTAGTGATTTCATGCTCTTGCTTTTTACTGATTGATATAGACGATTCATCGTCTTGCAATAATTTATAATCAGCAGAAATACGGGCATCTGCTTTCTCTGCTTCGGTAATTATTTTAAAATAGGCTTTTGATACCAGAGCTTGGTAATGGTCCTCAAAACCAGCTTCTATTTTTGCCTCATTGGCTAGTAAAACCTCGTTATCATTACTAGCATATAATTCCTCTGTATTCTCCGCATTATTAGCAAGTAAAGACTCTTGCCATGCTTGAGATTTTATCAATTCTTTCCACACTTTAGCATATTCGCGCTGATAGTGAGTTTGTGATGCACCGCATCCAACAAGGCACATGGCCCATAATACAGCTAACATTATAGCTGTACCAATTCTTTGTGTCAATTCTTTCATATAGTATTCAATGCTATTACTAACCATTTATAGGTCTACTGTTCTAGGTAAACCAATACAGAAATTTAAGTAACAGATAAGCTAAAGGGATGTACAATTTAAAAATAAAATAAAGAGAATAAGTGACTTTCGGATAAGATTTAAAAAAACAGGTTAAAAGGAATACAAGCTAATTAAAAATAGTAGCCAATTGCTTGCCTATGGTTGTCCCAATAGCAATTCCCATACCACCTAAACGCACTCCACACGCTGTGTTATTGGTCAGTTGTTTTACAATCGGTTTCTTTTGCTGGCCAACACCCATTATGCCGCTCCAACCATAATCGATTTCAAATTCTTTATTAGGTAAAATAACTGTTTTCAATAATTCTTTGAGTTTGTCTTTGACCAAATTGGTAGTACCAAAATTGTAAGTCTCCTCTGTCTTAAAATCTAAATTTCTACCGCCACCAAAAAGTATGCGATTACTAACATTTCGAAAATAATAATAGCCTTCATCTAAATGAAATGTTCCTTTAATAGATAAATTAGGAATGGGTTTCGTAATAAGAACTTGTGCTCTTGCTGGGTTTACCTTTTCTGGAAGTAACTGTGAAGCAAAACCATTTGTGGCTATTAATAGTTTATTGGTTTGAAACTCGAATTCATTTGTGCAAATAGTAACCTTGTTGCCAAAATCTTCAAAAGAATCAACCTTGGTAGTATTTAATATGGTAATCCCTTTTAGTAAGGCTAACTGTAATAAAGATTTCATCATCTCACCCGTATTAATTTGCCCTTCGTAAACTTGGGAGATATATTCTTTTTTAATACCCTTAAAATGATATTTATTTGGTGCGGTTTCAAAAGCATCCTCCTTAAAAATAGGTCGTAATAAATTATTTATCTCAATTATATTCTTGCGACAATGTTGATAAAGTTCCTCGTCTTTTTCTAAAAAAAGTTCGTGTCCTCCATGTTTTTCAAAACCAATTGATGAATCTCCTAATAGACTACGTAACGCCTGAATACCTTTCCACCTGTCACTAACTAGATTTATGACCTCTTGCTCTGAATGTGTTTTTAGGTCGGCTAAAATTTCTGAAATACTGCCAAAACAAGCAAATCCGGCATTTTTCGTACTCGCACCTTGTGGTAAGGTTCCTTTTTCAAGGACCAATATACGGGCTTGTGGAAAGTTATTTTTTAATTCTATAGCACAGTTTAAACCAACAATACCGCTGCCAATTATTGTAAAATCAATATTGGAAAACCATGACTTGCGCTCCCAGTAGCTAAGGTTCATTGATGAATTAGTTTAATTATTTAAGTTAGGAAAATCTAGATTAAAATGGTCATAAAAAAACTCCAACATTGCTGTTGGAGTTTTGTATTAATCTTCCTTAGGTGGATTCATTTTCCAATCATCCATAAAGGCTGTCGTATAATTTCCAGCCAAATAATCTGGATGGTCCATTAACTGCCTATGGAATGGAATCGTAGTTTTAATACCCTCTATTACAAATTCGTCTAATGCACGCTTCATTTTATTGATTGCCTCTTCCCTAGTTTGGGCAGTAGTAATCAACTTAGCAATCATAGAATCATAATTCGGTGGTATACTATAACCACTATATACATGCGTATCCATACGTACACCATGACCTCCTGGTATATGTAAGGTGGTTATCTTACCTGGCGATGGTCGAAAGTTGTTATAAGGATCTTCTGCATTAATTCTACATTCTATAGAATGTAATTTTGGAAGGTAATTTTTACCTGAAATTGGCACACCAGCAGCCACTAATATTTGCTCACGAATTAAATCGTAATCTATTACTTGCTCAGTAATTGGGTGCTCTACTTGAATACGGGTATTCATCTCCATGAAATAGAACTTACGGTGTTTGTCAACCAAAAATTCTATAGTCCCAGCTCCTTCATACTTAATATACTCTGCAGCCTTAACAGCAGCTTCACCCATTGCTTCCCGTAACTTATCGGTCATAAATGGTGAAGGTGTTTCTTCTGTTAATTTTTGATGGCGTCTTTGTATAGAACAATCTCTTTCAGAAAGATGACATGCTTTCCCATATTGATCACCAACAATTTGAATTTCAATATGCCTTGGCTCTACAATTAATTTTTCCATGTACATACCGCCATTTCCAAAGGCAGCAGTAGCTTCATTAACCGCACTGTCAAAAAGTTCTTCCATTTTGTCTTCAGACAAAACGGCACGCATTCCTTTACCACCACCACCTGCAGTAGCTTTTATCATTACCGGATAGCCCATTTTCTTAGCTATCTTTTTTGCATCAGCAACATCTTTCAAAAGACCTTCTGAGCCAGGTACGCAAGGTACACCAGCCTCCTTCATGGTTTCTTTGGCCGTGGCCTTGTCACCCATTTTGTCAATTTGATCACCAGAAGCTCCAATAAATTTTATCTCGTGCTCTGCACAGATACGTGAGAACTTCGAATTTTCTGATAAAAAACCATAACCTGGGTGAATAGCATCTGCATTTGTAATTTCTGCCGCAGCAATTATATTCGGTATCTTTAAATAGGATTCACTACTTGCAGCTGGACCAATACAAACAGCTTCATCTGCAAAACGCACATGTAAGCTTTCCTCATCGGCCTTACTATAAACAGCAACGGTTTTAATACCCATTTCCTTACAGGTACGAATAACCCGCAAAGCGATTTCTCCCCTATTTGCAATCAGTATTTTTTTAAACATCTTTTAAATTTTAAGTTCTAGGTTCGACATGATTCTTACATACCATTCTAATCATAGTATCTAACAATTATTACTCAAAATTTAGTTAAGAAGGATCTACCAAAAATAATGGTTGATCAAACTCTACTGGTGAAGAATCGTCTACTAATATTTTAACAATAGTTCCTGAAACTTCAGATTCGATATCATTGAACAATTTCATTGCTTCAATAACACAAAGTACATCACCATTACCGATAGTATCACCAACTTCAACAAAAACTGGTTTGTCTGGAGAAGGCTTTCTATAGAAAGTACCTATAATAGGTGACTTGATCGTAATATATTTATCGTCTTCAGACTTCTTCTTTTCAGCTTCAGCAGCGTTATTTATTTCTGCCTGTTGCTGCTCTGTTTGTGCAGGTGCAGCAGCTGGTATCGCTTGCTGTGCCATTGGCATGGTATGTACATAGGTAGGTTCAGAATAACCATTCCCAAGGCTTCCAGTACGGATCGTGATTTTAATATCGTCCGTCTCCAGTTTTACCTCGCTTGCACCAGATTTGGCTACAAACTTTATAAGGCTTTGAATTTCTTTAATATCCATATTTATATAAGTTATGTTGGTAGTTTTGTTCGTTAATTATATGCCCATTTTAAATAAATGGAACCCCAAGTAAATCCGCCACCAAAGGCAGCAAATACTAAGTTATCTCCTTTTTTAAGCTGTTCTTCATAATCAAATAATAAAAGCGGTAATGTTGCAGACGTAGTGTTACCATAACGCTGAATATTCATCATTACTTTTGAATCATCAATACCCATTCTTTTTGCGGTAGCATCAATAATACGTTTGTTTGCTTGATGGGGCACCAACCAATTTACATCTTTTTCCGTTAAATTATTTCTCGTCATGATCTTGGCTGCCACATCTGCCATGTTCGATACTGCAAATTTAAAAACTGTTTTTCCTTCCTGAAAAATAAAATGCTTCCTGTTCTGTACACTTTCTATAGTGGCAGGCATTATAGAGCCTCCACCTTCCATTCCCAAGAATTTTCTTCCTCTACCATCTGCTCGTAAATATTCATCTTGCAAACCTAATCCTTCATTATTCGGTTCAAAAAGAACAGCACCGGCACCATCACCAAAAATGATACAGGTGGTACGATCAGTATAATCTATAATTGACGACATTTTATCTGCACCAATCAATAAAACCTTTTTATAACGACCGGTTTCTATATGACCCGCTACTGCCGACATGCCAAATAAGAAACTTGAACAAGCTGCCAATAAATCATAGGCAAATGCATTAACCGCTCCAATTTCAGAAGCAACGAAAGCTGCCGTTGAAGCTACCATACTATCCGGAGTTGCGGTCGCAACAATTACCAAATCTATTTCCGCTGCATCAAGACCTTTCTTTTTCATTAGATCTTGAGCTGCTTTAATCGCTAAATACGATGTGCCTTCTCCTTCTTCTTTCTTTAATACTCTTCTTTCCTTTATACCGGTTCTTGTGGTTATCCATTCGTCATTGGTTTCAACCAATTCCTCAAGCATTTTATTCGTCATTACAAATTGGGGAACATAGCCTCCTACCGCGGTTATAGCTGCTGTAATTTTGGTCATACTTTATTTGCTTTCTTGTAAAAAACTTAAAAAACGAGTCAAAAGTCATGAAAATTAATGATTTTCAACGACTTTTCTCTTAAAGTTATCTGGTTTTTGAAAATTTCCCTTTGTTGAACAAATAGTACGTACTCCTTATATCATCTGTATGACAAAGAGATAATAAACAAATTGGGCTAAAAAAAACTCCCTACTTCAAATGAAGTGGGAGCTTTGTATAATTTAAAAAAGTCTTAAGCCTCTGCTTCTTCAGTTTTATCAACTAAAACTTGACCTCTGTAGTGTAATTTACCTTCATGCCAGTGAGCTCTATGGTACAAGTGCATTTCTCCTGTTGAGGAATCCTTGGCCAATGTAGGTGCTACTGCCTTATAATGTGTTCTTCTCTTGTCTCTCCTTGTTTTGGAAATTTTTCTTTTAGGATGTGCCATTTAAACCTTATTTATCCGTTAATAGTTTCTTTAATTCATCCCAACGGGGATCGTTTTCTTCTTTGTTTGATCTTTTCTCTTTTGGTTGAAGCTCCTTTAACCTGTCTAACACTTCAGATTCTAAAGTGCCATCTTCAATACCAGGATGAATTCTTTTTTGCGGAACTGCCAATACAAGCATTTCGTACACGTACTGTGCAATATTCAACTCATGTTCACGATGAGGAAGAATAAGAATTTCAATATCCTCATCATTAAACTCTTCCCCAAATTTAACAACCAAATGCAAATCTGCATTTACTGGTTGGTCAAAAGGTTCACTAGTAATATCGCAATTGACATTCACCGTACCCGATGCCTCCATATCAACCTCTAGCATTGTACTGGTTTTATTCAGTATAACATCTAAATTGATGTTGGCAGCATTGAACTCATCGTATCCAAAAGAATCAAAGAACGTATTATCAATCTGGTAATTAAAGTTGTGTTTTCCTTGCTTCAATCCTGAGAAAGGAATATTAAACTCCTTTTGCTTCATCTCGTACACACTTAATTTAACAATATTGGCCCATAAAAGGCGGCTGCAAAGATACTATTTTTTTAATAAAAGACAATAGTTATCAACTATTTATCTTTATAACTTTTTTAGCTTTTAAAAACTAGCGTTCTCTTTTTAAACGCTGCTTTTTTAAAACATCCTTAGTAAGTTCTTGATACTCGGTTCTGTTCTTAAATATTTTTAAAGCCATAAACACGGCCTCTTTAAACGAACTTTCGTCAGCAACACCCTTTCCGGCAATTTCATATGCAGTACCGTGATCCGGTGATGTTCTTACCTTATCTAGACCAGCTGTAAAATTAACACCTTGACCAAAAGAAATTGTTTTAAAAGGAATTAATCCTTGATCATGGTATGCCGCTAAAATAGCATCGAATTTTTTGTATCCGTCAGAGCCAAAGAAACTATCTGCAGAATATGGTCCATAGACCAAATGCCCCATATTGGCCATTTCACGAATAACAGGCTTCATTATTTCATCATCCTCTTTACCGATAACACCATTATCTCCACTATGTGGATTTATGCCCAACAATGCAATTTTAGGCTTACGAATTCCAAAATCCATCATAAGCGATTTTTCAATGATATTGATTTTATCACGAATTAATCTTGGTATAATTGCGGCAGAAACATCCTTTACAGCAACATGATCGGTTAGCAAACCGATTTTTAAGGTATCGGTCACCATGAACATTAAACTTTCGCCCTGAAGTTCTTGTGCTAAATAATCTGTATGGCCAGGGAATTTAAATTCATCTGATTGAATATTGTTCTTATTTATAGGTGCCGTTACCAAAACATCAATATCTCCTTTCTTAAGAGCCTCAACAGCGGCTTTTAAAGATTTAATAGCATATGCACCACCTTCTTCCGTAGATTGCCCAAATTCGATTTTAGGAATCTCTTTCCAGACGTTTACGATATTAATTTTATTGTCAATTGCCTTAGAAGCATCTGGCACTCCATTAAATACGATATTAAGTCCCAATTCCTTCATTTGATAAGAAATGGTTTTATTAGAAGCAAAGATTATAGGTGTGCAAAAATCTAACATTCTACTATCTTCAAATGTTTTCAACGCCACCTCACAGCCTATTCCATTTAAGTCTCCTATAGAGATGCCTAATCTTATTTTACTATTTTCCTCCATGATAATCTGTACCTTTGTACTCAATTTTGAATACCCAAAATTACTTAAATTAAACGACACATGTTCACTGGAATTATTGAAACGTTAGGTAAGGTAACCTCTTTAGAGGCTAAAGGCGGCAACTTAGATATTACAATAGAATCTAACCTTACTTCAGAACTTAAAATAGATCAGAGCGTAGCTCATAATGGCGTTTGTTTAACCGTTGTAAGCTTAACCGATTCTACATATACCGTGACTGCAATTGCAGAAACTTTAAAGAAAACCAATCTTGACAGTTTAAAAACTAACGACTCTGTTAATTTAGAACGGGCTATGATATTGGGCTCTAGATTAGATGGTCATATCGTACAGGGACATGTAGATCAAACCGGAGAATGTACTGGTATACGTGAAGATAATGGTAGTTGGATATTTTCTTTTACCTATGATTCGGCAACTGGCAACCCTACTATAGAAAAAGGCTCTATTACTATTGATGGCACCAGCTTAACGGTCGTCAATTCTGGTAAGAACACCTTTGAAGTAGCCATTATACCTTATACTTATGAACATACTCGTTTCAATACCTATAAAGTTGGAACCGTTGTCAATTTAGAATTTGATGTAATTGGCAAATATGTGGCAAAGTTGATGGGCAATAGGTAGAATTACTTTTCAAAGAAACTTATTGAAGAGCCGATCCAAGTTTCATCAACTTGATGAGAAACATTGATCATTTCTCCTTTACTCATTCGAGTAAGATTTATGACAGGCGTTAACTTATTCTCCTCATCGCTCCAAACATATAGCATTCGTAATTCTACTTTTGAGTTTTTAGGCGTATTTGTCTTTATCAATGGTGCATATTGAACCTTTTGCTGTAAAATATAATTTTGTTTGTCTGATATGGTATTGATAGCCTCTTGATTAGGATGTAAATCAACACCTTGACCTGCAAATGAAAACAAAGGTTTCAAAACAAATTTATTTAAGTCTAGTTCGGCCGGAAAATCAGATAAATAATATGATTTCGGAATATTCTTATGTTCTAACATTGGCATAATACATTTTGATATCATAAAAAACCAATCTGGGTGTGTTACCCATTCCACATCTAAATCATCATTCAGGTTGAAATTAGTTTTTAAATCTTTAAGACGTTCCAATTCATCATAAATAACCCTATTGTAAATTCTGTGGATAGGTGTTTTTGTTCCATCTTTCATGTAGAACAATTTTTTCCCTTCCTTTAAAACTTTAGTCATACAGACAACTTCTATACCTAAGGCTTTTTTGGTCGACCAAAAATCAATTCTTGTTTTTTGCTTTTCAGGAAAAATTTCTAATAAAATTACATTTTCGGGCTTTTCATCACCTAGAATGACCTTCCTCACTTTTTCCGTGTAGCTCTTTTTATCCAAGCCATTCAAATAATAATCGAAACCTTCTTTCGGAATATTAGGATAATGCTGCATAAATGCTTCTCCTAAAAAAGGTTGGTAAAAAAATAATGTAGGGAAAGCCTGTAACTCTATTAATTGAGGAGTGATGCCGCCCTTACCATCTTCACAAAGTCCAAAATCTATTGCTAAAAAATGAGGGTTTCCCATGGGTACTGGAGACTGAAGTTCGGCAGGAATAAACTTTCTGCGAATTTCAGGAAAATCAATTTTCCATAATTGAGAAATAATGGAATCGCAAGCTTCTTCCACTTCTTTTTTGACAGCCTTACTAATAAAAACCGGTGTTTCAGAAATTCTAAATGCACTAGGTTCTTTAAAAGTGTCTACTATATGCTTCAAAAGGTTATTATAATACACTTCTTTATAAGTGGCATTAAATTCTTCTCTAATTTTCGGAATCATACAGTTTGTAGTTTTTGGCTATCGATAGCTTCTGCTGCCAATTTTAAAAAGGTTGGAATTAGAGTTTTATTGGTTTTCCAGATTTTCGCTTTGTCATCAAGCTGGGTTATCATTTCAAGGTATTTTTTCTTACCATGTCTTTTTACTATCTGATTCCTTTTTTCTTCCTTTCCAAAATAACGGAGCATTCCCTCAGCATCTGCTTCTGGATGAAATTGCACCCCAAATATTTCATTGGAAAAACGAATTGCCATTACTGCGCGCTCTAACGGCACATTTGGTCTAATTTTTTCCCTACACAAAACCTTTCCGTCTAGGGTATCCAATTTCCATTCCTTCGGACCCACCACTTGATAGTCCCTCGAATCTACTGCATAAAAAGGATCGTTCAACTCTTTGAATAAAACCTCCTGTTCACCACTTTTGGTTTTGTAAATCGGAAAAATACCGAATGATGTAGACCTTCTTTTGGTAACCCTTGCCACATCCCAGTGCAGGCAAGCCAATTGAAATGAATGACAGATTAAAAAAGCATGTTTTTTCTGAGCATTAGATAGATTATGGGATAAGATCGAATCTAAAAATCTAAAATATTTAATTTCCCACTCTGCGCCTGTTTTCAAAGGTGACCCTGGTCCGCCAGACGACACAAAAATGTCATATTCATTTAAATCTGGAAGTTCCTGTCCGTTTCTTACTTCAAAAATATCATACCTGCCCTTTACACCATCTTTTGTTAAAAATTCACCCATAAGCGTGGTGATGCATCGCATACCTTCGTTGGGCTGGCCAGCATTCATATCCAATACGGCAATATTATAGTTCCCTTTCATAATCTCTCACTAAAACTGGTTCCAAAATAAATGTTATTTTGGTTACGTACATACTGTTCAACTTTTTTAAAGTCCTTTTCTTGTTTGTTCTACGATATACTTTGTAACCTCTACCAAATCATTGGTTTCATTAAAAACTTGTAGTTGCCTATCCGCACCAGTGCCTGCTTCCAGTATTTGGTACACATAGTTAACCTCTGACCGGCAACCTAATTCGTCAACAACATCATCTATAAATTCTAATAATTCACTCATAAGCTTAGCGAAAGGAACCTCTTCTTCCTTGCCAAAATCTATCAACTTAGATTCAATACCCCATCGAGCTGCCCGCCATTTATTTTCATTCAATAACAATCGTCTATAGTTTTTAAAGTTCTGATTCTTGCGGTTCATCTTGTACAACTTGGCTACCAAACATTGCATTAACGCTGCAATACAGGTTACCTCATCTACAGTCATAACCACATCGCATATTCTAAATTCAATGGTCGGATAAAAAGGATGTAATCGTATATCCCACCAAATTTTCTTGCTATTATCCAAACAATTGGTCTTCACTAAAATATCCACGAACTTATCATACTCAGCCACACTAGCAAAAAAAGGAGGGATACCTGTTCTTGGAAATTTGTCGAATACTTTACTTCGATATGATTTGAAGCCTGTATTACGACCTTCCCAAAAAGGCGAGTTTGTAGATAATGCATATAGGTGTGGTAAAAAATACCGAACCGTGTTCAAAATTTCCAAACCTTCTTCCCTACTAGGTATAGCTACGTGTACATGCATGCCAAAAATAAGATTCCCTCTAGCAACATCTGCCATTTCTTGGATGATGGCATCATATCTTGGATTAGGGGTTATCAATTGTTGATCCCATTTAGAAAATGGGTGCGTTCCAGCAGCTGCAACTTTTAGCCCTTCGTCATCTGCTAGTTTAATGACCTGTTGTCTTAGGAATGAAACCTCATCCCTTACCTGATGAATGTTTTCACAGATATTGGTACCCATTTCAACCATAGACTGATGCATTTCTTCCTTTATTCGTTCTTGAAGTAGAACTTTACCATCGTCAACGATTTTCGACATTTGTGAACGTAATCTATACGTATCACTATCTAAAACTTGAAATTCTTCTTCAATACCTAAGGTAAATTTATGCATGTAATTACAGTTGATTCTTAAAGTTATTCGCCACTATTCTACTACTTCTTTGGTTTTGTTGGTGCCTTGGTTTTGGCAGGAGCTTTCTTTACAGCTACCTTTTTAACAGCAACCTTTTTCTTTGCTGGCGCTTCTTTTTTTACCACAACAGCTTTTGCTTTATTGGATAAACTTGTTATAGCCGGCGCTTTCTTTACAGCAGTTTTTTTCACCTCTGCTGCTGTTTTTAAGTTAACCTTACCAACTTTTGGCTGCACTGGGGCAATTGAATTTCTTACAAAACCTCCCCATGAAGAATTATTTTGATTTGGTTTGTGCTCGTTGGCCTTTTCAATAGCATACTTCGCAGAATGTACAACAATCCAATCAAAGTTTTCTTGGCCAACCGAATTTATATCGGCATCTGGTGCTGGGTTACAAAAGTCAATTGCATAGGGCACACCATCACGTACTGCAAACTCAACAGTATTGAAATCATAGCCTAAGGCTTGATTCAATCTCAGCGTATAATCGTGTACCGTTTTCAATAATTTTTTACGCTCTTCGCCAGTTGCTTTTATGTCGCTTACATAACGTTCGTGAAAAGGTTTTCTTGGGTCATATGGCATTATATGCACATACTTTTGCCCTAAACAATACACTCTAAAGTAATCATCGAAAACAATTTCTTCCTGTAGCATCATTACTAACTGTTCAGTCTCTTTATGAGCTTCGAAAAGTTGTTCTGAGTTTTCTACTCTATAAACACTTTTCCATCCACCACCATCGTGAGGTTTCATATAGGCTGGGAAACCAATATAATCGAACATATATTCCCAATCCAATGGAACCTTAAGATTACGGAAAGACGTTTCTGAGGTATTATCAGGTCTAGCATTCGAAGGCAAAAGAACAGTTTTAGGCACTGGTATTCCCATTTCCATTGATAAACAATTATTGAAGAATTTCTCGTCGGCACTCCACCAAAATGGATTATTAATAACCGCCGTACCCATCAATGATGCATTTTTTAAATACGCACGATAAAAGGGAACTTCTTGAGATATTCGGTCGAAGATTACACTATATCCATAATCAATACCTTGCTGAACCTTATCTATTTGAACTGCTTCTGCAACAACTTTTCCTTTACCCAATTCATTTACTTTATCTATAAATGCCCATGGGAAGGTATCTTCCATTCCAAATAATATTCCTACTTTTTTTACCATTCTATGTTTTAATTTTAATTTTTTAACCTCCAATAAGATACATAATATAAATGATTGAAATTGACCCTATACTCAAAATTGATTGTCTATTTCAATTGAAATAAGCACCTAGATATTCAGGGAACATCATTTTCCACAATGGCCAATCATGATCTATCCATTTTTTTTCATCATACCAATGTGTAATTCCTTTTCTTTTTAATATGGCCGACATGTTTCTATTTTTATCCAAACAAATATCCCAATCAGATGTTCCTAACACAATTTGCATATGGTCATATTTCCAACTTTCCTCATGTAGCATATATTCATCAGGACAATTATAATAAATTCGCATATCATCAGATTGTGGAGTCATAGAACGTATGTTAAACGCTGCACTCATTCCTATGTAATGCGAAATTAAATCTGGAAATCTGAACGCTGCATTGGCTGCATGAAAACCTCCAAAACTAACCCCAGACACACCTATACGATGTGTATTACACTCTTTTTGTATATAGGGTATTAGTTCATTCTTAAGAAACTGCATGTACAATTCATAATTATGAATTTTGGTGCCAGAATCCATATGATCATCATAAAAAGACATCATATCAATGGTCTCTACATTATAAATTTTTACTTTACCTTCCTCAATAAAATTCATTACCGAATCTACCAAACCGAAATCTGTGTTTTGTGTAAATTGTCCTCCCGATGAAGGGAACATTAATATCGGGTGACCCCAATGGCCCGTAACCTCAAGATTAATATTTCTATTTAAGGTGTTGGAATAATATTGGATGTGTTCTACTTTCGCCATGTATCAAGATAAATAAAATGTTTAATAATCAACGTTTTACGGGCGGCAAATGTAATTTATTTTGAAATATCACCACATATATTTTTACGGATACTTATACTTGCATTTTTATACTAAGAATACATGCAGTTTCAACTAGAGACCATTACAATTAAAGGGAATTATTTTTCTATAAACCTAAATCGTTTAGTGCTTTTTCGCATTGTAGCTCCACAAGAATATTTGAAAACTACTAGCGACTTTTCGGTATTATTGATGAATGATGGTCAAGACTTTGAAGCAATGAATCTTGAACATAGCTTATCTCGAGCTTTTTCTTCAAAAACAATGAAGCCTTTTATTTATGTTGGTCTTTCCTGTAATGAAAATCGTATTCATGAATATGGGACTGCCTCGACCCCAGATTTTAAAGGAAGAGGCGGACAGGCATTAAAATACTCTAAATTCATTACAGAAGAATTCGTTCCTTTTCTAAAGCAAGAATTCAAAACCTCTAAAGATTTTAATGAATGGGTCTATTGCGGTATGTCTCTCGGTGGTTTATCGGCATTCGATATTGTTTACAATAAAAGTTCACTATTTGGAAAAGTAGGCGTGTTTAGCGGATCATTTTGGTGGCGTAAAAAACCTTATATAAAAAATGACTTAAAAGACCGTAGTAGAATTGCTCTAGAAGTCGTAAAAAATGGTGCATATGCTGACCATTTGAAGTTCTGGTTTCAATGTGGCTCATTAGACGAAACTGCGGATCGTAACCATAATGGAATAATCGACGCAATTGAAGATACCTTAGATGTAATAAAGGAACTTAAAACTAAAGGATACTCCAATCCTGGTGATATAACCTATGTTCAAGTTGAAGGTGGAAAACACGACCTATCTACCTGGGGAAAGGTATTTCCACAGTTTATTACTTGGGCAATGACAAAAACTAAACCTTAATAAATATCTTTCTTTGATAAAGAAAATAGCCAATAAAGCTATAAAACAACACTACGCTTAAACCATACAAAAGAGACGATGTTTCAAGTGCAAGAAAATCATGTACATATACTTTTTGAAATAGCCACCCATGTAAAGAGGTATCTCCTACTTTTATCTGACCCATTATTTTACTGATAAAACTAGATAAGAAGTAGATGACAATGGCATTTGCGCCAGCATATCGAAACACAGAACCGAATTCAATTTTCTTTACATCGGTTAAATAATAAATGAGGGCAAGAATGAGGTTCGCCCAGCCAGCAGTAACTAACACAAAGCTACTAGTCCAAAGCGCTTTATTTATTGGAAATACGATATCCCAAATATGGCCGATAATTAATAAACTTCCGCCAAGACCCATCAATATTGTCGCTTTCTTTGCTTGTTTAGAGGTGAGTATTAAACCGGTAAAAACACCTAATAGAGCGCTTGCAATTGAAGGAATTGTACTCAGTAATCCTTCTGGGTCATAATCCGCTTTGTAGTTATGTGAACCAAATACTTGTACATCAAGCCAATTCGCCAAATTGTTTGGTGCCCTATCTAAGGTTGACGCAATTCCTTCCACAGGAACTAAAGTCATTAAGAGCCAATAGCCTATTAAAAAGATAGCCGTTACCCAAATTAATTTTTTCCAATCAAGATTTATAAATAAAATAGCGGCAAAGAAAAATACGACCCCAATTCGTTGCAGTACACCAGGAAATCGAATGTCTTGAAAATTCTTAAAGAACGGAAAATGTATTATAAAGGCACCAAGAAAAACACCTAGGGCAATTAATTTCAAAGTCCTAACTCCTATTTTCTTATATACTTCAGCATTGACTTTTCTACCCTTATAGGAAAAAGCAATTGAGGTACCTACAATAAACAAAAAGAAAGGAAAAACTAAATCTGTTGGTGTATACCCATGCCAATCGGCATGCAGAAAAGGACCATAAACATTTGACCATGTTCCTGGTGTATTCACTAAAACCATGAGCAAAATAGTTGCTCCCCTAAAAATGTCAACTGATAATATTCTTTCCTTAACCATACTAATTTTATAAGAGATTCCCTTTTAACCTGTTCCAAGCTTTTATTAACAAGAATCCAGAAATGACGGAAACAATTGTCAATACTATAGCTTGTGTAGTTCTACCATAAATCCAATAGCCTGTAGCAAACATGATGGAATAAATTAAAACAATACCAAGTAACATTGCAGTTATACCGGCTGGCACACTCCATTTCTCTCCTGTGTTCACAAGTTCTTCATTCTCAATTTCGGCTTTCTTAACCACCTTTCGCCATCCCGGTCCTCCTGGCTGTGTTTTTCTGTAAAATGAACGTAGTGTCGCGTCGCTTTCAGGTGGTGTTAATACCGTAACCAACATCCAAATTGCCGTTGTTACTACTACTATAAAAGGATAGTTTGCCCATTCTGGAAACACCCCTGTATCAGCGGCAAAAAGAAAGTCGCCTAGGCTAGTTTTAGCCAAAGAAATAACCAGAATTCCAGAAGCGAACATTGCTGTAATTTCACTCCACGCATTTATTCTCCACCAAAACCAGCGAAGTATAAACACCAAACCGGTTCCAGCTCCAAACTGTATCAATAAATCGAATACCTCAAATGCATTTTGTAAGGTAAGCGCAAATAATGCACTCAATACCATAAGAACTACGGTAGAAATTCTACCTACGGCCACCATTTGTTTTTCGGTTGCATTAGGATTAATCTGCCTCTTATAAAAATCAAAAACAATATAAGATGAGCCCCAATTTAATTGCGTAGAGATGGTACTCATATATGCTGCTATCAAAGATGCCAAGACAACTCCTAACAGACCACTTGGCAATTTGGTAAGCATAGCTGAATAGGCTAAATCATGCCCTAATTTACTTTCCTCAACATTAGGAAATGCTGCTGCAATACTAGCAATATCAGGGTAAACAACCAACGACGCTAATGCCACCAAAATCCATGGCCAAGGACGCAAAGCATAATGCATAATATTGAAAAAGAAAGTTGCCCCTATGGCATGATTTTCGTTTTTTGCCGCTAACATACGTTGTGCTATATAACCCCCACCACCTGGTTCTGCACCTGGGTACCAAGAGCTCCACCATTGCACTGCAATTGGAATAATAAACAGCATGATAAGTACTTCCGTATTGTCAAAATCGGGTAGAATATTAAGTTTGCTTACTACATTTTCATTTGCCATTAAAGCTTCAATTCCACCAACCTCTGGAATATTCACCAAATAATAAGCCGCTCCGATAGCGCCAGACATTGCAACAAAAAACAACAAAAAATCTGTATAAACAACACCTTTAAATCCCCCAAGCGCACTAAAAATAACAGTTATTAATCCTGCACTCACTACAGTTTCCCATGGCTCAAGCCCCAACATAATTCCTCCTATCTTAATGGCCGCTAGCGTAACAGAGGCCATCGTGATAATGTTAAATAATGCCCCAAGGTATAAAGCTCTAAATTTTCGCAAAAAACTGGCAGGTTTGCCACCGTATCTCATTTCATAAAACTCAAGATCTGTATTTACGTTAGACTTACGCCATAATTTAGCATATACAAATACCGTTAGCATTCCGGTAATTAAAAAACACCACCATACCCAATTCCCTGAAACTCCTTTGGTACGAACAATATCTGTAACCAAATTAGGGGTGTCTGTTGAAAATGTTGTCGCGACCATTGAAAGTCCCAATAACCACCAAGGCATTGTTCGGCCTGAAAGAAAAAATTCCGTAGAATTTTTACCTGATTTTTTTGATACGTAAACGCCTATGCCTAATACAAGGGAAAAGAATACTATGATAAAAGCATAGTCTAAAGTACTGAGTTCCATAAATTGGTTTTAGGTTGATTGTTAAAGATATGTTATTTTCGGATATTTTTAAATCTAATACGCTAAACGTACTACGTGCTACTATCAATGACTTCTGAAATTACCCCAACTGCATGGATTCTAGCTTACGGGGCGGCATTTATTATCGGATTATCAAAAGCTGGCATAAAAGGTATTGCCGTTATGAATGTAACATTAATGGCCTTAGCTTTTGGCGCAAAAGAATCGACCGGCATGGTTGTACCCTTGCTTATTTTAGCTGATGTTTTTGCTGTAATCTATTACAATAGACATACACAATGGAAGTACGTTTTTAAAGTACTGCCTTGGATGATTCTAGGGGTACTCATTGGTGTCGTAATCGGAAAAGATCTACCAGAAAAATTCTTTAAAATAGGGATGTCAATCATTATCATAACAACTGTTTTTATGATGTATTGGTGGGATCGCAAAAAATCAAGAACAGTGCCTACTCATTGGGCATTTGCGAGTTCTATCGGTACTATTGCAGGTATTACAACAATGGTCGGTAATTTGGCAGGCGCTTTTTCCAATATCTATTTCTTGGCCATTCGATTACCAAAAAACCATTTTATAGGTACTGCAGCATGGTTGTTTCTTATTATAAACATTATTAAACTACCATTTCATTTTTTCGTTTGGGAGACGATTTCCTTTGAATCATTATCATTAAACCTAATGCTTCTTCCAGGAATTTTACTTGGCTTTTTTGTTGGGGTTAGATTTATCAAATTAATTAAAGAAGCTTTTTTTAGAAAAATGATTCTAGTATTAACCGCTGTTGGTGCAATTCTTATTATGTTGGGTTAATACCTAAATTGTCTTTCCTAAAGCCTTTCTGAATACCTTATTTGAATACCGTCTATTTAAATTAGATTCGGGTTAATCTTTTTGGTGAATAAAAAATACTTTTAACTCACTAATCTAGAAATCCATTATCAAATGAATATCATTGGAAATTTCATAAAAGGGGTCATTAACGTTACTGATAAAATTACGGGCGATGACAACCCTATAGAAGAGCAAAAAGAAGTGCTTAAAAAACTTTTGGAATATGCCAAGGATACATCTTTCGGCAAAGTGTATGAATTCGAAAGCATCTTAGAAAACGAGGATATTCAGACTCCCTTCAAGCTTAATGTTCCGTATTTTGACTACAATGAAATCAATGATAATTGGTGGTATAAATTACACGAAGACCAAACGGATGTAACTTGGCCTGGTAGTCCTGATTATTTTGCGTTAAGTTCAGGAACTACTGGTAAAACCAGTAAGCGAATACCTGTTACCGACGAGATGATAGATGCCATCAGACAGGCAGGCATCAAACAAGTATTGGCACTTTCTAATTTTGATTTGCCTGCCGATTTTTTTGAAACCGGAATATTAATGCTTGGTAGTTCTACTGATTTAATAGAAAATGACGACCATCTTGAAGGTGAAATTAGCGGCATTAGCGCTAGTAATATTCCCTCATGGTTTAGTGGTTATTACAAGCCTGGAAAAGAAATCGCTAAAATTGAAGATTGGGATGAAAGAGTAGCTAAAATAGCCGAAAAGGCTCCTAATTGGGATATTGGAGCACTTAGTGGTATTCCTTCTTGGATAGAATTAATGCTTAAAGAAGTCATTAAAAAACACAACCTCAACAACATTCACGATATATGGCCGAACCTTCAGGTGTATACTTCGGGCGGCGTAGCCTTCGGGCCATACGAAAAGAGCTTTAATGCGCTAATGGGTAAACCTGTTACCGTAATTGATACCTATTTAGCTTCTGAAGGCTTCATTGCATTTCAAAGTCGACCAGAAACTGACGCCATGAAATTGGTAACCGGTAACGGAATTTATTTTGAGTTTGTTCCTTTCAATCCTGATTATATTTTAGAAGATGGCTCTCTCTCTCAAGAAGCGCCATCACTTACACTTTCCGAAGTTGAAAAAGGTCAGAATTATGTGTTGATTATTAGTACCGTTAGTGGTGCTTGGCGATATTTAATTGGTGATACCGTTGAATTTACTGACGTAGAACGTGCAGAAATTAAAATAACAGGGCGCACTAAATTTTTCTTAAATACTGTTGGCTCGCAGTTATCGGTCAACAAATTGGATGATGCTTTACAAGATATCATGGAAACTTTCGATATGGAAATACCAGAATACACTCTTTGTGCGAAAAAATATGAAGACGGCTTCTATCACACTTGGTATTTAGGCACAACCTCAAAACAAGATTCTAAGGAGGTAGCAAAAAAGCTAGACGAATCGTTAAAAGCTGCCAACAAAAATTATAAGGTTGCTCGCACTAAAGCATTAAAAGGAGTGAAAGTTTTTATGGTTGATCCAGATGTATTTTATAGTTGGAATGACAGAAACAAAAAGAAAGGTGGACAGGTAAAAATGGAACGGGTTATGAAAGAGGAAAAATTTGCCGAGTGGGAAGATTTTGTTGAGAAAAAATCCTAATACACTCCCTTAATCTTTTGAAACGGTATCACGCTCCTCCACTAAAATCATAATTTCCTCTGGTGATAAGTAAAAGTTTTTGATGCGATCTACATATTTTTGTGTTAGACCTGCTTTCTCAAGTATAAACTCTTTGGTAGCCAAAATATAGGTTTCCATACCGTGATTTACTGCATACGAATCAGCTCTACGCTCAGCCCCACGAATATATTTTTTGGAGGTTAAATAGCTGATCCCAAAACCAATTAAGTTCAGACCACTTCTTTGTTCAAAATCCATCACATGGCCTAATTCATGACCTAACCAACCTATCATAATTTCAGTGGGCATATCTTTTGTATAATAAACTGTGTCTGCAATTTTTATTCTTTCACTTATCAAGATTTTATATGACCTATTCTTCTTTGATTTAAACACACTTGAAAACTTAGGTTGCGCCTGCATTGTAGATTTCTTAATGTGTTTTTTAAATTTAAACTCAATAGGCGTATTAGCAAGTTCAGGATAGTGCGATAAGGCAATTCTTGCCTCTGATTCTATTACATCGGGAATTATATGTTGTGCGAATGCAACCATATTAAAGTTTAAAATTATAAAAAATAAATAGTTCAAATCGATTCGAAATAAAGTTAGTATTAAAGCAACGGACTAAAGAATTTGGCTAGACCTTCTAAAAACTTACTGAATGGAGAACGTTTTCTAAAAGCTTCAAGTTCTAGCTTTACCTCATCGGTACAATGCCGCAAAAACAATTCTTCAATCTGTTTGGCTTTATCTTGGTCATAAAGAATAGCATTGGTTTCAAAGTTGTGTTCAAAACTTCGATAATCGAAATTTCCTGATCCAACAGATGCTATTTCACTATCAATCACTATTACTTTACTATGCGAAAAATCTGGTCGTAAATAAATGTTGGCCCCAACCTCTAAAAGACTATCAAAAGTCGAAAACATACTATACTGAGCAAGAAGAGAGTCCGATTTTTTAGGAGTAAGCAAGGTAACATTTACACCACTTAAGGCTGCAATTCGTATGGCTTCTAAAACAGGTTCGCCAGGTATAAAATATGGGTTTGCTATACATATACTCTTTGTAGCAATATTTATCATCGCTAAGTATTGCTGCATAATTGCAGGATATTTAGAATCTGGACCACTTGAAATTATTTGAGCGACCGTTTCTCCAGAAGGTTCTATTTTAGGAAAATACTTATCTTGAAGCAATAGCTTTTCTTTGCCTGCAAAATGATAATCTTTAACAAAAATACGTTGCAGACTATTTACAAGAGGGCCCTGAATGCGCAGGTGTAAATCTTGCCAAGTACCCAAATCAGAAATTGGCTTCATGTATTTATCGGAAACATTAAACCCTCCGGTAAAACCGATTTTTCCATCAACGATTATAATTTTTCTATGATTTCTGTAATTAAGGGTAAACAAAAGATTGCCAAAACGTATGGGCATAGTAGGAAACGCCTTCACCCCAATATCTTTAAAACGTTTTACCACTTTGCCACGCATAGAATTACTGCCTAGGGAATCATATAACATTCGAATCTCGACACCTTCTTTAACCTTTTTCTGAAACAGCTCATAAAAACGGTCTAATAACATGCCTTCTTCTAAAATATAATATTGAAGATGAATAAATTCTTTGGCCTCTTCAATTGCTTTAAAAATTGCACCAAAAGCTTCTTCACCACTATTCAATAACGTTATATCATTACCCTCATAAGGGGCGAAATAACTATTCTTTCTAATGAGTGATGCTAATTTATCTTCCTTATAATCGTTAAACTTATGTACACTTTGCTCACCTCCTTTTAACTCTTTATAGGTTTCAGAATACAACCTTCTCTTTTCCGTTTGTTTTAATTTGAATAGCTTAAACTTTCTTCTGTTAATGCCAAATAGATAATACAAAAGCGGTCCAATAAATGGTAGAATTATAACAGAAAATGACCAACTTATCATTTTTGTTGCCCTTGAACCATTGAAAATTATATTGACAATACTCCATAAGGTAACCGATAGATAAGCAAGCCAAAAGATAGTATTCATCGGGTTATTTTTTGTTTAATAACAAGATACCATAATTTGAATAAGCACTGCTTTTTTAAACCTTTCAAGATACTTTTCATTTGAAACGAGTTAAATACTACATGAAGAACTAACTACTTTTAAAAAAAAGTAATGGGAGTAATTGCTATGGATAAAAAACTGATAACACTGTATTATAGTTCGAAAAATTCATTGGGTAAACAACTCAATGCCTATGTCGAATCTTCAGATAAAAAGCATTTAACGATTGATATCTCTAAAACTAACGTTACCGGCACACAATGGGCTGAATTAGCTGATGGACTTGGTAAAAGTCTATCTGATTTAGTGAATACCGAGCACCCCGATTTTAAGACTGCCTATGGTGAAGATGATTTCAATTTAGATAATGATGGTTGGCTAAAAGTTTTAAATAAAAACCCTAGCTTACTAAAAAATGCTATTATAATTAAAGGCAAAGAGTTTATTGAATTGAAAAGTGCTTCAGATTTTAAACAATATATGGAACCTGATAGTACAGGTATAGAAAAACCTTACAAAAAGAATTAAATCTAAATCCTCTTGGCCATTGTATATCATGGTTAACGTGTGGCTTAAGTTTTTAATAATTCTTAAAGGTTAAGTTAACCCTCAATTGTCATGACCCGATTTCTCAAATGGTTTTTAGTACTCATCATATTCTTCATCGGAGCTTACATAGCTGCCGAATGGAAAATGAAAAAGGAAGTAGTAGATTTTCTAAATCGGAAGGTTCCAGACCATATTGATTTTTCTTATGACAGACTTAATATTAATCTTTTTAAAGGTGATTTAGAATTTGAAAAGGTAGAGGTTAAAAGTCTTGGTAGGCAAACATCATCATGTGAAATTATAATCAATGCCGATAATTTATCGATAAGCGGATTCAGTTATTGGAAAATATTCTTCGAGAAATCGATTTACTTAAAAAATCTTACCCTTTCTAAACCACGCATAAATTTCAAGACGTGTCCTAAAGAGTCTAAGCAAGAGAATGCAACAAAATCTAACCCAATTAATCTATTAAAAGAGATTTTTATTGAAGAGCTAATTTTGGATTCTGGTATAGTTGAAATTTTGGATTCTAATGAAGAAAAAGAACTTTTATCCGTTAAATCTATCGACTTAAATTTAAAAAATGTGGCGACCGATCCATGGGTAATTAATAAATATGTGCCTTTCACTTTTTCAGAATACGCCATGAGCATTCAACACGTTAAAGCTCCTGTCGGGAAATTTGAAGAATTGGAAATAGAAACTATGAAGTTAGATAACTCCTCTATACACATAACTGATATTTCATTATCTACGATACTTTCCAAATCAGAATTGAGTAAAACGATAAGATACCAAAGAGACCATCTAACATTAGATATTCCAGAAATTAGGATTGAAAATCATAATTACATTGTGTCAAACGACTCACTTCAAGTCAACTTTAAATCATTGCTATTAAATGCACCTGTTTTAGAAATGTACCGTGACAAATCAAGGTTAGAAGATTTAAACCGAAGACCTCTATATGCTGAATTGTTTAGGGAACTCCCTTTTAAAGTAGCCATTGATTCTGTATTAATTAAGGAAGGAATGGTACGTTATGAAGAAAATTTACCTAATGATAAAAGAGCTGGTATTCTAAGTTTTGAAAAGTTAAATGCCTCAATGAGCAACTTTTCCAATTTAACAACGAACAAAGAAAATCTTAAAATAACAGTGGATGCCGATTTAATGGGAGCGGGTAATTTTAATCTTGATTGGGAATTTAATGTTCAAGACACACGAAATTCATTCGTAATTTCTGGAGGGTTATCTAATTTCAATACCGCAAACTTGAATGATTTTTTAATTCCTAATCTTAGAACAAAAACCACAGGCACTATCGACCAACTCTATTTTACTATTTCTGGTGATGAATATGCCGCTACTGGTGATATTAAAATGAATTATGAAGACTTCAAATTCCAAGTATTGAATAAGGAAAGAAACGGTGTTAAAAAAGTACTCTCCTTCATTGGTAACTTATTTATCAATGATGGTTCAAAGGCTGATTCTGATGGTTATAGGCATGGTCATATCTCAACAGAGCGAATTAAAAATAAGTCGTTCTTCAATTATTTATGGATAAATCTACAAGACGGTCTCTTAGATGTATTAACAGGGAATGGAATGAAAGAGTAATTAAATAAAAAAAGCCAGATAGTTAAACTATCTGGCCTTTCTCTTCATAACAATTTTATATACTAGTTATGGTCAGTGGCATCTTCAACAGCATCTTCAACTTCTTCAGCTCCTTCTTCAATACCATCACCAACATCATCAATACCTTCTTCTATTTTCTCGCCTGTAGATTTTTCTTCTCTACAACTCGATGCAAAACTTATTGTCATAAATGCGAATACAAATATAAATAGTGACTTTCTCATACTATAGATTTTTAAATAATTAGGTTAACCTTTTAATTTATCAGAACAGAGATTAACTATTTAATATAACTCTGTTCCTCTAAACAAAAATGCCATAATTTTTAGATTCTCCTTGGTTGTAAAAAATTAAATATTAACTCATCTACAATAACGATTTAAATTAGCTGATATTCAATTATTTATATGCTATATAGAACCCTCTATATAAATAAAAAAGACCCAACTACTTTTATTATTTACCTTATATTGTACCTATCTATTTTAACTAAACAATGAGTGCGAAAAAGGAACTTAATGAGTTAAATGTTATTGATGTAGTCAAAGATATTGCCAACAGGCTAAAGGTTGATTACCAAGAAGAGAACAATGAAATTTGTATGGATATGCCTGAAGAAGTAGGTACAGGCCATATTAAAGCAATTACTTTTTCTCATGGTGTAGGTGTCATGGATGTTGACATACGTCTAAAGAAAGAAGTGAGATTTGTTCTCAACCAGTCTTTAGTAAAGCCTCTTGAGATAATTTTTAATAGAGAGACAACTTTATTACACGAGTTTGAAGGTCAAGAAAAACAAACGGAAATAAAGCATTTAGAGAGCGCCATATTTTCATGTAATAGTAAATATGCCAATGTGCTAACCTTAAAAGCGAATGAGCCCATATGTTTTTTTAATCTTGAAATAAACAGAAAACTCTTTGAAGAAAAAATAGAATCATTTCTTCCTGAAATGAATGAAGACCTAGAAGGCCTTTTTAGAGACGTTAACGGTATCAACCTCTTTTTTCATAAAGATCATTATAGCCTAGACATTGCTAAATGCATCGAAGAAATAAATGAATCTGAAGACTCAGGGTTTACCAAAAGTGTATTCAGTGAAGGTAAATGTTATGAAGTACTCGCGCATCATTTGCGCCAATATGTAGATGATTCTTCACCTGATGAAAAGCGAACAATTTTAAGACAATCTACTGTAGTAAAAATAGAAGAAGCTGCAAATATGATAGATGATACTTTAGAACAAGCTACCAGTATCCTTAATTTATCAAAAAAAGTAGGCCTAAATCAAAACACTTTACAGAATGGTTTTCAAAGTCTATTTGGCCTGTCGGTTAAAGAGTATACTCAAAACAAAAGAATGGAATTGGCTCGCCATTTAATGGAAACAACCACCTTGAACATCACAGAAATTACCTATAGAATCGGAATTAATTCTAGAAGTTATTTTTCTAAATTATTTAAAGAGCGATATGCTATGACCCCTAAACAATATGTTCAAAAATTAGCATCCAATAATGAGGGCAAAACTGAAACCATATAATTTAGTTTCTAAAAACTACCCGTTTAAAATCACAATTTTTTAACATTTTCGATAATCTTAAAAGTACCCATTTGTGTTAATTAACATTTCATAACTGTTAATGCAATTATTTGATTTCCTGTTTTTTTGCATTTACGTTTTAAGCGTAGAGGACAATTAGACAATGAAAGAGTTATTAATAAAGGGTTCTAATCCAAAATCGATATTTTCCCAAATACAGTCATGTATTGATGCTGATATGAGAGAAGATTGGGGTGAAACCGTATTGACTTTTAATAATGCAATTGGAAAAGGCACCCTACGGACAATAAGTTTCAATTGGGGAATTTCTCTTATTGATTTTGACATACTACTTAATGACGACACTACACTCATTTTTGATAATGATGAATTATCACCAATAGAGTTCATTTTTATAACACAAGGTTATTTCAATTATAGCGAAAATAACAGCGGTTCTTATACTACTCTAGAGCAATTTCAAAATACCATAATATCACCTAAACGTAGTTCTAAAAAAACCTTCCTATTTCCAAAAAGTGTGCATTTAAAGGTCAATTTTATTAGAATAAACCGCAAGGAGTATTTAAAAAAGAAAAACAACAACGTCTGTTATTTAAATGACTTATTAGTGAAATTGTTCAACGATAAAATTGGCGATACAGCGTACCAGCATGGTGGCAATTTTAGCCTAAGAATTGCAGATGAAATTAAACTTTTAAACAGCATTCAAGATAGCGGTATGTTACGATCGCTTTCTATAGAAGGTAGACTCTGTCTCATATTATCGCTGCAGTTATTGGAACATAAAAATTTTGAAGAAAAAATGAATTTACCCGAAGCAATTTCTAAAAATGATATCGCTAAAATTCATAAGCTAACAACTTATATTTTAAACCACATCTCTGAAGATATCTCTATAACCATCTTAAGCACAGAATCTGGTTTAAGCCCAAAAAAACTTCAACTAGGATTTAAAATATTATTTTCAAAAACAGTAAATGAATACATACGGCAATTGAAATTAGAGATTTCAAGAGACTATCTTAAAAACACTGATTTATCGGTTTCTGAAATTGTTTATTCCATTGGCATAAAGAGCAGAAGCTATTTTTCTAAAATTTTCTATGAAGCCTATGATATTCTTCCCACTGATTATAGAAAACATTTAAGGAATAAGAAATCCTCATTAATCTAATCTTCAGGGCACTCATTTGTCATCAACATAGTGTCGTAAGAAATATCTTGATTGAAAAGACTTTTTGCAATGGGTTTTATCTGTAATTCTGTGGTGTGAGATGATTTCAATATTGCCTTAACTTGGTAAGATTCTGTACTATCAGATAGCCAGGCGGCCTTATCTTGATGGTTGATAATAATGGGCATGAAATCAACTAAGTTCTGATAATCCACCATTTCATTTTCAAGTGGCCCTGTTAGTATAGCGCAAGTGATAAATCCATCTTCCAACACGGTATAAATACCCGCTAGATAAAACATCTTCTCATTTTTCGGACTTATGAAATAAGGATATATCTCCCCATTTTTTAAAACGGAGGTAAAGAACCCAGTTACAGGTATTATGCAACGACCATTACTGAGAGTATCACGATACCATAACTCAGAATCTAAAGAGGCAGAATTAATATTAAGTGTATTGGTTAATTTTTGAAACAATTCCCAATCATCAATGTAACTATTCGGCAGTAAACCCCATATGGCTAGAGAAATAACCTCTGAATCTACCATTGTAATAATGGGTATTGAAACTTCATCTAATCCACTTATAACAACTTGAGGAGTATAAAAGTTGGGGTACTTGAACAAAGCATTTACATCTAGCTCTATCTCCTTCATCTCTGCTGTATTTGAAATTTTAAAATACATATCAATCTTTAGCTTTTATGAAGCAAGTTCGCTAAATATCATGATAGCTATTATTGCAGAACAACAAAAAGCTAACCCATTAAAAATAAGTAGATTATTATATAATTTGCATGCATGTTTTATAACCCTCCAATCTATTCATTCTGTGTTTTGAATTACCTTATATCCCTATTAAAAAAGAGCTTATTCTACCCATTAATGAATTCTTTAGGCATAAAAAAAGAGGCCTAAAAGACCTCTTTATGTAAAACTAAAAAAGATTTTATCTTAAATCTTCTAACATTCTAATGTTGGCAAGACCATTTTCAATAGCTTCTTTTTGACCTCTTAATATACTTGCAGTTGTTGTCGGCAAAGAAGTATCTTCTAAAACCTCTTTATACTCTTCCACTGCAGCTTTTTCACCTCTAATTGCTTCTGCTAACATTGCTTCTGCACTATCTAATGAGAATAACGCCTTTACATCCATCCAAGCTCTATGTGCCTTGCCGGTAATGCTATCACCTTTGTCTATATTCTGACCTAAATAAGATATTTCTGCTTTTAACTCATGTCCAAAATCATATCGCTGTTTCGCCTTGTTTTCGAAAAAAGATTTTAGTTGCTTATGGTCTGTGTTTTCTGCTGCTTTTTTGAAACCTTTTTCAGCATCATATGTTTTTTCTAAAAGGTCATTTAATTTTTCTCCTATTACTTCTGTATATGTATTCATTTTATATTCTATTACATTCCGTGATTCATTATTTAAAGATGTTAATCACATTTACATCTTATAAAATTTATTCCTATTCTTAAATTCTTCTAATTTTCTCTTTAACTCGCCAATATCTTTAACTTCAGATTTCTTTGAATAGATTAACACCTGCTTCACATCTATTTCACAGAATGCATCCTCCTCATTAATACTAGAATTGTCGACCGAAGTATTCGCTATATAATCCCTAATTAATAAACCGATAAAACTGGAAGCAATTAGTATTGAAATTCCCGTGAATAATTCTATCATAACTACTATTTTAATAACATCGAGTCAAAAATAACATCGAGTCATTAAATTTTTTGCCTTAATACATTTTACCATTAACTCCTTTGATTTGGGTTAATCTTGATGATTTTTGGATTAAAAAAAAGAAGTGACAGCTACAATATTTCTAATTTGATTATAGAAATTGTACCCAACAATTAGTTCTCAAGTTTGTGACCTTATTTACAAGAAAAATTCCATCACTGGTTCTCCAAAATCTAGTAGTGATGGAATTCACAGACATAAAATCCATATGATATGATACGAAAAGGCACATTAGTAAAATGGTCATGGGGCAATGGCTCAGCTGAAGGTAAAGTTGAAGAAACGTATACCTCTAAAATCGCCAAAACCATTAAAGGAAATGAGGTGACTCGAAACGGAGAGAAAGGCAATAAAGCTTTATATATTAAACAAGATGATGGCGATTATGTTCTTAAAAGTGAAAATGAAGTAGAGCGAGTAGATTAAATGATTTTATTTAATCTTAAATCTGTAAAAGAATTAATAACTGAATTCCACCACTTTTTAGGTTTTTTATAAAGCCTATTTGAAATGGATTGCATTACAATTTTATTGGAACGGCGATAATTGAAAATGATATAATTGATATCTTTCACTTCAACTTTTTACGATAGCTTATGAAAGGATCACCAATGTTAATATGTATACCCGACATAAGTGGTTTTACAGAATTTATGAGTGAAACCGACTTCGAGTTAAGCTCAAAAATAATTCCGGCGCTATTGAACCAGATAATTTACACCAATGAAATCGGACTTAAAGTTTCTGAAATTGAAGGGGATGCGGTTCTTTTCTTTAAAACTGGAAAGATGCCAAGCTTAGAAGCATTAATTAATCAATGTAGAATATTCTACACCGAATTTTATAAAGAATTACAAGCACTCCGCGTAAAACATAAAAATGACAAAGATTCTGAAACCATACCTGAAATATTAGGACTAAAAATAATCTTGCATTATGGTAAAGAAATTGCTTTGACCAAAGTTGGAAATAGCATCAAACTATTTGGTGAAGACTTGATCGTTGCCCACAAGCTTTTGAAGAATAAGATAAGAATGAGTGAATACTTGCTTTTAACTGAAGGCTTGACCGATTACTACAAAGAAAATAATTTAGATGATCAGTTCGATTGGGGTTCATTAAAACAGAATTCTATAGAATACGATCATGTTGGGGCAATAAACTACTCTTATATTAATTTAAAGCCACTAGTTAAATAACCTCATTTTACGTAACGTTAAATAGTGTTAATGGATCGACAAAAATCGCTTCTGAGTCAATAAAACTTACCTGAGACAATTACCTTTATAGTAGAATTTAAAACATATTATAATGAGCTATTTAGATATAAAATCGAAAGATATAGAACCAATCGTAAAGGAATTAAATACGTTGTTGGCAGATTACAATTTATATTATCAAAACTTAAGAGGTTACCACTGGAATGTTTCAGGGAAAAACTTTTTCGACTTACACATTAAGTTTGAAGAGCTATATACCGATGCCAGAATTAAAATTGATGAAATTGCAGAACGTATTTTAACGTTAAGACATAACCCAACAAGTGAGTTTTCAAAGTATTTTGAAATGTCATCTATTAAGGAAACTTCTTCGCTTATTTTAGATACTGAAATGGTAAAGCATATTCTTGACCAACATGAGATTTTGCTTAAACAGATGAGCAAAGTGGTAAAAAAAGCTGAAGCTGCTGGAGATGAAGGTACAATCGATATGATCGGTGGTTACATTGGAAGTATCGAAAAAGTTAGTTGGATGCTTGATGCCTGGACTAAAGAATAATTATTTAATAAACCTAATTAAAAAAACCTCTTAGTTAAGAGGTTTTTTTTGTTTTTTCCTGATAGCTAAAAAAGTCCCTTGACATTAATCAATACTACTTGACTATTTTTCGCAATAAATAAAGCATACCGAATTTCTTTGCTGCGGAAAATGCTGTAGACACCCAATTATATGGGCTCAAATCTTCTTGAACATCTTGTTTCAATCCTTTAAGCTCCTCTAAAGCAATTTCACGCTCTAACTTTAAGCGTTTTAAATTATACTCTATTTCATCAAAATTCTTGTACATAAATATTTAGCTAAAAAATTTAACCGATAGTTTTTTCACAAGCATATTATCAATCTTTCTTCTAAAAATATACGCTATAATCAATAACACAATAAACAAGGCTCCGGCAATTAAACATGCAGCAACCATGCTTTCAAGTATATTTCCTAAATAAATAATACCAGCAACAGTTAAGAATATAAGTGCCAAAAAACCAAGACCACCTATAACTGCCATTTTCAGCAGCATACCGGTGGTCATTGTCAATTGTTGAAACACTTTTAGTCTATAATACTCTTGAGTTTTCTTATAGTATACCTCGCCTACGTCAATAGCCTTATTAGAGGTTTCGTTAAGTGAATCAATAATTCCCATCTATACTGTTTTCTGTAATTTCTTATTTTTTGACTTCAATTCAGCCAATTTCTTCTCTAATGTTGAAATTACATCTTCGGTCTTATAACTTAAATCAGAAACTAAAGACTCTACTCTGGTGTCTAATGTTTCTCTTTCGTCCGTAACCCTTGACGCAACTCTGTTTTTTAAATCAATTGCGCTTTCTGTAAAATTATCTCTCGTTGCCGCTGCTTGATCCGCAATTAATTTTCTTGTATTCTCACCTTTATCCGGTGCATAAAGAATTCCTAATGCTGCTCCTATAGCAGAACCTGCAATAATAGCTAGTAATGTATTTCCGCTGTTGTTCATATTTATAAATTTATGATTAAACTTTTTCTTAAATAACGTAGAATCAACTTCTACCATCACAAAGGTGATCTATTTTTCTATCATAGCTTAACTCTATACCATGAAATATTAACGGTAATAAAGGCCTAAAAGGGTTAAGAATAAAATGAAACGAATTAATGGAACACAAGCATATCTCATAAATTTGCTTCATGAAAGATTATCAATCAAAAAATCCATATAACGGCGATATATTAGAAACGTATTCTAAAGATACCGAAAGTGATATTAACGCTAAATTAGATAAAGCATTGGCTGTTGAAACTTCTTGGGCTAACATACCCATAGCGGAAAGATGCGAACTACTGACTAAAGTTGCAGATTTACTCTTAGACCGAAAAGAGGAATATGCCGAGCTAATTACGAAAGAAATGGGTAAACCTATTTCACAAAGTATCGCAGAAATAAAAAAATGCGCATGGGCCTGTGATTTCTATGCGCTAAATGCAGAAGATTTATTAGCTGATGAACTGATTGCCACTGATGCAGATGAAAGCTTTATAAGCAATGACCCTTTAGGATGTATTTTAGCAATTATGCCTTGGAACTATCCTTTTTGGCAGGTAATACGATTTGCAGCACCAACATTGACCGCAGGTAATACCGCCCTTCTAAAACATGCCCAAAATGTTACAGGTTGCTCAATTGCCCTAGAGAAATTATTTCTTGATGCCGGTTATCCAGAAGGTTGTTTTCAAAGTATTAAGGCTGAACATGAAGAAATTGAAAAGTTGATTGCACATAATGGTATTAAAGCCATAACACTAACAGGTAGTGAAAAAGCAGGAAAATCAATTGCAAGAACTGCAGGTGAAAATCTTAAGAAAACTGTTTTGGAACTAGGCGGTAATAATGCATGTATCGTTTGGGAAGATGCAGATTTAAAAAAGCATATGGATACGATGGTGAATGCACGAATGCAAAATACCGGTCAAAGCTGTATCGCAGCAAAACGTTTCATCGTCTGTGAAGGTATTTATGATTCATTCTTAGAGCAATTTACTGAAAAAGTAAAAGCCTTAATAATTGGCGACCCAATGCAAAAAGACACCTTTATAGGGGTAATGGCCAGAGAAGATTTGGCAAAAACTTTACAAGAACAAATAGATGCTTCTATCAAAAAAGGTGCGATAGTTACCTTAGGAAACAAGCGTGATGGAACATTCTTTTCACCAACCATATTAACTAATGTTACGGTAGATATGCCCGTATTTGAAGAAGAAACATTTGGACCTGTAGCTGCAATAATAAAGGCAAAAGACCGAAAAGAGGCTATCGAAATGGCTGCTAACTCTAGACTAGGACTCGGTAGTATGTTGTTTACTGAAGATATCGATGGGGCAATGAACGTTATTTCAGATATTCCAGATGGAGGCTTCTTTGTAAATGATATGGTAAAATCTGACCCTAGATTGCCATTCGGCGGCACAAAAGCTTCAGGATATGGAAGGGAATTATCTCGAGAAGGCATCTTAGAATTTGTCAATAAAAAGACAGTGTACATTAAAAAATAGAACATATGAAAGAAGGAACAGAAGAAACAAAATTTATAAAAGAGGAAGAAGAAAAAACAAAGCAGTTTATTCTTCAAAAAAACACGAAAACTAAATTAGGAGTAACCATAATTATGGTATTTCTAATTATTCTAGTTATTGGTATTATCATTTCAAAAATATTTTTTAATAATTAGAACTCCCTTAACAAAAGCGTTTTAACTAAAATAATCAATAATCAACCAGTCTTTTCAATCTAAATTGACAAATGTGAATTTTATAAAATGTGCAGGTATTCTAACCATATTATTAACCATATCTTCTTGCGCCACATTTAAGGAGCAAGGTACTATTGCAACAAAAAACGATAGTGGAGGCAAAAAAATCACATACTCATTTTATATCGCTGGCGGATTAGGCAATGCCTCGTCCATAGCCAACATTTCACTTTTAGAACGATTTAAGGATGAGCTAAATGAGGCACCCGTAAATAGCACATTGGTCTTTACGGGAGATAACATTACACCAACTACCGAAAATTGGGAAACGGACAGCCTTTTGATTGAAAAGCAATTGAATCTTACTGCTCATTTTAAAGGAGAAACGGTTTTCTTACCAGGCAATAATGAATGGAAAAGCTATGAACTTGATAAGATTGAAAGGGTTGAAAATTACTTGAAAGATGTTGGTAGAGAAACTACCAAAGTAGCACCTAATAATGGTTGCCCTATCGACTACAGAGTTATAAATGATGATTTAGATTTAATATTAATCGACTCTAAATGGTTTGTTTCTAATTGGTCAAGAACCGAAGGCATCAATAGCAAGTGCACCGATATTATTACCCGAAGAAGATTTATGGAAGAGCTAGAAGGCTATATCGGTGATGGCCAAGGAAAAAATATTGTTATCGCCATGCATCATCCTGTTTTTACCAATGGTATCTATGCCGGCAAAACAACCATTAAAGACCATTTAAATCCATTTCCGGTATATGGCACTATTAAAAATACAGTTATGGATCTAGGTGCCTTTAACCCTGAACACGTAAACTCTAGAAGATATAATTATTTAAGAATAGCGGTCAGTGCACTAGCGCAAGCCAATGATAGAATTACCTTAATCTCTGGTCATGATGAGAGTCTTCAGTTACTAGAAGGTGGTGGTATTCATCAAGTTATTAGTGGCTCTCTAGGTTCTAAAAGTGCTACAAAACTGGGTCCTGGAAAAATTACTGCCATTGGTGGCACAATAGATTTTAAGGGGAAATATGCTTTTGGAGATCGAGGATTCGCTCGTTTAGATTATTATGAAGACGGTAGCTCTAATGTGACATTCATATCAGAATATAATTTATCTTCAAGTATGACATTACCGGTTTTACCTAAACTAGAAGCTAAAAAGCAGTTCAATAATTTCACCATTAACAACACTAAAATTGAAAAAGCGAAAATTTTGGATAATCCGAAAGATTATAATAAAAGCGGATTATATAAATTTTTATGGGGAGAACGCTACCGTAGGTATTATGGTGAATATGTAGAAGCGCCTGTCGTTAATTTAGACACTTTGTATGGTGGCCTAAAAGTTTTGAAAGAAGGTGGCGGCCACCAGTCATTTTCTTTGCGTTTAGAAGATGTAAATGGTAAACAATACGCAATGCGCTCTTTGCGTAAAAGCGCTCTGAAATTTCTAAAATTCAAATTACCTGGTATTTCTTACAACACTGCAGATTATCAAGATACTTGGGCAGAAAAAGCGATTTCAGACTTTTTCACTACTGCACATCCTTATATGCAATTAGTAATCGATCCATTAGCTGCATCTGCTGAAATAAATCATTCTGATACTGAACTATTCTATGTGCCAAAACAAGAGGGCCTAAAAGAATATAATGAAGATTTTGGTAATGAACTGTATTACATAGAACGAAGACCATCCGAAGAACAAGCAAATTATAAGGGGTACAGAAGAAGCATGGATACAAATTCTGGTAAAGTGACAGATTATGAAAGTACAACCGATATGCTTGAAAAAATCAAAAGTGATGAATCTTATTCGGTCGATGAAAGAGGTTTAATACGTGCTCGAATTTTTGATATGCTTATAGGCGATTGGGATCGACACCAAGACCAATGGAGATGGGTCGAATATGAAAGTCCCGATGGTGAAAAAGAATTTATGCCAATACCTAGAGACCGTGACAACGCTTTCCCTAGATTCGATGGCAAAATAATACCCTTTATTCAATGGTTTGTGCCGAACTCCAGAAACTGGGAGACCTTTGATGAAGATATAGACAACGTAAAATGGCTTAACCTTTCTGGCAATAGCCTTGACAGAACATTGTTAACTTCTTTCGGCCCAAACGTTTGGGTTGAAGAAGCGAATGTTATTCAGAATGGGATGACGCCCGAAGTAATTGAAAAAGCCTTTAAGCGACTACCAGTAGCAGTACAAGATGAGACTTCAGAATTCATTAAAGAAAGCTTAATACAAAGGCTTAACACGTTACCAAAAGTTGCTAAAGAATATGCAGAATATTTGAATAAAATCGTTGCGATTCGCGGAACTGAAAAAGATGATATTTTCACCATCACCAAAGGCAGCAATGGAGATACTAAGGTTACCGTAAAACGAATTCTATCTGATAAAAAAAATGAATTGATGTATTCTAGAACATTCAACGATTCTTTGACCAAAGAACTATGGATTTATGGTCTTGGCGATGATGACGTTTTTATTGTGGATGGAAACGAGAACTCACATACAAAACTGAAAATCATCGGTGGCTACGGGAAAGACACCTACGATATTGAAAATAAAAAGAAGGTTAGAATTTATGATTGGGAACATGAAAAAATCAAATTTGAGCGGGTAAAACCAATTAGCGTTTTAACCAATAATTATAAAACAAATACTTACCATTTTAGATACTTTTCCCCAAATACGAATATTTTGGTGCCAACATTAGGTTTTAGAACAGATGACGGCATGTTTTTAGGTGCCTCGAATACCTATACCAAAAATGGGATTAATGGTAATCCGTTCCTTCAAAAGCACAGTTTAAGCGCCAACTACTATTTCAACTTTGAAGCCGCTGAAATTGCGTATTCTGGTAAATATGGTAGTATATACCCAGGTTGGAATTTCGAGCTAGATGCCTATTATACGAATGACCGTTATGTCAGTAATTTTTTTGGATATGGAAATGAAACCATAAACAATGAAGATGCTGTTGGAAGAGATTATTATAGGGCAAGAATTCAACGGTTTAATGCTAGTGCTGGCTTAGCATTTTATAGCCTTCGTATAAAAACTATTTTTGAATCATTTAAAGTGGCAGATAACCCAGGAAGACTATTTAATCCGTCAAATTTAGATGAAGCTCTATTTGATAACCAAAATTATGGAGGCTTAGAATTAACTGGTGAATATGACCGTGACGATGCAGGTGATTTCCCTTCCAAGGCAATTTACTTCGGTTTTTCTGCTGGTTATAAAACAAACCTTAGCTTTAATTCGAACAAATTCGGTTATGCTTCTCTAAAAGTTGGTCTTGACCATAAATTGGAATCCTCAGGTACGTTGGTTTATAGCACAATGGCAGAATATAAAGGGCTATTCGATTATAACGATGTTTATTTTTACCACACTCCTGCATTAGGTGGTCGTAATGGTTTACGTGGTTTTAGAGATGAGCGATTTACCGGTAAATCATATTTTTATCAATCGTCAGATTTAAAATTAAAGCTTAAGCGCTATGTAACGGCAGTTTCACCAGTTACCATTGGTATGTATGGTGGTTTTGATTACGGTAGGGTGTGGATGCCCAATGAAAATTCTAATGTGTGGCATACCTCGCAAGGTGGTGGCTTTTGGATTAGTAGTTTAAAAGCATTAACTTTTAATATCGGATATTTCAATTCTAAAGAAAGTAACCTGATTCAAGTTGGTTTCGGACTCTCCATTTAAAAATGGTATTTTAAATTTGTTATTTCTAACGCTATTTTCAAACAAAGAACATGTCAACATTAGTTTCTAAAGCAGAAGATTTCGCCACCAGTAAATTGACTTCCAATGGTGGTGTAAAATATCTGTATCATAATCTTAGGCACACACAACGAGTGGTTGAAAGTATATTAGAATTAATTGAAGGTGAAAAAGTAGAAGATAAAAGTGCTGAACAGCTTTTAGTCGCTGCTTGGTTTCATGACCTTGGGTATATGGTATCTTATAATGACCACGAAGAGCACAGTTGTGAATTTGCTAAAGAATTTTTGACCAAGAATGATTGTTCTTCAACACTCATTAAGAGTGTCTGTTCACTTATTATGGCTACGGTATCCGATTATGAGCCAAAAAATAATCTTGAGAAAATTATGCGTGATGCAGACTCTTCTCATTTTTCGGTTAAAAGTTTTATGGCAATTTCAGAATTACTACGCGAAGAACTTGCCTCTATTGGTAGGCAAAAATATTCAATTGCAGACTGGACAGAAGAAAACATACGCTTACTAAGAACAAAGCATCGTTTTTATACCCAATACGCACTAGATAATTGGCAAGAAGGGAAAGACAAGAATATTAAGAGACTCATTAAGGCGAAAAAAAAGAACAAGGACTTAATTAAAAAAGAAAGTTTAAAGGCACAATTTAAAGGAGAACTGCCAGATAGGGGCATTCAAACGTTGTATAGGGTAACCTTACAAAATCATTTGAAACTAAGTGATATTGCTGATACAAAAGCAAACATTCTTTTATCGGTCAATGCGATTATTATTTCAATGGCCTTGGCCAACCTTATACCAAAGCTGGATAATCCGTCGAACGATTATCTTATATATCCAACATTTATTTTTATTGTTTTTAGCGTGGTCTCTATGGTCATGTCAATTTTGGCAACCAAACCTAATGTAACCTCTGGTCAGTTTACTGAAGAAGAAGTAACATCAAAAAAGGTGAACCTTTTATTCTTTGGTAACTTTCATAAAATGAAGTTGGCAGAATATGAATGGGCAATGGCTGAACTTATTAAGGATAAGGACTATATCTATAGCTCACTTACCAAAGACCTTTATTTTCTGGGAATTGTTTTAGAAAGAAAGTATCGATTACTACGGTGGACGTATACCATTTTCATGACCGGCATGGTGCTATCCGTTATTGTGTTTGCAATTGCATTAAAATTCTATGGCCCTGAACGCGTATTAGAATTACCTGTTATGCAACCATAATAGGCAACTACGTATTCATTTTTATTGCCATACTTCTACTGCTTCATTTGCCAATAATTGTTCTAAATTGGACCCTTTATGTTTAGCACCTTTATCAGAAATATAGAACATATCAGAATAAATAAAACCAAACTCCTTCGCTTGTAAGGCCGAAGCGATAACATATTTTTTGCAATTTGGCCCAATAACTTGCTCCTAAACACATCATACAGGGTGCACAACTAGTAAAAGAACAAAATCTTTAAGTGTGGTAGATTTTAGTTTACTACATGCTGCTTGAATTACCAAAAGTTCAGCGTGCCGTGTACAATCGAATAGGGTTTTTTACCTTGTTGAAACCTTCAGCTATTATTTCGCCATCTTTCACCATTATTGCACCCAATACACCTCTATCATTTTCTTTTCCCAATTTGTACAAATAAATGGCTCTGCGCATATAATGTATGTGACTTGTGTTGATTTACAAAAAGTATAAAACTTTAATTATCGCTCAAGTGCTAAAAAGACAAAGCATAGCAAAATACCAATAGCGGCGATTACGATCGTAAACTTTATTGCTTTTTCTAAAGATGTTACTTTCTTTGAAGTATCTAGGTTTACTCTAGTCATAAGGTGGTTTTTTAATGGTTGCCATTACTACAAAAATAGAATCAACCATTTATACTTTTTGACTTGATAAAGTAAATTATTGCCTGTACTAAATATGCGCTAACTTATTGAAATACTGTAAGATAAATCCTGTTTTTTGAAGTGACCCACTATAGATTACCGATGTTCTTATTAAAAAATAAACAACGAAATGGTAAAAAATATTGCTAGTAGTATTTAGGCAATCGGTTTCTTGAAATATAAAAAAGATACTTCAATTAACTCTTAGAATAATTGAATCACCGCAGTGGAAATAGAACACCGTTAAAAAGGCATACGCTCTCCACATAAATTTAAGGTAGGTGTTTTTGGCTGTATCCGAGAATGTGTTGAAGCTAGAGGAAAAGATTTTGGTTTTATTGCGGTTGATGACGGATGGAAGGAAGCTATAGAAACACCTGAAATACGTGAACGTTATACACATTTCGTGAATTCACAAGAGACCGATAGTAAACTCGAATTTGTAGAGCTAAAGAAATAAAAAATACCAAAAAAATAGGCTTAAGTAATGATAATTAGCATTTTAATATATTAAAAAACAAAAAATTATACCTTTACCTGTTTTAAACACATATGAAAGTGTAACTAAAAGTGATGTAAAAGTCTAGTTTAAAGCCGCACCGATATCTAAATTTCCAAAAAATGGCGGCGCTTGCATTAAATACATGGATAAACAAATAGCCATCTTTAATTTTACACGAGAAAAGGCGTGGTATACGTGTCAAAATCTTTGTCCGAATAAGATGGAAATGGTACTTTCAAGAGGTATGATAGGAGAAGAAAATATGGAAGCAAAAGTTGCCTGCCCATTGCATAAAAATACATTCTCTTTAAAAACAGGTAAAAACTTAAATGGAGCCTTAGATGCAATTGCCACGTATCCTGTAAAAATAGAGGATGCCTTTGTGTATGTTGGCTTTTCTGAATAGCTTTGAGCCAACACAAATTTTATGGCGACTACAGATAAATTAGCAGTAGCATTTCATCATTTTGATGCAGCCAATACCCAAGATCCCAATACCGAAATTTTTGAGGGTACAACATACCCTAAAGAAGTGCTGTATGGAATTCGAATGACAGAGCGTTTAAATAAGTTTGCCCCAAATGCATCAGAAGAATTGATGCTTACTGCTCGCTGTCAGCACATTTGTAGATGGGAAATTTCTAGGGAATCATATGACATGAATCGTGAAGGATACTTGAAATGGCGCCAAGATTTGAAAAAATTTCATGCCAGAAAAGCTTCGTCAATTTTACAAGAAGTCGGATACAATCAAGAAACCATAGACAAGGTCTGTTTTCTCTTGGAGAAGAAACAGCTTAAAAAGAATGAAGAAACACAAACCTTAGAAGATATTATTTGCCTAGTCTTTTTGGAGTATTATTTTGAGCCTTTTGCCCAGAAACATCCTGAAGATAAAACCATTGATATTCTAAAAAAAACGTGGCGAAAAATGTCAGTAAAAGGTCAAGAGGTAGCACTTAAGCTACCCTTATCAAAATTTGCCTCAGAATTAATTTTTAAAGCTTTAAGTCAATAAAGTTATCCAAGATTTAATGTTGATTAAATAAATAATATTGCACATGGAACGGAATGAGCTTTACCCAGTTTTTTTAAAAGTATCTAACCTTCATATTTTAATTGTTGGAGGCGGCAATGTTGCCCTTGAGAAATTAACTTTCTTGTTGAAATCTAGTCCGAATGCGCAGGTTGAAATGGTTTCACCAATGTTTAGGGAAGAGACTATTGCATTGGCCAATAAATTCAATATTAAAATGAATGTGGCATCTTATGATGCATCTTATTTAAAAGGTAAACATATGGCTATCGCTACTACAGATAATGTGCCGGTAAACGAGCAAGTATATCACGATTGTAGAGCGCAACAAATACTGGTAAACGTCGCTGATAATCCTCCATTCTGTGATTTCTATATGGGTGGTATAGTGACGAAAGGCAATGTAAAAGTGGCGATTTCTACCAACGGTAAATCGCCCACAACCGCAAAGCGATTACGTCAATTTTTTGAAGATGTTATTCCTGAAAACATCGATGACCTTGTAAAGAACCTCAACGAATATCGAAAGACCATAAAAGGTGATTTTGAAGAAAAAGTAGAAACACTTAATGAGTTTACCAAAGGGTTAGTGAACAAGAAAAATGATCGATAGCTAGCCTTTTTTAGTTCTACCGAGTATTCGCTTAAGAATTTCTTTAGATAGGGAGTTTAAATTTATATTATGAAAATTCTAATAGTAGAAGACGAAAAAGCCCTGCTACAATCTATCGCCAATTATTTGGAAAAAGATGGAAATGTATGCGAGACCGCATCTACCTATGAAGATGCTCTTTATAAAATTGACCTTTACGAGTATGATTTGTTAGTGCTCGACATTAATTTGATTACCGGCAGTGGTCTGGATATTCTAAAGCTTTTAAAGAAAAATAAAAAAGAAACGGCCACCATCATAATTTCTGCGAACAACTCGTTAGACGATAAGTTAAAAGGACTCGATTTAGGGGCAGATGATTATCTGACCAAGCCATTTCATTTGGCTGAATTGAATTCTCGAATTAAAGCAGTTCTTAGAAGAGGAAAATTTGGGGGCACTGAACAGTTAGAGTTTAATGAAATTTCAATCGATACTAGGTCAAGAACCGCTTATATTAAAGATGACGCAATGGCCCTTACACGTAAAGAATACGACTTACTTTTGTTTTTCATTACCAACAAAGGAAGGGTTCTTTCTAAAGAAATAATTGCAGAGCATCTATGGGGCGACCATAGTGATATGGTCGATAATTACGACTTCATCTATGTACACATCAACAACCTACGTAAAAAACTGACCGATGCTGGTGCAAAATATATTAAAACTGCCTATGGTAGTGGGTATAAATTTATGGAAGACTAAGGAATGGCCGAACGTACTAAAAAAATAAAATTACTGCGAAAGACCTCTAAAACATTTCTTTGGATCAGTCTTGTTTTAATGGTGTTCAGCACTATCGGGCTTTACTTTTATGTTCGGAATCTTTTACAGGATGAGGTAGAAGAAGAACTTCGTTCTACCGAAGCGAGAATTGAAAGTTCGATATCTGAAAACAGTATTATTTACCAACTTCCTCCTATGGTTGAAGTTGAATCGGTCCCAAACTTAGGGTTTGAACATTTAAAGGATACCTTAATTTTTGACCCATCACAAGATGAAATAGAAGAGTTTCGAGAATTAATTACCTATTCTAAAATTAACGACCAAAATTACCGCATAACGGTTCGTGCTCTTATTGTAGAATCGGAAGATATTTTGATAGCCGTCGTTATTTCCTATCTCATTGTCATTTTATTTGTGTTCATTTTCCTTTTCTATTTCAATAAATCAAGAACTCAAAAATTATGGAATCCGTTTTTTAAGAATTTGGAGCAGATGAAGCTTTTTTCGCTGACTTCTGAAACTCCGATTTCATTAATGGATAGTGATATTTTAGAATTTTCTGAACTCAATACAGAAATAACCACGTTGACCGACAAAGTTCGGTCAGACTATAAAAATCTGAAACAATTTACAGAAGATGTTTCCCATGAACTTCAAACCCCTTTAGCGATAATTCAAGCTAAGGTAGATACCATTATAAATGGCGAGGCCCTTAATGATATACAATTTGAACAATTATCTTCGATTCAAAAAGATATTCAACGCCTGAAACAATTAAACAAAAAACTAGGTCTTATTTCCAAAATTGAAAATGACCAATTCACCAATATAAGTCCGTGTAACGTAACCCATATTCTAAAAGATAGAATTGAAAATCTATCTGAACTTTATCCATCAGAAATACTATTAGAAAGCAATGAAGATGTTGTTCTTTTAATGGATGCCCATCTTGCAGAGGTTCTTTGCAACAACTTACTTTCAAACGCCATAAAATACAGCTTGCCCAATACGCCAATAGTAATAGTTCTAGAAAAAGATTCACTCTCTGTTCGGAACAAAGGCATACGCGCCATATTAAAACCAGATCAATTGTTTCAACGATTTTACAAGGAGTCAGATGAAGTAAAGTCTACCGGGCTAGGCTTAGCTATTGTAAAAAAGATATGTGATTTATATGGCTTTCAACCTTCCTATAGGTTTACCAATAACGAACATCATTTTACCATTTCCTTACCAAAACAATAATATTCTTAAAACTATCTTTAGATTCTTACCCTATAATTGTTCTCAAAAGTTGATTTTATGCACAAGTTTTTAATTGTTTTACTATTTTTTTTCTCCCTTACCACTACATTTTCTCAAAGTTCAGTAAATGTTACCGGCCAATTACGTGAAGCAAATACCCTAGAAAATTTAGCTTTCGCTAATGTTACCGTCCAAAACTCTACCGATAATTCTATGGTAACCGGTGCGATAACCGATGACAATGGACGTTTTGAAATTTTAGGCCTGCCCACAGGAAAATACACCTTACTATTTTCATTTATAGGATATGAAACGGTAGAAAAACCGCTTATCGCTGGCGGATTAAACAGTGTCTTCGACCTAGGACAAATAGCATTACAGCCAAGTGCAGAACAATTGAATGAAGTACAGGTAGTTGGGCAAGAAGCTACTACCAATAGCGACCTCAATAAAAAATCATTCAATCTGGATAATACTATTGCCCAAGCAGGTGGTTCTGTACTAGATGCGATGAAAACGATGCCTGGGGTTACGTTTGACCAAGATGGAAAAGTAGTTTTACGTGGTAGTGATAAAGTGGTCGTACTTATTGATGGTAAACAAAGTAGCTTAACCGGTTTTGGCAATCAAAAAGGTTTGGCTAACATCCCAGCTTCCAACATTGAAAAAATAGAGATTATCAATAATCCATCTGCAAAATATGATGCTAACGGTTTTGCCGGAATCGTCAATATTATCTACAAAAAAGAAACTCAGAAAGGTTTAAATGGTGATGTAGGCCTTTCTTTCGGACTTGGTGCATTGGGTAAAAGAAGACCAGACACCCCTACTGATTTAGGTAGTTTTTCAGTTAATCCCAAACTAATTCCTAGTCTTAATCTTAATTATAGAAAAGGGAAACTCAATTACTTTCTACAGTCAGAATTCATAGTTCAAGAGGCGTTGCCGAACAATGAATTTACGACTAGAAATTATGACGATGGTCGTAATATTGTTTCCCAAGTACCAGAAAATAGAAAGCAATTTCGTTCTATCATCAATGGCGGAATAGACTATAATCTAGATGACAACAATAGCTTTACGTTATCTGGCTTATATGACCGCGAACGACATATCGATACTTCTCAAGTAGCGTTTATCGATTTGAATACCAATACTAGAAACCGATTTTATACTTGGGAAGAAGAAGAGGTTACCCGTTACATCAATGCTGCAGTCAGCTATCTACATTCATTTGAACAACCCGGCCATACCTTTAGTGCCAATGCCCAATATACCCAAGGTCTAGAGGACGAAACCTATTCATTAAACGATAGTTCGGTAGTTCGTGTGGGGAGAGACAAAACCAATATTAGAGCAATTGAAAATACCACTAGTATATCTTCAGATTATGTAAAACCTCTGAGTAATGGTAGGCTAGAACTTGGCGCGAAACTTCGTATTCGAAGACTACCTGTAGATTACACGATTACCCCAGGCAATGAATCTATTATTTATCCAGGACTTGGTTCATTTTCCGATTGGGGAGAAAATTTATATGCGGGTTATGTCAATTACCTTCTAGAGAAAGAATTCTATGATATTGAAGCAGGATTAAGAGCTGAACAGACCGATGTTTTTTATGATTTAGACCCTGCGAACACCTACTACCCAAACAATGATAAGTACGACTATTTCGAACTTTTCCCTAGTGCTCGTTTTACCTATAAGCTAAATGAGCATAATAAAATATCAGCATTTTACAATCGACGAATCGATAGACCTGGTGAACCAGAATTACGGGTGTTTCCTAAATACGATGACCCAGAACTCCTAAAAGTAGGCAACCCTTATTTACGCCCTCAATTTACTGATGCTTTTGAAGTGGCCCATAAATATTCTTGGAATTCTGGCTCCTTATTTTCAGCTGTGTATCACCGAATTATACAGGATCAGTACATGCGTATTTTCAGTATCGATGATTCGAACCCAAATTACGATATCGTGAATCGTATTTACCAAAATACGGGCAGGGCCACCAACACAGGGTTGGAGTTGTTAGCTAGTCAAGATATTACTCAAAACTGGAGTTTATCGAGTACGGTAAACTGGTACTCAAATGCTATTGACCAATATGAAGGTGCCGTGCTTTTCCCTTTTGTACGACCTTTTACTATTGAAGCTTCTACCGCAAATGCATGGAATGCCAAATTTACCTCAGAACTAAGTTTACCTAAGGAATTTACTTTTCAATTGACTGGTGTTTATTATTCAGATAAAAACATTCCTCAAGGAAAAGAATTGGCACGTTCTTCTGTAGACCTTGGTATCAAGAAAAATCTATGGAACAAAAAAGCTGAGCTTACGTTCTCGGCTACCGATATATTCAACCGTTTTGGCATACGCCAAGAAGTTCGAAACGAAGGTTTTACCGCAACCTATCAAAATTATTTTGAGACCCAATTATTGCGTTTAGGTTTTAAGTATAAAATTTAACCTCTTCATCATGAAAACACTTAATAAAGTTGCCCAGATTACCTTGCTTTTCTGGTTAATGAAAATTGTTGCAACTACTTTGGGGGAGACCTTAGGTGATTTCATAGCACAGACATTAGATTTAGGCTACACCCTGGGTCTACTCATCACTTTTGCTTTTTTTGGTATTGTTTTAGTAATTCAATTGACCCGCAAAAAATACGTGCCGATTTGGTTTTGGCTTGTTATTATAGCCACAACAACCTTGGGCACCGAGATATCCGACTTTATAGACCGTAGCTTACATCTTGGGTATACCAAGGGCAGTATTGTTTTATTTATCGGTCTTCTCATATTACTTTATCTGTGGTACAAAAAATACAATACTCTAGAAGTTTATCCCATAGCCGAAAGAAGTAAAGAAACTTATTATTGGATTGCTATATTATTCTCAAATAGCTTAGGAACCGCTTTTGGGGATTATCTAAGTGATGTGATTGGCTTGAGTTATTTAAATGGTGCTTTGGTTACTGCCGGTATTATTATACTCATAATAGTACTGCATTATTTCACAACAATCAATCAGGTTTTACTATTCTGGATTGCCTTTATTTTTACAAGACCTTTCGGTGCAACCTTCGGTGATTTTTTGACCAAACCGCTAGAAAAAGGAGGTCTCGATTTAGGAACGCTGCCAGCGTCAATCGTTTCTATAATCATAATGGGTATCTTAATTTTTATCTCGAACAAGAACTTGAAAAAAACTCACCCATTAAAGTAAACTTTAACTTCTCTTTAGAATCGTACTATATATTTAGGGTCAAATTACCCTAATTACATTTTATATGTGGACTCTTCTGTTTCCAAAACGCTTTTCACTTCTTAAGGCTTTTGTGCTTCTATTTATTTGTATTTCCTTTTTAGAACGATTTACCTTTTTCATTTGGAATTTTTCTGAGGTAGATGCCCATATCGGTACTATGACCCGAACGTTCATTACTGGACTATTTTTTGATATAGGAACACTTTCCCTATTCTTAATGCCCTTCTTGGTTTATCTACTAATTTTTCCCAAGAAATGGTATGGCTCTTTGGTCGATAAAATTAGCACCTGGTTTGGTTTTTTCTTCGCCGTACTTATCATCTATTTCTCCTTTTTTGGGGAGTTCACCTTTTGGGACGAATTTCAGCGACGCTTCAATTTTATTGCGGTAGATTATTTAATATATACCTATGAAGTGGTCAAAAATATAAATGAGTCTTATCCGCTTCCATTACTTTTAGGCTCCTTACTTAGTTTAGTTGCGGTTACTCTTTTTGTAGTATATAAAAAAAAGGTTTTTCAGAAGACATTTCAAAATGATACTACGTTTAAAGAACGATTATCAGCTACCCTACCGTGGATAGCTGTATGCCTTGTATTCGGATTTTTCATTAATAATGACCAGGCAGAATGGTCGAAGAACAGATATAACAATGAACTTTCTAAAGCAGGTATCTATTCCTTTTTTGCCGCATTCCGTAACAATGAACTCGCCTATTCTGAATTTTACAACACTATACTTCAAAAAGATGCTTTTACTGCTGTTAAAAAGCAATACGTACCCTATGGAGATACCTTCGTTGATGCAACCAAGAATGAGATCTACAGAACAATTCATTCGACCGATACTACAGGAACGGTACAAAAACCCAACGTAATTTTCATCTGTATAGAAAGTTTGAGCGGTAAATATTTGAACAGTTTAGGAAGTGATCAGAACATAACACCGGTATTAGATACTCTTGCAAACCAAAGCCTTTTTTTTACCAATTTGTACGCCACAGGCACCCGTACCGTTAGAGGTATGGAGGCCATTACATTATCCATACCGCCTACCCCAGGCCGTAGTATTGTTAAAAGAAAAAATAACACTGGCCTTTTTACTATTGGCGAAGTTTTCAAAGAACAAGGCTATGACCGTAATTTCTTTTATGGTGGTGACGGTTATTTTGACAACATGAATACGTTCTTTGGAGGCAACGAATTTAATATCGTAGATCGTGGTCGTGGCTTTTTATTGGATGCGGACAACATGGCAAAACGAACGAATATTGAAGATGATGAGGTTACTTTTGAAAATGCTTGGGGCGTATGCGATGAAGATATTTATAACAAAGTGCTTAAAGAATCAGATTTGGCTTACCAAAGCGGCAAGCCCTTTTTCGATTTTGTCATGACCACTTCTAATCATAAGCCTTATACCTATCCTGAAGGGAAAATAGATATTCCTTCGGGTACAGGAAGAAATGGTGCAGTGAAATATACGGATTATGCAATCGGTGCGTTTTTAGAACAAGCAAAGACCAAACCTTGGTTTAGTAACACCGTATTCGTTATTATGAGTGATCATTGTGCAAGTAGTGCCGGTAAATGGGAGTTAGATGTGGCCAACTACCACATTCCTGCCCTTATTTATAACTTACCAAATATAAAGCCCGCTAAAAACAATACCCTTTGTTCTCAGATAGATGTGTTCCCTACTCTTTTCTCTACCTTGGGTTGGGAGTATAATAGTAACCTTTTTGGCATGGATATCCTTAAAATGGGTCCAAAATATGAACGTGCCCTTATTGGTAATTATAGAAAATTAGGCTATTTGAAAGACGGAAAAGTATTAGTTTTAGGTGATGAGGAAACGGTTAATTTTTACCAATGGAATGTTTTGGACAATAGTCTACAAAAGACACCTATGAATGCATCATTTAAAAATATCGCCATCTCCAATTATCAAGTAGCAGACGAACTTTACCATAATGGGGGGCTCCAATTGAAATCACTTAAGCAATGATTCGCATACATTTTATAGTAAACCCAATTGCAGGCAATGGCCATGCGCCATTGACCACAGATGAGTTACAGCCTTTTTTTATAAGTGGTGTTCATGATTTGACCCTTAAGGTTTCTGAATATAAAGCGCATGCTACGCTATTGACCCAAGAGTCCATATTAGAAAAAGCAGATATCATAGTTGCCTGTGGTGGTGATGGCACCATAAATGAAGTCGCCACCTGTTTGATCGGCACCAATATTGCCTTGGGTATTCTTCCCATGGGTTCTGGCAACGGATTGGCATCTAACCTTAAAATTCCGAAGAAAAGGCGGAAAGCATTAGAGATTATTAGGAATAAACATATAGAGCATATTGATGTTGGACGTATCAACGGCCGCTATTTTTTTAGCAATACAGGCGTAGGTTTCGATGCCCGTTTAATAAAGCATTATGAATCTTCTGAAAAAAGAACGCTCTTAGGCTATATTAGCGCCTGTGCCACCACCTTTAGAGACATTAAAAAGAATGAGCCATTATCTATTGGTATCGATGGGGAAACCCCAATGATCAACCCATTTATCGTCTTGATTTCAAATTCAAATGAAATGGGTTATAAATTAAGTTTAACACCAAAAGCTTCCCTTCAAGATGGTAAGTTAGATGTGTTGGTCATAAAAAAAATTAATCGATTAAAAATGTTATGGTTGGGTATTTTAATCCTGATTAGAAGAGTACATTGGTTAAAAGAGTCGAAAAGCTTTCAAGCCACAAATGTGCACCTTCAACGTAATCATTCCGATTTTTTCGACACTCAAGTAGATGGTGAACATAACCGAATAGATACCAACCAGCTCGACATTTCTATATTAGAAAAATCATTGTGTGTCCTTACCGCAAAATAATTGACGCAATACGACTGTAATAGGCACAACTTTAAATTCTCTTAAGAATCGCATTGTATTTTTTTCAAAATTTAAATACAAGACCCCATGCTTTCTACTTTCGAGCCTAAAATTCTATGTAGTAAAATTGTAATCCTTTTCATAATTGCAACTACTACAATTAGTTACGGTCAAAATAAAACCATACAAACCTCTGGTGATGTTTTACTGTTCGCCATGCCTGTAACTGCACTTACAGGTAGCCTTATTGCGGGCGATTACAACGGTACATGGCAATTTGCCAAAGGTTTTGCCCTTAACCAAGCGGTGACTATCGGCCTTAAATACGCAACGAACAAAAGCAGACCCTATAATAATGGAGATAGGGCTTTCCCCTCTGGGCATACCTCAACTACGTTTCAAAGTGCTGCTTTTATTCAGAAAAGATATGGGTGGAGCTATGGGTTACCCGCTTATATTCTCGCAGGCTATACCGGGTATAGTCGTATAGAAGCACAAAAACATGATGGCTGGGATGTGCTGGCGGGTGCCGTTTTGGGCATTGGTAGTGCCTATATTTTTACTACTCCCTACCAAAGAGAACATATGCAGCTAAGTTTTGCCAATGACGCAGATAGTTATTCACTCGGTTTTGTCTATAAATTTTAAATCTCATTTCTTCATATTAAGATATAGGTTTCGATACTTTTGCATTAGCTTTTTAAGGCTATCAATATGTCAGAATCGCAGTTAAAAAATTCTAAAAAGACTACCAACTTTCTATTGATTGTCGGTATTATTTTTATAGCCCTAAATCTACGTCCCGCATTGGCAAGTGTAGGTCCGTTAATTGAAGAAATTCGAGAAAGTACAGGACTATCGAATACACTTTTGGGCTTATTGACGACACTGCCACTTATTGCCTTCGGAGTGGTTTCTACCCTAACTCCTTTATTCACTAAACGTTTTGGTATTGGAGGTACTTTATTGGGCGCCATGATTTTGTTGACGATCGGTATTGCCCTGCGCTATTTTCAATGGATACCTGCTCTTTATTTAGGTACTTTTTTATTAGGTATTGCAATTGCCTTGGGGAACGTATTGTTGCCAAGTTTAACCAAGCGAAATTTCAGTGAAAATTCTGGGTTTATCACCAGTATGTACTCTAGTCTTATGTCGGTAGGCGCCGCTTTGGCTGCAGGTTTAAGTGTTCCCCTATCGGATAATCTTAATTTGGGTTGGCGTGGTTCATTAGTCGTTTGGGGCCTACTTTCATGTATTGCCATTTTTTTTTGGATGCCGCAAGTGGGCAAATTGAAAAAAAACACCAACAATAGAAGTTTTGCCGTTGCCATGAAAAAAATGGTGAATTCTAAATTGGCTTGGAAAATAGCCTTGTTTATGGGGCTACAGTCAATGGTATTCTATACAATTTTGGCATGGCTACCTGTCATTCTACAAAGTAGAGGTTATGATGCGGCCTTTGCCGGATGGATGCTTTCCTTATCACAAGCAACGGGAATTATCGGATCTTTAGTCATACCCTATTTAGCCGGAAAGCAAAAAAACCAACGTGGTATCGTCGTCGTTTTAGTCTTACTTGAACTCGTTAGTTTAACCGGACTCTTATTTCCTCAATTTGGTTTAGTCGCTTTATGGGTTTCGATTCTAGGAATTGCTTTAGGCGGTACATTTGGCCTTGCGCTATTATTCTTGGTATTACGTTCACATGATACGGAAAGCGCAACAGAATTATCAGGTATGGCGCAATCTATCGGCTATTTAGTAGCTGCCACTGGACCCATGTTGTTTGGTGGTATTTTCGACTTAACAGGCAATTGGGACTATGCGATTATGGTACTTTTTGTTATTGCTTTCATTAAACTATATATGGGTTTAGGCGCAGGAAAAGCAGAAAAGGTTTGATGTAGTAATTCTACAACAAACCTTTCTTAGTATGTATACTTGAAATTTGTGGAGAACCTTATCTATCTAAACTAGCATGGTCCATATCATGGCTACAACTGTAGTGTGCATTATCGGCAGCATAGGCTGAAGCCTCGGCAGAATTCCGTACCGCTCTAAGTATACGTTGTGCCTTTCTCATGTGAAACTGTAAATTACCAAGGTTTTTAGATCTTGATGCGCTCTTTACATTTTCAAAAGCTTCGCTTGCAAAATCACGTGCATCGATGGCGTTTCTTTCTGCATCAATCGTATAGCTCATAGCTTCCTCTAATCCGCAGTTTTCTGAATCGTATTGTGCCTCAGAGGCAAGTATTACAGCTTCATCGGCTGCAGTAACCGCTTGTCCCATAAGAAGCATTACGGTTTTAGTATTTGTACGCGCTGTACTCAATCGTGCATCATAGGAAGCCGTTTCAGCTGCAGTACTTAATGAATCGGTCAATTGACTCACCTGTAACATATACTTCTGCACATCGGTAATCTCACTTTTAAACACCTCACATTGGGCTTGTGTATAATAGGAAGTAAAAAATAATACGGTAACTTTTAAGTAGGCTTTAATCTTAATCATTCTTTGGGGTTTTTTTAATCTCTCTTAAAACTGTTTATACTTTTACTTTCGTTTACATAACGGTTGAACTGCTATTTAATTAGGTAAACGAACACTCCAACCTAATAGCTGCTAAATTATTCATCCAACCATATATTTTATATGTATGAATCCCCTTACAAACGCTTGAACATAGCCTCCTATTGCCTTTAATAAGGAATTAATAAAATTTTTATTTTATAGAACACTGTGGTTTTTTCTAGTTTGCGTTTAAAAGAACGATGTTCTATCGCTATTAACGAAAATAGTAGAATAAAGCACTGCGGCTAATGCGTATCGTTTCAATATCTTTATCCAATGAACCGAATAGTCTATGGCCCACGAACAAAACATGCTTGATATCCTCCAAGAATTCAACCTCAACGGAAACGACTTTCAGTGCGTGCCCTTAATTGTGGGACTCATTAATGATACCTTTTTGGTTACCAATGCCGAAGGTGAGCAATTCATCCTTCAGAAAATCAATCGGAATGTGTTTAAAAACGCAGGTGTTTTGATGAATAATATTGGCCATGCGCTTCCCTTTTTAACTGCAGAGGTTTATGCGCAAATAACTTTTGTGCAAACCAGGACCGGAAAGAACTACCTAGTGAAAAATGATGATTTCTGGAGGTTGATGACTTACATTCCTGATAGCACTACGTATAACACAACCACGAATACCGGTACAGCTTTTGAAGCGGGACGAATTATTGGCGAATTTCACAGACTACTGAAAGATGCTGATGTCGACCTGTTCGAAGATACCCTTGCTAAATTTCACAACCTTGAACATAGGGCTCATGAATTCGAAGAAGCACTAGCAACTTCTGAAGTACAAAAGCGTAAAATTGCCGCAGAGGCCATTACAAAAGCACATCATTTTTTAAAGGAATTACAGCATTTAAATAATGAAAAGCTACCTGTGCGTATCTGTCATAATGATACCAAATTGAATAATATATTGTTCTCCAAATCAACCGAAAAAGCACTTTGTTTAATTGACTTGGACACCATCATGAAAGGCTATTTCTATTATGATTTTGGTGATGCGATTAGAACCGTTGTCAATGTTGCCCCTGAAGATGAGCAAAATCATGACCTCATTACTTTTAACAATGAATTGTTTGAAGCTTTTGTTGACGGACTAGCCACTAATGATTCTTTTTTAACGGAAGAAGAAAAGCAAAGTTTACCCCTTGGCGCCGTATTTATGCCTTTTATTCATGGTTTACGGGCTCTAACGGATTATTTGAATAATAATAGGTACTACAAAGTCTCTTACGAAAATCAAAACCTCGATAGGTGCTTAAGCCTCTTTAATTTTGCTGAAAAGGCATTACAGAAAAAGGTTTTAATGGCTGCCTGTATTCAAGAAAGGCTTAAGTAATCTTCCTATTTTGAGAGCAAGCCATCTAAAAGTGTTCTTACCTTTTTGCTGTTCCAATCTGCGGCACCAGTTTCTTTGATGATAATATTACCTTTAGCATCAATAATGTAGTTGGTAGGAATACTATTTTCTTGTAGTATTTCTGGAGCTTGCATTTGCGGAATATACACTGGTACATCATAGCCTTTTTTGGTGATGAATCGCTGTACTTTAGTGGTTTCTTCTTGGGTTAATAACACAAACTCAACGTTGTCTCCGTAATCGGTATACAATGCTTGAATTCCCGGTAACTCTGCAATACAAGGCGGACACCATGTTGCCCAATAGCTTAAAAACGTAACCTTCCCTTTGCCAATAGCAATATGTTTTATTGTGCCATTCAACTCTTGTACTACATATTCAAAAGGAACTACCTGTTCTTGGTCTTCTTCATCCTCAACACTAGGTGACCATACGGCAACTTTTAGCTTATTGAGCGCTACCTGAATGGGAGTTCTCGTTTGTGGTATCAGTAGCAAGGCGATGAACACTACAAAAATGATATCGCTGATTTTGAACTTTCGTTTTTTCATGAGATGTAAAGGTTAGAGATGTATAAGTACCTTAATTTGGGTAATTCCGTTTTATACATCCTTTATTTGACCCTTTTAGTTTCTTTGAGGTAACCATTTAGAATTACACCGAACAAAGCAAGCCAAATTAAACGATAGGTCCAAATATCCAGTTCAAACCCGAACATATGGCCTGTGTCTCCATTTTTAAAAAAACTAGATACAATGGTTATTATGGCGATTACCATCCCGATAATCGATATTGTTTTTCTCATAATTAATTATTTTCTTGAATCTAGTCCTTTTTTAAGGGTTTTCATGTTCTTTACGTTCAAAGGTATGATAGCCGATAACGCTAAAGGAACCGCAAGTAAAGGAGTTAACCCATCTTGTATCGACATTTAGATAAAAAATAGCAACACGCCTGTCAACCCTATTGCTAGCAGCCATACTATGGTTTTTACTGCCGTATGCCTTTTAAGCAGCTCTTCTGTACTAAGTTTTGATAATGCTTCTTGATTCATTATAGTCTCTGTTTTTTAAATCCTTTTCTTAAAAAGAATGTTACCAATTACGCCTCGTCCTCTTCCTTAGACTTGTTGTATTTGGTAAACTCCACCTTTTTATCTTCTAGAATCTTATAAAACCTTCGGTGCGATATTTTTAAATTTTTGGTTATTTCAGCGACCTTTTTCTTTTTCTTCTTATACAGTTGTATCTCCGCCGTTACAGCCTTATTAAAATAGTGCTTATTAAGCGCTTCAATAACCTCTAGTGCAGGTTTATTGGTACTACTTACGTATTGGTCTATTTCTGCCTTTATATCTTGTAAGCCTTTCATGTTATTGATGAGTTTATATCGATTTTCAATCTGTGTTTAATTAGAATCTGAACCTTAGTTTTTTGATTTGTACTGAACTACAATTTCAGGATTCAATCTAGTCATTTGTGCTATAAAGCCTAATTTATCCTTTGGCGAAATTAAAATACTGCCATGTTCGTCATAAACAATTTCAAGTCTATCTAGTGATACAGCAGGTGCACTCAAAGGGGTATTGGTTTCAGAAATTTTCTTAACCCTTTTAATATCGATTTTCTTATTGATTAAAAAGCTCGATTTAATATATAATGAATCACCATCTATTACATAATACGTAGTTAAGAACAAATGCCCTATAAAAATGAATAGCAGCAGGTTAATGATTAGTCCAACCCAAATAGGTGGTGATATCATCGGTATCGTACTACCGACCAATACGGCTGCTATGAAAATAACAAGTCCGATACCAATTTTTGATGGATATTTTTTCATCCTTTATGTAGTGCTTGTTCTACGAAACTATGCTAATCGCGAATACCGTTCAACCCCCTTAAAATACGAATTTTGTTTTTCTAATGTGGTAAAAGTTGCTGTATGAATTATTGGCAGACTATATAGTACCTTTTCGATATAATTTCTTCGTGCGCGAACAAACTTAGGGTAGCAGGTAAATTCTATATGTTCTTGGCTACCCTAATACTGGTACTAGCTTATACTTGCAGCATACTTACTGATAAGGTGTTCGTACTTATCAATATCGTCTAAGGAGTGATTACCGTAATCTTTGACCACATTAAACTTTATGTTGTTGTTTGCCAAGAAAGTGGCCACTCGTTCAAGTTCTTCGGGGGAACCTTTTATTTCAATCTTTGCCATTATTTACTATTACTTTTTATTTTGGGTTTTGTACTATAATTCTTTCAAACTATTTTTTAAACGTTTAATTGTAGAACCGCGCACAAACTTTATAACAAATACTCCTTTTTTCCACTTTTAAAATATGCAGATTCCTTACGATTCATTGGGGTCTTTATAGACTAGAGTCCCTATCGATTTTGCAGGCATTTCTACAAAAACAGCCGTTTCACCTAGTTGTATTTCTATAGTCTTGGTTGTCGCTTCTTTATTCTGAAGGATGGTAACCAATGCTCCATCGGGAGTTTTAAAAGCGACATTAGGCAGATTCTCCAATGCAGTGGACGCCATACGAACAGACCCAGGGGGCACAAACTTAGACGCTTGTGCAATGATGTAATAGGAAGGATTTCGAATTACGGAATCTCCCGTTATGGTCAATGCCCCCAAGCAACGGTCGCAACCACCACGGTCGGTATGCGGGTTCTGATGTTCATCGGCCGCTACATTCCATTCCAACACGGTTTTGCTCCAGTTTCTGGTAGCCCCAATAATCAAGGTTTCGTTGTGCCAAGCGACATCTCCGGCAAAATCTCCGGGAGCCCCTACCCACTGCTCGGTAAAATAGAGGTTTTTAGTGGGGTGTGCCTCATGAACTTCAGACAAGGCCTCAATTTCACCTCCATACATATGAAAGGCCGAACCATCTATATATTGGGCCGCATCGGCATCATTTAAGATAGAAATCGGATAATCTGGTCGGTCTGCATTGTGATCGTAAATGATGATTTTTGTTTCAATACCTAAGCTTTTGAAGGTAGGCCCCAACTCATTTTTTATAAAATCGGCCTGTTGGTCGGCCAACATCAATAGACTTGGGTTGTTACCTGGGTGCAAGGGTTCGTTTTGTATGGTGAGGGCATCTATCGTAATGCCTTGCTTTGCCATTTCTTGTATGTATTTGGCCAAATAGTTCGCATACACCGCCTGATATTCGGGCAATAAACTACCGCCACGGGTGTCTTTGTTGTCTTTCATCCACGAAGGGGGAGACCACGGCGAACCCATGAGTTTTAGTTTTGGGGATATTTCTAAAATTTCCTTCAATACCGGTATCAGATACAAGGTATCATAGGCCAAGGAAAATTGTGCAAGTTCTACATCAGTAGCGCCATTGGGCAAATCTTTGTACGACCAAGGGTATTCATCTAAATCGGAACCGCCCACACTTAAACGCAAATAACTTACCCCAATACTGTGGGCACCTGTACCAAATAATTCTTGTAACAAAGCCGTTCTAGCGGGTGCGGACATGTTACTGATATGTAGCGCACTACCCCCCGTAAGGGTGTACCCAAAACCATCCATTTCTTGGTAGGTGGTACTTGGGTCTACTTGTATGGTAACTGCAGGCGTAGTCGTACTATTCGTAGCTACCTCATGCTCTTGTAAAAGTTGTGATTTGTCTAAAGCCGTAATGTATATTTTGACGGATGCGGTAGTGGCATCGGCTTCACTTTTCTCTTTCTCAGCACAGCTGGCCACCAAGGCTAAATACACGACTGCCAAAATTCGCTGTAGGGTACTAAAACGCAGACTCGATTTCATAGGGAACATTTAGATTCCTTAAAAATAATGAACTTATAAATAGTTGCCGTTGCATTGTGGTTGAAAATGGTTTTTTCTTACTTATGGCCAACTCTGTCACTTCGAGTGGGTTTTGCAACCTTTTTCTCTGAAAATAGTATCTTCGAAAGCTATACCTAATATACCATGCCCGAAAACAACACTACCCGATCTTGGCTTACTATTGTAATTGAACTGGTTGAAGTTTTCTTTAACAGCGCCCGCCAAGGCAAAAGAGGAAGAACATGGCACCAACATGTAGTACCCTATAAAAACGCTTGGGCAGTACGGCGCGAAGGCAATAAACGCATTACCTCTAAACATAAACTCCAGACTACGGCTATTAACAAAGCCAAACGACTTGCCCGCAAGTACCAAGCCGATGTCATTATTCATAGAGAAGATGGCACCATACGCGACCGCATAGGCTATGATTAAGTTAGGGAAAGGCGTAACAGGATGGTTTCAACTGGATATTTAGAAGGAATACGAGCGAAACCCACTATCAGGCTTCAACTAATACATCGTTTTCTTTATGTTTACGGTAGGGGTATGCTAAAATTTAGGAAGCTAGCGGCATATCTATCACCGCCTCAATTCTGTTGTAAAGGTCTTCGGGGTCAAAGGGTTTAAAAATAAATCCGTTCATACCACTCTGTTCTATCTTGCTCTTTACTTCTAAGAATACCGAGGCAGATAGCGCTAAAATTGGTAAGGTGGTATTGAATTTTCTTATTTCTATGGAAGAGGTATACCCATCCATTACGGGCATTTGAATATCCATAAGAACAGCACAGTAATCATTTTCTTTGACCATGTTTACCGCCATGAGACCATCAAAGGCGACATCTACCACTAGGTTGGCCCTCTCTAATATCTGCTTGCCTACCATGATATTTATTTTGTTATCTTCTACGAGTAGTATTCTTCTACCTTTTAGATTACGCTCTTTTTTCCCACTATCTTGGTTCAACTTCTCGTTAGAAATAGACTTTACTTCTAAATCAAAGTAAAAACGACTACCCTGTGCTACTTCACTTTCTATGTGTACCGCAGACCCCATGGCTTCTACGATACTTTTTACGATAGGAAGGCCCAATCCCGTACCACCATATAAGCGATTTGTACTAATGGAGGCTTGGGCAAATGGCTGCCATATTTTCTCTTGTTGTTCTTTTGAAATACCAATTCCCGTATCTATAATTTCGGTACGCATACGCACAGTACCATTGCGGTCTTCCTGTTTTGTAATTTTTAGGGTTACGCTTCCTTGTTTCGTAAACTTTATGCCATTAGAGACCAGATTATTTATGACCTGGTTAAACCGGACAATATCCAACCACAACGTTGGAAGTTTTTCGTCGACCTGTAATTTAAACGTAATCCCTTTCCCTAAACAACCTGGCTCATGAATCTTTTTTATCTGCTTTACAGCCGTCATAACATCTGTAGGAATGGGATCAAGGGCTATACCGCTTGTTTCCATCTTGCTATAATCCAATACATTGTTCAGTAAATTCAATAGTATTTTACCCGAGTAGTTGAGGGCTTCTATATTTTCCTCTTGATCTGGTCTAGGATTGGTATCCCCCAAAATATGGGAGAGTCCTATAATAGCATTCATGGGCGTTCGTATCTCATGGCTCATCATGCTTAGAAACTGTGACTTGGCATTGGATGCTTCAATGGCATCTTCCCGTTGATCTTTTATATTGGAATAAAAGCGAGCATTGATCATGGAGAAAAATATCAATTGGTAGGTCACAAGCACCGCAGTAGTGAAAATAGATACGGGATAAATATACGTGTCTGCAAGTGTCGTATCCATCTTTGTGATGGTAAATAAATTAAAATCAGTTACATAGAGAAGAAGCCAAAGTACTATGGATAGCATAGGAAAAAGTGCGACGTAGGGTTTTTCCCGTCTAAATGAGAAAAACACAAAGGGTAATGCCATGGCAAATAGTAATATAAATTCAACACTACCTGCCTTTCCTATAAAAGAAGAAGTTATCGAAACGCTAATATTAAAGGCGACTAGATAAACAAAACGTGCCAGAGTGAGGTTGCCTAACTTTGAGATGATAGCGGAACAGATGAAAAAAGGCATCGTTGCTCCAATGTACAAGCTCAATTCGTGCAAATTCAGACTTCTGGCCAGAAAAAACCATAGTGCCGTAATGCCCGTAGTGAATAGGGAAAGTATAAATACAAGTTTTACCCTACGTTGCGAGAATTCATCCATAGTGTGGATTAATTTAGGTTAAACGGAACTTAATTTGAAATCCTAAATAACTACTTTTTATATGTAAATTCCTACAAAATGTTGTCAATGGAGTTTAATCGTTTGCAAACACACGGATAAGTGAAGTGTACGCACTACGAAACGACTAGCTTTCTGTGTTCCGGGGCTTCAAAACGGTATCCAGTTTTGCTATAAACATTCTGAAAGGGAACCTTGTATCGAGAACTCTTTAGAACATGTATGCTTCTCGATACTTTTTCAATCTCACTCTCGTTCGTTTGAAAACACTCGAAGTGACATCCGGGTTATTGTTTGAGTTTACGTATGGTCAGTTCGAGTGGATTGCTGCAAACGAATTGTATCGAGAACCTTTGTTGTACGCTATCTTCTCGATACTAATTTCCTCGTACCTCGAAAATTCACTCGAAGTGACAAGGTGCTTTAGTTTTAACCTTTAAATACCTTAACTGTTCAAAACGGCCAAAACCCGTTCTGGCGTAAAGGGCAGGTGCCGTAACCGTTTGCCCGTTAACCGTAAAAAGGCATTGGTAATGGCCCCCGCCACCATGGGGGTAGCGGTTTCACCCACACCTTCCGGATGCTCCGCAGATGGGAGGATCACCGTTTCAATACTATCGGGTACCTCTTGCATACGTAGGAGTTGGTAGTCATTATAATTGCGTTGTTGTACCTGGCCATCCACCACCGTAATCTGTTCTTTGAGCACCGAGCTTATGCCCATAATAACCCCACCTTCCATTTGGGCTTTTACATTATCCGGTTGTATGACGACCCCGGCATCTAAAGCAATCCAAAAACGGTGCACCTTGATCGTACCCGAGGTGCGGTCTACCGAAATCTCACACACGCCCGTACCCAACGAACCGTGCTCCACAAAGGCAACCCCCTTGGCGCGGCCTTCGGGTAATGGGGCGTTCCAATCCGAGATTTCGGCCACCTTTTCCAGCGTTGCCAAGGCCCTGGTGGCGTTGACCATCAGTTTTCTTCGTAGGGCAATAGGGTCTACGCCTTGATCATGGGCCACCTCGTCTAACATGGCCTCAATCGCAAATTTATTAGGACCATGCCCTACCGAACGCCAGTGTTTTAAGCGCACGCCATGGGAGGCCTCGCGCCATTCTACCCATTGGTTAGGTATCGCATAATGGTCGTTACGTGCGCCACTGGCCACCAAATTACCACCATCGCCTACCACACAATGGGAGAAACCGGTGAGAGTACCCTGGGCATCGGTACTTACTTTTAGCCGTTGCAGGGTCAAGGGTCTGAAGCAGCCATAGGTTACATCATCTTCGCGCGTCCACACCAATTTCACCGGTTGTGGTGACATGGCCTGGGCCAAGCTGCCACATTCCAGCACAAAATCGTTCATGCTCCGCCGTCCAAAGCCGCCGCCCAAATATTGCAGGTGCACGTTGACCGCCTCATGGGGAATGCCCAAAAGACCGGGAATACCTAATTTGGTATCCGGACCTTGCTGGCTGCCCACCCAGACTTCGGCACTCTGCCCATCTTGGGCCACCTGCACTATGGCATTGAGGGGTTCCATTTGGGCATGGTACACATAGTCGTTCTTAAAATCTGCCTCGTAGGTTTTGGCCGCCGTGCGCCATGCACGGTCCACATCACCCAATTCGTTAACGGTCTTACCCTTTTCGGGGGCACTGGCCATCTTAGCATAGGTAGGGTAGATCTCCTGTGAGTTGAATCCCTTGGCCTGGGCATCGCCCCATTGGATAGCAAGGGCCTTTTTGGCGCTCAAGGCGGCCTCCAAGGTGTTGGCCACCACGCCAATGGCATAGTCAAAGGACACCACTTTAAGCACCCCTTCCATGGCTAGAATGTCTTCTTCATTGGTTAAGGTGGGTGTTGCTCCGTGCAGGGCGCCCCGTTCTAAAACACCAAAGACCATATCGGGCAAACGAAGGTCCATGGCAAAGAGGGCACTGCCGTCCACTTTTTCGGGGATTTCCGTTCGGGGAATCTGGCTCCCGATCAGTCGAAAATCTTTGGGATCCTTTAAGCCTGTTTCACTAAAATCGGGCAGGGTTTCAGGCATGGCCAAATAGGCCACCAAGGCGCCATAGCCTATTTTTTTATCGCTTTTTTCATGGATGACCTCACTTGGGCCCGTACTCAATTCAGTAAGGGGCACCTGCCAATGGGCCGCTGCAGAATGCAATAGCACATAACGGGCCTGTGCCCCTGCTTTTCGCATGACGGAGTAGTAGCTATTGGTGGTACGGCTGCCCACGGTGAACATGAGCTTGGTACCGGGTTGCCAGCCTGGGGAGCCATAGATGTCCGCCTCCTGTGGAGAAAATTCCACATGCACTTTAGACCAGTCCGCATCCATTTCTTCGGCAAAGACCAAGGGCAGGGACGTCATAGATCCCTGGCCCATTTCGGCCGCGGGATTGTAGATGGTGATTTGGCCGTCTTCGGTGATGCGCACCCAAGCGGTGACGTCATGTTTTGTGAGTTGGCGCTCAACCCCTTTGGAGTCCGTGCAGGACAGTATGTTGGGCAAAAGGCCGGAAGCCGTAATAAAAAGAGCCACGCCCCCTGAGGATTTTAAGAACTGCCTGCGGCCCATGGGGGATATCGTTTTGGTGCTTGTGTTTTTCATGGCCTTAAGTGGTTTTGGAGGTTTGTTCTTTGGCCATTTCAATGGCTTTTAGGATACGTAAATACGTGCCACAACGGCACAGCACGCCGTTCATATAGCTTTTGATTTCTTCCCGTGTGGGATTTGGATTTGTTTCTAACAACGCAGCCGCTTGCATGATCTGACCAGACTGGCAGTAGCCACATTGGGGGGCCTGTGCGGTAATCCATGCCTGTTGCACCGGATGGTCGCCCTTTTCCGAAAGTCCTTCAATGGTCTTGATCTGTTGCCCCTTGGCCATCGTATCTACCTGAAGGATGCAGGCCCTCACAGGATTGCCATCAACATGGATGGTACACGTGCCGCACTGTGCAATACCACAGCCGTATTTGGTGCCGGTGAGGCCCAGATGTTCCCGTAGCACCCAGAGCAAAGAGGTGCCCGGGGCCACATCAACCTCATGAGAGGTTCCGTTGATGTTCAGTGAATACGTAGCCATAATCATCTAGTTTCCGTGAAGTTAGCAAAAAAGAAGAAACGATGCCATCTGGGAATAAAATGGTTTTTTTTAAAGGGGAGGAAACAAAAGCTGTCAGTTCGAGTGTCGTACTGAATGAGACCTTACCCGCCTGCCGAACTAAACCTATTATAACACCATTTACTCATCGTGGTTACGGGTTTCCGTAAGGTAAATGCCAGCAGTCTGTTCAGATTTATTTTTCATTCGTTAAAAAGCGGGTAAGAATTTTCTTTTCCCCTGCTTTTTAAAGATGGTTTGTTTATTTTGGTAGTTGATTAATAACCTTCCCCCAACAAATAAGAGTTAATACCCTATATGGCAAAAGCAGATATTGATTTTGAAAAAGAGTTATGGGACGCCGCCAACGAACTTCGTGGTGCAGTCTCTGAAAACAACTATAAAAATTACATTTTACCACTTGTCTTTTTAAAGCATTTAAGTGAACGTTTTGAAGTAGTTCAAGAAGAACTTACCAATCAATTCAACGAACCTTCTTCTTCTTATTTCACGACAGATGAAGATGAAAAGAAATACGTGTTATCTGATCCAGATGAATTTCGCTCGCGAAATACATTTATGATTCCGGAAACAGCCTCGTGGCAGTATTTTAAGGACAATGCCGAGCAGGATAATATTAAAGTTATTATTGATGATGCTTTTGATGTCATTCAAGAATTGTTATCAGCATACAACCCGCAGTTAAATAACCTATTACCTCGAATATTCGTTAAGAGCGAATTGTCTTCTAAGCAGACTGGCGGTATAATTAACCTATTATCTCACCCAAAGTTCTCTGAAAAGGAAAATCCTGAAAGTGATATCCTTGGTCGTATTTATGAATACTACATTGGTCGTTTTGCTATGGCAGAGGGTTCTGGTGCCGGTCAATTCTTTACACCTGGTAGTATTGTTCGTTTGTTGGTTGAAATTTTGGAACCCTACAAAGGTAGGGTCTTTGACCCTGCATGTGGTAGTGGCGGTATGTTCGTACAGAGCTTAAAGTTTATAAAAGAACACGGCGGTAATAAAAGTGACATTTCTATCTATGGTCAAGAAATGACCTCACAAACGTTGCGTTTGTGTCTAATGAACCTTTTGCTGCGTGACCTATCTTTTGATATTAAATTAGGTAACTCATTACTAGATGATAAGTTCCCTAGTCTAAAGGCAGATTATGTCATTGCCAACCCACCCTTTAACGTGAGTAACTGGCACCCAGAAGACTTATCTGAAAAAGACCCTAGACTTTTTGGACCACGAGAAGAATTCACGACCGATGGCAGTGCCAATTACATGTGGATGCAAACCTTCTGGAACCATTTAAGCGATACTGGTACCGCTGGTATCGTAATGGCAAACGGAGCCATGACCTCTAATACAAAAGGAGAAAAGAATGTACGCCAGTATATGGTTGATGAAGGTATGATTGATTGTATTGTGCGTATGCCAGACAAGCTATTTCTAACCACCGGTATACCTGCTTGTCTATTTATTCTAAGTAAAAATCGCGATGGTAAAGATGGCGAGCACCGCGAACGAATGAAAGAAGTTTTATTCATTGATGCCGCTAAAATGGGTACGATGGCAAGCCGTAAACTACGGATTTTCGAAGATGCCGATATTGATAAAATAGCGGGCACCTATCATGATTGGAGAACTGTTGGCAAAACCTACGATGACGTTGACGGCTTTTGCAAAGCGGCAACTTTAGAAGAAATACAAAAACAAGATTATAAGCTTACTCCAGGTATTTATGTTGGTACCGAAGCGGAAGAAGATGATGGTATCCCGTTTGAAGAAAAAATGGAGACTTTGAAAACTACTTTATTAGAGCAGTTTGAGAAAGGAGAAACTTTAAAAAAACAAATTCTGGAGAATTTTGATAAGTTTTAAATGATTTTGTTCATCAAAATTAATTGTTCATGTTTCATGAACAGAGTTAAAAAATGAACAAATCTATAAAATTATCAATTTTGTTCACTACATTTGACTGTTCATGTTACGTGAACAAGCTAAAAAAATGAACATGTTATTAGATTTTGCATATTTTATGGAATTTATAGATAGACTCGAGTTAGATATTGAGGCTATCTATGAAAAGGCACCCGACTCGAATGAATTACCTGTTTATAAATTAAACGGTAAAGAAGTAAGTGTCTATTTCAAAAATGAAATAAGACCACACAATGTGCCTATCCTTTTAAATCAGCCAGCAAAGCATCCTTTATTAGTTGCTTCCAAATACATAACACCTAAAGCTAAAAAGCAATTAAAGAAAAATAAAATTAATTATTTAGATAGTTATGGCAATGCTTATATAGAAATACCACAACTTAAAATTTTCACAGAGCATGGTAATAGTAAACCTGTTATGCCGAATACTACCAAAGTATTTACACAAGCTGGTGCCCAATTAATTTTTCAATTATTAAATCGTCCAGAGGAGATAAACGAAACTGTTCGCAGGTTGGCGCATCTAAGTAAAATATCTGTAGGAAGTGTAAGTAAAATAATGAATGGCTTATTTGATGAAGGTTTTTTAGTGGAATGGAATAATGATAAAAAATATCAACTCATTCGTAAAGAAGAATTATTAGATAGATGGATTCCCATTCTTAATGAAAAAGTACTTCCAAATTATAAAATAGGGACTTATTCTTTTACAGGAAATCTTGAAGATCATTGGAAAACTCAATTTTTACAACCTAATGTATGGTGGAGCGGCGAGCCTGGAGCGGCACTTTTAACCGATTATTTATACCCAGAAAAATACGCACTTTTTACTACGCTTACGCTCAAAGAAATTATGACTGATTTAAAACTGGTGCCCGACCCTAATGGCAAAATAACACTATATCAACCTTTTTGGGGAAATACTAGTGTTGCATCCATAATGGAAAATAAGAATACAGTAGACCCATTAATTATATATGCCCAACTAATACATTCTGGTGACACTAGAAATATAGAAACCGCACAAATCATCTATAATGAACATATCGCACAAAAGCTTTAAGATATATTCTTTTTCCCAGCATACTGAGGTGTACCTAATTTTGGAACGCGTTTTTGCTTCTAATGGTATTAATTATTACCTAATTGGTGCAAATGCGAGAGACGTAGCATTATACAAAGCGGGAGCAAAACCTAGTAGAGCAACGGCAGATATTGATTTCGCAGTAATGGTACCAGACCATGCCAGTTTTGAAGCCCTGAAAAAAGAAATAAAGCAACACGGTTTTGTAGATACCAAGGTGCAAATGCCCTACCGCTTATTTCATACCAAGTCAAATACCGTTATAGACTTTTTGCCTTATGGTCAAATTGCGCAAGACCATACCGTATCATTTACAGAGAGGCAAATAGCGCTATCTACTGTTGGCATGACCGAAGTTGCATCAGCTACTGAAGTATTTAAACATCCAGAAGGTTTTAGTATACCGGTTAGTCCATCGCATGGTTTGGTGATTTTAAAATTGATTGCATGGTCCGAAAAACCTTCACGAACAAAAGACCTCGGTGACATTGCTGCATTGCTTGAGTCGGCATGGCCACTTTACGAACCAGAACTATTTGTAGAAGATTCTGCATATGCAGATTTGTTCGATGCCGAAGAATTTGAAACCAGTACTGCGGCTGCCGAAGTTATGGGCAGAAAAATGCAAGAGGTGTTACAATTAAATGATGCATTAAGAATTAATATTTTAAGTATGTTCGAAACAGAATTAGCAAACGAAATCGGTCCTATTTCTATAGCTATTGCTACGGCTATGGACCGAAATATTGAATTTGCTCAGAATATACTAAAGGCAATACACAAAGGAATCACCCAAAACCATAGACTCTAGATGCCCAATAACTGGAATACATACAAGCTTGGAGATATAGCAGAGATTATCATGGGACAATCTCCAAAGGGCTCGACTACTAATAATAATGGTGATGGGCTTCCTTTACTTAATGGTCCAACAGAATTCGGATATTCAAGTCCAACACCGACTCAATTTACAATTGACCCGAAAAAATTATCTCAGAAAGGAGACGTTCTCTTTTGCGTTAGAGGATCAACCACGGGACGGATGAATTATGCAAATCAGATTTATGCAATAGGCAGAGGAATTGGGGCATTTAGAGGCAAAAATGGGTATTCCACAAAGTATATAAAATGTATCCTTGATTACTATTTAGAAAGAATGTTGACATTGTGTACCGGGTCAACTTTTCCGAACCTTAGCCGAACAGATTTAGAAAACTTTCCGGTTCTAGTATGTAAACCAAAAGAAGCAGAAGCCATCTCAAGCATCCTCTCTACCATAGACGATAAAATAGAGAACAACCTTGCCATGAACAAAACATTAGAAGACATGGCAATGGCATTGTACAAATATTGGTTTGTAGATTTTGGTCCATTTCAAGAAGGTAAGTTTAAAGATTCTGAATTGGGCTTGATTCCAGAGGGATGGGATGTCAAAGGGCTATTAGAAATAGTAGATTTACTTACAGGAGGTACACCAAAAACTAAAATTGAAGAATATTGGAATGGCGATATAAAATGGGTTTCTGCTAAAGATTTAGGGAATAATGGAAATATATATGCAACTCGAACAGAACGTACAATTACACCTTTAGGTATTTCAAAAAGCGCCGCTAAATTACTTCCTGAAGATTCTACTATTATTGTAGCTAGGGGCTCTGTTGGTAAAATGGGCATGCTTTCTGAACCAATGGCGATAAACCAATCTTGCTTTGGACTATATCCAAAGCAAGATTATTCCCCTAGTATTATATATTTATTGATTCAAAGTCTTGTTGAAAGATTTCAACAAATTTCATATGGTTCTGTCTTCGATACAATCACAACATCATCATTTAGTTCAACTAATATAGTTTGCCCTCCTAAAACGATTGTAAATAAAATGAATCTGTCAATAGAACCAATGTTCAAGAAGATTAAAGCAAATTCTATTGAAAACCAAACTCTAACCAAACTCCGCGACACCCTACTTCCCAAACTCATTTCAGGAGAAGTCCGTCTAAAAGAATTTGAGGAAGAAATAACTGCAGTCCTATGAGCTTAAACGAACATACTGCCCAAAATGCTGCCATAGCTTGGCTACAATATTTGGGCTATACACATATTACAGGCAATACCCTTGACCGTGATCTTAAAAAAGTTGTATTGGAAACGGAGTTCAAGAACTTTCTAAAAACCACCTACCCCAACGTACCAGAAACGGCACATAATGAAGCTTTTGCCCAATTTACACAACATGAGGGTATGGAGGTAGCGTATCGCAATCAAGATTTTCATAGGAAACTTACCCAAGGAATAGATATTGCTTGGAAAGATGCACAGGGAAATGAAAAGGCAAGGCACTTATACCCTATAGATTATACACATCCAGAAAATAATAGTTTTATAGTTTCAGACGAAGTCAGTATCGTAGGCAAAAACAGCCGCCGTACGGATCTGTTGATTTTTATCAATGGGCTGCCGCTCATTGTGTTTGAGTTTAAGAATCCCTTTGATTCCACCGTAGGTGTTGAAAATGCGCATAGGCAACTACATAACTACGTTCTAGATATTCCACAGTTATTTGATTACAATGCCATTTGTATAGCATCAGACGGTCTGGAGGCTTTACACGGTATGTACTCTTCCGCCTTAGAATGGTTCGCCCCTTGGAAAAGTTTGGATGGAGATGATACCGAGCAAAAAGCAGAGTTGCAATTAGAAACGTTATTGCATGGGCTATTCCCAAAAAAGACGCTATTAGATTATTTACAACATTTCATCTTTCATGAAGACCACAATGGCAAGATTATAAAGAAAGGCGCAAAGTACCACCAATATTGGGGTATCAGCCGTGCCGTGGAAAGCAGTCTAGAGAATATAAAGCCAAATGGAGATGGACGATTAGGTGTTATATGGCACACCCAAGGTTCTGGTAAGAGTATTAGTATGGCTATACTAACAGGTATTCTACGCCAGCGACCAGAATTGAAGAATCCAACTATTGTAATTCAAGTGGATCGATCAGATCTTGATCAACAGCTCTATGAAAATTTTGTGCTCGCCAAAGATTTGGTAGGTGATGTTCAGCATGCCGAAAGTACCGATGACCTAAGAAGGTTATTAAGCTCTGATGGTGGTGGCGTTATTTTTACGACCATTGAGAAATTCAGGTTGAAAGATTTAGAAAACGGTAAAGAGGTTCAACACCCCATTTTAAGTGAACGCTATAATCTAATTGTTATGGCAGATGAGGCACACCGTACCCAATACGGTTTTGAAAGTGGTGGTTTTGCACAGAACATTCGCCGTGCATTACCTAATGCTTCCTTTATTGGTTTTACGGGTACACCCGTTGATGGCAAAGATGCAGATACTGAGCAGGTTTTTGGTCCCACCATTCACACGTACGATATTAAGCAAGCCGTAGAAGATGGTGCCACGGTACCCATCTACTTCGAGCCAAAAATGGTACCGCTTAATATAAAAGCAAAATACACCCAAGAACTAGAAGAAGTTGAAGAACAAGCAGAAGATACTACCGTTGGCGTTTGGGCAGCTGTTGAAGATGCTGCAGGCTCGGAAGATCGCGTAAAGACCGTAGCTAAAGATATTTTAGAACACTTTACAGCACGTACTAAAACTCTAGACGGCAAGGCTATGGTTGTTTGTATGAGCCGCCGAAATTGCGTTAAAATGTACGATGCTTTGACGGCTTTAGAAGATTGCCCTGAAATTGCAGTGATCATGACCAGTAGTCCTGGAAAAGACCCCGTGAGTTGGAATACCCACATGCGGACCAAAGATGCTATGGAAGCGGTGAAATCTAGATTTAAAAATCCTGAAGACCCTCTTAAAATGGTAATCGTACGCGATATGTGGTTAACCGGTTTTGATGCTCCATGTGCTCATACCATGTATGTAGACAAGATTATGAAAGGTCATAATTTAATGCAAGCCATTGCACGTGTCAATCGAGTTTTTGAAGGTAAACCCAATGGACTGGTAGTTGATTTCATTGGTATATCAGGATTTTTAGCAGAAGCCACAAAAAAATATACGGGCAGCGGTGGTGCTGGAAAACCTACCTTAGATCTAGATGCTGCCGTAGAGCTATGTTTAGAACAATTAAGTATCGTTAAATCTTTAGTCGGCGGTTTTGAATTGGATACCATTAATGAAATGCCTGCTACTGAGAAAATGAAGTGGACCACCAATGTTCTAAATGCTTTACTAAAAGATGATGCAACAACAGAAGGCTACCTAAAAGAAGAACGGAAGTTAAGCGAATTAATGGCTATGACCAACTCAGATGAACGGATTTGGGAGATTCAAGAAGATGTGGCTATTATTCAAAAATTCAGGGAGCAGATACGGAAAATAAAATATCCCCCAGGAGCACAACGAACAAAAAATGACCGCATAAAGGACCTTATTAGCAAGTCCCTAGAATCTCAGGCTATTGTAGATTTAGCTGCCATGTACAATCTCGATAAGATTGATATTTCTATCGTAGATGATTCTTTCCAAGCCATTGTAAAAGACAAGGGTGGAGAAAATATTAAAATAGAGTTGCTACGCCGTATCATTAATGATGAGTTAAAAGTACGGATGAGCAAAAACATTAAAAAAGGAAGAAAGCTCAAAGACGAACTTGAAAAAGTATTGGGCAAATACCATAAGAACAGTTTAGATTCCATTGCCGCAATAAAGCACTTGCTAGATATTGCGAATGAGATGAAAGAAGACGATAAGCGAACAAAAGAACTTGGACTTACCGAAGATGAACTCGCTTTTTACGATTTACTTTCTGCGAATAGTGCTCTTCTCAATCAATCTGGGCCAATTCAAGATTTGGTGCATACCGTGGTAGCATCGGTCAAGAAAAACCTGCAATTAGATTGGACAAAAAAGGAAAATGCCAAAGCAGCTATTCGCTTGGCGGTTAAAAAAGAATTACGAGGCAAAGTCCCATTTTCAGAACTCGACAAACTATTAAAAGAAGTAATCGAACAAGCAGAAGGACAATATGGCGAATGGCCTTTGTTAGGTTAACTCACAAGAAAATTAAATACGCATGAACCTAACAGAAGAATTAAGACACTCTATAATTGAGCGTCTACAATTGACAGAGAAATTAGCTAAAAAGACCAATTTAGAATTATCTGATAAGGAGTTTCTAATTGAGAGAAAAGAACTTCAACAAGAAAATTCAAAGAAATTAGAATCTAGAATTAAATCGAGCTTCAATAATTCTGAAGATGGTATTGTATACACAATTGAACTTCTCGATTGTAACCAATACCAAGAGGTGAAAAAGCATTTTGAAAATGCTAAGAAGGAAAAAAAAGATGGTCGCAAATACTCTAAAGTTAATACCGAAAACATAGCTTGTAAATATCTTTATGTAGGTTCTAGTAAGGGCAAAAACTTAGCAACCCGTATGAGAAGTCATTTTGGTTTAGGTGGCAAATCAGTCTATTCAATGCATCTATTCTACTCATTTCCAAAAGATGTTGATTGTAAATTCAAAATAAGCTTATACAAAGTTGATATGCCCAATCAAGAAAAAAATCCTATCAACTTATTAGAACTTTACGAGCAAGAGCTTTGGAATCAATGTAAACCTATGTTCGGAAAGCAGAGTGGTTTGTTATAACCCAAACCCATTAATTGCCTGATTTTTCATTTCAAAATTATCCATTCTATCATACAAAAAGCCCCATCAGTTTCTGATGGGGCTTTTTAAAATTACTTATTTGAAATGTTTAGAGCCGTATTTAATCCGAAGCCCCCTCATATATCGTATTAAAAATAAGCTTGTACGTACCACGAGGTTGTGCTCTAAACTGCGGTCTGAAAGCAAATAATACCACAGCGCCTTTACCATACTTTGCTTTTACCATAGCTGGTTTTTTAGCAATGTATTTTTTCTCGCCCATAGCCCAACCGCTCATCAATAAATCTTTTTCAGCGTAATTGGCAATCACCTCAATTTCTGGTGCAGGAGCATCTTTAATATCTTCTGTACCTCCTTCTCCTTTTTTCTCTTGTTTTTCAATCTCAAAGGCTCGGCTTTTATTGAACGATACCGCTACCGTATCTTGCATACCAAAGGCCAAGGGGTGCGTCGTATCGAAGCCTGTTTTAATTAAAGATCCTGGGATAAAGAACTGTTTGTTATCAGTACCCGCGGTAGCATCTTTAATCGGTAAGCCAAATTGTTCAATTACATAATTACTGGCCTCATCAAAAGCCATTAGCGTACCGCCATTCTTTACATAGTTGCTTAGCGCTACAGAGCCTTCTAGGCCTAAACCTCCTGTAAATTTTTCTGGCATCTCTAAGGTAGAATTTCCGTGTAAAAGTGATTTCACGCGTTGCGAAGGCAGTATCAACACATCGTATTTAGACAAGTCTGCGGTTTGAATATCTTTATCGTGTAAGGTATCGGTTTCAAAGGCATATTCATCCATTATAAAGCGTGTCCACCCTTCATCCATATTCGATACCCAAGACTTGTACAGCCCCACTTTAGGAGCGTGAATTTTAGTCATCTCAATTTTAGGTTCAGCAGATAACCCTGTAACCTCAAGACCATACTCGCTAGCCAATACATCGATAGATTCACTACCGCCAGAAACGATATACGACCCTGCCGGAATGGTTGTTTTACCCGATTTAAAAGCTGCTTTGGTTTTGTATGCCGTACCACCTGCCTTTAATATTTTGTTGGTGGCAATAACCGAGGCATTCGTATTGGCACTCAATGCATAGCCAAAAGAAGCTTTGCCCTTTACTTCGCCCTCATAATACTTCGCTATATCAGCTACTTTCTCGGTAGCAATTTCCATAGGTGCTGCAATTTTATCTACGGCAATGCCCATTTGAAAAGGTAAGGTCCATCCCGCTAAATCATACGGGGTATCTGGTGGTCCACCAGGGTATTGAAAACGGGTTGGGTAATTTTGTTTTTCCAACAAATCCATCAAATACGGCCGAAATGCTTGTCCCGCATAAATCACATACGAACCTGCTTCATATTTCTTATCATTCGCTTCAAAGCTCTTCGTAGCCTTTTCAATTTCTATTCCGCCTTTAAGCAACACATTTACAAGATTTACAGACTCAAAAGCATCCCATTGGTCTTTACCAATTACATAGGCATACGGACCTTCTGTTTTCGACTTTTCAATGGCCGAAGCGCCCATTTTATAAATGTTATGTAGGTAATTGCTCTTACGGTCTGCAGCCAAGTCTAAGGTTGCCCAAGTTGCGGTCAACATATAATCTACCGCATCGCGAAAATGTGATTCGCCACCCTTCCAAGGGTCTGGGTACATGATATCGGTACCGTCTGTCGGTGTATCACCAGCTACTGTTTTTGGTAGTTTCTCTGGGTCGTAAAATCGAGGTGTTGGAGTCGTATGGCCCGTTTCGGTCAAAATACCGATCATATTGTGGTAATACGGTACGGTACGGCCTCCGCCATTCCAGAACATCGTATAGAAATTATCAGCGATTGCCCCTGGCATATTCTCTAATGAAAATCGTTTTGTCATGGCTGAACCTACTTCACTTACCGCAGCCGTAATAGCAGGGTGAATTTTTGGGTTCACAGGATCTGCATACGGCGGTAATGAAATTTTTGTCCATGAGGGTGACGATTGGTGGTGGTTATACACAATCTGTGGATACCATTCGTTGTACAAAATCTTGGTCACATTATACGTCTCTGGCATGGTATTCATAAACCAGTCTCTATTGTTATCATGGCCCATGTAATAGTGATACAAAATTGGCGGTCGCGAAGTTTCATAGGCCGTACCCATATTCTTTCGATACCAATCAACAACAATATCTAACCCATCAGGGTTCATTACCGGCATCAATATGGTGATGACATTTTCCCTAATTTTTTTCATTTCGGTCGTCTCAGAAGTGGCCAAGGTATAGGCCAGTTCAGAGGTCATTTGCCCGTGGGCCAATTCGGTAGAGTGCATACCGCCATCTACCCAAACAATGGCTTTGCCTTCTTCTGAAAGTTGTAAAGCTTCGTCTTCAGTAACCTGTACACGTGCCAATTTGGTGCTGATGTCTTTCCACTTATCGAGTTGTGTTAGGTTTTGCTCACTAGAAATGAATAAGATGTACATTTTTCTACCTAAGACCGTAGTGCCTATTTCAACTTTTTTAACCCGGTTAGAAGCATCATCTAGTTTACTTAAATAGTCTTCTATTTGAGTGTAATCGGCCAGTTTGTAGTCGGCGCCGACCTTGAAACCATACACATCTTCTGGGGAAGGAACATTTTGAGCCATAATCATTGGTATACATGACATGGCTAGTGCAATAGTCAGTACTACGACTTTGCGCCTAGAATTTTTTAAAATCATTTTTGAATTGGTTTGTTTGAATCAGAAATTTAAGAATTTGTACTGTAGAAACTGACTCCTAAGGAAAAGAAAATGTTAAAGGAAATGTTAATTTCTGAATTCGTAATCTAAGAGGGTAGAAATTGTTGCTATAACGGGTTGCGCTTCATGAAAAACCTATTTTTTTTGAAAGGTGATGCGCTGTGGAAGTTGTTACGTTTTTTGCTCCTCAACACGAACATGTTTCAACTTTGCCAATTAGGTTTTCGGTACTAAATAAATCCTTACTTTTATAAGAGGTACCATAAAATGGTATCACCAAACCACCATCATAAAACAAATCAAGACCATGAAAAAATTAGTACTTGCCCTTATTACCGTTATAATCACGAATCCCCTATTTGCCAACACACCCTGTGCATCATCTACCGAACTAGAAAATAGTTTTATCGGTACCTGGGGCATTGATATTGTAGGTGGTGGCGTTGGTTGGCTTAAAGTGCAGGAGCAACAAGGCGTTTTAGATGGAGAGCTGTTATGGATCGGGGGTAGTGTACTACCTGTTTCCGATATGTATTTGGTAGACGAAAATACCTTGGTAGTCACCCGAACTTCTGAACAAGAGCTGAAAGGTACAGACCGTAAACATATTAAAACCTGGACCCTACGCATTACCAAAATGAACGATGACATTGCTGGGACCATGACGGGACCATCTTGGGGAGGAAATGGAGAACAACTCAATTATTTCACAGGAAAACGGATGCCTGCACCAGGTGCTGCACCAGACTTAAGTGCCCTTAAATTTGGCAAGCCCATAAAACTTTTTAACGGAAAGGATATGGCCGGTTGGAGATCTATTGATCCTAACATGGCTAATGGCTTTAAGGTAGTAAACGGTACCATGCAGAATGATCCCGTACAACCCGAAAATGGCGAGCATATCTCATATGGCAACCTACGTACCGAGCAAGAATTTGGTGATTTTAACCTAAAACTAGAGGTGAATGTACCTAAGGGAAATAACAGTGGCGTATACCCTAGAGGATTATATGAAATACAAGTGGTTGACTCTTATGGTTTAGAACTTGATAGCCACAATATGGGTGCCGTCTATAGCCGCGTTACCCCAAGTGAAAATGCAGAAAAGCCCGGTGGTGAATGGCAAACGATGGATATTACTTTGGTAAACCGCCATATCACTGTCATCTTAAACGGAAAAAAGATTGTAGATAATGCCCCTGCAGAAGGACCAACTGGTGGAGCGATCAGTTCTGATGTTTTTGCACCAGGTCCAATTTATTTACAGGGCGATCACGGTACTGTTGCCTATAGAAATATAGTGTTGACTCCCGTATTGTAAACTCAATTTCTGAAAACTATATATAGGTCCATACGTTAACATCAAATGCCTGTTTTCGGTTATTGATAGCGAAGGGCCTTTATAATTGCACTTTTAAAACAACCCAATTTTCTAAAACCAACCAATGAAACTAATACGCAGTATCAAAAACCTATGTTTAGTAGGAGCCGCCATTACTTTTACCTCTTTTTTCGTGGGATGTAAAAGCGAAACGAAACCAGCTGTAAAAACAGTGAACAATGAAACCATCTTAAAAGCCCAAGACGGATTTTCAGTAGAAGAAATTGCTAAAGATTTAGGGGCTGTTCGGCATCTAACGATTTCAAAAAATGGTGATATCTATGCCAATAGATCCGTACTGAAAGATGGTAAAGCTATTGTCTTGCTTAAAGACACTGATAAAGACGGCTCCATAGATGAACAACAGTACTTTGCCGATGTGCCTGGTACCGGAATTCTTGCAAAAGACAATTACCTGTATGCTTCTTCAAATACCGGAGTGTTTCGCTATAAACTGAATGATGCCCATGAAGTTATAGATACCAATACCCCAGAAAAAATAGTAGACGGATTAATAGATATGGGTGCAGACAATGCCAAACCCTTTGCCATTGATAATAATGATAACCTATACGTAACTATTGGCTCTTGGAACGATGCCTGTAGAGATAACGACGCGGGTGCCGGAATGATGCCGTGCGCCATTTTAGATTCTGCTGGCGGAATCTGGAAGTTTAAGGCTGATGAACTGAATCAGTCCTTTGCAGATGGATCACGATATGTAACCGGAATTAAAAATGCGGTTGGCATCACCTGGAATTTTAAAACGAACTCCTTGTTTGCGACCGATCATGGCCGTGGCGGACTTCATAATTTTTACCCAGAGCTCTATACCGAAAAACAAGATGGTGAATTGCCTGCGGAAACTTTATACGAACTAAAGGAGGGTGATAATGCGGGATGGCCTAAAACATATTACGACCCCATTAAAAATAAGCGCATGCTAGCTCCTGAGTATGGTGGAGATGGTGAGCAAACCAGTGAAGAAGGTTTTATTAATCCGCTTGTGGCATTTCCAGCGCATTTAGGTCCAAATGACTTACTTTTCTATACGGGCGATATGTTCCCAGAAAAATATAAAGATGGTGCTTTCATCGCTTTTCACAATCAATCTTCTGAGCTTAAAAAGGGCTTTTTTGTAGCCTTTGTTCCATTTAAAAATGGAAAGCCTAGTGGAGATTGGGAAATATTCTTAGACAACTTCGCAGGTTTTGATTTGGCAAACCCGGAAGATGGTACTTTGCTGCACCGCCCATGCGGATTGGCACAGGGGCCAGATGGTGCCTTATATGTCTGTGATGATTTTGGCGGAAGTATTTTTAAAATAACGTATTAACTCGAACCTTATAAAAAAGCTGAACCATGGTCTTACATCTGAAAAAGAATATCCTTTTATTCGTTGTTGCAATTTTACCGGTATTGGGAATCTCCCAAGATGTAACCATCGTCAACCAATTTATACGTTCTATGACAGATGCTCAGAAAGAGCAAATTGTCTATGAATTCAACGCAGATGACCGAGACGACTGGCACTTTCTACCTTGGAGTTCTTATGAACGACAAGGCCTATCGCTAAAAGAGTTACGTACAGAGCAAAAAGAATTGGTTCATAAACTGCTACGGTCATCATTGAGTGATACCGGCTATAAGCAGACCACAGAAATCATTGGCTTAGAAAACGTACTGGCAGCCAGTTCAGGAGATCCCGTGTATCGTGACCCAGAACGGTATTACGTTTCCATTTACGGTGATCCTACACAAGAAGATGTTTGGATGTGGAGTTTTGAAGGGCATCATGTTTCGCTACATTTTACGACCGTTGCAGATGCCGTTTCATACACCCCTAGATTCTTCGGTTCAAACCCTGGAAGAATTATGGAAGGTGAGCGGAAAGGATTTAGCCCTTTGGTACATGAAGAGGATATGGGCTTGCAACTCATACATATGCTAAGCAGTGAACAACGAAAAACGGCTATTATTAGTAACAAAACCTACAATGATATTATTAGCTTTAATAAACCCGTAGCAGAGAAACCAGCCCCTGAAGGCATATTGGTCAACAATCTGACTGATGGTCAGAAAAAACTTGTAATGGACATTATTTACGAATATGCTTCCACTATCCCTGCCGACCAGGCCATGGCGAGAATAAGTAAAATTCGTAAAGAAGAACTCGATGAAATGCGGTTTGCATGGGCGGGAGCCACAGAACTTGGAAAAGCACACTACTACCGCATACAGGGCAAAACCTTTATGATCGAATTTGACAACAGCCAAAATAATGCAAACCACATACACACGGTATGGCGTGATTTTGATGGCGATTTTGGAAGGGACTTACTAAAAGAACACTACACCAACCACGAGCATCAGCATTAAGAATTTCTTAGGGTAAGGCTACAAATCAGGTATCTCGCGCCGTCACTTTGCTTTTAAAATTCCCTAGGTATTGGTTATATTTAAGAAATAGAATCCTTAGTAAATGAATACAACGTACGATGCCATCGTTATTGGGTCCGGCATTTCTGGTGGATGGGCCGCTAAAGTATTGTGTGAAAACGGTCTTAAAACCTGTGTCGTAGAACGGGGAAGAAATGTAGAACACAAAAAAGATTACCCTACTGCTCACCTGCAACCGTGGGATTTTCCCCATGGCGGTATGATGACCAATACCTTCAAAGAAGAGAATCCTTTGATTTCTAAAGCAGCAGGTTTTGGCGAAGACACCGCTCACTTTTTTATTAAAGATAAGGATCAGCCTTATGTACAAGAAAAGCCTTTCGATTGGATCCGTGGCTATCAAGTAGGTGGAAAATCGTTAACATGGGGTAGGGCGTGCCAACGGTGGAGCCAATCGGAATTCGAATCTCCTTCCAAATATAAGTATGGTATTGAATGGCCCGTAGATTATACCGAAATGGCCCCTTGGTATCATATGGTTGAAGACTTTATCGGGGTCTGTGGCAACAAAGATGGATTAGCATCTATGCCCGATGGGGAGTTCTTACCCCCATTTGAAATGAATTGTGTGGAACAGCACATGAGTAAGACCATAGCAGATAACTATCCAGACAGGCACTTGGTACATGGCCGATGGGCGCACTTAACCGAGCCTAAAGAACACCATTTAGCATTAGGTAGGGGAAAATGCCAATCTAGAAATCTTTGTATGCGAGGGTGCCCTTTTGGCGCCTATTTCAGCAGCAATTCTAGCACATTACCAGCAGCAAAAAAAACAGAAAACCTAACCATTCTTTCCGATGCAGTGGTGGTTAAAATCATGTATGACGACGATAAAAAAAAGGCAACAGGCATTGAGTATATAGATACGACTACAGGGGAGCGCCAAGAACTAAAAGCCAGTATCGTTTTTGTGAATGCCTCGGCGCTGAATTCAAATCTTATCCTATTAAACTCTACCTCAGGTCGGTTTCCAAATGGACTAGGAAATGATCATGATATTCTTGGGCGCTATATTGGTTTTCATAATTACCGCGGATGGACCTCGGGCAAGTTTGAGGGTTTTAAAGACACGTATGTTTATGGTAGAAATCCCTCGGAGCTAATTTTAGCCAATTATAGAAACGTATACAAGCATGATATGCCCTTTGTTGGGGGATATACTATTTTCAGTGGCGCATCACGACCAAGAAATCAAGAGGCTCCAGAAAATGGCCCTGGTATTGGAGCGGCCTACAAAGAAGGTCTTCGCCTACCGGGAGACTGGCAAGCGTATATGTATATGCAGGGCGAAACGATTCCGAAAGCATCAAACAGGGTGTATTTATCAAAGACAGATAAAGATCCCTGGGGAATTCCACAGCTCGTAACAGATGTGAATTATGACGATAACGACGAATTGATGGTGCAAGACTTTTTAACCGAAAGTAAAGCGATGTTTGAAACCATGGGCTGTACAGATATTGAACAAAACGATTCTAAACAGGCCCCTGGCCTCGATATACACGAAATGGGTGGATGCAGAATGGGAACCGACCCAAAAACATCTATGCTCAATGAGCATAACCAACTGCATCTGTGCAAGAATGTATTTGTCACTGATGGTGCATGTATGACGAGCACGGGAAACCAAAGTCCATCTTTACTTTATATGGCATTAACCGCAAGAGCTGCTACCTACGCCGCCGAACAATTAAAAGCAAAACAACTATGAAAATTACACAACATAAACAGGTAGGCGTTGGTATCATAGGATCTCAATTTATCGCGAATATTCATGCCGAAGCACTGAAAACAGTTGCCGATGCAGTGATCGTTGCCGTAATGTCTCCCAACGAAGCGCATGTAAAAACCTTTGCAGAACAACACCAGATCCCGAATTGGTTTACTGATATAGATGCCTTTTTAGCCCTAGACGATATTGATATGGTTATTCTTGGGGCACCCAACTATTTACATTGTGAAATAGCCGTAAAAATTGCCAAAGCAAAAAAGCATGTCGTCGTAGAAAAACCCCTTTGCCTAAACCTAGAGGAGGCTGATCTTATGATCGAAACCTGTAAAGAAAATAAGGTGAAATTGATGTATGCAGAAGAATTGTGTTTTACACCAAAATATGTGCGATTAAAAGCGCTATTAGATGAAGGCGCTTTGGGGTATCCGGTACTTTTTAAACAGTCTGAAAAGCACGATGGTCCTCACGCAGACCATTTTTATGATGTTGAAAAATCAGGGGGTGGTGTTATGATGGATATGGGATGCCATGCCATTCAATTCTTCAGATGGTTAAACCCAAAAGCTTCTATTGTTTCGGTCTATGCACAAATGCAAACTTCTGTGCATAAAGACAAAACCATAGGAGATGATAATAGTGTACTCATCTTAGAATTTAGCAATGGGGTAACCGCCATTGCAGAAGAAAGCTGGATTAAAAAGGGTGGTATGGATGATAAAGCAGAAATTCATGGAAGTGAAGGAGTCGCCTATGCCGATGTACTACAAGGAAATTCCATATTAACCTATAGTGAAAAAGGAATTGGCTATGCCGTTGAAAAAGCAGGGAACACAAAAGGCTGGAGTTTTACCATGTATGAAGAACTTTGGAACTATGGATTTCCACAAGAGATGGCCCACTTTGTAGACTGTGTTAAGAATGACCGTACTCCCTTGGTTACCGGTGAGGATGGTAAGGCTGTTTTAGAGGTTCTTTTCGCAGCATATGCTTCGGCAGGAGAAGGAAAAAAAATCAAGTTGCCTTTTAAAACCGATGCCAAAAAACCGTACGTATTATGGAAAAAATAAATCGCAGAAATGCTTTAGGTTTAGTAGCCCGATGGTCTGCCGCAAGTTTCATCCCCTTTTCTTGGCTTCTTGAGGGGTGTGCAGAGGATAGTAATCCCTCTTTGTTAAACCACGAATATCAATCGCTTCTGGCAGTTGTCGTTGAAATTATTTTACCCGAAACCCCTACGTCTCCTGGAGCAAAAGAGGCCAACGTGCAGCATTTTATAGGGCTCATAGTAGAAGATTGTTATGCAATTGAAAGAAAAGACCGCATCATCATTGGACTAAACCAATTATTGCGCAGCGGGTTTTTAGACCTAACCGCAGAAAAACAATACGATATCATTGCCCAATTAGACGAAGAGGCGAATTCGTCAACCACTACAACCCCTTCTTATTTTAAGGATATTAAGTCGCTTACGCAATGGGGGTATTTTTCCTCTAAAATTGGCATCATGGAAGGGTTGCGATACAACCCTATACCCGGATCTTATAAAGGCTGCGTTCCTTATACTAATGAAATAGCCTGGTATTAATGAACAAACATCAATGTAAAGATTATGAGGAAGTAAGCAAAACAGCTACCGATTGGTTGATTCAAAAGATTAAAAAAAACCCTGTAAGTAAAATTGGAATTGCCACCGGAAATTCTCCTTTGGAAATGTATCGCAACATCGCAAAGACAGGAAGCCAGTATACCACAGCTCTTTCTTTAATTCAATTGGATGAATGGGTGGGATTGTCTGAACAGCAACATAGTTGCAAGAGTTTCATCGAAAAAGAGGTGAGAATCCCTTGGGGAATATCCGCAGAAAATACACATTACTTTTCTCCTTCTTTAACTCTTACTAGTAAAATTCAAGCGGAGAACGCCGTGGCTTCGATGCAAAAAAAGCTTGATGAGAAAGGTCCGCTAGATATCCTCATTTTAGGAATGGGAAAAAACGGACATTTGGGTTTCATAGAGCCCAGTGAAAAATGGCCTCCCAATGCGTGTTATGTTTCTGAATTGGCAGCATCTACCCAAAATCATACGATGATTCTCTCTGAGCAAACTCCCCCAACGATTGGCGTAACTTTAGGACTAAAGTCAATTTTAGAAGCAAAAGAAATTCTATTTATTGTCACCGGAACGGGGAAAACAGCTGCGTATACTCAATGGCTCACAAAAGAAATTACCCCAGCCCTACCTGCAAGTATTTTATGGAAACACCCAAAAGTTACGTTGGTAACAGACTTGTGATTCTATTAATTGATGACTGATTAAAATGACCAAAAAAAATAGTCAGGAAGAGAATTCGGATCTTGTAAAATCGTCATACTTAGTGCCCTTATATTGCAACCCTAAGCTACAGGGCTCTTACTTTCTTGGTGAAAAATAAACCTACCTATGAGCACAATTGATCACTACATTATATTTATCCTATCTTAAAGCATATATGAAGAAAATTTTAAGAATTGTATTGATCCTTGTGGGCCTCTATTTGTTACTTCTTATCCCACTGCCACAATCTGAACATGAACTACAAAAGCCATCACAGACTCCTTTTGTTTGGGGTCAAGATACCCTTTGGGAATCGTTGGAAACGAATTTTATGAGCGCGAAAGCAATGCCTTCTGTAACGTTGGATTCCATTGTACAACATTTAACTTTTGAAGCCGATAGTATTCTAGCGATCTATGAAGATAAAAAGTTACTACCCGAAGATGATTATTATGGATTGGTTGAGCATAAATTTTTCCAACTTGCTCCACTTATTGCTGCTCAGGAAAACAAAACGAACTGGTACATCAATTTTTATAACCGGGTACGGAAAAAGTTGAAATTGGATTCCCGCTTTTGGGATATGACCAATGCCCATTCCCGTAATACCTCTTACCGTATTTTATATGGTATGAGAGCTACAGTGGAGGAAATATTATTACAATCTAATGAGGATCAGTTTGTCTCAACAATGATCGTTTCAGACGAACCTTCAATTACCCCGCACGCAGATATTCTTGGCATCAAAGTACATAGTGGTGATTTGCTCGTAAGCCGAGGTGGAGCTGAGGTTTCCGCTTTTATTTCAAGAGGTAATGATTATCCTGGAAATTTTTCACATGTAGCATTGGTACATATTGACTCCAAGACCAATAAGCCCTATTTTATTGAGGCCCATATTGAAAAAGGAGTGGCCATAGCCACATTAGATGAGTATTTAAGTGATAAAAAGCTGCGGTTTATGGTAATGAGACCTCGGGCAGATTTGGCTCAAATGATGGCTAATCCTATGCTTCCGCATGAAGCGTCCTTGTTTATTTCTGAGGAATCTAAAACTAGGCATATACCTTATGATTTTAAAATGGACTACTACGATGCCTCGGCAATGTTCTGTTCGGAAGTTGGATCATATGCCTATAAAAAATTTGGGATTGATTTATGGGAGTTTGAATCTACCATCTCTTCAAACGGAATTATTGATTGGCTAAACAATTTTGGTGTTGAAAATTTCGTGACCCAAATGCCGTCTGATCTTGAATATGACCCCATGCTTAGTGTTGTAGGTGAATGGAGGAATAAGGATGTGCTTTTTCAGGATCATTTGGACAATGCCGTAATGGATGCTTTGATCAGCCGTTCAAATAAAGGTGAAAAACTAGATTATACTATTTGGATGTTACCTGTAGCAAGAGTTGTTAAGGGATATTCATTTTTTCTCAATACCATAGGAAAAGAAGGAATTATTCCAGAAGGAATGGGGGCCGTTACCGCATTGAAAAATACTGATTTCGTAGCCCGATTTAATAAATGCAAATTAATTACAGTAACAAAAACTAAAGCTTTCGAAAAAGAAAATAACTATTTACCTCCTTACTGGCAAATGGTTAGAATGGCAGAAAGTAGTATGTTGAAGTAAAACTCTTTGAACCGTACGTTCCAGAGTTATGGTTCTCAATTCTATTTTCTAAATCTTCATGACATGCCCCAAAATAGAATGTATTGAGCGAACTACTGTGTAGAATCAAAAATTAAATGATGCTTTTGCCAAAAACCCATAAGGGGAATATGCTGCTTCCCTATTTTTGAAGGTGTCATTTTAGTTATCAGTAATAAATATCATTAAAAAATCTTTAAAGAAAGCAAATAGTAGCTAAGGCAATCATCCAAAGCAATAATGGCCAAAAAGCAACTTTTGAAATAAGGTTATCTCTATAAAGAATAAGGTTTGAACCATTTTCGTTGCCCATTGAAAGAGCATAAAAATTAAAGGCGCATAATACTATGAAGATGTACATGATTAAGTAAAAGTATTCTATGTAAACTATAGGGGAATCAAGAAATTGCTGTCTTACTTGAATATGAGCCAATAAAACGATAAAGAATAGAGCCGAACATGTGGCTATAGCGCCACTGGTATTAAATACAAATTTATTACTTAAATCTTTGTTATTGGTTACCGTCATCATTAGCACAAATAGTAATAATGCCACTACAAATAGTGGAATTAAATTTAGGATAATAGCATCAATTATGTCCCTTTTCAATCCCAAATTGATATAAAATTCATGATACCTATCCTCGGTCGATTCTCCAGTATAACCAAAATTAGTATTATACTTGTTTTCGTGATAACTAAAAAAGGTCTCTTCAATATTCCACTCACCGTAAACAATATCCTCATCTAAACCAAAAATCTGGTCTGTTGGATCGTAGGCATCAAAATCTGGCACGAATAGTATATCATCATCGTAATTGAAATTTTTGGGCCATAATCGTAGCCAAGCCGTAACATAATCAAAAGGATATTTGGTGTAGTCGAATACTTGCCTTACTGTGGTGTCAAAATACCAGCCTTTTAACTTTGACCCGGCTTGTTCATAGCTGTAGAGTTCTTTAATGACTGTACTACCTGAATTTACCTGCTCAGGAAAATCAAAGCCGCCGACAATGGAATCATTTACATCCAACGGAATTTTTTGCCAGATGATTCCTGTAAAATTTATTTCGTTAGGAGATTGAAACGCAATGGACTGTATAAAAAAACCCTGTTGGTATCTTAATGGCCGTGTTAGGTTTGTTTTGGTCCCTTCCGCCCCACGTCTTAAAATAGGCTTCCATTTCATTTGGGTCATGAATAACAGTTATCGACTTATCATTATTACGATGAATATCATTTGCTTTAAAAGTAATAGCCCATTTATTGGCTATGACCAAAATCGCAATTTATCTCAATTATATAAAAGCCAAGAAGCTCCATTACTCACAGACTATTACTAGTGAAACCAAAGAGTTGGTCAATTTTGCCACAAAGAAAAAAATGACTTACACGATGGTCACCTTTGTATTAGTACCTAACTACGATTTAATTAAAACGATAGTTTCTCAGTTGGGGGATATTATTTTATCGGAACCACCAGCTCTTAGAAAATATATTGAAGAAAAATTCAGTGGACTGGTTTCAGAAGTTACTATGGATATTTCGTAATTATTTTTAAATTCTATTTATATCTATACAACCTGTATACCTATCCAGCGTCTCACCTATTTTAAAGTATCCCTTGCCAATGATCCTATCCGTTCTGGTGTCTAATTCCACCTTGATGAAAAAGGCGTACAGGGCGTAAAGGCTGAGCTTTTTGTCGGACCCTATGTGATGGTTCAGGAAAGAAATCTTTTACCAATGGTAGTTCCATTGCTCCTCTTCTGTTAACACCATATATTGCTATGGCCCCATTTATTAAATATACTATTTCAACAAACGTATTACAGTGTTTAAAAACAGGCAACTTGATAATATTCCAACTATTTATCTACTCGCCAACTTAATAGGTGTCCGAATTGTATGCCTAAATTTATTTGAAACTTAAAAGTATACTTTTATAACGTGCGATAACAGTATTTTATATATTACTGAAATTCATATAGTTGAATAAAATAGAATATCGCCATATAAAATGCATATTTTACAGTATTTTAGCAATGCCATAGCATAAGTAGGTTAAGTTTATGGTAAGATTTGGGACGAAAAGGGTGGAATTACTTCCACCCTTTTCTATGTCTAAAATTTTTACTTTTTAAAAATTATAATTCAATGACTTAATTATTATTTAAAATTATTTAGAGTAGTAAAGTCTTTTAAGTAAACGTTTAAACTGACATCATTTTCTTTTACAGCTATTATTAACCTATTGTCTTGTGTTATAATTGATTTTCCATTAAAATCTTTAAAGCGATTTCTTATGTAATTTGAAAACTCTGATGTCTGTAATCTGCATTGATAAAATGTAAAGGGTACGATATACAAACATCCTTTACAAAGTTATAGAAACATCGTTTACACTTTTTAAGTTGCATTTGGAACCAACATTCAGATGCTATGCCTTGGAAAGAACATACGATTATGGAACAAAAAATTGAATTTATCTGTGAATGGCGAACTGGAAAACACACCATCACGGAGCTTTGTAGAGTCTTTGAAATCTCAAGACCGACGGCTTACAAAATCATTGCCCGGTTTGAAAATGAAGGCTACGAAGGTCTTAGGGAGCTGTCCAGAAAACCACGTAGCCCGCACCCGAACGCGACCAACGAAAAAGTGTTG
>NZ_FNZN01000005.1 GCF_900109345.1 Maribacter orientalis
CCATTTGCTGAACGTACCTTGTATAGCTTTATTATCGAATGCCTTGAACCTATCTTCCGCTGGTAAGAAATCGTTACGGGAAGTTATGGTTCCGCTACCAACGGGGTCCGTCATATCGGCGAGAGCTCCGTTGCAGGTGCCATCATTATCTAAATTGACTCCATTGATTATTGCAGAAATACCACTGTAAGCAACATCGCTTCTAGAATCGTCTACTGTGATGTTGATTGTATAATTTTGAGTGCCATCAAGGTCTGTATCATCAAGTCCGTTAACTGTTATAGTTTGTGCTTCGTTCCAGTTGGCAGTGGTAAAGGTAAGTTCGGTTATAGATAGACTATACTCATCTATATTATCAACGCCCGAAATTAAGAGTACAACATTATTTAAAGGCGCAGTTTTTAAATTTATAGTGAAATCTGCTGTACTACCGTCCTCCGATGTGGATACCGAGGTAGTTGACAACGCTATGTCATTTTCTATGGGGGCGTTTGTTGGAAGGAACTCCCACCGAATAGCATTACTTGTATTATTGACCATGACAGTTACGTTACCATTTGGGTTTTCTCCAAGGTAATAACCGGAAAGCTTGCTTACGATATAAAAGAGACCGTCTCCGGCATCCAAAATTTCCCATAGCTGTGCGTCTGTACTGTTCCCTGCATATTGCCAAACATTTGAATCTGGTGCTGTATTGCCCATTTCTACATCTAAATACTTGCCACTATGGAGTGCCTTAATTTGATAATACCCTTGTATACTAGCATCTTCTAAGGCAAATTGCTGATGTTCGAGGCCTGTGTAATCACCAACTGCTACATTGGCACTATTAGCAAGACCCGCATCAGGTACTTGGAGTGTATTGTTACCTGCCCGGTTTACAATCCGGTAATCACCAGTGCTTGGTGGAGGTAAAGAAGGTTCTAATTGATTAATCCATTCTTCAATTAATTGGACTCCAAGTACGTCTACTTTGTTCTTAGCAATAGGGGGCATCATGATGGTCTGGTCAATTGTGTTCATCCTATGAAACAAAATAGATTTTGACGCGTCTTTTGGAACAAGTATTTTTTCACCTTCAATGCCTATCGGTGTATTCGTGCCTGCCTTAAGTAAATTAGTTTGATTTAAATTATTGAATAATTGAAGATCAAATTGTGCTCTTTGACCGGTAGCTCCAGGTCTATGACAGTAAGCACAGTTTAAATCTAAATAAGATCTTGCTCGTTCATCCAAACTTGCATTGACATCAGTTAACGCTTTATAGGTTTGATATTGTTGGGTTTTCGGATCATCAATAATTTCATTTAAAATCCCTAAATGACTTAATGTTATTAATTGATTGGCGTTGATACCTGTTTTTTCATAAGTAAAATTAGCATTTAAATACCTGGTTCGTGGTCCCAAAGACCCACCGGTGGCAGGATTGTGACATGAAATACAATCTTGTGTGGATGGGTATTTCCATGTTTGAAAAGCAGTACTCCCGTTTGCTTGTTTTATTGGGATGTCTTCCTCAATGCCAGTCTCCAGTAAAAAAGCTTCAGTTTCTTGTTCATTCCACTTGTAGGTTACGAAATAAAACGATCCGTCACTTGCTTTAACGGAAAATCTGGTTTCTAATTTTTTAGTTTTAGAAGGATCATTTACATCAATAGGAAGCTCAAAATGTTTCACGAGAACGGCGCCTACAGGAAACTGCCAATCTCCATTTTCAGAGAAAGAAATCTGCTCTCCTTCAGTATTATAGGTGCCATTGTTAGGTATCGCCATCCACCGTTTCTTTTCGGCACCATCTGACCAAAATGATTCTATCAGTTTATATGGAATAAGACCTTGACTAGGATCCATATTTTGTAAATCAATAAAAGCACCGGTTTCAGATAATAGCTGTGGTACAGTACCTGTCAATCCTGCGCCTTCAACCATCTTATACAATTTAACATTGTCGCCCTGACTCAAAAGATATAATTCACCTTCATTGTCTTCACCAAAGGAGATGATGTCGGTAGGCGAGAATTGTGTAATTACTTCATATTGACCAGTAGAGGTGTCTACCGCCCAAATTTCTTCACCAATTCCATAATCCGCACATATATACTTGCCGTAATATTTCGGCATGGAAGTACCCCTGTACACATATCCGCCTATTAACGCATTAGCCTCAGACCTTGGAAACGCAACCAAAGGGCTTTCGTGAGCCATATCATCCAACAGAGTTGTACAGTCTGTACCCCTAAAATAATTGCCTTCATAAACCGGCCATCCAAAATTCTGCCCCTTTTTAAGCACGTTGATTTCTTCATGACGTGATTCGCCTACTTCCCCAACTATTAAATCACCCGTTAACTTGTCTTTCGTCATTCGATGGGGGTTTCGATGTCCAACGGTAAAATATTCTTCGAAGCGACTTCCGTTCGAATTCGTAAATGGATTTTCATTAGGAATTCCGTAACCAACACCTGAAATTTCATCTGGAAAACGACCATTTTCTGTTAATGTTCTTATAGGGTCGTAACTTTTAGTTGTGTTTTGGTCAACATCAATTCTAAGAACGCCCCCATCTAAATTTGTGGTTACATTTTGGGCTTTTGCATATGCTGATTGATCGCCCGTTGCCAAATACAGAAAACCGTCATTTCCAAAAGTAAGACTCCCGCCCCTGTGGGTAGAACTGAACATCCGCATTTTTATCATGACCATATCATCATTGGGGTCAACGGATAGTGTGTTTGGGTCAACTGTTATTCGTTTTAGAATAAGAAAACTTCCCCAATAGTCTTCCCTTTGACAGCCAAATCCAGAAACATATGTATCAGGATAGTCACGTCCTTGACTATCTTTTGTAGTGTAATAGGTATAAATATAATTTTTATTGGATTGACCAAATTCTGGATGGATCGCCAGACCAAGAAATCCACCGTCCCATACCATGCCCACTTCATTGGACATATCTCTTAAAATATTTTTCTGTGTAACGTTATCATTGTTGTCAAACCAATACATTTTTCCGTCTCGTTGACCAACGATCAATCGATTGGAATTGGGAATACCAGTGAATGTTAAAGGAGAATCGAATGTCAAATTTGGAAAAGCAGGCCTGTAATCTTGATTTGAAGCACTAATATCAGGAAAATTTCCATTAAGAAATGGCGCTATTGGTTCTGCAATCGTTAACCCAGGCTCGTCTAATAATGGCCTAAAGCTAAAATATAAACATGCAGTAATCAATAATAGGGATATCCCTAGAGTAATTTTTCTCATTCGTTTGTTGTTTCGAGTTAATCTGGGGAGATGCTAAAATTATAATAAATTAATGTTAATACCTACGAATTCTGAATAGATTATATGAGGTAAAATGCAATATTTCAAAGGATTACAAGAGGTTTCTCTAGGTTTGAGACATGTCGAAAATGAATAGTAAAGAAACAGTGTATTTTAGCGATTTTATTTGTAATTTGTCTATAAAATTAGGTATTCAAAGTATATTGAATTTAAAAATAATGCTTGAAAAATTCAATGATTAATTGAGCGCTTATAAAATCATTTTGATTTTAAATTTCTTGTTTAAGGAAAGAAAAGTCAATATTGTATTTTTGTATTCGAAATACATAATAGAAAAAGGTTTTATAAGACTATTTAACTCGCTCATAAAAACAATTCTTTTGTATTATTGGCGTTCTATTTTACAAAATATTAAAACATGCTGTCTACTGAGACTTTCACATTAAATCATTATTCATTAAAGGGTAGTGAAAACATTTCTTTATATAAAAATGCTCTAAAAGAAATTGGGTGCGAAAGTGCTTATTATTGTTTCGAGCTTTTAAACAGTGCACAAGTTGAAAACCAACAGCTGCAATTTTTTATTTTTAAATCTTCGGATAATTCTGCGGTCGCAGTAATGCCATATTTACTTAGAAACATTATTTTAAATAATGTGGATACTGGTTTTTTTGATGTAAGTAGCCCATGGGGTTATAATGGGCCCTACTTTAAAGAGGGTTTATCTGCGGAATTAAAGATTCAATTTTGGAATACTGTGGATGATTGGTACTCAGAAAACAAAGTAGTGTCCGAATTCTTACGGTTTAATTTGTTTTTTAATTTCAAAGAATATAGTGGCGAATCAATACATACGTTATATAATGTTAAAGGTGATATTACAGATTGGGATTTATTCTGGTCCAATCTTAAATCGAATACTAGAAATCAATTCCGTAAAGCAGAGAAAACAGGTTTAGAGTTTAAATTGTTCTATAAGAATATTACTGAAAAACAGGTAAAAGACTTTTATCAGGTTTATATCGGTACTATGGATAGGAGGGATGCTATAGATTCTTTCTATCACCCATTAGAATATTTTCTTGATTTTTGGAAGAATAACGAAGAAAAATGTGCAATTGGTTTAGTATATCTAGATGGTTTACCAATTTCTACAGAACTTTTTCTAATTTCTGAAGCTACAATGTATTCTTTTTTAGGAGGGACTGATGCTAATCATTTTAAACTACGCCCTAACGAATATTTAAAAATAAGCGCAATACAATGGGCTAATAAAGAAGGGTTAAACTATTATATGATTGGTGGTGGGCTATCAAATGGAAAAGAAGATAACTTATACTTGTACAAGAAAAAATATTTCCCGTTCGATGATGATATAGATTTTTATACAGGGCGAAAAGTTGTTATGCCAACAAAGTATTTAGAATTTTTAGAGATTTCTGGTATGGATAATAAAGATGCGTTAGAGAATATTAAAGAAGGATTTTTTCCAAGGTATAGAGCTCCAAAATAATAGTTCTAAAATTAGAAAAGTGTTTACATGTGAATTAGCTCTTCATAGACTGTCAAAGTATTCTTAATCATTTGGTGGTTTGTGAAATTAGACAATGCTTTTTCTTTCCCCTTTATGGCAAGGCTATTGCGTAATTTTTCATCTGAAAGTACTTGTGTTAATTTTTGTCCTAATGCTGATGCGTCTTCCATTGGGAATATCATGCCATTAATACCATCATCAATTTGGTCGTATGCGCCATTAGAATCGGCACGTATGGTGCAGCAACCGCTCATCATTGCTTCTACGGCGACTAAACCAAAAGTGTCTGATCGTGAGGGTAAAACGAATACATCAAACAGTTGATAGAAGGGTTTAGGGTCTTGAAAAGATACAATCGTTACCTTTTCTTCTAAATGCTTTTCATGAAGCATGTCATCCAACCATTTTACTTTGCTTTTTGTTAAGTAATCTCCCACCAAAACAATATGTATGTTTTCTTTAATTGTTTGTGATAAATGACTACCAATAGCTTCAACCAGAATATCCGTGCCCTTCATTTCTGAAATCCTACCCACAAAACCAATTATTAATTTATCGGTTGGGATGGCATGTTTTATTTTTAACTTTTTTAGCTCATCATCAGGTATTGAATTTGCAAATCGGTCAGAAATACCGTGGTACACCATTCTAATATGCTCTGGTGGGGAATGCATTACAGATTCGGTGAATTCTTGTGAACCTTGGCTTACCGCTATTAATAGGGTAGGGTGTTTATATCTTGCATTAGGTCTAATGGTATCTGCATGTACAGTAGAAATGAATTTTTTTCTGAGCAACCAAGGAATGAAAGTCAAATTCGGCGAATGGCAATGTATAACATCAGCATTCAATTTTATAAGTAGACCACTTATTATCGAAAGACTTGTTACTGAAGCAAGTATTTTTTTTAATGGATTCCCAGAAGGTTCGGTAAAATAATGAAGATGAACCCCAAGGGTGTTGAATTCAGATTTTAATTCCTCAAAAAAAGTGGTGTCACTTGTAGCTATACTTTTGAAACCACTTGTTATAATGTGTAACTCATGCCCTTTGTTGATCAGTCCTCGCGTAAGTTCTAAAATATTGGTAGCCAAACCATCTTTACCAAAACGCATTACAACAAAGACAATTTTCATTACGAATGCTTTTTTATATGTTTAAATTCCTCCCATGAACTACGTTCAATATCTAAAAACTCCATTTCTGGATTTCCTTGTGGGTCGACTTCAATATCTTCTGAGGAAATTATTTTCATTAATGTTTTCCAAAATATTTTTACATCGGTGGCAAAAGTTAAATTTTCATAGTATTCAACATCTTTTTCAAATCTATCTTCCCAACTAATAAAATTTCTACCAGAAATTTGTGCCAAACCGGTAATGCCAGGGCGTATTAAAAAGCGTTTTTTTTCTCTTTCGGTATGGTAGGGTAAATAACGAATCAATAACGGTCTAGGGCCAATTAAGCTCATGTCGCCCTTTAGTACATTTATAAGTTGTGGTAACTCATCTATAGATGTTTTACGAATGAAAATACCCATGGGTGTTAAACGGTCAGTATCTGGTAATAAATTACCCTGATTATCTTTTTTACTGTTCATGGTCTTTAACTTTAAGACCGAAAATATTTTCTCGTTCTTACCTGGTCGTTTTTGGGTGAAAAAAGGGCTTTCTTTAAAACTAATTGTCAATATAATTATGGAAACTAAAATAATAGGAGACAAAATTATGAGACCGACGAGGGCTAGAATAAAATCTAATGGTCGTTTAAAATAATTCTTATATATCATTTTGGGGAGAATGTTAGTATATGTACTGCAAAACGGCTAAGTTAAGCCATTATTATACTTGCGCAAAAACTTGTAATGGATAAGGCTATTTTTAAGTTCAATTGATGCAAATTTATAATTCTTGCTCTGTATTTATATAAGATTGTTGTAAAGTCCATTGGTTAATAGTATTGGACATATACTCTAAATCTTCTTCGTTATACCGAAAATCTAAATGAATGTTTAGGAGAAATTTATATTCTTGTGCTATTCGATTTTGTGGCCACAACTCGGCCGGATAAATCATGTTAGTAATTAAAAACTGCTTGAAATTTGTAAACAATCCCCAATCTTTAAAGGCTAGTAGGAGTCCAAAAGGGATGTTTTTATCGCGAGTAATTACCTTAAATATTTGTGAAGATTCTAAAGTTTTTAATATAAAGTTCAAATTAGCTCTTTTGTAGGCATTAAAATCTTTGAATAGATTACTACAAATAACATCCTCATGCCTTTTTAAAAGAGGTACAATTTCTTGCGTATTACGAAGTAGCGTTTCACCTTGGCTATTGTTTAATAAAAAGTCAATTTTTTCCTCTTCATTGGTGCAGGTAGCTTTAGTTTTCATCGCGTTTTCAATCAAATCCCACGATTTTAGCATTGGGTTTATTTCCGTATCAATACTAGTGTCTTTCAGAGATTTTAAAGGAATGTCACAATTTCCCATTATCGGTTTCCATGCAATGCCACCAAGTGGTATAGGTAAGGTTTTTCGTAACGATGCAATACAAAAATCAGCATTACTTTCTATACATCCTTTTGAAAGCCAACCATGAGAATGATCTTCAATTACGATTGGTCGCTCCCCCTCTGGTAATACATTTTCTTTGAGCCCCCAAAAGTTATTTGCAATTACAAGGTCTGAAGAAGAAAAGGGAGACCAGTCTATTTGTGCGTCGGCATCAAAAGGATCAATGTCGTAATATTTAATGGCACTGAATTCTTGCTCTAACCAATTTTTCACATAGGGGCAGTAATACTCGGGTAACCAAATATGTTCTATAGCTTTATGCTCTAAAATACAATAAATGACATGCTTAATAGCAAAACGCCCAGCATAGAATAGTTCATGTTCTCCTAGAAAACCAGTATTTGAAATATTGGAAATATGAGCCGTATCACTTTTATGAAATATCGATCCATAACCTATTACACTTTTTTGCATAGTATAAAGAAAACAAAAACTAATGAAAGATAAATTAGAATTCGAAGAAGTTCTTAAATTATGGTTGAAAGGTTGTTTTAAAGCTCAAAAGCTTTTTGAAATTTCTAAATGCTAACCTACCTGCTGTTCAATACTTTGGTATTCCTTCAAAACGGCTGCCCAGACCTCACTTTTTTCAAATCTGGAAGCTATCATCGGACGAGCATTTTTTGCTAGTTTTGTATTCAAAGAATTATCAGTCAATAAAATTTTCATAGCCTTAAAAAGTGCATCCTCGTCTTTTGAAGGGATGATTAATCCATTTTCTCCGTCTACTACGATTTCATTACTACCATTAATATCGGTCACTATAGCCGGTAATCCCATGGCTCCTGCTTCTAGAACAACATTTGGAAACCCTTCTCGGTAACTAGGAAATACAAAAACATTAGACATTGCTAAAAAAGGTCTCACATCATCTTGGTGCCCCACATAAAGTATCGAATTATTGGCATTAATTTTTGCCCATGTTTGATCAGGTAATAAATCCGTTTCACCTATGTGAGCGCCGACCATTACCAATTTAACATTTTCATGTGTTGATGAGAGTTTATCAAAAGCATTAGCCAATTCGTTAACACCTTTATCATTAACTAATCGGCCTATAAATAAAAATACGAAGTCCTCCTCTGAGACACCAATTGTTTTGCGTAACTGGTTATTGTCTTCTTTCGAAAAAAGTTCAGCGGTATACTTATCTAAATCAATACCATTTACATTGCCGTTTGCAATAACTTTCAGTGGTTTTGTAGTCACCTTATAATTTAAAAGGTCATTTTTTACACCGTTCCCTTCTGGATATACATGGGTAGCAAACTTGCAAATTATTTTATCAAAAAAAAGTAAAACTTGTTTCATTGTTCCCGTTTGGGTTGGGAAAATTAAACCGGTGAATGTATGCACCCGTGCTGGTACTCTTGCAAAATAGGCTGCTATCATGGTCAGTAAGCCTGCCTTTGGGGTAATGCTATGCACCATAAAAGGTTTTTCTTTTCTGAATACCACATAGAGGCGATAAAGTGAAATAAGGTCCTTGAAAATACTTATTTTTCGTTCTATGTTTATCTCCTTACCACGAATGCCTTCTCGTTCTCGTAATTTTTGTAGATATTCATGACCAGGGTCAGAACCAATTGCTAGAATATCGTAATACTGGTTTAAAAATCGTAATTGGTCTTCAAGTAACACATATAACGACCCAGATAAGGCTGCTGTACGAATGACTTTTTTTCTTTTATGGGCGTGTATGGGGGCTTTCATAAATAGATTACGATAGAATGTGTTGGGTATAGGAATTTAAAATTGTTTCTTTTTCAAAATCTTTGGCACGTTCTATAACTAGTGTACGGCAATTTTGTAAGTATTCTGGATTTTCAAGACAGTATTTTAGACCTTTTTGAAAAAGTTCTAGATTACCTATTGGAGATAAAATACCAAAATCAGAAATCATAATGTCATCGGTTTTAGGGTCTTCTAATTTCATTATTTCATCTGGCCCAGATTTACAATTCGTCGTTAAAATAGGAAGCCCACAGCACATGGCTTCCAGTAAAACATTTGGAAAACCTTCGTGATTAGAGCCAAACATGAAAAGGTCAGCTTCTTTTAAAAACCGAAAAGGGTTGTTATCAAAACCTAAGAATGTGACTCTATTGCTAATACCTAAATTTTCTACAATTGTATGAAGATGCATTCTTAATGGACCATCACCTAGAATAAAAAGATGAACATTAGGAAAATCTGTAATGGCGGTTATTAGTAACTCTTGATTTTTACCAGCATCCATTCTTCCAACTGTAATGACATTGAATCTATCTTTTTGAAAAATAGAAGTGTCTGGCTTAATTTCATTTATTTTATCAATATTAATTGGATTATGCACTACGGTTATTTTAGATGCATTTATTTTATAATTTTCAATTAGGTCATTGGCATTACCATGAGAGTTACAAATTATCTGATCTGTTTTGGGGTACAATCGTTTAATAAGAAAATTATTAATTTTAGATTGCAAATTACCATACCCATATTGCATACTAGGGTATGATCGTTCACTAATACTTATTTTGTAGGTTTTTTTGGTGAAATATTGAGAAAGAATATTTATATAACTTGGTCTTGTTAATAAGGCAAACGAGTGTGTGATTTTCAACTTTTTCAGCAATCGTGCGTACTTATAAGCTAACCAAGGTAGCTTTAAAAGTTTCAATAGCCCATGTTCATCTCCTTCCGATTTTTCAATAAAATGAATTGGAATATCTTTGGGGATATCATAGCTAATGGTGCTATTCATAAGCAATAAATGCACTTCAATACCTCTGTTTTTAAGGTAGGGAAGGAGGTAAGAGACCACACGTTCAGCTCCGCCACCGGCCAATGAATATATTAAGATTGCTATTTTCATTATTCTGTTTATACGATCGTAATTCCTTTTCCATTACTGGATAGCCATTGACTTAAAACCAATAATTTCCAAATTAAGGAATAGTTATTGGCTTTGCCTGTCATATGATCATCTATAGCTTTAGAAACTTCCTTAGGTTTAATTCCAGGTATTTTACGTAATTCATTTTCATTCAAGGAGGATAAGACGAAATCCTTTAAATCTTTACGAAACCATTCTTTAAAGGGTATTTCAAAGCCTGCCTTTGGCCTATCAAATATTTGTCTAGGTACATACTGATACAAAATATCCTTAAGAATTTTTTTCTGATTATGGGTCACATATTTAAAGTTGGTTGGTAACTTTTGAGCATATTCCACCACTCTATAATCCAAGAGAGGTGAGCGAGCTTCTAAAGAATAGGCCATAGTGGCCCTATCCACTTTTACATTTATATCATATGGTAAATATGTTTTTAAATCAAAATTACCCGCACGCTGATAAATATCGTTTGCAGCGTCAATTAGATAGTTGAATTCAGTTAGATCAGTATCAAATTTTGAAGGTAATTTCCAATTGGGACTAGGGTCATGTACGCTTTTTAAATAGGCTTCTTCCACTGTTTTACTGTTTATTACCATCGCTACCATCTTATAACGGTAATTAGGTAATTTTGACATGCCATTTGCTATAATCTTTCGAATAGAGTAGGGTAGTGCCATGAAGTAATTGATAATCCGTAACCAATCATATCGGTGATATCCTAAAAAATTTTCATCTCCAGCATCACCCGTTAGGGCTACAGTTACCTTTTCTCTAGTATGCTTGGCCAATAACATAGAAGGTATAGCAGATGAATCAGAAAAAGGTTCATCATAAAAATGATTGAAGTTCTCAATTAAATCAAGTCCGTCATTTTTATCGCAAAGAATAGTATGATGATCAGTTTTTAAATGGTTTGCAACCTGTTGGGCATAACTACTTTCGTCAAAGCCTTCATCGTTAAATTTTATGGAGAACGTCTTAACCTTCGTATTAGAGGTTTTGCATGCGAGGGCAGTAATTAAAGAGGAATCTATACCCCCTGATAAAAAAACACCCACTGGAACGTCGGCAAAAAGTCTAATTTTTGTAGCATCTGTTATTAGTGTTTCCAACTCACTTTTAGCATCATTGTAGTTAATACTAAAGTCTTGTTTTTGTTGCCTATCTAAATCCCAATAACAGGTTGTATCAAAACTCCCCGATTGAAGGTCGAAATCGAATTTATATCCTGGCTTTAGTTTCTTTACCTCATTAAATATACTATTCTCTGCAGGTATATACCCCCAAGATAAATAATCATCTATAGCTTTTGAAGATATGGTCAGGTTTTGGTTGAATAATTGTATGCTCGAAATTTGACTTGCAAATTCAAAATTTGTTCCATTCAAATAATAGTAAAAAGGTTTTTGTCCCAACCGATCCAAAGCACCAAATAGTTTTTGATTTTTTTGATCATAAATGACAAAAGCGAACATCCCATTAAAATGGTCTACACATTTATTACCATATTCCAAATAAGCGGCGCAAATGACTTCTGTATCACTACTCGTGTTAAAAGCATACCCTTTTTTTTGTAACTCGCTCTTGATGTCCCTGAAATTATAGATTTCCCCATTAAACACAATGTGAATATGTTCCATATAACTAAATGGTTGATCTGATCGTGTATCTAAATCTATAATAGAAAGTCTATTGTGACCTAAAGAAAGAATACCGTTCTTTGTCTTAAGCTGTGTATATTTCAAGCTATCAGGACCTCTAAAATTGGTGCGTTCCAATTTTTTTTGAACTTGATCTTTAGAATAGGGAATGGTACTACCGTAAATTCCACACATAGTTTATATACTATTTAATTTTTAATATTTCTTTGAATAACGTTTCCCATTGACTACCAATTTTATCGATGGAAAAATCCACACTCGTTTTTAGAGCTTCATTCCCTAAAGAATTTCTGTATTCTTCATCTTCAATAACTTTCATAAGTTGCTTCGACATTTCTTGTTTGTTTTGATTAGCAACCAGAACTCCATTTTTTTTATTTTCAATTATGTCAGAAGGACCCGAAACACAATCATAAGCTATACAGGCGATGCCTTGCGATGTAGCTTCAATAAGCGCCATTGGCATACCTTCATTTCGGGAACACAGTATAAATATAGATGAATGTTGAAGTAGTTGATCAATATCTGAACGATACCCTGTAAAGAGAATAGTATCTGTTAGATTAAGCTCTTTGACTTTATCTTGAAGAATTTTTTTGCCTTCATCTCCCTCACCTACAATTTTAAATTTCCAATCCGGATGGTATTTATTCACTTCGAACGCAATGTCTATCAAATTGTCAAATCCCTTGACTAAATATCGATTAAGATCTCCAATGGCAAGAATACTTTTGTCTCTATTCTTAATTTGTTTATTTATTTTTTGAAAGGAATTAGGATTATGCATTACCCATACGTTTTTATTTCTCCTTTTGAAAAATTCCAAATCGTATTTGGTCAATACAGTTATGGCATCAGCATATTTATATAAAAAATTCCATACAATTTTCTTTTTCCAATCAAGTGCAGTCTCTTTATGGTTTGAATGCTCTGAGGAAATTACCTTAATATCGTAAAGTTTAGCCAAAGGGATGGTTACAGCAGCCATGAAATTAATATGAGAACAGATGATATTGGGTCTATTTTCTTTGAAACGGTAAAATTGTATTAGGTAGACTAAAGCTCTTATTAATGCATAGTTGAATAATAGTAATTTCTTATGAAACCTTTTCCGAATAATGCCTTTATTTAAGGGATATCGATCTCCTTCACTAAACGTGAAGATTCTCACTTCATAGCCAATATCATCAAAGTAATTAGCAAGAGTACTAACCACTCGTTCTGCACCACCACCTTTTAAGCTTCCAATGATTATATCTATTTTCATTTTAGGGACAATTTTTAATTATTATTTTAGATTGAGCTGCTTCCCTAATTTTAAATCCCATTCCTTCGGAAAAATTGGACGATATCCCCCATCGTGATGAAAAGTTAATTCGCCAAAGTATAATTTACCATCAACGTCATAGAGATCAACACGAACATATATAAAACTACTAGCTAATTTTTCTGCTAAATTTATCATTTGATCTAAATTCATTGGCTTTTCTAAGTCTTCATCACTAGGGTCAGTATTTTTGCCATTCTCTTTAGGTGATGACCATTTGAACTTTTCTCTTTCCCAACTTGTTGTATACCAATTTCTATAATGTTGATCTGTTCCTCTGCCCATATCTACACTGATCATTCTAACCTTACCATTAAAACAGTGTAATTTATAATCAAATGGAATATTACCATTTTTATCTTGTAAAAGTTTTTCTACAATTATTCGGGGTTCGATATTTTTATATTGCCATTCCTTAGATTGCTGATAATAATTTTTAGACAATCTTTTCTTTAAATTCTCTCTCAATGATGTCCAGTTTATTGACTTTATGTTGTATACAAAGAAACCACCTCCACTGTCATGATTTGTTTTAATTATTAGCGGCGTATTTTCTGGCAAATTATTTTCATTAATATCTTCGGGATTTTTGGTGTGAAATAATAATGGTACTAAATATTCTTCCCCAATTTTTTGTTTTATAAAATCTCTAACCAAAAATTTGTCAGCACATTGTGTATGTAATGACGTTCGATCATTCAGCTTTAACCATAAAATTTTTTCATTCAAGCTTTTTGGATTCTTAAGATTTGGATATACCCCAAAAATTTTTTTATAGGTAAAAAGAATATGTGCTCTATCAGAAAATAATCTATCCTTGGTGCTATGGAAAAAATAAATTAATACCCTACCAAACAAAGTTTCGTGATAGATTTTATTTAATATTTTATACATGAATTTCAACTTTTTTTACTTTAGATTGAATAAAATTTTGTTTAACTTCTTTTTTTAATTTCTGTATTTCAATAAAAATATACATGGACAAAAAGACATTAAAAAATATAAAAAAATAGCCATGGCTAGCCATGAGTGATAATGATATTACAACTAGAATATATAATAACTCTGGTTTTTTTCTGAATGACCTAAAACTGTTGACAAATAGATAACTATATATTCCGAACATTATTATAAATGGAATAATTCCTGATTCACCAATTACCATTAAGTAAGAATTATGTACGCCTGGATATCTCGAATATCTTCGTTGAAAACTCATATATCCATTACCAATTAATGGTTTGTCCATAATCTTATCATAATAAATTGCCCAAGTCTGGTCTCTTGTATCATGCTTAATAACTTGAGTATTTACTTTTTCATTGCTGAAAATATTTTGAAGTGCTTTAAATCTTTGCTTGTCAAATTTTATACCGGATGAAAACATAAAGATTAGTATTAACGCTAGTCCTCCTATTACGGGGGCCAAAAAGTTTTTTTTATTACGATAAATCGCAATTATGTTAATAATCACCCAAATTATAATAAAGGTTCGAGATAGTGTCAAAAGACCACCAAATGTAAAAACCAGTTGCCCAATATACTTCCATTTAATATTTGTAATTGAAAATGATAATGCAAAACCAATTAAACAAATACTACCAGCGTAATTTGGATTCAAATAAAATCCACTAAACCTTCCGGATGCAATACCAGGAAATACAAGACCATTAAGCACAACACTAAGGCCTCCAATTAATATCACAAAATAAAGATTTTCATTTGATGTTTTTTTAAGAACCTCTACTCCACATATTACTACAAGCATGAAGCGAAAAAATTCTTTGATAAAATAATTATCGGTATCCAAAACATCATAATTTATTGCACTTATTAAAAAATATGATATTCCAAATAAAATAAAGGGGAAAAGTGGTTTACTCTTGGATTTGGTTAATATAAAATATGCAATTAGAAGAATTGAAGTTAAGTAGCTAGTAATAGAACCTATTGACCCTCCAATATATTCTAATAAAAAACCAGGAATATTACATAGCAAAAGTATAAGTATTGCAAATCTTATTATTTTTTCGATAACTATCATTCTAGTTTTTTTTTGGTTAAATACTATAACAGGCAAGTAAAAAACTAAAAAAAATATATAAAGTAAATTACTATTGATACAAATATAATTGTAAAAAAAAGGTTTATCGTCAAATAAAGTCAAGTGGTTAAAAAAACTGATGAAAATAAATATAATGTACTTGACTTCGCTATATGCTGTAGTTAAATTGTGTGTTGGATATATATTTTTTTAGTGCAGAAATGGAATTTTATATTTTATATTTTGTATCAAGTTTTTTATAATGTATAACAGAATAAAAGAGAGCAATATTTTTTATTATAACAACCAAAGTAGTGCAAATTGCAATTCCATAAACCCCGTAATATTTTATTAGAAAAAAATCTAAAATACCATTTAAAATTACGGCAACAAATGAAATATATGCCATTACCACGTTTTTATTCATGCTAGTTAAAAAGTTAACAGATACCATACCACAAATAGTAAATGGAGTATATACTAGAAATATCTGTTGTAAATTTGAAACTACAATTGAATCTGACTCTGTAAATTCATTTCTTTCGAAGAAAAGTTTAACTAAAAAATCAGATAGTATTATACCTATGAATGCGCAAATACTGGCAGCTATAAATAAGGTTTTAATTATTTTCAACCAATATTTAAATGCATTCTCTCTATTTTCCATAATCATTTTGGAAAATTTTGGTAAAAGTACATTGGTTATAGCAACAACGAGTATACTAATTAAAAAAGCGGGAATTTTTAAACTATAATTTATTGCAGATATTGAACCAATTATTAATTGTGCAGCAAAAAATTGATCAATGACACCATTCATTCCTGTTAAAAATCCAGAAGATATTTTGGCAGGTATTTGTTTGAACATTAATATGGCATTGTGATTCTTTAAGTTGGGTCTAGCTATTCTTATAGTTTTCTTTTTAATCGAAATAAATACAAGAAACAGAAATGCTAGAATAGTTCCAGTTAAAGTGCCTACAGCTAAAATTAATTTATCAAAATAGTCCTCAAAGAAATAAATTATAATTATAATTGAAATTGGGATAAAAATACCCTCAAAAGAGGTGAGTTTAAATTCACCTGAGATATTTAAAATACCACTTAAAAGTGATGAGACACCCCAAAAAAAGACACAAGGGAGTAAAATATAAAATTGAGCTTTAACTAGTCCATAATATTCTTCATTGTGACCAGAAAAGAAAAATTCTAAATAAGTATCTGTGAAAATAAAGGCAATAATGATAAAAGCTAAAGATATTACACTTGTAATTAACAAACCTGTTCCTTGGAATGAATCAAGGGAGTTTCCTGTTTTTGTCTCTGCAATATAATTTGGAATAAAAACGCTTTTAAAAGAACTTATAAATACACTCTGAATAAATCCAGGAACTAAAATTGCAATAAAAAATGTATCTAATACTAGTGAAAGTCCAAAATAAGAAGCAACGAGCATTTCTTTAAAGAAACCAAGGAAACTTATTAATAACGTAATAGAGGCAACCAAAATAATGTTTTTGACAACTTCGTTATTACTTAATAAAACAATTTTTTGATAGTATTTATTCAATTCTATAAATTAGAGTTTAAACAACTTTCAATTAATTTCTTCCATCGATCACTTATACTCTCAATGGCATACTTTTTAACTGTTTTTGCAGCTTTCGATCCCAATGATTCTCTTAGAGCAGAATCATTTATTAGGATATTTAATTTTTCAGCCATTACAATTTCATTATTTACCGGTATTAAAAATCCATTTATATCATTAATAATTAATTCAGATGGACCAGTTGGGCAGTTTGTTGATACACAAGGTAATCTAAAATGCATTGCTTCGATTAAAGCATTCGGAAAGCCTTCATAATTAGAACTGAAAGCGAAAATTTTTGCTTTATTATATAATTTCGATACATCTTTAATTCTACCAGGTAGCAGGACCCTATCACTAATTTGAAGTTTTTTAATAAGCTTTTCTAATTTGACTCTATTTTCACCTTCTCCGGCTATTACTAGCTTCCAACCGTTCGATTCTATGCGAGTAAAGGCTTTTAGTAACATTTCTTGACCTTTTTGATTCGATAGGCGACCAACATTGAGGATTATATTTTCCTTAGTTTCTTTGCTATTCATTATTTCCAAATCTGGCGAAATTGGATTCGGGATTATTTTTACTACATCATTTTTTATTTTTGTTATATAAAAATCAGCTATTTCCTGTGTTTGAACAACAATATAATTTGCAGAAGGATAAGTTTTTCGTCGTATTTGCATCCAAAAGTTAGAAATTAATTCTTTATTTGGATTATTCCTTTCACTAATTATAATTGGTATTTTTCTAAACTTTGCAACTAGTATTCCTAAAATATTTGCAATGGTAAGGAAACTGATGATAATATCTATTTTTTCATCTTTTGAAATACGGTTTATTTCTAACAGTAATTTGATATTAAATTTTAGTGCTTTGTAAGTGTTATTACTTGGTGGTATATCTGTAAGATTTGTACAAGAGTGATGTTTGATTTGACTATTCAATTTATAAAATGGCTGTTTATTATCAAAGGTTATAATAATCACTTCGTAATTTTCGGTCAAGTTATTTGCCAAGGTAGTTATTACTCTCTCAGCTCCACCTGAGCCTAAAGAAGGTATTAAAAATGCAATTTTATATTTGTTCATTTTTTAATTTTCAAATATGAAGATCGGGGTTTATCGATAGAGATAATTACTATTCTTAGACTAACGATTCAAATATCGGAAAATTGTTTTTGAGGAAAGATATTAATCCTGTGAATTGTATATTAAATCATTTCTTCACTATCATTTCAATAGCAAAAAGCCCAATATTTATATTGGGCTTTTTGCTATTGAATATATAATAATATTTTTGTGAAGTTAGTTTAATAGTATGAATTCTAAAAATGCCTCTAAATTTGTGAAACCATCACCATCCAAATCACCATTTCTATCATTTGAATCTGAAGGATTTAAACCATTTGCAATTTCCCAATCATCTGAAATTCCATCTTTATCACTATCTATGTAAGGTTGACCATCATTTATTGTTGCAAAACCACCTACTGCGTTTTCATTTGTAATATACTGTCCTGTGCGATTATAGACATCATTCACAATGCGCAAATCAATTGCATCTCTTGACTTAGAAGCTCCAATATTTTCTAAAAGTTTATTTTCTAATTCAATTGGATTTAAAATAAGACTGATACCTGAACTCATGACAGGAGCAGATTTTAATTGTGGTATTAGGTTTGTGATTCCGCTATTAGATACGGTTATATCCCCTCCATTAGAAAGATTGTTATTAATATAAGCTTCTGTGCCATTTATACCCAATTGAGATGTACCCTGTTCCAAACGTACATTTTCATAATCTATAGAAAAGCCAGGTTTTGATATATAAGAATTCCCTATTAAATCCATTTTATTTTGATGTGCTAATCTAGTACCCGCAGTATAATCATAAATTATATTATTAACCATCTCAAAACTACTATCAGGTGTTGTTGATTCAATATTTCTTCCACTATTGTGTGCAAATAAATTTCTATAAATTGAAATGTTATTAGCTCTTTGCCACAATATAAAACCATATCCTGTTTTAATATTTTCAGAAATAATAGAGTTTTGTATAGTTATATTTGTGACACCAATACCACCAATAGCACCTATTTCAATGTTCTCATCTTTACCCCAACTTATTGAACAATGATCAACTATTATATCTTTAATTTCTTTATCCCATGAGATTATTCTTAAAGCATCATCGTCTTGTGTCCCACTTACATAATTCCAATCAACTCCTGGTCTAATTCTTAGATATCTTATAATTACATTTGAATCTGAAATCCAAAATGATGAGCCTTCTAAAGAAATACCATCTCCAGGTGCAGTTTGCCCAGCAATAGTAACGTTGCCATATCCTGAATCAATTACCAATGGAGACTTTAGTTTTATTGCTCCACCAACTTTGAATATAATAGTTCTTTTACCTTTAATAGTTAAGGCATTACGTAAACTTCCAACACCGTCATCGTTTAAGTTGGTTACCTCAACAACAAATCCACCTCTGCCGCCTGTAGTGTTTTTCCCAAAACCTTCTGCACCTGGAAATGCTTTTAACTCTCCCATATCTGTAGGGGTAACTGTTACTGTAGCTTCCTCTTTGGTTGTTTCTCCTGTTTCTTGGTCAACTATTTCAGCGGTATACGTAAAGGTATCCTCTTCTAGTACAGTCGTAGAATTTTCAGATGTGGCCGATTCTTCTGCTGTTGTTGTTTCTTCTGGTGTTATTTCTGAAGATATTGCTGTTTTTGGTATATACGTTAAGGTATTGTTCGTATTTATATTTACCGATCCATTAATGGGAGTTGAAGTTTCTACAATAGTAACATTGGTTTTTTGACTGATATTGTCGTTATTTAAAACATCCATCAGGATAGAATTTTGACCAGGAGCCATAAAGAAACTATCATCTGCCAATAAAGTTATACTTTGAAGATCATCATTTTTTGCGATCACGTATTCTGATAATAAGTCGGCATCTTTGCTGCAAGAAAACAACAAAAAGAAGGTACAAATTGATAGGGTCAATTTGTAAATTAGATTAAGGAATTTGTGCATAAGTAGGTAATTTTCTTTTGAATTAAAAACAATGTTATTTGGGTTACAATTATACTCTAATATTTTAATTCATCGATGAAATAATAAAAATATTCGATGAACTGCAATGATGTGTTGGGGATACTATTAATTTAACGCTGCTATTCATAAATTATTTTTTAAAATCAACTTAATCGATTAAATGTAAATCACTTAAATAGTTGATTAGATAAGTTTGATAACCTTGGTGTTACGTCTGCGTCTGTTGATTGGATGTTTTAGATCGATGTAATGCTTATTTTTTTTTGAATATTCGACAAACAACCAATTTCCTTAACATTTTATTAAAAAAATCTTAGAAACGGTTAATGCTATCCATTTTATTATTAATGGTAAAAAAAGGAATTATATATTGGTAATGAGCATGAGCCGCTGTATTTAAAATAAAAAAAGCTTGTGAGAAATAGTCCATTTCTCACAAGCTTTTTATTCTGTATTTTATGATTTTACAATCTGCCGTCCACATCATTTTTAAGAATACCCTTTACATCGTAAAGAATACCATCTGGTTTAAGCATATTTTTTAGCTCCATTTCTAAAAATTCTTTGTGAGCTACCGTTAAAACAATAGCATCAAATTTTTCAGTAGGGACATCTTTTATAACTTTCATAGTATATTCATGCTCTACTTCTTTTGAAGACGCCCAGGGATCATAAATGGTGACATTTGTACCGTAGGTTTTCAAGTTGTTTATCACATCAACAGCTTTGGTATTCCGTACATCGGGGCAATTTTCTTTAAAGGTGATACCTAAAACCAATATATTGCTTCCTTTTATTTTAATATCACGCTGTACCATTAGCTTGATGACTTCAGATGACACATATTTTCCCATTGTGTCATTCATACGCCTACCGGCTAATATTATTTCTGGGTGGTAGCCGAATTCTTGTGCTTTTTGCGCTAAATAATAAGGATCTACCCCGATACAATGCCCGCCTACCAAACCTGGTTTGAAGGGTAGAAAGTTCCATTTAGTACCTGCTGCTTCCAAAACCTGGTGAGTATCGATTCCCATTAGGTTAAAGATTTTTGCCAATTCATTGACAAAGGCAATATTGATATCTCGTTGAGAATTTTCGATAACCTTGGCTGCCTCAGCTACTTTAATGCTTGGCGCCAAGTGCGTGCCTGCGGTAATAACAGAAGCATATAGCGCATCTACTTTTTTGCCTACCTCGGGTGTTGAACCCGATGTCACTTTTAATATTTTTTCAACGGTATGTTCCTTATCTCCCGGATTAATACGTTCTGGGGAGTATCCCGCAAAGAAATCGACATTAAATTTAAGGCCACTTATTTTCTCTAATACTGGAATACATTCATCTTCAGTAACACCTGGGTATACGGTAGATTCATAGACAACAGTGTCCCCTTTTTTTAAGACTTGGCCCACTGTTTCGCTAGCCTTATATAAAGGAGTTAAAATTGGTCGGTTCGTGCTATCTACCGGTGTAGGAACGGTTACGATATAATAGGTACAGTCTGCGATATCATCCAATTGATTGGAACAATATAGTCCTGTGTCCATTTGAGCAGAATCTTTTAATACGGCTTGTAGCACATCATCTTCCACCTCCAAGGTACTGTCATGACCTTTTCGAAGTTCATCGATACGACCTGTATTGATGTCAAAACCAATAACTGGGTATTTCGTAGCGAATAAACGGGCTAATGGTAAACCTACATATCCTAAACCTATAATAGCAATTTTAATGTCTTTCATAATTCTTTTTTGTTACCTCGGTTACCCTTAGCAAACCTATTTTATATTTAATAACTACTAAATTTATTTCAAATTTTCCCAATACCATTGTACGGCTTCTTTGAGTCCCGATTTTATGTCAAATTTTGGGTCATACCCTAAAAGTTCCTTCGCTTTGTCGATAGAGGCCAGGGAATGAGGTACGTCTCCTGCGCGAGTAGGACCATAAGTGTTTTTTATGTTCTTTATTTCTGAATCAAATTCACTTAGGTACTCTTTTAAGAGTTGGGTAAGTTCATTCAAATCGGTTCGTTCACCAAAGGCTGTATTATATACGGTATTTAATGCTTCTTGGTTGTCGGTAACCATAGCTAGAACATTCATTTGAATAACATTATCGATATACGTAAAGTCTCTTGAAAATGAACCATCTCCATTGATAACGGGAGATTCATGTTTCATCAATTGCATTACAAACTTAGGAATTACTGCAGCGTAGGCTCCATCGGGGTCTTGTTTTCTGCCAAATACATTGAAGTATCGTAGACCAATGGTTTCGATAGCATAAGTCTTACTAAACACATCGGCATATAATTCATTTACATATTTAGTGATAGCGTAGGGGGAAAGCGGCTTTCCAATACTATCCTCTACTTTAGGCATATTTGTCGAATCGCCATAAGTTGAAGAACTTGCGGCATAGACAAAGCGTTTTACTTTGGCATCGCGTGCAGCAACTAACATATTTAAAAATCCAGAGACATTAACATCATTACTGGTAATAGGGTCATTTATGGAACGTGGTACAGAACCCAATGCCGCTTGGTGTAATATATAGTCGACTCCTTCACAAGCCTTATGGCAATCGTCCAGGTTACGAATATCTCCCTCTATTAGTTTAAATTTTGGATAATTTAAAAGTGGTGCTAAGTTTTCACGCTTACCAGTCGCGAAATTGTCCAAGCAGGTTACTTTATTTCTATTTTTCAAAAGGGCTTCACAAAGATTAGAGCCAATAAAACCAGCTCCTCCAGTAATTAATATGTGTTTATTTTTATCTAATTCTAAATTTAACATTAATCTATTTTATTAGGGTTCAAGTAGCTTTTAAGAAATACGTTTTTATAAAAACCTAAAACAATAACTCTGATTTTTTTTGAGAAATTACATTTTAGTTAGTTTTTTAATATTTTTTCTAAATGGCCAAAGAAGTACGAGTGAAATTTTCAAAAACCAATTATGTAATGATTCATAAAAGTCTTTCAAGCTAAATTCTAAATAGCATGATGCTATTACGATTGAGACTAATCTTTTAAAAAAGGGTTTAGGATATCTAACGATATGGTTTTTTTGAAAATAGTTTATAAATAGCAATGAATAAATTGCCATTCCAAACGATTTTTTATCATACTTAAGACTTGACAGGTTATCATCATTGTTCGTATAATATACTCTAGTTACAGAATTAAGAAATTTTGTGAGATACCCTGCCTTATCCACAGTATTCCAAAGATAGGCTTCTGGAATTAGTCCTCGACCGAATATAGATTTATCAATTTCAATTTGCCTCAATACATCTGTTTTTGTAGGCCCCCATTTTTCACCTTGAATTTTATATTTAAAACTAAAATCAAAAGAATTGCAATAAATGTAATCTTCTTTAATATTGGTGCCAATGAAATTTCCATGCTGGTCAATACAATTGGCGGTTATACCACTGATTTTTTTCTTTTCTGAATTTGGTATGGATTCGTATGCTTCATTATAAATTTCAAGTGCATTGGGTAAACATTCGTCATCTGCATCATGAATTAAAAAAAACTCACCTTGGGCTAATGAAATACCCCTAAGAATAGTGCCCAATTTATGAATGTTTTCTACATTTTTAAAAAACCGAATAGGATACTTCGATGTGGTCATAAATTCTCTTACCTCTCCCTCTGTATTATCCGTCGAACCATCGTCAATTATAATAATCTCAAAATCTTTATATGTTTGTTTTTCAATGCTTTTTAAGGCACGGTTAATAGTCTTTTCCCCATTGTAAACCGGTATAAATAGTGAGAATTTAAATTGATAGTGTCCTTTTTTATAAGGTTTAATTATGGGTAGAAATTTATTTAGATTCATGCTATTTCAAAATTTGTTGAAGTTCATTATTAATCAATTTTCCAAATTTTTCTGAACCTTTTAAATTGAAATGTGTAGCATCATAAAATAAATCAGCATTTTTTGCTAAGGAATAACCATCTATAAAATGAATGCCTTGTGAGTCACAATATTTTTCTAGTTTTTCACTAAATCCCTTGTAGTAATTGTTTGTAGATATACTATTATTAATTTTTGACATATCTATTCCTTGCTTATTTACATAATTGCCATATGGTGTTGGAGCGGATATGAAAATTGGAATGGACTCTGTAGATTCTATAGTTTGAATTACATCTAGTAAATAGCTGTCAATTTTATCCATTTTAGGTATATTATCGATTGTTTTATATTCTAAATTTTCCTCAACTTTCCAGGTAATTTTTCGATGCCCTATTTGGTTATCTTCTTTACTCATTAAAAAAGGAATTAAAACGGATTTGAAAAATTTAATTTTTTTGACCATATTTCTAAACCTTAAAAATATTCCCTCAGTAGATATTAAATCATCATCACTAAAGGGGTCAAACAGAATTATTGTGTAATCAGGCTTAATGAATGCTGTATTGTTTATTTGTGGTATTAATTTATTCATTTTTAGACCATCAAAGCCACAATTGTTATACCAGAAATTAATATTGGACATGGCCCAAGTAGTCCATTTTAAATCATTTGGAACGTAAAAGGATTGTGTTGTGCTAGAGCCAATAAAAATATTTTTTTTCCTTTTTATGGTATCTGAAAAGTTTTCACCCAAAAATTTAATGTTATTATATTTTATCTCTATTAGTTTAGGTAGTTCTGGAATAAAATTATTTTCATAAACTACTGCTGAGTTATCTCTATTGTTTTCGATAGGATTAAAAAATTCAAAAGATAGCACAAGACCAAGAAAAGTAATAATAAGATATATTATAATATTTTTAATGAGCTTCAACTTAAAATTGAAAGTAGATAAAACTTGCTTTTTCATTTAATAATAAATTATATATAATAATAATCGATATACAGATGTAACCAACATATCTAATTTTCATATTGTTTTCAAGGAAGAAAAGAATATCCCTTTCGTTTTTTCTAAACAACCATTCCATCACAATGAGACCTACTAATAAAATAATGTAGTATTTGTGTTTATAAAAATCAAAACTTTCATATTTATCTAAATCATTTTTTATAAACATTGCTTTTATGTATGCTCCTGCCGTTTGAATAGAACTGGCCCTGAAAAACACCCAAGCGATTAATACAAAAAAGAACGTTGTTAACATTTGCCAAATTTCTTTTAAATTGGGGAAAATTGAATTCTCTGCTACTATAGAACTGACATACTTTCTGTTTGTTTTAAATATGAATGATGGTATATATAAAATTGCATGGATTAAACCCCAAACTACGAAAGTCCAATTTGACCCATGCCAAAATCCACTTACTATAAATATTACGAAAATGTTTCTTAAAGTTTTTATTTCAGAGTATTGGGAGCCACCTAATGGAAAATATAGGTAGTCCCTAAACCAAGTAGATAATGATATATGCCATCTTCTCCAAAATTCCCCAATATTCCGAGAAAAATAGGGAGTTTTAAAGTTTGACATAAGTTCAAAACCAAGTAATTTGGAAGTTCCTATGGCTATATCAGAATATCCACTAAAATCACAGTAAATTTGAAAAGAAAAGTATATAGCCCCCAGCCAAAGCATACCAGAACTAAAATCTGAATTGTGATTAAAAATGTCATCTATTATTGGAGCTAAGGAATCAGCAATTACAACTTTTTTGAACATTCCCCAAAGAATTAGTCTTAAGCCTTGTACAGCTTGTACATAATCAAATTTCCTTTTTATTAATATCTGAGGTAAAAGATTACTAGCTCTTTCTATTGGACCTGCAACCAACTGTGGAAAAAATGAAACAAAAGATGCAAATGATATAAAGTCTTTAGTTGGAGCTAAACTTTTTCTATAAATGTCAATAGTGTATGACATGGTTTGAAATGTATAGAAGGATATACCAACAGGTAGGATTATGTTAAGCGTCCATTTACTTTTTATTTCGTATCCCAATCCATAAAATAATTCAATGAAAGAATCAACGAAAAAATTATAGTATTTGAAAAATCCCAATACAATTAAGTTAAATAAAATACTTGTCCATAAATAAACTCGTTTTTTATTTTTTGTTTTTTCGCTGTGAATTAATAAACCTATTGTATAATCTACAATAGTGGATAAAAATATTAAGCCTAAGAACCTATAGTCCCACCACCCATAAAATATATAAGAACTTATTAAAATCAATAAGTTTTGTAATTGTAACTTTCGATTAAAAACAAACCAGTATAAGCAGAAAACAATTGGAAAGAATACCGCAAACTCCAATGAATTGAATAACATAGATTTTAAAAGTGTTTAAATGTATAGTAGTTCAGGATATAAATATCTATTTCTCAATGAGTTATTTACTTGATGTTATTACTTATTATAATACACTTTATACCAATCAATAAAACGTTGTACACCCAATTTTATGGGTGTATTCGGTCGATACTCATAATCGGCAATTAAATCATCGACATTGGCCCAAGTTTTTTCAACATCGCCAGGTTGCATGGGGAGCATTTCCTTTTTTGCTACTGTAACTAAGCTTTCTTCTATAGCGGTAATAAAATCCATTAATTTCACAGATTTACTATTTCCTATGTTGTATATTTTAAATAACTGTTTTTTAGAGGTTTCATCAGCGAGAGGTGTTTCTAGGATACGAACAACCCCCTCGGTAATATCATCGATATACGTAAAGTCACGCTCTAAATTTCCATTATTAAAGACTTTAATTGGCTTATCGTTTATAATGGCATCGGTAAATAAAAACATGGCCATATCGGGTCTTCCCCAAGGGCCGTATACCGTAAAGAATCGCAGACCGGTAGTCTTGAACCCATACAAATGTGCGTAGGCATGTGCCATTAATTCATTACTTTTTTTAGTGGCGGCATACAGGCTAACTGGGTGGTCTACAGCATCAGTAGTTTCGAAGGGTATTTTTTCATTAAGGCCATAGACACTAGAGCTACTTGCATACACTAAATGCTTAATGTTGTAATTACGGCAGCATTCTAAAATATTTAAAAACCCAACAACATTACTATCGACATAGGCTTCTGGATTCTCAAGGCTATAGCGAACCCCAGCTTGTGCCGCTAAATTGCAGACTGCATCAAAAGATTGATTTTTAAACAATTCTGGTAGATTTTCTCGATCTTCCAAAGCCAAACGAACAAATGAAAATGCACTTTGACCTTCACTTGGTACTACATTGTTAAATTGTTCGGCTTCACTTCTGATAATGCCGAGTTCTTCTAAACGAGCGTATTTTAGATTAACATCGTAATAGTCGTTGATATTATCTAAACCGATGACTTCATGACCATTGGCAAGTAAACTTTTCGATACAAAAAATCCTATAAAGCCTGCTGCCCCTGTTACTAAAATTTTCATGATTGTCCTATTTTATAATAATTAAAGCCGATCCTTTCCATCGCAGTACTATCCAATAAACGTCTACCGTCAAATACAAAGGCTGGCTTAAGCATCTGTTTGAATATGGTTTTCCAATCATACTCTTTAAATTCATCCCATTCCGTTAAAATGGCAATGGCATGCGCTTCTTCAGTAGCTTTAATAGGGTCGTTAGTAACCGTTACCAAGACTCGGTTTTCTTCAGGTGTCCGTGTATTTAAATAATCAAGGTCAGCAAATATTCGCTCTTTGGCAACTTTTGGATCATAAACGATAATTTCAGCTCTTTCTTCCAATAAAGCATCTACTACGGCTATTGCCGCCGATTCTCTTGTGTCATTCGTGTCCTTTTTAAAAGCCCAACCATAGACTACGATTTTTTTACCTGAAATTGTATTGTAAAGACTAGATATAATGTTTTCCGCAAAACGGCTCTTCTGATAATCATTGGCAATAATTACTTGTTCCCAATAATTGGCTACTTCTGTTAAACCATACGATCTAGCAATATAAACCAAATTAAGAATATCTTTTTGAAAACATGATCCCCCAAAACCAACAGAGGCATTTAAAAATTTAGGTCCAATGCGACTATCAAAACCAATAGCCCTAGAAATCTCTTGAATATTAGCATCGGTTTTTTCGCAGAGTGCAGAAATCGTATTTATGGATGATACCCGTTGCGCTAAAAATGCATTTGCCACCAATTTTGAAAGTTCTGATGACCATACATTGGTTTGTAGAATACGTTCTTTTGGTAGCCAATGTTCATAAATAGCACTTAAAGCATTTTTGGCTGCTTTTCCCGTTGGGGTGTCGTTACCACCGATTAAAACACGATCGGCATGTATTAAGTCTTCTATAGCCGTACCTTCTGCTAAAAACTCTGGGTTGGAAAGAATCTCGAATTTTACCGCATTACCTGTATGGTCTAATATATTCTGTATAGCCTGAGCAGTTCTTACAGGTAAGGTCGATTTTTCAACAACAATTTTATCGTCTTTAGCTACTTTGGCAATATTACGGGCACACAATTCTATAAATTTTAAATCTGCCGCTTGTCCCTTACCTTTACCATAGGTCTTAGTGGGTGTATTTACCGAGATAAATATCATTTGAGCTTCATCAATGGCTTTATCTACCTCTGTTGAGAAAAACAGGTTTTTGCCTCTTCGTTCTCCTACAATTTCTTTTAATCCAGGTTCATATATTGGTAGATTATCTAAATCTGTAGTATTCCATTGTGCAATACGTTCCTTATTAATGTCTACGACAGTTACTTGTATTTCAGGGCATTGTTTTGCGATAACGGACATTGTTGGGCCGCCAACATAACCTGCGCCAATACAGCATATTTTTGTAATCTTTTTCATTAATAGTTTATTGGGATTAAAAAAGCAAAGATTAGAAAATAACGCCCAAATAGAAAATATATTTTAGATGAACTCTTTATTTACGGGGTTTAAAAACCGTTTGATGCGATAAAAGGCATTTGTAATTTCTTTTAACCGATAATATCCACAGATTAAACGAATTATGTTCATAATTCATTCATTTGAGCAAATGTATAGTTAATTTTGAATCTTATATTTGTAACCCTAAATGAACTACCATTGAAAACCATTTCTACACCTACTAAAATATGGCTATCCTCTCCACACATGGGGGGTACAGAGAGAAAATATGTCGATGAGGCTTTTGACACGAATTGGATTGCTCCATTAGGACCTAATGTAAACGCCTTTGAACATTCGATTAAAACACAACTAGGAAATTCAGTTCACGTTGCAGCATTAAGTTCAGGAACCGCAGCTATTCATTTAGGCCTTGAAATATTAGGTGTAGGTAGGGGCGATGAAGTACTTTGTCAAAGTTTTACATTTTCAGCCTCTGCTAATCCAATATTGTATTTAGGAGCTGAACCTGTTTTTGTAGATAGTGAAACAGACACCTGGAATATGTCTCCTGTGTTATTAAGAGAGGCTATTGAAAGTAGAATTAAAGAACATAAAAAACCAAAGGCAATTATAGCTGTTCATTTATATGGTATGCCTTATAAGGTTGCCGAAATTAAAGCGGTAGCGAATGAATTTCAAATTCCCGTTTTAGAAGATAGTGCTGAAGCGTTGGGGAGTACTTATAACGGAGTGTCTTGTGGTACTTTTGGCGATATTGGTATTTTGTCATTTAATGGTAATAAAATTATAACCACTTCTGGTGGTGGGGCTTTAGTTTCAAAAAATAAAAGCTATACTGAAAAGGCGATATTTTTGGCAACCCAAGCGAGAGATGAAGCACCCCATTATCAACATTCTCATGTAGGTTATAATTATAGAATGAGTAATGTACTCGCAGGAATTGGGCGTGGACAAATGGAAGTGTTGAGTGATAGGGTAGATGCTAGAAGAGCAAATCATCAATTTTATAAAGATACCCTAAACGATTTTCAGGAAATCACTTTTTTAGATGAACCAGAAGGTTATTTTTCTAATAGGTGGTTAAGTTGTATCTTAACAAATACGTATGAAATGAGAGAAAAGCTAAGGCTTACTCTTTTGGATGAGAATATAGAATCAAGACCATTATGGAAACCTTTACATTTACAACCAATATTTAGTAGCCATAAACAGTTTATGGATGGAACTTCTGAAGCCCTTTTTGAAAAAGGACTTTGTTTGCCCAGCGGCTCCAATTTAACACAAGAAGATTTGGAACGCGTTGTTACCACCATTAAAAACGTTTTATCATGATACAGAAATATTTAGCGTATAATACAGAGAAATATGCCTCAAAATGGCTAGTGTTAGGTATCGATTTAGTAACCATTGCGTGTGCTTTTGTTTTGTCGTATTTAATACGATTTAATTTGACCTTAGATTTTGAAGTTGAAAATTTATTGTTACAACTTCCGCTAGTACTTATAACCTCATTAGTAGCTTTTCTAATTGTTGGTTCATACAAAGGGGTTGTTCGTCATACAGGGGTTCGTGATGTCTACAATATTTTTAATGCGGTCTGCTTTTCAAGTATATTGGTTATTTTTATAGTCTTAGCCAATAGACAACTTGAGATTCTTAATCAATTTACCATTCCGTTGTCCATCATCATTATCAATAGTCTTATAACGTTTGTTGCCCTTACCGCTTCTAGGTTCGTTTTTAAATCGGTTTATAGTAATATGCACAGTAGCATAAAATCCTATAAAAACGTATTGATTTATGGAGCTGGTGATTCTGGAGTATTAACCCATGGTGCTATAACCAATCATGCGAAGAGTAGATATAGGGTACTTGGCTACATTGATAGGGATGTTAAAAAAATCGGTAAAAATATAAATGGTGTTCCTGTTTTTGGTAGGAAATCTTTGACGGAATCTTTTATTCTGAAGAATAATATTTCAGAGATAATATTTTCAATTCAAAATATAGATTCTAGAAAATTAAGAAAGACGGTTGAAGGGTTGGTTGATTATCCTATAGTGGTTAAAATTGTACCTCCAATTGAAGATTGGATTAATGGAGAATTGAAAGTTTCGCAAATTAAACAGGTTCAAATTGAAGATTTATCTGATATAAGAGACAAAAATCGTATGAATGCGCTATTTGGTGAACACCGCCCAAATATTGTCTTTCACGCAGCTGCTTATAAACATGTACCGCTTATGGAATATAATTCATATGAGGCTATTAAAATTAATATTGGAGGAACCAAAAATGTTGCTGATTTATCTGTATTGCATGGTGTGGAAAAATTTGTTTTTGTTTCTACGGACAAGGCTGTAAATCCGACCAATGTTATGGGAGCAACTAAACGTATTGCCGAACTGTATATTAGCTGTATGCAAAATGAGAATAAAACTAAATTTATTACTACCCGTTTTGGTAATGTTTTAGGGTCTAACGGATCTGTAATTCCATTGTTTAGAAAACAGATTGAAAAAGGCGGTCCATTAACATTGACCCATAAAGATATTACACGCTATTTTATGACGATACCAGAAGCTTCACAATTAGTGCTAGAAGCTGGTGCCATGGGTGAAGGTGGTGAGATATTTATATTTGATATGGGTGAGTCCGTAAAAATATATGATTTGGCTAAAAATATGATCAAGCTTTCTGGATTGCGTTATCCTGAGGATATTGATATTAAAATTACGGGATTACGGCCAGGGGAGAAATTGTATGAAGAGCTTTTGGCGAATGGTGAGAATACCCTACCAACCTACCATCAAAAAATTAAAATCAGTAAGGTTCGTGATGTCGAATATTCTAAAGTACGTTCTAAAATTGATGAGTTATGTATAACCAATATGTTTTTCAGTGGTAATACCGTTAAACTAATGAAGGAAATTGTTCCTGAATATGTTTCAAAAAATTCAGACTTTTGTGAATTAGACAAGCCATCAGTTGATTCTAATGATCAAAATATGACCAAATTAAAAATTGTACAACCCTAACCAGCTTCGGATTCACCGTTGTTAATTAATTATTTTAAAAATGAATACAATAAAAACTAACCGTAGTAAATTCTCTTTATTGATTTTTTTAGGCATACTTGTTGCCTCTTGTGGGTCAAAAAAAGATATCGTTTATTTTCAAGATGCCTCTGATTATGAAACTATAGTTAGTGACAATACACATACCAATACCTTTAAGGTAGATGATGTTATTGGTATTAACGTTTCCACTTTAGATCCCATGGCTAGTATACCATTTAATCTTATGTCAACTGCAAGAGGAGAAGGTAGTTTTAATCAACCACAACAATTGGATTACATAGTTGATAAAAATGGAGATATCGATTTTCCGGTATTAGGAACTGTTAAGGTTTTAGGACTAACCCCTGAGGAGACAAAAGAAGTTTTAAAGGAAAAATTAGAACCCTATTTAAAAGATCCAATTATAAATCTTCGTTTACGGAATTTTACAGTTACTATTTTAGGAGAGGTAAATCGCCCAGGAACCTATCAAGTAAATGGGGAGCAGATCACGGTTCTTGAAGCCATTGGACTTGCAAGTGATTTGGGAATAAAAGGGAAACGTGATAATGTTTTGGTTATTCGAGATTTTAATGGTACAAAGGTGTACACCCGTATTGATTTAACCAGCAAGGCCGCTTTAAATTCTCCTGTGTATTATTTGACACAAAACGATGTCGTATATGTGGAGCCTAATAAGTCTGCTGTAACACAGTCAACATTAGATAATAGGGCGGGTTTGGCAATTTCCATCGCATCTTTGCTTATTACTACGACCGTTATTTTACTTACTAGAAATTAAAAGAAATCAGTTTACTACACTATTCATAACTGCACTATGAGTTTTTCAGAAAAGAAAGAAGATATTAAAAATGTAATTGCCACCTATGCCAAACACTGGAAATGGTTTGTATTATGTGGATTAATGGCGTTAATAATTGCATATTTAAATATTAGATATACCGTACCGGAATATATGGTACAATCGCAGATACAAATTGTACAGGAGAAGAATTCAGGCCCTGAAATGGGTGTTTTTCAAGACCTTAATATTATGGGAGGTTCTTCGAAACAAGTGGAGGATGAAATTGAAATTTTGGCTTCAAGGTCTAATTTCATTGAAGTAGTAAAGGAATTGGGCGCTAATGTGCAGATAATGGCCCTAGGGAAAGTGATAAACACCGAGGTTTATGCTAATCCGCCTATAAAAATTAATTTTATTGCTCCAGACTCTGTGGTGTATAATGCAAACTATAGTTTTTATATTGAGTTTTCTTCGGCGACTACATTTGGCATCGCCGAATTAGAAGGGGCGCCCGCTAAAATATATTCTTATGGAAATGGGATACCTACCCCATTAGGGGATATGGTGATTACGCCAAATGTAAAGGATCCTAAAGGATTAATCGGAAATCGATATCAAGTATCTTTTACCCCTGTAGAAAATGTTGCGCGGTCTCTTAAGGCGGCGGTTACAATTGCGGTTACTGAAGAATATTCTAATATTCTAGATGTATCTATGGTTAGTGCCATACCGGACAAGGCGAAGAATATTATTGATAAATTGATTGAAATTTATAATAGGAATGCTACAGATGAAAAGAGACGGGTTGCCGATACGACTTCTGAATTTATTAATAACCGAATACAATTAATTTCTGGAACACTTACTTCTGTTGATCAAGATGCTCAAGAATTATTAACGCAAAAAGGAATGACCGGTTCAGGTCTTGAAGTTGGTGCTGCCGTGCAGGTGAGTGCCGGTAGTCGTCAAAATTTGGAAAGTGCTAAGGTGCAATTGCAAATGGTAAGTGGCCTTAAAGATTATGTTAATAGTGAAACAGGGTACGATGAAATGCCGGTGGTTGATGTGGGTAGTGGGGCTTTAAGCCAAGCTACCTTGCAATATAATACACTTGTAGCAGAACGTAAGCGATTGTTAAAAAGTGCGGATGAACGGAACCCGATGATTGTAAATTTAGATGAGCAATTAGATGGTATTAAAAGTACGATGCAGTCTAGTTTAAATTCTATGGAGCGCAATGTAGGAATGAACGTAAGTACCCTAGAAAGCCAATTGGGTCGTATACAGGGAACTATTTATTCCGCTCCGGAAAACCAACGGGAATTGCGAAATATTACCAGGAAACAGGAAACAACCGAATCACTCTATTTATATTTATTGCAAAAAAGGGAGGAATCACAGATTGCTTTTGCGTCTGCAGAACCAAAATCAAATGTTATTGATAAGGCATACGTATCTAGTCCGACACCAGTTACGCCTAAAGTAAAAATAACATATTTAGCTGCCTTAATGCTTGGTCTGTTACTACCTTTCGGAGTTGTTTTTGCTAAGGATCAATTAGACACCAAAATACATAACAAACATAGTTTAGAAACACTTACTAAAGATGTTCCTGTGTTAGGGGAATTACCGAGTCTTTCTAAAAAAGATAGCAAAATAATTATTAGTGATGATCGCTCAGTTCTGGCAGAAGCATTGCGAATTATTAGGGCTAACCTAGACTTTTTAATAAAGACTAGGTATGCAAGTGATAAGAGCAAGAATAATGTTATTTACGTAACATCAAGTACACCGGGAGAAGGAAAAACATTTGTTTCTACTAATCTTTCGATGATATTATCAAGTACACAAAAGAAGATTTTATTGGTTGGTGCCGATATTCGAAATCCAAAATTATATTCTTTCTTTTCTGGTGATTCTGTAGATAAATTAAAGACTCCATCCAGAAATAAAGATGCCGGTCTTACAGAGTATTTGTTAGATGATTCAATACTGGTGAAAGATATTATTAGGCCTATGTTAGTGCATAATAATACTATAGATGTCATCTATTCTGGTAAGATTCCACCAAACCCTGCAGAATTATTAATGAGTACAAAGGTTAAAGATTTATTAGATGAGGTATCTGAACTTTACGACTATGTAATTGTAGATACAGCTCCAATGATGGTGGTAAGTGATACGCTATTAATTGCACCTTATGCAGATCATATCATATACGTAATTAGGGCTGGTGTAACGGATGAAACTGCTGTTAAATTTCCATTAAATCTACGTGAGGAAGGTAAATTGAAAGGCGTATCATTTGTAGTGAATGATGTAAGCTTGGATAATTTAGGTTACGGAGGAAAATATGGTTACGGCTACAGCAAGACCAGTAAGAAATGGTGGAAGTTTTAAACCACCTTATTTAAAATTATAAATCGTTTTTTCAATTATAGGCTTAATAAGCATCAGTGTTTTTTCATTGATGCTTATTTTTTTTAAAGAATTCAACTGAGAAATTTTGTGAACATCACTAGCCATAAAATCTATTAAATTATTCTTTAATAACCAATTGGCTGCTTGATTTACTTCTTTACCATAATAATCACTCAAGGACAATATGTTTAATTGAAACAATAATCCCTTGCCTTTTAGTTTCTTATATTGTTTCAAGTGATTATGCAAGTACGCATATCTTTCAGGATGTGCGAAAATAGGAAATAGACCCATATCTGCAATTAATTTTACAGACTCGTTGAAATTTATCGAGGCTTGTAAATAGGACATTTCTATAAGGATGTAACTTTTTGAAAGTGGCATATATTCCTGGTCTTCAAGAAGTTTTTCGAACCCAGAATCTATCATGTGCTCTGCGGCTACATCAATATGTACATGGTCTAAATTATTCATTTTAAGACCGTTTTTAAGTAAGTTCAGAGAACTATTTATTGTTGCAGGATTATTAGGATAATAATTTTCCATGATATGCGGCGTACATATAAAATCAGTAACCCCAAATTCACCAAAACCTTTTATAAGTTCGATAGACTCATCTACAGTTTTTGCGCCATCATCTATACCAGGTAATATATGATTGTGAATATCAATGAAACCCTCAAGATGGTCAATTAAAAAATGTTTTTTACTAAAAAAGCTGAACATAAAGTTTATGTGGTTTTTATTATTTGCCGATACAGGAATTTTAATCCTATATAAATAAGTAGCTACCGTGATTTGAGGTACAATAAGTCCCGGAAAGTGCACGGAAATTATCAGTACCTAATATTTATGCAAATATAGTGTATAGCTATGGGTTAATTTTTATGGCTATCAAATGAATCTGAACTTAATCTGCACTTCAAATAATTTTGAATCCGTGCTTTAAGCTTACGTTTTTTTTATTTTCAATTCCGCCCTTCATGTATCCTAACTCTGAACTTACATTCTAAAAATATCTATGTAATTGGTCATAGCCGAAATAGGATACCTAAGGAATCTGAACCTATCGATTACTATCAAAAGGTTTTATTGGAAAATAACGTCTTAGGATAATTATTGATTTCTAGAAAAATAATAAAGAATTTGCTAATGTTCAACATTTTTAAACATGAACCACTTTAAAGGAAGATTACCTGAAATTATGTAGTTAGCTATTGATATTATATAGATATGAATCTGTTGACGGTATTATCTGTATTAAACGATTAAATACCTTTTTAATATGATTCATTCGTTCCTTATTGAACTTTATTTTTATTTAAGGCTCATGATATTTGAAAGGCATTATCCTCCATCAGGTTACGGATAGCTTCTGCGACCAAGGGGGCGACATTGATGATATCGACCTTCTTTTCCATGAGTTCTTTACTCAGTCGATGCGGAGGAATACTGTTCGTTATCACAATTTTATCCAAGGCCGGATCTTTCAGCGTTTCATTAGCTGCAACTGAAAAAATGCCATGTGTGGCCACCGCATAGACTTTTTTAGCCCCCGCTTGTTTACATGCCTTGGCGGCCCTTAGCAGGGTAGTTCCCGTACTAATGAGGTCATCTATAATGATGACGGTTTTGGCACGGACCTCTCCAAAGATCTGTGCTGTTCCCCCAACGACGCCTTCACTACGGGTTTTGTGCATTACGGCCACAGGAATCGGTGTTTTTTGTTCTTTTTCGAGGGTTTTCGCAAATGCCATGGCACGTTTTATACCTCCGCTATCTGGGGATAATACCACGGTTTCGGTTTTTTTAAGCAATGGGGTAAAATAGTTCGCAAGAAAACCCTTGGCTTCTAGGTGGGTTGTAGGTATCCGGAACGCATTTTCAAAGGCCTGTACATTATGTACATCCAGGGTCACCAGCCTATCCGTTCCCAGGGCCTCGAATAAACGGGCAACATATTGGGTGGTAATCGGGTCATAGCTCTTGGTCTTTTTATCTTTTCGGGAATAGCACAAATACGGGGCGATTACCGTAACCGTAGCTGCCCCCGCATCTTTTAATGAACCGATAAAAAACAATACCCGGCACAGTTTGTCATTGACCGTTAGTTGGGGGTCCCCATAGAGGCTGTATATGATAAAGATGGCCTTGTTCCTCACATCTACCAATGACCGTATCTTATGTTCCCCTTCCGAAAAGTCCCGTTCCTCGTGGACGCTCAAAGTACCCCCTATAGCTTCTGCGACCATGCTGCCGAAAGCTTTACTGGGTTCCAATGCAAAAATCAGGTTTTTGGTAGTGTTCATTAGATTTTATTTGATGTAATAGCCATGTTTCCCGTGAAATTGAAAAAAACAAAAACATAATACAATGATACTAGTCAGTCGCAACCGATGATCTACATCATTGTAAAAGGGGAATAGGCCTTATAATTTTATTGACATCGTGGTAGGATGTTAAAACACGGTAGATGCACGAAAAAAGTCAATTTAAAACAGGGTATTATGGCACATTCCAATACATTCAAGTTCAAGTATAGACTGACATTATTTTTAGTCATGGGCATGGCGACCATACTTTTTTCCTGTAAAAGGGCTGCGGAAAAGACTAGTGAAAAAATCATAGAAGAGTCCATGGGTGATGAAGCCAAAGTAGCTATAGAAGATGAGAAAATAGGTATTGAAACCGATGAGGGTGCCTTTACCACAGATGCAACGGCACATAATTGGCCCAAGGAAATTTCTAGGGAAGTACCCGAATTTACATACGGTAAAATAACAGCGGTTACTACGCAAGAAATGGAAGGAGATATGAACTGGGCACTCATTTTTGAAGAGGTGCCCCAAACTGCCCTGGAGCAATATAAGGAGCAGCTGGTGAGCAAAGGTTTTGAAATCAAGTACACGATTACTACCGGAACCGGAGGCCATCTCACCTGTGAAAAAGGGAAACTCACCGTGATGGCTATGGTGGGGGATGGGAGTGCTACGCTTACCATTGGTTCCCAACCGTGAGATCCTACAAGAATAGATAATGGCAAAAAAAATCACTTTATGTTTCTCTGGCGATGTAATGACGGGGCGTGGTGTTGATCAGATTTAACTATTAGACCGTAATTTCTCAGAGATATAACTAAATATTATCACCATAATTGCTTTCTGTTAATAATAGAATCTATGTATTACACTATTTGCGACCATGTAATTTTATTTTATACGGGTTAAATAGATAGAAGGACTATTGAACCTGTCAAAACCATAGAATTTCTACAATTTTGATAGTTATACGCTTATTTTTACTAAAATATACGGACTATGCTTCATTTAAAATTAGCAACAGACCCACGTTGGGTTACTATTGTTGAAAAAAATATAGAAGAAATACTAACAGATCATGCATGGTGTGAACAAAAAGCCGCTACCAATGCGATTACTATAATTACACTAAACTCTGAATACCCTGATTTAGTTACTGATTTGCTTCTTTTAGCACAAGAAGAATTAGTTCACTTTCAAATGGTACATGATATTATTAAAAAGCGCGGTTACACTTTAGGTAGAGAGCGTAGAGACAGCTACGTTAACGAGCTTTACAAGTTTATGAGCAAAGGTGGCAACAGACTTCAATCGATGGTAGATAGGCTCTTATTTTCTGCTATGATCGAGGCAAGAAGCTGCGAACGTTTTAAACTACTTTCAAAAGAAATTAAAGACCCAGAGCTTTCTAAGTTTTATAATGATTTAATGATTAGTGAAGCAGGGCATTATACAACTTTTATTGGTTTTGCTCGTAAATACGGTCAAGATATAGATGTAGATAAACGCTGGCAAGAATTGGTGGAATTTGAGGCTAAAGTGATTAAAAATTATGGGAAAGAAGAAACCATACACGGTTGAAAATATAGTGCTTTTATAATCTGTAAGTTTATAACGATAATTCATTCCATTAAGAATTTAGCTTTGTTATTTGATGATTTATTTTTGGATAGGCAGCTGAGTAAGCTAGATTTACCAATTTGGTAGGCAAGGGATGGGAAGGAAATCAGTAAATTTAGAATTTGTTCATCAGCTGCCGTTTCCCAGTCAAGCCTGAACAAATTATCATCAAAATCATAAAGTATGAAATTGCCCTATATCTTTTTAACAACAGTTTTTCTTATTTTTTCTTCTTGTCAAACTAAAAAAGAGGAAGATTCGAAATCAGAACATGAACAACGACCAAATATCTTGTTCATTTTAGCAGATGATTTTGGTTTGGAGGATATGAGCTTTGTCGGCAGTACATATTATGAAACTCCTAATATTGATAAGTTGGCATCTCGAAGTATGGTATTTACTCAGGGTTATGCTGGTAGTAGAGTTTGTAGTCCTTCTAGAGCTACTATTATGACCGGTAAGTTTACTGCCCGTCATGGAGTTACCAATTGGATTGGGGAGAAGTTTGGAGAAGATTGGCGTTCTATGGGTAGACATGATAAATTGTTGCCTGCAGATTATGTGCATAATTTACCAAAAGAAGACATTACGATTGCAGAGGCACTTCAAGATAATGGGTACACTACTTTTTTTGCAGGTAAATGGCATTTAGGTGATGAAGGTTCTTATCCTGAGGATCATGGGTTTCAATTTAACAAAGGAGGATGGGATAAAGGTAGTCCTATGGGTGGCTATTATTCCCCTTTTGATAATCCCAAATTAGAAAATAAGTATGACGGTGAAAATCTTTCTATCCGTCTTGCAAAAGAAACCAATGATTTTATTACTATGCACAGAGATAGTAGCTTTTTAGCTTTTCTATCTTTTTATGCGGTTCACGGACCTATAGAGACCACTCAAGAAAAATGGAATAAGTATCAGCAAAAAGCCATAGTAAATGGTATTGCCAATGATGGATTTACAATGGAAAAGAAATTGCCAATCCGAGTTACTCAAGATAATCCAATATATGCCGGATTGGTTGAAACCATGGATGACGCCATAGGGTTGGTTTTAGATAATCTTGAAAATCTTGGATTAGATAAAAACACGATTATCATATTTACATCTGATAATGGGGGTGTTTCTTCAGGCGATGCCTTTTCAACTTCCAATTTACCTTACAGAGGTGGTAAAGGATATCATTGGGAAGGTGGTATTCGAGAACCTTATTTAATTTATGTTCCCAACCAAACATCCGAAGGTATGGCAAGTGACTATCCGGTAACAGGTGCAGATTTTTATCCAACTATTTTAGATTATGCTAATATTGAATTAAAGGCTGAGCAACACAAAGACGGAATCAGTTTAAAATCTTTGATAAATGAAGGAGCGCTATTGCCGGAAAGGCCCTTATTTTGGCATTACCCACATTATGGAAATCAAGGCGGTGATCCTTCTTCGGTTATCAGAAAAGGAGATTGGAAATTGATTCATTATTATGAAGAAGATGCTGATGAGTTGTATAATTTGGCAGTAGACCCATATGAAAGTCAAAATCTGGCAGCTAATAATTCTGAATTAACCGAAAGCCTATATGAAGAATTGAAGAACTGGCTTATTGAAGTTGAGGCAAAATTTCCTGAAAAAGAAGAAAAATTTGATGCAAAAAAGCGTTTGGAGTATGATAAAAAAATAGTAAATGAACTTTTACCTAAACTAGAAAAAGAACGATTAAAATTGTTAGAAAAGGACTACCAACCCAATAAAAATTGGTGGGGTAGTAAAACTACTAAAGATTAGTTTTTTGTAATCGAACCAATTATTAGAGCTATACATTTCCCATACTTATATAAAGATATGAAGCGAATATGTTTACAATTTAGATTTTTTGTTACTCCTATACTATTGATACTTTTAGCTATGGTAATAGGTTGTAAAAAAACAGATAAAAAGGAAGGTGCATCATTAGAAATGAAAAGTCCCAATATTATTATAATCTATGCTGATGATTTAGGTTATGGTGATTTAAGTTCCTACGGTGCTACTGAGATTAAGACCCCAAATATGGATAGACTGGTAAACGAAGGGATAAAGTTTACCAATGGATATGCATCTTCAGCAACGTGTACACCCAGTAGATATGCACTATTAACAGGCGTCTATCCTTGGAGGAACAAAAATGCAAAAATCCTTCCTGGTACTGCCCCGTTATTAATTGACACGACCCAGATGACGGTAGCTAAATTATTAAAGCAAAACGGTTACAAAACAGGTATTGTTGGTAAGTGGCATTTAGGCCTAGGTAATGGTCAAGTAGATTGGAACGGTCATATAACACCCGGCCCTAATGAAGTAGGATTTGACTACAGCTATATTATGGCTGCTACACAGGATCGTGTACCTACAGTTTATATTAAGAATGGAAGAGTTGAGAATCTTGATCCCAATGATCCAATTGAAGTTAATTATGATGAAAATTATGAAGGACAACCAACCGGCAAAGACAGTCCTGAACTTTTAAAGATGAATTGGCATCACGGGCATAATAATACAATTGTAAATGGTATTCCCCGTATAGGCTTTATGAAAGGTGGAGATTCAGCCAAATGGATAGATGAGGAAATGGCACCACAATTTTTAGAAAAGGCCAAAAATTTCGTTACCACCAATAAAGACCAGCCCTTCTTTTTATATTATGCTTTACAACAGCCTCATGTGCCTCGAACGCCAGCACCAGAGTTTGTAGGGAAGTCTGGAATGGGTCCAAGGGGTGACGTAATTTTGGAAGCGGATTGGTGTATTGGTCAACTGTATGCTACGTTAGAGGAACAAGGTCTTCTGGCAAATACACTAATCATTTTTACAAGCGATAATGGTCCGGTATTAAATGACGGATACTATGATGATGCCGTAGAGAAAATTGGGAACCACACACCATCGGGACCTTTAAGAGGTGGTAAATACAGCCTTTTTGAAGCTGGGACAAGGGTGCCTTTCGCAACCTACTGGAAAGGAACTATAGCACCGCAGATTAGTGAAGCATTAGTTTCACAACTAGATTTTTTAAGTTCTTTAGCATCATTAATAGGTGATGATTATAAAGGTAAGGACAGTGAAAATTTCATGGATGTTTTCTTAGGTAAAAAGAATGTTGGTAGGGAAAATCTAATATTAGAAGCTACTTCAAGAACGGCATTACGCTCTAAAGATTGGATATTGATCCCTCCATACAAGGGTGCTCCTATAGCCGAACAGGTTAATATAGAATTGGGAAATAGTTTAGATTACCAGCTTTATAATCTTTCGAATGACATTGGGCAAACTACAAATATTGCCAATACAGAACCTGAAAAATTACGTGAGATGATTAAAATTTATGAATCCATTAGAGGTACTGTGGACTCTCCAACAGAAACTTTAGAATTGAAATAATTGTTGAGTTGAAAGTTTGATACTTTTAAGGTAAATTTAATTTGAAGTACCTATGAACCAACAGATGTATTGCATTTTCGTATTTTATAATCTTTAAATAGGATGCTAGTAGAAAAATGCCTCCAATAAGCTGAACATATTCAAATGTTTTTGCATAAATTTCTTTATCGGCATCATCTGAAGTATCATAGTTAACACCCCATTTCTTTTTTTTTCTCTTGACACAAGAAGCTCCTGAAAGTCTATTGATATTTGAAGGTATGTACAAACCAAGTAAAGTATTTGTCCAGCTTCAGTTATTATTGCATGTAATTGGGCTGCAATCCCGATTTTGGTTCGAAAATTGGCTATTTATTTTTGTGTTTTTTTAATGTGGTACTTGTTTAAAACGTATAATAAAGTTGTTAGTCTTTATTTTTCTTATGAAACAACTTATCCCACAAATGATACATAACCATAATGGTTGTAATTAAATATAACCACCATCCATAATAGCTAACAGAAGCAATCACTTCTAATAGTATCAACAAACCACCAAGACCTAAAACTAGACCTACCAAAACCTTCTCAAAGAACCCAATCCTAAATCTATCCTTACTCATGTATATCAATTAGCATTGGCGTGAATGTAGTCAACTAAACAGGATATTAAAAAGAGTAGGGGAAATATAAACGCTGTTCAACACATCCCCAACAAGCTCTGCGGAGTAACATAGCACCACCTGATTTCTGAAAAAATGTTAAAACTCAGCAGAGTAGTAGGCAATTTGCTACATCATTTCCCCTTATGTCTCAAATATGATTTAAAAACGATAGCTAGGTACAATATCGGTACAAAAATGTGCTAAAAAACGCTAAATATTGCACAGTGCTACAAAGCCTAATTTATGAAAACTCATATATTATTGAGGTTTACGGGTATTTTGTAAGTATAGTTTTGTGATGTTATTTGCCGATACAGTATCTTCTTATCCCCGTAAACATTGTGGTAGGGGCGTCTGAGGTGGAAAATAGGTGAACACTTTTGCTTTCCTTTAGTCGGATAATGATTTCAATGATTATTGTTTTAGGTCTTCCATGGAGTAATGAATACTCTCATATTCTTCGATAATGTCTGAAATTCTCAAAAACTCTTTAGCCAAAGGATCATCCAATGGTGTATTGTCATCGACCACATCGATTAACTCTTCTAGACGCAGGTTTGCTTTGACGTATTTTTATATGTAATAGCTTTTTCCATTTAAAGTTTCATTTCAGGTGCTTTGGAATATCACTTCGACCATGCAAAACTCGGACAATACGAATGCGATCTGGTAAAATTCGGTAAAAAATGATATGGGATACATGCGGAAGACTATATAATCCAACTTTTATTTCATCCCTTTGTTTGCCTATGTCTGGATTTGTGGTCAACGCCTCAAAATACTCTCGTAAGCCCTCTAAATATTTTGTGGCCTGTGAATGCCCAAATTTATGGATTCCAAAATCATAGATTTCTTGAAGGTCATTTTTGGCGGCTTCAGCAAGAACGAATCGATTCATTGAGCTTGTTTCCTAGAAGCTATGATATCGTCAACGCTTATATCGCTGTCTGGGCCGTTCCATCCTTTTTCAATCTCGACCCTTAAATCTGCGATTACTTTATGGCGGTATATCTGATGCAATCGAAGTGCATCACGAATTACCTCACTATTGTTTTGATACTCCCCAGAATCGACCTGTTTGGAGATATATTCCTCTTGTTTTTTAGTAAAACTAATGTTCATGTCTTTAAGGATTAGAGCATAAAAATAATAAACTTATCTATATTTAGCAAATATGGATACAATAAATATTGGCTTTACGTGTCCATTGAAGATTTGACTTCCCAAATCTTACCCAAAAACCGGATAGGGCGCACCCTACTTTTTGCTTTTGGGTTCTCGCCATTTTTGGTAAAGCTCGACTGCCTCTGGGCTGGCCTCGAAGAAAGCCCTGAAATGCCCGACCGTATTTTCTTCTCCCTGTCCATATGCTTCTTGCTTTATATCGGAGATTCGTGAAACTTTATAAACGGAGAATCCCAAAACCAAAATAATGCAGACCAATAACCCCACGAACAACCGTATTGCCCATTTCGGAATAGTCATGGATTTTTTAATGTAGTAGACCACGTTCGCCATCAATTTATGTTGGTCTTCGATCGCTTTCATTTGGTCATCATTGTATCGCCTTAAGATAAAATCAATGTCTTTCGTGTCGGGCTTGATCTTGTCAGTTCATCAAAAAAGTTTGCATCTTCTCCATGCGGCTGATCGAGTTTTCGAATTCCTTTATTTCTTCGGTCAACAATTCCGCTATTTCGTCCAGTTTTGCCATAATCTTAAATTTCCATTCCTAATCCTATCGATTTCTTAACGGCCATTGTAATTGTTTTTTTAGCGATTGTAACTGCCAAGTTGGGCGATACCCCTACCGTCTTGCAAACATCGTTAACGTATTTTCTTTGGCCATTTTTTGAACATCATTTTTATCAAACCCGATCCGTTCCGCTATTCGTCCCATTGACATGGAACGGTGTACTGCACTTCCCTTTAGGTTCCGGTCCATGTATTCGAAGCGGAAACCTCGCAGCTGATTCGATTTATTGATGCTTGGAATGACCTTTACATCATTTTGTTTCATGTATTTGATATACTGGTCAAAATTTTTGGGCTTCATTTCGACAATAACCTTCTCATGGACCTGCTTTATTTCCTGGCGTATATTCATTACTTCGTTCAATTTTTCCTGTTGTACTTCCCTTACCGTGGTCAAACCCATTTGCTGGGCTACTTTTTCTGCCGCCTGCTGGCTCCGTTTCCCAATGTAGCTGTCCTTGTATGCCTTGCCGTCAAAACCGATGCGGTTGACGTATAAATGGATATGCCGATGGTTTTTATCCTGATGCACAAAAGCGATCGCCTGGCGTTCCTGTAGTTTCATTTCCTTGATGAACCTTTCCGTAATTTCCTTCAGTTCATTTTCTTTCAATCCCTTTCCATCTTCTATCGTGGGACTAAGGACGAAGCTCAAAGTGTACTTTTTACACAGGTGGTTCTGGGATTGTATGATCTTGAATTCCTGTGTGATCTCTTCGGGATTGTCCCCTGCCAGATGTTCGCGATGGACCACCTGGGCATCTTTCTCCTCGTTCCATCCGTAACCCATGGAAGCTCCCGTATGCGATATGGATTTTCCCATGCCTATCATTTCTTGAAATTATAAAGATGTTCCCGTATCTCGTTTGCCAGTTGTATCACTTCATCGGCCATTTCCGGATTCCGTTTTCGGTACATATTCCCAATACGTTTAAAGTTAATCTGATATTTAACAAGCAATTTGTACACAGCGATCTGTTCATCGGAAAACCGTTCTACGATCCGATGGTCGAAGGCGGCACGGCGACAATATTCGCTTATGGAAAGTCCGCTCTTTTTGGCCTTGATCTTGAGCAGCTTCTTCTCATAAATGGAACATCGAAATTGTACAAATTCCTTTTTCACTTTAGGTTTTTTATCTTTTTCAATCGAAGGTTACTTTGATAAATCATATATCAAAAACCCGACTAACAGTTCCCATCCTTTTGCGACCAACGGGAGCAAAAGCAAGATTTGTCATGACAATGACACATCTTGAATTCTTACTCAGACGCATTTTTACGCCTACCTTCCGTTTCTTCTTTTCCACATTTCATTTATATCTTTATATAAATAGGATTTATCGATACATCCTCTATGGTTTTGTATCAACCATTCCGTAGCTTCATTTCCTGCCTTATCGTTGTCGAGATACAATTCAATATGTTTGAACCGTTCGTTAAATTTCATGGCTCTTTTTAGAAAGGACAGCGAGTTTAAAATCAGGAAAGACATGTTCTCGTGACGGAAGTTGGTGACAGTCAAAAAATCGAACAATCCTTCCGTTACCACTAGCTGCATACATCCGTTTGAAAAATAGGTAATGTCCTTTGGGGAAGAGGAACTCTTATAGTACCTATTGCGAAGTTCCCAACCACCGGAATCGTTCCGTAGTCCGATACCGAAATAGTGGTTTCCTTTCCGTGAGTAATGGACTTCCTTACAATATTTATTGGCGGTTTCCAGCGTTATGCTCCGCTCGTTTAGGTAAGCTTTCAACCCGTAGTGCCATATAGGGAGGGTACTTTTTATAATGAAGCCATCGTTCTTAGGTGGTTCAAAAGGTTGCGGTTGAAAAGAAAAAGAGGGCAGTATGTTGGAAAGGAAGTCGAGCGCATCCGTCAAACGGCAGTCGTAAAGCCGGACGACCAGATCGAGGGTGTTCCCACCGAAGCCCGACCCATGGTCGAACCAAAGGTTCTTGATTTTCGATACTTTGAAAGAGGCTTGGGTCTCTCGCCGGAACGGGCTTAGGAACCAAGCTTCTTTCTTCGTTTCCCTGCGGGGAAAGTGCCCTGCCTTTGCCATCGTTTTCACGATGCAGACGGCACAGGCTTTTTTCCAGCATATTTCTTCCCTTTTCATCTGCGCTTGTTTTTAAAGGTGTAGTTGAGGGCCTCGGTCTCGATTTCCAATCTTGACATTCTACCGTTCTGAAGAAGCCAAGCGTTGAGTTTGGTCTTTTCAAAGAAAAGCATCTTGCCATTGGGTTTTGAATGGGGTATATTTCCAGAGGCCGGCAATTTGTATAGTTAGCTTCTCGATATTCCGGTATAGACGCAAGTTTCCTCAAAGGTGAGTACTTCCTTATTGGCTATTAAAAGCCGTTCCAAACGATCAAGTCGTTCGAGGATTAAATAATTGTCCATTTGTTTCTTTTTAGGGTTACGAAATGAACAAAAGCGCTTTTGTTTTCTTTTGAAGAATTCCTTGGATAAAGGTAAAATAACGGAAGGGGTAAAGCTTGATATTTCGTTTTTAGTTATTCATAAAAATCTGATAAACAAATACGTACATCAAATCAATTCATATGAAACCATATAAAATTGAATAAAATAAATTTGGTCTCAAATGAATTCTAATGAAACCATTTGGTTTTTATCAAAAATGGGAGAATGTTGGGTTATCAACAATTTAAAATTGTTAAACACAAAAATTTCAGTTTAAAAAGGGTCAATTATATTGTTTTAGGCGCAGTCCATAACATAAACGTCTTGAAGAAAATTTCCATTCTTATGATGAATACTGTCCTTTATGTTGTTCGTTTTAAGAGGCTAAAAATTACGGACAAGCAGCCCAGATATTGATATTTTAACTAGACTCAATAAGGGTAGATTCTTTAAATTCATTAGCATATCAACTCCAATAAGGTCAGAAACTAATTTGCGGATAATTGTTAATTTAAGCGGTCCCTCGATTCAATTGGTAAAAACTTGAAGGTGTATCATACAAATTGGTTGGTTCGACAACCCACTTTTTACAAATTTCGTTTCAAAATATTCAGTTCGTTAGTTTTAATAACATAACCAACACGCACCATTGAGGTGAATTGCTCGTAATTTATCAGGTTTTCCGCATGACCCACGAACCATTCCAACATAATATATTGGTTAGATTTGCTCTTGAAAGGTCGATAATACAGGCGTGTTCGTAACATTCCCTTAAAATCCCACATCAATCCTTTCCTTAATTTCATTTCCAAACTAAGCTTATCAGGTAAAAAATCATGTGAAGCGGTAAGCTCTCCAAGGCCTACATAATCCAAAAGGTCTGTATTGCCGCTCTTGTATCCAAAAGGCACCCAACCCTTGATTGTTACAATTGTTTTAGAACTAATAGCCGTTTTGTATTCAAGACTGAATCTGTTCCAACTTCTGGAAAAAATACTGTCCCTACCATTGGATTCATGCTCAAAATTAAAACTACCTATACCTCGTAGCCTATCATTCTTGTCAAAAAACGCTCTGCCGACCCCAATTGTGGGATTAAAGTTGATTTCCTTAAAAGGATACGATTCTTTATAGATATCCCAAAATGCTTTTTGACTATAAGTAAGGAATAAGTAGGTGTCCCATGGCAAGACACTTCTGCTTATCATCTGTTTAAAACTAATCTGGTATTTGGCATTAGCGGTACTGCTGTTTATAGTTTTGTTGGTTGGGACTCCGGTAATAAAATAATTGTCTTTGTGAATGGTAAAAGAAGGTATTCGTTGCATTGAATCCTTAAAGGCCGAACGCTTTAGGGTCTGTCCTTGCAACTGAAAGCTTGAAATAGCAACTATAGTCAGAGCAATTATAGTTTGGATGGAAATCAAGCGTTTATGTTTTATTACAGTCATATTGCGTTTAATTGATGCCGTACATTCAAATAAAGATTTGAAAAAGTACCGTTTTTTTTAATGACAACACTTAAAATTGTTAGCTGCGGTCCCTCCGCTTTTAGAAGTGCTCTAGATGGTACTATTGGTTACTATTTACTCCGAATAGGCACCGGATGAATACGTCAGTTCATAGCTATGCGTATAAATCTCGAACACGATGCCGAACGGATCTTCTACGTAGCACATTTTGTATGGCTTGTCATTGGGATAATACTCCCTAATAAGCATCCGCTGTTTACCTCCAGAGGAAACTATTTTTTCTACCAAGGCTTCGATATTTGGATCTTGAATACAGAAATGGAAAAGTCCCGTATCGAATGGGTTGAATTCAGGAGCCTCCTTTACGCCATGGGGAAAGGAAAACAGCTCTATTCCTATACCGTCCGAGGTGGACATATGCGCTATTTCAAACTGTTCCCAATCGTCCCCAAACACATCTATGCACATTATGCCTATGGCCGTATCGGATTCTTTTTTAACTACAGAGGGCTGCATGATAACGTACCAGCCCATAACATCTTTATAAAATTTTACTGCCTTTTTTATATCCGGTACTGTAATTCCGATGTGCGAAAATGATTTTGGATAGGTCATTTTATCTTTCATAATCTATTATTTTAAACTGTTATTATTTGTATGTGATTGCGAATTCATCTTTCAAATTGCATACTTTTTCAATCTTTTTAGCATAACGCTATTACAAGTCTTCTAACAATGCCAGAGTATTATTTGAGAAAGTCAGCGTGTTTGTAAGAAGGATTAGGGTATTTATAAAAACCTTCTCCAGTAGACACTCCTAATTTTTTTTCATCAATAAATTTTTCTTTAATGTATGCTGCGGTTTTAATTTTGATGGGGTCTTTTGTTTTTTCAGCAGTCATTTTACTAACGTTATAAAAAGTTGTGATACCCACAACATCAATCATAGCGAAAGGACCCGTGGGAGAACCAGTTGCTTTCATCCAAGTTTTATCTATCGTTTCATAATCGGCTACTTCTTTTATAATTAAATCGGTTGCTGTAAAAAAGAAAGGCACCAACATTGAATTTATGATGTAGCCAGATTGCTCTTTATTTAAAGGTAGCGCAAGCATTCCAATAGCTTTAGCAAAGGCAACAACATCTTTGAAAACGTTAGGGTCAGTACCAGGATGTCCCATAATTTCTGCCGTATTATGCTTCCAAATACTATTTGCAAAGTGCAATGCTAAAAATTTTGAGGGTCTTTTAGTTGCTTTTGCAAAATCACTTGGCAGAAGCGTAGAAGAATTGGTTGCAAAAATGGTTTTTTCGGGAGCTACTTTTGCTAATTGTTCGTAAAAACTAGTTTTTATTTTTGGATTTTCAGGAACAGATTCAATTACTAAATCGGCATCTTTTACAGCTTCTTTTAAGTCTGAAGTATAACTTAAGTTTTCAAGTGTCTGGTCTAATTGTTCTTGAGTTGCATTTAAATCTGTTTTGTATGCTTCACTCAATATGCTGAATTTTGATTTAGCTTTTTCTAAAACTTCATCATTAATATCGTAAACCATTACTTTAAATCCGTGAAAAGCGGTTTGAAAAGCGATTTGGTATCCTAAAACACCGCTTCCGGCTGTAGTTATATTTTTGAAATTCATAATTTTTCTATTTATTGGTTACTGTTAATTTTACTTCAATGTTACCACGTGTAGCATTGGAGTAAGGACATACTTGATGTGCTTTTTCTGCCAATTCCTTTGCTTGTTTTAAGTTTACTTCTGGTATATTTACCTCTAATTCTGCCGCTAAACCAAAGCCACCGTTTTTGATTCGGCCGATGCTTATTTTTTGCATTTACGCTTGTTTCGCCTGTCTCTATTACGCCTTGTGTAATAACTAAGTTTAAGGCATTATCGAAACAAGCTGAATAGCCTGCTGCAAAAAGCATTTCAGGATTGGGGTAGTCGTCATTTGCGCCACCCAATGCTTTTGGACTTCTTACTTCAAGGTCTAAAACGTTGTTTTTACTTTTTACATGGCCGTTCCGACCACCTGTTGCAGTTGCTTCTGCTGTATATATTGCTTTCATTTCTAAAATTTTTATTAATTAATAGGTGTTAAATTGATGTTCAGCTTAATTCTTTATCTGTTTAAACTAAACTTATAATCACCTTTCCTTGTGCTCTTCCAGTAGCCAAGTATTCATAAGCATCAACGCCATCCTCGAAAGCATAAATTAGGTCGACTACGGGCTTGATTTCACGGTCTTCAACCATTTTACTGATAAGTTTCAACTGTTTAGCATTAGGTTGCATCCATGTAAGTTTGTAGGTAGCGGATTTCTTTTCAATCAGTTTCGATAACTGTTCGGGCAACTCGTAATCCGTCATACCCATTTGCTTTGCCGTGTCTTGGTCAGGAGGACCTACTATGGTAGTCACCCGTCCCCCTTCTTCAATGATTTCAAAGGCTTCATTGGTGTACTCATCCCCTAGCGTGTCAAAAACGATATCCAGATTTTTTGCAACGGTTTTATAGTCTTCCATTTTATAATCAATGACACGGTCTGCTCCCAAAGCTTTCACCCAGTCTACATTTTTGGTACTTGTTGTCGTATAAACAATGGCGCCTTTAGCTTTGGCATACTGAATCGCAAAACTACCTACCCCACCAGATCCTGCATGGATTAGAACCCTGTCATTTTCTTTCAAACCAACGCGTTCCAAAGCCTGAATAGCTGTGAGGCCCGCCAATGGCAGACCAGCCGCTTCTTCAAAGGAGCTATTTGTTGGTTTCTTGGCAACAACATCACTATTGATGGCCACATATTCCGCGACCGTACCCATTTGTTCTTGCGGCACTCTAGCGTATATTTCGTCGCCAACTTCAAAATTACCTACGTCCACACCCTTTTCAACCACTATACCGCTAACATCAAAACCAATGGTACATGGAAATTCTAAGGCAATCATCTCCCTCAAGTGGCCTTCAACCAATTTGTAATCGATGGGGTTTAGCGATGCTGCCTTGACTTGAACTAGAATATCATTCGATGTTATAGACGGTTTTTCTATCTCGTTGATGGATAAACTGTCTTTAAGAGCTCCGTATTTTACTATTTGTAATGCTTTCATGCTTTTTATGTTTTTAAGTTAACGTTCTGTTATTTCTCCATGCCTGCCATGAACCCGCCGACCATAACACCCAAGCAATCAGGACTGGTTGGAAGAAGAGTCGGATCAATCGGGTCCTATCCGAATCAAGTGATCCAAACGCATCTTTTCCATCCAAATATTGAGCGATATTACCAGGGAATACCAGAATAAAGAATAGCGCCAATGCCCATCCAACGTTCACACGTTGCTTTTTCCATAATAGTAAGGCCAGACCTAGGCTTATTTCAACAATTCCGGATAAAATAACCACGAGGTCCTTGCTTAGTGGCATCCAATCCGGAACCTGGGCTTGAAAATCTATCCGGTTAAACGTTAAGTGGCTATATCCGGCAAAAATCATAAAGAGGGCCAATAAAATTCTGAAAATGTTCTGTGTTAGTGTTGTTTCTACTACTTTTTTCATAAGATATATTGTTGTGCGTTGTTTGTGTTGATTTAAAATTTATGCTCACCCATTCAAACATTTTTTTATAGACATTTTCCCCAATCGGCTTTTTTGAAAGTATTAAATCATGCATGCCATTTTCTATTTCGCAAATAGTTACGTTTCCTTTGATTTTATTGGCATAATGTCTTATATGGTCAATATTCAATACCGCGTCTCCCTCTTTTAGTTTCTCGGACCAGTGGTTTTGGTAGATTGATTTATCACTATGCATCACCAATATCGGCACATCTACAACGAGTTTATTTTTTAAGTTCTCTTGTGCTTCATGGATAGCACTGATGAAACCTAGATTTATCTTGGGTATATCATGAGGTTTCCATGCAAGGGAATACTCCCATTCCCCATATTTGTCCTGGTGCAAACTATGGCCATATAGTTTTGAAAATCCTCCTGAAACAGTTTTGTTAGGAAAATACCTGCCAAGAAAAGACAGTATCGGGATTCCCATCTTTCTCTCAAAATCATTTAAATTGAATTCATAAAACGGACTATTGCAGAGCACACCATGAAAAAGAGTACTATTTAGATGATTCACGGCATAATTCGTTACAATAAGACCTCCTGTAGAGTGCCCCATTAAAATGACCTCCTTGTTTTTTTCCGATTTAATGATTTGTAAGGCCATGTTTATTTCTTCATCATATTCCAATAAAGACCGTACATTATTAAGTTTTTGATGGCTTAGATATGACCGCCCGTACTTGCGTAAATCCAAAGCATAAAAATGAAATCCATTTTTATTATATCGCTTGGCTAGCTCTTTTTGAAAAAAATAATCATTAAAACCGTGCACATATAAAATGGCCTTGTTGGACATGGTATCTAACTTTCGCCGTATTAGCGTAGCCACTACTTCGCCTTCATAATCGTCAGGAAAGCATAAGGTTATGCTCTCAAACCTATCATCAAGTATATCTGTTACATAAGTAGTGGCAGTATTTTCAATGAATTTAAAGTCCTGCATTCGATTTAGTGTGTGATTGTATTCATTACTCTTTTTTTCTTTTTAACGCGTCTATATATTTTGTACTGAAGCAATACTGCCATTGCGACAAACGCAACAAGGGTGATGAGCAATAATATATTGATCTCAGGTTTAATGGACGATACGTCTCCTCCGTAAAAGGCTATCTTTCTGAATCCACTTAAGAACTGGGTCAAGGGAATGTACTGGGCGGTATTCGTTATAGCATCGGGAAACGTCAGTGTTGGCCATGTAAATCCACTAAGTACGAAAGCAGGGGTTGAAATGACCATCAACAACTCGGTAGCCTTTAGTTGGCTCGGAATTGCTATGGAGAACAGCATTCCGATAAACATAGAGCCCAATGTCAATAAAGCTGTCAAAACCAGCATGGGGAAATTGAATATATCGGCATCGATCTTAAAATAGACAATGAACAAGCTTACGATTGCCCACATCATGGGTATCATCAATAAAAACGGTGTGGATTTAAGGGCGATGTGGTATAAGGAAGATTTGCTATTTTTTATGAGTTCTTCAAAGTAGCCGTCTTCAAAATCCCTGGCAAAAACCAGTGCCATTCCCAGAAAGATAATTTGTTGCATAATCGTGGCAAGCAAACCCGGGAGCATAAAAGTTAAATAGTTCCCCGTAGAATTGTACAACTTATTAAAGTTGATTTTAAAAGGTTCGAAGGAGGTTGTTGCCTGGTTAGGATGTAGTCCCTGTTTTTTGAGGCCTTCTATTTCTATACCGGCATTCAGGGTAATTAAGACCGATTGAATATTCTTACTTGCGGTATTGGCATTCAGTATATTCGCCATATTCAAATCGACCCTTATTTCAGGGTGTCTTTTTTGGAGAAGATCTGCCTCGAAATTCGCAGGTAAGGTGATTACTGCAGTATATTGTTCGGTGGGCATTTCCTTTAAAATGTTCCCTGGAATGTATCTCACATCGGTCACAAGCAATACTTCATTGTCCTCAAAGGCATCGATAATCTTGTCCGAAGTAGGACTATGGTCTAAATCTATGATAACGAGAGGAAGGTCTAGCACTTTTGCCTGCTTATAGACATAGCCAAATAAAATTCCGTAAAATATGGGCGCCCCAATAAAAATAGCAAGCAGCACATTATTTGAAAATATGCGCTTAAATTCTTTCCGGAGTAATCTCAAAAATTTTTTCATACCATGATTATTTAATAAGAATGGTAGCATTCATATAAAATTTCTGTTGTAAAATTTCCTCGGTAGGAACGACCTTCAACTCATAAATGGACTCGGACAATTCATATAATGGAGCCGTACTCGTAATGTCGGCATATCCTGGTAGCTGCTTTATTGCTGTAATTTTTGCCTCGATTTCTTCCTCGGTATATGGATTAACAATGGTAAGTGGTTTGCCCAATTCGAAATCATACACTTTGGATTCGGGAATCGTAAACCTAAAATAGACGCTGTTATTTTTATAACCATTGAACAACGCATACCCTGGGGTAAGTAATTCCCCTTCTTGAAGACTGATGGTTTCTATGGACATGTCCGCCGGGGCAATGATAAATTTCTCATCGGCTGCGGCAAGTACTTCTTCTTTTGCACCGATCGCCCTGTCCAGCTGGCCTTTGGCTTGGTCTAGTTGTTCTACCCTGGCGCTTTTGCCTACCTCGCTGCGTTTAGCCTCCAAAGCGGCGATGTTGGCCTTAGCCATATCAAGTTTCATCTTTACTTCATCCAATTGCTGCCCGGTAACCAGCGAGTCGTTATACATGGCCTGTAACCTATTATAGGATTGCTGGGCAAAATTAAGTTGTGCCCTCCCCGCATCGATTTGACCATTTATTTGATTTAGTTGCTCAACGGTTGCACCGTTGGAAGCCATATTAAATTGACCCTTAGCCGATGTAATGGCACCTTCTGCCTGCACAAGTTTGGCGTTTACCTCCGGAATATTCAAAAGTGCTAGGGTATCCCCTTTTTTTACGGTCTGCCCTTCCTCAACATACACCTTATCGATTCTTCCGGCGAGTTTGCTGCTAACGGAGATTGTTTCGAACTTTACTTTCCCTCTGAAAGGAGTAATCGACGAGTCGTTTCCGCAAGAACTTAAGGCGATAATTGCGACGAAGCCCGTTACTATGTTTCTAAATAATTTCATTTTTCTAACCTTTTAAGCTCCACTAGTAATTAAGGGACCCTTTCGCATAAAGCAATTCAATGAACGCCCTTCGTTGATCAAAAAAGGATTCTTGTAATTTGAAATTGGATTTTTCCAAATCGTTCAAAGCCTCCAACATATCGGTAATTGAAGCCAAATCGTTTTTATACTGTTTATTGACCATTTTATAAGTATCCTTCGCCAACTCAATTTCTTTTTGAACCATATTGATCTTCTGAAGGGATGAATTATACCCTAGTTCAGCTTTGGTGATACCAAGAGAGATCATTTCTTGGGCATCCTCGATTTGTTCTCTATATTTTCTTCCTTCAATTACAGATTTCTTACTGTTCAAATAGGATTGATTACCGTCAAAGATGTTCCATTTCAAACCCATTCCAACGAACCAAATAGGGTCTAACAACGACAAATCGTCTTCTATAAATTCATAATGCCCTTTTAAGGCAAGCTTAGGCACAAAGCTGTTTTTTTCCATTTTCGCCTTGTAAAGAGTTGCTTTTTCAGCTTCCTCTAAGGCTTTGACCTCATTTCGCTTTTGAATAGTTGATAATGAGTCGTTCACGAACGGCCGTAATTGAGGCTCAATCAGTCTTAAACGTTCCCTATTTTCATTTGTAAGTTGATGTAGTACCTCTATCAGCAGTATTTTATTTTGATTATACTCCAACTGTTTGGTTTTTAATTGCTGCTGTGCCAGTTCAATTTTTTTTCGGCCAATGGGCGTGGCAAGGCCGTTCTGGATGGATTTTTTTACGTAATACTCTTGTTCGTTTAAGTAGTTTTTAGAAGTGTTCAATACTTCTTCGGAGGCATAGACCAGCGCAAGTTTGTCATAGGTCTCTATTATTTTTAGTGCTAATTTGTCCTTTTCGGCCATACCCAAATAATTGAACGAAGCTTCTTTATGCCTACTCGCTTTAAAAGCATTGCTCGCTTCGAATCCGCTAAAAAGTACCCAATCCAGATCAACGGAGGACCTTAGGATATTTTTGTCCTGCAAATTGGTAATTTCCGTTAGCGGAACATCATTGGGAAATTCAGCATTAAAAGGAATTCCCGTGGCCTCTTTTATTAGTAATCTTTGCGTTGCAACCAATAGATTTCGTGTATCGCTGTCAAATGTGATATCATCGTTCAATCGCGTATAGCTTCCATTTATGGTAACCTTGGGAAGGAAAGTAGATTTTGCCAATCGCTGATCAACTTTTGCCTGCTCGGCTTCAAAACCATTGATTTTTATACCATGGCTTTTATCCAAGCCTTTAGCTATAAGTTGAGCAAGCTCCGGATCAAGCTGTTGTCCTATTACCTCATATTGTGCAACCAATACAAAGGCTACGGATACACCTATATTTATTAAAAGATTTCGATACATTGAAGTGTTTCAAAGATAAGGTCTTAACTATTTTACGAACTACATCAGGCCTTTTTGTTATTATCAATTTTAACTGGGGGAGTTGCAAAATAGAAGCGTGTTTAGTGTGAGAATGGCATTAATATCCCTTTCAAGTAAATTAAATTTAGACAATGTATCATTAGATTTTTAACCCATTCCGAATAAATAGTGCTTTTAAAAAATATTGAAAATGGAAATCAAATTAAAGATGTCAGCATATTTCTCATGAAAATTACAGCTTAAGTCCAATATGTTCATTATACAAAGCATATGAGTCATTGCGAACAATTTTAGAGTCTTTTAAAACGGCCTTTTTACAGGAGGATTTCAGTAAAGCCAAAATTCATCTTCCGGAGCGTCCCATTTATGGTCTTTTTTAGTATTCTCGTTAATTAATCTTTTATTGGACATTTGATGGTAGTAGAAAAGTCTTCGAAAAGTTCTAATAAATATCCAGATTCAATTCAGGAATTAGATTAGCTGCTTCCTTCATTTTTTCATCGATAATCTTGGTATAGATTTCCGTTGTTCGAATTTCACGATGACCCAATCGTTTTGATACTGTTAAATATCTGCTCCATTTTCTAACAGCAGTACAGCATTTGTGTGTCTTGCACTATGGAAGGTGATATGTTTAGTAATTCCAGCTTTCATGCACCATCTTAGAATTTCGGTATTATAGACTGCTCCATATTTAAGTCCTCTGAAAACCCGGTCGCTTTCGTTAGTTCTTTTGCCTAAAAGCTTTCGCGACTGCTCAGAAACATAAAGGTATTCTAGCCCATCGGTTTTTTTCTGTCTAAAGATGATTCGTGACCCCGTGTCTTCATCTCGGACTTCTGACCATCTTAATTTATCTATATCGCTCCATCGTAAACCTGGAAGACAACTGAAAATAAAAGCGTTTTTTAACATAGGGTACTTACACTCTGCTTGTGTCAATCCCTGTAGTTCGGAATAGGTAAGGTACTCTCGCGTAGATTCACCTTGCTCAAAACCTTTAACTGACCGTAGTACATTTTCTCCTAAAAAGTTTTCGGTATAGGCTTCCCTTATGGCTGCTTTAAATTTATTGAAATAGGTATATTTAGAATTTTGGGATAGGGGAGTGTCACTCTTTGTTTTTGCCTTATTGTTTAACTATGTCTTAAAACCCTTTACGAATTCGATATCAATATTTTTCAATGTGTTTTTGAGCGGCATCCCAATTTCCATAATTGGCCTTGGTTTCAAAACGTTCCTCTTTTAGCCTTTTGTAATAATCCATAAAAGTAATCATACCCTTTTTATCATTTCTCAATTTGAATTTTCCTTGGTAGAATTCTGCTTTTCGAATAGAAAGGATTTTTTAGGCTAGTTCATAGGTTTCTTTGTTTTTTCTTTTTTCATCTGACGTACTCGGATCTTGTAAGGGATAGAGCTTCAAATATTCAAAATCACGGTCATATTTATTTATACCGTTTTTGTCAATGTAATGTCCTTTGTAGAATTCTAAAAAGAGACTAAGTTTTCCGTTTTTAATCTTTTTACTCTTGAGGCTTATTTTCATAACTGAGGTGAAATTTTTTCACCTCAAGGACTAAAATATCATCCGAGGTGAAAATTAGGTGAAATAAATGTATAAAAATAGGAGATTATGAGAAAGAGAAAATAAAGATACTTTTCAACAACTTATTGATTTACAGTCATATGAAACCAAATGAAACCAAATGAAACCAAATGAAACCAAATGAAACCAAATGAAACCAAATGAAACCATTTAAGACCAAAGGAAAAACTTATTTATTTTCCGATACAAAAATTGGCAAATATATTTCCTAGCAATTCATCATTGGTCACTTGCCCTGTAATTTCTCCTAAATGATATAAAGCTTCACGAACATCAATGGCCATAAGGTCGCTTGATAGATCTTCTTTCATGCCAAATTGTACTTTCTCTATTTCTTCCAAAGCTTTAAGCAAAGAATTGTAGTGCCGCGTATTAGTAACAATAGTTTCGTTGTTGCGTAAGGCACCTGTATTTACAAATTCCAAAAGGCTATTTTTTAATGCTTCAACTCCTTCGCCAGTTTTGGCAGAGAGGTAGTTAATGTTGTTCAAATACTGACCTATAAATTCTTTATCTGCTTCTGAAAGAGTGTCGGCTTTGTTTATTAGTAGAACTAATGGTTTTTGAGGGTTTTGATTCTTGATTTTTTCGTAATCAATTACAATATTTTTAAGTTTTTGGTCGTTTGCTAAAAGTTTTGAACCATCAACTAATAATAAGATAACTTGGGCTTGCTCTATTTTTTCAAATGTTCTTTTAATACCCATGCCTTCTATAACATCTTCTGTTTCACGTATTCCTGCAGTATCTATAAATCTAAAACCAATTCCTCCAATTGCTATTTCATCTTCAATGGTATCACGAGTGGTGCCAGCAATGTCTGATACTAAAGCTCGTTCTTCATTCAGAAATGCATTAAGTAGCGTAGATTTACCTACATTAGGTTCACCTACTATAGCAACCGGAATTCCGTTTTTTATCACATTTCCTACAGCGAACGAATCAATAAGGCTTTTCAAAACTTTTTGAATACGTGTAAGTAATTCTTTAAATTGTGTACGATCTGCAAATTCTACATCTTCTTCAGAAAAATCGAGTTCAAGTTCAATGAGAGAGGCAAAGTTGAGTAGTTCTGCTCGTAAGTTTTTAATTTCATTACTAAATCCGCCACGCATTTGTTGCACGGCAATCTGGTGGCTTGCTGCATTATCACTAGAAATAAGATCGGCAACGGCTTCGGCCTGACTTAAATCCATTTTACCGTTCAAAAACGCTCTTAAAGTGAACTCACCAGCATCTGCAGTTCTGCAACCATTTCTGAGAAATAATTGAATAATCTGCTGTTGAATATAAGGGGATCCATGACACGAAATTTCAATGATATCTTCACCTGTATACGAATGTGGATTTTTGAAGATAGAAATCAGTACTTGGTCTAAAACAGCAGAGCTATCTTTTATATAACCTAAATGTATGGTATGACTTTTTTGTTTCCCAAGTACTTTACCTGAAATAGATTCAAAATGTTGTGATGCAATTGAAATTGCATTTGGGCCAGAAAGTCTAATAATGGCAATAGCTCCAGAACCTGAAGGAGTTGCTAACGCTATTATCGTATCTGCTTTAATCATGTTGCAAAAATAATCATTTAATAACTGGTGTTATAGTCTTATTATGAATCCAAATTGATTGCAGTATTCAATTAAATGGTAATTTTATATGTTATAAATTTAAAAATAAGATGAAGAAAATTATTATGTTACTAGTGTTTGCTTTTGCTTATTCTTTTGGGTATACCCAAAACGATTCTAATGATTCAACTATGAGTACTTCTGTTGAATATCAAAAGGAAATGGAACAGGTAAAAAGGAAGGTAGAAAAATCTGATGAGAAAGCTAAGAAGGAAAAAAAAGAAGCGAAAGATTTAAAAAATAAAGAGAAGATAGAAAAGCAAGTTAATTCGACATCTAAGGCCATTGATAAACAAGAAAATCAAATAGAAAGATTGCAAAACCAACTTGAAAAAGGAAAATTAAAAGGTACTTTATCACCTGTAGATATTCAGAAAATGGATGATAAAATCGTTAAGATTCAAATGAAAGTTATGAAGGGGCAAGAGAAACTTAAAAAGCTTAAACGAAAAATGTAGTAGTACACAATTTGTAACAAATTTGACTTTTACGCGTCTTATTTATAGTATTCATCTAAAATCAATCAAAAATGGAACTAGTAAATAATAGTGTAACGTTACGTGAAGATCGTAATCTTTTAGTCATGACACATCTCTCACAATACTTAGATTTTATTACAGGGTTTGGCGGTTTGTTAGTGCCTTTGGTAATCTGGTTAACCACTAAAGATTCTGTTGTTGGTATGGAGGAGCATGGTAAGTCTGTCATTAACTTTCAATTAACTTTAATCTTATATTTAATAATAGGTATTCCTGGTATATTGTTTTTCGGACTTGGTATCTTGTTATTAATTTTAGCTGGAGTCTTATCGATAGTAATGCCAGTTGTAAATGCGGTAAAAGCAAGTAATGGTGAGTCACCAAGTTATTTTGGTACCATAAGATTTATCTCATAATAGTTCAAGAAGTAATATAAAAAAAGGTGCAGTTGAATATTCAACTGCACCTTTTTTTATTTCTTTAAATTTTATAATTAGTTATTTAGCATAACTGGCATTACCAACATAGTAACATATTCACCTTCATCTAAACCATCCGATGGTGTAAGAATACCAGCGCGATTTGGTAAGCTCATTTCTAAAGAAACTTCATCAGAATTCAAATTATTTAACATCTCGGTCAGGAACCTTGAGTTAAAGCCAATTTGCATATCATCACCTTGGTATGAACAAGTTAATCTTTCCTCAGCCTTATTAGAGTAGTCAATGTCTTCTGCAGATATATTTAATTCTGCGCCAGCTATTTTTAAACGAATTTGATGGGTTGTTTTATTAGAGAAAATAGAAACCCTTTTTACCGAACTTAAAAATTGATTTCTAGCAATCGTAAGTTTATTTGGGTTCTCTTTTGGTATTACCGCTTCGTAATTTGGATATTTACCATCAATTAATCTACAGATTAATTCTGTTTCTTCGAAACTGAATTTTGCATTACTATCATTATATTCAATCAATACATCAGATTCGCTACCCGCCAATATTCCTTTTAGTAAGGTTAATGGTTTTTTAGGCATAATAAATTCTGCTACTTGGGTTGCAGTTACATCAGTACGTTGATATTTTACCAATTTATGTGCGTCAGTAGCAACAAAAGTTAGATTTTCAGTAGAAAATTGAAAAAACACACCGCTCATTACAGGTCTTAAATCATCATTACCTGCTGCGAAAATTGTTTTGTTTATGGCAGTTGCCAATATGTCTCCTAGTAGGGTTGTTGAACTTGGGCTTGATAATTCTACCGCTTTTGGAAATTCAGCTCCATCAGCATATGCTAAAGCATATTTACCGTGATTAGAACTAATTTCTACAGTATTATTATCTTCAACCACAAAAGTAAGTGGTTGCTCAGGGAAAGTTTTCAACATTTCTAGAAGGAGTCTTGCAGGTACGGCAATAGTGCCTTCATTATCTGAGTCAACTTTAATAATTGAACTCATAGTTGTTTCTAGGTCAGAAGCAGAAACAGTTAGTTTGTCCTTTTTTAAATCAAACAAAAAATTATCTAAGATGGGTAACGTATTACTGTTGTTGATTACGCCTCCTAAAATTTGAAGTTGCTTTAGCAAATAGGTACTTGAAACAATAAATTTCATTCTTTAATTTTTATTGGTATTATTCCTAAAGTAATTTAAAACAGTAGGGTTAAACTCCTTAGTATTGTTGGTTTTATATACCAACAAAGATATTTTAATTGGTCTTTTTAAGGAAACAAACTTATTAACACTTTATATCACTTAAGGTTGAACTGTATCACTTGTTATTGCTAGAAAAAGCCTGTTAATTCAAGATATGTAAAATAGTTATTAACTTTTGAATTGGTCGAAGATTAGATTAAATAGATTCAATTGTGTTTTAATTCTTCCTTGAAATTTTATTCAAAATCTACTATTATTGTGTCTCTGTATTCAAGGCCTAATAGGGTAGAGGCGCCTCCAACGGTTGTAAGGTTGCTTTTGTAAATAGCTAATTCGATATAATCAGAAGAATTGAAAATTGCCAGTAAATCACCAGCGCTCTTTCTTTGGTTTTTATCAATGCTATAATCTATAAAATCATTGTAAGCTTTGTGAATTTTACTGATTTTATGATTTCGCACCAAAAGTTTATAGTCTCTGCCGTTACGATAGGCGTCGAATAGATTTTTGCGAATATTGGTAATTACGTTACCATAGTTGTCAATATAGATAACACTTCCAATAATTTTTTTTCCATCCTCAACAATTCTTGGAGAGAATTCTCTAAGGTCGTTTAATTCGGTAAAAGGTTTACCCACAATTTCAAGGGTTCCACCACGGGCAATATGGCAAGCAACTTGAATGAAAACATTTAGAACAGGAAATGAATTAGCGATAGAATCCGGTAAATTAATTTCAACTACTTTTTCTGGAGTCATTTCAGAAGTAATGAGACCAATGACACCGGTATTTGCACTTATAAAATAATGGCCATTGACCAAGGCAACGACATGTTTGTTGTCTGGAGTCTCTTCAGAGTCTACCCCAACAATATGAATAGTGCCTTTTGGAAAACTTTTATATGAATTTGAAAGGATATATGCACATTCTTGAATGTTAAATGGCATGATGTCATGTGAAATATCAACAATTTTAGCATCGGGTAGTTCACTATAAATCGAGCCCTTCAATACGGCTACGAAGTGATCTTTTAGTCCAAAATCTGTAGTTAGGGTGATGATTGCCATACAGCAATGTTGATATGTTTTTGGTTAGTCAAACTTAAAATTTGCTTAAATTTGATTAACAAAATTAAACAAAAAATCAGCGATTAGAAACTAATCTTCGCTATCTATAAATCTTATTAAAACTGACTGGTTGAACGAAATTATTCTAGAACTTACCGAAATAAGCCCAAGAGAGTTTTTTGGGCAGCAAAATGAACACATAGATTTATTGAAAAAGTATTTTCCGAAGCTTAAGATTGTTGCTCGAGGCAATAAAATTAAGGTTTTCGGTGATGAAGAACTTCTAGAAGAATTTGAAAAACGCTTTGATATGCTCACCCAGCATTTTGTTAAATATAATAAGTTGGATGAAAATAGTATAGAAAGAATTCTAACTAGTTCTGAGGATGATCAAATCAGATCTTCAAAGATTAGTGGGGAGACTCTGGTTCATGGTGTAAGTGGGCGCTTAATTAAAGCTCAAACCGCCAATCAAAGAAGATTGGTCGACGCCTCGAAAAAGAATGATATGGTTTTTGCCATTGGGCCGGCAGGTACAGGTAAAACCTATACAGGTGTTGCTATTGCGGTCAAAGCTTTAAAAGAAAAGCAGGTAAGAAAAATAATCTTAACTAGACCTGCTGTTGAAGCTGGTGAGAATTTAGGGTTTTTGCCTGGCGATTTAAAGGAAAAGCTTGATCCATATATGCAGCCATTGTATGATGCGCTTAGAGATATGATACCTGCAGAGAAATTGGTGCATTATATTGAAAATGGAACTATACAGATTGCCCCAATGGCTTTTATGCGTGGTAGAACACTAGATAATGCATTTGTGATTTTAGACGAAGCACAGAATACCACCCATGCACAAATGAAAATGTTTCTTACCCGAATGGGTAGAAATGCCAAATTTTTAATTACAGGAGATCCAGGACAAATAGATTTACCAAGAAGAACAATTTCAGGACTTAAAGAGGCCCTTTTGATTTTACAGAATGTAGAGGGTATAGAGGTAATTTATTTAGATGATAAAGATGTAATTCGTCATAAGCTTGTTAAGGAAGTTATTGCTGCTTATAAAACTATTGAACACCACAATTAAAATAACACATGTCAAATAATACTATTTACGAAACCAATTTCCATTTTCCATGTCAAAAGAAAGTCTACAAGGGCAAGGTAAGATCTGTATACACCCTTGAAAACGATTTGTTGGTAATGGTCGCAACTGATAGGTTGTCTGCATTTGATGTGGTAATGCCAAAAGGAATTCCTTATAAGGGGCAGATTTTAAATCAGATTGCGACCCAAATGATGATGGCAACTAAAGATATTGTGCCTAATTGGTTAAGAGCAACTCCTGACCCTAATGTGGCAGTGGGTGTAGCTTGTGAGCCTTTTAAAATTGAAATGGTTATACGAGGATACTTATCAGGTCACGCTGCCAGAGAATACAAAGCTGGTAAAAGAAAACTCTGTGGAGTTGATATGCCTGAAGGGATGAAGGAGAATGATAAATTCCCCACCCCGATTATAACCCCTGCTACAAAAGCTGAAATGGGTGATCATGATGAGGATATTTCGAAAGAAGATATTCTTAGCAAAGGGATAGTATCATCAGCTGATTATGCACTACTTGAAAAGTATACGTACGCTCTTTTTGAAAGAGGTACTGAAATTGCTGCAGAACGAGGATTGATATTAGTGGATACCAAATATGAATTTGGAAAGACTAAAGAGGGTGAAATAGTTTTAATTGATGAAATTCATACACCTGATTCTTCAAGATATTTTTATTCGGAAGGATACCAGGAAAGACAGGACAATAATGAACCTCAAAAGCAACTTTCTAAAGAATTTGTGCGTCAATGGTTGATTGCCAATAACTTTCAAGGTTTAGAGGGTCAAACTGTTCCTGAAATGACCGATGAATATATTGAATCAGTATCTGACCGATATATTGAGCTATATGAGCATATAACCGGAGAACCTTTTGTGAAGGCCGATACAACTCATATTCATGACCGTATTAATAGAAATGTTCTGAATTATCTAGAAAGTCTTTAGGCCTAATTAATTAGCATTTTAAGCGAGAAATTTTTCTTTTCCTTTAATCGAGAAATAATTTTTAAAAACGCCAATGCAGTTATGTATGCATCACCAAGTGCTGTGTGCCTATCCTTTTTTGAGATTGAAAATTTTTCAGCTAGCTCATCAAGGGTATAGTTTGTTTTTGGTTGTACCAAGTACGATTTTATTAGGGTTTTTCTGTAAATAACACCTGTGTCTATAACTGCATTTTTTAATTTAGGCAACCCATTTCGTCGCAAGGCGTTATTTAACATGCCTAAATCAAATCCTGCATGATGTGCCACGATTATTGAATTTTCAACATAATCTAAGAACTTTTCTAATGCTGAAATTTCACTTATACAAACCCGTCGGCCATGCTTTAAAAGTCCGTGCACATTTACACTGTCTTTATTAAACTTTTCCTGTTCTAGGTAGATTTCAAAAACCTCTTGTACCGAAATGGTCTCCTTTTTTATTTTTACTGCACCAATTGATAAGATACGGTCTTCATCAAAACTGAATCCTGTTGTTTCTGTGTCTAAAACAACAAAGGTTAATTCATCAAAATTTTTCGAAGTCGGTTTCTTAAATTGACTTTCGTAAATCTTCCAAAATTCTGGTAAGTTAGTATTTGATTTTTTGAATAGTCCCATTATCCCAAAATATTAGTAACCTTAAACCGTAACGTAATCAATTCTTGAATTTCTTTAATTACCTTGAATGTGCGTTTTAATTTCATTTTTTCCTGCTTGGTCAATTGCTCTAATTCAATAAACCTACCAGAATCATGGTGCAACAAACCTTGTCGTGTTCTAAATTTTAAAAGGGCTTTTGTTGCATAGGAGCAAGCTAAATACAGCTCGTTGTTATTGGGTTCTAATTCAGCCAATTTTTCATAGCGCTCCCAAGTATTGCTAATGCCTTTTACTGAATGTGATAAAATTAGAACTCTAGCAGCATCAATTAAGGGTCTCAGCGCCCTACTCTTAAGGTCGAAAAAGTCTTTATGTTGACCGTCTTGTTCCACCACAAATTGTCTAAAAAAACCTGTTGGGGAAGGACTTTGTAATGCACCATTGGCTAAGTGGACTAAAAATATAGGGTATTTTTCTACAGTTCTAAATATATGCTCCGACATATTATCTAACAAGCTACGTTCGCCAAATGCTAAACTATAGTCAAAAAAAATAGATGACATCAGTACTTCGTTCGGACCAGGATTACCGATCCAATACGATAATTTATTTTTCCACTCCTGTAAACTTAAGCACCATTTAGGGTTCGAAGCCATCATATCTGCAGGGCAGTACTCATAGCCTATTGTATTTAAACCCTTGGTGATTTTTTTAGAGAGATTTAGAAAGTACGTGGTTGTCTTCGGTAAATCTTCTTCAGGCACATCCTCGAAAACTAATGCATTATCTTGATCGGTGTGTAATAATTGTTCACTTCTACCTTGACTACCTAACGCAAGCCAGGCAAATTTAACTGGCGGCGGACTCTTCATTTTTGCTAATGAAATTTCAACAACTTGTTTAATGCATGTGTCATTAAGTTCAGAGATTATTTTAGCAATTAAGCCTAAGGGAATATTTTGTTCTAAATATCCATTTAAAAGTACCGTAACACTTTTTCTGAGCTGCTTTATCTTTTTAATTTTTTGCGTACGCTTTATCGCTTTGACCAAGACAGCAGGGTTGTCACCTAAGGAGACCATAACATCATGCTTAGATAAAATCCCGAGTGGTTTTGTATTGGTTGTGCCGTCTTCTGTAATGACCAAGTGGCTTATATTGCTTTTCATCATGGCCATTTGGGCTTGTGTAATTGTCAGCTTTTTAGGGTAGGTAATTACTGGCGTAGTCATTATAGATTTAACCGTAGCCGTTATGGGTTGTTTGCCTGATATTACCTTGTTTCGTAAATCTTTATCGGTAATGATTCCTACAGCTAAACCCTTACTGATTGCAAGAATGGAACCTATGTGCTTTTCAGTCATTAATTCGGCTGCCTTCTGTATTGTTGTTCTCGGGGAACAGGTAATTAGCTTTTTGGAATAACTTGCCAATTGTAAATCCGGAATTTTTATTTCCTTTTTTAAATCGTCTTCACCTTCAATGCCATAAAGTTGTCCTTTTTGATTTTTTGAATATGGATTTCTTGTATTCGAAGCAAAACTTTCCATAAGAAAAACAGAAACTTCTTCGTTCTGTTTAGCCATAGGTCTAAAAACATCAATAGGTATTCCATAAAGAATACTTTCTTCGTGGGCTCTAGCTTCTAATTTATAGTTTTCGTTTGCAATAAGCGGTCTAAGCCCGAATACATCCCCTTCGTCACAATAGTCAATAATAGTATTGGTGGTAGGATTATTAAGCGTTACAGCACCTTTATGAACCAAATAAAAGTATGAATGTGGATTTTCATCAACCGTAAAAATGATTTTATTCTTTTCTTTATACACAATAAGTACCTGTTCTGCCAGTAGATAAAGTGACTTGGTATCTAGAATATTAAAAGGTGGGAAATTTTTAATAAAATCAGCGACTCTTTCTGAAATTAGATTTTTCATAAATTAAAGTTAGTAGAATTAATTTTGTCTAGCAGCAAAAAAAAATCCATCCATTCAAATAAGAATTTGATATAAAATGTAGAACAATTATTAGCAATCACTAAGGAATACCCCTACTGCTAAACCCCCTTCTGATGTTTCTTTATATTTTGAACTCATATCTTTAGCAGTTTCCCACATGGTCTGTACTACTTTATCTAATGGTACTTTTGCGGTAGAAGGGTCTGAGCCTAAAGCAAGTTCTGCTGCGTTAATAGCTTTTATAGCTCCCATCGAGTTTCGTTCAATGCACGGTATTTGAACCAAGCCGCCAATTGGATCACAGGTAAGACCTAAATGATGTTCCATAGCTATTTCTGCTGCCATTAACACTTGTTCAGGGCTGCCTCCTAATAATTCAGTAAGTGCACCTGCGGCCATTGCCGAAGAAACTCCGATTTCTGCTTGACAACCACCCATTGCTGCAGATATAGTTGCTCCTTTTTTGAAAATGCTTCCAATTTCTCCTGCAACTAAAAGAAACTGTTTAATATGTTCGTAATTACCTGCGTGGTTTTCAATAATCATATAATACATTAATACAGATGGTATTACACCAGCGCTACCATTCGTAGGTGCTGTAACCACTCGACCTAGAGAAGCATTGACCTCATTTACGCTAAGTGCGAAGCAACTAACCCATTGTAATATCTGTCTAAATTTCACTTCAGTTTGGCGTAGGGTTTGCATCCATTCTTCAGGAGTAGTGTAGGGTAGGTCGCTTTTGAGTTTTTCATGCATCTCAAAGGCTCTTCGTTTAACATTTAAGCCACCAGGCAAAATTCCTTCTGTATGACATCCAATATACATACACTCTAACATGGTATCCCAAATTCGATGTAATTGTTGGTCAATTTCTTCATCGTTGCGCAACGAACGCTCGTTTTCTAGAACAAGTTCTGAAATTTTTAAACCTTCATTTTTGCAAAATTCAAGTAGTTCTGTCCCTTTTTGAACTGGAAATGGGAATTTGTTGAACATGTCAACCTTCAGTTTGGCATTTTTTCTCTCTTCGCTAATAACAAAGCCTCCACCAATTGAATAATATGTTTTAGATATTATCTTTCCCGAGGTTAGGGTTGCCACGAATTTTAATCCATTAGCATGAAAGGGTAGAAATTTTTTGTTGAATATTATATCTTGTTTTGGGTCGAATGGAATTTTTTGAATACCATTAAGTAGTAATACATTTTCCTTTTTAATACCTTCTATTAAAAGGTGAATATCTTCAATAGGTATAGTTTCGGGATCTTTGCCAAGTAAACCTAGCATTACAGCATAGTCAGTGGCATGGCCCTTTCCTGTTAATGACAGTGAGCCGTATAGATGAACTTCAACTTCTATAACTTTTTCAATATTGCCTCTTGAATCAAGACGGGCCAACCATCGTTCGGCTGCACGCCAAGGCCCAAGTGTATGGGAGCTAGACGGACCAACCCCAATTTTTAACATGTCAAAAACACTTATACTTTCTATTTCCAAAACGCACTTATTATATAGGCTAAGGTACAATGTTTCCTAAACCTTTTAGGTATACAAAAATGGCATAATTATTATTTGGTAAATTGTATTAATGACATCATGTCAGTTTTTCTTGCTTGGCATATTGTTTGTCCTTTAGTAAACGATTGTAAAATATAGCACTTAATTTAAAACATATAAAATGAGTAAGATTATAGGAATAGATTTGGGTACTACCAACTCCTGTGTATCCGTAATGGAAGGAAATGAAGCAGTAGTAATACCGAATGCAGAAGGAAAAAGAACAACACCATCTGTTATCGCTTTTGTGGAAGGTGGTGAAATTAAAGTTGGTGATCCGGCTAAAAGACAGGCAGTAACCAACCCTAACAAAACCATTTATTCTATTAAAAGGTTTATGGGTAATAAATTTTCAGAATCTAGTAAAGAAGCTGGAAGAGTACCTTATAAAGTTGTAAAAGGTGATAATGATACACCAAGAGTTGATATAGACGGACGTTTATATTCTCCACAAGAATTATCTGCTATGATTCTTCAAAAAATGAAGAAAACAGCAGAAGACTATTTGGGTCAAGAAGTAACACGTGCGGTAATTACTGTGCCTGCATACTTTAATGATGCGCAAAGACAAGCTACGAAAGAAGCTGGTGAAATTGCAGGTTTAACTGTAGAACGTATTATCAACGAACCAACAGCTGCATCTTTGGCTTACGGTATGGATAAAAAAGATGTAGACCAGAAAATAGTTGTTTTTGACTTTGGTGGTGGTACACATGATGTTTCTATATTAGAATTGGGTGATGGAGTATTTGAAGTACTAGCTACAGATGGTGATACTCACTTAGGTGGCGATGATGTAGATCAAAAAATTATTGATTGGTTAGCTGAGGAGTTCAAGTCTGAAGAAGATATGGACTTAAGAAAAGATTCTATGGCTTTGCAACGTTTACGTGAAGCAGCTGAAAAAGCTAAGATAGAGTTGTCTTCTTCTGCTCAAACAGAGATTAATTTACCTTATGTTACAGCAACAGCTTCAGGACCAAAGCACTTGGTTAGAACTTTGACAAGATCAAAATTCGAGCAATTGATTGCTGACTTAGTAAAAAGAACAATTGAGCCATGCGAAACTGCAATGAAAGCAGCAGGACTTTCTAAGAGCGATATCGATGAGATTATCTTAGTAGGTGGTTCTACTAGAATACCAGCAGTACAAGAAGCGGTTGAAAAATTCTTCGGTAAAAAACCTTCTAAAGGCGTAAACCCAGATGAGGTTGTTGCAATTGGTGCAGCTATTCAAGGGGGTGTTTTAACAGGTGATGTAAAAGATGTATTGTTATTAGATGTTACTCCACTTTCTTTAGGTATAGAAACTATGGGTAGTGTAATGACTAAATTGATTGAGTCTAATACAACGATACCAACTAAAAAGTCTCAAGTATTCTCGACTGCAGCTGATAATCAACCTTCTGTTGAAATTCACGTATTGCAAGGGGAAAGACCAATGGCAAATGATAACAAGACAATAGGTAGGTTCCATTTAGACGGTATTCCACCATCTAAAAGAGGTACACCTCAAATTGAAGTTACTTTTGATATCGATGCAAATGGTATTATCAAAGTATCTGCAACAGATAAGGCTACAAATAAAACTCAGGATATTCGTATTGAAGCTTCTTCAGGATTAACAGAAGAGGAAATCAAGAAGATGAAAGCAGAAGCAGAAGCCAATGCAGAGTCTGATAAAAAGGCCAAAGAAACTGCAGACAAGTTGAATGAAGCAGATGGAATGATTTTCCAAACTGAATCTCAATTAACTGAATTTGGAGATAAGTTATCTGATGATAAGAAGCAACCAATTCAAGATGCTTTGACAGAGTTGAAGGCTGCTTATGAAACTAAAGATATAGCATTAATTACACCTGCTTTAGCTAAGATCAACGAAGCTTGGAAAGTAGCGTCTGAAGAAATGTACAAAGCACAGGCTGATGCACAAGGTGGTGGTGCTCCTCAAGGAGAACCAACTGCTAGCGATGCAGGTTCAGAAGGTGATAACGTTGAAGACGTAGATTTCGAAGAAGTTAAGTAATATAACTTTAAGTTATTATAAGAAAGGGGACGGTTATTACCGTCCCCTTTTACTTTTGTACTTTATTTTTTTGTACCAATTATTAATAAAGTAATTTTGTAGTATGATGAATAGATATTTCCAAACTCTTATTCTTGTTTTATACACTTTCATGTGCACTGCACAAGGGCAAGAAATTCAAATTTTCACACTTGCAGATTTTGATTTAAAAGAGAATGTGAAATTTTGTTTGGTAAGTACCGATTATGGTAAAGAAGAATATGATTTCAATAAAAAAGGTTTTTTAACCAAAGCTGTAACTAGATACAATGACAACGATTACGACGTTGTTTATTACAAATATAAGGCTGGTGAATTAACTGAGAAGCGTTCAGAATCTTACCGTAATAATGAGTTTGACCCTAGTACGTCAATTGCTCATTTCTATCAAATAGATTCTACCGATAACATTAAAATACAAGAACGTATTTTTTCATATGACAAAGAATTCTTAGACGAATATGTTTACGAATATGATGAATCTGGGGATTTATCTAGTATTAGAAGAACGAACAATGACGGTACAGACGTAACTCAAGTAGAACATAAAAAGTTTAAAGGAGAATATACGGTAACGTATTTACTGAATGACGTTCCATTGAAAACTGTACGTACTTCAACCCAGAAATCTAAAAATAGGCCCGAACAAAAAATCGTTTTAACTAAAGAGTTTATTAAAGGGGAGGCTGATTATGCATTTGAGGAAGTTTTTAGTTTAGATGGTCATCTAATGGCGCAGCAAGAATTTGAGTATAATATAACTGCTAAAAAATTTGAACCAACAGTTAGAACAACATACACTTATGATGAAAATGGTATGTTGATTACCGAAGTTGCTAAATCGGGAGCAGAAACTGCTAAAAAGGAATATATATATCAATATGATAAAGAAGATAAGGGTAATTGGATAAAACAAATCGTAACACCTGATAATACATACACCACTAGAAAAATAACGTATTATGCTCCTGAAACAAAGATTGAAGAGTAGCTAGACGTAGTGCAATTTTCTCTCGAGCCATTCTTGGCGAAGTAGTCCATAACAACAGGTATTTCTCTTAAACCCATCGAGTAGGTATACATCTTTTCTTAAAATACCTTCTAAGGTGCATCCTAATTTTTCGACAGCTTTTCTTGATTTAATGTTTCGTTCGTCTACACGAAACTCAATTTTTTCAAAATCCATTTTTATAAAGGCATGTTCTAACATTAAAGACTTCATATGGTCATTTAATCCGCTGCCATGAAATTCTTTACCAATCCACGTAGAACCTATATGTAGAACTTTGTTTTTGAAATTTATGTTCATATACCTGGTACTACCGGCATATGCTTTTTTCTTTTTATCATAGATTATAAATGGAATACTGGTGCCATTATTAAACTGTTTTATGGCTGTTTCTACGTAATCTTTTAATGAAGCACGAGTTGAAATATTTGAAGGGGAATATTGAATCAAGTTATTTTGTGAAGCAATTGAAATAAGTTCTTCAAAATTATCAAGTGTTAGAGGCTGTAATAGCACTTTATCATTTTCTAAAATTAATGACTCATTCATTTTGCTAAGTTATTAATGATTTCTTTTTTGACTTCATGTCCGCCATTAAAATTTATGTAGCAAACGTTTTTACCAAATAATTCTACCAATTTATTCTTTTCTTCAAGGTGTCTTTCTGGAGTTAAATATTCATCACTGTTGCCTAATATGGATATGATTTCGGTGTTGATTAAATATTTGAAATCTTCTTTTTTAAGTTCAATAGGAATTCCGCCAGCATACAAAACCAATTTGTCGCACTGTAATTTTGAGTGTGTCAAGTACCGCATAGCAATTGAAACTCCTTGGGAAAATCCGAACATAATTAGTTCACAACGTTTAGGAATAACTTCATTGGCCAAAACAGCATCTAAATAATTGAAAAGATTAGTTATTTCTTGCTCCGTATTTTCCTTCGTCAACCAACTTGCACCAACATGCTTATATTCTCCATTTAAATAATATTTTGAGGGTGCTTGAGGAGCTATTATGTAATTCTCATTTTCAGGAAGTTCTTTAAAATATTTTAGAAAAAATCGGCTCAAAAAACCGATTCCGTGAAAAACTATCCAAACCCTTTTCGTGTCTTTATTCAAAACATTTAATGTTTCATAAGTATTAGACGATTTATAGGTAATATTTTTTATCTGATTATTCATATGATATCCAATTCTTTTGAGCTTTTCAGTTGGTAATGTAATGCTTAATTTTACAAAAAAAAGGAATGAACGACCACAAAGAAAAAATTCTGAAAATTTGTAACGAGACCTCTAAGAACACCTTAATGGAAACCTTAGATATTGAATACATAGATGTAGGTGAAGATTTTTTGTTGGCTAAAATGCCTGTTACGTCAAAAGTTCATCAACCTGACGGTGTACTTCATGGTGGAGCAACTGTAGCATTAGCTGAAAGTGTGGGTAGTGCAGCATCTTATATATTTTTAGATGGTAATAAATACTTTGTTAGAGGTATAGAAATTTCAGCAAACCATGTAAAAAGTATAAAGGAAGGCTTTGTTTATGCAAGGGCTATAATTTTGCATAAGGGAAGAACAACTCAGTTATGGGAAATTAAGATTACTAACGAAGCTGATCAGCTGATTTCGCTTTGTAAATTAACTACAATCGCTTTACCTAGAAGCTAGTATGGTTCAAGAACTTTTTGATAGAGCTTCTGCTAATTTAAATAATGAATTGCCTTTTGTTCTATATAGAAAACCAAATGAGGCGGTATTAAATGGAGTTTTTCAAAAGGATAATCAAATATATTCGGTGGTTGATTTCTCAGAAACCGGATTTGTTTTTGCTCCATTCGATTTAGGTTCTCAACCTATATTATTGAAAACTGATGAGATTATTAAAGCCCCTATAGAGTATAAGGGTATCTCGTTACCGATTGTCGATGAAATTTCTTTATTGAATGAATCAGAGAAGGCAGATTATATTAAGTTAATAACAAAAGCCTTAAAAGTAATTAAGGACGGAGAATTAGATAAGGTAGTTTTATCTAGAAAAATTGAAATTAATGATGAGGTTTCACCAATAAACCTGTTTAAAAACCTTTTAGATATTTATCCAAAAGCATTTTGTTATCTATGGTACCACCCAAAAGTAGGTACTTGGATAGGGGCAACACCTGAAATATTAGTAAAAAGTAGAGGAAGACAGTTTACTACAATGTCCTTAGCGGGAACGCAAAGTTCAAAAGAATTTTTAAAACCAAAATGGACTAAGAAGGAATTAAATGAACAACAGGTAGTTACCAATTACATACTTGAAACCCTAAAAGACAAGGTGGTTTCATTAAAAGCTTCTGACGTAGCCTCTGTTGAAGCAGGTCAACTTTGGCATTTACGAACAGAAATTAAAGGAGTATTTAAACCTGGTAAATTTGGTGAAGTATTAAGAGCATTACATCCAACACCAGCAGTATGTGGAACACCTTTGGCAAATGCTAAAAGATTCATTGCTGAAAATGAAAATTATGACCGGTCTTTTTATACTGGTTTTTTAGGAGAGTTGAACTTTTCTACTGAGTTGGCTAGAAATAAGAATAGGCGAAATCAAGAAAATAGTGCCTATAGAAGTGTAGTTAAAAATTCTGAACTTTTTGTGAATTTAAGGTGTATGCAAATAAGTAAAATCGCTATAAGCATTTATGTTGGTGGCGGTATTACTAATGATTCAATACCTGAAAGTGAATGGAATGAAACTGTATTGAAAAGCAATACCATGTTTCGTGTTCTGAATCATAAATTGCGTTAAGACATTTGGGTAATAAGCTGCTTAGGTTGTATTTTTGAAGTACATGAATTACTCTCTCATACCTACTGCACAAACTATCGTTCAGCATTGTCAGGAAAACGATATTAATACTATTGTAATTTCCCCTGGTTCTAGAAATGCGCCTCTAACAATTTCCTTTGCAGAGAATCCTTTTTTTTCTTGTTTTAGTATAGTCGATGAGCGCTGTGCAGCTTTTTTTGCATTGGGTATGGCGCAGCAATTACAGAAACCGGTAGTAGTTATCTGTACATCGGGTAGTGCACTTTTAAATTATTATCCTGCAGTAGCAGAGGCTTATTATAGTAATACTCCATTGATAGTTATTTCTGCGGATAGACCGATTTATAAAGTTGGCATAGGTGATGGGCAAACTATTAATCAGAAAAACGTATTTGAAAATCAAATAGGATATTCGGCTAATCTCAGGCAAGATGTGAGTCATGCTACCGATAAAATTCTGCATTACAAGAAAGAATGGATTAAGGGTGAAAATGTAGATAAGATTCAAAATGAAGTTCAAGCATATAACGATGCCGAATTAAATACAGCATTTAAAATAGCCTTTACTTATCAGAGCCCTGTTCATATAAATGTACCTTTTGAAGAGCCCTTGTATGAAACAACAAAAGACTCTACTATAATAGCCCAAATAGAATCGATTTCTAAGCAAGAAACGAATCAATCTTCATTACAAAGAGAAAAGGATATTTGGAATACATCAAAACGTAAAATAGTTTTGGTTGGGGTAAACAAACCACATAGTGTTGATGACAAAGTACTTCAGAGTTTAGCCAATGACCCTAGTGTGTTGGTTTTGACTGAAACTACTTCAAACTTAAACCATCCTAGTTTTTTCAATAGCATAGATTCAATAATTGCGCCTATTGAAATGAGTAATGAAAAGGATTCCTTATTTGAAAATTTGCAGCCAGAAGTATTAGTTACTTTTGGCGGACTTATTGTCTCAAAAAAAATAAAAGCTTTTCTAAGAACTTTTTCACCTAAACATCATTGGCATATTGGTGGCGTAAAAGCAAATGACACCTTTTTTTGTTTAGAAAAACATATTAAAGTCCCTGTCGATACATTTTTTCAAGAAATGTACTTAGATTCTAAAACTATTAAAAGTGACTATTTTAGTTTTTGGCATCAAGTAAAAACAGAATATGTTTTAAAAAGGTCTGCTTATTTAGCTAAAATACCTTTTTCAGATTTCTCAGTCTTTAGTCAACTAATGCTATCGATACCAAATAATTATCTTTTACAACTTGCTAATAGTTCTACAATAAGATATACGCAATTGTTCGACATGAACCCAACGCTAAGAGTGTATTGCAATAGAGGAACTAGTGGAATAGATGGCAGTACTTCGACAGCTATCGGTGCTTCTGTAGTTAGTGAAACTCCTACTTTGTTCATCACAGGAGATCTTAGTTTTTTCTATGATAGTAATGCCTTGTGGAATAATTCAATTAAAAATGATTTTAGAATCATTATAATCAATAATAAAGGCGGTGGTATATTTAGAATTCTACCTGGTAAGGAAAATACGGATGTTTTTAAAACCTATTTTGAGACGCGTCATAATTTAAGTGCTGAACACCTTTGCAAAATGTATGGTTTTGAATACAGGACTGCCAATTCATCAGAGGCTCTTGAAGAAGTATTAAGTGACTTTTATAGTACATCGGGTTGTCCCAGATTATTGGAGATTAATACCCCTACATTAATAAACGATAAAATTTTGATTGATTATTTTCGTTTTATATCTTAGAGGTGTATTAACCATTAATTATAACACATTTCAGATGAGTAAAAGAGACGATTTAATTGAAAAGTATGCTGCAGACATCAAAGATAAATTTGGTGAAAGTGCAGATATGGATTTACTTAAAAAAGTAACTGTTGGTTTAGGGCCTTCTATTTACAATATCGATGCTTCAAAAGTATCAGGTACTGATCAGAAAGAATTGGATACTGTTAAGAACAATTACCTGATCAAAAAATTAGGTCTTGCAGATGATTCTAAATTAGACGATGCTATTAAAACTGTAATGGACAAGTATGGTTCATCTAACAGAAATAAGTATAGAGCTGTAATCTATTATAAGCTTTGTCAACATTTCAAGAAAGCATCCGTTTATAATAAATAAACATTTTCGAGCTTATAATATAGACCGCTGCCGAATTGGTAACGGTCTTTTTTTTACCCTCATTTTCTAAATTTTAAATGTAATTTTGTAGCATGATAGAATTAGGACGTATAAACAATTTAGAAATTTTAAGAGATACCAGTGTTGGGCTATTTTTGGGCGATGACGAAGGCAATGACGTGTTATTACCTAATAAATATGTGCCTGCCAATTATGAAATTGGAGAGAGTATAAAGGTGTTTTGTTATTTAGATTATGATGAGCGACCTGTGGCAACTACCTTAGAGCCAGACATCATGTTAGGAGAGTTTAGATTATTGCAGGTAGCTGAAGTAAATGAATTTGGGGCGTTTATGCAATGGGGTCTTGAAAAACACCTATTAGTTCCATTTAGGGAACAACGTGACAAAATGAAAGAAGGCCAATGGTATGTGGTACATTGCTATTTAGATGAGCGTTCTGGTAGATTGGTCGCTTCGAATAAGATCGATAAGTTTTTAAGTAATGATAGTGTAGATCTTAAGGAATGGGAGCAAGTCCAATTAGTAGTTACGAGGCAAACCGATTTGGGATGGGAAGTTATTGTGAATGAAAGACATAAAGGCCTTGTATATTTTAATGAAGTTTTTAAGCCAATAAATATTGGTGATGTGATACCTGGTTGTATTAAAACAATAAGAAAGGACAACAAACTTGATATTTCTCTTCAACCGTTAGGAGCGAAAGTGCTGGAACCAGCTGCTAAAAAGATTTATGAAGTGCTAAAGAAAAATGGCGGATTTTTAGGACTGCATGATAAATCTGCACCTGAAGAAATTAGAGATGTTTTTCAAATGAGCAAGAAAACGTTCAAAAAAGGATTAGGGACATTATACAAAGAGAGAAAAATAAAAATTGAAACAGACGGAATCACTTTAATAGAAGAATAAGGCGGTAATGTCAGAAAATTCTTAAAATATTGATTTGCAGAATTATATCTCAATTTAAGAGGCGTATTTTTGGAGCCCTACTCAATTAATTCTATTTTTGTGTGAAATAAAAAAATATTAATATTTTTTAACTTACATTTAGATTTTAAGCATCATAATTATTTTTAAGTATGCCTTTTATAGAAGAGAGTGATTTATTAGAATTACATAAAGATGTAGATAAAGCCCAGATTATTAATGAGCGCCTTCTGGATCAGATAAAATATAAAAACAAGGAATTAAAAAAAAGTAAGATTCAGCGAAACATATTTGCTGGTATAACAACCCTATTTTTAATAGGTGGTTTAGCTTTTACTTCTTTTACGGCAGGTTTATCAAGTTCAGGTGGATTCAATAGAAAGGCATCAAATGATTTAGTCTTGACTTCTATTGATAGTGTAGATGCTATAAGAACCCGATTAGAAAGTTTAAAAGAACAGAATGAAGAACTAAGTCTTGTAAAAGAGTTTTACTTAGCCAAAGAGTTCTTACAGAAAGAGAAGATTTATTCCGTTCAGGTAAAGTCGTTCGTAGATAATAATGTAACCTTGGCTTCTGAAGCACTTACCAACACACTTTTTGTTAAAACAAATCCATTTTACTCATATTCTCTAGGTAATTTTGAGACCTTGCAAGAAGCACAGTCTTTTAGAAAGCAATTGGTAGATATCGGTTTTGGAGATGCTTTCGTCGCATCTTACCAAGATGGTAAAAGAATTCAAATAGAAGATCCTTATTAGTGACTAAAGTTAATGCATGGCTAAATGCAGCAAGGCTTAGAACTCTTCCTCTATCTATATCCGGTATACTTGTAGGTACAGCAATTGCGTCCTTTTATGGAGTAACAAATACACTAATTTTTATATTTGCGTTATGTACTACCGTAGGGCTTCAAATTACTTCTAATTTTGCCAATGATTATGGTGATGGTGTAAAAGGAACGGATAATGATTCAAGATTAGGCCCGAAAAGAGCTTTACAAAGCGGACTTCTAACCGCAAAAGAGTTAAAGCGGGGAATCTATATTAGCATTGGTATTAATAGCATTCTAATAGTAGTATTAATCATAATCTCCTTTGGATTAAAAGAAATTCTATTTCCAGTAATATTTCTAATTTTGGGAACCTTCGCTATTTGGGCAGCTATTAAATATACCGTAGGTAAATCAGCTTATGGGTATAATGGGCTGGGTGATATTTTCGTTTTTATTTTCTTCGGATTGGTTAGTGTTCTTGGTTCAATGTTTTTGTATCTGAAGGCTATATATTTTATTGCTTTTCTACCGGCTATAGCAATTGGGTTGTTAAGTGTTGGCGTTCTTAACCTGAATAATATGCGAGATATTAAATCAGATAAATCGGTAGGTAAAAATACTTTGGTCGTTAAATTAGGACTACAAAAAGCTAAGATGTATCATTACACCTTACTATCAATTTCATTTCTGTGCTTGTTTTATTACTTGTCCACAACAAATGGATCACTAATTCGTTATGTAAGTCTTATGGGGTTCGTGCCTGTTTTTATTCATATGCGTAAAGTGGCAGTGACGATCAATGAGGCAGAACTTGATCCAGAGCTAAAAAAATTGGCCTTAAGTACCTTTTTTACCGCTCTTGTGTTTTTTATTAGTTATTATTATTTTTTGTAATTTTGAGTGTAACCTTCTAAACCATTTTAGATCTTGGAACAACCCATTAAAATTCTTATTGTAGAGGACAACGTGATTATCGCTGATGACATGCAGTCTATGTTAGAGGAAATAGGATATGAAATTGTTGATAATGTTATTGTCTATGAACAGGCAGTTGAAGTGCTAAAAACACAACAAGTTGATTTAGTTCTTATCGATATTATTTTAGCGTCTGACAAGACCGGAATAGATTTAGGGAAGCACATAAGGGAGAATTACGATATTCCTTTCATTTTTGTTACTTCCAACTCGGATCGTGCAACTGTTGAAAATGCAAAAACGGTAAAGCCAAACGGTTATTTGGTTAAGCCATTTGAACAACAAGATTTATACACATCTATAGAAATTGCACTTTCAAATTTCATTTATGGTAAGCAAAATGTAGCTAAAGGTATTTCTAGCGAAGATGTAAATGAAGATGTACCAATGTCAAATTCAATTTTAAAGGATTCGATATTTGTCAAAAAACAACATTTATATTATAGAATTCAGTTTGGTGATATTCAATTTATAAAAGCGGATAACGTTTATTTAGAAGTGAACACAATCGATAAGAAGTTTTTGGTTCGTTCGCCTTTAAAAGACTATTTAGAGAAATTACCTCAGAACAAGTTTTATAGAGCCCATAAATCTTATATTGTGAATGTAGATCATATCGATGCTATCAATTCAAAAGATATAATGATTAATAATACCCTAATACCGATATCTAAAGATTTCAAAGAGTTCATAATTTCGGCTATGAATTCATAATTCAATGCTTCAAAAATTAAAAACACCTTTTTTAAGGTGTTTTTTTTGATTTAAAGCTAGATGAAAGGTGAATATTCATCGATAAAGTGAGTGGTATTTTCGATGTAATACACTGTTTAGGTTTTAGAAATGCATTCACAACAACTATTGGGGTTTACACAACAATTAATGCGAAGCCGTTTGGCTAATTTTTAAATTTGTTTAATTAGAAATTTATACTACTCTAGGTGATAGAGTGTTCTATGAATACGAAATAGAGTACGTTTTCTAATTGTTTTATAAAAAGTGCGTAGAACACGCTTTTTGAGTTTAAAGGTATTTGATAATCTTAACTTACCTAGCTCACAACAAAAGTTTAGTAGAATCAGTTTTTAGTTCTAAGTTTGATTCTGTTTTTAAATATGATATGAAAAAAATAGTTGTTTTGAGATTCATATGTGTTTTCTTCATAAGTGCATTTTCATGCCTTCTTGTTGCACAGGACAGTTTGCCATCTCAAGATGAAGATTATTATAAGCAGTTTCAAGATTTAGAGAACGGAGAACTTCGTTCTTTCTTCTTTTTCAATACTCCTAACCGATACAATCAGAACTCTCCTTACGATTGGTTAGATACTGTCAACGTTTATTTAAATAGTTCTGAGAAAACAAATGATTCTACCTCCATAAGAAATTATCAATTAATTCAGGCTCAAATTTATTATGATTTAGGCAACTACGAAAAGAGTTTGGCAATTTCTAGGTCTGTTTATGATTATATGGACACATTGGATAAAGATGTAAAAAAGACCATTTTAGAGTTGATGGATGGTAATTACGCAATGCTACAATTGTATGACAAGCAAATAGAGATTAGAAGGATTAAACGTGAATTAGGCTTTAATGAAAATGTTGCTTTCTATGATATTTATGCAAGTCTAGGTCAATATCGAAAGGCCATGCGTGATTATATGACTGAAGAAAAGAAAGAATTAAAGGATGACGATTATTATGGTCAGGCCATATATAACAATACTATTGGTGATTATTTAAGACTTGATAAATCGACACCAACTGCACTTAGTTATTTTAAAAAGGCTGAAGGCCTAATAAAGGTGTTTTTAAGTGATGTTACTAATCAGAGAACGGATAAGGAAATAGCTGATGGTAGAATTTTAAACGGAATTATAATAGGTAATATTGGTAAATGCCATGTTCAATTAAATGAATATGAAAAGGCCATTCCTTTTCTTGAGGAGAGTAGAGAACTTATTAAGAAGTACAATAAAAGTAAGTTTTCATCAGATTTAATAGAAAACACGTTAGCGCTAGCGGAGTGTTATCTAAAATTGGATAATTACAAAAAGGCGACCGATTATTTGAGTGATGATTTAAACCCGATAAAGACTGATAATATTCTAAAACGTAATAGGATTTATGCAGATTACTATTATAAAACTGGAGATTTCAAAAACTCTACCACGTATTTAAAGAAGAATATAAGAATAAGAGATTCTATAGATGCTCAAGCATCGAATATTAAAAATCAACAATTGACTTCTGTTGTTACTCAAGATTTGGAGAATTCCAGAAAAATGATGGAGAAACAGAAGGCTCAATTAGAAGAGTCTAGAAAAGATATTAAAGCTAGAGATGATAAGATTAGTTTGGTGTTTATATCGTTGATATTTACATTAATGGGATTCGCTGGTTTGGTCTATGCTTATTTAAAGAGTATAAAGAACCAGAGGCTTATTGCAGAGCAGAAGTTTATCATTGAAAACTCGTTGGTCGAAAAAGATTCTTTGCTAAAAGAGATACATCATAGGGTTAAGAATAATCTTCAGATGGTTTCTAGCCTATTAAGTCTTCAAACTAAAAATACACGTAGTAAAGCCGCAATAGAGGCGTTAGAGGAAGGTAAGAGTAGGGTGAAAGCAATGGCTTTAATTCATCAAAAATTGTATCAGAATGATGATTTGTCGGTTATTGAAATGCAAAGTTATATAGAGAGCTTAATTAATAGTATACAGTCTGTTTACAAAAAAGGTGGGCATAATATTACGATTACAATTGATGCCGAAGGCGTTGAATTAGATATTGATAGGGCAATACCTTTCGGATTAATATTAAATGAATTGGTTTCTAATTCCTTTAAATATGCATTTCCACAAGATGATGGTAATGGTAAAATTTATATTCATTTGCGTAAAATAGCTGGTCAAGAAGGATTTTTTGAATATACTGACAATGGCATTGGTTTACCTGAAGATTCAGAAGAACGGGCAAATTCTTCTATGGGAATTCGCCTAATGAATAGATTGGCAAATCAATTGCAAACTTCTTTGAATACAGATAGAACTGCTGATGGGGTACGTTTTTGGTTTAATTTTAAATAGTCTACCTAACTTTACTTTTAAGAACAATTTTATGTAATAATTTTGGAAAAAATCGTTTTATATAAATTCCATATTTTTCTTTTCCGCCAATATAGGTTTCGAATTTTTTCTTTTTAATAGCAGTAATAATTTTCTCAGCACATTGGTTTACTGGCATACCATTTTCGGTAGCATTATCTTCTTTCATTAAAGCACTGCCATCTCCTGTTAATGCATTTTTAGCTACGTTGGTTTGAATGAACCCGGGGCAAATTAATGAGACATCAATATTATCTTTTTCATGCTCCATTCGTAGGGCATCGAAGAAGCCATGTAGCGCATGTTTTGCTCCACAATATCCAGAACGATAGGGCGATGAAAATTTCCCCATTAAACTAGTGATAGTGACAAAATGGCCGCTTTTTTGAGTTATAAAAAAAGGTAGCAGATGTTTGGTTAATTTTATAGTACCCAGATAATTAACATCAATCATTTGTTGGTAAACTTCAAACTTGGTGTCGATTATCAATGAACGTTGACTTAGCCCACTATTATTGATTAAAATATCGATTTTGCCATATAAGGATATGGCATTTTTGGTAATACTTTCCAATGAGTCAAAATCAGTTAAATCTAATGGAAGAACCAGCGCATTTTCTGAAAATTTACAATTGTTTTTTACTTTTGTTAGGATGTCTTCTCGACGAGCTGAAAGTATTACTTTATCACCTTGTGCATTCAATTGGTAAGCTAATGCTTCACCAATACCTGATGATGCTCCCGTAATCCAAATCACTCTATTTCCCATACTTTCTAATCCGTTCATATTAAAGTGAAAATATAGCTAAATTTGAAGGATTATATGAAAGCAACTTTTAAAAAGTATCTACTCAATTTTAAAAATCCCAGTGGTACGTCTAGAGGAATTCTACGAACCAAAGAGACTTGGTTTTTGATTTTAGAGGATGAAGGAAAGTGGGGGATTGGCGAATGCGGACTTTTTAGAGGATTAAGTTATGATGATGTTCCTGAATATGAGGAGAAGTGTTCTTGGGTTGTAGAGCATATAGATTTAGGGGAATTGGAATTATTGAAGCATCTGACTAAATATCCTAGTATTCAATTCGGATTGGAGCAGGCATTTTTATCGATTCGTGCTCATCATCCTTTCGAGCTTTTTGAGTCTTCATTTTTAAATGAACACCAACCGATTTCAATTAATGGTTTGGTGTGGATGGGAGATAAGGATTTTATGCACCGTCAAATAGAGAATAAGCTTAAGGATGGCTTCACTTGTATTAAAATGAAAATTGGTGCTATTGATTTCGATACCGAAATTGATCTGTTAAAATCGATTCGTAAACGGTATTCAAAGAATGAAATTGAATTGCGGGTCGATGCTAATGGTGCTTTCTTACCCCAGGAAGCTTTGGAAAAATTAGAACGACTTTCAAAATTAGATTTGCATTCCATTGAACAACCCATAAAAGTTGGGCAACCGACAGAAATGTATAAGTTATGTCGAAATACACCTTTGCCAATTGCTCTTGATGAAGAATTAATTGGTGTAGTAGATGTAACGAAAAAGAAAGAATTATTACAAACTATACAACCGCAATATATTATCTTGAAACCAAGCTTAGTAGGTGGCTTTGAAGGAAGTATGCAGTGGATTAGTTTAGCAGAAACGAATGGAATAGGATGGTGGATTACCAGCGCACTTGAAAGTAACATAGGGTTGAATGCCATTGCACAATGGACCGCCACCTTAGGCAGTAAAATGCCTCAAGGTTTGGGCACTGGTTCCTTGTTTGTAAATAATATTGAAAGTCCATTAGAAGTGGCTAAGGGCGGCTTGTATTATGGCAAGTCAAAAAATTGGAAAAATAATTTAATTGAAAGTTTATGTATATAGAACAAGGGTATAAAGGAGATTTAGGTTTATGGAAATATTTGATTATCCCCGGATGTTTTATTGGTTTAATGATTGTTAATTATATAGCAATACTTTATTCACCGGTAAGTGTAGAAGATACGATGGCGCAAATGGTTAAGGCCTTAGGGTCTAATGTGGTACTGATAATAGTACTTGCCCCACTTGCTGCAGGACTTTTTATGGTACTTGGTTGGACCAAATTAGTTCATTCTCAATCTATAACTTCTTTGACCACCTCTCGAAAAAGAATAGATTGGAAAAGAGTGTTTTTTGCGTTCGGTATTTGGGGACTTGTTACTGTAGTCTTAACTTTTGTCAGTATTTACTTTTCACCAGAAGATTTTAAGTTTAATTTTAAGTTAATACCATTTCTATCATTAGCTGTGATTGGGCTTTTGTTGATTCCTTTGCAAACAAGTTTCGAAGAGTATTTATTTAGAGGATATATGATGCAAGGCCTAGGCATTTTTGCAAAGAATAGGTGGTTTCCTTTATTGGTAACTTCTGTATTATTTGGATTGATGCATTTGGGTAACCCCGAAGTTGAAAAACTAGGTTATGGTATAATGGTATATTATATAGGTACTGGTTTTTTCTTAGGTATTATAACTTTAATGGATGAAGGTCTTGAGTTAGCTCTGGGATTTCATGCTGCTAATAATTTATTTGGAGCTTTGTTAGTTACTGCAGATTGGCAAGCATTTAGTGTAGAATCTTTATATAGGGATGTTTCGCAACCCGTTCTTGGATGGGATGTCTTGGTGCCTATTTTTGTTGTGTTTCCAATTCTATTAATTATATTCTCAAAAAAATATGGTTGGACCAATTGGAAAGACAAGCTAGCGGGCAAAGTGTTAAGTAAAGAAGAGTTCTTAGCTACCCAAAAAGAAAAAATTGTATAAAGTCAAAATACATCCGAGCTTTTGTATTAATGGCAAAGGACTTTTAGTAGATGACCTTTTAGAATTCGGCTACAGCTATATTAAGGAAGGTGAGGAGTTTGAAAAATACATAGGGGAATTTGTTTTAGATTGGATAGATAATTCGTCAAAAGTTACTGTACATACTTCTGGGTCGACCGGTACTCCTAAAACGATTACACTTAAAAAAGAACAAATGATAAATAGCGCACTAGCAACAGGGCGCTATTTTAATATTTTCTCTGGAGATTCTGCATTACTTTGTTTACCTGCAACATATATTGCAGGTAAGATGATGCTGGTAAGGGCTATGGTGTTAGGGCTTGACCTTTATATTGTTCCACCAACTTCAACTCCATTAAATGGTATAGATAAAACATTTGAATTTGGTGCTATGGTGCCTCTTCAGGCTTTGAACTCCTTATCATCTTTACATCAAGTTAAAATCTTAATTATAGGTGGAGCTTCCATTTCGAGCGATTTAATAGATAAATTGAAAGCTATTGACAATAATAGTTTTGAAACTTATGGTATGACCGAGACGATAACCCATATAGCGGTTAAACCATTGAATAAGCTAAATAAGTCAAATGTTCCTTTTAAAACCTTACCAGATGTTGAAATATCAAAAGATGATAGGGATTGTTTAGTGATTAATTCCCCAAAAATAGCTGAGGAAATAGTAATAACCAATGATGTAGTTGAGCTAGTTTCTGACAATGAATTTAGATGGTTGGGTCGATACGATAACATGATAAATTCCGGTGGTATTAAATTAAACCCAGAACAAATAGAATCTAAACTTTCAGATATACTACATCAAAGTTTTTTTATTAGTTCCTTACCAGACCCAAAACTAGGCGAGCAAGTTGTGTTGATTTTAGAAGGTGAGGTTGATAAGGGAAATATAATGAAACACCTTATCGCCAGTAAGGTTTTGAACAAGTATGAGCTGCCCCGACTTATAAAAGCTATTCCGAAATTCTTACGGACAGATAGCGGTAAGATAAAAAGAAAAGAAACAATAGCCTTATTAAAATCATAGCTTCCCTAACCAAAACGTAAGCTTCCCTAATTCCTCATTTTTTTCATACTACTTCTTTTTTAGGTTTATCACTCAAACTTAAAACCGACAGTTATGAAAAATGCAACATTTCTATTTCTTCTTTTCAGTAGTTTCTTTTTATCCGCCCAACAAATGATGATAAACGGTACGGTTACAGATTCCGATGGTTTTCCATTACCAGGCGCTACTGTTTTAATAAAAGGTACTTCGAATGGCACGCAAACCGATTTTGATGGTAACTATTCTATCATGGCTTATAAAGGAGCCAAATTGGTATTTAATTACATTGGTTATAAAACCAAGGAAATTGAAATTCAAGATTTGGCAATTATCCATGTATCTCTAGAGGAAGATTATGAAGCTTTAGAGGAAATTGTTGTAATGGGTTATGGTATTGGCTCAAGTACATATGCAGTTGGATCAGTATCTAGGCTCAATAAAAGAGAATCTCAAAAAAACAATTTACAACTCAGTATTAGTAGACAGTTACAAGGCAAGGTGAGAGGTGTAGTTATAGATAAAAAAAATAACGAAACTAAAGTTGAACGGCCTCTATATATTGTTGATGGCATTCCTATTCAAAAGGAATATAACACCATTGTCGAGAGCTTGAATAACGATGATATTGCAGAAAAAAAAATATTAAAAGGAGGCAAAGCTAAAAATATATACGGCAATGTAGCTCAACACGGTTGTGTTGTCATTACGACGGTAAACGGTAATTATGTTGTTGAGAAAGATGAAAACTATGCTAGAATTACAGAAAATCAATTTAAAAAAGCCGAAATTAATCCTTTATCTACTTTTTCTATCGATGTAGATAAAGCGGCCTATAGCAATATTAGAAGGTTCATAAATAATGGGCAGGAAGTTCCAGTAGATGCGGTCAAAATAGAAGAAATGATAAACTATTTTGATTATGACTACCCTAAACCAACAAATGATCATCCCTTTTCTATAAATACGGATGTGGCTCAAACACCTTGGAATACTGACACCAAATTGGTCCGAATAGGTTTACAGGGTAAAGAATATTTAAATAAAGAACTACCAGCGTCTAATCTTACTTTTTTAATCGATGTTTCTGGGTCAATGTCAGACAGTAATAAATTGCCCTTATTGAAATCTGCCTTCAAACTTTTGGTAAATCAATTACGAGAGAAGGACAGGGTGTCGATTGTTGTATATGCGGGGGCTGCAGGTATTGTGTTAGAGCCGACCTCAGGTAACAATAAGTTGAAGATTATGAATGCGTTGAACAAACTAGAGGCGGGTGGTTCTACCGCAGGAGGGCAAGGTATTGAATTGGCCTATAAATTGGCCGAGAAACATTTTAAAAAGAATGGGAATAACAGAGTAATACTAGCAACCGATGGTGATTTTAATGTGGGATTATCAAATGATAAGGATATGGAAGATCTTATAACTGAAAAAAGGGAGTCTGGTGTTTTTCTTTCCGTCTTAGGCTTTGGAATGGGTAATTATAAGGATTCAAAATTGGAAACTTTGGCAGATAAAGGCAATGGCAACCATGGTTACATCGATACCATGCAAGAAGCACAGAAATTATTTGGGAAGGAATTCGGTGGTACTTTATTTACAATAGCCAAAGACGTTAAAATACAGATTGAATTTAATCCCAATAAAGTAAAGTCTTATAGGTTAATTGGATATGAAAATAGATTATTGGCAGATGAGGATTTTATAGATGATACCAAAGATGCAGGTGAATTGGGTAGCGCACATAAGGTAACTGCATTATATGAAATTATAGAAGTTGGTATAGATTCAGAATACGTAAAAGAGGTGGCAGATTTGAAATACACGAATAGTGAAGCAAAGGTTGTTTTTTCAGACGAATTATTTACAGTGAAATTTAGATATAAAAAACCTGATGGTTTTAAAAGTATCGAATTGGTTCATGTTCAAAAAAATATTAATAAAGAAATGTCCGTAGATTTTCAGTTTGTTTCTGCAGTTGCGTTATTTGGCCAACAATTAAGAAAATCAGCTTTTACAAATAAAACTTCCTTTAATGATGTTGTTGTATTGGCAGAAAAGGGAAGAGGAGAAGATGTTAATGGTTATAGAGCAGAATTTATACGATTGGTAAAAAGTGTGAATGAGAAATTAGTAACGGTTAGGCGCTAAATATATAAAGACATCAAATTCTAGTTTTTTTAAAGGAATAGACTATTTCAAATGTTGGTTATTTTGTATTTTCAAACAATATATAATTTAACACTTATGAATAAACTATTCCTTTTAGTATGCCTGATATTTATTGGCAAAACATATGCACAGCAAATTCTTTCAGAAAAAGAACGTGCAATTGTAATCGATGAAATCTTAGATGATCGATTTAATAATCTATTACCTCAATTGATGGATGCAGCTGGGTTAGATATGTGGGTGGTTATTTCAAGAGAGTATAATGAAGATCCAGTTATTAAGACAATGTTACCTGCTACTTGGCTAAATGCTAGAAGACGTACAATTCTGTTGTTTTATAGAAATAAAGAGAAAAACACCATAGAGAAACTTGCAGTTGCCCGTTATAATGTGGGTAAAAATATAGTATCAGCTTGGGATAAAGAACAAGAGCCGGATCAGTGGAAGCGTTTAATGCAATTGATAACAGAAAGAAATCCGAATAAAATAGGACTTAACTTTTCTAAAGATCACAACATTGCTGATGGCTTGGTAAAAACCGATTATGAGGAGTTCATAGAGAATCTTCCAAAAAAATACACATCTAAAGTAGTTTCTGCGCAGCAACTTGCTGTTCGATGGATTGAGACTAGATCAGAACGTGAAATGGTTATCTATGACCAACTAGTAGATATTACCCATGATATTATCGCAGAAGCTTTTTCTGAAAAAGTAATAACTCCGGGAGTTACAAGAACATCAGATGTTGTTTGGTGGATGCGCCAAAAGGTAACCGATTTAGGGTTAGATACTTGGTTTCACCCTACTGTTGATGTACAAAGAAGTGAAAAAGATAATGCGAGCAAATTTTATTCCTTTGCTGATAAACCAGATGATATGGTAATCCTTCCAGGTGACTTAGTGCATTGCGATTTCGGAATTACTTATTTACGTCTAAATACAGACTGCCAAGAATTAGCATATGTTTTAAAACCTGAGGAAACTTCAGCACCTGATTTTTTAATCGACGGGCTTAAGGACGGTAATAGGGTGCAAGATTTTTTAACGACAAATATGATAAAAGGCAAGAGCGGAAATGATATTTTGGCGAAGTCATTAAGTGAAGCTAAGGCAGCTGGTTTAAAACCTTCAATCTACACGCATCCTTTAGGTATGTATGGGCATTCTGCAGGTACCACAATTGGTATGTGGGATTCTCAAGGCGGTGTTATGCGCGATGATGGGGAAAACTATTTGTTAAACCCCAATACGGTATATGCTATAGAATTGAATACAACTGTCAATATTCCTGAATGGAACAGAGATATTCGTATTATGCTTGAAGAAGCTGGTTTTTATGGTGAAGATGGCTTTAGATATGTAAATGGTCGCCAAACAGAATTGTTGTTAATACCTAGGGTTAAAGGGCATCAGGGTAATTAGGTTTTTAATTAATACTTCTAAAGCTGTAAAGTGTTTCAGTACGAAAATAGTTATAGATCTTATGTTAAGATACGGTTGTTGTTACTATTTTACGATAGGGCTTATTGGTGGTTTTTAACGAAATCACACTTATAATTAACCAGAACAATATGAATGTAAATTGTTTTTTAAATAAAAACCTGCTCATAAGTATATGTGTGGGTTTTTTGCTTTTGTCAAATTGTGTCTTTTCTCAAATCAATTTTAAAGGTGTTGTTACTGATGCCGATACCGGTTTGTCTTTGCCTTTTGTTAATATTGGTTTTATCAACAAGGGACTCGGTACGGTTTCAGATGAATATGGTTCTTTTGCGTTTTTATTCGATTCAGCGAAATTATCTTCCTTGGATACATTAAGGGTTTCTTTTGTAGGGTATAAGGAATATAAGTTGCCATTTTCTAGTGTTATAGATCTGGACATGAAATCTAACAAAATAAAGTTAGAGCCAGAAGTTGTTAGTCTTAATGAAGTTGTTTTGACCAGTAGCAAAAGAAAGAGGAGAAACAAGACCGAGAAAATGGTTGGGTATTCTTTTGTAGGTCAATATAAGAATGGTTCTTGGGAAGGCGAAGGTGCCTTAGGTGGTGAGTTAGTGACAAAAATTAACGTAAACAAAAAAAATAGACAACTTAATGCCTTCTATTTTTATGTTCTAAAAAACACTTCAGATAGCCTCCTGCTGCGGGTTAACATTTATGACGGAACTACCGATTTTCCTGAAAAAAAGTTAACGAGCAAGAGTATAAAATATACCCTAAAAACCAAGATAGGTAAGGTCGGTATTGATTTGGCTCCCTTTGATATTGTTGTTGCGGATGATTTTAGCATTGGTATAGAATTATTAAAAGTATATGGCAATAAATTAAATTTAGTGGTTGCCGGAGACGATACTCCCGGGGTATCTTACCGTAGGTATGTAAGTCAAGGGGAGTGGAAAAGATACTCTCAAGATGCCTTGACCTATTTTGTGAGCACCACTTTGTTAGAGGAAGGGAATGATGAAGATGATGTATTGTTAGAAGAAAAATTAACAACAAATTATACCAATGAGCAATTGTTGCAAAGTATAGGTAGAAATATTGGGGTAGTTAGCGGTTTTGTGTTTAAAGAAGGTGAAAGAGTACAAGGTGTTCAAGTTCAAAATTTATTTTCAAAAGAGGTAACTACTACCAGTGAAGACGGTAGATATAGCATAAAAGCCAAAAGTGGTGACGAATTGAAATTCTCATTTGCCTCTTTACAAAGTGAACTTAGAACAGTTTTGGAAACTACATTCGCTATTAATGTAGCTTTAAAAGAACAAGTAACAGAGCTAGAGGAGGTTACGGTAACTAGTTTTGGAAAGAAAAAAAGAACCCAAGAAGAATTATATAGAGATTTTGATGACGATATTGAAATTATTAAAACATCTTTTGGTATTTATAGTAAGCAGACCTCAGGGTATTCTATGAGTATAATAGATGAGTCGGAATTTGGTAGTGGAGCGTCTTCTCTAGGAAATTTATTACGTGGTAAAATACCTGGGTTAAATATGTTGTCCACGGATAAACTTGATGGTTCAACGGCAATATATTTGAGACAAAACGCCACCAGTAACCCGATACCTGCAGCATTTGAGGTTGATGGACTTATCGTATCAGGTTTTCCGGAATTTCTAGACGTTTCACAAATAAAGCGTATAGCCGTTCTCTCGGGTTTGGCATCTGTGGCAAAATATGGTTCAATTGGTGCTGGCGGTGTAATCATCATTAATACAAAAGCAGCTAACTCTTCATCAAAAATTTCAGGTTCTTCCAGAAAAGGTATGGCATATACTCAAGAAATGGATGAGGTGGTGATAACAGAGGAGGAGGCTCGACGTAATTGGCCAGATTTTTTGCTAGAACTTTATGATAGCCAAAGTTTAATAAAAGCTCAAGATATTTATAATTCTTATGAATCAAAATATGGTACAAACCCTAATTTTAATATTGATGCCAGTACTTATTTTCTTGAATTCTGGGGCAACGAAGTTTTTACAGAAGAGTTGATATCTAAAAATCTAAATCGTTTCAGTAACAATGTTGAATATTTTAAGGCATTGGCATTTGTACTGGATAAAAATAAAAAATATGACCAATCTGTATATTTATATAAGCAAATACTACTATTGAAATCGAATTTTGTAGAATCTTATAGAGATTTGGCCAATGCCTATGTAAAGAATGGGCAGAGCGACCGAGGGGAAAATCTATATGCTAGATATTTCAATTTAATGAAAGAAGGTTTCTTTTCAAAACAACCTGAAGCACTTCAAAATGTAATAAACTCAGAAGTGAAAACTTTACTAGACATTTCAGAAAATGAATTGGATAACTCTTTGTCGAATTTCATTTCTGAAGATAATGTAAAGACAAGGATTTTATTGGAATGGAGCGATGATGCGGCAGAATTAAATTTTCAGTTCATCTCACCGGACAAAACTGTAAATAGTTGGTCAAACACTCAAGATGGCGAGTTAAAGGAGAGTCTAATTTCTAAAGGAGTTACCAGTAAAGATTTTTTCATTTATGACAACCAAGGTTCTTGGCAAATAAATGCAGATTATAAAGGGAATAAGTCCGGTTTGGCCACCTATTTAAAAGTGACTATTAGCACAGATTACGGTTCTGAAAAGCAAAAGGACAGCATAGAACTATTTCGAATGGATATCAAGAATGTGAATAGAAAACTTATTCAAGTGCCTTAAGGGATTTTCGCTTTCCAAAATTGAAGTAGCGGTATTTAAAAATTTGGCTGTCACTTTTAAGTATTTATTTAGGGGCAAATAATGACTTCAAAAGATTTAGTTCGGCGACCAATATTTTTTGCTTGTAATTAATATTTATTTTTTTATATTGTATTGGTTATTAAATTGTTATGAATATGAAAAATTTAGTTTTTACTTTATTCTGCTCTTTTTTAATAAATGTAGGTCTGGCACAAAACATAAAAGAAGTTTTTGGTACGATTTCAGATGATTTTGGTTTCTTGGAAAATGTAATCGTCTCGGTCAACGACCAAGATACGAGAACTGTTTCTGATGTTAAGGGCAATTATCGTATAGCTGTTGAAGAAGGTGATGTACTTCGTTTTGAACATTTGGGGAAGTTGCCATTGGAGATCAAGGTGGAAGATGTAACCCGAATCTTAAACATGACGATGTTTGATGATGCAGAAATGCTAGATGAAGTTACCGTAAATAATAAACGTTTGAAAACACAGGATGAAAGAGCCATGGAATATGCAACCAATCCAAATATTATAAAAAATGCTTATGGTTATTTGGATAAGGAAACTGCAGGATACTCAATGCGTATATTAGAAGAAAAAGATTTTGGTCCACATTATACAGATATTGGTACATTAATGAATGGAAAATTTGCAGGTGTCATGGCACATTGTAATATTTATACTGGGGAAGTTGAAGTAAGTGTTAGAGTAAATAATACCAGTTATGGAAATAATACTGCTATATACGATGTGGATGGTGTTATTATGTATAGTTTACCTTGTAGCTTGATCGATCCGTCAAACATTAAAAAAATCGCAGTAATAAGAGGTCAGGGAGGTTCAGGTTTGTATGGTAGTAATGTCATGGGAGGTGTAGTAGTCATAAATACCAAAACAGGTACATTCGCTTCGGTTCAAAAGGAAAATCTTCAAAGAGCCAAAGAGCGAAACCAAAAGAGTATATATACTGGTGATGCCATACCCATAGATGCACAGCAAGGTCTTCCAACGTATTTAGAGCGTTACCATCAGAGCCTTTCCGAAACGGAGGCGTTAAATATCTACGCCAATGAGCGAGACAAATATGCAGCGTCTTTTTATTTTGTTTTGGATTCCTATGCTTATTTCAAGGAAAAATGGAACAATGATGAATTTGCCGATTCCATCATTAAGAAAAATTATGGATTGTTCGAAAATAACCCCATAGCATTAAAATCACTTGCCTATATGTACCAGGCCCATATGGAATATGAAAAAGCCAAGGACATCTATAAAGAAGTATTCATACTGAGAACGGAGTACGCCCAATCGTATTACGATTTGGCTGAAAGCCATATCGAGAATAAGGAGTATGCCCGGGCGGCAACTATTTTTACCAGGTACGATTATTTAAAAGAGCAGGGATTACTAAACGATGAGAAGGGCGATTTCACCCAGTTTATGAATGTGGAGCTGAATAATCTTTTGGGATTGAAGGAGAACGATTTTTTATCCTTAAAGGAACAAAGCAAGCTGGTTTCCCATGAAAGTTTCAAGGGCACGCGAATTGTCTTTGAATGGGCCGAGAGCGAAGCAGAGTTTGAGTTGCAAATGGTAAATCCCGAAAACAGATTCTTTATCTGGAACCATAGTTTAAAGGACAATTGCGAGCAAATAAAGGACGAAAAATCAATAGGTTATGCCACCAAGGAGTATTTGATAGGCAATACTTACAGAGGGGATTGGCAGGTGAATATCAAATATTTTGGTAACAAAAGTTTGACGCCTACTTATTTGAAGGTAGCGATTTACCATGATTACGGTACCTTTTCGCAACGAAAGGAAACCAAGGTCTTTAAACTGGCTCTTAAAAACGTGAACCAACAATTGTTTACGGTCTCCAACATTAGTGGACTGGTTTCTAATTAAACCTGTAAAATCCCCATATTGAATTGTTTCTCAATAGGAGCATGATTCGCGGCCTCTATACCCAATGAAATCCATTTACGGGTATCTTTTGGGTCTATAATAGCATCGGTCCATAAGCGTGAAGCGGCATAATAAGGAGATACTTGGTTATCATATCGTTGCTTTATCTTATCGAACATTTCCTTTTCCTTTTTATCGGTAATGGTTTCACCTTTCTTTTTAAGAGAAGATTTTTCAATTTGCAAAAGCACTTTTGCGGCAGAATTACCACTCATTACTGCAAGTTCTGCACTTGGCCAAGCAACGATTAATCTTGGGTCGTAAGCCTTTCCACACATAGCATAATTTCCTGCACCATAACTATTACCGATTATGATAGTGAATTTTGGTACAACTGAGTTGCTAACTGCATTTACCATTTTGGCACCATCTTTTATAATACCACCATGTTCACTTTTACTGCCAACCATAAAGCCAGTAACATCCTGTAAAAATACTAACGGAATTTTCTTTTGGTTGCAATTCGCTATAAAGCGTGTTGCCTTATCGGCAGAATCTGAATATATGACACCACCGAACTGCATTTCACCTTTCGCAGTCTTTACTACTTTTCTTTGATTAGCTACAATTCCAACCGCCCAACCGTCTATACGTGCATATCCGGTTAAGATTGTTTGGCCGTACCCGGCCTTATATTCCTCAAATTCAGAATCATCTACCAATCGTTTAATGATTTCCATCATATCATATTGTTCCGACCTTGAACTTGGTAGAATTCCATAAATATCTTCGGGGTTTTCTTTCGGTTTAATACTTTTTTTGCGATTAAATCCCGCTTTAGGGAAATCGCCGATCTTGTCCATAATGTTCTTAATGGTGTCCAAAGCTGCAGCATCGTCTTTTGCTTTGTAATCGGTAACACCACTAATTTCACAGTGCGTAGTTGCCCCGCCTAAGGTTTCGTTATCAATACTTTCACCAATAGCAGCTTTTACTAAATAACTGCCTGCTAAAAATATACTTCCGGTTTTATCCACGATTAATGCTTCATCGCTCATAATGGGTAGATACGCTCCACCGGCAACACAGCTACCCATAACTGCAGATATTTGGGTAATACCCATGCTGCTCATTATGGCATTGTTTCTAAATATGCGTCCGAAATGTTCTTTGTCCGGAAAAATTTCATCCTGTAAAGGCAAATAAACTCCTGCACTATCCACTAAATAGATAATCGGTAATTTATTTTCAATGGCAATTTCTTGGGCTCTTAAATTTTTCTTTGCAGTAATAGGAAACCATGCTCCGGCTTTAACGGTGGCGTCATTAGCAACAACAATGCATTGCTTGCCTTGTACATAGCCTATTTTAATGATAACACCTCCAGAGGGGCACCCACCATGTTCTTCATACATACCGTCACCTACAAATGCGCCTATTTCTATTCGTTCTGTATTTGTATCCAAAAGGTAATCAATACGTTCTCTTGCGGTCATTTTACCTTGGTCATGCTGCTTAGCAATTTTTGCTTTACCACCACCTAAAGAAATCTCGGTAAGTTTGCGCCTAAGGTCTGATAATAATAACTTATTCCTATCTTCGTTTTGATTGAATTTCAAATCCATTCCTTCTATTTTCTTATCTACGGATAAAGATAAGAAGTTAATTTTGGTGTTCATGCAACAAAAACAAAAAGTATGATTAAGTGGGGTATAGTAGGGGCAGGTAACATTGCACATAGTTTTTCAAAAGATTTAGCCTTAGTAATTGGCGGTGAATTAACCGCAGTGGCGTCTAGAGATTTAGACAAGGCACGGTCTTTCGCTAATGAATATGGTGCGCCAAATGCATTCGGTAGTTATGAAGAATTGTTTACAAGTAATACTGTAGATGTGATTTATATAGCGACACCGCATACCACTCATGCAGAGTTAAGTATTGCTGCAATGAAGGCAGGTAAAAATGTGCTTTGTGAAAAACCAGTGGGAGTCAATAAGGGTGAGGTAGAAGCGATGATTAAAGTGGCTAAAGAAAACAATGTTTTTTTTATGGAAGCCTTATGGACGCGTTTTAACCCTACAATTAAAAAGGTGAAAGAACTTGTAGATAATGGTACTATCGGCGATATCGGTTATTTACATGCAGATTTTGCTTTTTATGCTTTAGATCGTGACGAAAATGGAAGACTTTTGAATCCTGCTCTTGCAGGAGGTTCATTGTTAGATATTGGTATTTATCCAATATTTTTATCCTATTTAATGTTAGGTAGACCTAAAGATATAAAGGCAACTGCAAATTTTTATAAGACGGGAGTTGAGGTACAGATAAGTATGATTTTTAATTATGAAAAGGCACAGGCAATTTTGTATAGTGGGTTAAATTCTAATTCAGAAATGAAAGCTGAAATAGCAGGTAGTAAAGGTTCAATTTTTGTTCATCCTAGATGGCATGAAACTTCAGGCTATACTTTGGAAATAAATGGAGATTCTAGTGTCGTTGAGGTTGGTAAAGTTGGTAAGGGTTATACCTATGAAATTGAAGAAGTGCATAAATGCTTAAATGCAGGGAAAACAGAAAGCGATTTATGGAGTCATCAAAATAGCAGGGATTTAATTGAGATAATGGACACCGTACGAAGTAAGACAGGAATTGTTTTTCCCTTTGAATAATAGCAGGCTTAAAATTGGACAAATGTTTTAAAATTTACGATATTTGAAGTTCGCTAAAATTTTTAATTCAATAGGAAATGAATAAGAACACAGTGCTCGCATGGGCCACTTTTATTATGATATTTGTAGGCCTTTCTTTAATTGCGCTTGGCGCTTTCAGATATTACGAGGTAGCAGGTTACGGATTTGCTGCTGTTGGTATCGGATTTTTAGCTATTGCCTGGGTATTTAACGCATTAAAAGGTAGGGTTTAACTTTACATTAAAAATGTCTTAAAATAGTTATTTCTACAAAAAAGGCTTTAATATTTTTTTACTTAATACATTATTATATGTCAGATGATAAGAAGGTGATCTTCTCCATGTCAGGAGTTACGAAAACCTATAAGAATGCTAATACACCTGTTTTAAAGAATATATACTTAAGTTTTTTTTACGGTGCCAAAATCGGAATCTTAGGATTGAACGGTTCCGGTAAATCAACTTTATTGAAAATTATTGCGGGGGTCGATAAAAATTTTCAAGGTGATGTAGTTTTTTCTCCAGGCTACAAAGTTGGCTATTTAGAGCAAGAGCCAGAATTAGATGAGAATAAAACGGTTTTAGAAATTGTAAAAGAAGGGGTAGCTGAAACTGTTGCTATTCTAGATGAGTACAATAAGATAAATGATATGTTCGGCCTGCCTGAAGTTTATGAGGATGCCGATAAAATGCAGAAGTTGATGGATCAACAAGCTGTATTGCAAGATAAAATTGATGCAGCAAATGCTTGGGAGTTAGATACCAAGTTAGAAATTGCCATGGATGCGCTTCGTACGCCAGAACCAGACAAGAAAATAGCAGTATTATCTGGTGGTGAAAGAAGAAGGGTTGCGTTATGTAGATTGTTATTACAAGAACCAGAAATTCTTTTATTAGATGAGCCAACAAACCACTTAGATGCAGAATCTGTACATTGGTTAGAACATCATTTAGCGCAATATAAAGGAACTGTTATTGCCGTTACACACGATAGATATTTCTTGGATAACGTAGCTGGATGGATTTTAGAATTAGATAGAGGAGAAGGTATACCTTGGAAAGGAAACTATTCTTCTTGGTTAGATCAGAAATCTAAACGTTTAGCCCAAGAAAACAAAACGGCTTCTAAAAGACAAAAAACATTAGAACGTGAGTTAGAATGGGTGCGTCAGGGTGCCAAAGGCAGACAAGCCAAGCAAAAAGCTAGACTTAATAATTATGATAAGTTAATGAGTCAAGACCAAAAGCAGCTTGATGAAAAACTTGAGATTTATATTCCAAACGGACCACGTTTAGGTACTAACGTAATAGAAGCAAGAGGTGTTAGTAAGGCATATGGTGACAAGTTGCTTTATGAAGATTTGAATTTTAAACTTCCACAAGCTGGGATAGTTGGTATAATAGGACCGAACGGTGCTGGTAAGACAACTATTTTCAAAATGATTATGGGAGAGGAAAAACCTGATAAAGGGGAATTTGAAATAGGTGAAACAGCTAAAATAGCTTATGTAGATCAAAGTCATTCAAATATTGATGTAGATAAAACGATATGGCAGAATTTTAGTGATGAGCAAGAACTCATTATGATGGGAGGTAGGCAAGTGAATTCTAGAGCTTATTTAAGTAGATTTAATTTCTCGGGGAGTGAGCAAAATAAAAAAGTAAGTATGTTGTCTGGTGGTGAACGTAACCGTTTACATTTGGCAATGACCTTAAAAGAAGAGGGTAACGTACTTTTATTGGATGAGCCTACTAACGATTTAGATGTAAATACATTAAGAGCATTAGAAGAAGGTTTAGAGAACTTTGCAGGTTGTGCGGTGGTGATTTCTCACGATAGATGGTTCTTAGATCGTGTTTGTACCCACATTCTTGCTTTTGAAGGGAATTCAGAAGTTTACTTCTTTGAAGGTTCGTTCTCAGAATATGAGGAAAATAAAAAGAAACGGCTTGGTGGAGATTTAATGCCAAAACGAATTAAGTATAAAAAACTTATTAGATAAATAAAAAGCCCGCAATTGCGGGCTTTTTATTTTAGGCTAATTTCTATTTAGTAATCTTCATTTGGGTACCAATCTAATTGAACTACTTCAATATCTTGATTACCAGCATCGACCAATTTTTTAAACATTTCAACATCACTTACATCTGGTCGACCTCTATAGTGATATGGAAATACTTGTTTAGGTTTAAAATCTAAAACTGCAGACGCAGCACTTTCAACAGTCATTGTGTAGGGTAGGTTCATACAAACAAATGCCTTATCAATATTTTTTAAAGAACGCATTTCAGGTATATCTTCTGTGTCACCAGAAAAATAGATGCGTTGCTTATCAATAGTTAATATATAGCCATTGCCACGACCTTTTACATGAAAATCTTTGGCTTCTTCCCTTAAATTGTACATAGGTATAGCTTCAATTAATATTCCATTAAGTTCTTTACTTGATCCATTGGATAGAATTTTTAGTTTGTCGGCAAACTCATTTGGCATTTCATCAGCTACGGCTTGCGGCACTACGAACGTAGCTTTAGAAATATCAATGGCTTCTAGTGTTTCTTTATTGAAATGGTCTCCATGAATATCAGTAATCAAAATTAAATCTGGTTTTTTCTGATTTTTAAACGCGGTAGACCCACCTGTTGGGTCAATGTAAATGGTAATATCATTCCATTCAATTACTGCTGTGGCGTGTTCAATGGGTGTGATTTTTATTTCATCACCCTTCATTTTTAAAATTTTACTAGCGTCGGCTGTTTCTTCAACATTATCAGAAGTTGAATCTATTTCTTTTTCTGATTTCTTTGCATCCTTACACGCAAACGAAAGGGAAAATGTCAATAACAATACGAATAATTTTTTCTTTTTCATCATCATTTTTTTAAAGTATTAATTCCATTTTAATATCCGATCTAAGATAGAAATTATTATTCTCTAATGGTACCTCTTTAAATCCTAATTTCTTATATATATGCAGCGCCGTATCAAGTTTAGTGCTTGAATACAATATAATTTTCTTCCAATTTTCATTTCTTGCGAAATCAATGGCAAAGACTAATAGTTCTTGTCCGATTTTAAGACCTTGGTGCGATTGGCTTACGGCCATTTTCCCTAGCTCAAAATTAAATTCGGATATTTTCAGGAGAGCAAAGCAGCCAATAGGCTCATTGTCCCATAACCCAATAAAAATATATCCGCCTTTTTCGATAATTGAAGATTCACAATTGTCTAATAGTTCTCTGTCTTTTTCTTCTACGATAAAATATTCTGTAATCCAAGCTAGGTTAAGCTCCTTAAAGTTTTGTGCATATGTAGACTGGAATGGAACTATAGTTAGCATAGTCAATTTTTAAACAATTACTGGTTCTAAGTTATACTATTCTGAATAGTGAAAAAGCCAGATTTAAATTAATTTAACATCAAAAAATCTAAACGTTAAAACTTAACGTATATACACTGAACAAACAGACACCTTATTAAAATTTACATTATGACTGAAACAAAAAATAACAATGGTTTAAAGGTTTTGACCGCACTTTTAGGGGTTGTGCTTTTAGGAACTATCATTTACACCGTTAGTCTTTATCAAGATAAAAAGAAGACTGAAGTTGTACTTACTAAAGAAAAAGAATTAGTAGTTGAAGATTTAAATAGCTTAAAATCAGAGTATGATAAAGCTATTTTAGAGAGTAATGCTACTAACGAAGAATTAGTAAGCGCAAGAGACAATATTGCAAAATACATTGATTCTGTAAAAACAATGAAAGCTGATATTGGAACTTTGTCAAGATATAGAAGACAAGTTGGTGTTCTAAAGGCTGAAAGAGAGCAATTATTAAGACAAGTTGATTCCTTAACTCGTTCTAACACTATGATAGCAATGCAACGTGATAGTACGTATGTTGAATTAGAGAAGCAAACTGTTTTTAATGATTCATTGGTAGTACAGAATACGAACTTAGCTCAAGTAGTTGAGAAGGGTTCGGCATTGAACTTATCTAAATTTAATGTTGATGCTGTTAAAGAACGTAACAGTGGTAAATTGGTTTCTACACAAAGAGCTAAAGCTACAGACAAATTTAAAATTTGTTTTACAGTTGCAGATAACGTAATAGCACAAGCTGGTGATAGACAATTTTATTTAGAAGTTTTAGATCCACAAGGAAATATTCTTGGAGGAAGTAATTCTAAAACTAATGAGAATGGTGCTTCTATTACTTATAGTAAAGAGACAAGTTTCTATTTTGAAAACAAATCTTTAGATGTGTGCGATTATATCAATAAGCCATCTGGTGATTTTAAAGATGGTAACTATATGGTAAACGTATATGATGACCAATTAAAGTTATTGGGTACTTCTAAATTCGAATTGAAATAGAAGATCTACTTTATAATTTTAAAATGGCGACCAATTTGGTCGCCATTTTTTATTTTATTGATCTTAGTTTAGTCTTTTAAACTACCAACCATATTTTCTGGTTTTACCCAGTCATCATAATCTTCAGCTGTAACATATCCTAAATTAACAGCTTCTTCTTTTAAGGTGGTACCATTCTTATGTGCAGTGTTTGCAATCTCTGCAGCTTTATAATAACCGATTTTAGTGTTTAATGCGGTTACTAGCATCAAAGAATTATTCAGAAGTTGTTTAATTACTTCGTGATTAGGCTCAATACCTGCAGCACAATTTTCTTCAAAACTTACACAAGCATCCCCAATTAATTGAGCGGATTGTAAAATGTTAGCCGCCATCATTGGCTTAAAAACATTTAGTTCATAATGACCTTGAGTACCACCAACACTAATAGCAACGTCATTACCCATTACTTGTGCACAAACCATTGTTAGGGCTTCACATTGTGTTGGGTTGACTTTACCGGGCATTATAGAGCTTCCTGGCTCGTTGGCAGGAATGATAATTTCTCCAATTCCTGAACGTGGACCAGAGGCCATCATTCTAATATCATTAGCTATTTTATTCAATGAGACAGCTAGTTGTTTTAAAGCACCATGGCTTTCTACAATAGCGTCATGAGCAGCTAGAGCTTCGAATTTATTTTCGGCGGTGATGAAAGGTAATCCAGTAAAATCTGCAATATATTTTGCAACAAGTACATCATAACCTTCTGGAGTGTTTAGTCCTGTACCAACAGCAGTTCCGCCAAGTGCAAGTTCACTAAGATGCTCTAGAGTGTTTCTAAGTGCTTTTAAACCGTGGTCTAATTGAGATACATAACCAGAGAATTCTTGACCTAAGGTTAAAGGAGTGGCATCCATAAGGTGTGTACGTCCTATTTTAACCACATTTTTAAATTCTTTGGTTTTCTTGTTTAAAGTATCTCTTAATTGAGTGACACCTGGTATAGTAACTTCTACAATCTTTTTATAAGCAGCGATATGCATACCAGTTGGGAATGTGTCGTTTGATGATTGTGATTTGTTGACATCATCATTAGGCTGAATAGTTTTTTCACCTTCACCTATTACTTTACCTGCAATTTCATGAGCTCTATTAGCGACAACTTCATTAACGTTCATGTTACTTTGTGTACCAGAACCTGTCTGCCAAATAACCAAAGGAAATTGGTCATCATGCTTACCTTCTAAAATTTCATCGCAAACCTGTGAAATTAAATCTCTTTTTTCTACTGCCAATACACCAAGTTCACAATTAGCATATGCCGCCGATTTTTTTAAATAGGCGAATCCGTATACGATATCTAAAGGCATTGATGCTGACGGACCAATTTTAAAATTATTTCTTGAGCGCTCGGTTTGTGCACCCCAATATTTATCTTGTGGTACCTCTACATTGCCCATAGTATCTTTCTCGATTCTAAACTTCATGATTTTATATTTTAATGAATCTTAAGTTAACTTATTTTAATAGGTTCAAAAATAAGGCTTACATTTATTTTTATTATGACAAGATTGTTGAGAATATTGAAATTAATTTTGCATAACGTTTGCAAAAAATAATTCGTTTATGGTATCTTTGCAATATATAAGTATAAGCATATGTTTGATTTTGACCAATATTTAGGATTTTTAGCATTCTTGACCATTTTGACAATAGGTTTTTGGCTAATGATGTTTTTGTTATTATTTGTTGTTCCATACTGGTTAGGAGGAAACATAATTGAATTGTTAAAAGAAAGACGCGACAAAAAGAAAGCCGCAAGAGAAGCATAAATAAAAAAAAGAAGCCAATTGGCTTCTTTTTTTATGTCTATTATATTTTAGGTTTAGAACTCTTCATCGTCTCCGCCGTAGTTATTTCCTCTTCTCTCATTTTTCTTTTTCTCATTGATTCTGTAAATGAAGGCCAAAGTAAATTGTCTTTGTCTCCATTGAAATTCACTATCTGATGTGAAATAAGAATCATCATTTAAACCGTCCATTGTATCTGTAAAAGATCTTCTTTTTCTTGAATTTAATAGGTCACTTACATTAAACGAAATCGTTCCGTTATCCTTAAAGACATCTTTGCTAAAAGCTAAGTCTAAGGAAAATATACCTTTACTCTCAGTTTGAGAGTTTTGAGATGGTCCTCTATAGAATCCGTTTGTTTGCCAATCAATTTTGCCTGGTAACGTCACTTTAGAACTGAATCTAGAGAACCAACTTGTGTTGGTAGCTCCGTAGTCTATACCGTTAAATAAACCTTCCGTTTGAAATTGAAAGAAGTTAAAACTACCATTCAATCGTAACCATTTTTCTGGGCTGTAAAGTAATCCGATTTCAGCTCCGATGCGCTGATTTGTTGAAAGATTGATTGGGAGTGTTCTAATGATATTGATTCCGTCAATTGTTGTTAGACCTGTATCTTCTTGGATACGCTCAAAAGAACTAGTCTCTTTTTGAAGGTACACAGATGACGTTAAGGTAAGTTCGTCCCAACGTTTTAAATAGCCTATGTCATAGGCATTAGCAAATGCAGGGTCTAAATCTGGATTACCTTGAAAAATATTGGTACGGCTAGATCTTGACGGGAATGGGTTTATGAAGTAGCCACGAGGTCTATTTATTCTTCTATTATATCCTAAACTGAAATTTTCTTTATCACTTAATTCATAAATCAAATTTAACGTTGGAAATAATCCCAAATAATTTTTGTCAAAATTTAAATCTATTTCAGTACCCAAAATTTCTTGCAGTTCGGTCAAATCAACTGAAGCATCTACATTTCCTTTTAATTGGGTGTTTTCTAGTCTAAGACCTAATAGATATGAGAATTTGCCATATTTATTGCCATACTGTGTATACAGAGCATTAACATTTTGATTATAGGTGAAAACATTGGTCAAACCCAAATTGGCTTCAAACTCGCCTGTTTGCAAATTCAATTGTTCTAGTCTAAAATCATTAGAATTTTCTTCGAAATTACCACGGTAACCTGCTTCGAATTGGGCTTCGCCAAGTGGTAAAACATAATCTGCTTGAATTAAAAATTCTTTTTGTAATTGTGTTTCATATATATTTTCCTTTGCAATTAAATCTGAATTAGGAAAAGTAGAGTTCTCGGCAATTGTTGTGGGTTGTATTTCTTTATCAAAAGAATATTGAAAATCGGTAGTTAACTTTTGTCCGTCTTCATTAATGTTGTTTATGTAATTAAGTGATAATTGGTAACTTTTATCATCTTGTTTTTCGACTTCCCTTCTTAGGGTTCTACTGTTAATAATTGTTTCAATAAATCTAGTTGTATTATTCTCTGTAATATCTTGCTCATCGCTAAAACGGCCGAATACACTACCGGTAATCGAAGATTTATCCGTTATAAAATATTCCATTCCTAGGTTGACATTATAGCCAATATCCCTTCTTTCAATATCTCTGTCTTCAATAATGCGATTAAAGTTATCAGGGTTGGTGTCAAAATAATTATTATCGAAATAGCCATTACCTGGGGTACCCCGGTAGAAATATCCAATAGTGTTAAAAATATTGAATTTATTTGTACGTAAATTTAAATTAGAGGTAATAGAGCTAGCGGTAGGATAACCAACAGTGGTATTAATGGTACCATTAAAACCTAACGTCTTTTCTTTCTTTAATACAATATTTAATATTCCAGCGGTTCCTTCGGCATCGTATCTTGCAGACGGACTTGTAATGACCTCAACTTTTTCGATAGCATCAGCAGGTAATTGCCTCAAGGCATCCGTAGATCCAAACCCTGCAAGTGCCGATGGTCTGCCATTTATTAAAATTCTAACATTGTCATTCCCTCTTAAGGCGATGGCACCATCTACATCAACGGTCACGGATGGAATATTGTTCAGGGCATCACTGATATTCGCACCGCTGGTGGTAAGGTCTTTACCAATATTATATATTTTTTTATCTAAGCGAACTTCTACTGTAGTCTTTTCGCCGACTACCTCAACAGCGTCTAATTGGGCAACATCTAAAGATAATTTTATGACGCCTAAGTTGGTGTTTTCAGAAAGTAATTGATTTGGTTTTTTGTAAGTTTTAAAAGAAATATATTCAATACTCACGTTGTATTTACCTGGGTTGGTTTCAACACTGTAGTTACCATCCATATCGGTAATGCCACCGGTTATCTTTTCAGGATTCTCTACACTTTGTAAAACTAGAGTGGCATATTCTAATGGTTCATTGGTTTCTTGATCTAAAACCTGCCCTGTTATAACAATCGTGCTCTTTTCCCGGTCTCCCCCCGGTCTTTGACTATATGTGTAATTAAAAGATAGTATTAGGAGTAGGAGTAATGGGAAAAGTTTTTTCATTTAATTAGTTTTTAGTTTTCTTTCGTTTTTCTTTTTTCTTTTTTTTCGACTTCTTAAGTGTCTTTGCAACACCTTCTTTTTGCATGGCTACAAATGCTTCATATTTTTCTAATGGTAAACCAGCTTTTAATTCTTCATCTTGCCTCTTTGTAATATTTTCATAAACCTCAAGCATTTTTTCGGGAGGCAATTTTAATATTTGAGCTTCAATACGTTCTTGCACGTACTTTTTTAGAACAGAACTTAAAACCGCTTGCTCAAAATCATTTAAACCAAGAGCTTCTGAAATTCTAGGCATTTCACCATCAACTAATTGCTCTGCTGTTTTCGGTTCTGGCTCTTTCTGAGTTTCCTGCGCTTGGGGTATAGAGCTTCTTTGACTACCATAACCGTAGTTTCCTCTTCCTCCATAGCCATATCCACCTCCGCCGTAACCGTACTGTGCGTAAATTTCAGAACTCCCTAATAGAACAGACAGTATGATGAAAAATCTAATACTACCGCATTTCATTACTTTTTTCATATGCTTTGATTGTAAAATTAAACTTTGGTTTAACTGTAATTGGTTAATTCTTTGTTAATATGTTTAATTTATTTTAATATAGATTAAACGTTTTTATTGATTATTGACTCTATATTCGTTGCCGGTCTGCCTATTACGGCACTTTTTCCGTTAATAATAATTGGTCTTTCAATCAGTTTTGGATATGCTATCATTGCTTCTATTATTTCCTCATCTGATAAAGGCATGTTTTTGAATTTTTCTTTCCAAATAGCTTCAGATTTTCTAACCAGATTTATTGGTTTTATATCTAAACAATTTATGATATTTTTAAGTTCATCTTTGGTTGGTATATCTTCCAAGTAATTTACAACTTCAAATTTCTTGCCAGAATTTTCTAAAAAAGCAAGACCCTCCCTAGATTTTCTACATCTTGAATTATGGTATATTTTAATCATAATAGTACATGGTGTAATTTAAATATATAACTTTTCCTACTTCTTAATTCGAGAAGTAGGAAAAGCTAATGCTATTCTTCTTCTTTTTGGCCCATCATCATTAGAAATGCTTTTAGAAACTGGTCTATATCTCCGTCCATAACATTATCAACGTTTCCTGTTTCTTCACCAGTTCTTACATCTTTTACAAGCTTATATGGATGCATTACATAGTTCCTAATTTGAGAACCCCATTCAATTTTCATCTTAGAAGATTCAATTTCTTGTCTTGCCTCCATTTTCTTGCGAAGTTCAATCTCATATAATTGAGATTTAAGCATTTTCATTGCCGTAGCTCTATTATCATGCTGACTTCTACTATCTGAACATGAAATTTGTATACCTGTGGGGTGGTGCGTCAATTGAACCTTGGTTTCGACCTTATTTACATTTTGGCCACCTGCACCGCTAGACCTTGCTGTAGTAATAGTAATATCAGCAGGATTTATATCAACTTCAATACTATCATCTACTAATGGATATACATATACAGATACAAAAGATGTATGTCTTTTTGCATTACTGTCAAATGGGGAAATTCGCACCAATCTGTGTACGCCATTTTCTCCTTTTAACCATCCAAAAGCAAATTCGCCATCAATTTCTAACGTAACTGTTTTAATACCTGCTACATCACCTTCTTGGTAATTTAGTTCCTTAATTTTATAACCATTTTTTTCTGCCCACATCATATACATGCGCATAAGCATTGCAGCCCAATCACAACTTTCTGTACCGCCAGCACCTGCGGTAATTTGTAATACTGCTGGCAGTTCATCACCTTCCTCAGAAAGCATATTCTTAAATTCCATCTTTTCAATGGTATTCAAAGCTTTCTCGTATTGTTGTTCGACTTCTTCTTCTGTAACTTCTCCCTCTTGTTGAAATTCTATTAATACTTCCAATTCGGAAACAAGCATTTCTGCCGCATTATAATCATCTACCCATTGCTTTTTCGATTGGATGAATTTCATATGCGCCTGTGCTTCCTGCGGATTGTTCCAAAAATCAGGTGACAAGGTTTTTTCTTGTTCGTTCTCTATTTCTATTAATTTGGCATCAATGTCAAAGATACCTCCTCAACGCACCAAGGCGATCTAAAAGACCTTTGTAGTGGTCTGTACTTATGTTCATATATTTAAATTTTGGTAAAAATAATACTCTTTTGAGTAAACTGGAAAGTTATTTTACTACTGTTGACTTTGCACTTTTACGCTGTATTTAGTTTTGTTTTGCCCTTGGGAATAAATGATACCTTTTAGAGGAGAACAATCTTTATAGTCTTTACCATGGCATACCTTTATATGGTTAGTGTTCGCCATGATATTATTGGTTGGGTCAAATCCTTTCCAGCCTACTAGAGGAATGTAGACTTCTGCCCATGCATGCATTTGCGAATCCCCAATGAGTCCATGTTCTTGATTTAAATACCCTGAAACATAGCGTGCAGGTATACCATTCTTTCTTGACATTGCGCAAAAAAGATGTGTAAAATCTTGACATACCCCTTGGCGCGTAGCAATAACATCTTTTAATTCTGTGTCTACTTGAGTGACACCTGCTTTAAACTGAATATGATTAAAAGTCCAATGATTTAAATTCTGTAAATTTTTAAATATGGAGTTTGAAGGGTCAAATATAAAAATAGAAGATGTTCCATCAGGTAATGTTGTTAGCGGTGTTCTTTTTAAAAAGGACTCAAAGTCTATTTTGAAATCAAATTCTTTTATTTTTTCATTCGCTAAGGTATCGTCTAAATCTAAGGGAAAATCAAAAGGATCAATATCATCCTTTCTAAAACTGAATTGTGCCTCAAAATTTATTTGCTTGAATTTGATTTTGGGATGAACTCGAATAGTTTTAAATCCAAAGCCATTTATAGAGTATTCATTATCAGCAAATAATGAATTGGAAAACTCAACATTGACATCATGTTGAGTATTATTTTCCATTGGTATGATCAAGAATTGCCAATAGGCATTATTTACCCAATTATCATAGGTATTTTCAGTCTTATAGGTGATTTTGTATTCATTTGACATAGTAGCCAAAGATACCTTAATTAAAGGTTTTAATAGTTAAAAAATTCTTCGTCAACTTTGTCGCTTATTTTTACCAGACTGTCCAGAATATTTTCAATAAAAGCTTTAATGTCCTCTTCTATTTCTTCTATATATTTAAATTCGTATTCGGCGCGTACCCTTCCAATTAAAAAGCCTGTAGATTCCTTATTATATCTCTTTTCAGGATTTAGTATGCGTACATGTTCATTTACCTGATTTAAAGAATTCATAACTGATCTTGGGCAATTTGGATTCAGAATTAAAAACTCTAAGGTAGAAATACTTGTAGGGGTTTTTTTGTAAAACCTACGCATCATATCATAAGATTCTGCGCATTTCAATAAGGTTGTCCATTCAAAACTTTTACTGAATTTATCTCCATAACTACCTTGTGATAATAATGCATCGTTATACTTGGAGTTGATCATCCGGGTTATCTGTGTTGCTCTTTCGATATTTATCCCCATCATTATAATAGCATATACTGAATCATGGAGCAAGGTCCCTCTTATTTTTCCTCGTAAAATTGCGGTCATTTCTGCAATATTACTTGTGAAATCATGAAGTCCGTTTTTAACAAAGACATCCTTAGGGTAATTAAGAACAAAATGATAAAACTTGTTTATAGCTTCGTATAATTCGGTCGATATTAAATCTCGTGCACTATTAGCGTTTTCCCTAGCAAGCTTTACGGTACTAATTATAGAAAACGGGTTGTTTGTATCTAATCCAATACTAAATAGAACTTCTTCTTCTATCAATATTTTCTCATCATCTTTTTCGGGATCCCCAAGCATAAATAACATCGATCTCAAAACGAACTGTCTATCTTGTGATTTTACGTTTGGCGCATCTAAAGATGAAAAATAATTCACGTTCAAATAACGTGCAATGTGTTCAGAACGTTCAATATAACGTCCCATCCAGAATAAATTATTGGCTACTCTTGCTAGCATATGATTTTTTATTGTTTTTTTAGTACCCAGGTATCTTTAGAACCACCCCCTTGTGAGGAATTTACAATTAAATTTCCTCTTTTCAACGCCACTCGAGTGAGCCCGCCTTTTAATACAAATTCTTTGTCTTTTCCTAGAATAGTGAACGTTCTTAAGTCTACATGTCGCTGTTCAAAAGATTCTGTTTCATCTATATATGTAGGATGAACACTAAGAGACATTATTGGTTGCGCTACATATTTTCTAGGACTTTCCTTGATTTCTAGTTTAACCTTTTCTATTTCTGCTTTGGTCAAGGTATTTCCAATTGAAATTCCGTAGCCGCCAGCCTCATCGACCGGTTTAATTACAAGCTCGTGAATGTGTTCTAAAACATACTTTAATTCATCTGGTCTGCTACAGTGATAGGTATGTACATTGTTTAATATAGGTTCTTCGTTTAGATAGTATTTTATAATCTGAGGCATGTAGGTATATACTGCCTTGTCATCTGCTACGCCAGTACCAGGTGCATTTGCCAATGTTACATTACCTTTTTTGTATGCAGCGAATAAACCTGGTACACCAAGTGCAGAATCTGGTCTAAACTCTAACGGGTCTATAAATTGATCGTCAATTCTTCTATAAATAACATCAACCTTTTCAGGACCTTTTATAGTCTTCATATACACAAAGTCGTTTTCTACGAAAAGATCACGGCCCTCTACCAATTCTACACCCATTGTTTTTGCTAGGTATGAATGCTCGTAAAAGGCAGAGTTAAACATACCAGGAGTAATAACTACAACGTTGGGAACATCTACACCTTTAGGTTTTACAGATTCTAGAAGTTCTAATAGATTTTCAGCATAATTAGTTACTGTATGGGTTTGGTAATGATTGAAAACGCCGAATAATGCTTTTTTGAGGGCAGTACGGTTACAGATTACATAGCTCACCCCAGACGGACATCTAATATTATCTTCTAAAACATAATACTTACCATCTTTATGTTTAATTACATCAGTGCCTGATATATGATTATATATTCCACCAGGAGGATTAACTCCGTTCATTTGATCCAAATAATTGGCAGAAGAGGTTATTAAATCTATGGGTACCACTTTATCTTTCAATATTTTTTTATCGTGATAAATATCCCATAGAAATAAGTTTAAAGCTTTACTTCTTTGAATAGAACCTCGTTCTATAATATCCCATTCATCGGGATCTATAATTCGCGGAAACAAATCAAAAGGAAAAATTTTCTCTTGAACATCGTTGTCGCCATAAACTTGAAAAGTAATTCCCTGATTGAAAAAAGAGGATTTTGCTTTCGAATTTAGGTTTACATAATCACTTATAGAATGTTCACCATAAATATCAAATAATTTTTGATATACCTCTTTAATTTTTCCTTCACCATCATATATTTCATCGTATAATTCTGGGTTTTTTTGATAAGAAGAAAAGATTTGATTTTCAATGTTGGCCATAGACATAGTTTTCTTAAAAGGTACATGATAAATTGTATATTATTACTATCATATTAATATTAATCTTTAATTTTTTCCCCTATTCCGTAATAATTCGATAGCTTTTTTAACAAAAATGATATTTATTATCTTGATTGTAAGTTGGTTTTATCATTACTTAGTTTTTATATACTTTTAGGAGAAATTAAAATAGAATGAAAAAATATTATGTGCTTCTAATAGGATTTGCTTTTTTATCCTTAACTAAGGTATCTGCTCAATTCAGTGAGAAGAAAAAAGACTTTGTAAAATACGAAGGACTTTATGACTTTTATTATGACGAAAGCCAAGATAAAATTTATCTAGAAGTTAATGATTTACATAAAGAATTTTTATATGTATACTCTTTAAGTAGTGGTATCGGAAGCAATGATATAGGTTTGGATCGCGGTCAATTGGGTAACGAACAAGTGGTTTTCTTTAAAAAAGCAGGCAATAAATTATTGCTTGTGCAACCGAATTTAAAATACAGGGCTATTACCAATAATGTTTTGGAACGTAAATCTGTAGAACAGGCATTTGCTAAATCGGTGTTATTTGGTTTTCCTATTGAAGAGGAGAAGAGTGGAGTTTATATTATCGATATTACTGATTTCTTAATGCAAGATGCCCATGGGGTTTCTGAGCAGTTAAAACGAGCCCAGCAAGGCTCATATAGTATAGATAAATCAAAAAGTGCATTTGCTTTAGATAGAACAAAAGCTTTTCCAAAAAATGTAGAGTTCGATGTTACGTTGACATTTAAAGGAGAACCTACAGGTAATTATATTAAAAGCGTTACGCCGAATGCGGGTTTAGTGACAGTGGCCGAACATCATTCATTTATAGAATTGCCAGATGATAATTTCGAAAAGAGAGAGTTTGATCCAAGAAGTGGTTCTTACCCATTTTCTTATTATGATTACGCTACACCAGTTGAGTCTCCGATTCTTAAACAATTTATTACAAGACATCGATTATCAAAGAAGAATCCTGATCAAGAAATTAGTGAAGCGGTAGAACCAATAATTTACTATTTGGATAATGGAACACCAGAACCTGTAAGATCTGCTCTTTTAGAAGGAGGTCGTTGGTGGAACCAAGCATTCGAGGCAATAGGGTATAAAGATGCTTTTCAATTGATTATGTTGCCAGATGATGCTGATCCTTTAGATGTACGTTACAATGTAATTCAATGGGTTCATCGATCTACAAGAGGGTGGAGCTATGGTAGTAGTATCACCGACCCTAGAACGGGTGAAATAATAAAAGGACATGTTAGTCTTGGTAGCTTACGTATTCGACAAGATTTTTTAATCGCGCAGGCCCTAATGAATAAACCATTCGCAGAACGTGATGATAATTATCAGCCAATGTTAGATATGGCGATTGCACGAATTCGTCAACTGTCTGCCCACGAAATAGGACATACGCTTGGGTTTGCTCATAACTATGCAGCAAGTACTACAGATAAATCATCGGTTATGGATTATCCTCATCCGCAGTTTTCATTAGTTAATGGAGAAATAGATTTTTCTAAAGCTTATGAAACAGGAATAGGTGATTGGGATAAGGTTACAGTTGCTTATTCATATCAAAATTTTTCTAAGGGTAATGAGAAGAGAGGTTTGAATGCTATTTTGGACAAGGCTAAAGCCGACGGACTTCGCTACATTACCGATCAAGATGCTCGACCTCAGGGTAGCGCTCATGTGTTGGCGCATTTGTGGGATAACGGAACCAATGTTAGTAAAGAATTAGATGCGATGTTGAAAGTTCGTAAAAAGGCTATTGAGAATTTTTCAGTGGATAATATTCAAGAGGGTACTCCGTATTCAGTTTTAGAAGATGTATTTGTGCCCCTTTATTTCTTTCATAGATATCAAACAGAAGGTGTATCAAAAATTATTGGTGGATTAGAATATAATTATGCAGTAAAAGGCGACGGACAACAAACTGTTACCATTGCAGATAAGGCTTTGCAGCAAGAAGCTTTAAAAGGCGTTTTAAAGACTTTAGACGCTTCTGAAATTGCGATACCAAAAGATAAATTGAGTTTGTTTCCTCCTCGTGCTTTTGGAACACCAAGAACACGAGAATCGATAAATGGAAAAACAGGTGTTTCTTTTGATGCCTTTTCGGCAGTAGAAACTGCATCTGATATGACTTTATCATTTTTATTACACCCAGAGCGAGCTTCTAGGCTAATTCAGCAAAAAGCAATTGATGGAAATAATTTGGGATTAGAAGAGGTTATCAATGAGTTGATTTCAGCTACAATTAATAAAAAGAATAAAGATGCCTATTTAAGTGAAGCCCAAACAACGATTAATTTTAGAGTACTGTTTCATATCATGAACTTGGCAGGTCATACAGAAGTACATCCTCAGGTTAATGCAATTGCATCACAGAAATTAAAAGAATTGAATTTTCAATTAGCTAAAGATTCAGGAAGCAATGCAATTCATGCTGAAATGATTAAGAGAATAAAAGAATTTAATGATCATCCAGAATTGTTCAAAGTGATACCTTCACCTAAAATTCCTGATGGTTCTCCTATAGGAATGGGTTGTTTTCACTAATACAAAAAACACAAGGTTACAATGCAAATAAATCTTATAAGTGATACCGTAACAAAACCGACACCTGGTATGTTAGATGCTATGATGGCAGCAGTTGTAGGTGATGATGTGTTTAAAGAAGACCCGACGGTAAATGCTTTAGAAGAAAAAGTAGCACATCTTTTTGGTATGGAATCTGCTTTATTTTTTCCAAGTGGTACTATGACAAACCAGACTGCTATAAAATTACATACACAGCCTGGTGAACAGCTTATTTGTGATAAATATGCCCATATCTACAATTATGAAGGAGGTGGAGTAAGTTTTAATAGTGGAGTATCTTGTAGACTGGTCGATGGTACTAGAGGTACAATGACAGCTGCTCAAGTAGAATCGGTTATCAACCCACCAGATTTTTATCATAGTCCGCTGACTAGCTTAGTTTGTGTTGAAAATACTGCAAATAAAGGCGGTGGTACATGTTGGGATTTTCAAGAACTTCAAAAAATAAGGAAAGTTTGTAACGAACACCATTTAGGATTTCACTTAGATGGTGCTCGTTTGTGGAATGCTATGGTTGAAAAGAATGAGACTGCTCTTCAGTACGGTCAACTATTCGACACTATTAGCGTATGTTTGAGTAAAGGGCTTGGCTGCCCAGTTGGTTCATTGTTATTGGGAACAAAAGATCAAATGGATAAGGCAATTCGAATTCGTAAAATTTTTGGTGGTGGAATGCGACAATCAGGATTTTTAGCGGCTGCGGCTATTTATGCCTTAGATAATAATATTGAACGATTAGCGGAAGATCATAAAAAAGCCCAAGAGATTGGGAAAGCTTTGTTAGCAAAGCCATTTATAAAAAAGGTGGAGCCGATAGAGACTAATATTGTCATATTTGAAATAGATGAGTCCTTTATGACTAGCGATAAATTTGTTAAAAAACTTAAGGAAAAGGATATCTTGATAATTGGCATGGGACAAGGCAAACTGCGTATGGTCACTCATTTAGACTACACGGACGCAATGCACGATGAATTATTAAATCAACTGGCTGCGTTCTAAGCTTATTGAAGATTTAGCTCAAGACTATTAGAAATATTTAAAATACCGTTCTCCATTCCTGCCTCTGAAGTATAAAGTCCGCTAGATCCTAACGTCTGCCCATTTTGGTTTTTTAACTCTACAAGAAATTTACCTTCGGTATTTGTCTTCCTTTCAAAAAAAATCGTTCTAGTGTCTTTTAAATCCTTAAAATCTTTTAAGGTCTTATCTAATTCTTCTTTACTCGAAAATGAAACACTTTTAAGCAAGGTTTTGCCATTGGTGGATTTTAATTTAAACTCAAATTTGCCGTCTTTTTTTTTATTAATCTTTATCATATCCTTAAAGATATATAATAAAGTCTCTGAATTTAAGTGACTCTCTGAATAATAGTGTATCTTAATAATTGAGGTGTTTGTGTAGTTGGTTTAAAATTGGATTTTAATTTTTGGATTAATAAAGAACTAGCATTGTTTTTAGACAAAGTAAAAAAGGCTTATACAATTGTACAAGCCTTTTTTGTGCTTGAAAGACAATTTCTTAAATATTTTTTTTCAGAAGTCGGAGGTGTGAATTTACCATACCATTCATACTATAACCAGATACTTCATCAATTTCCTATCCTTTAGAATCTAAAACTTTTAATAGAGGGAATACCTTTCTTTTATTTAATTTGGTGAGTAATTTTTTATTTTGAATTAACTGCTTATCTGATAACAAATCTTTATTTCTAGTTACATCGACATAAAGTAGAACATAATTGTCTGATAATTCTTGAAATTCATTGGTATTAAAAAAATCAGTTTTCAGCATTTTACATAGGGGACAACAGTCGCTACGGGTGAAATAAACTAGTACATTTTTCTTTTGTTTCTTCGCTTTTGAAATAGCAGAATCGTAATCCTTTAACCATTTGTATCATTTACACTAGCATAATCTGCCTGGGAGGTTGTAAAAAGGTTTAGTATAAATAAATGGATAATATAATTTATAGTCCTATAATTTAATGGTTAACTACAGAAAACCTGCCAATGTTACTTGAATAACGAATCCATACCGGGAATATTGGGCATTCCTTCTTTTGCAACAGCTGCCAATTCTGCTTCATTAACGCTTGTAGCGTTTTGTATGGCTTTGTTTAAAGTCATGATGAGGTAGTCTTCCAATTGTTCTTTGTCTTCCAAAAGACGGTCATCTATTGCTATTTTTTTAATCTGTCTATTGGCAGTTATAGTTACTGCTAATAAGTTGTCATTTGATTTTTCTTCAAGTGTAACCGTATCCAATCTTTTTTTAGTGGCTTCTACCTTTTGTTGGGTTTCTTTGAGTTTTCCCATCATTCCCATCATATCTCCGAACATAATTTAATATTTAGATTTAAGATGTAAAAATAATAAAATTGTAGCCCATTTTTGTTTTTAAGTATTCTAAAAGGGGATGTGGTAATTAGTCTTATTTTTACATGCTTATTAAATAATGAACTTAATATGAGTCATATGAATCCCCCAATAGCGAAAAAAGTAGAAAAGGAATTAATCATTCATGATGATGTTAGGTTGGATAATTATTATTGGCTTAATGACAAGGAAGATAAAGAAGTTATTTCATACCTAGAGGCTGAAAATTCCTATTACGAAACGCTAACGGCACATACTAAAGAGTTTCAAGAAAATTTATTTCTAGAAATGAAGGGTAGAATTAAAGAAGATGATTCTTCCGTGCCTTATAAATTGAATGATTATTGGTATAGTACGCGATATGTAATAGGAGGTGAGTACCCTTTATATTCAAGATTTAAGCAGCATTTAAACGCTGAAGAAGAAATAATGTTCAACGGCAATGAAATGGCCAAAGGTCACGATTATTTTAGTCTTGGTGGCATTGCTATCAGTCCTGATAACAAATTGGCTGCATTTGGTGTCGATACTGTTTCAAGAAGGCAATATACTTTACAGGTTAAAAATCTAGAAACTGGAGTTATTTTAGAAGATAAAATTGTGAATACTACAGGCGGTGGCGTATGGGCTAATGATAATAAGACCTTGTTTTATACTAGAAAAGATCCAGTAACACTTCGTTCTGATAAAATTTACAAGCATAAGTTAGGTACACCAACTACTGAAGATGTTCTGATTTTTCATGAAGATGATGATACATTTAGCACCTTTATTTATCGTACCAAATCGAAAAAGTATTTGGTTATAGGTTCATTTAGTACATTGACTTCTGAATTTCAAATTTTACCTACCGATAATCCTGATGGTGAGTTTGTAGTTTTTTCTCCGCGAAAAAGAGGTTTAGAGTATACTATCTTTCATTATGAGAATTACTTCTACATTTTAACGAATAAGGATAAGGCCGAGAATTTTAAGTTAATGCGAACTTCGGAAGAAGAGACGGAATCTGAACATTGGCAAGAGTTTATTCCTCATCGTGAAGAAGTATTATTAGAAGATATCGATATTTTTAAGGAATATTATGTGCTTTCTGAGCGTGAAAACGGACTCAATAAGATTCGAATAATTAGATGGGACGGTACTGAGGAATACTTTTTACCATTTCAAAGTGAAACATATACTGCCTACGTAGGTAGTAATCCTGATTTTGATACTGAGATTTTAAGGTATTCTTATAACTCAATGTCTACTCCAAGTTCGGTTATTGATTTTAATATGCGAACTAAATTGAAAGATGTCAAGAAAGAGCAGGAAGTGCTTGGTGGTCAGTTTGACAAGGAAAACTATAAAGAACTTCGTTTGTGGGCTACAGCGCGTGATGGCGAAAAGATACCTATGTCATTAGTTTATAGAAAAGATACGGTATTAGACGAAAATACACCTTTGTTACAATATGCATATGGATCATATGGCGCTACTATAGATCCTTATTTCTCTACAGTTCGTTTAAGTTTACTAGATCGTGGTTTTGTTTACACCATTGCACATATAAGAGGTGGGGAGTATTTAGGGCGAAGATGGTATGACACTGGAAAACTAATGCAAAAGAAAAACACATTTACCGATTTTATCGATTGTTCTAAATTTTTAATCGAACAAAAAATGACCAGTGCTAAGCATTTATATGCTATGGGTGGATCGGCGGGTGGCTTGTTAATGGGTGCTATTATCAATATGCAACCTGATATTTATAAGGGCATCATTGCAGCTGTACCCTTCGTTGATGTAGTAACCACAATGTTAGATGATTCTATTCCATTAACAACGGGTGAGTATGATGAATGGGGAAATCCGAATGAAAAGGAATATTACGATTATATGAAGTCTTATTCGCCATATGATAATGTTGTTTCACAAGAATATCCAAATATGTTGGTGACTACTGGTTTGCATGATTCTCAAGTGCAATATTTTGAACCTGCTAAATGGGTAGCTAAATTAAGAGATTTAAAAACTGATAGTCATCAATTATTTCTTAACACCAATATGGAAGCTGGCCATGGAGGTGCTTCTGGAAGGTTCGAATCTTTACGTGAAGTAGCTAAAGAATATGCCTTTTTTTTAGATTTAGAAGGAAAAATCGCATAGTTGAAAAAAAATAGTAGCTTTGCATCAGAAATTTTAACAAATTTCGTTTATAGAAACAACTAAACTTTGAACCCCCTTATGAAAAATGAGATCAGGGCTTACAACAATATATTAGAATTAGTAGGTAATACACCACTAGTTAAGTTGAATAAAATTGCTGAAGGTCTAACCGGTAATTTTTACGCAAAGGTCGAGGCTTTTAATCCAGGTCATTCTTCTAAAGATAGAATTGCGATTCATATTATTGAGCAAGCAGAAAAAGCAGGTTTACTTACAGAAGGTAGTACTATAATTGAGACAACTTCTGGTAATACTGGTTTTAGTATAGCTATGGCTAGTATCATTAAAGGTTACGATTGCATTTTGGCAGTAAGTTCAAAATCATCACCAGATAAAATTGATATGCTTCGCTCAATGGGCGCTAAGGTATATGTTTGTCCTGCGCACGTTAGTGCAGATGATCCTAGATCTTACTACGAAGTGGCAAAAAGATTACATAAAGAGACAAAAAACTCCATCTACATCAATCAATATTTTAATAAATTGAATATGGAGGCACATTATAAATCAACCGGTCCTGAAATTTGGGAGCAAACAGGTGGGCAAATCACCCATTTAATTGCGTGTAGTGGAACAGGGGGTACGATTTCTGGTACAGCACGTTACTTGAAAGAGCAAAATCCTAATATCAAAGTTATTGGTGTTGATGCTTTTGGTTCAGTATTAAAGAAATATCATGAAACCGGTAAATTAGACACTAATGAAATTTATCCTTACCGTATTGAAGGTTTAGGTAAAAATTTGATTCCAGGAGCGACCGATTTTTCTATTATAGATGAGTTTATAAAGGTCACCGATGCTGAAAGTGCACATACAGCGAGAGAAATTTCTAGAACAGAGGGTATTTTTGTCGGTTACACAAGTGGTGCGGTAATGCAGGCAATTAAACAATTAAATGAATTGAATACCTTCGATATTAATAGTAATGTTGTTGCTATTTTTCCTGATCATGGTTCGCGATATATGAGTAAGATATATAGTGATCAATGGATGGAAGATCAAGGTTTCTTAAACACAAATGCTGTAGAGGAAATTCAAGAGATTCAATATATAAAATAATTTGAAGCATATATTTTCGAAAAAGTGGGTTTATGGCCCACTTTTTTGCGTTGTAAATATTTTATGAAACTTTGTCAAATTTATTTACTTTTGCAACAGAATAAAATCGAACTATGAGAGACTTATTTGATAGAATATTAGAAAATAAAGGACCTTTAGGAAAATGGGCTTCACAAGCTGAAGGATATTTCGTTTTCCCTAAATTAGAAGGGCCTATTTCTAATAGAATGAAATTTCAAGGAAGAGAAGTAATCACTTGGAGCATAAATGATTACTTGGGTTTAGCTAATCTTCCGGAAGTTAAAAAGGTAGATGGTGATACAGCTGCAGAATATGGATCTGCTTACCCAATGGGTGCGAGAATGATGAGTGGTCATACTGAGTTTCATGAACAACTAGAACAAGAATTAGCTTCTTTTGTTAATAAGGAAGCTGCTTATCTTTTAAACTTTGGTTACCAAGGCATTATGTCTTGTATTGATGCATTGGTTGGTAAAGATGATATTATTGTTTATGATGTTGATGCTCATGCTTGTATTATTGATGGTGTGCGTTTACATATGGGAAAACGTTTTACATTTAAGCATAATGATATTAAGAGTTTAGAGTTAAACTTGGAGCGCGCCACTAAAATGGCAGAGCAAACAGGAGGAGGTATTTTAGTTATTTCTGAAGGTGTTTTTGGAATGCGTGGTGAGCAAGGAAAATTAAAAGAAATCGTTGCACTTAAGAAAAAGTTCAATTTCCGTTTCTTGGTTGATGATGCGCATGGTTTTGGAACTTTAGGTGAGACAGGTGCAGGAGCAGGTGAGGAGCAAGGTATTCAAGATGATATAGATGTTTATTTTGCAACCTTTGCAAAATCAATGGCCGGTATTGGAGCCTTCCTAGCTGCAGATCAAGGAATTATTGACTATTTAAAATATAATTTACGTTCACAAATGTTTGCTAAATCATTACCAATGGTTTATGTGAAAGGAGCATTAAAACGATTAGATATGTTACGAACTCAACCAGAACTTAAAGCTAAGTTATGGGAGAACGTAAACGCGCTTCAAAATGGTTTAAAAGATAATGGTTTTGATATAGGTACTACAACAAGTTGTGTGACTCCAGTATATTTAAATGGTAGTATACCTGAAGCAATGGCTTTGGTAAAAGACTTGCGTGAAAATCACAGTATTTTCTGTTCGATAGTGGTGTATCCGGTAATTCCAAAAGGACTTATCTTGCTTCGTTTAATTCCAACAGCTACACATACTTTACAAGACGTTGAAGAAACTTTAACAGCTTTTTCATCTATTCGTGAGCGTTTGCAAAATGGAACGTACAAAAGACTTTCTGCTGCAGTTGCAGCGGCAATGGGAGAATAATGTCAAGTCATTATAATTTAAAAAGCCCAGATTCAAATTTGAATCTGGGCTTTTTATTTGTGCTTAGTTTAGTGATTTCTTATATGTTCTTCTGCGTTTATAAATCACTGGGTCGAAATGTTTCCACATTTGTTTGATGGCAAGATTCTCTTCTAATTCGGGAGTTCTATAGCACATATCGATACCTTTTTCAGTAAATGTCTTATAGTACTCATTAAAAATTACAGCAGTTACTCCTTTGTTTTGGTATTCAGGGTGAATGCCTACTAGATAAAAGATAACATCTTTACTATTCTTTTTAGCTTTTAAAAGGTGGTATAAGCCAAAGGGAAATAATTTACCGTTCGCTTTCTGTAGTGCTTCAGAAAATGAAGGCATTACAATGGCAAAAGCAATTAATTTATCTTCCTTGTCTTTTATGAACTTTATATATTCAGGATTTATGAAACTGATATATTTTTTCTTGAAATAAGCTTTTTGTATTTCGGTAATAGGAACGAATGAAGAAAGACTTGCATAGGTTTCATTGAATAAGTCGAACATTTCATCCGCCAGAGGCATTACCTCTTTAGTTTTTGTAAAGTTGACCTCTTTTAGTCCGTAGCGTCTTTTTATTAAGTCATTCAGTTTTGAAAAAAGTTTCGGATCAGCATTTTTTGCTGGAAACTTATTTTCCATATACTCCTTCTCCTTCACAAAACCGAAATTTTCATAATGGTCTTTGTAATAAGGGTGGTTGTACCAAGTAATCATCGTACCTATATGGTCGAAACCTTCAACCAAAACACCTACTTTGTCTAAATTTGAAAAACCTACAGGGCCTTCCATGTATTCTAGGTTGTGTTGATTTCCAATTTCAGCCACCTTGTCTAAAAGTGCTTTTGACACTGTAGGGTCATCAATAAAATCGAACCATCCAAAACGCATTTTTTTTACATTCTGTTGATTAACTTCTAATTGATTAATTACTGCGGCAACACGACCTACTAATTTATCACCATCATAGGCAAGAAAAAACCAAGCTTCAGCATCTTTAAAAACAGGGTTTTTATTCTTGTCAAAACTTTCCAATTCATCATTAATAATGGGTGGTACCCAATATTTATTGTTTTTGTATAGCGAAAAAGGAAAGGTTACAAAGCGTTTTAAGTCTTGCTTTGATTTAGCTTCATGTAGTGTAATCATTGAACTTCTTTAGAAGTGTCAATATTAGGAATATTAATTAGAACTGAAAAGGGGTATAGAATGAAAATTATATATAAATTAATGACTTAAAAGTCTATTTCGTTACTCTCTTTCTTTTTCTTCTTCTCTTCTTTCTTTAATTTTTTAAGCTGTTTTTTAGAAGGTCCAAGATCAATGTCTTCAGCTCCATTGCCTTTGTTTTTATTCTTTTTCCTTTTGTCTTTTTTCATGGCGTCCTTATCAATGGCACCGCCATTTTGATCAGCCTCTTGATCTTCAATTGCAATTAAGTTGTCTTGATGAAAATCCATTCTATATGAACCTCCTAGTCCTATGAAAATTCGGGAAGGTGTATTTTTTAGACTTGCCCCCATATTAAAATCTAACTGTAGGTTTTCCTTCAGTAAATGGGCAATACCTCCCCTAATCAATAAATCGGCATACCTATCGCTTTGTATACCTTGGTGCTCTACGAATACACTCCATTTAGGGTTTCTAAAAGCATGAGACAGGGAAATTAAATAACTTAACTCAGGGTCGTCAGAACTAATACGGTCATAAGCGGTATTTGTAATAAGAACGAATCTCGGTGTTATACGACTTTGAGTAGCTATCATACCTCGGTATGATAGGGTTGGTTCGCCAACATAGAAAGGATTGTCACCAATTACGAAATTAGCACCACCATATAATGAAACGGCCGGAATTAGATTTTTGAACTGAAATTTATTATTTGCTCGCCAGCTATATAAATTTGGTTTATTCGCTTCTGGATTTTTGAACGGATCGTAGATTAAATATTTTAGGCCCAATCGGTTTCTTGAAAAATCTCTACGCTTTGCTAACAGATTAAAATTTGTGTAAGTGATATCTTGATCTTGAAAAGTACCTTCGAAATTGATTTCTAATCGTTCAAACAATAAGCCGTAACGTAATGATATGTCACTCGCCCAAATATCAGATTGGGTATTCAATAAAGTGTGGTCGCGCTGTTCATAGAATACACCTAATTCTGCTTGGACTACATTTTTTCCAACCGCGTATGCACTTACCGAAAGACCTGGTCTGTTAGAATTTATAACATCTGTGTATTGTGAAATACCAGCCAAGGGTAGAAATAGTAGAATGATTAAAACGTAATGATATGATTTAGAGTAGACAAATAGACTATTCATGAACACGATTTTATAATTATTTTAATATTATGATTCTATTTATACAACGTGATAATTGTATTTTTGATATACTTAGACAGTAATAAAATGGCTTTTTTAAAAACTATATTGATAATTCTTTTGGTGTATTACTTACTAAAATTTTTAGTAAAGTTATTTGCACCAAAAATTTTAAGCTACGCAGCAAAGAAAACAGAATCGCATTTTAAGCAAGCTTTTGATAATCAACGTGCTTCAGATGAAGAAAATATTGGAGACGTTATTATAAATAAAAAAACCTCAAAGAAAAAAAACGATTCAGAAAAAGTAGGTGAATACATTGATTTTGAAGAGCTAGACTAGTTATCTTTGTTAAAAAACTACTTATTTAGCACATGAAGCAAGGCTTAAAATTCTTTTTCATCCATTTTTTTGTAATTGTATTTTTTATCATTGGTGCTTTGGCATACTTCAGCCCTGTACTTCAAGGTAAAGTAATGTATCAGCATGACATTGCCCAATACACTGGGATGGCAAAGGAACAGAACGATTTTAGAAAATCGAAAGACCAAGAACCATATTGGACAAATAGCGCATTCGGTGGTATGCCCACGTATCAATTAGGCGCAAATTACCCTCATAATTATATTAAACAACTAGATCGATTAATTCGATTTTTACCAAGACCTGCCGATTATCTATTTTTATATTTTATAGGATTTTATATTCTTCTTTGTTGTTTGAAAGTCGATTATCGTTTAGCTATTGTAGGAGCTTTAGCTTTTGGTTTTTCAACATACCTTATAATTATATTAGGTGCTGGGCACAACGCAAAAGCTCATGCCATTGCCTATTTACCAGTTCTTTTGGCTGGGATTGTTCTTGTTTTTAGGAAAAAATATCTTTGGGGTTTTGTATTAACGGCTTTGGCAATGGCTTTAGAAATCACTGCTAATCATTATCAAATGACCTATTACTTTATGCTACTTGTGCTGGTTTTGGGTATGGTGTATTTAGTTTATGCGATTAAGGAAAAACAAATTAAGCATTTTTTCATTTCTGTGGGTATCTTATTGCTAGCAGTTACTCTTGGTATCGCAGCAAATGCTACTGGTTTAATGGCAACTAAAGAGTATGCAGATTGGAGTACACGTGGTAAAAGTGAATTGACCATAAACCCAGATGGTTCTGCAAAAGAAGATACGGGTGGTTTAAGTAAAGGATACATAACTAATTGGAGTTACGGTATTACAGAATCATTGAATTTGTTTGTCCCTCGTCTTTTTGGTGGAGCAAGTCAAGAAAATTTAGGTGAAGATTCGAAATCTTTTAATTATTTAATTGACAAAGGCTTACCAAGATCAAGCGCTTTAAATTTTGTAAGCGGTTTGCCATTATATTGGGGTGATCAACCGGGTACATCAGGTCCGGCTTATTTAGGTGCCGTAATATTTTTTCTTTTTGTTTTAGGATTGTTCTTGGTAAAAGGAAAACATAAATGGTGGCTATTAATAGGTTCGTTAGTATCCTTATTGTTGTCTTGGGGTAAAAATTTCAGCTCGCTTACCGATTTCATGATCGATTATTTTCCCTTATATGATAAGTTTAGGGCGGTTTCTTCCATTCAAATTATATTAGAGCTTTGTGTGCCTATTTTGGCAATGTTAGCGTTGAAAAAGTTGTTTATGGACAAAGTTCCGCAAGTCGATAAAATGAAATCTTTGACTTTAGCTGCAGGAACTGTTTTTGGCTTAGGCGTATTATTATTTGTATTTAAGGGAGCTTTTAATTTTGTGGGCGCAAACGATGATAATTTACGAATGACTGGGTTAGAAGAGCTACCTGAGATGTTACGTTTAGATCGTAAAAGTGTTTATACTAGTGATTTATTACGTTCGCTAGGTTATGTTTTAGTTACCACATTATTGATATGGTTTTATTTGAAGGAGAAATTGAAGATGAATTTCATAATTATTGCTATTGGAATTCTAGTTGTGGTTGATTTAGTCGTAGTCGATTTACGTTATGTCAACAACGATAACTTCGTTTCTAAACGTAAAATGTTAGAACCATTTCAAGAATCTGATGCAGATAAGCTAATTGCTAAAGACGATGGAGTATTTCGTGTTTTTGACCAAACCGATGGTTTTGATTCAGCTAAAACAGCATATTTTCATCAGAGTATAACGGGCTATCATGCAGCGAAACCTGCTGGAATGCAAGATTTATTCGATTTTCATATCTACAATGGAAATTTGTCGGTCTTAAACATGTTAAATGTAAAATACGTAATTAGGCAAGATCAAGAAGGTAATTCTTTTCCAATCGAAAATCCGAATGCAAATGGTAATGCTTGGTTTATAAAACAGCTTAAACCTGTTGAAAATGCGAACGCTGAGATTATGGCGTTAGACAGTTTAGATACCAAAAATGTTGCAGTTGTAAATACATCTTCATTTAAAGATATTTCTCAATTACAATTTCAAGTTGATTCTACAGCATCAATTTCTTTAATTGATTACGAGCCAAATCATCTTACATATGCATCAAAGAATAGTAATGAAGGCCTTGCTGTTTTTTCAGAGATGTATTATAAGAATGGATGGAATGCTTATATAGATGGTATAGAAAGTGATTATTTTAAAGTTGATTATGTGCTTAGAGCTTTAAATGTTCCTTCAGGAGCGCATAAAATAGAATTTAAGTTTGAACCTGAAGTTGTTGTTAAGGGTAGTAAAATAACCCTTGCAAGTACAATTTTACTAGGTCTTGTAATCGTTGGCGGATTAGGTTTTTCTTTTTGGAAGTCTAAAAAAGAAGAAGAAAATTAATGAGAAAAGTTCTGGTCATTACGTATTATTGGCCACCCGCTGGCGGACCAGGAGTACAACGTTGGCTCAAGTTTGTAAAGTATCTTAGAGATTTTGATGTTGAACCGGTATTGTATATCCCTGAGAATCCACATTATCCTCTTATTGATAACACATTTTTAAAGGATATTCCGAACGATTTAGTTATTTACAAGCATCCTATAAAGGAGCCATATCGATTGGCTTCCTTATTTTCTAGTAAGAAGACAAAGCGTATTAGTTCGGGCATCATTCAGTCTAAAGATCAGTCATTTATTGAAAAAATGTTTTTATGGGTTAGGGGTAATCTCTTTATTCCTGATGCTAGAAAGTTTTGGGTGAAACCATCGGTTAATTATTTGAGGGGTGTATTAGAAAAAGAAGGAATAGATACTATAATTACTACTGGACCACCGCATAGTGTGCATCTTATTGGTTATTATTTAAAGCAGACAAAAGCTGTAAATTGGATTGCAGACTTCAGAGATCCTTGGACAACTATAGGCTATCATAAAAAATTAAAACTAACTTCTTCTGCGAAACGAAAGCATAAGCTGTTAGAATCCAAAGTTCTAAAATCTGCTGATAAAATAATTGTTACGAGTGCGACGACCAAAAAAGAGTTTGAACAAATTACCGAGCAGCCCATAAAAGTAATTACCAACGGATACGATAGTGAGATATCCAGTACTCAAAAGCTTGATGAAAAATTTACTATTTCCCATATAGGATCTATGCTTACAGGGCGTAATCCAGTTAAATTATGGCAAGTTTTATCCGACTTATTGAAGAATAATATTGATTTTAAAAATGCCCTGCATTTACAATTTATTGGTGTAATCAGTGATGATGTATTACAGTCGTTGAATGATTTTGGCTTACAGACCCACTTTAAAGTTGTTGGATACGTTTCGCATGAAAAAGCTATAGAATTTCAAAAAACTTCACAAATTTTACTTCTAGTAGAAATTGATTCGCAAGAAACTATTGGAATTATTCCGGGGAAATTATTCGAATATATGGCGGCTAAACGACCTATATTAGGGGTAGGGCCTAAAAATTGGGAAGTTGCTGATATTGTTTCCGATACCAAATCAGGTTGCATTTTTGAATATTCAGATGACATTGCCCTTAAAAACGTAATTTTAGATTGGTTTACTCAATATCAAAAAGGGGAATTGTTCGTAACCTCCAAAGATATTGAGCAATATAGCAGAAGAGAACTCACTCGTAAATTGGCCGAATATATTTAATGGGAATCGTACTAAAACAATCATTGAATAATACTATTGTTACCTATTTTGGTTTTGCGATTGGAGCTGTCAATACCTTGTTTTTGTACACCAATTTTATGCAGCCCGATAATTATGGACTTATTCAAGTTATATTATCGGTTTCTGCTGTACTGATGCCGATTTTGGCATTTGGGGTTCCTAATAGTTTAGTGAAATTCTATTCTAGTTTTAAAAATGAAAGTTCTCAAGACGGCTTTTTGACCTTAATGTTGCTTCTTCCCTTAGTACTCATAATTCCTATAGGTATACTTAGTTATTTTGCAAATGAAACTATTGGTAACCTGCTCTCAAAAGAGAATGGTATCGTAAGAGATTACGTTTGGCATATTTTTATAGTAGGTATGGCCATGGCCTATTTCGAAGTGTTCTATGCTTGGGTAAGAATTCGAATGAAATCTATGTTCGGTAATTTTATGAAAGAAATCTTTTGTAGAATGACTCAAACTATTCTGCTTCTCCTATTATGGTTTAAGATTATTGATATTGAATTCTTTATTAATGGTTTGGTTGGCTGTTATGTATTAAGAACGGTAGTAATGAAAATTTATGCCTACCGTTTACGCAAACCTAAACTTAATTTTGGTTTTCCAGAAAACTGGCAGAGTATTGTAGGATATAGCGCTTTAATTATTTTAGGAGGTTCGACTGCCATTGTTCTTATGGAGGTTGATAAGGTAATGTTGAATAATTTTCTAAAGATTGAAAATGTGGCTTATTATGCCGTTGCTGGGTTTATTGCTTCGACTATTGCGGTGCCATCTAGAGCTATGCATCAAATAACGTATCCGTTAACGGCAACATATTTAAATGATAAAAATAAGTCGGCTTTGAAGGATTTATATCAAAAAAGTTCATTGACTCTTTTCATAGTTTCAGGTCTACTATTTCTTTTGATTCTTGTTAACCTAAGTGAATTATATGAATTGCTACCTGAAAAATATTCCGGAGGTTTTATGATTGTTTTTTGGATAGGATTGGCAAAGGTCTACGATGCTCTTTTGGGTAATAATAATTCCATATTATTCAATTCAGATTACTACCGGTCTATATTGTTTTTCGGAGTTTTATTGGCAGCTTTGGCAATAGTTTTCAACCTATGGCTTATACCTACATATGGGATAGATGGTGCTGCGATAGCCAGTTTTACTGCATTTTTTATATACAATACGTTGAAATTGATTTATGTGAAGGCAAAGTTTAAAATTGTTCCTTTCACCCATGAAACTTGGAAGGTTTTTGCCTTATTGATTGTTGTCGGCGTACTATTTTCTGCATTCTCTCTTCCTTTTTATCCAATCATAAATATTGCAGTTAAGAGCATATTGATGATAATTATGTATCTAGGTGTTCTGTACAGATTTAAGATATCTGAAGATGTTTTTGGTTTTTTGAGTAAATACTTAAGTAGGTAATTACATTTTAGTTGCTACCTTTTTATGAGAGGTTTGTATACCATATTCCTGCTTATAGATTTTTATTATAATTAAGAAAAGACTTATGATTAGTGGGCCAAAAATAAGACCTACAAATCCGAACAGGGGAATACCAATTAATACCCCAATTAATGTAATTAATGGATGAATACTATCTAGTTTTTTTAATACAAATAATCGAATAATATTATCTGTCATACCAACCACTAAAATTCCGTATAGTAATATTCCCCAAGCTTGAAAATCGTTTCCGCTAGCCATGCTCAAAACAAATACCGGAAATATACCAATGAACGTCCCAATAAATGGAATGATAGATCCTATGGTTACGATAACAAACCAGAATAAAGGATTTTCAATTCCGAAAATGAAAAAGCCAATAAGAGCAATTATACCTTGTGCCAATGCAACTAAAGGAATTGCTATAGCATTTGATCTTACAACATTTTCTATTTCCTTACCTAATATCACCAATGTGTTATTGCTCAAAGGAAGATATTCCAATAAAGATTCCTTCAATTGCTTCGGACTTTTTAACATGAAGTATAGTAAAAATAAAAGTATGCCAAGTGAAATGAACATATTGAAAGTTCCGCTTGCGAAACCTTGAAGATTTTCAGTTAGCCAACCTGAAGCTTGTTCAGGATCTATAGTAGAAGATACATCATATTGTACATATTTTTCAAGTTGAAATATTTGTTCTTTAATTGCTATTGTTACTTGTTCAGATTTATCGGCTAAATTTCCTAATTCAGAACTTAACATGAAAACTGCACCTGATAAGGGTAAAAAAATACCGATGATTGCTGAAACAATAAGTAATAAGGCCGCCCATGTTCTCTTTAAACCTTTATTGATTAGCTTTAACATCCATTTTCTTAGAATTACATATAAAGTAAGTGCCCCAAGAACCCCAGAGATATAAGGAAGCATATATTTTATAATTATTCCTCCAAGAAATAGGATTAGTAACAGAATTATAATCTGTCTAATAATCTTGTGATTTATCCTTTTCATATTTGAGGTTTTTCTAGAGAAATTTAAACTCGGTGAAAGGTATATGTATAATGCTATTTTAATTAACTCACATCCTTAATTTTGTAATTCAAAAATTACTTGATGGCCTTGACATCTATAATAATTACAGTACAGACAATCATATATGCAATTCGTAGAAACCCATATCGCAAAAATTAATTTAGAAGCAAAAAGATTACAAGAATATGGAGTAGGGGTTTTCAAAAGAATTACATCAAAGTCTGCCTTAAAAAAAGCTATTAAAAAAGAAATGGTTTTTGTTGACGGTAAAGTTGCTTCTACCGCTACTTTTATTAGGGGAGGGGAAAGAATTGAATATCATTATTACGCAGATAATAATTTGAACACGCGACTCAAATTAAACCTAGAGGTTATTTATGAGGATGATTACTTAGCGGTAATCAATAAGCCAGCTGGTATTTTGGTAAGTGGAAACAGCTTTAAAACCGTAGCGAATGCTTTAAGCCAAAACCTAAAGACAAGTCCTATTTACGATGCTGTACAACCACAACCTGTTCATCGTTTAGATTATGCAACTACTGGTTGTCTTTTGGTAGGTAAAACGAATACTGCAATAATTGCATTGAATCAATTATTTGAGGACAAGAAAATTCATAAAATTTACTATGCAATCACTATTGGAAGAATGAAACCATTAGGTACTATAGATATACCTATAGACGGTAAAAAAGCTATTTCAACCTATCAAGTTATAGAAACGATTGTTTCTCAGCGATTCAAAATGTTGAATTTGGTAAGATTAATTCCTAAAACAGGTCGTCGGCACCAGTTAAGGAAGCATATGTTAGCAATTGGTAATCCTATCTTAGGTGATGCAACTTACTTTTTTGAAGATGTACTTTTAAAAGGGAAGGGACTATATCTGCAGGCGCATTCTTTGGAGTTTATTCATCCTATTTCTGAAGAAGAAATGTTTATAACAGCATTAGGCCCTAAAAAGTTTATAAAGCTATTTCCAAACTATATTTCTGAAACAAAAGGTTAATAAAGAAAGCGCCGTAATGAACGTATTCATTACGGCGCTAAACAACTAACCAACCTAAAAAAACTATCTTAATTTCTTCTACTACTTCTTGTTGTAGCTGATCTTGAAGTTGTGCTTCTTGAAGGAGCTTTACTTACTGATCTTGATGATGTACTTCTACTTACTGTTCTTTGAGTTCTAGCAGGGCTTTTGGTCACTGTTCTAGAAGCAGTGCTACTACGTTGAGTTCTTGTATCTGTGCTTCTAGCTACAGGTTTTTTATACGTAGTAGTACTTCTTTTTACAGTTGTACTTCTAGGGGTACTTGTCACCTCTCTCTTGGTAACTGTTCTACCTTGATTACTACGTGCCGCAGAATTATTTGCTCGGTTCACGGTACCATTGTTTCTACTAGTTCTTGTATCCTCTCTTTTGCTAACTGTTCTACCTTGATTACTACGTGATGTAGCAGATCTATTTGATACAGCATCTCTATTAGTTCTGGTCTTATTGTTAGAAGCTAACGTTCTATTAGTTCTTAAACCATTATCTCTTTTAGCTACAGTTCTATTGCTTCTATAAGAATTATCTCTAACAGTAACTCGCTTGTCGTTTCTGTAAACAGTAGCTCTTTCATTTCTTACCTTGTTATATCTATGTTGCTTACCAACATTAACATAAGCTCTTCTATAATTATTTCTATAAGGACTATAGTAAGAATATCGTACTGGGGCATAATATCTTCTATATGGTCTGTTGTACACTAAACAAAGATTAATAGCTGGTCTTGCAAACCATCTGTGATAAGGTTGATACACATAGTTTCTATTATAAATATTGATATAACCCGTGTGGTAATCATAAAAACCACGGTTGTTATAGTAAACATTCATACCACCAACTCTACGTACGCGATTGTTTAAGTAATTGATATCTACATCTCCAATTTGATTTACACGACCATAATAGTCATAGTAAATTGGAACATTTTCAACCTGTATTACTGCTCCATAATCATCATATTGAGCATATGGGCTGTAATCATAACCAGAGTTAAAGGTTATACCATCTCTTCTACCAGATACTTGATTCTCTATATAAAAATCAAATTCTCCGTCAGGGTAAACCGAAAATGTAATTCCATTCTCTATAAAAATAAATGAGTTGTCGTATCTATAAGCATTGCTGGTAGCAACCTTATCTTCGTTAATACCTGTAGCGAAAACACCTGTGGTGCCTAAAATCATCGCTGTAAAAAGGAGTACTAAGTTCTTCATGATATAAGGTTTTAAATTCTGAGTATAACTATTCATACTCGATTATCATATTACAAACAGCGTGCCAAAAAAATAAGAAACTAATTATTATATTGGTAATCAGTTACTTATATTTTATTTAGTGTTTGAAGAACTAATGTAATTTCTCCTTTAAGTACCCGGCCGTAAAAGATTTTTTATTTTTAGCTACCTCTTCTGGTGTGCCTTCTGCCAATAATTTTCCACCATTTTCACCACCACCAGGGCCAAGGTCAATGATATAATCGGCACATTTTATTAAATCGATATTATGCTCTATCACTACAATTGAATGTCCTTTTTTAATAAGAGCATTAAATGATTTTAATAGTTTTTGAATATCATGAAAGTGTAAGCCTGTAGTAGGTTCATCGAAAATGAATAGCGCTTTATCTTTGGTACTTCCCTTAATAAGGAAAGATGCTAATTTTATTCGCTGGGCTTCACCGCCAGAAAGAGTAGAAGACGACTGCCCCAATGTAACATAACCGAGCCCTACATCTTGTAATGGTTTAAGCTTGGTTACAATTTTAGTTTGTTCTCCTGTTTCAAAAAATAGAATTGCATCGTCGATGGTCATATTTAGAACATCATCGATATTGGCATTGTTGAAGGTAACTTCTAATACCTCTTTCTTAAAGCGTTTGCCGCCACATGTTTCACATTCTAAATGAACATCGGCCATAAATTGCATCTCTACCGTAATCTCGCCTTCTCCCTTACATTTTTCACAGCGACCGCCATCAACATTAAAAGAAAAATGTTTTGCCTGATAATTTCTGATTTTGCTTAGTTTCTGACCAGCATATAAATTTCGAATATCATCATATGCCTTAATATAGGTGACAGGATTAGAACGTGAAGACCTACCAATTGGGTTTTGATCTACAAACTCCACATGCTTTATATGTTTGTATTTACCTTCTACAGAAGTAAATTGGCCAGCTTTTTCACCATAACCACCCACTTCTTTTAATATAATAGGATAAAGCAAATTTTTTACCAACGTACTTTTTCCACTTCCTGAAACTCCCGTTACTACGGTAAGCATATCAAGTGGAAAAGTTACATCTATATTTTTGAGGTTATGCTCCCTAACTCCTTTTATAGTAATATGATTTTTGGAAGTTCTTCGTTCTTTAGGAACCTTAATTTCCATTTTTCCATTTAAATATTGAGCCGTTAGAGATTTAGATTTTAGTATCTCACTTAGCGTTCCTTGGGCGACCACTTTTCCACCATGTGTGCCAGCCTCTGGGCCTATATCAATCACCATATCTGCAGCCTTCATGATATCTTCATCATGTTCTACAACGATAACGGTATTACCTAAATTCCTTAGAGAAATAAGAACCTCAATTAGATTCTCAGTGTCTTTTGGATGTAGCCCTATACTTGGCTCATCTAATATGTACATTGATCCTACCAAACTACTTCCTAATGATGTAGCGAGGTTAATTCGTTGACTTTCACCACCTGAAAGGGTGTTCGATTTGCGATTTATGGTAAGATAATCTAGGCCGACTTTTTCTAGAAAACCAAGTCGTGTATTTATTTCTATCAATAACCTAGCGGCAATCGTAGCATCATTTTCATTTAGTTTCAGTTCGTGAAAGAAAATAATCAGTTTTTCTATAGACAACCCGACTAACGATGATATTGAAGCTCCACCAACTTTTACGTAATCGGTTTCGGGCCGTAATCGCTTCCCATTACAAACATCGCATTTGGTTTTGCCACGATATCTAGACAGCATTACCCTATTCTGTATCTTATAACTTTTCTCCTCCAACATTCCGAAGAACTTATGTAAGCCTATAAAATGGGCATTACCTTTCCATACAAGTAGTTGTTGTTCTTCTGATAACTCATACCAAGGTTTGTGAATAGGGAAATCATATTTATATGCGGAGTTTACCAATTGATCACGGTACCAACTCATGCTTTCACCACGCCACGGAAAAATTGCATTTTCATAAACAGAAAGTGCGGTGTTCGGCACTACTAAATCTTGGTCTATACCTATTACGTCACCGTAACCTTCACATTTAGGACAAGCACCATAAGGATTATTAAAACTGAACAAATGTACATTTGGTTCTAAAAAGGTTATTCCATCAAGCTCAAATTTATTACTGAATGGTGTCTTATTGCCATTGCTTAATTCTTCAACGATACAATTACCCTTCCCTTCAAAAAATGCCGTATCTACTGCATTTGCTAGTCGATTGTAAAAATCTTCATCATCTTTAGTGATGATTCTATCAATTACAAGGTCAAAGGATTTACCAATATCTTCAGGGGCTTGGTCAATGCGTAATACTTCGTTTTTGTATTTAATACGAGCATAGCCCTGTTTTGAAAACAACTCCAAAGATTTTATTGCATCTCTATCATCACGAATGGTGATTGGGGCAAGAAGTAAAAGTTTAGTTTGGTCTTCAAAGGTTCTTACATGATTTACAACATCAGTAACGGTATGTTTTTTTACTTCTTTACCAGAAATAGGTGAAAATGTTTTACCAATACGGGCATACAGAAGTTTTATATAATCATAAATTTCAGTGGTTGTACCAACTGTTGACCTTGGGTTGGTTGAATTTACCTTTTGCTCAATCGCTATCGCTGGGGCAATACCTTTTATATAATCAACTTTTGGCTTGTCGAGCTTACCTAAAAATTGTCTTGCATAAGATGAAAGGCTTTCTACATATCGTCTTTGACCTTCTGCATATAATGTATCAAAAGCTAGACTAGATTTACCAGATCCAGATAACCCTGTTATTACAACAAGTTTATTTCTGGGAATAACAACATCTATATTTTTAAGATTGTGCAGTTTGGCACCCTTAATTATGATATTTTCTTTCGGATTAATTTGGGATAGTGTAGGCATACGAATATCTAAGTTTACAAAGATACGCTTTGCCTTTTTTCTGAACTAAAAAATGCAGTTTATCTAAAATATCGTAAGTAATTTTCACATTTTTATAAGAGTATTTATTTTTTTATATCTTTGAAATCTCATAAAAATTCAATACGCCTATAAAGCAACATTACTTTTTAAAGTTAGAATTTAACCACAAGACCCTTATTCATTGAATTTGGGACTACATTTTAACCCTTAAAGTAAAGCTTATGGTAGTACAAATTGAAGATTCCCAACTAGTAAAGCAATATATTCAAGGAGATGAAAGAGCGATTGAGGCACTTATCAATCGTCATAATTCTCGTCTTACCGGTTTTATTTATTCTAAAGTGGGCGACCGCGAATTAACAGAAGATATTTTTCAAGATACATTTATGAAAGTTATACGCACTCTAAAAAAGGGAGCATATAATGAAGAAGGTAAATTTTTACCTTGGGTTATGCGTATAGCACATAACTTAGTTATTGATCATTTTAGAAAGCATAATAGAATGCCAATGTATAATAGCAAAGAAAGCTATAACATTTTTTCTCTATTAGGAGATGATAAGCTAAATGCTGAAAAACAATTGATTAAAGAGCAAATAGATTCAGACTTGCTGAAGATGATCAAAGAACTTCCAGAAGATCAACAAGAGGTGTTAGAAATGCGTATATATAAGGATATGAGTTTTAAAGAAATTTCTGATAATACAGGTGTGAGTATTAATACTGCTTTAGGAAGAATGCGTTACGCTCTAATTAACCTTAGAAAGTTGGTAGAAGCAAATAGTATAGTTTTAACGAATTAATAGGTTACAGGTCGAGTGGATCTACTATCTTCATTCATGTGTCGTTCTTTAGTTGAACCTAAACAACAAGTACCATGGAAAAAATTTACACAGAGGATAAAAATAAAACTGCATTAGTAAAGGCTAAACCTGAAACTATTCAGTTTTTACTATCATATTCTAAATCCTTAAAAATAACAGAAGCAAATGGTTTGCAGTTTGAAAGTAACTTAAACTAAAACCACCTTACAATTATATATAACCCCAGGCAAAGCCTAGGGGTTTTTTCGTTTAAGCCCATGATTTAAGGTGATTAGGTGTTCTAGTAACTTGTTTATAAGTAACATACATCCACTTAAATGATATGAATTGTACATATCTATTATTTGGTTACTATATCTACCATTTATTTATGTTCAGAATTTCGGTCTCTCAAATTTGCCCTCTGAACTTTCCAAATCTGCTTTTATTGTATCGAAATATACTTTTTCGATGTTTCACATCAAAAATGCGTGGTTTGACAACATACTTTTTTGCACAGCACCCCTTTTCTCTAGTTTTATATCAGAAATAAGAAACAAACCATTTAACTAACAAGATTTCCCCAATCTTAACCAATTAAAGAAAGTAACTCGTATGAAACTACAAATTGAAGACTCAGAATTAGTTAGGGATTATATCAGCGGTAATGAAGGTGCCTTAGAAGTATTAATCAACAGACACAATCAACGTATTACTAGTTTTATCTATTCTAAGGTTCTTGATAGGGATATCACCGAAGACATTTTTCAAGATACCTTTATTAAGGTTATTAAAACTTTGAAAAGGGGTAAGTACAGTGAGGAAGGTAAATTTTTACCTTGGGTAATGAGAATATCTCATAACCTTATAATAGATCACTTTAGAAGAAATAAGAGAATGCCAATGTTTGAAGGTAGCGATGACTTTAATATTTTTTCTGTAATAGGTGATGATAAGTTAAATGCCGAAAAACAATTAATAAAAGATCAAATTGATACCGATTTAAGACAATTGGTTGAAGAATTACCAGATGATCAAAAAGAAGTTCTTTTAATGCGTATCTATAAAGATATGAGTTTTAAGGAAATCTCTGAAAACACCGGAGTTAGTATAAATACAGCTTTAGGAAGAATGCGTTATGCATTAATTAATCTTAGAAAAATCATTGATAAAAACAATATTGTTCTTACTAATTAACAGTAGTATAAAATAGAATAAACAATATTTCCAAATTTGCGTCGTTATTTTATTGTAACAACGTAGGAAATATGGAAAAAATTTACTCTAATTACCAAGAACAGACCGAATTTAATAAAGTATGTCCAAAAACAATCAACTTCTTGTTGAGTTATTCACAGGCACTTTTTGAATTTGAGTACGAAGATTTAAGTTTCGAAACCTTTTTGAATTAATAAAAAGACCCGCTTTTAGCGGGTCTTTTTATTTTTATAGTATTCATTTAACACGGTTTTTCTTCCAATTGTCTTAGTGATAATGTCTTTCTCTATATCCCAGCCTCTAGCAGGAGAGTATTCGCGCCCATACCATATAATTTGTAAATGAAGGTCATTCCATAACTCTCTTGGAAATAATCTCTTTGCATCTTTTTCTGTCTGTACTACATTTTTACCATTGGTAAATCCCCATCTATATAATAATCTATGAATATGGGTGTCAACAGGAAATGCAGGAATGCCAAATGCTTGTGATACTACTACACTAGCAGTTTTATGCCCAACAGCAGGTAGTTCCTCTAAATATTCAAGTTCTTGAGGTACAATACCATTATGTTTATCAATCAAAATTCTTGAAAGTCCATGTATGCCTTTTGCTTTCATGGGTGATAAACCAACAGGCTTAATAATTTCCCTAATTTCTTCTACACTTAATTTTACCATATCATAGGGGTTGTCAGCTTTAGCAAATAATAGCGGAGTAATTTTATTTACGCGGACATCGGTACTTTGGGCAGACATCAAAACGGCAATGAGTAGGGTATAGGGATCTTTATGATCCAAGGGTACAGGTATTTCTGGATAAAGTTCTTGAAGTTTCGAAATTGTAAAAGTTATTTTTTCTGCCTTAGTCATTAATTGTTTAATTTTGATTCAAAATATTTAAACACAAATTTATAAAACTTCATTTATGAATACGTTAAAAATTGGCGATAAAGTACCTTCATTTACAGCTAAAGACCAAGATGGTAATACCATTAGTTTAGATGATTATAAAGGAAAAAAATTGATTGTATTTTTCTATCCAAAAGCAAGCACACCAGGTTGCACTGCCGAAGCATGTAATTTAAGGGATAATTATCAGGAATTACAAACTGAAGGTTATGAACTTTTAGGAGTAAGTGCAGATTCGGAGGCCAGACAAACAAAATTTAAGGATAAATATAATTTTCCATTTCCATTATTGGCAGATGAGGACCATACGGTAATTAATACTTTCGGGGTATGGGGACCTAAGAAATTCATGGGTCGTGAATATGATGGTATTCACAGAAAAACATTTGTAATAGATGGCGATGCTATGGTAACTAAGGTAATTGATAAAGTGAAGACAAAAGACCACGCTGCCCAATTATTAGAATAGTTGATTAAGAACTAAATTAAAAAAAGCGACCATTTAATAAATGGTCGCTTTTTTTAATTTGAATATCTACACGTGAATGCTTTGCGCTAAGATTCTTCAGCTTCTATTTCAATAGTTTTTCTAACGAATAAATTTTTTTCTTTGATAATTTCAGCAATTCCTTCTGGTAACATTTGTTCCCAGCCTTCTTCATTATTCATTAATTTCTTAAGGACATCTCTAGAGAAAATATGCATAACATCAGGTTCGTAATCTATGATATCCATAACTTTACCATTGTATTTGAAGAATTTATATAATTCTTTCATTCGTGGATGAACCTTCACATTATTACTAGTCATTATTTGACCAGTATCAGGATTTTTCATCGGGTATAGATACACCTGTAAATCCTTAAAGAATAGTTTGCCGAATGCTTCAAGTATACCTCCACTTAAATGGCGATAATATTTTTCATCGAATATGTCTACCAAGTTATTGACTCCCATGGTAAGCCCAATTCTATTTTTGGTAAAGTTGTTAAAGTATTCAACTAGTTTATAATACTCTTGAAATTTAGATATCATTACAGAATGGCCTAAAGAACATAACAGTTCGGCTCGGTCCATAAAATCTTGCTCATCAATTTCTCCAGATGCTTTTAAGTTAGAAAGCGTGATTTCAAAAATTACGATTGTATTATCTTGGTCAACTTGCTTGTCTCTGATGAAAATATCATATGACTTTTCAAACATATCTAGATTCACTTTGGTCACGGGTCTAAAACTACCGCGTAAAGCCAAAATATTTTTCTTGTAAAGCACTGCTGCTGGTAAAAGGTTATTACCATCAGGTCCAAACATAACGGCATCTGTCATGTCATTTTTAATAAGTTGTAAACTCATTAAACGGTTATCGACATCTTTAAAATTAGGACCAGAAAAATTGACCATGTCTATTTCTAATGTATCCTTATCTATATGATCATATAGATATTTCAACATTTTCTTAGGCTTGTCATATTTGTAAAAGGCACCATATATTAGATTAACCCCAAGAATACCAAGTGTTTCTTGCTGTAATCTTGCTTCGTTCTGCTTAAAACGAATATGGAGTATAATTTCATCAAACTCTTTTTGCTTTGGGTCTAATTGATAACGAATACCAATCCAACCATGACCTTTATATCGTTTTGAAAAATCGATTGTGGCAACCGTATTGGCATATGAAAAGAATAAACGGTCAGGGTGATTTTTACGACTTATACGTTCTTCCATTAACTGCATTTCATGAGAAAGCATAGTTTTTAAACGTGCTTGGGTCACATAACGGCCATCTGTCTCAATACCATAAATAGCATCACTAAAATCTTTGTCATATGCACTCATCGCTTTCGCGATCGTTCCTGAGGCTCCACCGGATCTAAAGAAATGTCGGGCAGTTTCTTGTCCCGCACCAATTTCTGCGAAGGTCCCGTATATATCTGGATTCAGATTTATACGTAAAGTCTTTGCTTTTATTGAGGGAATGTTTTCGAAGACACTATCTCTTTTTAATACCGATGCCATTTTTTACCTGTTTAGCTTTTAACAAAGTTATAAAGAATGGTTGTGACAAAGGGCAATAGCCCGAAAAAAATGGTATAAGATTCAGTTATTATTTCTAATCCTATTTAATTACAGGGATCTTCTTATTTTCAAACCCTTATTTTACTAAAAAGGAATTAAATTTGTAGCACATGACAGACAATTTACGTGTTACTTTTTTAGGAACGGGAACTTCTCAAGGTATTCCAGTAATAGGTAGTACCCATCCAGTCTGTTTAAGTGATAATCCGAAGGACAAACGTCTTAGAGTTTCTGTATTACTTTCATGGAAAGATTATAATTATGTTATAGACTGTGGTCCAGATTTTCGACAACAGATGTTACGGCACAATATGAATCACTTGAATGGTATTTTGTATACGCACGAGCATTCGGATCATACTGCTGGCCTAGATGATATTCGACCCTTTTTCTTTAAACAAGGTGATATTCCTATTTATGCGCATAAGCGTGTAGTAAAATCATTGAAAAAACGTTTTGGTTATATTTTAAATGAGAAGGATAAATACCCTGGTGCACCATCGGTTCATATTAAAAAGGTAAAAAACAATCAACCGTTTTTAATTGGGGATAAGGAGGTAACGCCTATAAATGTGCTACATAACAAGCTTCAAGTCTTTGGGTACAGGATAGGGGATTTCACCTACCTTACAGATGTAAAAACGATTAAGGAAAAGGAAATTGAAAAAATTAAAGGTTCTAAAGTAGTTGTTGTGAATGCATTGCGATTAGAACCACATTTATCTCACTTTAATTTAAAAGAAGCATTGGCTTTTATTGAAAAGGTGAAGCCCGAGAAAGCCTATTTTACACATATAAGTCACTTACTAGGTTTTCATGACGAAGTTGAAAAAAGTTTACCTAAGAATGTACATTTAGCCTACGATAATTTAACTATTACAGTATAACTATGAAAAGCAAAATATTTCTATACCTGTTTCTATTTGTTTCTTTAATATCCCTATATCTATTTGTAAGTAGCGGTAATATGGCTGAAGCAAGTGGAAATAGAATTTCAAAATTGGAAAGTGAAATAGAATTACTAAAAGATTCTGTTCAGAAATCGAGTTTAAAGGTATTAGATATGCAGTATTTTTCATTGGAGAACAATGATGATGCCCTTGCTTATTTTGACCATCTAAAGTTAGAGAATCCATCAGGATATATTGCTGATAAACTTTTGGAAACTAATGAGCAAAAAGGGGATAATCCTTTAGTGCCTTATGAAGGTATGCAGAACAATTTTAAGATAAATAAAATTAAGGTATTGAACCACAAATGGATTCTAACCGATTTTTCTGATGGAAAATATTGGGGCGAACTATTAATTAAATACGAGTTAAAAGATGACTTAGGGGTAGATTTCACCCTTGTTGATCATTTGTTATACACTCGAAGCAATTAAATTTTATTGGAAATCCATTTTTTAAATGAATGGAAGTTTTGAGGTAAAACACCGTGCCCTGCAGGAAACTCTTCATAAACGTGTTTGATGCCTAATTTTTTCAAGAACTTTGGTGCTTTTCTTGCCCAATCGACCGGTATAACTTGGTCCATGTCACCATGAGAGCAATAAAAGTTTAGATTCTCAAAATTATTTTCTACATACGAATCTTTCAATATTTTCTCATTGATATATCCGCTTAAAGCAATAATATTTTTAATTTTTTCTGGGTACGAAAGTGCTACGGCATAGCTAAGGATGGTACCTTGACTAAACCCTAATAAATTCACATTTTGATTATCTAAACCATAGGTAGAGCAGGCTTCATCAATAAAATTTATTATTTTTTCACGAGATTCTATGGCTTGATCATCATCGCTCCATTTTCCTTTTTCGGCATCAAAATTTATGGCATACCATGCATATCCGTACGGTTGTAAAATGTAGGGTGCACGTACTGCAATAATGCATAATTCTTCTGGTAATTCTGAAGCAAAGGAAAATAAATCTTCTTCGTTGCTGCCATACCCATGAAGCATAAAAAGCACTGGTGGTTTTTTATCGGTTAAACTAGATGGTCTAATAATATGTTCTAAAGATAGGGGAGCTGTTGTCATTTAATTATTGAATAAAAGTGAACCATTTTTGAAAGTAAGGCCCTACTATTGGTACCTCTTGTTCTTTGTCGCTTAGGGCTCCTAAAAAACCATAAACCCAAAGGACTATATAACATAGGTAAAGACCGTATAGTGCATATTGGTTGAACCAGACACTTGAAAATATGGCAAATCCATGAAACATTAAATGAAGTCCGAATGCTTGGCGTGTATGAAATCTTGCAAAACTATGTTTTGGTTCCATATTCATAGACATTGCTATAATGGCGCCAATGATGGTTAAGTAAGCAATTACTGCTGTAGTTTTTCCAGGTATGTTATTCTTATTTTCCATCACTATTGATTAACTACTAATTGATTGTTTGCAATTGTACCTATTACCTTGCCTTTCATCTTCTTACCTAATGCAATAGAGTTTTTACTACTGCTATAAATATGTTTCTCAGAAAATTCGTAAGCTTCATCAGTAGTAAAAAGTGTCAAATTTGCTATTTCGCCAACTTCAAGTTTAGGTGTGTCCATTCCAAAAATAGACCTTCCTTTAGTTAATAAAGTAATGGTTTCTTCCATCCCTAGTAATTCATTCATCATTCCAAAAATGCTTTCTAGTCCTATAGAACCGTAATCGGCATTGTCAAATTCAACATGTTTTAGTTCTATGTTTAAAGGTGTATGGTCAGATGTTACTAAATCTATTGTACCGTTTTTAACACCTTTTATCAAGGCTTTTAAATCGGATGAAGTTCTTAATGGTGGCATCACTTTAAATTCTGTGTCAAAATCATGAAGCTCATCATCTGTAATTGACAAGTTATGCGCAGCAACACTGCAATAAACATCTAAGCCTTTCTTCTTGGCTTCAGCTATTAACTTAACCGAATTTGCCGTTGATATTGTTGGGATGAATAATTTACCTCCTGTATATTCTAATATAAATAAATCTCGCGCAATCTGTAATTCTTCTGCCAGTGCAGGAATACCTTTTAAGCCTAGTTTAGTACTTGTAATACCTTCATTTACAATTCCCTTTCCTGAGATACTTTTATCCATCGGAAAAGAAAAAACTAACCCTTCAAAATTCTGGGCATATTGTAATGCAATTTTAAGAAGGTTGGCATTGCTTACAGGGTGCTTGTAATCGTAAAAGCCTAATGCACCTGCATTCTTCATATCAAAAAGTTCGGCTAGTGCTACTCCATCACCTTTCATGGTAAGGTTACCTAAAGGATATAAACTTGTCAATTGGTCTTTGGCTGCATTTTTAAGAAATACAATATCTGAAGACGAATCTGGTGTTGGGAAACTACAGGTATTTAAAATAACATCTGTGAAACCACTTTTAGCCGCTGTCAGCAAACCGTTTTCAATAGTTTCTTTTTCTTCATAACCCGGTTCACCAAAGCTGACACCGCTATCAAACCAACCTATAGAAACGTGTAGGTTCTTAATATCGATCACATTTGTTTTGCCCGTAGGTGTTATAGAAGTTTCAATAGCTTCAATTATGCCGTTTTTAATAAGAATATCTCTCTTCTTGAGATGAAGGTTTTTAGTGCTCCCATTTACTATCGTTACTGATTTTAAGAGTGTATTCATAGGGCTACGGGTGGTTCAGTTATCGCTTATTTTAAAAATCTTTGAAGTAATGTTTCTATAAGTACAAATGCTAATGCTAAAATAGCAAACCATTTCCAAAACTCGTTTATGGCATTGTTCTTTTGACTTTCCATAAAGAAATCTGACAATGAGGAATTATTTTTTTCTTCGGGTATTTGAGAATAGAGCAATTGGCTTTCTTTTCTATTGTCATTAAAACTTATATGTCTTATTGAATTGTCGTTGTGCATTATCCTATAAATGCCCGCTTCTTTAGGATTTTCTATAAAATTGACCTGAACTTTTTTTGGTAATACGCGTTGCTGTGGAATGAATTCATTTTTTTCGTTGGCTATTTTAATGACATCATCTTGTTGCAAAGAAATTGGTAATTCTATTTCAACTTGGTTACCGAGGCTTGCATATAAAGGAAGCAATTTTAAACTGTTTATTCCCATATTATAGAATGTGGGAACTATTAACGGTGAATTTTTAAAGTTAGAATTATCACTATTGATAGATGCAGCAAAGAAATAGGCATTATTACTACTTATTAAAAAAGGTTCTTTATTCTGAAACTCAATGGCAATAGGTGCTTTTGATATAATTTTAAAATGTTCTTTAACTGTTGGGAATTGAAAATCGGCAACTTTTTTATCAAATACGTTGGCAAAAAGTGGGTGCTCCATTTTAATAGTAGAAATAGCCATATCCTGTACTACAGCATTTATATATCTACTATTGTTTAGTGTAGCTAATTCATTGTACGAATTTAAATCTCCATCAACTGCGGGTATTAAAACATAGCTACCTCCATTTGTACTAAACGACTTTATAGCTGTAATTAGTGAATTAGGAATTTTTTGTATTTCGTTGAAGATTATCAAATCTTGATTGTCAATTGCGCTATAATTCAATTGCTCTAATGTGCTAATTGTTAAAGCGAACTCATCATTTAAATAAATTCGTTTTAAAAAATCTGTAGATGAATTGCTAATAACCAAGACCTTTATCTTAGACTTTTTATCCAGATTAAAATAAAACTGATTATCATAATCTAGCCCTGTATCGGTTAGCGCTACTTTTCCTAAAATAACATCATTGGCATTTACAGTAAATCGTACTTCGGCTTTTTTGGTGTCATTAAATTTAGCCGCTGTTTTTGCTATAAGGACATCTTCATTATATAAAGAAATAGGAATAGTCTGTTCCGAAGAATTAGTTGATAATTGTGTAACCAATTCTATTGTCTCATTAGTTCTATCGCCAATAAAAATAGAGTCAATTGAGGTATTGGTAATTTTATTATTTGATGGTTTTATAAAGGTAATATTCACATTGCTAATGCTATCTACCTTTTGAATAGTACCCATTCGCTGTTGAAAATCTGATATTAGTACTAAGTTTTTTTGAATACCATCCTCATTAGAAAAATAGGTATTGCCTTTCAGTACAATTTCTGCAACACCAAGTTGTTCAGAGGTAACGTTAAGGTTGAGTAAATCGTTCTGAATATCCTTTATTTCTACATCTTTAAAAACTTGATTATTTGTAAATAGCGTAAAACGCTGATTCTTTGGTACGGCTTTTATAAACTCTTGAATAGTATTTCCAAAAAAATTACCGTTTTCAACCTGACCATTCATGCTAAAAGAATCATCTAAATAGAAAACAGTTTCTTTCTCTTGTAGGGCAGATTCATTTGCTATAAAGGGTTGTGCAAAGGCAATGATAAGAGCTGCAAGAAAGCCTAAACGAGCAAGAAGTAACAACCATTTTTTTAAGGTGCTGCTTTTTCGTGATTCGGAAATCACTTGTTTTAAAAATTTTACATTGGTAAAAGGTGTTTTCTTAAAACGACGTAATTGAAAAAGATGAATTAATATAGGAATGAGAAGTAGTAAAAGACCCCAAAGAATTTCTGGATATTTAAATTGCATTCCTGTTTTTGATTATGTCAAAGATAATTATTTTGAATTTACGAGCTTATTTGAAGGCAACTATTATTTGAACAATTCAAAACCTAAATTTTTATAATCAAATGTAACTAACAGAAGAAGAAATAATCTTTTGCAGATTTTTGCTTTAGGTCGGTAAAAAAGGATTTTATACTCATCTGTTCTTGTTCATTTGATACGGTAATAATACTTTGAGGGTTTTCAATGGTTTTCAATTTAGAGTAATGAATCAATTTTATTCCGTAAATATCTTTTCCAATTTTCTTCGGATTATCACATACCCATATAAAATGTATGTTATTTTCTGTGAGTGATTTGGCAATTGTTTTCCCCTTCTTTCCAGCTCCCCATACCACAAGAGTTTTGTTGGTGTTGCATTCTAATTTTAGAAAGTAATGGAGCTTAATTTCTAAAAAGTAATTCTGTGCATAGTGTTCACTAGTTCGCGAGGTACGTGTATCATAATCGCGCCAATAGTGAAGCGTTTTGTTGCAAGGGATACAAGTGAGACCTTTTTCATAAAATCGAAATGCAAGATCATAATCTTCTGGATATCGGTCGGGCAAAAATGCTCCACATGCATCTAAATCTGTCCTATGAACCATCCAACAGGGGGAGGGGATAACGCATTCCTTATATATCTCTTCAAAGTTTGTTCCGCCAGCAGTCAATTGGTTCAGCCATTTTGCATAGCGATCATAGCCATCATTTATTCCGTCTTTAGCGAAGTATTTTACTTGACCGATAGCTAACGAACCCTTTCCTTTTTCTTTCAAAGACGCTAGCATTGTATTTATTCTGTCTTGATTCATATGGTCATCAGCATCCATTCGGGTTATAAATTCACCACGACTATGCCCATATGCATTTCTTAGAGCCGTTATAATCCCCGATTCAGTATTCGTGAATATTTTAAAACGATTATCTAATTTTGAAAAGCGTTCGGCAATTGCTAGACTATTATCATCAGAATGGTCATTTATAGCTATAACCTCCCAGTTTTGATAGGTTTGACTACGGATGGATTCTAAGCATTCCTCAAAATATTCTTCAACATTTTTAAAAGGAATCAATATACTTACTAATGAATTTGCCATGCTGGCAAGTTACTTAAAAACTGAATCTCAGGCTTTTCACACCAATATTAATTAAGCGATAGTAATTAGGATGAAAATTAAATTAGAAAAGGCTTTATTAGATAAGAAATCATTTCTATATTTGCACCCGCATTCAGGGAATACCTGATGAGGCACTCAGGAGAAATGGCAGAGTGGTCGAATGCGGCAGTCTTGAAAACTGTTGAGGGTCACACCTCCGGGGGTTCGAATCCCTCTTTCTCCGCTTATATTAAAGCCCAATATCTAAAGATGTTGGGCTTTTTTCTTTTATGAGATGATTGCAAATACTATTGAGGCATAAGCAAATAGCTTTTTTGTAGACTGATAATTTTCAGTATTACTTCAAGCATTTTATGTTCATGGATATGTTTTATAATTCTATTTTATTCAAAAAGGCCTTATAAACTTTTTGTTTATAAGGCCTTACTTATTAAATAATCTTTTTAATTAAAAAAAGCATTAGTTTATTTCTTCAATCACACTACCACAAGTCAACATATCATCACCATAATAAGGGTTTTTAATTTCTTTTTCTGTGCTTAACCAAATTGCACCTTTGTTGCTATTAGCCATAGGACATTTTTGAACATACAATGTTTCTGAAGGAGTTTTGATATTCATCGCAAGGGCTACTATGTTTTCGTTTAAAACAACCAGTTGATCTCTTTGATTCTTTAAGTCTGAATTAGAAGAAATAGCATCTAGGATTTCAATACTCTTAGATAGATGTGAATTTTCCATTTTATTCAAATGGCTTTCTTCTATGGCTTTCATTTTTTCTAATGTCGTTTTTGCTAAAGCCAAGACTTGATTCGCATCACTTGCTACAAAGGCATCCACCATTTTAAAATATGGTTCTAATGCTGCTTGAAAAGCTATTTGAAATGCAACTGGTAAATTCATTTCCATAAATAAATCTGAATTAGGTTTGTTTTCCGTATTAGATTCTTGTATTCCTAAATGACCTTCGTGACCAGTCATTGTTTTACCACCAGATTTATTCATCATAGATTTCTTACCCTGCAACTGTGCCGCTGCATCGACTGTAAATGTACCCCTAGTAACGATTTCGTCTCCATTTTTCAAACCTGATGTAATAGTAAAATTATCGCCATTGCGAACACCAAGAGTTACCTCCCGCATTTCAAAAACAGCTTCATTCGGATTGGTCTTTATATATACTAAAGAGCGTTCTCCTGTCCATAAAACAGCACTTGCAGGAATGCTCAATGAATTTTCCGTTGTGTGTATTGCACCCTCTATTTTACCTGTGACAAACATTCCTGGCTTAAACAAATTTTCTTTGTTATTCAAGGTCGTACGAATCGTTACTGTTCTGGTATTATTATTAAGAACAGGGTCAATGAATGAAATGACCGCATCGAATTCTTTATTAGGGTATGCGTTCGTGGTAACCTTGATTTTCTGTCCTTTGTTAAATTGGGAAATTTGCTTTTCATAAGCATCAAATTCTGCCCAAACCGAATTCAGATTACTTACGCTGAGAATAGGCTGACCTTGTTTTACGTAATCGCCTTCTTTCGCAATAACTTCTGTTACAGTTCCTGAAACGGTAGCATAAACTGGAAAATTATCTCGCACACTTCCTGATGCTTCAATAGCGTCGATTTGTTTGTCTGATAGTTTCCAGTTTTTCAATTTATTACGTACCGCCTTATACAAAGCTGGTTGCGATTCTTTTAAAGAGGCGGCTGTAATTAATTCTTGTTGCGCCGCTACAAGACTTGGTGCATAAATCGTGGCCAACAATTGCCCTTTATTTACTTTTTGCCCTTCATAATTCACGTTCAATTTTTCAATCCGACCATCAAAATAGCTTGCTTGAACTGCGTTATTCTCTTCATTTTCGGCAATCTTTCCAGATAGGGATATTATTCCATCTTCATCAGATGCCTCAACGCTACCCACAATGGTCGTTTGTATGTTCGCCAGTGCCATTGCGTTCTCCGTCATTTTGATTTCATTGAAGGCAAGGCCTTCGGCACTAGTCTCAGCAGGAATCAAATCCATCCCACATATAGGGCAATCGCCTGGCTCTGGCTGCATTATTTGTGGGTGCATCGAGCATGTCCACATCTGATTTTCAGTTGTTTCTAAATGATTATGGTTATCCGTTAAATCTTCATTAGTTGAATCTGCGTTAATACTAAATAATAAATAACCACCAAGCAATCCTATGATTACTGCTAAACTGAGGTATAAGATATTCTTTTTCATTTCTAATTATTTTTCGTTTTGTAGTCGTTCGATCATTGCCTTCATTTCTTCTATTTCTTTTTTTTGTGCTTCAATTATATCATTGGCTAGCTTCCTTACTTCAGGATCTTGAATGTCTGCCCGTTCACTTGTTAGAATGGCAATAGAGTGATGTGGTATCATGGCCTTCATCCATAATACATCGCCTACTGTAGATTTTTGGTCACGTACAAGTCCTAAGGCGATTACAAAGAAGGCAATACTTCCAAGGACTATCGCTATATTTTTCTTCTTATTATTGTACATGCCTCGCATTGCAACTAACATTATTATTGCCATTGCTGCAATACCTAAACAACTCATATAGAATCGCGTTAAACTAAAATACACATGGTCTATTGAATAGGTGTTTAAATACATTGTAATATACATTGCTATAAAAGATGCTACGAGCATCAAAACAAACCTTGTATAATTTCCTTTTTTCATTTCTTCGTAGTTTTGTTTTTTTGAGTCCATTTTTATATCATTTTAAATTAAGTACATTGGTAATGACAGAGACAGAGGCAGTTTTTTCAACAGTTTTATCAATTCGATTTTTATCTGTTCCACTAATTGTTTTTCAGGACTTTTAATAAGGGAAAAGCCATTGTTTTCGAGAATAGGTATCAATACATTCTTTTCTAAGGCATCATCGATATCTAGTTTCAACCTGCCCAATTCTATTTCAAGCAACACGATATTCTTATCCCCCAGTTCGTCACTAATGACTTTAATACATCGGTCACAAACCATATTTTTATATAATAATTCTTGACCATAATTAGTTGATTAAGTAATTGATTATAGTCGATTGCACATAGTACATTTGCACCGACTCGAATTGATTGATTTGAAACTTCAACTGCAATTCCTGTATGTCAAGCACATCGTTAAAATCAATAGTTCCAGTTTCATAATTCTTGATAAGAATTTCTTCGGCATCATTTGCCTGCTTCATGTTTTTTTCTTGGATATTATATTTAATCCTAGCTTGATTACGTTGTGATATGGCTTTTGCGAAAGCAGACTCCAACACATTCAATCGATTCTTTTTTTGAGCGTTGATTTCTAACTGTTTCAGTTCGTTTTGCTTGCTTCTAGAATCGAACTGCTTATTGAAAATGGGGATAGAAACCGAAACCATTGGCATTAGAATATCTTTTCCATTATCACTAAAGTTCATATCGGGACGGTCAGAAACTGGCAAATAGTCCAGTCCAAAACCAATCATAGGATTGCTTTCAGCTTGATTCAGTAATTCTGATTGTGCTATGGATTCATAGAGTTTGTCATATTTAAGCAACTCTGGATTAAGTGATAAGTTATTTTCATCGTAAAAGATGTCTTCGCTGGGCAACATCAATGCTTCGAGAATGGTTACACTAGTATTTCCATCTCTATTCAGCAACTTGTTGAAAGCGGTTTGCTCTCCCAAATAGGTTTCCTCTAGCACCTCTTTTTGTTGCTGCAATTCGTTTTGTCTAATCTGTAATCGCAACACATCTACTGCGGAAGCTTTGCCAACTTCCACCGAGGTTAATGCTAGTTTTTCATAGGTTTTTAGTAGCTCTATATTCTCGTCAAGCACTTTTTGTCTTGCCTTAATTGTATATAAGCTGTAGTACGATTGAGATACGGAAAGTGCTATCTTACGCTTGGCGATTACGATTTCTACATATTCGGCATCCGCTATTGAACTTGCATAGTTTTCTCTAACTGTGATTGTTCCGAACCAAGGCAACATCTGTTTTGCCGAAAAACGTGCCCTTTGCGCTCCCGTTCTAGTTTCTGGTTCGCTTACAAAATAGCCAGCACTAAATTCCGTATTCGGAATCCAATTAGCTTCTTTCACTTTTTCTTCAGCAATGTTATGGCGAAGATTGTAGGCTTGTATCTCTGGGCTGTTACTTTCAGCTTCCTGTATAAAGGATTGCAATTGTTGCGCTTTCGCGAAAGCCGATACAAGCAAAAGGCAGATTGTCAATTTTATATTTTTCATTTGCTTGCTCTTTTTAGTTTAAATTCTTCTCTCCAACTATATAGCACAGGAACAATAAAATAGGATGTAACGTCGATGACCATTCCGCCAAAAATTGGTATAGCCATTGGTATCATAATATCGCTTCCTTTTCCTGTGGATGTAAGTACCGGTAGTAATGCTAGAATTGTGGTTACCGTGGTCATTAAACACGGACGTATTCTTTTACCTGCTGCATCGAGGGCTATAAGCCTAACTTCCTTTTTGTTGGTTGGCTTTTCGCGGTCAAAAGATTGTGTAAGGTAGGTTGCCATTACCACTCCATCATCGGTAGCAATACCAAATAATGCGATAAACCCGACCCAAACGGCGACACTCAAATTGATGGTTTTCATATTGAATAGGTCTCGCATATTCTCTCCAAAAAAGCTGAAGTTGAAGAACCAATCTTGACCGTATAACCATATCATAATAAAACCACCTGCAAAAGCAACTGTGATACCTGTAAATACCATAAGCGAAGTTGAAACAGATTTGAATTGGAAGTACAGAATCAGGAATATGATGGCCAAAGCCAATGGCACAACAACCGAAAGTGTTTTCTCTGCTCGTAACTGATTTTCGTATGTTCCCGTAAATTGATAACTGATTCCTTTAGGAACAGTTAATTCTCCAGCTTCTATTTTTTGTTTAAATAAAGCCTGCGCATTTTCAACTACATTTACTTCGGCAAAACCATCTAGCTTATCAAATAATACGTAGCCTATAAGGAAGGTATCTTCGCTTTTAATGACTTGAGGTCCTTGTTCGTAACGAATGTCCACTAATTCGCCCAAAGGAACAGGACTGCCTTTTTCTACTGGAACGTAAATCTTTTTAAGGTCATCTGGATTGGCACGTAATTCTCTTGGATAACGTACACGTACACCATAACGTTCTCGACCTTCCACGGTTTGGGTAAGCTGCATCCCACCCACAGCTACTTGAAGTATTTCCTGAACATCCATAATCGAAATCCCATATCGGGCTAATTGCTCACGTCTGATATCAATTAACAGATATGGTTTACCCACTATTCGGTCGGCAAAAACGGCTTGCTCTTTTACACCTTCCGCTTGCTTTAAAATGGTTTCAAGCGCTAATCCAAAAGCTTCGATTTGGGTTAAGTCTTGCCCTTTTACTTTGATTCCCATAGGTGCGCGCATACCCGTTTGCAGCATCACTAATCGGGTTTCGATAGGTTGCAGTTTAGGTGCAGATGTAACGCCAGGTAGCTTCGTTACTTTTACGATTTCATTCCAGATATCGTCAGGACTATTTATGTCGGGTCGCCAATTTCTAAAGAACTCGCCATCATCATCTTCAATTAATTGCTCCCGATGAACACTGAATGGTTCTTTTAATTTTGAAGCATCATAATTGGGATTTTCCGTTTCTATTTCAGAATTTGGGTTAATGGTAAGGTAATCGCCTTTTAATACAAAAAGGCCTTCATCATTAACTTGATAGCGTTGTTTTTTACCCTTTGCATTATGCATATATTCAGATTTATACTGAATCATATTTTCATACATTGATAAGGGTGCCGGGTCGAGCGCGGATTCTGTTCTACCAGATTTACCCACCACCGTTTCAATTTCTGGAATGGTTGCTACTGCCATATCTAGTTGCTGTAGCACACGTTTATTTTCTTCAACGCCAGCGTGTGGAAGCGATGTAGGCATCAAAAGGAATGAACCTTCGTTTAGGGATGGCATAAATTCCTTTCCAGTATTATTCATTATCCAAACACCTGAAATTAGTACTGTAGCAGGAATGATTAGAAACAGTAATTTGTTTGCCAATGCCCAAGTCAAAATCTGGTCGTAGTATTTTCTTAAAACCGAGAATATTCCTAAAACCCCAAAGCAAATAACCGCAACAAAAATTAAGTTGATAAAGACACTTCTATCAAAACCTAACGGTCTCCAATACTCTGCGAGTAGGAAAACAATAGCAGCTGATGATATGATGATGTTAATCAGGTTAACTTTCTTCTTATCAAGAATGCCCTTTAAATTTAAGAGCCCCGTTACTCCGAAAGCAATTAGAATAATCCCTAGCCAGTAGCCTGAAATCATAGCAATGGTTCCCAGTACTAAAAGAGAAATTTGAAGTACGTAATTAAACGAGGATTTAATGTTTTTCTTTCTGAAGAGATATGCCGCTAACGGCGGAATTATGAATAAGGCGATAACCAATGATGCTGAAAGTGCCATCGTTTTGGTAAAAGCAAGCGGACGGAATAGTTTTCCTTCAGCACCGACCATAGTAAAAACAGGTACAAAACTTATAATCGTCGTTAAGACAGCTGTTAATATTGCCCCTGAAACTTCAGCGGTTGCATTGTAGATGATTTCATTTGAAGTGTATTCCTTTCCGCTTTCGCTAAAGCGTAATTTTGAATCATCCATATGCCGTATCATATTTTCGGCTAGAATAACACCTACATCGACCATTGTACCGATTGCAATAGCAATACCTGAAAGTGCAACAATATTTGCATCGACATTGAATAGCTTCATTGTGATAAAAACCATTAATACGGCTACAGGTAGTAATCCAGAAATTAGGATAGACGCTCTTAAATTGAAGACCATTATGATGATGACCAAAATGGTAATCAGGATTTCCAGCGTCAAAGCTTCGTTAAGGGTATCTAGTGTTTCTTCAATAAGTTCTGTGCGGTCGTAAAATGGTACTACGGTCAATTGAGAAGTGCGACCATCTGTCAATACTTTTGATGGTAGGCCGCCTTTAAGTTCATCAATCTTCGCTTTCACATTATTGATGACCTCCATAGGGTTTGCACCATAGCGAGCTACAACCACACCGCCAACAACTTCTGCACCTTCTTTGTCAAGAATTCCGCGTCTCGTTGCTGGTCCGAGTGTAACATTTGCGATATCCTTTATCCGTAGCGACGTGAAATTTTCAGAAGAGACTACGGCATTTTCCAAATCGGATATAGATTTCACATAACCCAAACCACGAACCAAATACTCAGCTTGATTGATTTCCAAGGTCTGTGCACCAATATCTTGATTGCTTTCTTTTACAGCTTGTACAACTTGCCCAAGATTGATATTATACTGACGCATTTTTTCTGGGTCAACATCCACTTGATATTCCTGAACAAAGCCACCAATAGAAGCCACTTCCGAAACACCACTTGCGCCGGACAAGGCATATTTTACATAGTAATCTTGAATACTTCGTAATTCCTGCAAATCCCAACCACCAGTAAGGTTTCCTTTTTCATCACGACCCTCTAAAGTGTACCAATATATTTGTCCTAGTCCCGTGGCATCTGGACCCAATGCAGGATTCACCCCTTGCGGTAACAAATTAGCAGGAAGTGAATTAAGTTTTTCCAGAATGCGACTTCGTGACCAGTAGAATTCGATGTCTTCTTCAAAAATGATATAAATGCTAGAAAACCCGAACATAGAGGAACTACGAATAGTTTTTACACCAGGAATACCTAACAAGGAAGTGGTTAAAGGATAGGTAATTTGGTCTTCAATATCTTGCGGTGAACGTCCATCCCATTTAGTAAAAACGATTTGTTGGTTCTCCCCAATATCTGGAATAGCGTCAACCGCTACAGGATTTGAAGGTAAAAAACCCGTATCCCATCCAAATGGTGCATTTACAATACCCCAACCTACAAAAAGTGATAACATTAGAACTGCAACGAGCTTGTTCTCGATAAGAAATTTGATAGCTTTATTAAGCATGTGATTTGATTATTAAACAGTTATGAATGACTTGATATTCTAAAACACAGAAAAACAAATACAACAATTTGAGCCCAAAACGATAGGTATCATTGGGCGCATTTTATACTGTCTAATAAATCAAATCAAAAATGTCTGGTCAAGAATTTGAACATCCCGTAAAAGTGGAGGAGGGACATAATCTTTAAAAGAAATTATATTATCGTCCTTCCCTTGGAAAAGAGTTATAAGGGAGTAGGTGAAAGAATAAACAAATTGTTGTTGGTCAAAAGTAAACCGGTCGAATGAAATTTTCAAATCATCCTGACCTTCGATGGTAACTTCGACATCAGAACAGCAGCTCTTTTCCATCTCCATAATTTCACATGAACTGGAGGTTTTCGACATTTCTGCTTTCATCATGCAGGTGTCTACCATGTCGAACATACTAAAATCTACCAAATGGTCACCGCAGAAGTGCATGTCCACAGAAAAAGACATTGTGGACAATAGCACAATGAGCGCCATCAAAATCGAGGTTATTTTATGTAGAACTTCTTTCATTCGTTAGATAAAATTACGAAATAATACACTTTGTTGTAATCTTTAACAACACTTTAAAGTTATTACAAATCCATTTTTCTTACTTTATAAATTATTTCGTTTATATATAACTGTTTGAAAGAATTTAAAATCAAGTTTTGTATTAGTTGAAAACCTAACAATAATGACCAATTTTAGTTTTGAGTAGTTTTTAAATTTTAACGGCAAAGTATGTAATCATATATTGCTAAATAACCGTAAATCTGGTAAAATTCTTAAACTTTTGATAAAAAGGCGCGAATTCGGTGTCGGTAAAATTCTAGTAAGCTTTTAGGTACCATAAATACTTAAAAAAGTAGAAAAAAGGATAGTTCCTCTTTCTCCTCTAAAAGTAAAGCCCAATATCTAAAGATGTTGGGCTTTTTTCTTTTATGACTTTACATAAAAACTGTTTTAGAGAATAGGAGACCACCAAAAATTTTTGAATTAGAATTTTAAAATGTGATTTGCTTTAAAATTAATAGCCATGCGATTGTGGAGGGAAATCGAGTTATTTCAAATAAACCACACTTCTTAAAGTCTGATTTAGCTTTTAATTTATATTTGGTAAAAGAGAGAAGCAGTCTCGTAATTTCTATATTTTTTGTTTTTATTCGTATTAACTTATAATGTTAATTGGTTCTTTATATTTGTTCTCTTTTTAGTTATTATTTATAAAGACTTATCTCTATTAAGACTATGATAAAAGCCAAGATTCATGATAAGGAAAAAGAAAGACTAGCGCTTCTTAATTTGTATTCAATTTTAGACACACCGGCTGAAAAAGATTATGATAACCTTACCAAACTTGCAGCTGAAATTTGTCAAGCACCTATTTCTTTAATCACCCTTCTTGATGATAAAAGGCAGTGGTTTAAATCTCATCATGGCATAGATGTTTCTGAAACGCCTATAGAACATTCATTTTGTGCACATGCGATTATTGGGGATGAAGAAATTTTCACTATGGATGATGCGAGGGATGATGCTCGTTTTCTTGATAATCCGTTAGTAACAGGTAATCCAAATATTGTATTTTATGCCGGTATTCCATTAAAGAATGCTACTGGCATACCATTGGGTACTTTATGTGTAATGGATAGAAAGCCCCGTATATTGACCGATAGTCAAAAAGAATCACTCAAAATTTTATCTGAACAAGTCATAAATTTATTAGAGCTTAGAACAAATAAATTAGAGCTTGAAAAAACGCATAAGAAGCTTAAAAAGTTTTCTAAAAAATTAGAAAAAAAAGTTTTCCAAAGAACTAATCAGCTTGAAATCAAGACTATTAAGTTAGAGTTGATGATTAATGATCTTGCTTCCTTTTATCATATTTGTAGTCATGATTTACAAGAGCCTTTAAGAAAAATTCAAATGTTCATTTCTCAAATAAGTGAAACTGAATATGATAATTTATCTGTTCATGGAAAACATAAATTAGAGCGTATTGACCTTTCTGCAGCTCGTATGCGAAATTTAATACAAGATTTGTTGACATACGGTTACAATGAAAATTTGGAGAACAGCATGATGAATGTTTCTTTAAATAAAATGGTGGATGATGTAAAAGATGTCTTGAGCCAAGAACTAAAAGAGAGTAATACGGTCCTGAAAGTTTTAAGTGATTGTATGATAACGGTAAGGCCGATTCAGTTTAAACAATTGTTATTTAATTTATTTACCAATGCTATTAAATTCACCAAGAATAAAGAATTTCCATCTATCGAAGTTAACGGTGAAATTATTGAAGGTGCAGCATACCCGAATCTTAATTTATCTGTAGAGACTAAATATACACGTATTGTTGTAGCCGATAATGGAATTGGGTTTGAACAGAAATATGCAACAAAGGTATTTGAAATTTTTCAACGGTTACATAGCAACGAAGAATATCAAGGTACAGGTATAGGTTTGGCTATTGCGAAAAGAATAGTTCTTACGCATAGAGGTCGAATCAGCGTTGAAAGCAGCCCTGGTAATGGTGCTACATTTGAAATTTTTATTCCTTTAGCTGAATAGTGAATTAAAATAATCTCTCACTTCTGTAATCCGTTTTTGTTTGGTATCAGTATGTAACCAACTCGCTTTAAAAGCATTTATGGCTAACTTCATTAACTGGTCTTTGTTTAAATTAAGGGCTTTTGTCGTCTCAAAATAATTCTCATTCATATAGCCGCCGAAATATGCAGGATCATCAGAATGAATGGTTGCTATAATTCCTTTTTTGAGCATTTTAGCAACAGGGTGTTCTTCCATTTTCTGTATTACTTTTAGAGCCACATTACTAGTAGGGCAAAGCGTTAATGGAATTTTTTCTTCTACTAATCTTCGAACCAATTTTTCATCATCTAAACATCGATTACCGTGGTCTATTCGTATCACTTTTAATACATCTAAGGCTTCCCAAATATATTCTACTGGACCTTCTTCACCGGCGTGGGCTACTAATTTATATCCGTGTTCGGCAGATGCTTTAAACACATTTACAAACTTACTTGGCGGATTACCCATTTCGGAGGAGTCTAAACCGACACCATCAATTAAATGCTTGAATGGGAGGGAAGCTTCTAAGGTTTTAAATGCGGCTTCTTCACTTAAATGCCGCAAATAAGACATAATAAGTTTATAGGAAATATTAAATTCTTTATTGGCTTTTTCTAAGGCTTTGTAAATTCCATTAAAGACAACTTCGAATGCAATACCTCTATTGGTATGTGTTTGTGGGTCAAAAAATACTTCTACATGAACTACATTCTGGCTATGTACTTTGGTAAGGTATGCCCAGGTTAAGTCGAAAAAATCTTGCTCGTGAATCAATACTTGGGCACCTGCATAGTAGATATCTAAAAACTCCTGAAGATTATTGAATAGGTATGCTTTCTTTAAAGACTCAATAGAATCATATGCTAAAGTAATATTATTTCTTTCCGCTATTTTGAACATCAGTTCTGGTTCAAAACTTCCTTCAATATGTAAGTGAAGTTCTGCTTTCGGAATGCCTTGAATTATTTTATATAGTTCAGATGATTCCATTTTGTAATGTTTATAAAACTATTGATTTTGCAAATAACATTGGACACCCGAATATCCTTTTGTAATATGAGTCGTTTTAAAACTAATATATCAGTAAAAAATTCAACCATTTCTTACAATACATACTTATTAAATATATCTTCTAATTCCTTTTTAGGTTCAAAGCTAAGTCCAGAACGAGTGGTTGAGCTTTGAATTATTGTGCTTCTACAGGCTGTTAGCCATCCGAAGCGGTCAGGTAAATCTAACTTACCTATTGGTCCACCAGAAGCATTTCCATCACAAATTAGTTTCCATGCTTTTAAATAATCATTTATGATTTCTTCTTCAATTTCCGGGGCAAAGGCTTTTAATTTGTCTGGGTCAATATGATATTTTATATCAAGAAATTTAATCCGCTTACAAAATAAAATAACCCCCACATTAAAGAATTCTTCACGTTCTACCTTTGGTACCAGTCTAATTATGGCATATTTGAATGTGTATCTATCTTGCATCTTCAGTTTCTTTAACTAATATATCAATCATAGATAATTTTGTAGTTATAAATTGAATATACGCTGCTCTTTTTTCATCTGCATTCAATACATCCGATTCACTCATAAGCCAGTCTTCCGGAATTTTTGAGACAATCTCTATAATTTTTTCTGGGGTAATCAAACTTTGAATTTCTTTTCCTGCATCGATTAGGGCAGTTGCTTGTTGCAAAAGCACATGGTCTTTTATAAAGGGGAATGTTCTTGTAAGGTGACTCTCCCAAGTTTCCCAATTATGGTGAAAATAGAAACTAGCTCCGTTATCAATCACCCAAAGTTCATTATGCCAATACAGTAAATTAGCATTCTTAGCTGTCCGGTCTATATTACTGATAAGGCTATCTAATACTACTATTTTTGATGCTGTTAGTGCATCTATTTTTGAAATTAAAGGGTCGAATGTAATAGCGCCAGATAAAAAGTGTAAACCTAAATTTAGGCCGACACTAAACTTAAGTAAGTCTTGAATTTCTTCATCGGGTTCTGTATTACGAAACGAATCATCTAGATTCATAAAAACCAACTCTGGAACTTTTAAACCAATAGCACGTGCCAATTCTCCGCCAATAAATTCAGCAATAAGCGATTTTTTTCCTTGGCCAGATCCTCTAAATTTTAATACATATAAAAAGTCATCATCAGCTTTTACAATAGCAGGCATTGAACCTCCTTCTCGTAAGGGTTGTAAATATTGAACAACATCTACTGTTCTAATATCAATTGTATTCATACATGCTAAAATAGAGTTTGTAAAGCTAAAGGTATTTTGCAAATTTAAAGTGACCTAAGGTTTCAGCTATTTATAAGTACACGAAGACAATAAAAAATAGCCAGTTATTTTTTATTTCTAGTTACTTTTCAATCTTCATTCTGATCCTATTCCTTATCTTTTGGTAAAGGTGAAAGCATAATATGTGCTCTATGTGTACCAGCATTCATAAGCCAAGGATGATTTGGTGCCGTAGGGGCTTCGGGTATACCAATAGTTTCTGATGTGGCCCAAGGAATATAAGTTACATAACGCAATTGTGCACCATCAACAGCTGCGGTTTCTGGGTCGTACATGGTATTTGGCCCGTAGTAGATATGTAGTGTGGAACCGGGAGTTATTTTAAGTTTTCCTGATTTCATTTCTTCTTCACGAATGGTAAAGATTTCTTCAGCGGATTTTCCCTCTGCTCTTAATGCTCTACCTCTTGCCATAAAAGGCTCAAGGTTTTTATGGTAGCATGCAGCATTAAAACCATCTTTGGTTGGGTCATCTGCAAGCACAATAAATTCATTATCCCCTTCTTTCAACGTCACAAATTCACCTGCCATATTATAACCAATTACTTTAGATGTAAGCCTACTTTTTTCGGGAGCGGCCATTAAAGCGGTAGCAACTAAATCTTCATCGGTTTCAATCGCTTTTAAATTTTTATTGATGTCTTTTGATGCACTTTCTGTAGTTGGTTCAGTTGTTGAAGTTTCTTGTGTGGTAGTTTTTGCTTTGTCTGATGAGTTACAAGAAATCAGAAATGCGTTGAAAATGAGTACTGTAAGAATATGTTTCATGGTTTGTAAATTTTTTAGGTGTCTCTGTTAAGATAAGAAATATAGAAGTGTAAAATGCTTTTTTATTCCTCCGGGTATTAAGCAAAATTTATTTTCTTTTGGATATCTGGTAAAATCTAAACCCAAAAACTACCTTAATTGTGTATTCATGATACTATAGAAAATAACTTTCTATGTTCATCTACCCTTCGACTTTTCCATAATATTTTTTCTTCAACCAAAAGGAAACTCGAACCAACAGTATTAATGCTGGTACTTCAACTAACGGACCAATAACTCCTGCAAAGGCCTGTCCTGAATTTAATCCGAAAACTGCAATGGCAACTGCAATGGCTAATTCAAAATTATTACCTGCGGCTGTAAAAGCTACTGATGCGGTTTTGTCGTATGCTGCTCCAGTTGCTTTGGTTAAGAAAAAGCCAATGACGAACATTAACGTAAAGTAGATAAGTAAAGGCACCGCAATTAGTAGTACGTCCATAGGTATTTGAACTATTAATTCCCCTTTTAGCGAAAACATAATTACAATAGTAAATAACAGCGCAATCAATGTTATTGGTGAAATGGCAGGTATGAATTTGTTGGTATACCAATCTTCGCCTTTTAATTTAACTAAAATTAGTCTACTTAAAATCCCCAGTACAAACGGAATTCCTAAATATATGGCTACACTTTCTGCGATAGTGCCAATAGAGATATCTACAATAGCACCTTCAAATCCAAAGTAGGGTGGAAGCACGGTTATAAAAAGCCATGCGTAAAAACTATAGGCAAAGACTTGAAATATACTGTTTAAGGCTACCAAGCCTGCTCCATATTCACTACTGCCTTCGGCGAGGTCGTTCCATACCAAGACCATGGCAATACATCGTGCTAGGCCAATTAAGATTAGACCAACCATATATTCAGGGTAATCTCGTAAAAATGTAATTGCCAAAATGAACATTAAAACTGGACCGATTATCCAATTTAGGATAAGGGATATAGAAAGGATTTTTGTGTTTCTAAAAACTTTTGGTAGAAGTGAATAATTGACTTTTGCCAAAGGTGGATACATCATTAAAATTAAGCCAATGGCAATAGGTATGTTCGTAGTGCCATTACTGAATGAATTAATGATGTCGGGGAATGTTGGTATGAAATAGCCAAGCGCAACACCGAATGCCATGGCTACAAATATCCATAATGTTAGATTCTTATCAAGAAAACTTAATTTTTTTGATTTCATTTTTATGAGTTTATTTGAGAGAAAACGTAAAATAATTCCGTTGCAATTTGTAGACTTCTTTCTTTATATTTTTCGGCTTGTTGCGGTGTGTTGTCAAAAGCTTTAGGGTCTTTAAAAGTTATCGGAATCCTTATTTCTGCACCTGGTACAAATGGGCACGCTTCATTTGCCGAATCGCAAGTCATAATCGCTGCAAACTCAGATTTAGGATTAAAGTCATCATCTAGTTTTTTTGAAAATCCTATTACTGGATGCTCGTTATCAGCATATTTAATACTGTATACGGGATTCTCATTTTTTGAAATAGTTTTAATCTGAAAGCCTGAATTTCGTAGCGTTTCTGCTGCCATGGGGAAAAGTGCGGTAGCTTCGGTACCTCCAGAATAGCAAAAGACATTTTTAATATCGAAATAATGAGCCATAGTTTGAGACCAAACTTGCGATAAATGACTTCTTCGTGAATTGTGGGTACAGATAAAATTGATGCGTATTTCTTTATTTGTTGCAGCCTTTGATTGTATAAAATCAATTAACGGTTTTAAAATTTCTCTTCGTTCATTAGTGACATTAGCTATGTTTAACGAGCCGATTATATTTTCAATTTCTGTAAATAATGTTGTTTTGATTATGGCCATATTAAGTATTGTATTAGTGTGATTTATAGGATGAATTTTTAACAACAATTTTCATTCTTAGCTATATCTTGGTTAAGAAATGCTGACATGGTTTCTTTCATTTTTTTCCAATTTTCGGCGTGTATACAGTAGCAAACACTCGTGCCTTCTACGTTTCCTTTAATTAAACCTAAATGTCTTAATTCTTTTAAATGTTGTGATATGGTGGGTTGTGCCAATCCGATTTCGTTGACCAAATCTCCGCAAACACATGCATTTATCTTAAATAAATGCTGTAAAATCGATACTCTAGCTGGGTGCCCAAATACTTTTGCAAAAAGTGCAATTTCGTTTTGTTGGTCGGTAAACATTTCAGTTTTGGCTAATCCCATTTTGTGTTATATTTATTAATCGCAATGTTACGATTAAGAGATTGATAATTCAAATTAAAATTGAGATTTGTTTATTTAAGGTTGGAAGTGATTAATGCAATTTGGTAAGGTAAATTTTAGTGTGTGGGTAATCTTATAATTATTTACTTCTTTCGTCAGTTTCAAGAATCGAATATTGAAAATTGTCTGACCAGCCAGTTTTCAACGGTAGTATTTGCCTAAGGCGACCTTCTCGTAGCATTCCTGATTTTTCTAAAACCTTAATTGAACCAATATTCTCCACAGCACACCCAGCTTCTATACGGTGTAGCTTAAGTGTATCGAAACCAAAATTTATTATGGCTTTTAATGCTTCAGTGGCATATCCTTTTCTCCAATAATCTGAATGTATTTTATACCAAACTTCAGCTCTTTTATATTTTTGCTGACCAATTTTTAGCCCGAATAGACCCATGAATTTTCCATTCGATTTATTGTCAATTGCAAACGTGTAATTTTTAATCTCTTCAGATCGATTCTCTTTAATCCAAGGTTCGATGATAGCTTTGGTTTCTTCCATACTACTCGGAATACCTAATGTATTGTATGTATCAGTTTCGGGCAATGAATGCAGCGTATGTATTGAAGTTAAATCTGATATGTCTATTAATCGTAATCGTATTCTTTTAGTTTCTATTACAGTCTTGTTCATTATAATTCACCCCTTTTATTCGTTAAATCTATCTATAAAAGCAGTAAATGATTGAATAAATTGATTTCTAGGTGTTTCCATAAAAGCAGCATGGTCACCACCAGATATTACCACCCAACTTTTATCGGCCGTCTTTAATCGCGTGAATAACTTTACTTGGTTAACTGTTGGTGCTAATGGGTCGAATTCTCCTTGAATAAGTAATACCGGTGTGGTAATTAATGTAGGGTCAATGTTATTATACTCACTTTCATGTCTCCAATCAACTCGTATTGGGTCATACGCTAAGGCTATCTTTACATAGGTGTCTACTGCGTTTTTACTAATACTGCCAGGTATAATAAAATCACTTGCTGCATTTTTTGCAGTATTTATGCTTTTCAATAATTTCTTATCATTGGTGTCTTCTGGTATTTTGGAATCTAAATCTTGCCAATACCCAAAAACCGTTAAACTTGCTATATTTTTAGAATCTTTTTGCGTTGCAAGTAGTGATAGAGTTGACCCCATTGACCAACCGAATAAATGAACCTTCGTCTTATTATTTTCTTCCGAAATCCAATTTAAAACATTTAGAATATCGTTTGAAGCTATTTCTGGTGACGACCATTCTGTAGCATCTCTAGGTGTTTTTCCGTATCCGCGTAAATCAATAGCATAGGTAGAATATCCTTGTTCTACTAAACCATCCATTAAAGACAAGTCTTCACCTTCTACCTGTAAATCAAAATCTGGAACACCGCTCCAAGTTCTTCCATGAACAAAAAGAATAAGTCCTTTAGGATTTTCAACTTTTTTCTCCCAAACTGCCATGGGGTGTCCGTTCGATAAAACAGTATGTTTTACCAAAGAATCCTTAACCAAAAAAGCAGTTGTATTGCTTTTTTTAATCGGTTGATAGTCAGCTTTACAAACTATAGTCGTTATCAATAAAAGAACTAGTACCCATTGTTGTTTCAAAAGAGTTGTCATGTGGTTTCTATTTTAGGTTGATGAGAGTGGTTATAATTTTTCCTTTAGAATATTGGACTAGGGCTTTTCATAGGAGGTTTTGTTAGCCACAGTTTTTAATCCGTCATCATTGTTTTCCACATTTTCATTTTTCGTATTATCAATTGTCTAGCCAATAATTGAACATTGTTTACATCGTAAGGGCTAATATATTGTGTTAGTTCTTTAAACTTATGAGAAGCAATAAAGTTTCTTAGATAACTTGCGTGATGAATAGCTTCAGGAAAAGTTAGAGTTTTGTCTCGTACATCTTTATGATAAACTATCCATTTTGAATCGACGCCGAATAAAGGCTTAGTTTCCAGTTCAATTTTAGTAGGTTCCCCTCTATAAATCCAGTCGAATGTTAATTGGGAGTCAATATTCGCTTGTATTAACCTTTCGGTAATATTTTTTAAAACTTTAGGGTTCCATTCTCCAGTTTCATTATTTAAAAACCTTGGATTAGTAGAACTGGAACGAACTTCTAAACCAAACTCTTCTATTACAGAGAAAGCAGAAACTATTGCAAATGCAGAACGGGTGTGGTAGCTATGTTTAATGTCATAATTATCAAAAGCTTGCCCATACATCGGGTCAGCAGATTTTGGAGTAAAAGAACTCAACTCTAAACTAACTTTGTATTTCTCTATTGCATAAATTAGTTGTTTATCCTTTACTGCCAAGCTTGCTATTTGGCAACCAAAACCAACGTGTTCTATTCTTTTCAGGTAATTAATAAATGGTTTTTTGCTATACCATTCATTCTGTTTTTCATTATACTCTGTAAGGAAAACGAAGTTGGTAGTCAACCCTGGTTCTGGATATGCTAAAAGCATTCCTCCGTGGATTATAGAAAGTAAATCTTCTGCTTTTTCCTCACTTACTGCCTCAATTAATAGTTCTAGTTGGGGAATTTCATCTTTACGTGCCAATTTAGGGTCACGTCCTCCAATGTAATGTCCAAATGACATCCCATCTTTTGCTTCCCAAAAACAATTTGAAGGTTCTTTGACTAAAATTAGTTTAGCGTTGTCTAATTTTAACTTTTTGATTTTTAAAGAATCTCTTTGGTCAATTATAAGATGTGTTCGGTAGATTCCCATTTATTTCAAATTGTGGCTAACAATTGTATATAGTAACAAGTTACTATATTTTTATTTTACCCGTAATTTAATCAAAACTCTTGGAGTGTCAATAGGTACTGATATTTAGTGGTATACTAAACGCTCTTAAATGGGTATTTTATAATTAACGCAAGCGAACAAAGTTATAGTTATAAAAAACAAAAAAGCCCATCTAGTACAGATGGGCTGTGTGTTTGTTTTTTGGAAAAGAAAATGAGGTTTCTATAATGAATTATTATTTTAAATACTCGAGAGTATTCAGCATTTCAAATTTCGGACTTCGCTTTATAAATTCACGTAACATTGCCGTATGGGCAGAGCCCATTAAAATAAGGACCCTATCGTTCTTATTCATTTTAATTCGGTTTAGGTTAGAATATATTTTCATGTTGCGATGGTAAAACAGGGCTGCTTGATCAGCTCCTACAAAATTGTCACCTATACCCACGTAAAAAAGTTTGTCGGCATTTGCGTTTAAAGAATAATCTAACATTATAGGTTCATTAAGTAATGCTAACTTTTCTAAAAGTGATAAATTATCGAAATTGTTGTTTCGCTTTTCCATTTCTGGATATGCCTTTAATGGATTGTTGGTGATTTCTAAATAGGTTACTGGGTCAATAGCATTAGTTAATTCTGGGGTATTTTCAATAAAATCTCCTACACTATAATTATAGCCCATATGATTGTCAATACCATACACTTTATGGAGTCCGTTAATTCTAGCAACATCAAAACCAACCATACTCAATTCGCCATATTGCATACTAAGTTCACTAGGGTTTTTTAAAAAATCTTGATAGGCTTTATTTATATCATCATCAATTTCAGGTAGGTATTCTAGACATATAATGGTGGGTTTAAATTTCGCCAATTGAATTGACAGTTTTCGAATTTCTTCTTGTTCCTTAGTATTGTTTTCATCAAACTCAACCTTGGTAGCATCGCTAGTAGAACCAAAATGAAAAAAACCAACATTTAATACTTGAATTTTATCTGTTTTTTTAGATTTATCAACTGAGACTTTTTCAATTGAATTTTCAGAAATGCTATTTGAACAACCTAGCAAAGTAAAAGAAAGGATAAGGATTAGTTTCTTCATGTTAAGTTGTTCTTTCAATATTTGTGTCTTGCTTTTTTATTTTAAAATAATCGAATAAATGTAGTAATTCCTTTTATTTGAAGATCAAAATATTTATCTGATATAGCGGTAATTTTATGGTTTAGTTTGGGCAGGAAAAATCTAGGGCCAATAATCTAAATTTTATATCTTGTTCAGATTAAAGTAACAGATTTTAATCTAGTTTTTAAAATCATATAAAACATTTTATTTAACCGCGCTTTTTTATCAAATTTAGCTTTCAACAAGATTTAAGAAAGGTATCTTTTTCATTATCCGTCATTTTATCTGTTGATTCAATATCAATATTATACATAATTTTTTATAAATATTAATGCTTTTGACTTTTTCCTATAATGGTTTCAATAGCATTTTTTATTTTGTCAATGGCACCTGCTACGGCAAGGTCAATTGTATTTGCCTGGTTACTGATAGCAATGGGTTGTCTGCCTTCAAGTCTAGCCTCTATTAGACACGAGATATCATTAAATCCATCCTTTTTTCCATTCTCATCTTTTAAGTGAACCTCTATTCTGGTAATATGAGATTCGAACCTTTCTAAAGCTTCGGTAATTTGAGAACTAAAAAAATCACCACTCCTTTGTTCTCCAGAAATTGTTTTGTCAGTATTTATTTGAATTGTCATAGTTTATTGTACTTTTTTAAAGGTTTCTAAAAGGCTATTTAAGTTATTTGAATAGCCTTTTAGTCCCTTGTTATACTCCTTTTTCGATTCTCGGTATAAGGTTTTAGTTCTTTTGGTCATCTCCTGGTCTGGGTGACTTAAATACGTCCATTCCCTCTTTTCTATGCTCCACCACTTGTTCCTTTATAAATTCACGAAACTCTCTATTGCTCTGATTATCTTGTTTGGTGAATTCAGCTACTGTTTTGGTTATTCCTCTTGACTTGGTATTCAAATATGTTGTACTCATATGTATTTGTTTTAATTAATTACTCTTTCTTTTTTCCTTCTGCTCCTATGTAATTTTTAATTCCCTTAACTTTTGTTTTGCTGTTTTTTTACAGTGGTCTCATCATAATCAAAATGATTGGTAAGTTGGTCGGTATTACCGGTCGGATTTGTTGGATTAGTCTGTTCTTTTGTTCTTTTGAATTTCTTTCTATCTTTTATCATTCCCATGTACATCGTTTTAAATGTTCATGGGTAGTATACGGGTTAAATACCCGAACTCTTACAATGTTGTCTTAAAATCGGGAGTTTAATGTTAAATTTAATTAACCTTTGGCATACGCTTAAAAGGTTAAGAGCTGCTAATAATTTTCAAATGAAGGTTTCACTGTAACAACTAATAACTGTGTAGCTTTAAGTCAGGCTTGCTATTTTAAAGTTAATGATAGTTTGTAAATGAACCTTTAAAAAGAAGCTGACTTTTGGTCTTAATAGTTATCGGGATTATACAGAGACGAAAATTTAAATTATGTTTTTTTTCTTTTAAACGCAAAATCCAATCCCGGTAGCTATCGTGATGACGAACTACACATATGAGCCCAAGCTTTTGAATTTAGCGTTTTCGCACTATTTACTATAGGTGTTCTAAGTTAGCAAACGTATTTTAGCACATCATTGACTTAATCAATACGCTCTTTATAAAATAGTCCGAAGGGTCAACTTTATAATAATCAACTACGTATGGAATTTTGAAATATGGAATATGGCCATAAAGCTCAATCTGTTCGTTATATTTTTTGATAAATTCGTTATCCTTTTCTAATGCTCTAAGAGCCTTCCGAAATTTACCATTTACGTTCATAATTGGTATAGTCATCTGATATGAAATGAAGTAATTGATAGTTTTAAATTCTGATAAATCTATACCCATAATTGTACAAATACCTGATTCGAAGGTTCCGTCTGTTTTTAAAGTTCCGTAGGCGGTTTTTATTTAATCCCCTTTAATTACTGACTGAGGAACGGTTAAGATATGTAGTTCGTTAGTCATGTAGACTAATGTTTTAAGTGTTTTGAAGCAATTGTTTCAAGCAAATGGAATTATTACTTTTAATGAATTTGAACAAAACGTACTATTAAAAATAGATCGCTATTGATTTCATCGAGTTTACTTTAATCCCAATTCATTCTTTGTAACCGAACAGCATTTAAAATTGCTAATAAGGCAACACCTACATCGGCAAAAACAGCTTCCCACATGGTTGCTATTCCTCCTGCTCCTAACATTAAAACGATAACTTTTACTCCAAAGGCTAGTGCTATATTCTGCCATACAATGCTTCGTGTAGATTTGCCAATTTTAATGGCTCTGGCAATTTTAGAAGGTTGATCTGTCTGAATAATTACGTCAGCGGTTTCAATGGCCACATCGCTGCCTAACCCACCCATTGCAATACCAACGTCACTAACTGCGAGTACTGGGGCATCATTTATACCATCGCCAATAAAGGCTACTTTGGTGCCAGGCTGTTTTTTCAACTTTTCAACTTCATACAGTTTTTCTTCAGGTAATAACCCTCCTTTTACCCAATCAATGCGTAGTTGTTTTGCCACTTCTTGTGTAATGGAATCTTTGTCTCCAGAGAGCATAATAATTTTTGTGATTCCTGCAGCCCGTATTTCCTTTATAGCTTGGAGTGCGTCATCTTTTAGTTCATCTGCAATGGTCACATAGCCAGCAAATTTTCCGTCTATAGCAACCAAAACAATAGACTCTACGATTTTATCGATTTCGATTGAAAGGTCAATCTGGTTAGATGTTAATAAGGCTTTGTTTCCTGCTAAAACAGTTTTGCCGTTTACGATACCTTTCAATCCTTTTCCTGCAATTTCTGAAACATCCGTCACCTTAAAACCCTCACCTTCCGTTTTATATTCTAATATTGCTTTGGCAATTGGGTGGGTAGATTGCTCTTCAATGGCGATCAAGTACTTCATGAATTCAGCTTTGGTAAAGATCTGATCTATAACAAGATCCTGAATCTTAAAAACACCTTTAGTAACGGTGCCTGTCTTGTCCATGACCACTGTATTTACTTTGGTTATGGTATCTAAGAATGATGCTCCTTTAAACAGAATTCCGTTTCGCGATGCAGCTCCCAATCCGCCAAAATAGCCTAATGGTATCGAGATGACCAAAGCGCATGGGCAAGAGATTACTAGAAATATCAATGCCCTATACAACCAATCTCTAAACACATAATCATCAACAAAAAAGTAGGGTAGTAATGTTAGGCCAATTGCGAGATAAACCACTATAGGCGTGTAAATACGGGCAAATTTTCGAATGAACAACTCAGTTTTTGACTTTCTAGCTGTAGCATGTTGTACCAAATCTAAAATACAGGCAATTGAACTATCTTTAAATTTTTTCGTAGTTTCTATCTCAACAACACCTTCTAAATTTATGCTTCCGGCAAATACCGATTCCCCTTTTTTAAGTGTATCCGGTTTACTTTCTCCTGTTAATGCAGCCGTATTAAAAGAGCCTTTATTAGACAATAAAATGCCATCTAACGGTACTTTTTCACCAACGCGAACTTGAATTTTCTCACCTATTTCAACCGATTCTGGATCCGCCGAAATAAAATTGTTATTGCGAAAGACCAATGCTTCATTAGGTCTTACATCAAGCAAAGCTTTAATATTGCCTTTGGCCCGCTTAACGGCAGCACTTTGAAAAAGTTCACCCACCGCATAAAATAACATCACAGCAACACCTTCGGGATATTCCCCAATTGCAAAGGCCCCTGTGGTGGCAATACTCATTAAAAAAAACTCAGTAAAGAAATCACCATTTTTAATGCTATTCCATCCTGCTTTTATCACAGGAAATCCTACGGGAATATAAGCCACTATATACCATATAATGCGCATCCATCCTTTAAAAAATGAAAACGTTTCAAAATAATCTAATGCAATACCTATAATCAGCACTACAAAACTGAATATGGCAGGGAGGTAGGTTTTTATTTCTGCTGTTTTACCTGCGTGATCATGGTTATGACCATCATCATGACTATGCCCATTAGAATGTTCTTCTGTTTTGAGGTCTCTTAGATTTACTTTTTTCTTCTTCATAATTCTCGCAAGTTCGAAAAATAATGAATGCAACCGTAGTGCATTTAATGTTTACTACAGGTATCGCAGATGCCTTTAATAACCAAATTTACATCTTCGGCTATATACCCAGAAGGTAAATTAATATGTGGGATTTTATGTTCGGTTAGGCAAACTGTTTTGTCACAGTGGGTACAGTGAAAATGTAAGTGAAGGTCCTGGTCAATTTCACAATTGCAACCTGGTTCACACAGGGCAAATTTTGAAATATTGGTGCCATCGTCTATTTGGTGTACAATTCCTTTTTCTTCAAATGTCTTAAGGGTACGGTAAAGTGTAGTGCGCTCAGCTTTTTCAAAGGCATTCTCGATATCTGTCAATGCGACTGCACTATCCTTTTCGGCCAAATACTTATATATCAAAATACGCATGGCCGTAGGACGTACACTTTTATTCTCTAAAGTTTTTTCAATATCTGTCATCCTCTTTTATACTAAAACTTTCTACCCTTAAGTTTATAAATCAGAAGTAAATATGAATAAAGATCTTTTAAACAATTAGCTTTATAAATACATGTTTTAAATGATTCGGTCAATATCATGTGCTATATGAAAAATAGCATCACCTTGGTTTACAATGGGCGATTCATTGATGCATATAATATAGCCAGAATCGCTGGCCTTCATTTTGCGTTCGAAATATCCGAATGGTCCAGAAATATTACCTAGTTCAGTACCTTTTTCTACTTTTTGCCCCACTTTTACAATAGGGTGGAACATGCCAGAGTGTTTCGCTCGTAACCATTTTGAGGCATTTACCAATTTTGGTGTAATGGCCTTAGAATTCATCTCTTTTAGTTCTTTATCGAAATTACGCATGCCTAAATGATGCATTAAGCGCAAGGCACCAGCAATACCGGTATCTGTAATATCGCTATTTATATGAAGTGATTTTCCACCTTCATATAACAATACTTTCTTCTCAAGTTGATGTAAGGTCTCTCTAAACGATTTTTCTCTCCCTGCAGATTTTACAATGAACTCTGCGCCAAAAATTTTGGCTAGGGCAAGGCCATCTGAATCATTCTTGTCTATTCTAATTTGAGGCGCATTAAAACGGCTGTCACCACCCGTATGATAATCTATACAATAGTCGATAACCGGTGCGATATCTTTTACTAAGTAATATGCGAACCTACTAGCCAAAGAGCCGCGTAAGCTTCCTGGAAAAACCCTATTTAAATCTCTACCATCAGGAAATTGTCTTGTTTGATTCAAAAACCCGAATATGTTTACAACAGGAATACAAATAACCATTCCGCATTCTGGTTTGTTATACTTTTTGGAGACCAATTGTCGTACTATTTCTACACCGTTGATTTCATTACCATGAATTCCACCTGTTATCAATAAGGTAGGGCCATCTTTTTTACCACGTTGTACAATTACTGGTACTTCTATTTTAGTTCTTGTGTGTAGTTTAGCAATATCTAAATTTAGTTGGGCTCCTTTACCTTTTTCAATGGTTTCACCTAAAACTGTATATTTTTTATTCGACATTCTGTTATGCGTAAATTTTGATTTTCTATTGTAAAACCTAAAAGGTTGTAAATTGTTATATTCTAAAGGATGAAATTACTATTTAAATAAATAATACTTGAGCAAAATATCTGGCCGGTTAATTCTTAATGATTTCTAGACTTATAAATTCAGAGTGAAATTGCCCTATGCCATAACCAAGAACATGATTAAATGATTCCATCTGGTTTCATTTAATCATGTTAAAAATTATATTTTCAGTTATCCGAGATTACGAACTATAGGGAGTCAATGTTTTTATATGACCATCTTCTTGATGCTCAATTTCGGTCATTTTCACAGAGCGTAAGTGGGTAACACCTTTAGATAAACTGCTATCATGATAAAACAAATACCATTTATTATCTACCTGACAAATAGAGTGATGAGAGGTCCAACCTACCACTGGTTCTAAAATTCTACCACCGTATGTAAAAGGTCCGTACGGATTATCACCGATAGCATAGCAAATAAAATGGGTGTCGCCTGTGCTATAAGAAAAATAGTATTTACCGTTGTGCTTGTGCAACCATGAGGCTTCGAAAAATCTACGATCATTATCACCCTCTATTAATAAGTTTCCATGTTCATCTACTATTTTGATTTCTTTGGGCTCTTCTGCAAATTCAAGTAAATCGTCTGTCAACTTTGCTACAATAGGTAGCAAGGCATTTTCCTCAGGTTTTGGTAGTTCATTTTTAGGGCTATAAATGTTGTCCCTGTATTTTTGCAGTTGTCCGCCCCAAATACCACCGAAATACATATAGTAGCTGCCATCTTCATCTTCATAAACAGCTGGGTCTATGCTATAACTACCTTTTATCGCTTCTGGTTGCGGCTTAAATGGACCGGTAGGACTATCAGAAATGGCTACGCCGATTTGGAAAATGCCATCAGCTTTCTTTGCAGGGAAATATAAATAGTATTTTCCATTTTTATAGGCCGCATCGGGTGCCCACATTTGCTTTTCTGCCCATGCAACATCATTTACATGTAGTGCAACGCCGTGATCAATAGCTTCACTATTCACATTATCCATTGAAAGCACATGATAATCTTCCATGGCGAAGTGACTTCCTAAATCATCAAAAGGAATGTCAGATTCAATGTCGTGTGATGGGTATATATAAATTTTTCCACTGAAAAAATGCGCAGACGGATCTGCGGTATAAATATGGGAAACTAAGGGCTTTGAAATTGCTTTATCGTTTAATTTTTTAAAATCAATATGGTCAATATTATCTTCCGGCATCGTTTAGGCTTTTCTTCTTGTTATTAAATCTTCTTCTATTTTGGTCTCCATTTTTTTATTGATTTCATAAAAAAATAATAATGCAATCGCTAAGAAAAATGCTATTGCAGGGTAGATACTTACTAGTAACTTGGTACCTTCTATGGCGCTTTCTGGCTGTGTAACCATTTCTGAGGCGGCAAATTTCTTTGGAATGTAATTGTATAGTCCCAAAATCCATGTAACCAAAGAACTACCAATAGTAAGGCCTAACTTTAAGCCAATCATCATTGCGGAAAAGATAATGGCAGTAGCGCGTCTATTATTTTTCCATTCAGAATAATCTGCCACATCTGCAATCATTGCCCATAATAATGGGATGGTTATACCATAGAAAAATCCGTGTAAAATTTGGGATAAAAACATTAATTCAACAGAGGTAGGGGTAAAGAAATAAAATACAGCAATAAACAAAGTTGATATAAACAAGGCCCAACCAAAGACATCACGTTTACCATATTTATCTGCTAAACCTTTCGATAATGATATGCCAACAATCATAAAAATTATTCCACCAGCATTAAAAAGTCCAAATCCTGCAGAGGTTGGATTATCACCGAAGAAATTAACGCCAATACTTTTTAGACCATTTAATATTGGACCTATGAAGTCTGCCAAGCTCGAAGCATCAACATAATTTTCAAAATAGTATACATAAGAACCACCTTTCATCGCCAAGGTAATAAACACTAAAGTGGTGAGGACTAACATTATAATCCACGGTCTGTTTTTAACCAAATCACCTAAATCTTCTTTGAAACTTGATTTTTGTTCTAGTGTTGGAATAACTCTTTCTTTGGTAGTGAAAAATGTTATGAGTAGCATAACTGTACCGATAATAGCTAAATAGGTCATTACTATTTCGATACCCACAGCCTTATCGCCACCACCTGCATATTCTATAATAGGTAACATGAAAACTTGAACAAAGAATTGAGCAAACATAACGGCTACAAATCTATATGAAGAAATACTATTGCGTTCTTTCATACTACCTGTAATAACACCACTTAATGCAGCATATGGTAGATTATTTGCAGCGTATAATAATAGAAGTAATGTATATGTAATTGCAGCATATGCTACTTTACCGGTATAATCAAAATTTGGTGTACTGAATGCAAGTAGGGCAACAAGGCCCAATGGTACCGAGGTAAACAAAATCCATGGTCTAAATTTGCCCCATTTACTTCTTGTTCTATCTGCTAAGGCCCCAATAATAGGGTTGAAAGCAAAAGCTGCAATCATACCTACAATAAATATTATTACCGAAGCATCTTTGGTTTCTAGGCCGTATATGTCGGTGTAGAAATATGCCAAGTAGGTTACTAAGGTTTGAAAAACCAGGTTTGCTGATAAATCTCCTAAAGAGTATCCTATTTTTTCTTTAAGAGAAATTTTATGATTGTTGTTCATTTGAAATTAGTTGGTTTACTTAAGGCTGTCATTAGCAAATTGCAATACACTATAATATGCTGCTTTTGGTTTGAATTGTCTATCGAATAGCAAGGGGTAATTGGTTCTATTTTTTATGGGCCAATTGTTTAGCCAAGATTGACCATCGTTTACGCCCCAGAAGGTTACTCTACTAATTTTGTCTTCATGTTTTTTGAAAATTTGGAAGATATCGTGATAGCGCTTTGCAAGTTTGTTGGAAACAGAATCTGGTAATTGGGTAGGATACGGATTCATAAATTCGCTGCCTTCAAAATTCTGATTCACTTCAGCTCCTTGTAAATCCCATGGGTTCGGTATAACGGTAATGTCCAGTTCGGTAATCATAACCTGCAATCCTAAATCTGAATATGCAATAATACTTTCTTCTATTTCATTTAATGATGGTCCTTCCAAATTCCAATGGCCCTGCATACCAATACCATCTATTTTCGCCCCATTTTCTTGCAACATTTGAACTAGTTTCATTGCTCCGGCTCTTTTCTCGGGATTAGTCATATTGTAATCATTGTAGTAAAGTTCAACAGTAGGGTCGGATTCTTGCGCCCATTTAAATGATTTTATTAAATAATCTGGGCCAAGTTTTTCAAGAAACAATGAATTACGCAAGGTTCCATCTTCATTCAAGGCTTCATTTACTACATCCCAACCGTGTATTTTACCTCTGTATCTAGATACAATGGTTTGTATGTGATTTTTTAAACTTTCAGACAATTCCTCTTTGCTATCAATTTTAGAAACCCATGCTGCCAATTGGCTATGCCATACTAAATTATGTCCTACGAATACCAAATTATTTTTAGCGCTAAAATCAACATACTGATCTGCCATTTCGAAGTTAAAGGTTCCTTTTTCAGGTTCCATGAACATCCATTTCATGGAGTTTTCTGGCGTAATGGTGTTGTACTCTCGCTTTACAAGTTGTACGGCTAAACTATCTTTTCCTAAAATTAGATTATCATTTACTGCTGAACCAATTAAAAACGCTTTATCGAAAGCAGTTTTTAAAGCAGGCTCGTCATGAATTGGTTTAATTTTATTTTGCTCATTACAGCCGATGAGAACGATGAATAGTGTGAATGAAAATAAAAAATACTTTAGTAATCTTATTTTTAAAAAGAATCTCATCTTTTGTATAGATTTTGATTGTTTATTAATCCCATTGTGGACGGATACCGGGAGCAAATGGAAATTTAAGGGACTTATAATATTCTAAACTTTGGGTCGGTTTTTCAACACCTTCGGGCAATTCTTTTTGCGAAAATGTTTGAAAATATAATAAACATGCATCTCGCCACCATTTAGCTTCCTTTAATTGAATTTGTAAAAGCATTTTCACTTCGTTATACTCACTTTCAGTTACATAAGGTTTTACATCATCCCAAGTATGAATCATAGTATTCACTTCATTGACACCTTCTTGATATTTTAGAGCAATACCATCCCATAGGGTATTTCCATTCTGCAATTTATAGTCCCATGAAACATGATGAAACCAAAGAAGATATTCTTCGGGAATAGTGTTTATATCATTAAATGTTTTCTCTAAATATGGGGCGTATTGCTCAGTAGCATTACTTCCAGATGGTGTACGGTCAAAACCAATACCATTGGCGTCTGCTTTATGATAGTATACAGGATTCCAATCTGGCCTACTTAAATTATCGACCCAAGGGCCAGGTCCATAATGGTGACCGGTGTCAAAAATATGATGTAAGCCCAACGGATTCATGTAATTAACTACGGTCTCTCGAGAAGTAAGCATTAGTTTTTTTACGGGTTCAATAAAATCTTGTTTATTACTATAGGTAGCTCTCAACCATTCATCAGCAATTTTTTCAGAACTTAAATAAGGATCCCATGCCATACGACCAAAGCCATACCAATTAGCTTGAGCAAAAGGATGTCCGGTCCAATTTAAATCAGTTCCAATATTGGCAACACCTGCAATACCAGTTATGGCATTACCATGCAAACTGCCGTCAATAACTTTTGCTACCGTGGCGCCTTTGCCTTTTTGATACGTATCTGTACTTAAGACTTCTTCAAAAAGTTTCGGCAAGAAAACTAAATGGCTACTAAAGCCTAAATACTCTTGTGTGATTTGAAACTCCATTACTAATGGAGTTTTTTTCATAGCCCCGAACATGGGGTGAAATGGTTCTCGAGGTTGAAAATCTATTGCTCCGTTTTTCACCTGAACTAAAACATTGTCCTTAAACTTACCATCATAAGGTAAGAATTCATCATAGGCTTGTTTTGCCCTATCGGTATCGTCGTGTTCAGAATAAACGAAAGCTCTCCATATAACATTACCACCAAATGGTTCTAATGCAGTAGCCATCATATTAGCGCCATCTACATGATTGCGACCATAGTTTTGTGGTCCTGGTTGGCCTTCTGAATTGGCTTTAACCAAAAATCCGCCAAAATCAGGAATTCGCTTATATATTTCAGCTACTTTATCTGACCACCATTTTTGAACCTCTGGATTAAGTGGGTCGGCAGTTTTTAATTTGCCAATTTCGATAGGTGCAGAAAAGCGAGCAGTTAAATAGACTTTAATTCCATATCCTCTAAAAACATCGGCCAGGGCTTCAACTTTTTCTAAATACATAGGTGTGAGCACTAAGGCATTGGCGTTTACATTAGTAATAACTGTTGAATTAATGCCAATAGATGTATTTGCTCTTGCATAATCGATATAACGTTGATCAATATATTCTGGTAATTTTTGCCAATTCCATAATGAAAATCCTGCATAACCACGTTCTACACTACGATCAAGATTGTCCCAATGGTTCAACATTCTTAAATCTATTTTAGGACTATCAACTAAGTCAATATATTTTAATTTTTTATGTGTTTGCATTAAATGTAAAAACCGAAAAGAGGCATACAGTATTCCTATATCTTTTTTTGCACTAATAAGGGTAATCGATTTTTTTTTATAGGTCAATGATTTGATTAAAAATCCTTCGTCTGATAATACCTCAATATCATTATGAATCAAATCTTTTAAATCTTTTGGTAGGTTTTGATATATGTCAACAATTAGTGAGTTATCTGAACTTACGTCGTTTGAGTACTGTACTGGGGTATTTAGCATTTGAGGTAACGCCAGGGAAAACTCTTTCTTTGCATTTTTTAATATATCACTATCCTCTTTAAAATATACAGAACTTACTATTTCGGCATAATCGTTACGTAATTCCGTATTTTCTATTTTATCATATTTCAACCAAAGTTTATAGCCATCTGCCTGCTGGCTATGTAGCGAAGTGGCTGTAAGTAGAAATAGGATTATGAATACGTTTATATGTTTCATTTTAGGATTTTTTGTAAGCAGATCACTTTTAAAAATAGGATAATTCTATTGATAATTATGCATTTAAATTAACGTGCATGCCAATAACAATTGAAAAGAAAAGCGAAATTAATTTTTAAATTACCCCTGAATTAAACGTTTTCCGTGGCCTATAGCTCTTTACTGTTAAAAAGATGAATAGTAATATTTGTTACTAAAACCCTTTCGTTAATTCCAAATTGTATAAAGTCTTTATTTTAGTCCGTAATTAAAAAGGTTTCGTTTTCCCCGTCTTTATAATCCACATAGTTTAAATATTGCTGAGATAAAGATTACACGTGCATTTATGTTTGTCAGAACAACACCTGGAAGTTACCAATTAAAACAATAAAGGAGATGTTCGAAACGATGAAATCTTTTGGATATCAAGGTGTTAGGCAGATGTGTTAAAAGTTGATCTTTAATTGTTGTTCTCCTTGTATTTATTGCGCTGCATTTGGTGATATTTCAATAATGAAATTGTATTTACCTTTGTAATATGGATGAATGGTATGCTTATCCCTTGTTAATTTTTGTTGGCTTTATTGTTGGTTTTATTAATACAGTTGCAGGTGGCGGTTCTTTACTTTCATTACCTATCCTAATTTTTCTTGGTTTGCCATCAACTTTAGCAAATGGTACTAATAGGGTAGCTGTCATATTTCAAACTGCAATAGCAACCGCTGGCTTTAAAAGTAAAGGAGTTTCAACGTTTCCATTTAATTTATACTTAGGTTGCTCTGCATTTATTGGCTCTATAATTGGTGCCAATTTAGCAGTTGATATTAGTGGGGCTTTATTTAATCGAATTTTAGCAGTTGTTATGATATGCGTAGTTCTAATTATAGCATTTGGTCCAAAAATAAGTATCAACGAGGTTCAGGAACGACTAACGGGAAAATATTTGTGGTTAGGTATCATTGCGTTTTTCTTTTTTGGAATTTATGGTGGTTTTATAAATGCGGGTATAGGGTTTATTATAATTCTTTTTCTTCATTATATAAATAAGATGACGTTAGTGCGTGCTAATGCGACCAAAGTAGCTGTTGTTTTTATGTATATGGTATCTGCTTTAGTAGTTTTTGCTTGGAATGACCAAGTGAATTGGAAAATCGGATTAATATTAGCCATTGGTAATGGAAGTGGTGCTTGGTTTGCTAGTCGAGTTTCAGTAAAAAGGGGAGATGGTTTTGTGAAAAAGTTTCTCATTGTTATGGTGTCTATACTAGCAATTAAACTTTGGTTTTACCGATAATTTAAACAAGATTTGTATAACTATTAAAACTAGAAAGAATGCCAGGATTTGAATTATTTGGTGAAAGTGAAAAAAGTCAAGTACAAGATGTATTAGATTCTGGAGTGCTCATGCGTTATGGTTTTGATGGTATGCGAAATAACCACTGGAAGGCTTTAGAGCTTGAAAAGGCATTGGCACAAAGAATGGGTGCCAAACATGCGCAAGTGGTAAGTAGCGGTACTGCAGCGCTTACAGTGGCATTGGTAAGTGCAGGAGTAGGGGCAGGTGATGAAGTTATTATGCCAACATTTACGTTTGTAGCAAGTTTTGAATCTATTTTAGCAATTGGCGCAGTACCAATTTTAGTTGATGTAGATGATACATTGACCTTAGACCCTTCTGCTGTGGAACATGCTATTACTGATAAAACAAAAGTGGTTATGCCTGTTCATATGTGTGGTTCTATGGCAGACCTTAGAGCTTTAAAAGCTATATGTGATAACCATAACCTGCTGTTGTTAGAAGATGCCTGCCAAGCAATTGGCGGTAGTTTTGATGGAAAGCCTTTAGGCAGCTATGGTGATTTAGGTTGTTTTTCTTTTGACTATGTAAAAACTATTACTTGTGGCGAAGGCGGAGCAATAATAACGAACAATGAAAAGTTTAAAATAAATGCAGATCATTATTCTGATCATGGTCACGACCATGTCGGGAGTAATAGAGGTACGGAAACTCATCCGTTTTTAGGATATAATTTTAGAATATCTGAATTGAATGCAGCGGTCGGTTGTGCTCAAATTAAACGATTAGATGATTTTGTGACTATTCAGAAAAACCATTATTCCAAATTAAGAAATAGTATAGATTCCCTTTCTAATATCACTTTTAGAAGAGTGCCTGACGGTGGTATAGAGAACTATTCATTTTTATCGTTTTTCTTACCAACAGAAGAGTTAGCAAAAAAGGCCCACACAGCTTTAGGTGAAGCTGGTGTTGATGCTTGCTTTTATTGGTATGATAATAATTGGCATTATTATAAAAAATGGGAGCATTTGACTAAAATGAAATCTTTAGGAAAACTTCCACAGGAAGTTGTAAACCAATTACCAGACTATTCCATATCAGATTTCTCTAAATCTGATGCTTGGGTAGGTAGAACTATTTCGTGCCTAATAAAACTGAGCTGGACAGATGAACAGGTTGCTGAACGTGCTATTAAAATGAAAGAGGTTTTAGCAAAATTTGCCTAGAATTTTAATAGGCAACATTTTCTACAATTTCTAATCCGTAACCTACAATTCCAACACGTTTTGCTTGGGTACTATTGGTCATAAGCTTCACTTTGTGTATACCCAAATCATGTAGTATTTGAGCTCCTATGCCAAAGTCACGGTTATCCATTTCTATTTTAGGAGCTTTGGTAATACCTTGTTTTTGTAGCTCTTTAAGCTCTTTTAATCTAGAAAGAAGATTAAGTGATTCAGAATCTTGATTTATAAAAACAATGGCACCTTTACCTTCTTGATTTATTTTTTTGAACATATCCTCTAATTTCTCGTCAGGGTTATGTGTTAAGGTTCCTAGTATGTCGTTGTTGATTAATGTAGAGTTAATACGAGTTAAAATTTTATCTTCAGAAGACCATGAACCTTTGGTAAGGGCAATATGAACATGGTTATTAGTAGTTTGTTTGTATGCCCGTAACCTAAAGTCTCCAAATCTTGTAACAATGTCAAAATCAATTTCCTTCTTAATTAAACTATCATGCTCCATTCTATAAGCAACCAAATCTTCAATAGAAACAATTTTTAAATTGAACTTCTTAGCTACTTTTACTAATTGAGGAAGTCGTGCCATACTACCATCTTCATTCATGATTTCTACAATAATCCCGGCAGGTTGTAACCCTGCTAATCTTGCAAAATCAATAGCAGCTTCTGTATGCCCTGTACGTCTTAAAACTCCCCCTTCTTTAGCTACCAAAGGAAAAATATGTCCAGGTCTTGCCAAGTCATGAGGTTTGGTGTCGGTTTCAGTCAAAGCAATAACAGTTTTAGATCTATCACCCGCAGAAATACCTGTAGTCACACCTTTTCCTCTTAAATCTACTGAAACGGTAAAAGCTGTTTCTAAAGGATCGGTATTATTACTGACCATCATATGCAATCCTAAATCTTTACACCTACCTTCAGTTAAAGGAGCACAAATAAGACCTCTACCATGGGTGGCCATAAAATTGACGGTTTCTGGGGTCGCCAATTCTGCAGCAGCTAAAAAATCACCTTCGTTCTCACGATTTTCATCATCAACAACAATGATAACTTTTCCTAAGCGAATATCTTCAATTGCTTCTTCAATAGTGTTCAATCGTATTTTTTTAAGATCAGTCATTTTTAAACAATCAGCTTTTATCTTTTTTCTTAAATATTTTTTTGAAGAAATCTGAAATAAATCCAAAATTCACCATTCCCTTGTCCTCGGTTGCCCTTTTGGTAAGAAAAACACCTAAGGGTAGCATTATCAATGTTGAAAGCCAAGCACCTAACATAGGGTGAATGTTACCCTCTTTAGCATAATTACTAGCAAAAACCCCGATGAAATAGTAGATTAGGAAGAGTACAATCGCAATGACCATTGGTAATCCCAATCCGCCTTTTCTAATAATGGCACCAAGGGGAGCCCCTACGAAAAATAATATAATACATGAAAAGGCCAAGGCATACTTATTATGAAGCGACAGAATATGCATGTTGTAGATTTTATATCTTTTCTGCATTTCTTCTTTTTTACCGCTTACAGTGCCCAGAATACTACTAGTACCATTTTTGGCGGTAGTTAATATTTGTATCTGTTGCCAATCGGGGAAAAGAACAAGAAAATTCTCCATTATGGAGTCTTGCAAGGCAGTATTGGCCTTAGCCTTAATTGCTTTATCGGCTGAGATGGAATCTTTTTTTGATACCATGTCAGCTTTCGTAGAATCAGTGTTCTTTGTTATTAAAGGAACAAAGATGCCGCTTCTGCTTTCAATATTTTTTGAAAATGCACGAACAATATTGTAATTATCTCCGCGTAAAGAGTCAATGTCTTTAGTAAGACGTGAGATATTTTTCATTTTATCTGTACTGATATCTCGTTCTTCTTCTAACTCATCATTATTTATATCCGGAATTTCGATATTCATAGTATACGTGTCGAAATTAGCTTGTGCAAAAGGAAATTTCATTTTGCTGTCATTGCTTTTTGTTTCAACATCATTATAATAATGACCATCTCGTAATACAAGTTGAATTAAGTCAGATTCTTCACTACTAATTAATTCACCAGTCTTAGCTTTTATTACCGTAATATTAAGATTTGACTTGGATTTTTCATGTATGATAACATTTTTTAAAAAACGGTCATTATCACCATACTTCTCGTCAACTTTTATATTCATTCCCTCAAAATCGCTAAATACACCCTCTGATACTACAGCAGCTGGTTTTACCTTAGCAATATTTCTTCTAAGATTATATATTTTTCTTTGGGATAAAGGGATAACGTTATTAGCAAAGAAGAATGTTACGCCTCCAAGAATAGTTACAAAAACTATTAAACTTAACATTGACCGCTGTAACGAAATGCCCGAAGCTTTCATCGCAGCAAATTCATAGTTTTCTGCTATGGATCCGAAAGTTAAAATGGAAGATAAAAGTACGGTTAAGGGTAAAACTTTTTCAGTAAGATCTGGCATTAAATAGAATAGAAACTTACCGATAATTACAATATCTAAACCTTTACCCGCTAGGTCATCAATAAAAAGCCAAATCGTTTGAAATATGAAGATGAACATCAATATTACAAACGAACTGACAAAATTAAAGACGAACCTTGATAGGATATATCGGTCTAGTATTCTCAATAGTTCTAATTTCTTAGAATGAAATAGCCTTCATCCTTATATTTAGCTTCATCAAAAGTAAATAAGGTTTTGGACAAAACTTCGTCTGTTTTAAAAGAATTAACAGTGATTGTAGTCTTAGTGCCGTTCTTGCCTGTTTCAATTAATTTATAAATATGCATTGTGCCCATATCTATACCTAATAATCTCGATTTAATTTCGGTATCAGAATCTATTGGTGTCAATTTCACATATTGAATTTTCCTTCCTTGTATATCCTGTAATATATCCCAGGCATAATTATGACCTTCTTTATAAAAAGTCAACATTTTTGAAGGTGTCATTGCATCTTCATCATCAGATTTGTCTTCGATGGTGACTTCTTCATTTTCTGGTACAATAGTATATACTTTCTTACCATCGTATAATTGTTGAGATCCTAGATAATTGAAAATGTATTTGTTGCCTGCAAGTGTAACATCACCTCTGGTTTCTTGGTTAATACCTGCTTCAACGTTCTTTAAATCGAACTTGAAATCAACATAGATATTATTGTAGCTCTGTACCTTAGTATAGACTTGATCTAATAACGCTTTAGCCTTATCAGCTTCTTGGGCATTAGCAAATGTTGCGGTAAGCATAATCGTTAATACAATAATAATTTTTTTCATTTCTTTTTTTATATTATTCATTATCCAATAATTGTTGAAGGGCTACCATGTCTGATATATAAACCTGTCTTGCTTTACTGCCTTCAAAAGGACCTACAATTCCTGCAGCTTCCAATTGATCGATTATTCTACCAGCACGATTGTACCCTAATTTTAGTTTTCTTTGAATTAAAGATGCAGAACCTTGTTGTGCTATAACAATAACTTCAGCAGCTTCGCGGAACTTTTGGTCCCTATCCGAAACATTATAATCAATACTTGTGCCAGAATCTTCTCCGCTATATTCAGGAAGCTCATAGGCGTCTGGGTATGCGCGCTGACTGCCAATATAATCTACGATTTTTGCTACTTCAGGTGTGTCAACAAATGCGCATTGAATTCTAGTAACATCATTACCTTGAGTGAACAACATATCTCCACGACCAATTAATTGGTCGGCGCCAGAAGTGTCTAATATTGTTCTAGAATCTATTTTAGAGGTAACTCGAAAGGCTAGTCTCGCTGGGAAGTTGGCTTTAATTATACCTGTAATAACATTAACTGATGGTCGTTGTGTTGCAATAATTAAATGAATACCAATGGCTCTAGCCAATTGTGCAAGTCTTGCTACAGGTGTCTCTACTTCTTTACCGGCAGTCATAATTAAATCGGCAAACTCATCAATTACCAGTACAATGTATGGTAAGAATTTATGCCCATCATTGGGATTCAATTTACGGGCCTTGAATTTTGTATTGTATTCCTTTAAATTACGAACCATCGCTAATTTCAAAAGTTCATAACGGTCATCCATTTCAATACAAAGTGAATTTAGGGTATGAATCACCTTTGTATTATCAGTTATAATTGCTTCTGCGGAATCAGGAAGTTTAGCCAAGAAATGGCGTTCAATCTTATTATACAGCGTTAATTCAACTTTCTTTGGATCTACTAATATGAACTTAACTTCTGCGGGATGCTTTTTATATAATAAGGAAGTTAATACGGCATTTAAGCCTACGGATTTTCCTTGACCTGTTGCACCAGCCATTAACAGGTGGGGCATTTTGGCTAGATCGACAACAAAGGTTTCATTACTAATAGTTTTACCAAAAGCTATTGGTAATTCCATTTCTGCTTTCTGAAATTTACTCGATGCAATTACTGAACGCATTGAAACTATAGTAGCATTCTTGTTTGGTACTTCTATACCTATGGTACCTTTACCAGGAATTGGTGCGATAATACGAATACCTAACGCTGCTAAAGACAAAGCAATATCATCTTCTAGGTTTTTAATTTTAGATATTCTCACTCCCGCATCAGGTACTATTTCATATAAGGTAACGGTAGGGCCAATAGTAGCTTTAATTTGGGCAATCCCAATTTTGTAATTTTTGAGGGTCTCAACAATTTTATTCTTGTTTTCTTCTAATTCTTCTTGATTTATGGTGATACCACCGGTAACACCGTGTTGGTCTAAAAGCTCTATAGTAGGGAATTTATAATTGCCCAATTCTAAGGTAGGGTCGAACTCACCGAAATCATCTACCAATTTATTAGCGAGAATGTCAATTTCTTCAGGTTCCTCAATTACTTGCTCAACTTCCATAGCAAGAGTTTCCTCTGGTTCTGGAGTGTTTATTTCAAAATCTTTAAGGTCGTCTTCCTTTTCTAAATGCGGAATTTCTGTTTTGTGAGTATAGGTATCTAAAATTATCGGTACGTCATCGTCAAAAGAAGTGGTAAGTGTATCATTATCCTTTGCTGCTTTACGTTCTTTGCTAGCTTTAAATTCAGTTGAAATTGCCTCTTTTCTTGAATTAAAAAATGACGATATTCCCTCAGGTGTAATTTCAAACAATCGTACTAAAATGAATATGAGTCCGAAAACTAATAACAAGAGTACCCCAATTTTACCAGCATAGTCTTGTAGAAAATCATTCATTTCAAAACCTATTAATCCGCCTAATAGCGGACTACTAGTTGCGAAAAATCCTAAGGCAATAGAAATCCATATAATGAAAAGTAAGCCCCAAATCCACTTTTTAAATAACGCTTTTAAGGGTAGTCCTAAAAACAAATAAATTCCTGTGATACAAATTAAAAATGGAAGAATAAGTGAAGCTAATCCAAAGCCTTTGTACATGAAAATGTGACTAATGCTTGCGCCGAATTTGTTCAATAAGTTTTTGGCTAGCTCATTACGATCCTTGAATTCAGAGAGAAGACTTTGATCATCTTGCCAATTAAAATAAAAAGATATAAATGAAAAGAACAGTGCGATACTAAATAGCATCAGCAAACTACCCAAAATGATTTTATTCTGTTTGGATAATTTAAACGTTGATCCTTTTTTAGTAGGTTTTGGCTTTGATTTAGTTGCCTTCTTTGCCATTAAAATTAATTCTTGTGCTAAATTACAAATTTACGATGAGCTATAGGAAACAATGAAGCGACCTAAATAATTTTAGGCAAGTAAATGATTAAACCAATAATGGATGCAGCTATAGAAACCAACATAACGGCACCTGCAGAAATATCCTTAATGAACCCGATTTTTGCATCGAATTCAGGTTGTACAAAATCAGATATTTTTTCAACAGCCGTATTCATACCTTCAATACCGAGTACCAATGCGATAGCTAATATTTGAAATATCCATTCTGTATTGGATATTTCGAAATAAAAACCTACAGCAGTCATAACGATAGCTATAAAAATTTGAATTTTTATGCTTGCTTCGGTACGTATCAGCAAGAAGGCACCTTTTAAGGCGAAACCAATACTTTTAATACGATTGACCAAAAAAGATTCTTTGGGCATGAGTGTCGTTTATAATTAGTTCATTAACGCCTCAAGAGCAGCCTTATAATTTGGCTCTTCAGTAATTTCGGCTACTTGTTCGGTGTATAATACATTTCCTTTTTCATCAACAACCACTACGGCTCTTGAATGTAATGGAGCTAAAGGTCCATCAGAGAAATCAACATGGTACGATTTTCCAAAATTGCCATCTCTGAAATCAGAAAGCATTTCAACGTTTTCAATACCTTCTGCGCCACAAAATCTTGATTGTGCAAAAGGAAGGTCTTTAGATACACATAGTACGATGGTGTTATCTAATTCTGCAGCTTCTTTATTAAACTGTCTAACAGATTGTGCACATGTACCTGTATCTATACTTGGGAATATATTTAAAACCACTCTTGAACCTTCATAATCTGAAAGTTTTACAGTAGATAAGTCATTTTTTGTCAGTAGGAATTCAGGTGCCTTTCCGCCAGTTGCTGGTAAAGAACCTAAAGTGTGTATTGCATTTCCTTTTAATGTAACCGAAGCCATATTCTTAATGTTTTTAAGATTGAGAGCGTGAAATTATAAAATATTAAGATCAAACGTGAGCTTAAATGAATAAAAAAAGTCCTTTCGATATGAAAGGACTTTTTTCTTTACACTGTATTTGTTACTTATCTATAGAGCCCATTACGCGCTGCATGAGCTGGTTTAAAGCTTCTTTTTTAGGTGTACCTTGTTGTGCTATTTGCTACTTCTAATGCTCCGTACATATTTGAAATAAGTTCTCCGATTACGTCAAGTTCTTCATCTTTTAAAGAAGGTAACTCAGTTAATGCTTCTAAAGTCTCAATGGTCTCTAAAATGTAATCGCTGTCTTTTTCTTCTATGAACTCGGTTAGTGACTTAATTATGGGTAACCTCACTGATCAATTCTTTTAGTAAGTCATATTTATTGGTCTGTACCTGATTCTTGAATTTACCTCGCTCAAACGAAGCAAAAGTTGGCAGGTTATTTACCTAAGCAAGTTTTCTTGACTCAGGAAACTTTTCTGCATCAGCTATTACAAACGTTACATTTTCATTTTCTGAAGCTTCTTTTTTGAATTTAGGCTTCATAATACGACAATTGCCACACCAAGTAGCCGAGTATTAAACTACGACGTTGGCATTATTATCAATGATTTCCTGTAAATTATCTTGTTCTAATTCCAATAACATACTGTGATTGTTTAAATAGTTATTAAGAAGAACATGAAGTAGAGTACTTCATGTTCTTGATCTTTAAAGTCTTGAATTAATTGGCGTGTGCTGAAAGATAGCTTGCTACACCATCTCTATTTGTAGATATGGCATCTTTCCCTTCTTCCCAGTTTGCAGGGCATACTTCACCTTTTTCTTGAACGTGAGTAAACGCATCAATTAAACGAAGGTATTCGTTTACGTTTCTTCCTAAAGGCATGTGGTTTATGCCTTCAAGAAAAACAATACCCTCTTCATCAATTAAATATGTTGCACGGTATGTTACGTTATCGCCTTCAACTGTAACAACATCATTTTTTTCAACATACTTTTCATTGGTAATATCTAAAATACCTAAAGTTGATGCTAAGTTTCTATTGCTATCGGCTAAAATTGGGTACGTTACGCCTTCAATTCCACCGTTATCTTTATTAGTACTCAACCAAGTAAAATGTACTTCAGGAGTATCACATGAAGCGCCAATTACTAAAGTGTTTCTTTTTTCAAATTCACCAATAGCGGCTTGAAATGCATGAAGTTCAGTAGGACAAACAAAAGTAAAATCTTTTGGATACCAGAATAGAACCACTTTTTTGTTATTTTTTTGAGCTTCTTCTAAAACATTAAGTTTAAAAGTATCGCCCATATCATTCATTACATTAACACTAAGATTCGGGAATTTTTTTCTACAAACGCCATAATATGTCTTCGTTTTATAATTTATTATAATGCAAAATTAAGACATGAAAGAGGTTTATAAGACTTTCTAAATTAGAATCTTCAGTAGAAGAATAACTATTCTGAATAGCCAAAAGAATACACCTATTTTAATGCGAATGGCTTAAAATATAATAAGGATTATTGTGAACTTGTCAAGCTCACTTGATAAGTACGCTAGTATCGATAAAAAAATAAACTAAGCTACTTTTTTAACGAGCTGTCTTATTTTAATATTGAAGGCTGCAAATATTAACGTCATAATGGGGCTCAACCAATTGAATACAGCATACATGAAATACTCTCCTACGCCTACACCTAAAACTCCACTATGATAGGCGCCACAGGTATTCCATGGTATTAATACTGAGGTTACGGTTCCTGAATCTTCTAGGGTTCTACTCAAGTTTTCTGGAGCTAAACCTCTGTCTTTATATGCTTTTGAAAACATTTTCCCTGGTACCACAATAGCAAGGTATTGATCAGATGCCGTTACATTTAAAGCCAAACAGCTTGCTACTGTACTTGCAAAAAGCCCAAATGTACTTTTTGCCATACTTAAAAGTACAGCACTTATACGGGACAAGGCACCTATCCCGTCCATAATACCACCAAAGACCATAGCGCAGACAATAAGCCAAATTGTGCCTAGCATACCTGCCATTCCTTTGGCAGAAAATAAATCGCTCAAGGCTTTATTATCTGAAGGTACGGTGGTTTCTACGGTAATAGCTTTCATGATACCTTTATATCCAGATTCAAAAGTTAATTCATTTGCATTGGTGATACCTGCCACAATACCTGGCTGAAAAATTATAGCGAAAATTGCTCCCAATAAAGTTCCAATAAGTAAGGCAGCCAAAGGAGGCGTTTTTTTGACGATCAACAATATAACTACTGCAGGCACAATAAAAAGCCATCCACTTATATAAAAACTAGATTCTATGGATGCTAGAATATTATCAGTATCCGCAGAGCCAGATGTTTCTAAATTTAAGCCTACAATTATAAAAAAAACAAGTGTGACTATTATTGTAGGTATTGTAGTAATAGTCATATATTTAATATGGCTGAAGAGTTCTCCACCGGCCATTGCGGGCGCTAAATTGGTAGTATCGCTTAAAGGAGAAAGTTTATCTCCAAAATAGGCGCCAGAAAGTACTGCTCCTGCAGTCATACCTAATGATATTCCTAGCGCTTCGCCAATGCCAATTAAGGCAATACCGACTGTAGCAGATGTAGTCCAGCTGCTTCCAGTGGCTATAGAAATGATGGCGCATATGATAACGCATGCTGCAAGAAATATTGTAGGGTTTAAAATCTGAAGTCCGTAATAAATCATTGCAGGTATAATTCCACTTATGAGCCAAGTACCTGCTAAAGCACCAACCATTAGCAAAATGAGCAAAGCACCTGTTGTAGATTTTACGTTTTCTGCAACTTCGTCTAGCATTTGGGTGTAAGAAACTTTATTTAAAAATCCTACAATGGCTGCCACTGCACCACCTAATAATAAAATGAACTGATTTGATCCGCTTAAAGCATCATCTCCAAAAACAAAAACATTATAGGCTAGCATTCCCACAAGAACAAAAACCGGAATTAGTGCCTCCCATATATTTAGTTCGCTGTTTTCGACAATGTTTTCGTTTTCCCTATGCTCATTCGTATTCTGGTTTGACATTTACAATGCGTTTGGTTAGTACGTAATATTACGATTTATGCTACGGATGTGCAAACCGTATCTAAATTTGAATATTATGAGTTTACGCCAATGATTTCCAGTATTTTAAGGTCTATTAGGCATTGTTTCATTAAAGAGTACGTTCTTTTAATATCATCATCTAATCCAATTGAGAAACGAATTAAGCCGTTTCCTAGGCCCATTTCTTTTTGCTCATCTAAAGGAATTTCAGAGGAAGTTGAGCTTCCTGGTGCACTGAAAAGAGTTTTATAGAAACCTAGGCTAACTGCTAAGTATCCTAACTTTCTCTCTTGCATTAATTCCATTAGCGCATTGGCATTTTCTAATGTGCCAACATCCATAGTAACCAATCCTCCATATCCATATTCAGGATTCATTTGATCTTCCATTATCAAATGACCAGGATGGGAGGGAAGTCCTGGGTATACTACTCGTAGTCCATCTTTTTCAAAATTCTCAGCTAAGAACATGGCATTCTCGCTATGCTTTTTCATACGTATGTGTAGCGTACGCATGTTCTTCAAAATGGAAGCTGCGCGCAAACTATCTAAAGTACTTCCTAGTAACATACCGGCACCATTATTCACATCTTTAAGACTTAGACAAAATTCTGATGTACCGCAAACGACACCAGCAACACAATCACTGGTTCCGTTTATAAATTTGGTAAGACTGTGAATAATAATATCAGCGCCTAATTTAGCTGGGGTTACAGAAAGAGGTGAAAATGTATTATCAACCACCAAAGGAAGTTCGTTGTTCTTTGCTATACGCGAGAGTGCAGAGATATCTGCTACCTCTAATAACGGGTTGCTAACGCTTTCACAGTAAATCATCTTGGTTTTAGAGGTGATGGCTTTCTCTACTGCATCAAGATCTGTGATATCCAAGAAAGTTGTCTTGATTCCGAATTTTATCAAGAAATTTTTCATAAAGGCATAGGTGCCTCCATATATGGTTCTGCTACTAATAATGTGGTCACCTGCTGTACAAAGTTGAAGTATAACGGCAGTAATAGCTCCCATGCCACTAGCGGTGACATTTGCGCTTTCAGTACCTTCTAATGCAGCTAGAGCTTCGCCTAGGTATAAATTGGATGGTGAAGAATGTCTACTGTATAAATAACAACCTTCTGTATTCCCCTCAAAAGTATCGAACATGGTTTTTGCCGATATAAAGGTATAGGTAGAGGAATCTGATATGGATGGATTAACTCCACCATATTCTCCGAAATATTGTAAGTCTTGTAAATCGTTACTAGTTTTTTGGCTCATGGGTTGTAATTTTAAGTAAATCTAGCTTTTGATAGAGATATTGTCAATGAAAATTTTAATAATCAGTTTTTTATACTAATATTTAAAATTAAATAGATTTATTTTCTATGAATGATTAAATTTGATAAACTATTTAGAATCATAATCACTATGAAACTTGACGAAACAGATATCAATTTACTGGAGCTTTTACAGGCAGATAGTAAAAAAACCACAAAAGAATATGCTTTAAAGCTTAGCTTGTCTACTACAGCTATTTATGAGCGTATAAAAAGATTGGAAAGAACGGGTGCAATAAGAAATTACGTTGCCTTAGTAGATAAGGCAGTGGTTGATAGGAATTTCACGGTTTTTTGTCATGTGAAATTGGTGCAACATGTAAAAGATAATATCGCCCAATTTGAAGCACAGGTTTTACGTTTACAGGAGGTAGTTGAATGTCATCATTTAAGCGGTGATTATGATTATCTATTGAAAATTCATGTTCAAGACATGGAGGCCTACCGAAATTTTATGGTCAACAAGCTAACTGCTATGAATCATATTGGTAGCACACAAAGTTCTTTTACGATAAAAGAGGTCAAGCATTCTACCGCTATACCGCTTTAAAACTAAAAATAGTATTAATTTTGTATCACATTAGAAAACAAATATTTTATGGATCAATATGATGTAGCCATTATAGGCTCAGGACCTGGAGGATACGTAGCAGCAATACGTTGTGCACAACTAGGAATGAAAACAGCAATAATTGAAAAATATTCTACCCTAGGTGGAACCTGTTTAAATGTTGGGTGTATACCATCTAAGGCAATGTTAGATTCTTCTCATCATTACGAAGATGCCATTAATCATTTTGAAGAACACGGAATTGAAATTCCTGGTGAGATAAAGGTGAATTTGGAAAAGATGATTGGTCGCAAACAAGGCGTGGTAGACCAAACTACCAAGGGAATTCAGTTTTTAATGGATAAAAATAAGATTACTGTTTTTGAAGGACTTGGAAGCTTTAAAGACGCTACGCATGTTAATATTAAAAAGAACGATGGTAAAACAGAAGAAATAGAGGCGAAAAATATAATTATTGCTACCGGATCTAAACCATCTACCTTACCATTTATAAAAATAGATAAAGAACGTATAATAACATCTACTGAAGCTTTAGAGCTTAAAGAAGTGCCAAAACATATGATTGTTATTGGTGGAGGTGTTATTGGTTTAGAATTAGGTCAAGTATACAAAAGACTTGGCGCTGATGTAACCGTTGTTGAATTCATGGATCGTATTATTCCTGGTATGGATGCTGCGCTTTCAAAAGAATTGACCAAAGTGATGAAAAAGCAAAAAGTAAAATTTGCATTATCTCACAAAGTAAAATCAGTAGAAAGAAAAGGTGATACTATCATCGTAAAGGCTGATGATAAAAAAGGTCAGGAAGTTGTTTTTGAGGGTGACTATTGTTTGGTTGCTGTAGGTAGAAGACCTTATACCGATGGATTGAATGTTGATGCTGCTGGTGTAAAACTAGATGATAGAGGTAAAGTTATCGTTAATGAACACTTAAAGACAAATGTTGATAATATTTACGCTATTGGCGATGTTATAAAAGGGGCTATGTTAGCTCATAAGGCTGAGGAAGAAGGTACGTTGGTTGCTGAGCAGTTAGCAGGTCAAAAACCTCATATCGATTATAATTTGATACCAGGTGTAGTTTATACTTGGCCAGAAGTTGCTGCTGTTGGTAAAACAGAAGAGGAGCTTAAAGAGGCTGGTGTTGATTACAAAGTAGGGCAATTTCCTATGCGTGCTTTAGGTCGTGCTAGGGCAAGTATGGATACCGATGGTTTCGTGAAAATATTGGCAGACAAGAAGACTGATGAAGTATTAGGGGTGCATATGATTGGTGCCCGTTGTGCAGATTTAATTACTGAAGCTGTAACTGCAATGGAGTTCAGAGCATCAGCTGAGGATATTTCTCGAATGAGCCATGCTCACCCAACATATGCTGAAGCAGTTAAAGAAGCGGCATTAGCAGCAACTGGTGATCGTGCTTTGCATATTTAAAAGTGTATAGACATATATAAAAAAAAGCAGCCTTATGGCTGCTTTTTTTGTTTTAATTATTCTCCAAGAGATGAACTAGAAAGAAGATTCGTTAATTTTTTATTAATCCTAAAACGCGAAGTATTTTTTCGGTTAGCGTTCTTACGATTTCAAAAGCGATGAGTGCAGCTTGTTCTAAATACATTCTTGTAGCAGATAAAAATGAAATCACACCAGATTTAATTTCTACTTTATGGCTTTCATATTTTAAGGCCAAGAAGGTACTTGCAATCATAAATAGTATTGCGCCAAATATTGCTACCCAAGGATTTAATGAATGATGGAAAAATCCATATAGCCCAATACCCGTAAAACTTCCATAAAGAATAATAAAATGAATGATGTAAATCGATAAAGTACTTTGTCCAATTTTCAACCAAGTACTATTCATTAAAAACTTTCTTAGAATGATGAATATTGAAAAAACAATGAGAACATCACCCAAACGAATAAATAGATAGTTATTATTGAAAATTGATTGGAATAGTTGTATGCCTGTTACTTCATAAATGGAATAGAAAAAATCTGAAGATAAAAGGATTAAAACTGATCCGATTAGTATATAAATAGGAACGATGTAATTATATAAATTTTTATTATTCTGATATTTAGAGAATAGTACCGACATGAAACTACCGATTGTCGCATAACCCAACCAAGGTATTATTGTAAATACTGATCCATTAGATTTTGATAAGTAATTCGCTATAAACTGTGGCAAATATTCAAAACTAGATGCCTTATAAGTAGGTTCGAATAAGAATAATAAGAAGGTTGTGGATAACAATATAGTAGGGAAAATCCATTTTTGTTTAGCAAAAGTCAGTAAGTAAAACCCGGTAATAAACAATAAAGAAAGTCCAATACAATGTAATACATCCACTAGGTAAAATGAGTCGTAAATCTCCCCTTTAAAAATACCGAACAAATTCATTCTTAAAAGGTATCCTATGGCTAAAAGTTCTAATCCCCTTTTAAGTCCTTTTTTTACACGAGGGTTATCCCAACCAGTCTGTGGAGATTTAATCAATAGAAAGGTAAAGATGAAGCCAGATACCGTAAAGAATACAGGAGCAGTAATTCCTCTAAAATATTTCCATGTATTGAATAGAAAATTAGAATTATCTCGAAAGGCATTATCTAATAATCCATCAACGAAATGACCTTGTAACATCATTAAGATTGCCCAAGCTCTTATGGCATCTAAAAAAAACAATCTTGACTTAGAGTTGCTCATTATAGTAATTATATCCTATATACTTATAAAACAGTATGTTTGGATGTTTTCGGCTTCAAAATTAGATAAAAAAAGTTCAGGTTTATTCTATTTGGATTAAATTCGCTAACATTCAAAAAATGATGTTTATGGGTTATGTTTTAGCATTTGCAGGTAGTAATTCTTCCACTTCTATTAATTATAAATTGGTAAAGTTTACCTCTTCATTAATAAATGGACATGAAGTATGGTTAAGAGATATGGCTAATTCTCCATTTCCTATGTATAGCGAAGATGTTGAAAAGGATAGTGGATTCTCAAATTCACTTGTTGAATTTAAGAATGAAATAAGAAATGCCAAAGGTTTGATAATTTCTGTAAATGAACATAATAGCTATCCGTCTGCTTATTTTAAAAATGTAATAGATTGGCTTTCTAGGTTAGATGCTCAATTTTTAGTCAATAAGAAGATTTTGTTAATGTCTACATCAAATGGAGGCCGTGGTGCTATAGGGGCATTAGAGGTAGCGGAAAAAATGCTGACACGTTTTAAGGGTGAGGTTGTCGAAACCTTCTCACTTCCAAAATTTGGCGAAAATTTCGATGAAGAAAAAGGAATTACCAATGCGGATTTAGCCAAAATTCATGCTGAGAAAGTGGCTTCTTTTGTTAATTCAATTTCTTAAATATTAGGAAAGAATTTAAGGGATCAAACTCGAGGATATTGTAATGACCATAGATACTTAGTTACCTTTATACCGTGTTAAAAGCGTTTAAAAAACATATTGTAGATTCTTTTCCCGAGCTGCTAGATAGTCACTTCATTATTGCATGTAGTGGTGGATTGGATAGTATGGTACTTACGGATTTGTGCCATCAGGCTCAACTTCAATTTTCTCTAGCGCATTGCAATTTTAAATTAAGAGGTGAAGATAGTGACGGAGATGAAAATTTTGTTCGCGAATATGGTGATAAGTTAGGCGTAGTGGTTTATGTGACTCATTTTGATACAATTGGTTTTGTAAATCAACACAAAGTTTCTATTCAAATGGCAGCACGTGAACTTCGATATGCTTGGTTTGAACAGTTATTAGTACAGCATACTATTCCATATGTTTTAACTGCCCACCATGCCAATGATAATTTAGAGACTTTTTTAATTAATCTTTCTAGAGGTACAGGTATAGATGGATTAACCGGAATACCGGCTAAAACAGCTATTTTAAGAAGACCTCTATTGCCATTTACCAGGCAGGAGTTAGAATCATTTGCTCAAGTGCAAAAATTAAAATGGCGAGAAGATGCAAGTAATACCGATACGAAGTATTTAAGGAATAAAATACGGTTAGAGATTATTCCGAAATTGAATGAATTGCATCCTACTTTTTCAGATAATTTCAACAATACAATTCATTATTTAAGTCAGACCGAAACCATTGCCTCTGCATATCTTCAAAAATTGAAAGAAGAGCTTTTTGTTGAAATAAATGGGAGGTTTGAAATTTCAATTTCGAGACTTAAAATATTAAATCCGCTTTCAACATATCTATTTGGACTTTTCAATGCATACGGATTTAAAGAATTAGAAAATCTCGAAGCCTTGTTAGACGGGTTGAGCGGAAAACAGTTGGTGTCTTCTACTCATGTATTGGTGAAAAATCGTGACGTATTGTTATTGTCGCTTATCGATAAGAAAGAAAAGGATGAACAGGAGTTTTTAATAAATGAAAATTTAGTAGAAATAAATCATCCTTTAACGCTGAAATTTTCGGTAGTACCTGAACGTTATAATAATTCAGCTAAGGAGATATTCGTTCAAAAAAATAAGTTAAAGTATCCATTGGTGATAAGAAAATGGGAAAAAGGCGACTACTTTTATCCATTGGGTTTAAACCATAAAAAGAAACTTTCAAAGTTTTTTAAAGATGAGAAGGTTGATGTTCTTACAAAAGAAGAAATATGGTTATTATGCTCTAATGAGCAAATTGTATGGGTTATAGGTATGCGGGCAGACCATCGATTTAGAGTTGAGAATAGTACCGAAGAGATTTTAAAAATAGAAATGATATGATGAGAATTATTGCCTTACTACTTTTAATGGTTGTATTGCCTTTTGCTGCATATGCCCAATCGGATGATAACCCGGTAGTTTGGGACCAGGAGATAAATAAAATTTCTGAAACCGAGTATGAATTGATAATGCAGGCCGAAATTTATGAAGGTTGGCATTTGTATTCACAATTTACTTCTGAATTTGGAGCTTTGCCTATTATTTTTAAATATAAAGGAGCCAATGAAAAATATGAATTGATTGAGGGTACAACTGAGAGTGAAACATTTACTGAATACAGCGATATATTTGAAGTTGATGAGACTTTTTTTAAAGAAAACGCCACATTAACTCAGCGTATAAAAATTCTAGATCCGACGATTAATCAAATCGAAGTGTATTTGGAATATCAGGTGTGCAAAGATGTTTGTATTCCTATGGATAAGGAATTCATTTTCACTTTAGATGGTTCAGAAGCAAAGAAAACGGTTTTAGCGGTAGATGATAGGAGCTTAGCATTAGGGGAAAAATTAAGATTAAACCTAAAGAACAAAGAACTCCTTTCCCAAGGTCAAGATAATATTGCCAAAAGCACAAATATTTGGGTCATTTTCGGCTTGGGTTTCCTTGGAGGGCTCATTGCGTTATTGACACCGTGTGTATTCCCAATGATACCTTTAACGGTGTCATTCTTTACAAAACACTCACAGAAAAAATCGAAAGGAATTATAAATGCGCTCTTATATGGTTTCTTTATTGTGTTAATCTACTTTCTATTAAGTCTGCCATTTCATTTATTTGATTCGGTCGATTCGCAAATACTCAATTCTATTGCAACCAATGTGTGGTTGAATCTTTTGTTCTTTTTCATATTTCTATTTTTTGCTTTTTCCTTTTTTGGATACTATGAACTAACCTTGCCAAGTTCATGGGCAAATAAAATGGATGCGGCGTCCTCGAAGGTAGGCGGAGTTATCGGTATTTTTTTCATGGCGGTAACGTTGGCTATTGTATCATTTTCATGTACAGGACCCATATTGGGTGGTTTGTTAGGAGGAACAACATTGGCCGAAGGTGAAGTGGCAACCAACCTTACGGCGGGTATGACCGGTTTTGGTGCCGCGTTGGCATTACCATTTGCTCTTTTTGCGTTATTTCCAGCATGGTTGAATTCACTTCCAAAATCTGGTGGGTGGATGACTACCGTAAAAGTGGTACTCGGATTTTTAGAAATAGGCTTGGCTTTAAAATTCTTATCAAACGCTGATATGGTTGGTCATTGGGGTATATTAAAGCGAGAAATATTTTTAGGAATATGGATTGTTTTAGGAATAGCAATGACATTTTACCTATTCGGACTATATAAATTTCCGCACGATGGGCCTGTCAAGAAATTATCTATCGGTCGCAAATTAACAGCCTTTGTAAGTTTAGCATTTACAGTTTACTTGATTCTAGGTGTTGCCAAAATAACTAACTTAAAATTATTAAGTGGTTTTCCACCACCAGAGTTTTACAGCGTATTTGAACAAGAGAGCGACTGCCCTTTAGGGATTGATTGTTTTAAAGATTTTGATGAAGGTTTGGCTTTCGCTAAAGAAGTGAAAAAACCAATTCTTTTAGATTTTACAGGTTGGGCATGTGTAAACTGTAGGAAGATGGAGGAGAATGTATGGAGTGATCCTGACGTGTTTCCTATCATTAAGAACAATTACGTACTCATATCATTATATACAGATGATAGAGAAGAACTTCCTGAATCTAAGCAGTTTAATTTTCAATTTGATAGTGGTCGTGTAAAAGAGATTACTAACATTGCTCAAAAATGGGGGACTTTTCAAGATATTAATTTTAATTCTATCTCTCAGCCCTTTTATGTGTTGTTGTCTCCAGATTTAAAAGTGCTCAATACAACGATTCAAAATTCTGATATTCCTACCTACAAAAACTGGTTGTTAGAGGGGCTTAGAAATAATAATTAATGTTCATGAACTTTGAGATGTTGACTACTTGTCAATAAAAAGCAGTGTTGCGAGGTGTTTGGTGTTAAAAATAAACCTAACTTAGAATATAATTCCCCCGTAAAATATGAGAACATTAAAAAGAATCGGAAAATTTCTGTTGGTAATTCTTGTCCTATTGACAATAGGAATTGTAATTTTCATTTACAAGTTAAAACCAGACTATTCTGGTGAACAAGAACTTGTTCAACTTGATAAAGAGGTTAGTGTGTACTATGATAATTATGGTATACCGCATATATATGGAGAGAACGAAAAAGATGCTTTCAGAGCATTAGGTTATGTTCATGCACAAGACCGTTTATGGCAAATGGAGCTACTTCGAAGAATTGCAAGTGGTGGCCTATCTGAAGTTTTTGGAAAAGATTTAGTGGGTACTGATAAGTTCTTTCTCTCATTAGGTATTGCAGATGCTTCTAAAATTACCGTTGCCAATCTTGATGAGGATAATGAAGGTGTTGTTTTGGCCAGAGCCTATTTAGATGGTATCAACCAATTTATAGCTGAAGGACCTACACCGATTGAATTTTACCTAACTGGTATCGATAAGGAAGAATTTGTTTTAGAAGATATGTATAACACCATAGGTTATATGGCATTCAGTTTTGCCATGGCACATAAAACCGACCCGCTGTTAACGACCATAAATTCTAAATTAGGTCCCGATTATTTAAAAGATTTACATATTGGTTCTGATGTTACTACAGAATGGATTAAAAATTTTAAGCCTTCCCAAAATGATTCTATCCAAAACAATCTAACTGCCACGGTTAACAAAGCATTAGGTGTATTGAATGTTCCATTGTTTGAGGGTAGTAATAGTTGGGTTATTGGACCAGAAAAGACAAAGAATGGAAAAGTCATTTTAGCCAATGATCCACATATTGGTTTTGCACAGCCTTCTGTTTGGTTCGAAGCTCATATAGAAACCCCTAACTATTCTAAATATGGTTATCATATTGCAGGCATACCTTTTCCACTTTTAGCCCATAATAGGAAATCGGCCTATGGTATTACTATGTTCGAGAATGATGATGTCGATTTTTATTACGAACAAGAAAATCCAGATAATGATAAGCAATATCTTACTCCTAATGGCTACGTAGCGTATGAGATTGTAAATAAAACCATTAAAGTTAAAGATTCAGCGGATATAGAATTCACTTATAAGAAATCTATACACGGACCTATTTTAAATGGCATTGCAGACCAAATACAAGGAGATAGGCCTATAGCCATGTCATGGATTTACACCCAAATGGATAATAAGGTAATAGATGCCTTATTCGGATTAAGCCATTCTAATAATCTCAAGGAATTTAAGACAGCATTACCAAAAATTCATGCACCAGGATTAAATATAATGTATGGTGATGTAAAGGGCAATGTAGCTTGGTTCGCAACTGCGCAACTATACAATATCCCCGATTCTGTAAATACTAAATTAATCTATGAGGTAGGAGAAGGACTTCCTCTTCAAAAAGACCTGTTTAGCTTTAACGAAAATCCTCAGGCGATAAATCCGCCAAGTCACTACGTTTATTCAGCAAATAATCAACCTGATTCTATTGCGGGCATGCTTTACCCAGGGTATTACTTACCAGAAAATAGGGCGAAGAGAATTGTTGAATTGTTAGAGCCTAAAAATGATTGGGATAAAGATTCTGCAAGTGAAATGATTACCGATGTTACGTCATCAGTAGATCCAATAATTATTGCAGATTTAGCCAAATTAATTGATATTAATTTGTTGAGTGAGACCGGATTGAAAGTTATAGACAGTTTAAAAATGTGGAATGGTAACTACAATCTTCAATCTGTAGAGGCGACTGTTTTTAATCGATGGATTTATTATTATTTAAAAAATACGTTTAAGGATGAATTGGGTGAAGAATTGTTTACCCAATTTTTAGGCACCCATTTTATGAAACGTCTTATTGCACCATTATCGAGAAATGAAAGCTCGGTCTGGTGGGATGATGTGTCTACTACTGATGTTACTGAAAATATGCAGTATATCGTAAATAAATCGTTTTCTGAGGCAATAACATCTTTAAAAAAGGATTTTGGAAAGAATAGTGAAAAGTGGAAGTGGAAGAATGTTCATACAATAGAGCATGCTCACCCCATTGGGCAAATTGCTGCCTTGCGTTCATTTTTTAATGTAGGTCCTTATCCTATAGAGGGCGGTAGGGAGGTTATTAATAATATGTCGTTTTCCTATGATGAGACAGGTTTTTATAAAACCAGTTCAGGACCATCAACGAGAAGAATCGTTGATTTCTCAGATATTGAGAACAGCATAAGTATTTTACCTACGGGCCAATCAGGTAATCCTTTTAGTAAGCATTATAAAGATCAGGCAGAAATGTATGTAAAAGGTAAATTTCGTAAAATGATGATGAATGAAGATGAAATTAAAAAGAATGCAGAATCTACTTTGATGCTAATTCCTTTGGTCAAATAAGTGTTTAATGAGTCTGTTAAATTATTGAAGATATATTGGTAATAAGTCAACTTAATATATTATTCTTAAAACTTGATTATAAAATGTGACATTGAGTTTGGATTTATAATTTATTGTTATTTTTAAAACAATAACTGAACCTATGAAAACCAACCAACTAGTACTTGCACTAGTTTTGGCTGTAATCACCACTAATTATGTGATTAGTCAAAATGTGCAAAAGGAACCTCAATTTTATAATTGGTTCGATAATCAGGTAAATAGAAACAATACTTCACTATTTAATGGCCTAGAGTATATTGAACTTTATAGGACTATTAATGAAAGACATAAGTTCTTTGAGAGTAGCGATTTTCAAGCTGGCTCAATTGTTTACGACGGTCAATTTTATGACAGGGTGCCTTTAAAGTACGACCTAAACGTAGACGAATTGCTGTTTAACGTGGGTTATAATTATCCCTACCCTACATTAATTCTCTTTAAATCTAAAATAAAAAGTTTCACCCTTGGTAAGAGTGATTTTATTCAAATTAACAATATCGAAAGTGAAACAGCAATGGCGGGCTTTTATGAGGTCTTGTTGAATAAACAACCCGTAACCCTATTAAAGAAAAATAAAAAGAAGCGATTTAAAAGAATAAAAGGTAATACCGTGTATTATGAGTTTGATAACGATAATGCTTTTTATATATCATTTAAAAACAATTTTTATGAAATAGACTCTAAGAATGATATTATTAGAGTGTGGCCAGATAAGAAAGAGTATATAAATGAATATTATAATTCAGCTTTACGGAAAACCAATGAAGATAACTTTTGGACTAGTTTCTTTGAAAAGTTAGCTGATACATTAACTACCGAAAAAGAGGGAGAAAAGCTATGAGAAAATATTTACAATTGCTCATGCTTCTTTTGAGTATTGGCGTCTTTGCGCAAGAAAATGAAAGCAGATTTAATTTTCAAATTGAAAATAAGAATGTTTTAGAAGTTCTAAATGAAATTGAACAAGAGGCTGGGGTTACTTTTTATTTAGATGAGAAATGGGTCTCGGATAAAAATTATTCGGGGAATTTTACGAATGAAACTCTAGAGAATATTTTAGAAACAATTTTTAAAGAGACTAATCTGAATTTTTTCAGGCTAAATGATTCTAAAATTATTATTACTCAAAATAATATCATTTATAAAGATTTACCTGAAGGTTTTTTTGGAAAGGAAGAGATAGATTCGGTTAAAGAAAACACTAATTATACGAGAATTTCAAGTAATCCGGTATTTTCTAATATAGAAGCATCCAATAAGAATACGATAACACGAACGGTTCGTATAGGTAAAGAGAACTTAACCAATACTCGAAGTGGATACACAATTAGGGGTTATGCTAAAACTGCTGAGCAAGGTCAACCGATATCTAATTTATCTATCATATTAAATGGAAAAAATTCAGGGGCCGTAACAAAAGATGATGGTTTTTATGAATTAGAGGTGCCTATGGGTACGAGTATTTTAAAAACAAGCTCTTTAGGAATTGAGCCAAGCACTACCAGAATTATAGTTTTTAACGATGGTGAGTTAAACTTTAACCTAAATGAAAGTGTAGAGTTTTTAGATGAGGTAATTGTAGAAGCTAATGCCGCCAAGAATGTAGAAGAGGCTTTATCGGGTAGTACCGAGTTGGTAGTAGAAGAAACCAAAAATATACCATTGGTGCTGGGTGAACGGGATGTTTTGAAAGTAGCAACTACGCTACCAGGTATTTCCACCGCAGGTGAAGGTGCAGCTGGTTTTAATGTACGTGGCGGTAGTACAGACCAAAACCTTATTTTATTAGATAATGCGGTAATTTATAACCCTTCTCACTTTTTCGGAATTTTTCAGGCATTGAATCCGTTTACCACCAAAGATCTTAAGATTTTAAAAGGAGGTATACCGTCGGAATATGGTGGTCGTTTATCCTCTGTTTTTGATATCACTTCTAAAGATGCTGATAACGAAAAATTTTCAGGTGAGGCAGCCGTTGGGCCAGTAACCTCTAATGTGGCATTAGAAATACCCGTGGTAAAAGGTAAATCTGGACTTTTAGTTGGTGGTAGGGGGACATATTCCGGATGGATTTTAAGATCTCTTAAAGATGAATCTCTTAATAATAGTAAAGCTTCTTTTTATGATGCCATAGCTAAATATACGCATGTTGTAAATGATAAGAATACGTTAAGAGCAATGGGCTATTACAGTAGTGATGCTTTTAGTATAACTTCAGATTCGGTTTATGGGTATAACAATAGATTACTTTCTTTTCAATGGGATCACCAGTTTAATGAAAAGAATACTGCTAGTTTAATTGTAGCGAATAGTAATTATGAATTCAATATTGGTTACGAAGGTAATTCAGATAGTAATTTTGATTTAGGTTTTGTAGTTGATGAAACAGAAGCCAAATTTAAATTTACTTACTTACATAGTAAAGCACATAAGTTTGACTACGGTCTTTCTGCAAAATTATATAATGTTCAACCTGGTAATTTAGAGCCAAATGGTGGTAATTCTATTGTAGATACTAAAATTATACCCAATGAAAAAGCGGTGGAGGCAGCTCTTTATGTGTCAGATAATTTTAAGGTTAGTGATAAACTTCTCATCGATGTAGGTCTTCGGTATTCCATGTTTGCCACGCTGGGCACGGCAGATGCTCGTGTTTATGAAGAAAACATGCCAAAGAATGAAGAAACCTTGGTTGAAACGGTTTCTTATGATACTAATGAAGTGGTAGAAACGTATGGTGGGCCAGAGATAAGACTTTCCGCACGATATTTTTTGGGACCCGATTTATCTGTAAAAGCTAGTTATAACAGTACGTATCAATATATTCATAGATTGTCTAATACAACTACCATTAGCCCAATTGATACTTGGAAACTATCAGATAATAATATTAAACCTCAAAAAGGAAGACAAGTAGGACTCGGATTATATAAAAACCTAGAAGGCAATCAATACGAAATTAGCTTAGAAGGGTATTATAAGGAAGCCGATAATTTGTTGGATTTCAAAGTTGGTTCAGAACTATTACTTAACGAAACCATAGAGACAGAAACCTTACAAGGTGATGGTCAAGCGTATGGTGTGGAATTTTTAATTCGTAAAAACTCAGGAAAGCTTAACGGATGGTTAGGTTATACCTATTCGCGTTCCTTTTTAAAGTTAGATAGTGAATTTGCTGAAGAGCGGGTAAATAATGGAGCGTATTTCCCTACTAATTATGATAAACCCCATGACTTTAGTGCCGTAATGAATTATAAACTTACGAAAAGGTATAGTCTTTCGGCAAACTTGTCTTACCAAACCGGAAGACCTGTAACGTATCCTGTTGCACGATATAATTTTAATAATTCTGAGTATGTAGTGTATAGTAACAGAAATGAATTTAGAATACCAGATTATTACAGATTAGATCTTGGTATTAATATAGAAGGGAATCATAAGATTAAAAAATTGGCACATAGTTTCTGGAACATATCAGTATATAATGTGCTGGGTAGAAACAATCCATATTCTGTGTTCTTTGTAACAGAGAATGGAGAGTTAAAGGCGTATCAGAGTTCTATATTTTCGATTCCTGTACCTACGATTACTTATAACTTTAAGTTCTAATATAAAGATATTAATACTGATGAAAATTATAAAATATTCATTTTTAATAAGTTGCATTTTATTGTTGGTTAATTGTATCGACCCTTTTGAAATTGAAGCAACTGAATTTAAAAGCGCTTTAGTCATTGAAGGGACCATTACAGATCAAGAAGAAATTCAGCGTATTATGGTGTCACGTACATTTCCTTTAGATACTGTTTTAATGACAGGTTTAAGTGCTGTGAATGTTAATGTATTGGATAGTAACGGAGGTGTTTATGCCTTTAGCGAAACTTCACCTGGCGATTACCGTTCCAATACTCCATTTGCAGCTACAGCAGGCCTGACTTATACTTTAAAAGTAGCGACCTCTGACGGAAATAGCTATACATCGGAAGAAACAGCGGTGCCTGCAAAGACAAACATCGATAACTTGTATGCGGATAGAGATTTTAAGGATGATGGTGCAGAAGAAGGTATGTTTATTTACGTTGATAGTTATGATGCTACAGGGCAATCTAAGTATTATCGGTATGAATATGAGGAGACTTATAAAATAATAGCACCAAACTGGAGTGCTTCTGATGCTTATATCGTTTCTCCATTACCCAATCCTGAAGTTGCAATAAGAGCGAAAACTAAAGAGGAGCGAGTGGCCTATAATACCGTTGCTTCAAATACTATTATTCAAGAGAATACAACGGAATTAGGAGAAGACCGTGTAAATAAATTTCCTGTTCGATTTATCAATAGAGAAAATTTTATTTTATCACATAGGTACAGTATTCTAGTAAGACAGTTTGTTCAGAGTAGGGCTGCATTTTCTTATTATGAAACTTTAGAATTACTCTCAGGTACAGAAAGCCTTTTCTCTCAGCGTCAATCTGGTTTTTTAGAAGGTAATATAAAGTCTGATACGAATGCAGAAGACGATGTAGTTGGTTTTTTTCAAGTAAGTACTGTTTCTGAAAAACGTTTGTTTTTTAATTACACTGATTTTTTTGAAGGCGAAAGTTTACCGAAATATCCAGTCGATTGTACTTTGGTTTCCCCTCCAATTATAAATGAAGCTGGTGCTTCTCCATTACTTGTGGCTATAGAGTTAGAAACGCTTAAATACGTAGAGGAATATAATCAAGAAACTAATCCAAACAATCTTAGTGAATTCGGACCTTTTTTAATGGTGGCTACACCTTGTGGTAATAGTACGTTTTATGGTACCAATGTAGTTCCAGATTTTTGGGTGGAATAAGTGATTAACTAATTAAATAGTACGTAATAATTAAGAAATATTTAAATTTTTAAAAGTGCAGTATTTAAAATCATCGATTCATATACTCTTTGCAATAAGCATAGGCATTTTGCTGCATAGTTGTATTGACCCGTTTGAAATTGAAACAATTGATTTTAATAGTACTTTGGTCGTAGAGGGAACAATTACGGACAAAAACGAGACTCAACGTATTATGGTTTCAAAAACTTTTCCGTTAGATACCGTTCTAATGTCTGGATTAAGCGATGCTAAGGTTGAGGTGAAAGATAGTAATGGTAGTATTTATGAATTTACAGAGACATCTACCGGTATATATACGTCTAAGGTGCCTTTTGCTGCTGCTGCCGGTCTTAGCTATTCATTGACAATACAGTCGAATGATGGAAAAACATATATTTCTGAAGATACATCGATGCCAGCAACTAGCACCATTGATAATTTATACGCGGCAAGAGATTTTAAGGATGATGGGGCTGAGGAAGGTATGTTTATTTATATCGATAGTTATAATTCTACAGGTCAATCAAAATATTATCGATATGAATATGATGAAACATTTAAGATTATAGCACCATTTTGGAGCTCTGCCGATGCCTATGTAGTTACACCGCTACCTGAACCAGAAGTAGATATAAGGGCAAGAACTGAAGAGGAGCGTGTTTGTTATAAAACAGTTTCTTCAAATACAATCATTCAGGAGAATACAACGGAATTCAGTGAGGATCGCGTTAATAAATTTCCAGTACGTTTTATCAATAGAGAAAATTTCATTCTATCACATCGATATAGTATTTTGGTAAGACAATTTGTGCAGAATAGGGCTGCATACGCCTATTATGAAACCCTAGAAACGCTATCTGGCTCAGAAAGTCTTTTTTCTCAAATTCAAGCCGGTTTCCTAGAAGGAAATATTAAGTCACAAACAGATGAGGAAAACGTTATTGGTTTTTTTCAAGTAAGTACAGTTTCAGAGAAGCGTATATTTTTTAACTATACTGATTTTTTTCCTGGTGAAAATTTGCCAGATTATGTAAGTGATTGTCCATTGCTGGCCCCGCCGATTATAACCGAAGGTGGTACCTCTCCATTAATAGATGGTATCGAACAGAATCTTCTTAAATATTATAGTGAGTATTCTCCGATGGGTGATTTATTAACGACAGGGTCACCTGGGCCTTATTATATGGTATACTCAGTTTGTGGTGATTGTACGGTTTTGGGAGATAATACGGTGCCTGATTTTTGGATTGAATAAGAAGAATAAAAAGCTTTAGATATGAAGAATAAAATTAATATAATAGTACTTGTGGTAATTCATTTTACGTTACTGCAAATGAGCGCACAAGGTACAGCGGTTAGTCCAATGAATAATGAAGGCTTGGTTCCGCATCAAGAACAGGTATATGTTCATGCTAATACAAAGCTTGTTTTTGTTGGGGAATATCTTTATTATACCATTTATTGTTTGAAAGATAATACAGGCCAATTAAGCGATGTAAGCAAAATAGCTTATTTGAAATTGGTCAATGAAAATAAGGAAGTGGTCTTAAATCAAAAAATAAAGTTAACCGACGGGATCGGAGATAGCAATTTCTTCATTCCTTCAAGCATTCCTTCAGGAAATTATAAATTGATTGCCTACACACAATGGATGCTTAATAATGGTAGAGATTATTTTTATAGTACTGATGTTACTGTTTTAAATCCATATACAAGTAACCAAGCAGTTTTTAGGACAAAAAGCGCATATGATTTAATTAAATCAGTTTCTAAATCACCTAGTAGTCAAGGTGCTGGTATTTTTAATGTGCCGGTTCGGTTAGAATTAAATGAATCTATTTATGGAACTCGTCAACCAGTATCTCTACTTATATCGTCTACCACATTAGAAGGTTTAGGTAACTATTCGGTATCCGTTAGAAAAGTTGATGAAATGGAGGCCCAGTTTAATACTTCAAGTTTGAATTACAAAAGTGTTTATCCACAGAAAAATAAAATAGAAAAACTCATACTTCCAGAATTAAGAGGGGAGCTTTTAATAGGGAATGTTACAACAGAAAATGAAAACGTAAATAAGAAAAATAATGCCTTAGGAGTTTCTTTTCCAGGAAAGGAATATCTATTTAAATTAGTGACGACAAATGAGAAAGGACAATTTTTTATAAATGTAGAAGAAGATTACAATACAGAAGAGGTATATGTTCAGGTATTAGAAGAAGATGCTGAAGAATATAGTATTGAATTAAAGCCAGAAGAAAATTTGAAGTTGTCAGATTTGAAGTTTGACATGTTTAAATTGGATAGAGAAATGGAATCTCAAATTGAAGAGCGAAGTATATATAATCAAATTGAGAATGCATATTATAGTAGTAAACCAGATACTATTTTAATAGGGAAACCTAATAGTAGATTTTATGGAGAAGGTACTACGAATTATGTACTTGATGAATACACAAGATTCCCATCAATAAAAGAAACATTTGTAGAGGTCGTTGAACATGTTTGGATACAGGATAACAAAGAAGGAAAACCAGAATTTCATGTTCGACCAATAGCACCTTATGTAGAATCGGGTAAGCTACCATTAGTTTTTGTAGACGGAATTTTGTTATTAGATCACGAGCGACTTATTAATTTATCATCAGCTCAAGTAGAATCTATTAATATATCACGAAATCAACATTTTTATGGTACCAGAACATTTCAAGGAGTAGTAGATGTAACTACATTTAAATCTAATTTTTATGAGAACTATTACACTGATAATATGCTGGCTCAAAAACTTTTTAAACCTAATGAGAGTAAGAACTACTATCAACAATCTTATGAAGGAGGCTTAAAAGACGATTATAAAAGATTACCAGATTTCAGGTATCAATTAATTTGGCTGCCAAATTTTAACACGAAGGTCAATGAAGAAAAAATAGAGTTTTATACCTCTGACATTACAGGTGAGTTTGAAGTGTCACTTGAGGGATTTACAAACTCAGGTAAACCAGTGTCATTAAAAAAGAAGTTTTCGGTTAAATAATAGAATTAAGTCATTTATAATAAAAGGTTTAAATTTAAAATCCAATATATAGATGATATGCTTACAAAAGTTTATGGAAGTGCAGTTTTTGGCGTAGAGGCTACGACAATAGTTGTTGAGGTTAATATCGACAAGGGTATTGGATATCATTTAGTAGGCCTGCCCGATAATGCAATTAAAGAAAGTAATTACCGAATTGCTGCCGCACTACAAAACAACGGTTATAAAATTCCCGGTAAAAAAATTACTATTAATTTGGCTCCTGCAGATCTTCGTAAAGAAGGATCGGCCTATGACCTTACCTTGGCTGTAGGTATTCTTGCAGCTTCTAATCAGATTAAGTCTGAGAATATTGAGAAGTACATTATAATGGGAGAACTTTCCTTAGATGGTGGGCTACAGCCAATTAAAGGCGCATTGCCTATTGCAATTAAAGCTCAAGAGGAAGGTTTTACAGGTTTTATGCTACCTACGGCAAATGCAAAAGAGGCCGCTATTGTTGGTGATTTGAAAGTGTACGGAATTGATAATATTAAGCAAGTCTTAGATTTCTTTGATAAGGGTACACCTTTAGAACAAACTATTATAGATACACGTGAAGAGTTTTATAAAAATCTTGATTTTCCTGAGTTTGATTTTTCAGATGTAAAGGGGCAAGAAAGTATTAAACGATGTATGGAGATTGCCGCTGCAGGTGGACATAATGTTATATTGATTGGTCCGCCTGGTGCTGGTAAAACCATGTTAGCAAAAAGATTACCCTCTATTTTGCCACCCATGACATTACATGAAGCATTGGAAACTACCAAAATTCATAGTGTGGTCGGTAAAATTAAGAACATGGGTTTAATGAGTCAACGGCCCTTTCGAAGTCCACATCATACAATTTCAGACGTAGCTTTAGTGGGTGGTGGTTCGTACCCACAACCGGGGGAAATTTCTCTTTCACATAATGGCGTTTTATTTTTAGATGAATTGCCTGAATTTAAACGTGGCGTTTTAGAAGTGCTTAGACAACCTTTAGAAGATAGGGAAGTAACGATATCGCGAGCACGATTTACGGTGACCTACCCCAGTAGTTTTATGCTAGTGGCTAGTATGAATCCGAGTCCGGGTGGGTATTTTAATGATCCTGATGCCCCAGTAACATCCTCGCCGGCAGAAATGCAGCGTTATCTAAGTAAAATATCGGGTCCGTTATTGGATCGTATCGATATTCATATCGAGGTTACACCAGTACCTTTCGAGAAACTATCTGAAGAGCGAAAAGGAGAAGGGAGTGTTGAAATCAGAAAAAGAGTTACTTCGGCAAGAGAATTACAAACTTTACGTTTTGCCGAATTAGAGAATGTGCATTATAATGCCCAGATGAATACCAAGCAAATTCGTTTGTATTGCAAATTAGATGAAAAATCGAAGTCCCTTTTAAAAAATGCGATGGAACGATTAAATCTTTCTGCACGGGCCTATGATAGAATTCTCAAAGTTGCTAGAACCATTGCAGACCTTAGTGGTGATTCAGACTTGAACGGTGATCATATATCAGAAGCCATCCAGTACAGAAGCCTAGATAGAGAGGGGTGGTTGGGGTAGGTTTTTGGTTATCAATTTGACCTCTAGTTTAAAGCTGTTGTCAGCCAAGTGTATTTGCTGAATTTATTTTCAGATACTAGTTTTAACGAATTTTTCTAAAGAATATGATCATATGAAATAGTGGTTGGTGGTTTCCTTTTTAAGGTACAGAACTATTTAACTCATGATTTTTAATATATAAATTAATGAATTTGTTTTCATAGTTAGGATTCCCATGATGTTACCCTAGTCAAGAAAATCGTAGATTTCAGACTTTCACATTCGGGAGTATAACGAAGCAATCCAATTAATTAAGGAGTTTGCTTACAGCTGTGGTTAGGGTACATGTATTTATTGCTTTTTGGTTCCCCCGCTAGCGCTCGTTTGCAACGAGTGCCCACAGGAGTAAGCTATATCTAACTAAGGTAAAACCTATGTGGAGTACTTCACCGCCCCCACACTCGCGCAGGCAAAATTCCATAAAAATAAAGCTAGTGCGAGCAGCTTGTGCTGAACTTGTTTCAGTATGACGCTCGTACCGTCAAGTATGAGGGTTTAGTTTGGTAGGCGGTTGCCAGCTACAAGCTATAGGGACTGGAGCTGTGCATGTTTGTACAGTTGGTAATTACATATTTAAACCCTGTAAACATCTACCCTCCAATTTTTTATGAGCATTTTAATTTCTTTGTTGGTTAAGTTTTCTTTTAAAGCTTTTTCTACTAAGGGTAAAAACTCCTCATCACTCGCAAAACGTAGCGCTATAATTTGGGCTACTTTTAGTTCTTTAGGGAATAATTTGCCTGTCATTACATAATACCTCAAATTTTCTTCAGCTTTTATAGCCCTGTCTTGTGCTTTTAAAGGAAAGCTGCGTACAAACCATGCCATAATTAAAAATATAATAGCGATTAGCACTACTAAAGAAGCTAAATACAGGTTATCACTACTGGTACGAATAAGATTACTTATAGCACCGATTAATAAAGCTAGTATCGCAATAAACAAGAGTCCATGAAACCCTTTTACAAGTTTACCATGATTTTTAAAATTCTGTTCTTCCATTTTTTTAGTTTGATTTAAAGATAATCTTATTAATTAGTACTTTTCGAATATAAAGAAAGCCACTCAATCTATCGAGTGGCTTTGTTATTATAATTCTTTATCCGTTTTATTAAAATTTTACTAATCAGTCGTTTTTTCCCCGGCTAGCGCTCGTTTGCAACGAGTACCCCCGCTATCGCGAGCGTCATGCTCGTGCCTTCAAGTATGAGTATAGTTCCTTCTACTCGCGCTCGTTTACAGCAAGAATTCGAGTTAAAACCACTCTGAACAAATTGCAACCATACCGAATAAAAAGACGGCTTTTAAATACTTTTTCAAGTAGAACACTTATCGGAAAAATGGGTAGCTTGGTTCCTACTTGCAAACAGATTGTAGCTGGTTTAATCACGCGGTGCATGACCCATGGAATCTGGTGCTCCTTGGTGGTATCTAAATCTTTCCACTGATTTTCCATCGATTACTTTAATGCGCTTCCTGATGTTATTAAATAATTTTTCCTTTTCTGTAGCAGGATATTTATCAATATCATGTCCTAGATAATTATTCCATCCTGATGTCCATTGACTCACATATTTGGAGCCTGCGTTGACACGTTGTTCTACAAAATCGGTAATGTCTACTATGGTGTTTTTGTCGGACACATTGCCTCCATAAAAAAGGAATTCAGGAATAACATGGGCCTCTAATTTGTCTTGTATGATATGTCCTTCATACATCAAAGGCCATTCTGCTGCCCTCACCGCATCAGCAGCTAAATAGGCTGCCGCCCGATGATCACTTTTGTGCCAAACCTGATAATTATATCCAGGATCAAAAGCCATCAATACATCGGGTTTTAGCTTTCTTATATAATAGACCAATTTACCAATAGCTTCTTCTTTATTCGCAAATTCAAGTCTACCATCATCATAGCCCAGATTAATATACCGGTCTTCAGATAAACCAATCTGCTTCATGGCATCAAGTTGTTCAATACGTCTGATCTTGGCAAGATCATCTTTTCCCAGTTTCGGATCCTTTGTTCCCACATTTCCGGTGCTCATGGTTAGGATATATATCTCATTGCCATTTTTGTTGAGCATAGCCAATGTGCCATGTGATTGATGGTCATCGTCAGGATGAGCCCCGATTAAAAGCACTCTCTTCCCTTTCCAGTTTTCAACTGTTTCCTTGGGTTGTGCAAACCCAATTAGTGAGGTAAAAATCAAATAGCCAAAAATTAAGAATCTAGTAGTTTTCATCAGTATACAATTTATGCTTTATATAAATATAAGTATTTTACGCATTTCAATTCTTCCGGATAAAAGTGATCATCAATTCATTTTCGTTTTTGGTGGAAATTGATTCGCTATCCGATATAGGTTTTTTCTTCTTGGGTCATTTTTAAATAATTACGCCATCAATACCAGATGCTTCCATAAGTAGCTCAAAAACTATAATTTAGGAGAACACCAAAATAGATAAAGCTACCGAAGTAGTAGTGGTTAGATTTGTTAACCGATTGTGGAGTAGGAGATTGGCAGCTATAATACGTGATAAGTCCCTATATAGTTCACATGTACATTATAAATATGTTAATGAGTTCTAGCCTTACTCTATATTTTGCCTTATCTGTTTAATTAATAGGTTAGTTTGCTCTTCTAACGGTAAATAGAAATTTGTATTTAGGTTTGTTGACATTACAATGAATAAGTATAGATTGGTTTCAAATTCTGGATTTTCAAGAAAAATAAAATCATTGTTTGGAAATTTACTTGGATCAACATCAATAAGAACGTCCTCAATAATATCCAAATGTCTTCTAAAATTTCCATTGTTTAAAAAAAATTGATGGGTGTAATTCTGTATTTTGATAACACTGTTTTCTTGATTTTTTACAAGTTCCAATTGTGATTGTATTTCAGAAATTGCCTTTCTCAAGGATGGATCAGAAATGATGGATAATTTTCCAGAATTATTTATTTCATCATAGGTTCCTTTGTTGGGCACATACCTAGATACCTACTTGAAAGCATCCACCATATTTTGGGACATTTCTTTCTCGCTTATAATTGGTAATGAAGGACCAGTGAATTTTCCAATTTCTAAAGAACCTTCAATAATTGCAGTATTGGTTTCAATAGTCTTAGTGAGTATCGTGAGATTGGTTTCAAACTCTTGTAAAAGCGAAATCAACAATTGCTGTTCGATAGCCTTATTTTTTTGTTCTTCATTCCAATTATTTATCTGCAATGCAATCAAAATACCAATAACTACCAGTACTATTTCCCCAAAGGCATACAGTAGATATTTGTAGAATTTGTTTTCGGTAAGCAGACGTTGTCTTATACGACGGAAAAATTTAATCATGGGAAGTGGTTAGTTATTCTTCCTAAGAAACTGAATAAAAATAAATGACTTAAAATCAGTCAAATAATATTTAAAATGAAGAATACCACATTATATAGAGTTACAGATGAAGTAAAGGTTGATTATAGTGATTGTTAGAGGTCACGGATCTTTAACTGAAAATTGTCATACATTACCGAGAAATTAATAAATAGTCGTTATGGGATTTATCGCTGGCTTGATTGCATTGTTTTTGGGTTCAATAGTTGGTATAACTATAACGGTTATTTATTCATTAAAAAAAAATAGTAAAGGGAAAGAATTGTCTACTACCAAAATGGTTCTTTCTTCGCTTGGAGTATTTTTTATTTCAACTCTGATTGCCATTCCATCCATATTTTATCTTCTGTTTCTTATGTATAGTCGGGCAGCATAATTTAGTCAGTAGGTTGTAACGTATTTTCTAAAGAACTTTATCATAAAAGTAATAGGTTGGTGGTTTCCCTATCAAGGTACGGAAATATTCAGTTCCTAATTTTTTGTATAATGCATTTGTCAGCTGCGAGATATTTTAAAGGTTACACCTTCGGGTGTATAGCCGAAGCGATGCAATATAGGAGTTTAGATATAGAAGGGTGGTTGGGGAAGATTTATGAGGAGGCCAACAAAATTCTATCCATGACATTTACTGAATTTACTTTCGGTCAAAAGTCTTTGTCCTATATTTTGTAAGAATTTAACCTTTTGAAGAATTTTTTTCAAACTTTTTTTTGACTACCATCTTCATTTCAATTATTGATTGGTAATGCAAATACGATTTCTCCAAAAGCATATTTTTATTACTTGCCTGTCCTATTTTTTAGATAGCATTTGCTGATGTATTGTCTGGATAAATTTAATCGTTTAAAGTAATGATCCAAAGTCGTCTAAACAAGTTAGTAAATCATTAATAACATTATAAGTAATTGGTATACAGTGTTTTAATTAATTTATATTAAGATAGAGGCTATGTTAATAAAGTAGAGTTTAACCCCTGTTTTTAGCGCTTATAATAGTGAATATCAAGGACAATTTGATTTTTTATTACATGCCCTCAATGTTACTGGTTTTCAATCGCTCAGTAGAAAAACCATAGAGGTAAGAAATAGACGTTTCACGCAAGTTAAACCCATTTAGTATTAAATTTATAGTGATTTGTGGTAGGGTTTTTTCTGTACTAATTGTTTTAGAATATATAAGAATTAATCTTAAATCATATTTATAGTTAAAACCCCTATGAAACAAAAATTTAATTACCCCCAAATGAAAAATGAATTTAACCTATTAAACAATTTAAAAATGAAAACCATTCAAAAAATGGCACTAGTTGCTTTAAGTGTTTTTACTGTTGTGTCTTGCAGCAAAAATAATGAGGATACTCTAAATGATTTACCCGTGGGTATCGCCTTAAAGGCAGATGCAAAAGTTAGAGTTGGTGATTTGCCTGTGGAAATTTTAGATTTTGTGGCAAGTGAATATCCTGATTTAACCATAGATGAGGCAGAAGAAGAAGATAATGGTAATTTTGAGGTAAAATTAAGTGATGGTACAGAACTTATTTTTGATGCCAATGGCATCTTTTTAGGCATTGATGATGACAGCCAAGAAAATGGTGATTTCGATGACTCTGAAGTTGCTAAAGAAGACTTATTGCAAGTTATTTTGGACTATATCGAGCTAAATTATCCTGGAGTGGGGATAGATGAAGCAGAACTAGAACATAATGATCAATACGAAGTGGAATTGAATGACGATACTATTTTGATTTTTAATATCACTGGTGATTTCCAGGGTGTTGGTGTCGATGAAAACGACCAAGATGATGATGGAGATTATGACTGGGAAGAAGAAGATGGGAACGATGATGGAGACACTATAGACCCCGCCCAATTACCAGAGATGGCACTGTCGTATTTGAATGAGACCTACCCAAATCTTACCATTGTACATGCGGAAATTGAAGATGAAGGCGATTTTGAAGTAACCATGAGCAATGGGTTGGAAGTTTATTTTGATGCCGAAGGAAATTTCCTTTCTGTGGATGAAGATTAAGATAATTTATATTGTTAAAGAAGGGCTATAGTCCCAAACCACAATAAAATCACCCTGTTGCCTAACTGTTTTTTAGAGTTAGGGAACAGGGTTTTTAATTTGTATTTTGAAGAGTTATAGAAGAAGTAGTGGTTGGTTTAACAATTTACTGAATTATTTAGTCTATAATAATCATGCAATAACATACCTAGTTTGATTTTATACAAGGTATTTGCAGTAGCTCTGATTTTGTATTCCAAAGTTACACATTCGGGTGTTTACCTGAAGCTATACAATACAGAAGTTTCGATAGAGAAGGTTGGTTGGGGTTATAAACTATCCCATCACTTTTCTGAGAGCTTTATCAAAAAGCTTTATTTCTTCTGTTGTACCAGTACTAATTCTTGCCCAATCATTAAATGGTGGAAAAGGTCTTCCTATTAGAACATTTTCTTTTTCCATGGCAGACATCATTTCATTTATCGGTATTCCGGTTTTGAAAAAAACAAAGTTTGTATGTGATTTTTGGTATTCTAAGTTCAAATCATTTAAGGTCTTGTAGATATCATTTTTTGCTTCCACATTTTTAGCAACGCTAAATTTGTAAAACGCATCATCTCTTAATGCTTCTTTAGCAGCTTCAATCGCTAAAACATTTGACATAGCCATAATGTTTTTTTTCAGTCTGGTCGCAATGTCTGGTCGAGCGACTAAGTATCCTATTCGAAGCCCTGCAAGGCCATAAACTTTTGAAAATGTTTTTGAGACTATTACATTCATATTTTCCTTCACCAATTCAATCATTGAAGGGTAATCGGGTTCGGTAATAAAATCGTAATAAGCTTCGTCACTAAAAACCATGGTTCTATTGCTAACGGAGGAGCAGAAATCTCTCAGTTTATTTCTGTCAAGTAATGTGCCTGTAGGATTGTTTGGGTTGCATATGAAAATCAAACCTGTTTTAGAGGTTATTCGTTTCTCCATTTCATCTAAATTATGCCCCATGTTATTATCTACGGGAACTCGATGTACGGTAGCGCCAAAATTCTCGGCATAGGTCATGAGGGACTGAAAAGTAGGGTCAGCAGCAATAATTTCACCGCCGTTAATTCCGTAGGTCAGACCAGCAGCCTTTAAACCTTCTGTAGAACCGCCAGTAATAACAATGTGATCTTTGGTTACACCTTCTTTCTGTGCTATTTGTTCTACTAATGGATGTAGCACCATTGAGGGGTATCTACAAGCAATATCCAATGAATTTTTAATTACCTCTCGTACTGCTTTTGATGGCCCATACGGATTTTCATTAGAATTTAATTTGGCAATTCTTGATTTTTCTAAATAATCAGATTTTTCGGTTGGTATGGCGAAAGCTCCAAATCCACCTAAAAAAGTAAAACCACTAGAAAGTCCAGCAGTTTTAAGCCATTGTCGTCTGTCAATAGTGTTCATATTTGTACCCTTTGGGTAAAAGATACGAAAATTGCCTATAAAAATTTTAATTTGAGGAGCAGATGATGATTACTAATTAAAAATATAACTCCTCATTATTTACATCATCTTCTTGTTTCTTAGGCGCTGTAAAAATATCCTTTAAAATAAAACTTGTTACTATAGTAAGACCTGTGGTTAAAATAGGAATCGAATAATCCCAATTTAATAGGTGCATAATGCCACCAGAAATAATGGTGATTACACCAATGACCATTACAAAGTTCCAAATTATTTCAGTAAGGCTATTTCTTGAATTACCTTCTTTGTCCATAAAGTAAGTAGTGCCCTCCATGGCAAACCATGCAATAAATGTAAGGGCTGTACCGACTTGGAAAATTACGGTGTACGGAAAAGATAGAATGGTTAAAATGCCATTAGTTGACCAAAATAGAACTAAAGCCATTTTTATAATGTCTATAGTAAGTTTTTCTGTCTTCCTAAAAAAACGAAGGGAGTAGAAAACCAGTATTGCGGTAAACGAAATAAAAACTATACCTGCTGAATATGGCCATTGAAGAACCTGCATTAGCATACCTATTAAAAGGGTAGCTAAGGCTGCCCGAATCGGATTTTTAAATGCTTTTTTAGATTTTTCCATGTCTACTTATTTTAATTAATAACTTTTATATTGGCTTTTAGGCCTTCCATAATTCCAATAATATTATTTACGGTTTCGTTTAAATAGTACCGTACAACAATATGGGGAATTCGAATGGTTGTAAATCCATTTTTGAAGGAGTGCATAGCCTCTTCTAAATTGTTAATAGCCTCATGCTCGGTCAGTTTATCATATTTAGAGTCAATTTCAATATTGAGTTTTACACGTGATATGGCGATATCTATAGATTTTTTGCCATCCCACCATTCTAGCATAGAGTTTACACCAGCCTCTTTAAGGGCATAGTATAATTGAATAGCCTCTAAAGAAGTATCGTGTTTGTTGATTAGTTTCTCAATACGTTCATAATGTTTGTTGCAGAGTTCTACACCTGCACTTTCCATAGCATTTTTGTGGTCTATATAATCGAGTTCTTTCTTACATTCTAAACAAATCATTAATAGGTTAAGTTTAAGGTTTGGGGAAATTAATAACCTCGATATTTTAAGATTAGTATGTAACCTCGATGAATGACATCCAACTTTTAGACGAACTGCATTTTTTTAGATTAACGGCATTTTGAAATGTTAAAATTGTGGTGAAATTGATTTTGATGATGGTGAGCTAATTCATATTTAGAGATTATATTTACAAGAATGATAATTTTAATCCATGTTTAAGAAATTAGGACCCGGTGTTCTTGTAGCAGCCGCGTTTATTGGTCCCGGTACAGTTACTGCTTGTACGCTTGCAGGAGTTAACTTTGGCTATAGTTTGCTGTGGGCCATGTTGTTATCGATAATTGCGACCTATGTTCTTCAGGAAATGTCGGCAAGATTAGGTATCATAACTCAAAAAGGATTGGCCGATGTTATAAAACAAGAGTTAAGTAACCCATTGATAAGAAATAGTGTAATCACTCTTATATTTTCTGCTATTATTATAGGTAATGCTTCATATGAAGCAGGTAACATTGGTGGTGCTACCTTAGGAATGGAGGCTCTTTTTGGACTTAGCTATAATAATTTGTATCCAGTTATATTAGGATTGGCAGCATTTTCACTTCTCTTTTTCGGGAATTACAAATCCTTAGAAAAGGTATTTATATTTCTTGTATTAATTATGAGCCTGTCTTTTGTAATGACAGCCGTATTGACACAACCCAATCTTTGGGAATTAGTAAAGGGATTATTTGTGCCATCAATCCCTGAAGATGGTATTTTGACCATTATAGCTTTGGTGGGTACGACGGTAGTGCCCTACAATCTTTTTTTACATGCAGCCTTGGTGAGTGAGAAGTGGAAATCAGAAAAAGATTTAAAACTTGCGAAGAGAGATACATTGGTGTCTATTATTTTAGGCGGGCTCGTATCTATAAGTATAATAATATCTGCGGCAGCTATAAAAAGTACTGAAGTAAATAATGTGTTAGATATGGCAAAAGCATTAGAGCCACTGTATGGTTCTGCAGCTCTCTATTTTATGGGTATAGGTTTATTGTCAGCAGGTATCACTTCTGCTATAACAGCTCCTTTAGCCGCTGCGTACGTTGCGAATAGTTGTTTTGGATGGAAGGCTGAATTTAAGGACGCCAAGTTTCGATTTATTTGGATATTGATTTTAGTCTTAGGGGTAGTTTTTCTATCCTTTGGTATTAAACCTATAGAAATAATAAAATTTGCTCAAATCACGAACGGATTACTTTTACCTATCATCGCTATTTTTTTACTATGGGTAGTTAATAGGGTAGGTGTTATGGGAAAATATAAAAATACCTTAGTGCAAAATTGCATAGGTTTGGCTATTATTCTCCTTTCGATATTATTGGGAGCAAAAAGTATTTTAACCGTGTTAGGATTATTTTAAATGGGAAATAGGTTAATTGATATCAATTGTGATGTTGGTGAAGGTATTGGGAATGAGGCCGATTTGTTTCCAATGATAAGTTCTTGCAATATTTCTTGTGGTGGTCATGCAGGCAATAAAGAATCGATAAGACAATCTATAGAATTAGCGCTTAAATTTAATGTTAGTGTTGGGGCACATCCTTCATATCCTGATAGAGAAAATTTTGGTCGGAATACTATAAGTATATCCGATGCTGATTTAATTAAAAGTATTAGAAATCAAATAAAACTATTCATGACCGAGTGTAATGAACTAGGGGCAACATTTCATCATATTAAACCTCATGGTGCACTTTATAATGATATTGCCAAAAACGAACATTTAGCGAATATATTCCTAACCGCTATTTCACCTTTTAAGAATGTTATTTTGTATGTGCCTAATGGAAGTGTAATTGAAGCTATAGCAAAAGCTAATAATTTCAAAATTATGAAAGAAGCTTTCGCTGATAGAAACTACAATAACGATTTAAGTTTAGTTTCTAGAAAACAGGACAATGCAGTAATAGCAAATGGAAAAGATGTTTTAGAACATATGGTGCTCATGTGTAATGAAAATAAGGTACGAACGGTGAACGGAGAAAAGATTCCCATTCAGGCAGATACTTTTTGTGTTCATGGCGATACCCCAACCGCTTTTCAAATTTTGACGTATATTACAGAGCATTTACTAGAACATAATCTACAAACTAAACCGTGAATTCCCCTGCAATAAATATAAAGCCCTTCGGTGTACATTCTGTTCTTATTGAATGGCCCCATGAAGTAAGCGAACATATTTTAGAAACTATAATAGGTTTTCAAACCTATATAAGATTAAATATGTTTACCGAAAAGGATTGGGAAATGGTACCTTCATACAATTCTCTTTTACTTGTAAATAGAAAAATGACTATTGATTTTGAGAAAATTTCAAAAGATATAAATGTCGGATATTCTAAGTTAAAAGAATCTGAAAAACCAGAACGGTATTTATGGAGATTACCTGTTTCATATGATTTAGAGTTTGGCTTAGACCTTGATGAGGTTGCTAAAAAACTTAATAAGTCGATTCCTGAGATTATTGCAATGCACACTGGTACGACATATACGGTATACGGAATAGGTTTTTTGCCTGGTTTCATGTATTTAGGCGGTTTATTGAAAGACTTAGAAGTACCACGAAAAGCAACACCAAGACTAAAGGTGGTTAAGGGTGCGGTTGGTATTGCAGGAAAACAAGCAGGTATTTACCCACAAGAATCACCTGGAGGATGGAATATTATCGGAAATTGTTCTGTTCCTATTTTTGATGCTTCAAAAGAAAATCCTTGTTTTGTTAATGTTGGTGATAAAATTGAGTTTTATCAAATATCTAGGGCAGAGTATGATCTGCATAAGATAGAGGCCGAAGTTGGTATTTATAAACCTGAAAAAATTAAGTTAAATGCTTAAAGTACTAAAAGCGGGATTCTATACTACGGTTCAAGATTCAGGTAGGTTTCATTTCAGAAATAAGGGTGTTCCAGTTTCTGGTGTAATGGATGAAATGACTGTTTTTAAAGTAAATTCATTATTAGAAAATGAAGTTTCTGCGGCAGTTTTAGAGATTACGATGACCGGGCCAACGCTTATGTTTGAAGAGGAAACGTATATGGCTCTAGGTGGGGCAGAGATGTCAGCAACCTTAAATAATTTACCAATACAGAATTATAAAGTATACCAGATTGAAGTGGGAGATATTCTATCATTCGGCCGATTAGATAAAGGGTTTAGGTCGTATTTAGGAGTTAGAGGAGGATTTACCTCTAAAGAGATACTTGGAAGTAGATCGTTTTACAAACCTATAACCAAAGTGAATAGACTTTGTGACAATGATGTTGTTCCGTTTATTTATAATAAATTGTTTCAACCTAAAATTTCAGAAATTAAAGTTGATTCTTTTTTAGATGACTACAAATTAGAAGTGAGTAAAGGTCCTGAGTTCTATTTGTTGACCGATAGGCATTTAGAAGAGATTTTTTCCAAGTCATTTACGGTTGCTCATGAGAATAATAGAATGGCTTATCAAATTAAAGAGACTATTTCTTCGCATGAAATGTCAATGTTAACATCGGCAACATTACCAGGTACCGTGCAGCTTACACCTGCTGGTAAATTAATAGTATTAATGAAAGATGGACAAACTACAGGTGGTTACCCGAGAATACTTCAGTTATCTGATAAAGCTATTTGTATTTTGGCACAAAAAAGGGGCGGTGATAGGGTGAGTTTTAAGTTGGTGTAATATTTTCAATTCTGGTAAATTATTTTATTTATGTTAGTTGTACATAACTAATAATCTTTTAGTTTAAGATGTCATGTTAATAACACTTTTTTTGTAATTGTATTTTATGTACTATTGTAGTGTGAAATTAGCTTTATTAAATAGCAATGTGGTCATAGTCATTCCTAGTTAGGGATGATATAGCTTTTCATTGTTTAGAAAAACCTGTATCAAATATATTTGATACAGGTTTTTTTATTTTAAAAATAATAATCATAATAGTTTTGAAGTATTGAATATGGTATATAATAGCAGTATAAGAAACTGAAAATCAGATATTTAATTGATTTTTAGATGAAATGAATTTGTACTGTCAATTATTGTTAAAATTTGAAATTTTTATAAACTTTTATCTTTGGTTTAATAGGATTGAGTAAATAAGATAAGCATACTAGAATTATATTATGGAATTGAATAAACATAGTAAAAATGTAACCCAGGATCCAACGCAACCGGCAGCTCAGGCAATGTTATATGCGATAGGTTTAACCGAAGATGATTTAAAAAAACCATTAATTGGTATTGGTAGTACAGGTTTTGAAGGTAACCCTTGTAACATGCACTTAAATGATTTGGCACAAGAGGTTAAGGTTGGTGTAAATGAGAGTGGTTTAGTTGGCCTTGTTTTCAATACTATAGGTGTTAGTGACGGTATTTCTATGGGTACTTATGGCATGCGTTATTCTTTACCTTCTAGAGATATCATTGCCGATTCTATGGAAACTGTTGTTCAAGCAATGAACTATGACGGTTTAGTTACCGTAGTTGGTTGTGATAAAAATATGCCAGGTGCTCTAATGGCTATGATACGATTGAATAGACCTTCTGTATTAGTTTATGGCGGTACTATTGCTTCTGGATGTTATAAGGATAAAAAGTTAGATGTTGTTTCTGCTTTTGAGGCATGGGGTGAGAAGGTAGCGGGTACCATGAATGAAGAGGATTACAAAGGTGTAATCCAAAATGCATGCCCGGGTGCTGGTGCTTGTGGTGGTATGTATACTGCTAATACTATGGCCTCGGCTATTGAAGCATTGGGTATGGCCATGCCTTACAATTCTTCAAATCCTGCAATAGGAAAAGATAAGCAAAATGATGCTATAGAATCTGGTAGGGCCTTAAAAAACTTATTGGAAAAAGATATAAAGCCTAGTGATATTATAACTCGTAAATCATTTGAAAATGCGGTTCGTTTGTTAACCTTATTAGGTGGTTCCACAAATGCAGTTCTGCACTTTTTGGCAATAGCGAAAGCGGCGGATATTGAGTTTACATTAGATGATTTTCAAAAAATAAGTGATACAACACCTTTTTTGGCTGATTTAAAGCCTAGTGGTAAATTTCTTATGGAAGATGTTCACCGTGTAGGTGGCGTACCTGCCGTAATGAAATTTATGCTTGAAAACGGAATGTTACATGGTGATTGTTTAACTGTAACTGGTAAAACAATAGCTGAGAATTTAGCTGATGTTCCTGGTTTACTAGAGCATCAACAAGTAATAAGACCTTTAAGTAATCCAATTAAGGCTACTGGCCATTTAAGAATTCTGTACGGAAACTTGGCGACTGAAGGTTCAGTTGCGAAAATTACAGGTAAGGAAGGCTTGTATTTTTCTGGACCGGCAAAAGTATATAATGACGAATTTTTTGCCAATGCAGGTATTGGTAAAGGAGAAGTTAAAAAAGGTGATGTAGTTGTTATTCGCTATGAAGGGCCAAAAGGCGGACCTGGTATGCCAGAAATGTTGAAGCCAACTGCAGCTATTATGGGTGCCGGACTAGGTAAGGATGTGGCTTTAATAACAGATGGTCGTTTCTCAGGTGGTACACACGGCTTTGTTGTAGGGCATGTATCTCCAGAAGCTCAAGATGGTGGAACTATCGGATTGTTAAAAGATGGTGATATTATTACTATCGATGCAGAGAAAAATGAGATTTCAGTAAATCTAACAGATGATGAAATAACGGCAAGACGAAAAGCTTGGGTTCAACCGGAGTTAAAAGTGAAAAGAGGTAGTTTATATAAATACGCTAGAACGGTATCATCGGCTTCACAAGGCTGTGTTACAGATGAATTTTAGATAGTAAGTAACATACTTTTAATTGAGTACTAGATGCAATATAATGTTGGTAGTTGTAGGTTTTAATGCATTATTTGAATTTGAACATTAATTATGGAAACAGTAAAAGAGAAAAAAACAAATATAGATGCTAAGAAAGCTTTACAGATTTCTGGAGCGGAGGCATTAATTCATTGTTTGTTGGCAGAAGGTGTCGAAACAATGTACGGGTACCCAGGTGGTGCTATTATGCCTGTGTATGATGAATTATATAAATTTCAAGATAAATTAACGCATATACTAACAAGACATGAACAGGGTGCAACACACGCAGCTCAAGGGTACGCGCGTGTTTCAGGTAAAGTAGGTGTTGCAATTGCAACTTCTGGTCCTGGAGCAACCAATTTAGTGACAGGTCTTGCCGATGCGCAAATTGATTCTACCCCAATGGTTTGTATTACGGGGCAAGTTACAAGAGAGTTATTGGGCACTGATGCTTTTCAGGAAACTGATATTATTGGCATTTCAACTCCGGTGACAAAATGGAATTATCAAATTACCGAAGCTTCTGAAATTCCTGAGATAATGGCGAAGGCATTTTATATTGCCAAGTCAGGAAGACCAGGTCCGGTTTTAATAGATATTACCAAGAATGCCCAAATTGAAAAATTTGAGTTTTCGTATAAGAAATGTACGGGTGTACGAAGTTATAAGCCGGTGCCAAAACCAGATATGAGTGCCATTGAGGCTGCAGCAGATTTAATCAATAATGCTAAAAAACCATTTATCGTTTGGGGTCAAGGTGTAATACTTGGTCAAGCTGAAAATGAGCTTAAACAATTGGTTGAAAAAGCTGGTATACCTGCTGCATGGACTATTATGGGTGTTTCTGCTTTAGATTCAGATCATCCTTTAAATGTTGGTATGGTAGGAATGCATGGTAATTATGCGCCTAATTTAATGACCAACGAATGCGATGTTTTGTTGGCTATAGGTATGCGTTTTGATGATCGTGTAACAGGCAGGTTGACAGATTATGCTACACAAGCAAAAGTGATTCATTTTGAGATAGACCCAGCTGAAATCAATAAAAACGTACATGCTGATGTAGCGGTGTTGGGTAATTCTAAAGAAACTTTGGGTTTACTTCTTCCACTTATTAAAGAAAATAAGCACGAGGCTTGGCATAATATTTTCAAAGAAAAATATCAGATAGAATTTGATACGATAATCAACGATGATATTCACCCAACCAAACCTGGTTTGACCATGGGAGAGGTAATTGAGGAAATTAATTTAGCTTCAAATAATAATGCAGTTATTGTTTCTGATGTAGGTCAGCATCAAATGATTGCTTGTAGATATGCTAAATTTTCCCAGACAAAAAGTAATATAACGTCTGGCGGGTTAGGAACAATGGGTTTTGCGCTTCCAGCAGCTATAGGTGCTAAAATGGGTGCCATGGATAGGGAAGTGGTTGCTATTATTGGTGATGGAGGTTATCAAATGACCATTCAAGAGTTAGGGGTTATTTTTCAGCATAAAGTTCCTGTTAAAATTGTTGTTTTGAACAATGATCACTTAGGAATGGTACGTCAATGGCAAGAGCTTTTTTTTGAGAAAAGATATGCATCAACAGTAATGGTGAATCCAGATTTCGTAAAAATTGCCGAAGGATATAGTATTGAGGCAAAACGAATTTCTGAACGTAAAGATTTAAAATCGACTATTCAAGAAATGATTGCTTCGAAAGAACCTTATTTTTTAGAAGTCAAAGTTGAACAAGAAGATAACGTTTTCCCAATGATTCCTTCTGGTGCTTCGGTTTCTGAAATTAGACTGAAATAACCAAAATTATGAACGACGCCAGCATACAAGATATTCCAAAATTACACTCGGAGATAGTTCGTAAATCTGAAGAAATTGGATTTAAGATGCCATCTGATTTATATGTTGGTAGTTTTCTTAAAACACTTATCACTTCGAAACCTAACGGAAGGTTCTTGGAAATAGGGACTGGCATAGGTTTAAGTCTTTCGTGGATGATTGAAGGCATGGATAACAATTCTTATTTAATTTCAGTAGATAATGACAAAGAGTTGACAGACATTGCTGAAACTTATTTTGGAAATGATGGTAGGATCGAATTGATTTGTAAGGATGGTACTCAATGGATAGAGGAATATGCTGGTGAAAAATTTGATTTAATTTTTGCAGATGCATGGCCAGGAAAATATAGTGAAATTGATGAAGTATTAGATTTAGTAAGGGTTGGTGGGTTTTACATCATAGATGATATGACAATGCAACCTAACTGGCCCGAGGGACATGAAGATAATGTTATTGAATTAACAGCGTATTTAGAGAAACGTAATGATTTTCAGTTAACCAAAATGAATTGGTCAACTGGTTTGATCTTGGCAGTAAAGAAATAATAAAAAATTAATAAAACGATCCCATAAAATTCTTTTGCATAAAAGAAAAGGAAAATGGCTTATGGAAAATAAATGGTTTACAATATCGGTATATTCAGAAAACAATGTTGGATTACTGAATAGGATTTCAGGAATATTTTTAAAGAGACATATTAATATAGAGAGTTTAAATGTCTCTAAGTCAGAAATAGACGATGTATCTAAATTTACTATTGTAGTAAATACTACAGAAAAATGGGTACATAACATAGTAGGTCAAATTGAAAAGCAAATTGAAGTGATTAAAGCATTTTATCATACTGATGATGAAACGATTTATCAAGAATCTGCTTTGTTCAAGATAGCATCTGGTCTGCTTTTCGATGAACGTCAGATTCAGAATATTATAAAAGATAATAATGCTCAAATTGTGACTGTTTCAAGAGATTTCTTTGTCATCGCTAAAAGCGGAAGAAGAAATGAAGTTGATGAAATGCATGATCAATTGAAACCTTATGGTATTATGCAATTTGTACGTTCTGGGCGAATTTCTGTAACTAAAGATGTAATGGAAATTTCTGCAATACTTAAAGAATTTTAAAAAACGAATCAATTAAATAATTAATAAAGTAAATATAAAATGGCCAATTATTTTAATACACTATCATTAAGAGATAAATTAACGCAACTGGGGAAATGCCGATTTATGGATTCGTCTGAGTTTGCAGATGGTGTAAACGCTTTAAAAGGCAAAAAAATTGTTATCGTAGGTTGTGGTGCACAAGGACTTAACCAAGGGTTGAATATGAGAGATTCTGGTTTAGATATCGCTTATACACTTCGTGATGCTGCGATAAAAGAAAAAAGACAATCTTTTATTAATGCTACAGAAAACGGTTTTATGGTAGGTACATACCAAGAATTGATTCCTAGTGCAGATGTGGTAATCAATTTAACACCAGATAAACAACATACAGCTGTTGTTGGTGCTGTTATGCCGTTAATGAAAAAAGGTGCTACACTATCTTATTCACATGGTTTTAATATCGTTGAGGAAGGTACTCAAGTTCGTAAAGATCTGACAGTAATTATGGTAGCTCCAAAAAGTCCAGGTTCAGAAGTACGTGAAGAATATAAAAGAGGTTTTGGTGTACCAACATTAATCGCGGTGCATCCAGAGAATGATCCGGAAGGAAAAGGATTAGAGCAAGCTAAAGCATATGCAGCTGGTACAGGCGGTCATAAAGCGGGTGTATTAGAATCTTCATTCGTTGCAGAAGTAAAGTCAGATTTAATGGGTGAGCAAACGATACTTTGTGGTTTGTTACAAACAGGTTCTATTCTTTGTTTTGATAAGATGATTGAAAAAGGGATAGATGCTGGCTACGCGTCGAAATTGATTCAATACGGATGGGAAACAATCACTGAGGGAATGAAGTATGGTGGTATCACGCATATGATGGATCGTCTTTCAAATCCTGCTAAAATAAAAGCATTTGAATTATCAGAAGAATTAAAAGAAATTATGCGTCCGTTGTTTCAAAAACATATGGATGATATTATGACAGGTCATTTTTCTAAAACAATGATGGAAGATTGGGCTAATGATGATAAAAATCTTTTAACATGGAGAGCTGCAACAGGAGAAACTGCTTTTGAAAAAACACCTGCAGGTAATCAAGAAATTACTGAGCAAGAATTTTATGACAATGGGGTATTAATGATTGCAATGGTAAGAGCTGGTGTAGAATTAGCTTTTGAAGCAATGACAGAATCGGGTATTATAGCTGAATCTGCATATTACGAATCGTTGCACGAAACTCCATTAATAGCAAATACAATCGCTCGTAAGAAATTGTTCGAAATGAACCGTGTTATTTCTGATACAGCTGAATATGGTTGTTATCTTTTTGATCACGCATGTAAACCTCTTTTGACAGGTTTTATGAAAAATATAGACACAGATGTCATCGGTACAAACTTCTCTGAAGCAATGGACAATGGCGTTGATAATGCTAAATTAATTGCTGTTAATAAAGCATTACGTGAGCATCCGGTAGAAATCGTTGGTGCACGTTTACGTGAATCAATGACTGCTATGAAACCTATAGTTTAGATTTTTTTAATCTTACGAAGTCATTCTAATTGTCCGGTTGGGTACTTTCGAAAAGTTACAAATCATTCTTGAATTGTAGTATTGATCGAATAGTTCTTAAGCGGACAATTTAAGTTTTTGAGGTAGTCGTCGATTTATTTACAATAGCGTTTAGTAGAAAGAGCAAATATATGAAAGGGAAGAAGCCAACTTATTTTCCAAAATTAGATGATGTAAGAAATGCAGCAAAGATTATTTCTGAAATTTCAGAGATTACCCCTTTAACAGAAAGTATTAGGCTTTCAAAACAATATGAATGCCAGGTTCGTTTAAAGCGAGAAGATTTACAAAGGGTTCGTTCTTATAAAATTAGAGGAGCATTTAATAAAATAAGCTCACTTTCTAAAGAAGAAAGGGCTAAGGGTGTTATTTGTGCAAGTGCTGGGAATCATGCCCAGGGCGTAGCTTTCGCATGTTTTCACTTAAAGATAAAAGGTACTATCTATATGCCTTCGGTTACACCAAAGCAAAAAGTTGAACAAACGAAATTATTCGGTGATGAGTGGGTAGAAATAGTTTTGGAAGGCGATTCATTCGATGATGCATCACAAGCTGCTCGCAAATACGGTCATGAGACTGGAAAAATATTTGTACATCCATTCGATGACCCTAAAATAATAGAAGGTCAAGCTACTGTTGGACTTGAGTTAATACAACAAACCAAGGCGCCCATCGATTATCTTTTTGTGTGTATTGGTGGTGGTGGTTTAGCATCAGGACTTATAAGTGTTTTTAGTGAATTGTCACCAAAGACCAAAATTATTGGTGTAGAGCCTAAAGGTGCTCCTTCTATGAAAACATCTATGGAATTAGGTAAAGTTGTAACTCTCGAGCATATCGATAAGTTTATTGATGGGGCCGCTGTTAAAAAAGTGGGTGAATTGACATTTCCTATTTGTAGTTATTATTTAGACAATATGATAACTGTCGATGAGGGTAAGGTCTGCCAAACGATTCTTGATCTTTATAATAGAGATGCTATCGTTGTTGAGCCTGCAGGGGCTTTAACTATTGCAGCTTTGGATGACTATAAAGATGAAATAAAGGGAAAAAATGTGGTGTGTATTATTGGTGGTAGTAATAATGATATTACTAGAACTGCAGAAATAAAAGAGAGAGCTTTATTGTATGGTAAGCTTAAACACTATTTCATTATAAGATTTCCCCAACGACCCGGTGCACTAAAAGAATTTGTTGTTGATATTTTGGGACCAACCGATGATATTACACATTTTGAATATTCGAAAAAATCGAGCAGGGAAAATGCTCCGGCAGTGGTAGGGATTGAACTTAAATCTCCTGAAGATTTACAACCATTAATAGAACGTATGAAAACTAACAATTTCTATGGGGATTATATAAATGACAAACCTGATTTGTTTGAATATTTGGTTTAAGTTATATTTAAGTAATACGGTTAAATTTCTATGAAGATTTAGAAATCAATCAATAAGTCATCAATTCGATATTAAATAGAAGAAAATAATGAGCGATATTAAAATACCAGAAGAATATAAAATTACATCAACTATAGATCAAAGACATTATTTAGTTGATGGTGAATTAAGGGAGTGGAAAGGGGAAACAACAGATGTTTATTCAACTATTTCTTCAACCAGTGAGTATAAGCCAACATTATTGGGTAGTATTCCAGATCTGCAAGAGGCAGAAGCATTAGACGCTTTAAACGGGGCTTTAAAGGCTTATAAACGTGGCCAAGGTGTTTGGCCAACGATGCATGTTAAAGACCGTATTGAATGCATGGAAGTTTTCGTTTTAAAAATGAAAACTAAACGAGAAGAAGTTGTAAAATTATTAATGTGGGAGATTGGAAAATCATTACCCGATTCTCAAAAAGAATTTGATCGTACAGTTGAATATATCGAAGATACTATTGAAGACTATAAGCAACTAGATCGTGATGCAGCAAAGTTTAAGAAGCACGACGGAGTATATGCGCATATTAAACGAGGGCCATTAGGTGTTGTTTTATGTTTAGGGCCATATAATTATCCTTTGAATGAAACATTTGCACTTTTGATTCCTGCTATTATTATGGGTAATACTACCATATTTAAGCCAGCGAAACATGGTGTGCTATTAATTACACCTTTACTAGAAGCTTTTCAAACTAGTTTTCCAAAAGGTGTGGTCAATGTTATTTTTGGAAGAGGAAGAACAGTTGCTGCTCCTATTATGCAAACAGGAAAAGTGGATGTTCTGGCATTAATTGGTAATAGTAAATCTGCTAATGCCTTACAAGAGCAACATCCAAAGAGTAATCGTTTGCGTTTGGTTTTAGGTTTAGAAGCTAAAAATCCGGCGATTATTTTACCTGATGCAGACTTAGATTTGACAATTAATGAATGTTTAGCGGGTACCTTATCCTTTAACGGTCAACGTTGTACAGCTTTAAAAGTGGTATACGTTCATGAAGATATAAGGTCGAAGTTTAATGAAAGCTTCGCAAAAAAAGTCGATGAGTTGAAATTTGGTAACCCGTGGGATGATGGTGTTAAGTTAACACCGTTACCTGAACCAGGAAAACCAGAATATATTCAAGAGCTTATTGATGATGCACTTGCAAAAGGCGCGAAAATTTTAAACAAAAAAGGTGGTAAACGATTCGATAACTTCATATGGCCAGCAGTTTTGTATCCGGTGACTAAAGATATGCGGGTGTACCAAGAAGAACAATTCGGACCAATAATACCTATAGTGCCTTTTACTGATATTGAAGAACCTTTAGATGATATGGCCGAAAGTAATTATGGTCAGCAAGTAAGTTTATTTGGTAAGGATGTATATGCACTTTCGCCATTAATTGACACCTTGGTTAACTTGGTTTGTCGTGTGAATTTAAATAGCTCATGTCAAAGAGGTCCTGATGTCTATCCGTTTACTGGAAGAAAAGATTCAGCACAAGCTACCTTAAGTGTTCATGATGCCTTACGTTCTTTCTCTATCAGAACTTTTGTAGCTTTTAAGGATAATGAATTGAATACTGAAATTATTCAACATTTATTAGAAGCAAAACTCTCTAATTTTGTTAGTACAGATTATATTTTATAACGAAATTTGAACTTTCTTAAAAAGCATCGAAATTATATTTCGATGCTTTTTATATTAACAATATTCTTTTTTAACCTAATTTTTATTTTTTTTTAGTAAAAAGGGTAAAATTGAATACAATGTAGTTAATAACGTTGAAATTTATACAGAGACTTCAAATTAACTTTGTACTTTGAATATACTTCGTAGTTTAAAATGAAACTAGGAAGACTTAAATAATTTGGTTATGAAAATAAATCCATCAAACAAAAAAGCATTGTTTGCTTTAGCTGTCGGAGGTTTTGGAATCGGTCTTACCGAGTTTGTAATTATGGGAATATTGACAGAAGTGTCTGGCTCTTTGGGAATTACCATTCCTCAAGCTGGACATTTTATTGCGGCGTATGCATTAGGTGTAGTAGTTGGGGCTCCATTATTAACTGGGTTGGGCTCTAAACTTACTCCCAAGAAAATGCTGTTTTTGCTAATGATTTGGTTTACTGTTTTTAATACGTTATCTGGTTTAGCGTCTGGTTATAAAAGTCTCCTTTTTCTACGGTTTTTATCAGGAATACCACATGGTGCATTTTTTGGTATTGGCGCTGTAGTTGCTACAAAATTAGCAAGGAAGGGAAAATCTGCTCAAGGTATTGCAATTATGTTTTCAGGATTAACGATAGCCAATGTTATTGGAGTACCGATAGGAACTTATTTAGGTCAACAATTTAGTTGGAGTGTATCTTTTTACCTAGTTGGCTTTATAGGATTATTGGCTTTAGGTAGTATTTATATGTGGATGCCGAAAATTGAAATTGAAGCATCAGAAAAAAAAGTTAGTGTCACAAAAGGCTTGAAGAATACCGAACTTTGGGCGTTGATTGCCTTAACGACAATAGGTACTGGTGGTTTCTTTGCTTGGTATAGCTATGTTGCACCGTTAATAACAGATGTGGCAGGTTTGCCTAATCATTATGTTGGTTACGCTATGATGTTGGCTGGCTTAGGTATGGTAGTTGGAAACTTTTTAGGTGCGAAAATGGCAGACTTGTTTTCTCCTTTAAAAGCGGTAATAATTAGTCTATCGTTCATGTCGGCGATTTTAATATTGAATATGTTTATCGCTACTAATCCTTATTTATTAATGGGAATGACTTTTATAATTGGTGTCATATCTTTTACTGTTTCTACTCCTATTCAAATGGCAATAATTAACACATCTAAAGGTTCTGAAATGTTAGGTTCATCAATGAATCAAAGTGCTTTTAATATGGGTAATGCCTCAGGAGCTTATTTAGCCGGATTACCCATAGCATTTGGATATGGAATAATTTATTCTAGTTTGGTAGGAGCTTGCTTGGCATTTATTGGAGTAATTATAGCGGTCGGAATTTTAATTTACAGAAGGCGAAGAGAAATAAAGTATAGAAAAATGGCTATTAACTGTTAGACAACAATTTTCTTTTAAAAATAGAAAAGGAACTTGGTAAACAAGTTCCTTTTTTTTGCTCACAATTTAAAGTAAAGGCTTATTTCTGATTCTTTTTACTTTCTAAAAAGTAATCGATTTTCGTATTAAATTTTGTAATTTGGGTATTTCATCGCACTTAAATGTATTTTAACGCGTTATTAAAGAACCTAAACCTACTTAATCGTGCAACGTACTAAATTATTCCTAGGAACTATAGTATTAGTTCTTTTACTATTTGTCCTCACAGCTTCGTCATTTAAACCTGAACATTCAAAGGCAATTATTTCAAATTCAAATCCTGTTAAAACTTTAGCAGAAAAAAGAGAAATAAAAATATATACCATACGTCAACAAGCGTTGAAAGCGGCATTAACAATATATTTTGATAAAGCGATTAAATCAGGTGATATAGTAGGTGCAGGGGTAAGTATAGTTAGCGGTGATTCCGTTATACTTTCTAATGGATTTGGAAAAAGAAGTGTAAAGGGAGTTGAAAAGGTTGATGGAGAAACGCTTTTTAGGTTAGGTTCAATATCGAAAGGGTTTACAGGTGTACTAGCGGCCAATCTTGAAAGTGAAGGTATAATTCATTGGAATGATAAAGTCGTTGAATTCATTCCAAATTTTAAGTTTGGAAATAAAATTAATACAGATAGAGTTGAGATAGCCCATCTTTTATCTCATACTTCTGGTACTCCATATCACAGTTTCACCAACCTGGTGGAAGCTGGATTATCGATGTCCAAAATTGCCGGTCGTTTTGATGAAGTTCAACCAATTGCAGAACCTGGGCTTCAATATAGTTACCAGAATGCCATGTTTTCATTAAGTCAAGAAATTATGCTGAAAGCTACTGGTAAGGATATTCAAACTTTGTTGGCTGATAAGTTTTTTAAGCCATTGAATATGAAATCGGTATCTATGGACCATCAAACATTGATTAATTCTGATAATGTTGCTTTGCCACATACCAAAAGTAGGGGTCATTGGAGTGCTCTATCTTTAACGGATAAATACTATAATGCTATTGCAGCAGGTGGTATAAATGCCAGTTCGCTAGATATGGCAAAATGGATGCGTTTTTTACTAGGACACAATCCAGAAGTAATGGCTAAGGAAGCTGTCGAACAGGTTTTTAAACCATATATTGCTTTAAACGGACACAGTAAGTATTATCAGAGATGGCTAGGTCACGTTACTTCTTCCTATGGATTTGGATGGCGTATTCACACATTAAAGGAGAATGAAAAGTCGGCAGAAGAAACTATTTGGCATCATGGTGGTAGTGTAAATAATTTTAGAAACGAAATTGCATTATATCCAGACTCAGATTTAGGTATTTGTGTATTGTTGAACGGCAATTCGAAATTAGCAAGGACTGTTATACCAGATATTCATGCAATCGTTAAAAGTATTTACGAACAAGATATATCAACACAAGGAAGCTTATAATAATTTGAAAGAAATTCAATAACAAGAATTTAACTCATAAAAAAAGTCCCTTTAATCATATGATTAAAGGGACTTTTTATTTCAAATGTATTTATTAGATGTTGCTGGCCAACCAATCGCCAACTTCACTAGTTTTATAACTTTTACCACCATCAGCAAGATCTTCGGTAACATACCCTTCTGCTAATGATTTATTCACAACTCTCCTTATTTCCTCAGCCTCTTGTGTCATGTTCATATCTTCAAATAGCATGGCCGCTGAAAGAACGGTAGCTAAAGGATTTGCAATATCCTTACCAGCTGCTTGTGGGTAAGAACCATGAATTGGCTCATATAATGAAACTTTACTACCTACTGAAGAAGAAGGCATTAAGCCCATAGAACCTGCAATTACAGAAGCTTCATCTGTTAAGATATCTCCAAATAGATTTGCCGTAATAATTACGTCATACCCTTTTGGCCATTGAATTAATCGCATGGCTACTGCATCGATAAACTCATAAGTAACTTCAACTTCTGGATAATCTTTTTCCATCGCCTGAACTGTTTCTCTCCATAATCTAGAAGATTCTAGAACGTTGGCCTTATCTACACAACATAACTTTTTAGAACGTTTCATTGCCATGTCGAAACCTTTTTTGGCTAAACGTTCAATTTCAAAACGTTGGTAAGTCATGGTGTCAAATGCCGTATTTCCCCCATCTTTTCTACCACGTTCACCAAAATAGATTCCGCCCGTTAATTCTCTCAAGATGATTAAATCGGTACCTTCAATTCTATCTCTTTTTAAAGGGGATTTATCGATGAGAGAAGGAAAAGTGAAGGTTGGACGTACATTAGCGAACAAACCTAATTTTTGTCTCATCTTTAATAATCCTTGCTCAGGACGTACTTTCGCCGAAGGGTCATTGTCAAAGCGTGGGTGTCCAATGGCACCGAAAAGAACAGCATCTGCATTGGCACAAATTTCATGTGTTTCATCAGGATAAGGCTCACCAACGGCATCAATGGCTGCTGCACCCGTAAGGGCAGGTTTCCAATTGATGTCATGGTTGTGTTTTTTCGCAATGGCATCACATACCTTTACTGCTTGATCAATAACTTCTGGACCGATACCATCACCGGCCAATAAGGCAATATTTAATTTCATTCTGTGTATTTGTATGTTGCTTTTTATCTTGTCATTGCAAGGTAGGAAGCAATCTGTTTAAATTATATTCAACATTTTCTCTGTTGCCTTAATGGCACTAACCGTTTGGTCGGAATCTAACCCTCTTGAGGTAAATTCTTTTCCATCCATTTCCCAAGTAATTACTGTTTCACAAAGCGCATCAGAAGTACTTCCTGGCGGTATCCTCACTGCATAATCTGTTAACTTCGGTAACGTTTTATTCTTAGCAATATATACTTTTTTTAATGCATTCATAAAAGCATCATACTGTCCGTCGCCTTGAGCATGTGCTTCATAAATTTTACCATCTACTTCAACAGATAGGGTAGTAGAGGGCATTAAACCTTTTGCATGGGTCAATACATACGATTTCACAAAAACTCTTTGTTTGTAATCGGCAGTATCCAAAACATCGGATATTATAAAAGGAAGATCATCTTTAGTAACGCGCTCTTTTTTGTCTCCTAATTCTATAATTCTTGCTGTTACCTTTTTTAATTCATCATCGTTCAGTGTCAGTCCAAGTTCTTGTAAGTTTTTCTGAATGTTGGCTTTACCAGACATTTTGCCCAATGCATATTTACGTTTTCTACCAAAACGTTCGGGCATAAGGTCACTAAAGTACAAGTTCTTTTTACTGTCACCATCGGCGTGTATACCAGCAGTTTGCGTAAATACATTATCACCAACAATGGGTTTGTTTGCAGGAATTGTAAACCCTGTAAATGCTGAAACTAGTTTACTTACTTTAAATAAAGAGGTTTCGTTTACACTAATTTCTACTTCTGGTAAAAAATCATTGATAACCGCAACAGCACTTGCCATTGGGGCGTTACCAGCACGTTCACCCATCCCGTTTACAGTTAAATGTAAACCATGGCAACCCGCTTTTACAGCTTCCATAATATTAGCAACACCTAAGTCATAATCATTATGACCATGAAAATCAAAATGTAAATCAGGAAATTTTTGAACTATTTCTGAAATATAAGCATACGTCTCAGTATATGTTAGAATGCCTAACGTATCTGGTAATAATATTCTTTTTACAGGTTGTGTTGAAAGAAATTCTAAAAATTCAAAAACATATTCTTTTGAATTGCGCATTCCGTTGCTCCAATCTTCCAAATAGATATTATTAATAATACCTCTTTTCGTGGCTTGTTTAAAAATATCCGCAATCTCCGAAAAGTGTTGTTCTGGAGTTTTCTTTAACTGGTATTTTAAATGGTTTAAGGAACCTTTTGTCAATAGATTTTGAGAAATCGCACCCGATTGTTGCATCCAATGCAATGAAACACCACCATCTACAAAAGTAAGAACCTCTACACGGTCTAAATATCCTTTTGTAGCTGCCCATTCGGTGATTTTCTGAACAGCTTCAAGCTCACCATCAGAAACACGAGCAGAAGCAACCTCTATACGGTCTACCTTAAGCTCATCTAAAAGAAGTTTTGCCAAGGTTAATTTTTCCGATGCAGAAAAGGATACACCCGAGGTTTGTTCACCATCCCTTAAGGTGGTATCCATTATTTCCAATTTTCTTTTCATTAGTGTTCTTCCGTTAAATGAAAATTGAATTACAGAGGTGTGCTTTCAGCGAAAGTCTCAATATCTTTCTTAATATTTAATAAGTAATCGATATCATCAAAACCATTTAACATATTGTTTTTCTTGTAATCATTAATGTCAAAAGATTCACTTTCTCCTGTGGGAAGTAAAGTGATTTTTTGCTCTGGTAGATTAATTTCCAATTCTGTAGATGGATCCGACTCAACAGCATCGAATATTTTCTGTAAAAACTCTGCACTTACCTGTACTGGTAATACACCGATATTTAAACAGTTACCTCTAAAGATATCTGCAAAGAAACTAGAAACTACACATCTAAATCCGTAATCGTATACTGCCCAAGCAGCATGTTCACGAGAAGACCCAGAGCCAAAGTTTTTACCACCTACTAAAATTTTACCACTGAATTTATCTTGATTCAGAACAAAATCTTCTTTCAAAGTATTGTCTTGGTTGTAACGCCAATCTCTAAAAAGGTTGTCACCAAAACCTACTCGTTCAGTTGCCTTTAAAAATCGTGCAGGAATTATTTGGTCTGTATCTACATTCTCTATGGGTAAAGGGACTGCAGTTGATGTTAATATGTCGAATTTATCGTATGCCATTTCTTATAGCTTTTAGCTTCTGGGTTTTAGCCATTAGCTTTTATTATTATAATTGTTTGTTTTTGCTAAAAGCCATAGGCCATTAGCTGAAGGCGAATTCGTTATACGAGTTCTACCATTAATTCTCTTGGGTCTGTCACTTTACCGGTTACGGCTGCTGCTGCTGCAACTAGTGGACTAGCCAATAAAGTTCTTGAACCAGGACCTTGTCTTCCTTCAAAGTTTCTGTTTGAAGTACTTACGGCTAATTTACCAGCAGGTACCTTATCATCGTTCATAGCTAAACAAGCAGAACAACCAGGCTCGCGAAGTTCAAATCCAGACTCGGTTAAAATATCAAGAATACCTTCTTCTTTAATTGCCGCTTCAACTTTATGAGAACCAGGAACTAACCATGCGGTTACATTATCGGCTTTTTTTCTTCCTTTTACAATAGATGCGAAAGCTCTAAAATCTTCAATTCGTCCGTTAGTACAACTTCCTAAGAAAACAAAATCAATTGATTTTCCCATCATGCTATCACCTTCATTGAAATCCATATACTTCAAAGATTTCTGATAGGTAGTAGCACCACCTTGTACGTCACTAGCCATAGGAATGTCATTGGAAATTCCCATACCCATACCTGGGTTGGTGCCATATGTAATCATTGGTTCAATTAATGAACCATCAAAAGTTAATTCCTTATCGAAAATAGCATCTTCATCTGTATAAAGTGTTTCCCAATACTGCATTGCTTTATCCCAATCTGCACCTTTTGGAGTAAACTCGCGACCTTTTACATATTCAAATGTTTTTTCATCGGGAGCGATCATTCCACCACGGGCACCCATTTCTATGCTTAGGTTACAAACGGTCATACGACCCTCCATGCTCATATCGGTAAAGATTTCACCAGCATATTCTACAAAGTAGCCTGTAGCTCCAGAAGTGGTCAATTGAGAAATAATGAATAAGGCAACATCTTTCGGTGTAACCCCTCTACTCATTTTCCCATTAATGTTGATACGCATTCTCTTTGGCTTTGGCTGCATAATACATTGTGTAGCCAATACCATTTCAACTTCTGATGTGCCAATACCGAAAGCTATAGCACCAAAAGCACCGTGTGTAGAAGTATGGGAATCTCCACATACTATAGTAGCACCTGGTTGGGTAATACCATATTCAGGACCTACAACGTGTACGATTCCGTTTTTAGCATGTCCCAATCCCCAGTAAGAAATACCATATTCATTGGCATTTTCTTCAAGCATTTTTAACTGGTTGGCAGATAAAGGATCTGCAACCGGTAAATGTTGATTTATGGTAGGAGTATTATGGTCAGCCGTTGCAAATGTTTTCTCAGGATGCATAACAGGTATATTTCTGTTTTTTAATCCTAAAAAAGCAACTGGACTGGTTACTTCATGAACCATGTGTCTGTCTATGAACAGTACATCTGGGCCATCTTGTATTTTATGCACTACGTGGGAATCCCACACTTTGTCAAATAATGTTTTAGTTGCGCTCATATTCTTTCTAATCTAAGTTCACAAATCTATTAAAAACAAGGGTTTCTTGGAAATTAACGGACTTATAAATTACGATGTTCAACGATAAAGTTGTGATATTTTATCGGATTGATAGTGTCCAATGACAAGGATAAAATGTCTTTTTATCTAAAGTTTGTTTTTGATGTGTTTCATATTTCTTTTTTTAGGTTAAATTTCTGACATGAAAAAATTGACCTTACTAATATTTGCTTTTTTACTTATTTCTTGTGATAAGGACAGTGCAGACGATTTTGAAAATAATTCTTCTAATTCTGATTCAGGTTATACAGTTATTGGTAATTATTATGATTTGAGTATCAATGGAGGCACTCAAAGCACAGAGTTGTATGAACATGTAAATAATGGTGCGGAATATGATTCACGTAATTATGTCAATTTATTTACAGAGGCTAGTGTAGTATTACCTAATTATGAAGATTATTATGCAGATGAATATGGGATTACTATTATGGAAAATGCAATTGGTCGTAATTATTATACTTTTTATTACAAAAGTTTTATTACAAATGAAATTTTAAAATATGATGTGCCTTATTTTAATCCACATGATTGGTCTTATTGGCATTACCGGGAAAAAATTTATTTTCAATATAGCGACTTTGACTCTTTTAATTCTAACGATGGTACTACAGATTTTAAGATAAAAATATTTGATGTAAATACTAATAATGAAACAGAATTAAACATTGGTAAATTTAAATGGTCTGCAAATTCCAAATTTGAAACTCTATATAACGGCAGGTATACTTACTTTCTTTGGTATGAGGATTGGTCTAATCCTTTAGCGGAAAAGTTATTGACTGTTATTGATTTAGATAATGTAGAAGTAGTTGATATTAAAACAGTTTTAAAAGATGATAGTTATAATTTAGTAGGTGAACGAAATGGTAATTGCTATTTATTAGGTCGATATGGGGGTAACTATCAATATGATGTAGAATCTACTAATTTATTGGAAATAAATATACCGGGAGAGGCTGGTCAATTTCAGGCTAGTTTTAAAAGTAAAAGGAACCCTCAAATTGTAATTGATGATGTATTTTTTGGTTCTCGTACGGGTGCATTTCCTGGTACAGGAGCTTTATATCCTGTTATATTTAATTTAAAAACAGGTGAAAGTATTTTTATTGATGTATTTGAAGATATAACTAAATTTGAGAGTGATGAAGTAGAATGGCAGCCACTAGTTGAATGTTTTACTATTGACTATGAAAATAAAGTAGTTTTACTTGGAGTTTCTAGTTACAGCCTAGGAGGGCAGTTTAAATCACAAGGGGTATTCACAGTTGATTTTGAAGGTAACGTTTTAAATAAACAAAAGATTCCTATTTTGCCCATTCAAATTATCAACTAATATACGTCCAGATATTCTTGTGCTTTACCAGTTGGGCATACATATGTCTAATGATTAAATTCTCTGGTTTACCTAATGAAGGGTCTTCTTTAAGTAATTGAAGGGCATAATACCGAGCTGTTTTAAGGATGTCATTATCCTTAACGATATCGGCTATTTTTAAATTTAGCAATCCGCTTTGTTGGGTGCCCATTAAATCACCGGGTCCTCGAAGTTTAAGGTCAACCTCGGCAATTTCAAATCCGTCATTAGTAGCCACCATGGTTTCTAATCTAGTTTTCGCTTCAGAAGATAATTTATGGCTGGTCATAAGAATACAAAAACTTTGGTCTGCACCACGGCCTACACGACCACGTAATTGGTGTAATTGTGATAAACCAAAACGCTCTGCGCTTTCAATAATCATTACTGAAGCATTGGGTACATTAACACCTACTTCAATAACGGTTGTGGCGACCATTATTTGCGTTTCACCTTTTACAAACCGATTCATTTCAAACTCTTTGTCGGCAGGTTTCATTTGACCGTGAACAATAGAAATCTGATATTTTGGCTGTGGAAAATCACGAACAATGCTCTCATAACCATCCATTAAGTCTTTATAATCCATAGCTTCAGATTCCTGAATTAAAGGGTAGACAACATAAATCTGTCGCCCTTTCTCTATTTCATCCCGTATAAATCGAAATACCTTTAGGCGATTGGCATCATACCGATGAACAGTCTTAATAGGCTTACGACCTGGTGGTAATTCATCAATTACCGAAATATCCAAATCGCCGTACAAACTCATTGCTAGAGTTCGAGGTATCGGAGTTGCTGTCATTACCAATATGTGTGGTGGATATTCATTTTTATGCCACAGTTTAGACCGTTGCGCTACGCCAAAACGATGTTGTTCGTCTATAATCGCAATACCTAAATTTTGGTACTTAACCTTATCCTCTAAAAGCGCATGGGTGCCAATTAGTATGTTTAATTCTCCACTTTCCAGCTGTTCATGAATAGGTTTACGAGCCGATTTTTTAACAGATCCAGTTAGTAAAGCACATGTGATATTTGTTCCTTCCAACAGTTCTGAAATACCTTGGAAATGTTGATTTGCAAGAATTTCTGTCGGCGCCATTAAACACGCTTGAAATCCATTATCGATAGCTAAAAGCATGGTCATAACTGCCACAATCGTTTTTCCAGAACCTACATCGCCCTGTAACAAACGGTTCATTTGAGCATTACTGCCAAGGTCAGCTCGAATTTCCTTAATTACTCGTTTTTGAGCTCCAGTAAGTTCAAAGGGTAACTTGTTAGAATAGAAATCGTTAAAATAGTCACCTACTTCTGTAAAAGGAAATCCTTTTATTTTCTTTTTTCTTGATAGTTTTTTACCAATCAGTTGAAGTTGAATATAAAATAGTTCTTCAAATTTTAATCTATATTGTGCTTTTGCCAATAACTCCTGATTCTTTGGAAAATGAATGTTGAACAGCGCTTCACTTTTAGAAATGAGCTTTAGTTCATAAAGCAGTTTATCGGAAAGGCTTTCCGTGAATTTTCCGTTGACTTCTATAAAAAGTTGTTGCATCAGTTTATTGATGACTTTGTTGGTAATGCCTTTATTACTTAATTTTTCTGTTGAAGGATATACCGGCTGCATGTACACTTTTGTACCTTGTTCATGTTCTTTAAGTGGTTCCATTTCTGGGTGAGGCATTGAAAATGTGCCATTGAACCAGTTGCATTTTCCGAAAATAACATAGGGAGTATTCAATTTTAAATTTTCGCGAATCCATTTTTGACCTCTAAACCAAACCAGTTCTATTTCTCCTGTATCATCAATGAATCTGGCAACTAACCGAGTTCCTTTTTTTTGCTCGACCGTTTTAATATTGACCAATTTGCCTATAATTTGAACATCGGCACTACTTCGTTGTAATTGACTAATTTTATAGTATTGAGTTTTATCTATATATCGATTGGGAAAAAGATTGAGCAGATCTTGGTAAGTGTCAACCCCCAATTCTGACTTTAAAGTTTCAGCTCGGTTAGGGCCAACACCTTTTAAGTAAACAATGGGAGTCTGCAAGAAATTAGCATTCATACCACTAAAGTAGGGTTTAGGTAGAATTGCGACAAACTAAATTATTAAATTTGATTTTCCATAGTTTTTAAATTTACATGAAGAATTTTTTTCTCCAACTTATTTTTTGCATTACATGTTTCACCTACGGTCAACATCAAGATAAGGTAGATTTTACTGCGGCCATCGTATATATTAAGCTAGAACCTCTAAAACAGCAATTAAAAGGTAGTGTTGATTATCGTTTTGACGTAAAAAAAAATATAGATTCTATTTTTCTTGATGCCAAGAACATCGATTTTCTAAAAGTGGAGCTCGATGGAAAAAAAGCAAATTTCACTACTACGGAAAAGACAATTTCCATTAAGCAAAAATTCAAAAAGGGGCAATCGCATAAGCTTATTATTGATTATGTAGCCAACCCAGAGCAGACCGTTTATTTTATAGGATATGATGATAATCTAGAGGGAAATGAACAAATTTGGACGCAAGGTCAAGGTAAATATACAAGTCATTGGTTACCGAGTTTTGACGATATGGAAGAAAAGATTGAATTCGACTTAACCATTGAAACGAATACGAATTATCAGGTTATTGCGAATGGTAATTTGTTAAAGAAGTCAAATGAATCAGAAGAGTTTTCTGTTTGGTTTTTTGATATGAAAAAACCTATGAGTAGTTACTTGCTTGCTTTTGCCATAGGTAATTATCACAAGCAAGTATTGAAATCTGATAGTGGTGTTACCATTGAAAACTATTATTATCCTTCTGATAGTCTTAAAGTGGAACCTACCTATAGATACACAAAAGAGATATTCGAATTTTTAGAAAAAGAAATAGGAGTAGCGTATCCTTGGCAAAATTACAAGCAGGTTCCTGTACACGATTTTTTATATGCCGGTATGGAAAATACAAGCGCTACTTTTTTCTCTGATGCCTATGTAATTGATTCCACTTCTTTTGTGGATAGAAATTATGTGAATATAAATGCACATGAATTGGCGCACCAATGGTTCGGTAATTTGGTTACCGAAAAAAATAGTGAGCATCATTGGTTGCATGAAGGCTTTGCTACGTATTATGCTTATTTGGCTGAAAAAGAAGTATTTGGAGATGATTATTTTTATTGGAAGTTGTTTGATACGGCTAAAACATTAAATGAGATATCTGATAAAGGAGAAGGGGAGAGATTACTGAATCCGAAATCTAGTAGTCTTACGTTTTATGAAAAAGGTGCTTGGGCTTTAGCGTTTCTTAGAGAAGAGGTAGGTGATATAAATTTTATAAACGGTATAAAGGATTACTTGAATACCTATCAGTTCCAAAACGTTACTGTTACTGATTTTATTAATGTAATGGAAGAGGAGAGTGGTATGGATTTAAATAAATTTAAAGAGGTTTGGTTAGAGGGAAATGTATTTCCTATGGAGGAAGCCAAAGACTATTTAATGACGAACAGTTCTTCATTTAGCATGTATTATGGGTTAAAACATGATAACCAAAATAAATTTATAACCCGTGATTTTTTGGATGACACCGAGTTGTCAACTCAATTAAAAATAGAACTACTTAAACAAAAAGGTGAATTTCCTGGATTAGAACTTTGGTCCATAGCTTTAAATGAAGACTTGAAGATTAGACAGTTTGCAGCTGAAAAAATGGATATTATTCCCGAGGAATTAAAAGAGGTTGCAGAACCCTTGTTGTTAGATGATAGTTATATCACTAATGAATTAATGCTATATAAACTTTGGAGCAGTTTTGATTACGATAGTAGTGTTTTCTTGGATAAAACCAAAGATATTGTGGGGCTTCCAAATAAGAATGTTCGCTTGCTTTGGCTTACGCTTGCTTTGGTAACTCCCGATTACAACCCTGAAGAAAGTAGTAGTTATTACGAGGAACTTGTTGGATATACGAGTCCAATTTTTAATCCAGAGGTACGACAAACCGCTTTTCAATACCTATTTGAAATTCAGGCGCTAAAAGGTAACGGATTGGTAAATTTGATTAAGGCAACTAATCATCATTCTTGGCAATTTAGAAATTACTCAAGACAGTTATTAGATGCTTTATTGAAAGATGAAGAGCAAATAAGTGAGATTGAAAAGGTCGCAAATCAACTAAAGTCATCAGATTTGCGTTATCTTAAAACGAAATTAAATTTTAAATGAAAGCATTAGTTATTTCCGGTGGTGGTAGTAAAGGCGCCTTTGCTGGTGGTGTTGCTCAATACCTAATTCAAGCAGAAGGTAGAAAGTATGATATTTTTGTGGGCACTTCTACCGGAAGTCTTTTAATTTCACATTTGGCATTGGGTAAATTAGATAAAATCAAAGAAATCTATTCTAATGTCAATCAAAAGAGCATATTTAATAATTGCCCTTTTTTGGTGAAGAATATTCGTGGTAATGAGGAGATTTCCATTAATCATTGGAATGTTCTTAGAAATTTTCTGGTAGGGAAAAAGACCTTTGGAGAAAGTGAAAACCTTAGGAAACTTATTGAAAATAGTTTAACTATCGAAGAATTTGAAACCTTAAAGAACGGAGATTCTGATGTAATTATTACGGTTTCTAATTTATCATTAAATCAGGTTGAGTATAAATCTATTAAAGATTGTACTTACGAAGATTATTGTGATTGGATTTGGATATCAGCCAACTATACGCCGTTTATGAGTTTAGTTCGTAAAAATGGTTGTGAGTATGCAGATGGTGGTTTAGGTAGCATTGTACCCATAGAAGAGGCAATTAAAAGAGGAGCAACCGAAGTAGATGTTGTTGTATTACATACTGAGGTAAATTATTTGAATAGGGTAGCATCTAGAAATCCGTTCGAACTTATTACCACAATGATGAGCTTTATTTTAGATCGTATTGAAAATCAAAATATTAGAATAGGAAAATTGGTTGCCAACCAAAATAATGCTATTATAAATCTGTTCTATACACCAACGATATTGACGACGAATTCATTAATATTTGATAAAGCAAAAATGACATTATGGTGGAAAAGAGGTTATTTGTACGCCAAAAATAAAAATGAAGAAACAAACCCTATTGAGCCAAATGAGAAGGAATAATTCTCTTTAGCCGCATAAAAGAACTTATAATTTTAAAAAACAAATCCTTTCTATTTAGAAAGGATTTGTTTTTTATTCAAGTAAGTGTATTCCTTTGAGAACTACTACCACAAATCGCCAATTTCCCTTTTTACAAAAGACAGAGCAGTGGCGGAAGGAGAAGATTTTTCCATCGTTTCGTTAAGAATGTCTTCTCTTAATTTATCGGCAGATTCTGTTTGACTCATAGCCGCTTTTCTAATCATTTGAATTGTTGCGCTTTTTGCAGCTTTAATAATGTTCCAACATTCGTCGGTCATATAAATTTGTTGTGATAGATTATGATCAAATTCGGTCTCTATACTTTTTATCAATAAACTTTCATAAGCCCCCTTGTCATTAGATTGCGGGCCAACACGTACCACTAAACTTGGAATAGCAATTCGTTCTAAAAATAAGGCCATACGTTCATATGCTTGCAAACGAATGGGTAAGGTATCTTTTTGAGAATCTTTATGTAAAAGAAAACGTCTACGACCTTCTTCATTGTTCGTGTGCATTCTAAAGAAATAGAAAGCAATAGCACCCGTAACTACTGAGGGTAATAAATATGCAAAAAGTTGAAATATTTGGTCAGAACTCATTTTTAATTAATTATAATTTACGAAATAAGAACGTCCAAATTCTTCAATTAGTATAGTGCTTCATCGATGAAATGCAACAAATTTAATTTTTAACATCTCCCTTTGCCATATCATAGAAGCCTTTATAATCTGGTTGAAGTTTTATTTGAAGTGATTCGCGTAAGCCGCCATCTTGCGCAACTGCAATAATTCGCTCGCCATTTACACCAAATTCTTTAATTAGAATGCTCGCAATAGCTGTGGCTTGTTGTAGTGCAATATCCATTTCACCGGTAATATTTAAGCTCGCTACGGTAATTATGCTTTTAGGATTAGCATTCGCCACCTTTGCAACATTTTCTATCCATCCTCTAGATTCACTTGAAGGATTTACACCCACACCATCCGCAAAGAAAAAATCTAATTTTTCAGAAATAATTACTGATCCATCAGAGACACCAACTTTTGCATTCTCACCTAAAACTTGTTTGGTATTGGTTAAAATAACTACAGCGGTAGAATCATTACTGGCTACGGCATCCGTTATACCTTTCAATTGTTTTTCTTTCCTTTCTAAGGTCGCTAAGGTCTTATTAATGTTTTCTGAATCCTGACTTGATAATGCGGCGAAGCTATTCAGATTTTTCATCAAAGTGGCGTTAGCATCTTGTAACTCGGTAACCTGTACTTGAAGTTCATCGGCACGCTGTAAGCCTAATTTTTCATTGTGCTGTGCGGTACTAACAATTCTCGATACAGAATCTAGTTTATATTTTAGTTCCTGATTCTGATCTATTAATTCGCTTTTTTTCTGTGCTTGTACATTGCTTAATCCTACAAATAAAAGAGCTGAACATAAAAAAAATCTTATCATATTAAATATGCATTAAATAGGTTAATCTAAATTTTGCCACCAAGATACGAACAGTCTTTTAATTCTTGAACACCATTGAATGGTACTTTAGTTTTATTATATCCATAAGTAGAGGCTAAACTTCTATTAAAGTCGTGGTCGTCCACGTTTACTTGAACATCGTCCATGGTAAATTGACTAGGATGTTCATAGCCTGCAGCGTGTGTAATTTCTAAAAATTCTTTTCGAAACGTATTAAAGTATTGCGCCAACCGATCCGATTTTAAAGGAATATTAATACCTTTTTGTAACCATTGACTTTGTGTTGCAATACCGGTAGGGCATCTGTTGGTATGGCATACTTGCGCTTGTATACAACCAATACTCATCATAGCTTCTCGAGCTACATTTATAACGTCTACTCCCATAGCAAAAGCCATGGCAGCTTTTGCTGGAAAACCCAACTTTCCTGATCCTATAAATACAATACGGTCTGTAAGGTTTCTATTTAAAAATACCTTATAAAGACTTGAAAAGCCATAAACCCATGGCAAAGAAACATGATCTGCAAATGATGGGGGAGCGGCACCTGTACCACCTTCTCCACCATCAACAGTAATAAAATCTGGACCTTTACCTGTTTTTAACATAATGTCGGCCAATTCTTCCCATTGATCCAACTTTCCAATAGCTCCTTTAATACCTACAGGTAAACCGGTTTCATTTGCAATAGCTTCTATTAAAGCCATTAATTCTTCAACGTTTGAAAACGCTTTATGTGTAGCAGGTGATAATACATCTTTACCAACTTCAACACCTCTAATTTTCGCAAGTTCAGGTGTAATTTTAGCACCTGGCAATACACCACCTTTACCTGGTTTTGCTCCTTGAGATAATTTGATTTCTATGGCTTTGATACACGGATTGTCCTCAACCAGTTTTTTCATTTTTTCCATAGAGAAATTGCCATCGGCAGAACGAACACCAAAATATCCGGTTCCGAAATGAAAAACAATATCGCCCCCGTTTTGGTGGTAAGGTGAGAGTCCGCCTTCACCTGTATTATGATAAGCATGTGCTTTTTTAACACCTTTATTCATCGCTTCAACCGCCGCTGCCGAAAGTGAACCAAAACTCATAGCTGAAACATTTACTACACTACCTGGTCTATATGGTTTTTTGCGATTATTGTGTAAACCCATTATTTTGGCGCACGGTATAAATGTTGGCTCACTTGCATTAGGGTGACCACTAGGTATGGCGTATGCCATCATCCTATTCTTTACAAAAATATGCTGGTGCGCATATAAATCGCGGTCAGAACCAAAACCTTCATAATTATTCTCTTTTTTTGCCGAAGCATAAATCCAACCTCTTTCTATTCTATTAAAAGGAAGCTCTTCTCTGTTGTTTGCAACAAAATATTGACGCATTTCTGGTCCTATACTTTCTAGCCAATATCTAAGATGCCCAACTACTGGAAAATTATGCTTTATAGTGTGGCCTTTCTGAATAAAAATATCCCAGATTGCTACTAATGAAATCAACAAAAAAATCCAAGCCCACCATGGTGGACTTGGAATAGAATTTAAAAAGTGATTTATCAAAATTATCCTTTTGGTTTAATATCTAAAAGTGGTTTTTGATCACTATTTAAATAGTCTAGACTCATTTCTGTTAGGGTTCGTACGCCTAAAAGAAGACCACTATCATCAATTAAAAAATCTGGCGTATGATGTGGGTATGATTCTGTACTACCAGGTGTCATCCCTCCTAAGAAAAAGAAAAACCCTGGAGCTTCTCTTTGAAAATATGAAAAATCTTCTGCGCCTGTTATTGCTTTTTGAAATTGAACATTAGCATCACCAGCTACTCTTTTCATGGTAGGTAACATTTGTTCTACCAATTCAGGGTTGTTATAGGTAATATCTGTAGCATCATTAATCTCACAAGTAGCTTCACCACCGTATGCTTTGGCAATGGCACTCACCATTTCTATCATGCGTTTATTAAGCTTATCTTTCATGTCATAATCTAACGTTCTAATGGTACCGATCATTTCAGCAGATTCTGGTATAATATTGGAACGAACACCACTCTTGATTTTTCCAACAGTAATTACGGCTGCTTCATTGGTAAGTTCAGTTTCTCTACTTATTATAGTTTGAAGACCGTCTATTATTTTAGCACTGATTAAAATAGGGTCAACACCAGACCATGGTTGAGAACCATGAGATTGTTTTCCTTTTACGTTAATAGTGAAAGTTTGAGCCGCAGCCATTGCACCACCAGATTTATATCTAATTACTCCAACAGGTGTTTGAGAATTAATATGAAGTCCGAAAATAGCATCCACTTTTGGACTATCCATAACTCTTTCTTTCACCATTAATAAGGCACCACCTTCTTCTCCTGGTGGTGGACCTTCTTCTGCCGGTTGAAAAATAAATTTCACCGTACCTTTAATTTTAGCTTTGTTTTTAGACATTACTTCAGCAACACCCATTAAGATTGCGGTATGGGTATCATGACCACATGCATGCATAACGCCAACTTTTTCACCCATAAATTCAGAGGTGACGTTAGATTTATACGGTAAATCATTTCTTTCAGTAACGGGCAAGGCATCAATATCTGCTCTTAGTGCAACCACTTTTCCAGGTAAATCACCTTTTAAAATACCGACTACACCTGTATGGGCAACACCGGTTTCAACCTCAATTCCTAAGGATTTTAAGTGCTTCGCAATTTTTTCAGCAGTTTTAAATTCTCTGTTACCCAATTCTGGATTTTGATGAATTTCTCTACGCCATTCAATTACCTTACCTTCTATGGCAGTGTAATCTTTTTCAAGATTTGGTCCTTGTGCTTGAACGGAAAATCCGATAAGAACAATTGCCAAAAAACCTAGTTTTTTCATAATCAGTATTTATGTTAATAATATTCTTTATGTTACTATTGATGCTGAAAATTAATACAAAATCAACTTGCATTCTCAATATGAAGTTATAAAGGTTAAATATATTCAAAATGAAAAGAAATACCATCCATTGTTTATAAATCTGAATAACATCACTTTTACTATCCCTATATAATGGCTAAATTCACGCCTCTAAAAGAAAGAAAATTTGAGCTCATTTATAGATGAATTGAACGATGCCCAAAAAGCTCCTGTTTTGCACAAAGATGGGCCGCTAATGGTAATTGCTGGAGCGGGATCTGGTAAAACACGTGTATTAACGTACAGAATTGCCCACCTAATGGCACAAGGGGTCGATTCTTTTAATATTTTGGCCTTAACCTTTACCAATAAGGCGGCACGTGAAATGAAAGTGCGTATTGCTAATATTGTAGGTTCTACGGAAGCAAAAAATCTTTGGATGGGAACTTTTCATTCCGTTTTTGCCAAACTATTACGTATAGATGGTAATAAGCTGGGGTACCCAGCTAATTTCACCATTTATGATACTCAAGATTCTCAACGCTTATTATCATCGATAATAAAAGAAATGGGTTTAGATAAGGATATCTATAAATACAAACAAATTCAGAATAGAATTTCCTCATTTAAAAACAGTTTAATTACGGTTAAGGCCTATAGAAATGATCCTGATTTGGTAGAGCAAGATGCGATGGCTAAAAAGCCGAGAACAGGTGATATATATGAAAATTATGTTGATCGCTGTTTTAAGGCCGGTGCGATGGATTTTGATGATTTACTGCTGCGCACCAATGAATTACTTACTCGTTACCCAGATGTTTTGATGAAATATCAAGATCGCTTTAGGTATATTCTAGTAGATGAGTACCAAGATACTAACCATTCGCAATATCTTATCGTTAAGGCATTAGCTGATCGTTTTCAGAATATTTGTGTGGTAGGCGATGATGCACAAAGTATATACTCATTTAGAGGAGCGAATATTAGCAACATTTTGAACTTCCAAAAGGATTACGATAATGTAGGTATGTATCGATTAGAACAGAACTATAGATCAACCAGAAATATTGTAAATGCTGCCAATTCCATAATAGGGAAAAATAAAAATCAAATAGAAAAGGTTGTTTGGACCGCAAATGATGATGGGTCTGCCATTAAAATTCATAGAAGCCCAACAGATGCTGAAGAGGGGCGTTTTGTTGCTAATTCTATTTGGGAGCATCGAATGCAAGAGCAAATGAGCAATGGTCAATTTGCTGTTTTGTATAGAACAAATTCCCAATCTAGATCTATTGAAGATGCACTACGTAAACGTGATATTCCTTATAGAATTTATGGTGGATTATCATTTTATCAACGTAAAGAGATTAAAGATGTACTATCGTATTTACGTATGGTTATCAATCCGAAAGATGAAGAAGCTTTAAAAAGAATTATTAATTTTCCGGCAAGGGGAATTGGTGGTACTACTATAGATAAGCTTGTTGTTGCTGCAAATCATTATAACCGCTCCATATTTGAAGTAATGGAGAATATTGATAAAATTGATTTAAAGATAAACTCAGGTACTAAGCGAAAGCTTCAAGATTTTGTGACTATGATCAAGAGTTTTCAAGTCATGAACGAAACTACCGATGCCTTTGTGTTGTCTGAACATGTAGCCAAGAAAACCGGTATTTTATTAGAGTTCAAAAAGGATGGAACTCCAGAAGGTATTGGGAAAATGGAGAATATCGAAGAGCTTTTAAATGGTATTAAAGATTTCGTAGAAGGTCAGAAAGAAATTGATGGAGCAACAGGAAACATTGGTGAGTTTTTAGAAGATGTTGCTCTTGCTACAGATTTAGATAATGATACTGGTGATGATGATAGGGTTGCTCTTATGACAATACATTTGGCTAAAGGTCTTGAATTTCCGTATGTATATATTGTGGGAATGGAGGAAGACTTATTTCCATCAGGAATGAGTATGAGTACACGAAGCGAACTGGAAGAAGAACGTAGACTTTTTTATGTTGCACTTACACGAGCTGAGAAACAAGCATACCTAACCTACACTCAAAATAGATATAGATGGGGCAAATTGATTGATGCTGAGCCAAGCCGGTTTTTAGAGGAAATTGATGAACAATATGTTGAAAACCTTACTCCCGTTGATGGCGGTTATCGCTATAAATCTCTTATAAATGCGGATATTTTTGGAGAGGTTGATAAGAGCAGGTTACGGCAAGATAAGCCGGTAAGAGGAACACCACCAAGTATTTCACAGCCGAATTCAAATCAATTAAAAAAATTGCGTAAAATTAAGCCACAATTAGCAGAACCAGTTGGCAATACAAATACTGTAGACCCAAATTTAACCGTAGGTTCATTAGTGAACCATACTCGATTTGGTAGAGGAAAAGTAGTTCAGTTAGAGGGGTCTGGTAATGACAGAAAAGCTGAGATAATGTTTGATAAAGGGGATATTAAAAAATTGCTTCTTCGATTTGCTAAATTAGAGGTATTAGGCTAGAATATATATTTTAAGGGTTTTTACGAGAATTTGCTTAATTTGTTATAAAAAAATATGAAAATGTATCGATTAATTTCAATTTTACTAACCATTTTAATTTTTGCATGTTCGAGCTCTAATGTGACCGAATCAGAAGCAGAAATAACACAATTGCCAGACCCGAAACCCGAAGAAATTGAAAATGATATAAAAGATCCTGATGATATTGATTATTGGGATAATGCAGAGTTGGTTTGGAGTGATGAATTTGATGGGGTATCACTATCTACTGAAAACTGGGTTTTAGAGACTGGTGGAAATGGATGGGGTAATAAGGAACTTCAAAATTATCAAGCCGAAGGTAATACAGAGGTAAGTGATGGAACTTTAAAGATTACAGCTAAAAGAAATACAGATAATACTATTGAAGGCGCATTTACATCTGCGCGTTTGAATAGTAAGCAGTCTTTCAAGTTCGGTAGAATGGAAATTAGAGCAAAATTACCAGAACATAAAGGTAACGGTACATGGCCTGCATTATGGATGTTGGGTAGTAATATTCAAAATGTAGGTTGGCCTGCTTGCGGAGAAATAGACATGATGGAATATGTCAGTTTTAAACCAAATAAAACTCATTTTACGATTCATAGCACCGCCAATAATCATACGAATGGTACAGAGATTACTTCTGGTGCAGTTGATTTGGAATCTATTGAAGAGGAATTTCATAATTTCGGAATTTTGTGGTCTTCTAAATACATCAAATTTTATGTTGATGACATAGATAATATTCAATTTATGTTTAGAAGACCTACAAGTAGTACGGTAGAAAATTGGCCATTTTCAGATAATTTTTATTTCTTAATGAATATTGCCGTGGGCGGAAATTGGGGTGGACTTGAAGGTGTTGATATGTCCATTTTTCCTGCTACTATGGAAGTTGATTATATTAGAGTCTATCAAGTGAATTAAATCATAACAGGTGGCCGAATTTATAAAAATATACGAAGAGAATCCGAACCCCAAAGAAATAAAAAGGGTAGTAGACGTGCTACGTAAAGGGGGCTTAGTTATTTATCCCACCGATACTGTATATGGCTTGGGTTGTGATATTACCAACACTAAAGCATTAGAAAAAATTGCACGTATAAAAGGAATTAAATTAGCAAAGGCAAATTGGTCATTTATTTGTACAGATTTAAGTAACCTGTCTGACTATGTTCGACAAATTGATACGGCAACTTTTAAAATTTTAAAAAGAGCATTACCAGGGCCTTATACGTTTATTTTACCTGGTAATAATAATTTACCAAAAGAGTTTAAAAAGAAAAAAACAGTTGGTATTCGTGTGCCTGACAACAGTATTGTCAAAGCCTTAGTGGAAGGTTTAGGTAACCCGATTGTATCGACTTCGATTCGTGATGATGATGATGTTTTAGAATATACTACCGATCCAGAACTTATTTTTGAGAAATGGGAGAACCTTGTTGATGTTGTCATAGATGGAGGCTATGGAGGTAATATTGGATCTACGATTATAGATGTATCTACGGGTCATCCCGAAGTTATTCGTGAAGGAAAAGGCAGCTTGGATATTCTTTGAATAGTTTTAATAGGGTTTAGATATAAAAAAAGCGGCCTAATTAGGCCGCTTTAATTTTATAATGTAATCAGCATTATTATTTGTTGATAGCAGGATCTTTCATTCCTTCTTCGATCATACTATAGAACTGATCAATTTTAGGAAGAACAACAATACGAGTTCTTCTGTTTTTTGATTTTTCAGTTGTAGATACTGGAATGTACTCTGATCTACCAGCAGCTGTCATACGTTTAGGGTCTACATTGAAATCATTTTGTAAAATACGAACTACAGCAGTAGCACGTTTCACACTTAAATCCCAGTTGTCTAACAATGAACCATTACCTCTGTAAGGTACATTATCAGTATGACCTTCAACCATAAATTCGAAATCAGGCTTATTGTTAACAACCTTAGCAACCTTACCAAGAACTTCTTTTGCCCTATTAGTAATATTATAGCTACCACTGCTAAATAATAATTTATCTGATATAGATACGAATACAACACCTTTTTCAACGCTGATTTCGATATCTTCATCATCCATATTTCCTAAAACACCTTTTAAGCTCTGTACTAAAGAAAGGTTTACAGAATCTCTACGGGTAATAGCGTCATTTAATTTACGAATAGTTAAATCTTTTTCTTGAAGACTTTCTAGAGATTTCTCTAAGTTCTCAGCACCTTTGGTAGTCAAAGTTGTCAAGTTACCCATATTGTTAATCAGCTCTTGATTGTTAGCTTTTAAGAAAGCATTTTGATCTTCTAAGGTCTGTAGTCTTGAGGAAGCCGTTGCTTTCTCTTCTAAACAATCGTTTAATTTAACTGTTGCCGAATTCAATAAATCTTGTGTTCCTTTGTGCTTTGCTTCAAGATCAGCATATTTCTTCGATGATACACACGAAGACAATAAAAGCGTTACTCCAAGACATCCTAATAATATTTTCTTCATAATTTAAATCTATTATACCTATTTAGTTATTTACTTCAATTTCGCATCTAAGCGACTTCAAAATTATAGAATTACAAAGCCACTTATATACTACGTTAGTTAATCTTTTACTAAAATGTTAAAATTCCTTATCTTATGTACGAAATAAGACCATACTATGGACTTCGTAAGATAATATTTTCTTAGAAATTTAGTTTTTTCTCGCTTTTTGTACATTTTTCTAAATTGCCTATAAAAGCTTAAATGAGCTCTAAAAATAGCAAAAAAGTGTTTAAACCTTAATTGCCATATAAATCTCAAGGCCGCTATTCCATCTAGCAGTAAACGTAAAAAGATAATTATGAAGGCTTTTCTTCTTGGAAGATTTTTTGTTATCGAAAATAAGGAGTTTCTAAAGTTTAAATATGTTTTCTTCGGATTCATGTTGCTCAAAGTAGAACCTCCTAAATGATATACTTTCGAGGCACCCACGTACAGTATTTTATACCCATGATTTTTAGCTCTCCAACAAAAATCAACTTCTTCTTGATGTGCAAAGTAATCGGCGTCGAAACCATTTAGTTCTTCAAAAACATTTTTTTTTACAAACATACAGGCTCCTGTTGCCCAGAATATTTCTTTTATGTCATCATATTGTCCATTGTCACGTTCTAAGGTTTGAAAAATTCGACCTCTACAAAATGGATAACCTAATTGGTCAATGAAACCACCACCAGCACCTGCATACTCGAAATAGTCTTTTTTTAGTAAATCTAAAATTTTTGGTTGAATAATGGCAACGTCGGGAATATTGGAAAAAGCATCAATAATTGGTGTTAGCCAATTGGGAGTAACCTCTACATCTGAATTTAAAAGACAATAAATATCAGCATCAACATGTACTAAAGCATCGTTATATCCTTTAGCAAAGCCACCGTTTTCTGCATTCTTTATTATTTGTACAGTAGGGTAATTGTTCGTTACAAAAGCAATTGAATCGTCGGTCGAAGCATTATCTGCAACATAAATGTCAGCACCTTTAGAATGTTCGATAACAGAAGGTAAGTATCTCTCTAAAAGAACTTCACCATTCCAATTTAATATGACTATTGCTAACTTCAAAACGATCGCAAATTAACGGCTAAATTCAGGAATCTCTTGCATAAATTCATATTTTTCCGCTATCAAATCTGTTTGGCAGTAAAAATGTGTCAGTCCATTACTTACCATTAGGTAATTCGCATTGAGTTTGAAGTTGTATTGTGCTATTTGGTCGAAGGTAGATTGAGAGATGTTGATTTCTGGTGCTTTACACTCTACCAGGATGTGTAATTGGCCATTAGGTTTAAAGACAACCACATCATACCTTTTCTTTAAACCGTTCAATGTAATTTGTTTTTCAACATTAATATGGCTTAGCGGATAGTTCTTTTCTTGTATAAGAAATTGAACCACATGCTGTCTTACCCATTCTTCTGGAGTAAGAACCACAAACTTTTTACGTATATCGTCAAATATTAAGGTTCTATTTTCCCTATTTTTGACCCTGAAAGTGTAGCATGGAAAATTGAGTCGCTGCATTATACAAAGTTGATGAATTTTTCTGAATGGATGAAGCTGTACAAATAGTCAATGCAATTAAGAAAGGTCAAATAAGTCCTATCTATTTTCTTTTTGGGGAAGAGGCTTATTTTATTGACAAAATATCTGATTATATAGGTGATAAGGTTTTAACCGAAGAGGAAAAAGGTTTCAATCAAATGGTTCTTTATGGTAGAGATGTATCTATTGATGACATTGTAGGTAATGCAAAAAGGTACCCTATGATGGCAGAAAGACAAGTGGTCATTGTCAAAGAGGCTCAACATCTTTCAAGAACTATAGAGAATCTTTGTGCTTATGCTGAAAATCCACAAAAAAGTACAGTACTTGTTATTTGCTATAAATATAAGAAGTTAGATAAGCGTAAAAAGCTTTTCAAGATTATTAAAAAGAATGGAGTTATTTTCGAAAGTAAAAAGCTTTACGAAAATCAGGTTAGTGATTGGCTTAGAAAGCATTTATTGAGCAGGGGCTATACAATATCACATAAGGCCGCACTTTTGTTAGTGGAGTATTTGGGTACTGATTTAAGTAAAATTAGCAAGGAAATTGAAAAACTAAAATTAGCCTTACCACAACAAACAGAAATTACACCAGAGCATATAGAAGAGCATATAGGGATTAGTAAAGATTACAATAATTTTGAGTTGAAAAGAGCTATTGGTGAACGAGATATGTTGAAGGCTACTAAGATTATCACCTATTTTGCTCAAAACCCAAAAGACAATCCGTTCATACTTACCGTAACCCTATTAAATTCTTTTTTTACGCAGTTATTGCAGTATCATGGTCTAAATGACCACTCACCAAAAAGTGTTGCTAGTGCATTGCGCATTAATCCATATTTTGTAAACGAAATACAGGCTGCGGCCAGAAATTATCCGATGAAAAAAGTGAGCGGAATTATATCTAGTTTACGAGAAATGGATTTGAAAGGAAAAGGAGTAGGTGCTGTAGCAATGAGTGATGCAGATTTACTGAAAGAACTTATATATAAAATTATTTAAAAGTTTACTTTCTATCTACACCAAATTTCCCTGGTCCGACCAAAATTATGGTAATAAAAGAAATTAAATAAAGCAATGCTTTTTCTTTTGTGCCAAAATTATCTGCCCCATGAACAATAAAAGCAGCAACGGCCATAGTTATTGCAGTAGGTATAGCTGATAAACGAGTTTTGAAACCTATGATTATTAATATTGGACAAATAAACTCACCGATTACGGCTAAAAATAAAGATGGAGTTGCACCTATGCCGATAGGGTCGCCAAATTCGAAATTCCCGGAAATTAATTTTTGAAATTTTGGAAGGCCATGGGTCAACATCATTGCAGAAATGGATATTCTAAAAAATGCTAGTCCTAAATCTTTAAAAAGGGGGCTTTTCATATATTATATTTATAAGCTTTAAAAGTATTGATTTTTTTTATCTTTTTTAAAATTTCATCAATCTCATATACTAATTGATTTGCATTTTCTTTATTAAAATAAAGAGGAGGCTTGATTTTAAGGACATTGTCATATGGCCCGTCGGTACTAATTAAAATAAATTTAGAACGTAGTTCATTTTTTATAATCGATGCTAGATTGGTTCCAGGTTTTCCACCCGAATCTAAAATTTCGACACCTAGAAAAAGTCCTTCTCCACGAATATCTGCCAACTCTTTGTGCTGAGTTTGTAAAGATTTTAATTCTTGTTTTAAATATTTGCCAACTAGTTGAGCTTTTCTGGGTAATTCTTCTTCTTTTAAAACTTCCAATACAGATTCACCAATGGCACAAGAAACTGGGTTTCCCCCAAACGAACTGAAAAATTCCATGCCATTATTGAAACTTTCCGAAATTTCTTCAGTGGTGACTACTGCGGCCATCGGATGACCATTGCCTATTGGTTTACCCAAGATGACGATATCAGGTACAACATCATACATTTCATAACCCCAAAAATATGCTCCCAATCGGCCAAAACCAACTTGTACTTCATCACTAATGCATAGTCCACCTTGCTTACGAATCTCAGGATATATGTGTTTTAAATAGTTTTTTGGTAATGGAACTTGTCCGCCGCAACCCACAATGGGTTCGGCTATAAATGCAGCAATACTTCCTTTATTACTATGAATTCGTTTTTTTGTTAAGGCAACATAATGTTCGGTAATTTCTTGTTCTGATGCTAAATTTGCACCAAAAATCTTAGGCATTTCTGTTTCAATAACATCTTCTTTTTTACCCTTACCACCATTATGATTGTATTTGTAATGGCTAATATCAATAGTATTCTGGGTATTACCATGATAGCCATGCTGTAAAACCATAACCTTATTTTTGTTGGTATGTGTTTTAGCCATACGTAATGCTAAATCTGAAGCTGCACTGCCAGAATTAACTAGGAAAACTTTATTTAAATGGGAAGGAAAATTAGATAATAAATTATCGGTATAAGTTAAAAGTTCCTCATAAATATAACGGGTATTGGTATTTAATTTAGCCATGGTTCGCTGCCCAGCTCTTACTACTTTCGGATGACAATGCCCTACTTGAATTATATTATTGTATGCATCTAAAAAAGTGTTGCCCTCTGTGTCATACATATATTGAAAGGCCGCACCAGACATTTGTATTGGATATTTGTAACTTAAAGATTGTGCTTGGCTAATATTTTTATTTCGTCTAACGATTTGTGACTCTAGATTTTTGCTGGGTATTTTTAAAAAGCTACAAGCATCTCTAAATGTATTTTTAGCTTTTATAGGGTTTATGGCTATCCATTTTTGTAATAACGACCATGCAGATTTTTCGCTAATAGTAATATAAGAAGATTCTGGTTTTATTTTTTTTGAATGTGCCGAGTTTAATACGCTAGTACATAATCTAGCAGCAATTAAGTAGTATAGAGCATCTACTTCTTTTTCCTGTAGAGGTAATTTGGTATGGTAAGCTTTAATAATATGCTTGGCAATTTCTAATGGATACTCTTTGTCCATCAAGACATAGGTGAGTGCTACGGCTAATTCATTTATAAGCCAAGAATAACACATATCCCCAAAATCAATAATTCCTGTTATTGAATTATTGTGTACTAAAACATTCCAATCGTTTGCATCGTTATGAATAATACTTTGTCGAAATTCATAGCGTAGTGGTAGAACATGTTCATTGAATTGTAAACAAAAATAGTCTACCAAACTTCGGTCGCTGGCATTTGGAATGTCTGATAGATATTTCCAATTTTTTTGAAAATGTTGAAGGTCCCATTGTGTTTGCTTCGCTTTTATTGAAGTATTACTCAGTTTATATAAACTATGGTCAATATCCGCTAAGGTTCTACCAAAAGATTTCATCAACGTTGCGGTATGTTTCGATTCTGCTAGAAAGGTGCCCGATACAAAAGTCAGTAGGCGATAAATATAATTGCCATTTATTGAATTATAATCGCCCGTATTGTTCGGTATTATTTCTGAACAATGAACATCCTTATTTTTAAGCGCAAGTAAAATCTTATTTTCAGCAGTAATTAATTCTAAAATTTCAGCAGTATTTTCATAAACTTTGAGTACATATATTATGCCTTCAGCTTCTATTTTGAAATTAGTACTATCATAGCCTTCTAATTTGGTAATTAGGGGTTTACAGATATTGAAGTGTTTGTTTAATATGGAAACTAACTGTAATTTTTTGTCCATGAATTATTAGTGATATTTCTTGAAAATCTATATCAAGAGCTGATTATAGTATCTTGATGAAAGATAATGATTGTTACTAAATGTATTGAAATATTCTATTTACTTGAATCAAAAATAGTATTCATCATGAAAAAAACAATCCTTTTTATTTTACGTTCCTTTATTGTTGTAATCAAATAAAATACAGAGGACTTTGAATTTAAAATTGAAAGTAGAATTGCTACCATAAAAAAATCCCATTTTAAAATGGGATTTTTTTATCAATAAATTTTAAATTATCTAAGTTTCGGAAAATCATTAGGACTTGATTCATGCATAATTGCATAAACTTTTTCAAAAATATCTTCCCTATTTGGTTTTGAAAAATAGTCACCATCACTACTATAAGCTGGTCTATGTGCTTTTGCACTCAAAGTTTGTGGTGCACTATCTAAATATTTAAAGGCTCCTTGCTTTTCAATAATTTCATTTAGTAGATAAGCAGAACATCCGCCTGGTACATCTTCATCAATAACCAATAATCGGTTCGTTTTCTTTATGCTTTCTACAACATCTTTGTCAATATCAAAAGGCAATAAGGTTTGCGCGTCAATTATTTCTGCATCTATACCGACTTCTAATAGTTCTTTTGCCGCTTTCTCTACAATTCTTAATGTAGATCCATAAGAAACTAAAGTTATGTCACTACCTTCTTTAATTGTTTCAACTTTACCAATAGGCGTACAGAATTCACCTAGGTTGTTGGGTTTTCTTTCTTTTAATCGATATCCGTTTAAGCTTTCGATAACTAATGCAGGTTCATCACTTTTTAAAAGTGTATTATAAAATCCTGCTGCTTGTGTCATATTTCGAGGGGCCAAAATATATATACCTCTCAATAAATGTATAAGCCCGCCCATTTCAGAACCAGAATGCCAAATACCTTCTAACCGATGACCTCTTGTTCTAATAATTAATGGTGCCTTTTGCTTTCCGGCAGTTCTATATCGTAAAGATGCTAAATCGTCGGTTAAGGTAGACATGGCATAAAAAATATAATCTAAATACTGTATTTCAGCAATAGGGCGAAGACCTCTTAAAGCCATACCTATACCTTGTCCAATGATAGTTGTTTCACGTATTCCTGTATCAGCTACACGAATATTACCATATTTTTCTTGCATTCCCTCAAGACCTTGATTCACGTCACCAATGGCCCCAGTATCTTCTCCGAAGATTAATGTGTTTGGATATTTTTCAAATAATTTATCAAAATTGTCACGTAGAATAACCCTACCATCTACTTGTTCGGAGTCATCTTTAAAAATAGGCGCTACAGCATTAATGTTGGTAGCTTTATTTTCATTTTCACTATAAAGGTGTTTACTATATATATCTTGAGCTTCCTGTAGAAATTTTGAAGTCCATTCTATTAAAGCTGACTTCTCAGCTGATGATTCCCCTAAAAGAAAACGTAAAGATTTACGGGCCGATATTGCTAAATCTTTTTTAATAGGTTCTTCTGTTGCAATTAAATCGTTCTTTAATTTGTTTAAAAAATTCTTGTTCGGACTTTTACTTGAAGCTTGTTCAATTAAACCTACCAACGTTTTTTTAGCAGATAAAAGTCCTTGTAGATATTCTTCCCATGCCTGTTTCTTGGCTTCTCGAACGGATCGCTTAATTTTTTTTTCAATACTTTCCAATTCTTCACTACTGGCAATACCAGATTCAAGAATCCATTCTTTAAAACGCTTGTTGCAATCGAAATCACGTTCCCATTCTAAACGCTTATTATCTTTATAGCGTTCATGTGAGCCAGATGTTGAATGCCCTTGAGGTTGTGTTAATTCCTTTACATGAATCATTACCGGTACATGCTCTTGCCTAGCAATATCTGCGGCATTTTCGTATGCATGCATTAGAGCGGTATAATCCCATCCATTTACTTTAAAAATCTCAAATCCTTTCTCACGTTCTGTTCGTTGAAAACCTGAAAGTACCTTTGAAATATCTTCTTTTGTAGTGTGATATTTTGCAGGTACCGAAATACCATATTCATCATCCCAAATACTAATTACCATGGGTACTTGAAGAACACCCGCAGCATTGATTGTTTCGAAGAACATACCTTCGCTTGTACTTGCATTACCAATAGTTCCCCAAGCGATTTCATCACCATTTACTGAGAATTTAGCGCCATCTAGACCTTTTTGATTTCGGTATACCTTAGAAGCTTGGGCCAAACCTAAAAGTCGTGGCATTTGCCCTGCAGTACATGAAATATCTGCACTACTATTTTTTTGCTTTGTTAAGTCCTTCCAGCTGCCATCTGTGCTAAGGCTGTGAGTTAAATAATGACCTCCCATTTGCCTACCGGCGCTCATGGGTTCTTTTTCAATATCAGTTGTAGCGTAAAGTGCGTGAAAAAAGTCTTTTGGTTTTAAAAGACCTAAGGCCATCATGAATGTTTGATCTCGATAATACCCACTCCTAAAATCACCGTTTTTAAATGATCTGGCCATGGCCAATTGTGGCAATTCTTTTCCGTCTCCAAAAATGCCGAATTTAGCCTTTCCGGTAAGGACCTCTTTTCTTCCTAATAAACTGCAAGTCCTGCTTAAAAAAGCAATTTCATAATCACTTACGATTTGTTCTTTGAAAACATCAAAAGAAATGTCATTACTAGTCTTTGAAGAAACATCCATGTATAAAACGTGTTTTTACAAAATTACCGAATCATGTACTTGTTAGCAACGCTGTAACCAATTAATTTATTCCATATTTTTTAACAAATTTGGTATAATTTTGAAAATATCAGAAATTTTAGTCCAAATTTCAGTAACTGAATTAAAATTCAACAGTTTAAAACCATTTTCTTGTGAAAAGCCCAGTGAGGGTTTTAGGACTTACAGTTATAATAAATCGAATTTTTTCACCGTAGTTAGGTTGTGAAACCTCCCAACCATTGTTCGAATAAACAGGTAAATAAAGTTCGAAATAATCGGTAACCAAATTTAAACGAACACCAGAATCATAAACGAATTTCTCACTAACTCCTGTATTTTTAACTAATCCGGCATCACCATATAATTCTATCCATTTCCATAAATTAAAACTACCATTAACAGTGGCCATCCAATTATTCGAAAATCGATATTGTTGATCAAGGAAAGATTTGAAGCCACCTTCCGCTATAATTATTTGTTGACTATATATCCCAGAATCTTCAGACCTACCCAAATATCCATAATCAAAAAGATAATCTGTTGGTCTGTCTAAAGCGAAGCTGAAAAAATCGGTATTTGTTTTATTACTTAAAAACTTACCGGCAAAAAATCTAAGGTTCAATTGCCTGTTATTCTCAAACAATTTGCGGTATTCATATTCGAAAGATAATTTACTGAAATTACCGGCTAGCTGAAAATCGGCAAACCACGAATTATAGTCTAAAATCCCATTATTTCTATTGACGTAGCGAGCATTAAAAATACTATAATCAGGATTTTCTGGGTCATTGGCCAAATTCTGAAGTGATGGGTCGAAATCTCGTAAAATATTAACGTATCTAAAAGAAATGAATTCTCGCTTATTGGATAATAAATCTTCAGGTCTAAAACCGAAGCTTAAAGATGGAGTTATTGATGTATACCTTGAATTTTCATTAAAATGAGATGTTGAAGCTCCAATACCATAATTAGCGACATACAGTCCACTTTTGCTTAAATACTTTCTATAACTAAACTTACCATACCCCACGAATGCCTTTTCTTTAAAGGAGTAGGAGGGTGAGAAATCATATACAAAGGGGCGCTCTAAGAGTGTTTTATTGTAAAGACGCATGCCAGGTGCCCAACCGTCATAAATATTAAAATTAAGTACAGGAACATAAAACACTTGGTTATAATAAGGATTCTCGGCATCCTTGAAAAAAGTGAAATTTAATTTCTTATTACTCGATAAAAATCCTTTTAAAGATTTCCAGTTGTCTCTCTGATTAAATTCTGGAATTTTCTGGTCGTAATTAAGTACAAGTTTATCTTCATGGTTATTAGGAATTGTAAAAGTCTCTTCGAACTCAATATCACTAAACCAATATTCAGATACTATAGAATCCTTTTTAAGGCCAAAAACTGATATTGGTACATTCGTACCTTCTTTATTTTTAATCGTGACTAACAATGAATCTTCGGCATTCCTTACCTTTTTTATCTTAAAATCGATTTTGCGATCCGTAGAAACATAATCTCTAAAGAACCAATTGATATCTTGGGTAGTCGACCGTTTTAGGATGGATTCAAAATCAAGAACTTTGACCGTATTTAATTTATAATACTTGAAAAAGGTCTTTATGCTTTGATCGACTCGTTCTTTACCAATATAGTCTGCTAAATAAGCGAGGCCCAAACCAGCTTTATATTTATTAGCGATTTTTTGATTAAACCAAATAAGGGAATCGTTTGAGGTCTTAAGTGCTTGATCTAGATTTTTACGTGCTGTTAGGTTGTATAAAAATGAGTACTGATCATTAAAGTCCATTTTAGCCAATTCGAAACTCCTAAATCCCCAAATTTTTGAAAGCTTACCCATAAGTTTCTGGTCTGGGTAATATTCTTCAACATAAGCAATTATCAAATAATTAGTGATTGCGCTATTTAGCCATTGGTCTTTACGCGGATTTAAAAACATGGTCTCCCTCAAAATACTGTTTAATGCAGTTTTAAGGAATTTCATTTCAAATTGAAATTGTTCTTCGTATGGTCTTATAAAGGAGGGTAATTGATTCAAACCATATAAAGGGTCTTTATCATAATCTAATTCACTTACCAATATTTTTTCATGAGGATACTCTCCTAAATTGTCATAAATAAAATCAGCTACTTTGTTTATGGAAAGACCTTGACCGATTGGACTATACCGAGGAGCTTTTATATTCGTAAGAAATTTCATGTGAGGGGTTACATGGGTAATGAACTCATCTTGAGTATTTAATATAATTTCTCCTCCTTTTTGTAAATTTCCTTTCAATTGGGCAAATTGGCCATTGGGAAATGCTGATAAAGATTCAATATCAAAATTTGAAGCTAAATAAAGACTATCTGGAAACTTAAAATTAATTACCGTATTAGTAACATTGGTGTATAGGTCTTCAAGATTTTTATTTGAGTAAAGATGCCATTTGCCATCATAAACTGCTGGCGTTAAGTACCAATCTTTTAAATAATAACCACCTTTTTGATCGTACCCATATGGAGTGAATTTGTTTGGAGGTAATTTTACCTTGTAAGTAATAAAAATTTTTGTTGATGTTTTTGGAAGTAAAATATTACCTAGAGTAACTTTCAAAATATCTTTTCCTTCAGTACGGCTCCATTCTAAGCCTTTGTACGAATCGTCTACTACACTAACAATTGTAGTAGTTCCTCGCTCCTCAGCCTTTGCTAGGTGTAAAGATTTTTTAAATTCTAGTGCAAATCGTTTCGCTAACCCTGTATTTTTATCTGAATAAGCGTTAGCCCAATCGTTAAAATAAATTACACCAAGGTTGTAATTAGAGTCGTTGTAGTAAGTAAATTCTTGGCGTATATCCAATTCATTGGTATACTCATTTAAACTAACTGTTAGTTCGGTTTTATACTGAGCATACCCCTTGGTTATAAAAGAAACCAAAAGGATTAAACTTAAACAAAAATGAATATTGAATTTCCGGATCAAGGCTATGATTAAAAATTAGGACTCATCGTATGCCCTTTGTAAAAGGAATCTATAATTTGTACAACTTCTTCTTCGGTATCTACAATTTTAATAAGGTTTAAATCTTCAGGACTAATATTCCCCATTTTAAGCATGGTTGTTTTAACCCAATCCATAAGACCTGTCCAGAAATCACTACCCACTAAGATGATTGGAAATTTACCAATCTTATGAGTTTGTATTAAAGTAATTGCTTCAAATAATTCATCTAAAGTTCCAAAACCACCTGGCATCACAACAAAACCTTGAGAATATTTAACGAACATAACTTTTCTAACGAAAAAATAGTCAAAGTCTAAACTTTTATCAGTATCAATATATGGATTGTCATGTTGTTCAAAAGGAAGGTCAATATTCAAACCAACTGAAGTACCACCAGCCAAATTCGCACCTTTATTTCCAGCTTCCATGATACCTGGGCCACCACCAGTAATAATACCATAACCTGCTTCAGAAATCGATTTTGAAATGGAGACTGCCAATTTGTAAAACGGATCTTCTTCTTTAGTTCTGGCAGAGCCAAAAATAGAAACACACGGACCGATTTTACTCATGCGTTCAAAACCATTAACAAATTCGCCCATAATTTTAAAAATGGCCCAAGAGTCATTTGTTTTTATTTCATTCCAACCCTTATGGTGTTTTTCTGATCTCATATAATTTAGTACTAATCTTTATGGTTTGTGTAAACTACATTTAAAATTCTAATTCCCGCTTTAAAAAGGTTGCGGTATAACTTTTCTTGTCTTTGGCAACTTCTTCTGGGGTTCCTTTTGCTACTAATTTACCACCTAAACGTCCACCTTCATAACCAATATCTATGATGTAATCGACCATTTTAATTACATCCATATTATGTTCAATGACCAAAACGGTATTTCCTTTATCGGCTAATTTGTTTAAAACTTCCATTAATACCCTTATATCTTCAAAATGAAGACCGGTTGTGGGTTCATCTAAAATATAGAAAGTATTGCCCGTATCTCTTTTAGAAAGTTCTGTTGCCAATTTTATACGTTGGGCTTCACCACCCGATAATGTTGTCGACTGTTGACCCAAAGATATGTAACCTAAACCAACATCTTGTATCGTTTTTAACTTACGATGAATTTTAGGTATAAGTTCAAAAAATGAAACAGCTTCGTCTATGGTCATTTCTAAAACATCGGAAATTGATTTTCCTTTATATCTTATTTCTAAGGTTTCTCGGTTAAATCTTTTGCCGTTACATGTTTCGCATTCAACATACACATCAGGTAAAAAATTCATTTCAATAACCCTAAGGCCACCACCTTGACAAGTTTCACAACGACCACCTTTTACATTAAAACTAAACCTACCCGGTTTATAACCTCTGATAGATGCTTCTGTTGTTTTCGTGAATAAAGACCTGATCTCACTAAAAACACCAGTGTATGTTGCAGGGTTGGATCTAGGTGTTCTACCAATAGGAGATTGGTTAATATCAATAACTTTATCGATATGTTCTAAGCCAGTAATTTTTTTATACGGCATAGGTTTTTTTACTCCATTAAAATAATGGGCGTTCATAATCGGGTAAAGCGTTTCGTTTATTAGTGTAGACTTACCACTACCAGATACTCCTGTAACACCAATCATTTTCCCTAAGGGAAATTTGACAGTTACATTTTTTAAATTATTACCGGTACAACCAGATAAAACTATCTCGTGACCATTGCCAGCTCTTCTCTTTTTAGGGATTTCAATTCTTTTAGCGCCGGTCATATAGTCCGCTGTCAAAGTGTTGAAGTTCTTTAATTCTTCTGGAGTTCCTTGCGAGATGATTTCACCACCATTTTTACCAGCTTTTGGCCCAATATCAATAACATGGTCGGCCCGTTCTATCATATCACGGTCGTGTTCAACAACAATTACTGAGTTACCTATATCCCTTAATGATTCTAAGGATTTAATTAACCGCTCATTATCTCGTTGATGCAAACCAATGCTTGGTTCATCTAAAATATAGAGTACGCCTACAAGTTGAGAACCAATTTGCGTGGCCAAACGTATTCGTTGTGCTTCGCCACCAGAAAGTGATTTTGAGCTCCTATTTAAGGACAGGTAATCTAAACCAACATCTAAAAGAAATTGAATACGAGTATTTATTTCCTTTATAATTTCTTCGGCTATCTTCAATTGATTGCCTTTCAATTTTTTATCAAGTCCGTTGAAAAAGCTAGCCAATTCAACGATATCCAAATTCGCTAATTCTGCAATATTCTTATCTTCAATTTTAAAGTATAGGGATTCCTTTCTCAAACGAAAACCATTACATGACGGACAAATTATTTTATCCATATACTCTTTGGCCCATCGTTTTATAGAAGTAGAAGCCGCTTCTTCAAACTGATTTTTTATGAAGTTAGAAATACCCTCATAATCTATTTTGTATGTTCTCTTGACCCCCAAAGACTTTGAGTCTACCTCAAAACTTTCTTTGCCACCATTTAATAAAATTTCAATGGCTTCTTTGGGTATGTCTTTAATAGGGTCGGTTATTTGAAAATTATAGCGCTCTGCTATCGTTTCTATCTGTTTAAAAGCCCAAGATTTTTTATAGTCTCCAAGAGGAGCAATACCACCACTTTTAATAGATAGTTTATTATCTGGGAATATCTTCTTTTCATTTACCTCGTAAACATGACCCAAGCCACTACAATTGGCGCACATACCTTTCGGCGAATTAAAGGAAAAAGTATTTGGTTCAGGCGTAGGATATGAAATGCCCGTAGTTGGGCACATAAGGTCTCTACTGAAATACCTAGGTACATCGGTGCCTTCTTCTAACACCATAAGCACATTATTACCACTATACATTGCTGTATTTATGGTTTCTGATAAACGTTTATGAAAATCTTCGCTCTCAATTACCTTTAGACGGTCAATGACAATCTCGATATCGTGGGTTTTGTAACGATCTACTTTCATACCCTTTACAATATCTTTTACCTCACCATCTACTCTTACTTTTACAAAGCCTTGTTTAGCTATCTGTTCAAAAAGTTCACGGTAATGCCCTTTTCTTGATTTAATTATGGGAGCTAGTATGTTTATCTTTTTATCGTAATACGATTCGATAATCAAATTTTTAATTTGTTCATCACTATAACTAACCATTTTCTCACCTGTATTGTAACTATGTGCGTCAGCAGCGCGGGCGAAAAGCAGTCTTAAGAAATCATATACTTCTGTTATGGTACCAACGGTAGATCTAGGAGATTTAGATGTCGTTTTTTGCTCAATGGCAATAACAGGCGAGAGTCCATCAATCTTATCAACATCTGGTCGTTCTAAGCCACCTAAAAATTGTCTTGCATAGGCAGAAAACGTTTCAATATAACGTCTTTGACCTTCAGCATAAATTGTATCAAATGCCAACGAAGATTTCCCACTGCCCGATAAGCCAGTAATAACTACCAGTTTATCGCGGGGAATTGTAACATCTATATTTTTAAGGTTATGAACGCGGGCACCTTTAACCTCTATATTTTCTTCAAAATTAATCATGTATTCATAGCAAAGATGCAAAAGTACGATTTTGAGTGCGATTTACATATGTCGCGGTATTCTTTGCTTTTTGTAAAATGGTATAAATTTCTGTTAAATATATTGTTGTTTTTTAAAAGAATAATGAATACATGAGGATACCTGATACAAAACTATAACTTAAATAAATCACACAAATCCATTTTGAAATTTACAGATTCTTCCACCAGTTAGGATATGTAGTGATCGAATCCTTCAAAATAATCTCTTGCCCTATTTGTGGAGCAATAACCACTATGTTTAATTCATCAGCTTTTACCTTAATATGTAGAATTGGATCTTTCCAATCGGGTAACGCAAATTTAAATCCGGCCCAATGAATTGGCATTATTTTTTTGCTTGAACATCAATACCCGCTTGAGCAGTTTCTTCTGGCATCATATGAATATCTGATCACATTTGGTTGTACTGACCACACTCCATCAAACCAAGGTCAACGGACCGTATTTTCCTCCTATTTTCTTAAAATGTGGAGCATAACCGCTAAAGTAAATATTTTCATTTTCAGAGGTAATTACCCAAGAACTCCATAACGTACTTTGACTATTGTTTATATTTCTACCAGAGAAATGCTGAGCAGGTGTACAAACTAATTTTAAAGTTTCAAATTGAGTTTCTTGCCATCAGTACATTTCAGTAATTTTAGCATCGGGAACTCCCCATGCCTGTAACTGGTTGCCAACACTAAGTGGTGTATAGAAATGTTTTGTTTTACCCTTAATTTTCAACACAGATTCATAGTCAAAATGGTCATAATGATCATGAGAAAAAATCACGGCATCTATTTGAGGTAATTTTTCAATTTCTAATGGAAATTCTTTATTAAATCGATTTCTGCCTAAAAATGGGTGAGGGGCAGGCACTTTACCGAACATTAGGTCGATTAGAATATTCTTTCCTTCAATTTGTAATAAAAATGAAGAATGACCGAATCATATCATTCTTGCCTTACCATTATAATCGGCGACATTAATTAAATTTATTTTTTGAGCTTGCAAATCTTCTTTAGGTCGTTCATTAGGAACCTTTATAGTGAAAAATTTATAAGCTAAACTTAAGGTCTCGAAAAAGCTTAAATCTATTGGGACAGAGCTAGTATTTCTAAATTTTCGATTATTAAATTGATTGTATTGTTCATAACACAATTGCTGTTTCTTAGTGCTATTTCCACCAAAACTTGGATAGAAGTTGATAAATGCTAGTAATACTATAAAAAGTAATCCAATTAGGATTAGGGTTGTTATCATTATTTTTTAAAGTTTTTTTGAGCATTATTATTTTAATAAACTGTTTGGTGAAATTTTGAAATTTCTGACACAAAACAGTTCCTAATTCCCTGTAAATAACTTCGCATCTTAATTAAAATTTGTTTTTACTGTATTTTTTACTCTAAATTTTATAACCTATAAATTATAAGTATCTCTAACCTAAACTTATAATCGTTTGGATTGTATTTGTATATAGAGTTTTGATAAGAAACTAGATTATCTGATGTTTAATAATCATCTTTTGGAAAGATCACCCTTTGCGGTATAGATTTTTGGTGCGGAAAAATTACTTTTTGTAGGTAAATCGTGTTCTAACACGTGTTCACTTTCGTGTTTGACCGTAATTACTTCCAGAAATATAGACATAAAAAAACGGTTTAGTGAAAACTAAACCGCTGTTTTTAAAGATTTTAATCTTAGTAGCGAGAGGGGGGCACGATCCCCCGACCTCCGGGTTATGAACTCTTGGTTTAGAAAAAACGCAATGGTTTTATTGACCTCAAACGCTATTAAATTATAAAATCGTATGCAAAAACGTATGCAGTTTAAATTTTCTGATTATTAATTAATTCTACAGCAATTTATAAAATAAATATAGAAATTTTGAATTTAATTAAATTTAAAATTTCTAAATCCACTAAACCAATATTGTTAAATAAGTTAGATAAAAAATAGGAGCTAATATTTTATAAATTTTATTTAAACTTTAATTTGCACATAGAAAATTCAGTCAAGTATTTTTTCTCTCGAAATTTCAGGTTGGGGGGATTTCAAAGGGACAGGCATACGCTTGGAGTCGAACAAGAATGGGAGGATGGGCAGTAACCCAAAACCCTATACTGGGAACTACAATAACCGTAAAACGATTAAAAATGAGGGGTTATATAAGTTTAGTCGAATACCACAAAACTGCATCATTACTGAACCGCTAAGTACGAGACCCGTACGCTTAGTGGTGTGAGAGGCGTAGTGGCGGCTTTTAGGTCGTCACCCGTCTACTCGATTGGCAGTAGTTTTTATTTCATTTCAACATTCATAATTCCTTGTCCGTTTTCTCCTAAATATTTTAATATGATTTCTTGATAAGCATCAGTTCCGTTATCGCTATTGGTAAAAATAACAAGACCTTGTTTTGTTTTTGGAATTATAAATGCAATTGTATGAACACCAATATCATCACCTCCGTGAACCATTGCAAAATCATTATTTATATTTATGTTTTCGTCAATCCACCAACCAAGACCAAAGTATTTGTAGTCATTTATCGTTACTTGGCTTTTAACCATTTCCTTTTGCAATTTTTTGGATAAATCAGCACCATTTATGATATAAGTGACAAACTTACTATAATCTTCAATGGTGGTTAGTAAATCATCTGCTCCGTGAGCTTCAGTTTGTTTTTTTAAAGTATATATTTCTCCTTTTTCAGTATGCCATTTTGCAATTTTGGTTTCATATTCTTTATTCCAAACAAAACTCGTGTTATTCATTTTTAAAGGTTTGAATATAAGTTCAGATGCCAGTTGTTCTATCGTTTTATTGAATTTATATTCAATCACTTTTCTTAAATAGTCATACCCCTCTCCTGAATATTGATATTTTGTTCCTGGTTCAAATTCAAATTTTAGTATCCCATCTTTATAATTTTCTCTGTTATTTGTAAATCCTGTTTGATGACTCAAAACGATTCTTGGTGTTAATAGTTTTGCTCTTGAGTCATTTTTAATATCTGGGTCTACATAATATTTATAAACGGGTTCATCTAAACCCAATTCACCTAAATCAATTAATTTTAATACTACTAAAGCAATTATAGGTTTTGTTAGTGAGGCAACATTCCAAATGGTGTTTTCGTGTGCTTTTATTCCTTTTTCTAATTTTCCAAAAACACTAATTTGTTCAATTTTTCCGTTTTCAATATATCCAATTCCTAATGCAGGAATACTTTTTTGTTTTAACCATTTTTCAGTTTCTCTCTGGTCTTTAAACAATAATTCTTTGTTGATTGGTTTATCAAAATCTTTATGGTCATAACTTAAACCTTTGTTTAACTTCCAATTTCCATTCTCAACAATCCATAGATGATTAAATTTGGCAATGCTTGTAAGGTATTCCGTACTATCTTTTTCGATTGCGTAAAAATGATGTATTCCAGTTTCTATAGCACCATATAAAGTTCCATTATATTTTAATGGATAAACTTCTAACGAGTTTTCAATTAACATTCTTCTGGGTTTGTAATTTAATTTGCAAAGTCCATTTTGGATGCTATTGATAAAAGCAGATTTTGAATCTGTAATTCCTGTTTGGTCGTGATAAAATTCAAATTTTTCGCTGATTAAATTTTCAAACTGACTTATATCACAATTGTTAAATCCTAAATTAAAAAGTAGGCTATCCTTTTCTTTTATTATTTGGTATAATTCAGACGATTTTTCTGTTTGTCCAGATACTACTATTGAAAGTAATATCATTTGAAATAAAAGGAAATATTTTCTCATTATCAAAGTTTTTTTGTTTGATGCAAAATTCAATAATTACAATCAAAAAAATTACTTTAGTAACCCGACAAAAACCTGACAATACGTTGGCGTGTTTATAAAAAACTGAAATTCAATTTTATATGAAGCCTATCTCTTTTCTCTATTTCCATTGTATTTCGAAGAATGATATACAGATTTACTACTAATAAGGTAAGTATTGTAAAAGTAGTTACTTGATTACTTAAAGAAAACCAATTTTTTAAAAATGAACTTGCAATTACTAAAAGAATTGAAGCTAATGTCCATAATATTTGAATGGAAATAATTTGTTTCGTAATTGTGTTAATTTGTTTTTTCCAATACATAATTATTAATGGTAAAATAATACTCCCAAGAGGAATTATTAATAATGGTATTGAAGATAAATTAATATATTTTATTAGATTTTTATTGCTTTTGATTGGCTCTATTTCATCCTTTAATAATACATCTTTGCTCACTCCTAAAGCATTGGATAGAGCTTCTAATGTAAACCCTTTTGGTTTTGTTCCAGACTCAATTCTTTGAATAGTTCTTACTGAAATATTTGCTTTTTCTGCCAATTCTTCTTGGGTCAAATTTAATTTATCTCGAAGTTCTAAAAGTATTGACATTTTATAAATGTTCGTTAATATACATTGTTTACAAAAGTTATAGAAACATCGTTTACACTAAGTTAGTTTCTAACCTCACTGATTGTTCTTTTTTTCTAAACACATGTTCATCAAAGTATCCTAAAAATACGTTTCTATAAAA
>NZ_FNZN01000001.1:0-7642 GCF_900109345.1 Maribacter orientalis
CGGACAGGAGTTCACCCAACGCTACCAGACTAGGAGCTTTGAACTTTCTGCACCTGGTACCTATGTAACCTACAGGCTTGAGATCACAAAGAACAAAGGGTTCATAGAAATGACCCAGTTGGCCGAGATCAAACTGTTGGGCTGCGAACCGCAGACCGAAGTCAGTAATATAGCACTTGAAGCGAAAACGCTTAACCAATTATCGTTATATCCTAACCCAGCAGAGGTTGAGACTAGCTTACGTTTTGATAATCCAATCCAAGTGGAGTCCATTCAAGTTTTTGATGTGACGGGCAGATTGGTACGGACCATTAAAGGCGGGCTTATAGGTAACCAAGGTACTTCAATAGATGTACAAGAGCTGCCAGATGGTATCTACTTTGTTAAAGTAAGGAACAGTGATAATGGTGAAGAGTTCCAACAACAGATGTTGATACGGCGACAATAATAATTATGATTAATTCAATAAAAAAGGAGACCAATTGGTCTCCTTTTTTATTGAATTAAATACCACTATTTATTACTTCATAGAATGGTACACATTCTGCACATCATCTTCTAGCTTTATAAAGGGTTTACCCTGCGACAACATAGTCGATTTAAAAGAATAGTTATCTCAATTATTTCAACTATTGTAATTGTTTATTCGGTTGTCTTGAATGTTTTATTGTCCATGAATAAGGTTGTTTGTCCTGTTAATCTAGCAGTATGTCGAAAAGACCACCATTAAAAATACTTGTAATTTATAATAATTCTTATTTTCAAAGAATTGAATTAAACTATGTTCAACTTGTTTTCCCCCCTTCCATAATTCGATGGACTCGTTGTTTAGCTATTAGTTTTATTCAAACCCACAGCTTACTCGAAATTAGTCTAGTTATCTAATAACCAAAAAATAACTAGAATGGAAAAAAACTACCCAAGACGTCTTTTTCTTGGCAGGTCTCTGTTGGCAGCAACAGGTCTTATTTGTATTCCAACAGGAGCAATTGCCAAAGAATTCGATTCTCATAGCGCACCATTTAAGGGGTATAGCTCCTATACCGATGTTAAAACAGATCTACGTACTTCCTTTTTAGGAAAAGAAGTATCGGTATCCGGTAAAATATTTGATGCCACGGGAAAAACTACTGTTCCGAATGCCTTGGTAGAGGTATGGCATTTATCCCCAGAAAAAGAAGTGTACAAGCATCGCGGTAAAATGTTTACCGATGTTGACGGCTCCTATCAGTTTATAACGGACTGGCCGAACCGTGAACCAGGGAAACAACACCGTATTTATTTTAAAGTTTCAAATGCAAAGAAAGCCATTTTCACAGAACTACTGTTCAGTGATTTTGGTGCCAATATATCTGGTGAGCACTGGGAGCAACATCAGCAATTGGCTGAAAACAAACTTTTTCCTTCGTTCAATACTTTTCTTAATAGATCAGAAATCAATTTCAATATTTCAATTAACAACTAAACTTAAAAACTATGGAACCATTTATAGCACAAATCATGATGTTCGGAGGAAATTTTGCACCACGTGGCTGGGCTTTTTGTGACGGGCAACTTTTACCAATTTCGCAATATAGTGCACTCTTTTCACTTCTTGGAACAACATACGGAGGCGATGGCAGAACAACTTTTGGACTTCCAGATTTAAGAGGAAGGGTTGCAATACACCCAGGTAATGGCCCTGGTCTTTCCTCAATAAGATTAGGTGAGAAAGGTGGTACGGAGACCAACACGCTCAGTACTGCTCAACTACCACCCCACACCCATGGTGTTTCCGTACCCTCCAAGGAAGAAGGTAATACCGATGTACCTGCCGGTAATTATGTTGCCGGTGCAGGTCTTGATAGTTTCGGTACCATTACAGACTCCAGTATGAAGACATTTCAGACCCTCAATGCAGGAGGTGGCCAATCTATCAATAATATACAACCTTTTCAATGCGTGAATTATATCATCGCGTTGCAAGGCATTTTCCCTTCAAGAAGTTAATACTACCAGATATTTACCAACCAAAACTACCCGGATATGAGAGAAATTACACTGTTGTTTACATTACTGTTCACTTTAAATACCGCTATTGCACAGACCACCCTTAGTGCAGGTGATATTGCCTTTGTGGGTCTAAATACCGATGGGGCAACGGATGCGGATGACAACTTTGCCTTTATTCTTTTAAAGGATATCGATGCAGCTACACAAATCATTTTTACGGACCGGGGTTGGAGCGATGCTACAGGATTCTCTTCTTTTCCAGGAGATGGCGAATTTACCTGGACCTCCGGCACTGCAAGAACGGCCGGTGAGGTTATCGTGTTGGACTTTAGTAATTTGTCCCCACCTGCGGCTTCCTTTACGGTCGCTGGAGATCAACTGTTCGCTATCCAGGGAAGTATAGCCAGTCCTACGTTTATTTCTGGGCTGCATTTTAATGTGGTTACGGGGGTCACGGATGATTCCAATTGGGATGGTAATGCTACGAGTAGTACTACCTCTGCGCTTCCAGATGCCTTAACTACAGGCGATACCGCAGTTCGATTGACGGGTCCAGGGGGAGTGGAACAAGACAATTTTCAATTTAGTTGTGGCATAGCGGGCTGCCCCTTGTCCGGTACCCCGGAACAGATTAGGGCCATTGTGCATAACTTGGCCAATTGGGTAGGTAATAATGACACAGTATATCCCGGTACGGTGGATGCTAGTTTGGGTACGCCAACAATAGGAACAATTGATAATATGCCGCCGGTGATAACTTGCCCACCTGACCAAACATTGATGGTAGATGCCAATTGCAATACTCTCGTGCCAGATTACACAGGCTTGGTCACGGCAACCGATGATGTTACGGCATCACCCACCATTACACAAAGCCCCCCTGTGGGATCTACGTTCAACGGAACAGGCAACACCGTAATTACCTTTACCGCAACCGATGAAGCAGGTAATTCGTCTACTTGTAACATGCGTCTTTCAATTGAAGACAATAAAGCTCCTACGCCGATATGTATTAACGGTCTTACAGTAACTTTGGATGCTACAACTGGTATGCAAACCATTTTTGCCACAGATTTTATTGCTTCACCTATTACCGATCCTTGTGGTGAGGTTACATACACCATATCTCGTGCAACTGTGGATCCGAATTTTGATGTTAGATCACCAAGCCTGACCCTAAATTGTGATGATGAAGAAACGACTCTAGTAAGGGTATGGGCAGAAGATGTGAATGGGAACAGTGACTATTGCGAAACATATGTTCTTGTTGATAAAAGTCAATTTAATTGTCCGATACTTCCCGTGGTTACCTGCCCTGCAGATGTTACTGTGAATGCGGGCGATCCAACAGACCCATCGTTTACAGGACTTGCCACGGCAACTGGTGGAGTTGGAACTGTTGTCATCACCTGGTCAAATGGTGTTGCACTTGATGGCAAAATAACCAGGACATGGACCGCCACTGATGAACAATCAAATACTTCTAGTTGTGTTCAAATTATTACGGTTGAACCACTGCGGGTAGATCTAGAACTCGAAATGAGCGTGAACAATGCTACACCAAATGTGGGCGATCCCGTGACCTTCACGGTAGTAGTGACCAACCAAGGCCCGAGCGCGGCCACGGGGGTTGAAGTGACGGACCAATTGCCAAGCGGTTATATCTATGCGGGCTTTACGACCACCCAAGGAAGCTATAACAATGGAACAGGATTATGGACACTGGGCAGCCTAGCGGCTAATGGTAATGCCACTTTGACCTTGACGGCCACCGTAAATGTATCGGGGAATTACATGAACCTTGCCGAGGTAACGGCACAGAACGAAAATGATATAGATTCCACTCCAAACAATGGCGTGGATACGAACGTGGACGGCAATGTCGTTGATGACCCAGGCGACGAGGATGATGGTGATGGGGCAATAACGGCGCCGCTGGCCATCATAAGCGGCAAGGTCTTCGTAGATTTTAATTTTAATGGTATACGAGACGCAGGGGAACCTGGTTTTGGCAACAGTGTAGTTGGTTTAAAGGATAAGAATGGCTCTGTCATCGCCACCACTGCTACGGATGGCAACGGAGACTATCAATATTTTGTAAATCCGGGCGAATATAAAGTACAGTTTCCTTTGCCAACTTCATATGTTTTTTCTCCTAAAGATGTTGGGGGAGATGACAGCATAGACTCAGATGCAGACGCTGGTCTTAATGGGGACACCCAGGCCATTGTCGTGGGCCCTGGCGAAAACAGGCAGAATGTGGACGCGGGAATCACACCCAGTGGCAGTCTAATAGATCTAGAACTAGACGTTGCAACTTTAAATCCTACACCGGTAGTGTCAGGCGGGATAGTGAATTATCGTTATACCTTAACTAATAAAGGACCCTCTACAGCTACAGGAATAGAGGTTGAAGTAATATTTCCGACTGGAATAAATGCTATCACTAGTAGTTTTCCAGCTGGCACTGATTTTAATTTTACAACAAAAATTTGGTCAATACCATCTTTCGCTGCAGGAATCACAAGGACTTTGGTTGTAGCTGGAAAGGTGAACGGAAACGGTGATTACGTGACCCTAGCGGAAGTAATTGCCCACAATGAAATAGATGTAGACTCCTCCCCGAACAATGGCGTGGATACTGATGGAGATGGTAACGTAATAGATGATCCAAACGATGAAGACGATGGCGATGCCGAAACGGTAACTCCCATTGATAACGACCCCCCAGTAGCCGTTTGCCAAAACTTTATGGTTCAACTCGATAATAACGGCAACGCTATGGTCAGTGTAACCGATATCGATAACGGTTCAACCGACAATGGAGCTATCGTTTCGTACGGTGTGCGGCGGAGTGTTGCAAGAATGTTCGATCAGAACGTAACACCCGATGCCATTTTTGGATCTGGGAACGCCAATGGCGGTTTTACAGTAAACCAAACGGGCAGTGCAGAGCTTGGCCTAAGGGCTAAGGTGCGCTATCCAAGCCCACAGAATACCTTCAACAGCAATGGTGACGGCACGTATTCGCACTTGGCCGGAGCGGGCACACCTGCGAGCAGGGCCCTCTGGAACTTTGAGTGGAGCGTGAACACGGATCCTGCGGGCACGGCCGGCACTAAACTGGACGGGCTCACCTATGAGATGGGGATGGACTTTGATCCGAGCATTGGCACGGACTACTTTGTCTTTGACCCGATCAACCAACCGGTAGCGGACCATGCCATCGGTACTAATATGACGGTAAATGGTGGCGGTACTACGGCCACAGATCCAGCATCCTATGCAGGATTATTGGCAGCGAACAATGTAGCGCAGAACTCATGGAACCTTGATTTCTTCAATGAAGCGGCAGCTAAGACCTTCGACCCAACGGTTGACGGCACCTATGAGGTATATTTAAAAGCATTTGATGGCAGCGGTGCCAAGGTCGGTGAAACCAAGATTACCGTAATTGTAGGTAATGGAGGAGCACCGGGTATGTTGCCACAGAGCATCGACTTTACGGTTGCCGATATTGGGACCAATGTAGTAGAATTGGTTGTTGCAGACGCAGCAGGCAATACGGCTATCTGTACTTCAACGGTCACTGTAAAATCTGCTTGTGAGATTGTAATCGAAGTACAACCTATGGATGCTGAAATATGTGCGGGCGACCCTTTACGTTTTGATGTCGGGGCCATGGGCACAGAATCCTTATCGTACCAATGGCAAGTGGATACCGGTACCGGTTTTGAAGATCTAGGCGCACCGAGCGCCAATTCACAATTAAACTTCGCCTCTATGGAAATTGGGGGCAACGGCAACCAATACAGGGTCGTCGTAACTTCCGACAACGGTACCCCGAACGACGCTAGGGACGACTGTTCGGCGACCAGTGAAGTTGCCACCCTGACGGTAAACCCTTTGCCAATGGCAGAGATCACGGGCAGCTCCAGCTATTGCCATGACGGCAACGGCGTGGTGTTGGACGCGGGTGCGGGGTATACAAGCTACCAATGGCCCACCGGGGAGACGACCCGTACGATTACGGCCGTTACGGGCAGTTATACGGTAAGGGTGGTCAATGCCAATGGCTGCGCATCCACTTCGGAGGCGTTTGTGGTGACCAAGAACGAAGAACTGTCCTGCAGCATAACACAGGACGTGCTGACCACGGACCATGAGACCATGGACGGTGTCGCAACGGTCAATGTAACGGGAGGAACGGGCCAGTTCACCTATCTATGGGACAATGATGAAACGACACAAACGGCGACCACGTTAACGTATGGTATGCACAGTGTAACGGTGACGGACTCCAACGGATGTGAGACCAGTTGCCAGATAGATATCGCGAAGGAACTGTACTGTTGGACCAATTTGGTGCAAAATGTAAGTGTGCGCGGTGGAAACGATGGAGCTGCAAGTGTACAAGGAAACGGAGGATATAGACCCTATACCTTTAAATGGGCCGATGGATCTACCAAAGAGCTGAATACGGCGTTACCGGTAGGCACCCATTACGTGACCATTACGGATGCCACGGGTGCCACCTCACGGTGTAGCATTACCATCTCGGAACCTACGGGCGGGGATTGCGATTCGTTCCTAAGCACTGTAGAACAGGACAAGCTTACAACGGACCACCTTACCCAGGACGGTGTGGCAACGGTATACCCGAAAGGGGGAACGGCGCCGTTCACCTATCTATGGGAAAATGGCGAGACCACGCAAACGGCGACACGATTAACATACGGTCTTCGCAGCGTTACGGTGACGGATGCGAACGGCTGTGAGACCGTTAACCAGATAGACATCGCCAAGGAACTGTACTGCTGGATCAACCGCAACGGGAACGTGGGTGTGCACGGCGGCAACGATGGTTCGGCCACGGTACATGGCAACGGTGGTTATAGACCTTTTACCTTTAGGTGGGACGATGGTTCCACGGCACAATTGAACACCAACCTGGGCGCAGGAACGCACTATGTAACGATTACCGATGCCACGGGAGCCACATCACGATGTAGCATCACCATCACCCAACCCAACGAGGAGGTGTGTGACGGTGTGGACAACGACGGTGACGGACTGGTCGATGAAGGCTTTGACCGGGACGGTGACGGTGTCGCCGATTGTTTCGATATCTGTGATAAAGGTGATGATCATGTGGACATGGACAATGATGGAATTCCAGATGCATGTGATGATGATATCTGCATAAAAGTTGAAAAGCCAATGACAGAATGTTACCAGACTGCAGTTTGGGACCAGCCAACCTGTAGTTGGATTATCTCAGGAGAGAAACCCTTGCAGCCAATGACAGAATGTTACCAAACAGCAGAATGGAACGGTACTACGTGCACATGGGATATTATAGATGGTCAACGACCAGAGATGCCAATGATAGAATGCTACCAAATGGCGGCATGGAACACGCAAACCTGTAGTTGGGACGTAATCGGTGATAAACCTATGGAGCCCATGACGGAGTGTCATCAGACAGCGGTATGGAACAGTGATAACTGCTTATGGGACATTATAGATGGAAAACCGGAGATGCCTTTGACGCTATGCTACCAAACTGCGGTCTGGAGCGATCAGATCTGCGGTTGGGAGATCAACGGAGAGAAACCTATGGAACCTATGACGGAATGTTACGAAACCG
>NZ_FNZN01000001.1:7882-823043 GCF_900109345.1 Maribacter orientalis
TACCAAACTGCGGTCTGGAGCGATCAGATCTGCGATTGGGAGATCAACGGTGAGAAGCCCTTGGAGCCTATGACGGAATGCTACGAAACCGCGACATGGAACGAAGTTACCTGCGAATGGGATATTGAGGGCGTACAACCGGAGATGCCAATGACGCAATGTCAAGAAACAGCTGTCTGGAATGAACTGACGTGTACCTGGGACATTATTGAAAACAATAATGACTGTGGTACTGGAACCATCGACCAATGTGAGACGGCATTCGCTAGATCTGTGGACGAAAATGTCAGGTCATGTTTCATAGATATACCTAATGTCTCTGGTAACCGATGGGGGTGGACAAATGAATTCCCGTCTACCAATGGAACGTATAACATGGATTTATATGCGGCCGCAGGTCAGTGTACTATTTCTAATGGTGCCCTAGTAGGAAATGTGGAGGTCATTTATACCGATGGTGCTGTAGAAGTAACCGTTTCTACCTTAAGTGGGTATAAAATGACGGTTGCCCAATTATATGTTGGCACTGAAATTTTACCAACGGATAATAATGGTAGGTTCACCACTGCCCCAGGTCAGTATCCTTATAGCGATACGGTCGAAGGGGACTTTAATACATTTACGTTCGAAAGTGTAAATGTTGGCAATCCGGGCAACTTCTATGTAGTGCTCCATGCCGATGTTTGTCCGAATGTGACAGTACCTAGTAAAACGGCATCGGTCAAACTAGAGCTGACGGCTTATCCTGTACCATTTAAGGATTATATAAATCTTAAAATAGAGTCTCCATTAAATATGAATGGCACACTATCATTGTATAATGGTATAGGGCAACAACTTCAGGATTTTGGAACATACACCTTAAAGCAAGGGGATAATGATATTAATTTGAATACGGGAGAAATACCTATAGGTTTGTACTTTATCCGAATGACCTCTGTGTATGGCACCGAAACTTTAAAAATTATAAGGAAATAATAGAAGTAAATATGGTTCCGATAATTTGAAACACATTGGAACCCTATTACAATCGAGAATTGTATAATTTAAAATGTGCATTGATTGCATAGAAAAAGCCACTCATTTGAGTGGCTTTTTTAATTATATCACATCTTTATTCAAATTTAATAACCATGATGTGCCAATTGCACATGGTATTGCCGCAACGGAAATAGCCTTTGACCAATTCACAAGCTCCTTGGTAGTAGCAACACTTGGTGAGTTGAATTCCTTATTGACATCAAGTTCGATTACGCTAAAATTACAGTTATGGCCTAATCCTTCTGTTAAAATGCTTAATTTACAATTGTCGAAAACAGATAAAGTAGATAGCTATTCCATTCATGATATGATCGGTAAATTGATTCGCACTATAAAAGCAAATTATAGCTTAAGACAGCAATTGAATATTGAGGATTTGCAAACAGGGGTCTATATGATTCGAGCTAATGGATCCGATATGGGTAGTGTTACCCTGAAGTTCATTAAAAAGAATTGAGATATTTAGTATAAGTTACAAACCCCTTGGCGCTACTTGTCAAGGGGTTTTATTTTCTTCTAAATAGGATAGATTTATAATTGAACGAAAAAAAAGGAGACCAATTCTGGTCTCCTTTTTTTATATCCTAAAAACATATGTAGTTACTCTTCCATAGAATGATAAACATTCTGAACATCATCATCTTCTTCTAACTTTTCTAGAAGTTTTTCTACATCAGCAGCTTCTTCTTCAGATAATGCTTTGGTGACTTGTGGAATTCGTTCAAAACCTGAGGAAAGTATTTCAAGTCCTCTATTTTCTAATTCTTTTTGTATGGCTCCAAAACTTTCGAATGGGCCGTATATTAAAATACCATCATCATCTACGAAAACTTCTTCTGCACCAAAATCAATCAGTTCTAATTCTAATTCTTCAGGATCTAAACCTTCTGCAGGAATTCTAAAATTACAGGTATGGTCGAACATGAATTCTACTGAACCCGATGTGCCTAAGTTACCATTGCATTTATTAAAATAACTTCTAACATTGGCTACTGTTCTTGTATTATTGTCGGTTGCGGTTTCAACTAGAACGGCAATACCGTGGGGTGCATACCCTTCAAAAAGTACTTCTTTATAATCTCCAAGGCTTTTATCACTTGCTCTTTTAATAGCACGTTCAACATTGTCTTTAGGCATGTTGACCGACTTGGCATTTTGTATAACCGCTCTAAGGCGTGAATTGGAATCTGGATCTGGTCCGCCTTCCTTTACTGCCATTACAATATCTTTGCCGATACGTGTAAAGGCCTTGGACATTGCTGACCATCTTTTCATTTTACGTGCTTTCCTAAATTCAAAAGCTCTTCCCATGGTAAATTATTTTAAACAAATGTACAAAAACAAGAGATGTTCAGAAATCATTTAAATTACTTCACTGAACACACATATCTTATGATTTGACTTGGTTGTTATTATTCGCTTTCTACTATATCTTCAATTATTCGTGCAAGTACAAAATCTTTCTCGGTAACCCCATTTGCATCATGGGTGCTTAAACGAATATTTAAGGTTTTATATACATTGCTCCAATCAGGGTGGTGATTTTGAGCTTCGCATTCAAAAGCGATGCGTGTCATAACAGAAAAAGCTTCTTTAAAATCTTTAAACTCGAAAGTGGTCTCGATAGCTCCATCCACATATTCCCATCCGTCTAATTGACCAAGATAATCTGCTATTTGTTGATCAGTAAATTTTTCTATTTCTTTCATAATAATTGCTAATTAAGGACATGATGATCAATAATATCCTGATATGTATATTGTAAATTTTTTGGTAATTTATTGGTTTTGGGCAGTACTGCCAAATAACGATCTTCATTGGTAGTATATACCCTTTTCAATATTGGATTGAAATTACCTACCCGTTCTAAAACTTCCTTTATAAAATCTTCATGATGGGTGAGGTCATTACTCCCCAAATGATAAATACCTGTTTTATTTCTATTTATAAGATAATGAATTTGCTGCGTTATCTTGTCATCATTTGTAACGTTTAAAATTAAATTTGGAAATACTTCAACAGGTTCATTTTCGATGATAGCTTTTTTCATATTCCGTATTCTTGGAGAACTATTTCCAAATACCATAGGAACTCTTAAGATAGCCATTTTCTCTTTTGGTAATCTCAAAAGCATATTTTCAATTCTAATTTTTAGTCGGCCATATATACTTTCTGATAACGTTTTATCCATCTCATAAGATGGATATTTGCTATAGGCATCGAAAACATTCGCCGATGAAATAAAATAGATTTTGCAATCTTGTTTTATAACATATTCCATAATATGCTCGTGAGCTATTATAAGAGCGGCAAAATTACCTCTTAAAGCGGAAATTATCACTTGCGGTTTCACTGATTCTAAAACCTCAACGATATCATCTTCTTCTAAATTATAATGCACAAATTGTTTATTAGAAGAGAATGAATTTGCTGCGTGACAATAGGTGCCATAGGTGTCAAAATAATTACAAAGCTCTTTATAAATAGCATTGCCAATGAAGCCGCTACCACCGAGGATCAATATTTTATTATTATCCAAACTCAAAAAATAGAAAGTTCAGTTTCTGTTGTCAATCTTTCTAAGGCGAGCATTCCCAATTTTGAATTGCCTTTTTTATTAAGACCTGGTGACCATGTGGCAACACAAAATTTATTAGGCAACAATGCAACAATGCCACCGCCAACTCCACTTTTACCAGGTAAGCCTACTTCGAAAGCAAACTCACCAGATTCGTCGTAAAAACCACAAGTAAGCATTAATGCATTGATACGTTTTACTTGGCCCATAGTAAGAAATGTATTGCCTCTTCTGCAATTACCCCGATTTATAAACATAAAAAAAGTGTTTGCCAATTGTTCACAACTCATAGATAATGAGCATTGGTGAAAATAAAAATCTAAAACTATATCTACATCATTTTTTAAATTACCATATGATTTTAAAAGATTGGCAGCGGCGTAATTTCGAAAGCCTGTTCGTCTTTCAGATTGGGCCACGTCTTCATCATAATCAATAGAATCATCATTTGCAATATTTCTAACAAAAGCTAAAAATTCTTTCTTCGGGTCTGCTAATTGTGATACCAAAATATCAGCTACAACAATTGCTCCTGGATTAATTAATGGATTTCTCGGAATACCATTCTCTAGCTCCAATAGTGATAAATGATTGAATGGGTCACCAGATGGTTCAACATCTATTCGCTCCCATATATTTTCTCCAATTAGCCCAAGCGCCATTGAAAGCGTCAAAACTTTTGATATACTCTGAATTGAAAAACGTTCAGCACCTTTGCCTGCAGAAAAGTGATGTTGTCCGATATCTATCAAATGGATACCGAACTTTTGCATATCTATTTTCGCTAATTCTGGAATATAGTTAGCTATGGTACCCCTTTCTACAGCGTTATTGGAAGTTTCATTGATGGTATCAAGAACACGTTGAAAGTCTTTCATTAATTTTTATAAAATGGTAATTTAACTACTGTAGCCGGTATTACATTCTTGCGAATTTGAATTTGAATTTTACTTCCGATTTCAGAAAAAATTGGAGGTACGTAGCCCAGACCAATACCAGTTCCCATAGATGGAGACATAGTACCCGAAGTGACAATGCCTATGGTTTTACCATTTCCATCAACTATATCATAACCATGTCTAGGAATGCCTCGTTCATCTAACTCAAAGGCTACCAATTTACGTTCTGGTCCATGTTTTTTTTCCTTTTCGAGTGCCTCAGAATTGACGAAATCTTTGGTAAATTTCGTTATCCACCCTAATCCTGCTTCAATAGGTGAAGTTGTATCATCTATATCATTCCCATAAAGGCAATATCCCATTTCTAGACGTAATGTATCTCTTGCTGCCAATCCGATTGGTTTTATTCCAAAATCTGCTCCGGCTTCAAATACCTTGTCCCAAATTTGTTTTACATCTTCATTCTTGCAATAAATTTCAAATCCGCCAGAACCCGTATATCCTGTTGCAGAAATAATAACATGTTCAATGCCGGCAAAATCTGCTACTTCGAAATGATAGAATTTTATAGCTGATAAATCGATAGAGGTCAACGGTTGCATAGCTTCAACCGCTTTAGGGCCTTGAATAGCTAATAGGGAATAACCTTCGGATATATTTTTCATATCCGCTTTAAACTCATTATTATAGCTTGAAATGTGAGCCCAATCTTTATCAATATTAGAGGCGTTCACAACCAATAGGTATTGCTCTTCTTTGATGCGATAAACAATTAGATCATCAACTATACCACCTGTCTCATTTGGTAAACAACTATACTGTGCTCTACCAATGGTCAATTTAGATGCATCGTTAGAAGTTACTTTTTGGATCAAGCTTAATGCATTTGGACCAGAAATTAAAAATTCTCCCATGTGAGATACATCAAATACACCAACACCTTTGCGTACCGTTTCATGTTCAGCATTCACACCTTCGTACGAAACAGGCATATTATATCCAGCAAATGGCACCATTTTGGCACCAAGCGATTCATGTGTTTTGGTAAGCGCAGTATTTTTCATCTTCTTTTATTTATCGGCGATACAAATTTATCGAAAATAAATAGAAGCAATTCTGATAGAACAGCTATTTAGGAAAATATTGTAAACTATATCCCCTAATCAAGAAGTCATAAGAAATTCTTTGAGATTCTCGTAGGTAGAAATCTTAGATGATACTTTGGTTTTGCCCATCACCTTTTGTATTTGTGAAGGAATTTCTAGTTTTTCGGACAATGTTTCTTCCACAATATCCAAGAATTTTACGGGGTGGGCCGTTTCTAAGAATATACCATATGTATTTGGATGTAGTTTTTGATATTTTTTAAGTCCGAGATAACCTACTGCACCATGTGGGTCAGCGATATATCCATTGATATTATAAATTTCCTTTAACGCTTCTTTTGTTTGTTCATCATTAAAAGAGTAGGACGAAAGATTTTTTTTCAATGCTTCGAAATCATCTTGAAACAAATGACGAATACGAATGAAGTTACTTGGGTCACCAACATCCATTGCATTAGAAATAGTCGCTGTAGATGGTTTTGGGGCATACTCTTTTGTCGACATGAATTGTGGTACCGTGTCGTTTACATTTGTAGCCGCAATAAAATGGTTCACCGGCATACCTAAACGTTGCGCAACCAAACCTGCACATATATTCCCGAAATTACCAGAAGGCACAGAAAAAATAATTTCTTTTCCTTTAGATTTTGCTTGTTTATAGGCGAAAAGGAAGTAAAAAAGCTGAGGTAACCACCTTGCTACGTTAATTGAGTTGGCCGATGTTAATTTCATGTGTGTCAACAAATCTTTATCCAAGAAGGCATTTTTAACCATGGCCTGACAATCATCAAAGGTACCGTCGACCTCTAGAGCTGTTATGTTTTGACCTAGTGTTGTAAGTTGGCGTTCTTGTATATCACTAACTTTTCCACTCGGATAAAGAATCACAACTTTAACACCTTCAACACCAAGAAAGCCATTTGCAACAGCGCCACCAGTATCACCAGAAGTAGCAACTAATACGGTAACTTCTTGTTTATTGGACCTTGAAAAATAACCTAAACATTGTGCCATAAATCGGGCGCCTACATCTTTAAAAGCCATTGTAGGACCATGAAAAAGTTCTAATGTGCCAATTGAAGGGGTTATTTCTACAATCGGAAATTCAAAATCCAACACCTCTTTCAAAATATCTTTTAAGACATTATCGGGTAAAGTTCCTTCTACGAATTGTCGAATTGCCGTAAATGCGATTTCTTCGTTGGATTTCTTCTCAATTTCCTCAAAAAAAGAAATGGGTAACGGTTTAATTTCTTCTGGAAAATACAATCCTTTGTCAGGCGCAATTCCATTAATTACAGCCTTATCAAAAGAAACTTCGGGTGCTTTATTATTTAAACTATAGAATTTCAAGTCGAATGTATTTATCTGTTGTTATTGTGATATTTCAAAAATTATAAAGGTTTTACGCCTTCCATATTAATCTTGGAAATATGTATTTCGTAAGCAATGCCAATTTTTTCGTAGACCGATTTCATCACTTTCCTAACCTTTAAGGCAGTTTCTTCCCCTTTGCTGAAAGCAAAAATTGATGGTCCTGACCCTGAAATACCCGACCCTAAAGCACCTGCTTCTAAGGATACTTTTTTAACTTCATCAAAACCGGGTATCAAAATGGAGCGAATTGGTTCTACGATATGGTCTTCTAATGAACGGCCGATCAATTCGTAATCTTCTTTAAACAAACCAGCTACAAGTCCGCCAACATTTCCCCATTGTTTTATTCCTGTTTCCATTGAAATGGTAGTCTTTAATATTTTTCGAGAATCGGAAGTTTTTATTTCAATCTGTGGATGTATAATAGTAACATACAACTCAGATGGTGCTGGTATGGTTACAATATCCAATGGATTATAACTACGTACAAGAGTGAAGCCACCGAATAGGGCAGGGGCTACATTATCGGCATGGGCAACATCACTGGCCAGTCGTTCGCCTTCCATAGCAAATTTCACTAATTCAGTTTTGCTGAATGGATTACCTAAAAGATAGTTCATCGCCCAAACAGCACCGGCAGAACTAGCTGCACTACTACCAATACCGCTACCAGGCTTTATTTTTTTATTGATTTCAATTTCAAAACCGCCATCGTAATCAGCAGCCAATAGAAATGCATTACCAGCAACACCTGCTACATTGTTCAAGGTTTCTTTGGGTAAATTTTGTCCTGAAATTTTGGTGATTTGAATTCCTTTTTGTGGAATTTTTCTAACAATCATTTCATCACCGACTGAATCTAAGGCAACACCAAGAACATCAAAACCACATGATATATTTGCTACGGTTGCAGGGCAAAAAACCTTTATTTCGTTTTGGTTCATTTTAAAAAATGTTTTTTTTATTTTAAAAGTTACCTATTCTTATAATATCTGCGAATATTCCGGAAGCTGTGACAGCAGATCCTGCACCAGCACCTTTGATGATTAAAGGTTGTTGTGGGTACCTTTTTGTATAAAAAAGAACAATGTTATCACTGCCTTCAAGGTTGTAAAAGTCATGCCCTTTTGGTATTTCTTGTAAACCTACGCTTGCCTTACCTTCATCGAATTGCGCTACATATTTTAATTTGCTATTTGCCTTTTTAGCACTTGAAAATAAAGATTGAAAATGGGATTCATTTTTTATCAAAGAGGCGAAAAAATCTTCATTATTGTTAGTATTTAAACTCTCTTCAGGTAGAAATGGATTATTTTTAATGTCGCTTATTTCCAATTGATCACCGCTTTCCCTTGCTAAAATCAATATTTTCCGCATTACATCAACACCACTTAAATCTATTTTAGGGTCTGGTTCGGTATAGCCTTCTTCTTGAGCCTGTTTTACAACATCATGAAAGGTGGTGTTCTCATTAAAATTATTAAAAACAAAATTTAAGCTACCAGATAGCACCGCCTGAATCTTTAGAATCTTATCACCAGATGCTATTAAATGTTTTAAAGTATCAATAATAGGCAAGCCAGCTCCCACATTAGTTTCAAATAAAAATGGTGCATTATAGGATCTTGCCAATGATTTTAGGTTTGAATAATTTTCATATGCCGAGGAGCAAGCAATCTTATTACAAGTAACAACTGATATGCTATTGCCTAAATACTCACTATATGTATTAGAAACTTCTTCACTGGCAGTATTATCTACAAAAATGCTATTTCTAAAATTTAAAGTATTGACCAATTCTAAAAATTTAGCTTTATCTGCTTTCCCTCCTTGAGCTAATTTCGATTGCCAATCATTTAGATCTATTCCTTTCTCATCAAAAACCATTGTACGAGAATTCGACATACCAATAACTCTAATGTTTAATTTTAAATTCTCTTTTAAGAATTTACGTTGCTCTCTTATCTGTTCTAAAAATTTTGCACCAACATTACCAACACCCATTACAAATAGGTTTAGTTGCTTTATGTTTTCCTCGAAGAATTCTTCATGTAATGCATTCAAGGCTTTTTTTACATCTTTTTCGTCGATGATACAAGAAATATTTCTTTCTGAAGCTCCCTGTGCAATTACTCGAATATTCACATTGTTTTTTCCAAGGGTACTGAACATTTTACCACTTAAACCTTGGTGACTCTTCATATTGTCACCAACTAATGCTACAATAGCCAGATCCTTTTCAGGAATGACTTGTTTAATACGTCCCCTTTCAATTTCATACTCAAAAGCTTCGTTAACAATACTTACCGCTTTAACAACATCATCAGCAGAAATACCTACGCAAATAGAATGTTCAGAAGAAGCTTGAGTAATAAGTACAACACTAATATCTGCTTGCGATAACACTTCGAAAAAACGTTTTGATATGCCAGGTATACCTACCATACCAGGGCCTTCTAGTGATAACAAGGCAATATTACCTATATGGCTTATACCTCTTACGGTTTTACCTTTTTCGTTTTTAGATTTAGTGATTAATGTTCCTGCTTCATCAGGACTAAATGTATTCTTTATTACTATCGAAATTCCTTTTGATAATACTGGTTGAATGGTGGGAGGATAAAGCACTTTTGCTCCAAAATGAGACAATTCCATAGCTTCCTCATATGATATATGGGGTATTGCTTTGGCTTGTTTTACCATTTTCGGATTGGCAGTATACATGCCGCTCACATCTGTCCAAATTTCTAAAATTTCAGCATCGATGGCAGCGGCGTAAATCGCTGCAGTATAATCTGAACCTCCTCTGCCTAAAGTAGTAGAAACACCTTCTTCTGATGTAGCTATAAAACCAGGGCAAACGATAATTTTCTTGTGTGATGAATTAAAATAGGTTGCACAATTGGCATTGGTTTTGGTGAAATTCACCACATTCTTACCGTTTAATTTGTGCGTGATAATAAGGTCTCTACTATCTTTAAATTGAGCATCTAGATTTTCTGTAATTAGGTATTCACTGATAATATAAGATGAAAATAATTCTCCATAACTAACAATTTTATCAGAAAGTTTAGGGGTTATTTCACCAATGAAGTAAGCTCCTTCTAATAATGTTTCTAAAACATTGAACTCACTTTTTACTTTGCTAAGCACCTTGCTTTGTGCTGTAACAGGTAGTAATTCTTTAATTGTTGCAAGATGTCTTTCCTCGATAGATGTAAGTACATTTTTATAAGATTGCTCTTGTGAAGAGGCCATTGTGCCAGCCTTCAACAATAAATCAGTTACTCCACCAAGAGCAGAGACCACCAATACTATTTGGTCTTGATAGGAAGAAATTATATTTTTAATCTTAACTATATTTTCAGGTTTGGCTACAGATGAACCACCAAATTTTAGAACTTTCATGTTATTGTAATATTGACTTTTAATTTAAGAAATGGTGTAATTAAACACAGAGACGGAGAAATATCGTTATGACCCCCAAGGGGTGAACCATGTGAATGTAGTACCATTAAATTTGGTAAGTGATGTGATATCGAAATTTATGCCTGTCTTATCGCAGTCCATAATACTAATGGTTGAGCGCCAAAAGTAGTACATTTGATATCCCTATCAAATGATTCCACAATTTTTTGTGGAATCGTTAATTTTTAGCAGTAAAATAAATTAAGAATGAAATTATATAGCGCAAAACAGATTTATAAAGCAGATCAGATTTCTATTAAAAAAGAAGAAATAACTAGTGATGAATTAATGGAACGAGCTGCGTTACAGTTATTTAATTGGATTCATTTGCGAATGCAAGGTGCTCCTGTAAAAATTCATTTATTCTGTGGTATAGGAAACAATGGGGGTGATGGAATAGCACTAGCTCGTCATCTATTGGATCATGGTTATAATATATCAGTTTATGTTATTAATTATAGTGAAAAACGCTCTAAAGATTTTTTAATTAATCTCGAAAGATTAAAAACAAGAAAATGTTGGCCAAGTTTCATCAGCTCTGATGATGAGCTTCCTGAAATAGGAAAGGATGACATTATTGTTGATGGTATTTTTGGAATAGGATTGAATAGAACGCCAGATGATTGGGTTGCTAAAATTATTCAGCATTTAAATAAGTCAGAGGCTTTTATTTTATCTATTGATATTCCGTCAGGTTTATTTACCGACCAAGGGCCAGAAAATTTGGAAGCTATTATAAAATCCAATTTTGTGCTAAGTTTTCAAACCCCGAAATTGGTTTTCTTTTTACCTCAAACAGGGTCGTTTATAGAGCAATGGGAAGTATTGGACATTGGTTTAGATCCTGAATACTTAATGGCTACTGAAACTGACTATGAGTTAATCGGAAATAATGAAGCATTGAGTGTTTATAAACCCCGTGAAAAGTATGCTCACAAAGGTACTTACGGGCATACTCTAATAATTGGAGGTAGTTATGGTAAAATGGGTGCTGTTTGTTTGGCAGCAAATGCAGCACTACATGCAGGTAGCGGATTGGTGACTGCCTATGTGCCGAAAATAGGGTATTCTATTCTGCAGACTTCTTTGCCAGAAGTTATGGTATTAACAGATTCTAATGAAGATTTACTTGAAAACATAGAATTTGATTTTGAGCCTACCGTTGTCGGAATAGGAGTTGGGATGGGTACGAATAATAAAACAGTTACTGGTTTTACTGAATTTTTAAATAAGAATAAAAAGCCATTGGTACTTGATGCCGATGCTCTAAATATTCTTTCGAAAAACAAATCGTTGTTAAAGAAGCTTCCTGAAAATACCATTTTAACCCCTCACCCCAAAGAGTTGGAAAGATTGATAGGAACTTGGAAAGATGATTTTGAAAAGTTGGATAAGGTTAAGAAATTCACCAAGAAGTTTAAGTGTATCGTAGTAATAAAGGGAGCACATACTATAGTCGTGCAGATTGATAAAGGCTACGTGAATACCACAGGAAATCCAGGTATGGCAACCGCTGGCAGTGGAGATGTGTTGACTGGAATAATAACTGGATTGCGAGCTCAAGGATACACGGCATTGGATGCTGCTATATTTGGAGTTTACCTACATGGTAAAGCTGGCGATATAGCTGTAGAAAGTACTGGCTACCAATCTTTAGTGGCGTCTAGCCTTATAGAAAGTATAGGAAGTGCTTATCTCGATTTATTTAAAATACCTGAACACCCTGTAGTGGAAGAATCGAAAGGACAATAATATATTTCAATTCTTTCTAAAATTGTAAAAAATATTAAGAATTAACTCTCCTCTTCACCCACTTGAGAGCATTGTCATATTCTATAAAAAACTTCATTGGCTTTTTATAAAACATTTTTTCGATCTTAAAGTTATGCATGTCTATTTCTTTAACCGAAACGATAGCAAATGCTTTTAGGTTATCTAGTTGTTTTAGATAATTATAGATGGTTGGGTCAATTGCGAATGAATTCTTACGAAGACTTATGAATCCGAAATTTTTATCCCTAAAATGAATTTCTGATATTCCAATTATTTGATATGCTCTTTCAAGGGTTAGAGTAGCTCCTTCATCAAAGATGGATACCATGTAATTTTCAAATACTTGAATTTTTCCTACTTCTAACTCGTACTCCCGTACGATTACCTTCTTCTTTTTGGAGGATTCAATTTTCATTCTGCTCTTATTAATATAGTGTGTCTGAAGCGAAAGTAAATTGAACTTTAATTTTCGAATAAATTATTAGTTTAAACGCGTAAATATCGTTCGTACTGCGTATGGCTGGTGTTGCCTGTATTTGATTTCTTACAATTAAAAAGTCATTGTACGAAAAAAGGAGCCCGACTTAGAACTCCTTTTTAATATAAATTATATTCTGAATGTATCTATGTTTTAGGTTTTTCTTCTTCAGCTTTTTCAATTTTAATAGTCAATTCTTCATTCTTTTCGTCAAGATCGATAAATATAGTATCTCCTTCCTTAAGTTTCGAATTCACAATTTCTTCTGCTAAAGCATCTTCAATATACTTCTGTATTGCCCTTTTAAGAGGCCTAGCACCATATTGCTTATCGAAACCTTTCTCCGCGATATAATCTTTTGCGCTGTCTGAAAGATTTAAATGATAACCTATATCTTTAATTCTTTTAAACAGTTTAGCAAGTTCAATATCGATAATTTGGTGAATATGCTCTCTTTCTAAAGCATTAAAAACAATTACGTCATCAATTCTATTCAAAAATTCAGGAGCGAATGCTTTTTTAAGCGCATTTTCAATAACTCCTTTTTGATGTGAATCTTCTTGAGATTTTTTAGCCGCTGTACCAAAACCAACACCTTGACCAAAGTCTTTTAATTGTCTAGCACCAATATTTGATGTCATTATGATAATCGTATTTCTAAAATCGATTTTACGACCAAGACTATCAGTTAAGTAGCCATCATCTAATACTTGTAAAAGCATATTGAACACATCTGGATGCGCTTTTTCGACTTCATCTAATAAGATTACAGAATAAGGCTTTCTTCTTACTTTTTCAGTCAATTGACCACCTTCTTCGTAACCTACGTATCCTGGAGGTGCTCCAACCAATCTTGATATGGCAAATTTCTCCATATACTCACTCATATCGATGCGTATAAGTGCATCTTCTGAATCAAAAAGTTCTTTAGCCAAAACTTTGGCTAACTGAGTTTTACCAACTCCCGTTTGTCCTAAAAATATAAATGAACCGATAGGCTTATTAGGATCTTTAAGTCCAGCTCTATTTCGTTGAATAGCTTTAGACACTTTTGCAACAGCTTCGTCTTGACCTATAACGTTAGACTTAATTAGGTCTGGTAGGCCAGCTAATTTGTTACTTTCTGTTTGAGCAATTCTGTTAACCGGTATGCCACTCATCATGGAAACAACATCGGCAACATTATCCTCACTTACTGTTTCTTTATTCAGTTTGCTGTCATCTTCCCAACGCTCTTGAGCGATGGCTAATTCTTTTTCAAGGCTTTTTTCATCGTCACGTAATTTTGCAGCCTCTTCATACTTTTGTTTTTTGACTACACTATTTTTTAGCTCACGTACATCTTCCAATTTCTTTTCCAATTCAAGAATTTGTTTTGGAACGTCCATATTTACAATGTGTACACGTGATCCTGCCTCATCAAGGGCATCTATAGCCTTGTCAGGTAAAAAGCGATCTGTCATGTATCTATTTGTCAACTTGACACATGCTTCAATTGCTTCATCAGTATAAGTTACATTATGATGGTCTTCGTATTTACCTTTAATATTGTGTAATATCTCAATTGTTTCATCAACGGTAGTCGGTTCAACAATTACTTTTTGAAAACGTCTTTCTAATGCACCATCTTTTTCGATATACTGTCTATACTCGTCTAAGGTAGTTGCACCGATACATTGAATTTCACCTCTTGCCAATGCGGGTTTGAACATGTTCGAAGCATCTAAACTTCCTGTCGCACCACCTGCACCAACTATGGTATGAATTTCATCAATGAACAATATAACATCGTCATTTTTTTCAAGTTCATTCATAACAGCTTTCATGCGTTCTTCAAACTGGCCACGATACTTAGTACCCGCAACTAAAGACGCTAAATCAAGAGTTACAACTCTTTTGTTATAAAGAATTCTTGAAACTTTTTTATTGATTATTCGTAATGCAAGCCCTTCAGCAATAGCACTTTTACCAACTCCGGGTTCACCTATCAATAACGGGTTGTTCTTTTTTCTACGACTAAGAATCTGAGAAACTCGCTCAATCTCTTTCTCGCGACCAACAACAGGATCTAATTTATTTTCTTCTGCCATTTGGGTAAGATCTCTTCCGAAATTATCCAGTACAGGAGTTTTAGATTTCTTGGTTCCTTTTTGGCCTGAAGTAGCGCCAAAAGTACTTTCTTTACCTTCGGATGTTTCATCAGAATCACTTGGAAAAGATTCGGCCGTTGGGCCATCTACCATATCGTCGTCACTTGTTATCATGAATTTGAACTGTTCCTTAACGCCATCATAATCTACTTTTAACTTATGTAAAAGTTTTGTAGTAGGGTCGTTTTCGTTTCTTAAAATACAAAGTAAAAGGTGAGCTGTATTTATCGAAGAACTCTGAAAAAGTTTGGCTTCTAAAAAGGTTGTTTTTAGTGCGCGTTCAGCTTGTCTTGTTAAATGTAAGTTCTTTTTGTCCTTTTGAACACCGTTAGCGTTTGGATTCGAAGGGCTAAGAATTTCAACCTTTCTACGTAAATGATCCAAATCAACTTCTAAAGCATCTAAAATGCTAATAGCCTTCCCGTTTCCATCTCTAAGGAGCCCTAACATTAGGTGCTCAGTACCGATAAAATCGTGACCAAGTCGCAATGCTTCCTCCTTGCTATAAGCAATCACATCCTTTACTCTTGGGGAAAAATTATCATCCATATACTATATTATCTACTATAAAATTACTAAATCTCATTCAATCAATGGCAAATACCGTACCTATAATCGTTAAAGTTATTGTAAAACTCGCAAAATGTGCATCTCTGTGCCTGAAAATGAACGCATATCTTTAAAATTAACATCTTAAAAGCAACTGTTAATAAATTTTCATATTATTAAATCCACTTATTCTTGAAACGCCTAGGATTTAAGTATATTGGCATGCTTTTTTACTAATTAAAAAACAGAAGATTTTAAATGGCTGACGGTGAAAAATTGATACCAATTAATATTGAAGATGAAATGAAATCTGCTTACATCGATTATTCGATGTCGGTCATTGTGTCACGAGCTCTGCCAGATGTCAGGGACGGATTAAAACCAGTGCACAGGAGGGTTTTGTTTGGAATGCATGAATTAGGGGTTAGAAGTAATAGCTCACATAAAAAATCTGCCCGTATTGTCGGGGAGGTACTAGGAAAGTATCACCCACACGGTGATACCTCAGTATATGATGCAATGGTTCGTATGGCTCAAGAATGGAGCCTTCGTTATATGCTTGTAGACGGTCAAGGTAACTTTGGGTCTATAGATGGTGATAGTCCTGCAGCGATGCGTTATACGGAAGCCCGTATGCGTAAGATTGCGGATGATATGCTTATCGATATAGAAAAGGAGACAGTGGATTATCAATTGAATTTTGATGATTCGTTGAAAGAACCTACCGTACTTCCTACTAGGGTGCCTAACCTTTTGGTTAATGGCGCATCTGGTATCGCAGTAGGTATGGCTACCAATATGCCTCCGCATAATCTTGCAGAAGTTATCGACGGTACGGTTGCATATATCGATAACAATGACATTGAAATTGATGAGTTGATAACTCATATAAAAGCTCCTGATTTTCCAACAGGTGGTATTATTTACGGGTATGATGGCGTAAAAGAAGCTTTTCATACAGGTCGAGGTCGTGTAATGATGCGTGCCAAGGCAACTTTTGAAGAGGTTCAAGGTAGAGAATGCATAATCGTTCATGAAATTCCTTACCAAGTGAATAAGGCGGACATGATTAAGAAAACTGCCGATCTTGTCAATGATAAGAAAATTGAAGGTATTTCTAATATTAGGGACGAGTCTGACCGTAATGGTATGCGAATCGTTTACATCTTAAAAAGAGATGCAATACCAAATATCGTATTAAACATGTTGTATAAGTATACAGCATTACAGACATCTTTTAGCGTAAATAACATTGCTCTTGTTAACGGAAGGCCGCGATTGTTGAACGTAAAGGAAATGATTCATTATTTCGTAGAGCATCGCCATGAGGTGGTGGTTAGACGAACGCAGTTTGAATTGAAAAAAGCAGAAGATCGCGCTCATATTTTAGAAGGTTTGATTATCGCTTCAGATAATATTGATGAGGTTATAGCAATAATCAGAGCTTCAAGCAATGCGGATGAAGCTCGAGCAAACTTAATTGAGCGCTTTAAGCTAAGCGAGATTCAGGCGAAGGCAATTGTAGAGATGCGATTACGTCAGCTTACCGGTCTAGAGCAAGATAAGCTTAGAACCGAATATGATGAGATAATGCTTCTGATTACAGATTTGAAGGATATTCTTGATAAAAAGGAACGTAGAATGCAAATCATTAAAGATGAGTTGCAAGAGATAAAGGATAAGTATGGCGATGAGAGAAGGTCTGTAATTAATTTTGCAGGTGGAGACCTTAGTATGGAGGATATGATACCTGATGAACAAGTAGTTATAACTATTTCTCACGCAGGTTATATCAAAAGAACACCGTTGACGGAATACAAAACTCAGAATAGGGGCGGAGTAGGTCAAAAAGCTTCATCAACAAGAAATGAAGATTTTCTAGAGCATCTATTTGTGGGGACCAACCATCAGTACATGTTATTCTTTACTCAAAAAGGAAAATGTTTCTGGATGCGAGTTTTTGAAATTCCAGAAGGAAGTAGAACATCAAAAGGTAGAGCTATTCAGAATCTGATTAATATTGAGCAAGACGATTGTGTAAAAGCATTTATCTGTACTCAAGATTTAAAGGATGAAGAATATGTAAATGGTCACTATGTGATTATGGCGACCAAAAAGGGTGTTGTTAAAAAGACCTCTTTAGAGCAATATTCTAGACCGCGTCAAAATGGTATCAACGCTATTACCGTTCGTGATGGTGATGAGTTGTTAGAAGCCAAATTGACAACAGGAACAAGTGAGATATTCTTAGGTCTTAAATCTGGTAAGGCAATACGCTTTGAAGAAAGTAAAACTAGACCAATGGGTCGTAATGCATCTGGGGTTCGAGGTATTACTTTAGCTAATGAAGAGGATGAGGTGATTGGTATGGTCTCGGTTCATAACTTTGAAGATGAGATTCTGGTGGTTTCCGAGAAGGGTTATGGTAAGCGTTCAAGTATAGAAGATTACAGAGTTACCAATAGAGGTGGTAAAGGTGTTAAGACAATCAGTGTTACCGAAAAGACAGGTGGGTTGGTTGCTATTAAAAACGTAACCGATTCTGATGATCTAATGATTATCAATAAATCTGGAATTGCAATTCGTATGAGCGTAGAAGATTTACGTGTAATGGGTAGAGCAACTCAAGGTGTTAGATTGATTAATATTAAAGGTAATGATTCCATTGCCGCTGTTGCCAAGGTAATGAAAGATGAGGATGATTTAGAGGAATCGGAAATACTTGATATTGAAGTAGATACGGAAAACGGCACGGAGATTGATATTGATGAAACAGATGATTCAAAAGAATAAACATCTAAACTTTAAACACTAATAATTAATATATTAAAAATGAAAAATAGGTTTTTACTTGTCGCGGCATTGACATTTACAATGGTCGGTTTTGCACAAAAGAATGAGATAAAAGATGCTGAAAAAGCATTGAAAGATGGAGATGCGGTAGCAGCTCAAACAGCTATCGAAGCCGCTTCTGGTACTATTGCATCTGCAGATGAAAAAACACAAGCGCAGTATTATTTTACAAAAGGTAAAATTTACAGTGATTTGGCTAAAAAAGGAAATAATGATGCTTTCGAGAAATCTGCAACATCCTTTAAGAAAGTTATTGAGATTGAAGAAAAATCAGGTAAGCAAAAATATACTGATGAAACCAATCAATATATGGCAGCTTTAACAGCCGATCTTGTTAATTCTGCGGTTAGTGATAATGGAAATCAAAAGTTTAAAGAAGCTGCTGAAAAACTTTATATGAGTTACACGCTTAGTCCTAAAGACACTTCTTATTTGTATTATGCAGCTGGTAGTGCTGTAAATGGCGGTCATTATGAAATGGCTTTAGATTACTATAATAAACTACAAGAAGTAGGGTATGATGGTGGAGGGATTGTATATAAGGCTACCAATGCAGCTTCGGGTGAAGTAGAGGAGATGGATAAACTTCAACGAGATCTTATGGTTAAATCTGGAGGTTATACAAATCCTATAGATGAGAAAACTCCATCTAAAAAATCAGAGATTGTAAAAAATACTGCATTAATCTATACTCAATTAGGTCAGGACGAGAAAGCTTTGGAAGCATATCAAGCAGCAAGAAAGAATGATCCAGAAGATGTAAATCTTATTCTTAACGAAGCTAACTTATATTTCAATCAAGGAAATAAGGATAAGTTTAAGGAATTAATGGCTGAAGCTATCGCATTGGCTCCTGATAACCCAGATCTTCACTACAATGTAGGTGTAATAAGCATGGAGCAAAATAATTATGAAGACGCTAGAGTTTCATACAAAAAAGCTATTGAGCTTGATCCAAAGTACACTAATGCTTACTTGAATCTTTCTACAACATATGTTAATGAAGGTAACGCATTGATTGATGAAATGAATTCTTTAGGTAATTCAAGAGCTGATATCGCAAAGTATGACGTACTTAAAGAGAAAAAGGATAGTTTGTTTAGACAAGGTGCAGATGTGTTGGAAGAAGCTTTAAAAACAAGTCCGGCTAATGAGAATATTATGACCCAGCTAAAGAATATTTATGGAGCAATGGGAGATAATGAAAACTTCATGAGATTGAAAAAGTTATTAGGAGAATAATTTTTTTCTAATCCATAATTTAAAAGGCCCTAATATTAGGGCCTTTTTTATACTACTTTTTTAATGACCCTGAGTTGATGCGTGTAGGTTCTAAGGTCATTATTGAAAATGCCTGTATGGTCTAAACGATCGATTCTTACTTTTCCATTTACGTGAATAACATAGTTGTTGTCCATAATTATACCTACGTGATCAATAGAACCGTTGGCATTATCAAAAAAGGCTAAATCACCAGCCTCGCTTTCTTCAACAAAACTTAGTGCGGTGCCCTGAGTAGATTGACTTTCTGCAGTTCGAAAAAGATGGTATCCGTTAATCTTATAGACCATTTGGACAAAACCGGCACTGTCGATACCAAAAGGTGATTTTCCTCCTTTTAATTCCGGAGAATTTAAATAAAGTAATGCCGTTTTAATCATTTTCTCCTTAGGTTTTACGGAACTAAGAACTACACCACCAAAATTTACGTTTAATGACGGGGTATTGGGAATACTTGAACCAATTAATATGGGTGTTAGTATTTTATTGGAATCTTCAACAAATGATATTAATTCAGCAACATATTGGAATTCCTTAACTGCTAGAATGGTATTAAACTCATCCTCAGATATAAAGGTCAGCTGGTTATTCATTATCCAGCCTTCGCACTTATCGTAAATTGTTTTTATTTTAGACCAGTTTTTTCTACTTTCTAACACTTTGTAATGCTCACCGAACAAAAGTTGGGTAACCATTTCCGAAATTTGATCGGGAGTGCTTCTTACTGGAATAATGCTTAAGTGACAAATACCGTATTGCATGTAACTTTTTTATGCTCTTAGACCCTTTCAATAATTATTGCTGAAGCACCTCCGCCACCATTACAAATTGCAGCAGCACCTAGTTTGGCATTATTTTGTTCCAACACGTTCATTAAAGTTATAAGTATTCGAGCACCAGAACATCCTAAAGGATGACCTAATGAAACTGCACCTCCGTTTACATTAACGTTGCTATCATTTAGACCTAATAATTTCATATTTGCAAGACCAACAACAGAAAATGCTTCATTAAATTCAAAGAATTCAATTTCTTCAATTGATATATTAGATTTCGCTAAAGCTTTTGGTAGTGCTTTGGCAGGGGCGGTTGTAAACCATTCTGGTTCATGAGCTGCATCTGCATAACTTTTTATAACAGCTAATGGTTTTAAATTTAATTCGTCAGCTTTTTTTCTACTCATTAAAACCAATGCAGCAGCACCATCATTAATAGTTGAGGCATTGGCAGCGGTAACAGTGCCATCTTTTGAAAACGCGGGTCTTAAATTCGGAATTTTATCCATGAATACATTGGTGAACTCCTCATCTTTTGCAATTATTTTGGGTTCCCCACGTCTTTGAGGTACTGCTACAGGAATAACTTCATTGTCGAATTTTCCAGCTTCCCATGCTTTAGAAGCCCTTGTGTAAGATTGAATTGCATAAGCATCTTGATCTTCTCTACTGAAATGATACTTAGCGGCACAAGCATCAGCACAGATACCCATGGCATTATCGTCATAAGCGTCGACCAAACCGTCTTTTTGCATGCCGTCGATTAAAGTTGATGGTCCAAATTTGGTACCTGTTCTCATTTGAACATAATGAGGTATAAGGCTCATGTTTTCCATACCGCCAGCGACTACAATATCTGCATCACCTAAAGCTATAGCTTGGGCGCCTTGCATTACAGCCTTCATGCCAGATGCACATACCTTATTAATTGTTGTGCAGGGCACCGTATTTGGAATGCCAGCAAAAATTGCTGCTTGTCTAGCAGGTGCTTGACCTGTTCCTGCTTGAACAACATTACCCATAAGAACTTCATTTACTAGGGCAGGATCTAAATTTATTTTCTTCAATGCACCCTCTATGGCTATAGCGCCCAATCTTGGAGCAGGTATTGTAGATAATCCACCCATAAAGCTTCCGATAGGTGTTCTTACAGCTGAAACAATTACAACCTCTTTCATGTTTTAATTATTTTGATATGACGAAATTACTAAATTCTATAGCAACCAAAGGGATATCGTTTCAATTACCTGTTATCAGTTTATTATTTTCTATTTTTGATGAACATATTAAATTTTTCTTTTGGATAATCTTTACAAAAAGCAATCGCTAATTTTTAAGTATATACTATATATAGCTGCTGTTGCTTTTATTGTTTTTTTCTTACCTAAAGGAGGTAAATTTAAATATGAATTTCAAAAAGGGAAGCCTTGGCAGTTTGAAAACCTATATGCTCCTTTCGATTTTTCGATTAAAAAGACCGATTCTGAAATAACAAAAGAAAAGCAGTCTATTGAAAGTTCCCAGCTTCCTTATTATAATTATGACGAAAAGATTGTTGGCGGTATTCGTGAAAAATTTGAACAGGAATTTGATGAAAAATGGAATAGTTCCGGATTAAGAAATAATCAGAAAAATCGGCTAGAGAACCTTTCAAAGGCGATTTTAGATACAATCTACAATAAAGGAATATTACAAAATAACGGAAAACAAGTACAAGGTGACTTTGTTTACCTCGTTAAAGATAATGAGGCTAGGAAAGTAAGAGTTTCGGAATTTTATAGGGTCAATGATATTAATGAATTAGTGGCTAAAGTTTTAGAAGATAATAATCTTTCGGTCTATACAAATGAGACCCAATCGCTCTTTTTTGATTTGATAGCGCCGAATGTAAGCTTTGATAATAATTTGACTCAAAAAGCAAGAGACGAAGCTTTGTCAAAATTATCATACACTAGAGGTACGGTTGATCAAGGCCGTTTAATTATTGCGAAAGGGGAAGTTGTAGAGGCAGAAAACTTAAAAGTTTTAGAATCATTAAAAGCTGAATACGAGTCAGAACTATGGACCGCAAATAATTATTACTACATCTTAATTGGATATACGGTGTTGGTAGCTCTTGTACTAATAATGCTTTTCTTATTTCTTAAAAAATACAGAAAAACGGTATACGACAATAATGTAAAGGTGACCTTTATATTTTTCAATATACTGTTGATGGTGTTTATTACTACAATGGTCATAAAGTATAATGATCAATTGGTTTTTGTAGTACCATTATGTATTCTACCATTAATATTAAAAACTTTTTTCGATGCTAGATTAGGTCTTTTTGTACATGTACTAGCGGTTTTGATTTTAGGTTTTGTCGTTCCTAATAGTTTTGAATATATTTTTCTTCAGATTATTACAGGTATAGTAACTATTCTAACGGTATCTGAACTTTATAAGAGAGCAAATTTATTTGTCAGTGTAGGTCAGATAACGCTGATTTATATTATTGGCTATTTGGCTTTCCATACGATTCATGAGGGTGATTTAAGTGATATTGAATGGTACACTTTAGGACTTTTTCTATTGAATGGAATGATAACTTTATTCGTACAGCCATTAATTTATATTTATGAAAAGTTATTCGGACTTGTTTCTGATGTATCCTTGTTAGAGCTTTCAGATACTAATTCTAAGCTGTTAAAGGAACTTTCAAATAAAGCTCCAGGTACATTTCATCATTCTTTACAAGTGGCAAATTTGGCGGAGGCTGCAGCAAATGAAATTGGGGCAAATGCCATGTTGGTGCGAGTAGGGGCTTTATACCATGATATTGGTAAGATGAACGATCCTACCTTCTTTACAGAGAATCAGATAACAAATGTAAATCCACATGATGAATTAAGCCCAAGAGATAGTGCTAGAATAATAATTGACCATGTAATCAAAGGAATAGAAATCGCTAGAAAGAATAATATTCCTGATAGAATTATAGATTTTATTCGTTCGCATCATGGGACAACCTTTGTTTATTACTTCTATAAAAAGCAAAAAGACCTTGAGGGTGAGGTAGACGAAGAAGATTTTAGATATCCAGGTCCATTACCTTTCTCCAGAGAAACTGCAATTTTGATGATGGCAGATTCGGTAGAAGCAGCATCCAAAAGTTTAAAAGACCCTACATTTTTGATAATTGATGAATTCGTTGACAAGATAATTTCGGGTCAAATGAAGGCAAATCAGTTTTTGAACGCTGATATTACATTCAAGGAAATAGAAACAATCAAGAAAATATTTAAACAAAAGCTAATAAACATTTATCATTTGCGTGTGGAATATCCTGAGTAACAGTGGTCTAAATTTTTATTTAAAAAAAAATAAAAAATAGTTGTGTAAGACCAGTTATACTTATACATTTGCATCCGCTATTCAAAGCAAATGTTCATTGAAGAATTACTGGAGAGGTGCCTGAGTGGCCGAAAGGAGCGGTTTGCTAAATCGTCGTACCCTAACAAGGGTACCCAGGGTTCGAATCCCTGTCTCTCCGCAACGATATGTTGAGAGACATATTTTTTGATAACCATCTCGGGGTGTAGCGTAGCCCGGTTATCGCGCCGCGTTTGGGACGCGGAGGTCGCAGGTTCGAATCCTGCCACCCCGACTAATTGAAAGTAAAACCCTGATAACCAATTGATTGTCAGGGTTTTATATTTTTAGGAATACTACCAAAACGTACCAAAACGGTACATATTATACCTCGAACGTGTCCTATTACGTGTCCTATTTTTATCAAAGATCTTCTTAAGTTCTGTGTATAAAGGGTTTTAATATTTGAGTTCTCGGGGAACTCGGATTTGAACATAAATCATAAATTTTGATGGTATGTAATAAATTTCTTTTTAGCTAATTTTATTTGGTTACCCTTTATACCAGTCAGTGTACCACGTCTTTAACTAAATTTCATAGCTTTTAATTTTAAACTTTTTGATGTAATTTCTTTTTTATGATTTTTTAAAAGTTAGTTTTGAAAACTAATAAAAATTTTAAATTTATGCCCATTTATAAAAAGTAAGCCAAAAAATATAGCGCTTCTTTTTGCAGTTTGTTGATTTCAAATCGTTTCATATCTAGGTACTTATCAATTAAGAATTAACTTGCCAAAATACAAAGGTTTATGAAATGTACCACCAGTGGGAGATCAGGCATAAGACATCCGTTGCCTTCCTAGGTTTTCATCCCGGCGATAAAAATTGATTCTTGTTGATGTTGCGGTTATTACTTTTTGAATATTTTCAATGGCCAAGTCTGCAAAGGGTATTGCGATTTCGGCCTTCCAATGATTATCCATATCATCCTGCTTATTTAGTGTTCCCTAGACAGTTACTGCTGTTCTTATTCCTTTTAAATTAAATAGAACTGTTTTAGAGACATCGATATTCAGAGTATCTACGATATAACTATCAAAGAGAACATTCGCCTGAGATACTTCAATTTCCACATAAGTTTGAGGCGCAATATCAACATCAATAAAAATTTCTATCGCCTCGTTCTCCCATAAATGTTCATCCCTTTGTGTAAATGATGTCTAAATATCTAAAGTATTGCACATAAAGAAAAAATATAAGGTGTTGTCATCATAACATTCCTTGACATATGTCTTTAGACCGGCTTCCTGTATTTCATTTCCAGAACGATTTTCCTTGAGCACTAAAGGCATAATCTGTTGCCAAATGAGGTCATTTTCCATACCCTCGATTACCGGGAATACTTAGGTAAACGTCGCTTTAATCGTATCAGTTGGTGTAATTTGGGTACACTGCATGAGTAGAAGTAAAGTCCTAAGAACGAAAAGATATTTGGGTGTCATTTGCTTGCTATTTCAAATTGATTTTATATGGTATTGCCAAATGAGATACCCTGATTTAAGGATACAGCCTTATGACAATTCAAATTTGACAATAGCTTTTTCAAGATGCTTTGTGTTATCAATTATTAAAGTATACAAATTTCTGTCGTTTTCTTGTACTATTTTTTGCTTTGACAGCTTTACATCTTCCGAATTGAATGTTAACTTTCTATCGGATTCTATTTTGAGGGTTAACTGCCTATCACTGAGTTGCCCATTTAATTTAGTTGTTTCGATAAAATCAATGTCAATTTTATCTTCACGAATTCGCACTTTCGAACAAATGTGATGTACAAGCTGATTTCTAAAGGAGGTAGAATTCTTGGCTAAAACTGTTTCGGGTTTATCATCATATGGCTTCAGAAGTTTCACCCAGGCATCTACGATTTCTGAATTGCGACTTGGGTCTTCATGCAGCAGGTTTGGCCAATGCAAACCACAAGTAGGCCCCGTCAGTATTCCAGTTGGTTTTTCACCAAAGTCATCCCAACCAAGCAAATCTTCTCCCCGGTCGATGGTAATTACTCCAGAATCAATCCCAAATAATTCAAATTGAGCACCTTCGGCATTAAACATATTATAAAAAGGGGTATTTATATATTCAATTCCACGTTTCTTTACTACTCCGGCCATACTGATTTGATGCTCACCCGTTAAACCAAAACCATGTAAAAAAGCGGTGGGCACAAAGGAAGTTGGAAAAGAACCTAATCGATTTTGATACAATAATTTTTCAAAATGATCAAGGTGAAGTTCAACCTGGTCAAGAGGCCGCATTGTTCCTGAGCTATCGGCCCATTCTGCCCTGGTCATATTTTTATCTTGCCAATATTCATGCCCTACGCCATGCATTGTTAGCTCATAATGATCTTGATTATTTCTTATGATATCCGCTGCCTCATCCAGCCAGGGTCCCACCCATTTACTGTTATCCCATTTCTCACGCATCCACGTAATTGTTGAAACATTCCGTAAAATATTTTCCCTGTCCCATTCACAAAGTATAGTTGCTGCCTGTGGCCGTACGTCCAATTTTATTCCTAGATCTACAATCGCCTGATAATCCGCAGGAACGTGATTTCTACTTATGCCTGTTCGGTATGGCTCTTGACGTTTATGGCCGTCCTCTCCAGACCACCAGCCCACATCATCGATAACTATCTGAATTGGCATGGGTATAGTCACGCTCAATTCGTCATTACGAACAGAACGCCTGCCGGTAAATGCCACCAAATTAGAAGTTGCCAGTCCGGCACCGATCAATGCCGATTTTATCGTGAATTCACGTCTAGTTATATTTTTCATCAAATTCTCTTTTAATTTCTGATTATCAATTTTAAAGTCCTAATCTAAATGTTGAGCCAATATGTAAATTTAAAAACCAATGCACGGTTCTTACTGGCAAAATTTGCCGGAAAATAATTTTCCGTATAAACTATAAAGAAATCGGAAGCCGGTTTGTAGCGCCATTGGACCCTTGCGTTTAAATTCATATTGTCGGTCAAATTATTATACTGGTAAAAGCCTGTAAAGAATATTTTGTCCGTAAAAGTTACATCTAGCTTTGGACCCAAAAGAAATAACTCTTCATCTCCATAATCATCGGGTAACTTTAGATTGTTGTGATCGAAGCGCATAGAAATAGTCGCATAAGGCTGAAAGCGCATGTTAATCTCACCGCCTAAATTAAGATTGGTACCATTATAGAACCCTCCATAAGTAGCGTTCAATAAAAAGTTGAATTTTCTTGTTGTGTTACTTTGGTATGTGGCAGAAACTGTATTCCAACGATATGCTTCACCTTTCAAAAACGTTCTGTTGTCAATAGTATTGACGGGGCTAAAATCAAGGGTCAATCGCTGATAGATATCTTTATATTCGATCAATAGGTTGGAGGAGTTTTTAAAATCAAGACCATAGCCAACAGTATACGCTCGGTCTGCCAAGGTTCCGTCGGGCAATAAAATACTGTTTATGCCTATCTGTGGTCCGGTTGATAAAACATGAGTGCTATTTGGGTATATCTTATAGCCTACTTCAGAATAGTAGCCAATTTGGCCTGGATATACAGTGCTGCCGGGAACAAACCCTACTTCCGCATTAAAGTTCTCATTAACGAAGAACCCTCCTAAGTTTGCTTTTAAATTTCGGTCTGCGTACTCAAAAAAGGCGGAACCCGACATTGTCTTTGCTCTATTTTGGGCATCGAAAGACTGAGCTAAAAATGAGCTATGGTACCATTTGTTGTCCTTACTACGAAGAACGAGATCCACATCAACAACCCTATTGTATTTGTTCGGTTTACGAATACCTTCCCTATTTATCTTACGAAAAATACTCGGATGAAAGTATTTAAGGGAATCACCCTCTTGCACTCCCAGACTTTGTTTGTTGACAAAAGTCATTGAAATACTGGATTGTTCCCAGAACATTCTTTGCACCGTGGCAACGGTATAGTTTTGAGCGGGCAGTCCTAATTCCAACATTTTTTTGGTTTGCATGTTCATGACACCAAGTCGCCATTTTTCGTCTAAAGTACCGCTAAGTCTGGTTCCGTATAAAATGGGTACTATCTGGGAAAGACCGGCCGTATCTTGCACAATTCCGATACGCCTCGAGAAAAATGGTCTAGCGGATTCAAAGCCTGCATTCGCAAAGAGGTCGGTGTTTTCTAAGAAGAACTGTCTTCTTTCCGGGAACTGAAATTCAAACCTTGACAAATTAAGAACTTGCTCATCAACTTCAATTTGAGAGAAATCAGGGTTTATAGTAAAATCTAAATTCATGGAAGGGGTTATGCCTACTCTGGCATCAAATCCTGTCTGTAGTCTCGTAGATGATGTAACGGGATCCACTTCCTTATCTTGAAACCCTCCACCGGATACAAAGGGAATAAACGAAATATTTGACTTGGCTTTTGGAATCGGGTCTTCCCAAACAAGTTGTCCGGCATAGGCAAAAGTGCCTGTATAGAATTGTCGAGGGGTTTTCACCCAAGCCGATTTAACGTTTCGTTTTTTATCAAGTCTATCGAAAGTAACATTCCATTCTTTTAAATCACTTTTATATTTGAAGCTTTTGAAAGGGATAGCTAATTCTGCAATCCACTTATCTTTGTACCGCACAACTTTAGAATACCATTTATTATCCCAATAAATATTGAAAGCATTTTCTCCTACACCGCCGCTAGATAAGGTCCCATCACGCTTCGCCCCCGCAGCGGTAACGTTAAAAAAATACCCATTTAGGCGGTCATTATATGGCCCAACAATGAAGGAAACGTTATCATTAAGAGCGTAGTTGAAATCTCTTCGAAGGGTGCTAACCACATCGGGGGTATCATCGTCATAGCAAACAAACGATACATAAACATACTCGTCATTGAATGTCATTCGCGCTTCTGTTTGAAATGGGGCTGGCAGGCTGTCGACGGGAAAATTCTGATACCAATTTTTGGCTACATCGGCTTCCTCCCAGGCTTTTTCTCTAAGAACGCCATCGAGCGTAATTTCTCCATGTGATTTTTTAATCTTCAATTTTGTTCCAGAAAGGTTCTGTCCACGTGCAATTGGGATAAGTAGCAACATCGCCAAAGGGAGAAGACATTTCATGAATTCGGTTCTTTATACATTTCAAATCCGCTTCAACATTTCAAGGAATTTAATAAAAAAAAGGATATGAAAGATATATCAAATTGATTATCTTTCGTTTAATTTCCAATTTAAATTTAAACTATTTCTTTAAATTAAATTAATATGGTTCTTACTGTATGTCCAAACCCTTCAATAGACACTTATGCGTGGCTGGAAACTTTTAAAAATGGAGAGGTAAACCGAATCCGTAAAATTGAGGAGTTTCCTGGCGGTAAGGGAATACACGTGGCCATGGCATTAAAAGAATTGGGCTGTCCTGTTTCTTTAATGGCGAACTGGGCTGGCTCCAATGGGGAATGGATTAAAAGTAATACACGTCTTAACGGCATTGAAATGTTAGGTCCGCAACTTAAAGGGAATACAAGAAAGTGCTATACGTTTAGATCTAAAATTGACAATACGTTTAATAATACGGAATTATTGGAGCCTGGCCCAAAAATGACCGATGGAGATTGGGAGTCGTTTTTAGTCCATTTTAACTTAGCCTTACAAGACTGTAGTTTGGTCTGTTTGTCAGGATCATGGCCAATGGGGGCTCCGGAAGATGCCTATTATCAACTGCTGCAATTGTGCGAGAAAGTTGGTAAAAAGGCCATTTTGGATTGCTCAGGAATTCAATTGAGGAATGCTTTAAAAGGAAAGTTTTTTGGTTTACATATAAACGAAGTAGAAGCAGAGACTTATTTTGGTAACAAAAAGCATACGGAGATAAGCAAACTTTTGAAAAACAAGGTATCCCTATTGGCTCTTACCAAAGGAAAGGACGGTCTATTCCTTCACCTGGACGGTAATTTTGCACATGCCAATGTAGTGTTGAAAGAGGTTAAAAGTACTGTAGGGAGTGGGGACTGCCTAACCGCGGGAATTGCATATGCCATTTTTAAAGGGTATTCGTTAGATAAAATTGCCAGTTATGGCGCAGCTTGTGGTGCGGCAAATTGTATGAACGAGGATTTGGGAATATTAAGACGAGAAGATGTGCAACAATTACTTCCATTGGTTAAGGTGGTCCATGATGATTAAAAGCAAATCCTCAATTAATCTTTGTCTTTATTATGTATTTAGGATGGTTCACAAAATAGTTAGGAGTAACCTTAAAATGATTTAATCTGGTGTGATATGTTTTCAAGGTAAATCAAATACGAGAGTTTTCAATACTATAGCGTATGTGAAAAGCTTTTTATTTATGAAAAATAAATTAAGAACGGGATAAATTGAAACATACAGTAATTAGTAATTGTGTCATATTAACTAAAATAAAACCAAAATGAAATCTACAAGAAGCATCATGAAATTTCTAATAGGGTTACTATTTATTTTTTGTAGTTTTACCTCATGCAAAAATGAAAAGACCATTAACCTTTTCAATGGTCAAGATTTGAGTGGTTGGCATATAGACGTGCCAGAAATGGATACTATTCCAAATACCATAAATCCATTTACAATTAGAAATGGAATGTTAGTTAGCCTGGGCACACCTAGGGGACATCTGATTACTGACAATATTTATAAAAACTATAGACTAACAGTTGAATATCGTTTTGCGGGTGAGCCAGGCAATTGTGGTGTATTGGTACATGCTTCTGAGCCCAGAGCCCTTTATAAGATGTTTCCCAAATCAATAGAAGTACAAATGCAGCATTTAGATGCTGGGGATTTTTGGGTTATTGTAGAAGATATTAAAGTGGATAATATGGTAGAGCGAAGAGGTACTAGGGAAGAATGGGGGATTACAGAGGATAAAAAACGTAGAATACTCAACCTAACGGATAATTCAGAAAAACCTTTAGGTGAATGGAATAAAATGATTATTGAATGTGTCGGCAATGAAATAAAGGTATGGGTAAATGGAGATTTGGTTAATTACGGGTATAATGCAACAGCGGAAAGTGGTCAAATCGCTTTACAGGCAGAAGGATCTGAGGTTGAATTTCGAAAAGTAATCCTAAAACCAATCAATAAACTATCTAATTAGGGAGAACCTTAGAATAAGGCACCATCATTTGGATTTTCCCTCATCCTGTATTTCTGAATCACCTGGATCAAAAGCCAAGAAAAAGGCGGCCAAAACAGCCAAAACAATTCCGATAATTTTAAACGTTCCCGGAACAAAGCCCAATACAATCATGGAAATTACTGCGGTAATTAAAGGCGCCCCAGCGTTGGTCATTGGGGAGACCACCATTGCTTTACCATAACGGAAGGCGTATACCAAACAAAGAGCACCAATTGAATTTAGAATCTGTATTCCAGCAGCCAAAAGAGGACCATCAGCCCCGTAATTGATAGACTCCGAAAAATCTGTCATATAAAGGGCTATGGGAATTAGGGCCAAACCTGTAACGGTCATGTAAAAAAATATGCTTTCCGCGTTCATAGATTCATTTGCAAACTTCATAAAGTAGGCTTGTAGGCCCCACGCCAGTAAAACAATCACCGCAAGTATAAACCATAAATATCCGTAGTCTGTCGTTTCACTTCCATCTGAATAGTCAAATAAAGGGAGCGCCAATAGGGCTAGTATGATACCTATTGTTCCCAAAATACCCGTTCGTTCCTTTAGGAAGGTATAAGAAAGGACTATGGTAACCATGGGAGATAGTGATATAATGGGAAAGATGAGGTAGCTTGGTCCTTCGGTAACAGCATGAAACAGTACCATTTGTCCGCCAGCACCTAATAAACCGATAAGACAACCGTATAAAATGGATTTTTTGTCTTGGTTCAATTTCCAGTTTACCAATTTTAAAGCAATGATTGCCGGTGGAATCATTGTTAGTGCCCACACACAATACACCAAGGTTTCAGGAAAACCATTTTCAGTAGGGAGGCCTGTAAAAGCACCCCAAACACCCCAAAAAACTGTTGTTATTATTGCAAAAACCAACCATAGTTTTGATTTCATATGTAAGGAATTATAGATTTCTCTTTAAAATTAACGTTCCGTCCTCCTCAAGTTCTTGTGCACATGCCCATTTAATAGGACGTCTTACACCCTTGATTTCTAAAACGGGATTAAGCCTAAGGCCTTCCCATGGGGTGCCTATTGGTAGCATAATCACCGCTTGCCTCACTTTTCCGGGTAAAGGATAGCCCGGGTCTAAACTACCTGAAACTTCAAAAGTTTGTGCCGCATCACGCACATGAATGCGCAAAGCGCCAGGTATCCCAGCAATGCCGTCATTAACCAATCCTAATACCAATCCAAGGTATCCTTCTTTTTCAAAAGACCAAATCCAAGAAGGCCGCACCCTGTAACCAATATTTTGAGATAAGTCGTTGAGCGCTTTAGGGTACTTTTCATAATAGCTCAAAAGATTTTCCAACGCAATATCATGCCAGTTCCAAAGTGAAAAATAGTTAGGCCCTACGTCCTTAACATGGGCAATAATGTTTTCATTCCTCATTAAATCGTCAACCATTCGCAAATCCTCTGTATTGCTTTTAGTAATGCCTTGCTCTATGGTAGCACCAATCCAAGAAGGTCTATTGCTCAAGACATCTATCTGTTCGTTTTCTATAAAAATAGTGTCCGTTCTAAGCCAGTTATACGACCTAATAGTGTTCTCTAGGACTTCAGCATTACCTACAAGGTTATAGTCTGGTTGGGTGTTCGTTGTTAAGGGTGTTTTGGACCAATTTATGGCTTGGTGTCCAAAAATTTCAAGAAAGGTATCTCTTGCGATATAATAATCGGGTAGTGGAGAGCCTTCAAAGGGCCATGTATGACCCTCTCCCCAGAACCCATACATACATGTGTCAACATATTCCAAAAGCTCATGCCCATTATACTTTTCGGCCAATAAATCATCCATTTCCTTGAATGCTTTCATAAATTCTGGATGGTCATAACGCGGTGCGTAGTGCACCTTTCCTGGTATACCAATTTGATCGGTAGTGCCTAATTTTACCATGGGCACTTTACCGTTTAAAAAATCGGGCATCGATTGGGGGGAGATTACCGGACTCATTAATTGGATTCGGAAAGCTACCCGCTTTCCATATTTTTTGGCCATTTCAAAAGTAAGGTTCCAATGCTCGGGAAATTCTAATTTGCCGGGTTCCTTTTGAATATCCCTCCAATCTACGCGTATATAAAGTACGTCACCCAGTTCCCACTTGGCCAATTTTTCTATGGTATTTCGTAGACTTCCATATTTCGGTTTTGGAGGGCCAACTTCATCACAAATATAGGTAACCAAGCCCATGCCAAAATTTCTAACATGACCCGTTGCAGGTGTTGTCGTCATTACAACATCACTTCCGGGTACATTGGCCGCCGGTCCATAGTTTATAAAGGGGCCTTGATATAAACGATCGGTAATCGGAGGGGGTGGACCAAAATCAATTGGTAGTTTATTTTGTGCTCCTTCTTTATGGGAACCAAATCCAAAATTGATACCAGAGAAAAACGCTGAGAGGCTGCCGGAAACTAAAAATGATCTACGTTTCATAACTTTTAGAGTAAGGTATTCTCGGGTTTTTGGTTTTCCATGATTTAAGAATAATTTTCTTTCTAGATCAGTATTGGAATATTTTTAAATAGTTATTTGATAGATGCCTACTACATTATCTTTACTATGGTTCACCACATCTAAATTTTGTCAATAATAGGAGTACGTTCCTTCCTTCCTTCCTTCCTTCCTTCCTTACATCCATTTTACCGTACTCGCAAAAACTGTATTACAAATACGGCATCCCTCTAAGCATACCTTGTGAAAAGTTAATGTTACAAAAGGATTAATCAAATATATAAATATTTCATTTACTTTTTAAATTTCATTATTGAAATGTTATGAAAGAATATGTATGTATTTAGAAAGAAATCGTAATGTACTTAATGTAAAATAGTGTCTTACTAGGTTTGGGCATGATAATCTGCAAGGCACTAAGAATAGCTAATTCCAATTTGGGTAATGCTATGCTTTATGTAATGTAAATTACGATTTTGACTTTTCGTGCTCAAATAATATTTGGACTTGATCATTGGTAAGTGCTTGGTCAAATATTCTGATTTCGTCTAGACTTCCTTTAAAAAATTGTGTACCACCAGGATAGTTGCCAAGCATTAAAAGATTAGGGCTACCGCTTTGGGGCTTTATTTTTGATCGTGAAATTAGTTGTCCATTAAGAAAAAACCAGTGCTCATTCCCATTATAAACATACACGCAATGGTGCCATTGATTTATCTCAGGTTTTTGACTCTCAAGAATCGTCCCACCTCCCCAATTCCAAACATCCAGGCCTTTTGTTTTATATCCGGGAGCTCTGTAACCAAATTGAAGTCCAATAGTCTTGGTGGTATCCACAAGGGCAATCATATTTCCGGCATCCATAGAATCTTTAAAAATAGGTTTCCCCTTACTTTTAAACCACCAAGATATTGTGAGAGGACTATCTATAGAAGGCATTTTACCTAAGGTCACATTCATACTAGCAGATTCCCCATCAAAAGAGTAGGCGCTTTTTAGATTGCCAAAACGATCTGTTGAATTCTTTGCGCCATGGGTTTCCAGATTACCTGAATTACCTTGAGCGTCAACGGCACTTCCAGAAAAAGAAAAGTGAATCAAAGTAGGGGGGAGTTCCTCTTGCCTGCACGATGTCAAAAGCATCAATACCAATATGTAATTTGTAAATTTTATCATGGTGTTATTGTTTTAGGTCATTTTCATAAGCGGTAATACAGGTGAGCTATATTGCAAAATTATTTTGCTATTCACCACTAAGCCTTAATTCTATCGGGTTTTAATATTGAGTCGGCTTTATTTGAAATCTTTAGATATCATTTAATTATCTATATATTATTTTATTGGTAAGGTAATGCTTTGCTGTCCTTTGATTGAGGAAGTGGAGGTATAGCTTGCTGTAAGCAGATATACTCCCTGCTCTAGATCGCCGGGTTTCTCCATGATTTGGAACATGCCTTCCAGACCGGTTAACATCTGGTGATTTTTTCTGCTACCTTGGCTAAGGATAAATGCTGTGATTTTCTCGGTTTCTTCAACCGTTAAGTTCGGGTGGGAAGGCATCTCTATGTTGCCCCATTGCCCCTTGGATCCTTCTAAAATATGATTTGCCAGGAGCGTAATGTTGTTCTTGTTTATCTCATATCTTTTAGCAATTTCGGAAAATGAAGGACCGGTCATTATTTCCTTGTCTGTATGACAGGCAAAACAAGTAGATTCCATCATTAATGACAACCCCTCATGGTTAGGTTCCTTTTTGTTTGCAGCCCTATTTTGGTTTAGCCCTTGTTTATCGTTTAAATGCATAAACTCAATTTCCAACAATACCTTGTTGTTCAATATTTCACCATATTTTGAGTCTCCGTCTGCTTTATCGGAAACGTCAATAGTATATTGGACGAAACTACCCCAAGTAAGGTTTTCATTTTGGGAAAGATGTAATTTTACGTTGGGAAGCGATTTTTCCTGTTGATTTTTTGTTGAAAAAAATGCTAATTGTGAAAACTTGGTCAATACTTCAGAAACACCTTGATTGTCGGACTTTTTCGTAGGTCCGTTCCAAATATTCAATGTGGAACTAATCAAAACTAGAAGTATAATATTTCGAACCACTTTTTATTAAATATTTTAATTATTAAGACTTATCGATTTCCATGGCTACTCTGTTAGCAGCGTTTGTGGCCGCTTCCATTCCCCAACTTCTGTTGTCTGTGTGTGCTCCACCAAAATGGATTCTGCCATGGGCTGCCATGGTATGGGGCCAAAACTTTGATAGTTCGCCCAAGGCTGAAAAACCATGACGCTCACAACCGTGTACAAAAGTATCTTTTGACCAATCCTTAACTAAAATCTGTTCAATGTCTATGTTGGACTTTTTACCAGGGTAGAGTTCCTTAAAGGCATCTAAGGTACGGCTTGGATTAGTACCCCCAGGTGCCTTTGCCATCAAGGAGACCCTATCCGTTTGTACTTCATCGGCAACTTGCCAAATATGGGAAAGGGCTGGGTGGTTAAATGAAAGATTGATGCTTAGCTGGTCCTTTAACCAGAATTTAGATCGGGCTTGGAAGACAATTCTTGTTGTCTGGTCATATTTTAGGTTGTCTATTACATATTGCTTTTCGGGTGGAAGGACGGGAGTAATCAGGATTTTTTTGAGTGCGGTTGTCCTAAGGCAGCATGCAAGGTAATCGGCAGACATTTCCTTGATCCCCCCCAGTTCTCTATATTTTACGTTTACCCCTGTTTCGGTATGGGCTATTTCCAAAACTTGACAACCCAGCTTTAGGTTGGTGCCCAAGCGTCGTCCCAATTCATTTGTTAATGCTTGATTCCCTTCTTTAAGACGAAATAGTTTAAATTGATTATCGTAGCCCCGTTTGTGCATTATAAAGGCTTGCCAAATACTGTAAAGGGCAGAAGTTTTATCTCCTCCCAAGAGTGACATTGCAGCTTTTGAAGCACCTGCTTGCTCATAGATTTGGGAGACCGGTATGTTTTCTAGTTGGTCGTACCCAATTCCAAAAGGTTGGTATTCATCTGTAAATTTCCCGAAATAGGGTTCCAGATATAGTAATTGCAAGTTGCTTACAGGGTTTGATTTCAGAAAATTCAATTCATATTTGTTGAATCCTCCTAGTAGTTCCATCTTCTTTTCGCGAACCTCTCTTTCCATTTTATCCGTGTGCCATACCCCGTCAATTCTTGTTAATCTATTTTCTCTATGATGATATGGTAGAACGGTAAGTTTGAACTCCTCAATATACTTCCAGTAGTTTTCGTAACCAGGTTTGGTAAAGTTTTCGGCCCCAAAGTCAGCATACAGTCCATCAGCTAGTCCATCATGAACGGAGAGTACTGCCCCACCAAATCTTCCAGAGGCTTCCAGTACCGTTACCTCATGACCCTTTTTCATTAATTCATAGGCACAGGAAAGTCCGCTAATACCAGCTCCGGCGACGATGATTTTTTTGGTTTTTCCTGTAGGGTGCCGTTCATTTTCAAGGTGATCAATTCCAGATTGTGTCTGTGCCATTAGGTGCGTTGGGATTAGGGAGGCGCTCAATCCCGAATAAATTGTGTTCTTTATAAATCTCCTTCTTTTAATCTGTGTCATTCCAACTTTGATTTTTATGTGAAAGCCTTACGATGGTAATGGTAATCAAGTGAAAATTATTTTTGATTAAAACCAACATATGACATACTTAGATTTTAGCTAGATATAAAGAAAATAAAAATAATTTTCAAATAGTTCAATCATTGCCCTAGATATGGACCTTCTCGTGTAATGATCAACCTGCCATACCTAATACTTTAAGGGCATTCTTGTTGTATATTTTTTCCAGTACTTCATCCGGAAGATAAAGACCATAAATCATCCAACGTCCCTGTAATTTATGAGCAGGTGTTGGGTCTATATATTCGTCATCGGTTTCCAAAAAACGAAAGTATAGGCGATAAGCCTCAGCATCACAGGGAGTATCCGTACCAAAGAGTATGCGGTCCTGATATTTTATAAAAAATTTACGGGCCGTATAAGGTTGCCTTCCCAATTCGCTTATTCGAGCATCTATATCCACATAAAAATTGGGATATGAATCTAGCCAACTTCCAACAACGGCTAAGTCCTCGGGCAGATTGCCAAAATGTGCTCCTATAAAAATGGTATTAGGATGTTTTTCAATAACTCTGTTCCTAGCTTCCAAGATTTCCATTTTTGATGGATACGCTTCTCCATAAAAAGACCATTCAGGATTTTTACCTAGTTCATCATAGCGTTCATTATATTGATCAATAGGAGTAAAGAAGGCTTTAGGATCTGATACGTGCATCTCAACGGGGATGCCGAGTTCACCACATTTAGCCCATATGGGGTCAATTCGGGGATCATCTACAGCTACAAATTTTCCGGAGGCATCTTTAAAACCTAGGCCAAGTGCTTTTGATATTTTTAACCCTCGACATCCCAGTTGAACTGCTTTTTCTAACTTCTCAGCTTCTTTGATTCCAAAGTTGGGTTCATCTATTTTACTGAAATCGGGTCTAAAAAAAGGCAGAAAGCGATCTTTACCTACGGCAGCAGAAACCTTTAGGTGTTCTTTGTAAAAATCATCTTTGGAGAGTGCATCAAGGCTTACGCATTTCCAGACACCTGCTTTATCCATTTCGGCCAAGTAGTGCTCTGTATTCTCAAGGTCGCCAAGGTGGTTATGGATGTCAATGACAGGGAATTTCGCCTTAATTATTTCTGTTTTTTTCGTAACAAGCTGACTTACTGGTTGCCAATCAACAAGTTTTAAATCGCTCGATTGTGCCGAAATGCATGTAATAACCAATATGAGAAGCAGGGGCATTAAAACACTTTTGTTGGGTTTGATCATAATCTCTTATTTAATGTTTATTTTTTTTGAAATCAAGTTAACTTACAGTAAGGTATCTACTTATTCTTGTCCACTGAGTTGGTATTGCCATGGATATTGATTTTCTCCCCAATATCCAGAATGTGGTACCGATCTTGAAGTGTTTTTGACAAACGAAATTCTACTTCATGGGCATATCCGCTGGTCCAATATCGATTTTGATCTGTTACTTTAAAGGTGTCTCTGTGCTGAGGCAAAATGTAAGCTGGTTCCAATTCATTTATTAGAATTACGGAAGGATCAATATGGGTGTTGTGTTCAGTAGGGGAGAAGAACAGGACATCAACATTTTTGAGGAACAGATGATCTTCCAATAAAACCGTATCTCCCATTTGTAGAAAGCGTTTGCCCCCAATTGTGATGACATAGCCACAATCTTCCAAATTTGCATCATAGAACACTGCAAATTTTGGATTACCGTGAATGGCCCTTACGGGTTCAATATGGATATCACCAATGTCAAAAGGAATTCTTGGGGAAGCCACTTTGATACGATTTTCTGGAATATTTAGTTCTTGCATGGCCGTTTCCTTACAATTGGCTGGCATTACAAAAACACAATTTCCATTTTTTGATAAGATTTCACTGGTTTCTCTTTCAAAGTGATCGCCATGTTCGTGGCTGATAAATGAAATATCCAGTTCTTTTGCCAATTCTTCCGCCGATATGGGAGAAGATATTGAGCGTTCTTTTGTTTCAAGGGCAAGGTCTGTGCCAATCAGTATGTCATTGTATTTTATGAGCCAGCCATTATGTCCCGTCCACCATGCAGCTAGTCCGGTTTTGTGAGATTTGATTTCTTTCATAAGTTCCCCTTCGGCATAGGCTTTCTGTGCATGCAGACGCTCTTTGGCCCCCAAAAACACAACCAAAAGGAGTAGTGTTCCTTTAAATAAGTTGAATGGTTTCATAATGGCTACAATTTTTAGCTGTAAATAGGGGTACGTTCTTTCCATTTACCTTTTGTAAAATCAGGTATGTCCACAGACTTACTCTTTTGCGCGACCGAAGCTTCTGAAAGTGGTGAAATTGAGCTGCTTGTTACCGAGTCATACACATCCCAATCAGGCAAAGTATTGTCGCGTAATGCAGCAATCAATCGGTGCCAATTGATAGGTGTTTTGGTATCACTGCTTCCATGTCCACGAATGGCACCGCCCTTTCTTTTAGGAGGATTATAATTTTGAATCATGGGGTGTTCGTATTCTTTTACATATTTATCGGCAGACTCCCACCGATGTTCCTCTGGACTTAGCCCTTCAATATAGATTTTGGAATCCACTCGGTCTCTCAGGTATACACCGCTGGTACCTTGAATACGGAAATTCTCTCTAGGATGAGGGGTGTGTGTATCATGGTTTAGGGTAATCAATTTACCGTTTACCGTTCTTATGAGGGTTGCATTATAATCACCAAGGGCCATTTTCTTACTGGCATAAGGATGGTCATCACCATACATGGATGCGGCATATCTGTTCAGCATAACGGACTTAGAGCTCATGGAAACAAGGTGATCGAAACGGTCTCCATGATTAATGTCCAGAACAGGCATCATATTTCTCATGGGATGGTCTGGATAAAGGTTTCCATTTCGGTCAACTGCATGCTGCAATCGCCAAGGTTCTTCATCAGGGTCAAATTTCACCCTTCTTAGGTCATGGACATACCCACTTTCTACATGGATAATATCCCCAAGCAGGTTTTTTCGGACCATGTTTAAAAGTGTCATGTCCCCAAAACCGCCTAGTACAAGGCTGGCCCATTTACCAGTTCTTTCAAAGGTCTCTACTAATTCCCAGCCCTCATCCAAAGTCTGGATCAGAGGAACTTCACACGCCGCATGCTTATTGTTGTTCATGGCAGCAAGGCAAATAGGGGCATGCCATTTCCATGAAGTACTAACTATCACTGCATCCAGTTCTTCTTCCTGACAGAGCCGTTTGAAGTCCGTAGGTCCGCGGTCATAGAGCCTTGGGGTAGGTTGACCCGCCTCTTCGATCCATCTTTTTGCCCTATGTAATCTGTCTGGTTTCAGTTCACAAATTGCAGGTATTTCCACCCCTTCAATGCCTAATGCCACATCAAGATGATAGGAGCCTCGACCACCAATTCCAACAAATCCCAGTCTTATTTTCTTTTCCGGTACTGCTGTAGTTTCTTGACCTAAAAGTTCCATTGGAACCCCCAAGCCAGCTACGGTTAATCCTCCCATGGCGAACGAGGATTGTTTCAAAAATTTTCTTCGGTCATAATCCTTGTTGCTCATAATTTCCATATTTTTAGTGGTAGGCGTTTACCCCATAGTTTTAAACCCCAATAACTTTGAGGCATTCTCAAAGTAAATTTTGTCAATAACTTCACGTGGTAGTTTTAACCCCTTTAATTTACCATAGCCCTTTAGCTTTAAGGGGTTGTCCGTGGCATAAAATTTCCATTCATCCAGCCACCTTTGGTGAATACGGTCTTTCAATTCGTCTGGATCATCAGTTGGGTTAATAGCTGTGTCGGTCCCATAAATCAACCGGTCCTGATAGGTAATGAAAAACTCCCTTGTTTTTTGCCGATTATTGAATGTATGTAGTTTAAGGTTTGGCATACGTGTAAGGTCTACTCGCATTAGGGGATAGGCATCCAAACGTTTTGCCAGTTCTTCCAAACTCCACTCCAAGCTGCCCAAATGGGCCCCCATAAAGTTCAAGTTAGGATGTTTCTCCAACATAGTGTCCCTAGCATTTATCTGATCTTCATAGGAAGGATATTCTGGATGCAAGTACATATGATATTCAGGATGCGAGCCATAATACCCTTGGTTAAAGATCATTTTCTCCAGGGGCAGCCAACAATCTCTTGGCTCACCATTATGCCCTAGTAGTGGTATACCCGTCTCAGATAGAAAAGTTAATACAGAATCAATTCGTGGATGGTCGACCATCACAAAATCTCCATTTTCATCCCTAAGATCCATCCCAATATTTTTCCAAATCTTTACAGCGGTTGCACCTTGGGCAAAGGATTGTTTGAGATGGGCTATGGTACTTTTCACCCAATCCTTTTGGTCCCAATTGGAAACTTTGAAAGTAGTAGCAAAGTTCATTTGATCCGGAAAGTTATTCAGGTGAATTTTGGCAAATGATTGTTGTTGGTCCATTATTACTCCAAAAGGGCGGTCATCTACAATATCTTGAAAATAGAAATTATCTGCTATCGCTTGTTGAATAAAATGTGTTTCCTTGGTATTGATATGGATATGGACATCAAACTTTTTAACCGTATTAAAATCTTTGAGTTGATAGTAAATTACAGGTTCTATCTTGGTAGCTACAGTATTATTTCTAAATTTTACGCCCACATAGATAAAGACGGAACATATGGTTAGTATTAAAAGGTACTTGCTCTGTATCATAGTTTAAAAAGATTGTTCCAGTTTAAGATTTTAAATTCTATAGGTATTCTTGGCATTGGTGGTATATATTTTTTGCAAAACCGAAGGGGGCAGTCCTAGCCCTTTAAAGGTCCCCTTTACCTCAGGTGCGGTCATAGTATTATCCTTAGCAAAAAAATCCCAATCCAGTTGATATCTATCATCCAAATAAGCGTTTAATCCAGAGACTTCCTGGTCATGATGCATTATAAAATCCGTTCCGTAGATAATACGATCTTGATAATTGATAAAGAAATCATATACCTTTTGCCAATGGGTCAAAGTTTGGTACTGCAGGTGACAAATTCTCTCAGCGAGGTCTACCATGGCCAAAGGATGGTAATCTAACCAAGCGGCAACTTTAGCAACATCCCATTCTAAACTAGCCAAATGCAATCCCACAAAGCGTAGTTTGGGATGTCTTTTCAAGACTTTGTTCCTTGCTTCCAACTGTTGGTCATAATCGGGGATTTCCGGATGTAAATACATATGATATTCTGGGTGGGCAGCAAAATAATCCCGATCGGACTCAACCGTCATTTCATCCATGGGCAGCCAGCAATTTCTTGGCTCCCCATTGTGGCCTAGGACCACCACGTCATTTTCTTCAAGATATTTAAAAATAGGTTCAAAAGACGGATGGTCAATCATAACGTAATGGCCATTTTTGTCTTGGATGGACATACCTATGTTTTTCCAGATCTTTACGCCAATGGCTCCCATATCCAACGATTTTTTAATGGTATTTAGGCTGGTCTCTAGCCATTTTTGGGAACCCCAAGCCCTGCATGAGAACGTTGTGGTAAAGTTTAAATAATCTCCATAGGCCTTTTTAAGATTCACTACCGTTTTTAACTGATCGTCAACAGAAGGAAATCCAGGAACATCTGTAACTATGGATAAGTATCCAATATCCTTTTTAACACCGTATTCCAATAGATTGGTTTTGGTTGAGTTATAATGGATATGGGCATCTATTTTCATGGGTTGCTTAATTTAATAGCGGTTTTATTTTACGCTTTTGAAAGACCTTAGGTTTGGTCAATGCCGCCTTAGCGGACACTTAAATTAGCCAAGAAACATCAGGCCATGATTTCTTGTATCGTTACTATATACCAATAGTAAGGGAGCGATGTATTCAAATTTCAGAAATGCTTCCAAATTATTGCTGAATAAGAAAGCATATGCCCCATTTTTAAGGGCAAATAGGAATTAGCAATACTCCCCGGTCAATGAAATTGATATGACCTAATAATTATCTTTCATCCACTCGTAAGGTGCCCTTTTCATCCAAAAGCCCCTGGTGAAATCTGGAAAGTCCTGTGTCTCTCCATTATTAGCAATAGAAGCTTCGGACAATGGAGTTACGGCACTCCAAGCCGCAGCATCATAGGCGTCTAAGGGTGGGGCAATATTAGCCTTTGCGGATTCTACAAAAGAGTTGAGTACAAAGAAATCCATACCGCCATGACCTGCACCCAGGGCATACTCACCATATTTTTTCCAAAGGGGGTGGTCATATTCCTCCAACCAAGAAGTAGCTTCATCCCATTCGTGTGCCTCTTTGGATTTACCTTCAATATAAATTCTATTGCCGTCCACTTCCCAAAGACCGTTGGCACCTTGTACACGGAATCCTAGGGAATAAGGCCTAGGCAGATTACAGTCATGGGTTATGATAATAGTTTCTCCATTTGCGGTATCTATGGTTGAGGTAATGACGTCGCCTTGTTTAAACTTTACATTTGCATTGGGGTGTTCTTTGCCTCCAACTTCTACTACATAGTTATGCAGCCCGATGGCCTTTGTGGCATGAGAGGTCAGGGAAACAAATCTATTGCCCCGGTTTACATCCGCCATTACGGCTATTGGCCCAAGGCCATGGGTAGGATAGACATCAGCATTGCGTTTCACCGAGTGCGCGGTACGCCATTTGGCTTCCGAAATACCTTTTTCGCCAAACTCTGCGCCCTTGCCATAGGCTGTTTTACCGTCATTAAATTTCACATGCCTTAGATCGTGCTGATAACCGCATCTGAAGTGTACCAACTCACCGAACAAGTTTTGTTTTACCATATTCAGTACGGCTAGGATATCCCTGCGATAGTTCACATTTTCCAAGATCATCATGTGGGTTCCGGTTTGCTCATGCATATTCACCAAATCCCAACATTCTTCTAAAGTATTGGCTGCCGAAACCTCCACTCCGGCATATTTACCTGCTTTCATGGCATCTACCGTCATGCGTGTATGCCAAAGCCAAGGTGTGGCAATGATAACAGCATCCACTTCTTTCAAATCTAGCATGTTCCGATAGTCATAATCAGAACTGCCAAAAGTCTTGGGCGCCTTGAACCCAGCTTTCTTAATATGATCTTGTGCTATTCTTATCCGCTCTGGGTCAGTATCACAGATCGCGGTAACATTGATATCTTTGCGTAATAGCAGGTTTCTAAGGTGGTTGGTGCCCCGCAATCCTACCCCGATCATGCCTACGTTCAACTTGTCATTCTCATTAAAGTACTGGGTGGCAAAGCTGGGTACTGCAAAAAGGCCTGCACTTGCCAAGGTGGTATTCTTTAAAAAATCTCGTCTAGAATTCATAATCATTGTTCTTGGTTATTATCTAATGTTATTGTTTTGGTTTGATTTCCAACAGAAGGAAGTCATCGAAGGAGCCATTATAAATGGGATTTGCTCCTGAAATCTCTCCCAACGTTTCATTGTTAAAATAATCCCTAACAAGATAGGTCTTACTTTGATCGAGACCTTTCAATTGGATATCCCCATCCCAATTATCCGCATAAAAGGCATAAAATAGAACATCATCCTTTTGAATGACATGTCCTTCTGGCTTGTCATAACCAATGTCATATACCCCACCCAAATAGGTGCCTTTGGAGAGCATCATGTTGTTATAAAGATCAAACCATTTCTTCCAGATTTTTTCCTTCTCTGGGGTCAATACATATTTTCCGGAGGCACTGGGATTGTCTTTGGGCCAAGTAAACTTTGTGCCGAGTACCGCTCCAATACCAAATGAAGTTGCAAAATCATCTGCGCCATCGCTTAACTCCACATGGTCCCCATAATAGGCCGTATTGGGAACCAAGGCCTTATAGGTCTTTCCTTTATGGCGAATCTGCCAACTGGAAAGCGGATCAGAAGATACCGCTTGGTTCATTGAAGCCATGTTGTAAAAAGACATGCATGTACCACAGGGGCAGTTTTCTACTACAGCATTTGGCTTAATGCTACGGGCCTCATCATATATCATTTGGAAGAAAGCGGGTACACCTTCAACAGAATTGTTAGGGTTTTCCAACGTATGGTCTGAAGCAACGGCGTTCATGTGCTGACCGTCCATTTTTAAACCATCAAATCCCCATTCTTCCATGAATAAATGTATTGTTTCCTTGGTATGGGCTATAGTAGCTTCTTTAGTAGGGGAGAGGTAATAGGAATTCCACCATGTTATGTATTGTGGTGAACCATCTTCTTGGATAATTTTACTATCCGGATGTTCTCTTAAAACCTTGCTTCCTGGATCGGCTGCCAAAGGTGTCCACCATACTTTAGCCTTCAGTCCGTTATCATGTATTTTATCTACCAATCTTTTTATTTCTATGTTTCCTTGCGGAAATTTTTTTGGGTCCGCGTTCCAATCTCCCTCTGCAATCTGAAAGCCGTCGTCAAGAACAGCCCATTTAATTCCAAGCTCCTTTACTTTTGGTAGTGTGCCTATAACCTCATTTAACGTGAAATTCCTTTCATAGCCCCATGCGCACCAAATGGGTTCAAAAGAAGCTTCCTCTGGTTCCACGATGGTGATTCCCTTGGCTTGCATTAATTCTGAATATTTTGAAAGGCTTGTAAAATAATCACCAGTGCTTATGGAAACAAAAGTTTCCAGCGTCTGAATAGTGTCTTTGGATTTCCAAATGGTATGATTATCAAAATCTTCCTGTACGCCTAACTTAGCCACTAAAGGATTTGACAATACTTCTGTAGGTAGGCTAACCTGTTTGGGAACCAATGCTAAATGGCCCACAGCAATATTTACGTCTTTTCGCCATACAGAACTTACGGGAATCCCACCTCCATAATCGGAGTCATTCATGCCCATAAAGTTTTTTTGATAATAACCAGCCTCTAGCGGTCTAACCCAGTCACTTCTCGCTGAGGTAGAGCTTCCTTGAAAAGCCCAAAAGGGCGGCGCATCATTTTGGGAGTCTATAGTGTATGTGTTGTTTGACCAATGATCTACAATAAGATTTTCCGATGAAGTATTAACGTAGGTAACTTGTGTTGATACTAGGTCTGGGAATGAGTCGTATGCTGTCAAGCGCACCGTTTTTAGAATATTTATTCCTTCGTCTTCATAAAGCCCTTGCAATACCCATTGTTTCCCGGTTAGCGCTCCATCAATAGTAGACTCCTTCGTTTCTTGATATTCAAACTTTTCAATAGTGTTACCGTTTACTTCTATATTCTCTGACGGTTGAAAAGACGAAACAAGTGCTTTGGTGTCGGGAAGGTTACTTGATATTTTGGTTTGCAAATACCCGTCCACCTCATAATCCAAAGCGCCATGTTCAATTTTGAGCACTGCATTATTGCCCGAATCCGTATTACAGCTCACAAAGGGCATGAAAATAACAAGTGCTAGGATTTTTAGACTGAAATATCTCATTTATTTTAATATTTTTCTTGCGTTTTCACTATATACCTTTCTTAAGGTCTCGTCGTCAAGGTCCAAACCGTTTAATGGCCAATGGTAACTAAAAAGGTCATTCTCATAAAAATGTTCATCTGCTGTCTCTAGAATTCTGAACGTAGTTTGATACATTGAGTCGTCCATTCCCATATCTGTTCCGTAAAGTAATCGATCTTGGTATTTTTTAAAGAAGGCTTTAGTAGCCCTTGGTACCGGAGCTACCTCGGCATATCTAGCAGATATATCGGCGTACAGGTTTGGGTACTTATCAAATAAATTGCCAAGAATACTCAAATCGTAACCGCAATTGGCATAATGACAGGCTATAAATGTGGTGCCAGGGTTATTGGATACAGCCTCTTCCAATGTTCCTATTAAATCAGCGTGTGGCAACACATTAGGGTTAGAAGTATCAATTTTCCATTTAGCTGCATTCATTAAACCATCGTTTTGGTTATCTATTGGTTCATACATCCAAATGGGTTCAGCAACGTGAATATTGACAGGCATTCCCAATTCACCACAACGTTTTAGCAAGGGCTGCATCCTAGGGTCGTTAAAGTGCATTCCAGGTGCTGGGGTTGGTCCAGAATTGGCCATTCCAAGTCCTTTATCCCCTAATTCACCTACTCCTTTGGCACCTACCTTAAAGCAGCGTTCAAGTTCTTTAATTGCTTTCTGCACATACCCTGGCTCCTCATAGCCGGAATAGTCGAATCCGCACCAAACTTCAAAGCGGTCCCCATATTTTGAATAAGCATTATAAATGCTGTCGAACTTCGTTCCTGTTTGGTACGTTAGAATGATTGTTTTTTCAACTCCTTTGGCATCCATGGTCATTATCCACGCTCTTATTTCTTCATCGGATGAGGCGTAGGGATGGGAGTGCACATCAATTATGGGATATTTAGCCTTGGAAATGACGGTTTTTTGAATATTATAGATCGATTTTGGTCGGTAATCCTTTAGTAGAATGTCTTCTTGGGCCCTAGAGCTAAAAATTCCAAAACAAATACATAATAGTAAAATGATTCTATTCATGACTAACTGAAATTTATTGTTTTTAATTTTGCGCTGACCAATGCGGTAGCTGCGGATGTGGCCTTGGGGAATACCTGTCTTAGGTCTATATTATCGGTATGTTTTAAGGTCTCTTGAAGTGATTTCATGAAAATGTTCTTAATCTCCGTTGCCAAATTTATTTTGGTGATACCCATTTTAATGGCACGCTGTAATTGGTCGTTAGGGATTCCTGAGCTTCCATGAAGTACTAGGGCTGCATCCATTGCTTTATTGATTTCACCAATAAGCTCTAATTGTAATTTGGGTGTTTCCTTATAAAAACCATGCGCAGAACCCACAGCTACTGCCAAGGCATTTATACCCGTCGCCTCTACAAACTCCTTAGCCTCGTCTGGGCGGGTATATATCATTTTTTGTTCTTGACCAAGTTTTGAAATATATCCTAACTCTGCTTCTACATTTATGTCATATTCAGTAGCATAGTCTACAATCTCTTTTGTTATTGCTATGTTTTCGGCAAAAGGTTTTTCACTGGCGTCTATCATTACCGAGTCAAATCCTGCATCGATACACCTTTTTACCAATTCTACATCCTGACCATGGTCTAGGTGGAGCCATGCTTTCACCCCATATTGTAAAATGGCGGCCCGGGCAAGCGATGTAGCGACCTCTAGCCCCATGTAATGTATGGAACTCTCTGAAAGCTGTAAAATCAGTTCTGAATTTGTATCACGGGCTGCTGTCAGGACAGCGGCTAGAGTCTCAAAATTATAGAAATTTGTTGCGAGTAGCGCCCTGCCTGTTTGTTTGTTCTGTTTTAATTTTTCTTTTAATCCCATAGGTTAGAGTGTAAATTCAAATTTCTCTTGAGCTTTTATTCTTACGGATTCAATGTTTTCAAATGCTGCAGTGCCACCAGGTTCGAGCGTGTTGATGGCCCCCATAACATTACCTACTTCCACACACCTGTCCAAGCTAGATCCTTTAACGAACTCACTAATAAACCCAGCATCAAAACTATCTCCGGCACCGATGCAATCGACTACCTTGCTATTTAGAAATGCAGGTTTCGAAGTTAGTTTTCCTTTTTCCCAAAGATGGGCACCATGTACACCATCTTTGATGACAACACAATTTGAATAGTTCTTTATTTTTTCAATTCCTGCAGATATGGTATCGGTGCCGGTAATATTTTTAAATTCCATAACATTGGGCATCCAAATGTCAATATGAGGTAACAACTGCTCCAATTCCAAATCCCAATTTTCAGCTGGGTCCCATTGGGGGTCCATTGATGTTTTAAGTCCCAATTTTTTGGCGCGTTTAAAGAGTTCTATTGCCTCATTCTTTATTCCCTTTTGTAGGAATATGGAACTCAAATGCAGGTGTTTGGAGCTCAACAACATTTCATCTGTAATATCTGCTGTTGAAAGGTGCTCCATGGCCCCTGGAAAGGTAACATTGGCACGATCCATTCCGTAGTTCATGACAATCGTTAACCCCGTACTGTATTTTTTTGTGGTTACAACAAAATCCGTATTTACTTTTTTATTCTGTAATGATTTTTTAATCAAATCGGCAAAACTATCTTCTCCTAAAAGGCCTACCATAGCAACGGACTTACCCAAAGAACTTAAATTACTTGCAAAAATGGCGGAACTGCTTCCCAGCACTACATTAAGCTCGCTTGCCAAAATTTCTTTCCCAATCATTGGGAAACCTTTGATGTCATCTAAAATAATGTCAACATTTAATTCTCCAATTACCAGTACATCAAAAGATATCATTGTATTTATAATTTTAAATTTTTTAAACTTTATTTCTGATTTGAGTTATTTACTCATTTCTTAAAAGTCTTAATGGACAATATTTTTTAAACTCAATTTGAATAGCCGACCATTTTTGGAACAAAATTTTGATTTAAAATTTATACCGCAAATACTGCTTGCTACTCTGTAAATTATAAATTAAGACCTTTTGTTTATGTAAATATAAAATTATAAATTAACTTATTCTACCTTTTTATTTTAAAGAAAATCTTTTTTTTAGTTATTTTTCAATCTAATTTAAATTTATTCGGGTTGAAACAAATCCACCAAAAGAATAAGTAAGTAATCTTTTAGATGGTATCCTAGTAATTAACTATGATTAAAAAATTAGACTTAAGATAATCTGGGATAAACAAGGAAAGTTCAGCCCTCGTTAAGGTGATGACTTTTGCATTTACCTGTTTTAAACCTGTATTGAACCCGGGATGAAGTAGGAAACTGGTATGAAAAGAATTTTCGGGGTATTTAAGATGTAATATTTTAAGATTTAAATCCAATTAGAGTTAGCTACCCTGTTAAAATAATGTTCAATTTTTCGGGACAATTAGGGTAGCCTATTCAAAGTGTTTTCTAGCTATAATTTTGAACTTCAAGCTATAATAAGTTGAATGTTTTGATCTTTTAGCCAGTTTCTGTCCTCCTTACTTAACTTTTCATCCGTAATTACAATATCGATTTTTTTCGTGGGACATATAAAGGCTAGGCTCCTTCGTCTAAATTTGCTAGAATCAGCAACAAGGATGACTTCTTTGGTTATTCCAATCATCACTTGATTTAATGACGCTTCTTCTATATTTGGCGTGAAAGCACCTTCCGTGATATCAAATCCGTCAACACCCAGAAATAGTTTGTCTACGTAAAAATTCCGCATACTTTTTTCTGCCAATGGTCCTACTAGTGAATGTGAATTTTTTCGTAAGGTGCCTCCTGGAACGATGATATTGATGTTTGGATATTTGAGTAATTCATTTGCGATGTTTAAGGCATTGGTGATTACGTTTAAAGATTTGTTTGAATTTAAATTCTTTGCAATTTCCATTGTAGTGGTTCCTGAATCTAAAATTATGGTCTCACCAGAATTCACTAGCTCAGCAGCTTTTTTGCCAATCCTTATTTTTTCCTTGTAATTTATCTTATCCTTTTCCGATAATTGAAAATCCATACTTACTTTATTTTCATTTATCATAGCACCGCCTCTTGAGCGAATAAGCAAACCTTTAGTCTCAAATAATTCCAGATCGTTACGTATGGTGACCTCACTAACTCCAAATGTTGCACTAAGTTCGTGTACGAAGACCTGTCCATCCTCATCAAGTAAATTAAGTATTTTTTTACGGCGTTCAACCGTAGACCTTTTTGTTTTTGCTCCCTTCATTTTCTTATGATTTTGGCATTTTAAAAGCTAATATATAAACATATGCCACCAATAAGGTAAAAATTTGTTTTCAAATAAATAAAATTACTATACGAAACTTTAAGTAGGTTTTATATATTTGTAACATAAGGATATGAAAGTTACATATCACGTAATAACTACTTTATGAAATACTTGGATATTGAGGCTTCTCAATTAAAAGTTGTCGGCGGATTTGATACGGCAAAAGAAATAGCAGAACAACCTGAACTTTGGATTAAAATATTTGAAAAATTAGTTAGGGATAAAGAAAGGATCGCCCCATTTCTAAATTCGGTCTTGAAAGAAACTAAAAAAATTATCTTGACTGGTGCTGGTACGAGTGCCTATATCGGTCATTCTGTAGAAGGCTGCATTCAACGAAATACTGGCATTACTACTGTATCGATAGCTACCACTCATATCGTATCACATCCAAATGATTATCTAGAACGGGAAACTCCAACATTATTGATTTCTTTCGCAAGATCTGGAAATAGCCCCGAAAGTATTGCTGTGGTGAAGCTTGCAGATACTTATTTGAATCATTGTTTTCATTTAATCATTACTTGTAGCGAAGAAGGGGATTTGGCAAAATACTCTTCGAAAAATAAACACATGGTTTTTTTATTGCCGCCGGAATCCAATGATAAAAGTCTTGCGATGACGGGTAGCTATTCAGGAATGCTCTTAACAATTTTACTGATGAGTAATTTCGATAAATTGGATTCAAAAAAAGAAGTGGTAAAGGCTATTGTCAAGTATGCAAATCAGTTGCTTCATAAAAAATTAGACCAAATTAGAAAAATTGCTCAATTGGATTTTACACGAGCCGTTTTTCTTGGTTCTGGACCGCTTTATGGCACGGCTATGGAATCCCATCTCAAATTACAGGAACTAACCGATGGTTTGGTTATCTGTAAAAATGATTCGTATTTGGGATTTAGGCACGGACCTAAGGCTGTAGTTGATGAGAATACGTTGCTGGTATATTATTTCTCAAATAATAAAAAAGTACTCCAATATGAAATAGATCTTGTCCAAGGGATGGGAGTTGGTAAGAGGCCATTGAAACAGATAGGAATCACCACCCGTGAAGAATGTATACCTTTTATTGATGATCTCATTGTTCTGGACGATGACGAATCAATAATTATTGATGATGAATATCTTTCAGTCTGCTACATAGTACTCGGACAGCTATTAGGATTTTACAAATCTTTAAATTTAAATCTACAACCAGACTCTCCCTCTACCACAGGTGCAATTTCAAGAGTGGTCAAAGGGGTTAAAATTTACTAAATCCTATTTGATAATATGATGAGAACGTTTAAAAAAAAGGAAAAATAATATTTAAGAAAGGTTATATAATTTTTTAATTTATATTTCTTTCGTTATAATCAAAATTTTACATATATTTAACTTAGTTTAGGATTTCTAACATCAACATATAATGAAGATCATATATCCAAATAAAACTAATTAACTTAAAACTAATTCAATTAACTTAAACCACTCTATATTATGAAAAAACCACAATGTAAATGCTATATGAACAAATTGTTTTATATGGCGTTTTTAGCTATCATGTCCTTGGGGTCCACGCAAGTCTATGCGCAGACATCTATTACAGGCACAATAACGGATGGTTCCGGCGTACTTCCTGGAGCAAGTGTATTAGTTAAAGGAACCACTAATGGTACCCAAACCGATTTTGACGGTAATTTCACTATTAATGCATCAGGCAATGCTACTTTGGTTGTTAGCTACATTGGTTACAAAACGTTAGAAGTTGCAGTCAATAATCGAACAACTATCAATGTATCACTACAGGAAGATGCTGAGGCTCTGTCCGAAGTGGTTGTGGTTGGATACGGTACGCAGCGTAAAGCGGATTTGACAGGGTCAATTGGCTCCATAGGTGCGGCAGATATTGTCTCAAAACCCATTACAAGTCCAGACCAAGCACTAGCGGGTACAATTTCTGGGGTAAACATAACGAACCGAAGTGGTGACCCAGGTGCTCCTATAAGTGTAAATATACGTGGGGTGGGTACACCAGGAGTAAACGATCCTTTATGGGTTATTGATGGAGTTCCAATTGTGCAAACCACCAATATAACCGTTAATACTTCATCAACGACGGATTCAAACCCTTTGGCTGGTTTGAATGCGAATGATATCGAATCCATCGATGTATTAAAGGATGCCGCTTCTACCGCCATTTATGGGGCAAGAGCAGCGAACGGTGTTATTATCGTAACGACCAAAAGGGGTAAAAAAGGAGATGCTCGAGTAACGTATGATGGTTATACTTCTTTTGCCAGTGTTAGAAATACGATAGATGTTTTAGATGTAGACCAGTATATAGATATTCAAGGCCAATTGGGCAGGGATCTTTCTCAATTTAGTGGCCAGCCCTATGTGGATTGGCAAGATTTAATTTTTAAGACCGGTTTTGTGCAAAACCATAACGTCTCCGTAAGTGGTGGAAGTGAAAAGGCAACCTATTTTATATCCGGTGGTTATTTAGACCAGGAAGGAACTGAAAGAGCTCAGGCTTTTTCTAGATATTCTTTTAAAGCAAACTCAGATATAAAGGTAGGGGATAGGCTGAAATTTGGAGAATCTATTTTGATTAGCCAGGTGGATAGACAGGTTCAAAGTGAGCCAGGGATATTTGCGGGCTTCAATTCCGCTAGTAATGCACCGTATTATCAGCCTTTTGGAGATGGTCCATTGGGTTATAACTTGATAAACCAGCAGACTGTGGGACAGGGTTCTGCTAATAACTATCTTTTCAATACGGATGAAAGGTTTACTAGGACAACCATTCAGACACGTAAGGTCCTTGCGAACTTTTATGGTGAGCTCGATATAATTGAAGGGTTAAAGGCCCGGACATCTTTGGGTGTAGACTATAATGTAGGTGTAGGTGACTATTTCACAAGTGGAGTTGATCAATTGAATGGAGCTTCTGGTTCATCATTATTGGTGTCCGAGAGACCTATAGAGTTAACATTGACCAGCGCTGCAACACTGCAATATGATAAGACTTTTGGTGATGGCGATCATAACATTGGTGCCCTCTTTGGATTTGAGCAGACCAAATTTAGATATGATAAGCAGCGACTTCAGGGAAGGAACCTGTTCAATGAAAATTTTGCTGCGACCGGTACCACGGTAGCCGGTGCCAATGAGGCTGATTTGTGGACCCTACAAGGATGGTTAGGTCGTTTGACCTATAATTACAAGGGTAAATATCTTGCTACTGCCAATATGCGTAGAGATGCTACTTCAAGATTTGCCCCTGGTAATAGAGATCAGGTATTCCCATCCGTTTCATTGGGTTGGAGGATGACTGACGAAGACTTTTTTCCTAAAGATACTGCGATAGACGAAATTAAATTGAGAGGTGGCTGGGGACAATCAGGTAATCAATTTACGGGTCTCAATTTTGCCTACTTAAGTGCAATTGATAATAATGTCCGATATGTAATCGGAGACGATCAAGGAACAGTAGTTGCTCCTGCACCAACTACATTTGCAAATTCTGATTTAAAATGGGAGACCAGTACACAATTTGATATTGGTGTTGACGCAAGCTTTTTTGATGGTAAATTAACAGGAACTTTTGATTATTATAATAAAACAACGGATGATGTTCTTTTAGGTTTCCCTTTACCTTTTGTCTCAGGATTCTTCCTACCTGCCGATGCAAATATTGGGCAAATAAAGAATTCAGGTATTGAATTTTCCTTTACCTATGCCAATGCTATTGGAGATTTTAATTATAGCATTGGAGGAAACCTTACTACAGTTAAAAATGAGGTCACAGACTTAGGGCCAATACCTAATATAATAAGTGGTATAGGTGGGGCTTCTACCCATAGAACTGTTGTAGGCCAAAGCCTAGGGCATTTTTATGGCTACAAAACCGATGGACTTTATCAAAATGCTGCTGAAGTTGCTGCAGCGGTACCTGATGTTAATGGAACGCCTTCTCCTGGAGATGTTCGTTTTGTTGATATTAACAATGATGGTGTAGTGGACGCAGATGACAGGTCTTTCTTAGGTAGTCCGTTCCCAGGTTTCTTTTATGGTTTTGTTTTCAATGCAGAATACAAAGGATTTGACTTTTCCATGAATTTGAGGGGAGTCGGTGACAGACAGATTTATAACTCCGCTAGAATTGGTTTGGAAGGAATGAATAGTACCGGTAATTTTAGTACTCAAATACTGAATAGATGGACAAGTGAAGGTAGTACTAATTCAAGTTCTAATCCTAGGTTGGCCCTTAATGATCCTAATGGAAATAACCGTTTTTCTGATCGATGGGTTGAAGATGCAGGCTATTTGCGAATTCAGAATATATCCATAGGATATACGCTGTCTCAAGAGAAATTGAGAAGTTGGACTGATAACTTCGTAACCAATATGCGCTTTTATATTGGAGCACAAAATCTGGCTACCTTTACCAAATATTCAGGATATGATCCTGAGGTAGGTCGGGCCCAGAGTTTTCAAAAAGGTGATTTTACCTTGGCTACCGGTCAAGATGGTGGACAGACGCCTTTACCTAGGATAATTCAATTGGGTTGGACAGTAAACTTTAATTAAAAAATTATTATAATATAACAGTTATGAAAAAAATAAATCAATTTATAGTTGTCGTTTGCTCTTTAGGGGTGTTATTCTCCTGTAGCGACCAATTAGATTTGCAGCCTTTAGATAGGCTGACCACAGATACGTTCTATAAAACTAGAGCTGACTTCGATGGCGCTATTTTTGCCTCTTATTCCTCCATACAGGATTTTTGGGGAACCAGTACGGAAACGCTATCGGAAAGAGGTGAATTTTGGAAAATCAGCGTGGCGATTACGGACGATGTCGCAGCTGATGCCGTAAATGCAGATGGAATAACAAGAGATGTTGATGCGCTTCAGATAAGAGCCGCTGATACTCCTTATGCTGCGGTCTATACCCAAATTTATGAAGGTATTTACCGCGCAAATATTGTTCTTGATCGTTTGGATGCTGAAAACGAACTTACAGCTGATGATAAAACTGTTTTGGCGGCTGAAGCAAAATTTCTTCGTGCCTGGTTTCATTTTCAGGCAATGAAATTATTTGGAACTCCTCCGGCGGCTTTGGGGGTTATTACTGATATAAATGCCCAAGCTTTGCCAAATGCTTCTCGAGATGATTTGTTTGCGGCCATTTTGTCTGATTTTGCAGATGCTGAAGCTGGTTTACCAGAGGTCTGGGACAGCGGTAATACAGGACGGGCAACGTCTTGGGCGGCTAGTTCCTATATTGGAAAGGTAAATGTTTGGAAAGAAGATTGGCCTGCAGCAATTACCGCATTAGGTAATGTAGTAAATAATGGGCCTTACATGTTGATGCCCAATTATGAGGATAATTTCAATTTCGACACTGAAAATAATGCGGAATCCATATTTGAAATTCAATTTGGTGGTCCTTTCTCTGACGATAACATTTGGGTGTTTGATGATACGCACTCTGAAGATTTCAAGGCATCACAAGGTATTGCCAGATCATACTATTGGGACGCCGGCGGAAATGGTGTACCAGGTGGTAAGAATGGATGGTTTGCTCCCACAGAGGACCTATTAAATGCTTATGAACCTGGAGATGTGCGTTTACCTTTTGTTTTATACCATGACGGTGATACGTACTATAGTTATGATGGTGGCGGTCAAATTGTATTACCTTATGATACAACGTGGTCCTCAACTTCATTGACATCAAGTAAATACCAAGGTGCTCACAATACGGTTGATGGAAATCGTTCTCCCAATGGACAATCTGAATTTAACAATGAGCGTTGGTTCAGGTTTGCAGAGCTTAAATTATTATATGCAGAAGCACTCATTGAAGGAGGTGGTGATTTGGGTATAGCTGAGCAACAGATAAATGATGTTCGTAACAGAGCTGGATTAGGAGATTTGGCTGTTGGTGCAGACTTGTTAACGGCCATGCGACAAGAAAAAAGGGTAGAATTGGCATTTGAGCCCCATAGATGGTTTGATATTACAAGATGGGGTATAGGATCTCAAGTATTTGGTGCAAACTGGAATGATAGATTAAATGTTTTTCCATTTCCATTAACAGAGATAGAGCGTTCTAATGGTGTGTTAAATCAAAATCCAGGATACTAATAGAAAAATAGAATTCTATTTAATGTTCTAAATATAGTTGAGTTAGTTTATTTTAATTTGGCAATCCAATCTATAGTTTATAGATTGGATTGTTTTGTATAGGAACAATCAATTTTGTCAATCATTATGTTTTCAAGTCTTTTTAGGAAAAGCTTAAAGAATTACCTAGCCATAGTTTTTGCGCTTGTATATATTGGATGTGATAATACTACACCTTTATTTAAATTAAAAACACCTAGGGAAACAGGTGTTCATTTCTCGAATCAACTTATTTTATCCGATGAGTTGACAGTCCTTGACTTTGAATACATGTATAATGGAGCAGGAGTAGCTGTGGCCGATTTTGATTTGGACGGTTTTCAGGATATCTATTTTACTGCTAATATGTCGAGCAATAGACTCTATAGAAATCTAGGTGATTGGAAATTTGAGGATGTTACCACATCATCAAATACAGGTACTAAAAATTGGTCAAATGGAGTCGCTATAGTTGACATAAACCAAGACTCTTATCCGGATATATACGTTAGCAGAGGTGGACCGCGGGGATCTACAAGTGAGGAAAAGGCCAACTTACTTTTTATCAATAATGGTAGTAAGGGTAAAGGTTTGACTTTTACAGAGTCCGCTTTAAAATGGGGTTTAAATGATGATGCATACTCCGTACAGGCTGTTTTTTTTGATTATGATATGGATGGAGATCTAGATATGTACTTGCTAAATAATGCATTGGTAGACTTTAATAGGAATACCGCACGTCCTTTAGAAAAAACGGGAAAGGCTCCTTCGATGGACAAATTGTTCAGGAACAATGGCAATAGCACTTTTACGGATGTATCTAAGGAAGCCAATATTTTAATTGAAGGTTTTGGTCTAGGAGTTGAAGTTTTTGACTTTAATAGGGATGGATGGCCCGATATATACATATCCAATGATTTTTTAACCCCCGATATCCTATATATCAATCAAAAAAATGGAACATTTCAAAATGAAATAGCCAACTATTTTGAACACTTAACATTCAACGGTATGGGTAATGATATTGCAGATATTAATAACGACGGTCTAATGGATGTAGTAGTACTTGATATGCTCCCAGAAGATAATAAACGGCATAAGCTTACTATGATAGGCAATAACTATGATCAGTTTCATTTGGGGAGATCATTCGGATATGAACCTCAATATATTAGGAATACATTACAGTTAAATAACGGAAACGGTACTTTTAGTGAAATAGGGCAATTGGCGGGCATATCAGCAACAGAATGGAGTTGGAGTCCGCTTATTGCCGATTTTGACCAAGATGGTTTTAAAGACCTTTATATTACAAATGGCTATAGGCAAGATGTTACCAATTTGGATTTTATGGACTACGGGCGAACTATACTCACCATGGGCACAGAAGAAGCAAATAGAAAGGCCAGAATAGAGGAATTGAATAAATTACCTGAAATTAAGATTCAAAACTATTTTTATAGAAATACCGGGGAATTGGGTTTCGAAAATATCACCGAAAAAGCTGGCTTTAAAAATCGCACATATTCTAATGGCTCGGCTTATGCAGATTTTGATAATGACGGGGATTTGGATTTGGTCATAAATAATATCGATGACCCTGCAGGATTATATGAAAACCAGAGTGATCAAAACCCATCAAGCAATTATATCAAATTTAAGTTCACTGGAACGTCTAAAAATAGGGATGGCCTTGGAAGTCAAGTTGAAATTCGTTACAATTTTAAAAAACAGGTTGGGTACAATACTCCCTATAGAGGTTATCTTTCTTCGGTTGAGTCTGGAATTCACTTTGGGCTTGGGGATGTAAAACAAATAGATTCGGTTATAGTTTCTTGGCCTGATGGTAAAAAACAACTTTTAAAGGATGTTGCTACTGGACAAGTATATGACCTAGATTACAAGAATGCATCAGAATGGAATTCAGATCAGCTTATAGCTAAAGAAAGCTATAAACAAACATTTTATCCAAAAGACACTACACTATTTCCTTTTGTCCATCGCGAAGATAATTTTGTGGATTATAAAGTCCAGGCTTTGTTGCCACATATGCATTCTAGAAACGGTCCCGGGATTGCTGTTGCGGATATCAATGGAGATGGATTGGAAGACTGTTTTGTTGGCGGTGCCGCAGGACAATCAGGAGCTCTTATGATACAACAGGAGAATAAAAATTTCGCCAAAATTGATTTTAAAGACCCTGAATATGAGGATATGGGTTCCTTGTTTTTTGATGCCGATAACGATGGGGATCAAGACCTATATATTGTAAGTGGGGGCAGTAGTTTTGGTAAAGACAGTGAGTTATACGAAGACCGATTGTATGAAAATGATGGTACGGGCACTTTTACAAGAAATTACGCTTTACCCAAAAACAGCGCAAGCGGTTCTGTAGTAATTGCTGTAGATTACGACCGGGATGGTTTGATGGATCTTTTTGTTGGCGGAAGGGTAAGCCCAGGAGAATACCCCCTTGTTCCAAAGAGCATGCTCTTGCTGAATAATAGCAAAAAAGGAAGAATAAGATTTATGGAAGACCTACGTAATAACCAACTCAACGATTTGGGAATGGTAACCGCTGCGCTTTGGACTGATTTTAACAATGATAATTGGCCAGACTTGATTGTGGTCGGTGAGTTTATGCCCATAAAGATCTTTCAGAATGATAAGGGAGTTTTAAAGGAAATAAGTGAGACTAGCAACCTTGAGAACAGTCATGGCTGGTGGAACAGTATAAGTTCCGGAGACTTTGACAGGGATGGTGATATGGACTATATACTTGGAAATTTTGGATTGAATAACCGTTTTGGCATAAGTACAGATGAACCTCTACGCATTTATGCCAAAGATTTTGATAAAAACGGACAGATCGACCCCGTTATGAGTTATTATATAAATGGTGAGAATTATTTGGCCCATTCAAGGAATGACCTAATCAAACAAATAAGCGCAATGAAGGGGAGGTTTAGATCCTATTCTGATTATGCCGAAGCAACCTTCAATGAATCGTTTTTAAAGCAAGAATTAGAGGACGCTTATGTTGTTAAAAGTAAAACTTTTGCCAATAGCTATTTGGAGAATTTAGGCCATGGTAAATTTAAGTTATCCGCATTACCCAAAATGATGCAAACGGCTCCTATGTATGGGACCTTGGTAGGCGATTATAACAATGATGGCGATTTGGATGTCCTTGCGGTAGGAAATTTTTATAACGCTGAAGTATTTTCAGGTCAATATGATGCCTCGATTGGTTGGTTATTATCAGGTGATGGAAAAGGGAGTTTTAACTCTATAGAATCTAGGGAAAGTGGTTTTTTGGTAAAAGGGGATGCCAAATCATTGGTGAACCTAAGATCAGGTGACCAAGAGCTTATAATCGCTGGAATCAACAATGGGCCTGTTGCCGTTTTAGAATATGAGACTCCGTCACATAAAATCTATTATCCCAAAGAAAATGAGGTTGCAGCAAAAATTGAGTATTCTGATGGTTCTGTTCAACGATTTGAATTTGTTCGATCATCTGGATATCTATCCCAGCCTAGTAGGGCCTTTAAAATTCCAAGAAATGCAAGTTCCGTGATAATTGTTGATTTTCAGGGTAATGAACATGAAATATTGCTAATACAATGAAAAGGATTTACTCATATGTTTTTCTTTTAATAGGGTTTTCTACCATTATTTTTTCATGTGGTCGTAAACAGCCTGAATTGTTTAGACTCCTAACTCCAAAAGATACCGGAATTCAATTTGAAAATACGATCATTGAGAATGATAGTGTCAATGTATTTGAATTCATGAACATCTATACAGGTGCAGGGGTGGCTGTAGGTGATATTAACAATGATGGGCTACCAGATGTATATTTTAGTGGCAATATGGTGTCCGGCAGGCTCTTTCTCAACAAAGGTGGGCTAAAATTTGAGGATATTAGTGAAACAGCGGGAATCCTTAATTCTAGTTGGGGTACTGGAGTTACCATGGTAGATATCAATCAAGATGGATGGTTGGATATTTATGTCTGTGTGTCGGGAGGAGCTAAAGAATCGGAGAGGGCAAACTTATTGTATATCAACAATGGCAATTTAACTTTTGAGGAAAAGGCAGCAGACTATGGCCTTGCGGATACAAGACAATCCATGCACGCTGCATTCTTTGACTATGATAAAGACCAAGATCTTGACATGTATTTATTGGTCAATCCCGCTGCCTATGAACAGCTTGTTAATACTAGTAAACCAAGAAAGCTGAATGGAGAGTCTCTAAGTAATGATCGCCTTTATAGAAACGAGGGTAATGGTACCTTTTTAGATGTCACCATGGAAGCTGGAATCCTAACTGAAGGATACGGCCTCGGAATTGGGGTATCGGATATAAATAATGATAGTTGGCCAGACATTTATATATCCAATGACTTTATAGGGAGTGACATCCTCTATATAAACCAGAAGGATGGCACTTTTGACAATAAACTAAGCGAGTTTATTAATCATAGCTCCTATGCGGGGATGGGAAATGATGTGGCCGATATGAACAATGATGGTAAAACCGATATCCTGGTTTTAGATATGAGGCCCGAAGACAATAAGAGGCAAAAGTTAATTATATCATCTACAGGGTATGATAGGTTTCAATTAATGTTGAAAGCGGGTTATGATCCACAATATAGTCGTAATACGTTACAGCTTAATAGGGGTGGGGATGAGTTTAGTGAAATCGGTTTTATGTCTGGAATTAGCAGTACGGATTGGAGCTGGAGTCCACTTTTTGCAGATTATGATAATGACGGTTTTAAAGATATCTATATAACTAACGGGTTTTTAAGAGATTTGGGAAACTTGGATTATATTAATTACCAAAATATTTATGACAATCCTTTGGGCGACTACGATGCCAAGATGCGAAAAAAACTTGAATCCATTCGTGATTTACCTCCAGCAAAATTGAACAATTATGCTTATAGGAATAAAGGAGATGTTACTTTTGAAAATGTAACAAAGGATTGGGGCATTGATATACCAAGTTGCTCTAATGGTGCTGCATATGCCGATTTGGACAATGATGGGGATCTGGATTTGATTGTAAACAATGTTAATCAACCGGCATTTTTATATGAGAATACGGCAAATGCTCGTGAAAACAGCAATTATTTGCGGGTACAGCTTAAAGGTGAAAAAGGTAACCTGGATGGCATAGGGGCCACTATCAAAATTACGACAGACAGCATTACCCAATTTTATGAACAATATCTCAGTAGGGGATACGAATCTGCCGTTGACCGTACGGTGCATTTTGGTATCGGAAAATTTACCTCCATTGATTCTCTTAAAATTACCTGGCCAGACGAAAGGGAACAAATACTTACCAATATAAAGGCCAATCAGCTGTTGACACTGGATCAATCATTGGCAAAATTTAAGGATAGTACAATCAGCGGTAGTAGTTATGATTTTTCTTTGTTCACTAATGTTACGGATTCTTTAGGGATATTCTATAACCACAAGGAAGACCCTATGGTAGATTTCAATATACAATATATTTTGCCCCATATGCACTCCCGGAATGGACCTGGAATTGCGGTAGGTGATGTCAACAATGATGACTTTGAGGATTTCTACATTGGAGGGGCGGCTGGATTTCCTGGAAAGTTATTTTTACAAAATTCAAAGGGACAATTTAGCGCCAGCCCTTTTGCTCCTGAAGCTAATTTTGAGGATATGGGTGCTCTTTTCTTTGATGTGGATGGAGACCAAGACCAAGATTTATATGTAGTAAGTGGAGGCGTGTCATCGGATAATAGCAATACATCTTACCAAGATCGTCTGTATATTAATGATGGTAAAGGTAATTTTATCCGTTTTTTGGATTTCCCAGAATTAAATTCCAGTGGTTCAGTGGTTAACGCTTCAGATTTTGATCATGATGGCGATTTGGATCTATTCATTGGTGGAAGGGTAAGTCCTGGGTCTTATCCAACACCGGCAAAAAGTTATCTATTGGAAAACGTTTCGGACTCCAAAACTGGAAAAATAGGGTTTAGAGACATAAGCGCTTCCATTAATAATTGGAATAAACTTACTATGGTTACCTCTGCATTATGGACCGATTATGACAATGATGGCTGGACAGATCTTATGGTAGTAGGTGAATTTATGCCCATTACTCTATTTCATAATAACCGAGGAAAATTGGAATATGTAGAACCGGTAAAAGCAGGTTTATTAAATACTAGTGGGTGGTGGAATAGTGTGTCAGGTGGCGATTTTGATAATGATGGTGACATTGATTACCTACTGGGCAACCTTGGTCTTAATAATAGATATAACGTTTCAAAGCAAACGCCAGTGTCCATTTATGCAAAGGATTTTGATAAAAATGGAAAAATAGACCCGGTGATGAGCTATTTTACGGAAGGAGAAGAATATATTGTGCATTCACGCGATGAGATTATTGGTCAAATCAAAGCTATGAGGGCCCGCTTTAAAACTTATGAGTCCTATTCGGATGTTACCTTTGAAGATGCCTTCCTCCCAGACGAAGTAGATGGTAGTTACATATTGCGTAGTAACCTTTTTGAAAGTTCATTTTTGGAGAATCTAGGTAACGGACAGTTTTCCGTTAAAGCTTTGCCGAAAAGTTGTCAAATGGGTCCAATTGAGGGTATACTTGTTGACGATTTTGATGGAGATGGTGCTTTAGATGCATTATTAACAGGTAATTCATATACAACGGAAGTCTCTATAGGAAGGTATGATGCCATTAAAGGAATTGTTTTAAAAGGAAACGGCAAAGGTCAATTTTCAACCTTACCTTTTGAAAAAAGCGGTTTTTTGAATGATTGGGACGCTAGTGCATTATCTAAATTGACAAAAGCAGATGGTACAATGTATGTGCTTGTGGCAAATAATGATGCTCCCTTAAAAATATTTGAACTAAATAATCAACAAGAAGCTCCATTAAGCAGTATCAAAGTTCCTGCAAATATAGTCAGTGCCGAGATTATTCTAAAAGACGGAACAAGCTACAAACGGGAATTTTATCTTGGTGAGGGTTACTTGTCGCAAAACAGCAGAAGCATCTTTTTAAATAATCATATGAAGACCATAAAATTGAAGGATAATCGTGGCGATAGTAAAACGGTTTATGAGGAAGGTTCGGTGCTATAAATATTATTATCTAGGACTTTTCTTTCCGCTAAGTCCGTATTGGGAGTACAATTAAATTACTTGGATTTTTTTGAATAACCTCACACTACCTAAAATAAGTTGACAGATGAAATATCAAACCATATAAAATTCGAGTACTTTTTTTAAAATTTGAAATTAAGATTACCAACCTATAACAGACAAACCATGGCAGTATCAACCGAAAAATTATCGAATCGTTTATTTTCATTAGATGTCTTTAGGGGCCTAACTATGTTCCTGCTCATTGCTGAAGCGGCAGGTTTTCACCATAATTTTTATGATTTTGCCGAGCATACGTTCTTGGAACCCGTAGCATTGCAATTACACCATCATCCATGGCATGGATTACGCTTTTGGGATTTGATACAACCTTTTTTCATGTTCATCGTTGGGGTTGCCATGCCCTTTTCTTTGCGTAAAAGGCTTGCAACCAGCTCTAAAAGTCAGGTAAATAAACATATTCTTAAACGTTGTTTGCTCTTGTTTGCATTTGGTGTCTTACTTCACTGTGTTTACAGTCATGAGTTGGTTTGGGAGTTATGGAATGTATTGGTTCAATTGGCTTTCACTATTCTTATTGCGTATGCAATCATGAACCTGCCCCATAAATATCAGCTTTTAATATCTCTGGGATTGCTAATTCTTACAGAGGTATTGTATAGAATGTATGATTTTCAGGATCCTTATAATAATGGGGCGAGTTTCGGATCCTACATGGATATGCTTTTGATGGGTAAAATAAATAACGGTGGTTGGGTGACAATAAACTTCATGCCTACTGCTGCACACACCATTTGGGGTGTTGTCTGTGGTCAAGTATTATTATCAAAACGCGCAGAAAAAGAGAAGTTGAAAATGTTTGTAATTGGTGGTTTTATTTTACTGTTAAGTGGCTATTTTCTAGATTTGACAGGCATTACACCAATTGTAAAAAGGATAGCTACAACTTCGTTTACCCTTGTTTCCGGCGGATTTACCCTTTTGGCCTTGACTTTGTTCTATTGGTACATAGACGTGCGTAACAATCGCAAAAAGTGGTTGCAGGTTTTTTCTGTTGTAGGTACCAATTCAATATTTATTTACTTGTTTTCGGAAACAGTGGGCATACAATGGTTCAGGGGTTTCGGATTAATATTTACCAAAGGAATTTTTGGTCCGCTCAATATTTCTGAAGATCTAATACTTGTTTTAAACTCCCTATTTGTACTTTTTATATTTTGGTATATCACGTATTTTTTGGATAAGCATAAGATTTATTTTAAAATTTAAAATCCAGGTTTGTAGTTCTAATTTTATCAAATGCCAAAGTTGATTTGGAATCAAGGAAAGATTAGGTGATTAGTGTTAGGTAAAGTCTATTAATTGAAAGGTTGAAATGTTTTTTTCATTTACTTGACAAACTTGTTTTTGACTTGAAGTATGGATTTACAAAAAATTGAACGACCAAGGTTTTTGTAAAGTCAACAACATGTTTGAATACAATTGGTTTTTTAAATTTTACGTAAAGGTCAAATAAAAAAGCCTGTTTAAAGACCATTGGAAAATGAAAAAACAGGCAAGCTTTTTATTATTTCTTTGTAAAGTAGGGTAAGCGACTCATGGGGACTTCAATATCAATGGCTCTTCCTCCTCTAAAAGTTACTCCTTTCTCATCTATCCAGGAGCCTTTAGGTAAAATTACCTTTCGGTTACGTCTTCCTTTTTGAACAACAGGGGCAACCAATATTTGGTCTCCGAGCATAAATTGGTCCTTTATGTTTTCATAACCACTATTGGGATATGCCAAAGCCATTGGTTTTACGATGGGTTCCCCGGTTTTTGAAGCTTTTTTAGCCAAATCTAGAATCAAAGTTCCCATTTTAACATGTAGTAAAGCGGCTTCAAGACATAATCTGTTGTTTTCCTCTGAAAGGACCCGCCAAGGGGCAACAGAAAATTGCATCATAGGCATCAAGGCGTGTACTTGTGCTGAACGCACCACCAATTCTTCATCTATAGTTGTAGAATTTTGAAAAGATTGATATTCACCTCCACCAATCATGTCCGGGCATGTATAGGCATATCCCATAATACTTTGAGACATTAAATCCGGAATGAGTTTTTGAAGGTCATTCCAATCATGATTTTTATCCCTTAGGCGTTGCACTAAAGGCAACCCTGCCATTTTCCAAGATGCTCTATATTCATTCAACGGAAACTGCAATCCCAATCTTGCAAAATAGGTCGTATGATCATTTGGATTTAATTCCGGTACAAATGACAAAATATCATCGGTATAAAAATCAGCATCGCCCGCATCAAATTTAAATCCATCAACACCATATTCATCCATCAAAAATTTCAACCTATCTACAAACCAGTCTTGGGTTTTTGGATTGCTTAAATCTAGGCAAGCACTTGCCCCATTCCACCATCGAATAATAGCCGCTTTGTTTTTTGTATTTGACCATAAAACCTCTTGCGTTTTATCGTCATCCAGTAACAACATTCCTTCTTTTGCCAAATGTCTGAAAACTTCGGTATCTGCACTTACAAATGGACATACCCATAGCATAACCTTAAAACCCATATTGTGGAGTTTTTTGATCATTTCCTTTGGATTCTTGAATCGTCGCGGGGAAAACTCCCATGTGCCATAGCTTTCCTGCCAATTGTCATCTATCATTAGTACTCCAGGGGGGTATCCTTTATCGATTATGGCCTTGGCATATGCTAAGATGTCATCTTCATTCTGGTTATAGGTTAGCTCTATCCAAGTGTTATATTGTGGTTTTGTAAATAAAAGTTCATCAGGAATTTTTCCATTTGGAGGATAAAAATGGGAAACGGCAAAGTTGAAAGCATCCGATAAATTATTACCTGCACTTCCAAATTGAATTTCTCCAGATCTGGTGGTTAAGGTTATTTTTCCTCTATCAAATGAATATTTTATAGGTGATTCACTCCAAACATACCTTCCTTTATTTGACAAAAGCAAAGGTTGAGCTTGGTTTCCTTTATTATCTCCCCAAAGATCATGGCTTTCAACACTTTTGGAATCATAAGGGGTATTATGACCAATAGCACTAAGTCCGCCCCACCAATATTCGCCCTCTAGCATTACTATTTCAACTTTTTCCTCATATTGGGTAAATGCTTTAATAGTAGTAATCAATAATATTGAAACTAGTACTATTTTTCTCATTCTCTAATTATTCAATTTAAGTTTAGGTGTTGAAATTATTCTTGTTTGATTACCAAAGTGCATGTTGTTAAACATCTATGATTCTTTTATTTGTTTCAGCATGAGATGTGATTGTCGCCAATATTTTAATTAACAATTTAGACAGTGTAAATGGTATAATTTTCGAATTTATACTAATTTTCTTTTTGGTTTTACGCAAATTCTTACTAGTTAAAAATAGTAACTAAAGTGCTACTAATACAATTTATTATAAAACTCGTTTAATTTTTCACCTCTCCGAATAGCTTAAGAAAAAACATCTACCACTTGATAAACATATGATATTGATAGATATCAAATTTTGACGCACATAATTATGACCTCCATCCGTCAATTTTATTTTTCAGGAATAAATAACTGTCCAGTTCAAAAAGTTAGTTTACCGTTTTAATTCTTTAGCTAATACTCTTAAATGTCATATGAATGGCTTGTTTTAATATTCAATCAAAAGCTAATTAGACTCATATTGCCTTAATATTTAAGTATTGTTATTGAATTCAAATACAATAGTTGTGTTGGTTGGTTATTAAACCCTAACTCAAAACGTCAGTTACTCCTGGCGTTGGTATGGGATACAGTCCATCCGGTCCCGGTAGGCTTGGTGGCTTCGAATCCCAAGTGAGTTCACTGGGCATCAAAAGTTTTTTGGATTCCAAAGCATCTTCCCAAGTAATCACTTTACCGGAATAGGTGGCCATTCTTCCCATAATTGCGGTCATGGTACTTTTGGCCCCATTCTCGGCATCGCTGATGACTTCATTGTTCCGGATGGATGCGAATAAACGGTCATGCTCCACTTGGTACGGATTGGGATCGTTGCGGTTACGGTAGTCGAACATTTTTTCACCGTCCAGTCCCACGATACTAGCGGCGCCAGCGTCGTTCATTTCAATACTGCCCTTGGTGCCCTGAAAATTCTCTCCCACCTTGGACCAGGTGCCCGGTTGGTGACGGCATTGACTTGCGATCACCGCCCCACTAGGGTAGGTGAACTCCACGAAATGATGGTCAAAAATTTCGCCATGTTCCTTTCCGGTACGTACCAGTCTGCCGCCCATGCCCTGCGCTGAAATTGGATATTCCCCAATGAACCAGTTGGCCACATCGATGTTGTGGATGTGTTGCTCCAGGATGTGGTCTCCACAAAGCCAATTAAAGTAATACCAGTTGCGCATTTGGTACTCCAGTTCGGACTGGCCTTCCTGACGTGGTCGTACCCAAACTCCGGCACTGTTCCAATATACTTGTCCGGAAACGATTTTACCTACATCGCCCTGTTGTATTTTATCGGCTATCGCCAAATAGTTATTTTGATAATGACGTTGAAGGCCAACGACCACGTTCAATTTTTTCTCCTTGGCCACTTTAGCCATTTCCAGTACTTTTCGTATGCCAGGTGCATCGGTAGCTACCGGTTTTTCCATGAAGACGTGTTTTCCGGCATTGATGGCATATTCAAAGTGGTACGGTCTAAATCCCGGTGGTGTTGCCAGGATCACAACATCCGCTTGGTCTATGGCTTTTTTATACGCATCTAGCCCCACATATTTATGGGCATCCTTCACGTTCACTTTTTTGGTCCCTTCGAACTCCTTTTGCAAATTGGAAAGGCTATTGTCCAGCTGGTCTTGAAAGGCATCGGCCATGGCCACCAATTCAATATTTTCATCTGCCTTTAACGCTTGGTTGGCAGCACCAGAACCACGACCGCCACAACCTATTACGGCCAATTTCAATTTCTTATCGTTAAAAACATTGACCATGGCACTCATTTCCAGTCCCGGTAATAGCATTCCTGCACTTACGAGAGCTGTGTTTCTACAAAATCCCCTTCTGGAGGTCTTGGGGTTTAGACTGGTTTCATTCTTAGAACTTTTCATGAGTGTTTATTTTTAGGTTATGGGCTACTCGCCCCAATAATTATGTATTTCGCTTTCTGTTGGCACATTGGGGTCACGAACGATACGGAAACCTACAAAAGGAGCATCGGTATTCCACCATTTGCTCTTTGGGAATTGGGGATCACGCATCTTCCAGTTTTCCGTGGAACCCATCCGTGCGGCACTTCTTAGATATTCGGGATCGTCATAATAGGAACCGCCTCTAACGGAAATAGGATATGCCTCCGCCGGAAATTCCACAGGAGCTTCCGAAATACCGTTTCTGGAGTTATAGTTTTCCGGTTCATATTGGTCTAAGGTCCATTCCGCCACATTGCCATGCATATCGTAGAGACCCCAAGGATTGGGTTGTTTTTGACCAACTTGATGATAGGTATCCCCGCTATTTTCGTACGACCATGCATAGTCTTCCAATTCTTTGGGGTCGTCACCAAAATGATAGGCGGTCGAGGTTCCTGCACGGGCCGCGTATTCCCACTCGGCCTCCGTGGGCAATCGATAAAAATACCCGGTCTTGGCAGAAAGCCATTTACAGAATTGAGATGCCGCGTACTGCGTGACGTTACCAACAGGTAGTCCCTTGCTTGTGCCCATACCCAAGCTCATATCCACATAGGGTATGGTCGCGCCGGCTATGGCATCGATTTCCAAATATAATTCAGTGGCTTTATTGTTTTGCTCGATACTATCAATGGCTCTGTTTACGAAAAGGTTATAAATTTCCCATGTAATCTCATATTTAGACACCCAAAAAGCATCTAATTTCACTGTATTGGTGGGTCCTTCATCAATATTTCTATTTTCTTCCGATGTGGGGCTTCCCAATAAAAAGTTTCCCGAAGGAATCGCAACCATTTCTATTTCCAATTTGGAACCTTCAATGGTCTGTGTGAAATCCTCCAATACCTCTCTTTGGGAGTGCGCAGAATTAATTCCCATTAAAGTGATTAAAAAAAGTAGTGATCGATTGAATATTCCCATGAACAAAAAAAAATTATACTATAGTCAAATGGCTGAGTCTTTTAAATAGCTAAAGAGGCTGAAACTTATCATAAATTTTGTGGGCGCTATTTAAAAAGAAACTAAATATAAGTTAAACGAAATTTAGTGAAAGAGATACAATTACCAAAGTATTTGATAAATATTAATTTGTAGGGTAAGAACAATCATTGTATTTCAGAACGAGACTTATTTTAGGTTCAAGAAATTCTTTATGTTGGTAGCATATATTTTTTGAAGTACTTCTTTTGGCAAGGAAAGTCCCACATTAGCCTGTCCTCTAATCAAAACCGAATCAGACGTACTCAAATAGGCATGTAATCTGTCATAATTTGCGGCCAATTCTTCCTGTTCCGCAGCTAGTTCTTCAGCACTAAGATTATTTTGGTCGCCATTATTTCCAAAATCTGTTCCGAATAAAATTCGGTCTTGGTACTTTTCAAAAAAGGTCCTCACTTTTTTGGAATCTTGTGTGGCAAGGTCACCAAACCTTGCGGCCAGTTCAACTTTCATGTTAGGAAAGCTGTCCAAGCGTTGCGCAACCATAGCAACATCATGTGACATGCTTCCAACGTGTGCGCAAAGAATTTGAAGGTCGGGATTGTTCGCTATCCAATTGTCTCTTGCGGCAATGATAGTTTCATATGACGGTATCTTTGGAAAATTATAAGCGTGATATTCTGGATGTTCACTGTAATAGCCAAAATGGGGGCTATTGGGATTTAGTGGCCTCCAGGCTTGTACGGGTTCCGCTATATGTGCCATGACCGGAATATTTTGTTCCTTTAGAAAATTCCAAATAGGTTGTAGTCTTTGGTCATCTATCTGTATGTATTTACCTGAATTGTCTTTGGTAACCATGCCAAAATTTTTCCAAACCTTCACCATTTTAGCTCCTTGGGCAATTTCTTTCTTTAAACGTTCAATTTCATTTTGAGCGAAATCGGGAGAATCGATTCCTACGCCCATTAAAGAAGAACATAGCCAAAAAAGATCAGGGTGCTTTTCTGCTAAGGCCACATAATCGTCCCAACTTCGCTCAACTTGGGTAGAGTCTGTGGGGTTATGTTTGGCCACATCCACCAAAATCGTTTTCATTTTGCGATTTTCCATGAAATCATTGAAATAATTTCGGTCTTTCTGAAAATGGGTATGTACATCTATTATCTCAGCTTCATAACTTTTAGGAATAACTTTCATTTCACTACCCGATTCTTTATTGGTCGTTTTTTGCTTACATGACACAAATGAAAATACAACGAAAAGAAAGAATAAATTTCTCATTTTATATAAATTGAAAGTTAATTGCTTTTTAATGAAATTAAATATAAGTTATTTTTTGATTTTTAAGTTGGTTTAAGATAAATACTTATTATTTTAACCGATTTCCTATTTTTTTGAATAGTACATTTATAAAATTCTTCAATTTAGGAAAGTTCAGATAAAGGATAAATTAAATATAAATCGTTTTGGTATTGATCAGCTATCTGCAGGTAATGAAAGTATCAAACAGCCTTTCGGGTAGACCTATTCGGTTACCTATTTTGAAAAATTGATCGTAACATATTGGTTATTAATGTGATAGGGTAGGGGTTCTAACTCTGCCACCACGACTAATTGAAAGTAAAACCCTTATAATCAATTGATTGTCAGGGTTTTCTGTTTTTAAAAATGCTGCCAAGACGTACCAAAACGGTACAAATTATATATCGAACGTGTCCTATTTTCATCAAATATCTTCTTAAGTTCTTTGTATAAAGGGTTTTAACATTTGAGTTCTCGGTGAACTCGGACTAGAACTAAATATGGAACTTTTCCACACCCAGGGTAAAAGTGTTATTTCTTAAAACTTTTACTAAGATTTATACATATGTTAAAATGTCTCACAAAAGGTTAATTAACGAGAATACTAAAAGAGACCAAGAATAGGAATCTTTTCGAAAAGAGTTTTCATTTTATAAAAGTGTCCTATAAAACCGTGTCTTTATAGGGCTACTACTTCGAAATAGTGCTAAACGTATTTTATAGTTGTGGCAATAAAGCATTGCAAGAAAAGTAGAGTTTAATACATTAGATAAGGTCGTTTTCCTCTAAAGTCTTTTTGAGCTTGGCATGATTTTCCCAAAAGCGGTCTTTTATTTTTTGAACCGTCGTCTTATACTCAGGATGTCTTTTCAGCTGCTTGTTAAGCTGATCCTTTTCCAGGAACAACAAAATCCAATATTGATAATTATCTTGTGTCGCAAAAACATTAAGCTGCTCGATACCCTCGTCGATTTTTCCTTCATAGGCGTACTTTTGCGCCATGCTGGCACTCTTGTAAATGGATTCGTCCTCTTCGCAGTATTCAGCATATTCCTTGAAAAAATTAGCCGCTTGTTCTTTTAGCCCCATTTTCTCATAGACCAGAGCTATCTTTCCGTTTTCTTGAGGATAAATTTTCATGTTACGTTTTTTCCTCGTTTCTACAAATTTCTTGTAGTAGGTAAAAGCGCCATCGTAGTCCTCTTGGAAATAGTGAAGCTTAGCGACTTCCTGTAGGATATCTAGACGTGTGCTATCCTTTTCTAATTCTTCTATTAAAGACTTTTTGGCTTGCTCCAAATCTCCGTCCTTTGCATATTGGATGTAGACTTTCAAATAAGGTGCATAGTCGTTCGTTGGATTATAATCAAGCGACTTGTTAATGTATTCCATAGCTTCAGCGATAAAACCGGTCTGGGCCAGCGCGTTGCTAAGTGTTAAATAAATATAACTTTTAGCAACTGAGTCGTTGGCGGCAATATCTAGCTGAATACCCATTAGTGCGTATTTGAGGTATTTGGCAGTATCTGGAATGTAACTGTTGTATAATAGAGAAAGTACTTGTACCACATCGGCCGAATTGGGACTGTACTCCAAGGCCTTCTCTAAATGGGGCAATGCCAATCTGTATTCCTCGGTATGCATGTAATACAGGGCCCTAGAGATAAGGCTTACATCATTTTTAGGATCATATAGTAATGCTTTGTCAGAATAATTATTGATAAGATCGGTATATTGTTTTTGCCTTTGGAATATATCAAGATAATAGTACGAGATAGCCAGATTGGCATAGGCGCGCGCGAATTGGGGATCTTGTTGTACTGCCTTTTGAAATAGCGGAATTGCCTCCTCCAAGCCTTCCGTTGTCTGTGAATAAAAAGGATCTAATGCTTGGAGAAAATAGTCATAGGCAATCAGATCTTCAGTCGGCTTTCTCTCGATTTGCTCCAATTCGGAAGGTGTCACTACTGCAGCAATGGCATCTGCGATTTTCTTGGCTACATCGTTCTGTAAGCCAAAAATGTCCTCTACTTCTCGATTGTATTGCTCCACCCAAATAGGGGTGTCGGTTGAAGCATCTATCAATTGAATATTGAGTAAAACCTGATTACCGACACGCTGGCCACTGCCTTCAACCAAATAGTTCACATTAAGTTCTTCTGCGATGGCTGGAATACCCTTGTCCGTTTTTCTGTATTTCTCTACCGAGGTTCTACTAATGACCCGCAAATCCTCAATCTTCTGTAGGTTGTTCAAAGCAGATTCCATGAGTCCGTTTACAAAATAAAGATTGGTGGAATCGTTGCTCTCGTTTTTGAACGGCAACACGGCGATGGATTTTTCAATTTTCAGTTCCTTTATTTTATCCTTTTTATTGAATATAACCAAAGCGGTAACTAGAAGCGCCGCAGATATACCAGCAATAAGAGGCCAACGGTATCGTACCAAAATGCTGGAATGAACCTTTTCTGTTTCCAACTCTACAGAATCTTTTCCCACCTCCCCGGGAGGATATCCATAGTGTTCCCGAAAACATTTAATAAAATAGGAGGTACTTCCAAACCCTACTTGATACGAAATTTCTGAAACAGTCGAGGAGCCTTCCTTAAGTAAATCCATAGCTTCTTTAAGGCGGACTTGACGAATGAATTGGCTTGCGGAAAGTTTAGTTTGCTTCTTGATTTTCCGCAACAGGTTGGACCGGCTCATATTCGTGGCCTCGGCCAGCTCGGAAACACCAAATTGTTCATTGGCCAAATTCTCCAGAATCAGGGCTTCCGCTTGTTCAATAAAGGTTGATGTGTTGGCCGAAGGATTTGACATTTTGTTTTTTTACTGGCTCTAATTTAGTGAAAATCTAGGGAATTACCTGTTGTCCCTAAGGTCGCTTATTTATCGGAAAAGACATCTTTTGCGTCATAATTTATATGCCTGCGCCATATTTTTTATACCCTCCCGAAACTTAATATAGTTCGCTGCATAGCTTATAGGGCTTGCTTCAAGTTCCATGGCATCTTTGTAACCACAAAAATCATAACGAACAATTTAAAATAATAATTATGAAAGCATCAATCACAAGAACGGCAACGGAAACAAGAACTGGACAGTACTTCTCATCTTTCAGCAACAGCAAGAGAACCCAATGGGCGCAGTACAGAAACTATAACCGCTAATCACAGTTAATAAAAATAATAATCAAAATCATAGTCATGAAAACATTCATCAGTCAATCGCCAATGGAATCTAGAAGGTTCACTTACTTCAGTCACTTGAAGGACAGCAAGAGAATCCGTTTGGCAACACCAAAAGAATACCTTCATTAGAATCCCACTTTATAGGGTTAGAAAAAGGGGTAGGCCCTCATCAAAGGCTATCCCTTCTCATAACAAAAATTATAACAAACAATTAAAAATCAAAATCATGAAATCAAAGATGCACGAACACCTATTAAAATTAAATAACAAAGCCGTGAGTAAAAAACTAAAAATTAGTTCTTTAAAAAATCTAGCCTACATTTCGTTTGGTCTTTTTCTACTGACCGCTTCATGCGCTCAGTCGGGTAACAAGTCTAAAAATCAAGCCGATACTAAAGTCGAAGCCAAGACCATTATCGAGACACCACAAATGAACATTCAAACAGCAATACTTTCGGATAACCTTGAAGCTGTTGAACAACATGTTAAGGCTGGTACAGACTTGAATAAAAAAGATGCTATGAGCGGAGCTACACCATTGATCACCGCCGCGAGTTTTGGAAAAAACAAGATTGCCCAAATACTTATTGACGCCGGTGCAGACCTACGCTCAAAAAACAATGATGGTGCCACTGCTTTGCACACGGCCGCATTTTTTGGTAGGATTGAAATTGTGCAAATGCTTTTAGACGCGAATGCCGACAAATCCTTAAAAAACAATTTTGGCGCCACTGCGCGCACGACCGTTATGGGACCTTTTGATGAAATAAAACCCATCTATGAAATGCTACAACAACAATTAGGACCATTAGGTCTACAGATTGATCTGATGGAAATTGAAAAAACACGTCCGGTTATTGCTATGATGCTACAATAATTGAACTACAATCTCTATTCAAATGAAAACAGAAAGAAGACATGATATCGATTGGCTAAGGGTGATTGCCATTGGTTTATTACTTATCTATCATATAGCTATAATTTTCCAGCCATGGGCGATGTTCATAGGTTTCATAAAGAGTGATGAACCGTTGGAGGTGCTATGGAAACCCATGACCATGCTAAACGTGTGGAGAATTCCATTCTTATTCTTTGTATCGGGAATGGGACTTTATTTCGCCATGCGTACACGAAACTGGAAACAATTGCTTTTGGAACGTACAAAGCGGATTCTCTTGCCTTTCCTATTTGGTATTGTTGCCATCACAACCTTACACATGTTTGTTTTTCAGCTACACTATAATATGCCTTTAGGTTATTTTCCCCATCAAGGCCATTTATGGTTCTTGGGAAATATCTTTGTTTATGTAGTTCTGCTTTTGCCGGTTTTTTACTATTTGAAGAATCATGAAAAAGGTAAAATCCAAAAAGGGTTGTCCGCTTTAATGAGCCATCCCGGTGGGCCCTTGTTGATATCCCTATTTTTTGTCATCGAGGTATTGCTGGTAAAACCCCAAATATTTGCCTTATATGCCCAGACTTGGCATGGCTTTTTTAATGGATTCCTAGCTTTCTTTTTCGGTTTCCTTTTGGTGTACAGTGGCAAAACGTTCTGGCAGACCATTTTAAGGTGGAGATGGTTGTATGTTAGTTTGGCAGCTATCCTGTATGGTATCCGATACCTTGCTTTTGCTACCGAAGCGCCAGGGTATCTAATGGCCATCGAATCCAATTGCTGGATTTTTGGGGTATTTGGTTTTGGTTATAAATACTTGAACAAACCTAGTAAGATCCTAAGCTATTTAAGCCAGGCAGCCTATCCGGTCTACATCATTCATATGTTCGTACTGTATGCAGGGGCCATGCTCATATTACCTTTGGAAATGCCCACCGTGCTAAAATTCATCGTTATTACTGCTTTTACGGGTATTATGTGCTATCTTATTTATGAATTCATCATCAGAAGAATCGGTTTCTTACGGCCATTGTTTGGGCTGAAATGGCAAGTCAACCAAGTGGCCAACGTCAAAAAGCTAACAGAACCCACTGGAACAAAGAATTCGGAACTTCCAGAATTCCTTAATTTAGATAAGTGAACTGTAGTTAATTGATATACAGTTATTTAATATCGATTTACGGATGACTTTATGAGGAATCGGTCTTCGTCGAAGGCTATCTTGAAATCATGGCCTTATCACTATAAGCAAGTTAATAAAAGCGCAACGTCCTTTAAATATCATGAAAAAGAAACAAACAAAACGAATACTCAAAATCATATTTATTATGGCAAGCATCAGCTCCCTAATCTTTGTACCATGGATTTTGTTAAGAATACTGTTAACACCATTACCTAATACGGTTCAGGAACAGCTCAATGATGCCATTGGATACGGATTGGACGGTATCATTGTGTATGTAGACCAAGCTGAGAAGCCACCTCAATTTTATGCCGCTGGTTGGAAGGATAGAAAAAATAAAATTCCTGCCAACCCAAAAGCTTTGTTCAGGATTGCCAGTATTAGCAAGTTATATATTGCGGTTTCGGTCGCTAAATTAGTCAATGACAAACAATTGTCTTTAAATAAAACGCTCGCTGATTACTTGCCGGAACTCGTGGGACGAATTGAAAATGCCGATAAAATTACCTTGAGAATGATGGTTCAACATAGAAGTGGCATTCCCAACTACACCGACTCACCGGGTTTTTGGGAAAACGATTATTCGAAAAACACCAACGAATCGCTCGATTTGGTACTGGATACCCCTGCCGATTTTACACCGGATAAAAAATATAGGTACTCTAATACCAATTATCTGTTGATCGGCGAAATTTTGGATAATACACTGGGATATAGTCATCACCAATTTATCAAAAAGGAAATTTTAATGCCCCTTGGACTGAACCATACCTACAGTTTGCTAAGTGAAGTAAATTTAGACGATGTTATGAGCGGATATGCCGTAAATTATGATCCCGATTTAAAGCCCAATGATTTTATAAGCCCTGCCGGTTCAATGGTGGCTACAGCACAAGACGTGGGCATATTTCTGAGGGCCTTGAACGATGGCTCTTTGCTAAATGATAATGAACAAGCTATTTATTCATCAATTTATGTATATGAACATACAGGATTATTGCCTGGATATTCTAGTATTGCCAAGTATCACAAAGATATTGATGCCGTCGTTATTCAATTTGTAAATACCAGTGGTGGATATTCATGGAATGTATCGGAAAAAGTATATAAACGTATTGTGAAAGTACTGAGAAATACTAAAGAAGACCGTACTTAAAATTAAGACATGCCGAAAAAGAAACAAATAAAACGGATATTTATAATATCATTTATTATGGTAAGCATAGGCTCATTGTACTTTGTACCATGGGTTTTGGTTAAGGCTTGGATAGTACCACTACCGGGTACGGTTCAAGAACAACTAAATGAAGCTATTGATCACGGATTTGATGGCATAATCGTTTACGTCGACCAAGCTGGGAAGCCACCAGAGCTGTATGCCGCTGGTTGGCATGATCGAGAAAATAAAATACCTGCCTACCCACAAGCCTTATTCAAGATTGCGAGCATTACCAAATTATATGTTGCGGTCGCTGTCGCCAAATTAGTCAAAGACCAGCGTTTGTCGCTGGATACAACACTTGCTGAATACTTTCCAGAACTTGCAGACCGAATTGAAAATGCAGATAGGATTACCTTAAGAATGATGGTACCACACCGAAGTGGGATTCCTAATTTTGTAGCCCACCCTGATTATTGGACAAACCCACCAAAAAATAAACAAGAAACACTTGAATATGCGTTAGATCTACCGGCGGACTTTGAACCCGGCGAAGATTCCGGTTATTCGAACACGAATTATATGTTGATTTCCGACCTAATTGATAAAACACAAGGGTATCCCCATCAAGAATATATTAAAAAGGAAATTTTAACACCCTTAGAACTCGACCATACCTTCGGGTCGCTTAGTGAGGTGAATATCGACAGTGTTATGAGTGGTTATTATGTTGGTGTTGAAGAAGATTTTAAGACAGAAGATACAGGTTTAATGCTTGCTACGGCAGAAGATGTAGGCATATTCTTAAGGGCATTGAACGATGGTTCTGTTTTTAATGAAGGGGAACAGGAAATCTATTCTTCCATTTACGGGTACGAGCATGCGGGTCTGCTGGTTGGCTACCAGAGTATTGCCAAATATGACAAAGACATAGACACAGTCGTCATTCAATTTAACAATACCACCAACTTCGATGGCTATAATTGGAATTTAGCAGAAATCTTTTATAATAGAATTGTGAAAATAGTGAGAAGGAAAAAGAAAAAAAATCAATAAAGGATGTATAACCCTTTGGCAAAATCTAAAAATAAGACATAAAAATCCGGCTCTGTTGTGATTCAAAAATTAAGAGTCTTTTTACACGCTACGTTTCATACCCAAGACCGTTGAAAGTTCAAACAAAGGATTATTTAAAGTCCGTAAATTCATTCTTTTTCCACTTACTATTAATTTTATCGTATAATGGGTATATCATCAATTTTTAACCTGTAGCTATGGTTCATTACAAGACAATTAGTCATCTTTGGATTTTGCGGCCCCTTTCTTACTTATCTCATTAATCATGGCAAGAAATTCCTCTCTGTAATTACTGCTAATAGGTATTTCTTTAGCATCAATGACCACACAGTATTTTTTGACCGTTTCTATATGTTTTAAGGCTACCACATAGGACCTATGTATTCTAATGAAAAGTTCTTTCGGAAGTATTTCTAAAACTTCAGATAATTTATAACGCGCCAATACAGGTCCTTTACCGGTGTGGAAAGTGACATAATTGCCATCGCTTTCTACGTAGTTTATATCTTGAATATATAATTGATGAAATTCAGATCCGCTTTTTATGAAAATTGTTTGTTCCCCACCATCATTTGAAACTTCAGCACTTGAAGTTTTTATACTACTATTTTTTTCTAAAAGCTGTTGTGCCTTCATAACCGCTTGCAGCAGTCTATTAAATTCAATGGGTTTTAAAAGATAGTCCACCGCTTTCAATTCATAACTTTCCAAGGCATATTCGGAATAGGCGGTAGTAAATATAATAAGGGGTGGATTTTGCAAAAACTTAGGGAAGCTGATCCCTGATAATTTTGGCATGTTGATATCCAAAAAAATAACATCTACGGTATGCTTTTGAAGGTATTCAAGCGCATCTAGGGGATCTCTGAACGTTTTCTCCAAATCGACAAAAGGAATACTGCTTAAATGGAATTTAAGAACATCTATAGCAGCTGGTTCGTCATCAATTAGTATACAGTTCATATGGGTCGTTCATCGAGTTGCAGCGTAAGTAAAGATATAAAATACCCCATTTCCTCTTTTGCTTCCAACGTATGGGCATTTTGATACAGAATGGAGAGTCTCTTTTTTAAATTATCAAGTCCGAAGCCGGATGGCTCATTCGTTAAGCCAGTGATTCCTCGATGTATTGTATTGGTTACTTTAAAAGATAGTTTATTTTGTTCTACCTCTAACGATATATCGATAAGGGATTTTGTTTTGGGATCAATACCATGTTTGATTGCGTTTTCAACAAAAGGGATAAGCAACATGGGACTTATGTTTACGCCTTTGACATTCCCTTTGATCTTAAAATTAATGTAGACCTCGTCTTCGTCAGCGATGCGTAATTGATACACCTGAATAAAATTTTTAAGGTGATGAATTTCCTTTTCCAGCGGCACTTTATCTTCATTCGTTTCATAAACCATATATCGCATCAATTCTGCGAGTTTGGCAATTCCATCAGCTAATTCCGGCACATTATGTTTTAGTGATTTGGCATAAAAACTATTTAAAACATTGAACAAAAAATGAGGGTTGATCTTAGATTTTAAAAAAGCCATTTCTGTGGAAAGCTTTTCTTCCAGTAATACGCGTTTAAGTTTTTCATTTTGTATCCAATATTTAATCAGGGCATAAGACAAGGCGACTAGTAAGATAAAAAAACTGACCACTGAATTATAAAGTAGATACACTAGAAAAGACTCATTTGCGGAGGAAAAGAAGACAGCTAAATACCTATAATCAACGATACTCTCAAACACGTTGATGACTACAAAACCACTTAGCAAAGAAATAATCAAAGCCCTTATTTTTTTAAGACGCAAAAATTTTGGGACCAAGAAAAATGCAGTAGTGTAAAAAACAGCATTGTTCATAAGCATCCCGAAAAGGAGGGCAACCCAATATGGGCCCTTGTCTTTTCTGAAGTCACCTATAGTCGATGTATAGTTTAGAATTAGAAAGTACCCTATTCCCCAAACCAAAACGTGAATTATCGGTTCTATATATTTTTTCATTATGAACAGCTTCGTATCAAAAGTAGCGTTTAAAGTAAATCAGATTCATAAAAAGGGCAGAAGGTAGTATTGTAGGGACGAAATTGCCCTTTGCTGTGAAATTTATCCTTTTTCACATATTTATGAGTTTCCATCACAGGAAAATAGGTAGCAATCACATTCTTTTTATGGTGTCGTTCAAGCATTCTAATATTGGATAACAATAATTAAAAATCAAAAGGAAATGAAACAGGTTACAGCAATTTTAATCGCCTTGGTCTTCGGGATTAATTCTTTTGGACAATCAAGTTCCAATAAAGAATTAAAAAAGGATATCGATGTACTATTTGAAAGTTATGCACATTACAATCGCTTTGTGGGAAGCGTTTTAATTAGTGACAACAACACCATCATCTATCAAAAAAGTTTTGGTTATGCCGATATAGAAAGTAAAAAAAAGAATACCAAAAACTCGATATTTAGTATTGCCTCGCTTACCAAATCATTGACGGCCGTTGGTATTATGAAATTGGTGGAAGATGGTAAATTGACATTGGAAACCCCTATTTCGATCTACTTCCCAGATTTTATGCCTAACAATTCAAAAGATATTACAATTCAACATTTACTCAATAACAGTTCTGGTATGGAGGCCAATATTGGACGGACTGATGAAAGTGGAAACGGACTTATGCCCGAAGTAACGCCAATTACTTTGGATGAACTTTTGGAAAAATTTAAGGCTTCAAAATTAAAATTTGAACCAGGAACGGGGTATGAATACAATAATTTTGGATACTTGCTCTTAGCACAGATTATCGAAAAAGTGAGCGGTCAACGTTATGCAGACTTTATGGAACAAGCTGTTTTTAAACCTGCAAATATGAAAAATTCAGCAGTCGCAGCATTTAAACCAAACCATCAAAAAGCCCACCCGTATTTAGGTTTGGGAATGAATGAATTTCAAAACTTCAATTCGTCTTTCCATCCTTCTTGGCTTCAAGGAGCGGCCGATGTAAATTCGACCACAGTTGATTTATTCAAATTTATGCAAGCTTTGGAGAATGGTACATTGTTGAAAGTAGCATCCAAAAATAAACTATACACAGCTACACAAGCAATGGGTGTAAATGATATGGTATCTGGTCTGGGTTGGGTAATTGATCAAAAAGAAGGAGAGAAATGGATTTATAATACCGGATTACTTCCTGGCTATGCTTCAGTAATGGGTTCAATGCCAGCAAAAAACATTAAAATAATCATTCTATCCAATGCCACTTCTGTAAACCCTGTATTAGAAGAGTTTCAAGGTGAAGTTACCTTTGTTCCTGAAATTACTGATAAAATTATTTCACTGTTTCAAGGTAAACGTGTAGAAAACCTAGCGTTACCAATTAAAAATAATAGCATTGTTGATTTTACCAATACCTATCAATTTGATGATGAACACGCGCTTGTCTTAAAAAAGGAAGAAGGCATCTATTCATTAGAAACGGCCGGCAAAGAGCCTTGGTCGGTTTTTACCTATACCTTTTCAAGAAATTCAGAAGAAAATAATGCCAGCAGTAAAACAGCTTTGTTTTTTGCGAATGCCATGAGCACACAAAATTTTGAAGGCCTTGTAGACTATGCTAATGAACAAATGAAGGGTTTTATAGGCACAGAGGAAGGCTTAGGTCAATTAAGAGGAATGTGGGGGAACTTTTTACAACATGCGGGTAAATTTATTTCGTACAACATTTATAAAATTGAAGGTGATGAAGTCAAAAATGTCCATGTCAGATTTCACTTTGAAACAATTGATGTTGGAATGGTATTAAGTATTAACTCCAATCATAAAATACAAGGAATGTTCATGGACGATTCCGTTAAAACAAGTCACTTAAGTACCGTAAAATTAATTCCAATAGGTGACAATGAATATTTTATCAATGGCCATCAAAATGCAGGTATGCAAGATTTAAAAGTCATTGTTACCGATGCCCATCTAACGCTTATAGATGGATCCCAAGAATTTAAGGGAAAATTAGTATCCGGTCGTCAATAAAGTATCTAGGGAATTAATTTTAGATCTTAAATATGTTAACTACAATCAAAAATCAATCACCCTTCGTCATAGCGATCGCCATGCTTGCGGTTATAGCTTTTATAATGCTTATGCCCTCACAAGCAATATTCAGCAAAGTCATTACTGATGATTTTAAGTTGGAGTACGTAGATCGCATCTTTAAAATGGGCTTGCTTTTTCTCATAGGCTATAGCTTCATAAGAATGCTGAAGATTAGAACACTTGCAGGTTTAACAGTTCAATTCCCCTGGAGATTTAAATATTTGAATTTACTGCCAGCATATTTAATCATAATTGCAATGGTTGGACTTTCAAATCTAGACTTATCAAAAATAGCGGCCGCCAACTTGACCCTATTGTTTTTGGGATGCCTAATGGTTGGCTTTGCTGAAGAATATCTCTTTAGAGGTCTATTACAACCCCTCTTCTTAAAAAGATATGGTTCACGTAAAAACGGTATCTTTATGAGTATCCTTTTAACATCCGTGTTTTTTGGTACTTTTCATCTACTAAATCTGACCAAGAATGATAATACCGGTCAAGTACTGGTTCAGGTGGTCTTTGCGATATTTATTGGATTCTTTTTTGGGGTATTGGTGCTTAAAACGAATAAACTTGTTCCAGTTGCGATTACGCACGCGCTCATCAACTTTTCCTTTTCACTGGCTTTTTTACCAAGCCTGAAACCCATGCAAGATGATGTTGTAGACACCTTATCTATAGCACCAGTAATCGTAACATTACCACTTTTCATTATTGGTCTGTTGATCTACAAAAAATTAAATAAAATAGAGATTATTGAAAAATTAAAGATTGAAAATTAAGGAACAATAAAATATGAGCTATTAAGGCCTATACCTCTATAAAAAAGTTATTAGTTGAATACTTAGAATGTTTCATTCCATTAACAAAAAAATGAATTCAAAAATAAACATACCGATTGCTCTAAATGATATTCAGAATCATTTTTATCCACGAATCATTGGTGAGGTGAATGATGTTTATGTCAAGATTGTAAAGATCTTAGGTGAAAAAGTTCCATGGCACCATCATGAAAATGAAGATGAACTTTTTTATGTTGTTGAGGGTGCCCTTCTTTTTGAGATTCAAGGGAAAGATAGTTTTACAATGGAGGCAGGGGATATTTTTATTGTAAAAAAAGGGATCAATCACCGAGTTTCATCTATTGAAGAGTGCAAAATTCTATTAATAGAAAATAAAACTACTGCACACACAGGAGATGTAAAATCTAAAATAACTAAAAGTATAAACGATCAACTGCAAAGCTGACCTTAATGCTAAGGACAATTTAAAAAATCAAAAAAATCGGTTTTAAAACCAACGCAATTCTCATATCAACCACCAACCAATAGGCGTATTGTAACTATTATGCTACTGTTTCGTCATTTATAAAAGCAACCTAAAATGCTTCAAAAAGTATCGGAACCTAAAGACGTGTGGAGAACAATCTTTATTTTCTTAAGTATTGTTACAATCACCAGTGCTCTCTTTCATTATGCAATAGTCAATTTTTACCCCTCTAGTATCTACATCGGGGGACTTATGTGGTGTCCGGCATTAGCAGCGATCGTTACCTTAAAATTGAAAAGACGATCTGTTTCTTCTTTGAAATGGAATTGGGGAAATTGGAAATATATTCGCCTATCGTATTTCGTTCCCGCCTTGGATGTCTTGATTACGTATTTATTCATCTGGTCTTTTAGTTTTGGAGGATTACCAAATGGGCAAATGATTTTAGATTGGGCCGAAGAGCTTGGTTTAGTTGGAATTGGGACATTCAGTCCAACATTTTCAGTAATCGTGGCAGTTATCTTGTTAGGTATTGTTGGTGTTATTCGGGCAATGGCAACAAAACGGTTAAGGCTACATAACCTTATCACATTTTTAAAAAATAAATAAATGATTCACTTAATAGTTGGAAATACAGGCTCAGGAAAAACCACATATTCAAATGAATTGAAAAGAATGACCAACGGAATTATTTTTTCAATAGATAAATGGAATAATACATTATTTCTTGCTGATAAAAAACCGACTGATGGACTGGAATGGTTTCTCGAAAGAATTGAACGAGCCGAAAAATTGATTATGGATTTAGTTAGACAGTTGGAAAACTCGAAAACTGATTCCATTCTTGATTTGGGCCTTTCAAAATTTGAACATCGTGAAAAATTCAGAAAATTTGGCAATTTGAATAACTACCAATTAACAATACATTATTTAGATGTATCAAAAGATATTCGATGGAATAGAGTGATGAAAAGAAATGGAGAAAAAGGAGAAACTTTTGAGTTTGAAGTAAGTAAAGAAAACTTTGATTTTATGGAAAACTGGTTCGAAAAACCAAGTGAGGAAGAAATGATTGGAGGAATAATCGTTAAAGAATAAATAACGAAAGCACAATAAAGAACTGTGACAGCCAAAGCTCAAATAACGATTGAATTAAATACGAATCGTTCTGAATCGTTTTGGAATTCATTTAGTATTTTTAAGGTGCGAAAGCGTCAAAACGCTGATAGACATGTCCTTACACGTGTCCTGTTTTAGAAAAATATTGTAATAAACTGATTTTCAAACGAATGTGGATAGGGTTCTAACTCTGCCACCCCGACTAACACATTTTATTAATATTTAAACCTAGCTAATCAATTGATTAGCTAGGTTTTATTTTTAAGGGCTTTTTTTAAAAAGCACATTTTTTCTCTAAAATCGCCTTAAAAAGTCAAAAAATCGGTCAACATAATACTTTCAATTTTATTAACCTTTGATAAACAGCGGTCTTCGTAAATAGGATCATCGGGGAACAAGGATATTCGAACACAAAAGGTCAAATAAATTTTATCATGGTTATTAAAAAGCAAAATATAAATTCTAGTTCTTTCATAGGCTGTTCCTTCCGTTATATTATTAAAGCTTCTTAAGCTAGTCAACTTTAAAAGTAACGGAAAAGTTAAGGCAACATACAATTGACTTCATTGATACTGAAAAATACTGAATTTAGTAAAAATCGTGAGTTAGTTAATTCGATTGTACGAATGGTTTTATGAACTATGCGAAACACAAATCCTAGCATTTGAAGTAAAAAGATTTTATCTTAAGTTTTCTATTCCTAAAAAGGGTTTCATAAATGGACCGTTTTTAGGGACTAACTATTCTTTCATCGCCATTAGGGAAATCAATAGAAATATCTTTTAAATTCAAATATAGATTAAGGGTGGCTAAAATTAAATTGAACTACACACTAAAGCTACCTAATCGATATTAAGGTTATTATTTAAATCTTAATATTTGATTAAGGTCTTTAACCTTTCATTAATCTTTTTGATTTTTCCTTAATCCCTAGGTAAGATTAATGCCGTTACATTTGCTTTCAAGTTGAGTTTGTTAAGATGTTGTTTAAGTGGCATCGATAATACTAGTAAAATGACCGGCCAACTTTGGTCGGTCATTTATAATAAACAATCAATCTAAAAACCAATTCCTAAAATGACCGGAAAACTACTTTTACTCTTACGTTATAAACGAAAGACACAGAAGGATTTGAACATCTTAATTTTATTATTGTTTATGGTGGCTTTTGCCCATGGACAGACTCCTACCGATGGCTTAATGATGCCATCCAAAAATATATGTATTCTTTTAAATTATGAAGCCGGTCATTTTGATCGTTATTGGGAGGGAGATGATTTACGAAGAAATGAGACCATAGCCACGGTAAATCGCACGACAATTTTGCCTATGGCCGCTGTTGGCATTTTTGATGAGCTCAATTTTTATATTGGGCTGCCCTACGTTAAAACAAAATCATCCGAAACGAATGGGGGTAGATTTGAAGGAGCAAAAGGTTTTCAAGATTTTATGGTCGCCCTAAAATATAAAGCCCTGGAAAGATCACTTGGCTCCGGTCGGTTATCCTTGTTTACAACAGTTGGGTATTCAACACCAGCCACCAATTATTTATCCGATTATATGCCCTATAGTTTGGGTTTTGGAGCGCCCGAGTTTTCCCTACGTGGCATTACCCAATACCAGCTTAATAATGGTTTTTATGTGCGTGGAACAGTAGCTCATTTATGGCGTGGTTATACTGAGGCAGAGCGTGACTATTACTATAACAGCGGTAGTTTTTATACCGCTTTGATGGACGTTCCAAATGCTTGGACCTTTGAGACAGTTATCGGTAAATGGTTCATGAGCAATACATTAAAGTTAGAACTGAATTATACCGGCCTAAAATCTACAAGCGGGGACAATATTAGGGCTTACAATGCGGCACAACCTACCAATAAGGTGAAATATGATAGGCTTGGGGTTTCTATCCAATATTATTCCCCTTCACTTAAAGGTCTTGGAGTAGTAGGATATTATAATAATGTGGTAAACGGTTTAAATACAGCAAAGATGAGTAATGTAGGTTTAGGTTTGACCTATCAATTCAATTTTATCAAAAACACAAACAAAGATCAAGATGCGCAATAAAATATACAAATCAATCCTTTTCATTTGTAGTCTACTATGGTTCATTTCATGTGAAAAAGATCTGCCCACCTATCTGGAATATAAGGACTACTCTTATTCAAGTACTGATGAAAATGGAGGTACTTGGCAACCCATTTTAATCGATGAAGGTGCTGCTATAAACATTGGAGTACCGGAAGACATCTCGTCGCAAAGCTATCAGGCAGAAATTTCAGCAATAAAAGCATCTACAGATGAAATAAATGCCCCACAAAGAAAGGCATTGACCTACTGGGGCAATAATGCCGTTGTTCGATGGAACGAAATTGCTTTAGAGCTGATAGCTAAATATAACCTGATTCCAGGGCCCAATGATGATGGGTCCTATACCTTGCCCAACCCAAGTGACCCAAATGGTCCACCTGCTTTTCCATTTGCACATCCACCCTATGCTTGTAGGGCATTGGCCTATCTTTCAGTTGCGCAGTTTGATGGATTGATTTCCGCATGGCATTATAAGTATTTGTATAATAGGGCCGCCCCTTATCAAATAGACGGCTCCATCACCTATGCCTATGAACCGAACGATATACCTTCATACCCATCGGACGGTGCGGTTTTGGCTAGAGTGTCCAAAAAAGTGCTTTCAGCAATGTTTCCCTTGGAAAAGGAATATTTGCAAAAACTGGAGGATGAACATCTGGAAAGCCTTTTACTTTCCGGAGGAAATGTACCCAGTGATATTTCTGCTGGTATTACAATAGGCGATGAAATTTCTGAGATAGCATTGGCCAGGGCGGCCAATGATGGTATGAAAAATGCACAGGCACCTAAAGTCGTTTCCGATTCTATAAAAGCTGCAGCCTTCGAACGTTTTGGTTGGCAGTGGGAAAATCTTGAGATACCTGTGCGACCTGTGGGACTTACCCCGCTGTTCGGAAAAGTTAAGATGTGGAATGTTGCCAATGTAGAAAATGTGCGCCCCGTTCCGCCTCCTGCAATTGATTCTGATGCTTATTTGGCTGATGTATCAATTTTAAAGGACTATGCCGATAATATGACCGAAGAAAAAAGGAGCATTGCCAATTTCTGGCAAGATGGGTTGGGCACGTATACTCCTCCGGGGCACTGGAATCGTTTTGCAAATGAATTTATGGTAGAAGATAAAATGAACCCATTACGATCAGCCAGGACCTTGGCCTATATGAACATGGCCATTATGGACTCGGGCATCAGCTGCTGGGACGCCAAATATTACTACCACTATCCCAGGCCTATACAAACCATAGAAGGATTTAAGACCATTGCGGGTACGCCCAATTTCCCAAGTTATACTTCGGGCCATAGCGTATTCTCCGCAGCTGCATCAGAAGTTCTAGCCTATATCTTTCCTGAAAAGGCAACGTTAGTGCGTGGTTGGGCAGAGGAAGCAGCCATTTCAAGGGTATACGGTGGAATCCACTGGACATTTGACGCAACCGTGGGAACGGACCAAGGCAGGGAAGTCGCCAAATTTACCGTTGATATCGCTAAATTGGACGGAGCCAATTAGATATCATTTGAATTATTAGAAAATTATTTTGAGAAGGATATAATTGATATTGGAAACTGTATTCAGTATTTTTTAAATCAACATTACATTTTATGAAATTAAGAAGAAGGATACCATTTTTATTTTTTGTTTTACTTTTTATCCAACTACAAGTAGTTGCCCAGATTACGGTTACTGGGAAAGTTATTGAAGAAGGGAATAACGAGCCACTGATGGGGGCACAAATCGTACTGGATAATGGAAGTGGGGCTATAACCGACAGGAATGGCAACTTTTTATTTAATTTAAAGGCCGGCAACTATGCTGGTACAGTTAATTATTTGGGCTATGAAAAAAAAACGATTACCATTAATACCCAAAATCCTGAACTAGGCGCTATCCCGCTCCAATTGAGCAATACGACTTTAGATGAGGTCATTGTAAGTGCCTCTCCAAAAAGTTTTAAGGATGAATTCAAGGGAAGTAACTTCCTCATTACTCCAATCACACTTAAAAATAGTAACCCTCTGAGTACGGAAGAAATGCTCAGAACCGTTCCAGGGCTAAATATAGTCGGAGATATGGGGCTGTCCAACCGTCCCAACATTAGTATCCGGGGTTCATGGGGCAGGCGTTCCAAAAAAGTTTTGCTTATGGAAGATGGCACTCCGTCCGCACCGGCGCCGTATATTGCCCCAGGGGCCTACTACAATCCAGTAAGCGACCGTATTACAGCCATAGAAGTATATAAAGGAGCGGATATGCTCCGTTATGGCCCGAACAACATGTATGGCGCCATCAACTATATTACCGCTTTGCCTCCTCAGAAGCCGGAGTTGAGAGTGAAGTTGATCGGAGGACAACGAAATTATAGAACAGGTTTGATTTCATATGGCGGCACCTGGAACAATCTTGGGGCATTGGTAGAAGGAGTATATAAGAAATTTGATGGGTTTACGGATAACTCATCGGTTGAAGTATTGAACTTGAACGCTAAAATATTTGCCAAACTCTCAGATAACCAATCGCTTTATTTTAAAGTTAGCGCTCAATCGGAAGACAATCAAGCCTCTTTAAGTTCGCAAACTCCTTTTACATTTGATACTGATCCTACCCAAAACCCTTTAGATGCAGACCAGTTTACCATGAGAAGGTATGGGTTGGATATAATCCACAAATGGTTGCCCTCAAAAAGATTGAGCTTTACTTCAAAAGTATATGCAAGTGACTTTGAACGCGATTGGTGGCGACAGACCACGGCCAAAATCAAAGCCTCCGAAGTGCAAGATTATGTTGGCGATGCCATTTTTAACGACCGATACGGCTATTTGAACGGACGGACTTTTGGGGAGGAAGATTATGTTATTGTTGGTAGAGTTAACAATGGAAGGGAGAGCACTACCGACAGCCGTTGGACCTATACCGTATCCGGGGTCAAAGAAACCATGGACTACGAATGGAAAGCCTTTGAAAAAGGACAGCATTTGGAAGCTAGTTTTAATCTGCACCGCGAAACTTTTAAGGACCGTTTTCTGGTTGCAGACAGTAGCCGTTGGGCAAGAAGTGGTCGCGCCACTACTGATTTATGGTATCGACTTTGGTCTGCCAATGGGTTCATACGGAACGAATTCAATATTGGAAAATGGGGTATTACCCCAATTCTCCGCTTTGAGCATGTAGACATGTATCGCCAAGATTTGATTGCCGTAGCTCAAGATCCTAATATCAGTAGTACCGAAGAAGGTCGGGAACCAAACGTGTATACCCAATTCCTGCCGGGAATTACGTTGGATTATCAAACAAACTATGGTGAATTCTACGGTAGCATTTATGAAGGAATGATTGCACCCTCCAAAGTTTTTGGATTTTTGGTGGAACAAGACGGTATTGTCACCAATCCGCTTGCCGGGCAAAGTATCAATATTGACCCAGAATTAAGTTGGAACAGGGAAATTGGGTGGCGCGGAGATGTATTCGATAATCGCGTCGATGGCCAATTCACCTACTTTAACAACACCAGCCGTAATTTCTATGCCGGCGGACGAAATGAAGTTTTTCAGGAATTGGGAAAAATAAATGTTCAAGGTCTGGAAGTGGCTTTGGGTGTTGAATTATTGAACAAAAACCAACATCAGCTCAGACTTGTAGGAAATCTTAATCTCATGCGTTCCAAAGTATCGGCCGGTAAATTAGAGGATAAAGATCTCTTTTCGCAGGTCATCCACAGTTCGGCCACCCAAAATGAATATATCAATACCGTAAATGCCAATAGAAACGCTTATGAAATATATGTTTCGGACGGTTTAGGTGGTGAAACCCTGTTAACGGACCAAACCATTGAATCATCCACATTCCAAAATATCACTAAAAGTGTCATCCAATTTGGGAAGCAGGGACTAGTTGATGCAGAGGCTCCCTATACCCCTAGGAGAACAACAAATATTGGAATAAATTACGATTACAAAAAATTGTCGCTAGGAGTAAGCGGCAATTTTGTAAGTAGTCAATTTACTGAATTTCATAATTTCAGCAATGAATCTGCGGATGGTGCAATCGGAAAATTGCCAGGCTACCGAACTTTTGATGCTTTTGTAAACTATGACTTTATTGTTGGTGATAATGTCCACATGAACGCTTTTATCAACGGTAAAAATATCACCAATGACATTTACAGGGCATCCCGTTTGAACCGTGCAACCTCTGGTATATTTGGTGGTGGTTTTCGTCAACTTATTTTTGGGGTTAACATAAGAATATAGCCATAAAGCCTTGTCTAGAGAAGATATTATAACCTATTGAACCAAAAATTAAATTTTGGGCGTTGGTTCCAATTTAGAAATTTCCGACTTAGCGGATTTGACCATTTGTTTAAGTTGTTGTTTCTTTTGTCTAAATCTAGCCGTCTTTAGTTCAAATTTGATTCTTTTGATCAATCACTGGCAGTACTCCCTTCTTGTTGTAAGTGGTAGTTGATAAATAGCATTGCCGCAGATATCGTCCAAATCACACAATGATCTACATTGGACGTTCTAAACCTAATAAAAAATGTAATTTTTTAATCATATCTAAGGCTTCTATTGTTTTCGTACCTAAATGGAATTTAATGAGGCCTTTTCAGCACAGGCCTTGGCTTGTATACGTGAACTAGGTTTGGCAGATGACGACCCTAGAATCAATCTAAATGGAGGTGCTATTGCTATAGGGCACCCGTTGGGAATGTCCGGCACCAGAATCCTTCAATCGGCTACCAATGAGTTGATTCGTTCTGGTGGAAAATATGCCTTAGCTACTATGTGTGTGGGTTATGCGACAATTATTGAGAATGTTTATTATTAGTGGTTTTAAAATAGTTAATTGGAATTTTAGGTGTTAGGATTAATTCGATTTGAATCGATTTGTCCTGTTTTGGTATAACCTTTCTATCTTTAAGGTACGAAGGCGTCAGAACGCCTTGCTAATAGACCTTTTCGGTCACCTATTTTGAAAAATTTATTGTAATATATTGGTTATTAATAGGATAGTGCAGGGATTTCTAACGCTGCCACCCCGACAAAAATCATGTAAATCTTATGATTTATTTGGTTTTTTTATTTTTTGGTATTATTGAGCAGAACTACCTATATAATGTAAAAGGTGCGTTATTTAGAGAACACCTTCAAATTTTCAGTTTATAAAAATAAAAAAGTGTTTTACAGTGATTAGACTTTATGAAAGCGGAATTAATTATGGTTGAAAATGAGAGTGACAGTACAATTAATCCTCCTCTATACGTAGACATTACGAAATAGTTAAATAGTAGTTTATCAATAATTTACAGTAAATTTAAACGAACTTCAGTGATTATTTCTTTCCATCATTGGCGATTTTTAATGAATAGAACGATATGAAAAAATTTTTAGTAATTGGATTTGGTTTATTGGCATTCTGTCAAAGTAATTATGCACAGGTAAACCTTGATAATCGTATTGAAGAGAAAATTGATTCCCTAATGGCCAAAATGACCTTAGAAGAAAAAGTTGGGCAAATGAATCAATATAACGGTTTTTGGAATGTTACTGGGCCAATACCGGAAGATGGTGATGCCTCAAATAAATACGAGCATCTTAAAAATGGTTGGGTAGGATCAATGTTAAATGTTACGGGTGCAGACGAAGTTCGTAAAGTACAAAAGATAGTGGTTGAAGAATCACGTTTAGGTATTCCATTAATAATAGGTTTTGATGTCATTCATGGTTATAAAACTCAGAGTCCTATACCCTTGGCAGAATCTGCTAGTTGGGATATGGAAGCCATAAAAGCTTCGGCCGCAATGGCAGCTGATGAAGCTGCTGCGAGTGGTATCAACTGGACCTTTGCTCCAATGGTAGATATTTCAAGAGACCCTCGTTGGGGAAGGGTAATGGAAGGAGCTGGTGAAGACCCTTATTTAGGTAGTCAAATAGCTAAGGCACGTATTACGGGGTTTCAAGGTGAAGATCTTTCTGCAGTAAATACTATTGCAGCTACAGCTAAACATTTTGCAGGTTATGGCTTTTCTGAAGCCGGTAGAGATTACAATACAGTAGATGTTGGTACCTCAACATTGTATAATATTATTTTTCCGCCGTTCATGGCTGCGATAGAAGCAGATGTAAAGACCTTTATGAATTCGTTCAACGTACTAAATGGAATACCCGCTACTGGAAATGCGTATTTACAACGAGATATTTTAAAAGGGGAATGGGGCTACCAAGGTTTTGTGGTTTCAGATTGGGGATCGATGGCAGAAATGATAGCTCATGGTTATTCTAAAGATGGAAAGGCAGCTGCTGAAAGCGCTGCAAATGCTGGTAGTGATATGGATATGGAATCCTATTTATATGTAAAACATTTGAAAAATTTAGTGGATGAAGGAAAAGTATCGTTGGATAAGATTGAAGATGCGGTTCGAAGAATTTTAAGGGTGAAATATGAATTAGGGCTTTTTGATGACCCTTATAAATATTGCAATGAAGAGCGAGAGAAATCTGTGATAGGAAGTGATAAAAATATGGAAATCGCTCTTGATATGGCCGAAAAATCTATAGTGCTTTTGAAAAACGAAAATCAATTATTGCCTTTAAAAAAAGAAGGAATGAAAATAGCGGTAATTGGTCCGTTAGCAGATGATAAGAACAGTCCGTTAGGAGGTTGGAGACTTGCAGCCGAAGATAATTCTGCAGTGTCGGTAATTGAAGGTTTAAAGAAATACAAAGGAAATAAGGTTTATCACGAAAAAGGAGTGGAGTTAATAAAAGGAACAGAAGCCTTTGTCTTTGAACTTGATATTAATACCACTGATAGAACTGGTATTTCTGAAGCTGTAGAAGTTGCTAAGAATAAGGATGTGGTAATCATGGTTCTAGGCGAGCATGGTTTTCAATCTGGGGAAGGTAGAAGTAGGGCGAGTTTAGATTTGCCTGGGCTACAACAAGAATTACTGGAAGCCGTATATGCCGTAAATAAAAACATAGTTTTAGTTTTAATGAACGGAAGACCCTTAACTATTAATTGGGCCGATGAGAATATACCTACTATCGTAGAAGCTTGGCAGTTAGGTTCTAAGAGCGGAGATGCCATCGCTAAAGTACTATATGGTGATTACAACCCAAGTGGAAAATTACCCATGACATTCCCTAGAAATGTTGGTCAAGTGCCATTATATTATAATTATTTAAGTACGGGAAGACCTAAGTATCCAGGTGATGATCTTGTATTTTGGACACATTATACCGATGAGGTCAATACACCTTTGTATGAATTTGGTTATGGTTTGAGCTATACTGAATTTAAGTACGATAATCTAAAGTTGAGTGCAAATTCACTCAACAAAACAGGGGAGTTAAGTGTACGTATAGATTTAACGAATACAGGCAAATATGAAGGTAAAGAAGTAGTGCAATTATACATTCAAGATCTGTTTGCAAGCAGAGCTAGGCCAGTAAAAGAGTTGAAAAATTTTAAAATGATTACTTTGAAACCAGGGGAAACCAAAGAAGTAAGTTTTACTATTAATAGTAAGTCATTGGAGTTTTATACTGCAAACAATACCTGGGAATCTGAAATAGGTGATTTTAAAGTATTTATTGGCGGAAGTTCTAACACCATTTTAGAATCAAAATTTACACTAAAAGACTAATTAAATTAGGACAAATTCTAAATATGTATAATTGATATTTAAATTTTGCGATATATCATTTCAACAAATACTATTGGTACTTATGATTGAAAACGATATTACGGAATTGTAAAATGTTGAAATAACGGATTTAAGATAACGATACAGATTCATAAAGGTCTAAGATGGATATTTATTAATTTTAAGATGAAGTACATTAACGCAAAATACCACCGGTATAGTTAAAAATTCTGGTTTTATAATCGTTAAATTCGGTATAGAATTTCTCAAAACGATTCTTCAAAGTCCTATGGTTCTCCAAATAGAATGTATCACAAGAAATATCCTGACATTCCAAAATACCCTTTAGCTCAACCCCATATTCATTGATTTCTTTTTTGAAATTCTTTAACTCCCTCGTTTTTGTTTTCATCTCGTGTAAATAGTTTTGTAAACGTTCAAAAAGATTGGGTACCTTATCCTTAAAAGCTTTGGAATTTAGTAATCTATTTATGAACTGTAAATCATTTTCCATATAGCCAAGCATTGATATCCAAAGTAGTGTATCATTATGGAGTTCTGTCAAAATCTCTTGATCACTATTTTTTAAATTCGCCATTTTATCTAAATTTTAATATCCTACCTGAAAGCTAGTTTAGCGAGAGCGACTTACAAATGATTTTAATCAGTATTGTCATTCATCTCTACTGTTTGGTTTGCTCTTTTCACTAATAATGGTATTCATTATTTTAAGTATTTACCCATGATGTAAATCATTTTATTCTTTGCCCAGCATACCTACTTTTAGATTTCAAATGTAAATTATAGTGCAAATGAGCGACTTTAGATATAGGCCAAAAGGCAAATACATTTACGATGCAGATTGGCAGGGAATTTACATATTAACAGAACATTGGAAGAACGATCTTGAATTTTATAGAGACGATTTAAGATTCTTACAACATCTTATTGACAAATATTTTATTTGGATGACCCAAAAGGAAAATTTGGATGAAGTAAGGGACATTGAAACAGATTTGATAGAGATTGATCGCAAATGTTATCAGTTACTGAAAAAAACCAACAAACACCTTACTAATCTTGCCGATTTAATTGATGACCCATTTAAATACGATTCACATAAATTTAGAACCGAGCATGAAGAATTGGAGGATAGTATTGCCGATTTCGTAAAATCATTCAGATCTAACCGCAAAAAGGTGTTCGCAATAACCGAACATGTAATGGACAGTGAAAAGTTGAACCGTTTGTTAAAAGCCTAAAAGAAAAAAATATGCCACAGATTATGGATGAACTTTCGAAGATATTTACGGAAATTACAGAATTGACCTATGAAATTGAAAAGGAATATCCGGAAATTTATAAGTTTTTGGAAGAGGATCCTATAACCATTCCCAATATGGCCCATCCAAATACCGATGAAAAAGTGATGCAAGCCTACCTAGATGATTTAAAGCAGTTGGTAAGACGGTATAAAGAAACCCATGAGAGCAATTGATTTTTCTATCATGAATGCTTTGATCTTATTTATAGATTTATGTAGAAAAAGGGCCGCCTTTTCACTGAATAAAATAAGAAAGCATATAGTGTTTAAAACTAATTTTATGATAATAAAAAATTTCACCTCACATGAAAGTCCTCAAGAGGCTATTGAAGATGCAAATAAAGGGATTTAAGAAATGAAGAAAGATAAGTATGGGGTCAAGCAAATAACCCAGTCAGAATCTTCATACTTTAATACCATTCTAGAATCTAAGGAATTTCATTTTACGCGAACAATTCTCTTAGAGAAAGAGTATGTTCTTTCGACATTAAAAGTAAAATGAGACGTTTTCAAATTTCGTCAGGTTTTTTATGCTTTCTCATAACTGTTATTGCATAATCAAAAATTTCAGATTTCAGCTTCCTATAATCTTCTGAAGTCTTTTGAACCAATACATTTATATCATCATGCTCTATATAAAAACTAGAGTCTCCGAAATGATCTATAGAATCCATTATGCCACCTATACTTGCTTCATGCCCATCAATTTGAACTTTTAGATTATTTTTCGCAAATTTTATTTCGTCTAACTGTTTAAGGTATTTATGATAACGCTCATAAAGTTCTGCGGTATCTGGCTCAAAATGGTAAGAGTGTAATAGATGTTCCAAAAAGATAATTTCCTCTTCCATGAAAAGTATAATAGATTTCCATTCAAGACTTTGTTCATGAAGGCGATCCATCATCATTTGGTGATTAGTTTTTTTTTTCATAATCATATTGTTAGCACTCTTAAAATAGGGCAATTTTGGAATTTCGAAAATGATTTACATCAGAATATCATTTGATTATTCCAGAAAAGCTGTTGGCTTATTATATTTAGAAATGTTCAAATATGTTATGCTTGATTAATCAAAAATTTCAACTTTTCATCCTGACATCCATCAAAGGAAACTTAAGTAACTGAAGGGTTGAAGAAGCGATGCTTACCTTTCCTTTGGTCTCCAGAATCGATTTCTCGATATTTTCGAAAAGTTCATGTTTTGTAACCCTCCTCCGTTTATAATCCGTGATATATCGCAGGTTGAGTTCAATCCAATTGTCGGTTAGTTTTATTGCTATTGTTGGATCCAATGTCGCATCTTCGATATAGTACCGTTTTACCATTTCTTTCCATGTTTCCTTGGAATTTTCAATGTAATCTGATAAATGATCTATCGCAACATGGAGAATTATTTTCTTTGCCAGTTCAACATCCGATTCATAAGTTATTGGAATGTTTAGTTCATCCCAAACAAAAGGAAAATCCATTGAATAGTTTTTGATGGGGCCCTTGAACACGAAGGCATTACTGATTTTGACGATTCTACCGGAATAATTATCGCTGCTTACCCATTCGCCCATTTCCATAATCGTGGTGTACATACTGTTTATGTCGATCACATCTCCTTTTATACCATTAATTTCGATACGATCTCCAGGCTTGTAAACCCTTAAAGCAAAAATATAGAAAGATCCAGCGACACTTAAGATAAGCTCTTGCAATGTAAACGCGATACCAGCGGTAAAAAGCCCTATGATGACCGTGTAGTCTTTCAAATTGTCTAGCGTAAATGATAAAAGAATAATAAGGACAATCAAAAAAATACCGACCATTTCTATCATTTTTTGAATCTTGTATCGATAGGCTATATCAGCTATTCTCCGTTTTACCAGTTTTCGAAGAAACATGATTAAAATTCCAATGATGACAATCCACAGGGTTGTCCTCATGATTTTGATTATCGTTGGATCTTTTAATAAATCTGTTAGTGTTTGCATATTATGTTGGTTATTAAGAAATCGAAATTTCCAGAACAGGAATAATTGAATGCCTATCTAATTCCCTAAGTAAAGGCTTTGACAATCTATTACCAAAAAAATGCGTTCTCCTGTTCATGAATATGACCATATCGCTTTCTCTACTTTCAAATACAAGAAATAGTTTTATTGGTGTGTTTTGGGTTTGGTGATAAAGCTCAAAAGTGTCTTTCAATCTATCAAGGCTTCCTTCGGAGATTGTTTTGGTATTTTTATGTTCTATTGTACCCAACTCCTCGATCATCATAAAATCACATTCAGAATATCCATCTACTTGAAAACCATTAAAAAAATAAAAACCACACTTTTTGTCATTATACAACTTAAAGACTTATTCTGTAGCGTTCCGTATATCTTTAGAAGAATCGGTGGGTATTAGAATTCACTTTTCCATAATTCTGATTGTTTCATTTTGTGAATTTAGAGCCCTTGGGCCACTTGCACCATGACAATTATCAGTCATTTTTCGAATTTATGATTCATTTAGATGAAATGAACATAGTTTGGCCTAGATAAATATTTCTGACTTTTTTATTTTGAAACCTATTTTTTTTAGGGGTTAATTACCAATACCGGAATCATTAAATGGGACTTGATTTCCTTAACCAAAAATTTTGGTAGTTCATTGCCTAAATAATTTGACTTCTCGTCTAAGAAAACAACTAAGTCACAGGTTTCACTTTCGATAAAGGAATGAATTCCTTTATTTACAGCAATACCCGTTAGAACATGAAAGCTATATGCCACACCTTTGAAAATAGATTCCAAAATCCCCTTATTTTTTTCTTGGGATTCATCCAACTTGCGTTCTTTCTTGATATGCAATATTTGTATTTCTGATTTGTTTGATTTTGCTATTTCTAATATGTATTTGAGTTTATTCTCATTAAAAACCATTTCATAATCGGTAGGGAAAACAATTTTTTTAAGCCCTGAAAATGTATAGTGTCCAGGGACCGCTAAAATGGGGCATTCCGTAATATATTCCATAATACTAAGGGTATTGGAACCAAATAGCGTTTCTTCTTCATCTGAGGTGCCTTTGGTACCCATGACAACTAGCTCAATATTGTTCTTGGCTATCGAATCTTTCAAGGCAAATAGTAAAGAACTATAACTCGAAAGGGTATGGTATCTATGTTTAGAATTTTTTGAACGAAGTTGTACTATTGGTAACAAAGTGGTCAAGCCATCTTCCGAAAACTTTTTGGCAGATGTATATTCGACATCTCCACGCTCGGGTATCAATGGAGCAATATCGGTAGGTTCCTTATCTCCCCAAAAAGCATTTAAGATATAAAATACGCACTTTTGGTTTTTATGTAAATCTATTGCATACTCAATAGCATTCAAAGCGTTGTTTGAAAAATCAGTAGGCAATACGATTCTCTTTTCCATAGTTTCATAGTCTTGAAACAAAATTAGAAAGTGCCTATCATTTGCCTATGATTAAAATCAGTTTAGGTAATAATGGCATGACTAAAAACAGCTATTTTGTAGTCTAGTAGCTATCTTAAATTCTAATAAAAAAGCTAAACTTCAACTTATGATAGTATCAAAAAGGGAACTCTGGAAGGTAAAGCAACCTTTTTAATTATAGATTCTTGAAATAGCCTAAAAAAAATAGGTGCTTTTTTTTTCATCATGGCAATCATGCCAACTGCGGGGTTTTTGAAGGTCAATTGACAAATGGCCTCAGCAATTTTCGTAGTAGCGCTACTAACCTTAAATGCGTATGGCATCCTTAAATATCATTTTGAAAGAATAAGGCCAATAACAATATACGTAGGTACATCATTGTCGTGGCAAGCAGAATGGCGAGTACTACTTTTTGGGTATCTCCTTGTTCTTTACTTTTTCTTGCCAAGATAACGTAGCCGCAGTGCTGCTATACAGACCTCCTAATACTCCTTTCAATAAGATTCCTGATTTGGGAAATACAAACTTTTTAAGTAAATAACTGAAATACGAAATACCAGAAACAGCAACTATGGCCATCTAAAATTTTTAAGGGGAAATATTTATTATTACTGAGGTCGGCTTATCGGGAAGTAAGGGTAGAATCACACTAACGATGACAAGAAATTTAGCAAGTGGGACAAACTCCCAATCATCGAATTTTTTCGTAAAATTTAAAAAAGATTCTTTCTGTTCGGTCAACCATAAGACCATAACCACTATTAAAATAACCAACCAAGAAGGTTGTAGATAAATCAATGGAGCCAAGCAATAGGTAATCAAGGCAGTAATCAAAGAGGTAATCCCAAACTTTTGTTTTTCCCTTATATTGCCCTGATAGTAGACAGCAAGAAGTGCGGTTATTGCGATTCTAACCCAGCAAAGAATGTTAAGTTCATCGGAGTTAACAAATAAAGAATATATCCAAAAATTCAAATTAGGTAAACGTTCTGTCCGTACCGAATCTACTTTCAAACTGCTCGTTTAAATGTTTACTTCTCTGCTCTAGTCCCCTATGTAAAGAAAATAGTGTAACCAGCAGGAAATTTAAGAAGTCTCGAGGTATATTACTCAGTATATCTTCAAACATGCAACAGATCAGCTAATATTTTTCTAAACTAAAACTCAATTTTAATCGGCAATATTAAGTAGATTTTTAATTCTTCGTTTTACATTCTTATTTGAGTACCATTGCCGCATAATATGCGGCCCCTAGAAGTGCAGTTTTTTCGTTTAAGATTACTTTTACCGGAATCATTTGTAAAAGAGAGTTCATACGTGCGGATTGCACAAAATTGCCATAGAAGATTTCTCGGTTTATCCCTTTTATAATTTTTGGCATAATGCCTCCACCTATATAAATTCCTCCCGTGGCTTTAAATTTCAGGGCCAATTGTGCAGATTCTATAGCTAAGAACCGAATAAAAAGTTCCAAAGTCTCCACACATACCGGATCGCCGTTTTTGAGAGCAACTTGGGTTATTGTTGCCGATGCATCTTCCTTAATCATTTTTTCCTCAAGCCATTGGGGCTCTTTCTCTTCGCTAACACGTCTAATCAATTGATATATATCATAAATCCCTGGGCCGGAAATTAGACGTTCCCAACTCACATGCCCATATTTTTGTTGAACATATTGCCATATTTCCATATCAGCTTCATTACGGGGACTAAAATCGCAATGACCTCCTTCTGTGGCAAAGGGATGATAGTGCGATCCATCCCAAAATAATCCGGCTTCGCCCAGACCGGTACCAGGTGAAATTATGGCAGCGTTGCCAGGTATTTTTGGTCCATATTTCAAGGTGTAGAAGTCCTTTTCGTGGAGTCCCGCTAGGCCGAAAGCATTGGCTTCCATGTCGTTTATAAGTGAAACGGACCTAATATGCAGTTCTCTGCCAATTTCCTCGCCATAGATTTCCCATGGAAAATTGGTTCCATGTACCTTACCTTGAGTTACCGGCCCTGCCACACCTAGGCATATTCCGTTCACTTTTGGTATGCCATCCTTATGAAATGCATGGAAAATATCCATAAATGATTTATATTTTTTGGTGGGATAGGATTTTTCTTTTAATAGGATTAGGACCCCGTTCTTGATTTGAAAAAGGGCCAAATTTGTTTTCGTACCACTTATATCACCAGCTAATACGACCCCTTTTTCATGGGACTTAGTGGTGTTCAAAAAAGCCAACGGTATTTGTCCTTTATGAATAACAGGTAATGCAAGGCTTTCTGTCTTTTTCATTATACGTTGCTTTTAGGCGATGGTTATATTCTTGTCCAAATATATATCTTGAATCATATGCAACAGTTCAATCCCTTCTTTCATGTGTCTTTGAAAGGCTTTTCGACCAGAAATCAATCCCATTCCCCCGGCCCTTTTATTAACGACTGCCGTTCGGGCCGCAGCCGCAAAATCATCCTCTCCAGAAGCCCCACCGGAATTGATCAATCCCGCCCGGCCCATATAGCAATTCGCTACTTGATACCGTGTCAAGTCTATAGGGTGGTCAGTCGTTAGTTTACTGTAAACCAAATCGCTAGTCTTTCCAAAATTGTCTAAGGCGAGATATCCCCCATTGTTGGTAGGTTGTTTTTGTTTGATGATATCGGCCTCAAGAGTAACTCCTAAGTGATTGGCCTGTCCCGTAAGGTCAGCACTTACACTATAATCCCTTTCAATTTTAAAGGCATCGTTTCTAAGGTAACACCAAAGAACGGTGGCCATGCCCAATTCATGGGCACGTTTAAAAACCTTGCTCGTTTCCTGTATTTGCCGATCAGATTGTGGAGAGCCAAAATAAATTGTCGCACCAACCGCTATCGCTCCCATATTCCATGCTTGTTCTACCTGGGCAAAATAGACCTGATCAAAGGTGTTGGGGTACGATAGTAGTTCATTGTGGTTCAATTTTACCAGAAAAGGAATTTTATGTGCATACTTCCGAGATACCGAACCCAATACCCCAAGGGTAGAGGCCACGGCATTACAGCCTCCTTCCATAGCCAGTTTTACAATATTTTCAGGATCAAAATAATCGGGATTCGGTGCAAAACTTGCTCCCGCGGAATGTTCGACCCCTTGATCTACCGGAAGTATAGACACATAACCCGAACCTCTAAGCCGACCGTGATTAAAAATATGTTGAAGGTTTCCCAAGACCCTTGGCGAACGGTCTGAAAGAGCAAATATTCTATCTACAAAATCGCTTCCAGGGATATGCAATTTTTCTTTGGGGAAAGTGGTACATTTATGTTCTAGAAGGAAACCGGCCTCCTCTTTTAATATTTTTTCTATATCCATCTGCCTCTATTTTATTTTGATTGTTTAGAAATTTTTCTATCTTTTTATCATTCATACAATTTGTCAACGTTTTCTTTATTGCATAATTCCTAACCTCTTGCCTAATGGCCTCAGCACCTCAGGCTACACCGTATTTTACCATTTCGCCAAAGCTGCTGCCCTTACTGCCGCCATGCTGTCGCAAGCACTAATCATATTATTTTGAAGTCTTGTGGTTGCCGTACAGGGTAACTTAGTATTAAGAGTTATACCTGCCACGTTAATACTCTTATCGATTTCGGGATTTACGGCAAGTGTAATTTCTCTCTTGTGCATTTAAAAGGTTTTTAGGCTCCCTATTTTAATTTATAGTGTTCAGTTAAGTTGAGGTTGTCATCAAATTCATAAAGGTTAGGTTCCCCTGTCGGCACTTCTAAATGGGCAATATCTTCTGGGGGAATATTTTTGATGTAGCCGATTAAGGCACGTAAAGAATTACCATGCGCTGAAACGAGTACTGTATTTCCCTTTACCAACTGTGGCACTATAGCTTCAAAATAATAGTTGACAACCCTTTTTGATGTATTTTCGAGCGACTCTGAAAGAGGGAGCAGAGCGGGATCTATGTTTTTGTAATGAGCATCGAATTTCGGTTGTTGTTTATCTTTGGGGTCCAATTTGGGTGGCGACAAATAATATCCTCTCCGTACGCCCCAATAGGTTTCTTCGCCTACATCTTTCAATATCTGATTTTTATTGTGACCCTGCCATGCTCCGTAGTGTCTTTCATTCAGCTTCCAATGGTATTTTGTGTCTACATGCATTTGATTGGCGGTATCCAAGGTAATCCATGCCGTTCGTATGGCCCTTTTTAGATATGAGGAGAAACAAACATCGATGCAGATATCATTACTTTTTAATAATTCTCCAGCTTTTTTAGCTTCGGCAATGCCTTCAGTGGCAAGATCTATATCCGTCCATCCCGTGAAAATATTTTGTACGTTCCACAAGCTTTTCCCATGTCTTACGAGTATTAGTTTTCCCATTTTTTATTTTTTTAAATCGATGGTATTAGCTATAACTTATTTAATTTCGTGGACCGTCTCATTATTTGTTCGACTCCACGAATGCCATGGCCTCGTCCATCTGTGAAATGTCAAAATAGCGTTCTTGCCGTCCTTTACTGGCCCTTTCGAAGAAAAGATTATCGATTGGAACCAAAGCCTTTAAAACATTTGAATGAGCGACAATGGCAAGATGACCTAATTTCTTATAGTTTCTTAGTGCCCATAAGGTATCTTCAAAAAAGGCTTTGGTACTGCTGTGGGAAATTTTCAGTTCATCCAACTTCACAAGCACATTTACATAATCGTAACCCTCGTCTAGTTTTGCCTTAAAGAACTTTTGACATAGTGCTTCATCTGTTTTCGTAAAACCATCAATAACCTCAATTGCCAAGGTGTTGCCCTTGAATTTTTTTAATTTTTCTAACATGATGTTTATTTTATTTGCATTTGTTTTTAACGTATTCGGAAACGGTTTTAATCATTTGATTTCATTTTCACAGGCTTCCCCTTTTTCCAAGCAATCCAGATTTTCTATAGTAGTCTTTGCAATATTTTTTAAAGCGGTATCCGTTAAAAATGCCTGATGGCTGCTAATAAACACATTATTGAAGGCCATCAAACGAGCTATTTGGTCATCCTCAAGAATATCCTCGGAATGGTCTTCGAAAAAGAGTCCTTTTTCTTCCTCGTATACATCCATTCCGAAGTAACCGATGTGTTTAGATTTTAGTCCGTCGATAACATCTTTGGTATTTACTAGTGCCCCACGACTGGCATTTATCAGCATTACACCGTTCTTCATTCGCACAATGCGTCTTTCATTGATCATATGGTGGGTCTGGGCTGTTAAGGGGGCATGTAATGTGATAATATCTGATTGATGGCACAGGGTATCTAAATCTGTATATATCAGGCCATATTGTTCAATCAACTCTGGATCTTCCACCACATCATATGTCAATAATCGGCAACCAAAGCCATGCAAAATCTTTACAACGACCCGCCCGATTTTTCCGGTACCGACAATACCAACCGTCTTCCCGTGCATATCAAAACCCACAAGCCCATCCAAGGAATAGTTCATTTCCATAATCCTGTAATGGGTACGTGTCAACTTTCGGTTCAACGATAGCATGACCGCAACTGTAAATTCGGCCACTGCATAGGGCGAGTATTCGGGTACCCTTGCCACTCGAATCCCTAATTTTTTTGCATGCGCAATATCTACATTGTTAAAACCTGCAGAACGAAGAACAATGAATTTTACACCTAATTTTTTTAATTTGTCCAATACTTTTTCAGATGCATCGTCTTCTGTAAATATGGATATGGCGTCATAGCCATTGGCTAATTCTACGGTATCAACCGTTAGATAAGTATCCAGAAGTTTCAGTTCGTTTTTTTCGCCGTTTGCTTCTAAGAGGTACTCTTTTTCAAATTTATGTGTGTCGAATACTGCAACTTTCATTTGTTCTATTCTTGAGTACAGGATAGTACCCTGATTCTAAACACAAAGGAAGTGAGTATAAACTATGCGAAGAATGATTTAAATCATCATTCCAATACTCTTTTGGAATATAAATGGGTTTTCTAATTTCTTTTTGAAAGGATTGTAAACCAGTACAATCTTGGAGGGTAGGTTTTGAAGGAAATTGCAGTTTTCCTAGAATTAAATTATTGATTTTCGTTAACGATATATAAGGTTTTCCAATTCAGTAATAAAAGGTATTTGCCCCGGAACAATTTTCAATTTTGCTTCTCCTGTGCTAAACCATGAAGTCTCATTAACCTCAGGAAATGCTTTTTTCTTACCTGATTTTGGAGGCCATTCTATTTCAATAGCATTGCTTTTGAAATCTGAGGGCTCAAAGTTGCCCTGTAATGCCCAAGCATGTATAATCTTCCCGCTTTTTTGTTTTAGGGGAGATAATGCAATGAATTTTCCTTGTGACTTTATTCCAGTTTCTTCTTCGGTTTCTCGAATGGCGGCTTGCAATAAATCTTCATTTGGTTCTATTTCTCCTTTGGGAATGGACCATGTGCCCTTATCTTTTTTTGCCCAAAATGGACCGCCGGGATGTACCAATAAAACTTCTGGGTCACTATTGTTCAACCGATACAATAAGATTCCTGCGCTTATTTTTGGCATGGTTCAAAAAAATCTCTTTTTGATTACAAGCATAATCAATTACTACTCTCTGCCATACCAAATACTACCTTGTGCCCCTCTGCAGTATTGATATTCTTGATTCCTGTAATCAACGCATCTGGGTTAAAAGAAATGGAGTTAATCCCATTTTCTACCAGAAACTGCGCAAACTCAGGATAATCACTTGGTGCCTGTCCGCACAAACCGATTTTTGTATGGGTCTTATGCGCAGAAGCAATGACCATAGCAATCATTTTTTTGACCCCTAAATCGTTGATGTCGAAAATATCGCTTAGCAGCTCTGAATCTCTATCTACTCCTAAAGTCAGCTGGGTAAGATCGTTAGAGCCGATAGAGAAGCCATCGAAATATTGAGCAAATTCTTCTGCCAGAATTACGTTGTTGGGTATTTCGGTCATCATATAAAGCTGTAATCCGTTTTCTCCCCTTTTCAATCCGTTTTCGGCCATCAAGTTCACTACTTTTTCGGCTTCTTTAATGGTACGACAAAAGGGAATCATAATTTTTACATTGTCGAAGCCCATGTCTTCCCTCACCATTTTCATTGCCTTACATTCCAACTCAAAAGCTTCTTGGTATCTTGAATGATAGTAACGAGAAGCACCGCGAAAACCGATCATAGGGTTGCTCTCCACAGGTTCAAATTCAGTGCCACCAATCAAATTAGCGTATTCGTTGGATTTAAAATCACTGGTACGAACGATGACATCTTTAGGATAGAAAGCCGCTGCAATAGTTGCTACCCCTTCGGCTAGCTTATGCACAAAATAATCGGCCTTGTCGGGGTAATGGTGGGTCAGTTTTTCGATTTCTTTTTTGGTCGAAGCATCTTTTAAGGTTTCAAAATGCCTTAAGGCCATAGGATGTATCTGTATGGAATTATTAATCACAAATTCCAATCGCATTAACCCGACACCCTCGGCAGGATAAAACGATAGTTTGAATGCTTGATCCGGGTCTGCCAAAATAAGCATGGGTTGTGTTTCAGGTTTTTTAAGGAATTTGGTATCGACCTCATTCTCCTCCCATTTTAATATTCCGTCATATACTATGCCTGTATCACCATCGGCACAGGAAATCGTAATCTCTTGTCCATCTTTGATAGTTTTAGTTGCATTTACAGATCCCACAATGGCCGCTACACCAACTTCACGGGCCACAATGGCCGCATGACTGGTACGCCCACCCTGATCCGTAATAATTCCTGCCGCTTTTTTAAGGATGGGATCCCAATCGGGATCGGTCTTTTCAGTTACCAAAATTTCTCCTGGTTGCAGTTTATCGGACTCTTTCGGACTATGTAGTATTCTTGCTTTTCCAGCGGATATTTTGTTACCCAGTCCCATTCCCCTTGTAATTTCCTTACCTTTTTCCCGTAATTTAAAGGTTGTGATTTTAAGTTTGTCCTTTATTGCACTCTGTACTGTCTCTGGTCTTGCTTGAACAATGAAGAGTTCGTTGAGAATACCATCTTTCGCCCATTCGATATCCATGGGACGTCCATAATGCTCTTCAATTATGATTGACCATTCGGCAAGTTTTACTACTTCTGAATCGGTCAATACGAATTGTTCTTGTTTCTCTTTTTTGGTATCAAGGTTAACGGTACCGCTACCCGAAGAATCATAGATCATCGTTTTTTCCTTGCTTCCCAGTTTTCGTGAAATGATTGGTTGCCGAATTCCCTTTTTCAAACTGGGTTTGAAAACGAAGTATTCATCAGGATTGATACTTCCCTGAACAATATTCTCTCCCAAGCCCCAAATGCTAGAAACTAGAACCACTTTATCAAAACCGGTATCGGGATCCAAAGTAAAGTTTACGCCCGAGGCGGCAAGATCGGAACGTACCATCAATTGTATGCCAATAGAAAGTGCCACTTTGGTCTGGTCGAAATGATTGTCTTCCCGGTATTTTATGGCTCTATCGGTAAACAGCGAGGCATAACATTTATGGCAAGCCGCAATCAATTCATCAAATCCCTTTACGTTGAGATAGGTCTCTTGTTGTCCTGCAAAACTAGCGTTCGGTAGGTCTTCAGCAGTGGCACTACTGCGGACCGCCAAGGAAACATCCTTTCCGTACTTTTTTACTAAAGCATCATATCCTTTTTCTACGGACATTTTAATAGATTGGGGGAATCGCGCTTGTGCAATGGTATTCCTTATCGAAGTCCCAATTTTTCGTAAATTGGAAAAATCTTTTTTATCCAGGTTTTCGAGTTCATTGAAGATTTTATCCTTGATTTTTGCCTCCTCCAAAAAAAGCCAATAAGCGTCAGAAGTGGTAGCAAAACCATCTGGAACCTGAACGCCCTTTGAGGTCAGTTTTTGGAACATTTCGCCCAAAGAAGCGTTTTTACCACCTACTTTGGGAACATCGTGTATATCTATTTCGTTAAAGTATTTGATGTAATTTTTCATAACAGAATGTTTGTGGATACTATTATCATTCATAGTACAGCGACAAATATCTATTCGCTCAACGCTTTTTGAAATGATTTAAATCATTTTAAGTCTTTTACCATACCTCTAGTTTTACAAAGAATAAAAAATAGGTAAATCCATGAAGGCTGTCTCGGAAAAGCAAAAAGATTCCTTATTGTTTGGAAAGGTTGTTTCGATCCGTGGCAGTGTGGTCGACATATGGTTTGAAAATAATGTGCCTTCTATTAACACTGTAATTCATACAGGCGCAAAAAAAGAGGTAGTTATAGAAGTACTGGCACAGCTAGATAATCATCGTGTGCGAGGCATCGCATTGACACCTACACAAGGGCTAGCACGGGGTATGATTACCGAAACCTTAGGGCAACAACTTTCTGTGCCAGTTGGAGCCGAAATAATGGGCCGTATGTTCGATGTCTTCGGAAATACCATAGATCACGGCCCGTCTTTACCAAAAATGAAATGGCACAATGTGCATCAATTGCCCCCACCTTTAGGAAAACAATCTACAGAATCCGAGATTTTTGAGACGGGTATTAAGGCGATCGATGTACTGGTCCCATTGGAACATGGTGGCAATGCGGGTCTATTTGGTGGCGCTGGCGTTGGTAAAACGGTATTGTTGACAGAAATGATACATAATATGGTGGGGTACCACCAAGGGGTAAGTATGTTCTGTGGTATTGGGGAGCGCTGTCGTGAAGGACATGAGCTGTATCACGATATGAAAAAGGCCGATGTGCTAAAAAATATGGTTATGATGTTCGGTCAGATGAACGAACCCCCTGGAGCACGTTTTCGTGTGGGCCATGCCGCCTTGACCATGGCTGAATATTTTCGTGATGAGGAGCATAGGGATGTCCTCTTACTAATAGATAATGTTTTTAGATTTATCCAAGCAGGGATGGAGGTATCGGGGTTAATGGGGCAAATGCCCTCAAGGTTGGGTTATCAACCGACCTTGGGAACAGAACTTGCCAAACTTGAGGAAAGAATAGCGAATACCGATACAGGAGCCATCACTTCGATCCAGGCCGTATATGTTCCTGCGGACGATTTAACCGATCCCTCTGCGGTACACACATTTTCTCATCTTTCCGCATCCATAGTCCTATCACGGAAAAGGGCAAGTGAAGGGTTGTATCCAGCAATTGATATTTTGCAATCCAGTTCAAAAATGGCCACACCTGGAATCATTGGCGAACGGCATTATATCATCTTGAACCAAATTCGGGAAACACTGGCACAGTATGAAGAATTGAAGGATATCATTGCCATGCTAGGTTTGGAGCAATTATCAGTTACCGACCGTAACATCGTGAACAGGGCACGGAGATTGGAACGGTTTTTTACCCAACCTTTTTTCACTACGGAACAGTTCAGTGGCATGAAAGGAAAGGGGGTTCGACTAGAAGATGCGCTTGCTGGTTGCGAGCGTATACTTTCTGATGAATTCAAAGATCTGCCCGAAAGTGCCTTTTATATGGTTGGCAATATAGAAGAAGCTATAGAAAAGGGAAAGAATGAAATAAGTAAGGAAAGTCTTAAAAGTGCAGATGTGAAACAAGTCGAGATTAACCCAGTAACATAGATACCGATGGATTTAAAAATTCTTCTTCCATACAAAGTTTTTATGAACAGCATCCGTGTAAATCGTGTAACGGTAGATACCAATGCGGGTTCTTATGGGTTTTTACCACAGCGTCTCGATTGTGTTGCGGCATTAGTACCGGGAATACTGACCTACGAAACGGCAACTGGTGGTGTGTACTATGTCGCGATTGACGAGGGAGTATTGATAAAGACCGAAAACGAAATACAGGTTTCAGTTCGTAATGCAATTGGTGGTGCGGATCTCGGAAAACTTCGGGAAACTATCGAGAGAGAATTTAAAAACCTTGATGAAAATGAACGTATTGCACGCTCGGCAGTAGCAAAACTTGAAAGCGAATTTATTCAGAGCATAAAAAAGTTGCGTCAGGAACAATAATAAATCGATGGAGATAAAAAATGAGGATACGTTCAAGCAGGAGGTAGGCCAAAAGGAAAAACAGAAGCTTAAAGCCCTCTATGAAAAAAAGCGGAGTGTTTGGGCAGGTTTGGGGACTTTCGGTATGGTAGGTTGGTCGGTTGCCGTGCCAACGGTTCTCGGAGCGGCCTTGGGTATGTGGTTGGATAAGTATTATCCAGAAACTATCTCTTGGACCCTAACCTTTTTGGTCGCAGGGTTATTTATTGGCTGCATGATTGCATGGCAATGGGTAGCCAAGGAAAATAAAATGATGCATCAAGATAAAGAAGAAAAAAATGAATGATTATCTATTTAGCGTTTTAGTGTTCATCGTGGGTTTAGCGTTAGGAACCCTATTTTTTGGTGGACTATGGCTTACCGTGAGAAAAGCGTTGACCTCTAAAAAACCAACTCTATGGTTTTTGGGAAGCCTGTTTCTAAGGGTAGGAATCACTATGTTGGGTTTTTACTACGTCGCAATGGGTGATTGGATCAACATGCTTATTTGTCTTCTAGGTTTTGTAATAGCCCGTTTTATGGTACTAAATTTTGCCAAAACAAAAGATAAAAAAGAAGTAGAACTAAAAAAGGAAAGCTGATATGGAACTTAGTCCTGATGAAACTATTTTTTGGGAACATGGTTTTATAACCATCAACCTTACCCTTGTTACAACATGGGTATTAATGCTTTTCCTGATAGTTACCTCGATATTGATTACAAGACGACTCAAAACCGATATTCAGATTTCACGTTGGCAATGTGTACTTGAAATGCTGGTAACGGGCATGAACAAGCAGATCAAGGAAATAGGTTTAGAAAAACCCGAAAAATTTATCGGGTTTATAGGAACCATGTTCATATTCATAGCATTCGCGAATCTGTGTATCATTTTCCCAGGATATATACCGCCTACCAGTTCATTATCGACGACAGCGGCACTAGCCATAAGCGTGTTTCTGGCCGTACCCATGTTTGGGATTGCGGAAAGTGGGATTTTGGGATATCTAAAAACATATGTGCAACCCACCTTCATCATGCTGCCTTTTAATATTATCAGCGAGCTTTCACGTACACTTGCCTTGGCCGTGCGATTATTCGGTAATATTATGAGCGGTGGGTTGATCGTAACTATACTTCTTAGCATTGCCCCCTTACTGTTTCCTGTACTAATGACCGTACTTGGCCTGATTACGGGCATCATTCAGGCCTATATTTTTAGCATTTTGGCGACAGTATACATCGCAGCTGCCACCCAAGAATCTGAATCAAAAAGAGTAAAACGAAAAAAAGTAATACAATAAAAATAAATTATTATGGATAATTCAACTATAATCGCAATGGTCTCCATCATTACCGCTGGCGTAACCACTGGTATCGGGTGTATGATACCCGCATTGGGCCAAGGAAAATCTATTTCTACGGCCTTGAGTTCAATGGCACAACAGCCAGATGCCGGGCAGACAATAACCCGTACGCTATTCGTAGGATTGGCGATGTTGGAGTCGCTTGCAATATATTGTTTCGTGATTTCGATGATCCTCATTTTTGCTAACCCATTTTGGAACCATTTCATCGCTAAATAAGAGTTATAATGAAAATAAATTGGTTCACATTAATAGCACAGATTATCAACTTCCTCGTTTTAATGTGGTTGCTTAAGCGCTATTTATATAAGCCCATTTTAAATGCCATAGACGAACGGGAGAATAAAATCGTAGCCCAACTCAAGGATGCCGAAGCGAAAAAAGCCGAAGCGGAAAAAGAACGTAACGAATTCAAAAAAAAGAATGAAACCTTTGATAGGCAAAAGGGCGAACTTATGCAAAAGGCAATTGAGGAAAGTAATGCGGAAGGCTTGAAAATCAAAGAAGAAGCTAGAAATGAAGCCAATGCATTAAAGGCTAAATTGGAAAAAAATATACAGGACAGCCAAGAAAATAGGAATCGTGAGATAGCCCAAAAGATTCAGCAAGAGGTGGTGACAATTACCAAAAAAACACTTACCGACCTTTCTTCGGCTAGTTTGGAAGAACAATCCGTACTGACCTTTATCAAGAAAATCAATGAACTAAAAGAGGATGAAAAGCAAAAATTGATTTTGACCTTAACATCAAGAAAAAACCCCATTTTGGTAAAAAGCGCCTTCAAGTTATCGAATAAACAGCAAACCGAAATCCAGCAATCGATAAATGCCGTATTGGACGTGGAAAGCCAATTTCAGTTTAAAATAGCACCAGAACTTATTATCGGAATAGAATTATCGGCTAATGGCTATAAACTATCGTGGAGTATCTCGGAATATATCAATTCTCTTGAGAAAAGTATGAATGACAGCGCAAAGGAAAATGTTAAAACTGCATTAGAAAAAGGATGATATGGGCCTAAAAAGAGATAAGGATTTCATTGAGCGTACATTCGACCAATTGGTTAAAGGACGTGAAAAGCACCACTTTTCCCTTTCCCCTCGAGAAGTAGGAATCGTTAGTAGTGTATCTTCTGGGGTGGTCAAGGTCTCCGGCCTGCCTAGTGCAGGATTTGAAGAATTATTGAAGTTTCCTGGAGATTTGTACGGAATTGCCTTCAACATTGACGAACATGAGATAGGCGCAGTATTACTTGGAGAAGATTCATTAATAAATGCTGGCGATGAAGTGGAGCGGACTGGTCGTGTAATGGATATTCCCGTTGGTAATGCGTTGATAGGGAGGGTTATAAATCCATTAGGGGAGCCCATGGATGGGAAAAAGGCCATAGCTACTGATCAACGCTTACCTATTGAACGTTCTGCCACTGCGATAATGGATCGTTCTGCGGTTACCGTTCCCTTGCAGACGGGACTAAAAGTGGTAGATGCGCTTATACCTATTGGTAGAGGGCAAAGGGAATTGATTTTAGGGGACCGCCAAACGGGTAAAACGGCCATTGCAGTAGACACCATCATCAACCAAAAAGATAAAAACGTACTCTGTATCTATTGTGCCATCGGGCAACGTGCCTCATCGGTGGCCAAAGTCATTGCTAATCTTAAGGAAAAGGGAGCCATGGAATACACCACTGTCATGGTTACCGAAGGAAATAATTCTCCTGGATTACAGTACATAGCACCTTATGCAGCCACAAGTATTGCAGAATATTTTATGCATCAGGGCAGAGATGTGTTGATAGTATATGATGATCTGACGAACCATGCGAGGGCTTATCGCGAACTTTCATTGCTTTTGAGAAGACCCCCGGGAAGGGAGGCGTTTCCAGGGGATATTTTTTACATCCATTCCAGGTTATTGGAACGTTCTACACATCTAAATGATGCACTAGGAGGGGGGTCACTGACTGCTTTGCCTATTGTTGAGACCGAGGCACAAAATATATCTGCATACATCCCTACCAATTTAATCTCTATTACAGACGGACAGATTTATCTCTCTCCAAAATTATTTGAATTGGGAATTTTACCAGCTGTTGATGTCGGGAAATCCGTTTCTAGGGTAGGGGGGAAAGCACAGTTGCCCGCATATCATTCCATAACCGGAAATCTAAAGCTCGCCTATTCCCAATTTGAGGAATTGGAGACCTTTGCCCGCTTTGGTTCGCATTTGGATGAAAACACAAGAAAAATCATTGAACATGGTAAACGAATCAGGGCCTGCTTGAAACAAAAGGAACTCCAGCCCATGTCCGCTCCTGAGCAAATAATAGTATTATTGGCCCTAATGGATGGCCTTTTTGATGGGGTGCCATTGGAGAAAATACAAATAGCGGAGACTGAATTACGTAAAATTATTGGGGAGCTCCCTGCCGATATGGTCAAACGCCTCAATTCAGCTACCGCATTGGAAACCTCCGATCGAGAATCCATTTTTAGCCGGGCGAAAAATATAATGATCTCTTTTGAGGCCAAATCTGAACCAATACCTGATAAGAACTAATGCGCACTTTAGAAAGTTTAAAAAGAAAAATTGTAGGTGCGGGGGAGCTAAAGTCCATTGTACGTACCATGAAGGCCATGGCTGCAGCAAATATCGGGCAATATGAGTCAGCAGTCGGTTCTTTGGGCGATTATTATACTTCGATTTCCTTGGGTATTGTTGCTTATTTTAATGAGACGAACATCGGTCCTATTCTTGAAATTGAAAAACCTAAAGATAATAGTGAAAACTCAATTTGTGCAATAGTGTTTGGTTCGGACCAAGGATTTGTGGGGCAATTCAATGACACCCTTACCGAGTTTGTGTCCCAATCTCTTTTGGACCTTCCCGGCAAAAAGGAAGTGTGGACAGTAGGCGCAAGAATTCCACTGCTTTTGACGGATGTAGGCTTTAACGTTACCAAGAATTTTCCATTACCGAATTCGATAGATGTGGTTACCTCGCTAATTGGTTCCATTTTGATAAATGTAGAAGAAAGTCATTCGAAAGGCACCCTTCATGAATTTTATATTTTTCACAACCATGCGATACCAGATACGATGTATGGTCCAAAAAGTCAGAGACTGCTACCCTTAGACGAAAAATGGCGGCAAGAACTGACTACACTTCAATGGCCTTCCAAGAAAATACCTCAGGTCATAGGAAAAAATAAAAACATCTTAAAAGCCCTCCTTAGCGAATATCTATTCGTGACCTTGTTCAAAGCCTGCTCAGAATCCCTGGCCAGTGAAAATTATAGTCGTTTGGCGGCCATGCAACGGGCGGAAAAAAACATAGAAGAGCTATTGGATAATGTTAACCATGCCTACCATCGTTTGCGACAAAGTTCTATCGATGAAGAACTTTTTGATGTGGTCTCGGGGTTCGAGGCTCTTAAAAATGGGAACGTTCATTAGCTTATGGATTTCCTAGGTCCAACAGTTCAAGCAATCGACGCTGTAAGCTGTATTTAGTATTCAGGTCTCTTTACGTTTTCCTGTAATCTCAAGTATATTTATTCTATATACAATAGAATGCTCACCTGAGTACCGCTTACTAGAAAACTCATTGATAAATTCAACTTCTTTTCGTTCTTTGCTGTGGATAATACTTTTTATACCATCGGCAAATAGATGTAATTTCTTTTTGGCATCATCACCGTTAAGCTCTTCAAATATGCCATGCACAAGAACCGATTCCCAATTGTGTACGGATTGAACTTCATCGACCTGTAAAGAAACAAAATGGTTTTTGCGCATCGCTTCTATTTTATGACCATTCCCTGAATAACTGATAATACTATTATCTTTCGAATCAAAATAATAGGTTATTGGGATAGTGAAAGGCTTATTTTGAGCTATAAAAGCCAAATGACCCACATAATTGTTCCTGAGAATACGCAAACCTTCGTTTGTTTTTAGATCTGTCATTATTACTACATTTTATATTTTTTTACTCCTTTCTTAAATATCTTAAACCTGGGTTATTCAATCTTACCCATAGGCCACAAAACCGATATCTACTGCTTGTTAATATTGAGAAGTAGATGGTATTATTATTATTATTATTTATTCTTCCCTTTTTCTCCCAGTAACTTCGCCAATTTTTAATCGATAAACTACAGGGACTCCACCTCCATGTAATTTAGTTGAAAATTCACCAATAGATGAAGGCTTATAGTTTTCCTTTTTCTCAATAATACTTTTTATGCCTTTTGCGAATTCGTGTAGTTCATACTTGGCATCGATTTGAAATAACTCTTCAAACGAGGCATGTACCAATACAGATTTCCATTCATGGATTGAATCAATTTCTTCTACCTGTAAGGAAACGGTCCGCCTCTTTCGCATTGCTTTAATCTTATATCCCTCTGAAGAATACGATACTAAACAATTGTTCTCTTGGTCATAGTAATATGTAATGGGCACAACATAAGGTATACCATTACATATATAGCCTAAATGGCCCAAATAATTGTTTTTAAGAATATTAAGGCAATCTTTAGTATTTAATTCTTTGATCATAACTATTTTTTTTAATTCTTAGTCTAAATCCATTTTATGACCCTCTGCCGAATAATTGATTATAGCAATACTTTCTAGGTCATAGAAATAAGTATTGGGTAAGGTAAAAAGACTGTCTTGAGCAATGTATGATAAGTGTCCTATAATTATCTTTAAGAAGCGCAATACTTTCGCTTTTCGATAAGTTTTCCATCAATATTTGTATTTGAAAATAATCGATAAGTTTATTGGTATTCACTGAGAGTATCTGATTCATTATTGATTTTTTTAAATTTAATGTTGCCATCGTATCAGGTTATCTTCTAAGGGCACTGAAATACCTTCGTAGTTCGAAATTATCCGTACCGTATAATCACTAGCAGGTCGTGATGTGGTAATATGGGCATGATATCTATGTGCTTCTTCTTTTGGTTCAGAATCTCTTTCCATTTTAAGTATTTCAGGTATCCCTCCGTTCAGACCGTCAGCAAAAAGCTGAATCAAAATGGTATCGGGATTCATATTGTTCAGCGATACGGATATATTATACTGAAAACCTCCCTCTACATAATCAATCGAAACTTCTCCAAATCGTATTCCATCCCATTTGTTTCTTAGATCATGCTTGGTGTTAACAATTCTTTTTCCCATACTACCTTGTTTGGCCGCTCTTTTTAGGTATTTATTGGCGGCAGGTAGGTAATAATCCTCGGTATATTCCCTTACGGCGCGATTTGCTGAAAATTTTGGGGTCAATGTCGCCATACTATTACGCATCTTTTTTATCCACAGCTCTGGGATTCCGTTATTATTACGATCGTAAAATGCAGGAACAACTTCTTGTTCGAGTATTTGATATAAGGCATCTGCTTCTACTGCGTCCCAATTGGGGTCATTGCCGTGTTCCTGTGTATCGCCCAGTGCCCAACCTACTTCAGGAGTGTAGGCTTCGGCCCACCATCCATCCAATTCGGATAGGTTGATGCCCCCGTTGACCAGCACTTTCATACCACTTGTTCCACAGGCTTCCCAAGGGCGCCTTGGCGTGTTGACCCAAACATCGGCACCCTGCACCAACTGCTCTGCCATTAACATGTCATAGTCACTCAAAAAGATTACATGATGGGATAAATTATGATGTTGAATGAACTCAATCCATTGCCTTATTAATGCTTTACCAGATTCGTCAAACGGTGGCGATTTACCAGCAAGAACTAGCTGTACCGGACGTTCGGGATTAGTTAGTATTCGAATAAACCGCTCAGGATCATGTAATAATAAGTTTGGCCTTTTATAAGGGACAAAACGTCTTGCAAAACCGAGAGTTAACGTATTTTGATCAAAGATTTCGGGTAGAATATCTTCGATTTCAGGTCCTACCGCGATAGCCCTCATTTGTTTTGCAAAACGTTCACGTGTATAATTGACTAATTTTGCTCGGGAAGTGTTTCGAAGTTGCCATAGTTCTGTATCGGTTACTACCGAAATATCACCTTCTAGTGTTTCGAGATTTCCACGCCAACGTTCTTTTCCGCAAGACTCTGTCCAGATTTTATCCGCAAATTCCGAATCCCAATTTGGCGTATGAACACCGTTTGTTACTGATCCTATTGGCACCTCTTTTTCTGGCCATCTCGGAAACAAATTACCAAAAAGTCGGCGGCTAACTGCTGCGTGCAAACGACTTACTCCATTAACTGCTCCACTTCCTCGAATGGCCAAAAAAGCCATATTGAAATTCTCTAATGAATTATTGGGATTCTCCTTGCCTAAGGATAACAAATCATTAAAGTCAATACCCAAATCATTCTTTGCGTACCCTCCAAAAAACTGCCACATCAACGAAGGATGGAAATGATCAAAACCGGCAGCAACAGCAGTGTGTGTCGTAAATACATTACCGGCGCGCGTTATGGTCAATGCTTCTTCAAAGGAGGTTCCCGTTTCCTTCATAAAATTACTTGCACGTTCCAATACTAAAAATGCAGCATGCCCTTCGTTCATATGGTAAACCTCTGGGTTTATTTTCAACTCTTTAAGTAATTTACATCCGCCAATTCCCAATATGATTTCCTGTTGTATACGTAGGTCAGTCCCTCCTCCATATACTTCACTGGTAATTGCCCTGTGCATTGGGCTATTGGCCGGGTCATTACTGTCCATTAGATATAGTTTTACCTTGCCTACTTGAACTTGCCAGGTACGTAGCCAAACCGTATGCTCCGCTAAATTTATCGCTAACCTTAACCACTCACCATTGGGTAGACGTAGTGGGCTTATGGGCAGTTGCCCAGGATCGTTATAGGGAAAAAGGGCCTGTTGTGTTCCGTATTGGTCTATGACCTGTCTAAAATAACCTTGTTGGTATAGCAATCCGATGGCCACGACTGGTACCCCTAGATCACTTGCCGACTTCAATTGATCACCCGCAACATTACCTAGTCCGCCCACGTAAATAGGCAGTGCCTCACTAAGCATGAACTCCATACTAAAATAGGCAATGCATTTAAGTGGAGAATTCAGATGGTTTTTTTGAAACCAAGCGGGATCTGAAAATGATTTTTCTTTCAATTTGATTATCTCATCTACCTTTTGTCTGAAGTCTTGATCGTTCATTAGCTTTTCAAGCTGGTCCCGGGATACATTCTGTAAGACTACCCAGGGGTTATGGGTTTCCATCCAAAGATCTGGATCAAGATGGTACCAGATTTCATCTATCGCATGGTTCCATGACCATCGTAGGTCTAATGCAAGTTCGGCAAGCGTATCTACCCCTTCAATATCCGTGGGTAAAAAACCATATACCTGATTATTGCTAATTAATTGTTTCATCTATTTGTTTTTAATGAGAGACCGAGTATTCTTTCTTTTTGAACTTTTCTTTGTTTTATCCTCGACTTTTAGCTGAAAGTCGGAAAGTACGTTCATGTATTTAAGAAAAGCGGCATAAGGGTTTTCATAAGGATTGAACAAATTGCCAAGGACTTCTTCAAAATTGTTCATATACAAAAAATGATCCGCAGTCTTTAGTCGCTCCCAATCTTGATGTAAGAACTTGTCCCTTGTGTTTTTGACCAAATCCTCCATTGCATATAAGGTATCGCAAGCTTCTTGTTGCATCTCATTTTTTAACCATGCAGAAGCGTTCTTGTCCGTACCCGTGTAAGAAATCGGTTTTGAAACTTTGAGTTTGGCTTTGGCCGAAACGGATTTTAAAACTTCTACGGGCGTACTTAATTTAAGGTCTTTAGATTCAGCTATATGACGGAATAGGAATTCTAAGAAGTCAAAAATGCCAGACTCCTTTTTATGGTGTTCTCCAAAAGTACCGTAATCCATTACCAGATTCACCAATTCATCCGATGCCGGAAGCGCATTTAACCAGCCTAAATACTTTTCGGAAGTCAAAGGCCATTCACTCCAGTTTCGTTGAGAAAACCTGAGCGCTATATCATCACTGAGAGATGTATTTCTTAAAAATAAGATTAAGGGTGGCCTTGATGTGCTTTTATATAGATTATTTGGGCTTTTTCCGTTCAAAATCACAGATGAACCTTCTGTAATGACGCCTTTAAAACCCAAATTGGAAATCATTTTTCCTATTTCATCTGAATAGAGAAGTCCAGTGTTTAAAAACACTTTGGGCCTTTTCCTAAAAAGCCTAGAGATAAGCCTTTTATGTTCTAAAACTTCCTCGTAAAAAGCACTTTCGCTCTTCAAAGAAGATAATGAGGTCGAATAGTTCTGACCTAAAAATTCGACATTTCCTGTTGCCGCCAATTCTTTAAAACTTCCTAATACCTCAGGCACGTATTGCTCCATTTGATTTAGTGCAGTGCCGGAAATTGCAAAACTTACTTTTATTTTGTTGCCAAAAGTGTTGATTAGGTTCAACATCAATTTATTGGTAGGTAGATAGCTTTCTTCCACAATTTGACGCATAATCTTTGCATTGGTTTCTTCGTCGAAGTAATTATAGTGATTACCTATCTCAAAAAAATGAAAATTGCGCAGACGATAAGGCTGGTGAACTAGAAAGGTAAAGCAGATATTTTTCATTATGGATTAACGTTAGGCTACCGATTGATAGGTTGATGATACTGTTTCTGCTGCATGGCCCCAAGTCAAATTTTGCAACGCTACCCTATTCAGACCTTTAACCATTTTGGCGAATGATTTGTGGTTGAGTAGCCCGTAGATGGCCTCGGAAAGGCTATTCGTATCCCAATAGTCCACGATAAAAGCATGAGGCAGCACTTCGGCAACTCCCGATTGTCTTGAAATAATTACTGGAATATTGGCCTGGATGGCCTCTAACGGTGCTATACCAAATGGTTCCGATATGGAAGGCATAACAAAAACATCGGTCATGGCAAGCATGCGATCCACTTCACGGCCTTTTAAGAATCCAGTGAAATGAAAATGGGAAGACAATCTTTTGGCTGCTACAATTTTTATCATCTCTGTCATCAAATCTCCGTTACCGGCCATTACAAACCTTACGTTTTTGTCTTTTTTTAAGACCTTTTCAGCAGCCTCGATAAAATATTCAGGCCCTTTTTGGTAGGTTATTCTACCCAGAAAAGTGACTATTTTTTCTTTGAATCTAGAAGTATCAAGATTTTGAGATGTATCCTTTTGCTTAACACCATTATAGGTTGTAATTACTTTTTTGGCATCGATGTGGTATTTATCGATTATGATTTTTTTGGTAAGGTTGCTTACCGCCATAACCTTGTCGGCAACTAACATGCCTTGCCGCTCAATTTCATAAATTTCGTGGTTGATCTTGGCCGAACGATCAAATGCTGTGGCATGTACATGCACTACTAAAGGTTTGCGACTTATTTCTTTAGCAATGATCCCCGCAGGAAAGGTAAGCCAATCGTGGGCATGTATAATATCGAACTCAAGTTCTTTGGCCAGTTTTGAGATCACTACCGCCAACCAGTAAACTTCCTCAATTAAATTCGGTCCGTAGGCTCCAGAAAAATTATATTTGTCGCCACTTAAGTTGTGAATTTGTGTAGGATCAACATTGGGTATTAACTTTCTTAGTAAGGGGTAAGTAATTGAATCTTTTTTTTTAGGAAGTTCAACGTTGCTCGCACTTATCAACCGAAATCGCTCCGATTGCATTTCTTCTACTGCTTTGGGTAATAGAAACAACACTTCATGGCCTTTCTTTAATAAACTTTCTACCAATCCTTGACAAGCGGTCGCCAACCCTCCTGAGATATGGGGCGGATATTCCCAGCCTAACATTAATATTTTCATTTTCATTGTTTTAAGTTCATGGGATGCTAAATGTAGAAAGGGGAAAAGGCTTTATGAATGATATAAATCATTAGTTGAAAATATTCTTAAGAATTATGAAAATTTCGGGTTTATGTAAATTGTTTTTTGATAACCTATATAGCTCTAGTTAAGCGTTTGTTTTATTAAGGCCTTTAATATTTATAATTATCTGAATACGCCCCAGTTGAGTTTTTAACCTTTTAAATTTAACCGCTATGCAGTATGATAAAATTCTAATTATTGAGGATTATCGTACAATTATAGAAAACACAGTAGAATTTTTGGACTTGGAAGGGTATATACCCATGACCGCTACCAACCGAAAAATGGGATTGGAGAAAGTATTTCAATTGGTACCCGATTTAATTCTCTGTGACTTGCTAATGCAAGAAATGGATGGCTTTGAGGTATTGAGGACCTTGGGTGAACATCCGCATTACAAAACTATACCCTTTCTATTTTTTAGTGCAAAAACGGAAAAAAAGACAAACGAGGAGGAATTGATGCAGGGGCAATCGATTATATTGTGAAACCATTTGATTTAGATAACCTGGGACAAAAAATTGAACAGTGTCTAAAAGAATCGTAAGCACCCGATGATATCTAAAGATTCGGAGTAGATAAAAGCCTATTGCTGGGTTTACTTTCAATAAAAATCAAGAAATACAAAATCACCAAGATAGTGGCCAACCCTGTGATAATAAAAGCCGTGTTTGCACCAAATGCATACCAAATAAGTCCTGCCAATGAGCTTGCAATCATAGTACAAATACTCTGAAACCCGGCGTACATTCCAATGGCTGTCGCCGTCTCTTTTTTATCTGTAATATTACTGATCCACGCTTTGGATATACCTTCGTTGGTTGCGGCATATATTCCATATAAAAAGAACAGACTTGCCAAACCATAGGTATTAGTAATCAATCCCATGCCAAAATATACGATTGCAAATAAAGAAAGCCCGATTACGAACATTTTGCGCAACCCTATTCTATCGGCCATTGCTCCAATGGGAAATGAAAAAAGCGCATATACAAGATTGTAAAAAATATAGACGCCAATAACCGCACTGTCATTTAGTCCTGCTTGTTTGGCTTTCAACAACAAAAATACGTCCGAACTATTGATTAGAGTAAATGCCAATAAGCCTATAACAACCTTGCGGTATATTAAAGGACTTGTTTTCCAATAGCTCAAGAAAGAAAAGAAGGGGCTCCATTTCTTTTCTCCTGTTATATTCACATTTTTATCTTTCAGAAGCAAGGATATCAGAACGGCACATACTCCAGGGAAAAATGCAATATAAAATAAGGTTACATAATCTTGCGGATAATAATATAGATACCATAATGCGAGCGAAGGTCCCAATACAGCTCCCAAAGTATCCATAGAACGGTGCAGGCCAAAAACTTTCCCTTTGGTTTTGGTGGTAGCCTCTTTTGATAATATGGCATCCCTTGCACCTGTCCGTATCCCTTTCCCAAAACGATCCAAGGTGCGGGTAAGGAAAATCCATAAGGGATAAACGAAAAATGCCAACATGGGTTTTGAAATAGCACTTAGGGTATAACCTATTTGCACAAAAGGTGCCCTTTTACCCAAATCGTCTGATCGTTTACCGAAATACCCTTTGCTGAGACCCGCGGTTGCCTCGGCGACCCCCTCTAAAATTCCAATCAAGACAATGGAAAATCCAATAGATTTCAGATAGATAGGCATTATTGGGTAGAGCATTTCACTAGCCATGTCAGTGAACAAGCTTATTAGAGATAAGGTCCAAACGGTCCGCGAAATATATTTCATGGCTTATAAATTTATGGAGTTAAAAATATCCTTTAAAAATCAAGATCATACTGACTTAAATCATTTTATCTGCGGACTCTAGTTTGCATTTTTACTTCTTAAGATAAAGTAAGTACAATATTATGATAGACTCCATAATCAAGAAGAGGAACAACTACTTGATTAAACAATGAAAAATCTTAAAATAAGCCTATATACTAGGTTTTGGTGAAATGATTTACAATACCTAAAATTAATACAATGAAAACAACTACTTCAAATGTTAAAACAGAATTTCTACTCGGCGCAGGTCTGGATGTGCTTCATTTTGAAAGCAAAGAATGGATGAATACCGTAGCTTTCTGGAAAGACGAAACCAAATTCTTTGCCGATTTGCTTAAGAAAAAAGAGTCTGCAGATGAGAATAAGCAGGAATATGGAAGTATGTTGAAAGAACTGGACAAAATACATGCAGATCTTTATGAAGATTTGGCAGAGGATATTACTAATCATGAAAAAATTTTAGCAAGATTGGAAAAGGGCGAAAAAGGTTTATCAGATAGCGATTATCGAGATAAACACCGTCATATTAAATTTCAAATGGAAAGATTTGAGGCGGATTTTCAAAGGTTCAAGAGGGTGATTTTCCAACATATGAAGAATCTCTAAAAATATATATATGGAAATGGCCATTTTTAGAAGAGATTACCACACAGCTGATAGTATTGTTCATTTTATGGATTTCTATAACAGTATGCAAATGAAATATCTTGCAAGTGATTTGCTGAATAAAGGATTATCGCCCAACAATATCTCTGATGCCTTTACTAGAGCGATAAAAGTCGCAAAATCTTCAGGAATCGATGTGCGTAAACATTTTAGACCTGTTTTTAGTGGAATAGGCAGCGAAATCATTAGCGATTGCAAACTGTCTCGCTTAGGCTATGGCTTAGTGCTGTTGAATGCCGATGCTAAAATTTCGGTTGTTGCGTTATGGCAAGTGGACATTTTAAACAAATTTTTTGAATAAATACTATGGGAGAAATAGCAACATCAAACTGGGAGGTAATTTTATTTTATAATCCCAATTCCAATATTGCCAAGAAAGCATTGGCATATGCCAAGGCAGAAGGTTTTCCGGTAAGGGATGTAGATATATTAAAAACCCCTTTTACGGGCACTCAATTGGAAGAATTGGCCGATCGGCTTCATGTTCCGCTAGAGGAATTGGTTAACAAAGAGCACCCAGACTTCCATAAACATTTTGGTGAGCCGGATTTGTCGGAAGATGATTGGATTAAAATTTTAAGAAAAAACCCAGAACTGCTCAAAGAACCCATTGCTATAAGAGGCGATAAAACCATATTGGTTAAAAGCCCAAGTGATATTATTAAGATATAAGAGGCAAAAAATCAATAAAGTTGATTTGTTCTTACTGGTACAGGATAATACCTCAAGTTCTACTTTAACCCATAAGCTATAACAATCATAATAATAGATTAACAATACTAAAAAAAATATTCGATGCGACGTAGGTTTTTTCAGCGGAGTTCACAATATCCGAATGCCTAAAAAAATAGAGTATTAATGTAATTTACCAGTTCTTGATTCTGCTTATTTTCGAATCAAATACCCTTGTTTCCATTATTTTTTTATTCATCTAATATGCTATCATCTGGTGTGATGATTTTCTTTAATGCTTTTTTAATTTCGTCTATATCATGCTTGATTTCCTGTTCAAACTTTTGTTCTTTTTCCTTTGTCGAAGTATTGAATACAATCAAATCTTCTTTGAACTCATGAGCGCGTTGGGCAAGCTTTTCTTTTAGTCTCGTATTTTTTTGTTCCAAACTATCCAAAGTTTTATGTAGTTTTTCCTGTTCTTTTTTATCGAATTTTGAAATCTTATCGCGAAGCTCCGTTACGCGATTTTCTGTATTTTTAATGACTAACTCCGATTCATTTTTGAACTTTTCCCAGTCCTTTTTCACGGTAGTCTTTATATCATCTTTTGTCTCCTTTGCGACCACTTCTAAGTTTTCTTCGGAATCTTCTATGTGCTTTTTTTCCAGTTTTTCCCTACAACTGCTAAAGAGTGCCAAAACCATACACCCTGTTATCATCGTGAATAATATCGTTTTTTTCATGGGTTCTATTTTTATATTGTTTTTTCCAATTTTATGATATATTGAAGGTTTATTCCGCTAGATCTTCCATTTCCTCATCGAGTTCCCTCAGCATATCAGTTTTTTCACCGAATGCCTCGAACCTATCCAATAGATTTTGAAACTTTTCCAATTCCTCGGCCTGTTCTTTGCAATACCATAGCCCGAGTTCCGCCACCATATAATTTTCCACTTTGTAGGCAGCTTTGGTAAGTGCATAACACTGTTTCGTAATTTCGGTTTCATGATCAAATGCCACTTTTATGGCATTGGGCAAATTTTGAAATTCCTGTTCCGGTTTCTTCAGGGCTGGTGTTGTGGGTTGAATACCGTTGGCCAAAAGCATTACCCTGGCTTTGTCGGCATGAGCCATTTCTTCTTCACTATATTTATTGAACAGTTTACCAGCCCCCAAGTAGCCTTTATCGGTTGCCCAAAGTGACATGGAAAGGTAAGTTCTCGAAGAAAATTCTTCTTGTTCTATACGATAATTGAGAAGTTCTACTATTTCCTCGTTCAAAAATTCTGATTTTGTTTTCATGCATTTTTCTTTTTAAATTTTTATTTGGTAAGATCATTCGTTGATAAGAATGAAGCCTACAAAGAATCAAGGGTTTAACAAAGCTAATTTGATATTTTAGAGGCTAAAATGATTTGTATCAGTCAGAAATAAAACCAACTTATATTCGATGCCAATTTTTGCAACTTTGTTATCATTATATGAAGGCTTTTATAAAAGTTTGGCGAGCAATTAAGAAACTTTCCTTTTAATAATCTTGCTGATTATAAGAAAGATGAACCAAGGTAAAAAGGTAAATTGTAGAACCGGAGTAACCCCCGCACCAGTAAGAGGCAATAATGGCATTGTGCTAGTATACATCCAATGACCATTTTCCAAATGAATCATTTCCGAAAAATTCGCACCCAACCCTCCGACTAGCATTAGGAGTATTACTTTCTTAGTATTCATGTTTCTGGTCCAAAACACATCGTTGAAAAGTAGACCAAATGCAAAAAATAAAAGTAGAACCATCAGCACATCGGCCAAAGTGGCCAAAGCACAGAAATATATATGCTTTTCATCATATTGGAAGCCTTTGTACAAAGGACCATGGGCCAATTCCCAAACAAAGTTGAGAACATAGGCCACAATGAACGTGGCATAAAGTACATGGCTGTAGGTCTGCTTTTCCTTTACCTTTCTTTTAAAATAGAAGTATATGACTACTATAACGACCAAAACTATACTTGGTGTTATGAACATACTCGGACTTAAATTGACCATTCAAATACAGTTTAATATCGTAATAGTTATTTTAGCTTACCGTTTTTTATTGCATTTCTTTGTTGGGTAGTACAGTTTAAATATGGCGGTTAAACTGTACAGGGCCTAGAAGGACTTTATTCAATATATCAGCTATATTGGTAGCCACCAATAGAATCACACCGGTAATTAGCCCGGAACCCATCCAATTAGAGCAACAATTGATTCAAGGGACTTTCGTGTTCATCGCTGGTCTAAAAAGCTTTTATCTTATCACGGGAACCCCCAATTGTCCCATTAAGGTGATAATGTCTTCATAGTGTTTTGGAAAATCTTTGACCATAGCCCTAAACTTTAGATTCAACGTTTAGTTGGCAAAATTATCTTAAAAGCAATCCACTAGAAATGATTTAAATCATTCTGGGTTTTATGAATACTTCTTTACTTTGATATGCTTTCTTACAGAAGAACTACAAATTATTCCAGATTGTTAGGGGATTAAAGTAATGGACAAATTGAAAGTGTATTGCACAGTTTTATTATAGGGCGAATAGGTTGTCACGCAAATAATAAGACTTATGTTGTACCGGTCACCTATACCAATGATGGTCAGTAAGTTTATGTACAGACCAAGAAAGGAATGAAGATTGATTTGATGCGTAAAAATCCAATGGTCTGTTTTGAAGTTGATGTAATAGAAAATATGAGTAATTGGTGAAGTGTAATCGCCTGATGGAAATTCGAGGTATTAAAATAGCCCGAGGTGTCGAATCGGCATGCAAAAACTAATAGATTGTGTAATGCCACTAATTACTGGCGAAACCACAGTTCATAATGCAATAACTGATGTGCACAGAAATTTTATAGAAGTTACGCAAGGCATTGTTTATTGAATTAAACTAACCGAAAAAACGGGAAGGTTTAAAAAAAAATGAATTTAACTAGAAGAGCCTTTTACTAATAAGATTTCTTAGAGTGTTACTTTTTAGAAATAATTACTATAGAACCACTGTTTCTTTTTTTTTGTATTGGTTTTAGATATGGCGGCGTTAAAGGGATATTCTATTGGTCAATCAATTAATTTAGGGGATAATGTAGGAGTATGGAGTATTTATTTGAACAGGAATGGCTAGTAACCAACGGACTTGGCGGTTATGCATCTGGAGCGGTTAGTGGGGCAAATACCAGGCGTTATCATGGTCTGCTAGTAGCAGCATTGAACCCACCAACGGATAGATGGGTGGTGGTCGCCAAAATTGAGGAACGTGTTTTTATCAATGGAACGTACCATGACCTTTCTACTAATCAATATTCAGGAATCGTTTATCCTAACGGGTCAAAGTATTTAAATGATTTCGGTAACCTTCCCTTTCCAACTTGGCAGTATGCAATGGACAATTGGAAACTAGAAAAAAATATTTTTATGGTGCAGGACTCCAATACCGTTTTGGTGAGCTATAAGAATGACGGGAAAACGTCCTTTTTTTTAGAACTCCATCCGCTTTATGAAAATAACGATTACCATGCTACCTTTCATGAAAATCAGTTCACTGATTTTTATACGGAAATCTCCCCGACTCATCTAAAAACATATGCTCATTATGGTAGTAAACCCGTTTTTACAGGATGGAGCGTAGGAGAATTTACCGAGGCACGCTCATGGTACAAGAATATTGAATTGCCTAAAGAGCATGAGCAGGGTTATGATTTTGTATGTGATTATTATAGGATAGGCTATGTAAAATATGAGTTGAAGCCAAACGAACAATTGACGCTAGTGTTTAGCTTAGAAGAAGATGTAATTACAAGTGATATCGAAAAATTATATTCGAAAGAAAAGAGAAAATCGGAGGGAAGTAAAATAAAGAAAGAGCAAGGTTTTTATGGGAATCTACTACGTTCAGGAAAACAATTTTTGGTCAAAAGGAATTCAACCGATAGCATGTCGATTATTGCAGGCTACCATTGGTTCGGAGATTGGGGTAGAGACACCATGATTTCGATGCGCGGATTGACCATAGCTACCGGTAATAAAGCAGTCTCCAAATCAATTCTTTCGACTTTTTATAGAAGTATCGATCAAGGTTTGATACCCAATAAATTTCCGGACCAAAGTCAAGATTATATTGATTATAATACCATCGATGCAACATTATGGCTTTTTATAGCATCCTACGAGTATGTACTTAAATTTAATGATCTTCCCTTCGTAAAAAAACATATAAATATCTTAAAAGGGCTATTGGATGGTCATATATGCGGTACACGGTACAACATTCATGTAACTGAAGAAGGTTTTTTATTCGGTGGGCAAGAAAGCGAACAACTCACGTGGATGGATGCCATTGTAGCTGGGAAAGTAATTACACCGCGCATCGGTTGCCCTGTTGAGGTCAATGCCTTGTGGTACAATGCCTTAAAGATTTATGAAGCATTCTGCAAGGACCTCCAAATCGAATTTGGGGCTGAATACGAAGATATTTGTAATCGATTTGAGACTAATTTTTCTAAGATGTTCACAAATCCCGAAGGAACTCTTTTTGATGTTCTTATTCCGAATGTAACCTATGACAATTGTTTTAGACCCAACCAATTGTTTTGTCTGAGTTTGCCATTTTCAGTACTGGAAAAAGTACAGCAGATTAAAATTTTCGAAGCCATACGCGAAAAGCTTTATACTCCTTATGGCCTTAGGACTCTTGATAAAGAGAATACTAATTATCATGGCAAATTTGAAGGAAACCGATTGCAGCGTGACCAGGCCTATCATCAAGGTACAGTATGGCCGTATTTATTGTTTGATTACTATCATGTATTTTTTAAATTATACGGAGCCACCATTAAAAACAAAAAAAAGGTGGTAAGAGAGTTGGCCTTATTGAAAGACCATTTCTATAACCAACAAGGAATACATTGTATCTCCGAAGTTTTTGATGGAGACGACCCCAAGGAGGGGAAAGGGTGTATACACCAGGCATGGTCTGTAGCTGCACTGATTCGTTTATATACGGATTATGAACTTTTTAATGTTGAGTAAAACGAACTGACTTGACAAACTACAAATGGTAGAATTCGTAAATAAAATAAAAACTCAAAGTTTTTTGGTAATGACATTGATTTGTTAGTTAAAGATGTCTTTTTAAAAAACTTCTTAAGGCATATGAAAATATAGTTAGCAAGCAATTCGATATTTTTAATTAAAGTTAGACATCAAATTTTTAATTTCTTCTGCCAAAATATAAGTTAAATCAATTGCATTGGAGGCATGCGGAATCGTATTGCAAGTAACAATTTCAGCAACTTCTGCATCCTTTAGTTCTTGATACGCATTCCCAGAAAAAACAGCATGTATACCAATGCAAACGGCAGGTTTCATGCCTTCCTTTTTAAGATGACCGATGGTTTCCAACATGGTATGTGCCGTTGAAATAATATCATCTACCAAAACAGGAGTCGCATCTTTATATTTTTCAAAGTAGGGGATGGAAACTTCCACATCATTGTCACCATGCCTAATTTTAGTCAATATCGTAAAAGGAGCGTCCGCATATTTTGCAACAACGGACACCCATTGTGCACTTTCTGCATCTGGGCCAATAAGAATAGGATCTTTTATGTTCTCCTTAATCCATTTAGAAATTGCGTTCGCTGCATGAATAACTTTATTGGGGATGTGGTACACTTTTGAAAGTGATTTAATTCTATGTAGATGGGGATCTATGGTTATGATACCATCCGCAAATTCGGAAATGAGCTTACCAAATAAGGTAGAAGTAACCGCTTCTCCAGGATTGAATATCTTATCCTGTCGCATATAGGCGAGATAGGGTGCTACCAAACACACCTTTTTAGCACCTAAAGACTTTACCGTCTTGCTCAAAAAATAAAGAGGCAAAAGTTTTTCATCGGGTTCGTGCAGGGTACAGACTAATACAACGCTTTTTCCTTTCACATCCGACAGGATTCTAATATATGATTCTCCATCTGGAAATCTTCGCAAGTTTGCCGCTCCAATTTCTGCATGCAACTTATTCGCCAATTGTGCAGTCAACTTTTCGTTTCCGGGAAGACTAAAAAATATCGTTTTTTCCATTCTTTTTAAATAATGGTCATAATATCTGTATGCATTTTCAAGTAATCCAAGGCATATTTTAATTCACCTTCTGCCTGGGTATAAATGGTATATAAAAGTTGTCCTTTCCTTATAGTGTTGCCCAAATGGACATGTAATAATATGCCGGCCGCCTTGAATTCAGGGGCACCCGACAGTTTGGCCAATTTTGCAATCTTCCGATTGTCTATTCGTATCAAGGTTCCATTATTTTCTGAATGGACTTCATGGAAAAAAGGCGCAATTATTGGTTCTGTAAATCTGCCCTGGGCCATGCATATTGCTTTGAACTTTGTATAAGCCTTCCCAGATTCTAACAAGTCATTTGCAGTTTTAACTCCATCACCAGCAGCAACCTTTCCAGATAATTCCAAAAGTGCTCCTGCAAGTAGTAGTGCGCGCTCTCTGAGATCAAAGGGTGCATTTGGTTCCCTTCGTAATATGCTCAAAACATCTATGGCCTCAAGAACAGGACCAATGCCATTACCTACGGGTTGGCTTCCATCGGTAATTATGACTTTGGTATTCAAACCTACTTCCTTTCCTACAACTTCGATATGTGTTTTAAGTTGTTCAGCTTTTTTTCTATTTCTGACTTTAGCCGTTTCGCCAATGGGCATATCAATAATAACATGTGTCGATCCAGCAGCTGCTTTTTTTGAAAGTACCGATGCAATAAGTTGCCCTTCACTATCGATATCCAAAGCTTTTTCAATCTTGATCAAAATATCATCTGCAGGACTTAACCGGGCAGCATCACCCCATACAAAACAACCCCCTTCTTTTTCCACCACCTTTTTTATTTGTTCTGGTGAGAGGGATACATCGGTCAAAACTTCCATGGTATCAGCAGTTCCGGCAGAGGAGGTAATGGCCCTCGATGAGGTTTTTGGCATGGTAAGTCCAAAAGCAGTGATAATCGCGACTATTAAAGGAGTGGTCCTATTTCCTGGTAATCCTCCAATACAATGCTTATCCATGACTATTTCTTTATTCCACTTTAGTTGCACACCTGAAACAATCATCGCTTTCGTAAGGTCTGCAATCTCATTGATATCCATTCTGTCACCCGCGCAGGCCGTGATAAATGCTGAAAGATGAATATTGGAATAATCGCCCTTTACAACATCATTAATAATTTCTTGATAAGCATTATAATCGAGTGTGTGATTATAGATTTTGGACCTTAAATGATCCAAAGAGTTTATGGTTTCCAAATGAGAAACGGAAAGGGTGTCGCCCTCCGATATTGACAATTTTTCGGCAGCGGTATCCGACAATCCGATTTCATCAGGAAGCAATATATTGGATGTGACAACATTAAGACTTGCCACAATGGATGTATTTTTTGTGGACACCCTTATACGCGTAAGTGCCGTGAATCCCTCAGAAATACAAACATGGCTATCGTTCTTTAAAAATACCACATTGGCATATTGGGTTAGAACACCTAGATGTTTATATCGTAATATACTTGGTTCTTTTTTCATTTAAAAAAGGTTAAGGAAATGAATGTCATGGGTTTCTTGCTATTCGTTTATATTGATTTCAGAAATGTCATACAATTGGGGTATTTGACAATCCCAACCGTAGGTTTCCTTAATTCCCTTTTTTAAAGCTTCGGCACCCTCTTTTTCGCCATGAATAATGAATATTTTCTTTGGACTTTCTATGATGTCGCTTAACCAATCCAATAGTTCGGTTTGGTCGGCGTGGGCCGAAAGGCCTTCAATTTCCTCCACCTGCATATTAAATGGAATCCATTTACCGTAGGATTTAAATTCTTTTTCCCCATTCAATAATTTTCTTCCTCTGGTACCTTCTGCCTGATAGCCTACAAATAATAAGGTATTTTTAGGGTTTGATGCTTCTGTCTCTAAATAACTTAACATCCTACCTCCAGTAAGCATTCCACTACCTGCAATCACAATTTTAGGTTTTTTATCGTCCCGTAGTTTCATTGTTTCGCGATAGCTACTAACGATATTAAAATGGGAGCACATCTCGGTATATTCCTTTGTATCCAATCGGTGCCAATCTCTTGTTGTGTGAAACAGCTGCAACATATTGGCTCCCATTGGGCTATCCATTATCATAGGTACCTTCGGAATTTTATTTTCTTTAAATAATCGCCATAGAATCAACATCATGAGTTGGGCCCTTTCCACAGCAAAACTTGGAATAAAGAACATGCCACCACGGGATATGGTATCGTTTACCAGTTTTTCAATTATCGGCAAGGTTTCTATTTCATCAGGGTGGAACCTTCCGCCATAAGTAGATTCGATAAAAAGAACGTCCGCTTTTTTTGGTTTTAAAGGAGGGTACAAGAGCAAATCGTTTTTTCTGCCAATATCCCCTGAAAAAACTAAACGTTTTCCGCGTATATCCAATTCTATAAAAGTCGCACCAAGTATGTGGCCGTTGTATTGGAACCGGACTTTTATTCCATCAAAAAGTTGCAGCCAATGGGCTTGAGGCACACCTTTGAAGTGGGGAACTGTATTTTCAACATCTATTAGGTCGTACAATGGTTTTGCAGGACTATGTTTGGAATACCCTTCGTTGTTAGCACGTTCCGCCTCTTGTTCCTGTATTTTAGCGCTATCCGTCAAAATTATTTTTGCAATATCCAAGGTAGGGTAGGTACCATAAATCGTTTTGTTGAAACCCGATTTCACTAATAGAGGTAGATAACCGGTATGGTCCATATGGCCATGGGTAAGAAGCACTACATCGATACTCGGAATATCTACAGGGGGATAGTTCCAATTTAGTAAACGGAGTTCCTTAAGCCCTTGAAAAAGACCGCAGTCTACCAATATTTTTTTATCGCCGGTATCCACTAAATATTTGGAACCCGTCACCGTGCCTGCAGCTCCTAAAAAATGGATTTTAATTTTTGAATCGTTCATTTTTTATTGCACTTTGATTAAAAGTCTTTTCTTTTTAAATTCCCTGTAATTCTTTCAAACTTATTTTTTGTTTTATTACAATAGAATGATATAAGTCATGCATGATGCTAGAAGTAGATAATACCTTTAACATATATGGAATAGAAGTATTTATAATACCCCTTAGGTTCAATATTAATTGAAGATTTAAATGCCCAAAATCAACTTTTTAAATCACAAATGTCAAAAAAATTAAAGGAACTATCCGCCACGGCAATCTGTGGAAATGATATTAGTTCATCATGTCTCTATGTGTCCGCCTTATCGATCGCTTATGCTGGTCAGTATGCTTGGGTTTCGTTGTTAATGGTTGCCCTTGTTCTTTTTTTGTTCAGGAAAATATATGGAGAAGTTGTGGGAGCACTGCCCCTTAACGGAGGGGCGTATAATGCTTTGTTGAATACGACTAGTAAATCTACTGCTTCGGTTGCGGCAACCTTAACCATTTTGTCATATATGGCAACTGCCGTAATTTCTGCCAGCGAAGGCATGCATTATGTGCATAATCTTTGGGATGCTTGGCCAATTGTCATTGCAACCATTATTTTATTGGTATTTTTTATGGTACTTACCATCGTTGGAATACGGGAGTCCTCACTGGTAGCTACTGTAATTTTTATTTTTCATATGGTTTCTTTAGTGGTTTTATCGTTGTTCTGTGGCTATTATATTTACACTAACGGGTTGGAAGTATTAACTGCGAATTTCAATAGACCAGTGGAAGGTGGAATAAAAACAGCACTTTTTTTTGGTTTTGCAGCCGCTATGTTAGGTATTAGTGGTTTTGAGAGCTCTGCAAATTTCGTTGAAGAACAGGAAAAGGGGGTCTTTCGGAAAACACTTCGGAATATGTGGGTCGTGGTAAGTATTTTCAATCCGTTAATGGCGTTTTTGGCATTGTCATTGGTTCCAATTCCATTAGTGGCGGATCATAAGGAAACGTTACTCTCTTATATGGGTGAGATTTCGGGTGGTGGATGGCTCTCTACATTAATTTCAGTCGATGCCGCTTTAGTGCTTAGCGGCGCTGTCTTAACCTCATTTGTAGGGGTAACGGGGTTGGTGGAACGAATGACGTTAGATCGCATATTACCCCAGTTCATGTTACGCAAAAATAAACGCGGAAGCTCCTTTCGTATTCCTATTCTCTTCTTTTTACTCTGTGTTTCGGTTTTGTTGATTACCAAAGGAGAATTAGATGCTTTGGCCGGGGTCTATACCATTGCTTTTTTATCTGTGATGACCTTGTTCGGCTTTGGAAATTTTCTCCTAAAAATTAAACGTAAAAATTTACGAAGACCAGAAAAATCTACTTGGCTAGCTCTAATACTTGCGGTGGGAGCCGTAATTGCGGCCTTAGTAGGAAATATAGTTATGAACCCACATTATTTGGGCGTTTTTTTGGAATATTTGATTCCCACCTTACTCGTCGTAACTTTTATGCTGAACAGAACAATCATTTTGAGGTTCGGTTTAAAGGCAATTAAATATTTATTCAAGCCCATAGAGTTATTTGTAGAACGTGCGAATAAGAAGATTGTGGATACTATAGATGATATAAACTCGCAAGAGTTCGTTTTTTTTACCCACGAAGATGATGTAGCCGCCTTAAATAAAGTGATGCTCTACATTACGAAAAATGAGCATACCAGAAAACTTAAAGTAGTTACCATAGTCAAAGACGGAGAAAAGGTACCAGCCCGCTTAGAAAGCGATATTGAAGTTCTTGATAGAGAATATCCGGAAATTAAAATCGAGTACATAAAAATGTCGGGTACATTTGGGCCAAAAATTATTCAAAAGTTATCGAAACAATGGAACATACCCGTAAACTTTATGTTTATTGGTTCTCCAGGAGACGATTTCCCATATGAAGTTTCAGAATTGGGAGGTGTTAGATTGATAATATAAGGGGGGTGAATGTCATATTTAAATACTTCGAACTAGCCTATAAATTATATTAGAAAATTAAAATAAGTATAAATTCAGTTGGTAGTATTACATTATGTTTTTTACCCCAACAAAATATTTCAAACCCTAGAGCGATAAAAATTCAATTTTAATATTTTGTACTTTGCTGTTAATTAAAATAGTACATATGGATTACGTGAATAATTGGTGCCTAGTTAATAATTGGCTTATTAATTCTATATGTTAAATTTTATAATAAAATAGTAACTTTAAAGCATATGAATATATATGCTGCCGTACTCATCGAGTTTTTACTTATATCTTCAAGTATACTTGTAATGTTTAAGTATAGAGCTAAACTTGGTTTAGCTCCACTTTACATTCTATTGGGCTCTATACAATATTTACAGGCCCTTTCAGGTACCATGGTCAGTTTTAATTTATTTGGAGAATTTCCTTTTTATCCTGGCTCTGTTATTAGCTTTAGCGCTGTATTATTTGCATTATTATTAATTTATATTCAAGAAGGGGTTGCCAGTGCAAGAACCCTTATTGTTGGTGTTTTACTTTCGAATATTATTTTATCGGCATTGTTTGCTATTACTTATGTGCAAGAGAATGCAATGCAAATTATTAGTGTTGAAGATTCATCGTCTGTTTTTCAAATTAATTACACGTATTTTATTACAGGTACAATACTATTACTGATAGATTTTTTTTTACTGGTAATTATATTCCAGTTTTTAATTTCTAAAATTAGTAAGCTATATTTCTTTTTAGTGCTCTTTATTTCTTTGTTTTCTGTTTTAGTTTTTGATTCATTTGCCTTTAATTTTATTCTGAAGTATAATACTCCAAATTTCACTTCTTCATTAATTGGTCATATAATCGGTAAATCTTTTTCAGCTGTTATATTTTCTTTGATACTTTACATTTATTTAAAGTTCATAGAAAAAGAGGAAGATAATGGTAGTTTTATTGCGACGCAAGACAGAGAAATTTTTTCAATAATCACCTATAGAAAAAAATATTTAGATCTTAAGGTTGAGAAACAGCAAGTAGAGAAAAAATTTGTTTCACAAATTGAATCTACATTAAATCAAATTTCTGATGGTTTTATGTCGCTAGATAACGATTGGTGCTATACCTATGTAAATGATAAGGCAGGTGAGTTTTTAGGTCGATCTCCCGAAAGTTTAATTGGTAAGTATATTTGGACTGAATTCCCAAAACTTGTTACTTCACCTTTTTATGAAGCCTACTCTAAGGCCGTTGTAACTCAACAAACACAGTATTTAATAGAATATTACGAAGCTTTTGATAAATGGATTGAAAACAGAATTTATCCATCTACCAATGGCTTAACTATTTATTTTACAGACTTTACGGAACGTAAAAAAGCAGAAATTGCTTTGCAAGAAAGCGAAAAGTATCTTGATAATATAATAAATAACTTAGGTGATCCAGTATTTGTAAAAAATGATCAAAGTCATTTTCTAAAAGCAAATAGTGCTTTTTATAATATGTTTAGTCGTACTGAAGAAGAGATACTCGGTAAAGCTTTTACTGAAGATGTTCCACAAGAAGAAAGAGAAAGATATTTAAGAATTGATGAACAAGTAATTTCTACGGGGATTGAGAATATTGATGAAGAAAGTATACATACTGAAGGAAAAGGAAAACGATTTATTTCAACTAAAAAATCGAGGTTTATCGATGGGAGTGGTAATAAATTTATAATTGGGACAATAAGAGATATTACTAAGTCAAAAATTGCGGAAGAGGAATTAATAAAAAGTAAAATATACCTCGATAATATAATTAACAATATTGGTGACCCCGTATTTGTAAAAGATGATAAAAGTAGATTATTAATAGTTAATGATGCTTTTTGTTCTCTTTTTAATCTTTCCAGAGCAGAAGTAATAGGAAAAAATTTAGCTGAAAACGTGCCTGTAGAAGAAAGAGAGAGTTTTTTAAGTATTGATAAACAAGTTATTTCTTCAGGAATTGAAAATGTTAATGAAGAAACGTTGACGTTAGGTAGAAAGGAAATAAAGATAATTTCTACCAAAAAAACTCGATTTGTTGATAGTGGTAGTAATAGATTTCTGATTGGAGTAATTAGAGATATTACAGATCGTAAAAAAGCAGAAATTGAATTAGAAAAACATAGGAATAACCTAGAAGAGTTGGTTGAATTACGAACAAATCAATTAGAAAAAGAAAAAATAAATGCGCAATCTGCCGATTTGATGAAGTCTGCATTTTTAGCAACCATGTCACATGAACTAAGAACGCCTATGAACTCTATTATTGGTTTTACGGGTATTCTATTAAAAGAATTAGCTGGGCCATTAAATGATGAGCAAAAAAGGCAACTAGGCATGGTGAAAAATAGTGGGCAACATTTATTAGGCTTAATTAATGATGTTTTGGATATCTCTAAAATTGAAGCTGGCAAATTAAAGGTATCAATCTATCATTTTGATTATTTAAAAATGCTAGAAAAAACAATTGATTTCTTATTACCACAAGCATCTAAAAAAGAACTTGATATACAATCAGAAATTACAGAACTGAGTATCACTTTAAATAGTGATGAGCGAAGAGTAGAGCAAGTTTTACTCAATTTACTTTCAAATGCTATTAAGTTTTCTAAACAAGGTACAATTACAGTAAAAGTAGATATTGTTGATAATTTAGTCGTAACACAAGTAATTGACCAAGGCATTGGTATGAGCAAAAAAGATCTTAATAAATTATTTATGCCATTTATTCAACTCGATGGAGGATTAAGTAGAACTCATGAAGGTACAGGACTAGGACTTGCAATTTGTAAAAGTTTAATAGAAAAATTAGGAGGTACCATACAAGTACAAAGTAAGGTAGGTAAAGGAAGCAATTTCACTTTTACTTTACCACTGGATTATGGTGATAAAGTGTAAAGCATTAAACGTATAACGGAAAATTGTTTAGCCAAGTTTAGTATATTTAAGAATTAACCTTATGGTTTAAAAAAAAATATGCATTAAAATTTATGAAACAAACTATTTTAATAATTGAAGATAACGAGCAAAATATGTACATGTTATCTTATCTGTTAGAGCAAAGTAAGTATACCATTATTAAGGCTTATAATGGAAAAGATGGCTTGAAGTTGGCACATGAAAACCATCCAGAAATTATTTTAATAGATATTCAATTGCCAGATATGGATGGTTACGAAATATGCAATAAATTAAGTCATAATGGGCTGCCTAAAAGTACCGTAATTATTGCCGTAACTTCTTACGCCATGGGCGGGGATAAAGAAAAAGCCTTAGAAGCAGGTGCAGATGGCTATTTAGAGAAACCAATAAATCCAGACACTTTTGTAAAGCAAATGGAAAGTATTGTTAAAGGAAAATAAGGAATGAACACGAAAACTATTTTAATAGTAGACGATACTTATGAAAACCTTTACTTGTTAAGAGTAATTCTTGAAGAAGCTGGCTATAATGTCATAGAAGCCAATGATGGCAGTGAAGGGCTTAATAAACTATATGAAAATAGTGCTGTAGACCTAATTATTTCAGATATATTAATGCCTATAATGGATGGGTATTTGTTTTGTCAAGCATGCAAAAAAGAAGAATTATTTCAAAAAATTCCCTTTGTTTTTTATACATCAACTTACACTGAAAAATTGGACGAAGATTTTGCATTAACACTAGGTGCAACAAAGTTTTTAAGAAAACCAATAGATCATGATGAAGTGCTTTTTACAGTTAACGAAATTTTCGATTCGGTAAAACCTCATGCAATACCTCATTTAAAAAATGTTGAAAATGGCAACATTTCTGATGGAGAAGTTTTAAAGCTTTATAGTGAACGACTTATTCACAAATTAGAGCAAAAAAGTTTAGATCTTGGCAATGAGGTTATAGAACGTAAAAAAGCGGAGCAATTATTAATACATAAAAATGAAATTTTAGATTTAATTGCGGTAAACACGCCTTTGAACAAGATTTTTGACCAATTACTACTAAATTATGAAGCTATTCACCAAGATTATTATGGGGCAATAAGTTTACTTAGTGAAGACGGCATATGTCTTAATCTGGAATCTGCACCCTCAATGACAAAAGCATTTAATTTAGAGATGAAACAAATTACTATCGGTAAAAGTGTTGGATCTTGTGGTACCGCAGCATATACTAAAAAACCAATTGTTGTTTCAGATATAAATAATGACAAACGTTGGGTGAATTGGAAATACATTGCATTACAGCACAATTTAAGGTCATGTTGGTCATTGCCGATTATATCTAAGGATGATAATGTTTTAGGAACATTTGCAATTTATAGTAATGCTATAAATAAGCCTTCGCTAGAGGAAATTCGTGAGCTTAATTTTACAGTAAGTTTGGCTACCATAGCCATAGAAAAAACAAGAACAGTTGCTGAAATTAAAAAGAAAGATGAATCTTATAAGGCATTAGTAGATCAGGCAAGTGATGCTATCATGACGTATTCTTTAGATGGCACAATCCATAATTATAATAAGGCATCTTATACAACTTTAGGATATACCAAAGAGGAGTTTTCAAAATTGAAAATTCAAGATTTTCTTGTTGGTGAGATAATACAAAATCCAGATAATCATAAAAAATTACTTAAAGGTATTGCTGTAGTTTTCCTAAGAAGGTTTAAATGCAAAGACAAATCTTTGATTGATGTAGAAATATCCGCAAAAATTCAAACAGATAATAAAATATTAGGTATTGCGCGAGATGTTACGGAGCGTAAAAAAGCAGAAATCGACTTAAAACTTGCAAAGGAATTTACGGATAAACTTATTATGTCGATGCAAGAAGGATTATTGATTATTAATCTAGAAGGTGAAATTATAATGATTAATGATTCTACTTGTGACATGCTTGGCTATTCTAAGGAGGAGTTAATAGGACTTAAACTTCCTTATCCCTTTGCTAAAACGGAAGATTTTGAGTTAATGTTAAAGATTAAACAAAAAGTTGCAAAAGGAAAAGCCCCATATTTTAAATTAGAGTTTATTCGAAAAAATGGTGAGAAGTTCTTGGCTTCATTTTTATCAGGGAATATTAAAGATGACAAAGGTGAAGTGGTTGCATTGTTTGGGACAATTAAGGATGTTTCTGAAGAAGAAAAAGCGAAAAGGCTACTAGAAGAAAATGCTGAAAAATCTAATCAAAAGAAAAATGTAATATTAGAGTTAACAGCCCTTGTTGGTAGTGATTTTAAAACTGCTTTAAGTAAAATCACCATGCTCTCAGCAACGACATTAAATGTTGCACGTGTTGGGGTGTGGGCATTTAATAGCGATAAAAATGAAATTAAGTGTGAGAATTTGTTCGATGTAAAAAAGCAAAATTTTGAAAGTGGAATAATACTTAGAGAAATCCAGAATCCAAAATATTTTGAGGCACTACTTAAAAATCGAATAATAAGTATAAATGATGCTTTAAAAGATAATGTAACAGAAAGCTTTACCTATAAATATCTTTTACCAATAGGTATTTCCTCTATGATGGATGTGGTTATACAAATGTCAAATGACTTGTATGGGGTTTTGTGTTTTGAACATGTAGGGCCTAAACGCCTATGGAGTAGGGATGAAGAAGAATTTGCAACTTCTATTGCCAACCTAGTGTCGTTAATGGTGGAGAGTACAGAACGTAAAGCAGCAGAAAAAAAGATAGTTTTAGCAAACGAGGAACTTCACAAAGCTAATGCAGAGTTAACCTTATTAAGGAATCAACTAGAGCAAGAAAATGTTTATCTGAGAAACGAACTAGATTTAGTTTTCAATTATGAGGAAATGGTGTATGGCAGTGCGGTCTTTAGTAATGTTCTTTCAGATGTTGAAAAAGTAGCAGCTACAAATGCGACTGTTTTATTATTAGGAGAATCTGGTACTGGGAAAGAATTATTGGCAAGGGCAGTTCATAATATTAGTTTGCGAAACAATAAGCCATTAATAAAAGTTAACTGTTCGGCAATACCTAGAGAATTAATCGAGAGTGAGTTATTTGGACATAAAAAAGGATCTTTTACTGGTGCGTTCGCTGATAAAATCGGGAAATTTGAGTTAGCAGATGGGGGCACTTTATTTTTAGATGAAATAGGGGAATTACCTATAGATATGCAACCAAAAATATTAAGATTTTTACAAGAAGGTGAAATAGAAGTAGTGGGAGGTTTAGGAGTGAAAAAATTGGATGTAAGGGTCATTGCTGCAACGAACAGAAATTTAAAAGAAGAAATTGAAAAAAAACGATTTAGAGAAGATTTGTTTTTTAGATTAAACGTTTTTCCAATTAACGTTCCATCCTTAAGAAAACGAAAAGAAGACATAGCATTGTTGGTAGAACATTTTGTAGACAAGTTTAATAAAGCATACAGCAAGGATATTAAATACATTTCTGATGATGCTATGGAAAAACTAAAAGCGTATAATTGGCCAGGAAATATTAGAGAGCTGGAAAACTTGATTGAGAGAGCTTGCATTTTATCTACCGATGAAACTTTACTAATACCTGGTTTTGAGTCTGAGTTTCAGAAATCTAAAGTTTCCATAAAAGAACACAATGAGAATATATCTTTAGATGCTATTCAACGAAATCACATATTAGATATATTAGAGCTTTGTAAATGGAAAATTTCTGGAGCAAATAGTGCTTCTGAATTGCTAGAATTAAAACCAAGTACGCTTCGCGACAAAATGAAAAAACTTGGCATTAAAAAATAATCACCACACACGGGATACCGTGCATTTGCTTTTATAATGAAACAGAAAACGGTATTCCGTTATTTTTGTAAGAATAATCTTCGCTTTAGTATTTTTTGTCATCCGCTTATGTACCTGTTTTACAGCATTTTAAGTGTGTAATTACATCGCTTTGATTTTTATGGCATATCTATTGAACTTAATTATTTAAATAAATAAGTTTGGAAAATACATTTCATATAGAAGAAGCATTTTTAGGGGCAAATAAAAACATAGTTTATTCTTCTTATAATGAAGAGTATGCTTTTCAGACAGTTAAGAGTCAAAATTATAAAAAAATATCAGGTGTAATTCCTAAGCTTTCGAAAGGCAAACACCTTCCTTTACGAATTAAAATACACGGATTAGGTATAGTTGAATCTATAAATTTAGTGGAATATTTTTCTTCTTTTTCAATTATTAATTCTTCCGCTCAGTTTCAATCATTCGCAATAAAAATTGTATCAGCGCTATTTTGTATAACTAAAGGAAGTGCGTTTTGGAAAAAAAACATACACCAATAGAAAGAGCAAATTACCACAATAATCAGAAGTTTAGGAGCCTTAATATGCTAATTAGGAATTGATATTATGGAGAAAAAAGTAATAAATAAACATGTTTCTTTTTGGGTAGAGGACAATAGTGTTCTTCTTTGTAAAATTTCAAATTTGAATCCAGATCAAAAACTAGATTATAAAATTGCTCAAGAATGCCTTGCAGTTGTTTCTGAATTAAATACTGGTGTTCCCATGCCTATAATTATTGATTTAAGAGATGTCAGGGGGACTTTTTCTATAGCTGCTGGGCATTTACTATCAAAAAAAATAGAAAGTATGTCGTTAATATCGACCGAGGTTTATTTAGTTAATTCCCTTTCAATAAACCTATTGATTAAATCATATAAACGGTTGTATAGTAAAAAGTTACCTCATGCAATTTTCAAGAGCATGAAACTTGCTAAAGTTTATTGTTTAAACTATCAAAGCTGATTTATGAGAGCAATAAATATTATGTGTTTTGATGTTATTAAAAGTATAATTGAAAATTTACACGGAAAAAATAGAGTTGAAAGCAAAATTACTAAAGGTGCTTGTTTTATAATTAGTTTACCAAAATTCAGATAAAAATAGGTTATGAAAATAAATTTTATGTTGATTGATGATAGAGAAATTGATTTATTTATCAATCAAAAAGTCATAGAGAAATTAGCTATAAATGCAAACTTTAAAACGTATACCATTGCAAAAGAAGCCATTGATTATTTAAGTTCAATAAATAATCATTCGAATTCTGAATCAACATTCTTACCTGATATAATTTTTTTGGATATCAATATGCCAATAATGAATGGGTTTCAATTCTTGAATGAATTTAGTGCAATAAACAAAGGGAAATTAAATTCAATAAAAATTTACTTGTTGTCTTCTACAACTAGTATGAATGAAATAATTAAAGCTGAAGAACATAGTGCTTGTAGTGGTTTTATATCTAAACCGTTAACAGTTCATAAACTCGATAAATTAGTAAAAGTATTGGCTTCATAAATTGTTTTAGTGCTCATTTTAAGTAAAATCCCCCTTAGAAAGGCCCAGTATTGGCAAGACGCTAATCTGGGCTTTCTTTATTATTTCCCCATTGATGAAAAATTGGTTAAAATATAATATTCCTAGAATTTTATATTTGAATATAATTGATAATTAGTTTTAATTTTTTCATTTCGTTTTCTAAGCTGGATTTTTAAATATTTAATAGTTTAGGAGACAGAATCTTCGAAATTATCAGGCTTAACTTTATCTAAGGGTCTTTAGCCACCAGGGGCTATTTTTTAATTCACATATTCTCTCATATTCGTCATATACATTATCTAATTTAAAGGGTACGTGCCGCCAAATTCGAAACTGGTATTTATGTTAAAATTTATTTAGGATTAAACCTTTTTAAAAGTATACAGTCATATAAAATGAGAGTTTTTTTAATTTGAAGAATGGCACATGATCATCCAATAAAAGCATGCTAAATCCGTGTTAAATATTGTATAAGATTTACTTAAAATAGGCTATTAGAATTAGATTTGTCGGTGTTCGAAATAACACGTTATATAATTTCTTTCCATAACGCTTATGAAAATAAAATACGTAGTCTATAGTTTATTAATTGTAGGGATTATAGCATTGATTGTCTACCGAGTAAATTCAAATAGTGAGATAGGTGAACCGAAAACTGTAGAAGGTTCGGCCCAGGCAACTAAGGTAAAAGGTATGGTGTTATATGCTCAGAAATTTAATGATAATATTTCATTGTCTGGTACAATAGAGGCTAATGAACAAATTGAAATTCGAAGTGAGGTTTCTGGGGTAGTAGAGAGCATTAATTTTAAAGAGGGTAGTAAAGTATCGCAAGGTCAGGTATTATTTAAAGTTAACGATATTGAACTGCAAGCACAATTATCAAAAGTGCAAACAGCGCAAAAATTAGCTTCTGAAAATGAGCGTAGGGCTAAGCTATTATTAGAAAAGCAAGCAATTAGTCAAGAGGAATATGAAATTGTTAGCGCAGATTTTCAGTCTGCAAGTGCAGAATCCCAACTTATTCAAGCTCAACTTTCAAAAACAGTAGTTCGAGCGCCATTTTCAGGCACTATAGGTTTGCGTTCTATTTCTAAAGGAACTTATGTGACATCAGTGACTCCTATAGCTAAATTGGTGAATACAAGCAAAATTAAAATCACATTTTCAATTCCTGAAAAGTATACTTCTCAAGTATCTATCGGTTCTGAGTTAACGTTTACAACGTCAGATTCCAAGCAAGAGCATGAAGCAAAGGTTTATGCAATAGAACCAGAAGTTGAGATTGCAACACGTACGCTTAAAATGAGAGCTATAGCAGAAAATAAAGATGGTAAGTTATATCCAGGAACCTATGCAAATGTAATTTTACCGTTAGAAAGTATCGATAATGCATTAATGGTGCCTTCTGAATCTTTAATACCTGTTCAAAATGGAAAAAGAATTTTTATCTCTGAAGGAGGAAAAGCAAAAGAAATAGACGTTGAAATCGGTGCACGTACCGGCAATGAAGTGCGGGTTATATCTGGTTTGAAAGTAGGAGACACTATTTTGACTTATGGCGTAATGGCCTTAAAAAATGGGACGCCTGTTACTATCGATTTTGAAAAAATTGAAACAATTTCTGCAGAGTAATGAATTTATCAACCTTAAGTATTAAGCGACCGGTTCTAACAATTGTAATGAACCTTACCATAGTTTTATTTGGTATCATCGGGTATACATATTTAGGCGTTCGTGAATTTCCTTCGATTGATCCGGCACAAGTTTCTGTGCGTACTAATTATTCAGGTGCTAATGCAGATATTATTGAGTCCCAGATCACTGAGCCTTTAGAAAAAGCGATAAATTCAATTGATGGAATTCGTAATATAACCTCTTCAAGTGTACAAGGTTCAAGTTCTATAAGTATTGAGTTTAACCTTGATAAAAATCTGGAGGATGCCGCCAATGATGTTCGGGATAAAGTTTCGCAAGCCGTAAGAAGTTTACCCGATGATTTAGATGCACCACCTGTAGTTTCAAAATCAGATGCAGATGCCCAGCGTATTCTTTCTATGACCGTACAAAGTGATGGTAAAAATATCTTGGAACTTTCTGATTATGCTGAAAATGTCATTGCACAGCGCATAGAGACTATACCAGGGGTAAGTAGTGTTCAAATTTGGGGCCAACGAAGATACGCAATGCGCCTTTGGATCGACCCTTTAAAATTAGCATCCTACGGATTAACTGTCGCAGATGTACGAACTGCACTATTGGCTCAGAATGTTGAATTACCATCTGGTAAGTTAACAGGTGCCAATACCGAACTAACAGTTAAAACTATTGGGAATTTAAATACCGAAGAGCAATTCAACAATATCATTATTATGGCCGATGGCGGAAAATTAGTCCGCTTAAGTGATATTGGAAAGGCAACTTTAGAAGGTGAGAATATGGAAACCAAGATGAGTGATTCTGGTCAGCCAATGGTCGCGACAGCGGTAGTTCCTCAACCTGGTACGAATTATTTAGAAATTGCCGATGCTTTTTATGAGGAATATGAAAAACTCAAGAAAGACTTGCCAGAAGGGTTCAAGCTGAATGTAGTTATTGATGACACAGTTTTTGTACGGCGTGCAGTTACCGAGGTGGCAGAAACGTTGCTCATATCTATAATATTGGTAATTCTTGTGATTTTCGTTTTCTTTAGAAACTGGTCAATGGCACTTCGCCCTTTAATAGATATTCCTGTTTCTTTAATTGCTACATTTTTTATCATGTGGTTGTTCGGTTACTCTATAAATGTATTGACCTTATTGGCGATAGTTTTGGCAACAGGCCTTGTTGTAGATGATGGTATTGTAGTTACCGAAAACATTTATAAGAAAGTAGAAGAGGGGATGAGTCCAATTGAAGCCGCTATAAAGGGCTCTAACGAGATATTCTTTGCGGTAATATCTATATCTATAACCTTGGCCGCTGTATTTCTTCCCGTAATTTTCTTGGAAGGATTTGTTGGTAGGCTCTTTCGTGAGTTTGGCGTTGTACTGGGTGCTGCAGTATTAGTATCGGCTTTTGTATCATTATCATTGACACCGATGCTTAATGCATACCTTATTAAGCCAGGTAAACAAAAGCAGTCTAAATTTTATCATTTCACTGAAAAGTATTTCTTAAAAATGAATCATTCGTATGCCGAATCGTTACGGGTTTTTATGAAACGGAAATGGTTGAGTTTTCCAATTCTTATTGGGTGTTTAGGTCTTATAGCTTTGTTCTATATATTACTTCCAAAAGAAACGGCACCATATGATGATCGTAGTTTTGTTCGATTAAACGTAAATGCTCCAGAGGGATCATCTTATGAATATATGGATCGTTTAATGACTGATATTACTGAATTAATAAACGATTCGGTACCCGAAAAAAAAGTGAGTCTTGTACTTACTTCCCCAGGGTTTGGTTCTTCTTCGGTAAATAGTGGTAGAGCTAATATTGCACTCGTTGATCCAAGTGAGCGAGAACGATCACAGCATGAAATTGCGAATGATCTTGGTAGGTGGGCAAAAGCATACGTTGGTGGAAAATCAAATGTATCTGAACGACCTACAATTTCAGTAAATAGAAGAGGTGGTCCTCCAATTCAGTTTATCATACAAGCACAGAACTTTAAAAAGTTGGAAGAGCATATTCCCACATTTATGGCTGAAGCGGAGAAAGATGAAACTTTCTCTTTCGTAGATGTAAATTTAAAATTTGATAAGCCTGAAATCTATGTAACAATAGACCGTGAAAAAGCAGAAAGTTTAGGTGTCTCGGTAATTGATGTTGCTCAAACACTGCAATTATCATTAAGCGGACAGCGATTTGGTTATTTTCTAATGAATGGGAAACAATACCAAGTAATTGGCCAATTTGATAAAGAGGATAGAAATGCACCTATGGATTTAACTTCCATATTCGTAAAAAATAAAGATGGCTTATTAATTCAGTTAGATAATCTTGTTCAAACATCAGAACATAGTAGTCCGCCACAACTTTACCATAATAACCGATATATGTCGGCCACCGTTTCAGCGAATTTAGCACCCGGTAAAACTATTAATGATGGTATAGAAGCAATGGAGCGGATAAAAGATAAAGTTTTAGATGATTCGTTCACTACCGATTTAGGGGGTGAATCTCGTGATTTCATTGAAAGCAGTTCTAATACCCTTTTTGCATTTGGTTTAGCATTGTTACTTATATTTTTAATACTTGCTGCTCAGTTCGAAAGCTTTATAGATCCATTTATTATTATATTGACTGTGCCTATGGCAGTTGCCGGTGCCATGTTTTCACTATGGTTATTCGGACAATCATGGAACATTTTTAGCCAGATAGGTACGATTATGTTAATTGGTCTTGTGACCAAAAATGGTATTTTAATCGTAGAATTTGCCAATCAATTACGTGAACAAGGTTTGGGAAAAAGGGAATCAATTTTGCAAGCGTCAGAATCTAGGTTACGACCTATTTTAATGACAAGCTTGACCATTGCATTAGGTGCTTTACCTATTGCATTATCATTAGGTGCTGCCTCTACTAGTCGAATAGGTATGGGTGTAGTTATTATCGGTGGAACCTTATTTTCTTTAATGTTAACCTTATTTGTTATTCCGGCACTTTACATGTTATGGTCAAGAGAAAAGGTCGAGAGACCAGAATTTAAAGCGCTTGAAACCTATTAAAATGAACTATTCTAAGCTAACATTGATTTTTATATTTCTATCGGTTTTAAGTACTTCAGGGCAAGAGGTGCTTACCATACAAAATGCGGTAAAAACGGCGGTTGAAAATAATTATCAAATTATCACTGCAGGCAACAGTTTAAAGATAGACTCACTATCTGTTAGTCCGGGTTTTGCGGGTATGCTTCCTTCAGTTGAAGCTAGTATTATAGATAACAATAGTGTTCAGAATCTCTCACAAACGCGTTCAGACGGCACCCTGGTCGAACGTGATAACGCAAAAAATAATAGTCTTAATTATGGTGTAGCTATGGATTGGACATTATTTGATGGACTTCGAATGTTTGCTAATTACGAACAGTTGAAGGAAAATCAAAACTTGGGTGAAGCAGAATTAAAACAAGTTATTCTTACTAAAGTAGGTGAGGTAATGATAACATACTTCGATTTAGTGCAACAACAGCAGCAACTTTCAGCTTTAGATAGTACGATATATATTTCTAAGCAAAGAGTTGAACTGGCTCAAAATAGATTTAAAATTGGTAAGGCATCAAAATTGGAAGTGCTGAATGCGCAAGTTGATTTGAATACAGATCAAACTTTAATGCAACGTCAGAAAGAATTATATGCAAATACCAAGACCCAATTGAATGAACAGTTGGCCCGTGATTTAAAAATCGATTTTAAAGTAGTTCCTGAGATTTTTGTGGATGAAAGTTTATCGCTTCCAGAACTAGAAACGATGGTAGTTGTCAATAATCCACAATTAAATGCAGAACGAATAGGTAAGCGAATCAGTGAATTAGAGTTAAAACAAATACGAGCAGCAAGATATCCTACACTTTATGCTACCACAGGGTATAATTTTGGTCGTTCAGAATCTAGTCTGGGGTTTACAACAAGTTCAAATTCACAGGGGTTTAATTATGGTTTCGGTGCTTCTTTAAATCTCTTTAATGGTTTCAACCAAAATAGAAATGAGAAAATAGGAAAGATAGAATTGCAGAATGCAGAAGTTGCTATTGAAGAACAGGAACAGCAATTATTGTCGATGTTAGTAACCACCTATCAAACCTATTTAACCAACATAAGTCTTATAGAGTTAGAAGGTAATAATGAATCTATAGCTAAAGAGAATCTAGATATTACTGTCGATAAATTTAGAATAGGTATTATTCCTACAATAGAGTTTAGAACAGCGCAATTGAATTATATCAATGCCAAAGTACGCTTTAGCAATGCCAAGTTCCAAGCAAAATTATCAGAAATTATTCTTAGGCAACTTTCTGGTAATCTTGAAATATAATATAAAGGAATAGGTTTTTGGAGAATACATTTTACAAGTATGAATTCTCTATTTATTAAGCTCTTCTACATCTTTCTTTTCACACAATTATGTACCTTCTGTCATAGTTATAGCCGTACAACAAGCAACGCTATATGTAGCCATTATACTATTTGCCTGCACCGATAATTCTTTAATCGACAGCTAGGTTTACAGTACGTGTTATAATATTGTTTTTGGTGATTTAAATTCATGATATATTTTAAATATAATTTGATGTCTTTTATTTTGCTATGACCAATGTCATTGGTGTAAACCGTGTTGATAAATACCTTAGTTTAAAATTAATCAATATGAAAGGTGCATTGAGAATAGGAAGCGTTTCAGGGATAAAAATTGAAGTTCACTGGACATTTACATTGTTACTCATTTGGGTTGCATTTTTAGAAATACAGAAGGGAAGTGAACTTAATCGAATTCTTCTTAATGAGGCACTAATATTTGTCTTGTTCATTTGTGTGGTACTTCATGAATTAGGGCATGCGCTAACTGCAAAAAAGTTTGGTGTTAAGACGAAGAATATTTTGTTACTACCGATTGGCGGAGTTGCTACTTTAGAAAAAATGCCAGAAAAGCCAGCACAAGAATTATTGATTGCATTGGCAGGTCCGGCAGTGAACGTTCTTATTGCTGTCCTATTGCTTCTTGTTGTGCCTGTACGAAGTTATTTTAATTTCGATTCTATTGTTTTAGAGGAAATGCTTTATGAGCCGACGCTTCAAAACTTTTTGTTTTATCTTTTTATTGCTAATGTGATGTTAGTGGTTTTCAATTTGATTCCTGCTTTTCCAATGGATGGTGGCCGAGTACTTCGGGCACTTTTGTCTTTTAAACTTGGTCGTGTTACGGCTACAGATATTGCAGCAAGTATCGGTCAAGGTTTGGCCTTTTTATTTTTTGTACTTGGACTCTTTTTTAATCCTTTTTTAATACTAATTGCTCTTTTTATATTTCTTGGGGCCTATGGTGAGAATCAAATGGTGAAACAAGGAGATTTACTAAAAGGTCATTTAGTGAAAGAGGCTACACTTACAAATATTACAAGGTTACAGCCAGACAATAATCTACAAGAGGTTATTGATATTCTGCTTGCAGGAACGGAGAAAGACTTTGTTGTTATCGAAAATCAGAAGATCATAGGTATTCTAACCCAAAAAGATATCATAAAAAATGTAAAGACACCATCAGTTTTGGTTCGTGACATCATGCAGAAAAAATTTAAGACCGTTGATGTATCAATGGAAATAATAAAAGTATTACAGATAAAAGGAAAAGAAAATAATGATTTTTATCCAGTAGTTGAAAACGGGAAACTTGTTGGTGCTATTGATACAACAAACATTAGCGAGTTTATTCTTTTAAAAACTGCTAGCCTATAATGCTTCAATCATAGTGTAATCAAAATCTTTGTTTAAACAAGGAAATTGATGAATTTGATATGGATTTATATCTTAAATGGAATCTACGGAAAAACCGTTCATCAGCTCTAATTCTGCAGGAGACATTGATTTGTTTAAGGAATGGTTCGTTTCTAATGCTTCAATTGTAGATTCATAGCCTAATTGAAATATTGCATCTATATTTTTCACTGAAAACATGCCAAAATTCTCCAATCCTTTAGGACTTATTAACAGATTACAATCATTAAATTTGGATAGCGATTCATTAGCAATTTTAATATGATATGCTCGCTCGAGAATATTATATGAATGTTTTAATTCTTCTATTTCAACTTTCTCGAAAGGGTTTACATAAATGCCAACAATTTGATCACAATACATTTTAATTAAGTCAACGGGGAAAGTATTTAATGTGCCACCATCTATATAATATCCATCCTTAATTTGAACAGGCGCAAAAAATCCAGGAACTGCTGCAGAAGCCAATACTGGTTTAATTAGTTGTCCTTCATGAAATATTTCTAGGGTACCATCCAGTAAGTTGGTAGCTGTTATATAAAGTGGTGTCTTAAGAGCTGAAAAATTATCTTCTGGCAAATACTCTTTCAGAAGGTCATAAAACTTAGAGGTATCAATAATACCCGGTTTATTTCTAGCATATTTATTTACAGAAAACAAGTCTACCGTTTTGAAGAAGTCTAGCATCTTATTCCACTTGCATCCTCCGGCATATAACGCGCCCACCACAGCACCCGCGCTAGTTCCTGCTATATACGAGGGGTAAATTTTATTTTCTTCAAGAGCCTTGATAGCGCCTATATGTGCCACACCACGCATTCCGCCACCAGAAAGTACTAATCCTGTTTTCATTTAAATCGTTTTAAGCCTTAATTTCAATGAGGTTAAATTTTTTACACCATAATTTACTTGAGTAAAATGGGAGTGTAATTTTGCTGTAGTAGAGATACTTTTTTATGAGTGAAGAAACAAAGATTAAATCACTTCTAATCTCGACTTCTCGACCTACGTTTTTTACGAATAAAATTCAATGCTTTGCTTGAAATGAAAGTAATGAATAAGCTTTTTAATGTATCGTTTTGAGAGAAATTTGTTCCTAGGCTATTACGAAACAACCGTGGTACCAAATCTACCCTTGCGTTTTGAACATTAAGTTTTAGGCTTTCTTGATCGATTTCACGTTGAAGTTCTAATATCTTTAAGCGAGTATCTATTTCTTCAAAAGATGAATAACTTTTTACCATAATCAGACGAAATAATATTTAGATAATTTTTTAAGTACCGGTGCATTTAATTTTGCTCTAAAAAGGTAGAGCAAAATTGCGACCAAAACATAAAAACCGGCTACAACAATAAAGCCGATAAAATAACTGTCGAATACTTCAGATAAGCCTAGGCAGGCTGCAAATGATAAGAATAGCAAGGCAAAAATAGAGCTTGTACCAATCACTATAAACTTCAGAATGCCTGTAGCATGTTTCGATAATATTTTAAAAATTTTAAGCTTATAGTATTCGTCGCTATGTTCTATATATGACCTCATTTCGCTTTTCAGCCCCATGAGGTCATTTTTTAATTCTTCAAAAGCCATAATGACTATTTTTGTAGTTGAGCGTTTTTCGCTTTAAGGTCCTCTAATTTTCGCTCTAATTTATCAATGATATCATCTGCCTTGTAGCTCATAGTAGAAATTGCCTCATCTAATTTTCTGTCAAACGCATCTTTCTTTTCATTTGCAGTTTTGGTAAGCTCATCTTTAGCATGTGAAACTCTTTCAGCTAAATCGTGACTAGTATCTTCAACTTTCCTTTTAATTTTATGGCGGGTTTCAATGCCTTTGTCCGGTGCATAAAGTATACCTATTCCAGCTCCAATTGCAGCTCCTGTTAAAAGGGCTAATAATACATTTCCGCTATCGTTTTGCATAATATTGATTTTTAAGTTATTGTAAAATTTATATTTGAACCTAAATTTAAGTGCTTAAAAAGGTTTTGGAAATGACTTTCATCATAAACTATAATTTATGTTATATGTAAATTCTTTTTTTAAGTAAAACTGGTTCTAAATGCAAGTCAAGAATTATGTGAATTATATAGAAGCATTAAGATTAGAAGATAATGTATACTTTAATTAGGTTAATAAGTTGAACACTTGTTTTGCAATTTCTAATTCTTCATTCGTAGGTATTACCAATATTTTGACCTTAGAATCTAAAGAGTTCACCTCTCGAATAGTCGATGACCTTAAATCATTTTTAGCATCATCTAAATGAATATTAAAATAGTCCATATCCTTGCAAACTAATTGGCGCATAAGACTAGAGTTTTCTCCAATACCCGCTGTGAAAATGATTGCATCTAATCCGTTCAAAGCTGCGATATATGCACCAATATATTTTTTAATTCGATAGGCGTTCATTTCTAAAGCTAAAATACAGCTGGTATTTCCTTTACTAGCTTCGCTTTCAATATCCCGTAAATCGTTAAAACCGGTAAGACCAAGCATACCACTCTTTTTATTCAAGAGTTCATTTACCTCGTCTAAACTATAGCCTAAAGTATTCACCATATAAAAAATAATAGCGTGGTCAATATCGCCACTTCGTGTACCCATTACAAGTCCATTTGATGGAGCAAAACCCATACTATGATCTATACTTTTTCCATCCTTAATTGCTGTAATGCTACAACCATTACCCAAATGAATAGAAATCAGTTTGGCATTTTGCTTTTCCAAATATTCCGTCGCTATTTCAGAAACATATTTATGACTTGTGCCATGAAACCCATACCCCTGAATTCCTTTTTCGTTATAAAATTCGTTAGGTATGGCATATTTTTTTGCTTTCACAGGTACCGTGCCGTGAAAGGCAGTATCAAAAACAGCTATTTGTTTTGCAGAATTAAATATTTTTTCGGCCATTTCGATTCCTACCAGATTTGCAGGATTGTGTAAAGGTGCTAAAGGTGAGAATAGTTTAATTTTATTCTTAACCTCATTGTCAATTAAAGTAGTTTCAGTGAATTCGCTGCCACCATGTACCACTCGATGCCCAATGGCATCAACTTCTTCAGTACTGTAAAGAACCCCCTTTTCAGAATCAAGTAGTAGTGCTGTTATTCTTTCTATTCCTTCTTTGTGATTTGTTATTTTGGAGATATTCTCGATTCTATAATCTTTGGATTTAAATGTTGAAATAGATTTGGTACTACCTATTCGTTCTATCATTCCAGTACAAATAACTTGGGCGGAAGGCATTTCTAAAAGTTGATATTTTATGGAAGAACTACCAGAATTGATAATTAATATGTTCATGAAAATAGTTTTTTAAAGACCCTGCGCTTGAATTGCGGTTATAATTACGGTATTGAAAATATCGTCTACAGTACAGCCACGACTTAAGTCGTTTACTGGTTTATTAAGACCTTGTAGCATTGGTCCGATTGCCAAAGCACCTGTTTCTCTTTGAACAGCCTTGTAGGTGTTATTACCAGTATTCAAATCTGGAAATATAAATACACTTGCTTGGCCGGCAACTTCAGAATCTGGTAATTTACTGAGTCCGACTTTGGCATCAACCGCTGCATCATATTGAATAGGCCCCTCTACTTTAAGGTCAGGTCTTTTCTCCTTTATGATTTCGGTAGCCTTTCGTACTCTATCGACATCTTCACCCACACCAGAGGCGCCAGAGGAATAAGAAAGCATAGCAATTTTTGGCTCAATGCCAAAAGCAGCACTTGTTGCTGCTGAGGATATAGCTATTTCAGACAATTGTTCTGCTGTAGGGTTTGGATTGATAGCACAATCTCCAAAAACGGTGACTCTATTTGGTAAACACATAAAGAAAATTGAAGATACAATAGAGACATCAGGTCTAGTTTTAATAAATTGTAGAGCAGGCCGTATGGTATGTTGTGTTGTGTGTACAGCTCCTGAAACCATTCCGTCTGCATGGCCTTTGTATACCATCATAGTGCCATAATAAGAAACATCTTCCATTAAATCCTGGGCCATTGCTAAATTCACATTTTTATGCTTTCGTAATTCATACAATGTAGTAGCATATTCAATAAATTGGTCGGATTTGGTTGGGTCAATAATATTGATTTTATTAAGGTCTAAATCGATATCTAATTCTGCAATTTTTGATTTTATCTGTTCTTTATTCCCTAACAAGGTAATGGTGACCGCATCAGCATCTATTAATTTTTTAGTAGCCAAGAGTATTCGATCATCTAACCCTTCAGGTAAAACAATATGTTTTTTGGTAGACTTTGCTTTTTGAAGCAAATTATACTGAAACATTCTAGGTGTAATACCTTTTGCTTTAAATGTGATTAACCTTTCAGCTAATTCTTTTGTTGGAATGTATTTGTCAAATTCCTGAATTGAGGTGATTATTTTCTCTTTGTTATCGGCGTAAATTCGTGGTCTTATAGTACCAATTTTATTGGTCACAGAATAAGTGCCCCCAGCTACCGAAAGAATAGGAATAATATCTGAAAGACCTTCTATTAATTTAATAATAGACTCTTCAGGAATAAGTCCGCCAGTTAGAACAATACCTGAAAGATTAGGGTAATTGGTAGAAATGTTGGCTTGTAGCGCGCCCAAAATTATATCTGCTCGATCCCCTGGTGTAATTACTAAACTATCTTTTTTTAAGTGTGTTAGGTAATTTCGTAATTGCATGGCGCCAACACTAAAACCACCCACTTGATTATTAATATAGTTTAAGCCAAATAGAATTTTGGCATCTAGCTCTTGGGCAATTTCTTTTACTGTTGGGCTGCCTAATGTATAGTTAATGGGAATGGCTCCGACCAAAATGTTATCGGGTAGTTTTTCCTTTAGTCCGTTTGTTACTAAATCTAAATTTTCTGGTTGTACTTTATTTGCTATAATTGATAAGACTTCAACACCCTTTTCCATAAATGAATCATAAGCCATGTAAAGGTTGCCTAAAAGTTCCTCTAAGGACTTATTTTTTCCGCTTGCCAGAATAATGGCAGGAATACCTAAATTTTTAGCAATAAGTACGTTAATATCCCACTCTATAATTGCACCCTCTCCAGAGAAATCGGTGCCTTCTACTAGTACAAAATCGAAACGATTTTCAATAGTTTTGAATTTATGAATGATATGACCAACGATTTCATCGTCTTTATCTTTATTTTTTAATTGCACCACCTGGCCTCTTGTATAGGCATAGGCTTCTTCTGACTTCATGTCAACATTAAAGTAGCTCAAAACCGTATCGATATGGTTATCTATTTTGCCATTAGGAACATCATCTATAATAGGTCTGAAATAGCCTACTTTGGCAGTTTTACCCAATAAAAGGTGCATTAGGCCCAATGCAACAATAGATTTTCCACTGTTGGGCTCAGTAGTAACGATATAAATAGCTTTGCTCACGTGTAAGGAGTGTTTGTGTTTAACAAATTTATAGGATTCTTTGGCGATAAAGGGTCACTTTACCAAATACAGACATAAAAGCTTTATATGTAAGATTATTAATCAAGGAAAAGGAATCTGATCATTTATATCATTTTTTTTCGTTTTTGTAATACTAAAATCAGGAATAATCTCTTGAATCTAATTGGTGCTATAGCCTTATGTATTAATTCGAATTTTTCTTTTCCTTTTTTTCTAACTTTCTAAAATAACCCCTTGTTAAAAAGTTATGCTTTAAAGCTTCCATGTTTTCATTAAATCGCTCAGTACCTTGTTCTATATTTTCAATACTTCGTTCTAGTTGGTTGACAAATATAGAGTCTTTGGTAAGATAGTTAATAGCACCATTCCCTTCATTTATTCCACCAATTATTGAATTAAGGTTTTGCGCCATTTTTTCTATTTCAATAGATGTTGTTTCTAAATGTTCAATAACATTTTTTATTTTCCCTCCAGATATAGTATCGCTTAATAAAACACCGGCAGCACTTTCTTCAAAATCCAATTGCTCTACCATTTTGTTCATTTCAATCATAGTGACATTTGCACTGTTACTTGCGTTCTTAAGATTTAGAATAGTTTTCTGCAAGTCATTCGACATGACTGTATCATTGAGTAATCTGCCTAGTGTTCCCTTACCTTGGTTAAGGGCTTGGGTAACCTTTAGCAGATCTGCCGTTAATAAAGCGGCATTTTCATTGGTCACATTCAAGGTGCTCATCATATCTTGTGTACCTATTTTGTTTGAAGATTGTAATTCATCTCCCGGAGTAATGAGCGAACCTTTTCCTGAACCGGGAACAATGTTGATGAGCATACTACCGACCAACCCGTTAGTGCCAATACTGGCAATAGCATTTTTTTTAATATGGTTCCGCATTTCATCTTGTATGATCATGCGTACCCGAATCGTAGTATCATTTATCATTTCAACGCTATTTACTGTACCCACATTAATTCCAGAAAATCGAACATTATTTCCATTTTGAAGGCCTGTTGCATTTTTGAAAACGGCACTTATCTCAAAAGTTTTACTGAACATATTTTGTCGGTTACCTATAAGGTATGCGGCAAAGAGTAGCAAGATAATACCTAGTATCACGAAAATACCTAATCTTAAATGTTCCAATTTTGTTTTAGCCATGATATTATTTTTTAAAGAATGCTTCTACTTTTGGGTCTCTTGATGCCGATAACTCTGCGTAGGTGCCTTCTGCATAATTTATGCCATCTACTAAAAGAATCATACGTTCCGAAATTACTCGTGCACAGTCTACATCATGTGTAATGATTAAGGAACTGGTTCCATATTTCCTTTGAATGCTCCGCATCAATTCAATAATTTCTTTCGCTGTAATTGGATCAAGTCCGCTAGTTGGTTCATCGTATAAGATTATTTTTGGTTTCAAGATGAGTGTTCGCGCCAGAGCGACCCTTCTTTTCATGCCTCCTGAGAGTTCTTCGGGCATTAAATCTATAGTATGTGCCAAACCTACATTTTCGAGAGCTTCCATTACAAGTGGAGTAGTATCTTGAACAAAACCCAGTTTCTCTTTGTGTCTCCGCATCGGAAATTCCAGATTCTCCCGAACAGTCATTGAATCGTATAAGGCGCTACCTTGAAAAAGGAAACCAATTTCCGAACGTAGCTCATCCAAAGTTTGTCTATTCAAAGTGGATATTTCTTTTCCCATCACCTCTATGTAACCACTATCGGGCGCCATTAAACCTACCAGGCATTTTATCATCACAGATTTTCCAGAACCTGATTTGCCCATGACCACTAGGTTTTCACCTTCATAAAGTACCATGTTAAAACCGTTCAGCACATGGTTGTCACCAAAACTTTTTATGACATTTTTAATACGGATAACTGCTTTTCGCTCTGTACCGTTTTTTGATTTTTTAAAACCTTTGGCCTGTATGTTGGTCGTATCTTTTTCCATATTATAATTCATAGAAAATGTCGGATATAAAGACGGCTATAAAATCTACAACAAATAACAATAGTGATGCCATGACCACAGCAGTATTGGCAGCTATGCCAACGCCGGCAGTTCCCTTTTTACTGTTAAAGCCTTTAAAACATCCAACTAATCCGATTACAAATCCAAAAAAGAATGATTTTATGGTGGCGGGAACCAAATCTCCAAAACTCAGTGCATCAAAAACCGTATTGAAATAGAGTTGAAAAGATACTTGCCCTTTTAAATTTTCAACTAAGGCAGAACCAAAAAGTGCAATCAAGTCTCCAAAGACTACTAAAATCGGAATCATTAAAGTTGTGGCCAAAATTCGGGTTACAACTAAATATTTAAATGGGTTGGTACCTGAAACTTCCATCGCGTCAATTTGTTCGGTAACTTTCATCGAACCTAACTCGGCGCCAATGCCAGAGGCAATACGACCAGCACATATTAAGGCAGTAATGACCGGCCCTATTTCTCTGACAATAGAAATGCCAACCATATTGGGCATCATTGATACGGCCCCAAATTGAATCATCGTAGGTCTCGATTGCAATGTAAGTACCAAACCGATAATAAAACCTGTCATACAAACAAGTACCAATGACCGGTTACCCATTTGATAACATTGGCGTAAGAGCTCCTTGAACTCGAAAGGAGCTGTAAAGATTTCTTTAAAAAAGCGTCCAGCAAAATAAGACAGCTCTCCAATCTGTATGAAGAATTGTTTTATTCGCCCCACCAATTTCGATTTTGCAAATACAGTTTTTGTGCTATCGGCCATGCTCAAAAGTAAATTGAAACTACTACTTTAAAAATGACCAATATCATGACAGTATTATGAGAATTGTCATTTTTACAGGATGAGGTAAAGTTTATTTTTATGGTTGAACAAATAAATATGAATTGCAAGACCAATTAAAAAGGAATTTATTTTTTTTATCTAAGCGAGGAACATGATTTTTTAGATGGACCCCTAAGCCGATTAGAGGCATTAGCCTTAATAAAAACTAAAATGATTCATTACTTTCTGCTCGTGCCTTTCAGTAAGGAATATCATAAAGAACTGTATGTTCATTTAAGGGTTATGAGCGAAAGGAAAAGTATTTCTAAAGAAGATATGAATTTATTGTTCTTGACCGATTCTGTGTATGAAATGGAGCGGCATCTTAAAGAACATGCTGTAAAAGATTTGGGCTTATTGAAAAAGAAATGGTGGTTTGGAGAAACCACACCTAAAAGAACATGACCAAGGTCATTCTTTTCTATAGAGCGGCAAATTACATTTATACCATTATAATATAGATAGTTAAGTGAAAATATTTCTATTTGAAGTTTAGTTTATTAGTGTAAAAAATAAGAACATGTTTAGCCAGGAAATCGAAATTTATATAAAATGTTTATGTGTAAAATGAAATAATATATGATTAAAAAGACACGCTTCCATTACTTATCTATTATTGTCACATTCTTTCTTTTTATTTCATGCAATTTCAGTAATCCTTCAAGCTTAGAAAAAGAACAAGCCAAGATTATAATTGCTACACCAACCATTAAAGAGGTGACAAGTCAAAATCAATTAATGGTGACTAAGAATATTAGGATTGGAAAGTATTTTGAATTTATGGATTCTATAGTAAGTAAGTATGATTCACTTGTACCATATGAATTAACTGAGCATCTATTGGTTCGAAATAATTCTTGGATTATAGATACATTGGCAAATACTGATTATTATAGAATGATGGCTCGTGATTCATTTGTTTATGATCAAAGGCAAATGATTATACTTCCAAAAGGAAGCCAATTAAATATTCCAGATTCTCTAAGTGCCTGTAAGTTGCTTGACAATTTTTTCAATACAGAATTAGACATTAATATTCCGGAATATAAATTAAGGATTTTTCAAGATTCGATATTGTTATATAATTTTCCAGTTAGAGTAGGGCAGTATAGGGAGCGATATTTAAAATTTGGAGACCGAGTAACTGACTTAAGAACAAAAACAGGAATAGGTAGTATTGTGAAACATGTAAAGCATCCAGATTTTTATAATCCTGTGGATGGAAAACGTTTTTATGTAACTAGAAGAGATGATGGTAAAACGACAATGATGCCTCAAATTCCTTGGATAGAAACTGAAATTAATAATGTTAGAAATGGTCAAATGATACACCCAACAACAAATCCTAATACATTAGGAAAGGCTTATTCTAATGGTTGTATTGGAGTAGGGGAAGCTGATGCTTGGATGATTTATTATTATGCACCATTAGGCACTAAGCTAAGAATAAGATATGATTTAGAAACTTATGATGAAGGTAAGGTGATTTCCGTACTTAGAGATGTTTATAATTTAATCGATTAGAATGAATATGAATTGTGTTTATGATAATAGTTTAAATAGGTCGTATTGATAATTTTATTTAATTTTATTGAAGTGAACAAACTATTTTCCATATTATTATCTTCATTAATCATGCTACAGAGTTTTGGTGTGCACTATGATGATATAATTCAGTTAGATGAATTAATTGAACATGCAGAGTTTCACAAAGCTCAATATGGCGATAATATTATTGTTTTTCTTTCCAAGCATTATGGTGACTTAAAATTAGAGCATCAACGAGACCATCAAGAGGAAAAGAAAGATCATGAAAAATTACCTTTTAATCATAGTAGTTCAATTACTTCGGTAGCTGATATGGTTATAAATCCTTTTAAAACGGAATTAAATCAATTTGAAATAGTGGATTTTAAAGTTTTAAATTTTCACTATCAGGCACCGACCTCTTCAATACATACAGAGGGTATTTTACAGCCACCCCGCATTTCATAATACAATCGATTTTTAATTTTTTAAGTTCTATTTCATAAAAATGAAGTAGGGCGTTTAACATTGATTTATATGAAAATATGCTATCACATATCATTAATTTTAGTTTAAAGAATAAGCTTATTATTCTATTATTTACCGTATTTATTGTTGGCTACGGTTTGTATTCTCTTTCACAGATTCCAATTGGGGCGGTACCAGATGTGACGAATAACCAAGTGCAGGTAATTACGACGTCACGTAATCTTTCTACGCAAGATATGGAGCAGTTTATAACCTATCCTGTAGAGTTAGAAATGGCAAACTTGCCAGGGGTCAAGGAAATTCGTTCAGTATCAAAGTTTGGCTTATCGGTAGTCACCATAGTTTTTGACGATGATTTAGGAACATATTTACCAAGACAACTCATTTCGGAGAAAATTGCATCGGCTTCCGAAAAAATCCCTGCAGGATTTGGTACTCCACAAATGGGACCGATTACCACAGGTTTGGGAGAAATTTATCAATATGTGCTTGAAGTTGAACCTGAGTATAAAGAAGAGTATACTACAACAGATTTAAGAACCATTCAAGATTGGATCGTTAAACGACAATTGTCTGGTATACCCGGTGTGGTTGAGGTCAACACTTGGGGCGGATTTTTAAAGCAATATGAGGTTGCCATAAATACGCAGAAGCTTAATGCCATGAACATCACTGCTAGCGATGTGTTTAAGGCATTGGAAAGTAATAATAGTGTTTCTGGTGGCGGCTATATAGAAAAGGTGAATCAAGCTTTCTTTATTCGTGGAGAAGGATTGGTTTCATCGCTTGAGGATATTCGAAATATCGTTGTAAAAAATGAAGACGGCGTCCCTATTTATATAAATGATATTGCTACGGTTGATTTCGGAAGTGCCATTCGTTTTGGAGCAATAACTGGTAATGGGGAAGGTGAAAAAGTCTTAGGTCAGGTAATGATGCTAAAAGATGCGAACTCTAAAAAAGTTATAGAAGCGGTCAAAGAACGTGTTGCCGAAATTTCGAAATCATTACCTAAAGGTGTCTATATTAATCCGTTTTTAGAACGAAGTGAACTTATTGCTAAAACGACTTTCACGGTTACCGAAAATTTAGTTTTAGGATGTTTGATTGTTATTTTCGTGGTTGTATTACTGTTAGGTAATTTTAGATCAGGTTTGGTAGTAGCTTCGGTAATTCCGTTGTGTTTACTTTTTGCTTTATCGTTGATGTATATTTTCGGAGTAGACGCAAATTTAATGAGCTTAGGAGCTATAGATTTCGGGATTATCATTGATGGTGCGGTAATTATTGTAGAGTTCATTGCTTTTGAAATAACTAGAAAACAGCAAGCTCTAAATAGTTTAGGTAGATTAGAAATGCAAAATCTTAAAGATGAAATTACATTTAATGGAGCTTCTAAAATGATGAATTCTGCCATTTTTGGGCAGCTAATTATTTTAATCGTTTTTATACCTATTCTGTCATTAAGTGGAGTAGAAGGAAAAATGTTTAAGCCCATGGCGTTGACTTTTAGTTTTGCTTTAATCGGGGCAATGATATTGTGTTTTACATATGTACCAGTTGCTGCTTCAATTTTTTTAAAACCATCGAAAGAGTCTGATAAAAATATTTCGGTTCGTTTAATGAAATGGTTAAACAATAAATATGAACCTATTATACATTGGGCATTAAAAAGTAAAAAGCTGGTATTGGGCACAGCATCAATTTTACTTTTATGTTCTATTTTCCTTTATACATCGATGGGCGGGGAGTTTGTTCCAACCTTAGATGAGGGTGATTTTGTGATACAGCCGGTTTTAAAAACAGGAACTTCGTTAAGCAAGACCGTAGAAATAACCACTGAAATAGAAAAAATACTTTTGAAGAATTTTCCTGAGGTACAGCAGGTAGTTACTAGAATTGGTGCTGCCGAAGTGCCGACTGATCCTATGTCTATGGAAGAGAGTGATGTTATTATCAAACTTGCCCCAAAAGATGAATGGACAAGTGCTGCTTCCAAAGATGAGTTGGCAGATAAGTTTAAAGAGGCATTAGCTGTAATACCGGGTATGGAAGTAGAGTTTACCCAGCCCATAGAAATGCGATTCAATGAGCTGATTACTGGTGTGCGGGCAGATATTGCCATTAAGATTTTTGGTCCTGATTTGGATGTGCTTGCTAAAAAAGGCAACGAAATCGGTGCATTGATAAAGAATGTGGAAGGAGCGGCAGATATTAGTGTTGAAAAAATTGCCGGTTTACCTGAAATGAGCGTTAATTATGATCGTGCTAAAATCGCCCGATTCGGCTTGAACATTCAAGAATTGAATGATATGGTATCCATGAGTTTTGCTGGTAAAACCGCAGGTAGTGTTTTTGAGGGGGAAAAGCGTTTCGACCTTGTAGTTCGCCTAGACAAGTCTAAGAGACAAGATATCGATGACCTCAAAAATTTATATGTAGACCTGCCAATTGGTGGTAAGGTACCATTAAGTGAAGTGGCAGATATTACTTTTAAAAAAGGTGCTGCAAAAATATCTAGAGATGATACGAAGAGACGAACGGTAGTGGGAGTAAATGTGCGTAACCGCGATTTACAATCAGTAGTAGATGATGTTCAAAAACTGATTAATGAAAATGTAAAGTTACCCACCGGATATACCATTACCTATGGCGGTCAATTTGAAAATCTACAAAGTGCTAGAGACAGACTTTTAATAGCCGTGCCTATTGCATTAGTACTCATTTTTATACTGTTATATTTTGCTTTCAAATCTGTAAAAGAGGCGCTTATGATCTATTCTGCTATTCCATTGGCAGCAGTTGGTGGTGTACTCTTATTATGGCTAAGAGGTTTACCGTTCAGTATTTCTGCAGGGGTAGGTTTCATAGCGCTCTTTGGTATTGCCGTATTAAATGGTATTGTTTTAATAGAGCATTTTAAAGAATTGAAAAATCATCAGTTTGACAGTTTGGAAGAGTTGATAAAGCAGGGGACTAAGGATCGTTTACGAGCGGTATTATTAACGGCATCTGCAGCGGCACTTGGTTTTTTACCCATGGCCATATCTACAAATGCAGGGGCAGAAGTACAACGACCTTTGGCAACAGTGGTAATAGGAGGTTTGTTTACAGCGACCATATTAACATTGGTGGTTTTGCCTGTTCTATATTCCATCTTTGAAAGCCATGATAATTCGGCAAAATCGTTGTCTAAAACATCAATAAAAAAAGGTATTACGTTTATAGCCCTTCTTATCTCTGTGGGAGTTTCGGCACAAGAATCGAGCAGCCAAAACCTTGGTCAATTGATACCGTTGGCTATTGAAAACAACTTGGGCCTAAAAGCAGGTAGATTAAAAGTGGACGAATCTAAGTCGTTGATTAATAGTGCCTTTAATTTCAATAAAACCCATGTATATTATGAATATGATGAAAATAATCTTGCCATAAACAATGTACCGTTAAAAGTATTTGGTGTTCAGCAAGATTTTCGTTTTCCAACAGCCTATTTTTCTGAAAAGAGAGTGAATAAGGTTAAGAATAATTTGGTACAGAGTGAGTATGATATTCAAAGCAAGGCTATAACAAAGGAAGTTACGGTAGGGTATTATGACTATCAAATTGCACGTGAAAAAGTTAGGGTGTATAAAAGGTTAGATAGTTTGTACGCTGATTTTTCAACTGTAGCTGCAAGGAAATTCGAACTGGGAGAAACCAATTATTTGGAGAAAATTACGGCAGCTTCAAAACAGCGAAAAATCAACTTAGATTATCAGCAAGCCATTCAACATGTATCAATGGCATATGCTAATTTAATGCGAATAATACAGGTAGAAGATAGTTTGGTTCTAGTCGAAGAACTGAATCTCAAAATCGATTTAAAGGATATAAATATCGATACTACTCCTGAGATTGAATATTATGAAAATAACATGCAATTAATGGCTGCAGAAAGTAATTTAGAAAAACAACAATTACTGCCCGATATCAGTTTAGCGTATTTTCAAGGAACAAATTCAGAATTGAACAATAATCTTTTAGGATATCAATTAGGTTTAAAAATTCCCTTGCTGTTCAGCGGACAAGCTTCTAGAATTAAAGCTTCTAAAATTGCTAAAGAAAGAGCCGTTACCGAGTCTATAGCTTTTAAGGTTCAAATAAAGTCAAAGCAAGAAGTGTTGCTACAACAGATAGCACAGATTCAAAATTCATTGAATTATTATGAGAACGAAGGGACAGAGCTAGCAGATGAAATATTGAAAACAGCTCAAATTAGTTTTAAAAATGGTGAAATTGATTTCTATCAATACATACAAAGTTTAGAGAGTGCCTATGACATAAAATTAGGATATCTAAACAAGTTGAAAGAGTACAATGAAACCGCAACAGACATTAATTTCTTAACATTATAAATACTGCAACATGCAAAAAAACATATATAAAATAGTAATTTTTTTCATCTTCACCATACTTTCTAGTTGTGGGGATAAAGAAAAGCAATCAATAGAAAGCGGTGCTTCTCAAACTAATAGTGATGAACGTATTCAAGTTACGCAAGAACAATTTGTGCAAAATAACATGAGTTTAGGGTTAATTAAAGAAAGTGAATTCCCTATAATGGTAACCGCATCAGGTATGATAGATGTACCGCCAGAGAATAGGGCGGTAGTTAGTGCCACGATGGGTGGTTATATTAAAACTACTCCTTTGTTAATTGGCGATAAAGTTCGAAAAGGTCAATTATTGGTTACTATAGAAAATCCGGAGTTTGTGGCTTTACAGCAAGAATATATGGAGGTAAATGGACAATTAAGCTATTTGAAGTCAGAGTTTGATCGTCAGCAAACAATGGTTGCCGAAAATATATCTTCGCAGAAAAATTTTCTAAAAGCCGAGAGTGATTACAAAACAGCGGTAGCAAAATATAATGGGCTGAGAAAGCAATTGGGCATGTTGAATATATCAACAGAACAAGTTGAAAAAGGTGTTATAAGTTCTGTGGTATCTATTTATGCACCTATTGATGGCAGCATAACAGAGGTTAATGTTACAAGAGGAACATTTGTTTCACCTTCTTTTTCAATTATGGAGATAATTAACAATGACCATATTCATTTAGAATTATCGGTGTTTGAAAAGGACATCATGAAAGTAAAAAAAGGGCAAGAGGTAGAATTTAGAATTCCCGAAGCTTCTACAGAGATTTACAAGGCAGAAGTACATTTGGTTGGTACCTCTATTGGCGAAAACAGAACAATTAAGGTGCATGCTCATTTAGAAAATGAAGAGGCTAATAATTTTCTGACAGGAATGTTTGTTGAGGCTGATATTATTATCGATTCCTCAACTCAAATGTCAGTGCCTACAGATGCTATCGGAGTTATTGATGACCAATCGTATGTACTTCTTTTAGATGAAACAAAGGACAATACCTATTATTTTAAACAGATGGCGGTAAAAACCCTAGGTAGTTATCAGAATATGACTGCTTTAGATAAAACAACAACTTTTAAGGAAGGAGCACAATTTTTGACGAAAGGTGCGTTTAGCCTGATAGGAGAGTAAGTTGAATAATGAATCTTTAATTTTAAGAAAATAATGTGTTCTAAAAAGAAAGGTAATGGTATAATAATTGACTTAAATTAAGTCTATTTAATAAAAGATATGAAAAAGTATATATTGTTAGTATTATTTATAGTAGCAGGAATGGTTTCATCTTTTGCACAAGAATGGCAAACCGATTTAAGTTCCGCAAAGAAAGTAGCGAAATCAAAAGACTTTCCGATTGTTTTAGTGTTTCAGGGTTCAGATTGGTGTGCACCTTGCATTAAACTCGATAGGGAAGTTTGGTCTACAGATGAATTTAAGACGTATGCAAAAAATCATTATGTAATGTTGCAGGCAGATTTTCCTCGAAGAAAAAATAATGCATTATCTCCTGAACAAACGGATAAGAACAAAGCTTTAGCGGAAAAATATAATAGAAATGGTATTTTTCCTTTCGTGGTTGTTATGAATAGTGATGGTGAGGTTTATGGGGAAACGAGTTATAAAAAGCTCACTCCGAAAGAATACATAAATGAAATGAATTCATTCATAAAATAGTGTGAAGAACGTATTATTCATATTGACTTTCTTTTCTGTTGGTATACTCTTTGCCCAAGAGCCTTATAAACGTACCCTAAAATTAATGGGTAGTCGTTTTGATATTACGGTCGTAGCTAAAGATCCTGTTGAAGCAAATAAATACATTGATTTGGCTATCAATGAGATAACAAGAATTGAACAGCTAATATCTTCGTGGGATCCAAAATCACAAACATCTGAAATCAATAGAAACGCAGGTATAAAACCCGTAAAGGTTGATAGCGAACTATTCGATTTAATACAGCGAGGAATAGGTATTTCTAAACTGACCGATGGTGCTTTTGATATAAGCTACGCCTCGATGGACAAGATTTGGAAGTTTGACGGTTCTATGACCGAGATGCCTTCAACAGATTCTATAAAAGCTTCTGTGTCAAAAGTAGGGTACCGTAATATAATTCTAGATAAAGAAAATAATACTGTTTTTTTGAAACTTAAAGGAATGAAAATTGGATTTGGTGCTATCGGCAAAGGCTATGCAGCCGATAAAGCCAAAAATCTGTTGATTTCTAAAGGTGTAGTGGCAGGTATTATAAATGCCTCTGGAGATATGAATACCTGGGGTAAACAACCCGACGGTTCTGAATGGAAGGTTGCTATTACCAACCCTATGGATAAGAACAAAGTATTCGCGCTACTACCCATAAATAATGGAGCGGTGGTTACTTCTGGAAATTATGAAAAATATGTAACGTTCAATGATGTACGATATACACATATCATCGACCCGCGTACTGGGTATCCTGCTACCGGTATCATAAGTGTTACCGTATTTGCTCCAAAAGCTGAATTGGCAGATGCCTTGGCAACCTCTATTTTTGTAATGGGCATAGAAGTAGGCTTAAATAGAATTGAGCAATTACCTCAAGTAGAGTGTATAATAATTGACGATAAAGGACAAATTACCATATCGAAGAATATTGAAATAGAGAAATCATGATGAAGAAGATTTTAATTTTTGCCTTGATAGCTGGTTCATTTAGTAGTTGTACAGTTTTGAAGGAATACGAGAAAATAAACATTAACGATCCAGATATGGTTTTGCAAGATAAAAAGGCAGACCGTAACCTAACTACAATGCATTCGTATAGGGAAGCGGCTGTAGGTGCAAATGGAGGTAAAACAGGTGGTGGTTGCGGCTGTAATTAATAAAGGGATAACTTAAAATGAATATATTTAAAACAACAGGCTTTATTGTATTTACATTCTTTTTTGTTGCTAGTTATGCGCAACAAAGTCAAGATTCTGTTAGTACCTATAAAAAGCGTGTATTAGAGACGACCGAGGTAGATTTTCTTACGAGTTATTATTCGCAAGATGGAGATAATGCAGCAGTGAGTGGAGGCCTAGGTACAGAAGAACTAACAGATGTTACTGGAACTTTTATAGTTTCTATTCCGTTGAACGATGATGATGTTTTAACGATTGATGCGGGTGTATCTGCGTATACTTCTGCGTCGTCAAGTAATGTTGGCCCATTTGATGGTGGTCAGCCTGCCGACCCTTTCGTAGCTAGTTCTGGTGCATCAAGTTCAGATACTTGGGCAAATTTAACGGGTTCGTATAGCCATAGTTCTAATGATAGAAATACCATTGTTTCAGGTAAACTATCTGTTTCATCTGAATATGATTATTTCTCCTTAGGTTTTGGTGGAGGTTTAACCAAATTGTACAATGAGAAAAATACGGAGATAAGTGTGAATGCCAACGTATATTTAGACAAGTGGAATTCGATATACCCATCGGAGTTAAGACCTTTTGCAAGTGGTGCCAATGGTTTAGCTAACGGCTTCTTTTCAAATAAAACAATAACTGGAAATGCTAACTACAGCCCAATTTTCGATAAATTTTCTGATGAATCAAGAAATTCCTATTCTCTAGGATTTGGTTTTTCGCAGATATTGAGTAAAAACGTGCAAGGTTCTTTGGCCTTAGATTTTGTTCAACAACAAGGACTATTGTCTACTCCGTTTCAACGGGTATATTTTGCTGATGTAGCAGATTCTTTTATTGAGAATTTTCAATTGGCAGATGCTATAGAACAATTACCAGATAGCCGATTTAAGGTGGCAGCAGGTGGTCGATTGAACTGGTATATTAATGAAACATTTGTAGTACGAACATTCTATCGGTATTATTACGACGACTGGGGTATAAATTCGCACACGGCAAGTATAGAGGTTCCTATTAAATTATCTGATAAGTTTACTATATATCCCTCCTATAGATATTATCGGCAGACAGCTGCAGATTATTTCAATGGCTATGAAGAAGCCTTATCAACCGATACATTCTACACTTCTGATTATGATTTATCTGAGTATACAGCAAATCAATTAGGGATGGGAGTTTCCTACACCGATATTTTCACAAAGGCACATATCTGGAAACTAGGGCTTAAAAGTATTGACTTAAAGTTTTATAAATATGATAGAGATACAACTTTTAGTTCAAGTATCATAACAGCAGGCTTTAAGTTCGTTATGGACTAAGAATTGAACATTAAAATTTAATACAAGCAGGTTAATTGACCTGATTTTTAATGTTTCAAAACGTTTTGAAAAAATAAAATCATTGGAGAGTAATGATTTATTTGGGGTGTTTTCAAATATATTTAGCAGCATTTAAATTTGAGTATAATGGAACTGAGAAAGGAGTATTACCTTATTTGTGTAGGTGTAGGTGTAGGTATCATGAGTGCCACTTTAGCATTGCTGGTAAAAATAGATAAAGCCAGATCTTAATGTGCTGATCGTTGAACGATTAGATAAAGTGGCACAGTAAAGTTCTACCGCTTGTAACAATGCAGGAACAGGTCATTTAGCCCATGTAACTGAAAATAAAGAGATTATAAATATCTCATTAATCAATGGAGGTCTGCAGTATGAGTACCATTTCACGGATCATTTGCAATTAGATTTGCGTGCGGCGTATAATTTTAGTCTTAGTAACAAGCTTAAAGATGGAAGTAATAATACTCTGTTCACTATTGATAATGATTCTAGAAGCTATTTTAGGGCGGTGCTAAAGTTTAAGATTTAAATATACCGTTATAAAATTGAAAGCGCCGGAAGAAATTTTCCGGCGCTTTCGTTTTACAATAGCATAAGCGCGTTATCCTATTACAGATTTCTCTGTAATAAATGGTTGATTGTAATGTCTTTGTCCTGTTGCCCTATATAGTGCATTTGCTAATGCACCTATAACTGGAGGAAGAGATGGTTCTCCCAATCCTGTAGGGTCTATACCATTATCTACAAAAAAGCTTTCTATTTCCTTCGGTGCTTCTTTATGTCGTATTAATCGATAGGTATCAAAATTAGAATGTTGAGGTTTACCATCTTCAAAGGTCATTTCACTATAAGTTGCATGACCAATACCATCAATAATACCCCCTTCAATTTGATTTTTTGCTGCCATAGGGTTAATCACAATTCCACAATCAACAGCACACCATACCTTATTCACTTTAGGTGGTGATACATCGGTCGAAAGATCTAGTATTTGTGCAACATAAGAATTATGGCAATAGTATGATGAAACACCTCTAGCTGTACCATTTTTTTGATTTCCATCCCAACCAGATTTTTCTCTTACCAATTTAAGAACTCCTGCGTAACGTTCTGGGTCGTAATCATTATTCTTTGGATCGCCTACAGGGTCTTTTATTGCCCTATCAAATAGTTCAAGTCTAAATTCTATAGGGTCTTTACCAGCCGCTTCTGCAACTTCATCTAAAAAGGCTTGTTCGGCACCCGCTATAAAGTTAGATCGTGGTGCACGCCATGCGCCGGTAGTAACATTCGTTTCTAAAGTGAATTTTTCCGCCAAATAATTGTCTACCGCACCGGCAGGGAATCTATTTTCAAAAATTAGATCATCGTTTGAACCGGCACCTTTAACATGCCAAGCAATTAAATTACCGTCTTTGTCTAAACCGGCCTTGTATTTCACTTTATAGGTTGGACGGTATGTACCCTGCGTCATATCATCTTCACGAGTATACACCAATTTTATTGGGGCTTGCATTTTTTGTGAAATAACAGCTGCTTCTACCCCAAATGTTCCATAAAGTCGTCTACCAAAACCACCGCCCATTCGGGTCATTTTAATATCAATTTTTTCTAAAGGCAAATCTAATCTAGATGCAAGGGTTTTTTCTAGAAACTCAGGAGTTTGAACGGGACCGTTCAAAATAGCTCTTTCACCAGTCACGTCGGCGTAAAAGTTCATAGGTTCCATAGTATTATGGGCTAAAAATGGAGCACTGTATGTGCGCTCTATAATTTGTGCTGATTTTTTGAATGCACTGGCTACATCACCATCTTTACGAGCTGGTTCTTTAGAAGAAGTATTTAGTAATTTTGTTATAGCCTCATTATGACCCTCTGTACTTTCTAACGTAGAAGTTTTTTCCCATTCAACATTCAATGCTTTTTTAGCTTGCATGCATTGCCAAGTACTCTCACCGACAATAGCCACTAATTTATCTATAGCACCACCATCTGACCATTGTTTTTCAACACCTTCAGGGTACACATCAATAGGAAAAACATCTTTTATGCCTGGCATTGATTTAACAGAGTCAGCATCCATTGACTTATAAGTCAAACCAAAAGCAGGCGGATGAATTATCATGGCAATCAACATACCTTCCTCTTGAATATCAATTCCGAATAAAGATTTTCCGGTAACCAGATTTGGTCCGTCTACGTTTCTTCTATCCGTTCCTATAATTACGAAATCTTTTATATCTTTTAGGGATACTTCTTCAGGTACTGTCATGGTAGCTGCCGAAGATGCCATTTCACCATAACCGGCAGATTTATTTGAAGCCTTATGGGTTATGGTACCAGCAGCTGTAGTTATTTCTGATGCAGGAACTTGCCATGCCTCTGCAGCAGCGGCAATCAACATATGCCTAGCAGTTGCCCCAGCCATACGTAAACCTTGCCAACCGGCACGAATAGATTGGCTACCACCAGCGAGTTGTCTTTGAAAAATATCAGTATTTAAAGGGGCTTGCTCTACTATCACATTATCCCAATCTGTATCTAATTCCTCTGCCACGATCATAGGCATGGATGTTTTAACATTCTGGCCAATTTCTGGATTTGGTGACATGATAGTTACCATGCCATTATCACCTATTTTAAGGAAGCCATTTATATCAAACCATTCTTTAGGCATATTATTTACTTGTTCCGGGGTTGGATTACAAGAAGCTAGCCAACTAAAACCTATTACCATGCCCCCACCGGCTAGGGCGGAGCTTTTTATAAAGGAACGTCTATTATATGTTGTTTTTATGAGTGTCATCTGTTTGTTTTTTAATAAAGGTTAAAATCCCAAAATTGTGGGCTACATGTTTTACGCATTTGAAGAATTAGCGGCGTTTTTAATCGCTTTCTTAATTCGCGTATATGTGCCACAACGACAGATATTACCGTTCATAGCATCTTCAATTTCCACATCTGATGGATTAGGATTTTTCTTTAAAAACGCGCTTGCATTCATTATTTGACCTGCTTGACAATAACCACACTGGTATACATCTTCTTCTATCCAAGCTTTTTGAACAGGATGATCTCCGTTTTCAGATAACCCTTCAATTGTGGTTATTGATTGTTCGCCTACTGCCGATACTGGCAATTGACAAGACCGAACGGCATTATCGCCAAGATGTACGGTACACGCACCACATTGTGCAATACCGCAACCAAACTTTGTTCCTACTAATTTTAAATGGTCTCTTAGTACCCAAAGCATTGGTGTGGTTGGATCTACGTCTATCTGCTCTGTTTTTCCATTAACTTTTAAACTGAAATTCGCCATTAGTTTTTGATATTAAATTGAGTCCCTTGAAGTTAGGTAAAATTTTATACTTATTAAGTGAGTTTTTCATAAATTTTTATAGATTAAGCAAAGAAAAAAGCCCTTACATTGCAAGGGCTTTTTAATCCATAAGGTTATACTATTTATAATCCTCTAAGATTTCAGTTGTTTGTAAATCATTGTGCAGTTTCTCACGTTGGGCTCTAATAATTTTTTTTAATCTTGATGGCATCATCGTTTCTGTTAAGGCTTTGTCATAATCTTCGATGGCAGATTTATCTCCTCTTACAGCTTCCTCTAACATTGCCTCGTCATTATCTCCTGCAAAAAATGCTTTTACATCCATCCATGTTCTATGTACGGCACCAGCAGCGCTTCCATCAATAGCTACACTACCTAAATCTAAATCTGGCACGGAAGCTCTAAGTTCTCTTAAAAATTGCATTCTTTCAATAACTTTCTTTTCAAAATAATTCTTAATGCCTATTTGTTCAGAATTTTTTGAAGCCTGTTCAAAACCTTTGATAGCATCTTCATTTTTACTTACTAAATCTTTTAGTCTGTGTTCTATTTTCTCTATATCCTTGTTCATAGTATTAAATTTTATGTAGACACTTATGTCTACGGTTAAATAATAGTGATAACTGTAAGTTAAGTTTATTTCATAAGTATGGTTGACTATAATGAGTAGGACTTTTGCTGTATTGATGTTATTTTATATAATTTATTACGCTTAATGATTATCTAGGTTTTCGTTTACATTTTCATCGGATTGAGTTAAACTTACAAGTGGTTAACTAGTATTTTGATATAAATTTAAAAACCAAAATATTATGGGATTATCACCACTATTTGGGGTAGCGAAGCTGATAGTAAGAAGTCGAAAATTGAAAATGGTTGCAGTTGGTTTGCAACTCGCATATTTAGGATATACTTATATTTCTGATAAAAGAAAAAATAAACAGGTAGCTAAATAAGCTATCTGTTTTTGTTAAATGCTGGTTTTTAGTTGTTTAGGAATCATTTTCAATAAGTTAGTTTACACATTGATGTAAAACCTATGAATTTTTATTAATAACAGATCGAATCGGTTATTAGAACTTTGTGGTATTAATCCCCAAAATCTAGTAACATGAACAATTCATTAAAATGCACCCTTTTGTTTGCCTGTATGGCGACCATGGGCTACGGCCAAGATTTGGCCTTCAATCATTCCTCTACAAATTTTCAAGAGAGGAAAATTACCGAAGTAACAAAACGAGCAGAAAATTACAAGAAGTTAAAATCTCTTGGCTATGCCGATAAGGAGATTTTCGAAGACTTAGGCAATGCTAATTTTTTAACTAAGAAGTATGAAAACGCATTGTACTGGTATGGTAAATTAATGGAAATTTCAGAAGATGGGTCTTTAACCAAGAGTTATCAAAAAAGATTTGACCATGCCGTAACAAAACTAGGTAAGCAAGTTCAAAACGAAATTGCTGATGAAAACTGGACCATGTTGGTCAAGGACGACTATAAAATGACGCAAACGGTTATACCTAATCGTATCACGTCGAACAATAGGAGTAAATTTTTGCCTTGGGAGAAAGAAGAAACTAATGATGAATTAGCTTCGAATCTTAAAAGTCCGTCTAATACAACGGGTGAATATTCTCAGCCAGTAGCACTTACAAATGGTGGTAACACGGCATATTTCAGTAAAACTACTTACCGTAAACCTGTAACAGGTATTTTTTCGAAAAGAAAAGAAGTACATAAAATTTATAAGGCTGATAAGGTAGCTGGCGAATGGAAGAAAATTACTGAGCTTCCTATTTGCCCTGGTGATTACTCGGCAAAACACCCAGCAGTTTCTCCAGATGGTAGCCGACTATTCTTTGCTTCAAACATGCCTGGGACATTCGGTGAATACGATATTTATGTCGCTACTATTCAAAAAAACGGATCATTAGGTACGGCTAAGAATCTTGGTGAAAAAGTAAACACAGCCAAAAATGACTTACACCCAAACCCTATATCCAATGGTACACTTGTTTTTGCTTCCGAAGGTAGAGAAGGTTTTGGTGGCCTAGATGTATTTATGGTAGAAGTAGGTCAGAGAAAAGTTGGCCTTGCAGTAAATATGGGAAATACCATTAATAGTTCTTTTGATGAATACTCGGTAAACCTTTTACAAAGTAATGGGTCTGGCTATGTAGTGTCTAATAGAATGGCGAAGGGTAAGAGTGCCCAAAATGTTGCATTTAATTTAAATGATAAGCCTATTAATGATAAAAATAGGGATGACCGCTTTTTAGAAGCATTCAATAGTGAAAGACATACGCAGTATTCAAGTTCTGTTTTTGAAGATGAATAACCACCCATTATTCATTATCCCCCAATAAGTAAAAGACAATCGTTTACTAATCATAAAATTCAATCGTTATGGAAAGTCCGTTAAAAATCAATAGTTTAATTATTGCATTACTTTTATTGGCCCTTGTCCAAACTGTTAATGGCCAAGAAACCAATACTAATTTAGGTTCTAGTAGTACCTACCACAATCAATTATTCTTCAATCGTTTTTTCATCAATCCTACTTTTTCATTGGTGCGCGAAAACAAATCGTATTTGAACATATTACATAGAAATCAATATGCTACGTTCGATGACAATAGTCAAAACTACTTTTTAGGCTTTAGTAATAAATTAAATGACCATACAGCTGTAGGTATAGGAGTTTATAGTCAATGGTCTGGTGTTGTGCAAGAATTTGGATTTAATGCCAATTATGCTTCTTCGGTGCGTTTAGGTGCAAAATCTGTTTTAACCTTTGGTACGAACATTACGTATTTCAATCAAGGCTTAGATAAAAATAGAATTATAACGAGTGAAGATGACCCAGAAATTGCAGATGCTAGAAAGGAAAGTAAAATTGCTGTACAACCGGGTATTAATCTTTCTTTAGGGAAATTTGATTTTGGTTTTTACGCTGAAGACCTTTTAAAATATAACCAAACGACAAATGAATTTTTAACCGATTTATCTACAAAAAGTGTGAAAGCATCGGTGCAGTATACTCATTCGTTCGAAAATTCTAGAGGTCTTTTTGAAGATGCCCGATTAATGCCAATGGCACAAGTGGGTCAAAACTTAGATGGTAGCTTATACTATTTTGGGTCTTTATTATTAGACTTGCCAAACTATGGATGGCTACAAACGACAGTAGATGAAGAATATGGAGTAGCTGCTGGTATAGGCTTTAACTTAAGTGAAAAAATGTCATTGGGTTATTTAATGGAAAAGGATTTGTCTAGTAATGAGGCTAACTTAGGATGGAACCATGAAATAACTTTGGCATATAAATTTAAAGATGATGATTTAAATATTACAGTAGCAGACAATTCATCAGATAATCAAATAGACAATATTGTAAGAAACTATGAGGAGCAAATAGCTCATTTGATAGAAGAACGTGATAATGCGAGAAAATCAAATCAAAAAAGAAAACACATTGATGTAGCTGATAATGATTTGGCTTACGAGAACAAAATTATTTTAGACGAATTAATTCTTCGTCAAGACTCCATAGAGAGTGAGAGAATTGCTGCTTTTGAAGAACGTTTCGAGCTAATCGTTAGAATGCTGCGTAACGATATTGATACCACGATAAAAAGTTCATTACAAGATTTTAGTGTAGAAGAGAACTCATCGTATGTATCTAATGATATAAAATTTAAATCAGATCAGGCAAATGCTTTTGCATCTTCATCATCATCTTCACGAAGAGATAATTTTAAAGAATTACCGGTTAAAATGCTAGTAGATTCTGATGTAATAGATATGAATTCTGGTTATTATGTAATAGCTAATGTATATAGCAATACAAAATATTTAAATGCTTTTATGAAAGACCTTAAGGAAAAAGGGTTAGATCCAAAACAATTCTACAATAAAGAAAATGGTTTATACTATGTGTATTTAGCAGATTACGATTATAAAAATGATGCACAAATGGCTGCAAGTACCAATTTAAATGGAAAATACAATCAAGAGAAATGGATTATGCAAGTAAATGAAACTACGGCTACTGCATCGAATACTTTTGAAGATGATGATATAAGTAGAGAATAGGGGTAAGATTGAACCATTATTTTCTACGATTTTATGGTTGATTTGAATTGTCTATAAAGGAGGGGCGTTATCCGGGGGGATGACTGGGTTCCCTCCTTTTTTTTATTTTTTCAAGAAGGTAGTTCTCGGTTTAACATAAGGTTAACAATCGATGAACTACCTTTTTATTTGGCAAAAAACTGTATTTGAACGAAAAATCTGATGTTTTTGACGGGTATATGGCATTAATATATATATTTCTCGAACCAAATATATTGTAATTGAATGTTTAACCCCAAATCCCCCCACTATTATGACAAAATTTTACCTACTACATTTTTGTATTAATTTTAATCTTAATTCTAATGAGATTACTAATTTTTTAACAAAACGAAATTTCTTAATTCCAAAGTTTAGCGATTGTTTCGGTATTCTAAATTTAGATCACTAGCGACCACCACTATTTGATTTAAAAATTATAACTGGACAAGGACAAAGAATAATCTAATTACAACGATTAATCTTCAAAGTACCCCCATTTGGTATGCTTTAATGAACCAATAGTTTGATTTATTGGCTCATAAATACTGTCCTATTTGTTTAGTTATCTAAGAGCCAAAAGCTTTTTGAAAATACTTAAAACTAACATTTGATATTCTTCCGTTTTGGAAAGGGTATCGCCAAACTTTGGAAATTATGAAAAATTCTATCATTCGAATTATCGTATTGGAAAGTGATAAATCATTGCACACTGTTTATAAAAATCACTTTGACGAAATACCAGATTATGAATTAGTTGGTAGTTACACTTCTGCTAATGAGGCCATAAAAGATTTTAGTTTTACAAGACCACATATTATTTTATCTGAAATAGAACTAAATGGAACTAGTGGTATTGATGCTATTAAATTATTCAGAAAAAAGGAATGGGGCATTAAAATTATAATGTTCAGTGAAATAAATGATTTCGATATTATTAAAAATGCTTTTAAAAGAGGTGCGAATGGTTATTTGACAAAGCCTTTAACTTTAGATAAATTAGAGCATGCTTTACGCAGTATGGAAAAAGAAGGTGCTGCAATGAGTAATGATATTGTTAAAAAAATCATTCATAATTTTCATAAGAAAACTTTTGCATTTTTCTCTGAAAGAGAAAATCAGATTGTAGATTATTTGTGCCAAGGCGCCACTTATAAGATGATAGCACAAAAGCTTTTCGTAACCACAAGTGCAGTAAATTTTCATATTCAAAATATCTATCTAAAGCTAGATGTCAATTCGAAATCCGAAGCGCTTTCTAAACTTGAACAGCTGCAAGATCAACTCGAAGAATATTAGATTAATCATTTTTAAATACTGAATTAAATGGTATTACGAAAACCTTTTCGAAAATTATCGATAATATATTTAACATATAAAATATTGATTTACAGTAATTTGAGTGTATTCTTAGTAAGAAGTTATTTTAAATTTTATAAGGTTACTATAAATTTTCGTTGAGTAAATAAGGAATAGGGCGCATAGTAGTTATTTTTGGTTTAACTTATTACAGCTATAAATCAATTCATACTATTTATGTACCATTTAGGATTAGACATAGGAAGCTCATCTATAAAAATCGCCCTGGTGAAGGCTTCAACAGGAAAGAGTATAGGAGTGGTAACAGAGCCAGAGACAGAAATGTCTATGGAAGCTGTGAAAAATGGCTGGGCAGAACAAAGTCCTGAAGATTGGTGGCGTTATGTGTGTAGCGGTATCAAAAGATTAAGTTCAGAGTATTCTATAAAAACTACCGATATTTCGGGTATTGGAATTTCATATCAAATGCACGGTTTAGTGCTAATCGATAAAGAAGGTAATGCACTGAGAAAGTCAATAATTTGGTGCGATAGTAGGGCAGTTTCTATCGGTCAAAATGCTTACGATGAAATAGGTGCTGAACTTTGTGATACACATTTACTGAACTCACCAGCAAATTTCACCGCCTCTAAATTAAAATGGGTAAAAGAGAACGAACCCGAAATCTACGCGCAGATATATAAAATGATGCTGCCTGGCGATTACATCGCTTTTAAATTATCCGGTATTGTGAATACCACTGTATCCGGACTTTCAGAAGGTATATTATGGGATTTTAAGAAGGATGAAATCGCAGACATTTTATTAGAATACTACAGCTTGGAAAAAAGTATGATTCCAGACATAGTCGAAACATTCTCAATACAATCGAACGTAGATGAAAAAGGAGCAGGGGAGAGCGGGCTTAAAATTGGAACACCTATTTTATATAGAGCTGGGGATCAACCCAATAATGCCTTAACGTTAAACGTATTTAAACCGGGTGAAGTTGCCGCCACAGGAGGCACCTCAGGTGTTGTATATGCTGTAACTGATAATCTATCGGTGAAAGAAAGCTCTCGAGTTAACAACTTTGCACATGTAAATTATACGCCCGGTAAACCTACAAGAATAGGTAAATTATTATGTATAAATGGGGCAGGTATTCAATATAGATGGTTATTGAATAATCTTGATGTTGACTCTTATGATGAAATGAACACCTTGGCAAATGATGTGTCCATAGGTTCAGATGGTATTGCACTAATTCCATTTGGTAATGGAGCAGAACGAATGCTTAAAAACAAGGAGGTTGGTACACGTATAGTGAACCTTAACTTAAATAATCATGGTAAAGGTCATTTGTGTAGGGCAGCATTAGAAGGTATTGCATTCTCCTTTGTTTATGGCATGGAAATCATGGAATCTGATGGAATAAAAGTCAATGTAATGAGAGCAGGTAACGACAATCTTTTTCGTTCTGAAATTTTCTCAACGACTGTTGCTACGTTAATAGGATACGATATAGAAATTTACAATACCACTGGCGCAATTGGCGCAGCCAGAGCAGCGAATTTGCATAAAGGTGATTTTGAAGCATTTGGTAAAACAATATTGGATAATGATTATGTAATGACCTTTAGTCCGCAAGCAGATAAAAAAGCATACCAAGAAGCTTATACCACTTGGAAAAATGAATTAGATTTAATCTTAAACAACAAATAAAATCAACATAATGGCAAACAAGGAGTATTTTAAAGGAATAGATAAAATTAAATTTGAAGGTAAGGAATCTGATAACCCTATGGCCTTTAAATATTATAATCCTGATCAGGTTGTGGCAGGTAAGACCATGAGAGATCATTTTAAATTTTCAACAGCATATTGGCATACCTTCTGTGGGCAAGGTTCTGATCCGTTCGGCCCTGGTACACAAAATTTTGAGTGGGATAAATCTTCAGATGCTATACAAGCAGCTAAAGATAAGGCAGATGCGGCTTTTGAATTTTTTGATAAAATAGGATTTGATTATTTCTGCTTTCATGATTTTGATTTAATTCAAGAAGGCTCAACGTTTGCAGAATCTGAAAAAAGACTATCTATAATAACCGATTATATAAAAGAAAAGCAAAAAGAATCCGGTAAGAAATTACTTTGGGGCACAGCCAATTGTTTTTCTAATCCAAGGTACATGAATGGGGCGGCTACCAATCCAGATTTTAATGTATTGGCAAGAGCAGGTGGTCAAATTAAATTGGCTTTAGATGCGACTATCGCATTAGGTGGTGAAAATTATGTATTCTGGGGTGGTAGAGAAGGTTATATGTCACTTTTGAATACTGACTTAGGGCGCGAATTGGACCACATGGGTCAATTTTTGACAATGGCAAGAGATTATGCTCGTAGCCAAGGTTTTAAAGGTAATTTCTTTATTGAACCAAAACCAATGGAACCAATGAAGCACCAGTATGATTTTGATTCTGCTACAGCGATAGGTTTTCTTAAAGAATATGGCCTGGAGAACGATTTCAAAATGAATATTGAAGTAAATCACGCTACATTGGCACAACATACTTTTCAGCATGAAATAGCTGTTGCTGCAAAAGCGGGTATGTTAGGTAGTTTGGATGCAAACAGAGGTGATTATCAAAATGGATGGGATACAGACCAGTTCCCGAACAACATTCAAGAAACAACCGAAGCTATGTTGGTATTCTTAGCGGCTGGCGGATTGCAAGGTGGCGGAGTAAACTTTGATGCTAAAATTAGAAGAAACAGTACAGACTTAGATGATGTATTTCACGCGCATATTGGTGGGGCAGATACATTTGCAAGAGCATTGATTACCGCAGATAAGATAATAGCATCTTCATCGTATAACAAATTACGTGAAAAAAGATATAGCTCTTTCGACGCAGGTAAAGGAAAAGATTTTGAAAATGGCAAATTAGATTTAAAAGATCTTTACACTATCGCAAAAGAGAATGGTGAATTAGAATTGCAGAGTGGTAAACAAGAGTTGTTCGAGAATATCATCAATCAATACATATAATTGTTAAAGCTCTAACTGTATCGGTAAAATACGTTGGTAGTTTTATTATCAAAAATGATAAGTAATCTGTCCCTTGGTTTTCCATTAGGGACAGTTTGCTTTAGTTTGAATACAAGGTAGAAATGGGTATATACCTATTTTCTTTTAAGAAATGATATATGAAAAAAGTAACCTTAAAAGATATTGCCGGGCATTTTAATGTTTCTATTTCTACGGTTTCAAAAGCTGTTAATGACAGTCATGAAATAAGTTCTCAATTAAAATTAAAGATTCAAGAATACGCGAAAGAAAAGCATTATAAGCCTAATAGACTTGCGCTTAATTTATTGAATAGAAGTACTCATACCATAGGTGTGGTCGTACCTAATATTTTGAATTACTTCTTTGTTCAAGTATTGTATGGTATAGAAAAAGTAGCTAATGAGAATGGGTATAATATCATCAGTTGTATTAGTGATGAATCTAGCTCAAAGGAAAGTAAGACTTTAGAATTTTTTGATTCGGGAACCGTAGACGGACTTATTATTTCGTTGGCGGAAGAAACCCAGAATGATAATAAACATGAAGCGTTGAAAGATATCATTAACAATGATATACCAGTAGTGCTTTTCGATAGGGTTACAGATTCCTTAGAATGCGATAAAGTGGTAGTTGATGATTTTGAAGCAGGATATAAAACTACGAAGTACTTAATTAATATCGGCTGTAGTAATATAGCTGTAGTCAACCCTACAGGGAGCTCTAGTGTTGGTAAATTAAGGCTCTTAGGATATAAAAAGGCACTTGAAGAATTCGAGATACCTTTTGATACTAAATTAATTATTAACCTTTCACCAAAAGACGATTTAGACTTGTTAATGTCGTTTTTGCTCAATTATAAAACAATAGGAGGTATAATCGGTTTAGATGAAATAACAGCTGTAAAAGTACTTGAAGTTGTAAAGGCTAGGGGGTATAATGTACCTAATGATATATCTATCATCGGGTTTACGAATGGCCAATTATCTAAATATGTAACTCCGTCATTGACCATGGTTAGTCAGCATGGGAAATACATAGGTGAGCTTACCGCTAAACTATTGATTAATAGAATAAAAACTCCTGGTCTGCCTTATGAAACCAAAACGGTAAAGACCAGCCTATTAGTTAGAGATTCTACAAAAAAGCTCCAGTAAGTTAAACCGTATCAGGATGTGGATGTTCCCAATTACCACGATAGGATCGTTGTAACAACGCAGTTGCTTCTGGGTCGTTTAAGACTGTTCTGCTTTTTGGGTCATACACCAATGGTCTTTTCAAATCCATAGATAGATTGGCTAAAATACAGCTGGCTGTTGAAATATGTCCTTCTTCAATATCAGCAATAGGTTTGGTGCCGTTTTCAATCGCGTTCAAAAAATCGATCATATGACCACGAGTTGCCGGTGCTGCATGTAATTCTATATCCTTTTCAGTTAAATCTTCAGGGTATTTCTCACGCTCATATAGCACATCAAAGCGAATTGGTTCACCGCCGTCAAGAGGTATAAATTCTGCCTTCATTACATCTCCTTTTAAAACACCGTTAGCCCCATAAATTTTAAACGACCAAGGGTAATCAGGGTCGGCTGGGTTACCCCACGTTCGATGTTGCCAGTTGCAGTTAAGATCATCATATTCAAATACAGCCGACTGAGTATCAGAAATATTCGATTTTCCATCTTTCTGTACAAAAATGCCCCCTTCAGAACTAATTCGTTTTGGCCAGCCTAGATCTAGCATCCAACGAACGGTATCTAGCATATGTACACACATATCACCGGTTATTCCATTTCCATACTCTCTAAAAGTTCGCCACCATCTACGGTGTGGTATTCCATCATAAGGTCGAAAGGGGGCTGGACCTGTCCACATTTCATAATCCAAAAAATCAGGAACTTCTTGTAAAGGAGGGTTTCCATTTGCACGCATATGATAATAGCAAGCCATATCTACATGACCTATTGTACCCAGTAAACCGGTATCTATAATTTGTTTTTTTACATCAATCAAATGTGGTGTGCTTTTGCGTTGGGTGCCTACTTGAACAGTTCTATTATATTTACGAGCTGCAGCGACCATAGCCTCACCTTCAATGACATCAACACTTATGGGTTTTTGCACATAAACGTGCGCTCCAGATTTTAGAGCTGCAATACATGTTAAAGCGTGCCAGTGGTCAGGAGTTCCAATTAGAACAATATCTAAATTATCATTTTTCAACATGTCTCTGTAATCAGAATACAACTTCGGTTTCTTGCCATTTTTTTGACGCTTTGAAACCAGAAGAGCTGTTTCGCTCAAGAAATTTGCATCTACATCACAAAGTGAAACAACTTCCACATTAGCTACCTGAATCAATCGCATTAAATCACTTGTACCATACCATCCAGTGCCTATAAGTCCCACTTTTTTAGGTTTTTCATTTTCAAAAAATTCAAAACCATAAGAGCTTATTGATGTTAGTAATAATGATGCTGATGCAGCTTTAATGAAATTCCGTCTTTTAATAGGTTCAGAGAAATTTGACATGGTGTTGGTTTTTAGTTGATTATGTATTTCAATATTAGAAGAGTTAAGATAGGTAATCATTTAAAATTAATAGTAAATGTTTGTGAAATTGTCAAAATGAATCATATTTCGGTATATTTAAATCATTTTTATTATTAATTATATGAAATTACCTCTAAGCTTATTTTTCTTGTGCTTTTTCGCAGTTACTATTGTTAAGGCAGAAATTACATTACCTAATATCTTTTCGAACAATATGGTCTTGCAAAGAGAATCTGATGTTTCACTTTACGGATGGGCAAGACCTAACGAGGAATTTTCCATTTATACGAGTTGGGACGATGCTACTGTACAAGTGAAAACTGGTAATGATGCGAAATGGAAAATTCAGGTAGGCACGCCAAAAGCAGGAGGGCCTTACACGATACGATTTATTGGTAAAGAAAACAAAATTGTTTTAAGCGATATTTTGATTGGTGAGGTATGGCTTTGTTCTGGGCAGAGTAATATGGAGTGGAGTGCCAACAGCAACATTGACAATAAGGAGTTTGAAATTAAAAATGCCGACCATCCCAATATTCGATTATTTACCGTTGAGAAAAGAACAGCAGACTATCCGTTAGATAATGTAATAGGTGCTTGGGAAACTTGCTCTCCTGAAACCATGCAAGATTTTAGCGCTGTTGCTTATTTCTTTGCTAGAAAAGTTCAAAAAGAACTTCATATTCCTATTGGGTTAATCGATTCTTCATGGGGTGCATCATGCGCCGAAGTCTGGACGCCAGAATCTGTTTTTGAAGCATACCCAGAATTGGTTACTGCACATGAATTGATTCAACCCAATCAATGGGTGACTATAGAAAAATCTACTTTATATAACGCTATGATTGCACCGTTCACCAATTTTAATATTGCTGGTGTATTATGGTATCAAGGAGAATCGAACACGGCGAATGCAGAATCTTACCAGCAGATTTTTACTGAAATGATTACTTCTTGGCGCGCTGAGTGGAATAATGATTTCCCCTTTTACTACGTTCAAATTGCCCCTTTTAACTATGGTAGGCCTTTTGAAGGAGGAGTCTTGCGTGATCAACAACGCAGAACTTTAGCGTTAAAAAATACAGGAATGGCAATGACCAGCGATATTTGTACGATTGAGGATATTCATCCACAGAACAAACAGGATGTTGGTTTGCGATTAGCGAATATAGCGTTGAAACAACACTACAATCTGTTACAAGATCAGGAAGTTTATGGTCCGTTGTTCGACTCTGCTGAAATAATTGGAGATCAAGTTCAAATTAAATTTAGTCACAATAAGGGATTGAAAAGTGACGGAAAAAGTATTGGGTTATTTGAGATATCGAATGAAAAAGGGGATTGGTTTGCAGCTAAAGCAAAACTGAAAAATGGTGTTGTATTGGCAAACTCAAAAGATGTGAAAAGCCCTAAAGCTGTTCGATACGCTTGGAAAAGCACAGATATTGGTAATTTATATAATGAGGTAGGTTTGCCTGCATCTACATTTACAAGCGAATGAAAATAGTAAGGTAAAGTGTACGAATGAACTTTAAAAGCTTACGCCCATCCAATGATCAAGGTCATTCAGCTAAAAACAAGTATTTTTTTTTATAAAATATATAAATTGTATTCAATAACTAATTCAAAATTATGCAGATAAAAGAATCCTCAGAAATATATGATGTCATCATTGTTGGTTCTGGCGCTGGTGGTGGTATGGCCACTAAACAGTTGGCAGATGCCGGTTTAAATGTTGCCGTTGTAGAGGCTGGTCCTTATTTTGATCCCGCTGACCCTAAAACGATGACTCAATTAAAGCAGCCATATGATTCTCCTCGTAGAGGAGCAGGTACAGATCGTGCTTTTGGTGAATGGGATATGTCTTGGGGTGACTGGGAAGTTGAAGGCGAGCCATACACACATGAAGAAGGTACAGATTTTAAATGGTGGAGAGCAAGAATGTTGGGTGGGCGAACCAACCACTGGGGTCGAATTTCTTTACGATTCGGACCAAAGGATTTCAAAGGTAAAACTCGTGATGGTCATGGAGATGATTGGCCGATTGGATATGAGGATGTTAAACCTTACTATGATAAATTAGATAAGCTTATAGGTGTTTTTGGCACCAATGAAGGCCGTGAGAATGATCCTGATGGATTTTTTCTTCCTCCACCGAAACCGAGATTGCATGAATTATTTTATATCAATGGAGCAAAGAAATCTAATATTCCTGTAATACCGGGTAGACTTTCAATGTTAACCAAAAGGATTAATAATGATCGTGGAGTTTGTTTTTATTGTGGGCAGTGTTCTCGTTCATGTTCTGTGTATGCCGATTTTTCTGCGGGAAGTTGTTTAATATTTCCAGCCCAAAAAAGTGGCGGAAAAGTTAAGATTTTTGTTAATTCAATGGTTCGTGAAATTACGACTAATGACGAAGGAAAAGCAACAGGCGTATCCTATATCAGTAAGGACGATAGAAAGGAATATAAGCTTAAAGCTAAAGTAGTTGTATTAGCGGCATCGGCATGTAGTTCAGCACGAATTCTACTAAATTCAAAAAGCAAGCAACATCCTAATGGATTGGGTAATAGTAGTAATATCGTTGGTAAATATCTTCATGATTCTACAGGTGCAAGCGCAGCGGGCGTAATTCCCGATTTAATGAATAGGAAAACATCATACAACGAAGATGGTGTAGGGGGTATGCATGTATATTCACCATGGTGGGGAGATAATTCTAAGCTTAATTTCCCAAGAGGATATCACATCGAAGTTTGGGGTGGTATGGGTCAACCTAATTATGGTTTCGGCTTTGACCCTAACGGAATGAATAAATATTTTGGTCTTAAACCTGGAGGTTATGGAGATAGTCTACGTGACGATGTTAAAAAGTACTATGGCTCTGTGATTGGTTTTGGAGGTCGTGGTGAGGCTATTGCTTTTAAAGAAAACTATTGTGAAATTGACCCTACAACAGTTGATAAATTTGGTATTCCTGTTTTAAAATTCAACTATAAGCATTCTGAATTTGAGATAAACCAGGCTAAGCATATGCAAGATACTTTTGAAGAACTGATTCATAATATGGGCGGTATACCTTTAAATGAAAAACCTGGAAAGGACAAAGATTATGGTCTTTTAGCTCCAGGTCAAATTATTCATGAAGTTGGTACTACGCGAATGGGTAATGATCCAAAAACGTCTGTGACCAATAAGTTTCAGCAACTGCATGACGTTGATAATGTTTTTATTGTAGATGCAGGTGTTTTTGTTTCTCAGGCAGATAAGAATTGCACATGGACGATTATGGCACTTTCATGGAGAGCCTCTGATTATATTATCGAACAACTTAAGGCACAAAATATTTAAAAGATGGATAGAAGAAAGAGTTTACAAACTTTAATACTTGGTGGGGCTGCGGCCGGTACGGGTCTAGTATTCAACTCCTGTAGAACAGAAAATGCTGAAACTATCGATGAGGCAATTATAGCCGGAAGTGATAAATATTTTGGAAGAACGCCAGAAGAATTGGAGCGCATTGAGAAAATTAATGCAGAACAATTATTCAATGAACATGAAATGGAGACTATTGCATCATTAGCCATAGTTATTCTTCCGCCAAAAGAACCACATGGCGGACCAATTGAGGCGGGTGTTCCCGACTTAGTTGAGTTCATGGGAAAAGACATCCCAGAAATGGCACCAACGCTGTTAGGTGGCTTAATGTGGTTGGATCATAAAAGTAATACAGAATTCGGAACAGAGTTTAAATCGGCGACCTTAGAACAGAAAAAACAGATTTGTGATGAAATCTGTTGGCACGATATAGAAATTCCTTTAGAAAAGCAACCTCTAGAAATACAATTTTTCTATATGATGCGAGGTCTAACCGTGACAGGTTATTACACCTCTGAAGTAGGAATAGCAGAGTTAGGCTATAAAGGAAATTCACCTAATGTATGGGATGGTGTGCCCCAAGATGTACTAGACCAGCACGGTGTAGCATATGATCCGGCATGGATAGCGAAGTGTGTTGATCAGAGCCAAAGAAATGTCATTGCAGAATGGGATGAAAACGGCAATTTACTTACATAGATAATAGAAAGAAAATGAAAAGAGTTATCCTAGCCATTATGCTTATATGTGGTGGTTTTCTAGCACAGGCACAAGAAGTTGGTTTGCAATTATATAGTTTGCGTGATCAATTTAAAGTTGATGTTGCAAATACATTAGGTTTAATCAATGAATGGGGAATTACAAAAATTGAAGGTGGAGGCACTTATGATTTACCACTTAATGACTTTAAGGCGCTACTAGCCAAGAATAATTTAGAAATGGTAAGTGTTGGTGCAGAATTTGGTGACTTGGAGAGTGATATCGAAAAAGTCATTAAAAACGCCAAAGATTTTGGTGCTACATATGTAATGTGTGCTTGGGTACCTCATGATGGTAACAAATGGGATTTGGAAGAAACCCAACATGCAACCGATGTCTTCAATAAAGCAGGTAAAATTCTTAAGAAGAATGGACTTACGCTAGCTTATCATGCGCATGGATATGAATTTAGACCTTATAAGAATGGTACTTTATTCGACTATATGGCTGAAAACGCGAAGGATTTCTCTTTTGAATTAGATGTGTTTTGGGCTCATCATGGCGGTGCAGATCCGTTGGCATTAATGAAAAAATATCCAAAGAAGTTTGTCTTGCTACATTTAAAAGATATGCAAAAGGGTATTATAGGTAATAACACAGGACATGAAGAAGACGATACCAATGTTGTACTGGGTACAGGCCAAGTTGATATATCAGGTATTGTTGCCGAAGCTAAAAAGTTAGGTATAGAATATATGTTTATTGAAGATGAATCTTCTGATGTTGTTTCACAAGTACCTAAAAGCTTAGAATATCTAAGTCAATTAGAAAAATAATACCAATTACCAACCATTAGCCCCTATTTCATGTTTGAAGTAGGGGCTTTTTTATTATTTGGCTAATAAGATTCTATTCTTTAATTTATGCTTCATGAAATTGATTTTACTTTCAATCCTTTTAACACTTTCTCTTTCTTGTAAGGATAAGGCGGAGAATGTTAATCACGACATGCAATCACTACCGAACATTATTTGGTTGGTGGCCGAGGATCAATCACCAGACTGGTTCCCGATGTATGGCGATTCAATACAGTCTCTTCCTAACTTAGAGTCTCTTTCACATGATGGCATTGTTTTTACAAACGCTATTGCACCTGTACCAGTCTGTGCTCCGGCACGAAGTGCAATTATCACCGGCATGTATCCCACAACATTGGGCACGCATAATATGCGTACATATAACGCGTATGCTAAAGGGCAAAATGAACCATCTATTGGTATTCCTAGTTATTCTCCATTAGTGCCAGATGACGTGAAAATGTTTACCGAGTATTTGCGAATAATTGGATATTATACGTCTAATGGACCAAAGGAGGATTACAACTTTGAAAAATTGGAAGCTGCATGGAGTGATTCAAGTAAAGAGCATCACTGGCGTAACCGAAAATCGGGACAACCATTTTTTAGTGTATTTAATTTTTCGGTTTGTCATGAATCGCAGGTTTGGGCACGAACAAATGATACCCTATACGTAAATCCGGAAGAAATTAAAGTTCCACCTTATTTTCCAGATACTGATGTAGTAAGACATGATTTGGCTGTCAATTACAGTAATTTAAAACGGTTGGATAGGCAAATCGGAAAAATTTTAAATCAATTGAAATCCGATGGGCTTTATGAAAATAGCTACATCTTTTTTTATGGTGATCACGGCGGACCCTTTCCAAGGTATAAAAGAGCATTGTATGATACGGGATTAAAAGTGCCAATGGTAATTAAGTTTCCCGCAAATAAAGGTGCAGGTACGGTCGATGACCGCATGTTTAGTTTTATTGATTTAGCGCCCACAGTACTTTCATTAGCAGGCATAGAACCTACTAAAGTTATGCAAGGTGTTGCACAATTTGGTACGTTTGAGTCCAAGAGCAAACCAAAAGTAACCTTCCATTCTTCAGATAGGTTTGATGCGGTATATGACCGATTAAGAGCAGTGCGTTCTTCTCGATTTAAGTATATTAAAAATTTTAATACGAATTTAAGTAGAGCATTACCCATTGCTTACAGAGAACAAATGGGCATAATGAAAGAATTGAGAAGGTTGGATAGTACAAATCAATTAACCGAAATTACATCTACCTGGATGCAACCTGATAAACCAAATGAGGAATTTTATGATTTAGAAAAAGACCCTAAAGAACTACATAATCTTTCAAAGGTTCCAGAATATAAAGATTCAATTGATCACTATCGCAATATTTTGAATCAATGGATTCTTGAAACTAAAGATCTTGGAGAAATAGAAGAGAAAGTACTATTACACAATTGGTTGGTAGATGATAAACAACCGAAATTAAATGGATTACAGTTACAGGAAAAAGATAAAACTATTAAGCTTATGCATTCAATAGTTGATGCAACCATAGTTTGGAGAAAATTAAAAGATTCTGTTTGGAATATTTATTTAGAACCTTTGAACAAAGACATATCATTTGAGGCCAAGGCAGAACGTATTGGGTATCAAGATAGCGAAGTTTTAATTTGGCAATAACTTCAGATTAATCTAACCTCTTAAACTGTAAAAGCCTAAAATCACCTACTTGACTACCAGGTATTTCCAAGGCTTTTAGCGTAAGCGAGCCGTTACCCTTAGAAAGAACTAAAACACCTAGGTCAAGTATGTTGAATTCCTTTACGTAGGATTCCATTCTTGGTACCCTATCATTTTCTTTTCCAGTTAAGGGAGGGTCGAACGGAACTGTAACTTTCTTGGCGATTTTGCTATTTTCATAACTTAATTCAATAATTGACCCCAAATCTATTTCAGGACATGTATAATATAATTCTACCTGAAAATGACCATCGGTAAGCACTTCAACATTCCAAGTAATAGAATCGGTAACTGATTTCCAGTTCGTAAAGAATGAGTCATTTGGCCACTTGTTACTTCTATTTATATTTCCATGAGCTTTACCATCCCTAGCTGGTAGTTGCGTATATAATGCTTTTGGATAACCCAATGTAAAAGCACGATTATCATTTTCTTTGGTTATTTGAATCGTCTCTTTTTCCCAGTTATTCTTTGCTATAATTAGCGAATCTGTGATTTGCTGATATTTATCTGAAATATCATTTTTTTGACTACGATCAATAGTAATATCGTAAAGTCTATTTTCTTCATCTAATCTAAATTGCTGACTTCGAACGCTTGTTTTACCATTCCAGTGATTGTAAATCAATCGTTTTTTTAAATTCATAGATTCACCTAAAAGTAATGGACTTAAATCTTTTCCATCAATTGGTTTTTTTGTCGTTATCGGTAGAGATAATAATCCAAATAGAGTTGGCAAAATATCTATTCCGCTTGCAATATTTCTGATGTTCAATCCTTTTTCAATATGGTTTACCCATTGTATATAGAAAGGTGTACGAACACCCCCTTCATCAACAGAACCTTTCTTGCCGCGCATTCCTCCATTCCATCGATAGGCATTAGGCCCGTTGTCAGAAAGATAAATTATTATGGTTTCCTCTTCCAAGCCCAAACTTTTAATTTTATCTGTAACCCTACCAACATTGTCATCTATGTTTTCAACCATTGCCAAAGCTGCTCGAGTAAATCTTAAATCTTCTTCTAAATTATCTTCGGATAGCAAGTTTAGCGGTTTGCTTTTCATTTTATCCCAGTACTTATCTGGTACTTGCATGGGACTATGCGGCGTATTATAAGGTAGGTACAGAAAAAATGATTTTTTTACATTTTCCTCAATAAATTCAACTCCTATGTCCGTAAGGTCATCAACCAAAAAACCATTACCTTTTACTAGTTCACCATTATCTTCTAACATTGGGCTAAAATAATTGCCCCAGTGCCCAGATGCGAATCCATAAAAATGTTCAAAGCCCCTAGAGTTTGGATGATAAGGTGGCTGCATACCATTATGCCATTTGCCAAATGCAGCGGTGCTATATCCTGCATTTTTAAGAAGATCTGCTATCGTAGTTTCATTCAAATTAATACGTTCGCCACCAGACGATGTCTCATAAACTCCCATTCTGGTAAAATACCTTCCAGTTAAAATTTCAGCTCTTGTTGGTGAGCATACCGGTTGAACATAGAAGTTTTCAAACGAAGCACCTTTGGCTTTTAAAGAATCTATATGAGGTGTATTTAAATTTGTATTACCACTACTACTTAAATCACCCCAACCTTGATCATCGGCGAGAATTAAAATTATATTTGGCTTTTTTACTGATGCTACAGCATTATCTTTTTTTCCTTTTTCAGAGCAGGAAAGTAGTAGAAGCATTAAGATAAAATTGGTTGAAATTTTTAATAATTTCATATCGCACCTCACTTATTTATATTTTTAAAATTAGTGTTATTCCTTGACCGCTAATCCAACCATTGAATCTGCTGTACCATAATACAGGAACCATTTATCCTTAAAATACACCAACCCTTCAATGAAGGTAGTACCGGCCTTATACTGACCGCTTACTTCATGAGGTAGACTTGGGCAAATAAAAGGAGTGTCTAGCCTTTCTATCATTTTGGTTGGATCATTTTTATCGAACAAAACTTGACCACCACAGTAGGTGCCTTCAGGAAATTTATCTGTTGCACCTTCACCACTTAAGTTTTTCCCATTGTATAATAAAAGAATACCAGCATCTGTAAATAGTGCAGGAGGCCCAGGCTCGGTAAGGTGACTATCAAAATCATTCAATGTTGGTTTAAAACTATGCAGTAATTCTCCAGTTTCGGTCAACGTCGGTTCCCAGTCGACACCATTGCTAGAAGTAGCAAGATTTACAAAAAGCTCACCCCAATACATTAAATACTTGCCGTTTATCTTTTTCGCAATTAATCGTCCATTCACCAATTCAGTAACGATGGAACCCGATTTGCTCCATTCATTTAAAAACTTGCCGTTATTGGTATTTTCAAAAACAGGACCTTGCTTTGTCCAATTTTTTAGATCTGTAGAGGTTGCGCTAGAAAGACGGGCGATATCTTTGTTCCAACTTGTATATAACATGATGTAGGTGCCGTCTGGAGTTTCCACTATACGCGGATCTTCGATTCCGCCTGGTTGATCCCATTGTGAAAATTTATCATTATCGGGGAACAGCACAGGCTTTGGGTATTTTGTGAAGTCAATCCCATTTGTACTATAAGCCAATCCTATACGCGAAGTTCTTCCGCCTAAAATAGCAGCAGGATTATCCTCAGCCCGAAATAATAGAAATACGGTATCATTTTTTACAATTGCCCCAGGATTAAAAACATCGGCTTTTTGCCATTGAACTTCTTTATTTGAAATAGGGTCCAGAAACGTATAAGTGGAATCTGACTGCATTATCGGATTTTTTTTGGTTTTCTCAAAACCTAATAACCATGGAGATTCAGTTGGTTCGACAGACTCAGTTGATGAGCTCTTTTCGCCTTTACATGAAATGAATAAAATTGCTAAGGTCAAGAATAACGATATTCGGTAGTTCATTGTTTTTGGTTAAATTGCTAGAATGATAGTTTTAGGTAAGGTAGTAATTATTCTACTATAACTTAATTTGAATTTTGGATGATATTGAATTACAGAATGTTAGAAAAAATAAGACAGCTTACTACTTTAATGACAGATTTTAAAAAATGCTTTTATTTGAAAATGGTAGTATTCTTTATTTTAATATTACATAGTTCTTGTAAAGAAAACAACAAAAAAGTTGAGGCTAAGCATCCCTTACGTGATTCTATTATTCAAATAGATTCTTTAGCCAAAGAGGATAATATTGAAATTGAATCTATAAAAGAGGTAATACCATTAGCTTCCCTTATCGATACCACATTCATACGGCTTGCAGATTATAGTGATGATTTCGCTTATGATTTAAGGTATGCAACAGATAATAATTTTCTAAAGGAGAAGGTTTATGATTGCGCTGAATGTTATACAAGGGTGAAAACTGCAAAAGCATTAATGACTGCCAATGAGGAATTTAAAAAGGCTGGGGTTAAAATTAAGTTTTATGATTGTTATCGTCCGAATTCTGTACAGTATAAAATGTGGAAGTTAGTGCCTAACCCTCAATATGTGGCTAACCCCGTAAAGGGTTCCATCCATAATAAGGGTGGGGCAGTAGATATTACTTTAGTTACTTTAGATGGAGAAGAGTTAGATATGGGAACCGATTTTGATTATTTTGGGAAGCGTGCTTATCATGATAATTTAGATTTGCCACAAGAGATTTTAGATAATCGGAAGCTGCTGAAAGAGACCATGGAGAAACATGGTTTTTGGTCTACTAGAACAGAGTGGTGGCATTATAACTTACAAGGGTCTTCAAACGACCCAATAGCGAATTTTAAATGGTCGTGTGATTAAAAAAGTTAAGAAATATGAAATACAAAATACTTCTAGTTGCATTGATTTTCATGAGTCAATTAAATGGACAAGACACAATATTGCCGCTATGGCCAAAGAATGAAATTCCAAATAGAATATCATCTAATGAATCTGAGGTCAATAAACGGGGAGATATTTTAGTAATAAGCAACGTTCAAGTACCTACCATTGAAGTTTTTTTGCCTGCGAAGCAGAATGCTACCGGAGAGGCAATGCTTATTTTTCCAGGAGGCGGTTATGGCATTCTTGCTTATGATTGGGAAGGAACGGATATCGCAAAGTTTTTAAATGGAAAGGGAATTGCAGGGATAGTAGTAAAATATAGATTACCATCTGAAGTTTCTCAAACAAATAAACATAACGTACCATTAATAGATGCGCAAAGAGCTTTAAGAATGGTAAGATATCATTCAAAAGATTTCAATATAACTTCTGAAAAAATAGGCATTATCGGGTTTTCTGCAGGCGGACACCTAGCATCTACTTTAGGTACTCATTTTGAAGATCTGGTTTATGACCCACTTGATGCTGCTGACAAAGAAAGTGCAAGACCAGATTTCATGGTACTTGGTTATCCTGTAATAAGCATGGGCCCTTTGACCCACGAAGGTTCAAAGCGAAATTTATTAGGAAATACTCCGACGCAAGAATTACAAGACCATTTTTCAAATGAGAAACAGGTAAAAGTAAACACACCACCCACATTTTTGTTTCATGCCACTGATGATACTGCGGTACCAGTTGAAAACAGCTTGCTTTTTTATAATGCCTTAAAGAATAAAGGAGTATCAGTTACAATGCATATATATCCGAAAGGAGGTCATGGTTTTTCTCTAGCGCTTAACGACCAGTATTTGAAAGGTTGGACAGGGCTTATGTATGATTGGATCGAAAGCCTAGATTAGTTTTTGCTTTTAGAGAAAAAGATAGAAGCTATTCTAGTTTACTTTTATATTTTTGCAATCCGATTTCGGGATGTAGCGCAGTCCGGTAGCGCACTCGGCTGGGGGTCGAGTGGTCGCAGGTTCAAATCCTGTCATCCCGACGAACCACTTTTCAAGGGGTGTCAAAGCACTGTCAACCAGTTGGTTAGCAGTGCTTTTCGTTTTTTCTGTAATTATATGATATCATCTAATATCATATAAAAGGTGTAGAGTTCGGTTAATGGATTGGTACGTTTGTTGTTCATAATTTTGGTAGTGTATAAGACTATTTAGTGTCGTCTTTGCAAACAAGTTTGTTTAATTTAAAAGACACGTATCATGCAGAACAACAGTACATTAACAGTACTCATTTTTACGAGGGACATTACTTACAATCCTGAAAAACTTACGATTTATGCCCGAATAACCGTCGATGGAAAACGGGCCGAAATCAGTTTAAAACGGTACACATCGGTGAATGTTTGGGACGTTTCAAAAGGTAAGGTCATAGTTGATTCTTAATCATCCAATTTTTGTATAATGGTATTGAGAATATAGAAAACCTTTAAATTAGTTCATATGTAGTATTATAAAACAAAGCCATAAGTTGAAGAAACTATTATCTAAAATTTCCTATCTTGAATTTCTTTCCTAGTTAAACGATAACCCTTGAAAACAAAAATCGAAACCTTACATCTTGAGAATCTGAAAAAAAAGATTTTGTCGTATACTCAGGTAGATGATGAGATGGTAGAAGAGCAGATGCAATTTTATCAAAGAATAGATTTGAAAAAAGGCGATACTTTGGTAACCCCAGGGCAATTGGTCGATTACTTTTATTATGTGGCAACAGGGTGTATTTACTATTATAAGTTGGACGAAGGCGAGCAAAAAGTATTGGAATTTTATACGGATGATATTTTTTTCACAGATTTACCCGCCTATGTAAAGGGCACTCCATCCAATTACTACTTAAAAGCTTCAGAGGCCACGGTAGTTTATGCCATAAAAAAATTGGATGCAGAGAACTCCTTTAGTAGGTCCCACCAATTGGAGCGTTTTGGACGATTATCGATGCAAGAAGCATTTATAAAAATTTTCACGAGAGTCGAGCGTCTTAATAGTCGCACCAACGAGGAACGTTATTTACGTTTAATAAAAAAACGACCAGACCTATTTCAACGTGTACCCCAATATTTGATTGCTTCATATTTAGGACTAACTCCAGTGGGGCTTTCAAAACTTCGGAAACGATTGGGAAAGGGATAGTTTTTTAACGGTTGTTATCAGCATATGAATTGCTTTTACAAATGGCCGATAATCTTTAAAAAAATACTAAGCTAAATGGTTTATGACAAAAAAAATATATAACCAAAGCAAATTATAAATTATAAAACGTAGTGATGCCTTTTGCTCTAGTAAAATTCTTAAAGACTTTTCGTTGCACTAATATTTAAATCTTAACCCTGCTTTCTTATTAACGAAAATGTGATACTTATGTGGGCTAGATAATAGGTTGGTAAAATCAAAAAATCCAACCTATTATATCCCAAAAATTCTGTTAGTGAAATTATTGTATCGGAAAAAAGAATTAAAAAAATTCCAAAGACATAAGTCCATTTTACTATATAATCACCTTTAATTCCAACAGATGCGCCTAAGGAAAAACAAGAAATAAGTAAATAAATTAATGTTGCAAGCATAAGTATATTATCGTTAATGCTTGGGAATAACACTAGGAAATAAAACAATAAAAACAATGCTAGTAATATGCTTGTAAACCTCCACTTTATTTGTCCGTTAAGTGTGGCAAACAATAAATAGCCTAAATGTGCAAGGAAAAATAAAGCAATACCCTTACTAAACATTGTACTATCGCCATTCATATTAGACATAAACCAATCACCTGCAATTGAAAACAAAAAAGCACCGATGATGAGCCATGTATCTTTGGAAGGTTTTTCTTTTTTGAAATTGAGAATTAGAACGATTAAAATCCCTATACCAGCTGTTCCTGATTTAAAAATAAAGTTTGAAGTTAGTAACGCAAATATGGCCGATATAACTGATAAAAATAAAACACCATAGATCCAATTGTTTTTTATCCACATACTTTTCATTTATTTTTAGTATTTATAAGTCATGCCTAAGTGATACTTATTTTTTTATTCTTTCCTTCTTGCAACCGAACACTCAATTTTTCGGATTAAAAAAGAGCAGAATTTTTATTTTTCACTAGTCTATTTGCTGTTTTAATGCCAACGTTTAGCTATGATTAGTTGCGGTGTGAAATCCGACAGGATTTCGTACCGAGAACTAAACATACTGAATATGCGTGGATTTTCCGAAGGGAAAATCCGCCCACAATTAATTATAGGTGTTGTTATATAGCATTTTTTATCCATTTAATTGCGAAATTTACCTCCTCTCCATCACTGCATGTCACATCAGGTATTAGTCCAGTAATTTGTTCTTTTTTGTCTCTGTCACACATATACGATGTGCTAAAGCCAAACTCGGCACCAGAAACAAATTGGTAGGTCATTAAATCAGTAGTAAATCCGGTCGTTTTTTGACCAAAAATCCGTGTATTTTTTTGAGACTTAAGAGTCAGGGCTAAGAATTCTGCCAAACTAGCTGTTTTTTTGTTTACAAGTATGGCAATTTTAGCCTTAGAATTGCTGAGAGTGCTTTTTTGACTAATTGAATTAATAATTGCGCTCCCAAAGTGATAACTATTCTTTGAAATTTTATGTGGTTTATATTCAAGCTTGTTTGTTTTTGAGTATCCGATTATTGAATCAGAGTAAAGAGGTGAGATACCTAAGGCGAAAGTTCCTACTTTCCCACCTTGATTATTTCTAACATCAAGAATCCAGCCATCTAAATCAGAAGTTTGATCAATTTCAAGAAGCGCTTTTCTAATATTTGAAGAGTAAATTTTGCTTAAACTGTCATTTGCTGCAAATCCATTAATTTTTATATATCCAATGGTTTTATCAATTATTTTGTAATGAACCTTTGGGATTTCTTTATTCTTAGTTGATAAAAACCTTATAGAATCATTAGGATGTAGAAAAAATGCATGTTGATCAGGTAATTGAGATAGTACATATTCTATGGCTATATATTTATCATTAAGTGAGTTAAATGCTTTAATTGAGTCTTTAACATTTAGATAAATAGAGGTCCAGTTAACATGCTCATTATAAATGCTTTCTTCTTTGATTAAAGTATAAATATCATCAAACTGCTTTTCAATAATTTGATTATTCTCCTTTTTACATGAAAGGATTGACATAAAGAGAAATATAGTTAGGTAAGTAAATTTCATTTTTTGATTAGGAATGCTATATAACAATTTGCTAAACGTAATAGTACGTTTAGCGCTTTTAAACTAGTACTAAACTAAGGGATTTTAATAAACGATTTATATTCAGCTACGATTTACCATAATCTTACGAGATCTACAATCATTTTATTAAACCAGTTTAACGAGTTTCCTTTTAATAAATCCTAACTTCAATGGCACTAATTTTTTAAAAACAGATGTTATGGCCAATACCTATATAGAGATGGAAACCCTTAAATTTTTATTGTTTAACGTACACGATCTTAAAACTGTACTAGAGCAAGAACAATTTGAGGAATATGATGAAGAGTCTATTGCTATGATGCTCGATTCGGTAAAGGATTTTTCGGATAAGGAACTCTATCCTTATTATAGGGAGATGGACGAAAACCCAGCACACTTTAAGGATGGGGAAATTATTGTTCATCCACAAGTAAAAAAGTATATGAAAGCTGGGGGTGAAATGGGTTTTTTATCCGGTCCATTCTCCTATGAAGCTGGGGGTATGCAAATGCCTTCGATGGTGGTACATGCCTCTGCCTTTATTCAGGAAACGGCAAATAACCACCTCCCTGGTTACATTGGTCTTACCGTAGGTGCTGCCGAATTAATCGTGCATTTTGGAAATCAATTTCTTAAGGATACCTACGTGCCCAAAATGATGGCCGGAGAATGGAGTGGTACCATGTGCCTCACAGAACCACAGGCAGGTAGCTCGCTCTCGGATATTGTGACTACTGCTGTACCTAATGGAGATTCTTATAAAATAAACGGACAAAAAATATTCATCTCCGGAGGGGATTATAAAGGAGCTGAAAATATCGTTCATTTGGTTTTGGCACGTATTAAAGGAGCACCTGCCGGAACCAAAGGAATATCACTTTTTGTTGTGCCTAAAAACCGATTCGATGCAGACGGTAATTTAGAATATAATGATGTTACTACGGTTGGTGATTTTCAAAAAATGGGTCAAAGAGGGTATTGCACCACGCACCTGTTTTTTGGAGATAAGGAAGACTGCACCGGTTGGTTGGTTGGTGAACCTAACCAAGGTTTGAAATATATGTTTTTGATGATGAACGGCGCTAGAATCGCGGTTGGTCGGGGTGCTGCTGCAATTGCTACGGGAGCTTATCATGCGTCGGTTAGCTATGCTAAAGAAAGACCTCAAGGTCGTGAGCTGCAACGTACGGGAAAAAAAGATGCCTCTCAAGAACAAACTCTTATCATCAATCACCCCGATGTACGTAGAATGCTACTTTTGCAAAAGGTAATTACAGAAGGATCTTTAAGCTTGGTCTTTTTGACCTCTCGATACCAAGACCTATCGCAATCGCTTCCAGATGCAGAAAGTAGGGCGAAATATAAATTATTATTAGAAATATTGACTCCGGTAGTAAAGACCTACCCTTCTGAAATGGGTATTACTTCTGTAAATAATGGGGTGCAAGTACTAGGGGGTTACGGTTTTTGTTCCGATTATATTTTACAACAGTATTTGCGAGATATCCGAATCTCGGCCATTTATGAAGGAACTACTGGCATACAGTCTCAAGATCTTTTGGGAAGAAAAATCACCATGGAAAATGGAAAAGCACTGAAATTGCTCTCTGAGGAAATTATGAATTCTATCAAAGAAAGTATGGCGCACGAATCGTTGAAACCTTTGGCAGAAAAATTAGGTAGTAAATTGGAACTTACCCAAAAAGTACTTCAATCACTTATGGGTTATGCAATGAAGGGCGATTATCAGCGATTCTTGGCGGATGCCACACCTTTTATGGAATTTTTCAGTACAATCATCATGGCATGGCAATGGTTGGATATAGGCCGTGAAGCACAAAAAGCATTGGTCTCTGCTGATACTAGTTTTAGTACTGAATTTTATGAAAACAAAATTCACGCCATGCAGTTTTATTTTAAATACGAACTTCCTAAAACAACAGGACTTTCTGAAATATTGATGGATAAACAGGCATTGACACTGAACACAGAAAAGCATTTATTCGCTTGATTAAAAAGACAAAAGAGTAAAAGAAATACTTTTAAAAACGAACAACCGACAACGAAATATGAGTAGTATAAAATCAAAATTTAATTTAACAGGAAAAGTGGCTATCGTCACGGGATCAAGCAAAGGTATAGGACTTTCCATCGCTAAAGGGTTGGCTGAAAATGGAGCCAAAGTGATTATTAGTAGTAGAAAACAAGAGGCTGTTGATGCCGTATCGAAGGAGTTTAATGAAGCCGGGTTGGAAGCCATAGGAATCGAATGTCATATTGGGGATACCACCCAAAGGGAACAACTGATAGCCAAAACGATGGAGACCTATGGCAGAATAGATATTTTGGTTAACAACGCTGCCATAAATCCGTTTTACGGACCATTAGAATCTGCAGGGGAAGAAGTGTTCGATAAAATCATGAACGTAAACGTTAAGGCACCTTGGTTACTTTCTAATTTAGCACAACCGCATATGAAAGCTAATGGTGGTGGTAGTATTATCAATATTGCATCGGTAGAAGGTATACATCCCGGATTTCGATTGGGACTCTATAGTATGACGAAAGCTGCTGTGATTATGCTCTCTAAGAACCAGGCAAAGGAGTGGGGCAGATACGGCATCCGTTCCAATGCGGTCTGCCCCGGATTGATAAAAACAAAATTCAGTGAAAGTCTGTGGTCGGATGAAAAATTGGCTGCACAATATACTAGTGTCGTTCCTTTGAAAAGAGTGGCTGAACCTGATGAAATGGCCGGAATAGTCATGTTATTAGCATCTGATGCAGGTTCCTATATGACAGGTGGTGTGTATACAGCAGATGGAGGTTATTTAATATCAGGTTAATAAAAAAGAACTATGAATTTTGACTACAGTGATAAATCTATAGCACTTCAAGAAAAATTGAAGGATTTTTTGGAAACTTATGTTCACCCTATTGAAAAGGAGGTGGAGTTATTTCATCAAAATCCGGAAAATAGTTGGAAGCGTTGGCCTGGTATGGAAGCATTAAAGCAAAAGGCTAAGAACGCAGGACTTTGGAATGTTTTTCTTCCATCTGCGTATGGAGAACTTAGTCCAGGCCTTTCGAATTTGGAATATGCCCCATTGGCAGAAATTATGGGGCGAATAATCTGGTCGTCAGAAATTTTTAACTGTAGCCCTCCTGATACGGGAAACATGGAGGTGCTTGCCAAATATGGGAATCCAGATCAACAAGATAAATGGTTAAAGCCTTTATTGAATGGTGAAATTCGTTCGGCTTTTTTAATGACGGAACCCGACGTAGCTTCATCAGATGCCACCAACATTGAAACCTCTATTATTTCTGACGGAAATGACTATGTCATAAATGGTCGAAAATGGTGGTCCTCTGGTGCTATGGATCCCAATTGTAAAATTGCTATCGTGATGGGTAAGACCAATTTTGATGCGCCGAGACATGTTCAACAGAGCATGGTATTAGTGCCTATGGATACCCCAGGCCTAAAGATTGAAAGAGCACTGAGTGTTTTTGGCTATACGGATTCTCCGGAGGGTCACGCTGAAATCATTTTAGATAATGTTCGGGTACCCAAATCTAATTTACTATTGGGTGAGGGTAGAGGTTTTGAAATTGCACAGGGCCGTTTAGGTCCGGGCCGTATTCATCATTGTATGCGATTGATTGGTATGGCGCAACGTTCTTTGGAAATTATGTCGAAACGTACTGTACAAAGAAAACCTTTTGGTAGAACCTTAGACACTTTTAGTAGTATACGACAAGATATCGCCCTTTCTGCCTGTGAGATAGAACAGACCCGTTTGTTGGTATTGTCCGCAGCTGATAAAATGGATAAAGTAGGAAATAAAGAAGCTAAGGATTTAATTGCCATGATAAAAATTGTCACACCTCAAATGGCTTTAAGGGTTATTGACCGAGCTATTCAGATTTTAGGTGGAAAAGGGGTTGGGAGTGACACACCATTGGCACATTTCTATGCTGCGGCACGGACATTACGTTTGGCCGATGGCCCAGATGAAGTTCATATGAGTCAATTGGGGAAAAGTACAATAAACAAGTATGTAAAAAAATAGAATGTCTAACGAAAAAAACTTAAAACCGATACGGGAAGGGGAAGAAATCAATGAGGTCAAACTCAAGGATTTTTTGTTAGAAAAAGGGTTAATAACCCGGGTGGATACCGAATTAAAAGTAAAACAATTCACTAATGGGTATTCCAACCTAACGTACCTACTTCAAATTGAGGACAAGGAATATGTCTTGCGAAGACCACCCTTTGCGGCGCCAAAACGCGGGCACGATATGGGACGTGAATTTAAGGTGTTACAGCATTTAAACCCTGTGTATAGTAAGAGCCCTAAAGTCTACGTCTTTAATGAGGGTCCTAAAATTATCGGAGCTCCATTTTATATTATGGAGAAGGTCGACGGAGAGATTCTATCGGCTAAGTCTGCCTTTAGTATGCAAGTTTCTCCCGAGCAATTTAAAACCATTTCAGATACATGGGTGAATGCTTTTGTAGAATTTCATAATATTGATTACAAGGCAGCAGGACTTTCAGAACTGGGAAGACCTGAAGGGTACGTAGAACGTCAAGTGCATAATTGGGGTAAGCAGTATCTGGCCGCGGTAACCGATGAAGTGCCAGCAGCACAAAAGGTAATGACGTGGATGAGTGAAAACCAACCCAAAAAATATGATTATACTCTTATCCACAACGATTTTAAATATGACAATGTGGTTTTTACAGATGATAGTTGGAAGAAGATTTCAGCTGTTTTAGACTGGGAAATGTGTACGCTCGGTGACCCTTTAATGGATTTGGGCACTTCATTAGGCTATTGGACAACGGCAGGTGACCCAGAGTTTATGAAACAAGGACTTCCTTCTCCAACGGTAATGAAAGGTAATCCCACACGGACGGAAATTGTACAGCAATATGCTTTGAAAAGTGGCCGAAATATAGATAATCTGACCTTCTATTTTGCTTACGGACTTTTTAAGATTGCGGTTATTGCCCAACAGATTTATTACCGATATAACCATGGCCATACAAGTGACCCTAAGTTTGCGAATTTGAATAAGGCTTCTGCTTTATGTTGCAATACCGCATGGCAGGCCATTCAAAAAAATCAAATAGATAATTTGTACTAACTATGGGTGAGCAACATTATGTAAACATGAATACAGAGCAGGTATCAGACTTTGCAAATAACCAATCCAAGGATTCTGTGGTCATGCTAAATATGGTGAAATATAAAGCTGTTGTGCCTGAAACGGGAATGACGGGAAAGGAATCCTACAAGGAATATATGCGACAAGCGACTCCTTTTTTTTTAAAGGCAAATGCAGAAATAGTGTTTTACGGTTCGCCCAAGCATATGTTAATTGGTCCTGAAGAGGATATTTTATGGGATGATGTACTTATCGTAAAGTATAATTCTGTAACTGATTTCATGAGCATGATAATGGATAAAGGATATCCATCAAATTTGAGAGCTCAAGCATTATTAGATTCACGATTAATTCATTGTACACCTAATCAAAAAAAATAAATCAACCAAAAACAAAAAAATGAATTTAAAAGACAAAGTAGTGGTAATTACCGGGGCTGGTAGCGGTATAGGGGCTGCCACTGCAAAGCTTTTTGGCGCACATGAGGCCAATGTCATTGTTTCTGATATCAATCTGGAAAGTGCTGAGAAGGTGGCAAGTGAAATTCGAAATGATGGGGGTAGGGCCTTGGCCTTGGCAACGGATGTCACCCAGTTTGAACAGGTGAAGGAATTATTACAGAAAGTAATAGAAAAATATAGCAGTCTAGATGTTATGGTGAACAATGCCGGAATAGGAGGCAAACACCAAGCAAAGACTGCGGAACACTCTATTGACGACTGGCATAATGTGATTGCGGTCAACCAAACTGGAGTATTCTATTGTATGAAACTTGCCATACAACAGATGCGAAAACAAGGGTATGGTAACATTGTGAATGTTGCTTCTTTGGCGGGATTAAAGGCTTCAGGAAATAACCTTTCTTATTCAGCTAGTAAATTTGCAGTAGTAGGAATGACAAAATCTGCCGCCTTGGAGTATGGAAGAAAAAATATTCGAATCAATGCGGTTTGCCCTGGGTTTACCCATTCGGCATTGTTAGAACAATTACTTGCTGTAAGTCCCGATATGGGTGATAAGTTAAAACGATTTATACCAATGGGCAGGTTCGGGCAGGCAGAGGAAATTGCTGAAGCTATCTGCTGGCTGGCCTCTGAAAATTCAAAATTTATAACTGGACAGACCATAACCTTGGATGGCGGCACCTCATTATAATATCAGACTATGAAAACATTAGTACTTACCAAAAAGGAGAGCTATACGATTGTTCAGATGAACCGTGGGAAGGTAAATGCCATCAATCATGAAATGGTGAACGAGCTGAGTGAGGTTTTCAACATATTGGAAAATGACCCAGAAGTAAAGGGTGTAATCTTAACAGGAAAACCACATTATTTTTCTGCGGGCTTAGATTTAATTGAATTTTATCAATACGACGAAAAGCAAATACAGGAATTTTTTACCGCTTTTGGAGGGCTGTATCTACAATTGGTACAGTTTAAAAAACCTTTTATCTCAGCCATAACAGGGCATTCTCCAGCTGGGGGATGTGTTTTGGCAGTTACTAGCGATAATCGTTTTATGGCGGAAGGTGATACCTATGTCATTGGCCTGAACGAGGTGGCCGTTAATATTCAAATCAGTCAAAACCTGACAGAAATTTATGCTTTCTGGATGGGTGATGGGTTAGCACATCGCTATATTTTGGAAGGGAAATTATTGAATGGAAAGGAAGCGTTGGTTGCTGGTTTGGTAGATGAACTGGTTCCCTTGGATAAAGTTTTGGAACGTTCAGAAAAACAAATGAAGCTCTATTTGAAAGCAAATCAGGAAATCCTGATAAATACCAAGAAAAAATTGAGAAAGCATCTATGGGATAAACTAGATCCAAATGCGGAGAACTCATTGAAAGAAGCAACCATATTGTGGTGGAAACCCGAAATTAGGTCCAAGATGAAGGCTTATGTAGAAAGTTTTACCAATAAAAATAAATAATTGTTAAATAACATAAGATGAACAAACAACTCATATTTGTAAAGAGACCGGTAGGAGCGGCAGATGCTTCCACTTGGTCCTTAGAAACGAACCCTATTCCGGAACTAGAGGAGGGGCAGGTCTTAGTAAAGAATCATTATATCTCTCTTGATCCCGCCATGCGTGGATGGATGAATGAGGGAAAATCGTATATCGCACCGGTAGAAATTGGCGCTGTTATGCGCGCAGGTTCGGTGGGTGAGGTCATAAAAGTAAAAAATCATCCAACATTCAAGGTAGGTGATTTTATTTCAGGTCATGGAGGCGTACAGCAATATGTTGCGACGGATGGAAAGGGATATTATAAAGTAGACCCAAAGTTAGCGCCACTACCTACCTATATCGGCACCTTGGGAATGCCAGGAATGACCGCTTATTTCGGAATTTTGGAAGTAGGCAAAATTAAGGAAGGAGATGTTGTCGTGGTTTCTGGTGCAGCTGGTGCAGTGGGCAGTATTGTTGGACAAATAGCAAAGATAAAGGGATGTACCGTAATTGGCATTGCCGGTGGCGCGGATAAGTGTAAATATGTAGTTGATAATTTAGGATTTGATGCTTGTATCGATTATAAAAATGAAGATGTAAAGGAGCGATTAAAGCAAGAATGTCCAAAGGGATTGGATGTTTATTTTGATAATGTTGGAGGTGAGATTTTGGACGCAGCTTTGGGAAGATTACGAATGCACGCAAGAGTGGTTATTTGCGGTGCAATTTCCCAGTATAATAACAAGCAACATATGAGAGGGCCAGCCAATTATCTTTCTTTATTGGTCAACAGGGCTAGTATGCAAGGGATGGTTGTATTTGATTGGGCCGAAAGATATGGGGAAGCCGGTCAACAAATGGGTAAATGGATGGCAGAAGGGAAGTTGAAAACCCGTGAGGATGTTTATGAGGGAATAGAGAACTTCCCAGAGACTTATAATCGACTTTTCTCTGGTGATAAATTGGGTAAATTAGTGTTAAAGGTTATTGAGGATTGATGCAATTCGAGATTCATCTCATAAAATGAAAATATAGAAAATGAAAGCAATACGATGTAAAACTTACGGTCCTCCATCTAATTTGAAGTTAGAGGAAATAGATTCCTTACATGCAGGTCCAAAGGAAGTAGTCGTACAGGTAAAGGCCTGTGGATTAAATTTTCCGGATACGCTAATCATTCAAGGCTTGTATCAATTTAAACCAGAGCTACCATTTACTCCGGGAAGCGATATTGCGGGCGTCGTCAAAGAAATTGGTAAAGAGGTGAAACACTTGAAAATTGGAGATGAAGTTTTTGGTTTTGTAACGCATGGAGGCTTAGCGGAAGAAGTTATCGTACCAGGAAATGCATGTTTTCCAAAACCAACACAAATGGTCTTTCCGGTGGCAGCATCTTTTATGATGGCCTATGGTACGTCTTATTATGCATTAAAAGATAGGGCAAAATTAATGGAAGGGGAGACTTTATTGGTTATGGGAGCCTCGGGAGGGGTTGGCTTGGCTGCTGTTGAACTAGGAAAATTAATGGGAGCCAATGTAATTGCGGCAGCGTCCACTCAAGAAAAATTAGAACTATGTAAAGCTTATGGTGCCGATGAACTTATTAATTACACTAACCAAGATTTGAAATCCACCCTAAAAAAAATAACGGATGGTAAAGGGGTAGATGTGATATATGATCCAGTAGGGGGTGATTTTTCTGAACAAGCGCTTAGGGCTATCGCATGGAACGGACGATTTTTGGTTGTAGGGTTTGCGGCCGGTACGATACCTAAGATTCCGTTAAATCTGCCCTTGCTAAAAGGAGCATCCATTGTTGGTGTTTTTTGGGGCGGTTTCGCGATGAAATACCCTAAGGAAAATATGGACAACACCATGACTTTAATGAAATGGCATGCGGAAGGCAAGCTTAAACCTCATATTCATAAAATAGTCCCCTTAGAAGATGCTAAAGAGGCTTTAGAAGAAATGATGAACCGAAAGGTGAAAGGGAAAATGGTTGTGGAAATCTGATAAAATAACGATAACAATTATTGAAACATAACGATATGAGATTAAAGGATAAAATAGCGATTGTAACAGGAGGTTCACAGGGAATTGGAAAGGCAATTTCTGAGCTGTTCGCAAAGGAGGGTGCTACGGTGATTATTATGGATTTATTGCCCAAAGGTCAAGAAGTAGCCAACAGTATAGGTGCATCAGGTGGCAAGGCAGAATTCCATACCGTTTCGGTAACCGACAAACCGTCCGTAGAAAAACTTTTTGAACAGGTAAATTCAAAATATGGCAAAATTGATATCCTAATTAATAATGCTGGCATAACTCGGGATCGCACCTTAGAGAAAATGACTGAAGATGAATTTGACGCTGTGATTGAAGTGAATCTGAAGGGGGTATTTATTTGTACGCAAGCAGTTGCACCTTACATGAAGGCAAATAAATATGGAAGAATAGTTAGTGCCGCATCCAATGTAGGGTTACGAGGTAATTTTGGACAGACTAATTATGCGGCTACCAAAGCAGGTGTCATTGCGATGTCCAAGACCTGGACAATGGAACTTGGTAAATATGGTATAACAGCAAATGCCATAGCTCCTGGCTTTACTATGACCGATATGGTCGACAAAATTCCGCAAGAACATTTTGAAGCGATTAAGGCAAGCATACCTTTAAATACGGTTGCACAGCCCATCGATATAGCATACGGGTATTTATACTTAGCCTCAGATGAGGCACGTTTTGTTTCTGGAATTTGCTTGACCATTGATGGTGGAACTTCAAGATAAACGATAGAAAAATGACTAAACTAGTTTTAGATGATTTAAAGGAATTTAAAACCTACGAAGGAATAGCACTTCCGTCAGGTGAATGGATTACCATTACTCAAGAAATGATAAATGATTTTGCAAAGGCTACCTTAGATTTTCAATGGATACATGTAGATGTAGAAAAGGCGACCCAATATTCTCCGTTTAAAAAGCCAGTTGCACACGGCTTTATGTCGGTTTCCCTACTATCTAAAATGCTTGGAGACCTTATACAGATTAAATCGGTTAAAATGGGGGTTAACTATGGCTTGAATAAAGTTCGTTTTCCAAATGCGGTTTTGGTGGATAGTAAGTTACGATTGAATGGTATAGTTGCTGCTATTGAGGAGTATCAAGAAAACGGTGTCAAAGTCACATGGCACTGTTCGGTAGAAATTGAGGGTGCCGACAAACCGGCCTGCGTGGCTGAATTTATGAGTATCATGTTTGAATAATACTTAATTAATACCTTAACCGCCTTTGTGAATTAGCGAGTTTTATTTTGTATTTTCAAGGTTATCATAATAAACCATACCAATGACCAGACTCTTCGATTTAATCGACTACCAATTAAAAAATAATCCGTTAGAAGCTTCCATCAGCGGAAGGAATAAAGATGGGAAATGGGAATCGTACAGTACTCAGAAATTAAAGGATACTGCAGAAAAAGCAGCAGCAGGATTGTTGAAATTAGGGCTTGTACCCGGCGATAAGGTCGCAATTGTTGCCTATGAAAATAGGCCAGAATGGATTGTTATGGATTATGCCGTGCAAATGGCTGGTATGATTAGTATTCCCTTATATCCTACCATCAGCGTATCGGAATATGAATACATTTTAAATGAGGCCGAAGTGAAGGCAGCCTTCTGTGGGGCATTGGATTTATATGATAAGCTATCTGAAACTCAAAAAGCCGTAGCAACCTTAAAACATATTTACACTTTTGATGGATTGAATGGTAATCCTTTTTGGGAAACTATTTTTGATTCTAAAGGTATTTCAAGCGTAAAAAGCATTCAATCCAATATAAAAGGAGATGATTTAGTAACGATTATCTATACCTCTGGAACTACGGGAAAACCGAAAGGAGTGATGCTGAGCCATGCCAATATTATGCATGTTGTTACAGCCACCTCAGAATTAATAGATGCTAAACCCCAAGAAAACGTATTAAGTTTTCTTCCACTATGCCATATCTATGAAAGAGCCGTTTCTTTTTGTTATTGCTTTAAGGGAGTTTCGGTATTTTTTTGCGGGACAAACAACCTAAGTGGACCGAATGGGGATTTGGCAGCGGTTCGTCCAGTTGCTTTTACAACAGTTCCACGATTATTGGAAAAAATTTATGAAGCCATTTATAATAAAGGTTTGGCATTGGAAGGTGTTAAAAGAAAACTATTTTTTTGGGCTTTGGAACTAACCGATGATTACGAGATAGACCAGCAGCTTTCTATGCTGGCAAGTTTGAAATGGAAAGTGGCCGATACATTGATTTTTAGTAAATGGAGGGCAGCTTTAGGCGGTAATGTAAGGCAGGTCATTACTGGTGCCGCACCCTGTCCCGTTAAAATATTACGGGTTTTTTGTGCAGCGGGCATTCCTATTCGAGAAGCATACGGATTAACGGAGACCTCACCGACCCTAACAGGCAATAGCTTGGTTCCAAATGGAGCCATGATTGGAACCGTTGGGTATGCTATTGATGGTGTTGAGTTATATATTGATAAAACTTCTGGAGAATATAAGGAAGACGAGGGAGAAATTTTGGCCCACGGACCCAACGTAATGTTAGGATACTATAAAAAACCGGAGATAAATGCACAGGTATTCCAAACAATCCATGGTAAAAAATGGTTTTGCACTGGTGATATCGGAAAACTGATTAAAGGACCTAATGGAAGAGAGTTTCTTAAAATTACGGATAGAAAGAAGGAATTATTAAAAACATCTGGAGGAAAGTATGTAGCCCCAGCGCCCATTGAAAACCGTATAAAGGAAGATTTTTTAATTGAACAGATGATGGTTATAGGTGATAAACAAAAGTTTGTTTCGGCTTTGATTATACCTTCAGAAGAAGCATTGAAAAATTGGTGCCTCCATAAAAGAATGGAGTGGACCACTTTAGAGGAAATGATACGAAATGAAAAAGTGATTCGTAAATATCAGAAAGTGATTGATAGTTATAATCCGGAATTTGGTCATATAGAACAGATAAAGAAATTTAGGCTAATAGCTAAACCTTGGCTGCCTATTCATGAAGATGGCTCTTTGGCCGAACTAACGCCAACATTAAAACTTAAAAGAAGGGTAATAAGAGAAAAATACAGTGAGGAAATTACCGCAATTTATAAGGAGTTATAAAAGTTCTACTTAATAAGCATTTGAATTTTTAAGGAGACCAAGTATTAAGATTAGCAATGATTTAACGTAGCAAACGTCTTATTTTGGAGCCTATACTAACTATTTTACTTTTGAGTAAATCTTCCGAATTTTTCATTTCAAGTTGTTTGTATAAGATTTGTTGAATTATGGCATTCCGAGCGAATTAAAATAATCATAAAGGCTTCAAATTTTACGTATGTTAGACCGTAAAATGTTGTATTTATATATAAGCTTTGATAATGGATAAATTTAATTATCTGTTCGTAATTATAGAGTATAAAATTCCGATTGCGATAATACTTCCAAAAGTATAGCCAACCAATTTTCTGGTAATTTTAGAACCTTTAAATACGGTAATTCCTAATTTAACCAGCATATTACTCATGGTTGCTGCTACAATAACAGATGAAGCTAGTTTTAGCTTTTCTCCATCTAAAGCAAATTTGGCCAAACTTATAGTGATGGCATCTGTATCTGCTAACCCGGCTATTATAGCAGAATAATACAAACCACTTTCTCCAAAAAAATTATTACTATAAAAAACAGCCAATAGAATTATAACATAAATAAACCCAAATCCTATAGCGTTAAGAAGGTTCATAGGGTTTCCTAATTTAATCTCTGTGTCGAGCTTATGGGTATCTTCTTTTATTAAAAACAATGCTACTATTAGACATATCAAGGTGAAAATTCCAAAAGGTACTATCAAATAGTTGAGAAGTGAACTATTGAAGATATATGTTAATAGGGCAAGTCTTGGAAACATAATGGCCGAGGCGATGATAATACCTGCAGCGTATTTTCGTGACAGTTCTGGAGATTCAATACTTCTAGAAGCATAACTCCATGCAACGGCAGTACTAGATATCAATCCGCCAAGTATTGCTGTCAGTAAAATCCCTTTTTTTGAACCTACAAATTTGACTAAAAAATAGCCTATGAAATTCAGGAAAGAGACAATAGCAATGATAGATCCAATCTCAAACGGATTTATCAAATCATTTGGTCCGTAGGTGTTATTTGGTAAAAAAGGCAATATTAAAAGAGCTATGATAGAAAACTTTACAAAAGCAAAAAGTTCTTCAGATGTAATGTTACTAATGACTGAATGAAATCGTGTCTTAAGCGATAGTAATGTGACAATTATAACTGCCGTTGCCACTGCATTACGGTAGTATTCCGCAGAAACCATAAGGCCAAGCATAAATGTGGCAATAAGGGCTAAATTGGTCGTGAAACTTCGTTCAAAGCTATTTTCTTCTTTATAAAAGTGATTGAACCCTAGAAAAAGAATAAAAGTACCCAAACTTATAATTGACAACCAAAAAGAAAATAGTTCAGTAAGACTACCTAATGAAAATGCCAAAATAGTAACTATCGGGAATGCACGTATACCAGCAAAGCCATAATCGCCCTTAATATTGTTGTATTCTCGTTCCAATCCTAAAATAAGACCAATACCTAAGCTAATGAACACTCCTAAAATGTATGGGTCTAGTGTTGTTAATATGCTCTCAAATTCATCCATTTTTTCTTACCATTAAAATCAATCGTTTCTAAATATGGAAATGACAATATAAAACCCTAATAGAGCAGACAATACAAAACCTATGGCACCTAATAGGGGTACCCCGTTCACTAAGGGAGGCATTTTGGCCATGACCAAAAGAGATGACCCAATTGATAAAGCTGCAATGATAACTGCAAATACCAAACGGTTAACGGCTTTACTTGTAGCAAGTTGAAATTCTTTAAATCCTTTGTGTTCATGTATTACTTCTAGTTTTCCTTCCTTTATTTTTTTAAGGATGATATTGATATCATCTGGTAGGGTGTCAACTAAATTATTGATGTCTTTAATACGGTTTAGACTCTTTTTGAAAAGGTATTTTAAGCTGAATCGACTGCGTACTATCTTTTCTGTGTAAGGCTTTAAATTATCTGTTATATTAAATTCAGGGTCTAGTTTAAGACCTACGCCCTCTATAATAATAATACCACGAATCAGCATATAGAGATAGTGTGGCATAATTATTCTATTTTCATATAAAATGGTCTTAAACTGTGTCAAGGTAGGACCTAGTTTAATGTTTTGAATTGCCGTATTACTAACTCCCTCGACTAGAACGTATAAATCTTGTTCTAGTTTTAGGTAATCTGGTATATTAGTTTTTATGGCAATCTTTTCAAGTATAGAAATTATTTTCTTGATGTCTTTACTTAAAAAGTAGAGTAGTAGGTCACTTAAGACTTCTTTCTCGTTTGGCATAATAGTGCCCATCATACCAAAATCTAAAAAACAGATTTCCCCTAATTCTGGTAGTACAAAAATATTACCAGGATGAGGATCGGCATGAAAGAAACCATGTTCCAAAATTTGTTCTAAATATAGGTCAACCCCTATTTTTGCTACCGCTCTAGGGTCAATATTAGCAGCTTTGAGTGTCGCGATTTCAGATACTTTAATACCGTCGATAAATTCCATACAAATAATCTTATCATTAGATAAGTCCTCATAAATATCTGGTACGTGTATATGCTTATTGCCTTCAAAGTTTTCAGTGAATTGTACAGTGTTTTTCAATTCTCTCGAAAATTGAAGTTCTTCTTTTATACTGCGTTCAAAAGATTCTATAATCCGTAGCGGTTGCAACGCTTCTGCTTGACTACTATATTTTTCAAGACTGTTGGCAAGTTGTTTCATCACCAGCAGGTCTGACTCTATAATCTCTTCAATATTGGGTCGTTGAATCTTTAGAATAACTTCATCACCATTTATTAGCTGTGCACGGTGTACCTGTGCAAGAGAAGCTGCTGCTAATGGTTCTATGTTGATAGTTGCGAAATACCGAAAGTTTTCTGTGCCGAGTTCTGCTTCAATAGTTTTTAGTACATCGAAGTTTTTTAGCATAGGCACGTGATCCTGCAATTTTTCGAGTTCTGTAATTAATTCAGCGGGAAGCATATCTTCTCTAGTACTGAATATCTGTCCTAATTTTACGTAGGTTGGCCCTAACTCTTCCAACACCATTCGAATACGTTCGTATTTTGAAAAAGATAAGTTTTGTTCTATATCAGGATGGTTTTCTAAATACTTCTTTGGTATTATTTTGCTAAATGCACTATTCGACAAAACATCTTCAAAACCATATTTAACCAGTACGTTTAATAACGTAGCATACCTTTTAATTTCTTTTTGTGTTGGAAGTTTTAAAATGGCCATTTATGATTTGAATGTTTTTGCATTTAGAATGAAACGATGAAAATTGTTTTAAAATTTACTATCAGATTCTTTATGGATAGGTGCATCCCTTCACGATTTCTTACCTTGAAAATAACTTATTACTTCAAAGCTATTTGAAATAATGAACGTGATTTATGATAATAGTCATATTTCATAGTTTGTAACTGAATTTGCGAATTTTAGGTTAATTTGTAATGATGTCTTTTAATTGTTATCACATTTTTTATGAATTGTCACAGCATCTGAAAAGCCGAATGGCATCTTTTAAAAGCATAAGAAAACTAAAGTGATGAATGATATCTTTCTAATTGAAACCCTGATCGCTACCCTAACTTAGTACACGCATCACTTCAATAAAATAAAGCTAAAAGGGGTGGGTGATTATAGATAAGTAGATTCAAAGATTGGCTAGTCTTAATCAAATTTTAAATCTGTAATATATGTACTATTACTTCTTTGGTTAAAATTTAGTAGATATGATTTTACTCATAGTATTACTTGAGATTTTAAATTTATTTTGAAGGTTCACAATCTATATTTTATGCAAAATTTGAAAATTAGTATTCTTTTCTTGCTTTGCCTTTCTTGTAACCAAGAACGGGAAAAAATTTTCCCTCAAAGAACGAAGTTAACATCCTCGGTATATGCATCTGCAACGATACAGCCAGATAGTTTGTATCAAGTTTTTGCTGTTGTTGCTGGTATTCTTGATGATAATTTAGTGGAAGAAGGAGATCTGGTAGAAAAAGGAGATGCCATTCTACAGATTAATAATCGTGCACCTAAATTAAATGCTGAAAATGCCTATTTATCATTGCAACAATCTAAGGAAAATGTGCAAGGCAATGCCGCCATACTAAAGGATATTGAAGATGAAATTTATGCAACAAGGTTAAGATTCAAGAATGATTCTATCAATTTTAGTAGACAAAAGCGGCTTTGGGAACAAAATATAGGATCTAAGGCAGAATTTGATGCTAGAAAGTTGGCGTATGAGCTTTCAGAAAATCAGCTAAAACAACAGAATGCAAAATATGTTCGAACCAAATACGATTTGGAAACAAAAATGGCCCAAGCTAAAAACAGCTATTCTTCCTCAAAAATAATCACTGATGATTACACGGTAAACAGCAAAATTAAAGGAAGGGTATATGCCCTATTTAAAGAGCCTGGTGAACTTGTAAATACCTTAGAACCATTAGGTACAATAGGTAGTGCCACTAACTTTAAAATAGTAATGCTAATAGATGAGGTAGATATCATTAAGATAAAAATAGACCAGCTTACACTTATAACTTTAGATGCTTACCCTAAAGAAGTATTTACCGCAAAGGTGAGCAAAATATACCCTCAAAAAGATGAACGTTCACAGACTTTTACAATTGAAGCACGCTTTACAGAATCCCCTGCTATATTATACCCCGGGTTAGCTGGTGAGGGTAATATTGTAATTGCGGAAAAAGAAGATGCACTTACCATTCCCATAGAATATTTAATAGAGGGCGATAAAGTAGAAACAGAAGAAGGTTTAGTAAATGTTGAGGTAGGCTTTCAAAATTTAGAAAGGGTAGAGATTGTTTCAGGTATAACAGAGAATACATTGCTATTAAAGCCAAAAGAATGATAAACTGGAGGGTCATACTGAATATAGCAAAAACACATCTTCTTACTAAGATGAAATCTACTGCTACCGCATCTTTAGGTGTCACTTTTGGTATAGGTGCCTACATAACCATGGTTAGTTTTATGACAGGTTTAAATAATATGTTAGATAGTCTTATTTTAAACCAAACTCCCCATATTCATCTATATAATGAAATAGAGCCAACCGTTAATCAACCAATTTCGTTATTTGAAGGTTTCGAGAATTCAGTATATATGATAAGCTCTATAAAACCTAAGCAAGGGCAAAAGAAAATTCATAATGCCCTACCTATTCTCAACTATTTAAAAAAAAAGGATAATGTAAAGGGGGCGACACCACAAGTACGGGCACAAATATTTTACCTATCTGGTGCCATTGACTTAGGTGGTACATTGATTGGGGTAGATATTATGGAAGAGACCAGATTATCGAATATGCGAGACTATATTGTCGATGGTACCCCTGAAGCATTGAAAAGTACCGATAATGGTATTTTATTAGGGTCTGGGCTAGCAAGTAAAATGTCATTATCTGTAGGTGAGAGAGTCCAAATAAGCACCGTGAAAGGCGGTATTTTTCCTTTGAAAATCGTCGGTATTTATCAAAGCGGAATTGCAGATATTGATAATGTACAAAGCTTCTGTAATTTAAAAACAGTACAACAAATATTAGGAGAGGCACAAAATTACGTCACCGATATCAATATTAAACTTAATGCAATAGAAGATGCCCCTGCCATGGCTAAAATATTAGAAAAACAATTTGATGTAACCGCTACGGATATTAATGAAGCGAATGCCCAATTCGAAACAGGTACAAATATTCGAAATTTAATAACATACGCAGTTTCCATAACATTGCTAATTGTTGCAGGATTTGGAATTTATAATATTCTAAATATGCTCATTTATGAAAAAATGAAAGATATCGCTATTTTGAAAGCAACCGGATTTTCAGGCCGAGATGTGCAGTTCATTTTTATGAGTCAAGCCATGATAATTGGTATTGTGGGTGGAATCTTAGGATTGATTTTAGGATTTGTACTTTCTGTAATTATTGATGGAGTTCCTTTTGAGACAGAAGCACTACCAACAATTACAACGTATCCCGTTAATTTCAGTGTAGGCTATTATGTAATAGGAATTGTCTTTGCCTTACTGTCAACCTTTATTGCTGGATGGCTACCCTCTAATAAAGCTAGGCGTATAGATCCGGTAAAAATTATTAGAGGTACTTAAGAGAATTGAAAATGGATAAAGTATTAGAAGCCAAAAACATAAATAAGCACTTTCTGAAACCTAAGGACTTTCATGTCTTGAAAAATATTTCTTTTGCAATAAAAAAGGGAGAATTTGCCTCTATTATGGGAAAATCAGGTTCGGGTAAATCTACATTGCTTTATATACTTTCGACTATGGATACTGAGTATACCGGCGAGTTATATTTAAATGAAAAATTGGTCACCGGTAGATTGCCAAGTGAATTATCACGAATTAGAAATGAGCATATTGGTTTTGTATTTCAGTTCCATTATTTATTATCTGAATTCAGTGTTCTAGAGAATGTAATGTTACCTGCAAAAAAGTTGGCTCGAAAAACGAATCAAGAGATTGAGTTTGATGCAATTCAAAAATTAAAAATGTTGGGTATCGAAAATCTGGCAAAACAGAAAGCTTCCCGTATCTCTGGTGGCGAAAAACAACGAGTTGCCATTGCAAGAGCATTAATAAATAATCCTTCTATACTTATGGGAGATGAACCAACAGGGAATTTGGATAGCTATAACTCTGATAATGTTTTTAACATATTTAAACGATTGAAAGAGGAAGAAGGGCTTTCACTTTTAGTTGTTACCCATGATGAAGATTTTGCGAAGCGAACCGATTATATTATTGAAATGGAGGACGGTCGAATTATTAGTTAAAATTAAATATTTTAAGGCTATCTAATTTTAGTGGTTAACTAGTGATTAATGTATATAGTTTCATTGATTATTATAAATTGTTTTGATTATAGTCAGCTCTTGGTAGGTTTTTATTCGAAAATAAATTTGGTTTTGAAATTATCAACACTAAATTTATTTTCTTTCATTTTCATAATTTAACAGGATGACTAAAAAAGCTTCAAAAAGCTACAGCTATTTTCTACGTATTTCAGTTTTGTGTTTGCTATTTGCTTCGTGTGCAAATGAGGCTAAACAGAGTTTAGTGATGCATACAGAAAATACGATTGCGCTCGATGCAGATGATACCCAAGATTCCATTAAACTTAAGGCATCTCATGTTGTTCCTACCATAAACCAGTACGATGCTTTAAAAGACGAGTTTATAGCCTTTGTTCATTTTGGCCCAAATACATTCAGCAGAATGGAATGGGGTAGCGGTATGGAAGACCCTGCTATTTTCAACCTTCAAAATCTCGATACGGATCAGTGGTGTAAGGCCATGAAAGATGCTGGTATGAAAAAAGTCATCATTACAGCCAAGCATCACGATGGTTTTGTATTATGGCAAAGTAGGTATACAAAGCATGGAGTAATGTCCTCGCCATACAAAAATGGAGAAGGTGATGTATTGAAAGAATTATCAGAGTCATGTAATGAATATGGAATTAAATTGGGAGTTTATCTTTCCCCAGCAGATTTATTTCAAATTGAAAATGCAGATGGGCTCTATGGCAATCTAAGCGAATACACCAAACGTACCATACCTAGAGAAATAGAAGGTAGACCCTTTGAGAATAATACAACCTTTGAGTTTGAAGTGGATGATTACAATGAATATTTTTTAAATCAATTATTTGAATTGCTAACTGAGTATGGCCCTATAGATGAGGTTTGGTTTGATGGTGCCCATCCTAAGCGTAAGGGAAATCAGCAATATAAATATAGAGATTGGAAAAGACTGATTACAAAGTTGGCACCCAATGCTGTCGTATTTGGCAAGGAGGGCACACGTTGGTGCGGTAATGAAGCTGGGGCCACAAGAGATACCGAGTGGAACGTGGTACCTTATGAGGACGACCCTAGAACAATGAACTTGTTCGCAGATATTACGGATGAAGATGTTGGAAGTTTGGAGAAATTGGCAGCCGGTAAGTTTTTACATTATCAGCCTGCCGAGACCAACACATCAATACGCGAAGGATGGTTTTATAGAGATGACACTGATCAAAAAGTAAGAACTACAGATGATGTTTTTGATATCTATGAAAGATCTGTTGGTGGAAATTCTATTTTTCTATTAAATATTCCTCCTAATCGTGAAGGTAAATTTTCAGATCAAGATGTTCAGGTATTAAAAGAAACTGGTCAAAGAATTAAGGAAACATACGGAGTTAACTTATTGGAAGGTGCAAAGGGTCCAAAAGAACTTTTAGATAATGATGAAGAAACCAATTTGGTTCTGCAGGGGCAACAACCGATGGTTGAGCTAACGTTACCTAAAGCAACGAAGATCAACAGATTTCTTATTCAAGAGAACGTAAAAATATCTGGTGAACGTGTGTCTAAACACGCATTAGATGCTTGGATAGATGGTACTTGGAAAGAAGTAGCTATTGCTACTAATATAGGGTATAAGCGAATATTACGTTTTCCAGAAGTAACGACAACTAAACTTCGCTTACGCATTCTTGAAATAAGATATATTCCTGTGCTACAAAATGTTTCAGCACATTATTTTGAAAGTAGGCCACCACAATTACAATTTACTAGAAATAGCATCGGAGAAGTTTCTATCGTACCTAAGATGTCTGATTTTGGATGGAATCCTAATGGTGAAAATGCAGGTGCTAATCTAAATAAGGGAATGCAGATATTTTATACTACAGATGGTCAAGAACCTACTGCTGAATCTAGTTTGTTTATAGAACCATTTTTATTTGGTGAAGGAGAGTTAAAAGCTATCGCTATCAAAAATGAAGAAAAAGGAAGTGTGGCGAGTGCTAAATTTGGAATTTCTAAAATATCATGGGAATTGGTTTCAACGAGTAGTGCACAGGAAAAGCATGCTGCCAATTTACTTTTTGATGAAGACCCAAAAACCTACTGGAAGTCACAATTGAAGAGCAAGAACCAATTTGTAATTCTTGACTTGGTCAAGAGAATAGTAATCAAATCATTCGCGTATACACCACCAAATTCAACTGCTGACGGAATGATTCAAAAAGGAACTATTTTCTCAAGTAATGACGGTGAAAATTGGACCATACAAGACACCTTTATCTTTGGAAACCTGATCAATGACCCAACACAACGCATGCATAAGTTTAAGCAAAGTTTTTCTACCCGCTTCGTTAAATTACAGGCTGATGAGATTGCAGGTAATGGTAATTCAGCTGCCATAGCAGAGCTAGATTTTTATATGCAATAAGCTTTTTAATGGTTTAGTTAATGACATTTCCATAAACATCAAAATAGTTTAAGTAATTAAGGCTTCAATTTAATTGCAGCCTTCTATTATGGTTCGTTAATTGAATTTACCGTAGTGTTGGTTTTTTGACTAATTGTAGTTATTTTATGTTGAACAATTTAGTGTATCTTAAAGTTTTATAAAGAGTTCTTTTCGAATCAATAAGCCTATGTGGACCACAATTTTTGTTGGTATATATGTTCTATTAACTTTATTTATAGTGCTATCTATTATTCTTTATGGTGCCAAACCAACTAAGAGTTTAGCATGGCTTTTAGCGATTTTCGCATTACCTGTTGGTGGTATGATATTTTATCTTTTGTTAGGTCGAAATAGAAGAAAGCGTAAGCTAATTCGCCTTAAGAAAAACATGTTCTCCAGGCTACCATGGCCTAATACAGCACAAAAAAATGTGTTCAATGGCAGGTATAGCAAATTGATGACGCTTTGCTATAAGAGCTCACATTTTCCACCTACATCCAACAATGAACTACTTTTATTGAAAGATGGTAGAACTACTTTTGAAGCTATATTTTATGCTTTGGAAAATGCAACGATTCAAATTCATATTCAATATTATATTTTTGAAGATGGTGAGTTGGCCATTAAGTTGTTTGAATTATTCAAGAGAAAAATAGAGGAAGGCGTTGTTATTAGATTAATTTATGATGGTATTGGTAGTTTTTCTTTAAGCAAAAAATACTTAAATCAATTAGTTGATATTGGTGTTGAAGTTTATTCATTTCTTCCTTTTAAATTTGGGCGATATTTCTCTTCACTTAATTATCGAAACCACAGAAAAATAATAGTTGTCGATGGTGCAATAGCTTTCACTGGAGGAATTAATATTTCTGATAAATACCTTAAAGGCCAAGTTGGCCTTGGTAAATGGCACGACATGCATTTAAGGTTAGAGGGGCCTTCGGCCAAACAACTCGATCAAGTTTTTATGACAGACTGGTATTTAGTGAGTACAAAACTATTACAGCCATTAGAACTCTCGCCGCGCAATTTAGATTCTGTTTCGAATGAATTGGTACAAATAGTGGCAGGAGGTCCTGATGATGATTTTCCAGTTCTAGAACAGACCTATTTTTCTTTGATAAACATGGCGAAAAAGTATATTTATATAACCAACCCTTATATAATACCTGGTCAATCTCTTATACGTGCATTGCAGACAGCTGCACTAAGCGGTATTGATGTACGTTTACTGGTGTCTGAAAATGCTGATAACAGAGTGGTTAGCTGGGCTGTTCATTCTTATTTTGAGTTGTTTTTAAAATCGGGCATTAAAATATATCTTTTCCCTGACGGATTTTTACACAGTAAAATTATGGTGAGTGATGATGCCATTTCTTCAATTGGTACGGCAAATTTAGATGACCGTAGTTTTGAACAGAATTATGAGGTAAATGCCATTATGTATCATAAGGAGTTTGCCAAGCTTTTAAAAGAAGACTTTCTAAACGATTGTAAGGTAAGTAATGAACTACGTTATAATGAATTTATTAAAAGGTCTTGGGGCAAAAAGTTAAAAGAAGGTTTTGGTAAAGTTTTGAGTCCCCTGTTTTAATTGAGCTAATTAATCAACTTGTGAGGTGAAAATTAAATCTTGCTCTTCCAAAGTTGAAATGATTAATTTTATATAGTCTTTAATGGCTTTTTCAACATTATTTGGGTCAGCGATATCAATAACTCCTCTCCATATCATAGCTCTTTCTTTACCCTCGCAAATGCAGTATAAAGTAGTTTCAGCATGATATACGGTAAATTTTTCATAATACTCATCATCATAGTAAATACCTTGATGTTCTAAATAGTCGTCATTAAAACGAGATTGATGATCATCCCAGCGAGAAATAGATTTCATGAAGTTTTCACGATTTTCAGAACCTGTAACTTTAGTCAATAAAATTGCATCAAAATCTTTGTCCAAAAGACTTTGTTCAACTTCATCTAATTCTTTCTCGGTTTTTCTTGAATCAGTTAGTGATAAATCGAAAACATCAATACTACGCCATGCCTCGACATTTCGATTTGTGAATTCTTTTTTCAGTTGACTTTCAAAATCTTCTCTAGTTTCTTCACTTTGCGTCATACCCACCAATAAAACCTTGTTGGCATTGAATATAACTATATCTGGGTTCTTCCAATTTTCTACTAAACTTATAGAAGAGCAACCCATTAATAAAAATGAGAATACTATGAATATCTTTTTCATGCTACTGGTATTTTTAATAATATAAAACAAAGTTATGATTTAGAAAATATCATGCATATGATAATGGTCAGTTGTTCATTATTACTTAATCTGAATAAGTTATAACCATAAATCTACAATTTCATTCAATTTAGGAATGTGGCACTCCCAACCCTTAGTGTCTCTAATTTTTACTTTGAAAGCATCTAAGGCACCTGGTTCACCATGAATTAAAAAAACATTTTCAGGTATGTTTTTAATATTATCTATCCAGTGTAAAAGTTCAGCTTGATCTGCATGCGCAGATAAACTCTCTATAAAATGTATACTGGCCTTTACAGGATAAAATTTTCCAAACATCTTAAGTTCATGTGTACCTTCTAATAATTGTCTACCTCTTGTGCCTTCAGATTGATAACCAACGAGTAACACATTGGTTTTTGGCTCATCAATTAATTGTTTAAGATAGGTGAGTACCCTACCGCCAGTAACCATACCACTGCCTGCAATGACGATTTTAGGTCTCGGGTCATCTATTGTTTTCCATGTATCTGCATAAGATGTAATAATAGTAAAATGATTGCACATAGCTTCATATGCATTCATCGATAACTTATGCCAATCTGGATATTTTTGAAATACGTTAAGCACATTATTACCCATGGGACTATCAATGAAAATTGGGATATTGGGTATTTTGTTCTTCTTATACATTTGCCATAATAAATACATTAGCAATTGTAGACGTTCAACCGCAAATGAAGGTATAATCAATGTACCTCTATCATTTATAGTTTTTTGAATAAGATTACTTAGAATCTCTGTTATGTTTTCTTCAGGGTGTAGTTTATTTCCATAAGTGCTCTCTAAGAAAAGGTAGTCTGCCCATTTTGGCCTTTCAGGTGGGTCTAATAGTTCATCATTTAATCTGCCAACATCTCCTGAGAAGATAAAAATCTTTTCAAATATCTCTAGATGAATAAATGTTGAGCCGATAATATGACCATTGAATTGAAACTTAAACTTAATGTTTTTAGAAAGTTCGATCCATTCATCTTTCTTAACACCAGAGAAAAGCTTTATAGTATTTTCGGCTTCCTCTAAATTATAGAAGGGTAGTGCAACAGGATGTTTAGAATATCCTTCTTCATTAGCTTTGTTGGCCTGTTCTTCTTGAATTTTGGCACTGTCTAACAGAATAATACGTGCAATTGATAATGTTGGTTCCGTGGCGATAATTTGTCCTTTAAAACCTTCTTTTACTAATCTAGGCAGATAACCAGTATGGTCTAAATGACCATGTGTTAATAGAACAACATCCACTTTACTAACATCGATAGGTAAGGGTTGCCAATTTTTTTCACGTAACTCTTTTAGTCCTTGAAACATCCCACAATCTACAAGTATATTTATTTCAGGAGTTTCTATATAGAATTTAGAGCCAGTTACGGTACCTGATGCACCTAAAAATTTTATGCTAACTTTTCTCATAGTATTAAGCTTTACAGAGTTGTTCTATTTCATCTAAAATTTTAGTTTTTCTTGAGTTAGAAATACCCAAATGATCCAGAAAGAATTTATCTTTTATAAGTTGTCGACATAGAACAACATTTCTACTCAATAAAAATTGCTTTTCTCTATTAGTTAAAAGGCCAGAGACCGTAATAGGGTAAAGACCAAGCCTATCAATTCTATCTTTAAGTCCATCTTTGGTAGGGTAATCCCAGCTTAAAAGGTAGAGGTCAGCACATTTTCCATACGTAATCGCATCTTCTGTAAATCGAGTATTTGTTACTACCCAGCCTTTATTGAGAGGTTTTGTATTATTACTATTAGTTACCCAATGTGCTTTTACATCGTTATATCTAGAATGAATGTAAAGTGGAACTTTTACATTACAATTTCGACCTTCTTCATTATGAAATTTGCATTCTACTATGGTGACCGTATCATTTTTTTCTGCTACAACATCAATTTCATGAGTAACACAAACGCCGTTCAAAACAATATCAACCTTGACCGTGTAGCCCGAATATTGTAAAATTGCACCCACAAAACGTTCGAAGGGAAAACCTGTAGGTCCTAGTTCATAAATAGCCTTCTTGAGCTTATATTTTGATGCAAAAACAGATTTAGTTTTTTTAAGTAGTGAGTAAGCTCTATTGTAAATTTCATTAGTTGTTATACCTTCATAAAGTTCATCATTTACTCTACTGACAATTTCCTCAACCTGCTCATGATTTGCACCGCTATGTTTTAAAGAATTACGAAGCTTATCTAACGAAAATTTTACTTTTTGTCCTGAAGATTTTATGATATCGATAGTATTGTGGGTATCCATATTACTTTTTTAAATTAATATCTATAGGTGGTATTTGATGTAATTGTAATGTAGTAGAAGCCAAGTTTACTTTGTCATTCGTTTTTAATATTGCCTTTTCAATATGTTGCAAAAGGGTATATTTTGTATTTCTTCTATGTTTATAATCTGTAATGTATCTTATATTTAATTGAACCCATACTTAAATTTTAAAAAACCGCCAATGAAATAACTTCTTTGACGGTTTCGTTTTTAGACATTAACCAACCAACTATTTATGTCTAAAAAAATTTCTAACATAGGCCTTCGTTTGGTTTTCGGTCATGCTATCTGCTTTTTCTACTGCTTTTAGCTTACCAAATAACGATTTGTGATTTTGTGATAATTCTTTTTTAAATTTTTCATTAATATCTGCGGGTCCAAAAATCATTAATTCATCACAATCGGCAACGGCTTTAGCTATAGAATTAAAGTAGTTTTTAAACTGGGCTTTTTCTTTTTCTAAATATGTTCTTTCATGGGTTACATCTTGTGTAACGCCAGATTTTATACGAGAACCACCTGTACTTGTTCTATTGAAGAATTCAATTTCAGAATTTATGGTTTCCAATGTTTCTTCTTCTTTCGCCAGATGAATAATCTGTGCATGTTTACTATCCATCCAAATACCTATTTTTTTCATGTTTTAAGTTTTAAGATTAATATTAGTGAAGTGCCAATATGGGCACTTTACTATCATAGCCAATTTCTTTTACAAGTGGTCTTGAAAATACACTACCAAAAAATAGATGTTTACGATTAATAAAAGCGACCATATCACTATTTCTACTTTCAACAAAAGTTTGTATTCCTTTTCCCAAGTGACTTTCAGAAAGTGTATGGAAACTATAATTAACCTCGGTTAAAATGGTTTTAAGCAACTGCTGATTCTTTAGCTGATTTTCAGAAAGTTCTTTCTTTTTATTTAGGTATAAGATGGCGATTTCAGCGTTGTGCATCTTTGCTATTTCTAAAAGATAATTTAGTTCTGCTCTTTTAAAGGTGTCCTTATAATCTGTTGGAAAAACTATTTCTTTAGGAGCTTTAAATGAAATATTTTCTGGTATTGCTAAAACAGGACACTCTCTTATTTTTTCCATAGCCAATACCGTGTTGCTGCCAAAAAGCACACCTTTTGACCCTGTAGCTCCTTTTGTACCCATGGCAACTAATTCAATATCTTTTTCCGCTATCAATTTTTTGATGGCTTCAGATAAGAAATTGTATGTAGATTTAGTATAATAATTGTGTTTAGGGTTTTCGTTATGCAATGCAATGCTATCTAATAATTTCACAAAATTCTTTTCAGAAGCTGCTTTTGCCAGTTCAAATTCAGCGCTTCCTTTTTCAGGAATGTTTAAACTATTGGTTGTATATTTTTCAAAATTAAATACATTCAAAAAATAGAAATCACAATTTAATTTAGCATACAAATCAATGGTATAACGAATGGCATTCAAAGCATTCTTGGAAAAATCTGTTGGTATAAGAATACGCTTATTCATAGTTAACATAATTAGATTGTTGGTTAAATATATATTTCAATCAAATAAATAACTATGATAAATATCAGTCATGAATAAGCACAATTTAATAGGGTATGGTAATCCATAAATACTTAACCATATCAATCGGTCCGTGCAATGGCCTATCAAAAAAGTTTTTTTGTGATAATAGGCCATTGCAAACATTTTTTATCTTATTGAATTAAAAAATCTTGAATAACATGGACCTTATTGGCATAATTCCGTAAATCATGAAAACTGTGTTGCGTTTTTACTGATATTTTTTCAATAATTTATTATTTGAAATCTTAATTGAGTCCATTATTTCTTCTTCGGTGATAAAGGTAATTTTGTCATTTGGTAGGGTTGGCTATCTCTCTTGGTATTGCTAGCATAGAACAGGGCGTAATAGTTTTAAATATTCTTATTTTATTACACCAGTTTTACCTTTGGCACCCATAATTATAAGGTCTGTTTGAATACTGTCAATAGTTTGAAAAGTTATACTAGATATGATTTCTTTGCTTAATATGGTATTAAACTTGTGTTTTTTATGCCTGTGTCAAGAACAATTTTGTGAACTGTTTCTTTTAGATTTTCTCTGTATATGTTTAGCAATCTTAATAATTCTTTTTTACCTAAAAAAAATACTTTTCTAGTGCCTTACAATGACCTAAGGTTATCATAAATAGGGATGATGTGAAAAGAGCATGGTTACTACTCAAAAATTTGTGTAGCGTAAAAGCGTGCATTTTGTGTTTCATTAAAAAGTCTGGTTAAAGTGAAATGTTTTTAATTTCCATAATTATAATTGTGGTATTACCATTAAAGGAATGGTAACATGAAAACTAATTTTCTTTATAATTGGTTCAATGAATAAACGCTCAAGAAAAGTATGTTTGTTTTGAACCATGACTAACATATTTATCTTTTGCTTTACTTGAAACTCATTTATTGCGGCAATAATTTCATTGCTGGAAACTTCATGAAACAAGGCATTTTTCGTCAAAATCTTTGCTAGTTTTTCTTTATTTTTTTGTTGTACAGGGTTAAGTTCTTCACCCGTAAAAACATGCATAACATTTACTTGAGATACATGTGTATTCACAATCTTCAATAGCTGTGATAAACTGTTTTTGTCTAACTCGATTTCAAAGTCGTTTGGAAAAAGTATCTGTTCTGGCACTTCATAATCAAAGCCAGAAGGAACAACTAAAACAGGACATTTAGCATTTTTGATTACGTGTACAGTATTGGTGCCAAATAATATTTCTTTTGCCCCAGTTGCGCCTTGTGTACCCATAATTACTATATCGATATCTTCAGCTTCAACAGTTCTGGTAACTTCACTAGAAAGTACGTTTAATGCAGAGTGAGTTATAAAAGTGTGTAAAGGATTTTCAAAATCCTTTAGCAGTTTTTTCTTTAAATCTTTAAGATCATTCATAGAATTCTCTTTAACGATGTCTCCTAGACCAATTTGAGCAGGACTACCCATTAGGTATTCTGTATAGTAAACAGGTGGCATGTAGCAATTCAAAAGATAGAAAGTGCATTTTATATCCTGATACAACGTTAGTCCGTAACGAATTGCAGTTAAGGAGTTTTCAGAAAAATCTGTAGGTAATAAAATACGTGTCATAGTCTTATTATTTTATGAATTGAAATTAAGTACTGTTGATGAATTATTGTATGATATTCGTCAGGTTCATTGCTTAAGAAATTACTTATTATTAATCATCAAAAAGTGCCCTATGAAAAAGAGTTTCAAAAAAAATATAGGTTCAGATATTCCTTCGTTAGTCCATTTTTATGCAAATTGGTGCACCCCATGCAAATTAATGACACCAATTCTTGAACAAATTGAAGAGGAAATGGGAGAAAGTCTAAACGTGGTAGAAATAGATGTTGAAGCCAAAAAAAAGCTTGCTCGCAGATATAAAATCAAAAGTTTGCCTACACTATTGATATTTAAAAATGGGGAGCCACTATGGCGACAATCTGGCATGATACAAAAAGACGATATCAAAAAAGCCATAATTGAATTTACCTAATTCAACATATGTTTTTAATATACTTTTTTAGGATTAATTAAATTTATGATTCGTGAATAACGAGAAATGGTACTTTAGTGTGATAACTTATTTTTTCTACTGTAGGTCTAAAGAGAATACGTTCTAAGAAATTAAGGTTTTTAGCAACCATAACCAACATATCTAGATTTCTACTCTCTGTAAAACACTGAATTGATTCATCGATTTTCTTACCGGTAACCACATGAAATGAACATTCAATATCTTTATAATGTTCCATTAAAATTCTTTTGTTGTTTTCTTGAATAGGGCTCAATTTTTCATTGTTAAGCGACACATAAAGTAAACGTAAGGTAGATTTTTTAAGCAATAAAATATCTTTTAGAGTTTCTAAAATTTTATGGTCATACGTTAATTGAAAATCTGATGGGAAGCCTATTTCCTTAATGCCAGAATAAACGGCGTGTTCAGGTACAGCTAAAATAGTGCAAGGTACTTTTGTGATTACATCACCGGTATTGCTACCAATAGACACCGATTTTAGACCAGTAGAACCTTTGGTACCCATAATAATTAGGTCAATTTTTTTTTCTTTGACTTGTGTTTTTATATGGTCGGTTAAAAAACCATAGAGTGCAATAGGTTTAAACTCATGTTTTACATTTAAGGGTAAATGTTCTATTTTACTCATTAGCTTGTTAAGCTTCTCTTTACTTTCTACCAATATACTTTCTTCTAAAATATCTGGTGATAGAAACATAGCGGTTTCTCCACTTGTATTGGTGTTAACAGAATTTACATGAACAATATAAAAGGCACAGTGTGTTTTTTTGAAAAACGAAATTCCATAAAGTAAAGCATTCCATGCGTTTTCTGAAAAATCAGTAGGGATTAGTATGTTTTTCATTATAATGATTATTAGAAATAAAAAAATATTTTAAAATTTATTGAGGTAAAAAGATTACGGGAATACTAGAATGAAAGGCTATTTTTTTAATTACGGCTTCTCCTATAATTTTTTCCCAGAAGGTATGTTGATGACGAATAATACTTAGAATAGAAGAATCTATATTCCCAGCATATGCATCTATACTATGAGATATATTTATTTCAAATGGTACATTTTTAAATTGATAATCTAATCCTGCAAATCTTTCCTTTAATGTGGTCTTGTTAGTATTTTGGGTATCGTTCAAATTAAATTCTATGGCCACATGAACAATTTCAATTTGAGCTTTCCAAAGTTTGGCAAGTTCTATGATTGTGTTTAATTCGTTTTTTTTGAAGGGTTTAGTGAAATCTGTAGCGAAAATTATAGTTTGTAGTTTTTGAAAATTGAAACCACCCGGTATGGCAAAAATTGGAATGTTTTTTACAGTTTTTAATACTTTAACTGTATTACTTCCTAAGAAAACCTCTTTAGCACCTGTAGCCCCTTGTGTACCCATCATTAATACATCAATATCATTCTGGCGAACTATATTCTTGACAGCTTCTTCTAAAGTCTCTGATTTGGATACCGTGGTAAATTTATGCTTAGGGTTTTTATGGTTAATCTCAAAATACCTGAGCATTTCTTCTAATTCTTGTTCAGAATGCTTTGAAAGTGAATCATAAATTACACCTAACCGTTGTTGGCTTTTAGTTCCTAATAGGTTTAATGTTGAAGGCTCATAAGCATGCAATAGGTAAAAATGGCAATCTACATCTGCATATATTTTTAAAGCTGTAAAAATTGCATTCCAGGCATTTTCTGAAAAATCTGTTGTTAATACTATCTTCTTCATTTGATTTTTTTTTAAGATTACCTTGGTAAATTTTGCATTACTAAAAATGGAACAGTAGGTGTTAGTCCGATTTCATCAATCGTAGAACGGTATAGCATATCTTCTAAAAATGAATGTCTAGAATTAACCATAACCAAAAGATCTATATCATTATCTTTAATATAGGTCATAATAGCTTTTGCTCTATTCTCTACAGGCTTTATAACAAACGATAGTTTAGCGTTAGGTAGTGATTCTTTTAAAAACTTCTTATTATCTGATTGTCTTAAACTTAAATCTTCAAAATCAGATATATACAAGCTGAATATTTGTGCTTTAAATTGTGCTGCCAACGTATCTAAAAGTTGAAGTTCTCTTCTTTTATAAGGTAACATATAGTCGCTAGGAAAAAGAATCTTTTTTGGTTGACTGTATTCGTACCCGTCTGGAATTGCTAAAACCGGACACTTCACATATTTAAATACTTGAATTGTATTACTACCGAACGTTATTTTAGAGTTTGCGGTTTTACCTTTTGTGCCCATAATCATGAGGTCAATATTTTTGATGTTCACAAAATTATTGACAGCATCTACCAATGATTCAAAAGATGTGATCGCCTCGTAATGATGTTTAGGATTTTGGGTTCGCTCTTTAATTTCCTTTACAAGCTTGCTTAATTCATTTTCAGAACTTTTTTCAATGGCTTGTTTTTCGTCCTCAAAAGCGTCATTATTTTCATTATGAAAAGGGCCATATACTTCATCTGCATAAGCATGAATAAAATAAAAATTCGTACGCTCATATTTAAAAAGTTGTAAAGCATACGAAATAGCATGATTTGCATTACTTGAAAAATCGGTAGGAATTAAAATATGTTTCATAGTTTATTTTTGCTCTCTAAAAGTATTTGAGTGCAAAAAGAAAACCTATGATATTTATCATGCAGTCTATTTAAAATAAGAAAAACTAGAACAGATTAGGTAACATATTTAAGAACCTTAAGTTCTTTTATACGTATGTTTCTACCTTCAATTTCAATAAGCCCTTCCTTTTTAAAGCCAGAAAGTGTTCTAATTAAACTTTCGGTAGCGATACCTGCAACACTGGCTAGATCGGCACGAGATATTCTAATAGGCTCAGAGGCATCATTATTCATGATTTCGGCAAATTGCAATAAGGTTTGCGCTGTTTTTTTGCGAACCGAACTATATGCCATTTGTAAAAGTTGATGTTTAATGTCTGAAATATTATCAGATAAAAGAGCCATTAACTCTAAGGGAATAGTATGGTTTTCAGAAACAATTTGTAGTAATTGCTCTTTAGAAATAGAAGCTAGTTCTACTGGTTCTAAGGCTGTAGCGGTTTCTTGATTTACAACATTATTCATCAATGAGGTAAAACCTAAAAAATCATCGGCATGATATAAAGAGGTGATAAGTTCTTTACCATCTTGATCCATGGTATGGCATTTTACGACACCTTTTAAAATAAGATATACATTGGTAGAACGTATACCTTCTTGGTAAATGGTATTTCCTTCATTTATTTTAATTACTTCGCCATTATCGTCAAAGTAATTTTTAAGTTGATTAAGGTTCCCGATTTCATCAGGGTCGTCAACTTGTTCTTTTTTATTGACGTTAATATCGTGAAGTAATTTAGCTTTAGCCATTCGGCTTTCAATGGCACTTATTAATTCTTCTTCTTCAAAAGGTTTGGTTAGATAATCATCGGCACCAAGGTCCATTCCTTTTCGAATAGATTTATGTTCTGTAATCGCTGAAAGAAAAATAAATGGAATATGTAAGGTACTTTCTTCGCTCGATAGTGCCTCTAAAACACCATAGCCATCAACTTCGGGCATCATAATATCACAAACAATTAAATCGGGTAGTTTTTCTATTGCACTTGCTATTCCAATTTTACCATTTGCTGCAGTAAAAACTTGATAACCAGAAATTTCTAAAAGTTCTTCTGTGTTCTCTCGTAAAATTTTATCATCTTCAATTAATAAAATAGTCTTCATTAATAATTGGTTTTTATATTTTTTGGAATATGAATTATAAACGTAGAGCCTATATTTTCTTTACTTTCAAATGTGAGTGTTGCACCCAAATTTTCAAGGTGTTGCTTGGCTATATTTAAACCTATGCCTGTACCTTGGTTCAATAATGCATTTTCAGCCCTAAAATAACGATCAAAAATATACTTCTGCTGTTCTTCGGGTATACCTAATCCTTGATCTATAACTTCTAAGATCAAAAATTCTTTTTCAATTGTGAAAAGTATTTTAATGGTAGAATCTTCTGGAGAATATTTAATGGCATTTTGGAGTAAATTAGACAATGCCAAGGCTAAGGTTTTCTCATCAAATTTTATCACTACTTCATCTATATTGTCCGGGTAACGAATTTGCTGTGCGGTTTTAAGAAGCATGTTAGCATCGTAAACTACCTCGTTAATTACTCTACTTAGGGGAAAATCTTCAACTGCATAATTTACTTTACCCAATTCTAAACGTTCTACAGATAGAAAATCGTTAAGAATTGTATCTAACTGTCGAACCTTAGATTTTATAGTTTCTACGTGTTGGTCACGTTTTTCTTGTTGATCGGTTTCTTTATATTTTGAGAGCAAGGTTGCAGAGGTGAGTATACTACTAAGAGGAGTTTTAAACTCATGGGAAACCAAAGACAAAAACCGCGTTTTAAGCTCATTGAGCTCTTTTTCCTTTTCTAGTGCATCTGTCAATTGTTTGGTACGTTCTTGAACAGTTTGTTCGAGATTTTGTGTGTAATTTTTACGATCTGTAATGTCGGTAACCAATGCCATTACATACCTATTACCATATAATACGAAAGGGTTTAAACCAGCCTCAACAGGAAATTCTACCCCATTTTTTCTAAGGCCACTTAAATCGAGACCATTACCCATTTTTCTTTTTTCACTTTTCTCCATAAAACTAGAAAAATGATCTGAATGTTTATTGTGGAATCTTTTAGGTATTATGCAGTCTAATGATTTACCAATGAGTCCGTCTTTATCATAACCAAACATTTCTTCGGCAGAAGAATTGGTAGCTACAATTTCTTGTTTCGTATTTACGAGAATTATACCCTCAGAAATTCCTTCTGATAATAGATTGAAAATATTACTATTTTTTTCAAAAACATTCATTTTTAAATATAATCCTTAACTGATAATTATCATAGTAAAGTTGGTGTTATAAAAGTAATTTTTCTAAATATTAATTTCAATTTTAAAGATATGTTAAACTCACAAAAATTTGGTATCGAGCTTTATGAGAATTTAGGAAAGTTATTCTATGCCATGGCTAGTACAGATGGCACTGTACATACAAAAGAAGTTGATCATTTACGATCCTACATTCGTAGTTATTGGTTAGATATTGATGCTATTGAAGATGAATATGGTTCAGATGCCGCATTTAGAATCGAAACTACATTTGACTGGTGTTTGGAGTATGAGAAAGAAGCTAAGGATTGTTTTAAACAATTTAAGGAGTTTTATAAGGAACATGTAAAGATGTTTACACCTGATATAAAAAGGTTGACTTTAGATACAGCCACAGCAATGGCAAACGCCTTTGCAGGTAAAAATAAGGCCGAGTTGATACTTCTTTCAAAAATTGAAATTTTATTCAGATAAACCAAAACAATCACTACTTATTCAATCTTGAAGACTGATTTGGGTCATAGTAATTTGATAATGAACAGCCTACTTTGGTGAAACAATTAAAATATAAAAATTATGAAAAAAAGAATATTTCTATGGGTATTCACCATATTGGTGGCATTACCCATATCGGCACAAGTATTACAAAATATTGATGAAATAGCTCCTTTTAGTGAAGGCTTGGCAGCGGTACGTAAAGGTCAACAATGGGGTTTCATTAACGAAGAGGGCAAACTGGTCATTGAATTTAGAGATGACATTTATACAAGCCCAAAAGTTGACGTAACTAAAACAGACGTGTTAAGTGTAAAATACCCAATGTTTAATGAAGGTTTGTGCCTTATTAAGAATACCGTAGAGGATGGGGTGCCTGTATTTGGTTTCATTGATAAAACTGGAGCTGTGGTTATAAAACCTCAGTTTTTAAATGTTTTCCCCTTTAAAAATGGGTTTACTACCGCCGTGCTTTTCGATAAAACTTTTAAGGGGGAAAATGAATTTAAGTTAAAGATTTATGAGTACAAATTTTTTGATGTCCGTTTAAATACGGCGGGTGAGATAACAGATTATTTTGAAAAAAGAGACCATATACAAATGACGATTAAGCGTTATGAAATGCCTGAAATCGGAGCTAAAATTATAAGTGAAAATTTGGTAGCCACTCAAAAGGCAGGAAAAGGTTGGTCAATTAACAAATTGTAAGTAAAAAATTAATACACATGGAAAGATTAAAAGATAAGGTTGCTGTTATTACCGGAGGTACAGGAGGTATAGGTTTAGCTACAGCAAACCTATTTTTAGAGCAAGGTGCCAAGGTAGTTTTAGTTGATAAAAATTCTGAAGCTATTGAAAAAGCACGTGCAAAGTTAAATAACAAGAACATCTCCTATTTTCAGGCAGATGTTTCTAAAAAGGAGGATACAATTAAGTTTTTAAACCATTCTTTAAAAACCTTTGGTAAAATAGATATTTTCTTTGCCAATGCAGGTATTGAAGGAGTTTCACGTCCTATTTCAGAATACCCTGAAGATGTATTCGATAAAGTAATTGCTGTAAATTTAAAAGGAGTTTGGTTGGGTTGTCAATATATTATCCCAAAGATGGAAAATGGGGGTAGTGTCATTATCACATCTTCAGTCGCAGGTTTAAAAGGTTTTGCAGGTTTAGGTGCATATGTAGCTACTAAACACGCAGTTGTGGGTATTATGAGAGTTGCTGCTGTTGAGAATGCTTCAAGAAAAATACGGCTGAATACAATACACCCTGGTCCGGTTGATAATGATATGATGCGTAGAATAGAAAGCGATATGTCTCCTGATAGTCCAAAGGTTGTTAAAGATGGTTTTATCGCAGCCGTCCCTTTTGGTCGTTATGCTACTTCAAAAGAGATTGGTGAATGTGCATTGTTTTTGGCGTCTGATGAAAGTAAATTCATTACCGGCTGTACACATATAATTGATGGTGGTATGCTGAATGCCTAAACAGTAATGCTACAAAAGCAAAATAATACAAGACTTGAATATATGAATGATATCATTCATATATTCAAGTCTTGTATTTAAAAATAGTACTTTAGAAATAAAATCAGCCTTCATGATAGTTCATAATTTAGGAGAGAAAAATTCAATTCTTAATCAGTTTATTTCAGAAATACGTGATTCAAAAGTTCAAAAAGATGCTATGCGTTTTCGACTAAATATTGAACGAATAGGGGAGGTTCTTGGTTATGAATTCAGTAAAGAATTAGGGTATAGTCCGGCAAGGGTGAAAACACCCTTAGGTGTTAAAGAAATGAATCTTAATCAGGATCATTTGGTAATATGTTCTATTCTAAGGGCTGGTTTACCACTTCATCAAGGACTTCTTAATTATTTTGATACCGCCGAGAATGGCTTTATTTCTGCTTTTCGAAAGCATGACGGCAATAGCGATAATTTTGAGGTAATTGTAAAATATTTTGCTGCTCCATCTTTAGTAGGTAAAATATTAGTACTCACAGATCCTATGTTAGCAACCGGTAGAACTTTAGAAAATGTACTATTGGCATTGAAACAACATGGCACTCCATCGGCTATTCATATCATCTCAGTGATAGGGTCTCAGCAGGGTATTGAGTATATAAATGAAATTTTTCCAGAGCATACCCATTTATGGATTGCCGCCATTGATCCAGAATTAAATTCACGGGGTTATATAGTACCAGGTATTGGCGATGCTGGTGATTTAGCTTTTGGTGAAAAATTATAATAAACCCTAACTCTAATTTTTAGAGCGTTTTACCAATTTTACAAATTCATACCATAGTACCGAGGCACCACCCGCTAATAAAGATATACCCAATTGATTAATGGATAAACTTTCAAATTCAAGAAAGTGTGTAAAAGCCGGAATATATAGTAAAAGTAGTGAAAGTGTTAGGGTGATTCCAATGATTAAAGGAACCAAGGGATTCTTGTAATTTAGGGTGGTGAAAATGGAATAATAAAAAGAACGATTGACTAAGGTTAGAAAGATATTTGCAAATATCAAAACCATAAATACCATTGTTCTAGTGATACTTTCTGAAAAACCGACAGCAACCGAATATTGATATACAAATAGAGCCCCTAATGTTATAAATATACCTTGTATAATACTAGTAGCCAATTCTTTGTAGTTAAAAAAAGTTGTAGAAAATGGTCTGGGTTTTTTGAACATCAAATTCCTTTCTAAAGGTTCATTTTCAAATATGATAGAACATGTTGGTCCCATAATCAATTCGAGTATGATGACATGAGAGGGCGAGAATATATTCGGATAGATCCATCGTAAGGCTAACGGTATAAACACGGTAAGAATTATTGGAATGTGAATAGAAATAATATACTGAATAGCCTTTTTTAAATTGGTGTAAATTTTTCTACCCATAGCAATAGCATCTACCATTTTAGAGAGATCATCATCTACTAAAATTAGAGATGCTGCCTGTTTCGCTATCTCGGTTCCTTTTTTTCCCATGGCAATGCCAATATGAGAAGCTTTTAATGCGGGTCCGTCATTGACACCATCGCCGGTCATGGCAACTACTTCGTTATTTTTCTTAAGCGCATTTACAATTCGCAATTTTGCATCGGGGAACATCCTGGAGAAAACATTAATATTTTTTACTTTCTCTTGTAATTCTACATCTGTTAGTTGCATTAATTCATCGCCCGAAATACATTTTTCATAACCTTTAAAATTGATTTGTTTAGCAATGGCCATAGCTGTACTGGCATTGTCTCCTGTAACCAGTTTTACCTGAATACCCGCACTTTCAAATTCTTTAAGTACTTGAGAAATGTTTTCTTTTGGCGGGTCGTAAAATGCAACGATACCTTTAAAATCAAATTTTAAATCTTGTTGTTGTTTGGGGTATTCTTTTCCCGTAAAATTGCCTTTGCCCACCGCTAATAATCTATAACCTTCTTTTCCTAAATTTAAAATAGTTTCTTGCAGTATCTCTATTTCCGAAGGAGTCAGGTCAGATACTGCAATTATAGCTTCAGGAGCACCCTTGGCGGCTACGATTAGTTCGCCAGTTGAATTTTCAAAGAGATGGGTCATCATGGGCGGTTTACCACCTAATGGGTATTCATGAACCATCTTATAGTTTGGACGCTCATCGTTAAGTGATATTTTGCCATAGGCATTATGGAGGGCAATTTCCATTGGGTCAAAAGGTATAGGTTCACTGGACCACATAGCCATAGTAACTAAATCCTTTTCTTTGGTTTCTAAATTTTCATCGGCATTTATTACTTGTCCCGTTTCTAAGGTGAAAAGTTTGGCCAAGGCCATTTTGTTTTGGGTAATGGTACCGGTTTTATCAGTACAGATAACTGTTGCGCTACCTAATGTTTCTACCGTTTTTATTTGCTTTACAACTATTCCCATTTTCATAAGTCGCCAAGCACCTAAAGCCATAAAAGTGGTAAATGCAACAGGAATTTCTTCAGGAAGAATACTCATAGCTAAGGTAAGGGCCTGTAATAGACTGTCTAGTATTACTCCTGAACGCAGATAGTTAATAGTCCATACCAACAAAAATATAGCGCCTCCCCAAAAAGACATCAATTTTACGAAGTTGAAAATTTTTAGTTCTAATGGAGTTTTTTCTTCGGTAATTCCCTCAAGGCTTTTTCCTATTTTTCCAAGTTTCGTTAAATTTCCAATAGCGGTAATTTGTGCGATGGCTAATCCGCTAGCGACCGTACTTCCTGTAAAAATTGAATTATCTGAACTAGAAAAGTCTTTATAAATGGAAAGCGATTCTCCTGTTAAAACGGATTCATTAACCGAAAAATCATTTGAGTGTACAATGGTTCCATCGGCAGAGATGGTGGTACCTTCTTCTACCATAAGATAATCACCAACAACTATGTCTTGACTATTAATTTCAACAATCGCACCATTACGGATCACCTTACTTTTTGGATGTGTTAGATTTTTAAGGTTTTCTAACGCTTTTCTACTTCTAGAATCTTGATATAGTGATATAGATCCTACAAGAATAATGGCAGAAGCTAAAAAAATACCATCTCCCCAATTACCGGTTATGAAATATATAGAGGAGGCAACTAGTAATAATAGAACCATGGGTTCTTTAGCGATGCTTTTAAGGGCATCTAAAAAGCTATTTTCTTTTTTATAATTGAAGGTGTTTGAGCCATATTTTTCTCGTGAAATACTAACTTCTTTATCCGTAAGACCAGTTATTCCGAAATCTTTTGGGCTATTCATAAACTGTTATTAATGTAGTATATATGGGGCTGATATGAACCATAGTTAAGACTAAATTAGATTAAAGCCTACTTGAATATACTGATATTTATCATATTAATTACACGAATAAGGTTGCACTTTTATACTGGTATTAATCCTTTAAGTTTAGAATTATGAATATAGAAATAAATGATATGCGAGTTATAATGAAAGAAACGTATTCTAGATTAGTCTCATATAAAAGTGAGAATAATCAAGAGTCGTTTAATAAAGAGCTTTTAAAAATTCTTCCAAAAATATATCGGTATGTAGCTAAACGATTAAATAGCGCAGTATCTAAGGGAAAATTGAATAAAGGCATGTTTAAGCCGAATGATTTCACGGATCAATTATTTATTGAGGTCTATGACAATTTAGGGGAAATAAAAAATGAAAATGAACTACATACTTTTCTCTATAAAAAAGTAGATCAGTTATTGGAAGACAGTTTGGTAGAAGAGGAGTTTGATCATGCGTTCTTTGATAATATAGACACTTATTCAAAACCAGAGTGGGAAGCAATGGAAGAAAAATATAGCAGAGACGGTGATGGTGATTTTGTAATGTTAGAAGAAATGGATGATAAATCCTTAAATAAGCATGATTATACCCTTGACCATGTTTTTATTACGGATGAAGAAAAAGAACTTGCAGAAAAATTAGATGCTTCTTTGAATAAAGATCGCGTTGCACGCCATGTGCAGTTGGTGCTTGATAAGATGGATACGCGTATGAGAACAATTTTTCAGCTTTTTACAAATGAGGGCTTTACTTTAAATGAGATTGCAAATATTAGAGATGCCAAGCTCAGTGAAGTGGAGAAAGATTTGATGGAGGCACGTAAAATACTTAGAAACAGTATTGAAAAGCGATTCTTAATTGATAGTAATTAGATTATAATAAAAATGCTTTCATTAAACAATGAGAGCATTTTTATAGTTTAAGTTGTTTTTATTTTTAGGACTAAATCCTAATAATCGTTTTTTCGAAACTTTCCGGTTATTTCAGAGATATTGATACGAAATACAATGGGTATATCTTCAGCATCAATTTTAGCGGAAAACTCGCTTATGTATTTTGGATGCTCACCGTAGTTGTTTTTAATAACTTTCTTTACTCCCTCAGAAAACTCATGAAGCATATATTTTGCATCAATGCGTGAGAGTTCTTCAAAAGTACCTTGTACGAGTACCGACTTCCAATTCGAGATAGAAGCTATCTCGTCAATGGCTAAACAAACGGCAGTATTTTTTCTCATCTCCCGAATTTTATGACCTTCAGAAGAATAACTAGTAATACTATTGGTCTCAGAATCATAGAAATAAGTAATGGGAACAATATGTGGACATCCTCCTGAAATATAAGCTAGTCGCCCTATGTAGTTATGTTCAAGGAGTGCTGTACATTCCTTTTCATCCAAATTTCTTCTCATGACTTTTTTTATGTTTAATAATTCGATAAATATATAAATCATTGAAGTAGTGGCATATGATATTGGTCAGTAGTAGCCAAGATATAGTAATCAACGAATTCTAGCTCATAGCCGACGAATACTAAAAGACCTTGTAATTACTGATTATTCACATTTAGATTTGACTTTAAATAATACTAATCTAAAAACAACGATCATGAAATTACTTTACTCCATTTTACTATGCTTAACCTTCTTCACAGGTTTTGCTCAAGATGATAATAGTCCGTATTTATTGGTGTCTACCGAAAATGCGTTAATTCCATTAAAATCTTCAAAAACGGCTGTGAATATATCGGGCACTATTGCTCATGTTCAAGTTACACAAGTGTATCAGAATAAAGGAGCTCAGCCTCTAGAAGCTAGATATGTATTTCCACTCTCTACACAAGCTGCAGTACATAAAATGCAAATGACCATTGGCAATAGAATTGTAAATGCTAAAATATTTGAAAAACAAGAAGCCCAAAAGGTATATGAAACTGCGCTGAACGAAGGCAAACGTGCAGCAAAATTAGACCAAGATAGACCCAATGTGTTTAAAATGAACGTTGGTAATATTATGCCTGGCGATGAGATTGCAATAGATATCTATTACACAGAAACATTGATACCTGTAAATGGCGAATATCAATTTGTAGCACCGGCAGTAGTGGGTCCACGATTTAAGGGCGAAAGTTCTAATAATGAAGACAGTTTTAAAATGCCCTATACGGTTAAGGGAATTGCGGACAGTTTTGATTTTGATATCACCGTTACTTTAAATGCGGGTATGATTATTCAGAATATCAATAGCAAAACACATCAGGTCAATGTCAATTATCCAAATGCAAAAACCGTTGAGGTATTTTTATCTGAGGAAAATGAAAATCCTTCTAATAGAGATTTTATCTTGGATTATAACCTTCGTGGAAATCAAATAAATACAGGGATGTTACTATATGAAGGTAAGGATGAAAATTTCTTTACTTATCAAATGGAACCCAACAACAATGTGGTTTTAGATGATATCCCAGCACGTGAGTATTTGTTTATTGTAGATGTATCAGGATCTATGAACGGCTATCCCTTAGAAGTGTCCAGAGAATTGATGCGAAATCTGTTGTGTGGATTACGAATGACAGATACGTTCAACGTTCAATTATTTGCATCTAGCTCCACAGTATTTAGTCCGGTATCGGTAGAAATCAATGAGCAGAACATTGAAGCAGCCATACGCTTTCTGTCCGATGGTCAAGGAGGTGGAGGTACCCGATTACTAAGCGCATTGAATTTTGCTTACAAACTACCAAGAAAGGATATGGGTGTTTCCCGCTCCATGGTCATTATAACCGATGGATATGTTAGTGTTGAAAAAGAAGCTTTCGAGCTTATAGGCAATAACCTTGACCAGGCAAATGTCTTCACTTTTGGAATAGGCTCTAGCGTAAACAGATATTTAATTGAAGGTATGGCTAAAGTATCTAATAGCGAATCATTTATTGCCACTACTTCTGAAGAAGCCCAAGAAGTAGCCAAGGATTTTGAGGTATATATTGCCAAACCTTTAGTAACGCGAATTAAAATTGAATCCAAAGGGTTTGATATGTATGATCTAGCCCAGAAAAGTATACCAGATGTATTTGCGGCAAGACCCGTGTTAATATACGGTAAATACCGTGGAAAAGCCGAAGGGAGAATTATTGTAACCGGCTATCAAGGTAAAAAGCGATTTAGAGAAGTATATAATGTATCTGATGGGCATTTAAGCAAATCGAACAAAGCATTAGGTTACTTGTGGGCAAGAAAAAGAATAGGGGAGTTAGATGATTACAACCAACTATTTAATGAAGATGTAAAAGCTCAGGTAATAGCGTTAGGAGTAAAGTACAATTTACTCACCAATTACACCTCTTTTGTAGCTGTAGATGAAGCAATAGTGAATAAAGACGGAACATTGACCAAAGTAAGACAGCCGTTGCCTATGCCCAATACTGTAAATAATTCGGCAGTAGGTGCAGAAGCTGCGATAAAAGAAAGTAGCAAATTCAATCACACTTTCATCATGAATTTTGAAGAAGATATAGAGAAAAATATAAAAAGAAAATTGACGATGGATTTTAAGGTGATGTATACCCAATTAGTAACCGAATACTTGAAAAAGTATGAAAGCCTACGCTTAAAATTCAATGCGCAAGGTAAAGTTATTAGCGTTGAAAAATTAGAAAATGCTACCTGGACCGTAGATAAGAACATGCAATCGGAATTTGAGAAAATCGAATTAAAGTCTGTCAAAAAAGAATTGACCTTGACTTTAAAAAAAATAGTTAGTTAGTTGGTGTCTCCATTAGGAGAAAAAGACCTGTGAGATTTTTAAAATCTTGCAGGTTTTTCTTTTGCAATAATTCCTAGATAGAACATGTGAAAGTTGAATAATTACGAGTGCTTCAACGAATTCTAGATGAGATGCTACGAATACTAGAATACCACCTAAAACCCTGTATGTCTATAGTAATTTAGAGGTATAGAAACAAAATCACTAAAATAAATATCATGAAAAATTTAATCCTTTTTGCCTTTATACTAGGTGTTTGCGTGACTAACGCACAAGAATTTCAATTAACTGATAAATATAATGTAACTAATCAAAGAAGCATTGGTCAAGAGGAAGAAGACACATGGGCAATAGATGTAGTTGTTACCAATAATCCGGAACATCATTTGGCAACATTAAATATCCAAGATTATGGCTTATTAGATGAAATACGCATCTCGGTTTTATCGAATCCTGGTCTAGAGGACATAACCGAAATATTGAAGATTACCATAGAATACAATACTTGTTGTGCAAGTATAGAAGAGTTTTATTATATGGTAACCAATGATAGCAGTTTCATTGCATTGCTAAGTGTCAAAAATGAGTATGCCTACGAACCTATTTCAGACATCCACTACATTTTTCCAAATCAGCCATTTGGTAAGGAAGGAACCATTCTAAGAGCTGCATTACAATACACAGAAACATATACCATCAAAGACATTAAAGTGCTTCGCAGCATTGCTTGGAACGATGATGATTTTGATGCTGAAGATGCTATAACAGCAATTAATTATTAATAATCCATAAAATTTAGAATTATGAGAAATGTAAAGAAAAGTGCCTTATTCCTATGCTTATTCGCATTGGTAAATGTAATCGCTCAAACAGAGCAAGTTGAGTTTGAAATAATGGACAAAGAAATACCAGTTGAAGAGCTAACATATGAGTATCTACTCGCCCACAAAGTATTTCTTAGAGAAAAGCCATCTGTAAGAAGTAAAAAAGTAACACTTCTAGATATTGGAACCAAAATGGTATTGTGGGAAAAGAGCCTGTACGCCAAAGAAATAGATGGCATAAGTAGTCACTGGTATCGCGTAACAACAGAAAATGAAACCGGTTGGGTTTGGGGAGGAATGATCGCACAAAAATCCTTCGGTAGTATAGCCGACAACCAAGTGAAGTTTGTGTATGGTTATGAAAGTAGTGGCAAAAATGCATCAGGTATTAAAGAAGTAAAATACCAGTTACGTGCCTTTAAAAACGGACAACAATTAGACAAGATGGTTTTGGATAGTCTTTCCGCAATTCCTATACATATAGAAAACCATGGCAGCTTAGGTCTTTTTAATGTAGAAGATGTAATCACGGTAGATTTAGCCGATGCTGACTCTGGCTATCAAGTTGGTAAGAGTTATATATTTTGGAATAATGGAAGATTTAAGAAAGTTGCCAATTTAATTGACTATGCTGACACATCCTATTTAAAGACCGAGTCTTTTGTTTTTCCATCGGATATGCAAGGAGTTAAGAGTACAATTTTATTGAAAACAACCATTACCAAGAATATCAAAACCCTTGATGATGCCTTGGGACAGAACAATGTAGAATTCATTACTACGCCGTATGTATGGAATGGGTCTAAGTTGATAAAAAAGGAAGGGGCTCCCGCAATTTCAAAAGATGCCGTTGTTACTGCTGACTTTTAAAAAAATAAAATGAGCAAGTATAATATCATAGTATTGGTTTGTGTTCTAATGCTAGTCAGTAAGAAGCCGTTTTCGAAAATATTAGAAACGGCTCTTGCTACGCCTTTAAAAATAGAGAACGTAGAAGAATCTATAGTATTTATTGCTGGTTTTGATGAAGGTGATAATACCTACTATACGAATGCTAAAAACTATTTCACAAAAAAGGAAATGAAAATAGTTGAAGGATTATATTCTATTGATGAGATACTGAATTATATAAATAGGGCAGGTGATAGGCAAGTTCGTTTTAAAGAAATTCATGTGGTTAATCATAGTAATGCTTGGTTAGGTATGTCCTTAAAGACAACAAATTCTGGTGAGCGAATAACTGTCAAGACCTTACAAATTGCTATTCAGGAAAATAGGATTCAGGCAATTAAGAACGGTGCGACTTCAGATTCAAAAATTATATTTCATTCCTGTGGTTTAGGAGAAAATCAAGATTTGTTGCAAGAACTAAAAATCACTTTTGGTGCAAAACAAGTGTATGCATCTGCTTATTTTAATGTATTCGGGGGTAAATATGCAGACCATTATTTAGCGAAACCGTATTACGGATATTACCCTACCGCAGAATCTCAAGGACCTGATTATCTTGCGAAAGGTTTTGAATTTGATTACCCAGATGTAAATATCGATTGGTTTACTGCGTTAAAAACGAGACAAGAATCTTCCTTCGGTAAAGCCTATAGTTTCAAATTTAATATACCGATAGATTGGGAGTTTACTTTTGATTCTGTTAATGATATGCCTAATTTGAAAGATAAAGATGCAATTATGGATTGGATATCAGAATCTCCAGAAATGGCTGAGGTGCTGTTTAAATTGAACATTCCCATTGAGAAATTCCGTTGGAGGAGCTCTATTCTAGGCAATAAATTAATAATAAAAGGAAAAACAACGGTACTCTGTGTATTGGCACCTATTTTGCAGTCTAATGGTGGCAGTGAGTATCAAAATATAACCATACAAGACAGCTCTTTATATCAAATATTATAGTCATTATAGCGTTAACTAATTACTTAAAATAGTATCCATATTTGAATGTACTTTTTAAATACTTTTTATGCTTCTGTTGTTTCTTAGGAACAATGCAATTGATTGCGCAAAACAGTCAGTTAAGGGCATACACTATTGAAGATGGTTTGCCCCAGTCTAAAGTATATGATATTGTACAAGATGAAATGGGCTACTTGTGGTTAGGAACTCAAGGTGGCGGATTGGCAAATTTTGACGGAAATACATTTGAAGTATGGAATGAAAATAATGGTTTACTATCCAACTACATTGATGCCTTATACACATCTAACGATTCGCTTTTTGTTGGGAGTAGAAAAGGACTTTCTATAAAAGTCAAGAACCGTTTTGTCAATTTGGAATCTCCTCAAATACTTCAATTCTATTCCGTAGAAAACGTTCTATTCATAGGAACCAAAAACGGAGTATATAGCTATTCTAAAAATAAAGAACTTCAGAAAATCACCATCAACCCAGCGATAGATGGGAGTGAAATCAATTCCATACTTTTTGATGGTAATTATTATTGGTTGGCAACCAATAACGCCTTATGGAAACTTAATGAATTAAGTGGATCTGCCACTGAAAAAACTAAGGTTGAGGTTAATAATTTTAAGTCCGTCTTAGCACATAACAACAAGATACTTGCAGCAACTTTTGATGACGGGGTTTTTATAATGGACCAAGAAAACATTGATGATCAGTTTTTAATGCCAGAACCGTCACGTATAAATTCGATGTCAATTCAAAATGAAAATGAGTTATGGATAGCTACTGATAACGAAGGAATTACGATTGTAGAGACCAATAAATTTTCCGAGATAAAACGTTTGAATACCTCTAGTGGATTAGCAACTCCGCATATAAGAAAGGTTATAAATGATGACAATGGCAACCTTTGGATTGCAACTTCTGGTGGCGGATTCTATAAATATTTTCAGAATAATTTTAAGCATTATGACCAACGAACAGGTTTAAAAGGCAATCGTATTTATGCGGTTCATAATGCCCCAGACGGACTATGGTTTTCTAGTTCAGAAGCTGGTTTATCAAAAATTGATTCTGCGGGTATTCATCCCTTACCAAACGACGGTTCCTTTTTCGATGTAAAAATTAAGACGATTACCAGTGACACCAATGGCAATATTTGGGCTGGTTCAGATAATAGAGGCATGCTTTTTAGAGAGACTAAGATGGTCGATAGCTTAGTGTTCTCATCTAGCGAAACCTATTTAATACAAATTGATACCGTTTCGGTAGAAAAGACTAGCAATCATATTATTGATGAAAGCAAAGGCTTTCCTTCAGATTGGGTTCGTTCTGTAATTGCCGAAGATGATTACACTTGGGCAGCAACATATGCTCAAGGTATCGTAAAATTTAATTACTATTCAGATAACGATAGTTTAGTAGTTAGAAAGGCATTTACAAAGCGAGATGGTATTTCAGACATGCTGATGAGAGTCTTTGTAAAAGACAATAATGGTAGGTTTTGGTACGCAACTCAAAACGGATATCTAGGTTATATTGAGAATAATAAAGTTACAGCTGTTGAAACAGGTCTGGAACAGCAAACTTCTATTGGAACTATTCTTTTTGACAAACAGAACATCTATCTAGGTACTTCAGGTAAAGGTATTTGGTTTGAAAATAGTAGTAATCCGACAAATTTCCAACAACTTAAGGGAGCTAAAAACTTATCATCAAATAACATTTACCAACTCATTTTTGATGACCAAGGATATTTGTGGGCAGGTTCTGAGCGAGGAGTCGATAAAATAGAATTAAATCCTACTAACGAGATTGTAGACGTTGATCACTTTGGCAGAAATGACGGTTTTTTAGGAATAGAAACGTGCTTAAATGCCGTAGATAAGGATGACCAAGGTAACCTTTGGTTCGGGGCTATTTATGGTTTGACCAAGCATATACCAACTGAAAGCAAGAAAGCGTCATTGCCTCCAACAGTTTATTTTACAGGAGTAGAGGAACGTTATAAAAAAATAGATTCCTTAGTTTTAAAAGACTGGACAAATAGTAATAAAATACTTCAGCTTACTCCAGAACAAACGCAATTAGGTTTTTCATTTAGAACGGTAGATCTAGACCACCCAAATGAAATTGGATATAGAACAAGATTGGATGAAACGGAGTGGAGCCCGTGGGTAAAAGAGAACAAGCAAAATTACGCAGGTCTGGCGTATGGTCCACATAATTTTTCGGTGCAATCTAGAAACTTCAGATGGCAAGAAAGTAAACCGATAAAATTCAGTTTTTTTATTGATAGTCCGCTGTATCAGAAAGATTGGTTTCAATGGTCGGTTTTAGCATTGGCGATTTTGATATTGTTAGGTTTTGGTCTGTTTTATATCCGTAAAATAAAAGCAAAAAATAAAGTGGAACAAGAGCGATTGAAAACGCAGCATTACCTGCTTACCTTAGAACAGAAAGCACTTCAGTTACAAATGAATCCGCATTTTATATTTAATGTTTTGAATGGCGTTAAAGCTATGGCAGGTAACAAGCCAGAAAAGATGGATGCTACTATCAATAGTTTTGCTATTCTATTAAGGGAAACGCTTCAGAATTCAAGAAAGGGACATATCAGTTTAGCCCAAGAAATTAAAGCGTTACGGCATTATGTAGAAGTGGAGCAGTTAATGGCGCAGAAACCTTTTGAATACAATTTTAATATACAAACAACCCCTGATGCAGAAGAGATTTTGATACCGCCTATGTTAATTCAACCATTTGTAGAAAATGCCATACGACATGGAATTTTAAAAGGCGATAAACCGGGCAAGCTTGAAATAGGTTTCAGCACTGACGAAACGCATTTGCATTGTAATATAATTGATAACGGATTAGGTATTTTTAAATCTCAAGATGAAAAGCCAAAAACAGACCATCAATCTATGGCATTGACAGTGACCAAAGAACGTTTAGAATCTATTGCAGGTAAAAATATCTTGTATATCGGTGAAATCAAAAATGAAAACGGTAGTATTGCTGGTACCAAGATTACCTTTAAAATACCTTTACTAACAGATTATTAAAGACCTATGCCCACAGCGATAATAGTAGAAGATATGATTGATGCATTAACCCTTTTAAAGAAGGATATAGAGACGCAGCATACAGATATTGAAATTATCGCAACGGCGCAGAGTGTAGTGGAAGCTGCCAAGGTGCTTCGTAAAAATCAACCGGACATCTTGTTCTTGGATATCATGCTGGGTGATGGTACAGGGTTTGATATTTTAGAGATTTTCCCAGATTTAAAATCCAAAATCATTTTTGTAACCGCAAGTGATGAGTTTGCCATACGTGCTTTTAAGTTTGCTGCTATCGACTATGTATTAAAACCGTATTCGAACGAAGATTTAAGCTTAGCTATTTCACGCGCAAAGGAACAACTACAGCCTAATAAAGAACGACTTCAGATTTTAAAGGAAACCATTTCTGCACCGGAGAAAAAACCCAATAAGATATCATTACATACCTTAGATCAAATTATCATTGTCAGTTTAGATGATATTATACGTTGTGAGTCTGATAGTAATAATACTATTTTTCACCTTCAAGATAAGCGTAAGATATTCGTAACAAAGACCTTAAAGTACTTTGCAGAGCTTTTAAGTAGTCACGATTTTATACGAGTGCATCAAAGTCATTTAGTAAATCTTCAATGCATAAGTGCCTATATAAAAACCGATGGTGGTTATTTAATGCTCAAGAACGGAGAGAATGTACCCGTTTCGGTTCGAAAAAAAACCGAGATTATTGAGATTTTGGATAAAATGCATCGGTAAAGTAAAAATTGAGATTTACATCTTCAAATACTCAATTAAAGAATTTCTATTCTGGTTATGGAATAAACAGAAAATACTGTTGCCATTTTTAGGTTATTCATAAAAAGACCATAATAAGTTATATTTTATGTTAAGGTTAACATAATTGTTAAAAAACCCTTTCTATTTTTAGAGGGCTGTAATTATAATCACAAATTTTGTGATTATAAGATTGTAAAAAATAATCTGATTAATTGCAGTAGTTTTCTTGTAAAAACTTGAATAGTTGCAAACCAAGTTTATACGAACGTAATATTCTTAGAATACGATATATGTAATGGTTAGATATGCCTATGGTAGATATAACCTTAAAAAACCAATTTAAAACTAACAGATGAAAAGAAGAGATTTTGTACAGTACGCCGGGTTGGGTGCCGGAGCACTAATGATGCCGTCATTATTGCTAGGAAATGACATCCCGACGGAAGCTTTACTAGAACCGGGTATGGATGCCCTAGTGAAAAAGAGAATGGCAGATGTAGCCTTAAATACGGCGAAATCTTTAGGGGCAACCTATGCAGATGCTAGAATAGGTCGGTATTTAAATCAATATGTTTTTACTAGGGAAGATAAAGTACAAAATGTAGTCAATACAGAATCTTTCGGTGTTGGTATCCGTGTCATTGCAAATGGTACTTGGGGTTTTGCCTCAACCAATAGTGTTACAGAAGACGGAATTAAAAAAGCAACGGAACAAGCAGTGGCAATTGCGAAGGCAAATTCAAAAATACAAACAGATCCAGTTCAACTTGCACCAGTAAACGCTTATGGCGAAGTTTCTTGGAAAACGCCGATTACTAAAGACTTTAAAGAGGTACCTGTTTCTGAAAAAGTAGACTTATTATTGACTGCTAACGCCGCTGCTTTGGATAATGGTGCTGATTATGTGAACTCAGCCTTATTCATGGTAAACGAGCAAAAATATTTTGCTTCTACCGACGGTTCTTACATAGATCAAGATATACATAGGTTATGGCCAACATTTAGGGTAACTGCAATAGATAAGGCTAAAGGTAACTTTAAGACCAGAGAGAACATGAGTGCCCCTGTAGGTATGGGGTATGAATATATGGACGGTCTAGAATCTGAAAAATTAGAAGGTCCTGCTGGCTTACGATTGTATAGAAATAGTTATGATATGGTAGAAGATGCTACCATTGCTGCAAAACAGGCCAAAGAAAAATTAACCGCCAAATCGGTTGATGCTGGTAAATATGATCTAGTATTAGAGCCAAATCATTTAGGATTAACAATTCATGAATCTGTTGGTCACCCATTAGAATTGGATCGTGTATTGGGTTACGAAGCCAATTACGCGGGTACCAGTTTCGCCTCTTTGGATAAACTTAAATCTGGTAATTTTAAATATGGTAGTGATATCGTAAACCTTGTTGCCGATAAAACTCAAGTAGGTTCATTAGGTGCTGTTGGGTTTGACGATGAAGGTGTTAAGACCAAGAAATGGGATTTGGTTAGAAATGGTGTTTTAACCAATTTCCAAGCTATACGGGATCAAGTACATATGATCGACCAAAACGAATCTCATGGATGTTGTTATGCACAAAGTTGGGATGATGTTCAGTTTCAACGTATGCCAAATGTATCTTTAGAACCAGGAAAGGAAAAGTATTCCATTTCTGAGATGATCAAAGATGTAGAGAAGGGAATTTATATCGCTGGTCGTGGATCTTATTCAATTGATCAACAACGTTATAATTTCCAATTTGGTGGTACTGTGTTTTATGAAATTAAAAATGGTGAAATTGTAGGTATGTTAGAAGATGTGGCTTACCAATCCAATACCCAAGAATTTTGGAATTCATGTGTTAAGATTTGCGATGAAAGTGATTACCGATTATTTGGTACTTTCTTTGACGGTAAAGGACAGCCTTCTCAGGCGAGTGCCGTATCTCACGGTAGTTCTACCGCTAGGTTCAATGATGTAAACGTAATAAACACAGGTAGAACTATTTAATTAGGTTCACCCAAAAACAGAACAACAATGGCAATTTATACAAAAGAAGAAGCAAGAAAAATTTTGGAGAAGGCATTAAGCTTTTCCAAAGCCGATACCTGTGAAATAAATTTAAACGGCTACAATAGCGGTAATATAAGGTACGCTCGTAATACAGTATCTACATCTGGGTACAGTTCTAATCAAAGCTTGGCGGTACAATCTAGTTTTGGTAAAAAATCAGGTACTGCAACTATAGATGAATTCGATGATGCATCATTGGAAAAGGTGGTAAGAAGAGCTGAGGAATTGGCAAATCTGTCACCTGAGAATTCTGAGTTTATGGAGCCTTTAGGTCCACAGATGTATGATGAATCTATAAGTTTTAGTGAATCAACGGCAAGCATATCGCCAGAATACAGGGCCGAGGTAGCCAGTAGTAGTATTGTGCCAGCAGCAGCTAAAGATGTTACCGCTGCAGGATTTTTAAATGATTCTGCCGGCTTTAGTGCCATGATCAATTCTAAGGGACTTTTTGCCTATAACAAATCAACCGACGTAGATTTTACTGTGACTATGCGTACCAATGATGGTACAGGTTCAGGATGGGTATCAAGGGATTTTAACGATGTCACTAAGTTTGATGCAGATGAGGCTGCGAAAACGGCAATCGATAAAGCTGTAATGTCTAGAGAGGCAAAAGCAATTGAGCCGGGTAAGTACACCGTTATTTTAGAACCTGCAGCTTCATCTGATCTATTACGAAATATGTTCAGGTCTTTAGACGCACGTTCGGCCGATGAGGGTAGAAGCTTTATGTCTGGCGCTGATGGTACGAATAAATTAGGAGAGAAAATTGTAGATGAACGTGTAAGTATTTGGTCAGATCCTTTGAATCCTGAAGTACCGACATCTACTTGGAATGGAGAAGGGCAACCCTTAAAAAAAACAACTTGGTTAGAAAACGGAGTGGTTAAAAATTTGGCATATGATAGGTTTTGGGCAAAGGAAAAAGGAGTTGATCCTGTTCCTTTTCCATCGAACGTAATAATGGCAGGTGGTGATGCTAGCTTAGAGGAGTTGATTAAGAGCACCAAAAAAGGAATTTTGGTTACTCGTTTATGGTATATACGTAGCGTTGACCCACAAACCTTACTGTATACAGGACTTACAAGAGACGGAACTTTTTATATTGAAAACGGAGAAATTAAATACCCAGTAAAAAACTTCAGGTTTAATGAGAGTCCAATCATCATGTTGAATAATTTGGAAACCCTTGGTAAGCAAGTACGTATCAATGGTAATTTAATACCATATATGAAGGTTCGTGACTTTACGTTCACCAGTCTTTCCGATGCGGTATAAATGATATTTTGAATCTTTAAACTGGTTGTTTGTGATCTTTCACGACAACCAGTTTTCTTTTTGCAGCTGAATTTTAAATAAGTTTTTCACTATTGAGCAATGAATTTTTCTTTACAAGATTACAGTATGAATCCGGAGATTGGGATGTAGATCAGCGCATGCCTTCCAATTTGTTAAATTCGTTAGTGGAATACACCACATTAAAAGTAGATCCACAAGAAAAGATAATAACCCTAGCTAGCGATGATATTTTTAAGAGTCCGTTTTGTTATATATCCGGACACAAACTAGTAGAGTTTACCAAAAAGGAAAAAGAGAATTTCGAGAAGTATATCCGCAATGGAGGCTTCGTTTTTGCCGATGATTGCAATCACGATATTGACGGACTCTTCGCCAAGTCCTTTGAGCGCCAAATGGAAGAAATATTTGGTCCTTCCGAATTAAAAAAAATTCCTAACGACCACGAAATATATTCTATTTTCTTTGATTTCGAAGATGGTCCACCAACCACATCACAAGAATTAAATGGTTGGGGAGACGACTTGGTACACGATTATTTGAAAGCAATAGAAATCAATGGCAGAGTAGGAGTACTCTATAGTAATAAGGACTACGGCTGCGAATGGGATTACGATTTTAGAAACAAACGTTGGTACAAAATAGACAATACACGGTTTGGGGTTAATATAGTATTATATGCCCTTACCTCATAAACATATTTGAATGGATAAAGAATTACAACGCATAGCAGATGAGGTAGAAATGCTTTCCGATAAGTTGAAAGCCTTAAAGCAAGAAATAGGAAAGGTAATTATTGGGCAAGAAGAAACGGTATCTCAATTACTGATTACATTTTTAGCTGGTGGTCATGCCTTATTAGAAGGAGTGCCCGGTTTAGCAAAAACTCTAATGATCAGGACCTTGGCAAATGCTATAGATTTAAAATTCAAACGAATTCAGTTTACGCCAGATTTAATGCCTTCGGATATTATAGGTACAGAGATTTTAGAGGAAGACCATACCACAGGAAAGAAGTTTTTCAAGTTCAACAAGGGTCCCATTTTTTCGAATATTATTCTGGCAGATGAAATAAACCGTACACCACCAAAAACACAAGCTGCTTTATTAGAAGCTATGCAAGAATTTGAGGTTACTTATGGGGATAAAACCTATCCGTTAGATAAACCTTTCTTTATTTTGGCTACCCAAAATCCCATAGAACAATCAGGAACCTTTGTTTTACCGGAAGCACAGCAAGACCGTTTCTTACTGTACATTAAAATAGGATACCCAACAAAACAAGATGAAGAAGCAATTTTAAAAGCGACTACAGGCGCCGTAAAAAGAAAGTTGAATAAAGTCATATCTGGTGACGATATCGTTAGATTACAGCAATTGGTTCGTGAAGTTTCCATTAGTGATGCATTGATCAGTTTTGTTAGTGATATCATTCGTGCTACACGACCAGAAACGACTATGGATTCTTATGTGAAAGACTGGGTAGATTGGGGCGCAGGTCCGCGTGCAGGTCAAGCAATGATCTTAACGGCAAAGGCTAATGCCTTGTTAGAAGGTAGGTTAGCCGTCACTTTAAATGACATTAAAAGTGTGGCATTACCAGTGCTTCGTCATCGAGTTTTGGTCAATTTCAGGGCAGAGTCAGAAGGGATAACTTCAGATAAAGTTGCAACTCATTTATTGAATGTCATTGAACTAAAAGGCAAGTAAACAATCTCGGGGAAAGCCCGCGAGGTATTAAATTATAAGTTTAATTTAGATTTCGGCGCAAGCGTCGAATCATTTAAATCTCTATTATCGAGTAAATGGCACAACAGGACTATCACGATTTATTAAAACCAGAAGTCATCAACACCGTTTCGGGGTTATCATTGATATCTCGAATAGTGGTTGAAGGCTTTACTTCAGGTTTAAATAGAAGTGTAAGCGTTGGTCCTGGAATGGAATTTAGTCAATATCGCGGCTATGAACCTGGTGATGATTTAAGGCTATTAGATTGGAAAATGCTGGCACGTTCCGGTCGGTATTATATCAAGCAATCAGAGATAGAAAGTCAGGTCACCATTAAATTTATAATCGATTCAAGTGCTTCAATGCTGCATAAAGAAGCGGATTTATCCAAAATGGACTTTGTTCGTGTTCTCGTGGCAACATTGGCGTATATGGCTCATAAACAGGGAGACGCTGTTGGATTATTCGCTCTAAATGAAACGGATGTCCTTAGTATTTATCCAAAGGCAGACAAGAAGCATTACAATAGACTGTTGTTAGAACTGATTAATCTTTCAAATACCGGGAAATGGCCGGAAACCCATATTTCTGATAAGCGAATACCCAATAGAGGTGGAAAAGAATTGATTTTTTTCCTGACGGATATGTACGAATCGAATACGGAAATTTCAAATTTTATAAAAGGATTGAAATCTTCCCGAAATGAAGTTGTTGTACTCCAGATTATGGGAGCTGCAGAAATGGATTTCAATTATGCATCAAATATAACTTTTGAAGATTGGGAGACAGGAGCACGGGTAAAGGTAGATACCGAAAATGCCAAAATCGAATATTTAGCTACCCTTGAAAACCGATTGAAAAAGATTAAGGAAGAGTTACTCTCAAACGGAATTGATCATCATGTCTTTCGTATGGATGCCCATTTAGGTGAAGCGCTTCAATTATTTTTAAAACAACGTAAAAGACTCAACTAATATGTCATTTGCACATCCTTTGTATTTATGGGCTTTATTGGGACTATCTGTGCCAATAGCTATCCATTTATGGAGTAAGAAGGAGGCGAAGACTATTAAAATAGGGAGTGTTCAGCTGTTATCAGAATCAAAATCAAAACAATCGAGTAGTATTCAATTAAATGAGTTTTGGCTATTGCTCATAAGAATGCTTATCATAAGCGTATTGACATTTGTTTTGGCAAAACCTAAATGGAATTCAAGAACTAATACTTCTTCGTTAACCTATTTAGTAGAACCAGAACTAAGTCAAAATAAGAATTTCATGGCTCGGTTAGATAGTCTTGTCGACGGACAAGAAATACGTCTTTTCAAAAAAGGGTTTCCCATTTGGGAGTATGATAAGTACAATTCACAAGTTGAAATAATGCCAGATTATTGGTCTTTAGCATCGGAAACGGATATGCTAAAAACGGATAGTATTGTTGTTTTTACAAATGGATATGCTAAGGGAGTAAGAGGTGCACGACCAGAAACCAATCATCAAATTAAATGGGTGGTAATTGATTCGCCACAAACGGTAGATATGCCATTGATTGCGTATCAAAATGAAAAGGATGTGCAATTATTCTCAGCTGTTGGTACATCGAATAAAGTTGAGGTTTATAGATCGCCAATTACACTTGGTTCTGAATACGTATTAAATTCTACTGGGGACAGCCTTAGGATAAATGATAAGGAAAATGCAGGCAAGGTGCCACTTGTTATTCAAAAACCAATAGAAATAGCCATTTTTTATACAGATAGTTTAGCGAATGATAAAAGATATTTTGAGGCTGCATTTGCGACACTAGAAGAATATCTTGATCGAGAAATAAATGTAGAAAGCAAGCTAGATACAGTTGTGTCAAAAAAGATGCCAAGCGATTTAACGATTTGGCTAAGTGAAAAACCTGTACCAGATTCTTTTAATAGGTTATTGGTTTATAAAAAGGATTCCGTAGCAAATTCCCTAATTGAAGAAGATTCAGAAGCGAACACCTTTGTTTTGACAAAAAGAATCAGTGCTGAGAATGCCATGGAACAACGGTTGGTAGAAAATTTATTGAACATTTTAGATGTCAATACTGAGTTGGATGAATTAGTTTCTGAAGCAGACATTCGCCAAGTAACAGAAACCGAATTACAAACGAATTTTAAGAAGAGTACTGCAAAGACACCTCAATTGGTGAGTTTTAATTTACTTCCCTATTTATGGGTGTTGTTATTTGCCTTGTTACTAGTTGAACGCCTAGTGGCTTATTTAAGAAAACAGTAATGGAATTGGGCAAACAACATTTGATGAAATTCAACCAACGGTGGCAACTGTTAGGGTATCTAGAAGTGTTTTTATACGCTTTAGGTGTTGGTTTGTTCGCTTATTTCTTAGCCAGTAATATTTTGATTGCATTGGCGGTTTTTACACTTGCTTTATTACTACTACTTTTAATAAAACACCCATGGTCTCACAATTTAAATACTACCAGTTCATATATCGATGCACATGTAGCCGAAGCTTCGTTTAGCACCGGACTTTTATTACAGCCAGAAGAATCATTATCCAACCTTGCCAGGTTACAACGATATAAAGTATCTCACGAACTTAAGACAAGATTAGGTGCCATTAATCCTCCCAATAAGATAAAGCAAGCCAGTGCAGTTTTAGTTGTCCTAGTAGTTGTCGGGTTTTTATTAAGTAAGCTAGGGTTGTTCAGTGGAGTAGATGATGTTTTCAATTCTAATTCAAATCAAGAGCATATTCAATTTGTAGCTACAGATACTCTTGCAATAGAATTGGTACTACCAAAAATAACGGAGCAGGTTATTACGGTTTCCTATCCAGCATATACGCGTCTAGGTCATAAAACCACGGCTGAGCCTAATGTAAAAGCTGTAGTGAATTCTAAAATTGATTGGAGGCTACAATTCGATAATCCGGTTTCAAGTGTTTTTATGGAGCGCATGGGCGAATCATTCCCGTTACAAAAGGTTGATGATGGGTACACCATTCGTCAATCACTTAAAGAATCGGGGTTTTACAGTTTTAAATTCAAGAATGAAGATGGAGTTGAATTTACCTCTGATTTGTTTTCCTTAGAAGCCATACCTGACAATACACCTGAAATAGAAATTTTAGGTTTGGAACAATACACCTATTTTGATTTTTTAGATACTAAGAAGATTCAGTTGCAAAGTACGATAACCGATGATTACGGCATAGATGAAGCATACATAATTGCTACGGTGAGTAAAGGGTCGGGAGAATCCGTAAAGTTTAGGGAAGAGAAATTAAATTTTAATGAAGCAATTCAAAAAGGGAAGCGCAACTTAAATGTTACCAAAAACATTGATTTAGATGCCTTGAAAATGGAAGTAGGAGACGAGCTGTATTTCTATATTGAAGCTTACGATGAAAAAGAACCCAAACGGAATGTAGCTCGTAGCGAGACTTATTTTGCTGTCATAAAAGATACGGTAACCGACCAATTCGCAGTAGAAGGTACTTTGGGAGTTGATCAAATGCCCGATTATTTTAGAAGTCAACGTCAGTTGATTATTGATACTGAAAAACTGATAAAGGATAAACCGACGATATCAACCCAAGAATTCAAATCTAGAAGTAACGAACTAGGTTTTGATCAAAAAGCGTTACGATTAAAATACGGTCAATTTATGGGGGATGAATCTGAAATGGCAGAAGCACCAAGTGAGATCGAAACCGATGAAGCAGGTGAGGATCATGATCATGCTGAAGATCAAGAAAATATATTGAAAGAATACTCGCATGACCATGATGGTGATAACGAACATAACCTGGTTCCTTTACAAGAATCTGAAGAAGCGGAAGACCCTTTGCGCGATTACCTTCATAATCATGATGACCCAGAAGAATCCACTTTATTTGAGGAATCCCTGAAAACAAAATTAAGAAAGGCCCTAAGTATTATGTGGGATGCCGAATTGTATTTGCGATTGTATGAGCCTGAAAAATCATTGCCATTTCAATATGATGCTTTGAAATTGATTCAAGAAATAAAAAATAGTGCGCGAATTTATGTGCATAGAATAGGTTTTGACCCACCACCAATAAAGGAAGAAAGCAGGCTAACAGGTTCAATAGATGCTATTGATAATTTTAGGAAGACAGAAAATCTTGAATTGGATCAACCATTTAAATCAATGAATAAAGCGGTAGAGAGGTTAGAAAAACTTATTCAGCAACAAGCTGTTTTTCTAGAGGGTGATAAGGAGGTTTTTGCTAATGCAGGTAATGAGTTGGCAATCTTGGCTATAGAGAATCCAGGTAAGTATTTAGGTGTTCTTCAAGGATTAAAGCAGATTGAAAATAATACGGGGAGAACAATCAGTAATTATAAAACTGTTCAGAAAGGCTTATTGTCCGCTTTACCAAAAACAAAACAAATACCAGGTGCTCGCAATACGTATACCGATGAAATCAATTCATTATTCCTAAAACATTTGGAAACCTATGATTAACAGATTTTCATTTGTACATAATGATGTTTTAATACCGGTTCTTATTGCAGGGCTGGTCTTATTTGCTATTTTTTTCTATAAGGAATGGGTAACTAGAAATCGAAGGAATTTTGTTTTGAATGCGGTTGTGGCATTTGTAACGATTGCCGCATTGGTACTATTGGTGTTAGAACCAACAAAGGAAGTGGAGGTAGATGACCAAAAAGGACTTTTACTAACCGACGGATTTGATGAACAGCAAAATGATAGCCTAGTTTCGCTAAACAAAGGTATAAAAGTGTTGAATTATGATTCTGGAAAATCTATTAGAAATGAACTGGATTCCCTAACCAGTATTTACGTAATAGGGCAGGGCATACCATCATATGATTTTTCGCTATTTAATGATTTGTCTGTAGACTATATTCCAAAGGAAAACCCATCAGGAATCAACCGATTATCATATACAAATCATATTAACTTAGGAGAAAAGGTTGAAATAGTTGGTAGCTATAATCAACCGATAAAGGGGGCATTTTTGGTTTTTGAGGATTCCGGAGGAAATGGGCTGGACTCCATACAATTTGGTGAGAATGGAAATCCTGACTTTTCATTATCGGGTAGCCCTAAAACTAGTGGAACATATGTGTATCAACTAACTGTAAAGGACAGTACTGGGGTTTTATTAGATGGGAATCCTTTACCTATAGAAATTAAAGAAAAGAAACCTTTACGCGTTTTGATTTTGAATAACTTTCCCACTTTCGAAACAAAATATTTAAAGAATTTTTTGGCTGAAGAGGGTCACGAAGTAATTGTTAGAAGTCAACTTACAAAAGGTAAATTTAAGTTTGAATATTTCAATACCAGTAGTTCACCCGTATATGAATTAACCGATGCTGTTTTGAATCAGTTTGATCTCATAATTTCAGATGCAGATACCTATTTTAATTTTAGCGCTAGCCTAAAAAATCGTTTTGAAAAGAATATTCGGGAAAGCGGATTAGGAGTGTTCATTCAACCAAGTGAATTCCTTTTTAATCTTCGTGAAAGTTCATCTTATTTTAAATTTAAACGAGATGCTATAGATGAGGTACAACTACCTAATTCTTCCAATTCCTTAGAGAAATACCCTTATGATTTTGATGAACAATTTTTAGTACAACCCATACTCAAAGGGGACGGTCTTACTATAGCCGCATATAAACAAATGGGTTTGGGGAGAGTAGCAACTACCACAATTTCAAATAGTTATCAGTTATTGTTAAATGGTTCGGATGAAGCTTATAAAAATTGTTGGACCCAAATTTTAGATGCCATTATTAAAAAGAATAATATGGCTGTAGAATGGAAGGCAGTTTCTCACATACCTATAGTAGACGCACCCTTTGATTTTAATCTTTACACAAATTTAAAAGGGTTCTCTATAGTCAATGAAAATGGAGGGCTGGTAGCTACAGTTCAAAAACCTATGATATCTAACAAATATTCTGGTATAATTTATCCAAAGAAAAAAGGTTGGAATACCCTAGAAATCGAAAGTGATAGTACCTCGCAGTTTTCATACTATGTATACGATGATGTAAATTGGAAATCGTTAAGAACTACTGAATCAATAGCGGCAAACCAAAAGCGATTCAAAAATACCCTAAACAAAAACAGGACGGTTACTAATGACCGTCCCATTTCACCAATATCTTTTTACATTCTATTTCTAATAGGAATAGGATGGTTGTGGTTGTCGCCTAAGTTGATAACGGACAAGTAAATTAATGAGGTAATTTGTTTTTTACAACTCCGTATACAAAAGTTCCTAAAAGTGCTCCGGCAATCACCACTAAAATGGAATAATACCCAGCTCCGGCAAGTACATACATAGGTCCAGGGCAAGCACCTGCTAAAGCCCATCCAAGACCAAAAATAATACCTCCGATTAGATAATTGGTGACACCTTTTTTTTTAGGATGTAAATTCATTTCGGTACCTCCAATAGCTTTTATGTTATACTTTTTAATGATTTGCACACCAATTACTCCAATAACAAGTGCAGAACCAATGATACCATACATGTGAAAAGAACCGAATTGAAACATTTCATAAATTCTGAACCAAGAAGCAGCTTCAGATTTATACATAATGATTCCGAAAAATATACCTATAGTCAAATAACTTAAATACTTCATACTAACTAAAAATTAGGGGGAATAAAAGGTGAATCATTACAAGCCCACCTATAAAGAAGCCAATGACGGCAATAAGAGAAGGCAACTGTAAATTACTAAGTCCAGAAATGGCATGACCGCTTGTACAACCACCGGCATATCGGGCACCAAAGCCCACCAAGAATCCGCCTAGAATTAAAATTACAAGTACAAAAGGATTTGTAAGTTGTTCTGATGCGAAAAGTTCAGTTGGTAAATAGGCTTCCCCGGCACTTTCAATTCCGTAATCATTAGAAAGCTGTTGCGCAACTTCCGGATTAATCTTCACGGTATTATCAGACATATATTGGGATGCAATAAATCCCCCGATAATAGCTCCTACAACAACTATTAGGTTCCAACGTTGTGATTTCCAATCAAATTTAAAGTAATCGGAATATTTTCCTGCACCACCAATAGAGCACATCGTTGTTAAGTTAGACGACATGCCAAATTTTTTCCCTGCATAAAGCAGAATAAACATGGTTAAGGCTATTAACGGTCCGGCTACATACCATGGCCATGGGTTATATAATAAATTCATTTTCTAATTAATTCTTGTTCAAAGTGAATTATAAAAGCGCAAAGAAACTGATTCTTTTGCAATCACTATCACATTGGCAAGATATTAACTTACAGGACATACCAACTTTTCAGTAGGGTAATAACCTCAAATCCATACTTTTGTATTCGTAAGATGTTGAATATCAGTAATGTATTGTCCTTAACTTTAAATCAAGTCAAGGACAATACAATTAGATAGAATATCTAGAACAACCTATTTAGGACAAACTAAATGGTAAAAGAGTATTATTTTTTGACTCCTAATTTTATAAGTATAGTTTCCAACAAACACCACTTTGTAAATGCTGACTGTATAAGATTAACTCCTATGAATACTGTAAACCATAACCAGTTGATATTTACATATACCGCTAAGACTACGCTCAGTAAAACCATTATACCTACGATAACTCTAAAATATGTGTTTAGCATTTTGATAATTTTTAAGATTAAATTGATTTTTCAATAGGTACAACAACTGCTTTTATTGGGTTGTTTGTTTCCAACTTTTCATTAAACGTTTTAATAAGTTCAAAAAGCGAATCTATATTTTCGTCTGAGGTGAATGAGAAGAATAAACTTGATTCTACACCTCCTTTTTCACTAGGGAACCAACTTGCTGTACGAACCATAGATGTTAGATTTTTATGTCCATCAATACGACTTTCACTAAAACTTTCAATATTAGCTTTTTTAAATAGCCTAAGAATATCCTTCTCGAATTCTTCTACGACCGTTACAATTAGTAATTTCATTTTATTGATTTTAGTCTTTAATTCTATCTGTTTCTTCTTCCATTTCAGTTTCTGGATAATTCTTCCGCTCGATCATGTAATAGACCAATGGGACAACCAATAAAGTAAGCACAGTAGAGACGATAGTCCCACCCATCAATGAAATAGCTAACCCTTGAAATATGGGATCAAATAAAATAACGAATGCACCAATTACTACCGTACCTGCGGTTAATAGAATAGGTGTAGTACGAACTGCACCAGCTTCAATGGCTGCTTGTTTAATTGGTATACCTTCTGCCAAACGCAAATTAATAAAGTCGATTAGTAGTACGGAGTTCCGTACCATGATACCTGCTAATGCAATCATTCCGATAAACGAAGTAGCGGTAAAAAATGCGCCCATAATCCAGTGGCCTAAAATAATTCCGATTAAGGAAAGCGGTATAGCAACCATCATTACAATAGGTGCTTTAAAGTTTTGAAACCATCCTACAATCAAAATATAAATTAATATGATAGCTCCCATAAAGGCAATTCCTAAATCACGAAATACCTCAAGCGTAATTTGCCACTCACCATCCCACTTAACGGTATAGTTATCTTCAAATTCAGGCTGACCTAGGTACATTTCATTGATTTCATAACCTTTTGGCAAGGCAATTTCTTTGAGCTTTTCCTCCATACCTAAAATGGCATAAGCAGGACTCTCCAATTCTCCGGCCATATCGGCCATCACGTAAACTACACGCTTTTGATTTTTATGATAAATGCTTTTTGCGCTTATGGTTTCTTTAATGTCAACTAAGTCGGCAATTGGCACCATGGTACCTTGCTTAGAAGTAATCTTCAATTGCGAAATATCTGAAATGGTCGATTTTTCCTTTTCATCTAAAGCCAATATCAAACCAACTTGATTGTTTGCATTCTCATCGTATAAATTTGTGATTGCTCTATTGGATAATGCCATATTCATGGTATAGGCTATTTGTTGTGGTGCCACACCATAGAGCATTGCTTTCTCTTTATTGATTACGAATCGATATTCGGTTTGATCTGCTTCTACAAACCAATCGATATCAACTACATCATCGGTGTTTTTTAAAATATCTTGAACACTATTGGCAATTTTTATTTGCTCTGCATAATCAGGACCATAAACCTCTGCAACAATCGTAGATAATACAGGAGGTCCTGGCGGAACTTCAACCAATTTTACATTGGCGTTATATTTAGCTGCTATTTTTTGAATATCAGGGCGAAGTAACCTTGCGATGTCATGACTCTGGGCTGAACGTTCGCCTTTGTCAATAAGATTAACTTGAATATCTGCCATATTACTACCACCACGTAAATCGTAATGACGTACCAAACCGTTAAACGTTATTGGTGCAGAAGTGCCAATATAATTTTGGTAATTCACTACTTCTGGCCGAGTAGACAGGTACTGAGATATTTCTTGTGCTACCACTGCAGTACGTTCAAGAGTAGTACCTTCTGGCATATCAATAACCACCTGAAATTCATTTTTGTTATCAAAAGGCAACATTTTTACGGCTACTGATTTGGTAAAAAACAACACCATTGATCCCATGAGTAATAAAAATGTCAATCCCAAAAACAACCATCTTTTACTCTTATTTTCAATTAACGGTCTTTCAAATTTGTTGTAAATCCTATAAATAAAGGTCTCCTCTAAAGGTTTCTGTGGCTTCGCTTCTTCACCTTTCTTATCCTTTTCTCTTAAGAAAATATAACCTAAGTAAGGAGTAATGGTCAATGCCACAAATAAAGAAAGAATCATGGCGATTGATGCGCCTATTGGCATTGGAGCCATATAAGGTCCCATTAAGCCAGAAACAAATGCCATTGGCAATACAGAGGCTATTACCGTAAATGTTGCCAAAATAGTAGGGTTACCTACTTCGTTTATGGCATAAAGTGCAGCTTGCTTAAACGGCAAGCGTTTCATTTTAAAATGTCGGTGCATATTCTCGGCGATAATAATGGAGTCATCCACTACGATACCCGTAACAAAAACTAATGCAAACAACGTAATTCTGTTTAGCGTATAGTCTAACATGTAGTAGCTTAACAGCGTTAAAGCAAATGTAATTGGAACCGATAAAAATACCACTAAACCACCACGCCAGCCCATTGCTAACATCACAACAAGTGTTACGGCAAAGATGGAGCCAATCAAGTGAAGCAATAATTCAGACACTTTATGAGATGCCGTTTCACCATAGTTTCTGGTAATTTCTACATGTACATCATCAGGTATAAGTGTAGTGCGTAAATGGTTAACCTTATCAATAACGATATCTGCAATTTTCATCGCATCGGCACCTTTTCTTTTGGCTACAGAAATCGTAACTGCAGGGTATTCAGATTTGTAATCCGCAACTTTATCGCTAGCCTGTCCAAAACCTAAAGAAACATAGCTTTGTGGAACTTCAGGGCCATCGATTATACTGGCAATTTGTTTCAAATAAATCGGTTGGTTCTGTTGTACGCCAACCACAAGATTTTCAACATCGGTAACCGACGCCAAAAAATTACCCGTGTTTACTAAAAACTCGGTATCATTCTTATCAAAACTACCTGAACTTAATTGCGCATTGTTCGCCTTTATCATTTCAGAAACCGACAGGAAATCTAATCCGCTAGCGGCCAGTTTATCTTTATCTAGAACCACACGCAACTGGCGGTCTTGATTACCGATTTTATGTGTAATCGCTACATCATTTACCTTCTTTATCTCACTTTCTAACTCCTGTGCCATTTGGCTCAACTGATACCCATCATAGTTTTCACTCCATAACGTAAGTCCAAGCATTGGCACATCATCTATAGCTCTGGTTTTTACCAAAGGGAACGTTACACCCTGTGGCATAATATCCATATGCTTATTGATTTCGTTGTACAATTTCACGAACGACCGTTCAATATCTTCACCAACATAAAACTGTACGATGACCATTCCTTGTTCTTTCATCGACGTTGAATACACGTATTCAACACCTTTGATATTTGATATTAACTTCTCTAAGGGCTTGATCACCCGCGATTCTACTTCTGCAGGGCTTGCACCAGGATAGCCAACAAAAATATCGGCCATAGGCACGTCAATTTGAGGTTCTTCTTCCCTTGGAATTAAAAACGAACTGTACACCCCAATGACCATGAATACGATCATTAAAAGTACCGTTAACTTGCTGCCTATAAATAATTTGGCAATTTTGCCAGCTAAACCTTCCTTCATTATTTCTATTTATTTTGTTTGTGCTTTTCCACCAGTCGATAGACAGGTGGTCGGGCTTTTCACTACTACTCCTCGGTACAAAAGTACCTGTTGAGTAACCGCTTCAATCCCTAACGCAGATTCGTTTATTGGTTCGCGATTTTAGCTCCGTTGAATAATTTTCCTTCCGCAGATACTATATATTGCTCATCGGCAGAAAGACCGGAAAGTACTTCTACTTGGTCACCGAAAGTTCGTCCTAAACGCAACCAACGTAAAAGAGCTGTGTTGCTTTGGCTAACCGTATAAATGCCTGTTAACTGACCATTCTTTACAATAGATTCGATAGGAATCATGACAGCCGAACTAGTTGTCTTACGAGTAACAGGAAATTGTACGGTTGCGTACATACCTGATAGTAGCTGTGCATCAGTTTTATCGATAATCACCTTTACTAAATATTGACCTCCGGTATTTTTAGAAGATGTACTAACTTCGGTAACTTTACCTAGTACATTCTTATTCAATGCTTTTATCTCTACGGTAACTTCGCTATCATTTTTTATAGCCAGAATTTCAGACTCTGGTACCATGGCCAAAACTTGATATTTACCTGGAGATTCTACCTCAAGTAAAGGCATACTTGGGTTTGCCATATCCCCAGCATTGATAAACTTATTAGTAACCACTCCATCAAATGGAGCACGAATATTCGCATAATCCATTTGTGCGTTTACCCCGTTCCGCATTTGTTTAGCAGACTCTAATCGTGCTTTCGCCATCTTATAGTTGGCAGTGATATCGTCTAACTCTTTTTGTGAGGCGCTGTTTTCTTTAAATAAAGTGGTGAAGCGATTATAGTCTTTTTCAGCGTTTTTGAAAGCGGCTTCAGCTTCGGTAATTCCTGCATTTACTTGGGCTAATTGAGCCGAAACATCTGCGTTATTGACACTCATTAATAATTGTCCGTTACGAACTTTATCACCAACGCCAACATATATATTATCTACATAACCCATCATTCGAGTACTGATGTTTGCACTCTTAACAGCTTCTATTTTACCACTTACCGATAAAAACGGACTATTATTATTTTCAGAAACCGTCTTTGTTTTAACGGTTATGGCGGATGAATTATCGGTTACCACTTTTTTATCTTCGCTACCACAACTAGAGATTAGGATTGTTGCCCCTAAAATTGCTGTGATTATATATTTTTTATTTTTCATCTTTTAATTGGTATTATGTATTTGTTAAAGTATTGGTGATTGTTCTTTATAATCGTTTCTATTCTTCCATTAAAAATTTCAAATAGGCCAAGGCATAATTATGTTGAAAAATTGTACCGTAATACTCTAATTGTTTTTGTGAGAATTGGGTTTCTGACATTAATAAATCTGTAGTTTTTTCTAAGCCTTGCTTAAATCGGTTGGTGCGAATGCGCAGTGATTCTCCAGATTGTTCAAGGGCTAGTTTCGTAAGCTTTAATTTGTTCTTGGCATCTTCAAGTCCTCTTTTTGCCTTATTAAGTTCTAATTGACTTTCAGACTTGTATTGTTCTAACTGTAATTTAGATTTGTCATATTCGGCTTTACTTTTTTGCGATTTTCCAAAACGCTTACTGCCTTCAAAAAGATTCCATTTTAATTCTGCTCCGAATAAATAACCTTGAGCTTGACCTTGAAAAATTTCATCATCATGAAGTTCGTATGTGCCGAAAGCGTTTAAACGAGGTAAGAATGCCATTTGGTCTGCCTTATGCATCTGGCGATACGCTTCGGTTGCTGAGTTCATAGCCAAAATATCTTTTCTATTTTCGGATAAGTTTTCAGACGTATTCGATGTATAGTTCACTATTGACAATGAGTCGGTTGGTTTTAAAATTTCATTTTCATCAGAATTCATCAAAACCGACAAATAGTTACTGGCGTTTAAAATATTACTCTTAGCGTATTGTAACTGGTTATCAATTTCGGTAACTCTTACCTCCACAGCCAATACATCCGATTTTTGTAAATAACCCTGCTTATAACTGTTATCAGCGATGCGCTTATTTTCTAATGCTGTTTCATGGGCCTTCTGTAATACTGTTACTGTTTTGTAAGCTAGTTGCAATTGCATATAGGCTTTTTCAACTTCTAGAGCTAAGTAATCTTCAGTGCGACCAGACTGTAGTTCGGTAGCGTTCCATTTTGCCTTTGCCGCTTTACGTTGAAAAATTCCGTCGAAATTTAAAAGCGGTTGTTGAACTTCAACACGAGTCGCGTAATCTTCAATTTGTCTAGGGTTATTCAATAAATCAGGATTGAAATCTGCAGCGGTCAGAATTTCCTGATTTAGTTTAGAGCCGAAAGCCATTAAAGGGTTCGTAGTAGCTATAGCTGTATGTGAAACGCTGATATTGGGTAGCAAAATAGCATTGGTCTGATTATAATCACCCTTTGCGGACAACACATCTTGTTGTGCCATTTTTATCGTGTTATTACTCTCTTTTACTTTGGCTAACACTTCAACTTTTGTAATAGACTTAGTTTCTTGTGCTAATCCCGAATAAAGGACGAGTAATAATATTAATCCTAATTTATACTTCATCGTATTCATTTATTTAAGGCAAAATTAAGGTTGTAAAACAGGCTGCACAGTAACAAATGTTACCGATGAATTTAAATAGCGCTTGGTAGCCAACTTAATGTTCATTTATGCCAATTATTACTAAGGAAACAAATATAGAGGGGTATTATTTAGCCTTAAATGACAACGGTCAGGAAACCTTAGCTTTCATTGATAGTTTTACTATGGTTTGGCGATATTATATGATATAAAAAGGTATTCCCATTGCAGAAATGCCTTTTACAACCCACCAAAAAGCTGAAATAAGAACAGGTTATTTTGTTGTTTTGGTATTAAACCAGTAACTAATGCCGGCTGAAAAATAGAAGGTACTTTCTAAATCTTCAGTGATAACCATATCTTCGGTTGTAATGGTCGCGCTATTCTGGGGTATGGCCAAAACTGGGGTAAGTGAAAAAATAAACTGTTTATAGTAGTATTGTAGGGGTAGGCTGAGTTCAACGTTTAAAATATTGAACTGAGAGACATCTTGAATTTCTACCAAGGTCGAAACCTCTGTTGGGGAATCATTTATACTTTGACCTTTACCCTTACTTTTTCGATTTCCCAGGCGACTGGTACTATAATATTCTTGATAAAAATGTTGTGAACCTGCATACACCGCGATTGTAGGATTGATTAAAAACTGTTGGTCATTGCTGAAAAAAACGCGATTTAAAGTTAACCCGGTAAAAATATCGGCAGAACTACCATCATTAAAATAGGTGCTCGCCAGTAGAGAAAATTCCAACACCTTAAAATCATAGCTAAGAAAACCGGAAATATCGGCCACGACTGAAGATTTTACATTGTAGCTAGCCTCATTGAAAAAATACGCTGTTCCAGAAATTCCACCGTTTAGGTTTTCAGTATGTGACATATATCCTAAACTTCCTAAAAATAAATCTACCCGATTCTCTTCAGAACCTACAAGGTAAGATGCTGAGGCATCCACAAAAAAACCTGACTTATCAAAATAGCCTATAGAAGGAAAAATGTAAGGTGCGGCGATTGAATCACGCCTTCCCATAAAAACTGCATCGTTGATATAACTGACGTCTATCAAAACATAAGATTCGTCTTTATCAGATTTTTCTTTTACGGTCTGTTGATTGTTTTGTGCCACAAGACCTGTAGTTATAAAGAAGGCGAAAAGTAAATTAAGTAAAAATCTTGTTTTCATAGCTCTTACTGATTATATTTTTAAAAAGGGTCTTTAACATTATTAAGATGCCAAAGACCCTTTTCATTATTATTTAGAGGATTTTTTACCTGTTTTTTTTTTAATACTAGGTTTTTTTGTCCCCTTTTTCATCATTTTATTCGCATTCATATTTTTTTGAACCATCATTTTACGATGCATGTACATATTTTTGAACTTTGCACCATCCATGTTAATACATTCGCCATCTTGAAGTCGCAATTGTTTTTGCTGGGCATTTTGGTAACTACCATCGGGGTTTACGACAATTCCATCTCCAAGAGCAACTTGATTTTGAATCTGATTTTGCTCACGATTTCGAATTTGAAAGGCTTCTCCATCAATCATCATTATTTGGAACCTATTTTGGTTGCGTTCCTGAATTTGGGAGTCTGTCAAGCCTTTATTCTCTTGTTTTACCTTATACCTATATTGATATTCATTGCGGTATTTCACCCCATCATTGTCTAAACATTCGCCATCTTTAAGACGTAAGCGATCTCGATCTCTAGTTATATATGACCCGTCAGGGTTTACAAGTGTGCCATCATTTAAGGTTAAAGGATCTTGCAATCGTATTTGATCACGATCACGAATTTGGAGTACATCGCCATCGACCAACATCAAGCGGTCCTGATCTCTATCTTGATCTTGAGCGGTTAACACAGTAGTTCCTAGAACCATAAATGCAGCTAAAAAAAGTGCTTTTTTCATTATACTATATTTTAAATTTATCATGGGATAAAAGTATTGTACAGAAATAACACCCAAAATGACCTAGGTCATATAAAGCCAATAGATACAGGGCTTTATGTAACATTTGTTACATAAAAATGCTCCTTCATTATTGAAAGAGCATTGATAAGAATATAACAATGGATCAGAGTAGGAAATCAATGATTTATTATAAAATATTTAGAATGTTTGTCGCCCACATTGTTCATTGGGGTCGCTTATGATAAGCTCGTATTCTTCAACTGTCAAAAATTGGGGTGTATATGTATTTCCGGTATTTTCTAATGCCGAAACAAAACTTCTCAAGTGATTACGTGAGCCACATTGAAGACTTTCAAAAACCGAAATTATAGCTGTATTCGAAGTGGCATTTATATAATTCTGAAGATCAACAATGTCCAAATCTTCAATTGCGGCACCTACTTCTAGTGCTTGCGTTACATTTAGGGTTCCGTCGACGATAAACTCATCATATAGATTCTGAATTTCTTGGTTTGTAAATACCCCATTAGGCTCAATAGTATAATTAATATCAAAGGCGTCTAATAAATTGGCCACTGAGTTTAAATGTGATTGTTCACTGATTTGAATATTGGCAAATTGATTGATACCCCATAATTCGTCCAAATAGATATATGTATCTCGAGCCAATTTTTCCTCCTCCAACATAAAAAGGAGTGCCTCTTGATCTGTAATTGAAATAGCTGTATTTTGTTGATTATCTAATTCCATATTAGTTTCATCATTCTCACATGACATAAACCAACTTGCCGTAAAAAGTGTAATCACAGCTAATGATATTCTTGTTTTACCTAAACTTTTCATAACCTTTATATTTTAATTCAGAACTAAGTTCTTGAAATACAAAAAGGGACACAGTTACTTTAGTTACATAAACAGAGACTTGCTTATACTTTAAACCATCAAATTTGTAGACGTGAAATTGAGTTATTTTTTAGGAGATTTTATGAACATAATGAATAACAATCTGCCCATTAAGCCACCACATAATTTGCCGTATAGAGGTTTAGAGGTAATTACACAGGTACCACTAATACAACCAATTTCAGAATAAAATATACGCTGCAATGGTACCGATTAAGACAACGATTGCGGTTAAAATGATTACTTTTATCGGCATTAATAATTTGCTTTTCGAGTTCCTCCATGACCACCAGCCACAATGAGCATTATTTTAATACTCAAATAAATGAACTTAAAAAATTGAATTATCGGGTTCATCATATAAAAGCGTTTCGATTTCGATATTCTTCGTGTCATTTTACTTTGTTTTGCAATTAAGGTAGCTTCTATTAACTTTTGACTATTCGGGAATCAACCACCAAAAAGGTCTCATTTTCGCCTTATAGATAAACGCGTAGTGCAAAGCTAATTTCAGCCAATGTCCTGCCAAACCAATTTCACCAAAGGTCTTGCTCAGTTTTCGCCCTTGGGTATCAGGATATTTATTATAATCGGGCACTATCGGAAATGTTGTGATACTGATACCACTTCCTTTAGTCATTCCGTATCCTGCCGAGGCGATACATGCCGCTCCCATGTTACCCATAGAACCTTTGTGTTGTAAATTATTTTTTCCGTTGATTGCATCAATAATATTATCAGCAACCAATTTAGCTGTAATGCCAGATGGCATTCCTGTTCTTGGTGGAGAAGGTGAAATGGAAGTTCCGTTCTTGCTTACCCTGGGTTTAGAAATCGCGTGCGGTGGAGCAAACGCAATGCCTGGAGCAAAAATATTTTTATATGATGGATTTTGATAAGTTTCAGGCCAATCTTGCACACTCCATTCTTCATAAGATTTTGGTGTATAATCGGCATCGACTATCATAAAGCCTTTAAAGAGTTTTTCTGTAATGTCTTGATTGTTTTTATCAAATGCTTTAAAACCATGCCCTGAAAATGCCGGAATAAGCATGGCAAAATCGTATGTTTCAGAATTGTATTCGCCATCTAGTGTTTCATAATGAGCTACACCATCTTCTATTTTATTAACGCCAGCACCAATAATCCATTTTATTCCGCGGTCTTCGAAGACCATTTCAACCATTTCGCTAGATTTCATGATGTTGTTACCATAACTGAGCAACATACCATCCATACCAAAATCACCCAACTGTGGCTCGTTTGCAATCCACACTATTTCTGCCTTATCGCGCACATTATGTCGTCTTAGTTCCTGTTCAACATTTAAAATGTATTCGAAAGCTGCACCTTGGCATGTGGATTTCGCATGGCCTGTACCAATTAAAATTTTAGCCTTTTTACCTTGTTTCATTTGTTGAATCAAATCATTCAGAGCATCCCAAGCGTGCTCTGCATGTGTATAGGTACAAACTGAATACGCTTTGTTCGTTCCAGGGTTTAGACCTTCTGTCATGTCAAATGCCAGTTTTGGGCCAGTAGCATTTATTAAATAATCGTAGGTAACTTTTTCGGTTTGTCCCTTTTTTTCACCAGCAACGTATTCTACCCTTACGAAGGGCTTTTCGGTTTCACTATCCCCTTCGGGATGGAAAGTTGAAACCTTCGCCTGCTTATAGCCAATACCTTTTTTCTTGTACAGAGGTTGTAATGGAAATAGTATTTCTTCAGATTTCATTCTACCTATTCCCACCCAAATATTGGAAGGTATCCATTGATAGTTACTGTTCGGTGAAACAACTAATACCTCATGTTGTTTAGACAACTTTCTACGAAGGTGAGCTGCGGCTACATGCCCTGAAATACCTGCACCCAATATAACTATTTTTGACATTTTATTTTGGTTTACTGGCATAAGATAAAAGGCCAATCACTATTATTAAATGATTTAAATCATTCCATTGTACTATTGATTAAAATTATAGATACATTTTATAGAGAAGCTTAGCTTTGAGAATACTAGTTAAAATAGATTACATATGAGAGGTAATTCAAATACCCTAATCTATATTATTGCCGGCATTGTTCTGCTTCATTTTGTTGTTGGTTTCATTTGGCTTATATATAAGCTAAATAAGAAAAAAGAAAAAGAAGATTAATTTATTATAGACCTAATCTAAACCTTATTGATTATGTCATGTGGATGACATAAAAGAGCAGTATACTATATATACTTTTCTTATTTATTCCCAACATTAACACGTAACTAATGGCAAATCAAGAGGTTTTTGAATTCCTTAGCTAGGGTTTAGTAGCTAGTAACTGGTATCGTCTAATTGTACTTTTCCATTAAAAGTTTTATAAAGAAAAATAAGATAACCCGCTAATAATGGCGCACCTACAACAACCATGGTTAACATAATACCCAAAGACTTTTGAGAAGATGCTGCGTTATATATGGTAACACTGTAAGTTGGGTCTATAGTTGAGGGCAATAAAACAGGATATAACTGAAAGGCCACCAACATTAATAAAAACGCCATTGTCATAGATGAAAACAGTAATGCCTGAAAATACCTTTTCTTGGAGACTAATCTTGGAACATTGGCTACTGCTAAAAATGCTAAAATGGGTAAAACAAAAAACAACGGCTGTTCTTTAAATTTATCGGTAACACCGTGTATGAATATTAAGGTATACAAAGAAGTTATTGCGAAACTTGTAATAAAAAAAATCATTCCTTTTTTTAGTAAGAAGGTTAATCTGGCATGTAACCGTCCTTCCGTTTTTAAGAGTAGGAAAATAGCCCCTTGTGTCATAAACAAAGAAAGTGTTGTAAAGCCGGTCATAATTGCATACGGACTTAGGAAAGAAAAGAATATGCCTCCTTTATAACTGAAGTTTTCACCTAATTCAAATCCTTGTAATATATTTCCTAGTACAACACCTAGTAGAAAAGCTATTAAAACATTAGACACGAAATAAACAATATCCCATGTTTTTCGCCACCATAACATCTTTTCAGCACTTCTAAACTTAATTGCAGAAGAACGCAAGACCAACAAAAGTAAAAACAACATGAACGGAATATACATGGCAGATAGCATGGTGGCATACATTACCGGGAAACCTGCAAACAATGCCCCGCCACCTATAATAAGCCACACTTGGTTAGCATCCCATAACGGACCAATGGCATTGATGGCAATACGCCTGCTTAAATCTTTTTTGAAAAAAAGATGCCACGAACCTGCACCATAGTCGAATCCTTCTAAAACTGCATAACCAGAAAATAATAATCCAACGACTAAATACCAAAGGGTAGGGTAATCTATACCTAAAAAAGTTTCCATAATTTGCGATTAAACGTGTTTTAAAAATTCATCAGGATTTTTAGCTTCATCGTACGGACCGTTCTTTATTTTTTTATTTACCGAATAAATAAACAATAGGAATAGTACGGCGTAAACGATTAAAAAGAGTATCAACGAAAATAGAATTTGGTTAGCCGATACTTCTTGCGAAAACCCTTCATCTGTTCTTAAATGTCCGTAAACAATCCACGGTTGTCTTCCCATTTCTGCAGCAAACCAGCCTACTTGATTTGCTATCTGCGGTAACAATACGGCGAACGCAAAAATATGTAAAAGCCATTTTTTATCGAATAAAGTACCTCGCCACCATAAAAAACTGGCATACAGCGTTAAGGCAATTAAAAACATTCCGATTGAAATCATTATATGATAAAACTGAAAGACAGCATTTACTTGACCTGGACGTTCATTTTCAGGAAAGGCATTTAAACCCGTAATAGGAGCCTCAAAATCTTGATGAACGAGAAACGATAAGCCACCAGGTAGCTTTATTCCTGTAACTTCTTGCGTTTCATTATCTACCCAACCAAATAAGTAAAGATCGGCAGGGGCAGATTTTTCGTAATGCCCTTCCATAGCAGCCAATTTTGCAGGTTGATTTACCGCAACACCATCAGCAGAACTGTGCCCTGAAAGTAGTTGAGTTAATGAAAAGATGGTTGCTACCGCAAGAGCAATTTTAAAAGCTTTTTTTGAGATTTCTACATATCTACCTTTCAATAAATAATAGGCATGTACACTTAATACTAAGAAAGCACCTGCTAAAAGGGCTCCTTGCCACACATGAATAACCCTATCAACACTAGATGGATTAAATACCATTGCCCAAAAATCTGTTACTTCCGCCCTGGCATTAAAACCTTCGCCTACAATATGATAACCTGCAGGTGTTTGCTGCCAGCTATTCGCTACAACAATCCAAACTGCAGAAAACATTGAGCCCAAAAAAACCATTATAGTTGATAAGAAGTGAACCTTAGGCGATACGCGGTTCCACCCGAAAAGTAATATACCTAAAAAGGTACTTTCCAAACCAAAAGCAAACAAACCTTCGGCTGCTAAAGCGCTACCAAAAATATCGCCAACGTACCTTGAATAAACGGCCCAATTGGTACCAAATTCAAATTCCATAATAATACCGGTAGCAACACCAATACCAAAGGTTATAGCAAATATTTTTAACCAAAAACGGGTTAAGATTTCATATTGTTTATTTCCTGTTTTTAGGTATAAACCTTCCATTATTACCATAATAAGACCAATTCCGATACTTAACGGCGGATATATGTAGTGAAAGGCAATAGTAAAAGCGAATTGGATACGTGCAAGAATTTCTACATCCATAAGGCGAATTTTTTACAAAACTATTCAAATGCTTCTTTCAGCCAGGTAACATTGGTTACAAATAGAAAAAAGAAATCAAATAATCACTTTAAATTTTAGTGGTGAAAATATTTTAGAAAAGTATGTTTTAATCAAAAGAAATCCCTGAAACATTTCCTGAAATAAATTTCAGGAAATGTTGATTTTTGTGCATATGATTATTGCTTATATGCAGAAAGCATCCATACCAATTTTTCTTGTTGTACAATATAATCGCTCATTAAAGAAACGGTACCTTCATCTTCGGCCTCGGCTGCAATTTTGAGTGTCGCTCTTTCTTTTTTCAGTAGAATAGTTAAGCTTGCTAATATATTATCTACAGCTTTATCTCCATCAACCACATTCTCAATGGCTTTAATTTCTGAGTTTTCTATATATTTTTCGAAGGTATGAATAGGGGTCTTGCTCAATGTTAAAACACGTTCTGCAATTTCATCGACCTTTAACAATGCATCATTGTACAATTCCTCAAATTTAAGGTGTAGTTCAAAAAAGTTCTTTCCTTTAATGTTCCAATGAAAACCTCTAAGATTCACATAGAAGATTTGATAGTTAGATAGCAAATCATTTAAATGATTTGCTATTTCGTCTGAGCTTTTTTTGTCTAATCCGATGTTTGATAAATTTGTATTTGTCATGTTTCCTATATTTAAAAATTTATGATTAATAATAGATTGTGTTTATATATTAATTAATTTTCGATAAATTTAATCTATAGTATTAAACTATCCGGTAACCTAAGTTACATAGAGGTCCTTTTAACTTTTTTAACCAATCATTGGTAGTTCGAATGAACCTTTTGTAAAATGTATTTAAATTAAAAATTTTCCATTATGTGACTAAAGTCACATTTAGAAACAGTTTAGGTCATTAATTTTACCTTGTGAAGTTGTCTAGTTTTACCATATCTACTTTGTTTATAATCATTTCTCTGGCGAGTAGTCTTAAGACGGCTAGTGTATTGGGTTATTACGCATTGTTTACCGATGATTTTGTAGAACGATTCTGTGAAAATACGGCTCGACCAGAAATGAAATGTGATGGTAAATGTGCTTTGTCAAAAATGTTACTACAAGAAGCTGAAGATGAGAAGACACCGGTTAGTATCGATTGGTTAAAAAATGAAACAGTTTTATTTGTAGCTCCACTGATTTCTTTTGATTTTTTGCAGTTACCCCAAACAGAATTAAATGAACTACAGTATAGTGTTCTTTATGATTTTCACTTTTCGGAACGCATAATTCATCCTCCCCAATTTTAGGAATTTTTATCGTGATTTAATTTAGCCAATACCATTATTTACGGTGTTTTGGCAGTATTCCTATATATCATAAAAAGATTCATAAATGAACCCAAAATATTTTTGGGTGCTCTCAGTATTACTATTGGGGCACCTTGTAAACGCACAAAACTTTAAAGGTCAAATTATATCAGAAATAAATAAGGAACCATTGGCAGGTGCTCACATTCTAACCGAAAATGGACTGGCGACCTACTCCGATACTAATGGTAATTTCGAAATAAATATAGCGGAAGAAAATACCACGTTGACCATTTCCTTTATGGGGTATAAAACATTTAAACAACAGGTATCAACAAGTAATGAACGCATTATTTTTTTAATGGAAGAGGCTCCTATAATTATAAATGGAGTTATGGTTACCGGTAATTCGAAAACAGACCCTATACTTTTCTTAGAGACTAATGATTATGTCAAGAAAATAGTACAGCCGAGAAATGTAGCCGATTTGTTTCAAGATATTAACGGATTTTCATTGATAAAAAGGGGAAATTATGCTATTGATCCCAGTTTTAGGGCTACACAATATGAGCAGTTGAATGTTCAATTCGATGGTGGTACTAAAGCTATGAATGCTTGCCCCAATCGTATGGATCCCATTACTACACATGTTATTCCTGAAGAAATCGAGAAAATTGAAATTATAAAGGGACCTTACACTGTACGTTACGGTGCTACTTTTGGTGGTATTGTTAATATGGTAACCCAAAAACCTACAACCGAAGATTACGGGCTTCATGGTAGTATAGATGGAGGGTATGAAAGTAATGGCAGCTCTATTGTATCAATGGCGCGATTACAGCAGGCCACAGAGAAGTATGATATTGTCGGTAATGTTGGTTTTCGTGATTTTGGTAATTATGAAGATGGTGAAGGCGTCGAGATACCTTCCTCTTTTAGAAGCTTGGATTATGGAATTAAAGCTGGCGTCAATTTTAATGAAAACCAACGTCTACAAGCACATTGGAGGCAATCATATGGTCGCGACGTTTTACATGCAGGTTTACCTATGGATACCGAAGAGGATAACAGTAGCATTCTTTCTTTGGATTATAAATTAAAAGGATTAACCGGTTTGGTTGAAAATATAGATGCCAAAATCTATTACAGTTATGTCGACCATATCATGAGTAATAAAGAACGCCCAAGTTTTATGATGACCGATGCATTGTCAGAAATAGATGCTACCACAGCGGGAGGTAAGTTAGAATTGAAATTAAAGCCTAATGAAAAAATGGCACTTTACACAGGTGTTGATTTTTTAGCTATTGCCAGGGATGGAAATCGCTCCAGGTTGGTTAAAAGAAATGCGATGGGTGTTGTATTGGCTGCACCAGTTCAGTTTATAGATAAGGTTTGGCAAGATTCTTATATCAATGATTTAGGAGTGTTTGTAGAAAGCAAATATCCGTTAACTTCAAAAACAATGGCTACAGTAGGGGTACGATATGACAACGTTAGATCTGAAATAAAAGACCCAGCAGAAGATTTTGAAGCGTTATATCCAAATTTAGATAAGCGAACAGAACATAATATTAGTGGAACCGCATCTATAAAATATGCGCTATCCAATCAATTTATTATGGAGGTTGCCTATGGTAGGGGAGTTCGTTCTGCCAATATGATAGAACGCGTAATAAATCATTTCACTGTTGGGCAAGATGCTTATGAATATATTGGTAATCCAAATTTAGATGCCGAGGTTAACAATCAATTTGAAATTGGATTAAAGGGAAGTTTACCACTGTCTAATGCGAATACAGATAGGTTCAATTATAGTACCTCCTTTTACTATTCTTTATATGAGAATTATATAGTTGCTGTAATTGACGAGACACAAACTAGAAAATATATGCCTATGCTTGAACCAGTTAACCCCAAAGTGTTTCAAAATTTAGATGGTGCTTATAAAACAGGGTTTGAACTCAGTGGAGGAATTGATTTTTGGAATCGTTTTAATTTCACAACTGCATTAGCCTATGTATATGCAAAAAATAAGGATTTACATGAGTCTTTGCCTTTAGTACCGCCGCTAACTACTCGGTTTAAACTTCAATTTGAAAAGGAGAAATTTTGGGTAAATGCAAATTATACGATTACCTCTAAACAAGATGATATTGCAATCTCATTTGGTGAACAGAGTACCCCAGGCTATGAAGTTTTGGATCTTCGTTTGGGCATAGTACCTATTAAAAATGTGACGTTAGGTGTTGCCATGTTAAATGTCTTTGATAAAACGTATAACAATCATTTAAACTTTTCTTTCAATAATCAGGCAGAATTCGGAACTATTCCTATTAATGATCCTGGCAGAAATGTAACAGCTTTTGCTCAGTTTAAGTTTTAAAACAGTAAGTAAATGGGGGCTAATAAAGGCCCCCATTATATTTTATTTCCTAAAAAACGTATAACCGAGGCTTCGCCGGTATGGTATATACCTTCGTTAAGATGTATCGTTTTTTTCTCAAGAATTTGGAATTCAAATCCTTTGAATTCGTTTTTTATTTCTTCGATAGAGAAAAGCATTTCTTCATTTTTAGGACCACCAGAGGGTTTCCCCATCTGTTCTTTTGAGAATGCTTCAAAAATTACCTTACCGTTCGGTTTTACAAAATGGAGTAGATTTTTATTCGCGATAGCTCTTATTGTACTTGGAAAATGAGCGTAACTTAAACCAAGTACATCAAACCTTTTGTCTGTTTCAAAGGTTAATACGTCCGCAACTTGGTAATCGAGATTCAATCCGTGGCTTTCAGCTAATGTTTTTGCCTTTCGCATTGCAGATTCACTAAAATCAAATGCAGTCACCTCCCAACCCTCATTCAAGGCATATATGGCATTTCTACCCTCACCTTCGGCAGGTAGTAATATGGAGCCTCTGGGCAATAGGTCTAATTGCTCTTTGAAAAAGATATTGGGAGATAACCCATATGAGTAGGCTTCTTCATCGTATCGATTATTCCAAAAGTCTTTCACCTTAATAGCTTTTAAGGTAATAGTGCATAACCTTTTAATTGATAATTGGTAAGCACCATCATCGCAGAAAGAGCTAATTCTGTATTTGGATCTAAATCTTCTTTAGTGATTCCTCTTGCAGCAGTTGCCTGGGCACAAACATATAACTCAACTCCATACTCTTTTAAGAGTTTCAATAACTCGGCATTAGGGTTGGCTTTCTCGTATTTTTCTTGATATTTAGCATCATTTAAAGAAGCAAATGTAGCACCACCGTGTATAGCAGCGACAATGTGTACTTTGTCTTGCGGAATTCCACCAGAGCCCAGCATATTAATTACTCTGGCTATTTTCCAAAGGCCAATATTTACTCCATCCATTTCGCGATCATCTTTTACATCAAAAACGAGATTATATGTCAAATTTTTGTCTGGTTGTGTGGCTAGTTCTTTGAACTCCTTAATTTTTCCATACCCATCAATAATCGGGGTTGTCCATTCTTGGGCAGTAGTAAGATGTGTTGTCATGAGTACAATTACGATTAATAGTGCTTTTTTCATGTGTTCGTAGAGTTTAAAATAATTGTTGTTTGGTTATGAAATATGTGATGAATGCTACTAATGTCCGTTATTTTTTAAAGTAATAAAAGTAAGCAAGGTTATTTAACGCAACTGTAACTCATGTTACTGTCAATATTAAATTGAATTTCTAGATTGGTTGACTAATTTAGTAGTGCGAATTTTTTAAAAGGTAGTAGTACAACAAGCATGGAAGAATTACGAACATTGGCGAAACAACTTTTTAAGCTATTTGCACTGGTATTTGTCTTGGTTGGTATTGTCTTTATTTTGCTATTAACGTATGAGCCAAAATCTGAAGATTATGTCCCAGTTGTAACTGAAGAAATAGCGGCTAAAGATATTTGGAAACCTAAGGATGCAATATCAGAATTGTCTAGCATGCCAGATAAGGTTAAAAAAGGGTACTACCTGATTGCAGAGACTTCTAAGTTTATGGGTCCGCATGCAGAGAATGATGAAGACCGATATAGTGGAAATAATTTGGCATGTGCCAATTGTCATTTACAGAAAGGGGCTCAAGCAGGTTCTGGTTCTTGGGTGGGTGTTATAGAACGTTTTCCTCAGTTTGGTGGTCGTGGTAATAAAATAGGTACAATTGAAGACCGAATTAATGGCTGTATGGAACGGAGTATGAACGGAAAGATGCTTCCTATAGATTCTGATAAAATGGAAGCTATTGTCGCCTATATGGATTGGTTGGGAGAAGATTTGCCAGCGAATAGAAAGGCAGAATTTAAAGGCTATCCAAAGATTGAGATTCCGAATGTTGCGGTCAATTTAGAAAAAGGAAATCAGGTGTATAAAAAAGAATGTGTAATCTGCCACGGTGAAAATGGTGGAGGAGTGCTCAATACCGCAGATGGTAAAAGTTATACGTATCCACCATTATGGGGAGCCGATAGTTTTAATGATGGAGCAGGTATGCATCGGGTAATAACTGCAGCAGAGTTTATAAAAAGCAACATGCCATATTTACAGGCAACTTGGGACAATCCTAAATTAACAGATGAGGAAGCTTATCACGTAGCGGGTTATATCAACAGTTTTTCAAGACCTCACAAGTTGAATTCAGAGAACGATTATCCCGATAAAAAACTAAAACCAGTTTCAACACCTTATGGTCCGTGGTCCGATGATTTTTCACCTGAGCAACACAAATATGGTCCTTTTCCTCCAATCATGGAATACTACAAACAGGAATATGGTATTACCAAAACGAAATAGGCGCATGCGATTAGTATACATACTATTTATTATTCTGCCCTTATTTTCTGTTGCACAAGATTCTGTCGATGTAAACAAAAAAGGAACACTTTCTGGTCAATGGCGTACGTATGGCATGATGACATCTAATAAAGATGGCCTAAAAGATTTCAATGCCTTGGCAACCGGCGGTAAATTAAAATATCAATATACTCTGCTCGAAAACTTAGAAATAGGAGCAGCTGTATACAATTCCACCAATTTAGGATTACAAGATTTAACCGTTCCTGATAGTACAACAGGTAGATTGAGTAGGTATGAAGAAGGATTGTTTGATAGATTAGACCTAGAGAATGATGCTGTTTTTTTATTAGGTGAATTATACGCGAAATATCAATTGGCTCAGCATTCATTTACGCTTGGACGAATGAAAATAAATACACCACTTTTAAATCCTCAAGACGGTAGAATGATACCGACTTTAGTTCAAGGGTTTTGGTATAACTACAAAAGACAAAAGACAGTTCTTCAACTTGGAATATTAAATGAAATAGCACCAAGGTCTATGGGCAAGTTTTACGGTATCGGTGAAAGTATAGGTACATATCCCGTGGGTAGAAATATATATGGTAATGCTTCCCATTATGCCAACAATACCAAATCGGATTATATTATAATGGCAAATGTCGATTTTGAGGTAACTGAAAATTTAAATGTTAAGATATGGAATCAGTACGTAGAAAATATTTTCAATTCATTCTATGTAAAACCTTCTTTAAGAATATCCGAATCTGTACAATTAGAAGGAGAGTGGTTGCATCAGAATAAGTTAGGTGAAGGCGGAAGCAGTGTAGATTCTCTCCGTTATTTCAATCAAAATACAGCAGATGTCTTAGGATTGAAGATTGCTTATAAAAGTAAAGTTGGGTTAATGACCTTAGCCTATGATAGAATATTGCCAAATGGTCAATTTTTATCACCACGGGAATGGGGAAGGGAAGACTTGTTCAGCTTTCAAAAAAGAGAACGTAGCGAAGGCACAGCAGACAATCACGCTCTGGTTTTGAATTATAAAAATGAGTTCAATGTATTGAAAGAGAATCTTGATCTTACTACAATTCTTAGTATTGGTAAGCATTGGAAACCAGAAGTAACCGATGCCTCGCTAAATAAATATGCCATGCCAGATTACACGCATATCAACTTAGATATATTCTTTAAAATTAAAAAATTAAAACGCTTAAAACCAGAGCTTTTACTTACCTCGAAATTAGGCAATGGTGATATTCCAGATAATCCTAATATCTATTTTAATAAAGTAGATTTATTTCATGTTGATCTAATACTCAACTATAACTTTTAAAAAGATTCAATAAAAAACCCCCACTTCAATGGGGATTTTTTATTGAAAATACATTAGACATTTTTGCCTTTCATCATCTTATTCCAATACAAATAAGGAAGGCCATATTTTTTAAGCATCCACAATCTCCAATGTTCTTTAGAAGAATCAAAGATTAGCATCTGCTTCAGTTTTGGATCAGGGGTAAAATTATTATCGTAATCAAATTCGGCCAAAACCATTTTACCATAATCAGTAACTAACGGACAAGAAGAATATCCATTGTACGATTGAGTTCCCATTTTATGGGTGTTCATTAAACGGTCGATATTATCGACTACGATGGGTGCTTGCTTACGTATAGCGGCTCCTGTTTTGGCTGTTGGCAATGCGGATACATCTCCTAAGCCAAAAATATTTGGATACTTATTGTGTTGCATAGTTTGATGGTTTACATCTAACCAGCCCGCCGGGTTTACCAAAGTAGAGTCTTTTACAAACTTAGGGGCTACTGATGGTGGTGCGGTATGTAACATATCATAATGAATGCCATAGCGGTTACCCTCAACAGTTACCTTTACATCTTTATAATTGTACTGAAACTTTTCGTCTAGTTTTAAATCATCTACCTTGTCACTAGAAATTACTACGCAACCACCAGCTGTAATTTCTTTACCCATTTCATACCATGCAATTTGTTTCTCACCATCTACAGCGACCAATTTATGATGAAATCTTAGGTTGATATCTTTTCTATCAACTACCTCCATTAAGGTTTTGGCAATTTCTTTTACCCCAAAAATAACCGTTCCTCCAGTGGCAAAAATAACATCTGTTTTTTTGCGTACACCACTTTTTCTAAAATGGCTTTCGGCTAAATACATTATTTTTTGTGGTGCTCCGCCACATTTAATTGGTGTTGTCGGTTGTGTGAATAGGGCAGTGCCTCCTTTGAAATTTTTAATAACATCCCAAGTATGCTGTGGGTCCGTATAATTACTGCAAACAACACCTTTATCCATAGCTTCACCCAAACCAGGCACTAAACTAAAATCATAAGCCAAACCTGGTGCGACCACTAAATAATCGTATGTAATATCTCCTTTAGATGCCGTATGTACAATATTGTTTTCGGGATCAAAACCTGTCGCTTTATCTTTTATCCACGTTGCATTTTTAGGAATTACAGATGACATTGGTCTGGCAGTTTTTTCAAAATCATACGTGCCAGCACCTACTAAAGTCCATGCAGGTTGGTAATAATGAGTATCTGCTGGTTCAATAATTGCTACGTCCTTTGCTTTCTTTTGAGTGAGAAGCTGGGCTGCTACCATAATACCAGCAGTACCACCTCCAATAACGATTACCTGATGATGTGAGCTCATTTTACAATTATTTTTTAGAATTTATTAAATATAGTTGTTCTAAGTTGCTAAATATGTAACAAAAGTTACATAACGCTATAAAAAGGAATAGACCTAATTCCATAATTTGGAATTAGGTCTATATGATTTGAAAATTTAAAGTTGTTTTATTTATTAATCTTGCAAGTATTAATACCGAACAAGGTATAAAGCGGGCAAAAGCTAATAAAGGTTGTTAGTATTAAAATACCAGCTAAAGCTGCCAATACATAACCCAAGGTTCCGGTAACGGTATCAGTATAAAATGTAGTTAAAAGAGCTACGGCTATAAATATTCTAATAAACCGGTCTGTACTTCCCATGTTTTTTTTCATGATAATGATATTTAATTTAAGATGTAAAGCGCAGATTGTAATGATGATTGTTTATTATAGACAAACAGATTAGCGCTATAGTTTATGTTCAAATTATACTGCAAAGTAATATTAACCTATAAGCTAGCGTATGACATTTGTCATGTTTTAAACATAAGATTATTAAAATGTAATATGTAACAAGAGTTACAGATTTAGCTTTTTATTAAAAGTATATTTACAAAAATTCGTAATACGAATGGAAGCATATTTAGATGCATTTATAAATGCGATATCAGGTACGTTTAATTGGACTATAAAATCCATCATGTTTAATGTGCCATGGTATCTCAACTATTTTTGGGGTTTAATCTTTATTTCTTTGTTAGTTTGGTTTTTAGAAATCGTTTTTCCTTGGAGAAAGGAGCAGGGTGTTTTTAGAAAAGATTTTTGGTTAGATGGTTTTTACATGTTCTTCAACTTCTTTTTGTTTGCCATAGCTATAAGTGGTATTTATAAAATGCTAAATGTGTTCTTTGCCGATTTGGGTATTACTGCAAACAGTTTGGCGCTTATAAATATATCTAAATGGCCAATGTGGGGACAATTACTGCTGTTTTTTGTTATTTTAGATTTTGTACAGTGGTTTACCCATATTTTACTGCATAGGTATGCTTTTCTATGGAATTTTCACAAAGTACACCACAGTGTTAAGGAAATGGGTTTTGCAGCGCACTTACGGTACCACTGGATGGAAAATATTTTCTACAAACCATTAAAAACTTTTGGGGTTATGATTTTAGGCGGCTTTGAGCCAGAACAAGCCTATATTGTTCATTTTGCGGCAATTGCCATTGGGCATTTTAACCATTCGAATATTAAGATTACTTGGGGACCTTTAAAGTATTTGTTTAATAATCCTGTTATGCATTTATATCACCATGCTTATGAATTACCTAAAGGAACTTACGGCGTAAATTTCGGCATCAGTTTAAGTATTTGGGATTATATTTTCAAGACCAATTACATTCCTGAAGATAGTGGAGATGTTAAGTTAGGTTACCCCGGTGATGAGAATTTACCAAAGGACTTTTTTGGACAAGTAATACATGGGTTTAAGCCAAAAAAGAAGTGATGATTATCCACTTCTTTTTTGACCTATCAATAGATTTTAATTAGATAATTTTCCAGAAGCGCAACTAACGAAGGATTTTGCTTTTGATAAAACAGAATTGTCTTGGTCAATACTCGGATACCCAATTGACTTTAGCGTATTTTTTACTGTGGAAATAGCCTCTTGATTTAATATATCAAATTTAACCGATGACGATTCTACGGATACAGTTACATTTGTTATCGCAGGTATTTCTTCTAATTTAGAGATTATCGTTTTGGCACAGCCGCCACACTTTAGATTTTGTATCGGAATTACTGAAGTCATATTTTATTTATTTTTTTCATCATTGAAAGTTATACTCCAAATACCTCTTACTTCATTTTCCTTATAACCAATAGCTTTGTCGTAAGGATACTTATCGTTTATAATCTGCGTAACCATTGGGTCTATATTCGTTATTGGCGTACCATGGCAATTTAAGCACATGGTATTAGTTTCAATTGGGGAATAGAAATGTGTCGTACCATTTTCAGAAATTAGAATAGGCTCATAGGTCTCTTTATTCTTGATTTTTGATTTAAAAAATTCAATATACTCAAGCTCTTTTTCATTCGCTTGATTTTCAAGATTTCTAGGCTTGTCGGTCACCCTTCTAATTTTTGCATTATGAATAATTGCCATGCTATCGGTTATTGGATAAGCTCTTTCATTGCAAAATTCTACTGCTTTTACCGCACCATTTTTCTGTAGCGTTAACATCAGATTTTTTCCTAAAACTTTCTGGGTACTCTGAGCATATGTCATACCTCTTTCCATTAAGTTTTCTTTACTCATATTAAAATTACCATTCATCTTTTTACCTTTTTGATGATAGTTTTTTTCTCCATGATTTTGTTCCCAATGCTGTTTGAACCATTCAGGTTCTTCAATTTGGTAATCGAATATATAATCTGAAATTTTACGTATTTCCTTTTCGTCAAATGATTGAAATGGCATTAAACCGAAACGATTAAGCGCTCCCTTCATTTTAACCTTTTCATTGGTAGGTTTCTCTACGAAGTTCCATATGGCATCTGAAAAAGACTCCTTTGTAGAGTGGTCTTTACTATATCGGGCTTTTATAGCGGCCATGGGCGGTGCCAATGCATTATTTTCATCCGATTCAGGATTATGACATACATAGCATTTAGCCTCTAGAAGTTTTTTACCTTCATTAGCAGGTTGTTGAGTTTCAGCATCACTCTCATTTTCAGCGATTACCTTAAATTTACTATTTGGCGAATCTTTACAACTAACCATTAACATGACTGATAAAATTAGTAGTGCATTTTTCATATAATTAAGAGTTTAAAGATTTCCACATTTATTAACTGCCAAATTTTTGAAAGAATGAATTCTCCATTTTCATTTGTCAGTATATAAAACTATTACGATGATTAAATCCAGGAAGAATACCCACCTTTTAAATCATAAACTTCAAGAAAGCCCATGTTTAATAATTTACGAGCAGCTTTTTGGCTTCTTGCACCAGATCTGCAATACACATATATTGCCTTATTTCTATCTACCTTTTCAAAATAATTTTTAAAATTATTAGGATTGAAAAAATCGATATTTATAGCATTTTTAATATGACCACTATTAAATTCAGAAGCTGTTCTAACGTCAATAGGTTTTATTTTGTTTGTAACAATGGCCGTTGCGTATTCATTTTTATTTAAAATGGTAATCTGACCTAAAGTTTCTTTTTTCTTGCCAAAAATGGCGTCTAAAAATGACATAATTATTTTATTTAAAATTAATATTCAATACTAAAAAGAAACGGCCTTTTTCAAGACCGCTTCTTGAACCAACCAATAAAAATTTAATTAATACTTTTTTTAGCTAGATACCAATCAACTTTTTCTAAGGTATCATCTGCAATTCGAGCGTTTAGTTCGTCTAAAGTTTTAGGTGGAGAAACAATTACTTTATCACCCTTCTTCCAATCTAAAGGCATTGCTACTTTATATTTGTCAGAAGTTTGTAAGGCTTCTAATGCTCTTAAAATCTCGTCCATATTACGCCCTACATTTAATGGGTAATACATAATTAGACGAATTTTTTTCTTAGGATCAATAAAGAATACGGCCCGTACAGCTGAAGTTTCACTTTCATTAGGTTGTAACATTCCGTATTTCTTGGAAACTTTCATATCTATATCTGCTATGATAGGAAAATCGAAATATACCCCTGTATTCTGGCGAACATTTTGAACCCAACCCAAGTGTGCGTGAACACTATCGATACTTAATCCTAGTAACTCTGTGTTAAGTGCATCGAATTCTGGTTTACGAACTGCAAACCCGCTCATTTCAGTAGTACATACCGGCGTAAAATCTGCTGGATGCGAGAACATCACTATCCATTTATTTTTAGCGAAATCTGATAATTTAATTTTTCCTTTTGTAGTAACAGCCTCAAAATCTGGAGCAATATCTCCAATTCTTGGCATACTATTTACTTCGGTATTATTTATTGTTTCCATGTTCTTCTAATTTTAATTAAAGGTACTATTACAGTGTAATAGCTACAGTAACCCTAGTTACATAACGCTAAAAAAAGCATAAAAAAAAGAGGAATACTTTTTAGAAAAATACTCCTCTTTATATCAACCAACCTGCCGTTAGGCAGATTCAAAAACTAAATCATGTGTTGTTCTTAAATGATTAAAATGTCTATTTGATATTTTATTTATAACGTTGTTGGGCAAACATATTCAGTTACCGGAATACCTGCTTCCTGTATGGCCTTAAATCCTTCCTTAACATCAATAAGGTTATGTATACCTCTACTTTTTAAAATGGAGGAAGCAATCATACTTCTATAACCACCGGCACAGTGCACATAAAATATTTTATTTTCAGGAAATTCCGCTAAGTGATCATTTAGAAAATCTAATGGTGTATTAACGGCTTCTAAAATATGCTCAGATAGATATTCAGATTTTTTACGTACATCAAAGACAGGAACATTTTCGGTTTCAATACTTTTTTTAAGCTCATCTGCATCAACTTGGCTAACGGTGTCATATTCCATTGATGCCTTTTTCCAAGCCTCAAACCCACCTTCCAAATATCCCAAAGTACCATCGAAACCAACTCTAGAAAGTCGGGTTACAGCTTCCTCTTCTAATCCTACTGGCGCAACCAATAAGATGGGTTGTTTCACATCAGCGATCAAGGCACCTACCCAAGGGGCAAAACTACCGTCAAGACCAATAAATATAGAGCGTGGTATATGACCTTTAGCAAAATCATCTTGATGACGCACATCTAATACAATGGCTCCCGTTTCATTTGCCGCAGCTTCAAAAGCCTTTGGGGAAAGTGCTCTTGTACCACGCTCCAATACTGTTTTGATATCTTCATACCCCTCTTTGTTCATTTTAACGTTCAACGGAAAATATTGAGGAGGTGGAAGTAGACCATCGATTACCTCATCTATAAATTCCTCTTTGGTCATGTCTTTACGTAACGCGTAATTCATTTTCTTTTGATTGCCTAGCGTATCTACCGTTTCTTTCATCATATTCTTACCACAAGCAGAACCAGCACCATGGGCCGGATATACGATTACATCATCTGCCAAGGGCATTATCTTTTCACGTAAACTATCGTATAAAAACCCAGCAAGGTCACGTTCGGTTAATTCACCCATTTTTTGAGCCAAATCTGGTCTACCCACATCTCCAAGAAATAAGGTGTCTCCACTAAAAATGGCATAATCTTTACCTTTTTCATCTTTTAAGAGGTACGTAGTACTTTCCATTGTATGACCTGGAGTGTGCAGTGCAATTATGGTTACATCACCTAATTTAAATTCTTGGCTATCCTTTGCAATGATAGCGTCAAAAGATGGATTTGCTTTTGGACCGTAAATAATATCTGCTCCGGTTTCTTTAGCCAAGGTTACATGACCGCTCACAAAATCGGCATGAAAATGGGTTTCAAAAATATATTTGATTTTAGCATTATCAGATGTTGCTTTCTTTATATAAGGTGTTACCTCTCTCAAGGGATCAATAATTGCAACCTCTCCTTTGCTTTCTATATAGTATGCACCTTGCGCAAGACAGCCTGTATATATTTGTTCTACCTTCATAAGTTCACATTTAATATTAAGGTCAAAATTACACTAAGAAATTGTGTAATACAGTAACTTAGGTTACACTCGCATACGGTCATAAAAAAAGCCCCATAAAAAATGAGGCTTAATTTTACTGTTTTAAAAAAACTATAATAGGGTAGAAGGACAAACATATTCCGATTTCGGAATTGTAGTTTTCGAAATGGCATCGAAGCCACCTCTAACATCTGTAAAATCTTGCCATCCTCTTTGTTTTAGAATAGAAGCGGCAATCATACTTCGATAGCCACCTGCACAATGTAGAACAAATGGCTTGTCTTTTGGAAATTGTGCCAAATGTTGATTGATTTCATTTAAGGGAACATTGATGGCCCCGATAACATGTTCTGAGTCAAACTCACTCTTTTTTCTTACATCAATTATTAAAGGTTTCTTATTCTTATAAAGAGTTTCTAATTCTGAACCATCAATTCTTTTGGTAACCTCAAAATCTTTTCCAGATTTTTCCCATGCATCAAATCCTCCTTTTAAAAAGCCAACCGTATTATCATAACCTACTCTTGATAATCTTGTAATAGCTTCTTTTTCCTTGTCCTTATAAGTAACTAAAAGTATTTCTTGTTTTATATCAGGAATCATTTCACCTACCCATTGGGCAAAACTACCATCAAGACCAATGTTGATACTATTAGGAATAAACCCTTTTGCAAAGTCCTCTGCATCCCTGGTATCCAATACTAATGCACCTGTTTCATTTGCAACAGCTTCAAAAGCTTCTGGAGAATATGGTGTGGTAGCCCTATCCATAATTTTGTCTAAACTTTCATATCCTTGAATGTTCATAAGAACATTTTTAGGAAAATACCCTGGCGGTGTTGTAAGTCCTGTCAACAATTCTTTAATAAATTCTTCTTTGGTCATGTCTGGGCGTAAGGCATAATTCACCTTTTTTTGATGCCCTAAGGTATCCGTAGTTTCTTTACTCATCATTTTACCACAAGCAGAACCCGCACCATGATTAGGGTAGACGATTAAATCATCACTTAAGGGCATTATTCTATTTCGAAGGGAATCGAATAAATAACCTGCCAATTTTTCTTCGGTCAAATCAGCTACAACATGTTGTGCCAAATCTGGCCTGCCTACATCACCTATAAACAATGTGTCACCAGTAATGATACCATGTTCATTACCTTTTTCATCTATTAAAAGATAGGTGGTACTTTCCATAGTATGACCTGGAGTATGAATTACTTTTACCTTGTAATCACCTACTTCAAAGACTTGATTATCCTTAGCTGTGGTTGCCTTATAGGCAGGTTTTGCACCAGGACCGAAAACTATTTCTGCACCAGCCTTTTTTTGTAAATCTAAATGACCACTAACAAAGTCGGCATGAAAATGTGTTTCAAAAACATATTTAATTTTAGCGTTGTCTTTTTTGGCACGGTCTAAATAAGGCTGTACCTCGCGTAATGGGTCAAATACCGCAGCGACTCCTTTACTTTCAATATAGTAAGCGGCATGTGCCAGGCATCCTGTATATATTTGTTCAACTTTCATGATTATAAATTTTGATTAATACCATAAAATTACTTTTTGTATATGAGCTGTACAGTGACTTTTGTCACATAAGGAAAATTTTATTTGAAAAATTCCATGTAGAAAATAAAGGCGGACATAACTAGAATGAAATAGCCGAAACCCTTCTTTAATTTTTTGCCGTCTATAAAGTTGCTCAAGTAGCTACCAATAAAAATACCGATGAACGAAAGACCTGTAAATAGAGCTAAAAAATCCCAATCTATTTCCATGGTCATTGCATCTCCCAGAAAAAATCCCATTAAAGATTTAATAGCAATAATAATTAATGATGTACCTATAGCTACTTTCATTTCTACATTTGCCAATATGACTAAAGCGGGAATAATTAGGAATCCACCACCAGCACCGATCATACCCGTTATACCACCAACAATCAATCCTTCTAATAAAATAAGGGGATAATTATAAGCAACATCACCTGTTTTAATAAGATTCTTTTCTTTTTTTAGCATAGAATATGCTGCCGGAATCATTAATACAGCGAACAGGCCAAACATGGCCATTCTTCGGGTAAATTGAAAATCTTCTACTTGAAACAAAATATCTGGCAATGCAGGTACTACATAATGTCTTACCAAGGTAACACCTACTATAGCAGGAACGCCAAAAACTAATGCCGTTCGCCAATCTACAAATCCTTTAAGATGCTGTTTCCAGCCACCTATCAAGGCACTTGCGCCAACGATAAATAAAGAATATGCAGTTGCCGCTTTTTCGTTTATTGTAAAAAGATATGCTAGCACGGGTACTGCCAAAATTGAACCTCCACCACCAATAAGGCCTAATGAAATACCTATTACTAAGGCACTTAAATATCCAAAAATATGCAACATTTCCATAAGGGTATTTTATACCTCAAAAGTAAAGTTGTATGAAAACGTGTGCAGTAACAATAGTTACAGAAGTACTATAAGTCTAAAATTTTAATGTAATTACGATGAAGTTTTATTTTACCCATCTCTTCTAGTTTTTTTAATAATCTGGAGATTACTACTCTAGAACTATGAAGGTCATAAGCAATCTCTTGATGGGTATTATTAATAATATCGTCTTGATTTACCCTAGCTTTTTCTTTTAAGTAGCCAATTAAGCGCTCGTCCATTTTTTGAAAAGCGATATTGTCTAATGTGCTTAAAAGCTCATTTAATCTAACATGGTAACTGTTGAAGACAAAATTTCGCCATGATTTATATTTAGTGGTCCATTCTTCCATTTTCTGAATGGGAACCATAATAAGTTTTGCATCTGTTTCTGCAATGGCTCTAATTTCACTTTTAGCATCACCCATACAACACGCCATGGTCATTGAACAGGTATCACCTTTCTCTAAGTAATACAGCAAAAGTTCGTCGCCATCCTCATCTTCTCTAAGAATTTTAATAACACCAGATATTAATAATGGCATTCCTCTTAGGTATTCGCCTATTTCTATTAATTTATAACCTTCAGGCACTTCTTTAAATGTACCTACTTGAACAATTTCATTAATTAGTTCCTCTTCAAAAATATTCCCGTATTGCTCTTTTAAGTCTTGGATCATTCTTTTTTCAATTAACTTCTTGTGCTATTTTTTTATCAAATTTAAAAAATATATTCGCCCAAATAGACTTAGCAACGGCAGCTATCCATGGCATAGCAAGTATTAGGCAGACAACGATTACGGCAAACAAAGTTGAAATCTTAAGTTGTAAACCGAATATCAACGTCAATACATATACAGCTACCGCGACAGCTATACCTACACCATACGAAACATACATGGATCCTGTATAAAAACTGGGTTCTATACTGTATTTTAGATCGCACTTAGGGCAACGTTCTTTTACCTTGTTGAAGTTACTTAATTTATAAGGATTCGCTTCTAGGAATTCTCCTTTATGGCATCTTGGGCATTTCAGAAAAATGATACTATACAATTTGGAACCTTTTGAAAACATAACTTAAAAATTTGAAACAAATTTATTATTTCATCCCTTTTTAAAGGGTAACATTAGTTACATAAGGCAAACAGTATGTATCAATTTATTTAGGAAATTTAAAACTAATCATAAAACCATGAACTGACATTTGTCATATTATTTACTGTTTTTGACGTGTAAGTTTGTGATTAAATTAAAGTTTATGTGTTCGCTTGTGCAAAAATATAATGTACCTGGTCCTCGGTATACGAGTTATCCAACCGTACCTTTTTGGGATAATAATACCTTCTCAGGAAAGAAGTGGGAAGATTCTGTAAAGAAAAGTTTTCATGTTAGTAATTCAACTACAGGAATAAGTCTTTACATACATCTACCTTTTTGCGAGAGTATGTGTACGTTCTGCGGATGTCATAAGCGAATAACAAAACGGCATGATTTAGAATTACCTTATCTAAAATCTGTTTTAAAAGAATGGAGATTGTATAGGGCTCTTTTTTCTGAAAAACCAATAATTAAGGAATTGCATTTAGGTGGTGGCACACCAACCTTTTTTACGCCAGAAAATTTAAAATTTCTAGTTGATGGTATATTAAGAATTGCGAACAAAGCCAATGATGCAGAATTTAGTTTTGAAGGACACCCAAATAATACTACAAAAGAACATTTACAAGCTTTATATGACGTTGGTTTCAGAAGGGTTAGCTACGGCGTACAAGATTACAATGAAACGGTACAGAAGGCAATTAATAGAATTCAACCATTTGAAAATGTAAAGAATGTTACCGAATGGGCCCGAGAAATAGGGTATGACTCAGTGAGCCACGATATTATCTTCGGTCTGCCGCATCAAAAATTGGAACATGTAAAAAATACTATAGCAAAAACCAAAGAGTTAAAGCCAGACCGTATTGCTTTTTACAGTTATGCACACGTGCCATGGCTTGCAGGTAACGGACAAAGAGGTTACAAAGATGCTGATTTACCAACTGCAGATGATAAAAGAGCACAGTATGAAATTGGTAAAGAGCTATTGTTGAATTACGGTTATCAAGAAATAGGCATGGATCACTTTGCATTAGAGACCGATAGTCTATATAAGGCTATGGAAAGTGGAGTTTTACATAGAAATTTCATGGGCTACACGAGCTCTAATACCCATCTAATGATTGGGTTAGGTGCTTCTAGTATAAGTGATAGTTGGTATGGTTTTACACAGAATGTAAAGAATGTTGAAGAATATCAAAATTTAGTAGAAAATGATATTATACCTCTTTATAGGGGACATATTTTAACAGACGAAGATCAAATAATAAGAAGACATATCTTAAATTTAATGTGCAGATTTCAAACTTCTTGGAGCGACTTTAAGTTATATATACCGGAGATGGAAAGTATACTAGAAAGGCTAGGGGAGATGGAGAAAGATGGTATAGTTAAGATTACGGAAGGCAATTTGCTTATAACTGAAAATGGAAGACCCTTTGTACGAAATGTATGTATGGCTTTTGATTTGCCTTTACAGAAAAAATCACCTGATACCAAGCTATTTTCAATGACTGTCTAATTATTAGAAATATTGAAGTTCTTTATTTTATTAAATTCTAAATAAAATTATCATGAAAAAAATTATTGTACTTACAGACTTTTCAGAGCAATCTGGTTTTGCTTTAAAAGCTGCTGCAGATTTAGCTAAAAAACATAAAGTAGAGCTTCTTGTTGTTCACATGTTAGAACTCAATCAAGCGATGATTTCTTCGCCTGATGGAATTTACATAGAACAGACGGTATTTTTAGTGAAATTGGCCGAGAAGAATTTAAAAGAATTCTTAGACAAACCATTTTTAAAGGGATTAACTGTTACTCCCGTTATTAAGCATTATAAAGTTTTTAGCGAGCTAGATGCTATTGCAGAAGAACATAATGCAGATTTAATTGTGATGGGTTCTAATGGCGCTAAAGGCCTTGAGGAAGTTTTAATTGGTTCTAATGCTGAGAAAGTTGTTAGAAATTCAAAAACTCCTGTTCTGGTTATTAAAGGTGAAGTTGACGAATTTAAAATAGATCGATTTGTGTTTGCATGCGATTTCAACGATGACAATTTACCAGCTTTTCAAAAAGCAAGGGAATTTTCAGAATTGGTCAATGCCAAAATGGACCTAGTCTTTATAAATACGCCAAACGATGAATTTTTAAGTAATAGAGATGCGTATCAAAAAATCAATAAATTTTTAACGAAAGCTAATTCTGGTCAGCAAGTAGAAATTTATAATGATTATAGTGTAGAACAAGGCATACTCAATTATGGTAATACAATACTTGCAGATGCCATTGCCATGCCAACACATGGTCGAAAAGGTCTTTCGCATTTGTTTAATGGTAGCATAGGGGAAGACGTTGTAAACCATTCTAGAATACCTGTAATTACATTTAAGATTTAGTAAATTTCAAAATATCATCATAAAAACAAATGAACCCAAGGCAATCACCTTGGGTTCATTTGTTTTTATGATATGCATAAATAGCAGCTTTTTTAAGGGATAGTGAAGAACATTATATCGTTATGTATTTTAACTAATAACTGTACTATTTTTTAAAAAAATTATACTCTTTTGTTTATGAATTAAGGACCTTCATCATAAAGCTATATTGTTCGTGCATTTGAGGTTTCCCTTTCCGTTTACCACTGCGGCCGAAAAAATATAGAACAAACCACATCATTACTATTATAGACATTAAAACCAACTGTAAACTGTAAGGTTTATGTAAACTCGCACTAGAATAGGCCCATATTCCTAGAATGATGAACAATGTTGCGATTACAAAATGTACGAACATAAAGAAAGTCCATAGGGTAGGATTTGGACCAAATATACCATAAACACGGCATTTGTTAGCATCTATTTCATCGATTTCTAAATGAAGTTGAGGCGACCAAAAATGATTGTTTTTAGCGTTAAATTTTATAAAGACATGCTCATCTAAGCGTTTGACAAGAAAAGGATCATACCCAGCAGTCTCAAATTTTTTAAGCAAATTTTCTTTAGTTTCTACCATATCTAACTGAAACCTTGGGCGAAGAATAATTTCGTTTGGTAACGGTTTCATAGAAAACTAGTTTAGTGGCCGTGGCCGTTAGTTATGGCATTCTATTGCACTTGAAGCTATTTCTGTAACAGGTGCAGGTGATACATATGGTATACCCAAACCAAGACCTCTTAGTATAAAAAGTAAGCCGATGACAACTACAAAAATGGGGATTGCCTTTTGTACTTTTTGTCGTATACCACCTTTCAATAATCCGCTAAAATAAATAGCAGTAGTCATTAAGGGGACTGTGCCTAAACCGAAAAGCATCATATAAAGGCTGCCCTGTATAGCATTGCCCATAGCAATGGCCCCAAAAAGTGCCATATAGACCAAGCCACATGGTAAAAAACCGTTTAGGAAGCCAATGGTTAAAAAGGTGTCGGGTGATTTTTTCTTCAGTTCTTTACCGAGTTGGTTCTTCACTTTAGAAATGACTTTATAGATAGGTTTCGATAGATTGTATTTATTGAAAGATTTATACGGAATCAAAATCACAAGAATCATTGTGATACCAATAACTATCGACAGTTTTTGCTGTGCTCCGAAAATGGACAATCCTTTTCCGAGAAAGCCAAATACGAGACCGATGATACCATATGCCATCAATCGACCAAAATGATAAATGAATATCTGACCGAATTTTTTATAGTTATTAGATTGATCTACCGGAAGCATAAAGGCTATTGGGCCACACATGCCCACGCAGTGCAAACTACCCATGAGACCCAATATGATGGCAGATAGAATCATGTTCTTTTTAAAACGTTATACTTTCTTTATGTAGAAATTCTTTTCCTAAATGATTCCAAGTAACCTTGATATCCCAACGACCTTCTAATAATTTATCATTGGGTATCAGCAAATGTGATTCGGATAAATTGATAGGTAGGTTAAAATCTAGACGCTTATTAGATGGTCTATATAGCGACACTATACCTGAAACTTCAGTATTGTCATAGCTTTCAGGAAAGATTACCATCAACCCGTTAGGTTCTTTTTTAATCTGTATTTGTTCAAATGCGTTTATAGCATTTTGCTCAGCGTCTATTTCTTTTTGAAAACCGAGTTCGGCCTTGTAATACTCTTCAGTAACTAAATCATGATTGGCATTATGGCTTGTAGTCATTCGTATCACGAAAAACAGAATGAAACTGATGAAAGCGACAAAAGCAATTATGATACCTGTACCCCAATTTATTTTCATAATCTCTTACTTAAATACTATTTATAACTACGTGGTGCCAAGAAGCGCGCCGTTGTGGTCTCTATTAATTTGTCATTACTATAGACGCCAATTTTTAAGTCGTTCTTATCACCGCTTAATGCTGAAGCATTGATTTCGATGAACAATGTACCTTCTGCCAAGGCTTCTGGCTGAACATCAAAATTATCTGTTCGCACTAGTTTAATCTCTCCTTTAGGTGATATCAATTCAAAATGAACATTATCTACCGATTTGGTGGTTTTATTCAAAAGTTTGTAAGTGAATACATTACTGATAATGTTTCCTTCTTTATGTTCGTAGAGTTGACCAGGTAGCCTTAAAATATTTGCTTCAAGATCATTTCTTAAAAACATCATACCTACAAGAACACCGGTTAAAATAACCAATACTGCAGTATATCCTTTTAAACGAGGAGTAAATTTGAACTTTTCTTTTTTTGTGATTTCATCTTCACTGGCATAACGAATCAACCCTTTTGGGAGATCTACTTTTTCCATGATGGAATCACACTCATCAATACAGGCAGTACAGTTTACACATTCTAACTGAGTTCCGTTTCTAATATCTATACCTGTAGGGCACACATTCACACATTGAAAACAGTCGATACAATCGCCATAACCCAAAGCCTCTCGGTCTTCGTTTTTGCGCCATTTTTTTCTTCCATTTTCAGCTTCACCTCTTTTATAGTCATAAGCAACTACAATAGATTTGTTATCAAGAAGTACACCTTGCATACGGCCATAAGGGCAGGCAATGATGCATACTTGCTCTCTAAACCAAGCGAAAATAAAATAAAAGACGGCAGTGAATATTAATAGAGACACCATCGTACTATAATGTTGAGTTGGGCCATCTGTAACATATTGTATTAAGCGGTCGCTACCTATTAAATAGGCCAGAAAAACATTAGCTATGATAAATGATATGATAAAAAAGATAATCCATTTTAGTACACGTTTACGAATCTTTTCGGCATCCCATTCTTGTCTGTCTAGTCGAATTTGGGCACCACGATCACCATCTATCCAATATTCAATTCTACGAAAAACCATTTCCATGAAAATGGTTTGAGGACACATCCATCCGCAGAAAATACGACCAAATGCTACGGTGAAAAGGGCAATAAAAACTACGCCAATAATCATTGAAATAACGAAGAGGTGAAAGTCTTGTGGATAAAATGGAAAACCAAAGATGTTGAAACGTCTTTCTAGGACATTAAACATTAAAAACTGGTTGCTGTTAATCTTTACAAAAGGAGACGCAATCAAGAAGGTAAGAAGAATGTAACTTACGTATTTACGATACTCATAAAGTTTGCCACTGGGCTTTTTAGGGAAGACCCACGCTCGTTTTCCATCTTCTTTAATGGTGCCAATTGAATCCCTGAAATTATCTTGATCTTGTGCCATTTTATTTTTCTTTATTGGCTTGCGAAGCGTTAAGACCTCGTTTTATTCAGTTCATTGTAACCGACGTAGAGTCTATTACCTGTTCGGTATTAGGTTCTTGCTCAGGAGTAACTGGTTCAGCCGCATTCGGATCTACCCAAATATCACCTTCAGCAGCTTTAGGGTTCGCAGCAGTAGTACCTTGAAAGCTCAACACATAACTGGCTACTTGTGCAATTTCCACTGGCTTTAAGTTCTGTTTCCAAGCAATCATACCTTTACCATCACGACCACCTTCTGAAATCGTATGGAAAACATTTTTAATGCCACCACCTAAAATCCAGTTTTGGTCGGTTAAATTAGGTCCGATACCACCACCACCATCTGTCATATGGCAAGCAACGCAATTTCCTTCAAAAATGGCTTTACCCGCATTTAAATCAGAAGCATCTGTTAAAAGTTCTACTGTGTTCGCATCAACAAGCCCCTTAGCGGTTTTCTTATATTCCTCGATTTCTAATTGTGCAGTTGCAACTTCTTGTGCGTATTCCTCATCTTGTGTATAGTCGTTAAAAATGTGAAAACGCGCTAAATAAACTACAGCAAATACTATTGAGGCATAGAACAGATATACCCACCATGGTGGTAACTTATTATCTAGTTCACGTATACCATCATAATTGTGGTCAAGAATAATCTCAACCTCTTCTTCCATAGGCTTGGAGCCAAGCATTTTATTGTAAAGATTTTTACCCCACGTCCATTCCCATTTTTCTTCTTTAGTAGCTAAATAACGAGCTTTTGCTTCATCATCAAGTGTATGGAATAACACGTTTTCAATTGCCTGAACTATAAATGCTATAGCTATTAATAGTAGCAGAACAAGTGCCATAAAGGCAAACATTATTAATGGGTAGGCTAGAAAAGCGGGTTTATCGCCACCATCAACAAAAATTTCCATAAGTATAACGACCAAGAAAAAAGCCACCGTTATTCTAAGCCACCAAGCTGTATTGTTTTTCATAATTAATCGAGTTGTTGGTTATCGTCTTCTTCTAATGGTAATTCGCTTACTTCTTTAATGTATGATTTAGAGGCTGTTAAAACCCACCAAAATAGCAATGTGAAAAACACAAAGAAGATAAGTAATGATATCATGGGGTAGGTTGCTACCCCATCAATTGTTTCCATGTAACCTTTTACAAATTTGAACATGATTTTTATTTTTCAGATACTAATTCGCCTGTTTCCTTTACCTTAATGTCTGTTCCTAATCGTTGCAGATATGCAATTAAAGAAACAATTTCCCGGTCTCTCATTTCTATAAACTCTTCGCCGTTTTCAGCAGCGTAAGTTTTATCAGCCTCATAATTTTTAGCAAAATCGGGATCGGTATATAAGTTTTTCTCGATTTTTTCAGCTTGAGCATCCATTGAGTCTTCGGCATTTGCAATATCCTCATCGGTATAGGGGACACCTAATGTTACCATAGCTTCCATTTTGGCTTGTATATCGCTACGGTCATGCTTGTCTCGTACCATCCAAGAATATGAAGGCATAATGGATCCAGATGATGTACTCTGTGGATCATACATATGGTTCAAATGCCAGTTATCAGAATATTTGCCACCGATTCTTAGTAAATCTGGTCCCGTGCGCTTACTACCCCAAAGGAATGGGTGATCATACACGAATTCACCCGCTTTGGCATATTCACCATAACGTTCTACTTCACTTCTAAATGGACGTATCATTTGTGAGTGACAGCTTACACAACCTTCACGAATGTAAAGGTCACGACCTTCTAATTCTAAGGGTGTATATGGTTTCACACTTGTGATAGTTGGAATGTTCGATTTCACTAAAATAGTTGGTACAATTTGAATGATACCACCAATCAAAATAGCTACAGTAGCTAAAATGGTCAATTGAATAGGCTTACGCTCTAACCAAGTATGGAAAGTTTCACCTGCTGTTCTGTGTTTTGAAACGCGGGTAAGTGCAGCCGCTTCTGCCAATTCATCTTCTATAGTGCTACCAGATTTTATTGTACGAACTACATTATAAATCATCACACACGCTCCTACAATATAAAGGCTACCACCAATGGCACGCATCCAATACATCGGCATAATTTCGTGTACGGTTTCTAAAAAGTTACCATAAACTAAAGTACCATCAGGATTAAAATCTTTCCACATTAAAGCCTGGGTAAACCCAGCGACATACATAGGTAATGTATATAGAATGATACCCAAAGTTCCTATCCAAAAGTGGAAGTTTGCTAAACCGGTCGAGAACAATTTGTTCTTAGTCATTTTAGGTACCAACCAGTAAATCATACCAAAGGTTAAGAAACCATTCCAAGCCAATGCGCCAACATGTACATGAGCAATAATCCAATCACTAAAGTGAGCAATTGCGTTTACGTTTTTTAGTGAAAGCAGAGGACCTTCAAAGGTGGCCATACCATAACCGGTAATCGCAACAACCATAAATTTTAGAACCGGATCGGTACGTACTTTATCCCAAGCACCTCGTAATGTTAAAAGTCCGTTTATCATACCCCCCCAAGATGGAGCTAAAAGCATAATAGAAAAGGCAACACCTAAGTTTTGAGCCCAATCGGGTAAAGCAGAATATAACAAGTGGTGAGGTCCTGCCCATATATAAATGAAAATCAAAGACCAGAAATGCACAATTGAAAGTCTGTAGGAATAGATCGGTCTGTTTGCCGCTTTAGGCACAAAATAATACATTAGACCTAAGAACGGTGTAGTTAAGAAAAATGCCACAGCATTATGTCCATACCACCATTGTACTAGAGCATCTTGAACCCCAGCATAAACCGAATAACTTTTTAATGCGCTAACGGGTAATTCTAAACTATTGAATATGTGAAGTACTGCAACAGTTACAAAAGTTGCAAGATAAAACCAGATAGCAACATAAAGGTGTCGTTGTCTTCTTTTTATCATGGTACCAATAAGGTTGACACCGAAGGCTACCCAAACTACAGCAATGGCTAAATCTATTGGCCATTCAAGTTCAGCATATTCTTTAGAACTTGTGTACCCCAATGGTAAGGTAATTGCAGCAGCAACAATAATAGCCTGCCAGCCCCAAAAATTGAATTTACTTAGAAAGTCACTGAACATACGTGCCTTTAACAGACGTTGCGTGGAGTAGTAGACTCCTGCGTAAATAGCATTTCCTATGAATGCAAAAATTACCGCATTCGTATGCAACGGGCGCAAACGACCAAAGCTTAACCACGAAATACCGTCGGTTAAGTTGGGAAACATGAACATAAAGGCTAATAATAAGCCTACAGTCATACCTACTATACCCCAGAACATGGTCGCGTAGAGGAAATTTTTCACGATTTTGTTATCGTAATAAAACTGCTGTACTTCCATAATTATACTTGTTTATTTAGTTGGTTTTTTTTTCTTTGAACTCTTTAGTGCTACTCTTCTTTGTTGTCACCAGTTCATCTTCAAATAGCATACGTACAGACGGAGTGTAAGAATCATCGTATTGACCGCTCTTCACAGAAACGATGAAAGCAATGAAAAATATGACCGCAACAAAAATACTGATGGCCAATAACACATAAATTACACTCATGCTAAATTGAATTAAGCTGTAAATTTAAGTGGGTTGTATACCCTAAAAAATGACAAATGTCATACTTTAACTTTTTCTTTTAATATTGTAAAAAGAGCAGCAATAATTATCAAATTCTTACCTATATATTGCCCTAATAATGTGGGTGTTAAAATCGTTATAGTGAAAGATTCTTCTGTGAAAAAGAATAATGGGGAAAAGGTGAAAATGATATGCACTATGGCAATTTTCACTATTTGCTTATGACAAAAACTAAAAATAAGGCATAGCCCTATTACAACTTCTACAAAAGCTAAAATTAAAATTGATATCGTAGAGGGTATAATGTCGAAGGTTAATAGTTGAATGGTGCGTTTAGCTAAATCTTCAGCTGGACTTAGTTCTGGGAAAAATTTCAAAGCTCCAAACCATAGATAAATTATACCTATTGCAATAGAAAGTAGGGTGTTTTCATTACGATTGGTTTTCCTAAAACTTTTAAAATTCATATTTTATTGAAGTTTTCTGCCAATACGGTTGGTCATAATAGTAGTGAAAACAACAATACTTATTGAACTTAGTGGCATTAAAATAGCAGCTATAACAGGTTCTAATTGTCCGGTTATTGCAAAATATAATCCAACACAATTATAAAGTAATGATAGTACGAAACTCATTTTAATAATTCGCACCGCTTTTTTTGAAGCAATAATATAGGAGTAAAGCTGCTGAAACTTAGAAGCATCAAGAATGGCATCACAAGCAGGGGAGAATACATTGATATTCTCTGAAATGGCAATACCAACTTCACTTTGGGCAAGAGCACCAGCATCGTTTAATCCGTCACCGACCATCAATACTTTTTTACCTTGTTCTTGTAATGATTTAATAAACTCTAATTTGGTTTCTGGTTTCTGGTTAAAGTATAGGGGAGTCAATTTGGGTAAAAGGCCTTCTAATCGTTCTTTTTCCCCTTCATTGTCTCCAGATAAAATAGCTAGGCTAAGCATTTCAGACATTTGGCGAAAAACAGAAGACACCCCTTCGCGATATTGATTTTGGAATACATACCTGCCTTTGTAGGCGTTATTTGAACTAATATAAATAGAAGTATCTAGCTGGTCTTCAGTTCTAGCTTTACCAACAAAATTGGCAGAACCTATTTTCATATTTATGTTGTCTTTTGAGCTTTCCAATCCTTTGCCAATATGTTCCTCGTATTCGTCTAAGGTTATGATATTCTGTTCTTTAAGCAGATCATATAAAGATCTGCTTAAAGGGTGGTTAGAAGCTCTAATCGTGTTTTTTAAAATTGATTCTTCTTCGGCAGTTAAGGGCATACCTTCATAATGTGCGGTACTTTTTTGGGTAGTTGTTATCGTGCCTGTTTTATCAAAAATTGCTGTATCGATTTTGGCCAATTGTTCAATAGTCTGAGTGTTCTTTATGTAGAATTTTTTCTTACCAAAAATGCGCAACATATTACCTAGTGTAAATGGTGAGGCTAGCGCAATAGCGCAAGGGCATGCAATTATAAGAACTGCTGTAAAAACGTTCATTGCCTTAGATGGGTCGTAAAACAGCCAAAATGTAGTTGCAACTAAGGCAATTGAAAGTACCGAAATGGTAAATCGTTTACCAATACTATCGGTTAGGTTTTGAAAAGAAGTTGACTTATCCGTTTTAAAAATGGAGTTACCCCATAACTGTGTAAGGTAACTTTGAGAAACCGATTTAAGGGCAATCATTTCAATGACACCATTTAACTGTTTTCCCCCTGCGAATATAAGTTCACCAGCGTCTTTATTAACCGGTTCGGATTCACCGGATACAAAACTATAATCGATTTGTGCATTGCCACAAACTAAAGTTCCATCAACAGGTATCATTTCTTCATTACGAATCAATATTCTATCGCCTTTTTTAATTTTTTGAACAGGAACCGTTTCTTCTTTACCATCAGAGTTTAGTTTTGTAATCGCTATTGGAAAGTATGATTTATAATCTCGTTCGAAAGAGAGAAAGCTATAAGTTCTTTGTTGAAAAAATTTACCTAGTAAAAGAAAGAACACCAATCCTGTAAGCGAATCAAAAAAACCGCTTCCTAAATGAAAAGCTATTTCAAATGTACTTCGTAAGAACAAGACTAATATACCGAGAGCAATAGGGACATCAATATTTAAAAGTTTTGCCCTTAGCCCTTTATATGCCGATACGAAATAATCCCATCCTGCATAGAATACTACGGGTAACGAGAATATAAACATTAACCAACGAAAAATATGTTGGTATTTGTTGAGCCAAAATTCACCTCCGGTAGCTGCACTCGAGCCTAAATCAAAATAATCTGGAAACGAAAGAAACATAACATTCCCAAAAGCAAAGCCTGCAACACCTAACTTGTAAATTAAACTTCTATCTATCCCCTTTTTTTTGCCTTCAAAATCATCTAAAGAAATATAAGGTTCATACCCAATATTGGCCAATAACAAAACCAAATTCTTTAAACTGAACTGGTCGTGGCGATAGGTAATTCGAATCATCTTTTTAGGGAAATCGACTTGAGAGTTCGTTACATGAGGGTTTAGTTTATTTAGGTTCTCTAAAATCCAAATACACGAACTACAATGAATATTAGGTATATATAGATTAATGATTTGAATAGAACCATCATTGAATTCAGTTAATTTTTCTATTATTTCAGCATTGTCAAGAAAATCATATTTTCCTTTTATTGATTTAGGGGTAGAGCCTGCTGCTGCCTGTATATCGTAATAATGAGATAAATCGTTGCTGGCGAAAATTTCATATACCGTTTTACATCCTGAACAACAGAATAGCTTTTCATCAAAGCTTATAGATTGCCTATCACAAGAATCTCCACAATGATAGCATTTAGAATCGTGCATATTTTTAAACTTGGGCCTACAGCAAAGGTGAGTACCAATGATATGAAAAAACATGATAATTATCAGTTTTTACAATTCTTAGCTTAAGTAGTTTTGCAGTGTTAGGTATAAAGTAAATGGCCATGGAAAGTAAGTGTGAGAATTGTATTGTTCGGCAGTTTAATTCGCTCCGCGCATTAAGCAAAGAAGAGTTGAAAAAAGTTTCTGATTCTAAGATATCTAAAAAAATCATGAAAGGTGATTCTATATTTGTAGAAGGACAGAAACTTGATGGTGTATATTGTGTAAGGAAAGGTGTCTCAAAATTATCGAAGTTAAGTAGTAACGGAAAAGAACAAATAGTAAAATTGACCAATAAAGGCGAAGTCATGGGGCAACGTTCAGTTGTGGCCGAAGATTTTACCAATTTAAGCGCTACGGCCATAAATGATATGGAAGTTTGTTTTATACCTAAAGAAATAATTTCCAATACATTAAATACAAATCCTAATTTTTCTCTTGAAGTATTACGCCACATGGCTCATGATTTAAAAGAGGCCGATGATGTAATTGTAAATATGTCTCAAAAAACGGTTAAACAGCGATTGGCAGAGGCATTTGTTTATTTAAAGAAAAACTATGGTGAAGATGAATTTGGCTTTTTATTATTGACCTTAAGTAGGGACGATTATGCAAATATTGTGGGTGCCGCTACAGAATCTTTAATTCGTATGATATCTGAATTTAAGAAGAAGGGACTTATTAAAACATCGGGTAAGAAAATTGGAGTAGTAGAAGAGAAAACTTTACAAGAATTGGCCGACGGTTTTTAAATAAATTTCCATTCTGATAAATGTCATAGTATCAAACTTATAGTCCACCTAATTTTATCATCAAACGACCTGTAACATTTATATGAAAAATATACTTGTACCTACCGATTTTTCAGCATCTGCGTATAATGCGGTCAAATTTGCTTTGCATCTATTTGAGGGTAGCCCATGCGTTTTTTACTTTTTAAATACCTACACGCCAGAATTACATAGTAATCGTTTAATGGCTGGTAGTGTTTCAGGTTTTTCACAAAACTCTAGGGCAGCCGAAACTTCAGAAAAAGGGTTAAAAGATCTTGTAAGAAGAGTAAAGAAAGAATTTAAAAATCCACGTCATAGTTATAAAACAATTTCCTCTTTTTCGCTATTAAAAGATGAGGTCAAAGAAACGATTGTTGAGCATGACATTGACTTTGTAATTATGGGAGCCATTGGTTCTTCTAATAATGAAACTATATACTTGGGTAGAAATACAGTTAGAATATTAAATGCCGTAAAAAACTGTCCGGTATTTGCAATACCTTTTAATTTTGAATTTACAAAGCCGTTAAATATTGCTTTTGTGTCAGATTCCAATCATTTTTTTAATAGTGATGAATTAGACCCGATTTTAACTATGGCTAAAATTTTTAATAGTTCGGTATGTATGGTCACTCTTCAGCATGAAAAAGGTCAATTACCTGAACTACAGAAACTAAATCATAAATTGTTTGAGAGAAAGTTAGAAACTGTACCACATACCTTTCATCAAATAACCATAGATGCCAGTTTATCGTTATTATTAGACCATTTTATTGATCAGGCTAAATGTCAATTGTTGGTCATGTCTAACAGTGCCAATAGTTACATGAAGAATTTATGTAGCAATTTTGTAGTAGAGCGTTCAAAATTTTCTTTAAAGGTGCCGATTGTACTGATTCAAGGTGCAGAGAATAGTGTAACTGTAGGTCATTAGCTTAGAGATAGAAAAACATCAAAACTCACTTTTATTTGCCAATTTCTACTGCAATCACTTCGATGTTTTTGATTTTACTTCCTCCTTATGATATTTACATCAGTTAATTATAAATATCTTTAGCGCTTAAGAAATATAAATATTAATATAGATCATTTATAACGTGAGCGCGGTAAACGAAAAAAAAGTAGCGGCATTAGAAGCTGTAAAGTATATTAAAGACGGAATGACAGTAGGTTTAGGAACAGGGTCTACCGCCTTTTTTATGATAGAGGCCATTGGTGAAATGGTTCGAAATGGATTAGAAATTAAAGCGGTCGCTACCTCTTATGAAACAGAAAAATTGGCGAAGAAGTTAGGTATAAATGTGATTACCCTAGCAGAAGCCAAAAGGTTAGATGTTACTATTGACGGGGCAGATGAGGTCGACGGCCAATTTCAATTAATTAAAGGTGGTGGCGGAGCTTTGCTTCGTGAAAAGATTGTGGCCCATAACTCTGATTTCAATATTATCATTGCCGATTCTTCAAAACAAGTTTCAAGACTTGGGAAATTTAAATTACCAATAGAAACAATACCGTTCGCTACTCAACTAATTATAAAAGAACTTGAAGAAATGAATCTTCATCCGGTTCAGCGAATGCGAGGGACAGATGATTACAAAACGGATGAAAACAATGATATCGTAGATGTTGATATCTGGAATACAGATGTCAAACTGACCGACTTAGAGCATCAGCTTAAAAACATACCAGGCATCGTAGAAACAGGATTATTTTTAACATCTACCGATTTGGTGATTATTGGTAAAGGAGCACAAGCAATACTAGAGAAAAAATAAACTATGCAAGACGAAAAACATTATGGTATTAGAAGCGGTTGGTTAAGGGCAGCTGTTCTTGGAGCAAATGATGGTATTTTGTCTACGGCTAGTTTGGTCATAGGTGTTGCTGCGGCAAGTACAACACGAGAACCTATTATTTTAGCGGGTGTTGCAGGTTTGGTGGCAGGCGCTTTATCAATGGCCGCAGGTGAATATGTTTCGGTGAGTTCACAGACCGATTTAGAAACTGCAGATTTGGATAGAGAGCGAATAGAGCTTGAAGAGATGCCCGAAGAAGAACTTTTGGAACTTGCGCAGATTTATAAAGAAAGAGGGTTAGATTCTAATTTAGCATTACAGGTTGCCAAACAATTAACAGCACATAACGCCCTAGAAGCTCATGCACGAGATGAATTGGGTATCAACGACATTACGCAAGCAAAACCATTAGTCGCTGCATTATCATCAGGAGCCTCTTTCATTTTTGGAGGGTTATTGCCAGTTTTGGTAGCCTATTTTGGTTCGCTTGAATACATGGAATATGTTCAATATATTTTCGCAGTTGTGTTCTTGGCTTTATTAGGTGCAATAGCAGCAAAAGCTGGAGGGTCTAATATTTGGAAAGCTATTTTAAGAATCAGTTTTTGGGGTACTGTGGCCATGGCAATTACAGCCTTGATAGGACATTTTTTTGAGGTGAACTTAGCTTAGTATAAACTTACTCTTTAATTTCAACGGTAGAATTAATGGTTTCAAAATCTCTCATTGTAGCTTCACCGTTTAAAACTTGCTCAATAAATTGGCTTATCAATTCTGGGAAGTCAAATCCTAGTGAAGCCCATTCATGCCCGCCTTCTTCACTATTATACACCTTGAAATTTCCATCTAAATCAGATAAACGTTCAGCAATCGATTTAGGTCCATTTAAATTCAAATATCCCACATCGGTTGTAGCACAGTAACGGTGAGCATTGGTACCGTAAGGCACAACTGAGTCTTTCACACCATGAAAAAAAAGCAATGGTACTTTGTTTCCATTATAAATATTGTTTTCATCAACGACTGCGCCAGATATACTTATGGCCCCTAGTATGTTTGCGTCTGGGTAGGGTAGGTCTTTAAAACGATAATCATACCGCATAAAAAGAAAGTTCAATACCGTTTCTGCTCCGGCGCTGCTTCCAATTAAGAAAATTTTTGAAGAATCTACTTGAAAAGGTTTTTCTTCCTTTGTTAGATAATTTATCGCTTTTGAAAGGTCGGCAACAGCTTCTGTGTAGGTGTTCATTTTAATAGAAGCAGCACAATCGCAACCGAAAGATTTTCCTTTTCGTGATAGTCTATAATCTATAGAAGCAACATTGAATCCTAATTTCGCCAAGTAGGTACTAATACCTTTTTCATCACCACCGTTACGTTGACCTGCTGTAAAACCACCACCATGAACCAAAATTATAGTTGGTTTCATCTTAAAAGTATCTGTTTGTACTGTATAAAAGTCAAGTAACAGCGTATCTGCGTAATTATAAGTTTTCATTTTAACGTTTCCTTTCATAGAATCGGTAGATTGCCCAATGATAGGATTCATAATTAGAAAGAAACCAACTAAAAGAAGGTATTTATAAAATTCAAAGATTTTCAAATTCATATGGGGTGATTGAGCTGTTACTAGGTACATTTAAAGTAAACAGAATAATATTAAAACGTTATAAATCGATTTATCAATGAAAATCTTATTTGATTGATTTAGGCATCACATATAAATTGATTTTATAGCTACTAATGCTAAAATCAGGCAAATGTACTCTGTAAGTCCTTAAAATCTAGTAATTAATGAAATAATAGATGGGTTCGGGTTCTTATGCAGTCTTCGAAAACCCTTTCGAAAGTTTTGATAGTATACCGATGGGAGTACTTGGGCTTATGACTTGAACGCTATAGAATTATGTTGCTCCATTAATTTTAATTAGCGCTTGATATAAAGTATCTTTGAGGAGAATTCAGTAGTTTTAAAGCAAACACAAACCTTAAAAACAATATTACAATACATGAATAAGGAACTAGATCAATTAGCAGCTGATAATATAAGGGCATTAGCAGTAGCCATGGTGGAAAAGGCAAACTCTGGACACCCAGGCGGACCAATGGGAGGCGCAGACTACATGCACATTTTATACTCTGAATTTTTCAACTACGATCCTTCAGATATGAAGTGGCCTTTTCGTGATCGTTTTTTCATGGATGCAGGGCACTTATCAACCTTAATGTATGCTCAGTATTATCTATTGGGTAATTACGAAAAAAATGATGTCGCTAATTTTAGACAATGGGGTTCAGTAACTCCGGGTCACCCAGAAGTTGATGTGGCAAGAGGTATTGAAAATACATCTGGACCATTAGGTCAAGGACATACAATGGGAGTAGGAGCTGCAGTTGCTGCAAATTTCTTAAAAGCTCGTTTTGGAGATTGGATGAACCATAAAATTTATGGTTTTATTTCTGATGGTGGTGTACAAGAAGAAATATCACAAGGTGCAGGTAGAATTGCTGGCCATTTAGGTTTAAGCAATTTTATTATGTTCTACGATTCTAATGATGTTCAACTTTCATCTAAAACAGATGAAGTTACTTCTGAGAATACGGCTATGAAATATGAATCATGGGGATGGAATGTTGTTACTATCGACGGTCATGACCATGAGCAAATAAGAAAAGCACTATCAGATGCTAATGCAGAAACCGAAAGGCCTACTTTGATTATTGGTAAAACGATAATGGGTAAAGGTTGTGTAACTGCAGATGGTTCACCATATGAAGGGTATACGGAACTACACGGTAAGCCAATTGGCGATACAGGTGCAGATTATGAAAAAACCTTATTGAATTTAGGTGCCGATGTAGCGAATCCTTTTGATATTTATTCAAAAGTAGAAGAGTACTACCAAGATATTATCAATAGAAAGAAAGACGAGGTTCAAAATAAAAAGAAAGAAATAGATGCTTGGCGTTCAGAGAATACGGAGCTTTCTGCAAAATTAGAAGGTTTCTTAGAAGGTAAATTACCTAATCTTGACTTTAGTTCTATAGCGCAAAAAGATGGTCAGGCCACACGTGCCGCTTCATCTAATGTTTTAGCATATTTAGCACAGAATGTTGAGAACATGATTGTTTCTTCTGCCGATTTATCGAACAGTGATAAAACGGATGGTTTTTTAAATAAAACTCACATTTTAAAGAAAGGTGATTTCTCTGGTGCTTTCTTACAAGCAGGTGTAGCAGAGTTGACTATGACAGCAATGGCTAACGGTATTGCGCTTCACGGGGGTGTTATTCCAGTAGTTGCAACGTTCTTCGTATTCTCCGATTATATGAAACCGGCCATACGGTTAAGTTGTATACAAGAATTACCTGTGAAATTTGTTTGGACACACGATGCTTTTAGAGTAGGTGAGGACGGTCCAACACACCAACCAGTTGAGCAAGAAGCTCAAATACGTTTGTTAGAGAAATTGAAGAACCACAGTCATGAGCAAAGTTTTGTTGCTTTGCGTCCTGCAGATTCTCAAGAAACTAATGTAGCTTGGAAAATGGCGATGGAAAACACGAAAACTCCGACCGGCCTTATTCTATCTAGACAAGGTATCAAAGATGTTCCTGCTAAGAGCGGTAACCGTTACCAAGAAGCTTTAGGTGCTGAAAAAGGTGGTTATTTAATACAAGAAGTTACTGATCCAGATGTTATCTTAATTGCAAATGGTTCTGAGGTAGCTACATTGGTTGCTGCAACGAAATTGTTGGAGGAAAAAGAAGGTCTTAAAGTAAATATAGCGTCTATACCATCAGAAGGTATATTCAGACAACAATCTGAAGCATACCAAGAAAAAGTAATTCCGCCGAACAAACCAGTTTTCGGACTTACGGCAGGTTTACCTGTAAACTTGGAAGGATTAGCAGGAGCTAACGGAAAAGTATTCGGATTAGAGCATTTCGGTTATTCTGCACCAGCAAGTGTATTGGATGAGAAATTCGGATTCACCGGAGATCAAGTGTATAAAGAAGTAATGGATTTTTTAAACTAAGTAATCATTTTAAAATAGATAACAGATGAAATTTTTTATAGATACGGCAAATTTAGACGAGATTAAGGAAGCTCAGGATATGGGTATTTTAGATGGTGTAACTACCAATCCTTCCTTAATGGCAAAAGAAGGTATTACAGGTGCAGAAAACATTATGGCGCACTACAAGAAAATTTGTGACCTTGTAGACGGTGATGTAAGTGCTGAGGTAATATCTACCGATTTTGATGGTATGATAGCAGAAGGCGAGAAGTTGGTTAAAATTAGCCCACAGATCGTTATTAAAGTACCTATGATTAAAGAAGGAGTAAAGGCAATCAAATATTTTTCAGATAAAGGGTATAGAACTAACTGTACATTGGTTTTCTCTGTAGGTCAGGCATTATTGGCTGCTAAAGCGGGTGCAACATATGTATCTCCTTTCATTGGCCGTTTAGATGATATCTCAACAGATGGTTTAGGTCTTATTGCAGATATTCGTTTGATCTATGATAACTACGGATATGAAACTCAAATATTAGCGGCATCGGTACGTCACGTAATGCACATTATCGACTGTGCTAAAATTGGCTCTGATGTTATGACTGGTGGCTTAAGTTCAATTACTGGACTTTTGAAGCACCCATTAACTGATAGCGGTTTAGAGAAATTCTTAGCTGATTACAATAAGGGTAACTAAGCTTATAATTTTATAGTTTTAGTAAAAAGCATCACTGAAAAGTGATGCTTTTTTTTGTGGTATATTGGTACCTATACAAATTGTGTATAGTAACTTGTTGTTATATATTATTGTTGGCACTAATTTAAGTAACTACCATTTTATTTATTTCTGAGTCTTTATTCTAAACCTACGGTACAATCAGCGTTATTATTTTTAAAGCTATTGCCTGAACCTTCATCTACAATATCACAAATCCCATTATTGAAAGCCGAATTATTAAAAACAGAATTGTTTGTTGGGCCTTCATCTCCATCAAAATCGTAAAAATCACTGAAAAAATCTTTTGCAGCGTAAAGATGTATACCTATTTCGTCATTATCATAGCACTCGTTATTGGGCCCAATGACATTATTGGAACCTCCACCAAAGACTTCGAGACCGTTTAGTGCATTGTTAGTAGATACATTGTTTTTTACTATGTTATTATCGCAATACAAATCAAATTCAGCCCAACTCTCAAGGCTAATACCCCAACCATTTGTTGTATTCACAGTATTTCCTTGAATTCGGGTATTATCTGTATCCCCTCTAATTACAATACCATAAGCTGGATAGAAGTTGTCCAAATCAGCGATTAGATTGGTAACGGTATTGTTTGTAATGGTATTGTTGGTATTTCCGCCAAATGGATGTTCAATACCAAATAATTCAAATATAAAAGCATCTATAAATATACCGGCTTCCATATCACCAGATATTTGGTTCTGAACAATACTGGCATTGTCGCAATAAGGTAAATAAATGCCTAAATGACCGGATCCATAAATTGTATTACCTTTTATATCAAAACCGTTACTACCCGACTCAGAAGCAATGCCAACCTCACCCCAGATTGATGTGGTATTGTCTATCTTGAAGTTATGAATTTTAATGTTGTTGGCTAATAATCCGAAACCTCCATTTAAGGTCACATCGCCAATTGCTTTTATAAATAATCCTTCCTTGTCAGTTCCTGGAGATTCATTATAGACACCAGACCGAACAAATACTTTACCGTTCTCACAAACCGCAAATAAGGCCTCCTGAATTGTAGGGTAGTCATCTGGCACGAAAACCGTTTTCTGGCAATCCGAATTCTTCTTCTTTGCTGTTAAAGAATTTAGTTGTGCTGTCTTTATCTCATCCATTTTTTGAGAAATCGACTCAATTATATCCAAACTCATTAAAGACCTTTGCTTTGTAATTATAGCATCAGTATTAAAACTGTTTGTTTGGTCTTCTTGAAATTGTGATTCTTCTGTACATGAATAAAATAATAGAAAACTAAAAAGTGATACTGCGATAACTTTTTTCATATTAAATAATTAAAAAAAAGATTTTTAATCATCCAATATGGGGGAGATGAAGATTAAATTTCCCTTGTGGTTAGTAATTTGAATTGGAAATTAATTATTATTATTTTAACAATCAAATATTTTTTTAGAAGAAAATACTAATGCCAACATCTTGTAAAAATAATTACTTGGTTCTTACCTACTTGAAAACTCATAGTTTTTTCCTCTGGTTCGTTTCATTTTTAGTAAGTTAGTTACTTGCATTCGCAACTATCCTTACACCGACCGTTGTGGTGCATTTCTCATTTTAATATAAAATTTATTTTCAATTACTTGATTAAAACAAACGAATCTAAAAAAAGGAAAAACTTAATAACGATTATTTTATAAAAAAAAATTGCTTATTATTTCCATAATTGGACTTGTAATACAATGCTTTGGACTTGGATTTATGCTCTATGGAATCAACAATAATGAAAAGTTTACTTGGATTGGCTTTGGAATTATATCTGTTGGATTTATGTTAATAGGAATCGGGCTGATTATGTTTGGATAAAATAAAACTTAAGAAAAGTAAAACGACACGACAACAAAACCTCCAATGAAAATCAGCTATATCTTACTATTTCTTTTGTATTTCGTAACGGGATGCAACGATCAAGAATTAACGCATAAAGAAGCCGTCACTACCTATTATAAGGCTTTCGATTCAGGGAGCTTCAATTACATAAAAACAGTTATCAACGATAGTATAACCATTGTCGGAGGAGATTACGTCATGCCCTTTAATGATGATAGTTTTTATGAACACTATAAATGGGATTCCATTTTTAAAACAACCTATAACATTCTTGAATTAGAAGAGAAAAATAATCAGGTTTTTGCCACTGTAGCTTCAAAGTCTATTAAGAATGAGTTTTTAAAAAACAATCCGCTAACGTGCAAGTTCAAAATCTCATTCGAATCTGGGAAAATTTCAAAAATCGAGGATTATGAATACATAGGTACTGATTGGGATAGCTGGGCAAATCAAAGAGATTCTTTAGTAAATTGGATAAGTAAAAATCACCCTGAACTAGATGGTTTTGTATATGATATGACCATGAAGGGTTCCATAAATTATGTAAAGGCGATTGAGTTATACGAAAATGATAAAAAGGCATTGTAGTCAAAGTCAAATTACTTGCGCTTTTGGGTTATTCCATAGTTTATGTTTTTTATAACATTGATGATTAGTCTATAGAAATGGTATATTTAACGCTATGAATGAAACATTGGTCCGACTTCGAAAAGAGTTACATCAACACCCTGAACTTTCTGGTGAGGAGCGGGCCACAGCAAAACGCATTGTTGAATTTGTTAAGGAGTTTCATCCAACCGATATCATTGAAAATATTGGTGGGGAAGGGGTCGCGGTAATCTATAAGTTTGGAAATGACGGACCAACCGTTGCCATACGTTGTGAGCTAGATGCTTTGCCAATAGTAGAAGAGAATACCTTTTCATATCAATCAAAAAACATAGGCATTTCCCATAAATGTGGGCATGACGGGCACATGGCCATTGTGGCTGGTTTATCTATGTGGTTGGCAGAAGCTCAATTCAAAAAAGGAAGCGTAGTACTATTGTTTCAACCCGCAGAAGAAACAGGGAAAGGGGCAGCTAAGATGTTAGCCGATGCTAAGTTCAGAAAGCTTGCTCCAGATTATGTTTTTGCGCTTCATAATTTACCAGGTCAGAAAATGCATTCCATATTAGTTAAGCCTGACTATTTTACAGCAACGGTGCAAAGTCTGTGCATTCAATTGAAAGGAAAAAAAGCACATGCTTCTGAACCAGAAAATGGCGTGAATCCGACACTAGCAACGGCAGAATTGATTCAGTTGCTGGCTACGTTTGCTAATCCAAATTTTGAAAGTGATGATTTTGCTTTGCTAACTCCCGTTTGTATTGATATAGGCGAAAAAAATTATGGTATTTCTCCTGAAAATGCAGAAATCCATTATACGATACGCACATGGAACGGACAGATAATGATCGAGTTAGAAGACAATATTAAAGAGGCAGTTGATGTTGTAGCTAAAAAGCATCAACTGAAATATGATATCGACTGGTTCGAATTTTTCCCTGCTTCTGACAACAATATTGAATGTGTTAAATGGGTCGAAAAGGTTGCCGCGCAAAAAAGGCTAGAATTAAAGAGGATAAATTCCCCATTAAGATTTGGAGAAGATTTTGGGTGGTTTTCTCAGCACTATAAAAGTGCCATCTTCGGTTTAGGTGCAGGAGAACAACATCCTTCCTTACATCATGTCGATTACGACTTTCCCGATGATTTAATAGATACAGGAACAACAATGTTTAAGGGCCTAATAACGGAAATTTTAGGGGATTAAACCATTACTTTAACCTAAAATATGTAATTATTGGTATTGGCTTGCCTTCGAAATAAGTAAAAAGATATCTTTAAGACAAATATTTCCAACCAAACCACCATGAAAAATCTATTTTTCTTAAACCTAATAACAATTCTCCTCTTTTCATGTCAAGAAGAAAAGAAGGCAATTGACCCCGAAGTTAAAAAACCAAATATCATATACATCTTGGCAGATGATTTAGGATATGCCGAAATAGGTGCTTTTGGACAAGAGAAAATTGAAACTCCTAATATAGATGCTCTTGCAAAAGAGGGAATGATTTTTACCCAGCATTATTCTAGTGCACCTGTATGTGCACCAGCACGGTATATGTTTTTAACAGGAAAACATTCAGGGAAGGCATTTATACGTGGCAATGATGAGTGGAACGACCGTGGTGATGTTTGGAACTATAAGGCCATGGCAAAAGACTCCACTTTAGAAGGTCAAAGGCCAGTTCCTGAAGGAACGAAGACTATCGCTAATTATCTTAAAGATGACGGCTATAAAACGGCCCTAGTTGGTAAATGGGGCTTAGGCGCCCCGCACACGCATTCGATACCCAATGAAATGGGTTTTGATTTTTTCTACGGCTTTAATTGTCAAAGACAGGCACATACCTATTATCCGTTACACTTATATAAAAACAGGAATAGGGTTCATTTAGCCAATGACACCATTGCACCAAGTTCACCATTCCCTAAAGGCGCGGACCCGAAGGACCCAGAAAGCTACAAAGATTATACGTTGACAGACTACGCGCCAGATTTAATGTTCAAAGAGTTGACTGGTTTTGTGGCCGAGAATAAAGACAATCCGTTTTTCTTGTATTGGGCAACTCCGATTCCGCATGTAGCATTGCAAGCACCGCAAAAATGGGTGGATTATTACATTGAAAAATTCGGTCCAGAAGAGCCTTATTTATCAGGTGAAGGCAATGGGTATTTTTCACATCAGCACCCGCATGCTGCCTATGCCGCCATGGTTTCTTATTTTGATGAGAATGTAGGTAAGTTGGTGAACCAATTAAAAGACGAAGGTATTTATGATAATACCTTAATTGTTTTTACTTCAGATAATGGCCCTAGCTACGCTGGTGGTGCCGACCCTAAATTCTTTGATAGTGCTAAACCATTTGATGGAAAATATGGCAAAGGAAAAGGTTTTGTGTATGAAGGTGGAATTCGGGTACCTACATTTTTTACATGGCCAGGTAAGATAAAGCCGGGTACTTCTAGCGACCTTGCATCGGCACATTATGATATGCTAGCCACTTTTGCAGATGTCGTTGATATTCAATTACCAGAGCAAACCGATGGTATAAGTTTTTTACCAACTTTATTGGGTGAGGAAAAGCAGACCGAACATGAATTTATGTATTGGGAGTTTCCTGAATATGGAGGGCAAGTAGCCATTAGAATGGGCGAGTGGAAGGTTATTCGACAACACCTAAATGATGACAAAGAACCCACGTTAGAATTATATAATCTTAAAGATGATCCTACCGAGCAAGTAAATATTGCAGCCCAGCATCCTGAAATATTAGAAAAGGCAGCGGTCATCTTCAAGAATGAGCATACTACAGCAGAAACAGAACGCTTTCAAATTCCTCTTATAGAACAAGGGTTGTTACAAAGGTAAATGAACTAGAAAATTTTGTTGCTTCTTTTCGCATTCTTAAGTTTAATTGTATTTTGCACGAATGGAATAATTGGTAGTATTCGAAAATTTATATTGCTCTAATTATCAATACACATTAAAAATTCTTTAATACTTGCTATATCATCATTGAACTGGATGAAACGGTATTTTATAAGATCATTCAAAACAAAAAATAGAATTAAGCGAAAATGAAAAACGGAATTAAGAGTAGTATACTAAATCTTTTATTTTTCACAGCAATGTTAGTTCAGGCTCAAGCACCGAAATGGGAGAATGCAGAGTGGGAGAATCCTGAAATATTTCAGATTAATAGAGAAGAACCAACAGCATCCTTATACCGATATGAAAATGCAAAAATGGCATTGGAGAATGAGAGTTGGGAGAATTCCTCTTTTTATCAATCGTTAAATGGTGAATGGGATTTTAAGTATGCAGCTAGTGTGCCAGAGCGCCCGACCACTTTTTTTAATACCGATTTTGATACATCAGGATGGGATAAAATAGCTGTACCATCAAACTGGGAATTGAAAGGTCATGGTATTCCAATTTATACGAATGTTGTGTATCCTTATCCTAAAAATCCTCCATTTATTCCTCATGATATTAATTCCGTTGGTAGTTACAAACGTGATTTTGAAACTCCTAAAAATTGGAATGGAAAAGATGTTTATCTCCATTTTGGAGGCGTAAGCGGAGCCATGTATGTGTATGTTAACGGGCAAATGGTTGGCTATAGCGAAGGCAGTAAAACACCCGCAGAATTCAATATTTCAAAATACCTTAAAGAAGGAGAAAATTCTTTGGCGGTGCAAGTATTACGCTGGTCGGATGCTAGCTATATGGAAGATCAAGATTTTTGGCGTTTAAGTGGTATTGACCGTGATGTTTATTTATACGCTACGAATACAGCAACCATGAAAGATTACACGGTTGTTGCAGATTTAGATGAAAACTACACCAACGGTAAATTCAATTTAGATTTAGAATTGTCGAATACTGGTAAGAAATTAAAAGGTTATCAAGTAGAAGTAACCTTGTTAGACGGTGCGACCGAAGTTTTTTCTGTAGATCAAAATTTAGATTTAAATACGGGTAATACATCAGTGAAGTTTGCTCAAGAAATTAAAGATGTAAAAACCTGGAATGCTGAAAAACCGAATTTGTATACATTGCTCTTCACATTAAAAGACAAGAAAGGCAATGTTACAGAAGCGATAAGTTCAAAAATCGGATTCAGAAAAATTGAAATCAAGAACAATCAATTTTTGGTGAATGGCCAACCGGTTTTGATTAAAGGAGTAAACCTACATGATCACGATGAAGTTACCGGTCATGTTATAAGTGAAGAGGTTACGCTAAAAGATATGGAGGTAATGAAGCGCAACAATATCAATGCGATTCGCTGCAGTCATTACCCAAAGAATGAGTTTTTCTACAGAATGGCCGATACATATGGGTTTTATGTAGTTGATGAAGCAAACATTGAAATTCATGGTATGGGTACTACCAATCAAGGTTTAGATGGTGATGAAGAAGCAATTAAAATTCACCCAGCTTACAGGCCAGAGTGGAATGCAATGCATTTAGATAGAACCATTCGTATGTTCGAGCGCGATAAAAATTACACCTCGATAGTAACTTGGTCTTTAGGAAATGAAGCAGGTAATGGTCAAAACCTTTTTGATACGTATGATTGGTTAAAGGCACATGATAATACCCGACCAGTACAATACGAAGGCGCGACTAACTTCTCAAATTCAGATATACAAGCACCAATGTATGCAACAATTAAACAAACTATCGAGTATGCCGAAAATGACCCTAAAAGACCTTTAATTCAATGTGAGTATGCACATGCAATGGGTAATAGTGTAGGTAATTTACAAGACTATTGGGATGTTATTGAAAAGTATGATGTGTTGCAAGGTGGCTTCATTTGGGATTGGGTAGATCAAGGTTTGAAGACAACGAATGAAGACGGAGTGGAATTTTATGCCTTTGGTGGCGATTTAGGAGGAGCTGAATTACAGAATGATAATAACTTCTGTTTAAATGGATTAGTGAACCCTGATCGTTCAGCACACCCTTCTTTATATGAGGTGAAAAAAGTATATCAAAATGTGAAGTTCAGGTCTGAAAATCCGAAATCGGGCAAGATTAGTTTAAAGAACATGTACGACTTTACGAATTTATCTGAATATGCCTTTTCTTGGAGCGTATTAGAAAACGGAGTAGAGGTGTCAAAAGGTAATTTAGCAGATGTAGATATAGCACCGTATGCAACCAAAGAAATTCAGATAGATTTACCAGAACTACTTAATTCAGATTCTGAATATCACTTGAACGTTTACATGACTACTAAAAAAGAAGGTGTACTTATTCCAGAACATTTCTTGTTGGCCTATGAGCAATTTCAATTAACAGATTACATACCAACGATATTTGAAGATAATATTGACGGACTTGAAGTAACCAAAGCTGATGCTATTGTTGTTGTTAAGGGCGATGGTTTTGAAATAGGTTTTAATAGTGCCGACGGTATGTTGATGTCTATTGATTATGGACACGGAAATTTATTACAGAAAGGACCAAGTGTAAATTTTTGGCGCGCTCCAATAGATAACGATTATGGCTATAATATGCCAGAGCTTTTACAAAAATGGAAACAGGCGACAGAAACTCAAAACATCATCAGCTTAGAAGTAAATTCTAACGAGGGTAAGAAAATTATTGATGCGGTACAGCTTTCTGCGAATCCTTTTAAAATTAGAAAGGACCTTAAGTTAATGGCAAGTTATGATTTACCAGCAGTTAATGGCCAGGTGAACATCACCTATACCATTAACAATAAAGGTGAGATTTTGGTAAGCACTCAATTATTGGGCATTCAAGACAACTTACCCATTTTACCTAGATTTGGAAATAACTTTATCATCGATAATAGCTATGACCAAGTAACATGGTATGGTAGGGGAGAGCATGAGAATTATCAAGATCGTAAAACATCTGCATTGGTTGGTTTGTATGATGCTAGTGTTTCCGATTTGTATTTTGAATATATCCGTCCGCAAGAAAACGGGAATAGAACAGATATAAGAACATTGTCATTTGCTAATTCAGCAGGAAAAGGTATTAAGATTAGCGCCCCAAAACTGTTTGCTTTTAGTGCACACCATCAACTGAATTCAGATTTTGATGAAGGTATGGAAAAAAGGCAACAGCATACTTTCGATATTCCAAAAAGGGATTTAATCAATATCAATATAGACCACAGTCAAATGGGTGTTGGTGGTGATAACAGCTGGGGATTACTTCCACACGAAGAATATCAGATTAAACCAGAAAACCTTTCTTTTCAATATGTGATTAGTCCGATACGATAATTCGTTAAAGAGAGCATCAATTTATAAAAGAGAGTACGTAGAAAAATATAAGTATGAAGAATAGATTCAGCATTCTAGGATTGGGTATACTTTTGGTGACGCTGATAAATTGTAAGTCGGAAACAAAGGAAAAGAAAAATCTGGAAACACATACAGTAAAGGAGAATATAACTTCGGTAGATGAGAAGCATATTATTATAGTTAACCAACCCAATGGATTAAATACCCCAGAAGGCATGGTGTGGGTATCGGGCGCCACATTTAAACAAGGTGCTGTTGTTAGCGATGAGATGGCTATGGACCATGAAAAACCTGCTTTAAGTGTTTTGGTTGATGGCTTTTTTATGGATGCTACAGAAGTGACCAACAAACAATTTGCTGAATTTGTAAAAGCTACTGGCTATATAACTATCGCGGAAAGAGGGATTGATTGGGAAGAACTTAAAAAACAAGTACCCCCAGGCACGCCAAAGCCACATGATTCTATTTTGCAACCTGGTGCATTGACCTTTAAAAAATCTAAGTCTCCGGTTGTAGATCTATATGATTTTTCTCAATGGTGGAACTGGACCATCGGAGCTAATTGGCAACACCCAAACGGGCCAAAAAGTACGATTAAAGGGAAAGAGAATTACCCTGTTGTTCAAATCGCTTATGAAGATGCCTTGGCATATTGTGAATGGGCAAATAGGCGTTTGCCGACAGAGGCTGAATGGGAACTGGCGTCAAGAGCGGGTTCGTATGGTACAATTTATAATTGGGGTAATGATGTTTCTGTTTTGAGTGAAATGGCAAATACCTGGGAAGGTGATTTTCCGGTTAATAATAGCAAGGATGATGGGTTTGAATTACGTGCACCTGTAAAATCATATCCTGCAAACGCTTATGGTCTTTACGATATGGCAGGTAACGTTTGGGAATGGACGAGCGATTGGTACAATGCCAATTATTATAAAGAGATGAACGGTCAAAATACTGTCTTAATCAATCCTATGGGTGCAAATAGTCCGTTTACACCTAATAATCCGCTTGCCAAAGAGAAAGTTATTAAAGGAGGTTCATTTTTATGTAGTGATTCTTATTGTGCTAGTTATCGAGTTTCTTCCCGTATGGGCTCAAGTATGGATTCTTCCTTAGAACATACAGGTTTTAGAACAGTAGCTAGCGTAGATATGTTAATTAAATAAATGGGTAAGGGAATTTACTCCACACAATTTAGAAGTCGGTCTAGCTCAATGCCTTTAGAACGGCTAATAGGTATTTTTTTGTCCTTTATTTCAATGAATTCATGATTGTATCGTTCAACCATGCTTAAGTTAACGATATACGATTTGTGTATTCTTAAAAATTTATCATCGCCAAGCTTTTTATGAAAAGTGGTTAATGTAGATAGAATTACGTAATTACGTTCTGGGGTAATAACTTTTACATAATCACCGAGCGCTTCTACCCATTGAATATTATGAATGTTAAGTTCAATCTGTTTCAAATTATGCTTAATGACCAATTTGTTTTCGGTTTTGCTTTTGGCAGTTGTTTTAATTTTGCTAATAGCTTTGTTAACTGCTAATTCAAATCTTCTTTTACTGTAAGGTTTTAATAGAAAATCAATTGCATTATAATCGAATGCTTCTAATGCATACTTAGGGTTTTGACTGGTAATAATTACCTGTGGAATTGTTTTTAATCCTGCTAAAAACTCAAATCCGTTCATAACGGGCATTTCAATGTCTAAAAATAACAAATCGATATGAGATGAATTAATTTTTTCTAAGGCCTCGGTACTACTGGTAAATGAATATGAAAGTTCTAAGTTTGAAGTTTTATCTATGACCTGTTCCAATAAAGCACGTTGTACTTTTGAATCTTCAACTATGGCACATTTTAACTTTTTCATATGTCAATACTTCATGGGTTGCAGAATACGTACGTGTGGTATATAGCGAAAGTTCATTTATTTACATATTTTATGATATTATTATAATTATGATGATCTAATTAAAATTAAAGATAGGCTATGTGATTATCTAATGATTCGATTAAAACTTTTGATAACTTAATTATAAGTTTTTTACTCAAAAACCTACTTTTGTATTTGAGAATTAAAATAGAACCACTTGATATTATGTCTGATAAAATAGAACGCGTTAAAACATTAATTATAGGATCTGGCCCAGCAGGCTATACTGCTGCTATTTATGCTGCACGTGCAGATTTGAAACCTGTTATGTATACCGGTATGGAACCAGGCGGACAATTAACAACTACCACTGAAGTAGATAATTTTCCTGGGTATCCAGATGGTATCGACGGGCCTACCATGATGGTACAGTTGCAACAGCAAGCTGAGCGTTTTGGTACTGAAGTTAGAATAGGTATGATTACCTCGGTTGAATTTTCAACAGTAAAAGGAGGAATTCATAAGGTAGTTGCCGATGGCGAAAAACAAATAGAGGCTGAGACCGTTATTATTTCTACCGGTGCTACAGCTAAATATTTAAATATCCCTAGTGAGCAACGTTTACGTGGAGGTGGTGTTTCTGCTTGTGCAGTTTGTGATGGTTTTTTCTATAGAGGTCAAGATGTTGCCATAGTTGGGGCAGGAGATACAGCTGCAGAAGAAGCATCTTACCTAGCAAATATTTGTAAAAAAGTAACCATGTTGGTGCGAAAAGGCGAAATGAGAGCGTCAAAAGCAATGCAACATAGAGTTAATAGCCTAAAGAATGTTGAGATTCGTTACAATACAGAAGTTGACGAAGTTCTTGGTGAGCAGGTTGTAGAAGGTTTACGAGTAGTGAACAATCAAACAGGTGAAAAAGAAGATATTGCTATTACTGGTTTATTTATTGCCATTGGTCACAAACCAAACACTGATATTTTTAAAGGTCAGTTAGATATGGATGAAACAGGATATCTAATTACTAAAGGTAAGTCTACCAAAACCAATTTACCAGGTGTATTTGCTAGCGGTGACGCACAAGATAAAGAATACAGACAAGCGATAACTGCAGCTGGTACAGGCTGTATGGCTGCTTTAGATGCTGAACGATATTTAGCTACGATAGGTTCTGTAGAGGAGCCGATTGCCGGTCAGTATAATCTATAGGCTTAAAATAATTATAAAAAAAAACGCCGTTTCATAGAAACGGCGTTTTTTAATTACAATTGAATTTAAGCTAATCAATTCTTTTGTAGTTTTCTGAGAACGTTCTATTGCCGTCTTCATCTAAGCTTATTTGACTGAATTTATCATCACCAAGTTGAAGTTCGAAAGTGAAAATGCGCATGGTGTCCATGGCCATTATCATTTCATTATCGCCATATTCTAATGTTTCAATAAGCCTATCATCGGTAATACTATAGGTGCCGTATCCAAACCTACCTATTTTATCTACAGGTACATAACGACTCCACATGATTTTTCCATTATAAAACATTTTCACTTGTCGATAACCGTCAGTAGTCGGCACGGTATCTATAATTTGTTGTCCATCATAATTATAGAAACTTTCTAATTCCCATGTGCCTTGAATGGTATGCATATAATTCTTGTTGATTGAATTAGTCGAGGCAGCTGAAACCAAGACAAGCATCAATAAAACCAATCCTATAATTTTTTTCATGGTGGTATTTTTTTAGTTAATAATACAATTGATTATCTACTAAAAAGATACGAAATAAATTTATAATATGTTAAAATTTTAATTAAAATATTATGAATTTAATAATAATATGAAATGATTATTGATTATTAAAGTTTGATGCTTTGTTAAGTATTTTACATAGTTTGAGAATATCTGCTTTTTGATGGGAAGAACTCAGAACAATACGACTCATTAAATCATCATCTTCGGTAGGGTAGCGAAAATTGGTGACCAGAATACCGTTTTCGGCTAGTATTTTTGCTATTTGTTCATTTTTAAAGCTAAATGTAGGGTGGCCTTTAGAAGTTGAAAAGAATAAAGGGTTAGCTAAATTTTTCAAGAATAAGGCTGTATTGCGATGTAATAGGTCTCTTTTAAATGAAAAAGTAGGTTGTGCATCTACTAACGTAGCTAAAGCAGCTGGGGTAGCTGGACTTGAACCACCATAAAACTGGGTATCTTTTAGATTTTCAATTCTTTGATGATTGCCGAAAATTGCGCCTGCCTGTATACCAAAACCTTTTCCTAAAGAGCAAGTGACTAAGAGTTCTTTTGGTTTTAATGATTGTAAGTGAGAGAAACTACCTCCACCATCTTTACCAGTGATTCCAATGCCATGAGAATCGTCTATAACGAGAATTATATTTTCTAGCGGTAATTTCTGTAGTGGTATGTAATCGGGGTAATTATTGCCATTAAAATCAATACTATCTAAAAATAGGACTTGCTTTTCCTTCAGGTTATTTAAAATATCAGTTTCAAGTTGCTGCCAGCTTTGATACACTTCTTGTTGTCCTCTAAATAACGCAGAGTGAGTATTAGGTGCATAATATAATTTATAGTCTTCATTATTGAAATAATCACAGACCAGTTGCCCTGCCAAATACCCTGATGACATGGTAATACAACTTTCACTGCCTACCATATTTGATAAGTATGATTCAGCTTTATCAAAAATTGAAATACGAATATTGGATTTTCGTGATGCACTATATGAAGTGCCATACTTTTTTATGTTCTTAATGAAAAGTTCTTGGAATTCATGATCTGTTTGCAGACCTAAGTATGAGGTACCACCAAAATATAGAAAGTCTTTACCATCTTTAGTAATCGCTCTACCAGGAAATTCATCAATAGTAATCATTATAATAATTGTACACCAGTACCGGCTAGTTTAGGAAAAATAACTTTTCCGCTAGGTTCAATACGAACTCCTGTTGCAATATCAGTTTTTAAAAGCAGCGCTCCATCCATATCCACATAATCCAATTGTGGAAGTAATTGTGCAATGGCAGAAATGCCAACAGTAGATTCAGTCATACAACCTACCATAACCTTAAGGCCTAAATCCTTTCCTTTTTTAATCATTCGAAGGGCAGGAGTGAGTCCGCCACATTTAGTCAGTTTAATATTAATACCACTAAAATGCAGTGCGCATTTTTCAACATCACTTTCTACAATGCAACTTTCATCGGCCATTACCGGTAGAACACTATGGTGCATAACTTCTTCCATACCCGACCAATCATTAGCTTTTAATGGTTGCTCTAAAAACTCAACACCAAGTTCTTTCAAAAGAGGCGCATTAAAAATAGTTTCTTGAGCGGTCCATGCACAATTGGCATCTATTCTAAAAATGGCATCGGTATGATTTCTAAGTTCTCGTACAATAGCCACATCATCGGCCGTACCTAACTTAATTTTGTAAATGGGCCAAGGCATTTCTTGCATTTTGGCCAACATAACGTCAACAGAGGCTATACCTATGGTATAGTTAGTAATAGGATAATTTTCAATGCTTGTACCCCAAATTTCATATAATGGTTTGTCTAATAGCTTTCCGTAAAGGTCGTGGGCAGCTAAATCTAAAGCACAAATGGCAAAGTTCGATAAGCCTTTGTTTACCAAAAAGGAATGAAAAATTTCTGGTGTAGAAAATTCAAACTTTTCAATCTCTTGTGAGATAGCCCCAATTTCATCCATCATACTTTCGATGGTGATTTTGTAATATGGATTAGAGGTTGCTTCACCGAACCCAGTTTGGCCATTTAGTGTTAACGAAGCTATCATAGTATCTTGAAAATCATGTGATTCTCTTGAGATGCTAAAAGTGTGCTTCAATGGTAATATGAATTTCTTTAAATGTACTAGCATGGTACTAATATACATATTAGGGTTTGACTAAAAAATGAAAACCCACTGATAATTCAGTGGGTTTTAAAGTTAAGTTGATTGATGAATATTAATACTTATGTACGCTACCAGAAACCGATTTGTTCTTCTGAACCGATGGGTTGCCTTTGTACGATATATTGCCACCACTAGATGCTTCAGCGGTAAGGTTATCGGTAACATCGATGCTAATATTTGCACCACTACTGGCATCTGCATTACAAACTAATGTCTGTAATTCATTTGCTTTAATATTGGCACCGCTACTACCATCTACAAAAACCTCTTTAGCCGTACCTTCAAGTGAAATGTTTGCGCCGCTACTTGCATCGATTTCCATATTCGTTACTTTAACATTAGCATCTATAATGGCACCGCTACTTGCATCAACTTGTAATTTATCAGCCTGTATCATGTTTTCTGTAGTTAGATGAGAACCACTAGAAGCGATTAGACCAGAAACTTTAGGCAAGGTCACGTACACTTTTTTTGTAGCTCTACCTATGTTCTCTATAGCGTGAATTTTTAATTTACCGTTTCTAATATCGGTACCGATTAAATCCATGATATTTTCGTCTGCTTCAACTGATATGTCAAAATCAGAACCTTGGGTTACAAAAACATCGATACCTTCAGATGCTGATACTTCTGTAAACTCTTCAGTAATTTCTCGAGTTTCTTCAACGACTACGCCGTTTCCTTTTTCACCGGAGCCAAAATCTCCGAAGTTAATGTCAAAGCCACAAGAGTTAAGCAAAAGGGCCAGAACAAGTGCGATTGTAATTCTTACTAGTGTTGTCATGATTGATTGTTTTTAGATTGATGTAAAAATGATTGTTTTATAATTTTTCTACGATTAATAATTACTCAACTGTAGATATTGGTATATGAACTGTAATTAGTTGATACTATCGTTAGCGTCGATTTTTACGCCGTTCTCGTCTAATTTCATTTTAAAGGATTCACCATTATCATTGACATCGATATCAATACCGTTTTCATTGATTTTAATTTTACCCTTTTCCCCATTACCGTTAATGTTAATATCAATACCTTTTCCATTGATGTTAAAGCGATTTTCTTCATCATCGTCATTAGCTTCATTCATAGATTCAGGACAGTCTAAGCATTGCAATTCACCGTTATCCGCCATTTTCCAAGTATACCCTTCAAGATTATCAACTTCCTTATCAGTTGTTATGGTAGTAATCCAATCTCTACTACTTGCCTGTTCATAGGTAAGAATAGTACCGACAGGTAGAAATACATTTACACGAACTTCTTGATCCTTAAACTTCGGACCTTGAGTAGTTAAGTAATCGTTCAAAGAAATAGTATTTCCTTTCACTTCATAGGCGTAAATAATTTGGTCAGCTATTTCTTTTGCTTCCTTATTAGATGGGCCATCAGCTTCTTTTCGCACTTGAATACGAACTATGCTATCTTGTGATTTTCTTATGCGGAACCTTACATCATCTGAAACCAAAATCTTATTACCAGCTTCATCATATGAAATAAAGGTATCTCCCATGTGCATGTCTTTTTCATAGTCAAACTCATCGGTCGTCACTATTTTAATAGCAATGGTATCTGAAGGAATGACATTCGTGATTTCATTTTCTACAGACGTACTACCTGTGTAGGCATGAGAAGCGGCCTCTCTAATGCCAAAGACTATTAAAAGAATTATAGAAATTAACCAAAGACCCAAAAGTGAGAATTTTGCAATATTACCAATAGACTTCAAGTTGTTGACCAATATTTTTAATCCTAAATACATTAAGAAGAAAAACGGAATACCAACAGCAAAAAAGGCTAATAACGATACTACCCAAATTGGCAGGTCTGTAGAGTTAACTACATTATAGAAATCGATACCAGGTACATGTATTACGTCTAGTATACCTACGGTGAAAAGACCAACGAACAATCCTATTAAAGTTGAAGCTCCTATAATTACCAATAGAATACCTATGAATTTGCCAAATATTCTGAAAAGAAACATGACAATATCACCAAAGGTGTCAAAGATGGTTTTACCTCCTTTTTTGACGGTATTGCCTACTTTTTCATAGTCAACACTTTTTACACGATCCGCAACGTCATCAAAACCCTCTTTAACTTTACGCTCGATGTTGCTAATATTTACGGTTTCACCGCTCATATCTAATTTTTGGGCCGTTGTCTTCGCTTCAGGAATTAGGATCCATAATAATCCGTAGATGAATATGAAACCACCCCAAGTGAAAATGGTCAAGAAAATCCAAAGTAAACGAATCCATAAAGGATCAATACCGAAGTAATGTGCTAAACCAGAAGAAACTCCAGCAACGTATTTTTTCTCTGTATCTCTATATAGTTTTTTGACGCTATCCTTTCTAGAAGAAGTTTTTGCTTTTGGCTCATCTTCAAAGATGTCCTCATCAACCATATAATCTTCTGGTTGCCCCATAATGGTAATGACTTCATCCACTTCTTTTTGAGTGATTACTTGCCTTTCATTTTCTAATTTTTCATAGAAAAGTTCGGCAATTCGTGCTTCTATATCGGCAATAATTTCATCACTACCTGGGGTATTGGCAAATGATCGTTTAACCGATTCTAAATACTTGCCCATTTTATTATATGCCTCTTCATCAATATGGAAGAGCATGTTCGCTAGATTTATATTTACTGTTTTGTTCATGATTAGCTGTTTTTTGTGTTGGTTACCAGGTTAGTGGCTTTTCTCAATTCATCCCAAGTGGTATCTAATTCTTTAAGGAAAAGTTTACCGGTCTCGGTTAAGGTATAGTATTTTCTTGGTGGTCCAGAAGTAGATTCTTCCCAACGGTAGTTTAGAAGACCTGCATTCTTTAACCTTGTAAGTAGTGGGTATATAGTGCCTTCAACTACTAGCATTTTTGCATCTTTTAGCGTCTCCAAGATTTCTGAAGCATATTTATCGTGTCCATTTAAAATGGACAGGATGCAATACTCCAAAACCCCTTTTCGCATTTGCGCTTTTGTGTTTTCTACATTCATAATGTCTTTTTGCTTTTTATGCAGTCCCCTTTGTGGAGGGGTTTGCTCCATGGTGTCTGTTGTCTGCATAGGTTAACTGTTCGTTTTTTGTTTGATGAATAAACATCCTGATTGATTTTTGATTGATTAATAAACTCTTACGGGTGTGATGAATACCCTACTTTTAATGTAAACTTATTACCCTGCTCATAAGCCATTTAGTGTCGGTATTTTTCCAGATAACAATAAATTTTGTTGGCTTTGATATGGCATTTGGTTCTTGATTATTATAAAATTTGTGCATTCCAATTTGTACGGCACCAAAATCTTTAATGGGATGAACCTCTACGCTCTCTTCAATTAAGGTTCGCGTTACTTTACCACAGATATTTTTCTCTATACTTTTTAAAAGTTCGGCTTTGTCGGTTGCCAAACCACCCATATCATGATAAAACTCAATATCATCATCGTAGAATTCGCTTTGTGTTTTCATATCACAATCATTATACGCTGTGAAATAAGTTTTATCTAAATCCATAATGGTATCGTATAGTGCTTTGTTTTCTGCATCTTGACCCTTAAGTATGTTTGATACCAATACAAGAGTTATAATTATTACTATTTTAAATAGGCTCATTATTTAATGAATTTAATAGTTAATGGATATTCGAAATGTTCGCCTTCATTTGTTTTAATAGTAGCTAAAATGGTGTAGACAATATTAACAATGAACAATGCTGATTGGGCAAGGCCAAGTAATGCAACGGGTATCATCCAAGGACCAAAAAAATCATCACTATTAAAATGAAAGTCAACAAAATTGAAACTCTGAAGGTTTGAAAAACCAAAGTGATCAAAGTCGAAAATATTCGGAATTAACCCGCCTAAGAAAAAAGGTATGCTAATCATACCTACAAGGATGGAATAGAGTAGAAGGCTAATTTGAAAATTTAAGGCCTGTTTGCCATTGTGATCTACAAATTCATATTCTTTTTTGTTCGCTGTCCATAAGACAAGAGGTATGATGAAATTCCCGAATGGAATAAAGAATTTTGAAAACGTACTCGCATGTATGAGTGCTGAGAGGTTTCGTTCGTGTTTTGTTACTGATTCTGTCATGATTGGTTCGATGTTGATGATGATTGATTTTATTACTATGTAAAAGCTAATTACGTTGATAACCTATTAACTTCCTATGCAAATATATGGCTAAAAAAAGGTACTATGTAACACATAGTACTAATATTTAACAATATTTTAACATTTTAGTATACTATAAATAATGGCTATTTTTAGCGAAAATTAAAGTTAATATGGCCGTAACCGCTAGTAAATTCAATATGTTCTCATTTTTTAAACTACCAGCAGCATGGTGGTGCGGAGTGCGTTTAAAAACAGTAAATAAAAACATGGCAATTGTCACCGTACGACATAGATGGATCAATCAGAACCCGTTTAATTCGATGTTTTGGGCGGTACAAGGTATGGCGGCAGAATTGTCAACAGGTGCTATGATAATTGACCAAATAGAAGCAACAGGAAAGAAAATATCGATGTTGGTGGCCAATAACAAAGCGAATTTTTCAAAGAAAGCTACCGGTAAAATAACGTTTACATGTGAAGATGGGTATTTAATAAAAGAAGCTTTAGATAAATCCATTGATACAGGTGAAGGGCAAACCATCCGGATGAAATCTGTTGGAGTAAATGAAAATGGAGTAGTGGTAAGTACCTTTCACTTTGAATGGACGGTTCGATTGAAGAAGTAGTTTAGGTATGTTATTCAGTAAGAAAATTATGGCAATTGAATTATTCATAAAATGCTTCTGATGTGCTTTCAAATTAAATATTGTTTCAGAAAATTACTGATTAGATGTAACAAAAGTACTTCTTCGTACAACTAATAAGCATCAATCAAAAACTTAATAAATATGAACGCACACGAAATAGACTACGAGATATTTGGCGAAGAAATGCAATATGTAGAAATAGAGCTTGACCCTCAAGAAGCAGTTGTTGCTGAAGCTGGCAGCTTTATGATGATGGAAACCGATGTAAAAATGAATACCATTTTTGGTGATGGCAGTAATCAAGATAATAGCGTATTGGGTAAAATATTTTCCGCAGGTAAACGTATGTTAACTGGTGAAAGTCTTTTTATGACCGCATTTTTAAATATTGGCCATGGTAAGAAAAAAGTGAGTTTTGCATCTCCATATCCCGGTAAAATTCTTCCTATAGACTTATCTGAAATGGGCGGACGATTTATTTGCCAAAAAGATGCTTTCTTATGTGCAGCAAAAGGAGTTTCAGTTGGTATAGAGTTTTCAAAAAAATTGGGCCGCGGACTTTTTGGTGGAGAAGGTTTTATTATGCAAAAATTAGAAGGTGATGGTATGACCTTTATACATGCCGGAGGTACATTGGCTAAAAAGACATTAGGTGCTGGTGAAGTTCTAAAAGTTGATACAGGCTGTATTGTTGGGTTCACAAAAGATGTCGACTATGATATTGAATTTGTAGGTGGAATCAGAAATACCGTGTTCGGTGGTGAAGGATTATTCTTTGCAACCTTACGAGGTCCTGGTACCGTATATATTCAGTCATTACCTTTTAGTCGTTTGGCTGGTCGTGTGTTAGCCTCGATACCAAGAGGAGGGAAGGACAAAGGAGAAGGCAGTATTCTAGGTACTCTTGGTGATATTGTTGGTGGTGATAATCGATTTTAATAAATAAAAATTTAAACTCAAGTTCAAGGCACAAGCTCAAATTAAAAAAAATAAACATTTTGTATTTGAGTTTGATACTTGAGTTTGAAACTGAAAAGTATGAGTTTCAAAAACCAAATTGAATTCCTTAAAGAACTCCAGAAAAATAACAATAAGGAATGGATGGATGCAAACCGGAAATGGTATAAAGAAGTCCGTGATGAATATATTGGCTGGTTAAATAGTGTGAATATAAGACTATCTGCTATAGATGATGAATATTATGACACGCCTGGTAAAAAGGGAATTAACCGTATCAATAATAACCTCATGTTTCATCCGAATAAACCTGTTTATAAAGACCATTTTGGAGCTGGATTTGACAAAAAACCGCAAACAGCAGACTTCTATTTTGAGTTAGGAATTGATAGATGCATTTTCGCAGGTGGGCTCTGGCGACCAGAACCCAAAGTGTTGCGAAGCGTTCGTGAGGCCATTGATTATGATGGTGAGGAGCTTCAGAAAATTCTAAATAAAAAATCCTTCAAGCATTTGTTTGGCGCACTATATGACGATGCGAAATTATCCAAATCCCCAAAAGGATTTTCTAATGACCACAGATACATAGAACTGCTTCGCAATAAAACTTTTGGCGTAGAAACAACCTTTTCTACAAAACTAACTTTCGAAGATAATTTCGATGAAAGATTAATTGAAGTGTACAAAGAAATGCTGCCTTTTAGGCGTTATTTAAACAAGGCGATTACCGTTTAATTATTCTTTAGCATCTGAAGCCGAAATCCATCGTACAGATAAATCAGGGTTTTCCATATCCGAATCTAGAGGAAACATCGGTCTTTGAATACGTTTATAGCCCAATCGATTCAAATCTTGGTCAACCCCGCCAGGTGTCAATGCCATTATCCAATCACCACGCATATCATATAATTCAGGTACCAAATAGCCTATTTTCACTACGACGATATCCGTTTCTTTAGGGTTCAATCCTAAGTTGGTGAAATCGCTCAAATGGTGATATGGTTTTCTTTTTTTGGTAACAATTACGTGTATACTTCCAACTTTTACAACAACTTCAACTCCGGCATTAACATCACCTTCTTTAATAGCGGTAATGGTTCCGTCTAGCATCAAAGGTCCTGCGAATCGATTATCAACGCCAGCACCTGCTTCCGCTTTTATTTTTCCGCCAATTCCAATCTCCAATGCTTTTTCTACAAATTCTGGTCCAGGTATAGAGGCATAAATTAGAGAGGTTCCTTTTTCAGATTTAAATTCAGGTCTAGCGAGCAATTCTTGTAACGTCCATGTGACATCACCTGCTCCACCAGCGGTAGGGTTGTCGCCCATATCGCTTATCATATAAGGTTTTTTATCACTGGCCAATGCTAATTTTAAACTCTCATCTAACGTTGTTGTAGGGGCAACAAATTCAAATTGCTTTCGAACGTCCCAAAAGTTTTGCGCTAATTTTTCTGCTCCTTGTTCAACTTGCTCTTTGTTATCACCAGTAACCATTACCACAGCGTGGTTTCTTGGCTCATCTGCCCATGCATAGCCAATCCAAATTGCAGCATCGATAACTCCATCTTGCTTAGTGATGTCCGGTATTTTCGCATACAAACTTTTACCTGGTTCTATTCGTGTACTTGTTTTTTCTCCAGGTAATAGTATAGGCACTGGTACGTAAGCTTTATAAGCAGGTTTTTCTTTACCATTTTCAAGTCTATCTATAAGATTGGTAACCGCTCTTTTTTTAGATTCGATTGCATCTTCATGAGGTGCCATTCGGTAACAGGTTATTAAATCGGTATGTTTAGCCAATCGTTCCGAAACATTTCCATGCAAATCCATAGAGGTAGAGATAAGCACATGATTACCAATAACGGCACGTATGCGTTCTATCAAATCACCTTCCGGATCATCGAGACCAACAACACTCATAGCTCCATGAATATCAAAAAAAAGTCCGTCATACGGGCCATTCTCCTCAAGAAGCTTTAAGGTTTTAGTGACCAATGATTCATAAGCTTCTCTAGTCACTGTTCCTCCGGGAAGTGATTTTCCAACCAATGTAGGTACCCAATCGGCTCGTTGTCTTTGCAAAGAATCAACTTGAAGAAATGGATATCGGTTAAATACCGAATCTCCAATTTTTGCATGAAAGGCTTCTTCCGTAGAAAGAGCGGGAGAGAAAGTACTACTTTCAATTCCTAAGCCCGCAATGGCAATTCTTGGTAATTGTTTTTTCTCATTTGAAGCTTTGTCTTCCTTACAAGAGGAAATGAAAACAAAAATAATTACGGCGTAAATGTATAGGTTTTTCAAATTGGTTGGTAATTAACTGTTCGTGTTGAAAAGATAGAGAAAAAGCATTTTATAAAACAAAAGTTTTTGCCCGATAACTTGTTTAAAGCTATCAATGTTGCCTAATAATGAGGTTTAATTTAGGCTTTTAACGAAAAGGTTTTCGGAAAAATCACAAAGCTTTATCTACCCATAAAACTTTAATCTAAAGTAACATGTGTGGTACTTACAATTATGTTTTGAGCTTTTTAATTATTTGAAATAATTATTGAAATACGTTCGGGTATATCCCAATAGTTGACTTATGCATATAAATAGCTAAATTAGGATTTGAAAATCAACGCAACATTTATAATGGCAAATTTTAATATTGATGCTAAGAAGGAACTGACCTATGATGCCATAGTAATCGGATCCGGAATTAGTGGCGGGTGGGCAGCAAAAGAATTATGTGAAAAGGGATTAAAAGTCTTGGTGCTAGAACGTGGACCAATTGTGGAGCACGTAGTGGATTATCCTACCATGAATTTAGACCCATGGGATATGGAACTCAGAGGAGGTTTGACTCCAGACCAAAAAGAAAAACATTATAAAGCAATTCGTTCTGGGTGGATAGGTACGGATACCGAACATTTTTGGGCAGATGATGCCGCAAATCCGTATACAGAAGAGAAGCCATTTTTATGGTTGCGCGGTCACCAAATGGGAGGGAAATCACTTTTATGGGGTAAGCAAACGTATCGATGGAGCGATATTGATTTTAAAGCAAATGCGGAAGATGGTCATGGGGTAGATTGGCCTATACGATATAAAGATATTGAGCCTTGGTATACGTATGTAGAGAAATTTGCAGGTATAAGTGGTGAAGCATTAGGATTACCACAATTACCGGATAGTCATTTTTTACCACCAATGGAATTGAATTGTGTTGAGAAACATGTAAAAGGTAGAATTGAAGAGCAGTTTGCAGGTAGAAATATGATTATTGGTAGGGTTGCACACTTAACCCAACCACATAATGGTAGGGGCCAGTGCCAAAATAGAAATAGATGTAGTAGAGGTTGCCCTTATGGCGCTTATTTTAGTAGCAATGCAGTAACCTTGCCGCCAGCGAATGCTACGGGTAATTTGACGATACGGCCTTATTCAATTGTTCAATCGTTAATTTATGACGAAGCAAAAGGTAAAGCTACAGGAGTTCGAATTATAGACTCAGAAACAAACGAGGATATAGAATATTCGGCCAAAATTATTTTTGTGAACGCATCTACATTAAGTACCACTCAAATTTTAATGAATTCGAAGTCGAACCGTTTTGAAAACGGATTAGGAAATGATAGTGGTGAATTAGGACATAACCTTATGGACCACACGTATAGAGTAGGAGCCATAGGTAAAGTGGAGGGCTTTGAGGATAAGTATTATAAAGGAAGGAGGCCTAATGGCATTTATATTCCTAGATATGTAAATATCGATGAGAAAAGTAAATCAGATAAATTCGTTCGTGGTTTCGGTTATCAAGGTGGTGCTTACAGAGGTGGTAATCCTGCTAATATAGAAGCCTTTGGAGCTGAGTATAAGGACAGTATTTTAAAACCTGGCGGCTGGGAAATGTTCATAACAGGATTTGCGGAATGTTTACCTTACCACGATAATAAAATTTCGTTGAACTCGGATGTATTGGATAAATGGGGACAGCCAACATTAACCATTGATGCAGAGTTTAAAGCCAATGAGAAAGCATTGAACAAACAAATACAGGAAGATGCTGTTGAAATGCTAACGAAGGCTGGTATTAAAGATGTTTTGGGCTTTGATAATGAGCATCCACCAGGATATGGTGTTCATGAAATGGGTACGGCACGAATGGGTCGTGACCCAAAGACGTCTGTTTTAAATGAATTTAATCAGGTTCATGCTGCTAAGAATGTATTCGTTACCGATGGAGCCTGTATGACATCTTCATCTTGTGTGAATCCTTCATTGACCTATATGGCATTAACTGCAAGAGCAGCAGACTATGCGGTATCTGAATTAAAAAAATTAAATATCTAAGCAATGGACAGAAGAAAAGCGTTACGAAAAACAGGACTTTTTGCAGGAGCAACAATTTTGATGCCTTCCATGCTTTCGTTATTTGAATCTTGTAAATCGGAAAATAGATTAGATTGGGAACCTTTATTTTTTACTGAGGTAGAAGCCAAAACAATTGCATCTTTAATAGATATGATTTTACCAAGAACAGATACACCCGGCGGGTTGGATGTTAAATCTGATATCTTCATAGATAAGGTAATCGCTAAAACTTACGATAAATCAGGGCAAGAAAACATGAGAGCTGAAATAGCAGCTTTTAATGAAAATTGTAAATCAAAATATGGAGATGTTTTCTATGATTTGAACGAAGCCGATAAAACTACTATATTGAATGAGGCCGAAAAGAATTCGGGCAAGTTCGGTTCGGGAGTTTGGGGTACGGGGGTAGGTCCTCAAGAAACCATCGGTTTTTACCGGTCAATGAAATCTATGGCTATTTGGGCCTATTTCACTGCAGAGGAAATAGGTGAAAATGTACTTAGCTACGACCCAATACCAGGCAAATACGAGCCTTGTAAACCTTTGTCAGAAGTTGGAAATAAGTGGAGTTTGGGATAAACCTAAGTTATTCACTTTTCTTATAAACAACATCGCCATTAAAAATGGTCATAGCTATTTCCGTTTTTAAGAACTGATCTTCGGGTATGGTCATTATATCTTGATTATAGATAGTAAAGTCCGCTAGTTTACCAGCAGTTATTGAACCTTTAATGTTTTCTTCAAAAGCACCATAGGCAGCATCGAGCGTATAGGATCTTAAGGCCTGTTCTCTGGTCATTTTTTGTTCAGGTTCATAACCACCTTCAGGAGTACCCTTTAGTGTTTTACGACTGATACTGGCATATAAACTAGCAATCGGATTTAGAGGCTCTACAGGTACATCGGTACCATTGACAATAGGTATGCCACTTTTTAAAAGGTCTTGCCACATATAGGCGCCCTCTTTAATTCGTTTTTCCCCCAACCTGTCAATAGCCCATGACCTATCAGAAGATAAGTGAATAGCTTGCATTGCCGGTATTACACCAAGTTGTGCAAAACGAGGAATATCATCAGGATGTAAATGTTGGGCATGCTCAATTCGAAATCGGTGATTGGTCTTCAAATTTGGCAACTCTTCGAAGGCCGCTTCATAACGGTCTAAAATTTCTTTATTGGCGCGATCTCCAATGGCATGGGAACAAATTTGAAAACCTTTTCTTAAACCATTTAATGCAGTTTCTAGGACCATTTCCATGGGTAGGGTTTCATGTCCGTAGTGTCCAGGTCGGTCGGTATAAGGTTCAAGCAACCAAGCACCTCGAGATCCTAAGGCACCATCACAAAATAATTTTACTGACCGTATGGTCAAGCGATGGCTAGGGTCTATAAAAGGTCCTTTTTCATACCATTCATTCAATAGGTCTTTATCATCGCCAGAAAGCATTGCGTATATTCTTACGTTCATTTTATTCGCTTTCTTAGCGTTTTCAAAATCTGTTATAGTTCCCCTTCCAATACCAGCATCATGAAAGCTTGTTATACCATTTTTATGGCAGGCCTTTATAGCCAAATCAAAAGCTTTAGCTTTTTTTTCTGGAGTGTCCTCGGGAATATGTTGGTAGATTAGTTGTTGTGCGCGCTCATTAAAAATGCCTGTAGGTCTTCCTGTTTTATCTCGCATAACCTCACCGCCTTCAATTTCAAATTTATCGATACCTTCTTTTGATAAGACTTGTAAACCGGCAATTTCCATTGCCTTGGCATTTGCAAAACCCGCATGACCACTAGCGTGAAATAGGTATACAGGGTTATCTGGAGTTACTGCACTTAACAGGTCATGTGTTTGAAATCCATTTACAGCATCTGCTGGTATTGAATCCCATTTACTTTGGTGCCAGCCTCCTCCAATAATCCATTCACCAGGCTCTGCCTTTTTTACTGCTTCCGCGACGATATCTACAATTTCTTGGTAGCTTGTTGTACTGAGTAAATCAATTTCTAGTTCAGCATTACCCAATCCCATAAAGTGGCCATGCCCTTCTATTAAACCAGGGGTCATGGTTTTTCCATTTAGATCAATGACTTGGGTTTGTTCGTTTTTGTATTTTTCCGCTTCTTCAAGATTACCCGCAAAAAGAATAATACTATCTTTCGTAACTACAGCTTCAACTAATGTTTGAACCGAATCAACGGTGTAAATGGGACCTCCATGTATTAGTAAAGTTGCCGCTTCTTTTTTCGGACCAGAACATGAAGTAAAGAAGAGGAAACTTATTATGGAGCTCCAAAAAATTGAATTTGATAATTTCATTGGTTTGGTTTTAAAATTTAAGATACGATTAAAAAGTTGAATTGATAATTAGGTTCTTATTATGCAAGTATTTATGAACGATACTTACATAATATGACGGATAATTCTGGTAGCTTATATCTTGGTATATATAAAAATGCATCTTAGAACGACATTCATTACATTGCCATAGTATTGAGATCGGTTAGTAATTGTTGTTTAAGATTTAGGAAGCATTTTCAATTAAAATTAATACAGTATTTTAAAATAAATGAAATTACCTATGCCAAATAATAAAGTACGAAATATAGAAAGAGAAATTCTATCGGATAACTGGTATACGCTTAATAAATACACCTTTGAATACCAAAAACCAGATGGCACCTGGGAAACCCAACAACGAGAGGCGTATGACCGTGGTAATGGTGCTGCCATTCTTTTGTACAATGCTAATAAAGGCACTGTTGTGCTAACAAAGCAATTCAGAATGCCCACCTATGTGAATGGTAATGATGATGGAATGATGATAGAGGTTTGTGCCGGACTACTAGACGGTGATAATCCTGCAGATTGTGTACGTAAAGAAACCGAAGAAGAAACAGGATATAAAATCAGCAACGTTAAAAAAGTGATGCAAACGTATATGTCACCTGGCTCTGTAACAGAGATTCTCTATTTATTTGTTGGTGAATATGATGAAAGCATGAAAGTGAGCGAAGGTGGTGGTGCTGAAGATGAAACGGAAAACATTGAAGTATTAGAATTAAATTTCGAAAAGGCAATGGATATGATTTCTACGGGTGAGATTAATGATTCAAAAACTATTATGTTACTACAATATGCAAAATTGAATGCGTTAGTTTAAGTTGATTCATCCGACAGAATGGTATGCAAAATTTGCGAAAAATAGGATTTGGCGGCGGGTGCCACTGGTGTACTGAAGCTGTTTTTATGGCTCTTAAAGGTGTTGCGAAAGTAGAGCAGGGTTTCATAGCACCACAAGGTGATACCGATAACTTTTCAGAAGCTGTTATTGTTCATTACAACGCTGAGGTAATTGAATTAAAAGATTTGGTGGCCATTCATTTAGACACGCATCAAAGTAGTCAAAACCATTCTATGCGGCATAAATATCGTTCTGCAGCATATTATTTTAAGAAACAAGATGAAGATTTCTTAAAATCAATCATGACTGAATTTCAAAAAGAGTTGAGCACTCCTATAATCACCGCTATTCTTCCCTTTGGTCGGTTTAAATCATCTGAAGAGAAGTTTATTAATTATTATTTCAACGATACGGAAAAACCCTTTTGTAAGACTCATATTTCACCTAAGATTAAACTGCTTAAAGAGAAATATGCAAAACACGTTTCTACAATAGTGTCTTAGCTAATAGTTGTCTCGTAAAGTTTGTAGCATTTGTTCAAGGCGTAATCTTTCATCTGATAACGATTCCCTAAAATGGTTATTCATAAAACTAAAAATCAGTGTTTTACCAGATTTGGTCAGCAGGTACCCACTTAAACAATAATTATTACTTAAACTGCCAGACTTAGCATAGATGTATGCCTGTTCATCTCCGGCAAATCTTTTTTTCAAGGTACCGGATAAACCACCCGCAGGAAAAATAGAAAATAGTCGTTTTTGTGGAACCATTGCATAGAGTTTATCTAATACATTCACCATGTTCTGTGGTGTAAAAAGATTGTAACGAGATAGTCCAGACCCATCGACCCACCTAGGTAGTTGCGCTAAATCTTGCAACTCATTTTCTAAAATATGAGTTCTAATTAAATTACTGTTCAATGTGTCTTTTAATTCAGAAGCGGCCATGAACAATAGTTGTTCAGCAATAAAATTATCGCTCTCATGCATCATTCGTTTATAGAGCGTATCCATTTCAATACCATATAAGGTCTCTTTATTTCCTAAAGGCATGGTAAAAGTTGTTGAAACTTTTTTGCCCAATGCTTGCTCTAGAATAGAAGTTGTGGTTTGTAGACTTGTAATAAAAGGAGTTTCTAAGGTGTCTGTAGATTGGGGTGGGTAATAGAAAATATTTGAAAATTCATTCCTATTGTCCTTATGCAAAATTTCTATAACACTGTCTTTAAAATAAGGAGGAGATACCACCAGTTCAGTATTCTTATACGACAATACCACATTACCGTTTATAGGAAGTGCATTTCGTTCAGGAGAATAATACCATTGATAATCGTCCCAAGCCCAACCTGCACCATATTTTTCATCTTGAAAGTTCCCGGAAACAAATACAAGGTTGCTTTTGTTTATTAGAAAATGGAATGCCGTAGAATCTTTTAAATATGGATGTAAAAAAGAGGGATCTCCAGTTCCTTCAAAATAAAGGGTGTCATTAATATTTATATATCGTAATGTCGGTGCTTTTTTCGGCAAAGTCTTTAAGGCAGCAAAAAGGGTGAAGATTTTAGTGTTACTCGCAGGTATAAAGTACTTATGGCTGTCTTGATCGTAGATGGTGTCTTTCGTTTTGGCATCGATTACCAAAACTCCTGTAAATTGATTTTTATAAAAAGATGAAGAGAGATTGCTATTCAGCTGCTTTTTAATTATGGATTTCTTTGAGCTACAGGCAGAGAGTACTATGAAAATGGCAAGTATTGATGTTATTTTTTTCATAACTTCTAAAGTACAAAACTATCGTCTTTGCATGATCCAAAACTTTAACACCGATGGTATTACTTTAACTTTTTGTATGCAATATTCAATCTACATTTCTGTTTACCTTTATTGAACAACCACTTAATCAATATAGTTCATGGCAAATTCAATGCTTGAGTATAGTAAAACAGTTCTTAAAAAAGTGAGTTTTGATACCCTTCTATTTTGCAAGGAGTTAAAAAAAGCCCTCTTGACATTACTACCCGATGAGGTAGAAGAATTAAAAGTTTGGTTAGAGAATTTTATAACAGACAAACCAGAATTACAGCAAAGTTTAATCTATTTAAAAGTATAAAAAAGAGCCACTAATTAGTGGCTCTTTTTATTGAGCATCCATTAGGTGATTTTGGCATCTTAATATAAATAACAAGATGGCCATCAAATTTTCTCTTTCCATATTTCTAGTATTCTTACTCGGTTGTGAGAGTAACGATATAAACAAGGAAAAAATCAATCGACGATACTGAATCTTAGGTGAATGGTTATCGAAAGAAACTTATTTAAGTTCTGGTGGAGCCTCAGAATGGCAAGATGCCAAAAAAGAATTTCGATATATTTTTAATAATGACGGTAGGTAAAGTAAAACCAATTTCAATAAAGAGATAAAGCAAAGAGGTGATTATCAAATAAAGGAAAGTGAACTTTCTTTGTATTTCAAGATACCTTAGGTTACAGCACTGATTTCAACGAAGAGCGTAAAGAACTAACACTGTCGCCGTCTTATCTTTCTATATGTATTGAGGGCTGCTTGTATCGTTTCAAGAAGCAATAAAATTTATTTATTCAACGGACTTATAATTTTCACATCTTGAAAAGCTATTGCGCCACGTACTACACTTGTAATCACATCTTTGAGCGCTTCGGTTATCTGAACCTTTAATTCTTTTTTATGATAGATTAGACTTACTTCTCTAGCTGGTGACGGATCTTTAAAATACTTTAAGTTCTTTTTCTTGATATCATCAAGTTCAATTGTATTCAAATAGGGTAGAAGGGTCATGCCTAATCCTTCATTGGATAGATTGATAAGAGTCTCAAAACTTCCACTTTGCAAACTAAAATGTTCACCACCTAATTTAGGAGTCTTGCATAAATTCAAAACACCTTCTCTAAAACAGTGTCCGTCTTGTAAAAGTAGAATATCTTCAATATTTAAATCTTCAGGCGTAATTTGAGTACTATTTCCTAAACGATGTTCCTTAGGTACGTATCCAACAAATGGTTCATAATACAGTGGTCTTTCTTTAATGAAATCTACTTCTAATGGTGTTGCAGCAATGGCTGCATCTAAATGACCGTCTTGTATATTCTGAATTAGATTTTCTGTATTCTGTTCTTTTATGATAAGGTTTACTTTCGGATACTTCTGTATAAAGGTTTTAAGAAACATTGGCAAAAGTGTTGGCATAATCGTTGGTATTATACCTAACACATAATCACCGCCTATGTATCCTTTTTCTTGTTCTACAATGTCCTTGATTCTGGCCGCTTCATTGACTATATTTTTAGCTTGCGCAACTATTTTTTTTCCAACTTCTGTAATAGTAATAGGTTTTTTACTACGGTCAAATAACAGTATATCAAGTTCATCTTCAAGCTTTTGAACCTGCATACTTAAGGTAGGTTGTGTTACAAAACTTTTTTCAGCCGCAAGGGTGAAATTCTTGTATTCTGCAACCGCGAGCACGTATTGTAATTGTGTAATAGTCATTCGTATAGTTTGTAGCTATAAAATTACTAAAAACGATTATCATAACCTATTATGAGGGCCTGCTGTGAAGTAAAGTTCGCTACTAAAATCTTAAGATAGATTCAATATCATCAGTACCTACAGTGAACTTTACATCGTCGAACTTTGGTGGGCCCATTAGCATAGGATTATTGCTCATCGCATAATTTTCAATTGACATACCGTTCGCTTCAAAATCCATTCGTTGGTTCTCATTTGCATCATGTAAGACTGAAACGGCATATTCCCCAGGTTGAACATTTTTGAATATTAGAGTTAATTTTCCTTTTCAGCTTTTTCTCGGTTCATGATTAGTCCATCACTTTTAAAAATGATTCTTCGTTGTGTAAAGCACTTAAGATATGGCCATCATTATTGAGAATATTTTCTATAATTACAGTTAAAGTAATGCCATCATTTTCTTGGGCTTTTGCAGTAAGAATCGATGCTAATACACTGATTACAAATAGTGATTTTTTCTTTTTTAAAGTTTTATAGATTACTTCAAAAATGCTGATTATTAAAACTAATATAAAAATGATGTTACTCAATTGGCGTAATGTGAGACTGAATTGTAGCTAACAACTTTTAAAAATGCAATCGGTATAGATTTCTTTTAGTTAAAACATAATCTAGGCCAAATTTACCAGAGCCAAATCCCATAAAAAATAGACCAAGACAAAAGAAAATGAATGTGGGAATAATACTCCATGTTGCATCCCAGGGTCTAAAAGCAATAGTAACAAACATAGTAGTTGTAATAAAGAATGCGGTAATTCTGGTGTTTAATCCTAAAATCAAGAGAATGCCACCTAAAGCCTCAGTAAAACCGGCCGACCACGCAAACAATTCTGGCATTAGAGAAAATGGTGTTCCGAACTGTTCTACCAATTTAACAAACCAATCTGAGACTTCAAATAATTCAAGTCCCATCAATTTTGGTGTCCAAGGGATGCCAAATTTATTAACAGCAAATACAAAAGAAAGCAGATAGCCTGTGAGAATCCTAGGTATTAAAATTAAAATATTGGGTATTAACTCATCTACCCTAAATGGAACAATTAGTTTTTTAAAAGTTGGAAGTAGTTGGTTCATTGGTATTATTAATACTTAATCTTTTTAACAGAATAAGAAGATGATAAATGTCAGTTTTATCATAATTCTCAAACAGGAAATAATTTTTATATTAATAATTTACTCATTCGAGTTTATTTTTTGCTCTATGAACTTCATACTATACGACTTCGTTAAAGTTGGGTTAAAGCAGTAAAATTGTAGAACAAGGCTATTCTTTGTTGTAATTTTAATATTGGTAACAAAAGAAAAATTTATGAAAAAAATTAAAGCATATGCAGCAGATTCAAAGGATGCTGATTTAAAACCATACGAAATAGAACGTAGAGCAACTTTAGAAGATGACGTTAAAATAGATATACTTTATTGTGGCGTGTGCCATAGTGATTTGCATCAAGTACGAAACGATTGGAAAAATTCTGTTTATCCGGTAGTACCTGGTCATGAAATTATAGGAAAGGTATTAGAGGTAGGCAAGGGTGTTTCGAAATTTAAAGTAGGAGATTTAGTAGGTGTTGGCTGTTTAGTCGATTCTTGTCAAACGTGTAGTGCTTGTAAAGATGATTTAGAGCAGTTTTGTGAAAAAGGAGCAACGTTTACCTATAATAGTGAGGACAAGCATTCTGGCGGACATACTTTCGGTGGATATTCTGAAAGCGTTACAGTAAATAAAGAATTTGTATTAAAAGTTCCTGAGAATTTAGATGCAAAGGCTGCAGCTCCGTTATTATGTGCAGGAATTACCACATATTCTCCACTAGCACATTGGGGAGTGAAAAAAGGTGATAAAGTAGGTGTTATAGGCTTAGGTGGCTTAGGACATATGGGAGTAAAATTTGCCCACGCAATGGGTGCGCATACAGTAATGATTACCACTTCGCCTTCTAAAAGTGAAGATGCTAAAAAACTAGGTGCAGACGAAGTTTTAATATCGAAGGATCAAGAGCAGATGAAAAAGCATGCTAATTCTTTCGACTTTTTATTGAATACGATACCGGTTGGTCATGATATGAATCCTTATGCGGCATTGTTGAAAAGGGATTCAACAATGGTGATAGTAGGTGCAGTTGAACCTTTAGATCCATTACATGGTGGAAGTTTAATTATGGGAAGAAAGAGTATTGCAGGTTCATTAATTGGTGGTATTAAAGAAACTCAAGAAATGTTAGATTTTTGTGGTAAGCATAATGTAGTATCAGATATTGAAATGATAGATATTCAAAATATTAATGAAGCGTATAATAGGCTACAAAAATCTGATGTGAAATACAGATTTGTAATTGATATGAAATCTTTGAAAGACAGTTAAAAACTACTTTTAAAAAAAATAAAAAAGGAGCCCTTTAAAGGGCTCCTTTTTTATTTTAGATTAATATAGTCAATTTCAAGTTTAAAATCTTCCTCTTTATTGTTTCCTATTAAAATGGCAACTTGCGAAAGAAAATCGCCTTGATAGTTTGGCATTTTAAGAGAATCTCCTCTAAAATAAGGTTCCATTTTATGGAATGGAATTGTAATTATTTTCCAATCTTTTCCAGAACTAAACGAGTATATATACGAATGTCTTTGATGATCACTTGATTTGCATCGGAATTGATACTTTTTACCATCCCCTTTCATTCGAATTTCAAAAGATGAATAGTCTTCCACTTTAATAGGCTCTAAATCGTGCCTTACTAAGCAAAATCCTCCATTATTATCTAGTGAAACATGGCCATTAAAAACTCCATTTCCTTCTGAGTTTATTTGGATTAGACCCATTGACATTCCACCCATAACTTCATCGTTGACAATTTGCCATTCTTCAATCTTAGAAGATTTAGAAAAGTTATAAATGCTTTTAGCTTCAGCCATAGTGATTTAAAGAATGTCTTAAAATTTAATACATAAAATTAAATGATTGATTTCACCAAAAGACATCTTAAACGATATTATTTTGACTTGATCGACTTCAATTCTTGTTGTAAATCTTTATTTGCTAGATAAGAAATCGCTAATAGAACGCTAACAAAGGTCATGTAAAAACAGAAAAGTATATAAATCATCTTTTTCGAATTTAAAAGTTACCTTATTTACGTTGTAAACTTGGGTAGGTTTTACCGTTTGTCGAAAGCCTTAATTTATTATGTATTCAATTGAATTAGAAGTGGTTGAGTTGTTTTTTGAAATTTAATTATGAAACTAAAATGTAGTTCGTCGATTAATTTTTTTACTAGAATTATGACCTTAGCCTATTTTTTAAGTTTTTTCATCTCTTCGGCAATCGCTTTTTCAGCTGAACCCTGCTTTTCTAATTCTGAAATTATTTTTGGATGGTCATGGCTTCTACCTTGTGACAGTTTGTTAACGGCTTGTATATCGTTAATCATAATTTCAAAACCAATTATACCTGTAACCTGTCTCATGGTCTTTTTAGACATATCATTTATTGAAATAGGATGTTCTGAATTTTGCTCATACTTATCTACCAATTCATGTAAATAGGAGAGTAATTCGTCTGCTTTTTGAATTTTAACCGTTCCATAAACATGAACGGCAACATAGTTCCATGTTGGGACTTCCTCTTTCTGATACCATGAAGAGGAAATATAACTGTGTGGACCATTAAAGATACAAAGTACTTCATCTTCGTCAATAAGATGTTCGCTTTGTGGATTTGCTTTGGCAATATGGCCAACCAATACATCTTTACCTTCTTTATTTTTTCCAAGTTCTAATGGTATATGGGTACCCCAAGGTTTTCCCTTAATCGTATTGATTAAAATACCAAAACTATTTTTTTTTAAGAAACTATGAATTTCATGTATGTCGTTGTTTTTATAGTGCTCTGGTATAAACATATAATTTCGTTTTGTTGGTAAATATAATGGTTTTAAACATTCGGTTATGAACCAATTATTTAACGCATTGGGCTAACTTAACTACCTAATGATTAATATCTTGTAAGTAACTTTTAAAAGATAAAATATGCCATTTATAACAAATAAGTCAGCAAAGGAACACGTAGATATATTTTATGAGGATTATGGATCTGGACAACCAGTGATATTGATTCACGGTTGGCCATTGAGCCGTAAATCTTGGGAACAACAAGTTTGGAAAATTGTGGAAGAAGGTTTTCGCTGTATTTCCTATGACCGTAGAGGTTTTGGTACATCTTCTTCACCTTGGGGAGAGTATGATTACTCCGCATTGGCCGGTGATTTAAATGCCATTATTGAAGAGTTAGATTTGAAAGACACAATTATCGTCGGATTTTCTATGGGTGGTGGTGAAGTTGTTCGCTATTTAACCAATTATGGTTCTAGCAGAATTGCAAAAGCGGCACTAATTAGTTCTATTATTCCACTAGTAAAACAAAAATCGGATAATCCCGATGGAGTACCAGAGGATGCTTTAAACGGAATTATTGATGCGCTACAAAAAGACAGAGTTGGTTTCTTAAAAGAATTCAGTAAAGGTTTTTACAATTATGATAAAAATAAAGGTGAAAGGGTAAGTGAAGCGCAACTTGATTATGATTTTACAATCGCTTCATTTGCATCGCCAAGAGCAACGATACAAACAGCATTGGCATGGATGCATACCGATTTTAGATCGGAGTTAAAAAATGTTACTGTACCTACTTTAATAGTTCATGGTGATGCAGATGCTACAGTGCCCATTGAAACTTCAGCGAAACAAGCCGCAGAAGGTATAAAGTACAGCACTTATGAAGTCATTAAGGGCGCTCCGCACGGACTTAATGTAACCCACCCAGATGAATTGAATAAAATTTTGATTTCTTTTTTGAAGAAGTAATTTGTTTCATTCAAACAAACAGAATATCCCGATTGCGTAAATGCATCGGGATATTTATTTATGCTAAGGACTTCTATAATACCTATTTTTAAAATGAAATCGTAGTCAATACCGGCAAATGGTCAGAAATATGTTTGTTGTTTTCCATTCTATCATCAATATGCATATACTCTAGAACTTTAAAACTGTCTACGAAAATATAGTCGATTCGGTTTGTTAATACCCGGTCTTGGTCAAAACCATTAAAGGTCCCAGTTGGGCCGTAAAATTTTTTTACGGTAATAGACTGACCATCCGTTAAGGCATCTTTCAAATATAGAATTGGAGTTTCGTCCGGAGTCAAATTTAAATCGCCCATTAAAACCACAGGCAGGTTATCCACATTTATATCCTTCATTTTAGAGACAATTAGCTCGGCAGATTTTTCACGGGCCATAACCCCTATGTGGTCAAAATGAGTATTGAAAACCCAAAATTGTTTTTTTGTTTTCAGGTCTTCAAATAAGGCATAGGTACAGATACGTTCCAAGGCCGCATCCCAACCAACAGAAATTTTATCGGGAGTATCCGACAGCCAAAATGTTGAACTCTTTACTACCTTTAATAGCTTGGTGTCATAAAGAATAGGGGAGTACTCACCTTTTTCTTTTCCATCTTCGCGACCCACGCCAATAGAAGAAAAATTTGGCAAATTCGTAACTAAATAATTCAGTTGCCCGTTCACCACTTCTTGCATACCGATAATATTGGGTTGGTAATGCTTTAGTAAATCAACCATAGCTTCTTTTCTATCGTTCCAATTGTTAACGGTATCATTGGTATTGTCCCATTTAATATTATAGGTCATTACCGATATGTCTTGACTAAAACCTTTGTTGGCCATAAGGATTACTAATACAATACCTATTAGTTTTAAAAATCTCATAATCTTGTTTATTTTTTAGTCTTATACTTATCGAACCATGCCAAAACACTTGCAATTTTAGCAACTAAATTACTAGGTCTATTAGCAATGCCGTGTCCTGCTCCTGGTATACGCACCATAGCCGTTTCCACACCTTCTAACTTTAGGGCGGTATAGAATTGTTCAGATTCTGCAATTGGTGTCCTATAATCTTCTTCTCCCGTTAGTAACATGGTAGGAGTAGTCACATTTGCTACATACATTAATGGTGAACGTCTAAAGTAGTTTTCTGGATCCTCCCACGGTTTTTTGCCGAACCAATATTTAGAGAAGAATGCGGCACCATCGGCATAGAGTACAAAGCTTGTCCAGTTAATAACGGGTTTGGCAACTACGGCAGCTTTAAATCTATCTGTCTTACCAACAATCCATGCCGTAAGCACTCCGCCACCACTACCACCGGTCACAAAAAGATTATCGGTATCTACATATCCTTTTTCTAGTACGGTATCAACACCACTCATTAAATCATCATAATCGTGATTGGGATAGTCATGGTGAATTAAGTTTCCAAACTCTGCTCCGTAGCTTGTACTACCTCTTGGGTTAGCGTATAATACTACATAACCTGCCGCTGCGTATGCTTGTATTTCAGCACTGTACACAGAACCGTAACTTGTAAATGGCCCACCGTGAATTTCTAGAATGAACGGATACTTTTTAGTTGGGTCAAAGTTTGGCGGCGTAACCACCCAACCCTGAATGTCTTTTTGGTCATAAGAAGACTTCCACCAAATTTCTTCAGTTTTACCTAAATCTCTAAAAGAGAAAAGATCATCATTTACAAAGGTCAAACGTTTAGAAACTTTCTTATCGGCAACACCTAAATCAGAAGGGTGTTGCGTGTTCCCTAACGTATATGCAAATCTTGAATTTTTTGAAACTGTAAAATCTCCAGCATTGTATGGCCTTCCTAACGATAATCCGCCAAGACCTTCAACAAGGGTAGTTACTTTTCCGTCTAAGGTGATATGTCCAATTTTAGTAGCACCTTCTGTATCATATTGAAAGTAAAGACCTTTACCATCATTAGCCCACTGGGCATTGGCAATGTCCCTATCGAAACTTCCGGAAAGTAATTTTGAGTTGCTACCGTCGGAATTCATTACATATAATTCCGTAATCTGATAACCCTGTAATTTGTCGTCATAGCCCGTATAAGCAATCATTTTACCGTCTGGAGAAACCACTGGCGAACCATCAGGACCATATCTAGTAGTTAAAGGAGAAACTTCAGCTGTTGAAATATTTAAGGCATATACCTCACTATTTGCTGGTTCAAAAGCCTCATCCGGATTAAAATTAGCGGAAAAGTACAATGTTTGGTCATTTTTAGACCAAGCAGGTGCACCGTGGTCAAATGTTGTTGTGGTCAGTTGTTTTGGTGTACCGCCATCAATAGATAAAGTGAAAATTTGGTCGTGACCGCCTTTTATATATCCTTGTCCGTCACCTCTATAATTCAATTTGTCAATGTAAGTAGGGGGAGTATTCCATTTTGCACCTTCTGGTTTGGCCGGTAACTTAACAATCGACTCCTCTACTTCGGGCACGAACATGGTGAAAGCTAAATAACGGTCATCATTAGACCAACTTACTGAACCAGGTGCTTTTGGGGTATTGGTCAACGGAGCAATTTCCTTAGTATCCATCCACATGAGATACAACTTCATCTTTTCATCTTCTTTATTCGATTTAAAAATGATTTTCTCACCATTATGAGACCAGCGTGGGTAATAGTCGTTTTGGTTGCCAGTGGTCAAAGGTCTGTTTTCTGAACCATCATAATTTACTATCCAAAGGTTCGATAAATTTTTGTCGGTCATAATGTCCTTAAAATTCCGAACATAAATAATTTTACTTCCATCTGGTGATATCTGAGGGTCAGATACAAACTCCATGTTAAAAATATCGGTAAGTTCTAAGGTGCTTTTGTTCTGTGAGAAAAGAGGGATTGAAACAAAAAGGAGAATAGGTAAGAGTAGTTTTATCTTCATTGTTTGCTTTTTTGGTTATAATATGAAAGTACATAAATGAATTGTAATGTGGTGAACTATAGGCTTAATAATAGTGAATAACTCAAATTTGTTTATTGGTAAGGGCTACTGTTTTTGAAATACTATTTTAGTTACCTTAACGGTCAACAATAAATCAAATAATCATGAACAAGCAGGTAAAATCAATTCTTCTTATTGTGGGTGTAGTTTTGTTAATTTATGGAATTTACACGCTTATAATGCCCGAGGCGTCCTTAGATCTTGGGATAGTCAAAGTGGAGGAACAAAATAATACCAATGCCTATATTACTATAGTTTTGGGTATAATTGCGTTAGCCGTATCGTTGGTTGGAGGTAAAAAATAGGTTAATCATGAATTTAACGGTATCGATAGCCTTTTAACCTAATCCTTAATTATTTTATATGGGCTATCAATATGTATGGCCTTTCGTATTTTTGAGGTATGGAAGTTAGAGGATATTTGCATCAAATACATCCCGTATTACCGGTTTGGGATGTTTTGGAGGCGTTGGACTTTTATGTAAACCGATTAGGTTTCAAGATTGCTTTTGCAGATGATGCTAAAAACCCCAAGTATGCGGGAGTAATTAAAGATGCTGTAGAAATACATTTGCAATGGCATGATGCTAAGCAATGGGAGGTAGAAATTGACCGACCCATGTTGCGTATTGTTACCCAAAATATAGAAGCTTTGTTTCAGGAGTATGGAGAAAAAGATATCTTTAATCCGCATACCTTACTGCGTGAAACCGCTTGGGGAACCAAAGAATTTGCGTTTTATGACCCTTTTAAAAACGGATTAACATTCTATAGGGATGTTTAAGATTATTAAATTTAATTGATTGATAATCAGTAATTTAAAAAATGAAAATGAAAGTATTATTTATAGGAGGAACAGGTAACATTAGCACACCAAGTAGTAGAATGACAGTAGCAAAGGGAATGGATTTATATGTACTGAATAGGGGAAAGGCCAAAGTTGATATTGCAGGAGCACATTCTATTATTGGGGATATTAACAAACCCGAAGAATTGACTGAGCTTAAAAAGCACGACTGGGATGTAGTTGTTAACTGGATAGCCTTTACACCTGATGATATTGAGCGAGATATTGAACTGTTTAAGGGTAAGACCAAACAATATATTTTTATCAGTTCTGCATCGTGTTATCAAACGCCTTTGAGTTATCCTGTAATTACCGAATCTACACCGCTTTGCAATAATTTATGGGATTACTCTCAAGGAAAAATACACTGTGAAGACCGTTTGCAAAAAGCCTATCGTGAAGAAGGTTTTCCAATTACGATTGTTCGTCCTTCATTAACGTATGATACAGTAATACCAATTGCCATTGGTGGATTTAATAAATACAATACGGCGCAGCGAATTTTAGATGGGAAAGAAATTATTGTTCATGGTGATGGCACTTCACTTTGGACGGTGACACACTCCGATGATTTTGCTAAAGGCTTTGTTGGCTTATTAGGATTAACAACAGCTATTGGACATGCTTTTCATATTACATCAGATGAGGTACTGAGCTGGAATATGATTTATAAGATTTTGGCGGATGCCTTAGGCAAGGAAGCTAAAGTTGTTCATATAGCGTCTGACTTCATATGCAACGTTGAGCCATCGTTTACAGGAACGCTATTGGCAGATAAGGCTGAAAGTGTCTTGTTCGATAATACCAAGATAAAAACCTTTGTACCCGGATTTAAGGCAACAATTCCTTTTTCTGAAGGTATTAAAAGAACGATTAAATGGTTACAGGAAAACCCAGAACACCAAAATATTGATAAGGAGACAGAGGCTAAGATTGAGAATGTGTTGAAGGTTTATAAATCGCTTTCTTAATCTAAAATATTGTAGGATTTTAATAGGAACAATAAGCCATTTTCTTGATAGATAATTTCTTCAAAATAATACATAGAAACTTGTTATTTCTTAGTAAAAAGTAATGGTAAGGAAAAATGGTCAACAATTAATTTTAAACAATTCTGTACTATCAGCACGGTATAATTTCAAAATTAGTTCTTGACCAACTTACAAGTACAAGCTAATGCATAATTTTATAAACAGCACCTTTAGGTCCCGCATCTGTATTCGAAAATCCCATCACATAGAGTTCATTATCTTCATCGGTATCAAACCCACAAATCATAAAAACATCTTTTGGTTTGTTTTGAATTTCCAAAAGTTCCCTTGTCCATTTTCCATTGCTTTCTTGGGATAGCGAAAAAATACTCCCTCTAAAATCTCCAAAAACAAGTTTGTTCTGTAAATTGGGATTTTCCTTTCCATAATAGAAGTCACCACCTATAATACATACACCATCTTTATGGGAGTAGGTGTTGATAGGTGGTTTAAAACCACTTTTATCAATACTATTATCTTCCAAATAAATACTTTCTCCTTCCATATAGGGCCAACCAAGATTAGGACCTTTTGTAACAATATCTATTTCCTCTTGTTGCCCTTCGCCCACATCGGCGCCAAATAATTGTTTTGATTTTGGATCAAAGGTATACCGCCACATTTTACGTAGACCATATGCCCATATTTCGGGCTTAGCATTCGTTATGTCTATAAATGGATTATCAGATGGTATGGTATAAGGCATGGTGTTTACATTGATACGTAATATTTTTCCATAGAAATGATTCAAGTCTTGTGCATGATGTACATAGTTTTCATCGCCCATGGCATCATCTCCAATAGATATATACAGATAGCCGTCTGGTCCGAAAGTAATTTTGCCCCCATTATGTGAAACCTGGGCACCTTTAACTTCAAGAACCCTAATTTCACTTTCTTTATTTGCTAGGTTTGGATTCTCCTTATCTACCAGGAACTCTGAAATAACAAGTTTTACTGGATCGCTAGCAATAGAAGGTGCCGCATTATAGCATACATAAAATTTGTGATTGCCACTAAATTGTGGATGAAAAGCCATTCCATTAATGGTTCCTATCCCTTCTGGTCCCTCCAGCCCAAGAGAATCTTGCGCTGTGTTTAATTGAAGGAAAGGAATGGGTGAGATCGTTTTATTTTCTAATATCACTATTTGACCGCTCCGATTTGTTAAGAATTTGCGGTGGGTATTATCATCGGGAATACTCATTTGTATAGGAGTATTCAATGCATCAGTTAGTAATTCAAACCGAATTGAATTTGGATTAGAAGTTTTGACGTTTTCTTGTGTTGAAGTTTTTTTCTTGGTCTGATTACAGCTTAAAAAACCAAGTATAAGTGTTACGTAAATTAGTTTGATTTTCATATCAGTGTTTTAAAGTAGTTACCTTATACAAATCAATTAACCCTTTGGAACAATACTAAGGGTGTTTTATTGCTACGTTTTTCTGGTACTCCAGAGGATTATTAATATTGGGCATCCCTATTAATAGGAACACCTATTAACTTAGTGTCAGATTGAAACATTGGTCATAAACAAACCTTAAAACCAAATATCCATAATTATCGAGTAGTACAATGTTTTGTAATATTCTTGTTTTATTTACAGTATTGTAAACACTTCAAATGATTCACTGAAATTTTTTCTGATGACGATTTTATATCATTTTGTTTTTTAAAAAGTCTGATAGTCTAAGTGATAATGCGGTCAAGGTAAGGGTTGGATTAGGTGCCCCTGAAGTTGGGTAACATGCTGCCCCGGCAATAAATAAATTTGAGATGCCATGAACTTGACAATTGGAATCTACAACTCCTTTCTTTGGGTCATTTGCCATTCTTGTGGTACCCATATGATGCCATCCTCCGTTGGTGCTATCAGGGAACGTATTGTCATTTGGATCCCTCAGAAATTCATTTAGTCTTATTCTGCCTATCCCTGCAATGCCTAATTGTTGCCCAAGAATTTGATAAATTTTGCGAACACTATATTTATCTAAGGCGGTAAGTTCCCAGTGTAAGTTTGCCCTCCGTACACCAAGTTCATCTTTTTCCCCTCCAAGTGTAATTCTAGAACTTGGATTGGGAGCTTGCTCTATTCTTGTATTAAGTTGAAAGGCTCGTTCAATGTTTCCTTTTTCTACTTTGGCTTTTTCTGCAGCTTCGCCCCAGTTGGCAAACATATTTTCTAAACTTTTTCTTGGGTCACTGTTTTGCCAGGTTTCCATTCTAGGTTTTTGATATTTGGCCAAACTAAGAGGGGTAAGGGAGGCTGTCCCGTTTAGTATTTTTTCTTTGGTCTGTATTTCTTCGGTGATTGCCAACTCTGCACTTGCCTTTGTTACTCCGTATTCCCACGAATATAAATTCGTAGAAAATGGTTTCACCAACCACAATTCTGCAGAAGCTACTTCTAAATGTTCCTGGAAATATCTACCCACTAAATCATTATCATTACCCAAACCCTGAGGTGCTTGCGAGTTTGAAGCCAGTAGTATACGAGCATTCTGAATAGTTCCGCATGCCATGACAAAGTGTTTTGCTTTTACTTTATGTGTTTTTCCTGCATAGTTTTTGACAATTACTTCTTTAACGTTAGATATGTTGTCATCAGCTTTGATATCAACCGCATTTGCATATGTGTAAAGGTGAATATTTTTTGATTCGACAATAGCCTTTTTATATAAGTCCCCGTATCGCGCCTGACTATATTGCCATATTTTGTTCCAGACTACTTTGTCGTCAAGAGGGAAAGCAGTTAAGTTTGGTAGTTCGTTATACCAATATTCGTATTCATAATTATAAGGTCCCAGTTTTAGAATTTTATTTGCTTTTGCATAAAATGGATCAAAATCTTTTTTGGAGATTGGCCAACCACTATTTGGTACCCAATCCCGTTTTTTAAAATCAATTGGATCAAAAGGGGCACACATGCCAGCCCAATGACCTGTGGTGCCACCAAAATAATGAAGTCGGGCAGATTTTAGCGGAAAGTATTTTTGGCCAGTTGTCTTCCCAGCATAAAGTTCTTGAACTTTGTCATCATATTCAAATCCGCCTCCTTCAAGTAAGATTACTTTATATGCAGAATCCATCCAATCCAAAGCTATACTTATTCCTGCAGCTCCTGCGCCAACTATGCAAATATCACCCTCAATAACTGAGTTATTTTCTAATTCTCTTGCGTCTATATGCATGATCAGTTATTTTGGGATAATGAAAAAAGAGCACATTGGCGAGCTTCTGTCCTAGATAAGACCCAGCCATCTATCATTATTGTATTTTCTGTATGGTAATCATCAATGATTTGTTTATTTAATAGTTCGTTATTTGGATAAGGGGTAGTGGAACCATGATTAAATAAAAGTTCTAAAAGTTTTTGTTCACTGTTTTCATCTGAAAATTCCTTACGATATAAACTGCCAATATCATTAATAGTTTTGTCATCACATATATAGGATAATAATTCAGGACTGGTTAATGATGTCTCCAATTCTGTCTTTCCATATATATAATACCAAGTTGGAATTGCGATTACTGAAATTCCAATTCCTGCTACTAGAACAAAACTTCTTCTTTTCATGTATCAATTTTTTTGTTGGTTTGATGTTTTAAATTCGGTCAAATGTGTTGATTAATATAAATTTTTCACAAACTATTCCATAGTATTCTTTTCTGTCATTAGCTCTGCAGCTTGCAAAGACTGTTGAATTTCAGTAGGATTCCAATAACCAATTTCTCTAACTATTTTCTTATCAAAAGAGTTAAGTTTTAATTATATGGAAGCCAATTAAGATTATATCAGTTACGATAATAACAAGGCTTAGAAATAATACCCAAGCCTTGAATATTAGCTTTAAATTTGTAAAATCAATATTATTTCCTTTCCAAGGCTATTACTTTAGCATCTGGGCCACTCAAATCTTTTCGAAGAGACCATATCTCACCTTTATCACCATCTGTAGTAGCCTCTACATCTTTTATGAATTGTTGAAAACTACCCGCCCCATGAACATCTTCGAAATCTTGCATGAACGTATCGTCTTTGGCCATCCAAGAAGAGTTATCAAAAAAATCTACCCAGGCAAAATCCATTCCGTCCATATTAGGCATCTCATTGGTATAAATGCCATAGATTTGGTCTGGCATTTTTTCCTTATACATTTTCACTACTTTGTTCACTACTTTTTCCATAAAATCCATATCCTTAAATCGTTTGATATCGATCATAAAAACCGAGACTTTATTGATTTCAAAATCTTTGGAGAAATTTGATAAATCGGGATGCATTTTCATGTAATTAACTTCTACCTCAGACTCTATATATTGGTTAATATTCTTGTTGTTGTCATCGGTATGTTCTTTACTTGCCGGTCTTCCATCCATAGCGCTCCATGGTAGTGGCCCCATAATCAGCATATACTTCCCTGCATTTTTTCCATTAAGGATAGTATAGACTCTTGCCCCATAAGGTCCAGAAGCATGGAATTTTTTGTTGTGGGCCGCTATACCTGCCTCAAATTCGGCTATTTTATCAGGCTTTACGGTCAACATTACATTTTCAATGACCAAATTTTCATTGGTCTGGGCTACCATCATTAGTGGTACTAAAACTAAGGTGTACAATAATTTTTTCATTTGTTCTATTATTTATTGGTTACTATTCTTATTTAATCGCTATCACAGCACTAGATGGGCCGGTTAATGGTATAATATCCATTTTTGTAAAACCGGCTTCTTTAGCCAGTTCATTAAAATCTGATGCGGTAAAATCGGAACCTTCTGGAGTTTCTATGAGCATGTTCAATGACATTAATAATCCAAAGGCATTTTCGCTCCTTTTATCATCGATGATGTTCTCGACAACTATCAAGGCACCACCATTTGGTAAGGCATTATAGGCCTTTTTTATTAGCATTTTTTTGTCGTCAACACCCCAATCGTGTAAAATCATCCCCATGGTAATTACATCCGCCTTGGGGAAATCATCGGTAAAAAAGTCTCCAGAAATAATCTTTACCTTTTCATTGAGGCCCATTGTATTAATATTTTCCTGTGCTACGGGTGCCACTGCAGGTAGGTCAAATGAAAAACAATTCATATGTTCATTGTTTATAGCCACTTGAGCACATAAATGGCCACCGGAACCACCAATATCACATAAGGTCTTATAGGGTGAAAACTCAAACTTTTTGGATAAAGAGATAAAATTCCCCATTGAAACTCCGGCCATTGCATTCACAAATTCACGAACTTTTTCTTCATCGCTATATATTGCTTCGAAAAGACTTTTGTCACCAGTTTTGGATTCATTTTGTGGTAATCCGGTCTTGAGTCCCTCTTCCAAATCATTCCAAAAAGGATATAATCGATTATTTGCCATTTCCAATAGTCCACCCATGTAACTTGGTTTGTTTTTATCTAAAAAAAGCGCACTATCTTCCGTGTTGCTATAGCAACTGGTTTCTTTTATCCCGGTCCTATTTAAAAAATTCAAGGCTACTAGTGCATCCAAAAAATCATACAGACCTCTTTGATGGAAGCCAAGTTTAGTTTTAATATCATTTCCTGATAACGCACCTTTTGCTAGAAGGGTAAAAACACCCATATTAACTGCTGATAATAAGGTCTTAGAGGCCCAGAAACCCATACCTATTTGCATGATATTTGAGGGGTCTACTTGTTTTTTTATTGCCGTTACTGTTTCCATTTTAATTGTTTTTAGTGGTCTAAAAGTTGATAATTGGCTTTTTTATACTTTGGTTGTAATCTGCCAGTTATTATTTGAAAGTATCTGTCAAAAAGGGGGGAGCTATAATCACATACAATTAACCTATTTTGTAGTAGATACATTTTTTTTTATGGACGAACAGCCACAAATGATGTCCCTAGGCACCAGTTTAATTATCTGAAGAATTTGGTGGGGTATAAAACTATACCAAGACAACTATCGAAATGGGATGCAATATCAACGTAAGGGAAAAAAGGGATAGTAGCTAGTTATGCATTGATAACATTTGAATTAGCTGTTTTATGGATATAAATATGATGAAGGTGTGCTCAAATTAAATAATACTATGTTCGTTTTTAGTTTCTGGTAACAAAATACATATCTATCTTTCCTTTACCCTTTGCTTGTATTTTACCTCTATGTGTAAATGTGAATTTTTTATTGTCCTGTAGCAGCTCATACGTATGTTGAGAGATGTTTACTTGGCCTACAGCTCCGCTGCTTTCAATTCTCGCTGCCGTATTTACGGTATCACCCCAAATATCATATTGAAATTTCTTGACTCCAACTATTCCTGCAACAACCGGACCTGTATGGATGCCCAAGCGCATTTCGAATGTAAATCCTTCTGCTGTTTCTTTATCTGCAAATCTTTGGGTCATAAAAGATTGCATTTCAAGCGCGGCCATAACCGTATTCTGAACTGAATCGGTTGAAGGTACTGGTAGACCACCGGCAGCCATAAAAGCATCACCTATTGTTTTGATTTTTTCAATACCATACTTCTCACAAATATGGTCAAATGCCTTAAAGCAATGGTTTATTTCACCAATCAACTCTGCTGCAGTAAGTTCTGCAGACTTTTCTGTAAAACCTTTAAAGTCGGTAAATAATATAGAAACTAAATCAAAATCGCGAGCCTTTGCTTCCCCTTTCTCTTTCAGTTCTTCAGCAATTTCCGCTGGCAGAATATTCAACAGTAGACTTTCTGAACGGTCTTTTTCTTTCTTCAAAACATTTTTAGATTTTTTAACGTATTGCCATCTTGAGAAAAAGCCAATTGCCAATATAAAACAGATTATTCCTGCTGCAATAGCCAGATTTCGATTTTTATCCTTTCGCTGTACTTCAGATTCATGCTGTAATTGCACTTTTATATCTTTCTCAATTTGCACTAAACTATCGGCCAAAATTTTCTTTGAGAATTCTATTTGCTGCAATTTTATGGCTAAGTCTTCTGTTTTTATGCTATCGCCAATGAAAATCATTTGCTCATGATACACTAAGGCTTCTTCAGGATTACCTAATGCTCGATAGGCTTCATATAAACATTCATAAGCATATTCTTGACCTCCTAAGTCACCGACTTTCTTTGCCATAGAAAGGCTTTTTTTACAATATGTTATTGCCTTTGTGTAGTTTTTATTATCAAGATAAATATCACTTATACTTAAAAGTGTATTGGTCCCACCTTGAATATCATTTATACTTTCACTGATATCAAAACTTCTTTGTAGAAAATCTAATGCTTTTGTGGAAGCCCCTTGCTCAAGGTAAACATTTCCGATTCCCGATAGTGCTGATGCTATTCCTAATTTATCTTCTTTCTTTTTTTCGATTACCAAGCCTTTTTCGTAATAATCTAGCGCTTGTTGAAAATCATTTTTTGTTAAGTATAGCCCACCTATATTTATGTACATGGCAGAATTACCCTCTTCATAATTTAATTCTTTGTTTATGTCTATGCTCTTTTTATAATAATCTAGGGCTTTGTCGTAATCTCCTTTAGATAAATAGATGCTTCCAAATTCATTGTAAATATTTCCTTTACCCTCTAAGTCATTTTCTTCCTCATAAATCTTCAAACTTTTTTGATAGTAAATCAATGCGTTGATTATATCTTCATTGTCATGATAGATATATCCCATTTTTACGAGAATATCGGCAGCACTCAGTTTATCGTCTATTTTTTCAGCAATTTCCAATCCTTCTTCATACGATGCCAATGCTTTGGAATAGTTTCCCATTCTAAATTGAATATACCCTCTAAGGGTAAGGGCTTCTATAAGTCCCTTTTCGTTTTTAGTTTCTTTAGTGAATTGGTATAATTGATGCGTTAGGATTAAAGCACTATCGGGTTGTGATGAAAAAAAACCATCGTAGATATAATCGGTTAATGCAAAAGCTCTGATACTATCAGAAATTTTTTCATTCTCCCAAGTGCTATACAAGGAATCAAGATCAGTTTGTGAATAAACTGAACTTTGAAGGCATAATAAAATGAATAATAACCTCATTTTTTTCATTTTCACTTTTTAATTGTGCAATCTCATATTTTTTAAAGTTGCTAATGAGTAAAGTGTTGATGGTTAGATAATTCCTTAAAATACTCAATATTTGTAGTTTTAATGGGTAGTTCTATTTTTTTTAATAAGTAATAGTAACTTTTAAGTAAATATCTAAAACAATATGATATGTTATCGGTTAAGTTTTGTTTTTCATAGTAGTTATCTAAATTCTCACATTTACAGTCTTCACTCCCTGTTTATAAAACGGGTTACTAAGTCATTTTTTTCTGACTCCATTTCACAGGTCCAACTGTCAATAAACCATCTGCCATTTTCATAGTGAAGTTGAATGCTGTTCAATCCTCTAATGTTTGAGGCTATTTCTGGGTCTGTACGTATTTCAAAAGCACTCCAAACTTGGGCGATATTTCCAAAATGGGTCACGTTCCTTTTGAGTTCTTTTTCGTAAAAATTTTCTTTTGGGGCTAATGCTAGCGGTATGTACTCTGCCTCTAAAGCATGTGATTCGGCTTTGCCATTGTCATCTAATCGGGTAATGACCGCATTTTTGGAATGGATATATTGATCTCTCTCGAATTCCCAAGGTTCATTGCTAGAACCGGATACAACGTCATAATAGGCAAATATGATGGTGTTTATAGATTGTACATCTTTAGCGTATTTTTCAGCAGTTGTTTGTGCAAAAATTGAAGTACAAACCAGCAGTGTAATTGAGATTACTATAGTTTTTGTCATCGTTTTAATTTTTATCATTCAATTCTTGGTCTATTAGTGCAATGAGCGATTGTATATCTTTTTTAAAATTTGCATATTAAGATTCCCTTAAGGAAGCACTATAGGCAATCAATTGAAAGACATAATTTTCATATTCCTTGGATCGCATTAAGCTTTTATTTCCCATTCTGTTGTCAGAAAGTTTTATTTTTGCTTTTTTGGAATACCCCAAATCGTTAGATAAACTTCTAAAATCGCCATTTTTATAAAGAAAGGTTTCTAGGTTTTCTTGAGTTTCGGCCACCTGGCTTTCTTACAGCCTTACACGATTTATCTTTCCTTCCCAAGAGGCTAATAAAGCTCGGATGCTGTCATTTTTTATTTCTTTTAATCCTCCAGAATAAATGATTTGATTTAAGGCGCCGTTTTCATAAAATAGTATGTTATCTGTTCTTTGAAGCTCATAAAGTAGCTGGGACACATCAGGTTCGGATAAGCTGGTTATGAGACTTTCGTCATTCATAATTTGCAGAACCTTTTAAGCATTTTCTATCTTTTGGGATAACGCGTCCATTTTTATCTCAATTGATTAAAGGTTGTTGATCATCTCACCTCTAATTTGCCCCAAATAATTTTCTTGTTGCTTTTGAATGGTGTATGCTTCTCGTTGATTATTTAAATAGAGTGCTATCAAAATCCCAATAACTACCAAGACAATTTCACCTAGGGCATATTTAAAGTATTTGGTTGTCTTACCCTCGTTGAGCAGGTTTTTACGAATTTTACGAAAGAATTTAATCATTGCTATAAGGTTTTGTTGCTTGAATAACCTCTTCAATAAGAAGATCGGTTTCATCTAGTCTTTCAATGATTTGTTGATGTAACCACAATGCATTATCCAAAAAATTTTCAAATTCAACCTTTTGAAATAAGGGATAATAGCTAGGTTTTACCTTAGAGGTTCCCGCCCATTTATAATGTGCATTACTGTCCATTTCCTTAAAAGAAATATGTGACAACAAAAAAGGTAAAAAATGCTCGTTATTCCATGCATCTAATTTTTCGAAACGTATTTTTCTGATTTCAGAGAGCGAATTCCAATGGTTTAAAAGGGAGGTTATGGAGTCGTTTTCAAAAAGATTGAGACGTCCATTTTGGACGATGCCATTAACTGCATTGTCTGCAAATGCTAATTCGTTAGAAGGAAAGGATTGAAAAAGTAAGTTATCTAAATTATGACGCAGAAGTTCTTTTTCTGAAGCACCAATTAAACTCATTAATTCCATGGAGGAATTAATGGCTCGTTCCTCAGCGATTCTAAAGTTTGCAACGACATTTTTATTGGATTTAAACTCTATATATAGTTTAGAAAGTAACTCTCTTTTTTCAAATCCATTTAGTCGTTCTTGGTTCCAATTATTTATAGATAAGGCAATCAAAATACCAATGACAACTAGTACAATTTCGCCAACGGCGTATTTAAAGTATTTGGTAGTTTTACCTTCTAAGAGCAGGTTTTGGCGGATTTTTCGGAAGAGTTTTATCATAACTATAAGTTATTCACCTTTCATGAGGGGTTAGGAGTGGGTTTTATTGCGATTCATTGGCCTTCAAAACCCGTAACAGGTTAGCACCAAGTATTTTATAGATATCTTTTTCACTGTATCCTTTTTCTACCAAAACCTTTGTGATTTTTGAATAATCGGTAACATCGTCTAATTGTTTTGGCGGTTGATAAATACCGTCAAAATCAGAACCTATTCCCACATAATCTACACCTACGAGGTTTATTACGTATTCTATATGTTGAATAACCCAATCAAAAGGCGCACGTAGTTCAAAGGACTCTTCGGCATACTTTCTATACATAGATTCTTCCGCATGATATGAAAGCATACCGGTTTTTACGATGGAGTCTATTTCCGCTTTGTGCTTTTCAAGAAATGCAGTTTCTCTTGGTTCAACTGAAGGATCTATAAACCCTGAATTAAAATTGATCTGGATTACCCCACCATTTTTGGCAACTGCTTTTATTTGGTCGTCCTTTAGATTTCGTTTGTGCGGACAAAGCGTATACACCGAACTATGTGAGGCAATAACGGGCTTTTTGGTAGTTGCAATAACATCGTAAAACGTTTGCTCGCCAACGTGAGAGATATCTACCATAATCCCCAAAGCATTCATTTTTTTAACCACTTCTTTTCCAAAAGCTGTGAGTCCTTTTTTACCTTCGGAATTCATTACACCTTCCGGATTGGTCTCATCTGAAGCACTAGTTGCCCAAGGTGTTGAATTGTTCCATGTCAACGTAATATACCGAACACCCCGATTGTAAAGAGCTTCCATTTTGTCCAAATCGTTTTCAAATTGATGGCCGCCTTCCAGTCCGATTAATGCGGCAATTTTATGCTGTTTTATTACTTTTTGAAGTTCCTTTGAATTACCAACTTTTACTATTTTATCAGGATTTCGCTTTATAACGGCATCCAAACTATCTATTTGCCTATGGGCAAATGCATACGGATTCAGCTGGTCTCCATCGCTCCAAACCGAAAAGAATTGTACGTCAACACCACCTTTCTTCATCCTATTGAGGTCGCTGTGAGTTTTACCTTTTAAATCAGTATCGAAAACGAAACCCTTTTCCATCGTTTGGGTAAGAAAATCGTTGTGCGTATCCACGAAAATGGCTTTTTTATGGATGTTTTCATAGTTCTGGGCACTTAGTTGAACAGTTACAATTAGGCTGAAGAATAGAAGTTTTATTTTCATTTTTAGTTTATTATCTGGTTTAGATAGTTCGTTATTTTCTTCTAAGAGATTTTCTAAAGAATTTAATCATTAGTCCATCTTTCTAAGTTCTTAATTCCCTGTTGCTGGTTTTGAAAATTTTGGTGGAACAATAGTCGTTTTTACTTCTAATTGTTTCAATAATTCTTGGACCGCGCGTATTAGTTGTGGGTCTTTATCTTTGGACAAGGATAATGCATCTTGCCTCACTTCAATATCTGGGGAAACCCCTATGTTTTCTGCAATCCATTTGTTGTTAATAGGATCAAATACCGCATTATCTGGAGAGGTCAGTGCACCACCATCTACCAAAGCATAATGAACGGAGGATTTTACCAATCCGCCCCAAGTGGTCATACCAATAAGCTTACCTGCTTTTTGCTGTCTAAAAACCCATGGAAAGAAATCTCCTCCAGAACCGGCCATTTCGTTGATCAATAGCACCTTTGGTCCCAAAATACCAGCGGGCAATTGCATGGGTTTTCCATTGGGTACTTCGTTCGTTAAACCTGCCCGTAAGCTTCGGGTCATAAGGTCTACCATGTAATCGTCTAGCAGTCCGCCGCCATTAAAACGTTCGTCTATGACTGCTCCATCTTTGTCTTGCTGTGCAAAATAATAGCGGTTAAAGGACACGTAGCCTTGACCCGAGGTATTGGGCACCCAAACATAGCCCAATCTGCCATTGGAAAGCGAATCTACTATTCTACGATTATCTTCTACCCATGTACGTTGCCGTAACGAGTTTTCACTTTTTATCGGATTTACAATTTCTTTCCATGCTCCTTCAAAAGTTGGTTCACTATTGATGTGTACTATGGTTTGCTTGTCTACCGTGCCATCTAAATGCTTGTAGATATTGTCGGTACCTTTCAGTTCATCGCCGTTGATACCTACTATATAGTAATCGTTTTTTATATTGAGGCCAGGGGCATCCAAGGGCCCAGATAAACCCGGATTCCAGCTTTCGGTGGTATACATTCTTTTTATTTTCCAACGATTATTCTCAACCGTCATATCCGCTCCCAGCATTCCCATTTTAGAGTCGGCCACTTCTGGATAATCGCCTCCGAATACAAAACTATGGCCTACGGATAGTTCACCGTTAACTTGATCAAGAACGTAGGTTAAGTCTGCCCTATGTTTTATAAAAGGAACAAGAGGTGCGTAGCGCTCATAAACAGTGTTCCAATCACGACCATGAAGATTTGGGTCATAAAAATAGTCGCGCTCATATCGCCATGCTTCTTCGAACATCTGCTTCCATTCCATGGAACGATCCAATTTCATTTGAAGATCTACTTTTACCGTTTTTCCTTTTTCACCGCTATCTCCTTTGGTGTCCATTACGTTCCATTGCCCGTTTACATTCGCCAATAGATGTTCTCCATTACCGGTAATGGATACCTTTTCTACACCGGAAATGAAGTCTTTACTTTTTTGATCTTCCAGTGTAAACTTTTTAAGGGCTAGACCTTTTTCGTTGGGTACATATTCTCCAAGAAATATAGCACCCTCTGGCCCCGCTGCAATAAAGCTGTATTCTCGTTCAGGAACAGGGAGTGATAAAGTACGTCGGCTTAAATTCTCAAAATCTATTTTTACGGTCTTTTTTGGAGCCTTTTCGTCCTTTCCTTTTTTATTCTTTTTTTTATCGCCCTCTTTTTTGTCGTCGGTTTCCTTATCAGGGGTTTCCTCATCACTTTTTGGTTTAAAAGGGGAGGGGTCATCTTGTTGTAAATTAATAATATAGGCAGCATACGAGGGACTGGCAGACATCGAACTTGTATTTGCCCAACCGGAGCCCAATGCCACTTCGGTACTGGCTAAAAAGTAAAATTGTTTGTGGTTTAGATCCCAAGCGGGGGAGAACGAATCTGCAAAAACATCGGTAATCGCTCTTTTTTGTCCGTCTTTGACCGACCAGATAAAAATCTGTCTAAAGTTATTGCTACCAGCTTTGGCATATGCGAGCCAATTGGAATCAGGCGACCAGTTCAAGGTAATGCTACCGCGTTCTATATTAGTACCCCCAACATCGATGGTCTGTATGGCTTTTGTTTCTAAATTTAATACCCGTAAACGCACGTCGTCATCTACAAAAGCAATATATTTTGCGTCTGGTGACCAACTAGGATCCCATGCCATCTTAGATTCTCCGATAGCGATTGACGTAGGTGTATCCAACCCGTCTTGTGATGCCAACATAAGACTATATTCTTTTCCTTCTATATCCGAGAACCAAGCCAATTGATTGCCTTTTGGTGACCAGATGGGTGCTCTATCTGCGGCATTGGCAGTTTCCGTTATATTTCTTGAATCGCCAAACTCTACGGGTATCGTAAAAATATCACCTCGTGATTCAACAATCATCCGCTTTCCATTAGGGGATAAGGATGCAGCGCTTGCTGAGGAACTTACATCTTCCCATTGGGTGGCGGCCCATGGAAAATCTCCAATAATATCTATTTGTAATTGTTTTGTTGTTTTCGTATTTAAATCCAAAAGGTGCAGATAACCTTCATGTTCGTAAGCTAGTGCGTTCTCATTTCCTGCTAACCATTTAACATCTGCACCTTTGAATTCGGTAATTTGCTGTAATTCTTTGGTTTTTGTATCGTAAGACCAAATGTTGGCAACCAAGTCACGATCCGATATAAAATAAACAACATCGCCCAACCAAAGTGGTTGAATGTCAGTTGTGCTCTCGTTGGGCAATAATTCTTCTTCGGATGTTGAGGTGTTCAAAATAATCAAAGGTGTATTTTGACCTCCTCTGTACCCACGCCATTCGCTGTCCCAACGGCTTACCCTATCGATAATCATGTGCTCCCCTTCAGGGGCAAAAGCACCATCAAAACCCCATTGTGGATGAACCAACGAAGGTATATTCTCCGTAACGCCAGTAGTCCATAAACGATTATAAGGACTTGGTGCGGTATCTCGATTACTAGCGTAGAGAATACGTGTACCATCGTTGCTCCATCCCCTTGCCAAAGAACCGCTAGGGTGCCATGTAATTTGTTTGGCCTCACCACCTTCCGTGGGCACTACATAGACCGCTTGATATCCCGTACGATTGGAAGAAAAAGCGATCCGGTTACCGTCTGGCGAAAAATACGGATTGGATTCCACCGCTTGTGTACTTGTAATTCTTTTCGCTTCGCCACCATTTATGTTGCTCATCCAAATATCACCACCATAGGCAAATGTAATATGTGAACTGCTGATATCGGGTTGACGCAATAATCTAGTGCCTTGTGCTTCTAGGGTTACAATTGCTAAAAATGGGATTGCGATAAGTGTAAATAGTAGTTTAAGGTTGCGTTGTTTTAGGGAGTCCAATTGGTTCATTTTTTGGTTTGATTTTTTGGTTTGATTCAATTTTTAATAGGAACTTCAGGTACTTTACTATACAAGACATTGGCCGCGGCTTCATACTTGTCACCTTTTATCCAATAAGGTCTTTCTGGGTCATTCGCAATAGACCGTCCTGAAAGTATATATCCTTGATAAAATTTTACCAAATAATCATAATCTAAACTATCAGCCTCATCAGCGGCTTGATGGTAGTATTTATTGATTTCGTCATCAAAGGCATCAAAACCTGTAGAGTAGGTGGGGGCAGGGATGCCAATTTTAGCAAAACTTACATTGTCGCTGCGGTCAAAAAGGCCTTCTTCTGGCGCTACCTCATCAATATCCAAGGCTTTTAAGCCAAAGGTCTTAGCGCCTTCAATCATTTTATCTTTTGCTGTTGTACGGTTTAACCCGGCAATAGTGGCCAAACTGGTATTATTATAACCACCACCATCAGTATTAAAACAATATATCATTTGTTCTAGAGGCAAAACAGGGTGCTGAACATAATATTGGCTTCCCAATAACCCCATTTCTTCCCCTGTAAACAAGATAAAAAGGGCTGAGCGTTTTGTGGGATATTTAGCCAAGTTTTCCGCCATGGTCAAAACAGCAGTAGTGCCAATGGCATTGTCACGGGCTCCATTGTAAATACTATCTCCTTTAGCATCGGGTTTGCCGATTCCAATATGGTCATAATGTGCTGAATATATCACATATTCGTTTTTAAGTTTAGAATCCGTTCCCTCTAAAACTCCAACTACATTTTGGCTTTGGATAATTGCCTTTTGAATACCATTACTCTTAATTTTAATTTTTAAGGTTTCAGCACCCAATTTATCTAATTCCTCTTGACTGGTTTGAACCCATGCATAGAGTGGTAAAGGCTCTTTTTCACCTTCGGTAAGACTAACACGTTCTTCAAATGCATGTTTAAAACGTGGCCAAATGGCATCTTCAAAAGCACCTATTTCTATTAAACCTTTTGCGCCATTTTTTATAGCTAGTTCCCTTTTTTGTGCTCTACTGCCAAGTGCGGGTCTTAATTCTAAGGCATCGGGAGTACCTGCTTTGACTATAATTATTTTATCCTTTACATCTTTACCTTCATAATCATTTTTAAGGCCATAATTTAGGTATATTGCATCCTCTTCACTATTTATAGCATCTATATCGAAAGCAACTACTTCTGGGAAACTTACGCCATTGAGTGAAAGATTTATTTTTTCATTTAAATAAAACCGAAACATTTCCACTTTTTGATAGTAATCACCGCTAGCCGGATTGGGTTTTACCCCATAACTTCGAAAGGTATTGGCCAAATAAGATGCGGCAATTTTTAGTTCTGGTGACCCAGTAGCTCGTCCTTTTAATGCATCATCGGCTAAAAAATAAATATGACCTTCAATTTCACTTTTACTTACGGTTTCAGATGCTTTTTCTGTGTCGGTTTGCGCTGTAATTATGCTTGTTACAATAAGTGTAACAAGCGTTAAACAGTGGTTTTTGAATATTATTCTATTCATATTTAAATGGTTTAGGTCGGTCGTTATTTTTTGAAAGAAAGGTTTTGATTTTTACCAATTCCCTAATTTAAATTGTTCTTTAATTTCGTGTACAAATAACGCACTGCATAATTGTATTTTTTGTGTTAAGTTTTGATAATCAAATTAATAAAACAAAGGCGCAACGAGTGAAATTTCTTTTATAGTATATTTAATATACGTACTAGTTGTGTCTTCATTGAGAAGGTTTTGTCTAGTTTTTATAAAGAATTTTACCATAATTATTCAATTCTAAGCACTCCATAATACACTGCCGTTACTAACAATAGAACAAGACTTATTGCCAAAAACCGAATAGACCGTTGAACGTTTCTGAATTTCCAAGCGGCAATTTTAGAATTGATATATATTTGTTCCCCTAATTGCTCAAAAACCTGTTGCTCATCTAAACTAACATCATAGAATTTTTTTGAGAATTCTTTGATGGTTCCAAACTTTGTGATGACATCTCCAAAATAGAATACATTGTCACTGTAGTCACCTTCTAATTTTGGAATAAAACACCGTACACTATAAAAAATGGAGACGGTGGTAGCGACACCCCAAAGTCCGATAAAGACATAGAATAATATGGCATTAGAAACAGAATGCATAACAGGTGCCGCACTTTGGTAAATGAAGTTTAGAATAATACCATAAAAAGATAAAATAAGTCCCGCCTTTAGTTCTGAAGCCTTTATAAGACTAGAAACGTAGTTGATGGTACCCCAATAGTGATCCACCAATTCTTCAGCATGCCCCTTAGATTTAAGTTCGTCAAGAAGCCCTTTTTCAAAAGCGGTCAACGGATTTTGTTCTTGTTTGGTTTTGGTATTTGCTTGGTTTTTAGTTTTTAATGGTTTGGTCATGCTATAAAATTTAAGACTTCAAAATAGTTACTCTAATACATTATAAACTGTTAATGGCTGTGCTTTGTTTTTCATGGTAATACTACCTAAATTCTCACATTTAAAGGCCTCTTTAACTTGTTCATAGCAACCCTCGCAAATAATAATTTGATTTTCTTTTGCGGCGTCCTGTAATCTGGCAGCTGTATTTACGGTATCACCAATTACAGTGTAATCGAGTCGTTTTAAGGTTGCCGATCCAATATTACCTGAAATCATTTCACCGCTTTTTATACCTATGGATACCTTGGGTTTAAAATTTTCTTTATTCTCTACGTTAGGAAATCCATTTACTTGGTTTCTTATTGCCAAAGCGGCATCAATGGCGCGATCTAAATGGTATTCTCCTCTAAATACGGCCATTACAGCATCGCCAATAAATTTATCGATAATACCATCTTGTTCCATTATTTCTTTGACCATGGCGTCGAAATAGGTGTTCAGCATGGTCACAACGATATCTGGACTGGTAGTTTCACTAATTTTCGTAAAGCCACAAACATCTACGAACATTACAGTACCCTCAATACTTTCATTAGCCATAATTTTAGATTCATATTCTTGGCCACCCATAAAATTAAGTACGTTTTCATCTACGTACATTCTTAGAATATTATTCTCCTTAATCGCCTGCAAGGTTTTTCGAATCTCTCTGGCATGTTTTAAGGTTTTTTCCATGGTCAAGGTAAGATCCTCAAAGTTGATGGGTTTGGTAATGAAGTCAAAAGCACCACGGTTCATGGCAACACGAATATTTTCCATATCACCATAAGCCGAAACGATTACTGATTTAATCAATGGACTAGATTCATGCAATTCTGAGAGTAGGGTGAGACCATCCATCTCGGGCATATTGATATCACTTAAAACAATATCTATACCTGGATGCTCAACTAATTTCTCTAGTGCATCACGACCATTTATTGCAAAAACAAACTCATATTCATTCTGCCGAATTTGCTTCCTAAATTTTTGTTTGATGAGTATTTCTAAATCCGTTTCATCATCTACTACCATTATTTTCGCCATAGTTTTAACTTAAGGTTATCAGCTTATTTTTTAATAATGAAAAATCTAAAGGCTTGGTAAGAAAATCATCAGCACCCAAGTTTTTTGCCATAGTTCTATTTTCATCGTCACCATAGGCAGTAATCATCATGACCATTGGGGGTGGTTTCACATAATTCTTTTTGATGTTTTCTAACAATTCTAGTCCGCTCATGCCCGGCATATTTATATCCGATAAAATAAGAACTGCTTCATGCTCCATGGTTTTCATTATTTTTAGTGCCTCTTCACCTGAGAAGGCAAAAACAAATTCTAGCTCCTCTTTTCGTATTTCTTTTCTAAAACGCTGTTGAAAAAGTACTTTCACATCTTGTTCATCATCTACAACTAATATTTTCATAATCTTTTCGTTTTTTGTTTTTAAATAGTATAATGAGGGAACATTATAGTGTTTTAATTCATTGGTAGTGATATAGTAAAGGTGGTACCTTCTCCTTGTTTCGTATCTACAGTTAATTCACCGCCATGCACTTTTACAATATCATAACTTAATGATAGTCCCAGTCCGGTGCCTTCTCCCGATGGTTTTGTGGTGAAAAAAGGTTGAAAGATTTTATCAAGTACTTGTTTAGGCACACCATTGCCATTATCAGATACTTTAATTAAAGCCATATTCCCCTGTTTCTTTGTGCTCACAGAAACGGTGGGTTCGTAGCCTTTAGGGTTTTGTTCCTTTTTCTTTTTAACTACATAAAAGGCATTGGTGATGAGGTTTAAAATTACCCTTCCCATATCCTGAGGAACGATATTTATTTTGTCTATGCTATTATCAAAATCAGTATTCAAAGTAGCATTAAAACTTTTGTCTTTAGCACGCAAACCATGGTAAGCAAGGCGAAGGTACTCATCTGAAAGCGTGTTGATATCGGTCATTTCTTTTTGACCTGTACTGCTGCGGCTGTGTTGTAGCATACCTTTTACAATACCATCGGCACGTTTGCCATGAAAGATAATTTTATCTTCATTTGCAGATACATCTTTTGCTAAGGCTTTTACTTCGTCATAATTACCCTTTTCTATTTCTTCCTCTAATTCTTCAAGAAGTTCTTTATTTACTTCAGAAAAGTTATTTACAAAGTTTAGCGGATTTTGAATCTCGTGCGCAATACCGGCCGTAAGCTCTCCAAGTGAAGCCATTTTTTCGGATTGTATCAATTGCGACTGGGTAGCCTTCAACTCATCGATTTTATTTTTTAACTGCGATGTGCGGTGTGCTACGCTCTCCTCAAGAATGCGATTTTCCTTCTTCAACCAACGCGAACGGTAAGAAACAAAAGACCAAACTGCACCTACAAATAGGAGCCCAAATAGGAGGTAGGCCCACCAAGTTTGCCACCAAGGAGGATTAATTGTAAAAGACAGCTCATCTGGAACCGACCATGTATTGGTAAACCCTCTAGCAGCTACTTTAAAGGTGTAGTTGCCCGGTTTTAGGTTGTAGTAATTTTTGGTCTTCGTTGTGGCGGCGGCATAGGTCCAATCTTCATCTTCTCCATCAAGAATAAACCTGTAGGTCAATTGGTCCTTATTAAACAAGTCCCCACTGGCATAACTAAAACTTAAACTGTTCTGGTCAAACGGGAGGACAAGCCCTTCCGCAAGACTATAGGGGTGTTTTATGGAATTCCACGTTATATTATTTTTAATTGCATAGGATGAAACCTTATTGTTTAAAGAGTCAATGCCAGTTTTTTCATTAAAGCCCGGATTCTCATCCATAACGAACAAGTTGGTTATAAAAACAGAACTTTCAAGACTATCGGGTTGTGGTGCAGCATCCAGTACCAGTAGCTTAAATACACTTGATGGATTTGCAGCCCCAGACCAAAATTGGCCGTTCTTTAAAAATCGGGGTGATCCTTGCAAATAGTCGTTCGATTTGAAACCAAGGCCCCCATTAAAAGTATAGAAACCTTTATTGGTTGTTTTGAAAGTAGCTTTTTCAATAGGGATAAGGCCATCTAAACTAGCAGCATACATGAATTTTCCTTTTTCTACTACGTCAAAGAGCTCAGCAGGGATTAAGCCGTTTTCTTGTTTTAAATTGGTAAGGGTATTTTCTTTCAGATTTAGGACTGCCATTCCGTTTAATGTGGCTACCCATAATTCACCTTCTTCTGAAAATAAAACTGCGTTTGTGTCGTTATCAATAAGGCCTTGTTCTTCTCTGAGATAATAAATGCTGTTCGTTTTCAAATTTACCTTGGCCAAACCATCAGTAGTAGGAATCCAAAGTGCTTCTTCGTCATAAACCATTACAGAACCGCTCCCCGCTTTTAGAATATCTGGGTCATTCTTGGACACGACTTTTTTTAAGGTATTATCCTTAATATCATATACAAATAGACCTTGATTTGTGTATATAGCAAAGGTGTGCTCATTTATAGCTGAAATACCCGCTCCAAAAAGGTCTAAAGAAGTGTCATAATGGGTAATCGTATTTTTTTGACGATCAAGAATAGAAAAACCAGGCCTTGTGTTTAAAAAGTAAATATCCTTAGAAATCTCTTTTATAAAATTGATAGTATTATTGGGCCTGCTATTCAATTGTTCGGTACTAATTGCTTTTATAGAATTATTTTTTATGTCAATTATATTAATTCCATTGTTTGTGCCGAGCCAAAGTTCACCTCTAGAATCCTCTTCAATTTCCCAGACTTGGTCATTGATCAAACCTCGGGAAGTATCAAAATATTCTGTTTTTAAGGTAAATTGATTGGTCATAATAATTCCTTTGTCCAAGGTGCCAATCCAAATGGAACCATCTTTTCGTTTTAAGATACTACCCCTACCATTAAGTCTTATTTTACTATTGGTAAAAATGCTTTTAAAACTGTTTCTGTTTTCACTCAAAATAAAGACCTTTTCATTAGCCGCAATCCACATTCGCCCATTTTCATCTTCTTGTAACCTCGTCCCTTCTATATCATAGCCATTTTCTTTAGTAAGCGTTCTTGCCTTTTTCTGTTGTAAGGATAGATTTAAGACTTCGTTTTTTTCAGGGCTACAAATCCAAATGGTCCCAGATGCATCCTCCTTTATATCTAAAGCGAAGTTCAATTTCAAGTTTTCTGGTAAGAACTTTAAAACATGCCTTTCTTTACCAATGCAACCTATGCCGCCTTCAAAACTTAGCCAGATATTTTCATTGTGGTCTTCAAAAAGTGTTAACGGTAATTTTGTACCCTTGGTTACTAGTTCTTTTAAATTCTCAAATTTGGTATCTATAGAATAAATACCATCTCTATATGATGAAAGATAAATAACTCCAGATTGATCATAAAGAATATCAACTAGGCTTAGTTGGTCACCAAAAACATTGATAGTATATTGGACATTTTTTTTAAAATCTAAAACATATAAACCATTTCGAAAAGTCGCCAACCAAAGTCTCCCTTGATCATCAAAAACCATATCATTAATGTTGGTATAATCATAGGAAAAACTATTTTCCCCATCATATAGAATAAGTGACTGGGATGTTCCAATCCAAGTGGTACCATCTTTATTTTCTATTATAGTTTTAATAAGATTTGATGTTAACCCCTCATTTGTAGAAAGCTGTAGGAGATTAGCATTGGTACCCTCCATAATCCCTGGCGGTTTCATTTTCGTGATGGTGGGTTTTTTTATTGGAGCGGTTGTAACCGTAAACGGAACCGAATCAAATTTCAATTGCTCCGTGGGATAATTTTCCCAATCCATATCAAATTCCTTCATGGGAGATTTAAGTGGTTTGAAGTCATTTAAAGCAAAGGGTTTGCTAGGCAGGGCATCCACATTCAAGGAATAGGTTACCGGTGTTTTAAGCGTGTCTGAAGTGATGGTTTCCCATTCAAAAGGTTCTTGTTCTGTAAATGTAAGTGGTATGGTCTCTGGAGTTTTAAAATCTCCCACTGTTGTTTCAGTTTCAGACTTGCTTTGGTTCTGGCAAGAAACTAAAAATAGGCAGTATAAGATGCTGATTAAAAGTATAGGTCTTAGTAATAGTGTGTTTTTCATACTTGTCTAATTGTTGGTTGTATAGGGCAATTTTATTATAAATGTGGTGCCCTTATTTTCTATTGTTTCTACTCTTAATTCCCCCCCATGGCCTTTAGTTACAATGTCGTAACTCATGCTTAGCCCCAACCCAGTACCTTGCCCCGTAGGTTTGGTAGTAAAAAAGGGTTGGAAGATTTTTTCTCCAACTTTTTCTGGAATGCCATTTCCATTATCTGAGACATTTATCGTGATAAGGTTATCTATCTTTTTAGTACTGACAGAAACAATAGGTTTAAAATTTGTGTCTTTTTGCTTCTTTTCGTTCACGGCATAAAAGGCATTGGTAATCAAGTTTAAAATGACCCTTCCCATGTCTTGGGGAATAATATTTATTTTCCCAATATGCTCATCAAAATCGGTTACCAATTCAGCATTGAAGCTTTTGTCTTTTGCCCGTAAACCGTGATAGGCTAGTCGTAAGTACTCATCTGCCAAGGTATTGATGTCCGTGGGTTCTTTGGTGCCACTGCTGCTTCGGCTGTGTTGCAACATCCCTTTTACAATACCATCGGCACGCTTGCCATGGTGGGTTATTTTTTCCAGGTTTTGTTTGATGTCTGCCGATATAGCTTTCGCTTCTTCCAAATCGCCTTTATCGAGTTCCTCGTTCATCTCGTCAATCAGTTCGTTACTGACCTCGGAAAAGTTGTTGACAAAGTTCAGCGGGTTCTGAATTTCGTGGGCTATGCCAGCGGTAAGTTCTCCTAAACTTGCCATTTTTTCCGCTTGGATGAGTTGGCTTTGGGTTGATTTAAGGTTGCTAATGGTCTCCCGAAGGTCATCGGTTCTTTGAGTTATTTTTTCTTCGAGCAAACGGTTTTCCTTCTTTAATCGCCTTGAGCGGTATTGAACGATAGCCCAGATGCCCACGAAGACTAGGATTGCATAAGCCAAGTAAGCCCACCAGGTAAGCCACCAGGGAGGAAAAATTCGAAAACTGAATTCAGCAGGTTCACCCCATTGGCCATTGATTCCTCTGGTTGCGACGCGAAAGGTGTAGGCACCGGGTGGGAGATTAAAGTAATTTTTGCTTTGAGGCTCCTGACCTGCATAGATCCAGCGATCGTCAGCGCCTGCCAGCATATATCTGAATGAGATTTTGTCTCTGTTCAAGACACTCAGATTGGCAAAACTGAACTGTAGATAATTTTGATCATAAGGCAGTTGCAGCCCGATGGGCAATTTGTAAGGACTTGAAAGGCTGTCCCATTGGATTTGATTATCAAATACATATCCGGAGTCTTTCGGCAGCGTATTTTTGGTGAAGAGTTGATTGACATCGCTGGACCACAGGGTATCTCCCGTCTCAACAAGGGGCCTTAAATCTGCCATACGATCAAAAGAGCGTTCGTCATCCATGATTGTTAGTCCGGTGATGAAAACCGGACCGGACAAGGTGTCAATCACCGGATTTTGTGTCAGAATGGTCAATTTCCAATTAGGCCCACTACCAAACCAAAGTTGCCCGTTAGGCAGAAGTAAGCTTGCTCTTCGGTTATAGTCATTTGAGAGAAAACCTTGAGCCGCGCTGTATTTGAAGAAATTCCAGGGCTTGTTTAGATCAGCGGGAGGATTTACCATCAGGAGACCATCTACCATCCCTAAGTATAGGGTACTATCTTTTTCCTGTAAGTTGTACACGGCGTCCGGTACGAGTCCTTCTGCTTCACCCAGATTGGTGATGGTTTGACTGACAGGATTTATAATCGAGATGCCACCATCTGTTGCCACCCACAATGTGCCATCCTCTCGCTGCATGATCTTCCAGATGTTGTTATTGGCCAATCCTTCCTGTTCCCGTAAATATTGGATCGTATTTTTATCCGGATCTATGATAACCAATCCATTGCTTGTGCCCAGCCAGTAACGACCTGATCCATCATCCAGAATACAGCTTACCCGATCAGAACCTAATTGGGGAGACTCCTTTGGGATGATCTTTAATCCATTTGATACCGGATTATATACCGCGAGTCCATTATCGGTGGCTAACCAATAGAAGCCCTCTTCGTCTTTGAGGGCGCCGAAAACCCGTTGCGCAATGTGTTGCGTTGTTAGATACTGGGTGAGTACTTTTTCCTCGCGATTGATAATGAGAAAACCCTGCAGATCTCCATCAACGAATAGATTGTCTTTTTCAATTTCTTTGATGAAAAAAATATTTCTTGAATTTGGGTTTTGTAGCGTTGCATCATCGATCGCTTTGAGGGTCTTGCTGGAAGGGTTATAAATATTGATGCCGTCCGGTGTGCCTAGCCAGATATCCCCTCGATGATCTTCCTCCAAACTCCTGACTTCACTATCGATCAGCCCATCAGACTCGTCTAGGAACTCGGGCAAAGGTCCATCCGGATCCAAAAGAAGGATTCCTTCCGTAGTACCAATCCAGATTACGCCCCTGTTATCTTTTATCGCATTTCCCCATCTTACAGCACTATTGGTGACAATTGTTTTCATCTGCCTGCGATCTTTACTGAGCACCTCTATAGTATCATTTTTTATGACCCATAACCTTCCGTGACGATCTTCCTCAAATAAAACTTGCCACCCAAGACCCCCCTTTTTATTGTCAATGGTAGCAGCTGTTTTTTCTTCTAATGAAATGGCCATAGGACCCTTTTCGGCGGCCAGCCACATACTGTGATTTGAGTCTTGAAAAAAATATGAAACCCGATCATTCAAGATTTCTACGTAGTCTTCACGGTCTTCCCCGATAACGCTTAATACAATTTGACCACCACTATTATGAGTGAGCCAAATATTGTTCCTATGATCCTCCATTATCCGAAACCCACCTTCAAAGCCGGGATTGGTAATTTGTCGCAACTGCTTCATTTCACTATCCATGACATAGTTGGCATTTTGCCAATGGTTCATCCATATTTGATTTTGATGATCACAAAGAAGGGAAAGTATTGTCTTCGTTGCCAGAAAATGGGTTTGCGTTCTTTTTTTGAAATCTAGTACGAAGACCCCATTATTTCCCGTGGCCACCCATAATTTACCATCCTGATCTAATACAATATCCCAGATGTTTCTGTAGTCATAAGTATACAACTCATTCCCGTTGTAGAGAGATAGTCCACCGTCAAATGTGGCAATCCAATAGCTCCCGTCCTCGTTCTGAAGCACTTTTCTGATTTCGTTAGAGGGCAGCCCCTCACTCATGGAAAGTTGTAATATCCCCGAAGAGACTCCAGTCAGAACACTTGGTTGGTTCATTTTGGTGACGACAGGCGTGGGAAGGATGGAAATTTTCTTTTCAATCGGAATGGTTTCAAACTCCAGCTCAATCCGATTTTTGGGATCCCAATCTAAGGGAGATTCCTCCATCGGAGAATTTAGAGGTTTGAAATCATTGATAATGAATGGCTGAGAGGGTATTTTGTCAATGTCCAACGAGTATGTTTGAGGAAGGTCAATACTATCCGGGTCAACAACTTGCCATTCGATGGGTTTGGTTTCGGTGTACTCAAATGCTTTGGTAATAGGCGTTCGGAAAGAGGTCGGGTCAAGAGCGCCTTTTTGAACTTTATCATCATTACAGGATACCGCAAAAATGGCCGTAAGTAAGGAAAGGAATAGTATGGTTTTCGTTCTTGATATCATGACCATTGATTGATTTTAAAAGGTAAGGAAATAATAAAGGTTGTTCCCTCACCTTGTTCACTTTCTACTCCTATCTCCCCACTATGTGCTTTTACTATATCATAACTTAAGCTCAGTCCTAAGCCAGTGCCTTGGCCGGTAGGTTTGGTGGTGAAAAAGGGTTGGAATATTTTATCCACTATTTCTTTTGGGATGCCGTTACCATTGTCCTTTACAGAGATTTCTATGGTGCTTTTTAGTTTTTTAGTGCTAACGGATACGGTAGGTTTAAAGACCTCATCTTTAGATGCTTGCTTCCGTTCGTTGCTCGCATAAAAGGCATTGGTGATTAAGTTTAAGATTACTCTGCCCATATCTTGTGGTAGTACATTAATAGTGCCTATGCTTTCATCAAAATCGGTTTCTAGAGTGGCATTAAAGCTTTTGTCTTTTGCCCGTAAACCGTGATAGGCTAGTCGTAAGTACTCATCTGCCAAGGCATTGATGTCCGTGGGTTCTTTGGTGCCACTGCTGCTTCGGCTGTGTTGCAACATCCCTTTTACAATACCATCAGCACGCTTGCCATGGTGGTTGATCTTCTCTAGGTTTTGTTTGATATCCAGCGAAATAGCCTTGGCTTCTTCAAGATCCCCTTTATCCAATTCTTCGTTCATTTCATCAATAAGTTCGTTACTTACTTCAGAAAAATTATTGACGAAATTGAGCGGGTTTTGTATTTCATGCGCAATGCCTGCGGTTAACTCACCCAGACTTGCCATTTTTTCAGATTGGATGAGTTGCTTTTGGGTAGCTTGGAGAATGGAAAGAGCTTCTTCGGCACGTTGTTTCTCTGTTTTTAGTTGGCTGAGGTTTTGCTCTGCTAGTAGGGCTTGGGCTTCGGCTTTCTGCAAATCTAGAAAACGGATATACGTCTGTTCAAATACTCTGGCAAAGCGAATGAAAATATCATGTGCTTCAGGACAGTGTTCATAAGTGATAAACATAAGATTGCCATGCGAGAAATTGGCAAGATGGTGAATCTGGAAGGTTGGAATTGGGTAGCCAGCCTGAGCCCGTTTTTCGAAGATTTCTTTAATCCCGGGAAGGGTTTGGAAATATCGATAGTGTGTTTCCAATGCGTTTCCTTCAAGCACATCTATAAAAAGCTTATCGCCCCTGTCCCTTGATTCCTTAAAGTGAATGAAGGCAGCTTCTTCCGTGAGCGGTATTTTGTAACCTTTCAGAATACCCCCATCGGGGCTGCCCATGTAAGAAGTAAAAACAGTATCCTCTTTTTCCCAAATATTAAACCCACAGCTCCATGGCGGTACCCCCAACATTTGTATTTGCTGAAACAACAGAGCAGATGTATCGTTCAATTCAGTACTGTGCTGCATAGCCATGGTTCTCGATCTGACTCTTTCCAGTGCTGCTTCAATCTGAGCTTCTCTAGCTTGAGCTTCTGCTTTTTGGAGGTCTAGGAATCTTGTATATGTTTGTTCGAAGACTTTGGCGAAGCGTTTGAAAACATCATGAGCCTCAGTATAAGGCTCATAAGTAATGAACATTAGGTAACCTTGTGAGAAAAAGGCACAGTGTGAAATTTGAAATTTTGGCATTTCAAACCCGGAAGTCAAAATATTTCCCAATGTTTTTTTAGAGCCGGGAAGGTTAAACATATAGGTGTAGGTTTCCTCAAGCTCTTGTCCGCCTGACTCCATCACAAACAGCTCTTCGCCACGCTGCCTGGCTTCGGAGATTCTTATGAAGAATGGATTTTCTGTGAGTGGTGTTGTAAATGGAGGTTGAAGAGCACCATCAACTGCGCTCATCCATTGGGTTACGGCTTTTTCATCCTTCTCAAAAATATTAAATCCGCAGGCCCAAGGACGCATACCTAAAGTTTGCATTTGTTTAAACATATCAATGGCTGTATCAGCCAATTCTGTGCTATTCTGCATAGCCATTGTTCTGCTTCTTACCCGTTCCAATGCAGCTTCAATTTGAGCTTCCCTAGCTTGGGCCTCTGCTTTTTGCAAGTCTAGAAAACGGGTATAGGTTTGTTCGAAGACCTTGGCGAAGCGCTTGAAAATATCATGCGCATCGGGAACCGGTTGTAGAGTAATGAACATGAGGTAACCCTTTGAAAAATAGGCGCAATGAATAATTTGATACGTAGGAAAAGAAACCCCGGCGTCACTTAAATTTTTTACTTCTGGGATAGTTTTTAAATACTTATAATGGTCTTCAAGTTCCTTTCCTTTCTGTTCTAGTATAAATAATGATTCTCCTCTTTTTTCTGCTTCGAAAAAAAGGAGATATACATCTTCGGCAGAATTTGTTTTAAAAGGCGGTTGAAGTCCATATGTGCTGGCCATCCACGCAGTAGCGGCTTTTTTATCTTCATCCCAGATGTTAAAGCCACAAGCAAATGAATTTATGCCTAGCTCTTCTATTTGTTGAAATAGAAGCATAGCAGTATTCCTTAACTCATCACTGCGTTGCATGCCCATTGTACGACTTCTCACTTTTTCTAGAGCAAGTGCAATCTCTACTTCACGTCTTTGTTTTTCTGCTTTCTGTAAGTCTAAAAATCGACGATGCGCCAAGTCAAACGCACCCGCAAATTTTACCAATATTTCGAGGTCTTCTTTCGGTGGATTTTCAACAACACCCGGTAGACTATAACCTATTTCTCCGTGAGTTGTACGTGCCATGATAAAAGTTAGACCGCCAATATGCCGAATATCATCATGAGTGGGGGCTTGAGGGTCTACTTGTTTAAAATCACCAAGGGTAATCATCTTATCCACATAGTCTATTGCAGATTCTGCATCCATTGTATAGATGACCATGGGGTCGGTACTTTTTTCCCAATTGGCCAACAAGGGAATTTTCCCATGAATATGCCTCGGTAGTTCCATCACCATACCAATGCGGGTACCATCGCCCGAGGTCATGGCTTTCTCATATTTATCAGTTAACCACATCATATGCCAGAAATATTGTGCCTCGTGACCTAATTTTAGAAATTCAGTTCGTAAGGTCACCACTACATCTAACAGGTCTTCAGAACTAGTCATCGCCAAAGCCTTTGCACGGATACGTTCTAAGGATCCCTCAATTTCAAGTTCTTTATTCTTTTCTTCTAATTCTACGGTTCGTCTTTGAATGGCTTCCCGTAATTCTAAATTCTCTTTAGTGATTTGATTAAAGCCTATGGTTTCTCCGTCTTGAGCTTTACTATCTGGCGTAGAATAATGCTGATATACAAAATGCCAACCGTCCTCATTCTGCTCTAGTATATTACTGAAACGAAATCGACCGTAAAAACTCCAATCGTTTCCATTTAAAAACCAGGCATCGAATAAGTGGGTAATAAATACCAGTTCCCCAAATTGTTCTATGATTTTAGTTTCATTACGTAGTTGGGTCTTTCCGGCTAATTGTTCGGCAGTAGCTTTAAAGAAATTTGTGGTGTCTTTTCTAGTTAGAAATTCTTCATTATTGGTAGAGCCAATAAAACGAAAGGAGTTGTCAAAATAGGAGTCATAGGTTTTAACATCGCCATTTAAGTAACTATGCAGCCACTTATGATAAACATCTAATACTGTGGCCTCAATCGTTTTGGTTGGTTTCATAGTTTGGTCGGTACTGCTGTTGAAATAGAAAAATGCCAACTAAAAACATACGTATAGTTATCTAGGGGGCGTTTCTAATTTTAAAAAAAAACTAAAAAATCAATACGTATTATTCATGATCCATTTGATGACACGGCATAACTTGACCTTTTAAATTACTAGTGGGGGAACTTTGTACCTGTTTAAATTAAGAAAATTAGCTTTAAGTTTTACTTTAAGTACAGGAGATTTTTATACGGAGTAAGGGTTATTTGATAAATTGGCGAAAAATACTACAGGATATGATTTTATTTGAATGCTTTAGCTTTGAAGATGCATATAGCTCTTCTCTTAAAATAATTTGAGATCTATAAATTCATTTAAATATTTAATACAAGATATTGTCAAGTATTTTATTCAAATATTGTTCTGAGGCTGTGAATTTTTTATCTGAACGGAAGAGTTCATAGAGTTCCTTTTTTAAATCCGACAATTCCATCTGACTAAATTCGAGCACACCGATTGAAGCTTCTATTTTTTCAAAGCTGGTATCCTCATCATCCTTTTTAAATTCTTGGTAGAGTGATGCAAACGTGGCGCTATCTGTTTTTTGCTTTATCATATCAATCTCTATTTGGGTCAGTTCTGAATCTGCCTGCGCACACAATAATAACAGATAGACCTTAAGTTCATTCTTTGACCAATTTTTACTTGAGTTACTCATTGTTTTGTTTTTTTTTTATTTTGATTATTGTTTTTTTCGAGAGCTCCAATATTACATGATTATTAATTATAACATGTATCTTCTATGACATAGATCAAAATAGAGAAATACAGAATCAATTATATATACCAAAATGTTTGCTTTGGTTTTACTTGCCGGAGTATTTGAAAGAACTAAAAATACTATTGTTAAAAAACCAAAATCATCAATTGCCATATAAATTAAATTGCTATAAAGTCGATGTGCTAAGAATCCCGTTTTAAAGATTTTTGTTATACTCTAAATTAATTTATATTATTGAATTCTTATTAAAGAAGACCCGAAAATATACATTTGGGTCTTACAAATATTGGTCAGTTTGGTAAATAGTTAATTCAAACAAATACTGAAATCAATTTAATTTTTTTAAATCATTTACATGTAATTACTGCACTTGTTGGCCCCGTAAGCTTGATACTAGAGATTTCTTGAAAACAAACTTCTTTTGATAATATGCTAAAATCTGCAGCCAAAAATAGTACCCTTCTGATATTTCGATAAGCCTTTTTAAAGACATCAGCAATCTAAAGGAATTTTTATTTCGATTATCATCAATTTTATTTTCAAATGTAATTAATGCTCCAATTTTAGGAAATACGGCATATGCCTTGTTAATTACATTTTTTTATTTTCAGTGCCCCAACCAAGATGAATGTTGCCCATGGTAATGACATCTGCTTTAGGGAATTTGATTTTTAAAAAATCTCCTGACACCACTTTTACTCTGCTTTATATACTTCTAATTCTATTTCAATCATCAATTCTGGCAATGCCAATTCTTTTACTCCAAGCCAAGATCCTGTTGGGAATTGTTTCGTATAGATTTCATTTCTATAAATGGCAGATTCCAAAAATTTAGGCATATTGGTAGTAAATACATTTTCTACGACGACATCATCAAATGTACAGTCATAATGCGCTAAGATTTTTTCCAAATCTGTATAACAATTAATCATTTGCTGTTCAAAATTTCCTATAGCTGTTGGATTTCCTTCATCGTCCATACTTACAGCGCCAGAGATTTTTATATCGTTTCCTATTCTAACGGCATGTGAATAACCATAGGCTTTTTCTACCTTTGGCCGAAGCAGGAAATATTCGGGGGCTTCAGATTCATCTTCTACTATTTCTACCACTTTTTCCGTTACTTTTTCCTTTTGTGGTTGGTTACAACCAACCAGATTGATTGAGATCAGAATTACTATAATCCCAAACTTTAAAAATGATGTTTTTTTCATATTTGCTTTTCTTTTTAGGTCACCCTATTTATTCGCTGCATCTGCCAATTGCTTAGTGTCAACATATTGTTGAAATGCTGCCACTTTTCCATTTTTCATGGTCCAAAGATGTGCTACTTGGGCATCGTATAGAGCGCCATTACTTTTCCTTTTAGCATCATATCGTAAAGTTGCAAGTACTTTGTCATTGTACATGTTATGTAGTTCAATTTCTTTGAGGTTAAAGTATTCATGTTCTTCCCCAAGTCGAGCAAATACGCCATTCAAAACGGCTTCCGGACCTATATATGGATTGCCATCTGCCATGGCATTGCCCTCTGCTTCGTTCCATACCACTTTATCATCTAATAAACCCAATACTATTGGGATATCACCTTTTTCGAATGCTTTGTACATACTGTCTATAATAGTTATATTTTGCATATTATTTTTCATGGTATTTTCTTTTGGTTATAATATTGATTCTTGTATTGGTAAAAAAACAGGCAGACTTTATATGTCAATAGATAAGTGGTTTGTTTATAATAATACTAAAATTGAAACTCATATAGTAACATAATTGATTCCCCCGTTATTTGTCTGCCTGTGATTATTTTTATTTATTGGTATTTTGATTCATCAGTTTTACTAGCAAGAAAAACAGGTAATAGGTATACTTCTGCTTGTAGAAAATTGATGTTAGGTAGGTTTAAGTTTAATTGTTTATAAAAGTTCGGGTAGTTTAAATTATTTAGTGGGCGGAGTTACCGTATACCCTTGTTTTGTCAATAAGCCGATATAGTCTAAATAATAACGCATGGTCGTAATTTTACCGTCGACTATTAATGATGCAATATGGTAAGGTACAGGTGTTACAATTCCGGTATTGTTATTTTCAAGGGTGTTCACGCCCCAGGTAAGCAACCATTCCCCTTCGTTCCAATTATTTTCAACTTTTACCGGTAGATACAGGTCATTCGAAATACTATGTTTGTAGTTGGCAAGGCTATTGATCCAGTAAGCCTTGTGTTTCGTAGTATTCAAAGAATCCAAGCCACCACCAAGACCATAAACCATGGCACCTTTGTTCATTAAAGCCGTAATACCTTCGGCATCGGCATTTTGTAGCGCCGTTACGTACTTTTTTATTGTTTCGGTTGCGGTTTTCCCATTGTCGAATTCTAAAGACACTTTTGGCTCTTGTGCATTAGATATACATAGAGTCAATGTTATGACAACCAAAAACAAGGTGCTTTTTAATCTTTTCATAATTTATTGATTAATACTACTTTTTTAAATATTAAGTGGAGGAGCCGTTTTAAAGAAATCAATATTCCGTTTGAAATACAATTGGTTTTGGACGGATATGATTTTAAACAGTCCGAATAGCTCTTTTTATTTATCGAGGCTTTCGGCGAATGGATTTTATGTATAATAATTAAATGATGGTTTTCTATAATAAAATAGAGCGACGGAAATTAATCAGTACACAAAATAGGGGAGTGTACCAGATACATATTAATTGTTCTGGTATTGTAACACGATTTACTACTCCTAAAAATTAATTTAGATTTACTTAATTACTTTAAGTTAAAATAGTGCTTGGTAAAAGTTGCTCTTCGATTTTGCCATCACCGTTGATATGCACGTAATAGGAATGATTTTGACTGTCTAAAGAAATAGAGGTATGTACAACCTCATCAATAAAATGAATGGCAGAACGGTCATCACACGCATAACCATCGGATAGTTTACCTGTTACAATATTATTATGATATAAAGGTCTTCGAGAAGTTTCTGAATTATAATGCGGACAATGACTTTTATCAATAAATGACATACCACCAACGATGCTTAATTCCTTAGGTCTTGAATCTGTTGTCCCACCATTAAACCAACATAAAGAACCAGCACTACCGCCACCCATTACTACGCCATCATCATATGCTTTTTTGAGGGCAATATCAATGCCTTGCGCTTTCCATATTGCCAACATGTTTAGGGTGTTTCCGCCGCCAACGACAATAGCATCCATTTTTGAAATGATCTCATTGAACGATTCTTTTTGATCATAAGAATTTATCCATACGCTCATCACATGTGGAACCACGTTAATTTGCGAACAGACGTCATAAAATGAGTTGATGTAATCTTGATCTTCCCCACTGGCGGTAGGAATAAAACACAGGTTCGGTTTGTTCTTACCTGTAGTCTCTGCCATGTACTTTAAAAAAGGTACGGTATGTCTACCACTACCATAAATTAAAAGCTGTCTTTTCATAAAGACAAATTAATTCATTCAAAACTAAAAGGATGCTATACAACTACTATTTTTTTAAACTTTTTGAATTGACATATTTTTTTACTCCATAATTGGGGAGGAAATCGAATAGCCCCACTCCTCCAATAGACCTAAATTATCAAAGAAAATTGACTCGTGTACAATATGGCCTTTATCATCAAAAGTTAAGATACTTATACCCTCGGTATGTCCAATTTTTCCGGTTGGGGGTATGTCTCCAAACATTCCTGTGTTTGTACCAGTGCCTATCCAATTAACGTATGTTCTATTTCCAACCACGTTTATTTCTTTATCCACCATTTTAAAATCTGGCATTGCTCTATGCCAAAACTGCATCGATTCGAAAAGCTCGCGCTGATTTGCCGATAGTATTTCGCCATTTACATTACGTACCAATTTATCTATGGTAATCATCTTAAGCAAAACAGTATCATTATCACTCCATGCACTTAAATAGGTTTTTGTGGCCTTTTTTAAAGATGTTTCTGAAGTGCTGATTTTGGATAAACCCTCCTTAGTTTCAAGGGAATTTGTATCCTTACATGAAAAGAATAATGATACTAGTATTGCGAACAAGTTGAATTTAAGTTTTTCCATGATGGACTTTTTCCAAAAACTTCATTATTTTAAAGGAAAGGATAAACAATTGAATTAATAGGTAATAATGGATAAGTAGTAGCATATCTTGTCCGAACGAGCTAATTTATCGATCGAGAGTTACTGACTAGAATGTTGTACATTTAGTGAAAGCTCATTTTCCCTCAATGAGAATCAACTTGCAAAATGAGTGCTTTTTATAGACATATCAAATACGCATTTATGCTGTCTTTTTTGGGACTAAGCTTTAGCTTTGCTCAAATAGTTGACTTGAACAGTGATCATCCTTATAAAAGGGTATTTGTTGACAGCGATAACTTTGGAGCCTCCTATCTAGATTCTTTAGAGCTAGGATATCAAAAGGTTAAAACTGATTCGCTTCAATTTTCCATGCTAAATGATTTGGCTTATTATTGGCATACCAGAAACTTAAATAGGGCCATGGACTTTACCAAAAAAGGTCTGGAACTTACTACTTTGAAAAATGATCTTGTCTGGCACGGTAGATTTCAAATCACCCAAGGAGCCATCCTTCTACGTTTGGAGAAATTAGACAGTGCCCAAAACGTTTTAGAATTGGCAAAAGCCAAGGTTCATCAGTCTGATCTATCCTTTTTAAACACTCAGTTAGGTTATGTATATGAACGCAGGGGTCAATTGGATAAAGCAGCGGACTATGCCCTAAAATCGCTCGATTTAGGTGAAGCCCAAAATGATAGTAAAGCCAAGGCAATTGCTTATAGTGATTTAAGTAATATTTTTTGGAAACAGGCAAAATATGAATCTGGGCTAGATTATGGTCTACGTTCCTTGAAATTATTTGAAGCTAGGGGTATTACAGATTTGGACTACGACTTTACGTTATATGTAACAGGCAATAATTACCTGGCTTTAGAGGACTATGATATGGCTAGGAAATATTATGAGCACTCCATAATCATTGGTGAGCGCTATGGGTTTTATAATAACTTGAGTGATGTATATATATCATTGGTAGATCTATATACCTATTTACGTGAATTTGAAAAGGCGATGGAAGCTGGCCGAAGCGCAGTTAAATATGCCGAGCTTTTAGAAAATAACTTTATGATTATGCGCTCTTGGTTAGCCATTGGAAAAATGCAAAATAAGAAAGGAAACTGTGCAGAAGCTATTGAGGGGCTCAATAAATCAATAAAAGTTGCCACTGAAGATTTTGGAGACGCCTATTATTTGAGTCAAGCGTACAATGAATTAGGAAGGGCTTATGCTAAAAACAATGATTATAAAAATGCCTATAGTGCATTTTCTGTATATGATTCACTAAAAAATGAAGTTTTTACCGCCGAGGCCGATCTTCGTATTTCACAGTTAAGAACAGAATTTGATGTGGCACAAAAGGAAGGTACGATAGTGTTGCAACAAACACAGATAAAAAAGCAGCAGACACGTCAACATCTTATTATCATAATCACGATTTTGTTGTTATTGTTGCTGCTATTGGCGTATAAAGCTATTTCAAACAATATTAAAAAGAACAAACTTTTGCAAAACAAAAATGCTGAAAAGGAATTCTTGCTGAAGGAAATACACCATCGTGTAAAGAACAATCTTGAGATCGTTTCTAGCTTACTATCTCTGCAGGCAGCACGAATTGTAGATCCTAAAATTTTGGATGCCATGGAGCAAAGTCAGCAACGTGTTCATAGTATGGGTATGATTCATCAAAAATTATATCTAGGGGAAAAACTGGCGACTGTAGAAATGAAGGATTATTTTATTGATCTATCCGATTATATCATCCATTCCTATGGTAAGAACGATCAGGTAACGATTAATTTAGAAATGGAAGAACTTGAACTTGATGTCGATATGGCAATATCTATAGGCCTTATTGCCAATGAGTTAATTACTAACTCTTTAAAATATGCTTTTCCAGATGATAGAAAGGGTATTATTCATTTGGCTTTAAAAGAGAAAGCAGACTTATTTGTATTAGAGGTTAGGGATAATGGTATTGGTATGCCAACGGATACACAAGTTGATGGTACCGGTTTTGGGACACATTTAGTTGATTTGTTGGTAAAACAATTGGATGGAAAAATGATTTTGGTAACGGATCAGGGTACATCGGTACGTATACAATTTCAAAATACAAAAGCTGCTTAATGGAAAAAGAAAAGATTAGTATATTGATAGTTGAGGATGACATGATCATAGCGGCCAATCTGTCTATTCAGTTGACAAGTCTGGGCTATGAGGTTACTGGTATTTTACCTAGGGGAGAAGAGGCCATTGTGCATGTCAGAGAGAATAGACCACATATATTGTTAATGGATATTAATCTAAAAGGAGAGCTAAGTGGTATAGAAACCGCCAAAGCAATTAAAAAAGATAATAACATTTCTATTATATACCTAACTGCTAATAGTGACGATGCTACTTTTAATAAGGCCAAAGAAACCCATCCTAAGGCATTTATTACAAAACCCTTCAATAAATTAAACTTGCAACGTACCATCGCTTTAGTTGTTGAGCAAATGAAAGATGAGAAAGAATCGAGTAAAAATGCGCAGCATATTGAAGTACTTGAAGACCGGATTTTCGTACGTCATAATGGAAGGATGGAGAAATTACTTTTGCAAGACATACTTTATATTGAGGCCGATCGCAATTACTGCATTCTAATTACTCCTAAAATCAAGCATATACTGACATGCACACTAAAGGTGATGGAAGAAAGGCTTCCAAAATCTAGTTTCGTTCGTGTACACCGTTCCTTTATTATTAATATCTCAAAATTAGACGTTTTGGCCGATGGTCATTTAGAAATCGGCAGAAAGGTGATTCCTATAGGGAAATCTTATAAAGAGCTATTATTGAATCGGATACGTACTGTTTAATTCGTTGTGTTCTCTCTAAAAATATTTTGGATAGTTTATAACCTCTATTAGGACACTTTTTATATAAGTTCGTCCTGTTCTCAATTTCTTCTTCAAAATAATAGGGTAGTATTACAATGGTTCATGGGAATCATATTTGATATAACCACTAAATTTTAAGAACATGAAAAAAGGAATATTAATTATCGCATTAATGCTATTTGGTGTTATGACCAATGCACAAGAAACACTATATCTGGTTTTTGAATTTATGAAGGTAGATAACGAACAATCTGCTGCTTACGACGAAACCGAATCATTCTGGGAAAAAATACAACAACAGCGGGTAAAATCAGGTGATATACTTGGTTGGGATTTATGGAGTTTACAACCTGGAGGAGAAATGCAAGGGTTTCAATACTTAACGGTGTCACTTTATAGTGATCCGGTAAAAATGATGGATGGTAGTAGTTGGGGTAATATTATGGATAGGGTAAAGGCCGCTTATCCTAATATGACAGAAACCGAACTTACCGCAAAAATTAATGGTTCAGCAAAAACAAGGGATTTGGCAGCACGAATATATGCCCAACAAATTGCCACAACAACAGGGTTTTCACCAGCAGAAATGGTTTTGGGCACAGTTGCCGAAATAGATATGATGAAGGTTGACCTTGAGCATTATAATACCTATGAAAATGCAGAGAAAGAGGTGTTTCAACCTTTACATCAAAAAGAGGTAGATTCAGGTAAGAAGTTAAATTGGGGATTGATCGGGTTTATGAATCCTATAGGTAGTGATACCTATGCATCACATATGACGGTAAGTATGTTTAAAGATTATAACCAGGCATTAAATCAGAATATAAACTATAGTGAGGGTGCTACACCTGCTAAAACCAAGCAGATGCAAGAAGGTATTGCAGCAAGGGATTTGAAATATGTTTATATGGCGCAACTAATTAGAATGGTGCGTTAATAAAATATATTCGATTTTATGTGTTTATAATTATTTTAGCTAAAAAAACCCATGACTATACATGGGTTTTTTTATTTATTTAGTAAAATTTCAATTTATACTAGTTTCTACTGCTAGAATCGTTTCTCTTTTTTGGTTTACTGGTATTCCTATTATTTTTTCCACGGAAGTTGTTACCACCAGCTCTGTTTTTATTGCCAGATTTCCCTGGTCCTCGTGGACTACGTGCTGGTCTTTCATCATCATCATCTTTCGTATCCTCATCCATAAACTGATGCTCTGGCATACGAGGAACAGCCTGCTTAATGAGTTTTTCAATATCACGTAGGTAAGCTCTTTCTTCTTTATCACAAAAAGAAAGTGCGGTACCACTTGCGCTGGCACGACCTGTTCTACCAATACGGTGCACATAGGTTTCAGATACATTCGGTAAGTCATAATTTACCACCAAAGATAAATCTTCAACATCGATACCCCTAGCGGCAATATCAGTGGCAACCAATACCTTTAATTTACCATCTTTAAAATCACCCAAGGCTTTTTGTCGTGCAGTTTGCGATTTATTACCGTGAATAGCGGCAGACCGAATATCGGCCTGTGCCAATTTCTTTACAATTTTATTGGCACCATGTTTTGTACGAGAAAACACCAATACAGAAGCTTGTGGCTGTTGTTCTAATAAATGCACCAACAGTTTAGGCTTATTTCCTTTACTTATAAAGTAAACACCTTGTTCTACTTTCTCTGCGGTAGCTTGCTCTGGTTTAATCGTAACGCGTTCGAAATCGCCTAACATCTTACGCGAAAGCTCTACAATATCTTTTGGCATGGTAGCCGAAAAGAAAAGAGACTGTCTCTTTGGAGGAAGTTTCGCAATTATTTTTTTGATATCATGTATGAAACCCATATCCAACATTTGGTCAGCTTCATCTAAAACAACATGTTGTAAATCTCTGAAAGAAATAAAACCTTGGTTCATTAAATCTAATAAACGCCCGGGAGTAGCAATCAATATATCTACACCACCTCTTAAGGCGCTTACTTGTTTACCTTGTTTAACACCACCAAAAATAACGGTATTTCTAAGTCCGGTATGTTTACCATATGCAGTAAAACTTTCGCCTATTTGAATGGCAAGTTCACGAGTAGGAGTAACTACTAACGCTTTAACTTTTCGTTTCGATTGGCTCAAACTAATACCTTCATACAAATGATGAAGAATAGGAATACCAAAGGCAGCTGTTTTTCCTGTACCTGTTTGTGCAACACCTAAAAGGTCTTTGCCTTTAAGTAATATAGGAATAGATTGTTCTTGAATTGGAGTAGGGTGGGTATAACCTTCAGCTTCTAAGGCTTTTAGGATTGGTTCGGCTATGCCGAGTTCTTTAAATGTCATAATTTTTAATAAGGGGCAAAGGTACGCTTTAATGTGGAAGTAATTATAAAGTTGTTAGTAGATAGGAAACATGAAATAGGGATTAGAACTAGTTTTTAGTGTTTATTAGAAAGTAATTAGCGCAAAGTATCCCATGTGAAGCAAGGTCATAATATAGAAAAGTGAAAATAGATACTTTAATAATGATGTAAAGGCTTTCTGTACAGAGCTAATAGTCGATTAACGACATCAAATCTCGGTAAGGTGATTTTGGGTGCAATGTCGTTTATCGACAAGATTTTACACTTCAACCTAACACGTGTAAACTAACGAGTAATATGTGTTTTTCAGCGATTCACTACCTAGTACAACAAGGTCTGCTGCGTTCTATAAGTGTAACAAACGCAAGTCATGAAAACAATACTAACAATCATCTTTATCATCTTCTTAAGCTTTACTGTACAAGCACAAAATGCTACTAACGAAGTTAAGGTTGAAACTATTGAAATGACAATCGTTACTGAAACAACTTATGAGTTAAACCTTGAGACTAAAACTGAAGTAGCTCGTTTATACAAATTCAAAAATTCAAAAATCAAAAAAGAGTTAAACTTCATCTCTAAAGCAAACAAGCCTAAAATGGCTTAATATTCGGTTTTCAGTTGCCAGTTACCAGTTACCAGTTTTTACTTACACTCGTATCTGCTTTCTCTTAATCTTGAATAGAATTTGGGTTTTGAACTTTGCGCTTGAATTTGAACCTGCTTATTAAACTTTTAAAGTCCCTTCATGGCTGCTTCGGCACAGCGTTCGCCGTCCATAGCTGCTGATACAATACCACCAGCATAGCCACCACCTTCACCACATGGAAAAAGACCTTTGACTACTGGATGTTCTAGTTGTTCGTTTCTAGGGATGCTTACTGGTGATGAGGTTCTTGATTCTACCCCAACTATATTTGCTTCTGCAGTATAATATCCATGCATTTTATCACCAAAGACTTTAAAGCCTAGGCGTAGTCTTCCTCCAATTAGTTTTGGCAATAAAGAGTGTAGGGGAGCTGACTTTAGACCTGGCTGGTAGGAAGTAGGGTTTAAGTCTGCAGACAAGTTGCCTTCCACAAAATCAGTTAACCGTTGTGCAGGTGCAGTTTGTGTTCTTCCACCTGAAGTAAAAGCCAAACGTTCTAAATCCTTTTGATATTCCAATCCTTTAAGGGCACCGAATTTTTCGTATTTGGGAATATCGGTATCTACATTGATTTCTACAACGATACCAGAATTTGCATACAGGTTATTTCGTTTCGATGGCGACATGCCATTGACTACAACTTCACCAGGTGCCGTTGCCGCAGGAACGATGAATCCACCAGGACACATACAAAAAGAATAGACTCCACGTTCTTTTATCTGTTCTACCAAGCTATACGATGCTGCCGGTAACAACTCGCTTCGCTCACCAGAACAATGGTATTGAATACTGTCAATAATATGTTGAGGGTGCTCAACACGAACACCCATGGCAAATGATTTTGCTGCTAAGGCAATATCCTTTTTATGTAAAAGGTCAAATATATCACGTGCGGAATGTCCGGTAGCTAGAATGACTCGGTCTACGGCCATTTCATTCTTTTCATTGATAATGATAGCTTTTAACGTGTTATTCTTTATAATAAAATTGGTCACCTTAGTATTGAAATGAATTTCACCACCGTGATGCTGTATTACTTCCCTTATGTTCTGAACAATTTTCGGGAGTTTGTTAGTTCCGATATGCGGATGCGCATCTATTAATATTTGCTCTGTAGCACCATGAAACACCAAGCTTTCGAATATGCGACGTACATCGCCACGTTTTAAGCTTCGGGTATATAATTTTCCGTCAGAATACGTGCCAGCACCACCTTCTCCAAAGCAATAGTTGCTTTCTGGATTAACTTGATGGTCTTGGTTGATTGCTTTTAAATCGCGTCTACGGTCTTTTACATTTTTGCCACGTTCTAGCACAATAGGTTTGTATCCCATTTCTAAACAACGAAGTGCAGCCCACATTCCTGCAGGTCCGAAACCTATAATATGAATCGGTTTTGCCTTAGAAACATCTTTATAATTAAAAGATATAGCATTGCTAGGGGCGGGTTCATTAATATAAACAGCCAGTTTGTAATTGAATACGATTTTAGGTTTACGTGCATCAATAGATTTTCGAAGTACCCTTATCTTAAAGGTGCCTTCTACAAGACCAAGATACTTAGCCGTACGTATTTCTAAACCATTAGGAGTAGCTTCTTCCTTTAACGTTAATCGTAACTGTATATTTCTGACCATGTTGCAAAATTAAAGTAAAATACACGATGATATTTCAAGATTTTTAAAATTGCTGAGAAAGTGGTATTAAGAAAGTAATACTTAGTGTAATTAATTTGGTCTTTATTTTTCAATAATAGTTCTAAAAGTCAAATTCACTCTGGGCTGCGTGCTTAATTTTGTAGGAGGTAATCGATGCAACCAATTGGTTTGGGTTTCATCTTTCATTATCAATAAGCTACCATGTTCTAAAATCAATTCAACTTTTTCTTTGGTTTCTTTATGTTTAAAGGCGAATTTTCGTTCCGAACCAAAACTTAAAGAGGCAATTGCGCCGTTCTTTTTTAAATCTTTTTCGCCATCGCTATGCCAGGCCATTCCTTCGTTTCCGTCGTGATAAAGATTGAGCAGGCATGAGTTAAAAGTCTCACCTGTTTCTTGCTCTATTTTGTTTTTTAAGGTTACTAATTCGGTGGTCCAAGGTAGTGCTCGTTTTGTTGTTTTTGAATACGTATATTCAAATGGTTTTTCGCCATACCATGCCACTTTACGTTTGGTAATTATTTTCTTGCCAAAAATTACGGCCTCATCATTTTTCCACTCAATTTGGTTTAGCAACTTGTCTAAAAAATCATTTGCTTCTGGCAAAATCAGAATCTTACCATAATAATTAACTGTTCCATCTTGTGGGAGTAGGTTTTTACTAGAGTCTACTTTTAAATCAAACAATTTCATTTTTCCATTTTTTATAAGCTTCCTTCATACAATGTCTACAAGGTCAAAAATTACTTTCAATAGCTTCTTCAGTTTTTTAACCTAAAGATTCACTTTTAGTAGTGCTCTATTTGTTTGCAGAGTTTTGGCAAGAAATACTTATAATCAGAAATAAAAATAGGGATAAATTTCTAAGAATAGTAAAGATTGAATTTCTAACTTTGATTCTATAAAGAATGTTTTTTTAGTGTTTTAGACCATACATGTAAGATGTATTACCTGTTTTAGCAATTAATTTAAAGCCTATACAAAACGAAGGGGAATCTGTGAGGATTTTCATGAATAGGGGTAACCAGCAAACCATTTTACATAGCTTAACGGGTACTTATTTTTGCTTTCTAGGGATGTTTTCTTGCATGGTATCCAAAGAATAAATTGTCCAAGCTAAAATCACAGCATTTTTCATAATGTCATTTTCAGGAACATATTCTAAGAAATCAAGAGTTGTATGATGAGTTGCAGACCCATAAGCTAAATCATCTTGTATGAATTGAAATGATGGGATATTATAATGATCAAAAGTTTCGTGGTCGGTAGATAGTGTGTTTTCAATAGCAATAGCTCCAGAACTTATAGTAGAAATTGGCTCAAATACTTTTTCGAAAACGGGTCTTGCCAATTCATTATTCTGTAAAAAAACACCTCTTATTAACCCGGCACCATTATCTAAATTTAAATAAGCTGTAATTTTTTTAGATGCGATATTCGGATTTTCATTTAAATCTCCAAAGTGTTTTTTAGCATAGGCAGCCGACCCTAAATAAGCTTGTTCTTCACCTCCCCATAGCCCAACTTTAATAGTTCTTTTGGGTTCATAGCCAATCTGCTTAAGAATGCGTAAAGCTTCTACTAAAACTATGCAATTAGCACCATTATCGGTTGCACCTGTGGCAGAATGCCAAGAATCGAAATGAGCTCCTAATAGGATGCTTTCTGACTTTAGTTTAGCATCATTACCCGAAATTTCCCCTATGATGTTTACATTATTTTCGGGTTCACTATAAAATTCAGTTTCCAAATTAATTCGTAAAGTGGGTGTTGCATTTATTTTTGTCATACGGAACAATCTTCCAAAATGTTCAGGCATGATTGTGAAATATGGCAAAGGTTTTAAATCACCCTCTTTATAATAATATGTTCCTTGAGGGTGTAAAACACCTAAATACATAGGCATAGTAGTCAATACGGCTATAGCGCCTTCAGCTTCTATAAACTTAAGGAACGATTCATCCGAAAAATCGTCAGTTTTCCATTGCTCAAAAAGTTTAGGTAGTGGAGTTGTTTTAACCTTTGCGGTTACTTTTTTCTCCATTTGTTTCAATTGTGTCTCTGAATATCTAGATTCAATAGTATCTAAAAGTGATTTCTTTCTAGGTTCATTTCCTAAAAGGATTATTTTCCCCTTCAGTTTACCTGAAAATTCACTTTGCACCCTATTCATATCAGCAAAACTCTCTATACTTATGATGGTGCCAGAAACAAAGCCATCTGTGCTTTTAGACATCGCCAAAGGATACGCTGAAATATTCATATAGTTTGGAGCGACCATTTCGACAGTAAAAGTTTTAATACCCCAGCCTCGACAATCAGAACAATAATTTTCAAAATGTACATTTTGAAGACCAATTTTTTTCATCTCATCAGAAATCCAATTAGCAGCGTTATAGTACTCTCTAGTACCTGTAAGCCTCTGGCCGTAAATGTCGGTGAACTGACTTAACATGTTCATGGCTTCAGAATTATTGAATCCTTCATTTCGAATTTCTGACAATACTTTTTCCTTACTTGTTACTTGTGAATAGTTGTTGATAGTAAATCCTAGAAAAAGGAATAAAGTAATACTTGTTTTTAATTTCATAATTAGAAGTTATGATTATTGAATGTTAATCGTTAGTGTAAGCACCAGTGACATTAGTAAATGATAACAAGTTACTCTATTTCTAGGTGTATTTGAAATACTATTCTTCTGCGCTTAAAATGATAGGTAAAACCCGTAATTTCTTTTTAGAATTTACGCGTGACTTTATCTTTAAAACTCAACTGTATAATCATCGATAAGATTACAGGTAATTTTTCATTTAGAATCAGCCTTACGGCAACCAAGTAAAAATATCATAGTGAGTTTAAACATTTGAATATGTAAAATAGAAATGGAAGGTTTCGAACACTAATTTTATAAAGCGTAATGCATCTGCCATTATTCAAAAAATACAGTAACTACTATGCTTGCTCTTTATTTTTCAGCATATTTTTAATCAACGTATTCCATTTTTCTATAGACTGAAGTTCACCACTTAATTGGTAGTTGATATCAGCATTGTAAAATTCAAAAACCGTGTTGGGTTGATTACTATTAACAGGAAAGAAGTTTAGGTTTAATCGGTCGATGATTTTTTCTTTCCGTGCATATGATTTACCAATATTCGCTATTTCACATGTTTTTATTGTAGTTAAATCAACATATTGCTGATTAAATACTTCATTTGTTTTTGATTTAAAGAACACATAATTCTCATTTGATAGATATTAACATACTATTAAAATAATACGTAAAAATTAATCGATACATTTGTATATATCGATATATTAAAACATCATGGAGCTAAAACAAATAGAAAAAATATCAAAAGCGTTAAGTGATATTAATCGGCTAAAAATATTACAGTACATGCAGAAGAATCAGGGTAAGGTAGAATGTACCCATGCTTGCGATTTATTAGATTTAGCCCAGCCTTCCATCAGTCATCATATTAAAAAGTTAGTGGAATCAGGATTGATTAATCAGCATAAGATTGGGCGAAATTATCATTATTCACTTAATCATGAGGTGTGGGATAACTATATGCTTCGATTGAAAAATCTGTAATATTTTTTAAAATATATTGAAATTTTTAAATGTATAAATGAATTTAGTTTGAAAAAACAAATAGAATATTCCATACTTGACCTTGCTATAGTATCACAAGGAACCACGTTAAAAGATACTTTTGATCATGCATTGTCATTGGCTCAAGCAGCAGAGGCTGAAGGTTATACCCGTTATTGGTTGGCCGAGCATCATAATTCGGTAGCTATTGGTAGCAGTGCAACATCTATTTTAATTGGTAATATTGCTGAAGGCACCAAAAAGATTCGCGTAGGATCAGGAGGTATAATGTTACCAAATCATTCCCCTTTAATTATAGCAGAACAATTTGGTACGTTGGGTATTCTATATCCTAATCGTATAGATTTAGGTTTAGGGAGAGCCCCAGGGACAGATCAAGAAACAGCAAAAGCTATCCGATCCGATTTTTACCAAGCTGCCATGTCTTTTCCTGATGAAGTTCAAAAAATACAGCATTATTTTTCGAGTGAAAATGCCAATGCAAAGGTTCGGGCTACTGTAGCTGAAGGAGTAGAGGTGCCGATATACATTTTAGGTTCAAGTACCGATAGCGCCCATCTTGCGGCTAAAAAAGGCTTGCCGTATGCTTTTGCAAGTCACTTTGCAACGACACATTTAATGAATGCTCTAAAAATATATCATCAAGAATTTCAACCCTCTGAAGTATTAGAGAAGCCATATACTTTAGCCGGAGTCAATATTATTGTTGCAGATACCGATGAAGAGGCTGAGCGAATTTCAACATCGCTTTATAGAATGATTATAGGCTTATTGACGGGTAAACGAGGATTTATGCAGGCCCCAACTGAAATGACGGATGAATTACGTGCATTAAGCCAAAACCCTTCTGTACAACAAATGCTTAGGTTTTCATTTATTGGGAGTAAAGAGACCGTTAAAAGGGAAGTAAAACAATTTATTGCAGACACACAGGTAGATGAGCTAATTGCGGTAACTAATATTTATGATGGACAAGACCGTATTAAATCATATCAACTTTTTGCAGCTATTATGCGTGAATTGAATAATGAGGATTCTTAATTATATAGGTAGGTGTTTTAATAATTGAAATAAAATGGTAACCGAATTACTTAGGAAAATCTTCCTTCATTTTTTTAGAAAATACAGTTGAATTAATTCGATTATTAGCTCAAGTTCTTCACCAAACTAATCTATAATATCTATTACCGATTGTCTTTCTCTATTAACAGTAAGCTTAGTTACGTCTGGTCTAGAATAATGCCCAACAGGATCAAAGTTTTGTCGTTCTTCTAGAACGCGATTAAAATCAATAGTAGAAGTAATTAGACCTTCTTTGTCGACAACTGGTGGAATAATCCATTCGCCATCCGGTCCAGCAATACAAGAACCGCCATTCGCCATAGTGTCAGGGGCATTTTTAAGTATTTCTTGGAGATGTGGGGTGTCTTCAGGAAAATCTTCGATTCTCATCAAACTTGAAACGGAAACAACGAAAGAACGAGATTCCCTTGCTATGAATCTTGTAATGTCTAGGGTGTTATAATCAGAACCTGGCCAAACAGCAATATGTAGATTTTCACCCATACCGTAAAGTGCTGTTCTTGATAATGGCATCCAGTTTTCCCAGCAATTCAATCCGCCGACGCAAAAATCTTTTAAATCATGAACTCTCAGTCCATTACCATCACCAGCTGCCCAAGTTAATCGTTCTTCGTACGTAGGTTGTAATTTTCTATGTACCGATTTTATGTCGCCATTAGCATCGATATATACCAACGAACAATAGATACTATGACCGCCTCTATTTTTGGCGCGTTCCATAATACCTAAATAAATGGCCATAGTATGCTCTTTCGCTAATGCGCAAATTTCATCAAGCTCGCCAGCTTCTATCTGAATAGAATTCTTGACATAATGTGCATGTATTTCTTTTTGTGTGGTCGAATTAAATTTGGCCCCATCGGTTAACGATACCCAAAACGGATAGCCAGGCAGCAATGCCTCGCCAAATACCAATAGCTCACAATTATCATCAGCAGCTTTATTGATATATGTTTTTATTTTATCAATAGTCTTTTGTTTGTTGAGCCAAACCGGAGAGATTTGAGCCATTCCTATTTTAAGTGTATTCTTGGTATCGGTTGGTATCATTTTTAAATTTCTGATTTTAGAGTGTTCAGGTTATTGAGCTTAACTAAAGCATTATAGCCGGTCTTTATTAGCGTTTAGTTTACTATCAATCTCATTTTTGAACCTTTGTGCAAAAACATGTTTTGGGTCTAATTCAAGGGCTTTTTCTATTTGAGATTTAGCCAATGACAAGCTATCCATCTTTAAATAAATGCTTGCGTATAACACATAGGGTTGAGGAATATTCTTATTATTTATTTTGGTATTAAACTCATCAGCAATTAATAATGCCTTTTTATAATTTCCTAAATCGGACTCTAATGTGGCAGCATAGCTAATGAAAAAAGGGATTTCTTTTTGTTTTTCTGTTGTGAGTAGATGAAGGGAATCTAATGCTATTTTTGACCCGTAATTAGACTGTAAGATTTCAATATACTCGGCTTTTATAAAGGTTTCATTAGGGTATTTATGTATAAACTCCCTGTAGTTGTTCTCTGCGATTTTCTTGAAATTCGAATAGAAATTAGTTTCTAATTTTTGTTTTTGGTCGCGCGCATTAAACAATTCTAAGGTAGCGAGCGTAACTTCCAATAATAGCTGGTTGTCTTTATTTTCCTTACTTTTTTCTAGATTGATTTCATTTAAGAGCCGTATTCGTTCATTAAGGTCATCAGATATTTTACCCACCAAGCTTTTACCAATTACAAAAGAAGAATCGAACGCTACCGCTTTTCGAAATGCATTTTCAGATAAAGACCATTGGCCATAATCCATAATATATTCCCAGCCTTTATTAAAATGAAAAAGGGCTGAATCATTTTGGGTACCATAATTGTATTCCTTTTGCGAGGTAATTTGGTTATGGACTTTTTGTTTACAAGAAGTTATTGCAATGAAGAGCAGTAGAGGAAAAAAGTACCTGATTTTCATTCGAATTTAATTCAACTTTAATGCTACAAGTATTACTGTGAAAGGTTACTGATTGCATCACCTAAATTAGCAAATTTATTCTTAAAAAAAAGCTAAGCGAATTTGTTCGTTAAGGCAGATTATTTACAGAGTTAAAGGGACATAGTTCACACCATATTTTGACTTAACCTTAATGATACTTGTTTATCTCTAATATTGTTTTCATTCTTAAAATATTGAGACGATAAACCCACAAAAAAGTTAGTTTTTCTCATCTAGTGCTTTAACCTTTGTATTCATTTGATTTTCGCGACTAATTTGTTTTTAATGTAATTTTCACTAATCGTCCTTTAGAAAAAAGACTCGGGCTTTTTTGATCGATTAAAATGACAAGGTTTCCACTCGGTAATTGTGCAATATCGCGCACCCGGCCAACTTTAGGTAAAACAATTTCAGTGTCATCTGTTTCAAGATTATAAAGTACAAGATGCTGGTACGTTAAGGCCCCCATAAGAAAAGAACCGTTCCAGGGCTCAAAATTGCTGTTTTTAAGTCTTATAAGGCAGCTAGGCGCCAGGCGAAAATCTGGTGTCCAGTGTTTTACGGGCAAAATCGTATTCTTTGCCGCTTCCTCCTCGGTCATATCGGATACCTTAGAAAGGTCATAATTTACTCCGTATGAAAATAAGGGCCAGCCGTAATTACCCCCTTTGACAATTATGTTGAATTCGTCACCACCCAATGGCCCATGTTCATTGGAATATAAAGTTGTATTATCCGTATCATAAAAGAGTCCCTGAGGATCTCTGTGCCCATAAGTCCAAATACCCGAGGGTTTGCTCATACCAGGAAAGATAGGATTGTCTTCGGGGATAGACCCGTCATCCATTAGCCTAAAGATTTTCCCCCTTGGGTCGTTTAGGTCTTGTGGCCCAGGATCGGGAAGCGGTGCCCCGCCTGATCCAAACGACAAAAAGAAATGTGTTTTATCTTGCCAGGCTATTCGTGAACCAATAGCGAACTGATCTGACTTGAAAATTATCTCGATATCTTGTGCTGAATTTTCCTTCAGTCTGAATCGAGCTACCGAAAGATGGTAGTCCTCATTTACGTAAGTCAGATAGGCCATTTGATTCGATTCAAACTCTGGGTGAAGACTTATATCCATCATTCCCCCATAAGGTCTGTCTGTCGTAAACGTCTTGGATTCGGGCAAACCATCCACTTTGTTAACCTTACCATTTCGGTAGCGGTATAGTGCACCCATTCTTTCGGTGAAAAGATAATCATCTTCACTAATTACTTCAATGGCCCAGGGTATTTCAAAGCCATCTGCCAAAACCTCCAAATCTAATGTTAAGCCTGATGCTGTGGTTTGCGTCTTTACCTCATTACAAGAACAGAAAAGTAAGGTGATTGGAATAAAGACTACAATTTTCAAAATTTTAATCCCTTGTGGTAGCGTAAATGTGCCCTTTTGATATTTGAGAAAAAGTGTTCCCATGCTAAAGAATTTTATCATTTGTTCGTGGTTGATTATAATGAAGCACAACGATTCTGCTGGTATGTTTGATTCTTTGTTTGAAGATAAGATATTTTGGGAGACTAAATAATTTAATGGGAAGAGTGATTTCGAGATCCGGCTAGATTCTTGAGTAGGCTATCGTGTTATAGCAACTCCGTCATTTAGTAATTTTCATGGAATCTGCACAGAACCTAAATTCTGATTACAGAAGTCGAATCAAACGCGAGCAAGGAAGCTAACAAGAGTTATAGCCTTAAAAACAATGAAATGTAAAAGCGGTTAAAACAGGGTTTAGGTATTGATGTTTAAAAGTTGGGTTTATCATTATCCCTAGGTTTATTGACCGATCGTCAAGGAGCTATCGATTCGGATGTTTACGGTAATACCCAAACATTGAAAAGACATAGGAATAGATTAAAACTTCTCAACGTGCAAATAAAAATGATAGAACAGGAGATGAAAGAAATCATTTTCAAAAATGAAGTGCTTAAACGGAAAATCGACTATCTAAGGAGTATACCTGGTGTCTCTTTCATATTGGCAGCTACGGTAGTTGGGGAGATATTGGGTTTTGGATCGATAGTGAATACAAAGCAGCATACAAGCTATGCTAGTTTTGACATAGTTTTAAAGGAGTCCGGCAAAACAAGGATCAGTAAAAGAAAGGACAGCCACATTAGAGCGGTATTACTTATGCCCTCTATGACCGGTATATGCTGTAATACGACATTGAAACAATTCTATGACAGATTTAAGCCCAAGAAAGAAAAGCAATTGGTGCCTTAATAACCGTTCAAAGAAAATTATTGATACTTATGTTTACGTTATGGAAAAAAAATGAAGAAGTCAGTGATGCAGTGTTTGAAACAAAAAACAGCAAAAGCATAAAGCTATTGCTGCGCGGGATAACAAATTGATTGCTCAACCTGTTTCCTGAAGATTTAAAGAAAAAACTTGTTTTTCAGCTCAGTTCTTTGTTTTGCTTTCGTTATTTTTTTGAGTTAATTCCAATTCTATTAAGATAATCAAATCTTTAATTTCAGTATCGAGATTTTTTCGATAATCAATCACATCTTGGGTAAATGATAATTTCATACCAAGAAGATTTCTTATTCTTTTATTTTCAAGTAATTGCGAATAGTTGTTGCCTGTCTCATTTTCAATATTAATATTTGGTAAGTTAGATTTTACTAAAGGGATGAAATTGATGTCTTTTTCTAATATATCATCTATACGAATTTGATGAACACTTAATCTGTCGTTAAGAATATCATTAAGTTTTTTAAGACGAAACTCTAATTCGGTAAATTTTTCATTTATATTTTTATTCTTAATTAGGCTTAATTTATTTGTGCTTTTTAAATTATTGTAAGCGTTAAAAGTTGGAATGTCACTTTGTAAATCCCAAACTGTATTCTTGAAAATAGAATCACTAATGGTTATTGATTTTAATCCATTATTATCGGATTCAATTCCAAGAATTTGGATTAGGCTCTGCTTTAATATGTTCTCTCCAGAAATTAATAATTCAGATTGTGTTTTCGATAAATTTAAATTTTCTAATAAATTTTCTAAAATAACTTTTTCCTCAATAGAATTTTTTCTTTCTTCATTCCAATTATTGATTTGAAGAGCAATTAAAATCCCAATAACCACAAGTATAATTTCACCAAGGGCATAAGTAAAATACTTACCTATTTTGTTTTTCATTAGTAAGTTTTGTCGAATTTTTCTAAAGAATTTTATCATTGGTTATTTGGTTGGTCAATATTGGGCACAACGTGTTTGTGTATGATTTCGTTGCGTGTTTCAGCAACTAATTTAGCAAATACAAACCGAATAGAAAATCCGCGAGGATTTTCGTAAGTAGGCGAGTACCAGCAATTAATTATACACGGCTTAAGTTTGATTCTCATTAAATTGATAGAATAATCAGAAAGAACAAAAGAGAGAATTAAGGTTACTATACACGGTGAAGCTTTAGACTTCGACAACATTGATAATCCTCACTCTTTTACTACTATAATCACGTTCAGTTCTGTGAGACCTAGATCTCGTTTTCAAGTTGTTGTGATACCGGTAGCTAGTTCTTTCATAAATCATTTCTTATGAATAAATATAAAGAAACTTTTGGAGTTGACATCAGTAAGGATGTCTTTGATGTGTATGGTAGTACCATAGGTCACAACCAGTACAAGAACGATGCGAAGGCTATCTGCGAATATGCTTTGATCAATGAAGTATCTCTTTACAATGCTTTGACAGATACGTAGAGTAAGTGTCTACAGTTGTTCAGATTATTGGATACGTATTTAAAACAACGTACCGCAACTAAGAACAAAATACCTGGAGAAGCTGTTTTGGGCATACCCTCAAAGTTTGTTCATCGTTCTTTGATACGTAACAAGAAGCAGCTTAATAAGGAGGTAGAAGCTATCGAATCGAAGATTTTGTCATCGGTGAAAGTGGATCAACAAGAACAATTGACCTTGTTGACGTCAATACCAGGAATAGGGCAAAAGACTGCATTATTTTTAATAGTGGTAACTGATGGTTTTAGCAAGTTCGAAACGGCATCACAGCTTTGTAGTTATGTTGGTATAACCCCAACGATACGTGAGTCGGGGAGCAGCGTAACAGGTCGTGCACGAATAAGTAAGGTCGGTAATAGAAAGCTTCGGAATCTTTTATTTCTATATTCCTTTAATGCTTGTAAACACAACAAGGCGTGCAAGGAAGTTTATGAGCGAATCGTGAACAAAGGAAAGAGTAAGAAACAAGCATTGATAGCAGTTGCCAACAAACTACTTAAACAGTCCTTTGTTATTGCGAAATCAGGAAGGCCATATGATGAAACTTACATTTCACTATTGTCTAGATAACCAGAGAATAAAAACCATGAAAAAAGCTTAAAGAATCTATTTTTTTGAATCTATGGGCTAGAATAGTATTGTCTCAGATTAAGGAAGAACTTACTTGTTTTTTACCTCAGTTCTTTGTTTTGCTTTCGTTATTGGTTTAAATCCCAATTAATAGCCTCAGTTAGTACTTTGATCAAGCTCACTTTGGAGTTGTTTCAGCGTATTTTCTATATTATCCTTCAAATCAGAATAAAAATGTGCATTCAGAAAAGATCCGGTAATAAAAAAGAAGGTTAGCTGATTGTCAAATTCAATATTCTTTAGCAGCACTTTACTAGATAGCTTAAAAGGGCTGTTAGAAATCTCCAAAGCAAATCTATTATTTGCTAATGCATTTTTTAAGGACTTTCTACCATTACCCCATTTGTTCATTAAATCAATCAATTTATACCGAGGTTTGGAATGTTCTTCTTCCTGAAACAAGATGCTGGTAAGAATTCCATCCCATGAGGCCAGTTTTAGTCGCAGCTCCCTATTAGAAATAATACTTAATTTACCAGAGTTGACCAACTCAATAAGAGTGCCTGGGCTAGGACGGTATTGAATTTCAGCCACAATTGTGCGATACATTAAAGAATCAAATACCTTTTCAGTCAAATCTAGATCAGAAGTTCCCATTTTATCTAAAAGTGCATTGGCGTACGCCAAACCTTTCGCATTTTGTTTCATTACTCGTTCTACTTCTATGAGGTTATTTGAGAATTCATCATGAAGGGCATTTAGATATAATATTTCTGCATCCTTAACCTTGTCAATCTCATTCAAATTATTTAACTGAAGCGCAATTAATATCCCAATAACCACTAGCACAATTTCACCAATGGCATAAAGTAGATATTTACTGAACTTATTTTCAGTTACTAACTTTTGTCTAATTTTTCTAAAGAATTTTATCATGTTTATTGGTTGGTCATAATGTTCATTAAGGCACATAGTTTCAGCTATGAGTAGTGCGGAGGAAAGGAAACCTTTTAGTTTCTGTCTTCGCACGTAGCAAAAGCTTTTTGTTTTGATTTATATTTTTTCGTTAGAGCAATCCCGACGCTTCGGGAGAAAATATTTTGCGGACATAGTAAATATACGCTTACTTTGGATTGTACACCAAACCCTGCATTACTTATAGCTATTGTTGTGCTTTCGTTATTTTTTGTCTTTCAAATACTTTTCAATCATATTTTTAAGGTTTTTAGCCTTATTGTATAAAACCTTTCGTACCTCGTGTGCATGTGTTCTGCTGTCCTTAATTAGACTAAAGTTTTTAATTAAGTTTGGTTTGAATAATTGAAATTCTGGTTCATTAATAATGGAAAGGTCAGGAGGTCCTGTATTACCATTCCATTGTAATTCCGCCTTATTCTCTATAAAGCTACTCACATCAAAATACTGGCTGTTTCGGTCTGTATATTTTTCAACAAAAGAGTTGTAAAGGTTTTCTTGTTTAATTACTTCTTCAAAGAATTTATAATATTTTTGAATAGAATATTTAATTGAATCGGACTCAATTAAATTCAGATTTCCTGAAGATTTAATATTTTCAAATACCACGTTCTGACCTTCAAACCAATTATAACCTGAAGCATTATAAAGGTTAGTTATTATTTCTTGATGTTTAGAAGTTATTGGTTCAGAGTTAAATGTTCTTATTAAATAAGTATACGCATTGAGTTTGATAGTGTCTTTATAAAATAATTTCTCCAATTCACTTATGTCATCATTAAGGTTGATGTTAATTCCTTTAAGATAGTCTGTTTCTAATATTTTATTTTGTCTATTAAGATTCCAATTATTAATCTGAAGCGCTATCAAAATTCCAATTACCACCAAGACTATTTCTCCTGTAGCATATTTGAGATACTTTCTGGTTTTACCTTCTGAAAGTAGGTTTTGTCGAATTTTTCTAAAGAATTTTATCATTGGCTTTTGCTGAAGATTTTAATGATCATTTTGTTTATCTAATTCTGCTTTAAGCAATATTCTTAAGGCTTTGGCCTGATTATAGATATTGTCATAACTGTCTTCAGCCCCCAACTTGTTTTGAATAACATAGGGTATGAACTGCAAAAATTTGGGTTTGTTCAACATGCGTTCAAATGTTTCTTTTGCCTCAATCGCACTATAATTTTTGGTAATATAATAATCGCCCATGTCTATAACTTGACTTGTAGTAAAAATGCCCTGTTTAAGGTGAGAATAATTAAGCTGAATGTCTTGTTGGAGAAAATTATATTGCCCTTCGGATGATGTCCAAGAGTAGTATTTTTGAAGTGCTGCCCTGAGAGCCTCGTTGCTAATTAGAGAAAGATTTCCACTGGATTTAAGTTCTTCAAATGCATTGTCGGAAATAAGTGGTATGTTAGTATAACTAGCATGTTCGATACTTTTCATAAAGTAACTGGAAGAATCTACGGCCAGCTGTGGCTTATCTATCGTCCTCAACAAAAAATCAGCACGATGAATACGGCTTTTATTTAAAGAAATAGCGGTCAAAATGTTTTCTAGATTGGTGTTTAACTCAACTTCAAAACGCTTAAGGAATATTTTTTCTTGAATGCGTTCTATCCTCTGTTCGTTCCAATTATTAATCTGAAGTGCAATTAAAATTCCAATAACAACAAGAACTATTTCTCCAATAGCATATTTCAGATACTTTCCAGTTTTGTTTTCCACAAGTAAGTTTTGTCTAATTTGTCTGAAGAATTTTATCATTGGTTATTGGTTGGTCATAATGTTCGTTAAGGCACATAGTTTACACAAGTTAAAGATTAAGGTTTACACTAAATTAATTTCTAATCTTGTTGCCTGTTCTTTATTTCTTAGATATCTTTCATCAAAGAAACCTAAAAATACGTTTCTATAAAACACCCTCCAAATGCCGTTTCCCATTTCCTGTATACCAACATATTTACCTATTAATGAAGCGGTCACATATACCCAGTAATAAGATTTCCATCTGATAGATCCATTCTGGGTTACTTTAAGGACCTTGTATTTGGCATCATAGTCAAAGTCCGGTATTCTTTCAGGGAACGGTCTGGTAGAAAAGTCATGCATATCTGCAGGTGTCCTCATACTCAAAGCTTCATGTGTTCTAATGTTGTTATATTCCTTTACAAAGTGGTTCAGACGTCTTTGTTGCACTTTTAGGCAATAGGCCGAAGGTTTGGCGAAAGCTGCTTTTAGATCGCGGTGCATACGTTCATGCCTACCATTTTGTTCGGGATGGGCGAGATCTGAAAAGACAGGTGTTATACCCAGTTCGATAAACCAATAGGATAGTTGTGTAAATCGTTGGATGGTACGCACCGAACCAAAGGGACTACCATTGTCCGTATGTATTTGTTCGGAGATTCCAAATGTTATAAAGACCCTGGTAAATTCAGCCTTGGCAGACTTCAGGTTTTCATGGTAATGTCCTTTAGCGGTGAACAGGAACCAGCTTTTGGAGTCGGCAATGGTGAGTGGATGACAGTAGATTTTATTGCCCATTAAAAACTTTCCTTAATAATCTGCACTCCAAACTTCATTGCACTGTTTTTGGTCGAAAACAGGGAATACGGGTTTGACTCCCTTGCACCTTTTCTGAGGTTTGACCAGGCCATGCCTAGAAAGGATATTGTGAACGGTAACCACAGATGGGAATATCTCTTATGAAATAATGTAATAGAATGAACCTTTTCGAAATCGCTTACAATGTCAAAAAGTACCTGAATTTTATCTTAAAATATACCAAAAGTGGGGTAGTGCAGCTTGCTTTTAAGGTCCTTCTAAATAGCATGGCTTAAAATCCATTTTTTTATACATAAGATGTCAAAAGTCAGCCTTCCAATATTGATGCGAAAAGAAAAATACCCTATAATGTGGAGCTTATATTCAATCTATATTTTTGAAATTAAAGGCTTGTACTAAGGTAACTGTTATTTTGTGCTTCATAGTTCAATGGGATATAGATAAAATTTTTGATAAATGATTGGACACCAATAGATATAAAAAATCCGGTTCTTAAATAAGTGAACCGGATTTTTGTTCATTAGGTGTTTTTAATAGGGTAATTTATCCCTTTGGTCCATTGCCATTATTTCCACCACCAATACCACCGTTTCCGCCTCCGCCGCCACTGTTTCCACCTCCTTGGCCATTTTTAGGCACTAGTTGAACATCTATGTAGGTAAGGTTGTATTCATGAAGAATTACAGCGGTGCCGCCACCCAATTCAGGTTCTTCTGCCACTATAATTTCCTCCTCTTCATTGAGAAGAATAACGGTATTACTATCAAAAGAAGTATTCTTTGTTCCAGTGAAATTATTGTCCAGAACAAAAGTAAGCCTATAGGTGCCAGGCCCGTCCCCAATTTTTCTGGTCACCCAGTTGTAGCCATAAATTACTTTTCCCTGTACATTGGTTTCTGCACTATATCCCGATGGGCCATCTACATTCTCCCATACGCCGCCTTCAAACAAGGGTAAACTAACGTCTCCTTCCCATTTGGAAAGATTGGAGTCCCATGTTAGATTCGGAGTTTCGTTTTCGGGAACTTCGTCAAGCTTCTGGATAACCATTTTGGCCATACCGGAATATACGGTTGCCAACTCGGATTCAATGGTGGCGCCTACCGGTCCTTCAGAACCATTTACGGTTTTGGCCCCCCAGACTTCACTTAATCCAGATTGTGATTCATCCTCAATTTTCATATCATAACCCAACATAGCGTTCGTCAACTCCTTGAATAAAACAACTTCCACCCTAATCTGGGCACCAAATGGCCAAGCCCTGGCTTCAAGGTTATCTCCCCAGTCTATACTGTTTATGTTGACTTCAAGAGCATCGATTGGATTCGTAGGGTCACCGGGAGCAGCTTGGGTGGGATCAAATGATTCTGCTTGCCAAATATTGGCTGGATCGCCCTGTATGTAATAGTCAAAAGTACCTCCTTCCAAATCTGTGGCTGTAAAATAAATTCCACCAAAGGATTCTTCTCCGAAAGTACCCGGTAGTGTTTTGGATATGCCATCAGACCAAATAACGGGAAAAGATAAGTTGTTGCCTACTTTTTCCGCAGCGGGCGGTTTGGCTTTGGCCGTAGTGCTGACCAAAGCATTGGCCTCCATGTTTTTGAGCTCGATCTCGTTCTTTTCACACCCTGTGAAAAAGATTAAAAGTAAAGCCAAATGGCCCATTTTTAAGGGTAAATTATATTTGTTCATCTTACAAAAATTTTAAAGGTTATAGATTTTGTCCAAAGCATTCAACTTAAAATGTGATTGCATGTTAGGTTGGAGTATTTTCGTTCAATTTATTGGGGTCAAGAATACTATGGACTTTGCCCTTTGAAATAGATCATTAGTTCCTTTTGGAAAAGGAGAAGGTCAAGGTTTTTGATCAACCTATTTAAAAATTCCAATTCCAATAAAAATAGACTTATGATTAACATTACTAATTGAATTTTGTTTGTTGAATAATTGAAAATTAATGGATTGTATACCATTGTGGAATGACTTAGGTCACCCGTACTGATTTTGGATATCCTTTATTTCATTGGCTGCGATAACGATGAAGAACTGCCATAGTTTAGTTCGATACGTAGGAAACGCCAGCTTTTTCTGGAATCTTTTTTTGAACAGGTGTTCACTAAGGCTTTACCAATGTTCATAGAGAAGGGAATGGCAAGTTGACATATACAGGCATTGATTCGGACCCAATAAAAGCAGCGATAAATATGGAGAGCTTGAATCTAAAAGTATCTGAGGAAAATCTGAAGGAACATTTAATGAGGATATGGGTAATCAGAGCCATGAATAAAGAAGAGCCTTACCGTAAAACCAGGAACCCGAGATTAAATAAAGGGTAACGTAACGTTACCATTAGTAAAAAAGAGCTTTCAGTCACAGCGGGAAGCAAAAAGAAGTGATGCAAAAATGATATGTTGCTATGGCGATAAACAACCTATGGGCCTTTGGTTACCAGAGGCAGTTTACATAGTTCAAAGTAAGGCCCTTCAAGTTTTAGTGCACCAAAATTTAAATCAATAGTCAGCTCTTAATAATACGCTATCCACGATTAATTCAGGTGCATTTTTTAAGTATATTTTGTTCCCATGAATTGAATATTCCTCAATATTTTCAGATATAGTTACTTTAAATTCAAGTTTTTTTAAAGTCCAAGTAATCTTTTTTGAGATAACACTTGGTGTTAAAAACCAAATCAATAGTCCAAAGGTTATTATGAAGACTCCAAGAACTTAAAATCGTATGTGCTTACAGTTTACACTGGATATTTTTTTAAATTACCTAGAACTTACTACTATATGTAATTATGTACACAAATGTAAATTACTCGTTGCAATTTAATGAATAGATGAATTGAGTGTTTCCTTCATCTCCTCCGTCATCATGTCCTCCATTTTCGCCATCATTTCCATGTTCTCCTCCATCATCGTGTTCACCTCCGTCATCAGGTGCTTCTCCTTCGCCATGACCTCCAGGCCAACCACTTGGAATATTATCTAACTGTTCTTGATTGACCTGAATACAGCTAATATTGTTATTGTTACATCTAAAAAATAGTAAAGAATTGTTATTGCTTACATCCAAACTTTCTAAGTTGTTTTTATTACATAATAAACGTTCCAAAACAGAATTTTCACTTAAATCTAAACTTGTAAGTTTATTATTATTGAGATATAACTCAATTAGGCTTTTATTTTCACTTAAATCAATACTTTCCAATAGGTTATGATTACAAAACAAGCGCTCCAATAAAGTGTTTTTTCTTAAATCTAAACTTTGTAACTGATTGGTATTGCAATGCAATACTTTCAAATCTTTATTTTTTCTAACATCTAAGAATTCAAGTTGATTGGTATTGCAGGTTAATTCTTCCAATGCCTTATTTTTACCCAAATCCAGCGTTGTTAAGTTGTTATTATTACAATTCAATTTAATTAAATTCACAAAATATTCTATTCCATTTAAGCTTGAAATACCTGATGCACTAATATCTAATTCAGTGATACTTAAAACAGTTTCTTTTAAAACCTGACCATCTAGATGATCATCCAAACCTTTTTCTATTAATGCTAACTCAAAATTTGAATCAAAAATTGGATACATTTTATCACTTTTCGAACTGAGATCAATTTTTTTTAAATTGGCTTCTGAAGAATCATTTAAAAGCCCTTCTCTAGACATGGTCATTTCATCCTTCTCACAACTAAATAAAGAGAAAATAAAACCACTAATTAGTAGTAATAGATAGAATTTTAAATTTCGAATTTTTACAGTATTTTCCATAATTACCAATTTTAAATTAATACACCTTTTTTAAATCTTATAGAAAAGTGTCTATAGAGTAAATAAAGAAAGCTATAGTAATTCGTTTATAATATGACCTGCATCATTTTCAAATACGACCTCAATCAAATTCTAAATGGAATCATTGGTCTTTTATCTTAGTTCTTTGTTGCGTTCAGTTTTTTCCTTTGATTATATTTTCTTTTAGTTTTTATTATTCTATATCTCAAATCATCATAAAATAAACTTATGAGTAAAATTAAAGCACCAAAAATTAAAGTGTTTAATTTCAAATCTAGTTTGGAATAAAAAAATCCACCGATTAATCCACCTGCAAAAAAGAATAAGATAATATAAATGCGTAGTTTAATATTGGCTTTCAATTTTTCTCTATGTGGATGTAACTTTGGAAAGAACATTTGCGAAATATCTATTCCTAAATCTGTGAAAAGTCCGGTTAGATGTGTTGTCCTTACTACAGCATTTGAAATTTTGGTAACAAAAGAATTTTGAAGTCCCATTGAAAAAAGCAGCGAGCATACTATTAAATCGGAATATTTCATTTCGATAAAATTACTTAAGAGTCCAATTGATATTAAAATCAGAGATTCAATTAATGTTGGCAGAAAGAAAACATTTAGTTTTTTATTTTCTCTGAATTGTTCAATTAGAAAACTGGATAAAAATGAACCTAAAAGGAACGAAAAAATATAAAGAAAATATATTGTGCCTTTCCAAAATTTAAAATCAGCTACATCATTAATAAATAGAGCAAAATGACCAGTAACATTTGTAGTTAATTGTTTAAAAGATAAGAATCCTGTAACGTTAACAATGCCTGCAACAAAAGACAGAATAGTTGCAATTCGTAGATTATGTTTTAACGTCCTGCTTTTTCCTTGATGTCTAAACACTCAATTTCTATTTAGTTCTATTTTTCTAATTGCACACGGTTTAGCTAAGCGTAGTGCGGAGGCAAGGAAACTTTTCGTTTCCGTCTGCGCACGAAGCTAAAGCTTATTGTTTTGCTTTTTCTTTTCTTGTCCAAAGCTAAATCCATAAGATTTAGCGACTTCATAAATATACACAGAGCATTCGGTTTTGCCCTTAAGTCCGCATTACGTTTAGGCTTTGTTGTAAAACGTTTTTTCCGTCAGAGTTGTTTTTACAATATAATGGGAAGTCCATCTACGGACAGTTGCGTTTGAGTAATTAGTCCATATACTAATGATTTAACTAATTCCTCCTATTTTCATTTTCCAATAATAGATTAGAATAGTTAATACGCCTATTATTATCACAACTATGTCTTTTTTGAAATACTTAACGATGCGCATTATAAATAATCCCGTAACTAAAATCATTCCTGCTTCATAAATTGGTTGCCATAGTGTAGAATAAATTTGGTTTTGATTTTCGGAGAATTTCATTATGTGTCCGTCTTTTTGGAGCAAGGCAAATAGAGCAAAAATCATTATAAGAATCCAAAACATTAACCCATTGGCAATCAAGGAAGACCAATTTTTCTTAACATATAACTTCAAATTCATCATTTGGATAAATCTTATTTTTGTTCAAAATGTTTTACAACAATTGTATATAGTAACAAGTTACTATATCCCTATTTTACCCGTAATTTAATCAAATCTTAAGGAGCAGTAATAATTAGAGGGAAATAACGGTATAATAGGTGTTTACAAACGTTTTATATCAGTTAATATACCTCGTATTCTTTTTTATAGGCTAGGGGAGTACGCTCGGTTAGGGTCTTAAATTGTTTGTTAAAGTTAGACAGGGTTTGAAATCCGCTTTCATAGCAGGCTTGTGAAACATTCATCTTTTGCTCTATGAGCAATTTACAGGCATGACCAATTCGTATTTCACTTACAAACTCAGAAAACGATTTGTTGGCATGCAATTTAAAATACCTACTAAAAGAGGTCGGGGTCATATTGGTCAATTCAGCCAAATCTGACAGGGCCATTTTTCTTTTAAAATTCTTCATAACGTAAGCATACACTTGAAACATACGTTCGGTATCTGCTACCCGTAACGTATTTGTATAACCAGGGCTGGCCAGCAACGTATATTCTTTCGTCCTGCTTATGAAATCTAATATTTTTAGTAATTGAAGAATACCTTCAAAACCATCCATATGAACAAGGTCTAGCATTAGTTCTTTTAGTGTTAGCGCTGTTTGTTCAGTGAATTCCATTCCTCTAAGGCTCTTGTGAAACACCTGTCGCAAGCGTATGGCTTCATCTTTATGCAAAAGGTTTTCTCCTAGAAAATCTTCGTGAAAATAAATAACGACCCCTTCAGACCATGCAATATTTTTTTCCTGTTCTTGCTCATTCTCACTACGCCACATATGAGGAAGATTTGGACCGGTAAAGGTGATGTCTCCCGCTTTAAAAGGCTTTACGCTATCACCTATAAAACGGGTACCACTGCCTTTTTGTACTAGAAATAGTTGATGCTCTGAGTGAAAATGCCAATGAGGGTCAAAAACAGGTTCGTTTAAAGACCGGGCCAAATAGGCTCTATTTTCGGGTATAGGTGATTTTTGAAGCGCAGATTTCATGATGGGTAAACAAGTTTTATTCTAGTTTTAAAGACCAATTGCATACTAATTTATCAAATATTGGCAATAATTTGTAATCAAATGATAAAATACAGTCAGTATGTGATAAGTGAGAGTAAATTTTAAGGGACTATTTTTAGTAATATTGAGAGTAGAAAACAACGCTCTTTATGAAACTTAGTCAATCATTTATCAAAATCACCCTTATTGTTCTTCTTTTTGCAGCATGTTCACCAGCTAAAAAGGAACGTTTAGACGATGCACCTCGTAGAATAGAATTATTGTTTTTAGGGCATGAAATTGAACACCATAATTCAAGGGCATATTTTCCCATTTTAGCATCGGCCTTAACTAAAGACGGCATTAATATAACATACACTGAAAAGCCATCTGATTTGAATTCAGATAATCTAGAGTTGTATGATGGACTTATCGTTTATGCCAATCATGAAGAAATAAATAAGAATGAAGAAAAGGCATTACTGAACTTTGTAAAGGGGGGAAAGGCATTTATTCCCATACACTCCGCAAGTTTCTGTTTTAAGAATTCGCCCGAGTATATAAATTTGGTCGGAGCTCAATTTATGAGTCACGAAACGGGTACGTTCACAGCAGAAATTACCAACATGGAACATCCCATCACCAAAAATTTAGAATCTTTTGAAACATGGGACGAAACTTATGTACATGATAAGATAGCTGATGACATTACCGTTTTAATGGAACGTGTAGAGGGTGATCATAGAGAACCTTGGACATGGGTAAAGGAAGTTGGTGAAGGAAAAGTTTTTTATACCGCTTATGGGCATGACGAACGTACATGGGAGAACAAAGGCTTTCAAGAGTTGGTGAAATCAGGAATTCTTTGGGCCGTAGACGACCAGGTGAAAAAGAACTGGGAAGCGTTTATGGTAGATATGCCAACCTTAAAATATGAAGAGCGCGCAAATATACCTAACTATGAAAGGCGAGATCCGGCACCAAAATATCAATTGCCATTATCACCTGAGGAGTCTAAAAAATTAATTCAGGTACCCGCAGGTTTTGATGTTGAACTGTTTGCTTCTGAACCCGATATTATAAACCCGATTGCCATGAATTGGGATGAAAAAGGTAGGCTTTGGGTTATTGAAACTGTCGATTACCCTAATACGGTGCGTAATGATAATAGTATAGGTGATGATAAAGTAAAGATTTTAGAAGATACCGATGGTGATGGTAAGGCTGATAAGGTTACCGTCTTCGCGGATAAATTGAACATACCTACAAGTTTTGTCTTCTATAACGGTGGTATCGTGGTTTCTCAAGCGCCACATTTTATTTTTCTAAAGGATACCAATGGTGATGACAAGGCAGATGTAAAAGAGATTCTTATCGATGGCTGGGGCACGTTCGATACCCATGCAGGGCCATCTAACCTTCAATATGGTATCGATAATAATTTGTACGGCGTTGTAGGATACTCAGGCTTTGAAGGAAACATATTTGGACAAGGATTTAAATTCAATCAAAATGTATATCGATTCAATCCGAAGCGTAAAACATTTGAAGTGTTGACGAATACCAGTAACAATACATGGGGGTTAGGGTTAACAGAGGATAATTCCATTTTTGCATCAACCGCTAATAATACCCATAGCGTATTTGTAGGTATACCCAACGCTAATTTTGAAGATGTAAAGGGAATTGGTACTGATGGAAGTGCCAAAATCGATGGTCATTATTTTATGCAACCAATTACTCCGAATGTTAGACAGGTAGATGTCTTTGGAGGCTTTACAGCTGCAGCGGGTCACCATTTTTACACTGCAAGAGCATACCCAAGTTCGTACTGGAACACCATTGCCTTTGTGTGTGAGCCAACAGGTGGTTTGGTACACCAAGCGCGAATTGTAAAAGACGGAGCCGGTTATGTAGAAGAAGATGCAGGTAATCTTTTTGCCTCTTCTGATGAATGGGTTTCGCCGGTAGAAGCTAAAACAGGCCCTGATGGTGTGGTTTGGGTTGCCGATTGGTACAATTTCATAGTACAGCATAATCCGACCCCTAATGCAGGGCGAGGTGGCTACGATGCTGAAAATGGTGAAGGTAATGCCTATGTGAATCCGTTGCGTGATAAAGGTCATGGTAGAATATGGCGTGTAGTGCCGAAATATGATTATACCTATGAAGCACAACAATTAACAAAAGAAGACCCAGAAGCATTGGTTGAAGCCTTAAGCAGCGATAATCAGTTTTGGAGACTTACGGCCCAAAGATTATTGGTCGAAAGAGGCGATACCGATGTGCTGAACGATTTGTACAAATTAGTGAATAAAAAAGACGTCGATAGTAATGGCTTGAACAATGCGGCAATGCATGCCCTTTGGACTATTGAAGGCCTAGATGCTTTAAAAACAGACAGTAATGCATTAGGGGTGGTAAAAGGAGCATTATTTCATAAGGCATCGGCAGTACGTAAAGCGGCAATACAAATATTGCCGAGAAATGACGACACCGATGATGCCTTGTTTAAAGCGAACACTTTAAATGATCGTGACCCAAATGTGCAATTGTCTGCCCTCATATATTTTTCAGAACGACCATCTTCTCAAAAAGTAGGTTCGTTATTGCATGACCTTGGTAAGAACGATGCAGTTTTAAGTGATCTGTGGTTGTTTAAAGCTTTATATGCGGCATCGGCGAAGCATGTAGACGGATTCTTAAATGCGTTTATGGTAGCGAATCCTGATTACAAAAAACCATCTGACGAGGTTAGCGATATGAGTTCTAATACGTATGATGACACAAATTGGGAAACTATGGAAATTCCTCAACATATGGAAGATGCCGGTTTAGAGATTGATGGGGTAGTTTGGTTTAGAAAAGAAGTGACAGTGCCAGCAAGTATGGCAAATAAAGCCAATGTATTAGCGTTAGGCCCAATTGACGATTCTGATATAACCTATGTTAACGGAGTAGAAGTAGGTAGTATGACTTCAAGTTTTAGTTCAAACAGAAAGTATGATATTCCAGTAGGGGTATTAAAGGCAGGTAAAAATACCATAGCGGTTAGGGTAGAAGATACTGGTGGTGAAGGCGGAATTTATGGGAATTTTTGGCAGTTGTATTTGCAGTCAGGAGAAGAAATGATCAGGATACATGGCATTTGGAAATATAAAGTAGAGAAAAACTATACGAATCAAGTAACGAAAACCTACTCTAATGCTGATATTGCGGGACTTTTAATGAAATATTATGGTGCAGACGTTGATAAATCCTCAGAACTAAAAACTGAAGAAGTTTCTAATGCAAAAGTGATTACGATTAAAACAATCACCAATGAAATGAAATTCGATGTTACCAAGTTTGAAGTTAAAGCTGGTGAGCAAGTAGAATTGGTTTTAGAGAATCCTGATTTTATGCAGCATAATTTGGTCATTACCAAACCAGGTAAGAAAGAAGCAGTAGGTACAGCAGCCGATAAAATGGCAGCGGATCCAAATGCGGCAGACCTTAGTTATGTGCCGCAAACTAGCGATGTACTATTCGCAACGGCATTACTGAATCCAGATGATACCTATTCTTTGAAATTCAAGGCACCGACAACTCCTGGTGAGTATCCGTTTATCTGTACGTTCCCAGGGCACTGGCGTATTATGCAAGGGGTGATGATTGTCAAATAAATTCAAACGAGTTAGCACGTGAGTAAATGAGCAATAAAATAGATTTCGGGGTAAGTACATGGTTATGGCAATCTCCATTTTCAACAGATAGTATAGACTTATTTCCAAAAATAAAAAAGTTAGGGTATGATTTGGTTGAAATACCTGTAGAAGACCCACAATTGATCGATGCAAAAGTGGTGAAAAATGCACTTGAGGATAATGGATTACGTGTTTCTGTCTGTGGTGCTTTTGGCCCCACAAAAGACCTAACGCATGATGACCCTAAAGTGCATAGACAGTGTTTTGATTATTTGGAAGAATGTTTTAAGCTGTGTACTGTTTTGGAAGTTGATTTTTTAGCCGGACCAATGTATTCTGCTGTTGGTAAAGCTCGTTTTGTTTCCTCGGAGCAACGTAAAAAAGAATGGGATTTAGCCGTAAGCAATTTGCAAAAAGTATGTGCCATGGCCGAGGGCCACGAACTTTCAATTGCCTTGGAACCTTTAAATAGGTTTGAATCTGATATGGTCAATTCGGCAGAAGATGTAATGCGATTGGTAAACGATATCAATCACCCTTCTGCACGAGTTTTATTAGACGGTTTTCATATGACCATTGAAGAAAAGAATATAAGACAGGCAATTAACACCGTTGGTGATAAACTAATACATGTACAGGTTTCTGAAAACCACAGAGGTGTGCCAGGTACAGGCCTTACGCCGTGGAATGATTTTAAGTTGGGACTTGACGATATAAACTATACCGGAGGTTTGGTCATAGAAAGCTTTACTCCGGAAATAAAAGAATTGGCCGCTGCGGTATGTATTTGGAATACCATGGCCAAAAGTCAAGATGAATTTGCCCAACAAGGATTAGAATTTTTAAAACAAACGTTTAACGATTAAGAGTATATAATGAGCGAGAAGAATATAAGAGTAGCTATCGTAGGGCTTGGTTTTGGAGCGGAGTTTATACCCATTTATAAAAAACATCCGAATGCAGAATTGGTTGCGGTTTGTCAACGAAACGAAGAAAAATTAAATGAGATTGCAGATGCTTTTGACATCGCAAAAAGATATACTTCGTATGAGGAGCTTTTGCAAGATGATGAGATAGATGCGGTACATATAAATACACCGATACCCAATCATGGCCAACAATCTATTCAAGCACTTAAAGCCGGGAAGCACGTTGCATGTACCGTACCTATGGCGACAACGGTTGATGAATGTAGGCAGATTGTAGAACTTACCGAGAAAACCGGACTTACGTACATGATGATGGAAACTGTAGTATATGCACGGGAGTTTCTATATATGAAAGAGTTATATGACAATGGCGAATTGGGTAAGGTTCAGTTTTTAAAAGCAAGTCATCAACAAGATATGGACGGATGGCCTAATTACTGGCCTGGGCTACCACCAATGCATTATGCGACCCATTGCGTTGGGCCTGTACTTGGTTTAACTAGAGACGAAGCAGAATATGTTTCGTGTTTTGGTTCAGGAACAATTCGAGAAGAATTGATTAAAGAATACAATTCACCATATGCAGTAGAAACTACGCATATTAAATTCAGGAATTCAGATTTGAGTGCCCAAGTATATCGCTCTTTGTTCGATGTAGCCCGACAATATCGAGAAAGCTTTGAAGTCTATGGTTCTAAGAAGTCGGTAGAATGGCCTTTAATAGAAGGAAAGCCCTTAGTAGTACATACGGCTAAAAAACCTGAACCAGAAATTCCGGAGGAAGTTGAGAGCCCAGATTTCGCAAAGTTATTACCAAAAGAAATTCAATCCTTTACAACCCATGGTGTTTATGATGAAGGCGACAATCAGCATTTGTCATTTACCCAAGGTGCCGGTCATGGCGGTTCGCATCCACATTTGGTGCATGCCTTCGTTGATGGCTTGGTAAAGGGCACATCACCCTACCCGAATGCAAAACAATCTGCCAATATCACCTGTGTAGGTATATTGTCGCATGAATCTGCAGAAAAAGGAGGTGAAATTATAAAATTACCTGAGTTTACTTTTTCAAAATAGAAAACAACCAACCTTTATATATTGTGAAATACAGTTCGGATGTCTTAATTGACATTTCGGACTGTATTTTTTTTATTCCGTAGTGAATACTACAAATTCACTGATACGTTAGCCTTTGAATATTGATTTTACAGTTGTTAATGGAAATCCCTAATTTTAAGCATCAGAAGGCAGCATTTAGCAATTTGAATAAAATAGTATAATACATGGGTAGTTTTTTAAAGGTTTTAAGAGCGAGTATCGTCATCACTTTAATTATGGTGATATTTCGATTGTTATTTGCAGATTGGAATACCATAACCCTTTATAGAGAACTTCAATTTACAGGTGTTAGCTTTATTTATGCCTTTGTACTTACTTGTGTAAATGCCTATTACAACCAATATATATCAAAGATTTATAGTTGGGACAAGCAGACTCAAAAGCGATTATGGTATGGTGCTTTGGGATCTATCGTCTTAACCATATTCGCATTTGCTGTGGTACGGTGGTTTACAGAAGTGGTACTTTTTGGAATGGATTTTAATAAATTTATCGCCACAGAAAAAGCGGAGTATTACGTAATTGCATTGGTAATCACTTTAATAGTCTCGCTATTTCTACACGCATTCTATTTCTACAAAGCATTACAAGACACCAAGGTTAAAGAGCAAAAAATAATAGCTGGTTCAGCTTCAGCTAAATTCGATGCTTTAAAGAATCAGCTAGATCCTCATTTTTTATTTAATAGCTTAAATGTATTGACCAGTTTAATTGAAGAAGACCCAATACAAGCACAAAAGTTTACCACGTCATTATCTAAAGTATATCGGTATGTGTTGGAACAGAAAAGTAAAAATCTAATTTCTGTAGATGAAGAACTTCAGTTTGCGAAGACCTATGTACGCTTATTGAAAATGCGTTTTGAGGACAGTATTATATTTGAAATTCCTGATAAGGCATTAAATCCTGAGGCCAAAATAGTACCCTTATCACTTCAGTTATTATTAGAAAATGCTGTTAAGCACAACGTGGTAACATCCTCTAAACCATTACATATAAAGATTTATGAGGAAGATAATTATTTATACGTAACCAATAATTTACAAGAGAAGCAAGTTGTGAAAAAGAGCAGCGGTGTAGGCTTACAAAATATACGCCAGCGCTATGCAATTTTAACTAAGAAAGAAATGCAAATCTTTAAAACGGCAAAAGAATTTAAGGTACGTTTACCGATGTTGACCAGTGCAGTTTCGTTTAGGGAAACTCAAGAAACATTTATAAGTTCTAAACGGTATGAGAAGGCAAAGGAGAGGGTAGAGGCTATTAAAGGTTTCTATGGTAATCTTATGGCGTATTGCATTGTAATTCCTGTGTTAGCCTATATAAATTACAGAACAACAAGTTTTACGTGGGTTATTTTTCCGGCACTAGGTTGGGGGTTTGGTTTGTTGGGGCATGGTTTAAAAGCATATGGATACAACCCTCTTTTCGGTAAGAATTGGGAAGAAAAGAAAATTAGGGAGTTCATGGAAAAAGATAACTTCTAATTATTTAAAGCTGAAATGAAATGAAGCTAACTGCAGAGATTAAAGATTCATTAAATACAAGCGTATTGTGCTGGTTAGCGACATCATCTGCTGAGAACATACCTAATGTTTCTCCTAAAGAAATTTTTAGCTATTTTGAAAACGATAGTATTATAGTTGCAAATATTGCATCCCCACAAACCCTTCGTAACATAAAACAGAACAAGAACGTCTGTATTAGCTTTATTGACATATTAAAACAGAAAGGCTTTCAATTGAAAGGAACGGCTGAAATCATTGAGAAATCTTCTTCAGAATTCTCTAGAATGGAAAATATTTTAAAAACGATGACCAAGGGTAAATTTCCGTTTGCAACCATCACAAAAATTAAGGTTAGCGCTACTAAATCCATTATTGCGCCTAAATATCTGTTTTACCCTGAAACAACCGAAGCGGAACAAATTGAAAGTGCCAAGAAAATGTATGGTATTTAATACCTATATAAGCTTGTCCCTTCGAGTGATTTTAAGGTAAAGTGAAACGATAAATTAAAATAGCCTTCTTTACGAAAGTAGGGTGTCGACAACAATTCGTGACACATAAATTCGATGGGAAATCACTGAAATAATCCCAGAGATATATAAACCTACAATTCAGTCACAAAAAGTTACAACTGGGTAGTTCAATTTTTTAAAACCAAGAGTATCTACCGAAATTTGAAGTATAGAAATCAAATAGTAGTAACCTAAATTTAGTTAAAGATGGAATCAAATTTCACAAACGACCAGAATTATAAATATCAAGAAGCAAAAAAAAAGGTAAATGCAATAAAGGGCTTCTACGGAAATGCAATGGCATACTGTATAGTAATACCAGTTCTAGCGTATATTAATTATAGAACTACAGATTTTCCTTGGGCAATATTTCCTGCATTAGGTTGGGGGTTCGGCCTATTGATAAACGGTTTTTGTGCCTACGGATACAGCCCATTGTTCGGAAAGAATTGGGAAGAAAGAAAGATTAAAGAATTCATGCAAGAATCATAACCTATTAAACTGAAGATCATGGATAACACGAAATATTTAAAAGCACGAGAGCGAGTAAACGAAATTAAGATTTTTTACGGAAAGGTATCATCGGCACTATTTACCATTGCTATTGTTGCCTCTATAAACTATTATCTAAATGAATGGCAGTCTCCTTGGTTTCTGTGGGTAGTATTCGGATTAGGAATCAGTTTATTTATAAAAGCAAATAAAATCTTTAACTTGAATCCGTTTATGAACCGGGATTGGGAAGAGCGAAAGATTCAAGAATTTATGAAACAAGAAGAAAATACAAAACGATGGAGTTAAACGAATTTGAACAATCAGATAAATTAGCTAGAGCACAAAAGCAAGTAAAAGAACTAAAGGGATTCTATATTCACCTTTTAGTCTATATATTGGTGAACGCTTTCATATGCACGGTTACCACTATGGCAAGAATGAGTAGCGGTGAATCTTTCAGCGAGGCATTTTTTAACTTAGGAACGCTGTCAACTCCTTTTTTCTGGGGAATAGGTTTGGCGTTCCACGCGGCAAAAGTGTTTAATTATAGTCCGTTCTTTTCAAAAGATTGGGAAGAGCGACAAATAAAGAAATACGTAGAGAAGGAAAAGGAAGAAGCTGATAAGTATAGATAATATGGAACAGAATCAAGGCTTTGATGACCGTAAAGCGATGAAAAATAGTGTATTATCTAAATATGAAAGAGCAAAAATAAAGGTGGCCTCCATAAGGGGTTTTTACTATCACTCCATAGTTTTTATTTTTATAAACCTCATGCTATTCATATTAAGACATAAATTCACTTTTATTCTGATTAATAAAAGTGCGCTCGGTAATCCTGAATTTTTAGAATGGATAGACTGGAATGTATTTGGTACCACCATAGTTTGGGGAATTATTCTTGCTATACATGGTATAAGAGTACTTGGCGAATTTTCGTTACGTGTAAGGATATGGGAAGAACGCCAAATTCAAAAGTATATGAATTCGAATAGCAATTAATAACGTACTGAAAGTAAAGACCAAACCATGAAGACCATAATAATTGAAGATGAAAAGCCTGCCGCTCGTAGATTGAGCAGAATGTTAGAGAGTTTAGATTTGAACGTATCTACCATGCTACACTCGGTCGAAGAGGCAATAAACTGGTTTCAGAATAATGAGCATCCTGACCTTATCTTTTTAGATATTCAATTATCTGACGGACTCTCTTTCGAGATATTTGATGTTATCGAAGTGCATAGTGCCATTATATTTACCACTGCTTTTGATGAATATGCCTTACAGGCCTTTAAATTAAATAGTATTGATTATCTATTAAAACCGATAGATGATGAAGATTTAGAGCAAGCGGTACATAAATATCAAACACGATTTAAATCGAAGACAGAACCCAATAAGATAGCTCTAGATTTTGAGGACATTAAAAAATTATTGGTAAATCCCTTAGAGCGTGAATACAAAAAACGTTTTACAGCTAAAGTGGGGCAACATATAAAAATTATTAACTCTGAGGATGTGGAATGTTTCTACAGTGAAAATAAAGGGACCTATGCCGCTACAAAAGACGGACGAGATTATTTGTTGGATACTACCTTAGAGCAACTTGAAGGTGAGTTAAAACCACAGGTGTTTTTTAGGGTAAGTAGAAAGTTTTTTGTCAATATCGATTATATAAAAGACATTATTTCTTATACAAATTCAAGACTTCAAATTAAACTAAATAATAACCCACAGCTTGAGATAATCGTAAGTAGGGAAAAGGTGAAAGACTTTAAGCTTTGGTTAGAGTAGTTTACTTAAATTTTTGTAAATCCATAAGTTAATCATCTATTGACTTTTCTTCTACATCAATTCTGTTTTCATCAAAAGCAGAAGGCAGTAACTTAGGAATAAGTTTAATGAAAATCGGAAGCAAAATTGCGCCACCAGGTAATATAAAAATAGCCAAAGAGGGTATACTTTTAAAAATATCTATTAGTTGATTTTGTACTTTTTTCTTTTCATCTCGGCTAAGGTCTCTTACGGTAGATTTTGATAATAAAGCGACCAATTCTGCACTTTGGGAAAGCTCTTTATGTAAACGCTTGCTGTTTCTTAAAATTAATTTTTTTACAATTTTTCCCATGCTATCGTAAAATTGATGGGCAAGGTTCTTTTCCTTTAAGTAGGGTATGGTATCAAGGTTTTGCCTAAAGAATTCTGTAACATGCATTATAGATTCAGAAATAAGGTGATTTTCAATTCCTAAATCCTTACCAATCCCAAATATAAATTCAGACTCCGTATAATCTAACGAGTGATCTTCCCAAACGGTCAAACAGGCCATATCTAATAGATATCTATTCTCCCAGGTTTCTTTATTTGCTAGTAACCTATCTCGATAAGAACCATCAAAGGTGTTATCTGCACAATTTATATAAGTCAATGATGAAGCCAATAATTGAGAAAGCTTATTGTCTTTTCTATTTTGTTCTTTCGAACTAAGTGCGTGATATGTTATATTTATAGCTAAATATTCAATTTCCTCAGCCTTAGTTTTTAGGTCCTCAATATTATTTAGGTACCGTTTAAAAAGTAATACATCTACAAATAATAAGGAGTTGGTTATAAGGCTATTAAAAGTTTTGCTGAAAATATTATCTTCAATATAAATTCGAGAGGCCATTAACTTTTCTAGCTTGGCTGAAGTTTTTTTACCAGTAAAAAGTTTACCGAAAAATCCAGAAGTATCAATTTTTAAAACTTCATAGAACTTATAAACCTGCTCTATAAAGTCATTAAAATCACCTCCATCTTTTAGCAGATATGTAAAATAAAGAGCATTAAGCAAATTGATTTTTGCCTTTTCATCTTCAGACAAAATATGTTCAGGATGTATAAAGTCTGGAATTCCAGAATTTAATCCGTACACGAACCCACTCTTTTTCAGTGTATTATACAAGGCGTCAAAATCGGGGAAAGCATTTTGGTGTTTTTGAACGACCGAGCCATACTTTTCTATCCAACCAGAGGCAGACGGGTTCATATCTAAATAAGTTTATGTCTGCAAAGTTAGCTAATTATTGTTTTATGCTAAACGAAATGATATGTATAAAAGGTTACTTCTACGCTAAAGAATAGTTTAACAAGAATCTTTTTATGAAAAAGGTAAAATAGTTGTTTTAATTTTTTTTGGACAAAAATGAACCTTTCGTTTTTTACTGCGTAAGTAAGGGTGATTCTAATCTAAAAAAAAAGGATAATGAAAAAATCAAAATTATTTATGGGACTAGGGGCATTAGCTCTAGTAGGAGTTCTTTTAGTTGCGGCAGATCATATTGATGCGCCAGGCTCTATGGGAACATCGGCAGATATTGCCGATTTTTATGCATTTGAACCGTCACTTGGTTCAGATAACACCGTTTTTGCGGTAGACCTTCAATCTAATGTATTGCCAGATTTGGCCTATGGTACATTCGATGAGAATGTATTGTTAGAAATCAATATCGATAAAGATGGCGATTTGGTAGAAGATTTGGTAATACAAGCGATACCTAGAGATGGTAAAATGTATTTCTTTGGTCCGGTTGCACCAAACGAAACAGGTTTGAACGGAACCGTAATGGTTGATTCACCATTAGGTTCGGTAGATATATCTGCTGAAACAGCGATTGTTGAAACAACAACAAACGGAGTGTCTATTTTTGCAGGTCCACGACAAGATGCTTTTTACTTCGACTTCTTTCAATTTAACGCTGTAATTGGTGGTGAAGCTCCATTGGGTTTTAAACCAGCGGGTGATCCTTCTACTACTGACGATGATGATACGACTGCTGTAGATACTTTCGATGGTGCTAACACCATGTCTATTGTTATTGAAATTCCAAACAGTCTATTAGGAGAAACAACTGCAGTAAACGTTTTGCAATTACCGGTGTACAAAACTTGGGTAACTACAAATGTTAAACAATAATAACCTTATAAAAATAACTAAGATGAAATTTAAAAATATAAAATATACATTTTTATCACTTTGTGCAATAGCCGCTTTAGCTTCTTGTGACAACGACGATGATAATATGCCAATAGTAATGACACCTACTTGTAATGACGGAATAATGAACGGTGATGAAACTGGTATTGATTGTGGAGGTACTTGTACGCCATGTGAAGATGCTATGCAACCTACAATGCCTGATTTTACGGGAACATATGCACAAGTTGATTTTATGGGCAGACCAGGTATCAATACAGTATTGAGTGCAGACGGAGATATCAAAAATTCTCACAACATGTCAATTCCTTCTGAAATGCAGGCAACTTTTCAAGCTGCTTTTGAAGCTAGATTAGAAGCATATCATGATGTTTACGCAACTATTTTAGGAGCCGATCCTGCTGCAGTAAACTTTGAGCCAAATATTTTGGGAGATATATTAAATGGTCCTACTGATGACGGTTATACGAATAACCCTGTAACAGCAACTGTTTTAACTACAGTTTTATCTAATGACGTTCTAGAAGTTGCTCCAAACTTACCTACTACTTATTTCAATGGCGGTAGTGGTGCTCCAAATTACGATGGTGCAGTTGGTTTAACAGGAAGAACTCCCCAAGATGATGTTATTGATGTTTCATTGATATTGTTATTCGGTGGTGGCGATGGTGCTAGATTTAGCGGTCAAGATACCGATAATGATGGTATGGCAGATTTACCAAGATTAACCTCAGATGGCGTTGGGCTAACCGCTACTGTAGGCACTACGTTTCCATACTTGGGTTCACCAGAATAAGAAGTTGCCTTCACCTTACAGATTTTAATTAATTGGTAAGACTGGCACACCCTAATTGCTTATGAAAGAGAAGGGCTAGGGGAGTTGAAAAGCTCCCCTTTTTTTAACAATCCGATTAAAACAAAACCTAATGAAATTAATAAAGCTATTCATAGTATTGATACTTGTATCCTCTTGTGGTACAAAGAATCAGGACACAGTTGCTCAAAAAAATGATTATGACAAGTATTTGGTTTCTAAAGAAGTAGAAACATCATCGAAGTATTTTGAACTTTGGAATTCTAAAATTAGACCCGATAGCATGCAGCTTACCAGTTTTGGTATCGTGGGCGGTGAATACAATCGATATTTCCAACAAACCGGGAATATTGGGTTTTTAAAAAAAGCTGAAAAGAGTCTTAAAAAAGCCGTCGATATAGCCAATATCGGTAAGCCTGGTTATTATAGGGCATTGGCAAGAAATTATATTTCACAGCACCGCTTTAGAGAAGCGTTGAAGTTAGCGGATTCTGCCGCTACCATAGGAGGAGATAAGAGTGAAACACAAAGCTTGTATTTTGATGTTCATATGGAGCTGGGTAACTATCAACTGGCAGAAAAATATCTGGATAGTTTAAAAAATATGTCCGATTTCGGTTATATGATACGTTTAGCGAAATGGAATGATTATAAAGGTGATTTAGACACCACCATAAATTTTATGGAAAGGGCTAGGGCGAAGGCTGAATCAGCAAAAAATAGGGAGTTGATGTTATGGAGTTATACCAATTTAGGCGATTATTATGGCCATGCAGGTAGAATACAAGATTCATACAATCAATATTTAAAAGCTTTAGAAATTGATGCGGATAATGCCTATGCTAAAAAAGGTATTGCTTGGATCGTATTTTCAAATGATAAGAATGCGGTTGAAGCTATTCGAATACTTGATTCAGTAACCAAAACATATAACGCGCCAGACTACTTTTTACTCAAAGCTGAAATAGCAGATTATATGGGTGATGATTTACTTCGCACAAAAAATTTAGACCAATATTTTGCGAGGGTAAATAACGAAATGTACGGTGATATGTATAATGCGTACAATTTGGGATTATATATAGATGAAACTAAGCAGTTCGATAAGGCTATATTATTGGCTCAAACAGAGGTTAATAATAGACCTACACCAGAATCATATAGCTGGTTAGGATATAGTTATCTGAAGAATGGAGAACTTAATAAAGCGGTTGAAGTGATGGATGACCATGTTTATGGCAAAACATTCGAACCTGCATTATTATTCCAAGCTGCTGAAGTGTATAAGGCCAATGGTGAAGAGGAAAAAGTTGCAGCGCTAAAAGGAGAATTAATAGGTGCCCTTTATGAATTAGGGCCCAATATGGAAAAGCAAGTCCATGATCTGTAATTGATTGCCCAATTATTTTCATTTCTGGTTTGTTTTAGGTTGGATTGTTTTTTTTCAGCGCCACGGTTTTTATCGTGGCGTTGTTATTTTTAGGTATTTCATCGAAAATTTAACGTTTTTTATGATTTGTTTAGATGAAATACATATATTTATCGACCAAATACATTTAAAATGCCCCAGCATCTTAAATTATTGAACCAAAAGTAACCAAGTAAACTAATTAGTGTTATGGAATACCTACTCTTTACATTATGGATTAGCTTAATGATTGTATTAGTTGGCAAAGCAGTTTTTGCCTATAGATCACTACAAAGAACACTCCACAGAACAAATAGTTCTATTTAAATCAATTTTCTTAGCAGTACAGGTAGTAAGAGTAAATCAAGTATTAATGCTGTTACCAAAGTTACGCTTATTATCAACCCTATTGTAATGCTAGGTTGGTGAATAGAAAATAGCATAACCATGAATCCAAAAAATAGGATAATAGTAGTTATCACCAAAGCTCTACCGGTTTGAGCAAAAGTTTTTTCAAGGGCAGCCTCTTTATCCAAGCCTTGAGTAATACCTAATTTATACTTTCCTAAAAAATGTATAGTATCGTCAACAGCGATTCCAAATACGATTGCGAACACTACAGATAATGAAGCTTCTAAAGGTATTCCCAAAAATCCTAAAATTCCTCCTGCAAATAGAATAGGTAGAACATTCGGTACAAGAGAAATTAAAAAGATTTTAATATCACGAAAAACAAATGCCATAATTACTCCAATCAATAATAGACCATACAACAGACCTTCTAACAAACTACTCCTAATATATTCTGAGTTTTTGTCTAGTAATATACTTTTACCGGTCACTTTAACCGTAACAAGAGTAGTATCTAGATTAGTTTTTGCAAATCTGTCAATACTGTTATAAACAATTTTTAAGCTATCAGTGCCTACATCTTGTAATTTTCCATTAATACGCGCAACGGTTTCGTCACCATTGATAAACCGAGCCAATTGTTTTCGAGCTAGTTTACGTGTATCTTTTTGATATTTTATAAATGTTACTTTGTCGTTTGGTAAAGTGAAAAATGCAGCATTATTTAAATTATTAGCTTTATTTATAATTTTATACGGCAAATTGGCTGACTGTATATTCCCGATAATTTTAATAGTTTTTAAATAGGTAAGGAGTTTTTCAATTTCCTGAGCAATCTCGAAATCAGTAACCTTATGGCCATCAGTGCTCATTACCGCAATCTCTAAAGGCCTAAAGCCAGCGTAGTTATTTTGAAAATATTCGAAATCTATAGCAATTTCACTTTTTGCTGGTAGGGTCTGTTTAAACTCGTGGTTGGTTTTTATAAGATAAATTCCAAGAAAACAGAATAACGTAAAAATCACGGTACCCCATATAATCTGATTAGGATAATTTTTAGTAAACGTATTTACCTTTAAAAGGTAGTTGACCCAATTTTCAGAAATACTTTTACGTCCGATCAATTTTTTCTCCGGTAGACTTATTAAGAGAGAACCAGTCAATAAAATTACAGTGGTGTAGGCCACTAGAACCCCAATTGCCGCATTAATTCCGAATTCCTGAATACTTACTAGTCTAGAAGAAAGAAGAGTAACAAAACCAACGGCAGTGGTAATAGAGGTAAGTAGGGTAGTCATACCAACCTCTTTTAGTGACGAAATAATTGCGGCATATCTAGAAATACCACTTTGTAATTTTCGAATATAACTATCGGTGAGATGAATAACATCTGAAGTACCTACTATGAGCATTAAAACTGGGTAAAATGCGGCCATGGCATTCAGTTCTTTTCCTAAGGCAGCTAATAATCCCATAAAAAGTAATAATGACATAGCTATCGAAAAAACTGAAATCAAAACTACGGGCATACTCCTATAAACTAATAGAAGAATAATGAAAACTAATATTGAAGCAACAATAGTAGTGGTGAGTACTTCACTTCTTTGCATTTCTACTATGGCTTCATAAAAAAACGCCCTACCTAATATATGATAATTAGTTAAGTCGTGACTTTTTAATGAAGTTCGTATCGTATGTAGTAAAACTTCAGACTGCTTATAATCTAAGTTATCTTCGGTCCGTAAAGCCAGTACCAAAGATTCTCCTTTTTCATCTATTAGGACATTAATGAAAAGGGAATCTTCTTGAATTTTATGCCAATCTTCCTGGTATTGAAGAGAGTCCTTTATATGAACTATTGGTAATGTAGTGTATCCAAAAGAAGTTTTTAAAGGGTAGGAGAGTGTCGTCAAAGAATTACTTTCTAACACATGCTCAAAATCCTTGCTTTCTTGAGAAAATGCCTGAAATTTATTAAGAAAGTCTTTCTGAAAAACATTCGGTTTATTCTCTACTGCAATGAGCAAAAAATTATCATCGGTTCCAAATTCTTCAACATACGAATCATAAAATGCTAAGTCAGGGTCTTCCTCTGGAAAAAATTGACTGAAATCAAATGAAAATTTCAATTCATCCAATTTTGTAGCAGAAAGTACGCCAAAAAGAACGAAAACAACTATGCATATTTTTTTTAGGGAACCTAAATTGGCCTTCATTTAACGGGGCGAAATCTATTTATTTATTTCAAATGCAAATTTACTACTCTCGTGAGTATTTATAGTAAAAGAATATAAATAGAAAATGTTCGTCATTATTAGCTATAAATCCCAATAGGTTTATTTTAAATTAATTTGATAACCTATTTTATAAATCAATGAAATTATCAAGATATAATGTCCAGTCATAATTCGAATATTCAATATCAACACCTTTTGTAGAAGGAATAATTTCGTTGGCTTTCAAAATTTTCTTTATGCCACCTTTGCCACTAAAGTCGCCCCTAAACCAACTGAATAGAGATGTAACTTTAACTATATTGGTTTCACTATTGTATTCACTGGTTTTATCAAGATGTCTCTTTGTACCAATCTTTAATTGCTCTGGTAATCGTTTCCATTCATATATGGCTACTGGTGGGCAATCTTTAGCTCCGCAGTTCAAGGCAAAATGCACATTAAAAACAGGTTTGTTTACCCGCAACTTCCGTTCAAATTTATTCGGAAACCATTTTCTAATATAGCCAAGACCATATTCCCATTGAGATTTTCTAATAAGTCCGTGTTCAATTTTGGCAAACGATACCATTTCGCCGGCTATTTTTATTTGTTCTAATTTGAAAAAAGTGCCGCGATCATCATATAACTCTGGGTTCTTTTGCAAAATAACCTGTATGTAGGCATTGTAGATATTCAACCAAAATGCCAATCGCTTATCATTGGTGTCAAGTGCATTATCTAATTCTTCAATAGAGGTGTTCGCCAATATATCTTGAATTTCTTGAGTATCTTTTTTGTCCATAATTTGCTTTAAAAACGATTCTGACAACTCGTTGAAATCAGTTTTGGTTTTTATATCTACTTTAGCCTGTAGGTTAGTTTTTGCAGAGCAGGATAAAGCAAAAAGCGTAGCGATAAAATATAATTTTAGTTTCATAGGTATGTTTAAGGTTACCTTATCTACGTAAATGTATCCATAAGGTTCATAAATGCTTTGTCGAAATTATCTTTAATTGATTACGCTAACCTTTTTTTTAAATTTACTATGGTTTTAAAACTATTTTCATGAATTTGCGTAGGTAAAACGTAAACCTAAATATTATTTGGGTCGTAGTTTTTACTTTTTATTAACTACGCCTTGCCTATTGCTATGATTAGTATTATAATACCAGTGCATAATGAATTTAAAAACTTGCAACAACTCTTTAAAGTTGGCTGTTTTTTAGAGCATGACAAGCTATTAGAAATTATAGTTGCCGTTTCACCTATGAATTCGGACATGGTGAATTTGCTAGACAATATTCCTAAAGTTAAAATAGTACGATGCAAAAATAAAGGAAGGGCAGCACAAATGAACGAGGCATCTACAATAGCATTGGGTCGTATATTTGTTTTTTTACATGCCGATGTAGTACCGCCAACAGGGTTTATTAATGATATTCTGCATAGTTTACAAAACGGATATGATGCAGGATTTTTCTCTTACCGGTTTGATAAGGATACATGGTATTTACGTATAAATGCTTCTTTTACTGCCAAGGACGGATTGTTTACCGGTGGCGGAGACCAATGTCTTTTTATTAAGAAAGATAGTTTTAATGAATTAGGTGGGTTTAATGAAGATCAAGTTTTAATGGAAGATTTTGAATTTTTCAGTAGAATGAAAAAACAGAAAGTTTCTTATACCATTGTTAAAAATGACCTTTTAGTATCTGCACGTAAGTATGAGTGCAATTCATACCTTCGGGTTAATCTATCTAACCTTCTTTTGGTAATTCTATTTAAACTTGGTTGCCCAGGTGATAAGTTAAAAACCCTTCATAATAAATTGATACGGACCCCATATAATGGTTGAAATAATTAATGGAATTCAGCAAATTGGGATTGGAGTTCAAGATGTCAAAAAAGTCTTTAACTGGTATAGAAAACATTTAGGTTTTGATATTTTACTTTTTGAAGATGAGGCAGTCGCTTCATTAATGACCAAATACACCAATGGTAAGGCAGAAAGAAGAGATGCCTATTTGTCGTTGAATATGGTTGGTGGTGGCGGACTTGAAATTTGGCAGTTTAAAGACCGTATTCCCTCTGCATCTAAAATACCTATCAAGTTTGGCGACTTAGGTATTTATGCTATGAAAATTAGATGTAAGAATCTCTATGATATGCATGCATATCTAAAGCAGTTGATGGTCGATAATTTATCTGAAGTTATAATCTCAGATAAGTATAATTCAAGCTTTTATTTTGATGACCCATTTGGTAACAAGGTGCAAATGGTAGAAGATAGTTATGTGTTTAGTGCTCAACCTACTTATAATGGTGGAGTAATGGGAGCGGTCATTGGTGTAAGTAATATGGAAAGTTCTGTGGATTTTTATAAAAATATGTTAGATTATACGGTTGTTCTTTACGACGGTATAGAAACATTAAACCAAAATTCTAGGAATCGATTTAGAAAAGTAATATTAAAACAAGAACGTAAACACGTCGGTGGTTTCGGAGATTTACTCGGACCTACTCATTTAGAATTAATTCAGGTTATGGAAAGCGTTCCTGTAAAAATTTTTAAAGATAGACTTTGGGGTGATTTAGGATATATTCACCTTTGCTTTGATATTTACGGTATGGCCAGTATTAGGGAAAAGGCAAGAAGGATGAAGCATTCTTTTACTGTAGATAGTTCTAATAGTTTTGATATGGGCGATGCCGCAGGACATTTCAGTTATATTGAAGATCCCGATGGTACGTTAATAGAGTTGGTAGAAACGCATAAAGTACCCATTCTAAAATCTTTAGGTTTATTTCTAAACCTTAAAAATAGAAATCCACGAAAAACTTTACCAAAATGGTTGGTGAAAAGCCTAAGTCTGCATAAAGTAAAGAAAGACCTTTAGGTCTTTAAAAATTTCTATGAACTTTTACTAGTAGTTCTAATTAGCCCTATGCCAGAAAAGAAAAAGATGGCGCCAAGCACACCATAAACAATAAGTTGTTTCGTGGTTCCTGAACTGTTGCCAAATAATATAGCTGTGTAAATAAGTCCGCCAATACCTAACAAGGTCAAAGCGGTGCCAAAAAGTTTCTTTAAATCCATGTACGAAAAATAATAAAAAAAATGGACAGTTTTCAAAACTGTCCATGTATACTATAAATTTTTATTCTCTAGGAGGCAGATACTACACCTAGCGTATATAATTGCTCTAATGTTGGTGATTCACTACCACCTGCTGGTTCTAAAGTAATACCGAATGCTTCAGATTCATTAGGATTGTTAAGGGCGAATATTTTGTTCTCATCCATATCAAAATTCTCAAGTAGCCCCATACTGGTAGGGGTAAGCGGTGAAAGTTTCAAAGACCAGACCTGATAAACAAAACCATCTGGAGGTTCAGGTAATCCCTTGGCATCTATAAATACTTTTTTATTTTCTTTGTTCCAATACGCTTTAGCATAAGAAGTAGGTGAAATATCTTGACCACCTAATGGTACAACGCTTATATTCTTATCTCTAATAGAACTTAAAAGTTCCTGCGTTTTTTCTAATGAAGAATCTGAATCAGCTATCTCCTGCTCTAAATTAAAATTTTGTTGTTCTACAACTTGAATTTCAGATTTTAATTCTTGATTTTGCTGATACAGCCAGAACATGCCAATTGCCAGTAAAACCGAAGCTGCCCAACCAACATAAGTTGATATTGGTACACCTCGTTTATCATTGATTGAAATGATTTTAACATCATTATTGATTCTGTCCATGATAGATTTAAAGGAATACTTTAAACCTGGCGAAGCTTTTTTAGACAAAGTTAAAATAGAAGCTTCTATAGCTTCAATTTCTTTCTGTATTTCTGGATATTCTTTTGCATAGTTAGCTATTTCCAGATTTTCCTTATCTGAAAGTATACCAGCTATATAGAGCTCTAAAATTCCTGATGCTATGTATTCTTGTACATCCATGCTACTTACTTTCCATATTCTCCCTTAATTGGGAAATGCAACTTCTATTACGTGTTTTCACCGTTCCTATAGGAATATCTAATTCTTCTGCAGCGTCTTTTTGAGTGTATCCTCTAAAATATAATAGTTCAATGATCTGAACACATTTTTCTTTTAGATTTTTAACAAGATTCCTCAATCCATTCGTATCTACATTAGAACTTTCCTCTTCTTCCTTGTTCTGCAAAATACCTACGAAGTAATCGGCCGAAAGGTTCTTTTTTTCATTTTTATACGACCTACTGCGTATTTCGTCGATGGCGGCATTTCTTGCGATATTCAGAATCCATGTAAAAAATCTTCCTTTAGATGAGTTGTAGCTTTCAGAATTGTTCCAGATTTTTATAAATACATCTTGACAGATTTCTTGGGCAATACTATCATTTTTTACAATGGTATTGATAACACCACAGATGTTATCGGCATACATGCCATATAACTTCTCAAAAGCTGAAGGGTCTTTCTTTTTGAATTGTTCAACCAATAGGTCTAATTGCATATGGAAAATTTATAGTCAGTTAAAAATAAAAAAAGCTGTTTTTAGAACAGCTTTTATAGAATATATTTTTAATCCTATTGAATTAAACCCGCACAACTAATTCGCGCACCGGCAGCTCCGCTTGGTTGTGAAGTGAAATCATCGGCTCCTTGGTGTACAATAAGTCCTTTTCCAACTATATTTTTGTTCTCATCATCACAACCAATACACCATTGGTCAGTAGAAAATTCAACAGTAGCAGTACCATCAGATTCTGCCGTAAAATTACCGATATCTCCCTTATGATATCCTTTTGCATCACCCCATTTACCATGTGGCTCATTTGTTGGGTTCCAATGCCCACCAGTTGATGAACCATCTGCTGCAGAGCAATCTGCAGTTTGGTGAATATGAATAGCATGTTCACCTTCTGTAAGTCCAGTAAATGTAGCGGTCATGGTAACTATTCCATCGTTCTCAACGAAACTTACTTCTCCAGATACCTCACTATCACTTTTCGGTTCCATTAGCATAGAAATACGATTCGTCGTAACTACTTCTGCTACTTTTTCCATTTCGCTATCCATCTCGGTATTCACTTTGTCTGCTTCCTTCTTTGCATCTTTGCAGTTGTAAAAACCTACCACCGTTAGAGCAAGAACTAATATTTTAATATTTTTCATTGTGTATGTATTTGTTAATTATAATTCAAATTAATCATTTAAACTGCTAATTTCAAATGAACTATTGATATACGTTATTCTTTAAATGCTTAAAGTTAAAAATGAACTGTAAATAAAACTCCTTCCTTATTAAAAACTTGATTTACAAAGTTAGTTGTTTTTTTGAAGTAAAACTTCTGCTTGTAAAGCGACTTCGCTCCAAGTTTTACTTATCCCATCTTTACCAGTGTGTAAAACTTCGCACGCTTTATTAATAGACGCTACAGCATCCATTGCATTCCAGTTTTCAAGGTTCATAATACCACTAAAAGTAATTTTAGTATCTCCATCCATCTCGTATGAAAGTGGAATATTCTGTGTTTCGCCATTTAAGGTAATGTCAATAGAACTTTTGTCGTTTTCAACTTTGAATACACCTGATATCAATTCAGTATTTTTCATCACTCCGAAGAAAAATTCCAAAATTTTCGGATCTCTGGTTCCTGTAGCATCATTAGTAAATAAGCTACTTACAGGTATACTGAATTCTGTACCGTTTAAGGCATCCATAGCCGTATCGCCACTACTGGTTTTCGTGAAATTTATTTTCTCGAATTTTCCACCAACAGGAACCTTGTCTGTTGTCTTATAGGCAGTAAAACTCACTTTTGTTGAATCTTGCACAATACTGAACATTTCAGAGGACTCACTTGTCGCTTCAAGATTAGTTGATTCTTGACCTTTTTTTGCCTCTTTACAACTAATAAAAAAAATTAATAATGCACTAGCGAAAGTAAAAGCTATTTTTTTCATGATAAGGTGTTTTGTTTATAAAATAAAGTTACTCCTTCTTTTTAAAAATGCCTCTTAAATCGGGGTTATAAAACAGCCCAACTTGCAAACGGTCAAAATCAGTATTTCTAAAATGATTTTTTAAATAGCCGAATTGCATACTTAAGTTATCGGTGACATTAACGCCAATGGCCGCATACAAACGATTTTGGCCAAATGCTTCATTTTGAAGATTGATAAAAATTTCATCGTAAAAGTTCAGAAAGAAAATATCTGTTAACGGAACGGTCATTTGAAGTCTATATCTAGCTCGGTGTAAGGTATTGCTTGTACCAGTGTAATTATTTTGCACAAAGCGTTGTTCCAATCGATATCGGTGTTCAAATTTAAATTCCCAGACTTTATTCTTTAGTATAAACTGTTCAAAAAGCCGGTGCTCAGAAATAGAATTATTGGAAATCAAAATATCACCAGCAATAATATCAAACTCCGTATAGCTCGGGTCAGTTTCTATAAAACCATAACCCAATGTTACAATAGCATCTGGGTTAATGTGATAGTTAACACCCGTTCTCAATAACAGTTGATTAAAGTTCGATGCTATTTCATAGTATCTAAACTGTGCTTCGGTATGTAGGCTCCAATTATCGGCTATCTTATTGGTGCCAAAATACATAAACCAACTACCTAATTCATCTTCACCTGTTACTTCGTTTTGGGCATTTGTAGTAAATATTGTAGTAAATACTACTACTAAGAAAAAAACCTTCCTCATTATTTGTCCTCTTGTGTATTAGTTTAATTTAAAAACTTCCGTCTCTTTAAACGGTGATAGTTCTAAACTTTCCATCGATGTTTGATACGAATTCCAATCTGTAGAAAAGAACGAATTAGTTTTCTCTAAAGCTGATTCTAAATCATCTTTTGCAAATTGCATTAATTGTTTTTCGGTAACTGTCATACCTGTTTTTCGCGAACCAACATAACCTCTGGCTATTTGTAAACGCTGCATAACGGTCATTTCTTTATTACGTGTAATTCCTTGACGTTTATCGTCTTTACCCATAAAAATGGCAGTAACAGAATCTATTTTCTTCACAATCTCCTTTGATGCATCAATCTGTTCTTTAAACTTTTTCTCATCCTTCTTTTTCAAGTCTTTTTGAAATTGTTCAGCTGTCTCTTTACTTTGCGCTAATTGCTGTACAGCATCAGCAGCTTTTTGCATGTATGATTCTAAAACCTTTCCGTTTACATATGCTTCTTTAATACCTGTTGTAGATACATCTAAACGCGGGTCAGATTTTATGGTAATTTGAGTTTCTTCTGTTAAATCTCCATAAAGCATTTTTATGGTGTACTTCCCAGGTTGCACATCTACACCACCAGATTCGTTCTTTTTAGTCTGAACTTTTCTTGTAGGCCTATCGGCTCCTTTTTCATCCATTCCCCAGAAAATTCTATGGAACCCGGCTTTTTCTGGAGTCTTATATTTTAAAGTGCGAATTAGTCTATCTCCTTCATAAAAATCAAATTGTACAGAATCTTTCTTTTGAACTCCCGTTAATTCAACTTTTTCTGTTTTTTCTTCAGAACTATCTTCGGCGGCATCCTCTTTTTTGTCGTCAGCATCTTTTTCTTTTTTGGTATCCTTCTTACCCTCTTTAAGGTAATACGTAATCATAGCGCCCGATTTTCTGTTCTCTCCTTGGTACAAAGCATCACCACCAAAACGGCTTCCTGTTGGTTGTTGGTAAGAAGCTTGATAAGCGGTTGGCGGAGTGAATAATTCAATGTCTTTATTTAGAATAGTTTTATCCGATGCCAATGCGCGTAACGGACGAATATCGTCTAATACCCAAGCAGCTCTACCAAACGTGCCAATAACCAAATCATGTTCCCTAGGGTGAATTGCTAAATCTTTGGTAGAAACAGTTGGAAAACCTTCCGTCCATTTTTGCCATTTTTCCCCGGCATTAAAAGAAATATACAATCCGTCATCAGTACCCAAGAATACTAAATTCGGATTCTCGGGGTCTTCAATAATCGAAAGCGCGTAGCTTTTAACATCAGTAGCATCAACAATTCTTGTCCACGTTTTACCGTAGTCTTTGGTTCGATATGCAAATGGGGTATAGTTAAATCTTCTGTAATCATTGGCAATTAAAAGTGCTTCGCCTTTATTACGTGTAGATGCTTTTATTTGTGGAATCCAGCTTCCTTTTGGCAACCCTTTAATATTGGCGGTTACTTCTGTCCAAGTTTGGCCACCATTTTGGGTATAGTGTACGCGACCGTCATCAGACCCTGTCCAAAGCATATCCTTTTCAACCGTAGATGGTTCTATGACCAATATGGTGGTATGGTTTTCTGCCCCTGTGGCATCCATAGAAAGACCACCGCTTTCGCTTTGTTTTTGCTTTTCTGGGTCGTTAGTGGTCAAATCTGGAGAAATCACCTTCCATGATAATCCTTTATCCGAACTTTTATGCACGAACTGACTACCAAAATATATGGTACTGTTATCAAAAGGATCTTGGCTAATGGCCGAATTCCAGTTAAAACGGAGTTCCGTAGTAGCATCTGGTGGAGTAGGGCGCACAATGTAATTATCGCCTGTTAGATAATCAAAACGTTGTACGTAGCCTTGTTGGCTCATCGTGTAACCATATCTAGAATCTACTGGGTCGGGCACTACATCGAACCCGTCACCGAAACTGATTTCTTGCCAGTAGCTGTTTCGAATACCTTGTGCCTTCCATACATAGGCAGGGCCTCTCCAAGAGCCATTGTCTTGCATTCCCCCATATACATTATAAGGATATTCGTTATCCGTAGCTATGTGATAAAATTGGGCAACAGGAAGGTTACCGATAAATCGCCATGTTTTTCCACCATCTTTAGAAATGTTGAGTCCACCATCATTACCATCCATCATAAATTGACCATTTTCTGGGTGAATCCAAAACGCATGGTGGTCTGGGTGTACCCCGTTATCCACGCCATAGGCAGGCATTAATTCAGAGAAGTTTTTTCCTCCATCTTGTGATACGTTAACGTAAGTGAAAACAGAAAAAACCCTATTTTCATTTTCAGGATCTACATAGATTTCAGAATAATAAAAAGGTCTGTTACCAATATCATCTTTGTCATTAATTTTTTCCCATTTAAAACCACCATCTTCAGATTTATATAGCGCGTTCTTTTTGGCCTCAATTAAAGCATAAACAATATTAGGTTTTCCAGGAGCTATGGCAATACCGATTCTACCTAGGTCACCTTTGGGCAAGCCATCTTCTTCGGTCAATTTTTTCCAATTCTTGCCACCGTCATGGGTCATATATAAACCACTACCTGAACCACCAGAGTTAAAGAACCATGGATCACGCTTGTGTTCCCACATAGCAGCTATTAATTTGTTCGGATTGGTGGGGTCCATAATAAGGTCTGCAACCCCCGTTTTATTATTTACAAAAAGTATTTTTTCCCAAGTTTCGCCACCATCGGTAGTTTTAAAGACTCCACGTTCAGGATGTTCGCCCCAAGGGGATCCAATAGCTCCAACATAAACGGTGTTTGGGTTCATTGGGTCGATTTTTATACGGTGAATGTGTCTTGTCTTTTCTAGACCCATCGATTTCCAAGTTTTACCGCCATCTAACGATTTGTACACGCCGTAGCCACCATTTAAACTATTTCTAGGATTACCTTCACCTGTACCTGCCCAGATTACGGACGGATTACTTTGTTGAATGGCAACTGCACCGATTGAAGCGGTAACTTCTTTATCGAAAATTGGATCCCATTTTATACCACCAGAAGTAGATTTCCATAATCCGCCAGAAGCGGTACCTACATACATAATATCAGGATTGTCATTTACCACATCAATAGCCGTTACACGACCGCTCATGCCACCAGGACCAATGTTTCGGGGTTTCAGGTCCTGAACTAGGTCCATTTTAAATTCTTGGGCGGTTACGAAAAACGATGCGAAAAGCACCAATAGGGAGAGTAAACTTCTTGTCATTTTTTGGTTTGTTAGTTATGTGCTTAAATATACTAGAAAAGGATGGGTAGATTTCTTAAAGTGGTGTTAAGACAAGGATACAAAAACTGATTTGGCGTAACTAGAATGCAATCAACACACCGAAGTTGATTGGCAATCAGGTTTTTAGAATTAAAGAATGATAAAATTAAATATATATAATATTATTTTACTTTTGAAAAAATGAATGTTTATGAGCTTTAAAGTCAATGTTATTGGATTGTTGTTATTTACATTGGTCGTAGTTTCCTGTAAAACTGAGAAAAAGACACCACCTGTAGTAAAAGTTTTGGAGAAATCTGGCAACCCTATTTTCAATGGTTGGTATGCAGATCCAGAGGCGGCGGTGTTTGAAGATAATTATTGGGTATACCCGACATATTCAGATGCTTACGAAAAGCAACTATTTTTTGATGCCTTTTCTAGTCCCGATTTGGTGAATTGGACCAAACATGAACGTATTTTGGACACTACTAAGATAAAATGGGTACGACAAGCGTTATGGGCACCATCTATTATTAAAAAAGAAGACAAGTATTACTTGTTTTTTGGAGCCAATGATATTCAGCGACCGGGCCGAGATTCGTTCGACCCCAATAACGATATTAACCATTATGGTGGCATTGGTATTGCCGTTGCCGATTCCCCGGGAGGACCTTTTAAGGATTATTTAGGAAAGCCTTTAATTTCCGATTTTCATAATGATGCCCAGCCAATCGACCAATTTGTTTTTAAGGATGTTGACGGTACTTTCTATATATTTTATGGTGGTTGGGGCCACTGTAATTTGGGCAAGTTGAATGCTAATTTTACAGGAATTACACCTTGGGATGATGGATCTTTATTTAAGGAGATTACACCCGAAGGTTATGTAGAAGGCCCTTTTGTATTTATAAGAAATGGAACATATTATTTTATGTGGTCTGAAGGAAATTGGACCGACAATTCGTATAAAGTAGCCTATGCCATGGCCGATAATATTTCTGGACCTTATAAAGAAATGGGGACCATTTTAGAATCTGACCCCGAAATTGCCACTGGTGCCGGTCATCATTCTGTTATCAATGTTCCTAATTCTGATGAATGGATCATTGTGTATCATAGAAGACCGATTCCTAATGAAGGTAGAGATCATCGAGTAACTTGTATGGATAAATTAGAATTTAGAAATGATGGCTCAATAAAGCCAGTTCAAATTACCAATGAAGGGGTAGAGGCAAGGCCACTTTAATCCTAAATAGGTATGAAATACTCAACTCATTTTTTTAAAAATCCCATATAACTCATTGCCTTGCCTTGGCGGAATTGAATTGTAGCAGCGATCGAAAGTGATCGTTTCAAAAAATGGATTTAAAAATTTGGAATACAATTCTTTAGTTCCACCAAAGGGTCGTTTTTCCATATCGCTTGTTAAGGGAATGTCGAACCAAACACCCGCTAATTTTCCTTTTGGTTTTAATAGTTCTGCCATGTGTTTGGCATACTCCTTTCTTTTCGTATGCGTAGGCACGAATGAACAGAAAAAGGTCTGTTCGATAATTAGATCGTATTGACCCTGAAACTTGAAAAAATCAGCTTTATGAATGTGTGCATCGGGGAAATCTGGGTTTCGCTCTTTGAACTTTTTTAAAGGCACATCAGAAATATCAAGAATATGTACATTGTTAAATCCTTTTTTCCATAGATATTCGGCCTCATAGGCATTGCCTGCACCTGGTATCAAAATTTTGATGGACTTATCTTTTAATTGGTCAACATATTCTTTTATGGGCGTAGAGGCATAGCCAATATCCCAACCTGTTTGTTGGTTTTGGTAACGTTGAGTCCAATAGTTCTGTTCTTCCTTCAAAATGCTCTCTTTGGGTTTTTAACTATAGTAAATTTATGCAGATTTAGTGAGTTTTGGTAGCGTATGTAAAAATGCTAACCAATGGTAATACATTAATTGTACCGAAGAAACCAAATCATTATCTTTCGAAACGACTAAACACCAACTAAATAAGTTTATGAAATATTCGATTTTCACCGTTTTAACAGTATGTCTAACTTTTATCGGTTCCGCACAAACAAATCCGAAATGGGCGCGATACCCTTCTATTTCTCCAGACGGCAAAACAATTGCATTCACCTATAAAGGAAATCTCTTTTCGGTATTGGCTAACGGCGGAGTAGCAAAACAGCTAACGTTTCATTCAGCGCATGATTATGCACCTGTGTGGAGTAAAAATGGCGGAAAAATAGCTTTTAGCTCTAATAGATATGGCAATTTTGATGTGTATGTGATGGATGCCCAAGGCGGACCGGCAACCAGGTTAACCTATCACAGTAACGATGAAACTCCTTTCAGTTTTTCTGCTGATGATACGATGGTACTTTTTGGGGCAAACCGTTTAGATGCCGTAGCGCATAGGCAATACCCAGACGATTCACAACCAGAATTGTATAGTGTTCCTGTGAATGGTGGTCGTGTAGACCAAGTGTTGACCGTACCTGCAGAAGATGTTCAGGTGAATACCGATGGCACTAAAATGGTATATCATGATAAAAAAGGATATGAAGATACCTTTAGAAAGCACCATACTTCTGCCATTACAAGAGATATTTGGTCATATGAACCTGCCACAGGTAAGCACATTAAATTAACCAATTTTAATGGAGAAGACCGTAACCCGGTATTTTCAAAAGATGGCAGTTCTATTTATTATTTAAGTGAGCAAGAAGGTTCTTTTAATGTCTTTTCAATGTCATTGACGGCTGAGCCAAAAATTATGGCGCTAACCAATTTCAAAACACACCCAATACGTTCCCTGAGTATCGGGAATAATACATTAGCATTTGGCTATGATGGTGAAATCTATACACTTGAAGCAGGTGAAGAAGCCAAAAAAGTGGAGATAATTATTAGAACACAAGAAGACAGTAATCCTATAAAATATGTATCTGTAAATGGTGGAGTTCAAGAAATGGATATTGCGCCAAATGGTAAAGAGATAGCCTTTATAAGTAGAGGGGAAGTATTCGTTACCTCTTTCGATGGTTCGCTCACCAAACGCATTACCGATACACCCGAACAAGAACGTTTTGTGAAATTCATGCCCGATGGTAAAGGGGTTGCCTATGCCAGTGAACGAAATGGTAAATGGTCTATTTTTAAGTCCTCAAAAGTACGTTCACAAGAACCATATTTCTTTGCGGCAACCGTGTTTAAAGAAGATACTTTGGTAACATCAAAAGAAGATATATACCTGCCAGAATTCTCACCAGATAGCACGTATGTTGCTTATATAGAAGGCAGAAGAACGTTAAAGGTCAAGAATCTTAAAACCAATGATATAACCACTTTATTGACGCCTAATGAGCTTATACATATGCAAGACGGTGATCAGTACTTTCAATGGAGCCCAGATAGTAATTGGCTTTTGGTAGATTGGGGAGTTTCTTTAAGTAATTCTGAGGTGTTACTGATTTCGAAAGATGGTAAACAACGTAAAAATCTTACGCAAGGCGGCTATTACGATGGCTCTCCTAAATGGGTAAATGAGGGCAATCAAATTCTATACTTTTCAAATCGAGACGGATTAAAAAGTTATGCGACCAGTGGAAAGTCAGAATTAGATGTGTATAGCATGTTCTTAAATCAAGATTCTTGGGATAAATTCAATAACTCGAAAGCCGAATATGATTTATTGAAAATGATAGAGGAGACCGCCAAAGAAAAAAAGGATGAAGCCAAATCAGTGGATAAAAAGAAGAAAGACGATAAAAAGAAAGAGGCAGAAGTAAAACCATTGAAATTCGATTTGGAAGATGTGGAACGAAGAAAATCCCGTCTAACTATTCACTCCTCATTATTGGCTGATGCCGTACTCTCTAAAGATGGAGAAAAATTATACTACCTGACTCGTTTTGAGAAGGACCTTAATTTATGGGAAACCGAAATACGTACAAAAAGCACTAAAATGTTGATTTCATTAGATGCTAAAAAGGGGAACTTACAGTGGGATGCTAAAAAGGAAAATCTCTTTCTATTGGCGGATGGTAAAATTGCAAAGGTCGATATAACCGCTGCTAAGACAGAGCCGGTGAAATTAAATTCAGAAATGGTGTTAGATGCCGATGCAGAGCGTAAATATATGTTCGACCATATTTGGTTACGTACCAATGGTATATTCTATACTTCTACCTTTCATGGCATCGATTGGAAAGCAATGCGTACCGAATATGAAAAGTATTTACCTCATATTGGCAATGATTATGAATTTGCAGAAATGATTTCAGAAATGTTGGGGGAACTGAATGTGAGTCATGCTGCTGGGCGGTTTTCAGACAACATTGACAATGGTGATAAGACAGCCTCTTTAGGGGTGTTCTTTGATTATGCCCACAATGGCGATGGATTAAAAATAACGGAAGTGATTAAGGGCGGCCCGTTAGATAAATCTGGCTTTGATGTGAAACCAGGTATGATTATTGAAAAAATTAACGGAGTACCTATTGGTAGTACTATGGATGCTGCTTTCTATTTAAATCGTATAGAAGGTGATTTTACATTATTGGATATGGTAGATGAAAACAATAAGCGAAAGCAAATTACGGTAAAGCCTATTTCTCTTAGAGATGAAGGCAGTTTGTTATATGATCGTTGGGTGAAGAACAATGAAAAAGAGGTTTTAGCAAAGAGTAATGGAACATTAGGTTATGTGCACATTCCTGGGATGAGCGATGGTCCGTATCGTACTATATATGAAGAAATGTTAGGTAAGTTCAATGATAAAAAAGGAATCATCGTAGATACCCGTTTTAATGGAGGGGGTGATTTGGTTGCCGATTTGGCGATGTTCTTTACCGGAGTGCCCTTTCTATCGTATGAAACGGAGGCTAGGGTAGTAGGTGGTGAACCAACCTCACGATGGACAAAGCCAACCTTGGCCATGTTCAATGAATCGATGTATAGTGATGGATCATGTTTCGCCAGTGGTTATGTAGATTTAAAAATCGGTAAAACGGTAGGTATGCCGGTACCAGGTACTTGCAGTTGGGCAGGATGGGAAAGCTTGCCGAATGGTGGCCGTTGGGGTGTTGTACCGGTAAGCTCAAAGAACAAAGCAGGGGAGTGGATGGAGAACAATGAAACTAATCCAGAAATTTTGATTAAAAATCAACCTGAGCTAATCGCAAAAGGTACCGATGAACAACTAGAGAAATCTATTGAGGTTTTGATGAAGGAGGTGGAGTAGGGTGCTTTTTAAAATTTAATTTTAAAAAATAAAATAAGGATATAGTTACTAGTAACTATATCCAATTGTTAGCTACAATGGTAAAAACACATCTTACTACAATAGAAACTTCTAATTAATGAGTACTTCAAAACCAACCGAGAATGTATTAACAACAGGTTCGCTTAAATTTAATCATAGTTCTGGATGGAGTTGGTTTCAGAAATTAATTGTATTTATAATTTTCTCTTTAGTCGTAAATCATCTATCAACTCCCGAGAGTTTCCCAGATGGCAAATCGTATAGATTCCCTGTAGAAGGTTTTCTATCCACTATTGCTTTGTGTATTCTTATTGGAATCATAGCAGAGTTCAATTTTAAATTTTACAGGAAAAAATATTTCTCTAAAAAAGTTGAAATCGCTTCTATCTCATGGTATATGGTCTCTACTCTTGGGTATATTACCATTATGTATATTCCATTAGGAATTGTTTTAAATAAAATTGTGGGTGGAGAAACTGAATTCTATTATTTATTAATTGGATTGCTAATTACCTTGTTGTTAAGTTTTATTCTCATAGGGTTAGCATATTCCCTAGACGTATACAATTTATATAAGCTATCTATTAAAGATAATGAAATTACTATTGAAAGTGGTGCTAAAATAACCAAGCTTACCTACGAAAATATTGCATGTTTTTATAGCGAAAACAAAATTGTCTATACTGTTCAAAATGATGGCACCACAATTACCACCGATTTTACATTGAATGAACTCGAAGAAAAAATAAACGACCAATTGTTTTTTAGAGTCAATCGTCAAATTATCATTCATAAAGATTCGGTAGACCAAATTGAAAAGATTGCAAATGGCAAGTTGCGGATTACGTTAAAAACTTCTATTCAAAATGATGCGATTACCGAAATCAACATCAGTCGTTATAAACGAAAAGCATTTATGACTTGGTTTCAATAAAATAAATTAAAAGATATCGACCATCCAGTTATCAATTTACTACCATTCAGTAAAAACATTACTATTTAAAGGGGTTTTGGGGAGTCCAGTTCATTACTTCGTCTTAGAATTTAAAATCAAAAACGATGAAAAAGATGACCTTACGACAAATAGTAATTCCATTAGTCACCATTGCCATTATTGGTTTAATGTACTTTGGGCCAATCACCAGAACACCTTTTGAAAATATAATTATCTCTATTATCATAATTATAGCTAATTATATAGAATACAAGGGAAAACCATTTTCAGCGCTTGGATTTAAACGTGTAAATTTTAATGCAAAAAATCTCCTTTTCCATGCTCCGTTAGTTTCACTTTGCCTCTTTATTTTTTATGTCTTTGCAGTTGTTCCTGGAATCGAGATGTTAACAGGGGTTCCTATTGATTATTCAAGCATGAGCCAATTGGAAGGCAACCTTGAAATCACCATCGTCTGGCTATTAATAGTGTGGGCTACTGCGGGATTTGGAGAAGAAATTATTTTTCGAGGTTATCTTATGCGACAGTTCGTCAAATTCTTTGGAGACAGTAAAATCAGTCTTGCTATTAATATTATAATAATTTGTGGTTTTTTCGGATACATGCACATGCAGCAAGGAATTACAGGTCAACTTGTTGTAGTAATCATCGGAGCACTCTTATCTATAATATTCTACATGCGCAAATACGATTTGTGGTTTATGATTATCATACATGGTATTTTTAACACATTAGGTATTTTGAGTTTTTACTTTGGTTTGGCATAACTACAATAAGAGATAACATTAAACAGATAGACTTTTTTCTTAAATGGATTTAACTCTTGCGCAATAGTTGCGCCGATGGACTTGTTACGGAATTAGTGTTAAAAACGCAATGTTTCTTGCTTACTCGGACAAAACCACAGCAGCTAACAATGGCTAAACGTAATGCGGGCTTTTGGGCAAAATCGAAAGGTCTGCGTATATTTATAATGTCGCTAAATCTTATGGATTTAGCTTTGGACAAAAAAAGAAAAAGCAAAACAATAAGCTTTAGCTTCGTGCGCAGACGGAAACGAAAAGTTTCCTTGCCTCCGCACTACGCTTAGCCTAACCGTTGGCAGTCACTTAAAAATATCCATTTTTTTAACCCAAAATATTTAAATTATGAAATCCTTTAATCTCGTTTTAATTAGTTTCCTTTTAATTACTACACTAGTATTTGCTCAATCAAAAGATGAAATAGAAATCAGACGATTAGAAAAACATTGGACAGAATTACTTGATAAGGGGGACACAAATTCATTATTAAAGATATGGTCAAAGGATTACGTAGTAAACAATCCTAATGGAAAAATTGTGACACCGAAAGAAATTGTCTCACTTATGAAAAGTGGTCATATATTTCCTGCTGTTGAAAGAATAATAGAAAAAATTACATTCAATCAGAATATCGCGATTGTTATGGGAAAAGAGTTACAACAGCCCGAGGATTTGACAACTAACCTTGAGGAATGGATACCAAGAAGGTTTACCAATGTTTGGATTAGAAAAGGTAAGAGTTGGCAATTGATTGCCAGACAATCATCGGAAATAACTAGAAAAAATAAATAAGGCTAGGAGTTTTGTAAAACAATAGCGTTCGCTAAATACAACCTCAAACAATACGAGGTTCGGACTTAATCGCTGGGTTTGCTTATTTTTATGAAGTCCGAAAAATCCCAAAGATTTTTCTTTGGATAGAAAAAGAAAAAACAAAACCAAAACCAAAAGATTTCGCTAAGTGCATGGCGGAAATCAAACGCTAGTTTGCTACCGTACTGTTCATAAATAAAAGGTTCTTATGAATAAAAAATAAAATGTATTCTCAACAACAAATTGAAAACCTAATTCTGAAATTTAAAAACACATCTTTAAATAAGCCAGAATGGAATCATGAGGCCCATATAATTGTGGCAATTTGGTATAATTGGCATTATACTTTTGAGCAAGCCTTGAAAATAGTGAGAACAAATATAAAAGCCTATAACGAATCTGTTGGAACTCCAAACACAGAAATTTCTGGTTATCACGAAACTCTAACAGTTTTTTGGATGACTCTTACTAAAAATTTTCTTGCTTATAATTTTCATGATAAAATAGATAACGCCATCAATGAATTCTTGAAAACTAGGGAAGCTGATATAAGTACAACTTCAGCATACTATAGTAATGAAGTATTGTTTTCTAAAAAAGCAAGAAGAGAATGGATTAACGGAAATAAGAAACCAATTAATTTAGACTTCAATAATTTGAATGTTTAGATTCTGACCTCTTGCCATTTTAACAGGAAAAATGACTACCGATTTGTAAAAACAATTTTAGGCTTTGTAAATTAGTCCAATCACTTGCCAATCAATAAAAATGGGAAAGAAATTAGAATTTATTACTCCTGAATTGATGAGATTCATTGGAGAGCAAAAGATTTTTTTTGTAGGGACAGCTGCAGCTGAAGGCAATGTAAATGTGTCCCCTAAAGGCACAGATTCTTTTAGGGTAATCGATAAGAATAAAATCGTATGGTTGAATTTAACAGGGAGCGGCAATGAAACAGCCGCACATTTGTTGAAGAATACTAGGATGACCATCATGTTCTGCGCGTTTGAAGGAAAACCAATGATATTAAGGCTGTATGGTAAAGCCAAAATATACCATAAGCGTGATAGCGCATTTAATGATTTATCTCACTTGTTTCCAGAAAATATTGGGGCTAGGCAAATAATTGAAATGAAAGTAGATTTGGTGCAAACCTCGTGTGGTTTTGCCGTACCCTTTATGGATTTTAAGGAGGAGCGAACAACACTAAATAATTGGGCGGTAAAACAAGGAGAGGACAAAATTGAAGACTATTGGAAAAATAGAAATACCCAAAGTATAGATGGCTTTGAAACCAATATTCTTGAAGATTAAAAGCCAGCCCATATTTTAAATCGATATCTTCTCATCAAATAACGTAAAACCTTGAAGCAAGCCATAGCACGTATAGCCATAGTAGTAGATGACTATAATAAAGCCATTGAATTTTATACTAAAAAATTAGACTTCTTACTCGTTGAAGACACTGATTTAGGTGATGGTAAACGTTGGGTGGTGGTAGCGCCACAAGGTACGAGTGAATGTTCTTTGGTTTTAGCAAAAGCAGACGGCGAAGAACAGGAATCTCGTGTTGGTAACCAAACTGGTGGCAGGGTTTTTCTATTTCTGTACACCGACGATTTTTGGAGAGATTATTATAAGATGGTTGAAAGAGGTATAAAAATTAGTAGAGAACCAGAAAAGATGCCATACGGCATGGTTGCCGTTTTTAAAGATTTGTACGGTAATATGTGGGATCTATTAGAGCCTAATACCACAAATGGAAGTGATTAGTTTTGTAAATTAGGAAAACTAAGAACATAATATCCTGATATGCAAGTACCAGAAATACCCAATTTAATACATTATGCCATTCCTTTTTTTGCAGCAACCGTAATCCTTGAGGTGATTTTAACGGTAAAAATAAAGCTTGAAGACTATGAGTATAAAGATGCAGGCACTTCTATTCTTATGGGTTTGGGTAATGTTGCAATAGGCTTGGTTACTAAAGGCATAGCATTAGGTTTATTTTATCTATTATATAATTTTTATCATCTGTTCGAGATACCTTTTGCTTGGTGGTCTTGGTTATTATTACTTTTTGCGGAAGACTTTTGCTATTATTGGTTTCATAGAATTAGTCATGAGAGCCGATTTTTTTGGGCAAGCCATGTAGTGCATCATTCTTCAAAAAAATATAATTTAAGTACAGCACTAAGGCAAACGTGGTCTGGTGGATTTTATACGTTTATCTTTTGGACTCCTTTAATAATCTTAGGCTTTCACCCGGTTATGGTATTGGTTCAAATGTCCGTTAGTTTAATATATCAATATTGGATTCACACTGAAATGATTCGTAAAATGCCAAAATGGTTCGAACTCATTTTTAATACGCCAAGTCATCATAGGGTTCATCATGCTACGAATCCGCAATACTTAGATAGAAACCATGCGGGAATTTTTATCATTTGGGATAGGTTTTTCGGCACCTTCGAGCCCGAAGTAGATAAACCTGTTTACGGTCTAGTGAAAAATATAGATACTTATAATCCCCTTAAAATTGCCTTTACTGAGTGGTATATGATGTTGAAAGATTTCATTACGGTTAAAACTTCTGTAGTGAATAGGTTTAAGTATCTCATAAAACCACCAGGTTGGCGACATGATGGAAATAGTGTACTTTCTTCAGATTTAAGGCGAGAATGGAAAGAGAAAAACAAAATGGAAATGTAGCGTAACAAAAACAATATAGTATCGTCTAAAAGAAATATTACCGACCGATCTTTTAAAATTAGTAATAAAACTGTAGCCTATATAGGCATTTTAGGAGTAAGTTTATTTGCAATTGCTGCTATTGTAGGACCGTTATTAATTGAAGATTATAGTGTTATTAGTCAGTACTTAAGTGAATCGTTCGCTTCTAATACCGAATATGGATGGTATTTACAATACTTCGGATATGTACCTAGCGGAATTCTTATTGCTGCTTTTTGTGTTTTCGCTCCCAAATATCTACCTAATTTAAAACTTATAAAAGCCGGATTTTTTGGTCTCGCCATTTTCAATGGATTAGGAACCATACTTGTGGGGTTATTTCCGTGCGATGCAGGATGCCCCACCAAAATGATACATTCTAGTACCGCACAACTAATTCATAATGCTGCCGCTTCAGTAACCTATATTTTTCTACCTATTTGTATTCTTGGTATTGGTCTAGGATTGAAGAAATTTAAAACTCATCAACGTTTATCTCAAATTTCAATGGCTTTGGGAATTATTAGTGCCATTTTCATATTAGTATTGTTTTCTAATCCTGAATCTGGTTATCGAGGAATATTGCAACGGGTTATCGAAACATCTTTTATTACTTTAATTATTTCAAGTACGTTAAATATTAGGAATAGCAATTAGATGGAAACATGCGTTCAAGGTTTTTATTTTCGATTAATCCTTGTACTGAATGGAGCCTAAGTAAACAACCGCTGACTAGTCTTTATAGATTAGCCCATCTTTCATTACAAAAGAAACATTTTTCACTATAGTTATATCTTTAACCGGATTTCCTTCTATGGCTATGATATCGGCTAGGAAGCCTTCTTTTAATTTCCCTAGTTGATTTAAATGAAACATGTTGGCGTTGCCAGAAGTGGCAGATTTTAATACGGCTAATGGCTTCATTCCGTAATCTACCATGAGTTCCATTTCCCGATAGTTTTCTCCGTGTGTAAAAACTCCGACATCACCACCAAAAACAATTTGCACACCAGAATCTAGTGCCATTTTAAATGATTTACGTTTTTGTTGAATTCTATCGGGTTCTGGGTCGGTAGCTTTGTTCCATCCTCTGTATTGTGTAATGGCATCACCAGCAGCAAGGGTAGGGCATAGACCTATTCCTTTATCTTTCATCATCTTAAATATTTCAAGCGTTCCACCATCGCCATGTTCAATGGTTTCAACACCACCAAGTATCGCTCTTTTCATCCCTTCAGGAGTACCTGCGTGTGCCACCACATATTTTCCGGCGCTCTTAGCAGTAGCAACCATAACATCAATTTCTTCTTGTAGAAAAGTAGGTTGAGAATCGGCACCAGGTGTCCATCTGTAATCTGCATATATTTTAATAAGGTCCGCTCCGTTCCCCATCTGTCTGCGTACGGTTTCAATACACTGGTCAACCCCACTTGCAGGTTCTGCGCCTAAGGGAACGGAAACGCCATCATGAAATCCCTTAGGGCCATACGCTCCAGTAGCTACAATGGCTGGGCCTGCAACCAAAAGACGTGGTCCGATAATGATACCATCATCAATGGTCTTTTTTAAATATACATCGCTATATCCTGCACCTTCGGCACCTAAGTCACGCATGGTCGTTACTCCTGCCAAAAGTGAATTTTTAACGTGTACGGTTCCTCTTATGGCACGTTCAACGGGTGATTCTTTCAAGACTTGGTCATTCCAATCTGTTTCATTGTATGGGTGCAATAAAACATGCGAATGCCCTTCAATAATTCCTGGCATTAAAGTGGTGCCTTGTAATTCAATCTCGGTAGTGTTGGCAGGTTTCGTTAACCCGTTACTATTTCCTGCATATGTTATTTGATTTCCTTCAACGAGAACCACCCAATTTTCATGCATTTCGGTACCGTCAAATACACGGTCTGCTTTTAAGAGTGTTTGCGAAGAAGCAAGGTGTATAGAGAAAAAACAGAAAAGTAAGATGGATTTCATAGAAGTGATGGAATTAATTTAAAATAGCAGCCTTTAATAGGTTATTTAAATCAGTTTTAGAATGTGCAGTGCCTTTGGTAAACACCATATAAATGTCTTGCGTATTTTTGATATTTTCTAGCGGATTACCATTTAGCAAAACGATATCGGCAATTTTACCTTGAGAAAGAGAACCGTAATTGGCCTCTTTCTTTAAAAATTTAGCTCCATTGTAGGCAGATGCTCGCAAGGCGTCAAGGGGAGAAATTCCGGTTGCGACCAAAGCTTCCATTTCTTTATGAATTGAAATGCCAGGATAGGTATAGCTGTTGTATGCACCACTATCTGAGCCAGCCAAAAGTGATACTCCGTTTTCATTTAATTTAAAAGCGAGTTGGCCAAAAAACTGATCTAATGCTTTGCGGTTAGCAACCTGCTTTTCCGATGCATTTTTAACACGGTCAATTCTACCTTGATATGTTTTTTGTACATCTGAACTCATATATTTTAGGTACTCATCTTTTGTGTGGTCAACTTCATCTAAATAACTTAATACACCTCCGATATGAAGGGTTGGCACAACAAAAACATTATGTGCTTTTAATTTTTTAAATGTATTAAGTGCTGTTGAATCTGAAAAGGAGGCTTGTAAAAGAGGCATGGCATCCCAAAAACCAATTTCCTTTCTTATCAGTTTTTGCGTGATTTCCACTTCGTTATCAGAACAACCTTTCATTATATAATACAAATGCTCGACAGCATCTAAGCCAGCATTAATAGTCGCGTCAAGTTCGACGGTAAATGGCATATGACCCGATGTGATAAGATTTCTCTTTTCTGCTTCTTTAATGGTCTTTAAGTAATTTTCACCTGTAATTTTACTGTCATATATTTTTACGAAATCTGAAGGAATTGACTGCAAAGAGTCTAAGGCTTTAGAAATATCTACATCATTTTCCACTTCTAAAGATCCTGCCCATGTCGCACCTAGACCATCAATTTTTGGTCCTGATGTGAAAATTGTAGGTCCGACCAATTCATTATTTGCAATTGCTTTTTGCCACTTCATAACAGACGAGGTAAGATCGCCACCAGCATCACGTACAGTGGTAATACCATTTGCTATAAAAAGGTTCAAAAAGTTTTTGTTAGCAGCTATTAAAGAGTCACCACCTCTAAAATGTACATGGTTATCCCAAAAACCAGGTAAGGCATATTTACCAGAACCATCGATAGTCTCTTTTGCTTTTGAGTTTAATTTTTCAACAGTATTTTCTATATGAGCTAAAAGTCCATCTTTTAAATAAATATTCGATAAATCGATTTGTCCTGTTTCCAAATCAATGATGTTGACGTTTTCTATGACGACATCATAGGTTATATCTGGTTCTGATTTACATGATAACATAATAGCAAAGCAAAATATGCTTAGGCTAATTTTTTTGATTCTTATTGAAATGGACATATTGCTTTTAGTTCGTTTAGAAAGGTAAAAATAATTACTTATTCAATACTTGTCTTATTAGGATAAAAACAAAAATCAGTAGACTATATCCTATAAAAAAAGGGATTATATATGCTTTTAAATTAAATACTAAAAAGAGGCCAATGATTAGTAGTTGAAAGCCTAGGCCGAATGTAGAGACCGCTGTCATTAACCAATTGGGTTGGTATTTTCCTTTAATAGCATTCTTATCTAGACCATAAATGATACGATCATATGGGCCATAACAAAATGAATAAATGCGGTATAGTATATTGACAGTTTGTTGATTTTCATCTCTTAAGGCTGTGGGAGTTTTATTCTCAAATACGCGACTTGTTGTATCGCCATTATGTCTATTTCTTAAAATCACATAATAATAATTATAGAGTGTACCTTGTAATTCTAGTCCAACGAAAGCTATCAGGGCTAAGAAGATATCACTATTTGTAATATACCAAATAGAAATTATGAAAAGTAGATTAAGCATAAAATCTGAAATCGAATCAAAGTAACGACCTGTATGTGAGGGAGTATTCTTTATTCGCGCCAGTTCACCATCTGCGGCATCGAGAACCGATTTTAAAATAAGAAAAAATAAAGCTGACCAATAAAAGCCGTTTAGGATAAAAGCAATTGCCAAAAGTCCGCAGACTGTAAAGGCCAGTGTAACGTGTATTGGTGTAAATATAGTTGTTTTTAAACGGTTGGCAATAAATACGGCAAAGGGCCTACCATAATCAGATAGGTCCAGGAACTGATGTTCCTTAGGTAATTTAGACATTTTAAGACATCTTCGGGAAAACCAATAACGGAAACACGTTGGCTTGGTACACCACAAAAGCGAGTGTAAAAATAAGGTTTAATTAACAATTAGATAAATAGGTATAGAGTGGTGTTTTAGCAATTTATTTTCTATTTTATCGTCCACCTCCATTTCTGTATTTTTCATTTTCTATGCATAACCGAATGATTTCGGCAATTCTTTTTAGTCTGGTTTCCTCTCTTTTAGCTTGGTTAAGCCAATACAAGTAGCTCTTTTTTTGACCTTTTGTGAAATTTGTAAAGTTTGAAAAGGCTTTAGGATGCTTAACAAACTCCAACTTTAAATCTGGCGGAACGATACCGTTTTCAACATCGTCTAAAGAGGTCCATGAACCATTTTCCTTAGCGATTTTAATTGATGCTAACCCTGAAGCATGCATAAATCCTTTGGCCTTCAAATCTTTTATATGATTTTTATTAACCTTACTCCAAACACTTTTGGGTTTTCGCGGACAAAAATATTGACGTCTCTTGCCATCTCCTAAACTTTTAACCGTACTATCGATCCAGCCATAACAAAGGGCAACACGAACAGCTTCTTCCCATCGCATACTATCATTTTCATGGGCTACAGTGTAGAAAATAATATTAATACCAGAATAATTAGAATGATTATTGTGTAACCATTCTTTAAATTCTATATCATTTCTGAAATATAACTCTGGTAATTTTGTCATTATTCATTATTTGTAGATGAATATTTCGTAAAAATACAATGTTTCATAGATAAACTATTGGTTTATAAAGATTCGAACACTATTTTTATAAATTCTTAAATCAACTAAACAACAATATTTTACGTATGAAAAAACTTTTTAATGCGCTGCTTTTGGGCTTTGTACTTACTATTGTCTCTTGTGGTGGCAATAAACGAGAAGGGGAACCCAAGGTCTTGGTATTCTCAAAAACCATGGGTTTTAAACATGCTTCAATTCCTGCAGGGGTTGCTGCCATTCAAAAATTAGGTCAAGAAAACGGTTTTGCCGTAGATACGACTAAAAATGCAGAGCTATTTACCGACGAAAATTTAAAACAGTACTCTGCCATTGTATTCATGAGTACAACTGGTAATGTACTTGACCAATTTCAAGAAGCTGCTTTTGAGCGATATATTCAAGCTGGTGGAGGTTATGTTGGGGTACATGCCGCAGCAGATACAGAATACGATTGGGGATGGTACAATAATTTAGCCGGTGCGCAATTTTTAAGCCACCCTAGAGGTACACCAACTGCAGATTTTATCATTAAGGATAAAAACTTTATAGCTACAAAATTTTTCACCGATAGTGTTTGGAACCGAACGGATGAATTGTACAACTACAAAAACATCAATCCAGATATTAAAGTATTAATGACATTAGATGAATCTTCTTATGAAGGAGGAGAGAACGGTGATTTTCATCCGATAGCATGGTATCATGATTTTGATGGTGGCCGTGCATTTTATACAGGTGCAGGTCATACGGATGAAAGTTTTTCTGAAGATTTATTTTTAAAACATCTTTTAGGAGGAATTCAATATGCCATTGGTGATAACTTGAATTTAGATTATACTAAAGTAAAATCACAAATTCCACCAGATGCTGATCGTTTTGCAAAAGTTGTTTTGAGTGAGGGTCAGTTTTTTGAGCCTACAGAAATGGCTGTTTTGCCAAATGGAGATGTATTGATAGCACAACGAAGAGGTGAAGTGGTTTTGTTTAACAATGAAACTCAAGAATTAAAGGAAGTAGCAAAATTAGATGTATACTGGAAAACATTGGAAACGCCTGGTGTTAATGCAGAAGAAGGTTTAATGGGATTACAAAAAGATCCTGACTACGCCAATAATCATTGGATTTACTTGTATTATGCACCAACTGGTGATAAATGGATAAACCGTTTGGCACGTTTTAAATATATGGATGGAAATTTCGATTTAGCCTCTGAACAGGTTATTTTAGAAATTGATTCTCAGAGAGAAATATGCTGTCATACAGGTGGTTCAATAGCTTTTGGTCCAGATAACTTACTGTATTTATCTACAGGAGACAATTCAACCCCATTTAATGAAAAGAATCAAAAATATGTCAATAATGGTTTTGCGCCATTAAACGATACACCTGGTCATGAGCAATTTGATGCACGTAGAACCTCAGGAAACACCAATGATCTTCGTGGTAAGATTTTAAGAATTAAGGTAAAGGAAGATGGTACATATGATATTCCTGAAGGAAACTTGTTCCCGGTAGGTACCGATAAAACAAGACCTGAGATTTATACTATGGGTCATAGAAACCCATATAGAATTTCTGTTGATATCAAAAGAGGATATGTATACTGGGGAGATGTTGGGCCAGATGCAAGAGCAGATAGTTTAGGTACTAGAGGGCCAAGAGGTTATGACGAAATGAACCAAGCACGAAAGGCAGGTAACTTCGGATGGCCTTTATTTATCGGTGATAACTATGCTTACAATGCATATAATTATGAAACAGGTGAAAGCGGACCAACATTTGATCCAGAGAAACCGATGAATACTTCAAGAAACAATACTGGTTTAACAGAATTACCACCTGCAATGCCAGCTTATGTCTATTATCCTTATGATGAATCAGCTAGCTTTCCACAAACTGCTACAGGAGGTAGAAATGCAATGGCGGGACCTACCTATTATTCAGATTTATATCAAGGTGATGAAAAGTTGCCAAGTTATTATGATGGTAAGGTGATTATTTATGATTGGATGCGTGGATGGATGTTTGCCGTTCATTTAGCCGAAGATGGTAGTTTTAGTAAAATGGAGCCATTTGCACCTAATGTAAAATTGAATAATTTAATTGACATGGAAGTAGGTCCGAATGGTAAAATTTACCTATTGGAATATGGAAGTGGTTGGTTCTCACAGAATTCAAATTCTGCTTTAAGTTACATCGAGTATAATGGAGGTAATAGACCACCGGTAATTGATAACCTAATTGTAGATCACACATCAGGAAAACTTCCATTAGGGGTTACGGCAAGCACAGAAGCTGTTGACCGTGAAGGTGATGCGATTAAGTACTTGTGGGATTTTGGTAATGGTGACACCAAAGAGACTTCTGAGCCAAATGTAAATTATACGTATGCTAATGCAGGTGCATTTAAATTGAATGTAACGGTAGAGGATGATAAAGGAGCTTCGGCAACTAGTGAAAGTACAAGTATAGTAGCGGGTAACTCTAGACCAGAAGTTGCAATCTCTTTAGGCGGAAACACTCCGGCATTTTATTTACCAGGTCAGAAAATTGCTTATGATGTAACAGTTACAGATCCAGACGGAACAGTTATCGACCCAAAAAACATTTTTGTAAGTGTCGATTATTTAGAAGGAATGGATAAGGTAGCTATGAATATGGGGCACCAACAAGTTTCTGCAGCAGTTACAGGTAAAGCTTTAACACAGACTATGGATTGTAAAACGTGCCATAAGGAAGCAGAAGCATCTATTGGTCCGAATTACAAAGATGTGGCAGCTAAATATAAAGAACGTCGCGATGCTTTAACTTATTTACAAGGTAAAATAGTCACTGGTGGTACTGGTGTATGGGGAGAGGTAACTATGCCTGCGCATCCTAATGTAACTTCTGATGAATCTAGACAGATCGGATTGTATATACTTTCATTGAACGAAGATGATAAAAAAGTAAAATCATTACCGGCAAAAGGTACTATAACTGCAGAATCATCCGCTCCTGGTAACATGTTGGTAATTACAGCTAGTTACACAGACGCAGGTGCAGAAGGTACAATACCACTTACGGGATCTAAATCAATAGCTTTACCAAGCAGCACAGTTAAATTTTCTGATAAAATGAAAGTTGATGGAATGCAAGCAATGAGCTTTGGTGGAAGGGATCTTCTATTAATAAACAAATCAAAAGGATGGTTTATCTTAGAGGATATGTCGTTAAAGGGCGTGAAATCCGTATCGCTAACTGCGGGATGGCAAGCACCACCGACAATGTTCTTTGATTTTGAAATTCATGAGAACTCTGCTAATGGTCCTTTAATAGGTAAAGGACAACTTCCGGCACAAGCAGGAGGTACTCAAGGAACAATGTTCACGATTCCAATTACTGAAACGGTTACTAGTGAAGGGCCTTACTACATCACCTTTAAAGGTGAAGAAGGAAAAGAGCTTTCTCAGTTGGCGCTTACAAGTGCTATTTTCAAATAGTAGAATAAGATTACATTGAAATGAAAAGCCCGCTCTCGAGCGGGCTTTTCTATTTTAGATACTTAGGTTTATAATAAACTATCGGTTTAATTTTTGACTTATCGACTCGCCAATTTTCATCAATAAGTTGGTTTCTTTTTCTGTGAAATCATAAGATACCGGTTTTGCAATACCGATTGTGCCAAATAGCTTTTCATTATAAAGTAATGGTGCAGCTAATGAACCTTCGACTTTGGTGTCTTTTGCAGAAGGTCTTGCAATTCCAGAATCATCTGTTTGTAGATTGCACATTTCTACAGGTTTTCTGCGTTCAGCGGCTATACCCGCCATACCTTTTCCAATAGGAATTGTGGATAGCTTAGGAATTAAAAATTCTGGAATACCTATTTGAGCTTGTAGTTGTAGTAAGGAGTCGTTATCTAAAAAGTGTAATGTTCCTGTAGAACAATTGAAATGCTCTAAGGTTAGTTTTAGTAGATTTCCCCAGTTCGGAGCATCTTTCGATAATTCAACTTTTAACGTATTTGGTATTTCTAAGGTGTTGTTCATTTTTTATCAATTCTAAAATACCATTTAATTAAGAGGGTATTTAAGTTATCGTATGATAAAGGTACGTTTTATCTCTTTTCGATAACAGTCTCGCTAAGCAACTTTTGTCCCTCTTGGTGGCTTCCTGTAGGCATAATATCCTAAGACAGTATTTATGGCTTTTGCAATGGCTATTCTGATAGGAAATAGCTCTTCTCCTAAAGATTCATCAATAGATCGTAATTGCATATAATAATTACTGATTAAGGGATACTCTTTTTTTGCAGCAATATGCGACTCCGCTTTAGCAACCGCAACGGGCATTCCCTCTTTTATGGGTTTACAAGTTACCAAAGTTGGTTTGTCATTTTTATGAAGCATTGCTGAAAACCCAAACAATCTACAGATTAGACCGCGATGTGCATAGTCAGAACAGAAACCGATTGCACCAGGCGCCAGAATAGTATTTAAAACAGGACATAAAGTAGTGGACTTGTCATTGTTTAAAGTGTCAAGCCATTGTTCTGCTTCACCATTTTTAAAAAGTGAATACGCCAAAGGTAGAAACTCTAAGGCTGTGGCATTGATATCGGGTTTAGTGCAGCATTTACCGCAATTGGGCATACAGCCCAGCCCTGTGGATTTTTGAAAGGAGCCCACCTCCTTTTCCAATTGGTTGAAAACACGTTCTACCGCTCGAACTTTTAGGTATATCGACAAAGTCTAATTTAAGAAGACGAAGGTAGACTAAGTTTACATACACCGAACAAAAGCACAAAGTTTTATTTGTCAATATATAATTTTAGATAATAAGGTGTTAATAGATTGAAAATCAAATTTTTAGATTTGAATAATTCTCTCTAATTAAGAATGAATTTTAAGTAAAAAAGTGTAGTAATTATTTTAAAATTGTTCCGTCTTTAAATCTATAGGTTTACCAGCCAAATGCTCTTTAATTTCAAATTTTATAACTCCTAATAGTTGTTCCTCGTCAGTTAAAACTTGTACTTCCCACTCACCTGGTTTAACATTGTTTTTATAGGTGTATCCTCTAAAACCACCATCGCGACCTCCGGTGATATTATATCCGATATCTTCAGTGGTTTCCCATTCTTTAGTAGTTTCATTATACCATTTCCATCTATGGAAAACAGCTTTTTTTAAATCGGTAGGTGCGAAAATAGATGAAAATATATATACACTTTCGTTGGGTTGATAAAGGAAATCTAATTTATGTTTCCTCCAAAAAACAAAGGAATCTTCAGACTCATAACTTACCAGATACCTATTGTCTTTCATGGTTACATTATGCGCTACAATACCTTTGTCTAAAGCTAATGGTACAGGAGGAATAAGCTTTAAGAAATAGAATAGATTAATTATACCGTAGATACTTAGTATAATAGTAATCATCTTACCTAAATTTATTTCTTGTCGGGTACTTGGACTTTTACCATAAATAAATATCAATAAAACTAATGTAACAGCAAGACTGGCTGCACCCGAAATTAGAAAAATAGTGGTATTTAGTTCCTTTAAAAAAACTGGGATCATGAAGGCGAAAAAAGTAAAGCTGATAAAATAATACACTCCAAATTGCAAATATTTATTCGAGATTCTCTTTTTTAAAAACTCATTGGCAATCAACAACAAGACTAGTATGATGAAGAAAGATGCAGTCTTTGAAAGCGAAACACTTCTAGAAAAATAGATAACATATGCGCTTGAAAGTCCACCGAAGAAAAACTGTATGGCCAATGGAAAATACTCTTCATATCGTTCTAAGAACGTATTTTTCCATTTACCATCATCAACTAAATTATATAGATATAGTACTATAGATAATGATGTCATGTGCAAACATAATATCGTTAAATCATAAGTACGGTCAATGCGGCCTAAGGTTAGAGTGTCAAAAATAAAACCGCCAATAAAGAATATTATTGGCACATACTTAGAGTGTCTTCGAATGAAATATCTGAAGTCACTGTTTTTAAATCTAACGATTGTTCTTTTCATGAAGCACTAGGGTAATAATCGTTAAATGTAAATTAAATAAGAAGAGGTTATTGCTCTAATACTATTTATGATGAGCCCAATACAATTAATTAATTCGGTTTTGAATCCATGTAAAAATTAGGGTCTAGCGTAATAGTTTTTAAGTCTCCTTTAATTTTTTGTTTTTGCCATGTAGTAGTGGGTTCTAGCCACATAGGTTTCTCATTAATATAAATACGTAAAGGAAGGGTGAAGCCTTCTACTGCATTTGCATATCGATACATTAGCTTTTTTCCGTTTATAGTATACTCAAAAACTGGAATTTTGGTAGTGCGTAAATACTGATTAAAGAAAGGTCTTAAATCGCGTTTCATTTGTACACTAATATAATGTTCAATTTGGTCTGTTGTTACCGTTTTATGATAGAACTCTTTATTTAGCCCTCTAAGAATCATTCGCCATTTATCATCGTCATTAACTACTTGGCGTAGTGTATGCAAAATATTTGAACCTTTATAGTACATATCACCACTACCTTCATGATTAACATCGTAAATACCAATAATTGGCCGGTCATTTTTAATGTTTTTACGAATTCCTTGAACGTAAGCATTTGCAGCTTCGGTGCCATAATGATAATCTAAAAACAAACTTTCAGAATAACAGGTAAAACCTTCATGAACCCACATATCAGCTGCATCTTTGTATGTGATGTTATTGGCAAACCATTCATGACCAGCCTCGTGTATAATTATAAAATCAAATTTTAAACCCCATCCGGACCCTGACAAATCTCTACCCAAATAACCTTTTAAATATTGGTTGCCATAGGTCACAGAGCTTTGATGTTCCATGCCCAAATAAGGCACTTCAACTAACTTAAATGAATCTTCATAAAAAGGGTAGGGACCAAACCAGTTTTCAAAGGCTTCCATCATTTTCGGGGCATCTTTGAAATGCTTTCTAGCCTTTTCTAAATTATAGTTTAGAACATAATAATCCATGTCTAAGTCTCCCTTTTCGCCATCGTACATTTCACCAAAATGAACATAATCGCCAATATTAACGTTGACACCATAATTGTTGATTGGGTTCGATACAAACCAATGGTACGTGTTTGTTTCTTTATTTATCTTTCTTAATCTTCCGTTAGATACATTCATAAGTCCCTTAGGGACTTTTACACTGATAAGCATACTATCTACTTCATCATACATATGGTCTTTGTTCGGCCACCAGACGCTAGCACCTAAACCTTGACATGAAGTTGCCACAAAATCTTTACCGTTTTCATCTTTCTTCCAAGAAAACCCACCATCCCAAGGAGCTCTTACCGCTTCCTTTGGGTGACCGGAATAAGTCACTATAATTTCATTAAACTCACCAAGTTTTTGCTGCTTCTCTAATTGAATAAAATGGGCATTTCCATTATGGGTAATCTCTAATTCCTGACCATCCTGTGTTACTTTTTGAATTTGCAACGGTGATTGTAAATCAACCTGCAATACTTGATGAGGTTCTAAAACTTTGTAGCGAATGGTATTACTACCGCTTATGAATTTGTTATCAGGATTTACATCGATATCTAAATGATAGTAATTCAAATCCCACCAAGAACGTTCAGGAGTAATACTTCCTCTGAGGGTGTCTTGCTCTGTAAATGTTTGAGCTTGACCAAAAGTGAAAAACCCTAAGGCAAGGGCAATTACTATATTTTTCATCCTATAATGAATTAAATTATTCTTGTAATAAATATCAACATTAGATTAAAATGGCCGATTTTATCTAAATATCCCGTTAGGAAAAACTACAGGACTTTCAAATCCGTTTTCACCTACGGCAGAAACTCCGAAAAAGAAATTATCGATAACTATACCTTCTAAAGTGAACTCAGTTACATCGCCTACATAACGGCTATAATCCCAAGTAGGGGATGTAGTATCTCTCCAATATATTTTATATCCTTTTGCGCCGTCTACTTTACTCCACTGAAACTTTGCTGCTGGTTGAACAATTCCGCCAATTTTTACCGTGGTTGGTGAAGGTGGAGCCCAAGCCAAAGATGCTAGATTAATAGCGTTTACAGCAGTTAATTTAGCGGCGTATTTAAAATTTACATGTTCTAGAACATCACCATAGGCAATACCATTTTCAACACGAATATCTTGATGTTGTTGCGTGTAGTTTTCGTGTGCTTCCATAATACGAATACCAGGAAAGCCTGCATCGTTAAACGGTCTGTGGTGACCGCCACGACCAAAACGGTCTAAACGATATATCATCATAGGGTTCATTTCGGGCATGTATTGCTTCACATTTTTATGCACATAACGCGCCAGTTGTCTTGAGATACCATCAACCTCGCCACCATAAAAACGTCTAGCTTTACGTTGCTCTTCAGTTTCGGTTGGAGGTACTGGTTCAGAGAAAATTCTGAAATCAACATTACTAACAATACCATCTACACCTGTAATGTTACCGATCATATCATTATTGAAAATTCCGATAACTTCCCAACCTTGGTCTTTTGCATACTGCGCAACGCCGCCACCGCCGAATAACCCTTGTTCTTCGCCAGATAAACCCATATAAATAATACTGTTCTCAAATTTATATTTGGAAAGCACCCTTGCTGCTTCAATAGTACCTGCCATGCCACTAGCATTATCATTCGCACCTGGAGATTCATCTGTGTAATTTGTTGGATCACTCACCCTAGAATCTATATCACCACTCATGATGATATAGCGATTAGGATATGTAGAGCCTTTTTGAATAGCGAGTACATTAACTACTTCCACATCTTTTACGATGCGGTCATTAGCTCCCTTTTTTATTAAATCTTTTTGATAGATAACATTCAAACAACCATTACAAGCACTTGATGTTTTTTCAAATTCACTTTTAATCCATCTTCTTGCGGCTCCAATACCTCTTGTTTGAGAAACGGTATCGCTTAAGGTATGTCTAGTGCCAAAATTGGTAAGTTTTGTAATATCATTTTCAATACGCTCTGCTGAAACTGAATTGATAATATCGTAAATACGTTGGTCGGTTTGGGCAGACATAACAAACGCTGAGGTCAGAAGACCAATAAGAAGTAATTTTTTCATTTCAATTTGGTTTATAATTTTAAAATGGTAACTAGTGTGAAGTCCACTAAATGGACAAAAATATTATTTTTTATTGCTTGGTAATCACTGTAAATAACATATTGAGTATTGAATAATTGTTAAAGGTATTAAACATACAGAAACAAAAATCGGGAAATGAATTTTATAGAACAATAAATACATCACATTTTCTCTTTGATTATGGGCACAAAAAAGGCTATGGCATGAATTACCAAATTTTCTTATTTATTAGGTTATATACTCCCAGAATTGGACCTATGGCCAAGGGAATAAAAAGTAGATAAATAGGGATGATGTTTTGAAGTAATCCTAAGAGTTGAATACTTAAAATTGTTATAGCAAATCCAATACAGTTCACCAATGTTAATGCTGTTCCTTTTAGTTCGGGTGTGACTGAAGAAGCAACGAGATTAGAGAATTGGGGTGAATCGGCGGTAACAGCAATTCCCCATAAACACCATCCTAATAAAAAAATAGGCGTAGGCAACGCTAATAGAAAAGGAGAGACTAAGCATAGTAACCCAGATGTCGATAACGCAATCGTCGCTACTTTTTTACTGCCTATTTTTTGTGATACCAACCCGCCAAAGGCACAAGATGCCCCACCGAGAGCTATTATAATACCTGTCCATAACGGTACAGAAATTTCACTATCTGTTTGTCTATTAAACCAAAAGATAGCTACCGGGGTAAATGCCCAAAAAGCATATAATTCCCACATGTGTCCGAAATACCCGAATGCCGCTTTTCTGAATTCTAAATTTCTAAAAAGTTTAGGTCCTGCATCTAACTTTAAAGAGGGGCTTATGACCCTAAACGGACCATTAGGAACTAAAATATACAGCAGTAAACCTCCAATTGCCGTAATACTCGAAGTTATTTTTATAACACTATCAGGGTGATTACCCCAAGAGGTTCCATTAATTAAAAATGGAAAAGCAGTACCTAAAACTAAAGCGCCCACCAAAAAGCCCAATGCTTTTCCTAATCCTTTTTCATAGTAATCAGCAGCTATTTTCATCCCTACAGGGTATATGCCAGCAAGAAAAAAACCAGTACTAAATCGCGCAAGCATAAGTTCGAAAACACTAAGATTAGGTAAAATTAATAACAAATTAGAGAGCGATGCTAAAAATGCACAAAGCATGAATACTCGAGATGGCGAAAATCTGTCGGCAATCATTAATATACCGAATAACAAGGTGCCGATAATGAAACCAAACTGAACCGAGGATAATACATAGCCAATTATGTCAGCACCAAAATCTAATTTTTTTGTTAATGATTCTAATATGGCATTACCAGCAAACCAAGTCGATGTACAGGCAAATTGAGAAAGTATTATTATGGGGAGAATATGCGATTTTTGCTTCACCATATCAGTGTAGAAAGGTGACTTTAGCTATTTTACCATTCTCTACTTCATAAATAGCCACAGCACTATACGAATTTCCGTTGGCAGTTATATATTCCTCATCAATAACTTTATTACCTAAAACGATTCTATTCTTTACTGCACAATTTAAATCGATGGTTGATTCAAAATAATCTGTATAACTTTTTCTCATTTTATCAATACCATCTGTTCTTAACTCACTCGACGGTCCATATACTTTTGCATCTTCTGCGTAAAAATTTAAGAATGCGTTGATATCTCTGGCATTGTAGGCATCAAGTTGTTTTTGGACTATAATTTCTGGGTTCGTAGTTGTTTCTGAATCTCTAATGAAAGACATACTTTTTATGAGTCCGTCAGTTTCATAAATAGCCACTTGTTGGTTTTGCTTTCCATCTATAGTAACTACCTCTTGGTCAATAACGGTAGATCCGATACGTATTCTCGAGGCTACTTTGACTTCTATTGCGGGTGTTTTTTTGTAGAAAGCCTTATAATTCTCTTTCAATTTTTTTCTTCCTATGTACAGCGTATCCCTTGGGAAATTTTTGACCACTACATCTTCAGAAAAGCATGCAGCAAATGCTTCCAAATCTCGTGCGTTGAATGTTTCTACTTGTTTTTCTATGATTTTATCAGGTACATCTTTAGAAACGAAGGTTAAGTATTTGCCATTTGGACTAATTGCCAACCTAGTTATTCCAAGTACTTCCTTTTCTTTAAATTCAAATAAAGGTTTCCATTCTTTGTCCCTTAATGGATTGAATGATATTAGAAATTTATCATAAGCTGTTATTAAATTTCCATTCTTAGTCCAACATACGTCTTCAGAAGTATCAATTAAAGGTATAATTGCTTTTGTTTCCAATGATATTGGATTTAACGAATTTACCATCGTAGATTCCTCGGCTTTAGAAATATAACTTATCAGATTGCTATTTGGAATTTTATGTAATGACCTACCTACATTTTTCTGAACAGTATAGTTTGTATTGTCTTTTAAATTAGAAACCACCAAATCCATTCGGTTATCTATTAAAACCGTACACACTATAATATTATTTGAATACCATACATGATAACCTACTTTTAAATCATTTAAAACTATGTTTGATTTACCGGTCTTTAAATCATACTCATATAGGCGTTGCAATCCATCTTCATCTAAACGAATGGCAGAAATCGCCTCTTTTCCAGGAATTTTTAATGGGGAATATTCACTTCCTTTAGGTGTATTGGTTATCCATACAGAGGTACCATCCTTAATCGTATAAAGAACAATATCCGTTTGCAGGTTTCTACTAGAGGAAAAAATAATTTTATCATTATCAAAGAATGAAGGCTGGTTATCATAGCCTTCATTATTAGAGATATTGATAATAGAGTCAATTCTTAAGTAATCATTTTCCTGTTTTAGTTCTGCTAAGTATACTTCTGTGCTTTGTTGCGTGAAAGCAGTTAGACAGCAAAAAATACTTAAGAGAATTGTAAAACAATTCTGTTTCATTTCTAATTGATTCATACGAATGGAACTAGCGTTTTTCGGCAAAACGTTTCAAAATTGAACGAACATTTTTAGTGTTGTCTACAAAGTATTTTGCTTGTGTTTTCTGCCGACCAACCTTTATGGTAACTGATTCTTTGGGTAGTTCTTGAAACATAAATTCATCAGTCCAATCATCACCTATTGCAAAAACAAAATCATAATCGTGTTCGCTATAAACCCGCATAGAAGCACGACCTTTATTGACATTGCTGCTCTTAATTTCCATCACTTTATTTCCATTTAAAACACTCAGGTCATCATTTGCGATTAGACTGGTAAGTACGGTATTTAGTTCTACGGATCTCTTCTGACCGAAATCGGGGTCTGTTTTTCTATAGTGCCATGCAAGAGAGTAGTTTTTTTCTTCAATAAAACTACCTGGTGTGCGATCTACAAAAGACTCAAGAACAGGTAATATTTTTTCCATCCAATCTTTCTTTACATTTTCGAGCATTCTAAACTCTTCGCCACCCTGAGAAATCCATACACCATGTTCTACGATCATATTGTATTTTTTAGGTAAGAACCATTCTGTAAATGTTTCTTTGTCTCGACCACTAATTAAATACATATCAGTGTTTTCTTGCGAAGATATTTCGTCTAAAAGTCGATACAATTCTTCATCTGGCGATGCTTTTTGAGGGTCATTATGAAAACCTGCAAGGGTACCGTCATAATCTAAAAATACCAATCTTCTTTTAGCTTTCTTGTAATCGGTCATAACCGTATTCATTAAGTCTATAGATAGGCGCTTCGTTTGGTATGTTTGGTCTTTTTGTTTTTGATTAATCAAAGAATTCATGAAGTCATTGGCCCATTTTTCAACATTATAACGTTCCAATCTCTTTTGTAATACCGTATTTCTTGCTATTTGTTCTTCTTTTGGCATATTGATAGCTTCATTTAGAGAATCTGCTATTTGCTCAAAATTATTGGGGTTGATTAGAAGTGATTCATTCATTTCATTAGCAGAACCGGCCATTTCACTCAAAATCAATACACCAGTTTTATCGGTTCTTGTTGCAATGTATTCTTTGGCTACTAAATTCATTCCATCTCGTATTGGTGTCAGCCATGCGATATCAGACGATGTGTAAAGGTCTATTAAATTTTCGAAAGGCATAGATCTATAGAAATACCAAATTGGTGTCCAGCTTACTGTAGAAAGTTCTCCGTTAATACGGCCTACTAGTTCATCTATCTCTCTTTTTAATAATTGATACTGCGGTACGTTGGATCTAGATGGTACAGCAAGAATAATTAAACGCACCTTTTCCTTATAGTGAGGGTATTTATTAAGGAAGTACTCAAAAGCTTTAAGGCGTTTAGCAATTCCTTTTGTATAATCTAATCTGTCAATTGATAAAAAGAATTTGGCATCCGGAGCAGATTTTTTATGCGTGTCCAATCGTTTTTGTAATTCAGATTTTTGTTCTTCACTACGTTGTGAATGCTCTTTTGCTGCTTCACTGAATTTTTTATAATCTATTCCCATCGGGAAAGAATCAACTTTAATGACTCTTTCGTCCAAATAAATGTCATTAAAACTTACCTCTAAACCTAATAGCCTACGTACAGAACTAAGAAAATGACGTTCATAGTCGTAGGTATGAAATCCTATTAAATCTGAACCTAGAAGTCCTAATAGGACTTCTTTACGCCAAGGTAGTGTTCTAAATATCTCGTATGATGGAAAAGGAATATGTAAAAAGAAACCTATGGAAATATCTGGTCGTTCGGCCCGCACCATTTGTGGCACCAACATTAACTGATAGTCATGTATCCATATAGTATCCTCGTTATCTGCTTTTTCTAAAATAGCATCTGCAAATTTTTGATTTACTGCTTTATAGATTTCCCAACTTTCTAGCTCAAATTCTGAATATTCTAAAAAGTAATGGAATAAGGGCCAAATGGTTCTATTACTAAATCCATAATAAAAACCATCAACTTCTTTTTCGGTCAAGTTAACTTTAGAAGAACCATGTTCGGCCAAGGCACTATCTATTTTTGAAATTAATTCTTCAGGAATTTCCTCGTCCGTTAGTCCGCTCCAACCGATCCAAAGGCTATCACCACCCGAATGAACAGATTTCATTCCGGTTGCCAAACCACCTACACTAGGCACCGCAGTAATGCCGCCATTGCTAATTTGCAATTGAACGGGTAGTCTATTTGAGATAATGATAGTTTTAGCCATAAAAGAGATTTTTTTGCTACTTCTTGATATTTATTTCTCTAAATTTCGGAAAAAAGGAGGCCAATAGCAATTCAAACCTCATATGAATTAAGATTTTTATTGAATGGATAATTTAGACTACGGAATAATAGGAAATTGTAGAAGTGCGGCGTTAGTATCGAAGACAGGTAGCATCGATTGGTGCTGTTTACCAGAATTTGATAGTCCGTCTGTTTTTGCAAAATTGTTAGATGAAGAAATAGGAGGGAGTTTTGAAATTAATGTAGATGCTACGTATAACATATCTCAAAAATATGAGCCTTTTACTAATATTTTAATAACCTCGTTTAAATCGGGAGAAAATCATTTTGAAATACATGATTTTATGCCACGGTATAGAAAGGAAGAAAAATTATATCATGCCCCGCCGGAATTAATTAGATATTTTAAACATATATCAGGTACGCCTGAGTTTTCAATTACATATGATCCCAAGCTTGAATACGCAATAGGAAAAACTGAATCTTTTATCAAAAAGGACTTTGTTGCAAGTCTAACCCATGATGTGAAATTCGACACTATTTTTCTGTATTCATCTTTCGATAAAGAAACAATTGTAAATAGCGGTAAAATTAAACTTAAAGAAGATGGTTATATTTTAATAGGATACAATGAAAAGCTGTTATTGCCAACCACTGACAGAGCTTATCTTGATTTGCAGAATACGAAGGTATACTGGTTAAATTGGTCAAATTTAACGCCAACCTATAAAAAGTTTAACGAAGAAATATCTAGAAGTGCCCTTACCTTAAAACTCTTAAGTTATGACAAGACAGGGGCGGTTTTAGCTGCTGCGACAACATCCTTGCCTGAAACTATTGGCGAAGTACGAAACTGGGATTATCGCTTCTGTTGGATTCGTGATGCCTCTATGGTTATTAAGGTCGTTTCAGAATTAGGTCATAAAAATATTGCACGGCGATATCTACAGTTTATTATCGATTTAATACCCGATAAGGCAGAGAAACTGCAAATCATGTATGGTATTAATAAGGAGAAGAAGCTAACTGAGGAAACTTTAGATCACTTGGCAGGTTATAAAGGTTCTAAACCGGTACGTGTTGGTAATGCTGCCTATCACCAAAAACAGAATGATATCTATGGAATATTGATGGATGTGATTTATGAACAAATGGTGAAATTTAGTATCGACATTGATAATGGAGAAGACCTTTGGGCGATTACAAAAGGAATCGTTTGGATTGTGAGTAACAATTGGAAAGATGCTGATAAGGGAATATGGGAGTTCCGTACAGAGGACAGACATTTTACCTTTTCTAAGGTATTATGTTGGACCGCTTTGGATAGAGCTATCAAAGTAGCAGAAATGTTAGGAAAAAAACATAAAATTGAGAAATGGGAACCTATTCGTGCAGAGATATGGCAAGATATTTATGATAATGCCTGGAATGAGGAGGTAAAAGCATACACACAATCTTATGGTTCTACAGAGTTAGATGCTTCTGTATTGTTAATGGAATCTTATGGCTGTGTGAATGCCAAAGATGAACGGTACATTAGCACCGTACATGCAATTGGTAAAGAGTTAAATAATGATGGATTGCTATATCGATACAAGAACGAAGATGACTTTGGTTTACCGTCATCATCTTTTACCGTATGCACATTTTGGTATATAAACAGCTTGTTTAAAATTGGAGAGCGTAAAAAAGCACTAGAGTATTTTGAACGACTATTAACTTATAGTAATCATTTAGGTCTCTTTAGTGAAGATATTGATTTTAAGACCAAAAGATTATTGGGAAACTTCCCTCAGGCCTATTCACATTTGGCATTGATTGAATGTGCAATCAACTTTTCAAAAAAAGAAAGTGAAGATCAAATGTTGGAATCATTAAGGGACTAACGTAGTTTGAATTTTAAAGAGCTCTTATTTATTACGTTAACTCCTATAAGAGATTTGTAGGAGTAAACGAGTTTATGACATGAATATGATGAGGGACAAATTTGAGTACATGACGCATAATAGCTGATTTTAGTTTATAATTTTGATTTAACTACTTGTGTGTAATTTGAAAATTCCTACACATCATTTATCTTTTTTTATTAAATAAACACTTTGTATCCTGTTGTTTTTCCTACAGGATTGTTGTCTATAGTCCTTATGGACAATGAAACGACCCGTTACATTTACGAACGCAAGGTCGCATATATATGCTTTTACAGGATATGATTTTTGTCAAATAACTGGTATTTAAACCATATGATTTTTTGCCTTACGTGAACGGGGCACCAGTATATTCGGGTATCAATACCATGTTTTACTATGATAATGATTTTGGAATCATAACCAACTATAAAAAAGACACAACTATTGCTGGTTATATAAACTTTAGCATTAAATAGCAAATTCAATGACACTTTATAGTTATACCGGGTAGTAAAAAAAATAAATTTTGAGTACGTCTCAGTTTAAGATAAGAATAATTAAAAAAGAATAGAATTAAGGTCTTGGCAAGAAATGTTGAAAAAATTATCAACTAAAAAGAACTGTCTTTTTAATCGTATATACAATATTTGAATGCACAATCTTCCCAAATTGATCTTTACACAACAAATTATAGCACTTATACATCTTTAAATTAAACATAATACGTTTTATGTAGGCATAATACTACATTTGATTTTGTAAGAATTTATAAGTTTAAGAGTATAACATAGTAAAGAAATATACTACAAAATTTAAACCAACCAATATTTTAAATATCGTAAAGAATGAAAAAAAACACTTTTTTAACTTTTGTAATTGCCCTATTATGTTTTTCGGCATCTTGGGGTCAAAGTACGGTCACGGTAACTTCACTTACCGATGATAACACTTCAGGAACATTGCGTTGGGCGATGGATATTGCCAATACCGATCCCAATATCAATGAGATAAATTTTGGTAAAGGGCTAACTGGTACAATTACCTTAACCTCTAACCTTCCCAATGTCAGTAGTAACCTGACAATTTCAGGTACCGGAGCGAACAATATTATTATTTCGGGTGATAATCAGTTTAAAATGTTTGTTGTCAATACTGGTTTTGTTTTGGATATCTCTGGATTTACATTGACCGGTAGCGCAAGTGGTCCTACTAGTTCGGGAAACATTTTCCATGTCTCTAGATCAACTGTAAATGCTAGCGATATAGTATTTACCGGCATAACCAATAGCACACCATTTGTGTCTAGGGAAGGCACTTCTGCATTAAATATTTCCAATTCTACATTTAGTAACAATTCAGCCACTTTGTTTAGAAGTGACCATGGTTCTACGCCTAATACAACCTCCGATACTGAATCGGACTATACCAATAGGATTACTGTAACGGGATCTACCTTTAGCTCCAATACGGGTATCATATTTTATACAGAGCGATATGTAAAAATAGATGATTGTATTTTTACTGATAATACCAATCAAATAGGATATTTTAGAGGACTTAATAGGTATCAGGTTTTAAACTCCACGTTTACAAACAATACGGGCTATCAATTATTTTCCTTTTATAGTGCGATAAATAACGGTTGGGGCGAAGGAACACTAGGAACCAATAACACGCTTTTTGACGGCAATACCTTTATCGGGAATACGGGAACCATTATCAATCCGGGTGGGAATTCAAAATATGACAATAAAACAACCATTTCCAATAATACTTTTGAAAATAATGGAAATAACTATAGTGGGAATCCGATTGTAGTTTCTGGAAATTTATTGTCAAATTTTATGACATCCATTATCCATTCACCTAATGATGGAACGGTATCGGTAACCATGAGCAGGCCCGTTTTTAATTCTGATTTAGGGTCTGGTGCATTGGAAGCCAATGACTTTCAATTTGCACTTTCTGGTGGCAATGCTACCTTAGGCTCCTCTTCACCGACTAGTATATCTATTAGTGGCAATACATATGTCTTAGGAATAGATATTGTGGGCACTATTTACGGAACGGAGGAGCTAACTATATCCCCATTAGATGAGATTTCTATTTATGATGTGGATGTGAATAGAGCAAGTATTGCACAGAATAATGGTACAATCAATTTAAGCTTTTTGGATGATGACGAGGATGGAGTTGCCAATTACCAAGATCTTTGTCCAGATACACCAGCTGGAGAAGTTGTTGAAGCCGATGGTTGTACCGATGTAACTAAGCCACTTGCTCCAATTGGATTCAAAAGTACTTCTGGTCCATATAAAATTCATTTAGAATGGGATTCTAATACAGAAGATACAGTAGGATATCACTTATATGGAGGTACCGATGAAAACTCCTTGCCTTTGGTTGCAGACCTTTCCCATTTTAGTTATTATGAATTTAACCATACGGGTTTAACTGCCAATACTACTTATTATTATAGCCTAAAGGCCTATGATTTGGCTGGTAATGAAAGTGTGTCCAGTACAATTATATCTAATCAACCTGACCTACCCTTTATTTGGGATGGACCAAAAATAATTGTAGAAAAAATATCCAATACTGATTGGACACAAGCGGAGAATCAAGATTTTTTAACTAATAATGTAATATTTACAAGAGCTGATAATAATAGCTTGTTCAATATTGCCAAAGAAGCTAGTTACGATGATTTTGATTATCAATCTCCTATAGATACCGAATGGGCACAGGGTACCACTGCAGATTTTGGAGCACTTACTTTTTCACCTTGGGCATATGATATGTCATTTATAGAATGGTGTCCACCTTGTTTTGAAAATAGAGATTTTGTACTTCATCTTATTACAGATGATATCTATATTGATGTTAAAATTCTATCATGGCAAGATGGTGGTATGGGTGGTGGTTTTAGTTATGAGAGAAGTACGGCTAGTCCTGACGAAGATGGCGATAGGGTAAAAGATAGTTTAGATAATTGCTTAGGTACACCAGAAGGAGAAACGGTAGATGCTAATGGATGTTCAGACAGTCAAAAGGATGCAGATAACGATGGTGTTTCAGATGCTAATGATACCTGTGCCGATACGCCAACAGGAGAAACCGTAGATGCTAACGGTTGTTCGGACAGCCAAAAAGATGGGGATAATGATGGTGTTTCTGATGCTGATGATACCTGTGCCGATACCCCAACAGGGGAAACGGTAGATACAAACGGATGTTCAGACTCTCAAAAAGATGCAGATAACGATGGTGTTTCAAATGCTATTGATACTTGTGCCGATACTCCAATAGGGGAAACGGTAGATGCAAACGGATGTTCAGACTCTCAAAAAGATGCAGATAATGATGGTGTTTCAGATGCTATTGATACTTGTGCCGATACTCCAACAGGGGAAACCGTAGATGCTAACGGATGTTCGGACAGCCAAAAAGATGGAGACGCCGATGGTGTTTCAGATGCTATTGATACTTGTACCGATACTCCAACAGGAGAAACGGTAGATGCAAACGGATGTTCAGACTCTCAAAAAGATGGGGATAACGATGGTGTTTCAGACGCTATTGATACCTGTGCCGATACTCCAACAGGAGAAACGGTAGATGCAAACGGATGTTCAGACTCTCAAAAAGATGGGGATAACGACGGTGTTTCAGATGCTATTGATATCTGTGCCGATACTCCAACAGGGGAAACCGTAGATCCTAACGGATGTTCAGACTCTCATAAAGATGCAGATGATGATGGTGTCATGGATAATGTTGATACCTGTGCGAATACTCCAAGTGGAGAAACAGTAGATACCAATGGATGTTCAGATAGTCAAAAGGATAGTGACTTTGATGGTGTTAGTAATGCTTTAGACATGTGTTCTGATTCTCCAGAAGATGAAGCTGTAGACAGTAATGGTTGCTCAGTTAGTCAAATAGATGCAGATGAGGATGGTATTCAAGATTCTCTGGACAATTGTCCAAACCAATACAATCCTGGTCAGGAAGATAGGGATAGTGATGGTCTGGGTGATGTATGTGATACCGTTGAACTCAACGTATCCCAGTCCTTTACTCCGAACGGTGATGGCATCAACGATACCTGGGTTATCTATAATATAGAGAACTATCCGAATTCTTTGATCAGTGTATACAACTCTTGGGGGAAAAAAGTATTCTCTGTAAGGAACTACCAAAACGATTGGGACGGTCAATTCAAGAGCTTAAACAACAAATTGCCAGATGCGGGATCGTATTATTTTCAGATAGATTTTGATGGTAATGGAAGCGTGGATCAAGATGGATGGCTTTACATAACCGGTCTTTAATAGAACAACCAATTACAAAAAAACATGAAGAACATAAAAAATACAATTTTAGGGGTAATACTGCTTGGCTGTAGTGCACTGTTTTCACAACAAGAAGGCGTGGTTACTAACTATATGTACCATATGAACGCTTTTAACCCCGCTTATGTGGGAGTAGATGGTGAAACAGTTATTACAAGTACATTTAGGCAACAATGGACTGGGATAGAGGATGCCCCCAGTGCTCAATTAGTTTCATTTGGTACCACTTTGGGCAATAACTTAGGGATGGGCGTCTCTATATTGAACAGACAGACCTTTGTTGAGAAACAGACCTTTACAGCAATCGATTTTTCCTATAGATTAAAAATTTCTGAAAAAGCAGATCTTTACATGGGCTTAAAAGCGGGAGGCAATTTTTATAGTGTGAATACGGAAGGTTTAATGACCTATAATCAAATGGCCGACCCAAATATTTCATCTATATCGAATTTTAATCCGAATATAGGAATCGGGGCCCTTCTTAAGGTCGATAAATGGCACTTCTCTTTGGCGGCCCCACGTATGTTGTCTACAGACCGCGCAGACAATGAGGACGGTCTGGTTACATTGGCCAAGGCAAGGCCGCATATGTACGCCGTTGTAGGGTATGATTTTTTGTTGAATCAATTGAACAAGATTTCCCTTAAACCATCCGCTTTATTGCGTTACGTAAACGGCGCACCAGTATCCTTGGATATCAACACCATGCTTTCCTTTGATAATGATTTTGAAATTGGTGCTACCTATAGAACAGACTCAGCCTTTGCAGGTCTGATAAATTTTAGCATTAAGAAGCGACTCCTGTTAGGCTATGCTTATGAAGTGAGTACTAGAAAGCAATTGGCTGATATAGGTAATACGAATGAACTGTTACTTAGGTTTAAATTTTGATAGTTATATAGTTAACAATAACTTATTAGTCATAGAATTAAGAGAGGTGTTTTAAATACCTCTCTTTTTTGTACTTAATCCAAAGTAAATTAAAGCGATTATTATAGAATTATTGGTCATTAGACAATAAATCTTTTGCTTCTATTTTTATTTTGTTCAATAAGTGCTGTAAATTTTCTGTCTTAGTAAAGGGATTCATAACAGTAATACGCATGTAGTGGATACCTTTTAATTTCGTTTGTACAATATAAAATTCGCCATCCTCTAAAAGAGCTTGGCGAATTTTTATGTTTAATTCATTAAGGTTTTCAGTATTTAAGCCAGCTTTCCAATATCTAAAACAAACAATATTAGACATAGGCTGAAGGGCCAATTCAAAATTGGGTTCCTCTTCTATAAGCTTGGCGAAGTTCGCACCCAGATCATAGAGTTGAGTTACATTCGCATTAAAGACCTCTTCGCCATATAGTTTTAACAAAGTAAACCAATGAATACTCATCATGTTTTTAGTACATTCAAAAGTTCGCTTGCCAGAATTATACCAATCTTCATGTTCAGAATCTGACAGTAAATAATCGGCTTTTTGACTAAATGTTGCCTTTGCGTTTACTTCATTCTTAAACAGTAAAGCTGTAGTTAGTGCAGGCATCATCATCATCTTATGTCCATCAATAACCACTGAATCTGCTCTTTCAATACCTTTTAAAGTATGTCGATACTTTTTTGAAAAAATTCCAGCTCCTCCATGGGCTCCATCCACATGAAACCAAATTTTTTGTTTCTCGGCAAAAGTGCCAATAACTTCTAAATCATCGAAAATACCAGTTGCTGTTGAAGGGGCACTACCGACAATAGCAAAAATTTCAATTCCCTTTTCTTTTGCTTCCTTGAATTTCACCTCTAATAATTCGGTATCCATTCTAAATTTGTTGGTAACGGGTACTTTAATAATCCCTTGATCACCTAATCCCATTATTCTAGCCGCACGATCTACACAGTAATGAGCTTCTTCGCTAACCATTATTCCTAATTGGTTTTGTGTTCCTTTATTCCAAATATCAACTTTGGTAATGGCCTTACGTGCACTTAATAATGCGGTTAAATTAGCTAAAGTTCCACCCGAGGTTAAGAACCCGCTAGAATCGGTGTCATAACCAATTTTATTACAAATGATGTCCATTACGATACGCTCAATAGCGTTTGATGCCATGCCCATTTCATAAACAGCAGTTCCGTTGTTTAATAATGAACTAATTAAAGAGGTAAGTGCAGTAATAGGAGCAGGTGGACTTACTTGATGACCTAAGTAGTTAGGATGATGAATATGGGTGGTACGTTTCGTAATTTCTTGAAACAAATCTATTTCATCACCATGAATTAAGAAATCTTTCCAAAATTTTAATTCTTGTTCTGGCTCGTTCCAATTGATTGCGTTTCGTGATTTAGCATTTATCTTATCCTCTAAATGAGAGGTCAATTTTTCTATTAATAAATGCCCATTTTTATTAAAATCACTAACGCTATAAACCTGTTCAAGTATTTCTTTATGCATGGGTTAAAATTAGTTGCTATGGCAATGTTTACCAAATAAAAAACCGCCCTTATTGAGGGCGGTTTAAATTCAATTTACCAAACAACAAAAGGTAATCTGAATTAGTCAAAGGTATACCCGTTATCGGCAGCAACTTTGTCGGCAATTTGCGTGCGTAAAGCTACTACATTCGGGTTATTTGTATATTTAGTAAATCGTTTAAGTCCCATTAACATCATGCGTTGCTCGTCACCTTCAGCAAAAGAAATAATTGCTTCTTTCCCTTTCTGAATTATAGTTTCGGTAGCATTGTATAAGTATAATTTTGCCATTGCAATTTGTGTAGCTTGTTCAGCTTCACCGAAGCGTTTGGTATTTTTTTCCGTTCTTAAAATTGTTGATTCTGCCATATACACTTCAATTAAAATATCAGAAGCAGCTAACATTAATTGTTGGTGATTTTCTAACTCTGGACCATATTTTTGAACTGCTGAACCAGCAACCATTAAAAATACTTTTTTCAATCTTGTTACTAAATCTTTCTCCTCAGCAAATAACTGAGAGAAATCAGGAGTATCAAAAGAAGGAATTCCCATTAATTCTTCACCAACTTTCGTTGCAGGACCTAAAAGATCTACATGACCTTTCATTGCTTTTTTAACTAGCATTCCTACTGCCAACATTCTGTTGATTTCATTTGTACCTTCATAGATACGAGCGATACGAGCATCTCTCCATGCTTTTTCCATGGGAGCATCGGCACTAAAGCCCATACCACCAAATATTTGTACACCTTCATCGGTACAACTTTGTACGTCTTCAGACACAGCAACTTTAAGTATTGAACACTCAATAGCATATTCTTCAACACCTTTTAATTCGGCTTCTTGATGCGTATTTCCAGCTGCTTCACGCATTTTAATCCTGTCCTCAATATTTTTAGCAGCTCGATACGAAGCAGATTCATCGGCATAACAGTTCGTAGCCATTGTGGCTATTTTAGATTTAATAGCTCCAAAATTAATGATAGGAGTTTTAAACTGAATACGCTCATTCGCATATTTAGTGGCTTCACCAATCACTCGACGTTGAGCATCTAAACAAGCAGCTGCAAGTTTTATTCTACCAACGTTTAAGGCATTCATTGCTATTTTAAATCCGTTACCTCTTTCGGATAACATATTTTCTATTGGGACTTTTGTTTCATTAAAGAATACCTGACGAGTAGAAGAGGAGTGAATACCTAATTTTTTCTCTTCGTCACCCATAGAGATTCCGTTAGCAGGATCATTTTCTAAAATGAAACCTGTAATATTTTTATCATCTTCAATTCGAGCAAAAACGATAAACATATTACAAAAACCTGCATTTGAAATCCACATTTTTTGTCCTGTTATACTGTACGATTTACCGTCTGCAGAAAGAACAGCTTTAGTTTTTCCTGAATTTGCATCAGAACCAGCGCCAGGTTCAGTAAGGCAGTAAGCTCCAAACCATTCACCAGAAGCTAGTCTAGGCACATATTTTTGTTTTTGCTCTTCTGTTCCATAAAGTGTAATAGGCATCGTGCCTATCCCTGTATGAGCACCAAAGGCAGTACTAAAAGAACCTGTAGCTCCAGAGATATAATCACATACCAACATGGTAGAAACAAAGCCCATTCCCATACCTCCATAAGACTCAGGTACTGCAACACTTAACAAGCCTAATTCACCTGCCTTACGCATGCATTCTTCTGTATAGGCATAATCTTTCTTCTCAAATCGCTCCCAATGCGCCCAAAGCTCTCTATCAACGAACTCTTTTGTACTATCGCGCATCATGCGTTGCTCTTCGCTTAAATCTTCTAAGGTGAAAACATCTTCACAATTAGTTTCTTTGACAAGGAATTGCCCTCCTCTAAGAATATCTTTATTTATGGTATCTGTACTCATGTTTAACTTGTATTACGTATATAAAGTAAGAAGTATTAAGTTTTCTTTTAAAACCTGTAATACCTATTACAAAAATTCTTTTTAGTTCAAAAATTCAAAAATTCCAGCAGCGCCCTGGCCTGTTCCAACACACATAGTTACCATGCCGTATTTACCTTGCATGTTACGCTTACGCATCTCATCAAATAATTGTACAGAAAGTTTAGCTCCCGTACAGCCTAAGGGGTGACCTAAAGCAATAGCACCACCATTTACATTGACGATATCTTGATTTAAGTTTAATTCACGCATTACTGCTATTGATTGAGAGGCAAAAGCTTCATTCAATTCAATCAACTCAATATCTTCTTGTTTTAATCCTGCCTGTTTTAATGCTTTTGGTATTGCTTTTACTGGACCGATACCCATAATTCGTGGTTCAACTCCAGCTGCAGCATAATTTACTAGTCTAGCAATTGGCTCAAGATTTAATTCTTTAACCATATCTTCACTCATTACTAAAACGAAAGCTGCACCATCACTCATTTGAGAAGAATTACCTGCAGTAACACTACCACCAGCAGCAAAAACAGGTCTTAATCCTGCTAAAGCTTCAAGGCTAGTTCCTTTTCTTGGACCTTCATCTTCAGTTACCGTATATTTTCTGGTTGCTTTTTTGCCATTTTCATCTACATAAATTTGTTCCACATCAATCGGAACAATTTGTTCTTTAAATCTACCTTCTGCCTGAGCTTTTAGTGCTTTCATGTGAGAATTATAAGCAAACAAATCTTGATCTTCACGAGAAACATGAAATTGATTGGCTACTGCTTCAGCGGTATTTCCCATTCCCCAATAATAATCTTCATGTCCAGATTTAACGGTGTCATAATTTAATTCTGGTTTAAAACCAGTCATAGGAACAGAACTCATACTTTCAGCACCACCTGCGATGATACAATCTGCCATTCCTGATTGTATTTTTGCTGTAGCAACACCTATGGTTTCAATACCGGATGCACAAAAACGATTTACTGTTACCCCGGCAACGTCAACACTATCTAACCCAATTAATGATATAAATCGAGCCATGTTTAGGCCTTGAGAGCCTTCTGGCATTGCATTTCCCACAATAACGTCATCAATACGTTTTTTTTCTAATTGCGGCAGCTCTTTCATCATGTACTGGATGGTCTCTGCAGCTAATTCATCAGTTCTTTTAAAACGAAAAACTCCTTTAGGTGCTTTTCCAACTGCTGTTCTATATGCTTTTACAATATATGCTGTTTTCATTTTTCTAGTTTCTTAATGGTTTTCCAGTTTTCAACATATGTTGAATTCTTTCTAAGGTTTTGCGTTCCGTACAAAGTGATAAAAATGCTTCACGTTCTAGGTCTAATAAATATTGTTCTGTAACAAGCGTTGGTTCTGATAAATCACCACCAGCCATTACATAGGCTAATTTGTTAGCAATTTTTTTATCGTGCTCACTGATGTAGTTACTATCTTCCATAGCATCTGTACCTACTAAAAACATACCTAATGCTTGTTTACCAAGTACTTTAATATCTTTACGTTTTACAGGTTGCGTATAACCTGCTTCTGCCATTAATTTTGCATGAGCCTTTGCTGTTGCTATTTGTCTATCTTTATTCACAACAACAATATCTTTTCCATGTTGTAAAATTCCTAAGTCAAACGCTTCATAAGCAGAAGTAGAAACTTTAGCCATACCTATAGTTAAGAAGTACTCTTGAAGCACGTTCAACTCTACATCATTTTTATGGAATAAGTCTTGAGCTCTTAAAGCAAATTCTTTAGAACCACCGCCACCAGGAATTACTCCAACACCGAATTCAACCAAACCAATATAGGTTTCAGCAGCAGCTACTACTTTATCGGCATGTAAAGACAATTCACAACCACCACCCAATGCCATACCGTGTGGGGCAGATACTGTTGGTATTGCAGAATAGCGCATACGCATCATAGTGTCCTGAAACATTTTGATAGCCATGTTCAATTCGTCATATTCTTGCTCAACGGCCATCATAAATATCATACCGATGTTAGCACCTACTGAAAAATTAGGAGCTTGATTACCGACGACTAAACCTTGGAAATCTTTTTCAGCAATGTCTATTGCTTTGTTTAAACCTGCAAGAACATCACCACCGATGGTATTCATTTTAGATTGGAATTCTACATTTAAAATACCATCACCTAAATCTTCAACAACAACACCGCTATTTTTAAATACCTCTTTAGATTTTCTAATATTATCTAAGATTATAAATGAATCTTGACCAGGTATTTTTTCAACTGATTTTTTAGGAATATCATAATAAAAGGTAGCACCATCTTTTACTGAATAAAAAGATTTGTTACCTGCAGCAATCATATCATTAACCCAAGCAGCAGGAGTTTCACCTTCAGCTTTCATAATTTCTAACCCTTTTTCTAAACCAATTGCATCCCAAATTTGAAAAGGTCCATGTTCCCATCCAAACCCAGCTTTCATGGCATCATCAATTTTATATAGCTCATCGGTTATTTCAGGAATTCTATGAGAAACGTAAGCGAATAATGCAGCAAAACTTTTTCTGTAAAATTCACCAGCTTTATCTTTTCCGGCAACTAATATCTTAAAACGATCGGCTACTTTATCAATAGTCTTTGTCAATTCTAACGTAGCGAAACTTGCTCTTTTGCTAGAACGATACTCCATGGAATCTAGATCTAAGGTCAAAATTTCAGTTTTACCTTTAGCGTCTTTAGATTTTTTATAAAATCCTTCCCCTGTTTTACTACCCAACCATTTGTTTTCCATCATGGTATTGATGAAGCTCGGTAGTTTAAATAGGTCTAATTTTTCATCTTCCTTACAATTGTCTGCAATACCATTAGCAACATGTACTAGTGTATCTAGGCCAACAACATCTACAGTTCTGAAAGTGGCAGATTTTGGTCTACCAATTACAGGCCCGGTTAATTTATCGACCTCTTCAACGGTCATACCCATTTCTTTCACCATGTGAAAAAGACTTTGGATACTGAAAATGCCTATTCTATTACCAATGAATGCTGGAGTATCTTTAGCTACTACAGAAGTTTTACCTAAGAATTTTTCCCCATAGCCATTTAAAAATTCCAATACTGCTGGTGAAGTTTTTGGTCCAGGGATTATTTCAAAAAGCTTTAAATAACGCGCAGGGTTAAAAAAGTGAGTTCCACAGAAATGCTTCTGGAAATCTTCACTACGGCCTTCACTCATAAAGTGGATAGGAATACCTGATGTATTCGATGTTATAAGAGTACCTGGTGTTCTATGCTTCTCTAAGTTTTCAAAGACAATCTTTTTAATGTCAAGTCTTTCAACAACCACTTCAATTATCCAATCTACTTTAGATACTTTAGAAATATCGTCCTCTAAATTACCAGTACTAATTCTATCAGCAAATTTTTGGTGATAAATAGGAGATGGTTTAGATTTTAATGCTGCCGCTAATGAATCGTTCACCATTCTATTACGAACAACCTTGTCTTGCAAGGTTAAACCTTTTGCCTTTTCCTTATCATTAAGTTCATGCGGAACAATGTCCAACAATAAAACCTCTACGCCAATATTGGCAAAATGACAGGCTATACCGCTACCCATTATTCCTGAACCAATTACCGCTACTTTTTTAATGTGCTTGTTCATGTACTTTAAACTGTATTAGTGATTTGATATATCTTTTGAAAATAATTTTTTATCTGAAATCAGTTTATTGATGATATCAGTAACTTCGAAAAAACTAGATAACTTTTCTTCTGAAACCTCTTGTTTAACAGCCTCATTAAATCTAAGAACGGTACTTTTCGAGTCGTTTCTTTTCTCTAAACCAAAATCGGTTAGGTATATTAAAACACCTCGACCGTCATTAGGATTAGGCTTTCTTAAAATGAGACCTTTCTCCTCCATGCTTTTTAATATCCTAGAGAGGCTAGTAGCTTCCATTCCCATTTTAGGGCCCAAGGAAGTGGAAGGAGTACCCTTTTTTGGATCAATACTCAATAAAGTAAAACCTACGGCCATAGTAGAATCGAAGTTTTTGGCTTCTTCGTTATACATTCTAGCTACTGCTTGCCATGTAGCTCGTAATGCATAATCAATAGTTGTTTCTTTCATACTGTGGTAGTTGGTCCTCAAATATAAACAAATTTATTATGCATGCATAATAAATTGAATAAATTTTAAGAATTGGAAATGTCTTCTTTAATTCACATCAAATTAAAGAACGGTGCCTTCCGTTTTGTTAACCTCTTTATCGATTTTTGAACTAAGAACTAACGAGATTATTACTAGAGGGCTTGTTATTGGGACTATGAATATTATCATACTTCCTTGATTGTGAATAGTATGGTATAAACCTATACCTTAAAAGAAAGCACATAATTGCAAGTTCTACTATACCAAATACAAGTAATAATTTTCGATATTATTTAAGTTGAATTGCACTCTATATTTTTCGAAAATCATTTTAGTAATTAAACTTAGTTACTTAATGCTCGTAAATATCATTGTAAAGTTCAATGTACTTTTCCTTTACAATTTTTCTTTTCAATTTCATGGTAGGGGTGAGGTGACCTCCTTCTATGCTCCAAACATCAGGTGTCAGTCTGAATTGTTTTATTTTTTCCCATTTAGCAAAGTTCTCGTTTGCGATGGTGACCTCTTCTTCGAATCTAGCTATTACTTGTTCATTATGTACAAGTTCTTTATTGGTGCCAATTTCAATATTGTGAATTTTAGCCCAATTTTTCACAAAATCAAAATCAGGTTGAATTAAAGCAGCGGGCATTTTTTCACCTTCACCCACGACCATAATTTGATCAATAAATCGAGATTGTTTAAATCTATTTTCTAACAACTGAGGGGCAACATATTTACCTCCAGAAGTTTTAAACATTTCTTTTTTACGGTCAGTTATTTTTAAGAAACCATCAGCATCGATTTCTCCAATGTCACCAGTATGAAAATAACCGTCGATAATAACTTCTGCAGTTTTGGCTTCATCTTTATAATAGCCCAACATTACTTGAGGACCTTTTATGCAAATTTCGCCATCTTCGGCTATTTTAACTTCAGTGCGATCCAAAGGTTTGCCAACCGTACCTATTCTAAAACCACCATTTCGCATATCATTTACAGATACAACAGGAGAAGTTTCCGTAAGGCCATAACCTTCCATTACTCCGAATTCAGCAGCATTAAAAATACGGGCTAAACGTGGTTGTAGAGCGGCACTACCAGATGCCATCACTGATAAATTACCTCCTAAAGCTGCTTTCCATTTACTAAAAATAAGTTTACGTGCGAGTGCGAGATTTTGTTCATACCACCAACCGTTTTGACCATAAGGTTCATATCTCAACCCTATTTCTACCGCCCAAAAGAATAATTTCTTTTTAATTCCGGTCAAGGATGTGCCTTTAGCTATAATTTTATCATACACTTTTTCTAATAAACGTGGAACGGCTGTCATAACATTAGGTTGAACCTCCTGTGCGTATTCACTAATTTGATCGATAGGAGCAAAGTAAATACTAGTACAACAATATTGGTATAAATAGATAAGCATGCGTTCATAAACATGGCATACAGGTAGAAAACTTAATGCTTTTGAATTTCCAATTTCAATGGGAATTCTTTTAGAACTTTCTAAGGCATTACTCACTAAATTATCATGAGATAACATTACACCCTTAGGTCTTCCTGTTGTTCCAGAAGTATAAATTAATGTAGCTAAATCGTCTGGCTTAACTGCTTCTTTTGATTTTTCTACTTCATCTTGATTAGAGGTGTCTTTTCCTAACTCCAAAACTTCTTCCCAGTTTTTACAATTGTTCAAAACATCAAATGAGAATACTTCCTTTAGGGATAGCACTTGGCTTTGAATAGATTTTACTTTTTCATAAACCTCAGCACAGGAAACAAAACAATATTTAGCTTCTGAGTGGTTTAAGACATAAGCATAATCACCTTCTGAAATAGTAGGATAAATAGGTACATTTTGAGCACCTAGTTGCAATATGCCAATATCCATAATATTCCATTCGGTTCTATTATTTTTAGAGATAAGAGCGATCTTATCGTTTGGTTGAATACCCAAACGCAGTAAACCACGACTAATAGCATTTGCCTTATCTATATATTCTTGAGTAGAAATACTTATCCATTTATCACCTTTTTTAGAAACAAGTGCCTCTTTCAAAGCATTTCTCTCTAGCTGATAATATGGAAAATCGAACAGTCGGGTAACTTTTTGCATACTTGATATATAAAACTTGATTGCAAAATAATGAAAGAACTCGGTTATTTAAAATTGTATTAATAAATAAAATAGGTAATGATTATAATATTCCTAATTATTAATCTAGTCAATTTACTTCTCAAATTTTAACTACTCGTCTACAATAAATTGCAATTGAACGTGTTATGTAAGCAATTCACATTTTTGTAGGAAAATTCTGAATTATTTAACTCTACATTTACAAAATCAAAATGCTTTCTGAAAACATTACACAATGAGATAATTATAAAAAGAAAAGAAATGGTACCAGGGCTTTACATATATAAACTTCAAAACTCAAAAGATAAAATTTGGAGTGGTAGGTTATTGGTTAGATAATTGTTTTTTTGGTTATTAAAAAGCTGTGTACTTCATCTTGGAATACACAGCTTTTATTTTCAACTATGTTATTTATATTGGTTTATTTTTGATTAATAACCCACTCTTTAGCGTTTTTAAATGCTTCTAACCAAGGCGATACTTCATCGGTTCTATCAGAAGGATAATGTGCCCAGTTCCATGGAAATATAGAACGTTCAATATGTGGCATTGTCACTAAATGACGACCTGTTTTATCACAAAGCATAGCAGTGTTAAAATCACTTCCATTGGGGTTGGCTGGGTATTCTTCGTAACCATATTTAGCAACAATTTCATAATTTATTTCCGAAAGTGGTAGTTTAAATTTACCTTCTCCATGAGAAATCCACACACCAAGTTTGCTTCCTTCTAAAGTTGAGAGCATAACTGAATTATTCTTTTGTATTTCTACAGAAGTAAAGTTGCTCTCGTGCTTGTGAGAATCATTATAGGTCATTTTGCCATGGGATTCGTGTTCCGGATTAATTAAATCCAATTCCATAAACAATTGACATCCATTACAAATACCAACAGATAAAGTATCTGGTCTGGCAAAAAAGTTTTTAATAACGGTATTTGCTTTTTCATTGTATTTAATAGCTCCTGCCCATCCTTTTGCACTTCCTAGTACATCTGAGTTTGAGAAACCGCCAACAGCTCCTAAAAACTGAATATCCTCTAAATTCTCACGACCAGAAATTAAATCGGTCATATGCACATCTTTGACATCAAAACCGGCTAAGTACATGGCATTTGCCATTTCTCGCTCCGAATTACTTCCTTTTTCACGAAGGATAGCTGCTTTTGGTCTTGCGCCATCATTACTAGAACGAACTGGAAGACTAATAGAATCGGAAGTCGGGAATAAATAGTTTAATGGCTGTATTTTATAATTTTCAAATCTATCTTTTGCTAAGCCTTTTGCAGTTTGTTTGTTGTCTAGTAAGTAAGAGGTCTTAAACCATGTATCACGTAAAGTCTCAATATTCAGACCCATTTCCATACCATTATTTTTAACGGTAAGGGTAGCTTCAGAAATAACGGTTCCTATTTTTAAGGAATCGATATTTTTTGAAGAAAGTAAAGCTTCAATACTATCGTCTTTTGCTTGAAAAACGATTCCACTATTTTCAGAGAACAATACTTTGATGGTATCGGCTTCACCTAAACCAGATAGGTCTAAATTGGCACCTAACTGCGTATCTGCAAAACATAATTCTAATAAGGTGGTGATCAATCCGCCAGAAGCAACATCATGCCCAGCAACGATTTTACCTTTTTTAATTAAATCCTGAATTGTATTAAAAACTGTTTTGAAATATGCTGAATCTTTAATAGTAGGTGTTTCATTCCCTATACTATTTCTAGTTTGTGCGAATGATGATCCACCTAGTTTAAAACTATCTTTTGATAAATTAATATAATAGATCGATCCGGCATTTTTTTGTAAAACCGGCTCAATAACTTTGGTAATATCGTTACAGTTACCTGCTGCTGAAATCACTACAGTGCCTGGAGAAATTACATCTCCATCACTATATTTTTGTTTCATGGAAAGTGAATCCTTTCCGGTCGGTACATTAATACCCAATTCAATAGCAAAATCAGAAACTGCTTGCACTGCTTTATATAAACGGGCATCTTCACCTTCATTCTTACAGGGCCACATCCAATTCGCAGAAAGTGAAACTGATTTCATACCTTCTTTTAAGGGTGCCCAAACAAGATTGGTAAGTGATTCGGCAATACTATTTTTACTTCCTGCTGCTGGATCTATTAAAGCTGAGATAGGGGAGTGGCCAATACTTGTAGCGATTCCTTCCTTTCCTTTAAAATCTAAGGCCATTACACCACAGTTATTTAATGGTAATTGCAATGGTCCAACACATTGTTGTTTGGCAACTTTACCGCCAACACAACGGTCAACTTTATTGGTAAGCCAATCTTTACAGCCTACCGCTTCAAGTTGAAGAACGGAATCTAAATAATCATGGAAAAACTCTAATGAATATTCCGCGTTAGTATAGTTACGTTCAATGGTGTTATCGGTCATTACTGTTTTTGGAGAACTGCCAAACATATCTGATAGTGCCAAATCCATTGGTTTAGCACCATTAGTTTTAGATTCAAAAGTAAAACGGTCATCACCCGTAACATCACCAACTTCATACATAGGTGAGCGTTCACGGTCTGCTATACGTTTCAAAAGATCAATATCATTTTTACCGATTACAAGACCCATACGTTCTTGAGATTCGTTACCGATTATCTCTTTGGCAGATAGGGTAGGGTCACCAACAGGTAATTTATCCAAGTCGATTTTACCACCGGTTTCTTCAACTAGTTCAGACAAACAATTAAGGTGACCACCAGCACCATGATCGTGAATAGAAACAATGGTGTTCTCATCACTCTCTACCATACCACGTATCGCATTGGCTGCTCTTTTTTGCATTTCAGGATTCGAGCGTTGTACAGCATTCAATTCTATTGCCGAACTGAATTCTCCAGTATCGGCACTTGAAACTGCTGCACCGCCCATGCCTATTCGGTAATTATCACCGCCAAGAATAACAATCTTATCTCCAGTTTTTGGTTTATCCTTAATGGCCTGTTCTATTTTTCCATAGCCAATACCACCAGCTTGCATAATTACTTTATCATAGCCAAGTTTACGGGTATTGGTTGATGTTGTTTTGTTTTCTTCAGATGAATCGAACGGAATGGAAGCTTCATCATATTCAAACGTAAGAACAGAACCTGTAATTAATGGCTGTCCGAATTTATTTCCAAAATCTGATGCACCGTTAGATGCTTTGATTAATATGTCCATCGGAGTTTGGTACAACCAATCTCTTTCTTTCATTCCTTTTTCCCAAGGTCGCTCTTCTTCTAATCTTGAATAAGCGGTCATATAAACAGCTGTTCCCGCTAAGGGTAAAGACCCTTTGCCACCAGCCAAACGATCACGAATTTCTCCACCAGCACCAGTTGCTGCACCATTGAAAGGTTCAACGGTGGTAGGGAAGTTATGGGTTTCAGCTTTTATAGAAATTACCGAATTAAATTCTTTCTCTTGATAATAATCGGGCTTATCTGCAGTTTTAGGTGCAAACTGAACAACGGTTGGGCCTTTTACAAAAGCCACGTTGTCTTTATAAGCCGAAACTATATCGTTAGGGAATTCCTGTGATGTTTTTTTAATGAGCTTAAAAAGTGAAGTCGGCATCTCTTTACCGTCAATAACAAAAGTGCCGTTAAATATTTTATGTCTGCAATGCTCAGAGTTAACTTGACTAAATCCGAATACTTCTGAATCGGTTAATTTTCTGCCTATTTTTTCACTAAGATTCTCGAGATAATCAACCTCTTCATTATTTAAGGCTAAACCTTCTTGTTTGTTAAATGCAGCAATATCTTCAATGTTCAAAATTGGTTTTGGTTCAACCTGAATAGTGAACATTTCTTGATTCAGCGAAGTATATTTTTGCGAAATCATTGGGTCAAACCCAACATGATTTACTTCAATCGCATTAAATTCCTCAATCCTAATGATACCAATAATACCCATGTTTTGAGTAATTTCAGTAGCATTCGTGCTCCATGGGGTAATCATGGCAGCCCTTGGACCAACAAAAAAGGCGTCAAGAGACGCCGCATTTATTTTAGGTTGGTTGCCGAACAACCATATAAGTTTACTTGTATCTTCTGATGAAAGTCCCTTAGCGGTCTGTACCGCAAAAACCTTTGTGCTAGGTTCCCCAAAAAAGTGAATCATTTAATGTGTCTGGTATTGATTTTAAAGTACAAAATTAAGGTTTTACCTGTTATCATTAACGGTAAATTGAAACACTTTTAAACAAGGATTGTTAATGAAATTAAAGTACTCGAAAGAAAAGTACTTGAAATTATTAAGTAGTCTGATAATCATATTAATTATTTAAATAGTATTAAAGTATGTATTTAATACTTAGTTTAATTTGATTATTTTACTACATTTGAACTTAACAAACATTGTAATAAGAAGTAAAACGAATACTATGGCGCAGCAAAAATTACAAACGAACGCATTATCATACTGCATGGATTTAATAGGAGGCAAATGGAAACCTATTATACTCTTTCATATTTCAAAAGGGATAAATCGATTCAATAAATTGTTTAATGAGATTGAAGGTATAAACAGGCAAATGTTGAGCAAGCAATTAAAAGAACTTGAGAAATCGGGGATTTTAGAACGTACGCTATTTCCTGAAATTCCACCACGAGTAGAATATACGTTAACACCTTTAGGTAAATCACTTATGACCGTTGTTCAGGCGATGAATCGTTGGGGGCTAAAACAACAAGAAGAGGTGAAGGTTTCAAAAAAGAAAGATACGCAACAGGTAACACTTTTTGAGTAACGATATATTTATCTTCTAAGCTTCGTATTTTTTGAAATAGGTAAAAATGTGACCATAAAAGTCTTATTAATCTAAATTGTTTCGTTCAATTTTTGAATTACGTAAAAATTGAAGTTGACCTCTTTTTTAAGGTTGATTTTATGTATCTTTTACTAACTAATTCAAAACCAATATGAAACAAAAAACTACACTATTTACTATTGCATGCTGTCTACTCACGCTAAACGGCATCTATTCGCAAAAGAAAAAATCAAACAAACAAATTGAAAACCTAAAATCTGAGGTTGCCGCAATTGTTGAAGACAATAAGAAGCAGTCTCAAGTGATGGTTGATAAGATTTTCAGTTTCTCTGAACTTGGGTTTCAAGAAATTGAATCTTCTAAATACCTGACTGGAATTCTAAAAGAAAACGGATTTGAAATTGAAAATTCCATTTCCGGGATTCCAACAGCTTGGTTTGCTACTTGGAGCAATGGGGAGGGACCAGTTATTGCTTTAGGTAGTGATGTGGACTGTATTCCGAAAGCATCCCAATATCCTGGTGTTGCTTACCATAAACCTATTGTAGACGGTGCCCCAGGGCATGGCGAAGGTCATAATTCTGGTATACCGATGAATATTTCATCTGCATTGGCTGTAAAACAAATTATGGAGCGCGAGAATATTGGAGGTACGCTTGTAATTTGGCCTGGTATAGCAGAAGAGTTGGTCGCGGCAAAAGCATGGTATGTTAGGGACGGACTTTTTGATGATATCGATATGTGCATTTTTACGCATGTCGGTAATAATCTAGGGGTTTCTTACGGACCAACAAGAGGTACGGGATTAATATCGGTTGAATATGCTTTCGAAGGGGAAGCAGCCCATTCGGCAGGTTCACCTTGGCGTGGTAAGAGTGCTTTAGATGCCGCTGAACTTATGAATATTGGATGGAATTATAAAAGAGAACATTTGCATCCTTTAAAAAGATCACATTCAATTTTTACTGATTCGGGTGACCAACCTAATGTTGTTCCATCAAAAGCAGCTATTTGGTTTTATTTCAGAGATATTAAATATGAGGGAATCATGGAAATGTATGCTTTGGCAAACGATATGGCCAAAGGTGCAGCCTTGATGACAGGTACAACGATGACCTCGAAAGTATTGGGTACGGCTTGGCCTCGACATTATAATAAGGTGATTGCCGAAACGATGTATTCTAATATAAAAGAAGTCGGTTTGCCTAAATGGTCTGATGCGGATCAAATATTAGCAAAGGCCGTTCAGACAGAGGTAAACTCTGAAAAGATAGAAGGTTTGCCACTGAAGTTGGATACTATAGGGCTTCCTGTAATAGATCCAATTAGTGGTGGGTCAGATGATATAGGTGATATTTCTTGGAAAGTGCCTACGGTAACGTTGAGATATCCTTCAAACATCCCTGGGCTGCAAGGCCATCATTGGAGTAATGCTATTGCTATGGCAACACCAATAGCGCATAAGGGTGTTGTGGCAGGAGCAAAGGTAGAAGCTATGACAATATTAGACTTTTTATTGAAGCCAGACTTGTTAAAAGGAGCTTGGAGTTATTTTAATAACGAGCAACAAAAAGAAACCAAGTATCAACCTATGATTTCTGAGAGCGATATGCCTCCTATTTATTTAAATAAGGATAAGCAAGACCAATTTAGACCTGCATTAGAAAAATACTACTACGATGAAACGAAGTATGATACCTATTTAGAGCAATTGGGAATAGAATATCCTACTTTAAAAAAGTAATGAACTTTGCTTAATTAGTAGCACAAAGTGTTTTAATAAATTCATTTAAAAAACCCTTTCAGTTTCAAAACTGAAAGGGTTTTTATTATTAACTCCTTATCAAAGAATACTAAATTATTATGTTTAGATACTCTTTTCTAATAAGGCCATAAAGAAGCCGTCATAGCCACTTTTTGAGGCATATATTTTTTTGTCCTTCACTAATTTAAAATCTTTTCCTTCCTCAGAACTTAAAAATGATTTTACTTGATTACTGTTTTCTTGCGGTAGAATAGAGCAAGTTGCATAAACCATTTTTCCGCCAGGTTTAACTATTTTACTATAATTCCTAAGAATTTCCTGTTGTGTTTTTACAATTTTATCAAGAAATTCCGGTTGCATTTTCCACTTAGAATCAGGATTCCTTCTTAAGACACCTAATCCTGTACAGGGGGCATCTATTAAAACTCTATCGGCACTGCCATATAACTTTTTGTAAACCTTAGAAGAATCGATTTCACGTACTTCAATATTATGAGCTCCGTTACGTCTGGCGCGTCTTTTTAATTCCTTCAATTTACTTCCGTAAATATCCATAGAAATCAATTGGCCTTTATTTTCCATTAAGGCAGCCAAGTGTAATGATTTACCACCAGCACCTGCACAAGTATCTACAACTCTTTGCCCTGGTTCAATATCTAAAAACTCTGCAACCAATTGAGAAGATGCATCTTGAACCTCGAACATCCCTTTTTTAAAGGCTTCAGTTACAAAAACATTTGCTCTTTCCACAAGTTTTAAAGCAGAAGCGTAACCCCTTATAGGTTCTGCAACAATATTTTCATCTAATAATGCCTTACGTAATTCTTCTTTAGTCGTTCTTAAAGTATTGGTACGTAAGATGACTTCGGCTGGCTCATTAAGTTTAGCAATTTCTTCTGTCCATAACTTATCGCCCAATGCTTTTTCTCCTAATTCATCAATCCAATCAGGAATTGCTTCTCTGAACTTTCTTATTTGTGAAAGTTCATCAAATTTTCCTTTGATTCTTCTTTCAGGCGTTGGTTCAATTTGCTTCCAATCAGGTAAATTAATTCCTTTAAGTACAGCCCAAACAGCCCACATACGAAATAAATCTGGTCTGCTGAAAGGTGCTTTTACCTCTGCTATTTCGGCATATAATCTTTTATAACGAACCATTTCATAGGTCGTTTCTGCGATAAAGCCACGATCACGTGCTCCCCATCGTTTGTCGAACCGAAGTACTTTTTGAACGACTTTATCGGCGTACTCATTTTCATTGAATATGAGGTTTAATGCGTCAATTACGGCAAACACCAGATTTCTGTGTAATTTCATTTAAAGTGATATTAATTTACTTGGCTAGAAGATTATTGCCGTTACTTGATATACTATCTATTGTAAAATGGCGGTAGTCCTCAAAATTTGTGGCTGCAAAGGTATTGTTTTAGAAGTGATTCCATTTATTTTTGATGAACTTTATACCTTTCACTATGCGATATGCCTTTCTAATTATTGTTCTAATGGTTTCATGTTCTAAGAATGTAAAGCCTATTAATTTCACTTCTGTTGCTGTAAGTGATATTTATACTGATTCGTTAAGTATCAGAGCGATAGAGATTATGGGTAATAGCTTGGCCTTTGCAGCAAATAAAGGAACCTTTGGTACAGTAGATTTAAGTACAGGTAAAGTACGCGCTAATATACAAAAGTATCATGTCGTTATACCTGAATTTAGGGCGGTGGCACATACCTCATCAGATTTCTTTATGTTATCGGTCGGTACGCCGGCTTTGTTATACAAAACAGGAGGAAATGGGAGAATGGAGCTTGTCTATAAAGAAGAGGGAGAGGGAGTTTTTTATGATGCTTTGACCTTTTTGAATGATAAAGACGGTATTGCAGTTGGAGATTCTGTAGATGGATGTTTAAGTATTATCATAACTTCGGACGGTGGCACAACATGGTCTAAAATACCTTGTTCGCAATTGCCTGCAGGTATAGAAGGTGAGGGAGCATTTGCTGCCAGTAATACGAACATAGTTACTGTTGGAGATGAAATTTGGGTAGCGACCACAAGCGGTCGTATACTTTATTCTTCAGATAAGGGTAAGAAGTGGGATGTTTATACAACTCCTTTACGTAGTAATGAGCCTACCGAGGGAATTTATTCTATTGATTTTTATGATAATCAGTTAGGAGTTGTGATAGGCGGTGATTATACAAATCCTAATAATGCCTCAGCAAATAAGGCAATAACTAAAGATGGCGGAAAAACTTGGGAACTATTAGCCGATGGTAATGCCCCAGGTTATAAGAGTTGTATTCAATTTGTACCTGGGTCTAGCGGAAAAGGTATGGTAGCTGTGGGTTTTAAGGGTATTTCCTATTCTTCGGATATGGGTTTGAATTGGAAGGAATTATCTCAAGATTCCTTTTATACCCTACGATTTCAAAATGATTCCGTAGCCTATGCAGCAGGTAAAAATAGAATTTCAAAGCTAGTTTTTAAATAAACTATTTGCCACCTTTATTATGACGGTATTGCTTAATTAGGTCACGCTTAAAATCTTCTTCCGCTTTTAACAATAACAATGCTTTTTTGGAAGATGTAACCTTACTAACCTTTATTAAAAATGCTTTGTCCAATTCTTCTTCATCTTCTTCGATAGAAATCTTAAGTGTCAATAATTTTTTAGCATCTTCTTCGGATAAATCGTCACTATTCTCAAGCTTATCTTTTATTTGGCTATGTTCTTTACGAATTAACGCATGCCTTTTTTCTTCATACTCATTGTAGATAGGCCAGAATTTTTGAGCTTCTTTGCTGTCCAAAGACAATTTCTCCGTAATATATGCCACTTTTAAGGATTTTATTTTTTCCCAATCTTTTTTGTGCTGGCCAAACGATATAGCGGTAAAAAGCATAAATAGTGATAGTATATACTTATTCATTTTCTTGTAAATTTAGTTCTTCAAAATCATTCGTATTGTCACTTAAATAATCTAAAATGTTTTCATTTTCTATGGATGAATTCAACATATTCGAAAATTCAGTATCTGTAAAGGGAAGTACTTCAGCAATCTCATAAGATGTTAAATCAAATTCATTGTTTTCGAAATAGGCTTCTATGTCGGTATTTGCTAAATCACTAATGCTCAGTTCTTCTGTTCTATTCCAATTATAACCCAAAAAGATTATGGCAATAGCAGCAATAGATGCGGCAATGGCCATGATTTTCTTTATAGGATAAAGAGGTATTACTTTAGTTTCTTTATTAAGTTTACTGGTCAACTTATCATTAAACGTATCAAAATAGTTATCAGGAACTGTAAATCCTCTAGCCTTCGGCATAACTGATTCTTTAGTTGATAATTTATCCATTAATTTATCTTCAAAACTATCGAAATAGTTTTGAGGAGTTTTAAACGGATTTTTGATATTCTTTTTCATGATACTAATTTGACTTTCAAAGACATAAAAGGTTTAATCTGTTTTCAAATACTGTTCCACTTTTTTAACTGCTAAGTGATAAGAAGCTTTTAGGCCACCTACCGAAGTGTCTAATATTTCTGAAATTTCTTCATATTTTAATTCCTGAAAATATTTCATGTTAAATACGAGTTTCTGTTTCTCTGGTAAGGTGGCTATTGCTTGTTGAAGCTTTAATTGAATTTGATCACCCTCAAAATAAACGTCTGCTTGTAAATTAGAGACTAATTTCTCTTGATAATCTATATCGGTTATCCCTTGTAATTTTGCTCTTTGTTTTATGAAACTTAAGGCTTCATTGGTAGCAATTCGATACATCCAAGAAAAGAGTTTACTGTCTCCCTCAAACCCATCAATGTTTTTGTAAATTTTAATAAAGGTATTTTGCAGAACATCATCTGCATCATCATGATTTAATACTATACCACGAATTTGCCAATACAAACGTTCTTTGTAAGTGTTAACCAATATTTTAAACGCTTGCGCTTGTGTGTTCTTGGTTTTTAAATCTTGTACTAGTGCTTCCTCTACAATCAATTTGAATTGAGGTTTATTTAGGTGGTTAGACGATAAAGTTAGCCAAAGGTTTAATCTTTTAACAAAGTTTAAGCTATAATTAGGAGTGCAAAAAAATGAAGATTAAGAACCTAATGACTGCATTTGAACTAATTTTTTATATTTTCCATTTAAATCTAAAAGCTCTACATGAGTACCTTGCTCTACAATTTCACCTTTATGAAGCACCACAATGGTATCGGCATTTTGAATGGTAGATAGGCGATGCGCAATAACGATTGACGTTCTATTCTGCATCATTTTTTCTAATGCATCTTGTACTAATCTTTCGCTTTCCGTATCTAAGGCAGAAGTTGCTTCATCCAGAATCATGATTGGAGGGTTCTTTAATACTGCTCTCGCGATAGATAAACGCTGCTTTTGTCCGCCACTTAATTTGTTGCCACTGTCACCTATATTGGTTTCATAACCTTTAGGTAAACTTATTATGAAATCGTGTGCGTTGGCTATTTTTGCAGCTTCAATAATTTCTTCTTCGGTGGCATGTTCCTTACCTAAACCAATATTATTTTTTACAGTATCATTAAACAGGATGGAATCTTGGGTTACGAGACCTAACAAACCGCGAAGTGATTTCTTACTAAGATTCTTAATATTGTTGCCATCGATACTAATGTCACCTTCATTAACGTCGTAAAAACGTGTAACTAGATTAGCAATGGTACTTTTCCCACTCCCAGATTGTCCTACTAAAGCAACTGTATTTCCTTTTTTAACGGTTAAATTAAAATTCTTGAGCACAAATTCATCCTCATACTTAAAAGAAATATTTCGAAGGTTTATTTCGCTTTTGAATAAAGTTTGTTCAATCGGATTATCAATTTCTGAAATAGGATTTTCAGTCTCCAAGATTTCTAAAACACGTTCAGCAGCAGCATTACCTTTTTTAACTCCGTAAGAAGCTTTACTAATTGCTTTCGCAGGAGTCAAAATATTATATGCCAGTCCCATGTAAGCAATAAAGGATGAGGCATCTAAAGTTCCATCTACTAAAACCATTTTACCACCAAACCATAACAAAATACCTATAACTAAAATACCTAAAAATTCACCCGTTGGTGAAGCCAAATTCTGTCGGTTAAGCAGTATGTTGCTGTAGTTGAAAAAGCGTTTGGTTGATTCAGAAAACGTTTTGTAAAATCGTGATTCTGAATTAAATGCTTTTATTACTCGAAGTCCGCCAAGAGTTTCCTCAATAATGGATAAGAATTCACCTTGCTCTCTTTGTACATCATCAGATTTTTTCTTAAGAGATTTACCAATTCGGCTAATAATCATACCAGCAACCGGGATGAATAAAAATACAAACAAGGTTAATTTAGTGCTAATACCAAACATGATAATAATTGTAAAAAATATCGTCAATGGCTCTCTTACAATAAGTTCTAAAACAGATAGAAAGGAATGTTGAATTTCTAAAACATCTGAAGTGATTCTTGCAATAACATCTCCCTTTCGTTTTTCTGAGTAATAGGAAATCGGTAGTTCGACAACCTTTTTATAAAGCTTATTTCTAATATCTTTAAGTACACCATTACGTAAAAAAGTTATGAAATACATGGCTAGGTAATTAAACAGATTCTTTAATAAGAATAAGATGAGAATTAGTCCAATAACCAAAACTAAGCCTTTCATCTCATCATCTCCAGAATATGCAGTAACCCTATAATTGATGTATTCCTGTAAGTAATCTTTAAGATGGCCAATATCAGTATATTTCGGTTCTTCAAAAACCTTTCTGGTTTTATCAAACAATACATCTAACATAGGAATCAGTGCAGCGAAAGAAAGTGCACTAAACAAGGCATAAAGTATATTAAAGAAAATATTTAAATAACCGTATTTACGATAAGGCTTCGCAAAGCGAAGAATCTTCTTGAAATAATCCATTAACCTAATTTAAGCTCAGCAAGTATATTTTTGATTTTTGCATCAAGTTCAGCCGAAACTTTTTTATAATTCTCTGCTTTATCCAGTTTTGTATTAGTGCTAATATAAAATTTCACTTTAGGTTCGGTACCACTTGGCCTAGCTGCGATTCTTGTTCCATCTTCGGTTTCATAAATTAAAACGTTAGATTTTGGGATGTCAATAATTTTCTCTTCACCTGTCAGCACATTTTTGGCGGTTGAAGTATTATAATCTTCTATCCATTTAACCTTAGAACCCGCAACAGATTCCACTGGGTTTTCTTTAAAATCTTTCAGCATTTGCTTTATTTCTTCAGCTCCGCTAATACCTTTTTTTGTTATAGATACTAAATGCTCTTTGTAGAAACCATAATCAACGTAGCATTGAATTAGGTCTTTATAAAAAAAACTTCCGTTGGCTTTTGCTTGGCTGGCAATTTCACATGCTAATAGGGTAGAGGTGACCGCATCTTTATCACGAACAAAATCACCTACCATATATCCAAAACTTTCCTCGCCACCACCAACAAATTTAGATTGTGGAAAATCTTTTATCATTTTACCAATCCATTTGAATCCGGTCAAGGCAGTTTTAAACTCAACTCCATAAGCCTTCGCCATTTCTTCCATCATTGGGGTAGAAACAATTGTTGTGGCTATAAACTCATTACCTTTAAATCCTTTAGCTTTCTTTTTGTCCAAAAGAAATTTTGTCATAAGCACCATTGCCTGGTTACCATTAACAATTTCCATTTTACCGTCAAGATTACGAACCGCAATTCCTAAACGGTCACTATCAGGATCAGTACCGACAACCATGTCTGCGCCAATTTCTTCAGCCTTTTTAACAGCCATAGATAATGCTTCTGGTTCTTCAGGATTTGGCGATTTCACCGTAGGGAAGTTACCGTCTGGTTTAGCCTGTTCTTCTATAATAGTTACATTTTTATACCCAGCTCGTTTAAGTACTTCTGGTATGGCTGTAATTGAAGTTCCATGGAGTGATGTGAAAACAATCTTAAAATCATCTTTCCCATCGGCGTTAAAGTTCCCATTTTGAACAGATTGTTCAATAAAGGCTTCATCTACTTCTTTATCAATAACTTGAATAAGATCTTCATTTGCTTTAAATTTAATATCTTCAAAATCAAGTGAATTGATCTCAGCTATAATTGCACCATCCTGAGGTGGAACAATTTGTCCGCCATCTGTCCAGTACACTTTGTATCCATTATATTCAGGTGGGTTATGCGATGCCGTTAATACAATACCGGCATGACATTTTAAGTACCTAACCGCAAATGAAAGTTCTGGTGTTGTACGCAAATCAGAGAAAAGGTATACTTTAATATTATTTGCAGAGAAAACTTCTGCTACCGTTCGAGCAAGAGTATCACTATTATGGCGACAATCGAAAGCAATTACAACTTTGATTTCCCCATCTTTATAGACTTTGTTAAGATAATTACTTAGACCTTGTGTGCTTTTTCCTAAAGTGTATTTGTTAATCCGGTTTGTGCCAACACCCATGACACCTCGCATACCACCAGTGCCGAATTCCATATTTTTGTAAAAACGGTCTTTAAGTTCTTCTTGATCGTTTGCAATAAGATATTCAACTTCTTTTTTAACTGCTGGGTCAAAAAAATCGGTTAGCCAGGTTTTGGCAGTATCGAGGATATTATCCATATGGTAGAGTTTTTATGCTATTAAGTTAATGAGAATTTTACTTTTCTGAAAGAGTGGTATTGATTTCTTCCGACACAATATACCTTTTTTCTTCCTTTTTTGAACGGATTAATATTTCACCTAGAAAACCAGCTAAGAATAATTGCGTTCCTATTACCATGGCTATTAGTGATATAAAGAATTGTGGTCGATCTGTAATCAATCTCCCAAATGGATTAATAAATAATTTATCTATTCCTAAATAGATGGCAAATCCGAATCCGATTAAAAACATTAATACACCCAATGCGCCGAAAAGGTGCATGGGGCGTTTACCGAATCTAGATACAAACCAAATAGTCAGTAAATCTAGAAAGCCATTAATAAAACGCTCCATTCCGAATTTAGTTTTACCATACTTACGTGCCTGATGTTTAACGACTTTTTCTCCAATTTTTGAAAAACCAGCGTTTTTCGCCAGTACGGGTATGTATCTATGCATTTCACCAGAAACCTCAATGTTTTTGACAACACCCTTAGCATATGCTTTTAGACCACAATTAAAATCATGTAAACGAACGCCTGAAGTTTTTCTTGCTGCCCAATTAAATAATTTTGAAGGTGTGTTCTTGAAAATGATAGAATCATATCGCTTCTTTTTCCATCCAGAAACCAATTCATATCCCTCTATGGCAATCATATGGTAGAGCTCTGGTATTTCTTCAGGATTGTCTTGTAGATCAGCATCCATGGTAATGATTACATCACCGCTTACGGCTTTAAAACCAGCATGCAATGCTTGTGATTTTCCAAAGTTCCGTAAAAAATGAATTCCTTTAACGGATGAATTGTTTTTTGATAATTCGGTAATTATATCCCAAGATTTATCAGTACTACCATCATCTACAAATAGTATTTCATAAGAAAAATGATTGGATTGCATTACGGATACAATCCAATCATGAAGTTCTTTAAGTGACTCTTCTTCGTTAAGTAATGGAATTACTATTGATAATTGCATGTGAGACTTCTGGTGTTGCTTCCAAAAATACTACAATTACTTAGGTATTAATAAGCGGCTTCTTCTTTTTTCAAAATTAAGCCGCCGATAAATGAAATTATTAGGCCCAGAAATAGGCCTCCGATTAAACCAATAGCAGCACTTAAGAAAGGTCCAGAAAATTTCTCCATCATAGAAACTGCTTTGTCTATTTCTTCTTGACTCATATTTGGATTTTGTGTAATCATTTCCATTTTTTGAGCTTCCATCATGTTAGCCATGAAATCTGGTTCAATTAAATTTATAAATATCATTTGATAAACAATACCTATAATAGCTCCAATTAGTGAAATTCCAATACCAACTTTTATAGCCTCGCTAATAGTTAATATATTTCCGTTAGCCTCTCGAAATTTATAAATACCAAACATGATAACCCCTATCATAATGCTTAAATTTACAGCAAAAAGAGCAATACTCTGTTCATATTGGAGACCGGCTATATATAACATTATCGCAAAAACGACAGTAAGTAAACCTAAAATAATGCCATAATTTCTTGCAAATTTTCCTGTTTTAGGTAGATTTTCTTCCATGATATTTATTGATTAAAGTTTAAATAAAGGTTGATTTTCTTATTAGTATGTTAATATAAGACATTGTTACAAATGTGACGAAATATTATTTTTATATTTTTTGATGTTTCTGATAGTAAATTTGTAGATTTTTACTAAATTTGCACCCTTAAAATGAGTGCCCGTCGGAATGGGTGCGTTAAAGTTTTTAAAATGAGAAAAGATATACACCCAGAAAATTATAGGATAGTAGCCTTTAAGGACATGTCCAATGAAGAAGTATTTTTAACAAAATCAACAGCAGACACTAAAGAGACTTTAGAGGTTGAAGGTGTTGAGTATCCATTGGTAAAATTGGAGATTTCAAGAACTTCTCACCCTTTTTACACTGGTAAAGCTAAATTCTTGGATACTGCAGGTCGTATCGATAAGTTTAAGAACAAGTACAAGAAATTTGTTAAGGAAGATAAAGTAGAAGAAGATAAAGAAGAAGAGAAGTAGTATTTTAGTTTCTATTCTTTCATAGAATATAACGCCCTCGAAAATATTCGAGGGCGTTTCTTTTTTTTATTCAACTTGATTTTGAGGATGCTTAGCCATAAAATATATGTGCTCTAGAGATATTTGTTAATTTTGATAAAAATTGTCTTGTATGAACTATATTCTTTTTGATGGTCCACGTAGGAATCATTTATTACCCTTCACCTTTACTAGGCCAGTTGCTGAAATTCGTGTAGGCATTATGACATTGCGGGAACGTTGGGACGCCTTTTTAAAAGTTTCCACCTCTTCATTTACCGAAGATTATTTAAGTGTTAAATATCCAATTCGTTTAGAAGATGTTAATGTATTTATAGATGCATCGGTTTTACCTACTGTTGAATTGGTGAAGGCGGTTCATTCATTGCAAAAAGGTGATAAGTTAATGTCGAATGAGCTTGTGTTAGCATATTCTAGCGATGAACCAAAAAGCTCAGAAAAAATAAATGAGTTCAATATAATTGAATTTACTGGTGATTTTCTGCAGATTAAAAATACATGGGATATTTTTGATAAAAATGCTGAAATTCTGCAGTCCGATTTTAATTTTATTACTAATGGAAGAACTAGTCAGCCAATTTCTAAGACCAATCATTTAATACATCCAGAGCGAATATTTCTTGAAGAAGGGGCAAAAGTTGAATTCAGCATATTGAATGCTACCGACGGACCCATTTATTTAGGGAAAGACTCTGAAATTTGGGAAGGAAGCTTAATTAGAGGTGGTTTGGCACTTTGTGAACATGCGATTGTGAAAATGGGAGGTAAACTTTATGGTGCAAATACAATAGGACCATATAGTAAAGTGTGTGGTGAGATTAGTAACTCGGTAATTTTCGGGTATTCTAGTAAAGGCCATGAAGGTTATTTAGGTAATGCAGTATTAGGTGAGTGGTGTAACATAGGTGCGGATTCAAATAATTCTAACCTTAAAAATAATTACGCTAAAGTTCGATTGTGGGACTATGCAACAGAACGTTTTGAACAAACTGGTTTGCAATTTTGCGGGCTTATGATGGGTGATCATAGTAAGACAGCAATTAATACTATGTTTAATACAGGAACGGTAATTGGGGTAAATTCGAATATTTATGTGCCAGGGTTCCCTAGAAATTTTATTCCTAGTTTTAGTTGGGGTGGTGCATCTGGATTTACGGCTTATTTGCCAGAGAAGGCTTTTGAGGCAGCTAGGGTTATGATGGCAAGAAGAGGAGTAGAGTTTGATGAAGTTGAGGCGAACATACTAACCCAAGTTTTTGAAATAACTAAAAAATGGAGAAAATATTAAAACAGTAATTCAATTGGTTGGGTCTTTTTAGGCCTAATGAAGTTTGAGTACTTTTGTGCTTTCAAAAAAAAGATTAGATGAAGAAAAAGGTGGCTTTTTACACGTTAGGATGTAAGTTGAATTTTTCAGAAACTTCAACAATAGCCCGTAGTTTTGCAGATGAGGGTTTTGACCGTGTCGATTTTTCAGAAAAGGCCGATATGTATGTTATTAATACCTGTTCGGTAACCGATAATGCAGATAAGAAATTCAAGACCATTGTAAAAAAGGCACAAAAAATAAATCCTGATGCTTTTGTAGCTGCTGTTGGTTGCTATGCACAACTGAAACCAGAAGAGCTAGCTGATGTTGATGGTGTAGATTTAGTTCTAGGTGCTACTGAAAAATTTAAGATTACCGATTATATCAATGACCTTACTAAGAATGACCATGGTAAGGTACACTCTTGTGAAATTGCCGATGCCGATTTTTATGTTGGTAGTTATGCAATTGGCGATAGAACTAGGGCATTTTTAAAGGTACAAGATGGTTGTGATTATAAATGTACCTATTGTACAATTCCACTGGCTCGAGGTATCTCTAGAAGTGATACTTTGAATAATGTTTTGAAAAATGCTGCTGATATTTCTGCACAAGGCATTAAGGAAATCGTTTTAACGGGTGTTAATATTGGTGATTATGGTAAGGGTGAATTTGGAAATAAAAAGCACGAACATACCTTTTTAGATTTAGTAGAAGCTTTAGATGAAGTAGAAGGAATTCATCGCTTACGAATATCTTCGATAGAACCTAATCTTTTAAAGAATGAGACTATAGAATTCGTAGCGCAAAGCAAAACTTTTGTTCCACATTTTCATATACCCTTGCAAAGCGGGAGTGATTCATTACTAAAATTGATGAAGCGAAGGTATATGACCAATTTATACCAAGAACGTGTTTCGAAAATTAGAGAAGTAATGCCAAATTGCTGCATAGGTGTTGATGTCATCGTCGGGTTTCCTGGTGAGACCGAGGAGCATTTTTTAGAGACCTATCATTTTCTGAATGATTTAGATATATCCTACTTACATGTTTTTACGTATTCAGAAAGGGATAATACGCCGGCGGCTACAATGGATGGGGTAGTGCCGATTAAAGTTAGAAATAAAAGAAGTAAAATGTTACGCGGCCTTTCTGTGAAGAAAAGAAGATCTTTTTATGAAAGTCAATTAGGCAATGAGTTGACAGTATTGTTTGAAAGTGAAAATAAAGCGGGGTATATTAATGGCTTTACGGAGAATTACGTGAAAGTTAAAACTCCTTGGAATCCTGAATTGGTGAATTCGCTTCATAAGGTGAAACTCAAAGAAATAGATAAAGATGGTTTGGTCAGATTTGACTTTTCAAAAGAGACAATAGAAGTATAAAAAAAGCCTTTCAAATGAAAGGCTTTTTAATTTTTTAGATTCGAATACCGATAGGTAACATTTCTTTGTACTGTAATCGATTTTTTCTTAAAAATCCTGCAATGTGTGGACTTGTTGGAACAACTCTAAGGTTTCTTTCTTGAATTGTACTTAGAACGGCTTTGATGAAATTTTCTCTAAAATTTTCATCTGTAATCTCTTCAGGAACTACTAGTTTTGTAAGGAACACTTTACGTTCTTGAGAAGAGTATTCTATTCTTGCTAGATGCCCGTTTACTGTAGTTTCAAATTGGCGCAGAAAAGAATTGTCTTTAATAATAACATCGTTCATATAGATTATTTTAGTGTTGCTACTAGACAAAAAAATTACGATGTTCTCATATCGTAATTTGTCGTGATTGAAATGCTCTAAATATTATTGCCTAATATTGCTAGGTGATTTTCATTCTATTCCAAAAGTAGTTAAAAAATCCCTAATTTCCTAGCTTTTACTACGTTTCATAACTATGATTGATAATAGAATTCATGTGTATTGTATGCCTGGTATGGCAGCTAGTTCTGCTATTTTTGAGTATATTAATCTTCCACCGGATAGATTTGAACTTCATTTTTTGGAATGGACAATACCTATTGTTGGTATTTCCTTTACGGAATATGCGCAAAATATGTGCTCAAATATAGTGCATGAGAATGTTGTATTGTTGGGGGTTTCCTTAGGCGGACTTTTAGTACAGGAAATGTCAAATTTTGTTATTGTAAGAAAAGTGATAATAATATCAAGCGTTAAAACTCGATATGAACTTCCAAAACGAATGTTGTTTGCGCGTTACACCAAGGTGCATAAATTACTACCAACTGGGTTGATAAGTAATGTTGAGTTGTTAGCTAAATATGCCTTTGGGGAAAGTGTTACCAAAAGACTATCATTATATGAACGATACTTATCAATTCGAGATAAAAGTTATATAGATTGGTGTATTGATCAATTAGTGAATTGGGAATGTGAAAAACCTTGCGACAATTTAGTGCATATACATGGTGAAAAAGATAACGTTTTTCCAATTTCTAATATTACCGATTGTTTACCGGTGGCAAATGGAACACATACCATGATAATACATCGTGCTAAATGGTTTAACGAGAACTTATCAACAATTATTTTGGAATAAGAAAGTTGTATATATACCTTTGGTTGTAAGAATAAAGGAAGAGATAATTTAAAAAATATAAGTCATGAAAATCATTAAGAATATATTGATGCTGTTAGGAGTAGTATTTGTTGCGGGAACATTAATATTTGCAGTTCAGAGTACTGATGCTGTTTCTGTAAGTAATAATACAGTTGTTAATGATAGTGTTCAAAAAAATGTGGCTAAATCCTATAAAATCTCGTCAATAGATATACCTGAGAATTTAAATTTTGCAGGCGAAGTTGTTCCTCAAGAGGATCCAGAAATTATGGAGCGTGTTGATCGTGAGTTTTTGGTCAATACTTACTGGCAATCGAATGCTTTGTTATTAATGAAAAGAGCACATAAATTTTTCCCGATTATTGAGCCTATACTTGCTAAAAACGGAATTCCTGATGATTTTAAATATTTAGCGGTTGCTGAAAGTGGTTTAACAAACGTTGTTTCACCTGCAGGAGCTACAGGATTTTGGCAAATTATGAGAGAAACAGGCAGAGAATATGGTCTTGAGGTAAATTCAAATGTCGATGAACGTTATCATTTGGAAAAGTCAACTGAAGTAGCTTGTAAGTATTTGAATAAATGGAAAGAAAAATATGGAAGTTGGGCTTTAACAGCTGCATCATACAATGCAGGGCCAGGAGCAATTAATAAATATATGGGTATTCAGCAAGTTGATAATTATTGGGATTTGTTGTTGGGTGATGAAACAGGTAGATATGTGTTTAGAATTATGGCTATCAAAGAGATTTTAGCTAATCCTGAAAAGTATGGTTTTCATATCGAGAAAGAAGATATGTACGAAGCCGTACCTACCTTTACAGTTGAAATCGACAAGCCAGTTAGCGACTTTGCAGATTTCGCACAACAATATGAGATCAATTACAAGATTTTAAAACGCCATAATCCATGGTTGCGAGAACCACATTTAAACAATGGTTCTGGTAAAAAATACACAGTTGAAATTCCTAATAAAGGTTATTACCGAGAAACGAAATAGATTTATATCTTTTTCATTTGTTGCTGCATCATCTTAATTTGATCAGTCAACATATTATTCTTATCTAATTTTTTAGCTTCGTTCAATAACGTGGTAGCTTCTCTTTTGCGACGCTTTTGCATGGCGATACCAGCAAGGCTAAGTTTAGCCATGGCCACATCATAATCCATTGTAAGACCTAATTTCAATGCCTTTTTGAAATACTTCTCTGCTTGTGTTAAGTTGGTTTGAGAAAAAATGATGCCATGTAGGTAATTGTAATAACCTTGTTGTTTTACAGTTAAAGCTGCTTTTGGGTTCTTGATTTTATCTAACCAATTTTTTGTACCGTTTAAATCTTGCTTTCGCATTCTTAAAAATGCTAAAAGAATAATTTCATTTCTAAAATAAAGAAAGATAAAAATCGTGGATAAAAGTATAAGAGAAATGCCATTTCCAATGTTACCTTCTATAAATTGATAGATAGCAAAGGCTATTATTAGTCCTGCGATAACCAATTTTAAATTTTTATTGAACATATAATGTATATTTATATCTGATTGAAAAAATGTAGTGAAATACTTAAGGTTATAGAAACTCTATTGAAATAAGCAACTATAGCGTTTAATTGTAATTCTGGCAAAATTAGTTAAAAGCTAGGTTTTCAGACGTACGGATTAATAAAAAAATTTTTTTTCATAACCCTTGCCAAAGAAAAAACTCTTTGTATATTTGCGCCCAGTTTCACAGAGGATTCTGTAAAATATCAAATATAATAGAAAAGGTTTAAGAGATGCCCGGACAAAAAAGAACATATCAGCCGTCAAAAAGAAAAAGAAAGAACAAACATGGTTTTCGTGAGCGTATGGCTTCCGTAAATGGTAGAAAGGTTCTTGCAAGAAGAAGAGCAAAAGGAAGAAAGAAATTGACTGTTTCCTCTGAAACAAGACATAAAAAATAATGATTGCATAGTTTTTAAAATATATAGGTGTTACTTTTCTGAAAGTAGCACCTTTTTTTTGACCAATTCCCAAAATACACAGTTCAAAAATGCCAAAAAGAAAAGATTTAAAATCAATTTTATTAATAGGATCTGGCCCAATAGTGATAGGTCAGGCGTGTGAATTTGATTATGCAGGTAGTCAGTCATTACGCTCATTGCGTGAAGATGGTATAGAGACTATATTAATCAATAGTAACCCAGCAACAATAATGACGGATCCGACAATGGCGGATCATGTTTATTTAAAACCGTTGACTACAAAATCAATTGTAGAAATTTTAAAAGCTCATCCACAAATTGATGCTGTTTTACCTACCATGGGTGGTCAAACTGCATTGAACTTATGTATAGAAGCTGATAAAAAGGGAATTTGGGAAGATTTTGGAGTTGAATTGATTGGTGTAGATATCGATGCCATCAATATAACAGAAGATAGAGAACAGTTTAGGGAACTGATGCTAAAAATCGGCGTTGGAATGGCACCTCAGGCAACTGCCACTTCTTTTCTGAAAGGGAAAGAGATAGCACAAGAATTTGGCTTCCCGTTAGTAATTAGAGCATCATATACCTTAGGAGGGGCGGGAGCTTCTATCGTTTATAAGCCAGAAGATTTTGATGAGCTTTTAAGCTATGGATTGGAAATTTCCCCAATTCACGAAGTTATGATTGATAAAGCCCTGATGGGTTGGAAGGAATATGAACTTGAGCTTCTAAGGGATAAAAATGATAACGTAGTTATTATTTGTGCGATTGAGAATATGGATCCTATGGGTATTCATACAGGTGATTCAATAACCGTTGCACCAGCAATGACTCTATCGGATAGAACGTATCAGAAAATGCGCGATATGGCAATTCATATGATGCGTAGTATTGGAGATTTTGAAGGAGGATGTAATGTACAATTTGCAGTTAGTCCAGATGAAAATGAAGATATTATAGCCATTGAGATAAATCCACGAGTTTCAAGGTCATCGGCCTTAGCCTCTAAGGCCACAGGATATCCTATTGCAAAAGTAGCGACCAAATTGGCAATTGGGTATACTTTAGATGAATTAGATAATCAGATTACGAAATCTACATCAGCATTATTCGAACCGACTTTAGATTATGTAATTGTAAAAATACCACGATGGAACTTCGATAAATTCGAAGGGTCTGATCGTTCCTTAGGGCTACAGATGAAATCTGTTGGCGAAGTAATGGGTATTGGTCGTTCATTCCAAGAAGCATTACACAAAGCAACTCAGTCATTAGAAATTAAGCGTAATGGCTTAGGTGCAGATGGTAAAGGGTATAAGAATTATGAACAAATAATTAGTAAACTAACTATTCCAAGTTGGGACCGCGTTTTTGTAATTTATGATGCTATTCAAATGGGAATTCCATTGAGCAGAATTCATGAAATCACTAAAATAGATATGTGGTTTCTTAAGCAATATGAGGAATTACATTTCTTAGAGAAAGAAATTTCAAAATATACCATTGCTACCTTGTCCAAAGATTTGTTACTTGAAGCAAAACAAAAGGGATTTGCCGACAGGCAAATAGCCCATATGTTAGATTGCTATGAAAGTGAAGTTTATAATAAGCGTACAGAGCTTAATATAAATAGGGTTTATAAATTAGTAGATACCTGTGCCGCTGAGTTTAAAGCGATGACACCTTATTATTATTCGACATTTGAGGCAGAAATAGAAAAACCTGATGGCACTCGATATGTTGAAAATGATAGTATTGTAACCGACAAGAAAAAGATTGTAGTATTAGGTTCTGGACCAAATAGAATAGGACAAGGTATTGAGTTTGATTATTGTTGTGTTCATGGTGTTTTGGCAGCTGCGGAATGTGGCTATGAGACTATTATGATTAACTGTAATCCAGAAACGGTATCAACAGATTTTGACACGGCTGATAAGTTGTACTTCGAACCAGTATTCTGGGAGCATATATATGATATTATTCGTCATGAAAAACCAGAAGGTGTCATTGTTCAGCTAGGTGGTCAAACGGCACTTAAATTAGCTGAGAAGTTATCTAAGTATGGAATAAAAATAATAGGGACTAGTTTCGAGTCTTTAGATTTGGCAGAAGATAGAGGCAGTTTCTCAAAGCTTTTGCAGGAAAATGATATTCCATTCCCTCAATTTGGAGTTGCTGAAACAGCAGAGGAAGCATTGGCGCTTTCAGATGAGTTAGACTTCCCATTATTGGTAAGACCATCTTATGTGTTAGGTGGCCAAGGAATGAAGATTGTTATCAACAAAGAAGAGCTTGAGGAACATGTTGTGGACCTGCTTCGTAAAATACCTAATAACAAGCTCTTACTTGATCATTATCTAGATGGGGCAATAGAAGCTGAAGCCGATGCTATTTGCGACGGTGAAGATGTCTATATCATTGGTATTATGGAGCATATTGAGCCTTGTGGTATTCACTCAGGAGATTCTAATGCAACTTTGCCACCATTTAACTTAGGGGAATTGGTGATGCAGCAAATTAAGGATCATACCAAGAAAATAGCATTGGCATTAAATACAGTGGGACTTATCAATATTCAATTTGCGATAAAAAATGAAGTGGTTTATATAATTGAAGCAAATCCAAGAGCTTCACGTACGGTACCTTTTATTGCAAAAGCATATAAAGAGCCTTATGTAAATTATGCTACTAAAGTTATGTTAGGAGAGAAGAAAGTGAAAGATTTCACTTTTAATCCTCAACTTGAAGGCTTTGCTATTAAGCAGCCGGTCTTCTCATTTAATAAGTTTCCTAATGTGAATAAGAATTTAGGTCCAGAAATGAAGAGTACAGGAGAAAGTATTCTCTTTATAGATAGCTTGAAAGATGATGAATTTTACAACCTTTATGCAAGACGTAAAATGTATTTGAGTAAATAAGTCTAATTATTAGACCAGTATTATATCTAGAAGGAAAACTTTGAACTTAATTAAGTTTTCCTTCTGCATATAGTCTTCTAATTTCTTTCTTATCAAATTTTCCAACACTGGTTTTCGGTACTAAATCTATGGTCACATAATTATCGGGAATTTGATAGTTGGCAAAATCATATGATAAAAATTCTTTTAGTTCATCATCAGAAATCGGCGTAGAATTATCCGTCAAAACAATAGCCGCCAATGGTCGTTCAGACCATTTTTTATCAGGTATGGCTATTACTGCTGCTTCCTTAATTTTAGGGTGTGCCATTAATGCTAATTCTAACGCAACACTTGAAATCCATTCGCCCCCACTTTTTATTAAATCTTTGGTCCGGTCTGTAATTTCCATATATCCATCGGCATCAATAGTGCTTACATCTCCTGTTCTAAACCAACCATCATCTGTAAAATTATCTCTGTTATTGGTCTTAAAGTATGATTTTATGACCCAAGCACCTTTCACTTGTAACTCTCCCATGGTTTTGCCGTCACGAGGGGCTACCTTTCCATTGTCCCCGACAATTCGCATCTCGATACCTGGAAATTCGATGCCTTGTTTTGCTCGTATTTTAATTTGTTCTTTATGAGATAACGCTTTGTGTTTTTTTTGTAGTCTACTAGCGGTACCAAGGGGTGAGGTTTCGGTCATTCCCCATGCTTGAACACCACTTATACCAAAATCATTTTCAAAATTCTCAATTAAACTAGCTGGTAATGCAGAACCGCCAACTAAGTACTCTTTTAGTGCTAATTTTTTACTTGGAGGGTTCTGTTTCATTTCCTCGTAAACACCCATCCAAATGGAAGGAACACCGTTAGCCTTGGTTATCTTTTCGCTTTCCAACATTTTTATTATCGCTTTAGGTTGTAGATGTAATGAAGGCATTACCATATCTGAACCTGTTAAAAGGCACATATATGGAAAACCCCATGCCATCACATGGAATTGAGGTACTATTAATAGAATTACATCGTCATTGCTATAATTACCTGCGTTGGGTGATAAAATAGTCATAGCATGAAGGTAAGTTGACCTATGGGAATAAAGTACGCCTTTTGGCATACCTGTGGTTCCACTTGTGTAACACATGCCACAAGCATCGTTTTCACTAAGAATAGGCCAATCTATAGTATCTAGTTGATTTTCAATTAAATTTTCATAATGAATGATATTTAAAAGGGTAGTACTAAAATTTTCTGGAGCGTTTATGATGATATACTTTTCTACAGTTTCTAATTTGGGTGCTATTTTTTCTAGTAAAGGAATTAACGTGGCATCTACAAAAATTACTTTGTCTTCAGAATGATTGATAATGAATTCGGTCTGTTGAGAAGACAATCGGACATTTATAGTATGGCATATAGCTCCGATACCAGGTATTCCGTAGTATAGTTCTACATGTTGATAATGATTCCAAGCAAAAGTACCTACCATATCACCCTTGGTAATTCCTAATTTGTTTTTAAGTGCATTTGCTAATTGGCATGAGCGTTTTTCAAGTTCATCATAAGTATACTCATGTCGGTCTCCATTGGGTAAGTATGAGATTAACTTCTTATGAGGAAAAGCACTTTTAGCATACTTTAAAATAGTAGTTGTGGTAAGTGGGTAATCCATTATTAATCCGTTCATATGAAGAGTATTTAAGTTAAGCAAAAGCTTGTCGCTTAAATTTAGTCATTTAATGAAGAGGTTCAATTAAAATTTATTTTAAGCAATTAAGATAGCGCAAAGGCGATGATTTAATAATGCTTGCCATTATTATAAAAACTATATCGCTAAAGCGCATTGTGGTTATCAGAATAATAACCTGACTTATGTTAGATTAATTTAATCTAGCTAGGTTTATGAAGTTTAATTGAACCAAACAGCATACCTTTTTCTTCTTAGCTCGATTGCTAATTGCTCTTCCATTTTTAAAGCTTCCGCTTTCGTTGATATAGGTCCGATATGATTGTATAGACTACCACGAAGGTATAAGCCATATTTATACACAATTGAGGAAGATAGATTATGTCCTTTTTTACTAAGCGAACCATTTTTATGTTGCTCAAAACGTTCTTTGGGTTCCTTACTCGTCATTCCTACATACAGACATTCTAAAACGCCATTAAATTGCGGGTTAGCTTCCCTGAATTTTCTATTTTCAGAGTACACCTTTTTAGATAATTCAATTACGTAAATCGAATATTTATAATTAGGCATAATCTATTTTATTTGTTTGGGATAAGCGTAAAATATACTTACTACCTTTAAATTAAGATTCAAAATAGAAATTTACCCTTTTCTACCCGTAAAATTTTCCATCGTTTTGTAAACCCCTAAAACATCTCCTGTAAACCAATCAAAAATTGAAATAGGTAAAATGGCTTGTGCAAACCGAGTAACTCTATAAATATACCCAGGTATAGAAACCATTTTTTTATTTTTTTCAATAGCCTTTATAATGGTTAAAGCAGTAGTTTCTGGGTCGAGTATAGGAATTTTAGACTTTACCCCATTGAACATACCGGTATTTATATAATAGGGCATTATTGTAGTAACATTAATGTTTTTCTTTAACTGTTCCATTTCCAAACGTAGACTATCTGAAAAGCCTATTAGTGACCATTTAGTAGCTACATAAACAGACATTTTTGGGTTAGAAAGTAATCCGCCAGAAGAGGCAATATTGCATATATGTCCAAAGTTTTTAGATAACATGTTATTAATGAAAGCATGGGTAATATATATCGGTGCATTCGAATTAATATTCAAAGTATTCGTAATATCAGCTTCTGAATGTTCATGAAAATAGTTGCCTACGATAATACCTGCGTTATTAATCAATAGATCTATGCCACCAAAATTATTGATTACTTCTTTGGCAGCGTTATTAATTTCAGAAATACTGGAAACATCAACTTTCATGATCGTAAGCTTTCCTAATGAGGAATACTTTAATCTTAATTTCTCTAAATTATCACTGTTAATATCCCAAATTATAATACTTGCACCCCGTTCTAATAGCAATCGGCACATGATTTCACCAATACCAGAAGCTCCACCAGTAACTAATACTATTTTGTCTTTTAAGTTTTTCATAATTTAAACAGCTGTTTTAAATCTCTTCCACAATAGATTTTCCGTGAGAACAATCTCCTGAGGTCCATTTCCATTCTTCGTGAAGTCTAATTTTACTATTAGAAAGTACCTCAGGAGTCGATTCACATACCCCTGTCATCAGTTCTCCTTTAGTATTGACTTGGTGATAACGCATACTAATATGGCCTTCAGAATCTACTATTCCTATTAAATGCCCTTTGAGGATTTTACCTCCTTGGTAATTAGCCGTTATAATGGAGCCGGATTGCTTGTAATGAAAAATAGTTTCATCTGTTGTTTCTCCGTTTATAGAGGTTTGAACTGGTTTGAAATATTTGTTATTGTAATTCATTAGAGATGGGTAAAATATGATGCTACAAAGAATGAGGCAGTTCGATTATTCTCGTTCTAACTCAATTCCATCTGTCGTGAAAGAGAATGCTTGCGCTCCTAAACCACCAACCATTACCGCTTGAAATAATGGATTTAATTGCTTTTTAGAATACCAATCTATTAAAAAATTAGCGCCACTACCACCAGAATTATCTTGTTGTTCTATAACATAATCAATAGATTCCATTGGTTTAAGGTAGATAGGAGAATCTATATAGCTTCTCACTAAATCGCCTTGGGTATTATAATAATCAATTGTACTCACGAACAGACTATCTCGAATACTCGTATTACGAATACTCAAGGTAGCTGTTAGCATTGTTCTAGTATCTCTAGTCTGATTATAAATATCAGAATAGATTGGCACATATACCTGTCTTATCAGTGAATCTACTATAGCTGTATTTACACGTCTGTCAAGCATATGCTCGTCGAGTATTTCTACAGGTATTTCTTCATTCTTTAAGTCCTTGCAAGAACCAAGAAATGTTAAAAATAACACCGATAAACAAACACTAAATACTACAATTTTTGATTTATTCAAACTTTAGTTTTTATGCTTCCCATTCAGTATGAAAAATGCCTTCTCTATCTAATCGCTCATAAGTATGTGAACCAAAATAATCACGTTGAGCTTGAATTAGATTTAAAGGTAATTTACTTGATGTGTACGCATCAAAATATGTTAACGAATTTGATAATCCTGGAAGCGGAATTCCGTTTTGTGCTCCAAAAGCAACTAATTCTCTAGCGGCACCGACCGAATCTTGTACTTTACTAACAAAGTTTGGTGATAGTAATAGATTTGGTAATGTAGGTTCAGCTTTAAACGCTTCTGTAATATCGGCCAATAAGCCAGCGCGTATAATGCAACCAGCACGCCATATTTTGGCTATTACTGAAATATCTAAATTATAGCCATATTCTTTTGAAGCATCTGCTAATTGGTGAAGACCTTGAGAATATGTAATGATAAAAGAGAAATACAACGCCTTTTCAGAAAGCTCTTCCAATTTAGCCTTATCCATATGTGCGACTATAGGTCTACCATATAGTGCATCTGCTTTTATTCTTTCCTCCTTTAAAGCAGAAAGTTCACGCATACTAACGGCAACATCTATTGATGGTACAGGTATGCCTAAATCCATTGCATTTTGACTTGTCCATTTTCCAGTACCTTTTTGTTTTGCTTTATCTAATATCTGATCCACCAAGCGACCTTTGGTCAGGTCATCTTCTTGTTCAAAAATTTCAGAAGTTATTTCGACTAAAAAGGATTGCAACCTTCCTGAATTCCATTTTGCAAAAGTGGAATGTAACTCATCATTAGTATAGTTACCTCCTTTTTTAAGAACGTCATATATTTCAGAGGTTAATTGCATTAATCCATACTCAATGCCATTATGAACCATTTTTACGTAGTTACCGGCAGATTTAGGGCCTAAATAGGCAACACATGGTTCTCCTTCGTATTTAGCGGCAACAGCTTCAAAAATCGGCTTAATATGTTCATATGCAGATTTTGAACCACCAGGCATAATACTTGGACCTCTACGAGCACCTTTTGCACCACCTGAAACGCCAGCACCAAAAAAGTTAATTGCTCTATTCTGTAATTCACTTTCTCGACGATCGGTGTCGGTAAAAAAAGAATTTCCACCATCAATAATTATATCTCCTTTGTCAATATGAGGAAGTAATGATTCAATAACTGAGTCAACAATTTTACCAGCAGGTACCAGCAACATAATTTTACGTGGTTGCTTTAAATTTTTCACAAAGGTTTTGATATTTGTTGACGCATCAACTTTATTTAAATCTCCACCTTCAGTTTTCAAAGAATTTACTTTTTCATCATCCAAATCATATCCATAAGCAGAAAATCCATTATCTGCTACATTAAGGATAAAATTACGTCCCATTACCCCAAGACCTACTAAACCAAAATCATACATAAATTCAATGTTTTAAAATTAAAATACATAAAAGCCGCACCTTGATTTTATTAAATTTTGATGGACTTAATGCAAATCAAAAATAATTTAAAATATTGACTTTATTTCTAAATTCCATCTCAAAAGCAGGGTATAATGGCTTTCTTTTTAAGATATTTGAAGAATAAAGAATAGAAAGGGTTTATGAAGAATACAGACAATCAAATGCTTATCATTTTTGGAGCATCTGGAGATTTAACAGCGAGAAAATTAATACCTGCAATATTTAATTTATATAAAGGAAATCATCTACCTGAAAATTTTGTCGTACTAGGAGTTAGTAGAAGTGATTTGGGCGATTTAAAATTCCGTAATAAAGCGGTTTTAGAAAGTCCATATTTTGATGAACACCGTGAACAAAATGACGAAGAATATATTCAAAAGTTTGCTGATAAATTATTTTATGAAGATTTAGGGTCTGATTACGATACATCTTACGAACGTTTAGAAAAGCGTATTAGTGATCTTGACCAAAAATATGGTACAGATGGTAATCATATTTTTTACCTGTCTACACCACCTAGCTTATATGAGCCAATAGCAAAAAACTTGTCGGAGCAAGGATTAAATGATGAGGATACAGGGTGGAAAAGATTAATTGTAGAAAAACCATTTGGTTATAGTTTAGATTCTGCTAAAGAATTAAATGATGGTCTTCATACTTATTTTAAAGAAGGTCAAATTTTTAGAATAGACCATTATTTAGGTAAAGAAACAGTACAAAATTTATTAGTTACACGTTTTGCCAATAGTATTTTTGAACCACTTTGGAATAGAAATTATATTCATCATGTAGAAATTACCAATGCAGAAAGTGTTGGTGTTGAGAAAAGAGGTGGGTATTATGATAAATCTGGCGCATTGAGAGATATGTTTCAAAGTCATCTATTGCAGATTGTAGCTCTAATTGTCATGGAGCCACCGTTAAGTTCAGATGCAGAGGAGATACGAAATGAAAAGCTTAAAGCATTGAAGTCTCTTAGAATAATGACTGATAAAAAAACACTTTACAATAATACCATTAGGGCACAATATGTAGCCTCTAAAATTGATGGCAAAGAAGTAAATGGATATCGGGAAGAGGACGGAGTTGATGAAAATTCAAAAACGGAAACATTCGCCGCTATAAAATTCTTTGTAGATAATTGGCGTTGGTCAGATGTGCCTTTCTATGTGAGAACAGCAAAACGTATGCCTACCAAAGTAACCGAAGTGGTAATTCATTTTAAAACACCCCACCATCAGATTTTCAAAGAATCAGGCATGAGCAATAAGGATAACAAATTAATTATTCGTATTCAACCAGATGAAGGAATATTGATAAAATTTGGTGTTAAAGTACCTGGTCAAGGTTTTGAAGTAGAGCGTGCCAATATGGATTTTTATTATTCAAGTTTAACAGAAACACGTGTAATGGAAGCATACGAGCGTCTTTTACTTGATGCTATGCAAGGCGATGCAACGTTATATGCAAGGGCAGATGAGGTTGAAGCGGCGTGGGCATTTGTTGACCCTATTTTAGATTATTGGGAAAATGGAAAGGATGTTAAAATGTATGGATATGCTGCTGGTGTATGGGGCCCTGAGAATGCAAATGACTTAATTGAAGGTGTTGCTGAATGGCGTAATCCGAGCGAGAATTTATCAGATGATCCTGGATTCTGTGTTATTTGTTAAGTTAAAAAAATCAATTTACATTTTAAAAAATGGAAGTAAAAGTATATCAGAATAAGGTTAAGGTTGCCGAGGAATTTTCAAAGTTCTTGATTAAAAAATCATCGAACAAAAAAGCATTTCATATTGCATTGTCAGGCGGTAGTACTCCTAAAATTGTATTTGATGTTTTAGCTAAAGAGTTCTCGAATGATGTAAACTGGAGTGCTATTCATTTATATTGGGGAGACGAACGTTGCGTTGCGCCAGATAATGAAGAAAGTAATTATAGAATGACGGTAGAACACCTTATTTCTAAGGTTGATATACCAGAAGAAAATATTCATCGCATAAAAGGGGAGAATGACCCTAAATTGGAAGCCAAGCGTTATGGAGAATTACTAGAGTCAGAATTACCGAAAGAATTAGGTTTGCCTCAGTTTGATATGATTATATTAGGTATGGGCGATGATGGGCACACCGCATCAATTTTTCCTCATGAATTGAAATTATGGAAATCGCCTGATAATTGCGAAGTAGCTATTCACCCAGAGTCAGGTCAACGAAGAGTTTCACTTACCGGCAGAATTATTAACAATGCTAAAACAGTTGCTTTCTTGGTTACGGGTGCTAGCAAAGCTGAAAAGGTAAGAATCATAATAGATAGGGAAGAAGGGTACTTGAAATATCCTGCAAGCCATGTATCTCCTAAAACAAAAGATTTAATTTGGTTTTTAGATGCTGATGCCGCTGAGCAAATTACTTCAAATCAATCTTAATATTTTCACTTTCTAATTCGAGAATATAATCATTAGAAATAAAAGTTTTAGATTCAAATTTAGTATCACGTTCTTGAGCTTCTAATTTTCTATACTTGCTACGGGCAAAACGTCGTACGCCCTGATCATCCGTTACAATTAAGCCCGGTATAGGAACATTTTTACCATCAGATCCTTTCGCTACCATGGTAAAGTAAGAGGAGTTACAATGTTTTCGTTTTCCAGAAGTTATGTTTTCAGATTCTACACGAACACCAACAACCATAGAGGTACGCCCAGTATAGTTAATGCTGGCTTTTAATGTAACTAACTCTCCAACTTCGATAGGGTTTAGAAAGTTTACTCGGTTTACTGAAGCAGTAACACAATACTGTTGTGAATGCTTAGAAGCACAGGCAAATGCAATTTGGTCCATAAGGCTTAAAATATGACCGCCGTGAACTTTGCCACCAAAATTAGAATGGGAGGGAAGCATTAACTCAGTTATTGAAACTCTTGATTCTCTTGACCCTTTAAATTTTTCCATGTACTTGTACTTTTGACCTATTGAAAAATAATTCTGATTTTACTTAATTTCTGAAATGGGGAGATTTTTCCGGTTCTACCGCAGTGATAAAATATTTGGTGTCACCAAGCCAAAAGAATGTAGCGTATCTTTCGATATAATTTACTTTAACATATTGACCTTGATATTCTTTTAGTTTTTCTATGACATCTTTGTCTTTATCTAATACCGAGAATGCAAATATTTGAGCACCAGAAATACCTTGGCTGATTTCACCTTCCCAAGTCTTGACAATTACCCCTTTATGACTAACTTTTATTAACTCTCCAGAGCGTACTCCTTCACTAAAAGAGACGAAGTAAATAAAAGCATAATAAATACCTCCTATGAGTATTAAGCTTAATAATAGTAAGGATATAATCTTTTTCATAATTTAAATATTCTATGTTCTAATGTAAATGAATCATCAAGTGTAAGATGGGGTCAATATATTGACGAATATTCATTTATACTAATAAACGTTTAAGATGTTATACGTTTTATATGAAAGTATTTTAAAGTTTCAATTTAGGTTCTTCTTCATAATCCGCATCATCTAAAGCGCGCTTTAGTAAAGATTCTGGAATAGATTTTTTTGCTTTGGCCCCCATCTTTTTTAACTTCTCGATACTATTGACAATATTGCCGCGACCATCGACCAGTTTATTCATGGCACCTCTATATTCTCCTTTGGCTTCATCCATTTTCTTACCTACTTTCATAAGGTCGCTTACAAACCCTTCAAACTTATCATAAAGTGCACCAGCCTGTCTTGCAATTTCAATAGCATTTCGCTGTTGCTTTTCATTATTCCACATACTATCTATAGTTCGTAATGTAGCTAGCAAGGTAGAAGGAGTAACAATAATAATATTTTGCTCAAAGGCCTTGTTGTATAAAGAATTATCTTCGTTAATAGCAATCGCAAATGCAGGTTCTATAGGAACGAACATTAATACGAAATCGGGGCTCTCCATTTCATAAAGATCCTCATATTTTTTTGCAGATAACTGGTCGACATGTCTGCGTAATGAATTGATGTGGTCTTTTAGGTATTTGTCTCTTAGCTCTTCATCAGCATTTACATAGCGCTCATAATCCGTTAAGGATACTTTTGAATCGACTATCATTTTCTTTCCATCGGGCAGATTGATAATGACATCGGGAAGCACACGACTTCCATCAGCTCTAGTAAAGCTTTGTTGTACTGTGTATTCACGGTCTTTCTCTAATCCCGATTTTTCTAAAACACGTTCTAAAACCAATTCCCCCCAATTCCCCTGCATTTTACTATCACCTTTTAGGGCTTTGGTTAAATTTTCAGCCTCTTGGGTAATCTTTAAGTTTTGAGATTGCAGATTTAAAAGTTGTTCTCTTAACGCAGAGTGAATACTTATATTTTCTTTCTGACTTGCTTCTACTTTCTTTTCAAATAGCTGAATTTTATCATTTAGTGGAGTAAGAATGTCCTTTATGTTCTTTTCATTCCGCTCGGTAAATTTTAGGCTTTTTTCTTCTAGAATCTTATTGGCCAAGTTTTCAAACTCCTTGGTAAACTTTTCCTGTAGTTTTTCAACCTCTTCTTTCTGTTCTCGGTTCTTGTCGTGCAAATGCTCCATATCGGCTTGCGCTCGTACAATTCTATTGCCAAGTTGTTCTTTTTCAGATTGAAGGATTTGTCTACTTTGCTCTACCTCTTTTAACCGTTCTTGTAAAACAGATAAATTAGTATGCATTTGCTGTTCACGTTCTTCTAAGGCACTTTGGTTCGATTTTGTTTTTAGGTGCCGTATATAATTACCTAGAAAAAAGCCAATAGCAAGGCATAGGATTCCAATGAGGAAGTAAATATAAATTTCGTTCATGAGTGTTGTACTGCGATAACGTAAAGATACTGCATCACCTACTAAATTTTAAAATGGCTTTCCAGATTTAATAAATATATAAATGGTACTGGTATATTACACTGAGGATAGTTTTAGTTTTTAATTTTAAAAGAACCAGAGTTGGCATCAAATGAAATCATATCCGCAGGAAATAGCGTTTCAAAATTTTTATGTTCGATCAGTTTACAAGGTTCTTCAAAAGGGTTAGCTTGCCCGTCTAAAATCAACATTTTATCACATAACTGTATTGACAATTCAATTTCATGACTGGTGAAAAGAATTGTTTTTTCGGTTTTATGTGCTATAGATTTCAAGAGTTTTAAAATTTGAACTTTATGGTACAAATCTAAATGAGTGGTTGGCTCATCTAAAAGTATAATACTCGTATCTTGAACTAATGCTCTCGCGATCATAACACGTTGTAATTGTCCGTCACTCAATTCATAACATTTCTTATCTAGAAATGGTTCAAGCTCCAATAATGAAACACTCTTAGTAATGAATGAAATGTCATCGGCAGATAATTTCCCTAGCCAATTGGTATACGGTTGTCTGCCTAAAGCCAGTAACTCTTTAACTGACATGTTTTTTGAAGCAATAGGTTCTGTAAGTACAACGCTAATCTTTGTGGCTAAATCTAAGGTATCGATTGATGCTAATTCTTTTCCTTCAATTTGAATGGAGCCAGAAATCTTGGATTGAAATCCGCCTATAGTTCGTAGCAATGTAGATTTACCAATACCATTTATGCCAACAATAGCAACAAGTTCCCCTTTTTTTAAGTCAAATGAAATATTCTTGGCGACGACTTTCTTGTCATATCCAACGGATAAATCACTAATATTTAGTACGCTATTTTGTTTTTCGTATTTGATAACTTTATCTGGTTTAGATTAAAACATCATTTTCTTTTTGCGCACTAATAACCATATAATCACGGGTGCCCCAAAAATACTAGTTATCGCATTGATAGGAAGTATACTCATTGAGCCTGGCAGTTGTGCAATGGTATCGCAAATTAGCATTAAAATAGCTCCGCAGCTAAGTGAAGCGGGTATAAGAATCTTATGATCAGTAGTATGGAATAGTTGCCGGGTTAAATGGGGCACAGCTAATCCTATAAAAGCTATGGGTCCAGAAAATGCAGTAATACATCCGGCTAAAAGACCAGTCGCTATAATAATTATATAGCGCGATTTTTTCAATTGAATTCCTAAACTCTTGGCGTAATTTTCACCAAGTAAAAAGGCATTAAGTGACTTAATGGAGAGTATGCTTAATATAATTCCAATAAAAGTACATAAACATAGAATCGCTAATTGCGTCCAAGAAAGATTACCTAAACTTCCAAAGGACCAATACACATATTGTTGTAGTTTTTCTGCTTTTGTAAAATAAGAAAGTACACTCACAAGAGCCGCGGTAATACTACCGAACATTAAACCTATAATTAAAAGTGCCATGGTATCCTTTACTCTCACCGCCACAGTTAAAACGATAAGTAATACTAGAAAACTCCCAACACTTGATGCAACGGCCAAAGCAATATCGTTAAAAGCGGAAAATGTCATAAACCCTGAAAATAAAGAAGAGCCCATTATTAAAAGTGCCGCACCTAAACTAGCACCTGAACTTATGCCCAAAACATAAGGACCTGCTAACGGATTTCGAAACAATGTCTGCATTAAGAGTCCGCTTAAAGAGAGACCACTACCAACCAAGACAGCAGTTAAGGCTTTTGGAATTCTATAATTCCATATGATATAGGAATTTGAAGATTGACCGAAATCAGAATCGAAAATAACTTTCAGCGTGTCGATAACCGATATGCTTACAGAACCAAGACTTATGTTTACTATAAAACATACAATTAGCCCAAGGAGTAGAACTAAAAAATGAATTGCGTATGTAGGGTGTTTAGACAATTAAAGTAAGGGTTTAAAAAAGAACGGTTCATAGTTTGGTAATAAACCAGGATGTAAAATATGAATTAAATCTTTTAATACGAGATCGGGTCTTTGCGGTGCCAGTTCGTAATATAGCGTGCCACCAGTATCACCCATAGTATTGGCCGTAGTGAATATCTTTCTTCTTTTGTAGGCATCAAACTGTAAATAATGTTTGCTTGATAATTCCATTTCCTGATAAGAATCGAATTGAGCAGGGCCAATCCAATATTCAGCATTTTTGGCTATGTCTAAAACACTTTCCCAACTTAAAGAGAGACTTCCATTATCTGGGTTATTATTCCATAGATAATCAGCATTGGCATCTTTTAGAAAATTTGCTGCCCAGCTTTTGCCACCAGGTAAGTACCAAACATCTTTATAAAGCGCACCACTAAGTACTGTTGGTTTTACTGTTACAGTTGCGGCCAATTCTTTAGCATTCAAATATGACAATTCAATGTTCTCAAAAAAGGTATTTGCTTCCTCTATTTTGTCGAAAAATGGAGCGAAAAATTTTATCCATTCTGCTTTTCCTAAAGGAGTTTCTTCTACCCAATCACCATTATAAATAACAGGTATATTAGAACGTTGTAGCGTTTCATAAGCACTGTTTCCGCCATTAATTGTAAAACCAACCACCATCTTCGGTTGTAATGCTAAAACAGCTTCGGTATTTAGGCTTTCGTTGACTCCCAATTCTTTTATTTGCCCATTTTCAATACGTGCTCTGGCCGCCTTTGATGAAATAAATTTAGTATCTGGAAATCCAATAAGCTTATCTAAAACACCTAATTCCTCTAAAGCGGGTATATGTGTTGTTGAAGTTACCACCACATTTTCTATGGGTACCATAATAATAGCATCGAATTCATCTTTGTTTAAGGTTATAAGTCCTAGGTTCTCTTTAGGGATCAAAGCATAAGTGTAAGTTGCCTCTGCGTTCGGCCAAGGTGACAAGACTTTAATTATGGTTATGCCTGATGCCTTATATTCTATTGTAAACCCTTTTGCATAAGTTATCGAAGAACTATTGATGGGTGTTTGTAATAGTGATGAATCCTTTTTTTGTTCTTTGCATCCGCATAAAAAAAGTAGGAAACTTAAAAAGAGTACGTGTTTAAACATCTTTGATTTACTTCTATTTTTCAAAAGTAGTATTATAAAAGTTTACTTAGAAAGATTAAACAAAATGTTTATTTTCGCCGTGAATTTTGGTTTTCGCTGCTTATGGTGGTGAAATTAAAAGGGAATCCGGTGCAAATCTGGAACTGTTCCCGCAACTGTAAGTTTATGTCAACTACATCTATTGGCAAATAGATTTCGATTGGTACTTCTGTAGAGAAGATGTTATTTACTTCAAAGCCACTTTGTCAACTGAACCGGTTCAGAAAACATGGGAAGGCGAAATAACATAAAACAAGTCAGGAGACCTGCCTTATTCAAACAACAATGTTAAACTTTCGGGATAAAGGTTTGCGTATGGGTACAGACATACTACGCTCCCGTTTATGAATTTAAACGAATGAAAAATTATTTTTTGTGGCCAACGGTCACAATATTACTATGCGCCAAAGTTGGTGGACAGGAGAAACAAGATTCCATTAATACATTACAGTTAGACGAGGTTGTCGTCAGCGATTCACGTTTTGAATTAAAGCGTGAAAACTCTGGAAAGACGGTCATTTCCATTTCTCAAAAAGAACTAGAACAGAACCAAGGTCGTTCTATTGCCGAAATTATCAATACTAAAAGTGGGATTGAAATAAACGGAACTAGAAGTTTTGCGGGGCAGAACTTATCTACCTATGTTAGAGGAGGTAACAATCGCCAAGTTTTAGTAATTATAGATGGTATTCAGGTTTCTGACCCATCTGGTACAAGTGCAGAATATGATTTAAGACTATTGAATACTTCTCAAATAGAAAGCATTGAAATTTTAAAAGGAGCAGCAAGTACACTTTACGGTAATTCTGCAGCAACAGCGGTTATAAATATTACAACCAAACAAGCCAAAAAAGAAGGACTTTCTATGGAAGTGATTTCGAGTATGGGTACCAACCAATCTCAGGATGACCAAAATTATAATATCTCTGATTTTTCAAACACGGTGAACCTTAATGCTAAGAAGGGGAAGATAACATTTTTGGCTTCCGGAGGTCATCAGTTTACAGATGGATTATCTGCAGCTGTAGGTACTGAATCAGATGCATTGTCACGAATAGATGGAAATGTAAAGCTGGGTTATCAAATTTCTAAACGTTTTGACATATCCGCTTCTGCATATTATAATAAGTTGAACAGTGATTATGATAACGGATTTCCAATAGAAGATGCCGATTTTTCATTTACTAGTGAACAGTCACGATTTTCATTGGCTTCTAAGTATAGTTATGAGAAGGGTAGTATACATGTCAATACAGCATTCAATCAAATAGATAGATTTTTTATTTCTAGTTTTCCTGCTGCTTACAATTCTCGTTCTTATGTATTAGACGTTTTTAACAAATATACTTTTGCAGAAAAAATTTACACGATAGTTGGTTTAAATTATATTGATAATCAAACCTTGTTTTTAGAGGAGCAAAATTCGAACACTGTTGACCCCTATGTGAACATGGTATATGTTGGCAATGATGGCATAAATTTAAATGCAGGAGTTCGTTTAAATAATCATAGTAACTATGGCTCTAATTTTATTTATAACATTAATCCATCTTACAGGATGAATATAAACTCTGGGTATTTAAAGTTCATGGGCTCATACGCTACTTCGTACATAGCACCAAATTTATCACAATTATACGGTCCTTTTGGAGCCAATCAAGATTTAAATCCTGAAGAAGATACTACTATAGAAGTTGGTTTAGAATATAAATTGTCAGAAAAGTTTATACTTAACGCTGTTTATTTTAATAGGGCTGAAGATGATAGAATCGAATACGTAACGATTGATCCAAATACATTTGAAAGTCAATATCGTAATTCAGCAAATACAGTTCATTTTAATGGAGTGGAGGTAGGCTTTAGTTCAAAACCTTTTAAATACTTTACATTGGATGCGAACTATACGCTTACAAGTTCTAAAGAAGGCTTGGCATTAAGAGTACCAAAAAATAAAGCTAATGTAAGTTTAGGATACAGTATTGGAGTAAAAACCTATGTAGCACTTACGTATCAATACGTTTCTGACCGAACAGATACTGATTTTGCGACTTTCTCAGAAGTTACTTTAGGTAGTTTTAGTTTAGCTAACCTACAATTGAAACATGATTTCTCGAATAGATTTGGAGCCTTTATAGCCGTTGATAATATTTTGAATGAGGAATATATAGAGCTAGTGGATTATACGACTAAAGGAAGGAATTTACGACTAGGATTTAAAATGAGTTTATAAAAAAAAAGGACAGCTATTTAGCTGTCCTTTTTTTTTCGTTTTGTATGGTCTAAAATTCTAAATTATAAACCGTATCATCAATCATTTTATCATAGATAGGATTACGAACTTTAGAACTTATAAAAACTTCCATCGGGTTTAAAACGGTAAAATCACGTTTTCCGGTTTGTCCTGTAATGGCTTCTATGGCTCTGGCTAATAATGGCTCGTTCTGTTCCCCTAAAATGCCTAAGTTACCATAATCTTCCTTCAAGATAATATCTGGCTGTAAACCGCTAGTAAAATCAAAAAAACCATCTGCATTCTCGTTCCTACCAATTAATGGTTGAATGGCCCATTGATTATTTGGGTTAATTTTATTTACTCTAGACGGTGTGTACAAGTAAGAGTTATCACGATCATCGACCAATGTAGTGGAAAACTCGTTTTTACCTCTCGTTACATCCCCAATTTGAATAACATCGATATAAGGTTCTAGGCTATTGATCAATAATTCGCTAGCTGACGCAGAACTAGAAGAAGTAAGTACATATAATTTAGTAAAGCCTAATGAATTGATTGTTTTTCCATTAACCTTATCAGCAAAATACACTTCTAATTGGCTATCGTTAAATTGATTTTGAAGTTTATCATTGTATCTTTTTCTTAAAAACACATCTGATGTATTTGTACCATAAATCATACTAGCTAATAGACGTGTAGTATTTACCGAACCACCAGGGTTATAGCGCAAGTCCATTACCAAATTCGTTATTCCGGCAGATTTCAAAGCTTCAATAGCGGCATAAAGGTCATCGTCATATTCATTTGTAAATTGGTTATACATAATATAACCTATATTTTCACCACCAATTTCGAAGGACTTGGAAATTAAAACTGGGTTTTCTGCAAGAGCTTGCGCTTTGGTAAGTGTTACCTCTTCTTCATTGGGAACAATAGTACCGTTCACAAAATCTGCCATATTTAGGGTATACGTATCGCTTCCTGTAAAAAGGAGTTCCTCATAATTTGACAATGTTAAAGTTTGCCCATCAACACCAGTAAACAAATCTCCTCGTAAAATATTTGCAGTAGCAGCATTTGAATTTGGTATGATGTATCGAACAACGCCAAATAATTCTTCACTATCCTGAAAACGAACTAGTCCGAATTCGAGACCATTACTTTTAGATATACCGGCTAAAGAGTTGGTGAGTTCACGATAATCTTCATTATAAAAACTAAAACGATCTTCAATATACTGTAGTTTGTTTTCAAAAAAAGCTGCAGGGTTATCTTCTGAATCCAAGAAGGCAGTGTATTCTGCGCGACCTTCTTTGGTATTTACAAAACGATCATCGCCCAAATCATCAACGTTAGCTTGCCAGAAATACCAAAAGTTCATGGCTTTCCACATGAAATCTTGAACTTCTACATCAGCAGAACCATCTGGGTCAATGGTTTTGGTTAAGATCAAATCTTCGTCCTTAGAACAAGAAAAAATAACCGTTATAAAAAGTAATACTAAAATCTTCTTCATAAATAGGGAAACTAAAATCTTTTAATTTTATTTCTTTTGGTTAAGTGAAAATTTTGAGGTAGATACGCTGTTGTTTAATAGTAATGTTGCATTTCTAGGATCATGTAGTTTAGAACTCGAAATAACACGCGCAGGAATCATCACATCGAAACTTCTTTTAGCTCCGATACCGGTAATTTCTTGAATTGCTCTTGCTAGAAGAGGTTCGTTAGCATCACCAAGAACCCCTAAATTGGTAATATCTTCATCAAGTTCAATATCAGGAATTAATCCGTCAGCATAATCAGAAAAGCCTGCACTATTTTCCACTCTACTAATAATAGGTTGAAGACCCCATTGTACATTAGGATTTATATTATTTACTCTAGTTTCATCATAAACATTGCCACCTTCTGGATCATCAACAAATAATAGGGAACCTTGGTTTTTACCAACTGTTGTAGAGCCGATATGAACTACATTGATATAAGGTTCTAAACCGACCATTACTAATTCACTTGCCGAAGCCGAACTTGAAGTAGCGATAATATATACTTGGCTTAGATTTAATGTATTTAAAGGAGCGTTCGAATTACCATCGAAAGTACCGGTGGTGCTCACAAAATAATTGTCGGTTGAACTACTGGCGATTTCTGCCTGTAATTTTGCATTATAAGTAGTTCTAAAAAGTAAATCTGAAGTACTAGTGCCTTTTATTAAACTAGCTAAAATGGTAGCAGTAGTACCTCTACCACCTAAATTGTATCGTAGATCTAAAACCAAATCGGTTACACCTTGAGACATAAAATCGGCAAAAACGGCATTCATGGCATCTTCTGAACCGGATACAAATTGGTTGTACATGAAATAACCAATTTTTTTATCTCCCGATGTAATAACTTCAGTTACATAAATAGGGTCTTCTTGTAATCCTTCCTGTTTAGTTAAAGTAACCTCCTTATCAATTGGGCTAATAGTATTATCTACTATTTCTGCCATGTTTAAAGTATAAGTGTCGTTATCACCAAACAGAAGATCTATATAGTTTGTTCTATTTAAGCTTGTGCCATTTACCCCAATAAATACTTCGCCTCTTTTAATATCTTTATTAGATGCGTCAGAATCTTTAATAATATATTCAACATATCCGAAAACATCATCAGTGTTACCTATTAATGATAATCCGAATTGCAGACCATTACTTTTAGAAACACCTGCAGAATTATTTACTAAATCTGTATAATCATTACTATAAAAAGTAAATCTATCTTCAGAAAAAAGCAGTTTATTCTCTAAAAAATCTACTGGTTCTGGGTTGGCAGTAAGAAATTCTTCATAACTGGCTTGAGTATCATAACGGTCATCTGCCAAATCTGGCACATCACCTTGCCAAAAATAATAGAGGTTTAAAGTTTGCCAAAAAAAGTTTTGAACTTCAATGTCAACTACAATTGGTACTTCCTCCTCAGGAACTTCGATTACTTCTTCTTCAAGTATAGGGTCATCATCATTTTTATTACAAGAAATAACAACGAAGCCTAAGCATAGGAGGGACAAGAAAAAATTTTTCATAGTTTTTTTTATTTTTATTTGTAACAATAAACATTCCAATTTATAGAACACTCATAAGAATGCAATAATATATATCATTTTAAATACGGATATATTTGTCGTAAGGATGTTAAATTTAGGAACAAGCAATCAAATTAAAAATTAATTGTAACAAAAATCGTTCAACTTCGTCTTCTTTTTGTAAACCTGTTAGCAAGCTTACAAACAGCCAAACCAAAATGAAACAAACAGAGTTTTTAAATATTGTATTACCATTTAAGGATAAATTATTCCGTATGGCCAAAAGGTTATTGGTTTCAACGGAGGAAGCTGAAGATGCAACGCAAGAGATTCTTATAAAGTTATGGGATAAGAAGAATAAAATGGAGACCTATAATAATGTAGAAGCGTTTGCGATGACCATGACTAAAAATTTCTGTCTGGACAGATTGAAATCTAAACAAGCCGGTAATTTAAAATTAGTACATAGTAATTATACCGATTCTAGTACGTCACTACAAAGTGAGTTAGAAGCAAAGGACAGTATTAGTTGGGTTGAACGGATTATGGACGAATTACCAGAACAACAAAAAATGGTATTACAATTGCGAGATGTAGAACAATATGAATATGAAGAAATAGAAAAATTATTGGATATGAAACCTACAGCCATACGGGTAGCTTTGTCCAGAGCTCGAAAAACCGTAAGGGAAAAATTAATGGAAAAGCACAATTATGGAATTGTATAAAATAGAAAAATTAATAGTGAAATATTTTGAGGCTACCACCACGGTTGCTGAAGAAGAAACACTAAGGGAGTATTTTTCAAAAGAGAGTATTGCACCTCATTTAGAGCAACATGCGCCTTTGTTTAATTATTTCACCAAAGCAAAAGAAGAACGCTTTACCAAACAGGTCCCATTAAAACCTAGAATAAATTATTTGAAATGGGTTTCTGTAGCGGCAATAGCAGTCTTTATGTTCGGGTTGTATTTTTATCAACCAACACCAGCCCCAGTTACTTTAGCAGACGAGTATACACAAGAAGAAATTGAGTCTGCACAAGAGGCTTTTGCCTTATTAGCAATGAATTTTAATAAAGGTACTGAGCAACTGTATCATTTAGAAAAATTCGAAAAAACAACAAATAAATTTTTAACGAAAAAATAATTAAAATGAAAAAGATAGTACTATTAACAATGTTGGTTTTGGCTCCGATTATTTCAAGAGCTCAAGATATTTTCGATAAATACGAAGATAATGACAAGGTAACCTTTGTTGCCATGCAACCTAAGATGTTTCAGATGTTAGGTAAAATGAGTGTAAGCTCAGATGATCCAGAAGCAAAAGAGTTTTTTGAACTCGTAAATTCCATAACAAGTTTTAAAGTCATTACCACTGATGACGCGGCTATTTCTAAAGATGTAGATAATTGGGTGACCAATCGCTTAAAAAGTTCATCATTTGAAGAGTTAATGCGAGTTAGAGATGGTGGTTCAAATGTTAAATTTTATGTAAAGGAAGGTAAAGACAGTGATCATGTGAAAGAACTTTTAATGTTCGTAACCGGTATGAAAGATATGGATATAGACATTAATGGTAAAAAATTAGAAACGGTTTTACTATCCTTAACAGGAGATATTAATTTACGATCAGTTTCAAAATTGACCGATAAAATGGATCTACCTGGAGGTGATCAATTAGGGAAAGCATCTAAAAAGGGGAATTAAATAATAATCAATAAGCGTTAATCCCCAATTAAATTAACGCTTTTCATAAACAAGTATTCATCAATTCATCAATCACTTTTATCCTAAAATAGGGTAGAGGTACTAAAAACAACAATCATGAAAAAAGTAGCAGTAGTATTTTTAATGGCAATTTTACCTGTATTGGGTTTCTCACAGTCTGTATTCGATAAGTATGAGGATATGGATAACGTAGGTTCAGTAATCGTGAACAAAGGTATGATAGACTTAGTCTCTAAATTAGGAGGAATGAGTGATGATGCCGAAGCGAAGGAATTTATGGATGTAGCTAGCGGACTTAAAAATATAAAAGTTTTTATGACCGAAGACGCATCGGTTTCGGCGGATATGTCTGCAACAGTTAAGAAATATCTTAAGTCTTCGAAATTAGAAGAATTAATGCGTGTAAAGGACAAAGATGTTAATGTTAAGTTCTATGTTAGAGATGGCGCAAAAAAGGACCATGTGACAGAATTATTAATGTTTGTGTCGGGATTGGATAATGTAGAAATAGGTGATCATGGTAGAAAATTGGAAACCGTTTTGGTCAGCCTAACTGGAGATATTGATTTGAATAAAATTGGGTCGATTACCAACAAAATGAATTTACCGCAAGATTTGAATAAAGCTTCTGGTAAGTAACTAATTTTTAGAAAAGGACCTTTCGTAAAACCGGAGGGTTCTTTTCTTCAATTTTAAAAAATGCATTATGAAAAAAGTATATTGGGTTTTAGTAATGGTATTAGGTTTTACCATTTCATCTTGTTCTTCAGAACAAAGTTTACAGCAATATTTTATTGCAAGTGCCGAAAATCCGAATTTTATGTCTTTCGATTTACCTTCTAGTCTTTTGAATTTAGAAAAGGCAGAATTAAGTGAAACTCAAAAAAAGGCGGCAAGTTCCCTTAAGAAGTTAAACATTCTAGCTTTTCAGAAAAAGGAGCATAACACTGCCGATTATGAAGTGCAAAAGGCAGCTATTAAGACTATTTTAAAAAGTTCAGATTTTAGCGAATTAATGAAGATGAATACATCTTTTGGAAAAGCTACAATTCAATTGAAAGGAGACGATGATACTATAGACGAAATTGTAATCTATGGCGATAATGACGAAAAGGGATTAATTCTTGTTCGTGTTTTGGGTGATGATATGAACCCAGCTAGTTTCGTGCAATTGATACAGGCTATGGAAAAATCTGATTTTAACGGTAAAGGCCTTGAACAACTTGGTAATTTAATAAAAGGCTAATCATCCTTCATCATATTAGTTTTAAATACAACCTGTTACGAATATGTAATAGGTTTTTTTTGTTTTAAATTGTGGTTTAAATGTATTTTTAATGTGACCTATAAAAAAAGATTGTGTCCTAATAATTGAGGACAATTAAATAACAACCTAAATAAAAAACTATTTAGAATGGAAGATGCACAAGTATGGATTGAAAAAGGAATTGATTTTATAATGGTATTTGGACCAAAAATAATTGGTGCGATTCTAATTTATATTATTGGTTCTTGGGTTATAAAGAAGTTAGTTGGTGTTGCCAGAAAAGGTATGACCAAACAAGAATATGACGAATCACTCAAGAAGTTCTTATTAAGCTTAGTAAAATGGGCACTTACTATCTTTCTAATTATTACCGTTATATCAACATTAGGTGTCGAGACTACAAGTTTTGCTGCTGTAATAGCCGCTGCTGGTTTGGCAATTGGTTTGGCCTTACAAGGATCACTATCCAATTTCGCTGGTGGTGTTTTGCTAATTATTTTTAAACCTTATAAAATTGGAGATTTAGTTGAAGCACAAGGTGTTTTAGGTAATGTAAAAGAAATCGAAATCTTTACAACTAAATTGATTACCCCTCAAAATAAATTGGCTATTATACCGAATGGTGCGATGGCAAATGGAAATATAATCAACTATACGGCAGAAGGTAAAATGAGAGTTGACACCACTGTAGGCGTAAGTTATGATTCTGACCTTCAAAAAACGAAAGATGCTTTATTAGCTATGTTAGTGGCAAACCCTAAAGTATTAAAGGATCCAGCCCCATCGGTTAATGTATCTGAATTAGCAGATAGTTCTGTGAACCTTGCCGTACGCCCTTACTGTAAGCCAGAAGACTATTGGGATGTATATTTTGCAACTATAGAAGGTACAAAGAAAGCCCTGGATAGTGCAGGTATTGAAATTCCTTATCCACACGAAGTTCAAATTAATAAGTAATAATAATAATAGGAAGAAAAAAGACCACCGAAAGGTGGTCTTTTTATATAAGGTAATTTTAAAATTAATACACTACAAATATTATATACCCGTATAATTACTAGGTGATATCTGTTTAAGTTCTTTCTTTATAGTATCAGAAACTTCTAAGGTATCGATGAAATTAGAAATAGAATCTTTATTTATTTTTTCATTTGTACGTGTAAGTCCTTTCAAAGCCTCGTATGGGTTTGGATAACTTTCTCGCCTTAAAATAGTTTGAATGGCTTCGGCAACAACCGCCCAATTATTTTCTAAATCTTGCTCAAATTTATCTCTATTTAATAATAACTTGTTCAATCCTTTTAAAGTAGATTGAAAAGCAATCATAGTATGGGCAAATGGCACACCTACATTACGAAGCACTGTACTATCTGTTAAATCCCGTTGTAATCTTGAAACTGGTAATTTTGCGGATAAATGTTCGAAAATAGCGTTAGCAATACCAAGGTTACCTTCTGAGTTTTCAAAATCGATTGGGTTTACTTTATGAGGCATTGCAGACGAACCAACTTCACCGGCCTTAATTTTCTGTTTAAAATAGTCCATGGATACATATGTCCAAAAATCTCGGTCTAAATCTAAAACGATAGTATTAATACGTTTAAGAGCATCGAAAAGTGCGGCCAAATGGTCGTAATGTTCAATCTGCGTTGTTGGAAAAGAATGTTGAAGACCTAACTTTTCTTGAACGAAATTTTGACCAAATTCTCTCCAATCTATAGATGGGTAGGCAACCAGATGGGCATTAAAATTACCGGTAGCACCACCAAATTTTGCAGCACTTGGTATATCGTTCAATAAATTAAATTGTTCTTTTAATCGAACTACATAAACCATAATTTCCTTTCCTAATCTCGTAGGAGACGCAGGTTGACCATGTGTTCTTGCTAGCATAGGTATATCTGCCCATTCTAATGTTAGAACATCTAGCTTTTCAAGTAATTCGAAATATTGAGGAACATAAACCTCATTCATCGCTTCTTTAATAGAAAGCGGAATGGCTGTGTTATTAATGTCTTGTGATGTTAATCCGAAATGGATAAACTCTTTAAATTTTGAAAGCCCTAAAGAATCAAAAGCCTTTTTTATAAAATACTCAACCGCCTTAACATCATGATTGGTTACTTTTTCTATCTCTTTAATTTCTTGAGCATTTGCTGTAGTAAATTCAGTATAGATTTTACGCAGATCTTCGAACTTAGAAGAATCAAAAGAAGATAACTGCTTTAAAGGAATCTCGCAAAGAGCAATAAAATATTCGATTTCTACTCTTACCCTATACTTAATCAATGCTTCTTCAGAAAAATAAGGAGACAATGAATTGGTTTTTGAACTATAGCGACCGTCGATTGGAGAAATGGCATTTAATGCGTTAAGAGACATAATTAATGGTTGAATTAATAAGCGGCAAATATACCTATTCATACCATAGATTAAAACACTATTCGCTTTAAGTTGCAGTCAAAAAGTGATTTTCAAATAAAGAAAAACGGAGTTGTAATACTATTAGGCTAGCTTTTTTCAAGTGCCTTTAAAGTCATTCTTGCGCGTGCTTTATATGCAGCGCTCCCATTTTCATAATTCTGATTTAAAATAAGTTTTAGTTCGGGATGAATCCAGGTTATATTTTCACCAAGCAATAAAAGGGTTGTCATTGAATAGGCTTTAGGGGCAACTTTATGGTCGCCAATGAGCCAATCGAATGCTGCTTCAGCAATAGTATTTAAATGTTGTTTGGTAAGTATTCTTTTTGAAAGAGATGACTTGACAGAATAATGATGTTCAACTAGAAGCATGCATATTTTTGAGGCAGGTCGAATTGATGATTCTAAGGTTAAACTAGATAGTGAGCACAAAAATGAATCGATATAAGGGAAAATAAATTCTAACTTTTTCTTTATAAGAAATTCTAAAACCCAACTTGCTTTACAAGATATAGGGTCTATATCATCTTTAAAAATTTCTATTAAAATAGGAATGAGATGGGCATTTTCTTCAATTTTAAATACCATCTTACTACGATTTTCTCGAGTTGCATTAACATAATTCAATGCATGGCAAAGCTCTTCCTTGGTCATAAAATTGTATCTTTATTCGATATTTCCCCCAAATATGAAATTACTAAAAAAAAATAGCCTAGGTGTGGTTTTAGTATTGATAGCCATGCAATTTTATAGTCCTACAAAGAATATTTCCCCTGGTAACCATACTCAAATTTTTATTAAAGAGACTAATCCCTCTCCCAATTTGAAAGCTTTATTTGAAACCTCTTGTTATGATTGTCATAGTAATAATACGGCCTATCCATGGTACAATAATGTAGCGCCAATTTCATATTGGATTGATAGCCACGTTAAAGAAGGAAAGAACAATTTAAATTTTTCTGAGTGGCAAAATTATTCAATAGATAAGAAAGACCATCTTTTAGAAGAGATTGAAGAAATGGTTGTTCAAGAAAATATGCCATTAACCGAGTATACATATTTGCACAGCAATTCTAAAATATCAGATAAGGAAGTAGGTGAAATTGTAGCGTGGGTGAAACAAACAAGAATTATTTACCAATTAGGGAAGCAACCAAAGTAGGAACACCTTTTACTGCGTTTTCTGAAATAACGGTTAAATTTCCATTCACAACACCTTTAATTGCTGGTTTTGGATCTATGAAGAATATAGGTGTATTTGCTTTAGCGTAATCTATTAGGCTTGCCGCCGGATAAACTTGCATTGAGGTTCCTATAATTATAAGATAATCGGCCTTTTCGGTAATATTTATGGCTTCTTCTAATAAAGGTACAGCTTCACCGAACCAAACAATATGAGGTCTAATTTGATATCCATTTTTGCATTTGTCTCCTAAGCGTATATCGTTTTTACAATCAAATACATCATCAGTTGAAGCCATGCTTCTGGCTTTTAATAATTCGCCGTGTAAATGAAGTACTTGAGAACTTCCGGCTCGCTCATGTAAATCATCAACGTTCTGGGTTATAATATGCACATTATAGTGCTTGTCCAGTTCAACCAAAGCTAGGTGCGCTTGATTCGGATACACGCTTGATAATTCTCTTCTACGTTGATTGTAAAATTCTAAGACCAATTGTGGGTTGTTATAAAATCCTTGAGGAGTGGCAACTTCCATAACGTCATGACCTTCCCATAAACCATTTGCGTCCCTAAACGTTTTTAATCCGCTTTCGGAAGATATTCCTGCTCCGGTTAATACAACAATGTTCTTCATGGTTTTTTAAAATTAAACTTAAAAATATACTTTTCTTATCTTGGAAGCATGATGGATGAGAAGCTTTTGGCATATTTAGAAGAATTTATTTCAGAAAAAAGAATTGAGCGGTTTAATGATATATTAGGTCATAGAACCAATTTTATAACCGTTGCTATAGAAGATGTTTTTCAAATGCATAATACTAGTGCTGTAATACGCAGTTGTGAATCATTTGGCATACAGCAAGCACATTTAATAGAAGGTAAATATGGCCAACGTTTAGATGAGGAAATTGCTATGGGTGCCCAAAAATGGGTAGATGTAAAAAGATATAAAAATTCGAATGATGCGGTTGATGTACTTAAGAATAAAGGGTATAAAATTGTTGCTACCAGCCCACATGCCGATAGCTCATTATTGCAAGATTATGAATTAGATGGAAAAATGGCCTTATTCTTTGGTACTGAAAATAAGGGTTTAAGCGACTACGTGCTGAAAAATGCTGATGCTTATTTGAAAATACCGATGGTAGGTTTTACCGAAAGTTTGAATATTTCAGTTTCAGCAGCGATTATTCTACAACACTTAACATCTAAATTAAAGTCTTCCAATTTTGACTGGAAGCTGACCCAAGCAGAAATGATGGAGAAACGATTAGATTGGACCAAAAAATCTATAAAAAGTATCGATGATATCTTGATTAGGTATGATTCTGATAATTAAATTTTACTTAACTTGTTGTCTAATAACTATTTGAAAAACAGATGTATTACGTATTAATAATTTTAGGAGTGTTATTGGCAATACTAATTATTCTATCCTTTATTGCCCCAAAGAGTTATCATGTTTATAGGTCGGTAGAACTAGAACATCCCACGGAAAAAGTTTGGGAACAACTAAAATTTTTAAAGAAACAACAAGAGTGGTCGCCGTGGGCAAGAAAAGACCCGAATATGGACCAAAAATTTACTGGTATAGACGGCGAGGTTGGCGCCGTAAGTTATTGGAACGGCAATAAAGAAGTAGGTGAGGGCGAGCAAGAAATAACTAAAATAGTTGAAGGTAAGCGAATTGAACAAGATTTAAGATTCTTAAAACCGATTAAATCGGAATCTGATTGTTATATGGACTTGGAGGAACTAGATAATAATAGGAGTAAAGTGACTTGGGGGTTTACAGGAACCAATAAATTTCCTATGAGTATTATGATGCTATTTATGAGTATGGATAAAATGGTAGGAAAAGATTTTGAACAAGGATTACAGAATCTTAAACATAATTTAAGTAGTGAAATATGATAGCATGGTTTGAAATTCCGGTTGCAGATATGCAACGAGCTCAAAAGTTTTACGAAACTATCTTAGACATTACAATAACAGTCAATAATTTTGGGCAATTTGTAATGGGACTGTTTCCTGATAAGCCTATTATAGGTCAGGCAAATGGTGCCTTGGTACAGCATGATCAATATGTGCCAAGTTTAACCGAAGGGGCTTTGGTATACTTTGCCTGTGAAGATACGGCCACTGTATTGGACAAGGTGGAGAAAGCAGGCGGACAAGTATTACAGCCAAAAACAGAAATTGGTGATGGTCATGGTTTTATGGGTCTGCTGAAAGATACGGAGGGAAATAGGATTGCCCTCCATTCTAATGCCTAGTATGCTATTTCTCTAGTGCTTTGGTTCTAATAAAACGATATCAAAATCATTTTCAAGAACAATTATACCGTTGACTACTGTACTTTCGGTTTCAGAATATCTGTCAAAAAGTTTTGTACCATCTCCAAATACACCTTTTACCGAAATGGACTTTTTTCCTTTTGGTAAGTCGAGTGCAATAATAACTTTATCAACATACTCCTCTTTATTTAAATACCTACTAAAAACATAGGGCTCTTTAGTAATTAGTTTATGAATACCAGCTCCGATGGCCGGGTGGTCATTTCTAAAAGAACCAATTTGCTGCCAATGATTTAAAATTTCTTTTGTTTGTGCTAAACTATCAAGCTCATTCCAATTCATAAAAGACCTTAATTTGGCATCACCCTCAGTTCCTTCAATCGTTAAGTCTCTTGCCGTTTCATCGCCATAATAGATTTGTGAAGCTCCAGGAGTTAAAAGAAGAACATTTGCGGCTCTTTTTGGGTTTGTTCGTTCTTTGTCGAAAGGCTGTCCATCATCGTGCGATGTAAGGTAGTTTAAAACACTTTTGTCTTTTAAAGTAGTATGCAGCAGTTTGCTATATTTAGAAAAAATGGATTCGTAGTCCTTTTCAGCGTCTGTCTTTAATTCAAAGTTTATTAAACTTTTGAAACCGTTGGCAAAATAATCTACTTTTTTATCCCCAAAATCATATTCTCGACCACCAGAAATTCCGTAATTATATACTTCACCAACCATATAGAAAGGGTTGTTGTCCAAAACCTTATCAGCGTTCTTCTTTTTCCATAAATCGAATGCCGCTGATGATTCTTTATAGAGTTCAGCCCAAGCATTTTCATTTGCATGTTTTACGGTATCAACCCTAAAACCATCAACCCCATATTTATTAATGTAATCGGTAAGCCATTTCATGATATAAAACCTTGGAGTCCTGGGGTGTCCTGTTCTATCAAAAAATAAATCAAGTTCATCCAATTCCTCACTTAATCTGCCTTCAGTTTTCCATTTGGCAAGAAGTGCGTCAGGTAAATTTACTGCCGTATCAGATTCTGTTAATATATCTGGTAAATTTGCCACTAAGGTGCAGTTTGTGGTATTCTCGTATGTAGTGAATTCGCAAGTAGGAGAGGTGCGTACCCATTCTTTTGGCCAAACAGCGTCTTTTTCAGTAACTGGGCCAGTGTGGTTCAAAACCACATCTAATAGAACGCGAATACCATTTTCATGAGCTGTTTTAACCAGAGTTTCTAAATTTTTTTCGGTTCCAAAATTAGGGTCTAATGCCGTCCAGTCTTTTGCCCAATACCCATGGTAGGCATAAGTATTGCCTGTGCCTTCATCTGTGGCACCATGAACTTGCTCTATAACTGGAGTAAACCATATAGCGTTTACGCCAAGCTTGGTAAAATAACCATCTTTAATTTTTTGAGTTATACCTTGAATGTCACCACCCATAAAGCCTCTTAGCTTTCCGGTTACCTCATCTCTTTCAAAATTTAAATCGTTTTCTGGGTTACCATTATTAAAACGGTCAGTAAGTAGAAAATATACTGTAGCGGCTTCCCACTGAAAATTAGGATTCTTTTTAGCTGTTACAACGGTGTCTGTAACCGAAGGTGTAGTTTTGGAAGTATTCTTTGCGTTCGGTTGGCAAGATGCCAGTACAACAGCAAACAGTGCTAAAAAGTATAAATTTTTCATTTCCTAAATATTTCTTCTAAAGCTATAACAAGGAAATCAATCTAAAAAATATTATTTTTTTCTATTTAGAACTTTGTATTCTTCGTAGCAACTGCTAATGGCATCAAGTATCTGAAGGTCATTAGCTGTAGTAATAAAAGATTTAGAGTAATTACAGTTGTTAAGTATATCTTGAATGTCAACTTTTTCCAACTGAAGAAATTCTGTTAGAGTTTCACGATCAAACTTAGAAGCCAATAAATTACGAATTTCATCGTCTTCTCTCATTTGCCTAAGTTTACGCATTTGTGCAGGTTTCTTGCCAAAGAGGTTTCGTAGTAAATCTGCTGGGTTAAGAATAGCGCCTAGCACCTTTGTAACAGCACTAGGGTTTTTATTACCACCCTCATAACTAACGCCTAGACCAGAAATACTATATTGATAAGCGTTGTTGATAGGAAGGTTTTTCACGTCAATTTCTAAATAACCGGTAAGCTGATATGGTCTTACAATAACCTCCTCCAAAGCATACGCTAGTTCGGTTAAGGCTATTTCAGTATTCTCAAATTTGAACATGTCGTTTGTAACCCTTATTTTTTGGGACTTGAACCCAAGAAAAGAAAAATAAAGAGTATCATTTACTACAGCTGCAATCGAAAATTCTCCTTTTTCATTGGTAATAGTACCGAAAACTTGGTTCAAGTTAACGACATGAACGCTTTCAAGCGGTTCTTCGGTTTGTGCATTAATAACAACTGCACTTAAGCGTTGATTTTCTTCTGTTTCTTGCGAAAAACCTAAAAGGGAAATGAAGGTAAATAAGACTGATAAAAAATATTTCATGTTGTTAACGCCAAGTTTAGGGATGCAAACAAAATAAAAAAAATACGCCGAAGCGTATTTTTAATATACAATTAACTAAAAGAAATCTCCCTTTCTTTTAGTGGTGCGTCTTTTTCCAGAGTTAGGACTGCTAGCTTCACTTCGACCTCGACTTCTTCCTTTAGATTCACGATCGACATCTTTTCTTCCTTTACCACCACGGTCATCATCTCTTCTGGCGCTTCTTTTTCCTTTAAATCCGCCGCCTCCGCCGCTGCTTCTGCGATTACCGCCTCCGCCACCGCCAGGGTTTTTGGATACTTCTACATTTACAAATCGTCCGTCAACTTTAAACTCGGTAAACTTGTCAAGAATTTGTTGGGTAGATTCTGATTCAGTATTAAAAAATGAAAAACTTTCTTTTACATCAACTTTAAAAACATCTTCTTGCCCTAGGCCAACTGTATCTCTAATGAAATCTTTAAGTGACATCCAATCATAACCATCTTTTTCACCAACATTTATGAAATAACGAACTGCACCACTAGTTGGTGTTTCGCCACCTCTTCGGCCATCACTTCTATCTCTATCGCCATCTCTATCTCTACCACCATCAGAAGAATTTAAATCTTTAGACTTATTGTAATAGTTAGAGAATCGCGTAAATTCTACCGATACAATTTTTTTAATTAGTTCTTCACGATCAATACCTTGTAGAACATCATTAATTGCGGGTAAATAATTTTCTACGTCTGCATTGATTTGTGTATCCTTAATTTTGTTAGCCAAGTGATACAATTGAATTTCGCAGATTTCCATTCCCGTAGGAATTTGTTTGGCAATAAACTTCTGATTGATTTTGTTTTCAATAGCTTTAATCTTACGTTGTTCGCTTCGTGTGATTATTACCATTGAGATACCTGACTTGCCAGCTCTACCTGTTCTACCGCTACGGTGTGTATAGGTTTCGATTTCATCCGGTAATTGATAATTTATTACATGGGTAATATCATCAACATCAATACCACGTGCAGCAACATCAGTTGCGACAAGCATTTGAATCTGCCTTTTTCGAAAAGAATTCATCACCAAATCGCGTTGGTTCTGACTTAAATCGCCATGTAAGGCTCCTGCGTTGTAACCATCTTCAATTAAATTTTCGGCAACTTTTTGGGTATCCCTTTTAGTTCTACAGAAAATAACTGAAAATATATCTGGGTTGGTATCTGCCAATCTTTTTAAAGCAGGATAACGATCTCTACCACCAACAACATAATATTCATGTTGTACAGTTGATGCGCCTGAATTTTTTGCACCAACTGTAATCTCTTGAGGGGAGTGCATGAATTTTTTTGCAATTATTGAAACTTCCTTAGGCATAGTTGCAGAGAACAACCATGTAGATTTATCATTAGGAGTACCCGAAAGAATATCTTTAATATCCTCCATAAAGCCCATGTTCAGCATTTCATCTGCCTCATCTAGAATACAGTAATCGATTTTAGAGATATCCACAAGACGTCTACTGATCATATCTTTCATTCGACCAGGAGTAGCTACAATAATTTGAGCACCTTTTTTAATCTGTCTTGCTTGGTCTGTAATACTAGCACCGCCATAAATGGCAACTACATTAATATTACGTTCGTATTTTGAATACGCTTGCATTTCTTTGGTAATCTGTAAGCAAAGCTCACGAGTAGGGGATAGTATTAAACCTTGTGTGGTTCTGCTGTTACTATCAATTTTTTGAATTAATGGAAAACCGAATGCGGCAGTTTTACCTGTTCCGGTTTGCGCCAAGGCAACCAAATCGGTTTCACTTTCCAATAAAATAGGGATTGCTTTTTCCTGTACTTCTGAAGGGGTTTCAAAACCCAAATCAGCAACAGCATCTAATAAGGACTTCTGGAGTCCTAGTGCTTCAAACTTTGTCATAAATATATTATACTAAATCGCAAATATGAATGTTGCATAGAGCGATTATCATATATAACCTAGTTAGACTCAGCGCAACACATGCTATACCAGCGGCGTTAATTAATTTGCAAAGGTACTGCTAATAATTGGACTGGTATAATAAAATGGTAAGTAATGCTATGGGGCCAATAAATAGCCATATATTGATAGGATTGTGCCCGTAATACCAAAGATAATCATCAAAATAATCAGGATTTTTTGTAGAATTGGGTTATCATAAATAATGATACAAACAGCACCCAGTACAATGCAGATTTGGAAAAAAAGCATACCATAGTCAAATTTTTTAGTAGCATAATCGTAAGTTGCTGCTAATTGTTGCCATTCTTTGACACCGGTAATTATACCCATTTCACCTTCTATGTCTTGTTTCCAATTTTCTTTACCGACAAAAGCCGAACCATTTAGAATCTCGGTTTTTTCTGCACTATATTTATTAATATTTTTTTGAACCGAAGCTATTTTTTCTTCAATAACCTGAACCTTATCATCAGTTACTATTCCACTACTTATTAGTGCGGTTAAATAATCAAGTTCACTTTCCTTTAAGCTTTCTTTGATGCTTTTCGATTGATACCAGTTAGAGTAACTAACAACATTATTATGAGCAATCATCATTTCTTCTTCTAGCTCGCCATTAACCATTTGTGATATGGCCATGAGTGCAGCAAATAGCGCAATTAATACACCACCAACAGCTTCAGCTCTTTCTGATGCGACAGATACTTCTACCGTTTCTCTATTATTTTTATTCTGAAACATTAATGTTGTTTAAATATGCTATCAATTTTTGAACTGCTTGACCACGATGACTTATGCTGTTTTTTATAGATAATGGTAGTTCGGCAAATGTTTCTTTATAACCATTCGGCTTGAATATGGGGTCATAACCAAAACCATGATTACCTTTTTGGCTAGTTGTAATTTCTCCGATTACTTTACCCTCAAATATATGTGTTTCTCCGTTTATATTTAAAGCGATTACTGTTTTGAAATGTGCGGTTCTATCTTCTTTGTTTTTTAAGTTGTTTAATAATTTTGCCATATTGGCTTGTGAATCATTTTGTTCACCAGCATAACGTGCAGAATATACGCCGGGTTCACCATTTAGTGAGTTCACTAGTAGTCCTGTGTCATCAGCAAAACAAGGTAGTTGATAGGTGTTGGTTATAAAATCGGCTTTAAGCTTGGCGTTTCCCTCTAAAGTGTTTGCTGTTTCAGGTATCTCATCCATACATCCTAACATATCTAAACTAATCAGTTCGATGAATTCGGGCAGTAGTTGTTGAATTTCTTTTAATTTATTAGAATTGTGTGTTGCGAATACAAGCTTCATGTTCTTAATTTGGGAACTGGTTTATTGAGTTTTGAATCTCAAAAGTAGTAATTTTATAAAATGGAATTAAAGTTACCACCAGCTATAGTGTTTTTGCTCTTTGGATTTATCATGTATTTGTTATCAGAATTTTTGCCTTTTGGTTATTTTGACTTTTTTGGTAGGTTGTTACTTTCAAAAATTTTAATAGGACTTGCTATTTTAATAGGTATTATAGCTCTTATTCAATTTTTTAGGGCTAAAACTACTATAGATCCTACCAAACCTGTTAAGACTTCTAATTTGGTAAGTAGCGGAGTTTATAAATTTACTCGTAACCCAATGTATCTAGCCCTATTAATTTCTTTATTAGCTTTAGGGGTTGTTTTAGGAAATGCCTTTAATACCTTAATAGCCGCCGCTTTTGTAGGGTACATGAATCGTTTTCAGATAATACCAGAAGAGCGTATTCTCTTAAATAAATTTGGACGGTCCTATAAGGAATATTGTACCTTGACTAGACGTTGGTTTTAGACATTTATGGTTGAATCTACATATTAACACTAAAGCTAATATTTTAAAATATTATGTAATTAGCTTATAATTTGATATATTAGTTTTTTAATTAATAATCATGATAGCAATAATTACCGGAGATATTATAAATTCTGAAGATCATCCTAGTTCTCAATGGATAGATTTATTGAAGGAATACTTTAACCAGTTTGGTGCTTCTCCAATGAATTGGGAGATTTACCGTGGCGATGAATTTCAACTAAAGGTAACTGAGAAGAATGCTTTGTTTTCTGCAATCCGTATTAAGTCAATGTTAAAAGCTATAAGAGGCTTAGATGTAAGAATGGGTATAGGTATAGGTTTAGAGACTTATGTTGGTGCAGGAGTTACCGAATCGAACGGGCCGGCATACCAACGATCAGGGCGAAATTTTGAATCGCTTAAAGAAAGTAAGGTTAATCTTAGCATTACAACAGGAATCGAAGAAAAAGACCGCACACTTAATTTGATTTTGCGATTGGCACTTGATTTTATGGATGATTGGAGTGTGGTGTCTGCCGAAATTGTTACTTTGGTTTTAGACCATCCTACGTATTCACAAAAAGTAATTGCACAAAAATTAGGAATAAAACAATCTGCTGTAAGTCAAAGATTAAAAAGAGCTAGATTAGACTTGGTTTTAGATGTATTGTCTTATTATGAAGAAATAATAACAGATAATTAATATGTTGATATTCATCAAACTAATTTTAGCACATTTAATAGGTGATTTTATTCTTCAGCCTATTAAATGGGTGGTACACAAACAATCACATAAGATTGCATCAAAATATTTGTATATCCATGTAATACTGCATTTTGCACTTTATATGCTCTTCTTGTGGGATTTGTCTTTATGGAAAATAGCATTAATTATAACTATAGGTCATTACTTCATCGACTTACTAAAACTTTATACCGATTCATTATTTAAAAAAAAAAGTATTCCGTTTTTTATAGACCAGGCTTTGCATATAGTGCTTATATACTGTTGTGTTTTTTATGATAATTTATTTGAACATACCCTAACACTTTTTCGAAATTTAGATTGGTCTCTGATAACGGCAATTGTTTTTGTGACCTACCCAGCGTCTATTATTATGGGTGTAATTCTCGAGGGTATGTCCAACCAGATAGAAACAGATCATAAATCTTTACCAAATGCAGGTAAATATATCGGCATAATAGAAAGGTTATTCGTGCTAATTTTTATAGTAATTGGTAGGTGGGAAGTTATCGGACTTTTAATAGCTGCAAAGTCTGTATTTAGATTTAATGACTTAAAGGAGCGAAATAACAGAAAGCTTACTGAATATATATTGATAGGTACGTTAGTTAGTTTCGGATTGGCTATTTTGTCCGGACTATTATACATTTCTTAATACATTTATCTATGGTACAAAAGAACTATTCATTTTGCATATTCCTATTATTTTTCACATCAATATGTTTTTCTCAATCCGAAAATTTCAAGTCTTTCGATGATGTAAAAATTGTTTTTTCAGATGAAGGAGAAGGTGAACCGGTATTATTGATTCACGGTTTCATAAATTCAAGAAAATCATGGGATAACACACAATTGAAACAAGATTTACTTGATAAGGGATATAGGGTGATTGTGCCAGATTTAAGAGGTAACGGGGATTCTGATAAACCCCAAGATAAAGAAGCCTATGAAAATGATGCAGAAGTTAAAGATTTAAAACTACTAATGAACCATTTGAATATTCAAAGTTATAAGGCCGTAGGGTATTCTAGAGGGAGTATTGTTTTAGCAAAACTATTGACTACTGATAAGCGAATAGAAAAAGCGGTTTTAGGGGGTATGGGTATAGATTTTACGAATCCAGATTGGGATAGGAGAATTATGTTCGCCAAAGCCTTTGATGGCGAGGTTAATGAAACTACCAAAGATGCGGTAGACTATGCAAAATCTATATATGCGGATTTGCGTTCGCTGCATTTGCAGCAAAAATATCAACCTGTAACCTCAAAGAAGAAATTAGGAAAAATTAAGATTGACATCATAGTGATTTGTGGAGATGAGGATTTGGATAATGGAAATGCCAAAGAGTTGAGTAATGCATTTGTTAATGGAATATTAGTAAGAGTGCCAGGAGATCATAATGGCACATATAAAACAGCAGATTTTTCTGACGAGGTACTTCGGTTTTTGCTCTAATTCGAATAGCATTTGATTGTTTTACATCATAACCGATCATTTTTGTTTTATTTACGAGATAACATTAATCAGGATAAATTAAATTTTTACTTTTGCTTCTTATTTTAATCGCAAGAATACAAAACAAAAGGTAGAAATGGTCGAATTGAGTAGAAAATACGTTTTTGATTTTGATAGTACGTTAACTAGGGTAGAAGCCTTAGATGTGCTTGCGGAAATGACTTTAAATGGAAAGTCAGACAAAGAGAAGATTATAAAGGAAATTCAAAAAATCACTAATCTCGGTATTGATGGTGATATTTCTTTTACTGAATCTTTAGAACGCAGAATTAAACTTTTACATGCCAACAAAGATGATTTAGAGGGTCTTGTAAAAGAGCTTCGTAGTAAAATATCGAAGTCTATAGAATCTAATAAAGAATTCTTTGAAAAGTATGCGGATGATATTTATGTAATATCATGTGGTTTTAAAGAGTTCATTGACCCAATAGTTAAAGAATATAATATTCCGTCGGATCGCGTGTATGCAAATACATTTAAGTTCGACGAAGAAGGAAATATCATCGGTTTCGATGAGAATAATGTGCTGTCCCAACATAATGGCAAAATAGATTGCCTAAGACAAATGGACTTGGAAGGAGAAGTTCAAGTTATTGGGGATGGTTACAGTGATTATGTAATGCGCGAAGCAGGTATAGCCCATAAGTTTTTTGCTTATACTGAAAACGTACATAGAGAAAAGGCCGCTAATAATGCGGATTATGTTACACCAAGTTTAGATGAATTTTTATTTGTGAACAAATTGCCAAGAAATATCTCGTACCCAAAAAATAGGATTAAGGTCCTACTATTAGAAAACGTGCACACAGCTGCATTTGAAAATCTTTCAGAAGATGGATTTTCCGTTGAATTAATTAAGAACAGCTTATCTGAAGATGAGCTAATTGAAAAAATAAAGGGCGTACACGTTTTAGGTATACGGTCAAAAACACAAGTAACACAAAAAGTTTTAGATGCTGCCGACAAACTTTTGGTAGTAGGTGCTTTTTGCATTGGTACAACACAGATAGATTTAGAGAACGCTAAGAAAAAGGGTGTTGTTGTTTTTAATGCGCCTTATAGCAATACAAGATCGGTTGTAGAATTGGCGATAGGTGAGATTATTATGCTAATGCGCAGTGTATTTGACCGTAGTAGAGAGATTCATGAGGGACAATGGCAAAAAACAGCTGCAGGATCCCGAGAGGTGCGTGGTAAAAATTTAGGAATAGTTGGTTATGGTAACATAGGTAAACAATTATCTGTATTAGCTGAAGCTATGGGTATGCGTGTATACTATTACGATGTCGACGATAAATTGGCTCTAGGTAATGCGGTAAAATGTGGAACACTTGAAGATTTATTGAACGTTTCAGATGTTGTTACCTTACATATAGATGATAATAAAGCGAATAGGAACTTCATTGGTGAGCGTGAAATAAAGCAAATGAAAAAAGGTGCAATGCTAATTAACCTTTCAAGAGGTTTTGTGGTAGATATTGATGCACTTGCTGAAGGTCTAAAAAGCGGACATATTGGTGGTGCAGCTATTGATGTATATCCTGATGAGCCTGCTAGTAATGGTGAGTTTCACACTAAATTACAAGGTTTTGCAAATGTGATTTTGACACCGCACGTTGGTGGAAGCACAGAAGAAGCACAACGTGATATTGCGGACTTTGTACCGAATAAGATTATGGATTATATCAACAGTGGTAATACAGTTGATGCTGTAAATTTCCCGAATATTCGTTTGCCGAAACAGAATAAAGCGCACCGCTTTCTTCATATTCATAAGAACGTACCTGGTATTATGGCTAAAATCAATAAGGTTTTGGCGGAGTACGAGTTAAATATTTCTAGTCAATATCTTTCTACTGATAATGAAGTTGGTTATGTGATAACAGATTTAGATAAAGAATATAATAAAGATGTTTTAAAAGCACTGAAAAAGGTAGATAATACGATTAAGTTCAGAGTATTGTACTAGAAGTGTGTTTTTAGATATTCTCCATTCAAAATATTAGGTTTTATAAAACTTGAGAGTTTATAACTACACTAGTGTTATTAGTGCGTACACCATAGTTTAAGTCGTAATCACAACATAAGTATTTTTACAACCATACATTATTGTATTTTCGAATTTTGTAGGAAATATCTTTATTAATGGTAAAAAACCTTTTTAAAAAATTAAAACAGAGCAAAAGTTTTAATAACTATTATTTATTAGTATTTACAGTAATCGTATTGACTATTGCCATACAGTCAATAATTCAATTTTCTTTAGCACAACAAAGACGTGATGCATTAAGAATTAATATTGCAGGTAGACAACGAATGTTATCTCAAATGCTGGTAAAAAATGTATACCAATGCAAGTATGCTACTTGTGATTATGGCAAAATGCGATTAGCGATCAATAAGTTATCTTCCGTAAATGATGCATTGCAAAAAGGTAGTGATGCTATGGGTTTAGAGCCTTTGGACAATGTTGAAATTCAAAATAATTTTGATAAATTACAGCCTCACTTATATTATATTCTTGACACTTTAGAAAACTTTAATCAGTTAGAGGAGGTTTCTATAGAAGATTTGTCGGCCGAGGTAGACCAATTTTTGTTTATAATGGATACTATTGTGACTCAGTTTCAAAAAGCATCCGAGAAAGATATCAAAGCCTTAATGATTATTGAATTAGAATTGGCTGTATTTTCTTTGGTAATACTTATTGTTGAGATATTCTTTTTCATAAATCCTTCCATAAAAAAAATAACTGTTCAGAATAAAAAGCTAAAAGAGATTTCATGGCATCAAACCCATGCTTTTAAATCTCATATGACCAATATTAAAAACTTTAACCATGTTTTAGGAATTGAGAAAAATATGGAACATAAAAAAGAGATAATATCATTTTTAATGAAGGAGCTTAAAGATTTAGAAGATGTTTCAAATAACATGGTCAAATCTTTAGAAAAGGAACAGTAGTATCAATAATATCCTATTTTATGGCTATTTTTAATTATGATGATATGGTTCATTCTTTAGTATGGTAAATGCTCTATAAAGTTGTTCGGTAATAAATAAACGAACCATTTGGTGGGAAAAAGTCATTTTTGAAAGACTTATTTTTCCCGATGCTTTAGCATAAACATCATTGCTGAAACCATAAGGACCCCCAATTAAGAAGACTACTTGTTTTATCCCAGAATTCATTTTCTTCTGCAGATATTGTGAAAATTCAATTGAAGTAAAATGTTTTCCCTTTTCATCAAAAAGAATTAGAACATCGGTTGGTGCCAATTTTTTTAAAATTAATTGGCCTTCCTTATCCTTTTGTTGTTCTTCGGATAAATTTTTAGTTTTCTTTAAATCAGGTATAAGCTCAATTTCAAAATTGATATAATGTTGTAATCTTTTTTGATAAACTTCAATTAGCTCTTGTAGTTGAGAGCTGTCAGTTTTACCAATGGCTAAAAGTTTTATAGTCATATTTCAAAAGTAAATCAATTTCGCAAATGTCTTTGTAATTTAGCAAAGCATTAGATAATATAATATGATTTCAGAAGAACAGTTTAAAGAAGAGATTACATTGATCATAGCGAATGCCATTCGTGAAGATGTTGGCGATGGCGACCACAGCTCTATGGCTTGTATACCAGAAACGGCTGTTGGTAAAGCAAAATTGTTGGTTAAAGATGACGGTATTATTGCAGGGGTAGATTTTGCGGAGTTGGTATTTTATTTTGTTGATCCTAAATTGAAAATTGATGTACGTATAAAAGATGGCTCACCTGTAAATCATGGAGATATTGTTTTTTATGTAGAAGGTAGCGCTCAAAGTATTTTGAAAGCTGAACGTTTGGTGCTAAATGCAATGCAACGAATGAGTGCAATTGCCACAAAGACCAATATGTTCGTTAATTTACTAGAAGGTACTGGAACAAAAATATTAGATACACGAAAAACAACACCAGGTATACGAGCTCTTGAAAAATGGGCGGTAAAAATCGGTGGAGGGGAAAACCACAGGTTTGCTCTTTATGATATGATAATGCTAAAGGATAACCACATAGATTTTGCTGGTGGTATTACAAAGGCAATAGACAAGACTAAAAGATATTTAAAAGAAACGGGAAGAGACTTAAAAATAATAGTTGAAGCTAGAAATTTAGATGAGATAAGGGAAATATTGGAATCTACTGGTGTGTATCGAATATTAATAGACAACTTTAATTATGAGGATACCCGAAAGGCTGTAAAATTAATAGGCGATACTTGTTTAACAGAATCTTCTGGTGGAATTAACGAGAAAACAATTCGGGAATATGCGGAATGTGGTGTTGATTATATTTCTTCAGGTGCACTGACACATTCGGTCTACAATATGGATTTAAGTTTAAAAGCAGTTTAAATGTCTCTAGAGGTCGAGGAAAAACTAGATAAGATTCCTATTATAAATTGGGGTGTCAGGCTTCTGAAAAAAGTCAGATTACCCGGTTTGGAGGGGCTTTCAGTATATGATCTGTTAGAGATGTATGTTTTTGGTATTTTAAGAGGAACATTGTCCACGCGTGCCAGCGCTATCGCATTTAGTTTATTTATGGCATTGTTTCCATTGTTAATTTTCATGGTAACCCTTGTACCTTTTTTAGTATCCTATATTAGTATTGAACATGGTGATTTTGACGTTCAATTTCAATTGTTCTTAGAATCTTTTTTGCCAAGTGCAACAGGTGACTATTTCGGTGAAGTGTTTCAACAAATTAAAGATCAAAAAAGTGGTGGATTACTTTCATCGGCCTTTATACTTTCTATTTTTTTAATGGCAAATGGCGTACATTCTATTTTTGGGGGTTTTGAAACGTCTTATCATATTGAATTGACTCGTAATTTTTTTAAACAATATTTATATGCTTTATTGGTAGGTCTCATTTTGGCGATATTGATAATTTTAGGTTTTGTAGCTTTTATATATTTTGAGTTTTATGTGCTTGGCTATCTTTCTGAATTTGCAGCAAGACAAGGTGGATATGTCTTGGAGGAAGAAGAGTTAGTAGGCGTTCAGATTGCCAAGGTGCTGTTTTTTATAATTCTTTCGTATTTTACTACCGCAATTTTATATTATTCTGGAACAAGGGAAGGAAAGCAAGCCCGTTTCTTTTCTATAGGAGCATTGATGACGACTATTTTATTTTTGATTACATCTTATCTTTTTGGGATCTATGTTGAAAAATTTGCTCGGTACAATGAATTATATGGGGCTCTTGGAGGATTATTGATATTAATGGTTTACATCTGGTTAAATTCTAATATATTGCTACTTGGGTTCGAGTTAAACGCATCCTTAAATACCTTAAGAAAAATCACTAAAAAAGAATGATAAATCAAACTATTCAATTAAGTATTCTATTCTTCCTTTTACTAGCTATGAATGTTTCGGCACAATCTGTTTTTGGAAAATGGAAAACTATTGACGACCGTACTGGATTGCCTAAAGGCGTAATCGAGATTTATAAGAAAGATGGGTTAATGTATGGTAAGGTGATTAAAATTTTAGAAGAAGGAATGGAAGGTGTAACCTGTGTAAAATGTGATGGAGAATTAAAGGATAAGCCTGTTGAAGGTATGGAAATAATTACTGCAGGTGAAAAGCATGAAGATGGTGAATGGAAAGGGAAAAGATTGTTTGATCCACAACAAGCGATGACGTTTAGATTCAAAATATGGTTGAATCCAGATAATCACAATGAATTAAAAGTAAGAGGATATTTAGCATTCATCTTCAGAACCCAGACTTGGTTGCGAGTGGAAGGATAGTTATGGGAAATTTTATTAATGTAATATTACCAATTCCTCTAGAGCGAAGTTTTACTTATAGTATTACAGAAGAGGAAGCAACACTTTTGCAGCCAGGCATGCGTGTTGCAGTTCCTTTTGGCAAAACAAAAATATATACTGGGATTGTTCATAGTGTTCATCAAAAACCTCCTGAAGCCTATGAAGCAAAAGAAATACATCAGCTATTAGATGATTACCCGATTATAAATCCAATTCAGCTCAAACACTGGGAATGGATTGCTTCTTATTATATGTGCACATTAGGGGAAGTTGTACGTAGTGCATTACCAAGTGCTTTTTTGTTAGAGAGCGAAACATTAGTTGTACGTAATACGGAATACGAGGTTGATGAAAATGAACTTTTAGACGATGAATTTTTAGTGTTTGAAGCGCTACAGCATCAGTCAATACTTAAGGTTCAAGAAGTATCTGCTATTATAGAACGTAAAAATGTTCTGCCTATTCTTCAAAGATTATTGGAGAAAAAAATCATAGTACTTAAAGAAGAGGTTTACGAGCAGTATAGACCTAAATTAGTGAGGTATGTTAAGTTAGGTGCTGAATACGACGCAGATGAGAAATTAGAAGAACTTCTAAATTCATTGAAAAGAGCTCCTAAGCAAAGTCAGGTAGTACTTACACTTTTTCAACTTCAGGGTAGAAGTCAAAAGCCTATAAAAGTTTCAGAATTAGAAAAGGCAAGCAATACATCTAAAGCCGTAATAAAGTCATTGGTAGATAAAGTAGTCTTAGAAGAATATTTCATCAAAACTGACCGTGTAAATTTTGGTGGAAGTTCTGATGATTCTGAAACCAAAGATTTAAATGAATATCAGACATCTGCTTTAATAGATATTAAAAAGGCTTTTAAAGAAAAGAAAGTAACACTATTAAAAGGAGTTACTTCATCAGGAAAGACCGAGGTGTATGTAAAGTTGATTGAAGAATGTTTAGAAAAGGGTTTACAGGCTCTTTATTTACTTCCTGAGATTGCATTGACCACACAATTGATAAGTCGGTTACAAGAATACTTTGGTGAGAAAATTGCAGTTTACCACTCTAAATATAATGTTCAAGAACGTGTGGAGGTTTGGCAAAATGTTTTGCAAGCTAAACCTAAGGCACAGTTAGTTATTGGGGCACGATCGGCAATGTATCTGCCTTTTAGTAAACTAGGTTTGGTTATTGTAGATGAGGAACATGAAAGCTCTTTCAAGCAATTTGACCCAGCTCCTAGATATCATGCAAGAGATGCCGCTATTGTTTTAGGTAATTTACATTCCGCCAATGTATTATTAGGCTCAGCAACACCTAGTGTTGAGACGTATTATAATGCTAAAACCGGTAAATATGGTTTTACAGAAATTACTAGACGTTATGGTGATGTTTTGATGCCCGAGATGGAATTGGTAGATATTAAAGAGGCCACGCGTAAAAAACGAATGAAAGGTCATTTTTCTGAAAGGCTTCTATTGGAAATGCAAGAAACACTTATAGAAGGTAATCAAATAATATTGTTTCAGAATAGAAGGGGATTTGCACCTTTATTGGAATGTTTAACCTGTGGGCATACGCCTCAATGTCCAAATTGCGATGTGAGTCTTACCTATCATCAATTTAGAAATCAGTTACGTTGTCATTATTGTGGTCACCATACGGCATTGCCTGAAAGTTGTTTTGCCTGTGGTAGTCCCGATTTAGATACAAAAGGATTTGGTACTGAACAAATTGAAAAAGAAGTAATAGGACTGTTCCCAGACGCAAAAGTCGGTAGGATGGATTTGGACACAACTCGCGGTAAGCATGGTTATGAAAAGATAATTACTGCATTTGAGCAACAAGAACTTGATATTTTAGTAGGAACACAAATGTTGACCAAAGGCCTAGACTTTAGAAATGTAAATTTAGTTGGGGTAATGAATGCAGATTCTCTATTGAATTTTCCCGATTATCGTGCTCATGAAAGAACATATCAGTTATTGACACAAGTATCGGGTAGGGCAGGGCGTACTAAAAAAAGAGGAAAAGTTATTATACAGACCTATAATCCATATCATCAGATTTTAAAACAGGTTACTACAAGTGATTATGAGGGTATGTATAAAGAACAGTTAGATGAGCGAGCGCAATTTAAGTATCCTCCAGTAAATAGAATTATCAAAGTTACTTTCAAACATAAAAATTATAATGTTTTAAATGAAGCGGCAGATTGGTTTGTAGGAGCATTACGTTCTAATTTCGGCGGTACTGTATTAGGTCCTGAATATCCACCGGTAGCTCGAATTCGAAATCAGTATTTAAAGCATATTGTGGTTAAGGTTGAAAAAGTACAATCTTTGGCGCAAACAAAAGCCAACATTCGGCGTATAGAGAAATCATTTAAAGCGGTAGCGATGTATAGAAGTGTTAGGGTAATATATAACGTAGACCATATATAATAAAAAAGACCGCTATTTAGCGGTCTTTTTTGAAAGTAAAATTATATCATATATTATACATTACTAAGCGCTTCGGCAAGTTCTGACTTTTTATTTCTACTCAAGGGTATAGATCTACCACTAACTTCAACATTTTTACTGTTGAATTTCTCAACCTTCTCAAGGTTAATGATGTACGATTTATGTATTCTTAAAAACTTATCTTCTGGTAATTGCTTTTCAAAAGATTTCATTGTTGATAAGATTACGATATTAGCTTCATCAGTTACTAATTTTATATAGTCTCCAAGTGCTTCGATCCACTTAATATCATTTAAAATAACCTTTCTCTTCTTAAGGTTACTTTTTACGAAAATATGCTCCTCATCTTCATTTACTCGGTGCAATTGTTCGTAATTGGCAACAGCTCTTTTAACAGATGCATCAAAACGTGCCATAGTAATCGGTTTATGTAAATAATCCGTTACATCATAGTCGAATGCTTTGAGTGCATAATCTGGTTTACCGGTAATCAAAATTACCTGAGGACTGTTTTCTAATGACTCGAGTAGGTCGAATCCTGTGATAATTGGCATTTCAACATCAAGAAATATAAGATCTATCTCATGGTTCTTGATTCCATTTTTAGCTTCGATAGCGTTACTGTATTCTGCTACCATAGTTAAATTAGGATGATTGTTTACCAACTTTGCAACGGCCATCCTTTGCATGGATGAATCGTCAACGATGATACTTCTTAACTTCATAAGGGCTGATTTGTGGGGTTAAATCATCGACAAATAACCGAAAAAACATGCTGAACTGCAACAAAAGATGTGAACAATGCACTGTTGATCGTGTATTTGGTAATGATGATATGATTAAGATTTGGTCTATTTTTCATGTTGTTACCATCTAATAACGAAGAATATTCGTATTTCTTATAATTATTTTAAAATAATATCTATTTTTGCACTCCTTAAAACAAATATAATATGAACCATTACGAAACTGTTTTCATTTTGAATCCCGTTCTATCAGATGTACAGATAGAGGAAACAGTTAAGAAATTCGAGGATTTCTTAATTAACAATGGCGCCAAAATGGTAGCTAAAGAGAATTGGGGGCTAAAGAAATTGGCCTACCCGATACAAAACAAGAAGAGTGGATTTTACCACTTGTTCGAATTCACTAACACTGGTGAGGTAGTTACACCTTACGAACAGGAGTTTAGAAGAGATGAACGTGTTATGCGTTTCTTGACCGTTAAATTGGACAAGCATGCTATCTCATGGGCAGAAAGAAGAAGAACAAGAAACAAAAAAACCGCTAAAGCTTAAGTATTATGGCAACATTACAACAACAGGCAAAAGGAAAGAAAGATGGAGAGATCAGGTATCTAACTCCATTGAACATTGAGACCAACACTAAAAAGAAGTATTGTCGTTTTAAAAAGTCCGGTATTAAATACGTGGATTATAAGGATGCAGATTTTTTATTGAAGTTGGTAAACGAGCAAGGTAAATTGTTACCACGACGACTTACAGGAACTTCATTGAAGTATCAAAGAAAAGTAGCCCAAGCGGTAAAAAGAGCTCGTCATTTGGCATTAATGCCATATGTTGCTGATTTATTAAAATAATAAGAAAAGAATCATGGAGCTTATATTAAAAGAAGACGTACAAAATTTAGGTTTTAAAGACGATGTAGTTAATGTTAAGAACGGATACGGAAGAAACTTCCTTATTCCTCAAGGCTTAGCTGCAATGGCAACTATATCTGCTAAAAAGGTTTTAGCTGAAAACTTGAAGCAAAGAGCACATAAAGAGAAAAAAGTTGTTGATGCCGCTAAGAAAACTGAAGAAGCATTAAAAGCTTTAGAATTGAAGATCATTGCTAAGACAGGTGCTGGCGATAAATTATTCGGTTCAGTTACTAACGGTGATTTGGCAGAGGCTTTGGCTAAAGAAGGTCATGCTATCGACAAAAAATTCATTAGTATTTTAGGTGGTGCAGTTAAGAGAACTGGCCCTTACAATGCACAAATCAGATTACACCGTGAGGTTATAGTTGATTTCGGATTTGAAGTTATTGCGGAGCAAAAATAATACTTCAAATTATTAAATATATTAGCCTTTCAGTTTACTGGAGGGCTTTTTTTTGATTGGTCATGAAACGGATTATTAGAGTGCCAATATGAAATTGACACGTTGTATTTAATTATTATTAAAAGAATATCTATCGATGAAATACACAAGGCTAACAAAAGAACAATTAGAAGAACTACACCAAGAGTTTATTAACTTTTTGGCTACCCAATCAATTACAGGAGATGAATGGGATGCCATTAAAAAAGATAAGCCTAAAGTAGCGGAAGAAGAATTAGATGTTTTTAGCGATTTGGTATGGGAAGGTGTTTTGAGTAAGGTTTCCTACCTAGAGAATATTTCAAGCAATCAAATGCATTTGTTCTTTCTTACTGAAAAGGAAATGAAGCTTATTTCTGTGAAAGTGATGAACCCAGATTTAGATTTAACTACTAAAATCGGATTTGAATGGTTTAAGAAGAATTGGCAATCAGATTTTGTAGAATATTTGACAGCTTCAAAAGCCTATACCGATGATAAAAATGTAGACAAGTTCTTACTACTGCAACAAGGTGCAGTGATTACTAAAGGCGATTTATACCAGTGGTTCGAAAAGGTAATTGAAACCTCGTAGAGCTCTTGGTTGTTCATATTATTAATTCCTAATTGTAGTCTTACCTTTTGAAGGCTATATTTGCATTACAATAAAAAATTAATGGCACAGAAACCTTCTATTCCTAAAGGAACGCGCGATTTTTCTCCATCTGAAATTGCAAAGCGTAACTACATTTTTGACACCATCAAGAAAAATTTTCAAACGTATGGTTTTCAACCTATTGAAACTCCATCTTTTGAGAATTCAGAAACGTTGTTAGGTAAATATGGTGAAGAAGGTGACCGTTTAATTTTTAAAATTCTCAATTCAGGTGATTTTATTAGTAAGGTTGATGATATAACCTACAGTTCTAAAAATTCTACTAGTATAGCCCCTAAAATTACAGAGAAAGCGTTGCGATATGATTTAACGGTGCCTTTTGCCCGGTATGTTGTAATGCATCAGAATGAGCTAGATTTCCCGTTTAAACGATATCAGATTCAACCCGTTTGGCGTGCAGATAGACCACAAAAGGGTCGTTTTAGAGAATTCTTTCAGTGTGATGCTGATGTAGTAGGTTCAGATTCATTGTTGCAAGAGGTAGAATTGATTCAATTGTATGATGCGGTATTTTCTGATTTAAAATTAGAAGGTGCTACTATTAAAATGAATAATAGAAAAATTTTAGCAGGTATTGCTGAAGTTATTGGAGCAAAGCATTTATTAATCGATTTCACGGTAGCTTTAGATAAATTAGATAAAATAGGCGAGGAAGGCGTTAAAAAAGAAATGTTGGCTAAAGGTATTTCGGCCGATGCAATCGAAAAAGCAGCACCATTATTTGAACCTCAAGGTAGTAATGTAGATCAGTTAAATCGTTTAGATAGCTTATTGAAAGATTCTGTAGAAGGGCAAAAAGGTTTGGAAGAGCTTCGTTTTATTATGGAGACTATTTCAACTTTAGGTTTGCAATCTGCTAAATTGGCTATTGATGTTACATTGGCTCGTGGTCTCAATTATTATACAGGAGCAATTTTTGAAGTTTCAGCTCCGAAAGGTGTATCTATGGGGTCTATTGGTGGCGGTGGTCGTTATGATGATCTTACGGGAATCTTTGGATTAAAGGACGTGAGTGGGGTAGGAATTTCTTTTGGGTTGGACAGAATCTACCTGGTATTGGAAGAATTGAATTTATTCCCTGAGTCCGTCGATAAGTCTTTAGATGTACTTTGCCTTAACTTCGGGACTAAAGAAGCGCTAATGTCTTTAAAACTAGTAACGGAACTTCGTAAAAGAGGTGTAATGTCAGATTTATATCCTTCTGATGTAAAAATCCAGAAACAATTCAAATATGCCAATAATAGAAAGGTACCTTATGTAATATTGTTAGGTGCTGAAGAATTAGAAAATAACAGTTTTGTGGTGAAATATATGGAGAGTGGTAATCAAATAACTTATGCACTCTCTGAAGTAGACAAATTTGTTGCAACCTTAGAGTAATCGTCTAATTTCATTTAATATTTTAGTGTAATATTCTATTGAATGCGGCACGTATTGTTTGCTTAATTCTTTATCGTTTAATTCTTTTTCAAATTGAATAATCGAAATTAATTTGAGGTCATCAATTTCACTTTTTTGTTTGATAAGTTTTTCTAGGGGTATCTTTAGTTTAGATAAAAACGTATGATGAAATTCACAATCGATGAGTTGATCGGAATGTTTTTGGATGGATTTAAATACACCTATTTTCTTCAGTTCTTTACCCGTAATCGTTAAACCTATTTCTTCTTGCACTTCCCTAATTGCAGAATCTAAAATTGATTCTCCAGCACCAATATGACCAGCAACCGAAATATCCCATAAACTAGGATGGGTATCTTTATTTGAAGCTCGTTTTTGTATAAGTAGTTTCCCGTCTTCTGTATAAAACCAAATATGAACCGTGGCATGAAAGAGGCCTTTTTTATGGGCTTCAGATTTCATTGTAGTTTTACCTAACGGTACTCCATCAGCATTTAAAATGTCAATAAGCTCGTCCATAGTACTAAAAAATAATCCCTCCTAAAAAATTGGAGGGACTGTTATACTTTAATCGAAATAACTGAAGGTTTCTCCTTCTTTAATCGTTAGGAGTGTCTCATAAATTAATCGAATAACATTCTCAACATCATCTTTATGAACCATTTCAACAGTAGTATGCATATAACGCAAAGGCAAAGAAATCAATGCAGAAGCAACTCCGCCATTACTATACGCGAAAGCATCGGTATCTGTACCGGTAGCTCTTGATGCCGCCATGCGTTGAAAAGGAATTTTCTTCTCCTCAGCTGTTTCTAATATACGTTCACGTAATTTGTTTTGTACAGCAGGGGCATAAGAAATTACAGGTCCAGCTCCAATTTCAGTATGTCCTTGTGTTTTTTTCTCAATCATTGGTGTCGTCGTATCATGACAAACATCAGTAATGATAGCAACATTAGGCTTAATGGTTTGGGTAATCATTTCAGCACCACGAAGACCAATTTCTTCTTGAACTGAATTGGTGATATAAAGTCCGAACGGTAATTTTATTTTATTCTCATGTAATAAACGGGCAACCTCAGCAATCATGAATCCACCTGCACGGTTGTCTATAGCTCTACAAACGAATTTATCTTTATTTAAAACCTGAAATGTATCTGGGTAGGTGATAACACAGCCAACATGAACCCCCATCTTTTCAACTTCCGCTTTGTCCTTAGCACCTATATCGATAGTAATATTATCTAGTTTAGGAGCTAATTCTTCTTTTTCTCCTTTGCGAGTATGGATTGCTGGCCAGCCAAATACCCCTTTTACAATTCCCTTTTTCGTGTGGATATTTACCCACTTCGAAGGCGCTATTTGATGGTCACTACCACCATTACGTATCACATAGATCAATCCATTGTCTGTTATATAGTTGACATACCATGAAATTTCATCAGAATGTCCTTCAATAACAACTTTGTATTTTGCATCAGGATTTATTACACCAACTGCAGTACCATACGTATCTGTAATAAAAGTATCTACATATGGTTTTAGGTAATCCATCCACAATTTTTGCCCTTCCAATTCATAACCGGTCGGAGCAGCATTATTCAAGTATTTTTCAAAAAAGTCTAGAGACTTTTTAGTAATAATTTTTTTATCAGCCATCAATGTAATTTTAAGATACAAACTTAACAATATTAGCGTTGTATTAATAATAACCTTTTATAATTATCGTTAATTTTGGCAAGACATTTGCTTAGCCTATATTAATGAAATATAACTATTTACTCATTTTTTTATTCTTGACCAGTTATTCTATTTTTGCTCAGATAGAAGAACAGGAATTGGATTCTGTATCGGAGAAAATGATAATTATTTCTGGTGATTCTTTACTACAGAATTCTATTGCATTAGAAGAAGCTTATGTTTTTGGAAAGCTAAAGTTCTCGTCTTATGATGACAAACTGAGGTATTATATATTACGTAGAAAGACAGAAAAAGTGTATCCGTATGCAAAATTGGCCGCAGAAAGGTTGGTAGAACTTAATGATAGTCTTGCCGACATCAAGAATACTAGAAAAAGAAGGAAGTATACAAAAAAGGTTCAAAAGTATATTGAGGAAGAATTTTCAGAAGAATTAAAAAAACTTACTAGAACTGAGGGACAGATTTTAGTAAAGTTAATCTACAGACAAACGGGTACTACTGCATTCGATTTGGTAAAGGACCTTCGTAATGGTTGGCGTGCCTTTTGGTATAATACTACAGCCAAATTCTTTAAGATTAGTATTAAAGAAGAATTTCACCCAGATGTGATTGAAGAAGATTATTTAATTGAAGACATTCTTCAACGTGCATTTTCAAATGGTAAATTAGAGCGACAGGCGACGGTATTAGACTATGACTATGACAAATTGTATAATAAGTGGAAGAAAACTACAAAAAAACTTAAAAACTAATTCGATTTAGTTTTAACCCCGAACACAGAATTTACAATAGTTTTTATTCCCTTGAATCCCATGAAAATGGCATATGAGGCTAATATAATTCCGAGAATGCATACTGGCCAAAATAGAAAATGCTCTTGATTTTTAAATGCTTGCCATAATACTAATGGAGCTGTAAACATTAAAACTACAGTAATTCCCAAACGTTTTAGCCCAGTTACGAGCATATCTTTATCAGTTCTTCTCATTATCTATGACTATACTTTTTTTATATTCTTGAACTATGGCAAAATAACCTAGGGCAAAATTATCGTTACGTGAAACATTGTCTGATACTTCGGAATTATCAATACCAGTAATATTTGTGATATTTCCTCTAACGGTGGCAGCGGGAGTTTGAAAAGGCCCTTGGTCTCCACCGGATTGTACTATTATTTGATTCATATAATTGTAGAACGATTCATCTGCACCAAAAAGGCCTATATTTATGGTTCTGTCTGTATCCAATTCCAAATCTGAATCATAAAAATAAGAAAACACAAAAGTTTGACCTTGGTAGAATTCATCTTCAGTAACCAAATACTCGTTAAAATCAAAATCTAAAATATAAAAATCGTCACGCTCGCCATTATCCGTAAATGTGACGATAACTTCAGTTTCATCACCAGAAAATAAAGTTTGATTTCCTTGTTCTAAGGATTCTATAGGAACTGATTTTACATAGGTAGTTGTGGCGAAATATCGCTCTTCACTTGTTGTAAGAAGTAATTGAAAAACATCACCTTCGTTTATATTGCTTACCCTAATTCTTTGATCACTATCAAATGTTGGATCTGGCACCCATTTACCGCTACCAGGTTCAAGTTCTGTTAAATTTGAAATGCCACCACCTTCAAGTATTTCTGGAGCATCAGGGTTAGTTGTACCGTAATAGATAACAGCACTTTCTAAAGCAGCAATATTATTGCTTTCAAAAAAAGAACTACTTTTTGACACTATAATTTCGATTGGTAAATACTCTTGAGTTTCATCTACCCTTATGACGCCATTTACAATAAGCCTGGTGTCGTTATCAGGTAGTTCCACATCAATTACATCTTCACAAGAAATAATTATTGAAATTGTCAATAATGTCAATATAAAACGTTTCATCGATTACAGTTTAAAGTTATAGGTTACTGCAGGTACAAAGCCAAAAATAGAAGTTCTAACCGCTTCATTTGCACCAGTATCATCATTGCGTCTAAAGCTAATAGAAGCAGCATTTCGTCTGTTGTATACATTATATAAACTAAATACCCATTCACCTTTGATTTTTCTACTTATATTCTTTTTTGGAGTTAGCGTAGCTGATAGATCAAGTCGATTATAAGCAGGTAGTCTTTGTGTATTACGTAATCCGTAATAAGGGACAGTTAAACCTTGGAATTCGAATTGACCAATTGGGTAATTGGTAGGTTGGCCAGTTTGGTATGTAAAGTTACTGCTGAAATTCCATTTGTCATTTAAATCATAACTTAAAAACAAAGAAATGTCGTGTGTTTTATCATAGGGAGTGTTGTACCAGTTTCCAAAATTAATTCCAGATTCAATATTGCTACGACCGTTATCTGTAAAGGGCATTCTGCCAGGTGTACGTTGCTCTGATTTAGATAGAGTATATGCTAGCCATCCTTGTAGTTTACCTTCGCTCTTGCGAAGTAAAACTTCTAATCCGTATGCACGAGCTTCACCGTTTAATATAACTTGCTCTATAGCATTATTTGCAATTAAGTTGGCACCATCTATGTAATCAATTCTATTTTGAACATTTTTATAGAAAACCTCACCCTCAACAGAATAATCACCGTCTTGAATATTTTTAAAATATCCAAGGGCATATTGATCGAGCAGTTGTGGTTTTATAAACGGACCGCTCGGTGTCCAAACATCTAATGGGGTTGGGGAACTGGTGTTAGATAAAAGGTGAAGGTATTGAGCTAATCTCGTATAGCTTGCTTTGATTGAACTAGATTCATTTAAGGTATATGATAAGGAAGCTCTAGGTTCAAAATTACTAAAAGTTGACAGTGTAGTTCCTCTACCTGGATTAATAACATCAATTGGTTCTGCTTCTTGATAAATGAGTAGAAATGGGTCGAATTCAACGGGATTATTATTTGCATATACATTCAGTTCATCTTGACCTAAACGCATAAACTGACTAAAACGTAATCCGTAGCTAAGACTTAAATTTTCTGTTACTCTATGCTCAACATCAACGTAAGCAGCAAATTCATTAGCGTATTTTTGAATAAGTTGTTCTTCGATAATTCCCGATTCAGCATTACTAGGTTCAATTTTACCAGGATTGAATTGATAGTACACATTATTAAGGCCGTAATTTATTTGCAGCTTATCATTCATATAATATTTAAGGTCATATTTTATATTGAAATTTCTAATACCTGAATTCCAATTAAAACCAACAAAATCAAGCTTTAAACCATAGTAGTAATCTGAATAAATAAGTGATAGATTGGAGAATAGTTTATCTGAGAATAAATGGTTCCATCTAAAATTTCCCACTGTATTACCATAGGTGTTTACAAAACTGTCATTGATGCCAAAGACATCTCTACCAAAATAACCAGATAGGAATATGTTGTTCTTATCATTTAATCTATAATTTAATTTGGTATTTAAATCGTAGAAATAAGCTGTATTGTCAACATCGAACAAGGGTAAAAAAAGATGTGCATAAGATGCTCTACCACCAACTAAGAAAGCTGCTTTATCTTTTTTAATGGGTCCCTCAACTAAAAGCCTACTGGCAACAGCACCAATGCCACCATTCATTTTAAACTCTTTACTATTGCCTTCTTTTTGAAAAATATCTAAAACCGAGGAGACTCTGCCACCATATCGAGCAGGAATGCCACCTTTGTATAGTTTAACGTCTTTAATTGCATCAGGATTAAACACAGAAAAGAATCCGAATAAGTGAGATGAATTGAAAATTATTGCTTCATCTAAAAGGATAAGGTTTTGATCTGCGGCACCACCTCGCACATTAAAACCTGAAGCACCTTCACCAGCATTTGTAACACCGGGTAAAAGCAATATGGACTTAATTACGTCGGCCTCCCCCAGAATTACAGGTATTTTTTTAATAGTGCCTATAGAAAGGGTGTTTACGCTCATTTGTGGTTTTCGAATGTCCATCTTTTCGACATTTTCTGTAACCACGACTTCTTCTAATTGTTCAGCTTCCTCTTCAAGTAAATAATCTATTCTTCTATTTTCGTTTAGGTTAATTTCCTGTAGAACATCTTTAAAACCTAAGTAGCTAATTAAAACAGAATAAGTACCTTTTGGTAATGTTATGGAATAGAAACCGTATTCGTTAGTTGTTACACCGGTTTTTAATTCTGGTATTGATACAGTAACGCCAATAAGTGTCTCATTACTACTATTCTCAGATATGGTTCCACTTAAAGTAAACTTTTCTTGACCCCATGAATTTGAAGAGCATAGAAGGGTGACAAGAATAAGTTGTAAATATCCTTTCATCAATTTTTTGAGTAAAAATAGTCAGAAAATCATGACACTCCTAAAAGTTAATCATGTTCCAAAAAAAATACCCTCGATAATTATCGAGGGTATTTTAATTTAAAATATTGTAATTAAATAGCTTTTAAAATTTCATTAAGCGTAGAACTCGGTCTCATTGCTTTTTCAACCAAAAAAGCATCAGGCTTATAATACCCACCTATATCTTGTTTTGAACCTTGAGCATTAATTAATTCAGTAAGAATCTGAGATTCTTTTTCGTTTATTTGAGTACTTACTTTCGAAAATATTGCTTTCAATTCTGCATTATTATCTTGTTTCGCTAGTGCTTCTGCCCAATATTTTGCTAGGAAAAAGTGACTTCCTCTAGTGTCAATTTCGTTTACTTTTCTAGATGGGGATTTGTCGTTTAATAAAAACTTTTCAGTAGCACTATCTAAAGTGTCGCCAAGAACCTTAGCCATTGCATTTCCATTTTTTTCTCCGTAAAACTCTAAGGAAACCCCTAATGCTAAAAACTCACCTAAAGAATCCCATCTTAAATGTCCTTCCTCTAAAAATTGTTCCACATGTTTGGGGGCTGAACCACCGGCACCTGTTTCAAATAGACCACCACCATTCATCAAAGGAACGATAGAAAGCATTTTTGCACTAGTACCTACTTCTAGTATTGGAAAAAGATCAGTTAAGTAATCACGTAAAACATTACCAGAAACAGAAATAGTATCCTTACCGGCTTTCATTCTTTTTAAAGTGAATTCTGTAGCCGCAGTAGGGGACATGATTTGAATATCCAATCCTTTTGTGTCTTCATTGGCTAAGTAAGTCTTTACTTTTTTAATAAGTTCTGCATCATGGGCCCTTTTCTCATCTAACCAGAATATAGCAGGGTCATTGGTTGCCTTAGCTCTAGAAACCGCTAGTTTAACCCAATCTTGAATAGGAGCATCCTTAACTTGACACATACGCCAAATATCTCCATTACTCACCTTATGCTCGATTAAAATAGCACCAGTTTCCAAATCTATTACTTGTACTACCCCGTTTTTCTTTATTTCAAACGTTTTGTCATGAGAGCCATACTCTTCGGCCTTTTGGGCCATAAGACCAACATTTGGTACAGTACCCATTGTTGTCGGGTCAAATGCTCCATGTTTCTTACAGAAATCGATTGTAGCAGAATAAATACCAGCGTAACTACTATCTGGTATAACGGCTTTAGTATCTTGAGCTTTACCTTGAGCATTCCACATTTTACCTGAATTTCTTATCATTGCAGGCATAGATGCGTCAATAATTATATCACTTGGTACGTGAAGGTTGGTAATCCCTTTGTCTGAATTTACCATTGCTAAATCTGGACCATTAGCCAAAGCAGCATCTAAATCTTTGGTAATTGCGTCTTTCTCTGTTTGAGGAAGCTTTTCAATTTTTTGATATAAACTGGCTAATCCGTCATTAGGGCTAATTCCTAAGGTGTCAAAAGTATCTGCGTATTTTACAAAAACAGGTTTTAAGAAAGTTTCCACAACGTGACCAAATATAATTGGATCGGAAACTTTCATCATAGTTGCCTTTAGGTGAACAGAGAAAAGAACTCCTTTTTCTTTCGCATCTTTAATTTCTTTTTTCAAGAATTTAATTAATGCTTCTTTGTTCAATACCGTGGCATCAATAATTTCACCAGCCTGCAGCTCTATTTTGTCCTTAAGTATAGTTTCTGAAGAATCAGATACCAATTTAATCTGTATTGAGGTAGCTTTGGTAAGGGTTAAGGATTTTTCATTAGCTTTAAAATCACCTTCTGCCATAGTGGCGACATGGGTTTTAGAATCAGAACTCCAAGCACCCATACTATGTGGATTCTGTTTTGCGTAATTTTTAACTGCTCTTGGAGCTCTACGATCAGAGTTTCCTTCACGTAAAACTGGATTAACGGCACTGCCTTTTATTTTATCGTACTTGGATCGTATTTCCTTTTCCTCATCATTTTTAGGTTCATCAGGATAACTAGGTAAATTATATCCCTTAGACTGTAATTCCTGTATAGCTTCCTTCAATTGTGGAATTGAGGCACTAATATTCGGTAATTTAATAATGTTTGCTTCTGGCTGTTTTGCCATATTGCCCAATTCATCCAAATCATTGGACACCTGTTGTTCTTTAGTTAAAAATTCGGGAAAAGTAGCTGCAATTCGGCCAGCTAGTGAGATATCTTTTGTCTCTATTTCAATTCCTGAAGATTTTGTGAAAGCTTTTACAATAGGTAAAAAAGACTCCGTTGCCAATGCAGGGGCTTCGTCTGTTTTGGTATAAAAAATTTTGGACATTTGCGGTTTGTTTTAATTTAAGCGGAACAAAGATACAATTTTCTATAGGCTAAAAAGACAGGAAATGCGCTAATATTTCAGGCATGCGTGAAGATTTGTTAAATAACAAAAGCCATATCAATGTACGTATACAATGATATGGCTTTTTAGAAAAAGTTTACGGACAGTTTGTTTTAATTTTTCATTAAAACGGCAACCCTTGATTGCACCCGCTTCACTAATTCAACGTTTAAAATGTTTTTGAAATTTAAACGGGTGTCCAAACTTTAATCAACATTTCTTTTTTGTTATTTCATTAATCTCTAAAAACTAATATTTTAGAATTTTAGATGTTTAATAAATAATTAAAAATTAAAGCGACAGCCTTTATTTTTAAAATTCACCCCTAAAGGTTCAATAACAATACAAAGAACGCAAGCTCTGTAATGACTTCTAAATGGATACTTCGTCGTTTCCGATTTATTAATCACATTTAAATTTACAAAAAAATATCAATTGACAAAAGATTTTTGTAAATATTTATTAATCAACATGTTATAAACATAGGTTATTCACTTTTGTTCATAAAAAAAGCACCGTATCAAATTGAAACGGTGCTTTATAAATTTTTTGAGGGAAATTTATCCTCTTATTTCCTTAATTCTAGCTTTCTTACCAGTTAATTCACGGAAATAGTAAATTCTAGATCTACGTACTTTACCTCTCTTGTTCACTTCAATTTTTTGAAGTGCAGGTAAGTTAATTGGGAAGATACGTTCTACACCAACTGTTCCTGACATTTTACGTATAGTAAAAGTTTCTGTTGAACCAGTACCTCTTCGTTGTATAACAACTCCTTTGAAAAACTGAGTTCTTGTTTTTTCGCCTTCTTTAATCTCGTAGTACACAGTGATTGTGTCACCAGATGAAAACTTTGGGAATTCCTTTTTAGTTACGAATTCGTCTTGTACAAATTTTATTAATGATTCCATTGAATAGTTAATTGGAATTAAATTAGAGTAACATTCACGATTATCGTCAGAGGTTATTCTAACAGGCTGCAAAATTAATCCTTAAATTAAAACATACAAGTATTTTAGAGACTTTTTTACTTGAAACGGATTTGCCTATTGTAATAAATCGGGTCGAAGCTTTTCTGTGCGCTCATAGGCCTTGCTTTCTCGCCATTCTTCAATTTTACCGAAATTACCGCTTAGCAATATATCTGGCACATTCATTCCTTTATATTCCGCAGGTCTTGTGTATACTGGCGGAGCTAACAATCCGTCTTGAAAAGTATCTGTCAAGGCAGAAGTTTCATCATTTAAAACACCAGGAATCAATCTTATGATAGAATCGCAAAGTACTGCTGCGCCCAATTCACCACCTGAAAGCACATAATCGCCTATAGAAATTTCTTTAGTTATAAATGCATCTCTAACACGTTGGTCGACACCTTTATAATGACCACAAAGAATAATCATATTATCAATCATTGAAAGCTGATTAGACATTTTCTGATTTAGAGTTTCCCCATCAGGCGTCATATATATGATTTCATCGTAATGGCGTTGAGCCTTCAGATCAGTGATACATTTGTCTATTGGTTCGATCATCAAAACCATACCAGCGCCACCGCCAAATTGGTAGTCGTCAACATTCCGATATTTGGTATCGGTATAATCTCTAAGATTATGAAAATGTACTTCAACCAAGCCTTTTTCTATAGCTCTCTTTAAAATGGAAGCTTCAAACGGACTCCTAAGTAATTCTGGTAATACGGTAATAATATCTATTCTCATCTTTTGATTTTCATCATCGTTTAACCTGCCAAAAGTAATGAAAACAGTGGTAATCCTTCTCCCAGCCTAATTTCTCATAAAGTTTTTGCGCAGGGTTATCGATAGCTGTTTCTAAGGCAAGACCTTTATACCCTTGTTGAGCACAAAATTGTTGGGCTTTTTCTAATAATAGTTGCCCGACCGATTGTTTGCGATATGCTTCATCTACATAAAGATCATTTAGAATTAATGACTTTTCTAAACTCACCGAAGAAAAGGTATAGAATAATTGCACAAAACCAATGGCATTTTCACCTTCATAAGCAGCAAATATTACAGATTCTTCATTAAAGATTCTATTATTCAGAAAGGCTTTGGCGGCTTCAATATCAGACTCCATTTTGTAAAATACTCGGTAGTTATCGAAAAGGGGTGCGATATCTTCTATTTGTATATGAGTAATTCTTTTTAAATTTTTCATATCAAAAAAAAGCTCCAAAACGGAGCTTTTAATTATTTAGTTTTCTTCTGTTTGTTGATTTCATCTTGTAGCTGCCTACTTATCTTCTGCTCACGTTCTAGTGCTCTTCTTCTATGGTCTTCATATTCAATCTCAAGTTCAGAAAGATTTTGCTTCGCTTCTTGGGTAAGTATATTGCTGTTTCTAAACCTATAGATAAACAAGCCTAATAAAAGAAATAAACCTCCAATTATTGTCCAAAGGATAAAATTGTATGTTCCTTTAGAAACAGGAATACCAATAAATGACATGCTATCTTTTTCTTCAGTTACCGAGCTAAGATTGGTAGTTGTCTCTTCTAATTTTTTATTTAATGAAGTTATAGTGGTTTCATGTTCTGCTATAGTAGACTTTAACTCACTAGTCTTTTTATTCATAGCAGCAATAGAGTCCAATACATTCTTGCGTATCTTAAAAAGGTTTGTTTCTTTTACTACTTCATACCTAACACCATCAGCTCTATAATTACCTGAACGCTTTGCTATATAGTCAAATTGATTACTGATTGGCCCTTCATCTAACGATAACTTATCGTCTTCTCCCTCTGCATCTTGTGCAAATTGATGGTTAGTGACGAAAAGAAACGCCACTATTAATAGTATTCTATAGAATTTCATGAAATAGATTCTTAGGTTAAAATAAATGATTTAGAGATGACTAAAGTACTTCATTAAAGTCAAATTATAAAAAAAAATGAAAAAACGTTATCACTGTTTATTTAACTACGTTCGCTTTCATAAAATAGATGTTCTCCTTAATAGTTTAGTAATATGTATAACGGCGGACTTTGGCAATATATTTTGCTAATCTAATGACCTGGTGTGAATAACCATATTCATTATCATACCATATATATAGTATTATATTTTTACCAGTGCTAGAAACTATAGTCGCCATACTATCATAAATTGATGGGGCAGAGGTACCCATAATATCTGATGATACAAGTTCTTTATCTAGCGAATATTTTATTTGTTCTACCAAATCACCTTCAAGGGCGTATTTCTTGATCATCGAGTTTACACCATCTAACGAAGTTTTTTGATTTATTTCTAGATTTAGAATAGCCAATGATCCATTCGGTACGGGTACCCTAATAGCATTCGATGTCAACTTACCTTTTAAAGAGGGCAACGCCTTGGCAACAGCTTCACCAGCACCTGTTTCGGTAATGACCATATTTAAGGCAGCTGCTCGACCTCTTCGATATTTGCCATGCATATTATCAACAAGGTTTTGGTCATTAGTATATGCATGTATGGTTTCTAGATGACCTTTTTCTATACCAAATGTCTCTTCTACAGCCTTTAAAATTGGGGTTATAGCATTTGTAGTGCAAGATGCGGCAGAAAATAATTCAGTATTATCAGGACTATATTCTAAATGATTTACACCATGAACAATATTCGCAATCTCATTACCAGGTGCTGTTAATAGGACTTTTGAGGCACCATTCGCTTTAAGATGTCTTTCCAATTGTTCCTTATTTCGAAATGCACCGGTATTGTCGATAATCAAAGCATTTTTGATTCCGTATTCGGTGTAATCAATTTCTTCGGGCATATTGGCATAGATAACGTGTACCGTTGTACCATTTATAATAAGTTTTTGGTTATTATAGTCTACTTTTACTGTGCCGCTGAAAATACCATGAACAGAATCGGTTCTTAATAGGCTTGCTCTTTTTTCAAGGTTTTCAATAGTTGGTTTGCCGCGAACAACGATTGCTCTAAGCCGTAATTGATTTCCTTTTCCTGTCTTAGACATTAATTCTCTAGCTACCAAGCGGCCAATTCTTCCAAAACCATAAAGAACAACATCCTTAGGTTCAATACTTATAAAATCTTGTGCGCTTTTAAGTTTATCTATTACAAACGACTTTACATTGTTTAAAATGTTTTTATCAGAATGGTATTCATAAGTTAATTTACCAATATCGAGTTTAGAAGGGGGTAAAGAAATATCACTTATTGAACGTAAAATTTCTACCGAATCGAAAATTGAAATTGGCTTTTGAACAAATTCACCTGCGTATTCATGTAAATGTATAATGTCACTTACATTTTTATCAATAACTTGATTTTTGAAAAGAACAATTTCAATAGATTTATCGTACCAAAGATCACTTACAATTTTGATGAATTCAGTAGTAGCTTTTCTTCGATCCGCTTGAAATGCTAGCTCTTTTTCAAATGTGGTTTGTGGACCCATAATAATTGATTGATTTTTAGAATTCGCACAAAACTAGAAAATTTAAACGCCTTAATTAAGTGATTTTCAAAAAAAAGCCTCCGTTATTACGAAGGCTGTATTTTTTATTGAATTTTTACTGAAAGATGAGTCGATCTCTTTCACCATTTGAACCTAACATAGTAATGACTGTCTTACTATATTTAGAGATGCCTCCGAAAGCATTATATGCATCATCGATATTTCCAATCTCAATATCATCAATTTTAACAATCACTTTTTCAGATAATCCGTAACCTCTATATCTTTCAGGTACTCCTATTATCTTAACACCAGTTTTAGTTTTGTATACCTTTTTGTCATGTGCGGTAAGGTTCTTTACTTCTAAGCCCATTTCTGGAACTACTAATGTTTGTCTTTCCTTTAATGTTAACGGGATATGCAATATTTCATTTTTTCTATCTATCACAAAGTCTAAGGTATCGCCAGGTCTTTTGGTAGAAAGGTAACCTGTTAAATCTGGGTATTTATGAACTACTATTTCATCGACCTTTTTAATAATATCTCCGATTTCAATACCTGCTTCTTGAGCAGCAGATTCGTCTTCAATGAATTCTATATATACGCCATCTATATTATTGATTCCTTTCTCTATTGCATCTCTTGTGTTTACAGGGGCTGGTCTAATTCCCATAAATCCTTTCTGTACATTTCCGTACTCCAAAATATCTTGTATAACCTTTTTCGCAATATTGCTAGGAACGGCAAAAGAATAACCTACATAAGAACCTGTTTGAGAGGTTATCGCGGTATTAATGCCCACTAAATCTCCATTTGTATTTACTAAAGCACCACCCGAATTTCCTGGATTAACAGCGGCATCTGTTTGTATAAAAGACTGGTTTTTTCCGAGATTACGTGCTTTTGCACTAATAATACCTGCGGTTACAGTAGAGGTTAAGTTAAATGGATTGCCTACTGCTAAAACCCATTCTCCAATTTTTGTTTGGTCAGAATCACCAAATGCCAAATACGGTAATTTTTCATCTGTATCTATTTTAATTAAAGCAATATCTGAATTGGGATCAGCCCCTATTAATTCGGCATTGTAAGTTTTATTGTTGTTTAATGTGACTTGAAGTTGATTTGCTCTACTTATAACATGGTTATTGGTGACAATATACCCGTCAGAGGAAATAATTACTCCAGAGCCGGTTCCTACCTGAGGTACAGCGCTAGCGCTTGACCCGTAGAAAAAATCAAATATACTGGTAGGGCCTTTACTAAGTGTGATATTCATTACGTGAACAACCGCATTAACGGTATTTTCTGCCGCCATGGTAAAATCTACTTCATTAATACCAGAACCACTTGCAGAAGTAGGGGTATAGTTGGTGTTGAAAACACTATTGCTACTACCATTATCTTGTGAAATAATGGTAAAATTATCTTTTTCGAAAAAGAGTTTATAAGCGCCCAACGTGATTGCGCCTGCAAAAACAGATACAAATAGAAGACTTGCTAATCTTTTCATAATCTTTAAATAGTTTAACGTATGCGCAGTAAAATTACTTGATTTTATGCTCTTTGATAAGCGTTTAACTACTTTTTAACTACTATTAAAAACTTAATTATGTTCTATCTTTGTGTATATAAGCCAACATGAAATATACTTTTTATAAATATCAAGGAACAGGAAATGATTTTGTGATGTTCGATAATCGCAAAAATCATTTTCCGAAAGACGATGTGAGGTTAGTTGCGAGCATCTGTCATCGTAGATTTGGTGTAGGGTCTGATGGATTGATTCTATTGGAAGATGATGAGAATACAGATTTTAAAATGGTGTATTTTAATGCAGATGGAAAAGAAGGAAGCATGTGTGGCAATGGTGGAAGATGTATTGTTGCGTTCGCCCATTTTCTGGGTGTAATTAAGAAGAAAACAATTTTTACAGCTGTAGATGGTTTGCACGAGGCTAATATAAAAGGCGATGTAGTGAGTTTGAAAATGCTAGATGTTCAAGAAATAAAAGAAAAGCAAAATGCCCTTTATTTAAATACAGGATCTCCACATCACGTACAAATGGTTAAAGAATTGAAATCCTTTAATGTTGTTAAGGAGGGTGCGCGTTTGCGCTATGGCGTTTATGGTGAAAAGGGTAGTAATATCAATTTTGTAGAGTTTAACAAATCAGGAGGTTTTGATATTCGTACCTATGAACGTGGTGTTGAAGATGAGACATTATCTTGTGGTACAGGTGTAACAGCTGTTGCTTTAGGTATGTATCATTTGGGAAAAACGAAGGAAAAGATAGTTGCGGTAAAAGCAATAGGTGGTGATCTGGAAGTTTCTTTTGAGGAACAGAATGGTTTATATAGTAATATCTATTTAAGAGGAGAGGCAAAACAAGTATTTAAAGGTGAATTAACGTGGTAAAATTAAAAGGAGAGCAGATTTATTTAAGGGCCTTAGAACAAGAGGATCTAGATTTTCTATATGAACTTGAGAATAATACCGATGTTTGGGAGGTTAGCGGTACAATTGCACCGTACTCTAAAAGTGTGCTACAACTCTATTTAGATAATGCCCACCGAGATATTTTTGACGTAAAACAATTACGACTGGTAATTTGTGATTTGAAGCATAAAGCAATTGGATTGATAGATATATTTGATTTTGAACCAAATCATAAACGAGCAGGTATAGGTATAATTATTCTGGATACAGAACAAAGAAATAAAGGAATTGGGGCTGAGTCAATTACCTTATTATGCAATTACGCTTTTGATGTGCTAGGGTTAAGACAAATTTATGCCAATATTTTAGAAGAGAACTCAGCGAGCATGCATTTGTTTAGAAAGTTAGGTTTCAATGAAGTTGGTATTAAGAAAGATTGGGTTCGGGTCAAGAATACCTTTAAGAATGAGGTTTTGTTACAAAAATTAAATAACTGATGAGTTTCAAACGTATTTTACTAGGTGTAGTTCTAGCAAGTTTAATTGGTGGCGGTATTTTCGCATACATTGCCTATGGTATATTTTTTACGCCCAATACAAGTTTCAATAGTGATGAAGAATTTGTTTTTATACCAACCAATGCCTCAGAGAGGGACTTAGAAAAAGAATTGTCACCATTACTTAAAGATTTTGATGCCTTCAAATCTGCGGCGAACAGAAAGAGCTACTTAAGCAGTATTAAAGCAGGTAGGTATAAGATTGCCAAGGGCATGAATAATAACGAGATTGTTAATTCATTGCGAAGCGGTAATTTACCAGTAAAAGTTTCTTTCAATAATCAAGAGAGTGTAAATGATTTAGCAGGAAGGATTGCAAGTCAGATAGAGGCAGATAGTAGTTCTTTGGTTGCTGCTTTTAAGGACACAGATTTTTTAAAATCTAATGGATTTAATGAAGCTAATATGATATCACTTTATATTCCAAATAGCTATGAGTTTTTCTGGAATACATCTGCGACAGCCTTTAGAGATAGAATGTTAAAAGAGTATAATCGATTTTGGAACAATGCTAGAATTGAAAAAGCAGAAGCATTAGGTTTACAACCGAACGAAGTAATCGCTTTAGCATCAATAGTACATAAAGAAACTGCAAAGGTTGATGAGCGGCCAACAGTAGCAGGGGTATATCTAAATAGATTGAAAAAAGGAATGTTATTGCAGGCAGATCCAACGGTTATTTATGCTATAAAAAAGGAGACGGGTAATTTTGATACCATAATTAAGCGAGTATTATATAAAGATTTAGAAATGGATTCTCCTTATAATACGTATAAAAATGCAGGTTTACCCCCTGGACCGATTGCTATGCCCGATATTACGGCTATAGATGCGGTATTGAATCCTAAAAAACATAATTATTATTATTTTGTCGCGAATGTAGAAAAATTCGGATATCACATGTTTGCAGAGAACTTAACGCAACACAACCGAAATAAAGAGCAATACATCCGATGGATAAATGCACAAAAAATCAATAGATAGGTTTATTGTCCGAATTTTAGCACTTGTTAACTAAAACTGTATTCTTTTAACAGAACCTTCTTAAACTACTATAATTTCCCTTATACCTTTGTCAAAGAAATTTAAGCAGGCAAAGCGTGTTCGCCATTAGTCTTAAGAAATAACAAGTATGAGAAGATGGATATTAATTTGTTGTCCTCTAATTATGATGTTTATTTTATCTGGTTTCGGTTTCAAGCCCTTTAAGGTTGAAGTACCGGAGTTGCTTAAAGTAAAAGAACCTACTTTAGTTTCGTTTCCTCAAGACGATTCTTTTTTATCGAATTATCAAATTGCTCCCCCCTTTCTTGGTAGTCAGTATATAGGCTTTAAAGAGGCATTGGCCTTTAAAGAGTCTCAAGGCAATTATTTTGCCATAAATAGCTATGGTTATTTAGGAAAATATCAATTTGGCCTAGGTACCCTAGAATTAGTTGGTGTTTACGACGGAAATCATTTTTTAAATGATCCAATTCTTCAAGAGAAAGTATTTAATGTAAATATCTCTCGAAACAAATGGATATTAAGAAAGGATATTAAACGATATGTAGGGGTGTACATGCGCGGAATAGAAATTACCGAATCAGGTATATTAGCAGCAGCACATCTTGCTGGTCCGGGTAACGTGAAATTATATTTACGCTCACAAGGCCGTATGGAAATTATGGATGGTTACGGTACTAGTATTTCCCACTACATGAATAAGTTCTCAGGATATGATATTTCTATGATTTTACCGAAACGCAATCCAAGAATTTAAAAGTTTAAGTAGATATGAATATAGGAATCCTTTGCAGTAAATTGCCAAGGATTTTTTATGCATGAATAATAAAAATTGCAGGCCTTTTATGAAGGTCGACATTTTCATTTTTCCAATTGATTGCAGTTTTGGTTTTAATATATTCTGTCGGTAAGGTAATATCTGCTGCAACACAAATTCGCGTACTTGGTGCTAAAGATTTTATAAGTTCCTCAAGCATTTTATTATTACGGTATGGAGTTTCAATGAATATTTGGGACTGATTGTCTTCCTTTGATTTTCGCTCTAAATTTTTGATGTATTTTTTACGCTCAGCACTATCAATAGGGAGGTAGCCGTTAAAGGCAAAATTTTGACCGTTCATTCCGCTAGCCATTAACGCTAATAAAATAGAGGAGGGGCCAACCAAAGGTATTACCTGAATATTCTTTTCATGAGCTATTTTAACAACGGCAGCACCAGGGTCAGCGATACCAGGACAACCAGCTTCCGAAAGTATGCCTACATCAAAACCTTCTAAACAAGCGTTTAAAAAGCTTGGTATTTCCTGTGGTTCAGTAAACTTGTTCAGTACAGATAGCTTTAAGGAAGGTTGAGATTTTCTTGGACTTATTTTCTTTATAAAATGACGAGCTGTTTTTTCATTTTCAACTATATAATGATCTAATCGTTCAATAGTTTGCTTGATTGATATAGGTAAAACCTCTAATGGAGCAATATCGCCTAATGTAGAAGGTATTAAATACAAATTTCCTGTTTTCCCGTTTTGTGCGCTCATTTATCTATTTTCTAATCTAGCTGCTATTAAAGAGCAGGCTTTATCAATCATTATAAAAACTTTTTCAAAACCATCATCAGAATCATGATAAGGATCGGGGACCTCCTCGTTGTTCAAATTAATTTCATTTAAAAGTAACTTCACCTTTTCAACATCCATCTTATTTCTTGCTAATCCTATAATATTATTATAATTGCTTTTGTCCATAGCATATATAACATCAAAAGAATCGAAATCTGAAACGGAGAACTTTCTGCAGCGTTGGGTGCTTATATCTATGCTGTGGTCGTTAGCCACTTTTATAGATCTTGGATCTGGAGCATTACCAACATGATACCCTGCAGTGCCAGCCGAATCTACAAATGTATATTTAGAATTGACTTTGTTTTTAAGAATACCCTCTGCCAATGGAGACCTACAGATATTACCTAGGCAAACCATCAACACATTCATGGGGCGTTGGGTATTAAGAAAATTTCTTGGTTAGGTCGTCGATATACTTACGAAACTGTTTATCAGTTTCTGCCAAATTATCGACTGTTTTACAAGCATGCAGAACTGTAGCGTGATCTCTTTTTCCAATTTGCGAACCTATACTGGCCAAAGATGCTTTGGTGAATTTTTTCGCAAAGAACATGGCTAATTGTCTTGCTTGAACAATGTGCCTTTTTCTAGTTTTGGACTGTAAAGTGGCAACATCCATTTCAAAATAGTCAGAAACCACTTTTTGTATATAATCAATAGAGACTTCCCTTTTAGTGTTTTTTACGAACTTCTCAACAACCTGTTGTGCCAGCTCGATAGTTACTTCTCTTTTGTTTAGGGTAGACTGGGCGATCAAAGAAATGATAGCACCTTCTAATTCTCTAATATTAGTTTTAATATGTTTTGCAACGTACTCGATAATATCTTCAGGTATTTCAACACCGTCTCTATAAAGCTTGTTCTTTAAAATTGATATTCTTGTTTCGTAATCAGGACTTTGCAATTCTGCAGATAGTCCCCATTTAAAACGAGACAAAAGCCGTTGTTCAATATCCTGCATGTCTACAGGAGCTTTATCTGAAGTAAGTATTACTTGTTTTCCATTTTGATGTAAATGGTTGAAAATATGGAAGAAAACGTCTTGAGTACCAGATTTTCCAGATAAAAACTGTACATCATCAATAATAAGCACATCTATTAACTGATAGAAATGAATGAAATCATTTCTAGTGTTCTTCTTTACAGATTCAATATACTGTTGTGTAAATTTCTCTGCAGATATGTAAAGTACAGTTCGTTCAGGATATTTATCCTTTATCTCCACACCAATGGCATGAGCTAAATGTGTTTTTCCTAAACCGACACCACCAAATACTAATAATGGATTAAATGAAGTTCCTCCAGGTTTGTTTGCGACCGCCATACCAGCAGAACGTGCCAAACGGTTTGAATCACCTTCTAAGAAATTATCAAAATTATAATTCGGATTTAGCTGTGACTCTATCTTTATATTCCTAATTCCTGGTATAACAAACGGGTTTCTTAATTCAGGATTTTTAGATTTGATTGGCACATCCATTTCTTGAGCGGCCATAGCGCCTCTATTAGAGCTAGGGATTTTTTCTGTAAAAGGCTCTTTATTTCCGTAGGTGTTTTCCATACGAATGATGTAGACCAGTTTTGCAGTTTCTCCTAATTCCTTAGTTAAGGCAACTTTTAAAAGTTTTACATAGTGCTCTTCTAGCCATTCATAGAAAAATTTACTTGGAACTTGTATGCTTAAAGCGTTTTCAGATAATTTGACTGGCTTAATAGGTTCAAACCAGGTTTTGAATGCCTGCGGTTGGATATTATCCTTAATAAACACCAAACAGTTTTTCCAGACGGAATTTGCAGTAACACTCATAATCAATTCTAAACTTTTAATGGTTAGCGTTTAGCTAAATTTAATCGAAAAACTTCAATTAGGTCTCTTATTCAACTTGGGCAAATATGTGAACAAATTATTTAAAAAAAAAATCGATTAGCATTGAATTTACCCTTTTTTTTTCTCATGTTCGCTTGCCGAAAGGTCAGCTTTTAAATATATACTTTTTACTTTTAATAAATGCGTACAAACGAAATTTCTTTTCGAATAAGATATAGTGAAACCGACCAAATGGGTGTAGTCTATCATGGTAATTATGCTCAATATCTAGAATTGGCAAGAGTCGAATGGCTAAGGTCGTTAGGAATTTCTTACAAAAGTATGGAGGAAGGTGGAATTATGCTTCCTGTAATAAGTTTATCAATCAATTATTTAAAGCCCGCTTTGTATGATGATTTAATAACTGTCAAGGTAATATTAACCAAAAAGCCTGCGGTTCGAATTGAGTTTGATTATGAGATTACTAATGAATCAGGGGAATTATTAGCAACTGCAAATACGGTTTTGGTCTTTATGGATATGAAAAGAAAAAGACCTACAAAATGTCCGAAAATTCTATTAGATAAATTAAACTATTAAAATAATTGCATAATTTATCATTATTCAATTAGTGTGATATCCAGTTTGTGATGCGCCTTTAAAAGTTTGAACATTTTCATGAATTCACTTTTCGGAATTGAAAGAATTATTTTGCATTTAAGATGTAATTCTTGTGAAATAACTTCAAGTTGATGTTTTTTAACCAAACGCATAACAATATCCATTTCTGAATATTCGAATGAAACACTTAAATGCTGTTGTAATACTTTTTTTATAATGGTGGCGTTTTCTAAAGCTAACTTCGCAGCTTCCTTATAAGCACTTATTAACCCACCAACACCTAATTTGGTTCCACCGAAAACTCGAACAACAGCAACTAGGGTATTGGTAACATCAAAAGATTGTAATTGACCATAAATGGGCATTCCGGCTGAATTATTTGGTTCTCCATCATCATTTGCACGGTACGATAAGCTTTCAATACCCATTTGCCAAGCGTAACAGACGTGGTTCGCTGTAGGATATTCTTTCTTTAAGCCTTCTATATATTCTTTTACTTCATCTTCATTGGTTACAGGAAAGCAATATCCATAAAACTTACTTTTTCGTTCCTTATATAATATAGGTTCCGATGGTTTTGAAATAGTTCGATACGTTCCCATTTTAGATAGTTTGTCAAGTTTTAAAGAAAATTCATTAATTGTTGACCAAATGCAACAAAAACAATACTCAATACAGCCATGCCAATACCAAACCAATTTTTAACCGTAAGCTGTTCTTTAAATAGGAGAATGCCTAGTAAAGTTGAAAACATAACTATAGCAACGTTATTAATGGTGAATACAGAAGCGCTGTTCCAAGTAGGGTTCTGTAACGCTTTTAATAAAAAGTAAATAGAAAAATAGTTGGGAACACCTAAACAGATACCTCCAATAACATTTTTTAAATTGACCTTAAAAGGTTGGTTTATTGATTTAAAGCCTATAAATAAAACACCAAAGATTCCGGCAGAAGCAAAAACACAAGCAGAGAATAAGGCATATTCTTTTTCTGGCATATGTACTTCTTGAAAATACTTAATACTGGTGTCTATAATTCCAGAACCTAAAAAAACCAATACCGGCAATACGAAGGCCCATTTCTCAACTTTTATTTTATGCTCTTTTAACGATGTAAGATACACAGCAAAAAGAGCCAAGATTATGCCTATAATTTCTAAAATACCAAGTGCCTCCTTATAAAAGAAAACTCCGAAGAGTACAGGTATAGTGAGAGACATTTTGGTTGCTACCGATGCTACAGATACTCCGAGCTTTTGAGAGGTTGCTGCCATTAGATTAAAAATCAGAATAAACAATAAACCTAGGGCAATACTACCCCAAAACCAGCTCTTCTGGGGTATTACTGTAAAATTAAAGGGTTCTTTGTTATATAAAAGTCCAACCGAACATGCGATAAAATAGTTCAGAATAATTGCGTAAATAGTTTGAACTTGGCATTTAGCAAACAGTTTGAAAATCACAAAGATTAGGCTAGAAAACAGTATGCTAAGAACTAAATACATCACCTATAAATGGTTTAAGGTTTCAATAACATCTTCCTTGCCAACTAGTAAATTCCAACATAGTATGCCTAATTCTGAAGCACTTACGGTATTTTCTTTAGTGTCATCAATGAATAAGGTTTCGTTTGCTATGAGTTTATTTTCAAGAAGAACAAACTCATAAATATTTGAATTTGGTTTACGCATCTTCATTTCTTGCGATAGATAAAATTGTTCAAAGCAATTTTTAAATCTTTTAAAACGTTCTAAGCCCATCGATATTTTAACTTTCTCTATGTGAAGGTCATTGGTATTACTCAGTAAAAACAATCGATACTTGTTTTCCTTTTTAAGTTGTTCAATGAAGGTTAGCCGTTCTTCTGGGAAATCTAAAATAATGGAGTTCCAAGCAGTTATAATTTGTTCTCTACTTGCATCACTGAAAATGGATTGTAAAACATTGATAAAATCAACAGACTTCATCAACCCCATTTCATAATTTTTAAAGATAGTGTCAAGTTCTGGCGTCATTTGTGTGAGTCCAAATTTTGACATTTCAATTAATGGTGCTTGCTTATCTAGGTTGATGAAAATATCACCAAAATCAAATATGATATTTTTAATCATGGTGTTAATATGGTTAGTTGGTCAGTTGAAATTTGTACCTGTTCTTTAATAACTCCTTTTATTTTAGGTGCTTTAATACCTTTTTTAAATATTGCTGCTCCTTTAAAAATTCGAGCTTCATCCCATAAATTACTTTCAATAAAGCTTTCTATGGTTTTACGCCCACCTTCGATTATTACACTTTGTATCTGTTCTTCGTTAAGCAATGAACATAATTGTTGGGGTAATGATGTTTCAAAATTTAGAACCTTGTAGGTAATATTATCTAGATATTGGCCAGCATCTTCAACTTCGGTACAGATAATTGTTTTTTGTTTTCCATCAAAAACATGAAACTCATTAGGTATTTTTAAGGTTCTATCTATAATAATTCGTGTGGGAGGTTTTCCTGTCCAATCTCTTAAGTTTAATTGAGGATTGTCGGCCAGCACAGTGTTCGTTCCAACCAAAATACCAGGTTCTTCGCTACGCCATTTATGCACTAATTGTCTAGACCTAGTATTGGTAATCCAATAAGGCTTTTTCTTTTCACCTCTAAGTGTGGGTTCGGGTGCTATAAATCCATCGGTTGTCTCTGCCCATTTTAAAATAATATAAGGGCGTTTTTTGGTGTAAAAAGTAAGGAATCGTTTGTGGTGTTCTTCACATTCTCTTTTAAGAATACCTACTTGAACGTTACAACCAGCTTGTTCTAGTTTTTTTATACCATTACCTGCAACTTTTTCATGTGGGTCTTTTAATCCTATTACAACCTTAGGTATGCCCATTTTTACAATTAAATCAGCACATGGTGGAGTTTTTCCAAAATGGGAGCAAGGCTCTAGGGTAACATATAGGGTTGCTGATTTTAACAATGTAATGTCCTTTACCGAATTAATGGCATTCACCTCAGCATGAGCGCCACCATAGGCACTAGTGTAGCCTTCTCCTATTATTTGGTCGTTATATACTATAACGGCACCCACCATCGGGTTAGGAGCTGTAGTTCCTAGTCCGTTTTTTGCAATTTGAATGCAACGCAGCATATATTTTTCATCCGTTGAAAAGGAATCTAATTTTATAGCTGCGGTTTTATGGGAATCAAGATTATTATTGGACATCAAACTTTACCTTTATACGCATATCACGTATCTTCACACCTCAAAAATAGCACTTTAAAACCTATTGCATTATTGATATGGAAAATGTAGTAATTCGTGAAATTAGAAAGGAAGATAATCCTCAAGTGGCATCAGTCATAAGAAAGGTGTTGGTAGATTTAGGAGTGCCGAAAGTGGGTACTGCCTATGCCGATACTGCCTTAGATCAAATGTTTGAACACTACGATAAGCCAAAGGCTGCGTACTTTGTTGTCGAAGAAAATGGAGTTATATTAGGCTGTGCAGGGATTGCTCAATTAGATAACTATGAGGGCAATATTTGTGAACTACAGAAAATGTATTTCCTTGAAGCTGCTAGAGGTAAAGGTATAGGGAACAAAATGATAAACACCTGTTTAGAACGTGCCAAAGAATACGGCTTCGAAGGATGTTACTTAGAAACGATGCCCTATATGGAAGCTGCGCAAAAACTGTATAAGAGAATGGGCTTCGAATATATAGATGCACCAATGGGTGATACAGGTCATTATTCTTGTCCGGTTTGGATGCTTAAAACATTATAACTGTGCTTTTAAGGGAAATTAAAAATATATTTCATTCAGAATTAGATGTACTTTATGGAAAGGAAGAAGTCTCAAGTTTTTTCTACCTATTAATTGAACACTATTTTGATTTAGAGCGCTTCGTATTAGCAATTCAACCAGAACTAGGTATAGATAAAAAACAAGAAACTATCATTTTTAATGCATTATCTGAATTAAAGCTAGAACATCCTATTCAACATATTATTGGGTCAAGTCATTTTATGGATATGGATTTTAAGGTTAATTCATACGTATTAATTCCGAGGCCTGAAACCGAAGAATTGGTGCGTTGGATTTTAGAAGACAAGGAGAAAACTGAACGGGCATTGTCCATTTTAGATATGGGCACAGGTAGCGGATGTATACCTATTTCTCTTTCAAAATACTTACCTAATTCAAATGTATTCGCATTAGATGTTTCTTTAGATGCAATTGAGGTTGCTCAGGAGAATAACATAACCCATAGAACAAAGGTTGAATTTTTTCAAGCGGATATACTTAATCTAAATCTTAAATATACTTATGATATAATTGTATCGAACCCGCCTTATGTAAGAGAATTAGAAAAGGCTGATATGCAAAAGAATGTCATTGACCATGAACCAGGTATTGCATTATTTGTGCCCGATGAAGATCCTTTAAAGTTTTATAGGGCAATTGTTAATTTCGCAGCTAAACATTTAAATGATAAAGGCAGTTTATATTTAGAAATCAATCAATACTTAGGTAAAGAAATGAAAGAGCTTCTTAAAAAGTATGAATTTCACACTATTGAATTGAAACAAGATATGTACGGTAATGACCGAATGCTTAAAGGAATAATAAGATGAAAAGTATAGTTGTTTTTTGTGGCAGCAGTGAAGGAGCCAATGCTGTTTATGCATCGAATGGTTATCAATTGGGAGCGACCTTTGCAATGAGGAATATTCAATTGGTTTACGGTGGAGCCAAAATTGGCATTATGGGTAAAGTAGCAGAAGGAACTTTAAATAATGGAGGCAAAGTAATTGGCGTAATTCCTGAATTTTTAAAACTAAAAGAGGTATTTCATGAGGGTTTAACTAAACTAATTGTTACCCAAAACATGCAAGAACGTAAATTGAAAATGCATGATTTATCTGATGGTATTATTATGTTGCCTGGTGGTTTTGGTACGCTTGAAGAATTTTTTGAAATGTTGACATGGTCACAATTGGGTTTGCACCAGTACCCGATAGGAATATTGAACACCAATGGTTTTTATGACCCCTTACTAACTATGATGAAACAAATGGTATTCGAAGGTTTTGTAAAAAATGACCACTTGAATACTATTCTAGTAGACACAAATATTGAAGATTTATTGGAGAAAATGGAGCAATACAATCCATTACCAACTCCAAAATGGATAAAAAAAGAGCAACTATAATGACTATGGAGGCGAGAATACAAGAACTAAGAAAAGAATTACGAGAGCATAATTACAATTACTATGTTTTGGATAATCCGACCATTTCCGATTTTGAGTTTGATATGAAACTTAAGGAGTTACAGGAGTTGGAAGCAAAGTATCCAGAGTTTTATGATCCTAGTTCACCTTCTTTACGTGTTGGCGGAATGATTACCAAGAATTTTGCAACGGTAGTACATGAGCATCGTATGTATTCCTTAGAAAATTCATATTCAAAAGAAGATATAGAAGATTGGGAAAAACGGATTCAGCGTAATTTGGGAGATGTTCCCGTTGCCTTTACGTGTGAATTAAAATATGACGGGGCCTCCATAAGTATAACGTATGAAAATGGTAAGTTGATGAAAGCAGTTACCCGAGGTGATGGTATTCAGGGAGATGACGTGACGAACAATATCAAAACGATTAAATCAGTACCGCTTCAATTGAAAGGTGATTATCCTCCAAAGTTTGATATACGAGGTGAAATAGTATTGCCAATTGATGGTTTTTTAAAGATGAATGAAGAACGAGTTAATAATGGTGAAGAGCCATATATGAACCCGAGAAATACAGCATCAGGTAGTTTAAAATTACAGGATAGCAGTTTGGTTGCACAACGACCTTTAGAGTGCTTGTTGTACGGTATCATTGGCAGAGATTTGGGGATTGACACCCAGTTTCAAATGTTAGAGAAAGCTCGGGAGTGGGGATTTAAAGTGCCTACCGTTGCCAAACTTTGTAAAACGACAGATGAAGTAATGGCATTCGTAGAAGAGTGGGATGTTAAACGTCATGAGTTACCTTACGAAACCGATGGGGTTGTTATTAAAGTAAATAGCCTGCAGTATCAAGAGGAGCTAGGGTATACCGCAAAATCTCCCCGTTGGGCCATGGCCTATAAATTTAAAGCGGAGCAGGTCTTTACCGTCTTAAACGAAATAACGTATCAAGTAGGGCGTACAGGAGCCATTACGCCTGTAGCGAACCTAGAACCGGTATTATTGGCTGGTACAACCGTAAAAAGGGCCTCATTACATAATGCGGATCAGATAGAGAAATTAGATATACGACTGGGAGATACTGTGATTGTTGAAAAGGGCGGTGAAATTATTCCTAAGATAATCTCAGTTGATTTATCTAAAAGACCAGTAGATTCAGTCCCCACAAAGTACATAACCCATTGTCCTGAGTGCGGAACAGAACTTACTAGAAATGAGGGTGATGCAAAGCATTATTGCCCTAATGAATATGGTTGCCCACCACAGATAACTGGTCGAATCCAGCATTTTATTTCGAGAAAGGCGATGGATATTGAAGGCTTAGGAGGTGAGACGGTAGAATTGCTTTATAAAGAAGGGCTTATTAAAGATTACGCTGATTTGTATCGATTGACCAAGGAAGATGTTTTACCGTTAGAACGTATGGCCGAAAAATCTGCCGAAAATTTGGTTAAAGGTATAGCCGAATCAGTAAATGTTCCGTTTGAAAGGGTTTTATTTGCTTTAGGTATTCGATTTGTAGGTGAAACTGTCGCTAAGAAATTAGCAAAGGCCTATAAGAATATAGATGCCTTAAAAGAAGCATCTTTAGAACATTTGACGGCAGTAGATGAAATTGGTGAGCGAATCGCACAGAGTGTAATCGACTTTTTTGCCAATGAAAAGAATATTGATGCAATAGAGAGATTACGAAGTTATGGTGTGCAATTAGAGCTTTCCGCAGATAAGTTAGAAAACCTGACCGATACCTTGGCAGGAAAAACTTTTGTAGTTTCTGGAGTTTTTGAAATATTGAGTAGAGATGAACTCAAAAAGAAAATAGAGGATAATGGGGGCAAGGTTGGCTCTTCTATATCTTCTAAGACAAGCTATTTAGTAGCAGGTGATAAGATGGGACCAAGTAAACGAACAAAAGCAGAAAACTTAGGAATACCCATTATCAGTGAACACGATTTTATAAATATGATAGCATAAATTATTATGGATGTTTTTACGATTATTTCAGTATTAGTATTTCTATCCGCCATTTTCGGTTATTTAAATGCTCGGTTTTTAAAACTTCCAAATAGTATTGGGCTTATGCTCATCACTATTGTATTTACATTGGTAATCTTTGGTATAGGTTATGTTGACGATACCCTTATAAATGCTGAGCGCTATATTATTGACCAAATAGATTTTAAATCTGTTTTGCTCGATATAATGTTGAGTTTTTTACTATTTGCAGGGGCGCTTCATACCAATTTTGAGCAATTAAAAGTGCAGCGTTGGCCTATTATGGTATTTTCTACCCTTGGTGTCTTGGTTTCCACTTTTTTGGTAGGTACCAGCATGTATTATTTATTGCAGCTAATGGGAATGGAAATCTCTTTTATTTACTGTCTTCTTTTTGGTTCACTAATATCACCCACAGACCCCATAGCGGTTTTGGGGATACTGAAAAAAGCTGGAGCTCCAAAACAGTTAGAAACTAAGATTGTAGGCGAATCGCTATTTAATGATGGAGTAGGGGTTGTCATATTCTTGACTATTTTTCAACTGGCTTCTGCTGGTGAAGCAACTGTGGAGCCTTTAGAAATTCTAGAACTTTTTGGAGTTGAGGTCATAGGCGGATTAGCACTTGGGTTGGCATTAGGCTGGGGTACTTATAAATTAATGAAGTCCATTGATGATTATGACATCGAGGTAATTATTACATTGGCAACTGTTATGGTAGGTACTTTAATTGCACAGAAATTTCACTTATCAGCCCCATTGGCAATGGTGGCTGCAGGTTTGGTCGTTGGTAATGATACGGTTCGAAATTCTGCAATGTCCGAAACTACCGAAACCTATGTTGATAAATTTTGGGAGTTGTTAGATATTTTACTGAATACTTTATTATTTGTACTTATAGGGATGGAAATGCTGGTACTCTCATTTAAGACGGAATATGTAATTGCCGGATTATTGGCTATTCCATTAGTTTTGATATGTCGATACCTGTCTTTGTTGCTTCCTATCAAATTCTTTGAGAAGAAACTTGATTTCGTACCAAGAACTAATTTGATAATGACCTGGGGCGGATTGCGTGGGGGTATCTCAATTGCCTTGGCATTAGGATTGTCAGATGATATGTTTAGAGATGTATTTTTGGTAATCACCTATATCGTGGTCGTATTCTCGATAATAGGACAAGGTTTAACTGTTGAGAAATTAATTAAACGTGTAGTTCAATGATGCCTAAATCCTATACAGAATTTGAAAATACTTTAATGTTGAACGAGCCCCCAAATCAATGGCCTAATGCCTTAAAATCTATGTGGCATGATGCGAAGGGAGATTGGGAATCTTCGCACAATATTGCCCAAGATATGCATAGTGAACTGGGTAGTTGGTTACATGCGTATTTACACCGAAAAGAAGGTGACCACTTTAATGCGGGCTATTGGTACCGGTTGGCAGATAAGTCTTTTTCGAATAAAACTTTAGAGGAAGAATTAGAGGAGATCGTAACTTATATAATAGAATCTGCTTAGAAAGACCTATTGGTTGCCATTGTTTTTTGCGACCATACCTACAAGTATTTTACTTCATTTCAAAGATGGGAATACTCTCCTTAGAATTAGATATGAGTAAAGCATAATCTAAAAAATCAAACGTTGACATTCCTTTTACGGCATCACCATTCGACTTTTCATCTTTCATAATTACCTCAATTAAATCTGGTTCTTTTATTAGGTAAGGCGAATTCATTTTATTTAATCTAAAGAGAGTTCTATCAGATAGCTTCGCGTCTTTTAAGTTTTGAATACCTCTAAAATATTCCTTATCATAATCTCCTATTCCAAAACCTTCTTCAACCGTGTACCCGGCATAATTCCCTTGGTGGTCATAAAGTTCGTCCCACACTACCTTACTATCTGTAAAATACCCTATGATAGATATAACCTTGTTCTTATCATAAATTTTGTTTTCAATTAATCGAGTAAAAAAATAGGGGTAGCCATCTTGTCCTTCTCTCGATTTTTCGATGTGTGAAAAGCCCATTCTTAAAAATTGAGGTTGGGCTTTAAAATTGTAGACAGAATCTAAAGAAAGGTAATTCTCATACATCACATTATCCCTATCTCTATATTCATTAGAAAAATCAAACGATATGTTTAAGTTGCTTATTATATGTTTGAAGTCAGTCTTTTTGATGATGTATTTTTCATAAAGACTTCTGTTGTTTTCATAGTCAGTTACAAAGCTCTTTAAAATTTTATAGGCGTAACTTAAATCGCCTAGGTCATAACTGGTCGTATCAATACTAACCATTTTGCGTATTGCTTTAATAGCTTTAGGTTCACTTTTCGATTCTTTTACTGTTTCTAAAATGTGCTTTGACACATACTTGTAATTGACCTGTATATCAATACCAACGACATTTATTTTCTCTTTTTTTGGAAGCTTATCATTTAGTTTTTTTAGATTTTTCCATTTTTCATAGACTTCAATCGTTCTTTCTTGTGGTACACGAATTCCATAAACGGTGACCAAATCTTTAAGTAAAATAGTGTCTCCTGTTTTTAAATATTGATTTAAGTAATGTGCGATACTATAATCTGTCTCTGGTAAATAGTATTTAATAGATTTGTTTTTGGTCAGAGAGGTTAGTAATTCAATTTCAACATCTTCAATTTTAGAACTTCCGTGGTAACCACCAAAACCTATAATTTTGAATTTTTTTTCAGGAAAATCAAATTTTGAAGAATTTAAATCGAATCGATTATTTTTTAAATATTCAAGTTTGTTTTGAGTGTAGCCGCTAAAACTAAAAAATGTAAATAATAGAATAAAGATATTTTTCATTTTATACGTTTACCTAAAGATTAAACATTTTTATAAATGTTACATACTTTATTACCGGTAACTAATAACCAATCTGGTTTCGTGAATATTAGCTGTGTGTAATTTTTTAGACCACTTATTTCTGTTTTATACTCAAAATGATTTTCACCTATTTCTATTATTTTCATTAGTAATGAATCTCGTTTAAGATGTTAAAATAAGAATTTAACGAATGATAAAAAGTATTTTCAATGAAATTAAATGGTAGTTGTATCTACGTTTTTTTACCGGAAGGGTTTTGTATATAAGTGTAGGTAAACCATATAGATTTCAATAAAAAACAACTTTACCAAGGTCCATTTTTGGAAATGCTATAAAAGGAATCACCTTTATAACGAAAGAGCCCCATGTACCCTCCTAACCATAAATTTCCTTGTCTATCTTCAAAAATGTCTTGTATTGCACCGCTGGTAAGACCATCTTTTTCATCAAAATTAGTTAGTGAATTACTATTATAACAATATATTCCGAAATTCTCGATAGGGAACCATATTTGACCAGCCTTATCTTCATACAAGCTCCAAACTTCAGTGCCACTTTCTCTTTCTTTTGTTGCCAGGCGAGTGAAGGTTTTTCCATTCCAAAAACAAACACCATTATAATGTGTGGCAAACCAAATATTACCAATCTTATCTTCTAAAATATCATTCACGGCATTATTACATAATCCATCTTTTTCTGATAAATTGGTTAATGATTTTCCATTATAAATATATGCTCCACCATTAGTGCCAAACCACATATTACCTTTTCGGTCTTGCATAATGCTATGTACAATTTTTGAGCTTGTTACTCCTCTATTGAAATCGGGTTTAGACTCTGGTAGTATAAATGGGGTGAATTTTTTACCATCGAAAAGACTAACACCTTGCAAAGTGCCAATCCATAGTAAACCCGCATTGTCTATCGTCATACTCCAAATATCATTATTTAAAAGACCATTTTTTTCAGTATAATTAGTGAAAGATTCCCCGTCATACTTTGTTAATCCGCTATTGGTGCCAAACCATAGATTTTCATTTTCATCTTGAATAATACCACGAACTGCAACACCGCCAAAACCGTCATTTATTGAGAAATACTCAAGCTTTTCTCCATTATATCGGGCAACACCATCTCCATTGGTTCCAAACCAAAGATGTCCATTTTTAGCTTGAAATATTCTTCGCACGAATTGACTTACTTGCAAAGCTGGGTCTGGAATGGAATCTATATAAGGAAATTGGTAGGTATAGTTTGAATTTGTAATAGCTGAATCAGAGGTTTCGCTTTTAATTTCTTTAAGATCTATAGCATTTTCTGAGGTCTTACTCTTTTTATTTTGACCACTACATGAAATAATAAAAATAAAGAGAAGCAAATAAATTCTAAAACTTATTTGAATTCCTTTTTTTGCTGTCGTTATTTTGGTGTTGTACATTTTTTAGAGTTTTTTAATCCAAAATGTTCTTATTACTTTTTAATATGTCCTCAATCAGTTTGGCTTGACCCTCGAAATTCCCAGGATTGTTGTAAAGAGTATTTAGCTCCGCAGCACTGATTTTATTTTGAAGGGACATGATACTATTATGATTCTTCTCAGAAAAATAAACCTCTTGTTTGTAAAATATTTGCTTTGAAATATTAATTCGGAGCGTACCGTCGTAGATAAATTTAACTACTAGATTATTTTTCCAATAGTCGTTATAAACTTCCCTAACATGAGAATATTCAGGCATTTTTTCAAACCTGAATTCATCTACCAAAAAATGAAAAACCTTTTCTAAATCCTCTTCAATAACTGCCATAGGTTATTTCTAATAGCTATTTGTACACTAAAAATAGTGCTAAAGACGCTATGTTTTACAAATTGTAAATCGAAGCACTTTAATCCTTCCAATTTTGAAGTCTGTCGAGATATAAATAGCTTTCAACAAATTTCCTATGTTCGGTATTGGTCATTTTTTCTAATAAATTCAATGCCGAAAATGTTGCTTGCTAAATTTCCGTTCGAAGAGCTGAATTTACCATCTTCCACAAAAGTCACTAAACTATCGTTTTGTACTTTTAAATTTGGATAATCTTTTTGTAATTGCGTTCCACCTCCAATCCACGTAACAATTTTATATTCATCTGCGATACCAGATTTTCCTATTAATTGAGCTCTGGCGCAATTACTTACGGTATATATGGTTTCCTCATTCTTTATAAAATCAACAATCCTTTCATTATGAACTTGTGCATACATATCGTAAGCACTGGGTGCAAATAAGGCGTTTAATTTTGGGCAATTATCAAAAGTGTAATCCTGAACAAAATGCATTCCTTCCTCTGTGGAGGTGGCATTTTTAGTTTCAGCTATCGACACTACATTGAAAAGTTGTTTCCCCTGTTCTGAAGGTTTTGAAAATACATCAGATGTTGCGATAACTTCGCTTTGTAACACTCCGTTATCCATTAAAAGGCCAATCGTAGGTAAGTCTGAATTAAAAGGCTTTTTGTACTTTGTTAATGTGTCAGATACAATTTCATTTTGATTAACTATAATCGTTTCATTTGTTGTATTTTTTTGTCGGTATTGTAACTAATTGTACTACTTATAAAATCAGTCATGTATATAGGCTGTTCTTCATATGTTTTATTTATTTTTCAGACTTTTCCATTTCGTAGGAAACTAGACCATCTCACCGATAATTTTGTCTGATTTGATTAATTCGGTAATCGAATTTTTTAAAAGAATTACATCATTGGTTAGGGGTTGGTCCTGATAGATATCGAGATGAATTACATTGGTTAGTATATAACGTTGGCGATTTCGAAGGTCGATAAGTATTATGCCAACCAAAATCTTTTATTTTACTGATGTTTCGCTTATTTTTCATATGCAGTGTTGGCTACTGGCATTTCTTTCACATTGTACTGAATGTCTGTTATTTTTAATTTTAACCAAGTCCATGTACCAGTCTCCAATTCCCAACTTGCTTCACATTCAACAGGTATTTTTATTCCATTCCGTTCTTCTAATTTTGTTACAAACACAGTCCATTCAGTAGGTTTGATTGCATTTGAATCTAGGTAACGCATTGCCACGAATTTTTCAAAATTTCCGTCTTTATCAAAATGAAATACGCCTGAACCTTTAGTTCCTTTATATTCCATTGTTGCTATGGCAGAATAGTCGTCTATGGTTTTCCACGTTATGTATTTACTCAAAGATGCTGAAGGAAACCAAACTATTTCCGCCAAATATCGTTGTAAAGTGGCTTGGTTTGTCTTTTCGTCGTTTTTTGAATTTACAATAGGAAAAAGAGAGAGAAGTTTAATTATCATTTCTCCTTTACCATCTTCAAATTTGTCTCTTCCTACTATACTCAATATTGAGCCCATTTCAATATTAATATTCCAATTGAACGTTGGCGGTTGAATAGTAAAATATTGTTCTGCTGTACCATTATTCCAACTTGTTTGTTCAGGTTTCATTTTGAGCTGTATTTCTTGGATCAAATACACATTAGAAATCAATTGTTTACCGATTATTCCACTATTAGTCAACCATTTTTGAACAATTGGTGGTAAGTCAAGCAATTCTTTTTCGGTTACAATTTTTTGGTTTTTGAGCTGTGAATTTTCAAATAGAGTTATTCTTTCTCGTTTGATTTTATCCTTAAAGTTGAAACTTGAATATCCAATAATTGTCGCTAATAGAATAATTACGTTTGCTATTGTACCAAATTTTGCGTCAGACCAATAGTTAAAAATCAGCATCTGCGAAATTATCACAGCTAAAAAACCGTTTAACCACCAATAATCGGAATGAACAAGAATAAAAATGATTGTAATAGCAAAAAGTAGAAATGTGAAGAACCAAAGTATTCCGTAAATTTTTGAAATCGGTTGTGAAATAGCATTAAATTCAGAAATATCAAATGCTTTGAAAAATCCGAATAAATGGATAATCCCGTGTATTCCTATCAATATGGTTAAAGCTATTCGCATTGTTTTTCTGATTGTGGCTAAAGCTTATTTTTTTGGCCTAAAGTTTCTTTTCGGTAAGGGAGGGTTTTGTTTTTATCTTTTTCATTTTAAAACCCAAATCCCATCCCGATAATTATCGGGGTGGGGCACTTAGTTAACAAACCCAGACCATTAAATTTAGCTCTTTTTACCCTAATTGCTATGGGTATTGTTAGCTGTAGTTTTTTATTTTTCTTTGATATTGCTATTATAAATTTCAATAATCAGATTGGCCAACAATTCTGGGTTTTGATAACATATGCCGTGACTGTATTTTAGTAACAAGATAATTCTACTGTTTTCATCGTCCTTTATCAAATCCGAGAAATGCTTTATTCTAAAATTATCATATTCTTTCCACCAAGGCTTAAAATGGAAAATGATATACAAAATGAAGTGTAAAGTTATTGAGCGTAGACTTAAAGTAATTTTTTAAAACACACGCTATTTTCTACATACTCATAAGGTGGGTAGTTCGATATAATCGTATATCTATTCTTTTTATACAGGGCAATAGCTTCAGGTTGCCGTAATCCGGTTTCTAACACACTAGAGGAATAACTTAATTCCTTGGCCCATACCTCAAGTTCATTTAAAATTTTAGAGGCAATACTTTTCCCACGATGGCCTGGTAGTACAAACATCCGTTTTACTTCAATGGTAGTTTCATCAAAAGCTTTAAAAGCGCCACATGCCACAGGTATGTCATCTAAGTAATATACCACACAATGTTTGAGCTGTATAATGCCATTAAATTGAGCGTAAAACGCATTATCCTCCCCATCACGTTGCGCTAAATTCTCATCTAGCAAAACGACCAAAGCTTTAAAATCTTTATCAGTACTTGTAGTTCTTTTTAGTAGCTCCATACACTAGTCTAAAAGTTAGACTTTTATTGTATAACCATGAGAGGAGTTGCCTGTATTATCGAAGTAAAAATCGATTCTGCCTAAATTCACACCATAACAACCTACTTGGTTTACCAAAACTTCGCGGCCGGTCGAATTGGTAACCACTGTTGGTTTTTCTAAAAATGTATGTGTGTGACCACCAATAATTAAATCGGTATACTTGGTTTTTTTGGCTAGTTTTAAATCGTCCGGTTTTTCAGCAAAATCATATTCGTATCCTAAATGTGAGAGGCAAATAACCAAATCACATTTTTCTACTTCTTTTAGCTTGGTTTCCATATCGGTGGCCATTTCGAAAGGGTCAAGATATTGGGTTTCTTTATAGAGTTTTTTTGTAACCAATCCGTGTAGTTGAATACCTAAACCATAAACGCCGATTTTTACTCCATCTTTGTAATAAATCTTATACGGTTGTGTAAAGCCATTTAAATCAGTATTGGTAAAATCGTAATTAGCGCTTAAGAAATTAAATTTAGCATAAGGCATTTGGGCTAGGAGTCCGTCCAAACCATTGTCAAAATCATGATTGCCAAGTGTAGTTGCATCATAATTGAGCATACTCATAAGCTTAAATTCTAGTTCACCACCATAAAAATTGAAATACGGCGTACCTTGAAAAATATCACCGGCATCAAAAAGTAGGGTATGGGGATTCTCTTTTCGAATACTATCTACCAAACCAGCTCTTCTGGCCAAACCGCCTAAACCAGGAAAATCGGCATGATCATTTGGGAAGGCATCTATATGGCTATGAACATCATTGGTATGTAAAATAGTGATATGTTTCTTAGCCTGTGCCGCACACGAATTAAGACTTAATCCGCCAAGGGTCAATAAACTTGAAGATGCTGCGGTATTTCGTATAAATTTTCTTCTTTCCATATTATTGCAGTTGATAATATCTTAGGTCTACTTTAGGTGATAGGGTATCTACTTTAGAAAAGAAATCTATCATTGCATTTCGAATCTTATAATCGGTCTCGGTTTTAGAAACAGCCTCTTTAAAAAAGTCCATATTATCGCCACCGGTTACCAAGTAATCTGAGGTAGCTACAAAATAGGTTTTATTCATATCTATCGGCTTGCCGCCAATAGTAAAAGTGTTTACGGTATTGTCTTTGTTCAAGATTAATTGTATACCAGATACTGGGTGTGCTCGCTTTGCTTTTATAAGATATTCAACCATTTTTAAAAGAGATTCAGCTTTTAATTCTACTACAACCACAGAATTTTCAAAGGGCATAACCTCGTATGCGGTTCTTGCTGTAACGTCTCCTGTAGATATGATAGCACGTATACCACCATGGTTTAGTAAAACAAAGTCAATTGTATTGCCCGTTCGCTTTTCGAATATAGGATTCGTTTCACTCATGACAATATCGGCCATAAGATTGCCCGCCGTTGTATTCAATTTACCATCTATTTTTGAAATAGTATATGGGGCATAGGCTATAGTACTATCAAGAACTTGTTCTACACGATCATGATAAGGGGTAATAAAAACTTTAATACTATCGACAAGAGTATAATTGCTATCGATAGCTATTTGTTTGCCAGTTAATTCGGTTAGGTGTTTTGCTTCTTTCTTACAGGAGCCTAAAATCAATAATGTTGTAAATATAACAAAATGTTTTATTTTTAAAATACCAAAGTGTTTTAACTTCGCCATAGAGTTGCAGGGATATTATTTACATTTGTGTAAATGTAAAAATACATGTTTTTAAAAGGAATTAAGGACAAGTTTAAACGAAAATCTGGCCGTACGCTATTAAAACAATTGGTGGTAACTCCACCACCTGTAACGCGTGAGAGTAAGGGTATACGTTCATTAGGTTGTATTGTAGATTTGGATAAATTCGATAAATCAGAGCTGTTTTTTCAGTTTCAAGAAGAGTTTTCGTTGCAACCAAATGCGGTAAAAATTATAGGATATAAGCGTTTTTATGATAAGAATTCGCCCTATTCAACACCTGTATTTTCTGATAAAGATTTAGGGTGGAACGGTGAAATACAAAATAGTTATGCTCTTGAGTTTTTAGGTAGGGAATACGACCTATTAGTAAATTATTATGACGAGGATAGTCTTTTGTTGAATTTAATGTCAGCAAAGACAAAAGCGCGTTTAAAAGTAGGTTTTAAAGAAGTTGGGCCTACTTATAACGATTTAATATTAGATACGCCGTTAAAGGACTTTCAGTTGTTTAAAAAAGAATTGAAAAAGTACTTGGGTATTTTTAAAGAGATTTAATTATGAAAGAATTACAGGGTGCAGGAGTTGCGTTAATTACGCCTTTTAAAGAAGATGGTTCGGTAGATGTTCTTGCCCTTAAAAAGGTGGTGGCCTACAATATCGAAGGTGGTATCGATTATTTAGTAGTGCTAGGTACAACTGCGGAATCTGTAACGCTTACAAAAGCCGAAAAGCTATTGGTCATGCGTACTGTTGAGGAAGCCAATGCAGGTATTCTACCTCTGGTCATTGGCGTAGGCGGTAATAATACTACGGGTCTTGTAGAGGAATTGCAAACCTTAGATTTATCTGCATATACTGCAATTTTATCGGTTTCTCCATATTATAACAGACCTACACAAGAAGGAATTTTTCAGCATTTTAAAGCACTTTCAGAAGTATCTCCATTACCTATTATTGTATATAACGTGCCAGGCCGAACAGGAAGTAATATGCTGCCAGAAACTGTAGTACGTTTGGCAAAGAACTTCGAGAATATTGTTGCGGTTAAGGAAGCTTGTGGAGATATGTCACAAGTTTTAGAACTAATCTCTAAAAGACCAGAGGGCTTTTTAGTACTTTCAGGTGACGATATAACGGCTTTACCTACCATAGTTGCTGGTGGTGACGGCGTAATTTCTGTTATCGGTCAAGGTTTACCCGTAGAATTCTCTAAAATGGTTCATGACGGTTTAAATGGAAATACCGATGAGGCCTATAAGTATCATTATAAGATGCAAGAAGGTATGAAGCTTATTTTCGAGGAAGGTAACCCAGCTGGTATCAAAGTAATTTTTGAATACCTAGGTATAGCCAAGCCTTTTGTTCGACTACCATTAATAGCAGCAACCGATTCATTGAAACATAGAATTGTTTCATTTATGGAATCGGTGATTCGTATACCTGCATAAATTTCGTTAAAACTTCCCCAAAAGGTAGTTTTGTGCCGCATAAAGCCTGTATTTTTATTGGTTTAAAATGTTTTTTAAATCCATTGATAATCACTAATTTTGCAAAATGTTTTTTAAAATGAGGCGAATATTCCCGATTCTATTGATTGCCATTGCTTTACAATCGTGTAGCGAGTACCAAAAGGCGCTTAAGAACGATGATGTAAAGGTTAAATATGATTTGGCTGAAAAATACTATGAAGAAGGAGATTTCAAAAGGGCCAATCGTTTGTATGAGCAGATAGCGCCAAAATATGTTGGTAAGCCACAAGGTGAGCGTGTAATGTTCTTTTTATCCAATAGTTATTTTAAGCGTGGCGATTTTAATATGGCCGGCTATCAATTTGAACGTTTCATTAAATCGTATCCTAAAAGTGATAAGGTTATTGAAGCATCATTCTTAGGTGCTAAAAGCTATTATGAGTTGTCGCCTGAATATTCCTTAGATCAAACTGAAACAGATAAGGCTTTATTGAAGTTGCAAAACTTCATTAATACATATTCTGAATCTGAATATTTTGCAGAAGCAAATGCAATGGCACAAGAGCTAACTGTTAAGAAAGAAGAGAAAGCTTTTCAAATATTGAAACAATATAATAAGTTAGGTGAGTTTAACTATGATATGCTCAAATCTGCCGTAGCAGCAAGTGATAACTTTGTTTCAGATAATCCTGGTTCTATATTTAGGGAAGACGCAATGTTCGTTAAATTGGAAGCTTTGACGCATATGGCAATGAACAGTTTTGAGAATTTAAAAGAAGAGCGTTTAAAATCTGCAAAAGCTGCCTACACTTCACTTAAGAAACAATTTCCAGAATCAAAATTCGATAAAGAAGCTAATAGTCTTCTCGAGAAAATAAATAAAGAATTACAACGTTTGCAACCACAGACCGTTGAATCAAAATAAATAATTTAATTATGAATATGAACGATTTAAAAAACTCAAAAGCAGCGGTATCTACTGTTACTATTAACCGTAACGAGTTCGATAAGCCAACTGAAAATATTTACGAGGCTATTTCAATTACTGCAAAACGTGCTGTTCAGATTAATTCTGAAATTAAAAAAGAACTTTTGGAGAAATTAGAAGAATTTGCTACTTATAGTGATAGTTTAGAGGAGGTTTTCGAAAATAAAGAGCAGATTGAAGTTTCTAAATTTTATGAAAAACTACCTAAGCCTCATGCTATGGCAGTAGAGGAGTGGTTGATGGATAAAATCTATCATAGAAATACTGAAAAAGACGCTTAAGAAACATGTTAAACGGCAAAAACATCCTTTTAGGAATTACCGGAGGAATTGCTGCTTATAAAACAACATTCTTAGTTCGTTTATTTATAAAAGCTGGCGCTAACGTTAAGGTCATACTTACCGATAGCGCCAGCTCTTTTGTATCCCCTCTTACATTATCCACTTTGGCTAAAAACCCTGTGGTTATGGATTTTATTAAATCCGAAGCAAATACCATAGATTGGAACAATCATGTAGAATTAGGGATTTGGGCAGACCTAATGATAATTGCGCCGGCAACCGCAAATACCATGGCTAAAATGGCTTCTGGTAGTTGCGATAATATATTATTGGCAACCTATTTATCGGCTAAATGTCCGGTATTTGTAGCCCCCGCTATGGATTTAGATATGTATAAGCACCCGAGTACAAAAAACTCAATGGATGCGCTCATATCATATGGTAATATGATTATACCTGCAACCAGTGGTGAGCTCGCGAGTGGCCTACATGGTGAAGGTAGAATGGCGGAACCAGAAGCTATCGTAGATTTTATTAAAAATCGACTTTCTCAAGGTTTGCCTTTGTCAGGAAAAAAAGTATTGATTACTGCAGGGCCTACCTATGAAGCTATAGATCCTGTGCGTTTTATAGGAAATCACTCTTCAGGTTTAATGGGTTTTGAGCTTGCTAAAACAGCAGCTAATTTAGGAGCCGAAGTTTATTTGGTAACGGGTCCGACACATTTGTCGATAACACATGATAATATTCATGTGATAAAAGTTGTTTCTGCAGAAGACATGCATCACAGTGCACTGATGTATTACGACAATTCAGATATCGTAATTTGTGCCGCAGCAGTAGCTGATTATAGACCTAAATCGGTAGCTGAACAGAAAATCAAAAAGTCTGACCAGAACTTCACAATAGAATTGGTCAAGAATAAAGATATTCTAAAAACGTTCGGTGATCACAAAAAAAATCAATACTTGGTTGGTTTTGCCTTAGAGACCGAAAATGAAGTAGAGAATGCATTGGGTAAGCTTAAGCATAAGAATTTAGATGCTATAGTATTGAATTCAATGCGAGATAAAGGTGCTGGCTTTGGCGGTGCTACCAATAAAATTTCATTTATAGATACCAATTCTAGCATAACTACGTTTGAACTAAAGACCAAGGCAGACGTTGCTGTGGACATCTTTAATGAAATTATTAAAAGACGTTATGCGTAAGATTCTTTTTCTACTAATGTTATGTTTAGTAAGTTTCACTGTTAAGGCACAGGAGTTAACCTGTACAGTTACGGTTAATTCTGATCAGTTATCGCAAGGTGACCTTCAGGTGTTTAAGACATTAGAGCGTTCGCTGAATGATTTTGTGAACAAGTCAAAATGGACTAATAGGGTTTACAAAGAGAATGAGCGTATAAATGCACAGATGTTCATTACGATTACCGAGTACGAATCGAACAGATTTAAAGGCACTGTTCAAATACAATCTTCAAGACCAGTATACAACACATCATATTCCACTCCTGTTTTTAATTACAAAGACAATCAGTTTAGTTTTCAATACATAGAATTTCAACCATTAATATTCAACGAAAATCAATTCGAATCTAATTTGGTAAGTGTACTATCATACTACGCATATATTATATTAGGTCTTGATGCTGATACCTTTTCTTTAGAAGGCGGTACTGATTTTTATAGAAAGGCACAGAATATTGTGACCATGGCGCAAGGAAGTAATTTTGCTGGATGGAGCCAATCTGCAGACTCTAATAGAAGTAGGTTCGAATTGGTAGATAACCTGTTATCAAACACGTATAGGGAATATCGTATTGCAATGTATAATTACCATAGAAAGGGGTTAGACATCATGTCTGATAATAATAGTACGGGAAAACAAGTAATTGCTGGGACGATGAATCTTTTTCAGACAATGATCAATAGAAGGCCTAATGCGTTTTTGATTTCTACGTTTTTTGATGCAAAATCTGAAGAGATACAAAATATTTTTTCTGACGGGCCAAAGGTAGATATTGTTAAGTTGAAGGAGACCTTGAATAAAATTGCTCCATTATACGCTACTACTTGGAACGATATTAAATATTGAACCTTTTTTAAAAACGGAATATAGATTACCTTTGTTAATCTAAAATTCTGAAACGTGCTTTCAACCCTTTCCATTACTAATTATGCATTAATTGATAGTCTTGAAGTAGACTTCGATAAAGGTTTTACCGTAATTACGGGTGAGACAGGTGCAGGTAAATCTATATTACTTGGTGGTTTGTCTCTTGTGCTTGGTAAACGTGCAGATTTATCTTCTTTACGCGTAAAGGATGAGAAATGTATTATTGAGGGAATTTTTAAAATTGATACTTACGGACTTCAGAATTTCTTTGAAGAGAACGATTTAGATTATGATGTTAATACGGTAATTAGGAGAGAGATTTTGCCTAGCGGTAAATCACGAGCTTTTATAAATGATACTCCGGTAACTTTAGATGTGCTTACTAAACTTGGTGAAAATTTAATCGATATTCACTCTCAGCATCAGACCATGCAGCTTACTGAAAATGACTTTCAATTGAAATTGGTCGATGCATTGGCAAACAATCAAAAACGATTAGCGGAATATAGAAAAGATTTAAAAACGTACCGGAAAGCAGAAAAAGAGCTTCAAAGTTTAATAGATGTGCAGAGTACTGCCAATAAAGAGCAAGATTATAACTCATTTTTATTGGAGGAGCTTGAAAAGGCACCGTTAAAAGTTGGGGTAATTGAAGAGTTGGAAGAGGAGTACGAGCAATTAAACAATGTTGAGTTGATCATGGAGCAATTGTCAAAAGGAGACCAATTGTTTAATGACGAGCAAATTGGAGTTTTGTCTTTGACAACAGAAATGAGACAATCCTTATCGAAATTGGTCGATTTTGGGTCGAACTATAAAGAGTTGTATCAACGTGTACAATCAGTATTTATAGAATTAGATGATATAAGCTCAGAATTACAACGGTTGCAAGAAGGTGTTGAAGCTGACCCTAAAATGCTTGAAGAGGTGAATGGGAAATTGCAGCTTCTTTATAACTTGTTGAAAAAGCATAATGTAAGTGAGATTTCAGAGTTGATTACAATAAAAAATGACCTTGCTGACAAAGTATTTGAGACGGCTCATTTAGATGAAAAAATTTCATTGAAGACCCGAGAGTTGCTGGATATGGAATCTGTATTAGAGGGGCAATCTGTTGTATTGCGTAAAAAACGTAATGCTATAATACCAAAACTGAAATCGCAGTTAGAAGCAGATTTAGCGTTATTGGGAATGCCAAGTGCATCTTTTGAAATTGTTTTAAATGCAATCGATACCTTCACTACAACAGGAATGGATGAACTTTCATTTCTGTTTACAGCTAACAGAGGTGGTAGTTATGGAGAATTAAAAAAAGTAGCGTCCGGTGGTGAGTTGTCAAGAATAATGCTGGTAATTAAGGCGATACTTGCTAAGTATGAAAAATTGCCAACTATTATGTTCGATGAAATAGACACGGGTGTGTCGGGTGAAATATCTAACAGAATGGCTGATATCATGAAAGATATGAGTGCTGATTTACAAGTGTTTTCAATAACTCATTTACCGCAAGTTGCCTCAAAAGGTAGTAATCATTTTAAAGTGTTTAAAACGGAAGGTGCTGAACGTACGATGACCAACATGAAAAAATTAACGACTGACGAAAGGGTAGTCGAATTAGCACATATGTTAGGTGGTAAAGACCTATCAGACTCGGCATTGGCTCATGCAAGGCAATTATTGAGTCCGTCATTAAAAGTTTGATTTAGACACACTTATCCTGACAGTTGTAATTTTATGTATTAATGTCATTTCGAATGCCCAAGACTTTATGTAGCTGAATAGGGTATTTACTGAGCACTTCAATTCGGTTTTAACATATTTTAGATATCTTTGAATTATAACTTTAACTATAGAATCAACTATCATGGGATATAACTTATTAAAAGGAAAAAGGGGAATTATTTTTGGAGCATTAGATGAAAATTCTATTGCATGGAAAACGGCACAAACTGTACACGATGAAGGCGGTACTTTTGTTTTGACGAACGCCCCAATTGCAATGAGAATGGGTCAGATTGATGAATTGGCTAAAAAAACAGGTTCTCAGATTATTCCAGCAGATGCTACAAGTGTTGAAGATTTAGACAATTTAGTAGCTAAGGCCGTTGAGATTTTAGGAGGTAAGATTGACTTTGTATTGCATTCTATCGGTATGTCTGTAAATGTTCGAAAAGGGCGTGCTTACACCGACGAAAAATATGATTTCACTGCAAAGGGATGGGATGTTTCAGCCCTTTCTTTTCATAAAGTAATGCAATCATTATATAAGGCCGATGCCATGAACGAGTGGGGTAGTATTGTTGCGTTGACCTATATGGCGGCACAACGAACGTTCCCAGATTATAATGATATGGCCGATAACAAGGCATATTTAGAATCTATTGCACGTAGTTTTGGATATTTCTTCGGAAAAGAGAAAAAAGTTAGAGTAAATACGATTTCACAATCTCCTACAGCAACTACAGCTGGTCAAGGTGTTAAAGGTTTTGGTGGTTTTATTAGTTATGCAGAAAAAATGTCTCCACTAGGTAATGCAACGGCCCAAGATTGTGCAGAATATACGGTGACATTGTTCTCAGATTACACTAAAAAGGTAACCATGCAGAATTTGTTTCATGATGGTGGTTTCTCTAACACAGGGGTTAGTCAAGAAGTTATAGAGAAATTTTAATCAGGTTTACAATTATCCAATTTTTTGGAGCCTATTCATAAAAGGAGAGTTATAATGGACTTATCGTTTTCTTTTATTATTCCCGTATACAATAGACCCAACGAAATTAAGGAGTTGTTGAACAGTCTACGGTTACAAACCTATGGCAAAACTTTTGAGGTGGTCATTGTAGAAGATGGTTCTACTATTTCTTCAGAGGATGTTATAGGTGAATATCTAGATTCAGTTTCCATATCCTATTACAAAAAACCGAATTCAGGCCCTGGAGATTCACGTAATTATGGTATGGCTAGGGCTAAGGGTAATTATTTTATCGTACTAGACTCTGATTGTATTCTTCCTCCTGAATATTTAAAAGAAGTAGAGGAGAGTTTAAAAGAAGATTTTGTACACTGCTATGGTGGTCCAGACGCTGCACACGAATCTTTTACAGTCGTACAAAAAGCGATTAATTATTCCATGACTTCATTTTTGACGACTGGTGGAATTCGTGGTGGTAAAAAAGCGGTAAATAAATTTCAACCCAGAAGTTTTAACATGGGTATTTCTAAAGAAGCCTTTGAGAATGTTGGCGGGTATGGAAATATGCACCCAGGAGAAGACCCAGACCTCACCATACGCATCTGGAACAAAGGTTATAGAACCAAGTTGATTTCAACAGCCTTTGTGTTTCATAAAAGACGTATAGATTGGAATAAGTTTTACATACAAGTGAATAAGTTTGGTATGGTAAGACCCATTTTAAATTTATGGCATCCTGAAACTAAAAAAATAACCTATTGGTTTCCTACGGTATTCTGTATAGGTCTATTGATTTCAATCTTATTGGCCATAATTGGTCTTAAAATTCCATTGTATTTCTATGCAACCTATATTTTAATTTTATTCATCGATGCCCTGAGTAAAACTAGAAGTTTAAAGGTTGCCTTTCTGTCATTAATGGCAACTGTGATACAATTTTTTGGATATGGATATGGATTTTTAAAATCAACCCTGTATATTAATTTAAGTAATAAAAAACCAGAGGAGATTTTTCCTAAATTATTTTTTAGAGTAAATTGATGGTAAGACTAATAGAATGGATAAGAACAGGATTAAAAAAAAGAAAGGTGAAAGTCTTTCTTATATTTCTATTGTGTGCTTCGCTCGCTTGGTTAATTAATAAGCTTTCGCAAACTTATACGAGTAATACTACTTTTAACGTAACTTATATAAATATACCTTCAGAATTTTTATTGGCGAATACTCCTAAGAATGAACTTCAGGTAAGATTGAAAGCAGTAGGGTTTCAATTTTTAGGATATCATTTAAAGCCAAAAGAGATTCAATTAGATGTGAGTAAAGTAATGCACAAAGATGATAGTTACTACTTGACGTCGGATCAGATTAGAATACAGTTAGAAGCCCAACTTAATAATTACAGCATGTTAACTGATTTTGATAGTGATATTATCTATTTTGATTTTACATCCTTGGAAACTAAAAAAGTTCCTGTAAAGGCAATGTTAGAATTGACCTATGCTGCCAATCATATTTTAGAGGGAAAAATAGTAGTGCAGCCAGATTCTATTCAAATATCAGGTCCTAAAAGTCAGATTGACACTATTAGCGTTATTGAAACAGAACTACTTAAAATTGATGATTTAGATAATTCATTTTCGAAAGATGTTGCTTTAAAGTTGCCTAAGCAACTGAATGGTACTACATATTCTAATGATTTTGTTCGTATTACAGGTAATGTGGTTAAATTCTCAGAGCTCGTTATTCAAGTGCCGGTAACGGTAATTAATTTACCGCCAGATGTAAAAGTGCGAACCTTTCCTGAAATTGTAGAAGTACGTTGCCAAGGTACATTAGAACACTTAAAAGAACTAGAAGTTATTGATTTTGAAGTTGTTGCAGATTATACAAACGTCTCTTCAGAAACAGGTAATCGTTTATCGGTAAGATTAATAAAATACCCTAAGACTTTGAACAATGCAATGATAGATACCAATGAGATTGAATTTATTTTAAGAAGGGAATGATTGTAGTAGGACTAACCGGAGGTATAGGAAGTGGTAAGTCTACCATAGCAGCCATGTTTCGTGAGCTTGGCGTGCCCGTTTATAATTCAGATGAAAGGGCTAAGCATTTAATGAATACCTCTAAAAAAATTCGGAAACAGCTTATTGAACTTTTTGGTAAAAAAGCTTATTTAGAAGGTAATTTAAATAGAACGTATATCGCAAAAAAGGTTTTTAATGATACTGATTTGTTAGAGCAACTTAATCAAATAGTGCATCCTGTGGTTCGAAAAGATTTTCTTAAATGGACAAAAAAGCAAAATGCCTCATACGTAATTCAAGAAACGGCACTGCTATTTGAAAATAATGCTCAAGAATTATATGATTCGGTAATTCTAATTACCGCACCAAAAGAATTAAGAATTGAGAGAGTTTTATCGCGTGACGAATCTACAAAGGAGCAGATTATCGCTAGAATGAATAATCAATTGGATGATCAAACTAAGTTAGAATTAGCCGATTTTGTAATAGAAAATATTGACCTAAAGACTACGGCATTAAAAGTTCTTGAAGTACATGAAGCTATTCTTAATGATTGTTAGTTTCTTAGCAATTTTAACATTTTTGTTAAGGTTAGGTTAAACGTACTATTGTCTACCTGTTAAATCTTTAATTTTATCGACCAATGAACAAAAAGTTATTTGTGCTCTTAGTAGTTTTAATGAGCCTTTCACTTATTGGTCTGATTTTCGTTCAAAGCTTCTGGATTAAAAAATCTATTGATAGCAGTGAAGAGCAATTCTCTAGTAGTGTTTCTGAAGCATTGAACAGTGTCACCAATAAAATTTCTGAAAGAGAAACTAAAAATTACTTCGATAGATATTTAGAAGCTAAGGATAGTATAGGTGAACTTAAAGGAGCACAACTAACAAATTTTTTCTTCATTGATAGGGATGTCAATTCTAATGAAATTTTGCTGTATGAACACGGTATTTTGGAAGAGGATTATGGTATTTCGTCCACGTTCTTTGATAGTTCAGATGGTGCAGATACCACCACTATAAAAAATTATACTAGTAAACGAACAACCTCTATTTTTAAAGAGGATTTCGATTTAGAAGGAAATGCCTTTCGTTTAAATCCAATTCAACGTATTGAAAAAATTGGTGGACTAAACAAAATGGAAAAGGCTGCCATGGATGAAATGTTTATGGTTGCTGCGAAACGCGTACCAATTCATAAAAGAGTTTCTAAGCAGGAAATTGAATTGTTATTGCAACGTGAATTAGAAAACAGAGGTATAGACATTGCATTTGAATACGGTGTTTACAGTAATGGATTGCCGACTAAAATTAAATCGAACAAGTTTAAGTATGCTGAAGCCAATATTTATAAATCACCCATGTTTGTTGACTTTGAAGGGGTATCAAATTTCGATTTGTTAATATCGTTTCCGAAGAAAAAGCGTTTCTTGGTTCAGTCCATTTTAGGTTTGGCTTTACTTTCTTTATTGTTCACAATAATCATTGTAGTAGCTTATTCTGGGGCAATTTATCAATTGATACGTCAAAAACAGATATCTGAAATAAAAACAGATTTCATTAACAACATGACTCATGAATTTAAAACACCGATAGCGACAATAAACTTAGCGGTTGAGGCTATTAAAAACCCTAAAATTATAGGGGATCAAGAAAAGGTGTTGCGATACTTGCAAATGATTCGGGATGAAAACAAAAGAATGCACGCTCAAGTAGAAAATGTATTACGTATATCGAAGCTAGAGAAGAATCAACTTGATATAAGTAAGGATAGGGTCGATATTCACGACATAATAGAGGATGCAATTACGCATGTTGAGCTTATAGTCGATGATAGAGGGGGTTATATACATACACATCTAGATGCGGAACGATCAGAAGTATTAGCTAACGAAATGCATTTTACCAATGTAATAGTAAACATGCTCGATAACGCAATTAAGTATTCTGAAGAGGCACCAAAAATTGATGTTTTTACAGAAAGAGCGAAGAATTATATCATTATTAAGATTCAAGATCAAGGTACTGGTATGAGCAAAGGTGTTCTCAAAAAAGTTTTTGAAAAATTCTATAGAGAACACACAGGAGATATACATAACGTTAAGGGACATGGTTTAGGACTTTCCTACGTTAAAAAAATAGTTGAAGACCACCAAGGTGAAGTTTATGCCGAAAGTGAAAAAGGAAAAGGAAGTACATTTTACATCAAACTGCCGTTAATATAAATATTATGGAAACAATAAATAAGAAGATACTTTTAGTTGAGGACGACCCAAATTTTGGAATCGTATTAAAAGATTATTTGTCAATGAATGACTTCGATGTCACATTGGCTAAAAATGGGATGGAAGGTTTTGAAAAGTTCAAAAAAGATAATTTTGATATCTGTATTTTAGATGTCATGATGCCTTATAAGGATGGTTTTACCTTAGCAAAAGAGATTCGCGAAAAGAACGAGAATGTTCCTATTGTTTTTCTAACGGCAAAGACGATGAAGGAAGATGTTCTAAAAGGATATAAAGCTGGTGCAGATGATTATCTGAATAAGCCTTTTGATTCTGAGGTGTTATTAATGAAATTGAAAGCTATTCTTCAAAGAAAAGCTTCTAATGGTTTAGCTGACAGCAAAAAATTTGAATTCACAATTGGTGGGTTTCACTTGAATTCTAAATTAAGGTTCCTTAAATACAAGGATAACGAAGCTATCAAGTTATCACCTAAAGAGAATGAATTGTTACGATTATTGGCATTACATGAAAATGATTTGATGCCACGTGAACTTGCATTGACCAAGATTTGGAGAGATGATAATTACTTTACTTCACGTAGTATGGATGTATATATCGCCAAATTACGTAAGTATTTAAAAGTTGATGATACGGTTGAAATATTAAATATTCATGGGGAAGGTTTCCGTTTGGTTGTTAAGACGGAAGGAGAGTAAATTCCAATAAAATTTATATTAAAAAAAGCATCCTATTAGGGATGCTTTTTGATTTTAAAGCTTTTTAATAATTTCTGTTACGATTTCGCTAGGTGTTTGATCAATTGAAATGTGGAGTGCCTCTGTAGGCACTTCTAAGGTGTCGAACTGTGACTGTAATAGACCTTTAGGCATAAAGTGATTCTTACGTTCATTCAAACGCTTGTTGATCATTTCAAAGCTTCCGTTTAAATAGATGATTTTATATTGACTTTCTAAATTTTGGCCCAAAATAGTCCTATACTTTTCTTTTAGTGCTGAACAAACAATTACAGCGCCAGTTGATATGTTTTCTAGTGCAACTTCATTTAGTCGCTCTAACCAACCTTGGCGGTCATCATCATTCAAAGGTTTTCCTTCACTCATTTTCTTGACATTTGCCTCAGGATGAAAACTATCTCCATCAAAGAAAGGAATATTCAGCTTTTCAGCCAATAGTTGACCAATAGTTGATTTTCCACTACCAGAAACTCCCATGACAAATAAAATCTGTGATTTAGCCATTCTTAAATTTTAAAATTTCATTATTTATTATGTTTACTATACGGTTTTGGTCATAGTCATAATCAAACCATTTGGTGTTTTCATTTTTAAGAAACCATGTAAGTTGTCTTTTGGCAAATCTTCTGGTATTTTTCTTAATTTCTGAAATAGCGAATTCTAAGGTCCACTCGTCATCAAAGTAATTGAAAAGCTCTTTATAGCCAACTGTTTGCAATGCATTAAAATTTCTATATGGTAATAACTCTTTAGCTTCTTCAAGAAGGCCTGCCGCTATCATTAGATCAACTCTTTGGTTAATACGCTCATAGATAATAGCTCTGTCAGCTTTAATGCCGACTGTCAAAACTTTAAAACCTCTTTTTGCTTTAGGTTTGTCTATAAATGAAGAATAAGGCTTTCCACAACCAATAGTTACTTCAAGAGCTCTAATTACACGTTGGGGATTATGAATATCTACCTTATTAAAATAAAGGGGGTCTAAACTTTCTAATTTTTTTTGTAAAAATTCAATCCCAAACTCCTTAAGTTCCAAATTCAGGACTTCTCTAACATCTGCCTTAATTGTTGGAAACGAATTTAATCCGTCTGTAACGGCGTTTACATAGAGTCCGCTACCACCAACCATGATTACAACTTCATTCGTTTTAAATAAGGAAGATAATTTTTTAATAGCATCACGCTCAAAATCTCCAACAGAATAAGATTCAGTTATGCTTTTGTGTTGAATGAAATGATGCTTTGCTAGTTTTAATTCTTCGCTCGATGGTACAGCTGTACCAATATTCATTTCTTTGAAAAACTGTCGAGAATCGGCTGATATTATTTCAGTATTATAATGCTGAGCCAATAAAATTGCCAGTTTAGTTTTACCAATAGCGGTAGGTCCTACAACGGATATAAGAATTTTATTCATTCAACAGTGATCCACAGTTATAACAATGGGTAGCATCATCTCTATGGCCTTCTTTACTACATGTAGGGCAACATTGCGTGTTGATATGAACATACCTACCAGGCTCGTCATCATTAGATTTGTCTTTGTTTTGCCTAGTAAATTCAGCAGTGACCATACCGGTTGGTACGGCAATAATTCCGTATCCTAATAGCATAATGATTGTGGCAATAGCTTGTCCTTGTGGAGTTATGGGGGCTATATCGCCGTAGCCTACTGTGGTAAGAGTTACAATGGTCCAGTAAATACTTGTAGGTATACTGGTAAAGCCAGCTTCATCACCTTCAATTAAATACATGAGTGTTCCCATCATCACGGAAGCAATTAGTACAGCGAAAAGGAAGACTGTAATTTTTGCCCTACTAGCTTTTAGGGCTCTTTTTAATTGTGAAGCCTCTCCTAAAAACCGAGCTAATTTTAATATTCGAAATACACGTAACAATCTGAAGGCACGAACAGCTAATAAAACTTGTGATCCTGCAAAAATGTATGATATATAAAGAGGTATCGTCGATAAGAAGTCTATAATTCCATAAAAACTAAAAATATAGTGACTAGGTTTTTTAATACAAATAATTCGAGCGATATATTCAACTGTAAAGAAAATGGTAACTACCCATTCAAGCACAAATAATATTTCATGGTACTCTGCGTCAATTGCTTTTACACTTTCAAGCATTATAAGAATCACGCTGAAAATGATGATTACGAATAAAATTAAATCGAACAATTTACCCATGGGAGTATCTGCTTCATAAATAATTTCATGAAGTTTATTTTTCCACGGTGATAATTTGTCTTCCTCTTTCAACTTAAGCCTTTAATTCTACAATTTTATGAACTCTTTTTTTCCTAAGATAAGATTCTATTAGAAAATTAGCGTCTCTTGTACCGTTCATAGGGGTGATTAAGCTTTCCAAGATATGAATATTATTTATTTGATAATTTAGGTCGTAAAATCCAAAACCAACAAGTGAACCATTTTTAATTAAAATTGCACTTTGTTCGCCAATTTCACGTCCCTTATCAAGCAATATGATATTTGCATCTTTATGAATACTATTCTTTGATATTGCGGCAACTACACGTTCGTTATATTCCTTTTGATCTTCCTTGCTAATACAAGCGCCTTTACAAGTACCATTATCATATCCTGAGCAATTGTTTTTAGCTTCACTTATACCATTCACTTTTGCACAAAGCGCTAACTCTTTTGTGATTTTATATAAGTAATTTTTAGCACTGAATATGCCGTTGAATAGGGCTAAAGGTTCTTTGCATTCACGATAAGCTTTAATTTCTAAAGCAAAATAACCGTTTTCATTTTCAGTTTTACATAGCGAATGACTGAACATTCTCTTTCTAGGAATGGTGCTATATTTAGGCCTTAGTTTTAATAGCTCTTCGTGCTCTTTTAGAATTGCTACAAGTTCATTGCCTGTTAGCTCATAAGTTACTTTTTTAGTATCCTTGGCTAGTTTTCTAGATTTGTCACCACTTTTGGTAAATAGTTGGTTAACCTTTTTTTTAATATCTGTGCTTTTACTAAGGTAGATAATATCACCATCTTTATTATGCATATAAAAAATCCCAGTCTTATTAGGTAATTCTCTTACGATATCTAATTGTTTTTCAGAGAGTTCGCCTTGGGTTTCTTTTCTAATAGTATCCTTGACAATTATTTTTTCAGAATCTTTTGCCAGTAAAAGCTTAAATAACTTTATGGTCGCTAATGCATCTCCATTCGCTCTGTGTCGATCACTTACAGGTATGCCTAATGATCTAACTAACTTGCCGAGGCTATAAGATTCTGCATCTGGTAATAATAATTTGGAAAGGTCTACAGTGCATAAGGTTTTGCGTTCAAAATTATAGCCTAGACGTCTAAATTCTGTTCTTAATATCCGGTAATCGAATTGAGCATTGTGAGCAACTAATACAGTATCTTCAGTAATTTCAATAATTCGCTTTGCTACCTCGTAAAATTTTGGTGCGGTCTGTAGCATTTTACTATTGATACCAGTAAGTTTAACCACAAATGGTTGAATTTCTTTTTCAGGATTTACCAAACTGATGAATTTATCAACTACTTTTTGACCATCAAACTTATGAATAGCAATTTCGGTGATACCTTCTTCATTAAATTTTCCGCCTGTGGTTTCAATATCTAAAATCGCGTACATCTAGTAAAATCTGATTTATTCAAGTAGTGGAAATCGTTTGATTTAATTTCGCTTTCCAAAGATACTACTTCCAATACGTACCATAGTACTTCCTTCTTCTATGGCAATTTTATAATCTCCACTCATACCCATAGATAATGTAGTGAAATTTGGATAGTTGTTTTCTAATTTGGAGAATAATGATTTAAGGCTTTTGAATTCTCTTCTAACCTGATTCATATCCTCTGTAAATGTAGCCATACCCATTAAACCAATAATTTTTACGTGCTTGTATGTCTTGAATTCTTCATTCTCCAGCAGTGCAAGTAGTTCTTTTTCATTAAAACCAAACTTAGTGTCTTCCTCTGCTATATGCACTTGTAAAAGGCAAGAAATGGTTCTCTTGCATTTTTTAGCTTGCTTATTTATTTCTGCCAATAATCTAGGACTGTCAACGCCATGTATCAAAGAAACATATTCAGCCATGTATTTGACCTTATTTCTTTGCAGATGACCAATCATATGCCATTCTATGTCTTTAGGCATATTTTCCCATTTTTCTGTCATTTCTTGAACCCTATTTTCGCCAAATATGCGATGGCCTTCATCATAAACTTGTTGAAGGTCTGATATTGGTTTAGTCTTTGAAACGGCAACAAGGGTTACCGATTCGGGCAGTGTATTTAAAATGGAGGAAAGATTTTCCTTTATCGACATAGTATATTCTTTTATGGGAAAAGTTTAATTTTCGAATTGACTTGATATTTTTTCGGCTTTTTTGCTTTCGGAATAATCATAAAAACCTTCTCCTGATTTAACGCCTTTTTTGCCAGCCATAACCATATTCACCAATAGGGGTGAAGGCGCATACTTTGCATTTTTAAATCCGTCATGCATTACGTTTAAAATAGAAAGACAAACATCTAAACCTATGAAATCTGCCAATTGTAATGGTCCCATAGGGTGAGCCATACCCAGTTTCATTACCGTATCTATTTCTTGAACACCGGCAACCCCATGATGTAAGGTTTCTATGGCCTCATTAATCATGGGCATTAATATTCTATTGGCAACAAAACCTGGATAATCATTAACCTCGGTAGGAGTTTTTCCTAATTTTTCGGAAAGCTCCATTATCGTTTTGGTCGTAACGTTTGAAGTGCTGTAACCACGTATAATTTCAACCAAGGTCATAATAGGTACAGGGTTCATGAAATGCATACCGATAACCTTATCTGGTCTTTTGGTAGCTGCTGCTATTTGCGTTATAGAAATCGAGGACGTATTGGAGGCTAAAATTGTATTTGAATCACATATGGCGTCCAAATCTTTAAAAATTTTCAGTTTAATTGCTAAATTTTCAGTGGCAGCTTCAATTACTACGTCTGTACCTGAAACACCTGATTTTAAATCAATAAACTTTATTATGTTCGAAAGCGTATTATCTTTATCTGAAATTGATATTTTATCCTTAGCCAACATTCGGTCCAAATTATTTGCTATGATGGCAAGTCCCTTATCAAGAGCATCTTGAGAAACATCAATTAAATGTACTTGAAATCCGTTTTGGGCGAATACATGGGCGATACCATTACCCATAGTACCCGCACCTATTACAGCAATTTTTTTCATATTTTTTTTGGATTAAATGCAGCAATAATTTGTAAAGCTACTTTAAGGGCTTGAGTGCCTTGTGTTAAGCTGACAATTGGTGTAGTATTGTTATTTATGGCGTCTGCAAATGATTCAAGCTCATCTAAAATGGCATTATTGGTTTCAATAGTAGGATTTTCAAAGTAAATCTGTTTTTTGATTCCTTCTGCATTTTGTAGAATCATATCAAAATCACCAGGTTCTCTTGGCGCATCTTTCATTTTAACGACTTCTACTTTCTTCTCAAGAAAATCGACAGAGATGTAAGCATCTTTTTGAAAGAAACGAGATTTTCTCATATTTTTCAATGAGATTCTACTTGCAGTTAAATTCGCAACGCATCCATTTTCAAATTCTAATCTAGCATTGGCAATATCTGGTGATTGACTAATTACCGATACGCCACTTGCATTTATTTGCTTTACCTCAGAATTGACTACACTTAAAATAGCATCGATGTCATGGATCATTAAATCTAATACCACAGGCACATCGGTACCTCTCGGATTAAACTCGGCTAAACGATGACTTTCTATGAACATGGGTTGTTTTATAGCATTCTTTACTGCGGTAAATGCAGGGTTAAATCGTTCAACATGACCAACCTGACCTTTTACGCCGTATTTAGCTTCTAAGGCTAAAAGTGAATTAGCTTCTTCTAAAGTATGGGTAATCGGTTTTTCAATGAAAATATGCTTTCCTTTTTCAATAGATTTTTTCGCGCAGTCATAATGGGACAGCGTAGGGGTTACAATGTCTATAACATCTACGGCGTCAATTAGATTATCAAGATTATTAAAATAGGTGTACCCAAAATCGGCACTTACCTTTTCTCCATTAGAGCTATCTGCATCATAAAACCCTATGAGTTCGTATTTTTTAGATTCATTTAGAAGTCTGAGGTGGATTTTACCAAGATGCCCAGCTCCTAAAACACCAACTTTTAGCATTTGTTTTGTTTTGTTCAAAAATACACATAGTTAGGTAGTTTTATCCTATGGGCTATTTCAATTTTATCATTTATTGACTTAAGTTTTAAACAGGTTCTTCCATCGTTAGCAGATCTTTGCTAACTTTGAAAGTCAAACCAACTACCATTGAAAGATACCTTCAAGCATAGGGGCATGCGCAACCATTTAGCGCAATTATTAGAGGAAAAGGGAATAGCTGATAAAAAGGTACTCGACGCTGTTCGTGAAATTCCACGTCATTTGTTTATGGATAGTAGTTTTGAGGGCCATGCTTACCAAAATAAAGCATTTCCTATAGCCGCTAATCAAACTATATCGCATCCATTTACTGTTGCTTTTCAAACTGAATTGCTGCAATTAGAAGAAGGCCAAAAAGTTTTGGAGATAGGTACAGGTAGTGGCTATCAGACTGCTATACTTTTAACGTTGAAAGTTAAGGTCTATACTATAGAAAGACAGCTTGAGCTTTTTAAAAAAACAAATATATTTTTCAAGAAAATGGGTTACCGACCTAAGAAACTTATTTTTGGAGATGGTTATAAGGGGTTACCAGAACAGGCACCATTTGATCGTATTATTGTTACGGCAGGTGCTCCTGAAGTGCCAAAAGCGTTGCTTTCACAGTTAAAAGTAGGGGGTAGGTTAGTAATTCCTATAGGCTTCGATGAACAAATTATGACGTTGTTTGTTCGAACTACTGAAAAGGAATTTTCTAAGTCTGAATATGGGTCGTTTCGATTTGTACCTTTATTAGAAAATAAGAACTAACTAGTTATTGAAATTCTTTTTTACACGAGCTAGGTCACGCTTATTGTCACGATCTTTAATAGAATCTCTTTTATCGTAAAGCTTTTTACCTTTTGCCAAAGCTATTTGCATTTTAGCAAGACCTCTATCGTTTAAGAATACGCGAAGGGGAACAATAGTTAAACCTGAAGTTTTTACTTCCTTACTTAATTTTTTGAGTTCTCTTTTTTGTAGAAGTAATTTTCGTTCAGCTTTTGGTTTGTGGTTGAAGTGAGATGCATGTGAGTATTCGTCGATTTGCATATTAATTACAAAAAGCTCATCTCTCTCATTAAACTCACAAAAACTCTCAGTAATAGATGCACGACCTTCTCTTATGGCCTTAATTTCAGTACCGGCTAAAACTATACCGGCCGTAAATTTATCCATCAGCTCATATTCAAAATGAGCTTTCTTATTCTTTATGTTAATTGTATTCTGCATCTATGGCAAAAGTAAGAACAATTCAAGGAATGTCTTAATCTTTTATAACTATTTACAAATGGCTTAAGTAGCACAGAATACTAATCGGGGCAGTTACAGTTGAAAATAAGTTTATTAACCGTAGGTCTTCCATTTACAATTTGTACAATAAACAAAATTCCATTTTCGCTATCATCGATATTAGAATAGCGTTCTTCATCTATCAATTTATTTACAAATTCTGGAGTTGTATTGCTATGCCCAACTATCAACACATTTTTATTTAGATTATCTGTTTTGAATTGGGTAATGTCTAGAGTGCTTGGGTCGTAATACCGAATATCAATATTTTTCTTTACCGATGTTGGTGCTGCAGTCATAGAAGTTCTATTATAGTCAGTAGAATATATGGCATCTAAATCAACATCTGCGAGAATTTCGGCCCAATGCATTGCTCTACCTAATCCTTTTTGATTAAGTTCGGGGTCAGCATCGTCAGGATTACTTCTAACCTTTTCTGCATGTCTAATTAGGTAAAATGTTGAAACAGATGTTTGATCTTGCGAGGTATCTATTACAACCTCATCTTTACAAGAAAGACTGAATAATAGGCATGTGAAAAGAAGAAATTTTATGACTTTCATGAAAATTTGTTTGATGTATTAAATTAATAACTAAAATTACTTTAAAATAGTACTATAAATAGTCTATTTTTTGTTTTTTTGCATATGAAAAAATTTTGTGGGGCACTTCTTATTGGTTTTGTAGTTCTAGGTCTTAAGGCTCAAGAAGTTGTACTGCCTAGTGATTTTAGACAGCAAAATCTTACCGAATATAATAGTAGTCTTATAAACCCTGCCTATAGTTTAGATCGCAATAATCCATCTTCTGTTGCTTTATGGGCAAGATGGCAATGGCAAACATACGATGCCGACCCAACTTCATTGTTTTTAAATTATACTACTAGATTAAATGAGGTTTCTGCCGCAGGAGCAGGTTTTTTTCAGCATAATACCGGTATTTTTTTAAATACAGGTGCAGCTTTAAATTATGCATATAACATTGAATTAAGTGAAAAGGTGTTTTTAGGTGTCGGACTAAATTTATTTGCTTTTCAACAAAAGCTTGCTGACGAACGTTTTTTTGTTCCGAACCCCATTCAAACTTCTATTCCTAATGATTTTATCGTGCAAATGGCACCAGGTATAAATTTGAGCGTTGATAGGTTTAACCTTGGTTTGGTTTCAGAAAATTTATTTGATTATAACTTCAGCACGAACGAGCGAAATTCTAGTCCCGATGAACGTTTGTTTTTAGCATTGGCTAGTTATGATTTTCCAATATCTATCCTAAGTACAGACGATAGTTCAATTTTAAGGCCTACGATATATTATAAAACTATTCCTGGATTAGATAATCAAGTGGGATTAACATCCTTGCTGACTACCAATAAATATTGGGCACAAGCAGGCTACAATAGTTTTTACGGATTTTCAGGTGGAGCAGGTGGCCGTTTCTTTAAACGATTATCTATAGGAGCATTGATTGAAGTAGGTACTAGTTCTGATTTAAAGGGACAAGACCCTTCTTTTGAATTAGTTACCTCATACAAATTAGGGGCATTAGAGACTCCTGAAGAAAAGCTTGAAGAACAATTAATAGCTGAAGAGGAAAAAATAAAAGAAGAAAGTTTAATTGCTAAACCAGAGGTAGAGGAAGGGTTAGTATCTCAAGAATTAACTAAAGAAGAAGAAATGGCCTTAAAACGTGAGGCCAAAAAACAAGAACGTTTAGCGCTTATAGAATCTAAAAGAATAAATGATTCCATAATTGAAGCTTCAAGACAAACAGACCTTACTGTAAAAGAGTCTAAGAGAAATCTTCGAATCAAACGTGATTCTATTGCTAATGCAAAAGCAGAGCAAGCATTGGCGGCTTCTAGAGCTTTACAGCAACAAAGAAAGCAAGATTCTATAGCATTGGTCATGAGGAATGAAGCAGAAGCAGTTGCACTTGTTCAAAAACAAAGACAAGATTCTATCGCTCAGAGCGAGGCCCTTTTAGCTGAAGCTGAGAAACAGAAAGCAGAATTTGTTACAAGAAATGAGATTGTTAAGCCTAAAGCTGGAGAGAAATATGAAGAGGTTGCAAAAGAAGGGTCATTATCGCCAGGGTATTATTTGATTGCAAATGTATTCGGAACTAAGAAGTACTTCGATGCATTTATGGTCGATATGAAGAAAAAAGGTATTGACGCAAAATCTTTCTATAGAGATTTGAATAAATATAACTATGTATATCTTGCTAAATACAACTCTATAAAAGAAGCAAGAGAGGCTAGGGATTCTAACCTAGGTGGAAAATACAAAGAAAAGATTTGGATATTTAGAGTAACTGGTGAATAATAATTGATAAATCCCAATTATTTCATTTGCACTCTTTAAATAAGAAAGTGCACGTAAATTTATTTGAGTTCTCTTTTAATAAGAACATCTAAATAGGTAACTGTATTTAAAAGGTATTTACGGTCTTTTGTAAGGGTAGCCATCGCAATAGAACCTTGTATAATTGTAAATAATTGCTTTGAGAATTGTAATGGCGTGACCGGAAGTTTAAACTCTCCCTTATTTATTCCACTTTCAAAAACCAAAGCTATTTTACCTTCAATTTCTTTAATAGTTTCTCTAGCCGCTGCAGCTAACAAGCGATTGTTATGTTGGGCATCTATGCCTACATTCAAAATAGGGCAACCACCCATGTTCATTGTAAATATGTCGTATTTCTTATAAAATTCAATAAGATTTTCAATCTTATCCATTGCTTTTCCTTCTATTGATAAATGTTCGTCAATAGCTGTAAGTAATAGATTGCGATTATATTCGAATGCAGATAAAGCAAGAGCCTCTTTGTTTTCGAAATTGCCATAAAGCGCACCCTTAGTTAAATTGGTCGCTTCCGTTAAATCGCTCATGCTTGTGCCAACATAGCCATACTTATTAAAAACAGGGGCAACAGTCTCAATAATATAAGCGGTAGTTCTTTCGGCTTTGGTCGACATGTAGGACTGTTTTATGCGAATATAAAAAATCTATACTGCATGGTATATATTGTTGATAAAAAAAAGCGTCCTTATTAAAAATAAGGACGCTTTTTTGCATTTTTAAGCCATTAAACCACAATATCTTCTTGATTTCTGAAAACCAAAGCATTGTCAAAGGCATCTAGTAAGACAACACTATCGGCTTTTATCTCGCCACTTAAAAGTGATTTAGACATATTGTTTAAGACTTCTTTTTGAATAGTTCGTTTTACAGGTCTAGCCCCAAATTGCGGGTCATATCCTTTTTCAGCCAAATAATCTATAGCTTCTTCGGTAGCCTCTAATGTAATCTGTTGCTTAAGCAACATTTTCTTTAGAGATTCTAATTGAAGTTTAACGATTTCCTTAATATTGTTTTTAGTTAATGGAGTAAACATTACAATATCATCTATTCTATTAATAAACTCTGGTCGTACAGTTTTCTTCAATAAGCCAAGAACTTCTTCCCTTGCTGATTCAGTTGCGCTTGGTATATTTTTTGAATTTTCAAAAGTATCCTGTATAATCTGGCTACCCATGTTACTGGTCATGATTATGATCGTATTTTTGAAGTCGGCAACCCTACCTTTATTATCAGTTAATCTGCCTTCGTCCAAAACCTGCAACAAAATGTTGAATGTGTCAGGGTGAGCCTTTTCTATTTCATCTAAAAGTACAACTGAATATGGTCTTCTTCTTACAGCTTCAGTCAATTGACCACCTTCATCGTAACCAATATATCCAGGAGGCGCACCTACTAATCTACTCACAGCATGCCTCTCTTGATACTCACTCATATCTATACGAGTCATGGCATTTTCATCATCAAACAAATAGGATGCAAGCGTTTTTGCTAGTTCAGTCTTACCAACACCGGTAGTACCAAGAAATAGGAAGGAGCCTATTGGTTTTTTTGCGTCCTGTAATCCAGCTCTACTTCTTCGAATAGCATCAGAAACAGCTTGAATAGCTTCTTCCTGTCCAACCACACGCTTATGAAGTACTTCTTCAAGTTTCAATAATTTCTCGCGTTCACTTTGTAACATTTTGGTCACTGGAATACCAGTCCATTTTGCTACTACCTCTGCGATGTCCTCGCTAGTAACCTCTTCTTTAATTAAGGTTCCGGAGTGTTGCTGAGCGGCTAAATCATCTTGTAATTTTGTTAAATTTTCTTGCGCTTCTTTAATTTTTCCATACCTAATTTCAGCTACCGTACCATAGTCGCCATTACGTTCGGCCCTTTCAGCTTCAGCTTTAAAGTTTTCGATATCTAACTTGGTTTGTTGAATGTTATCAACAACTGTTTTTTCACTTTCCCATTGAGCATAAATTTCATTACGCTCTTCTTTTACATTAGCAAGATCTAAGTTTAAGATTTTAAGTTTTTGCTTATCATCTTCTCTTTTGATTGCTTCAATCTCAATTTCCAATTGCATGATTTTTCGGTCAAGAACATCCAATTCCTCAGGCTTAGAGTTGATTTCCATTCTAAGTTTAGATGCAGCCTCATCCATTAGGTCAATTGCCTTATCGGGTAAAAACCTATTGGTAATATATCGTTGAGATAACTCTACAGCAGCTATAACAGCTTCATCTTTGATTCTCACCTTATGATGAGCTTCATATTTCTCTTTAATACCTCTAAGGATAGAAATAGAACTTTCAGTATCCGGTTGGTCAACTTGGACTTTTTGGAATCTTCTTTCCAATGCCTTATCCTTCTCAAAATACTTTTGGTATTCATCTAAAGTTGTAGCCCCAATAGATCTTAATTCTCCTCTCGCTAATGCTGGTTTTAGAATATTAGCGGCATCCATAGCACCTTGACCGCCACCGGCACCAATTAACGTATGAATTTCATCTATAAAGAGTATAATGTTTCCGTCAGCACTGACAACCTCTTTAATGACCGATTTTAAACGTTCTTCAAATTCGCCTTTATATTTCGCGCCTGCAATCAGAGCACCCATATCTAAAGAATAGATAACCTTGTCTTTTAGGTTTTCAGGAATATCGCCTTGTATGATTCTATGGGCAAGACCTTCGACGATTGCAGTTTTACCTACACCAGGTTCACCAACTAAAATTGGATTGTTTTTGGTTCTTCTAGATAATATCTGAAGTATTCTTCTAATTTCTTCATCGCGACCAATTACAGGGTCTAATTTACCGCTATCCGCTAGCTCATTTAGATTTTTAGCGTATTTCTGTAGAGAATTATACGTTTCTTCGGCACTTTGTGAAGTAACCTTATCACCTTTTCGTAATTCTTCTATAGCTGTTTTAAGGTGTTTTTCTGTAACTCCTTGGTCTTTTAATATTTGAGCTATTTTACTCTTAGATTTTAATATTGCCAAGAATAAATGCTCTAAAGAAACAAACTCATCGCCCATATCTTTGGCGATTATACTAGCATCATTGAGAGTTTTGCCCGCTTCTCTTGAAAATTGCAACTCACCGCCTTCCACTTTTGGGAAACTAGTAAGTTCCTTTTCTAATATTTGTTGTACCAAATTAAAATTGACGCCTAATTTTTTAAGTAAAAAAGGCATTACATTTTCTTCAACTTCGGTAAGTGCTTTAAAAACATGTTCATTTTCTATTTGCTGATGACCCATTTCTTGGGCAATCTGCTGGGCTAGTTGAATTGCCTCTTGTGACTTTATGGTGAAATTATTTATATTCATTTTCTATAGTTTTAGTTATTTGTAATACTTTTGAAATATAATGTTCAAGAATCTTACCAATTATAATAGCAAGACAAAGTGTCTTGGATTTGAGCAAGTTAAGTGACAATTAGTCAGATGTAACTTTGCTTAAAATGGTCAATTTAAATTAAGAAATTTATGGGAATATTTAGTGGAATATTTGGAGGGTCTAAGGATGAGGATGGAAAGGAAGTTTCTGAGATTCCGTGGAAACCTTTGAATACGATAGCACAGTTAGAAGATATTAAGAAACAATCAAATGCAAGGCCTCAGGTTATTTTTAAACATTCTACTTCTTGTGGTATTAGTAGAATGGTACTAAATATGTTTAAAAGCGGCTATGGATTAGAGGAAGGTCAAATGGATTTTTATTTTTTAGATTTGCTTGCAAATAGAGATGTGTCACACGAAGTGGCTTCTGTATTTGGAGTGATGCACCAATCGCCCCAATTATTGATAGTTAAAAATGGGGTAGTGGTAGTACATGATTCTCACGGATCGATATCTGATATAAAATTAGAACAATACATATAAAAAAAGCCCTGTTTTCACGGGGCTTTTTTGTTAGTTGAAACTTTGTTTGTTCAAAATATTCTTAAGATTGTTCTTTAAATCTTCGCCGGCATCATATACCATTTGTTCATTACTGGGGAATGGAACCCTTGCCAACTGTAAAAGTGAAACCAAATCATTATCTAAAGCTCTTTTGTCGCCATTGTAGTTGGCATAAATATGCTCAAATACAAATTGACTGGATAATGGATATTGATTTATTTTCTGTTGTTTTTTTAAGTCTATAAAATTTACTACTCCTGTAACTTGAGCACTTTTAAATTGAGTGAACTGATAGAAGTCACATTTTACAGTTTTAAACTTATCAACTTTTACACTGTTACCTAAACTATCGGAAACAACATTACCATTTCGGTCTTCAACAAATGCATATCCATCTTTAATTTGACGCTCTTTACTTATCTGCTTCTCACTAATTTGTTCAGGAGAAATGTTGATGTCTTGAAAAGAAACCTCCATTTGATAATCATAGATTTGATTTTGAATTCTATTCGTATGATATTCCGTCCATTGATTATTTAATCCGTAGGTATTCAAATTTAAAAGTTCATCTTCTAATCTTCTTGGTATTACTTTATCGGTATTGTTTGTCATTTCTACAATAACATAATCCAACCCCTTCTGATAAGCTTCATCAATTTTAGCAACAACGTTTTTATAATTTGGGTTTAGTTCTTGTAAATAATTTAAATCACTATAAGCAATCCTATAATCAGTTTTATAATTTGCGTTATCTAATAAGGTCGTTGCCTTGTTATAAAGGTATTCAGATAAATTTAGCTTTGCAGCAATTAACTCATCGTCATAATTTTTAAAGCTGAATTGCGCCTTTCTATTTTCATCTTGAATATATAATGGTAATAACGGTCGAATACTTTCCTGAACCGATTTAAGTCGGTCATATGTATTAAATATCTCTTCAAAATTTGCAGGATTACCATCCTTTTTAAGAAATTTAATGTGCTGAAGCTCCCTTTCGGTATGCTTGCGATAACCTTCTTCAAGAAGTACAATGTATGTCTGATTACTTTTCTTGGTCTTATTCTCTGCAATATTTACAACAGCTTTATTAATAGCTGCCATATAATTACCAGAGTTCAGAGCTTCCTGTGTTTTCTTAACCCCGCTACAAGATAGTAGTAGGCCTATAAAACCAAATAGTAGAAATTTTTTCATGTCTAATATTTTTAGAATTTAATTAAGCTATTTCAACAGCCGTGCCATAAAAGGCTTTTATCATAACGCAAAGGGATGAGTAATAGTATATTTTCGTTAAGCTGTACAATCGATTGCTTTATCATGTATATAAATAGGGTATAGTTATTAACTAATTTTAATAAATAAGTTATGGGTTTATTCATTTTTTTATTTCATTAAGTACTCTTATTTGTATTTTTGCATCTTATTTAAAATAAATAACAACATGCAACGCGACACCACAATTTTTAATCTTATTGAAGAAGAGAGACAACGTCAGATTAATGGAATTGAATTAATCGCTTCTGAAAACTTTACTAGTCCGCAGGTAATGGAAGCCCAGGGTTCTGTGCTTACCAATAAATATGCTGAAGGTTACCCTGGTAAGCGTTATTATGGTGGTTGCGAGGTTGTGGATAAAGTTGAGCAATTGGCCATTGATAGAGCTAAGGAACTTTTCGGGGCTGCATATGCGAATGTTCAGCCACATTCTGGTTCGCAAGCAAATGCTGCTGTTTATCATGCATGTTTACAGCCTGGAGACAAGATTTTAGGTTTCGATTTGTCGCATGGTGGACACTTAACTCATGGTTCTCCAGTAAATTTTTCTGGTAGATTATATAACCCTGTGTTTTATGGAGTGGATAAAGCAACAGGTAGATTAGATTATGATAAGATTCAAGAAATAGCGACCAAAGAACAACCTAAGTTGATAATTGCCGGTGCCTCAGCGTATTCGCGAGATATGGATTTTGAACGTTTTCGTAAAATTGCAGATAGTGTAAATGCTATTTTACTTGCTGATATTTCTCATCCAGCAGGGTTAATTGCAAAAGGTCTACTTAATAATCCTATTCCTCATTGTCATATAGTAACGACGACGACACATAAAACTTTAAGAGGACCTAGAGGGGGATTAATATTGATGGGGTCTGATTTTGAGAACCCGTTTGGTATTAAATTAAAAAATGGAAATCTTAGAAAAATGTCAGCTTTATTAGATTTGGCTGTTTTTCCTGGTAACCAAGGCGGTCCTTTAGAACATGTTATAGCGGGTAAAGCAATTGCTTTTGGTGAAGCGTTAACTGACGCTTATGGCTCATATATAGTACAAGTGAAAAAGAATGCTGATGCTATGGCAAAAGCATTTGTAAAAAGAGGATATGATATTATATCTGGCGGCACCGATAATCATATGATGCTTATTGACCTACGAAATAAAGATATTTCAGGTAAAGATGCTGAGAAAGCGTTGGTGCTTGCAGATATTACTGCAAATAAGAATATGGTACCTTTTGATGATAAATCTCCATTTGTGACGTCAGGAATTCGTTTCGGAACTGCCGCAATTACAACAAGAGGTTTGGTTGAACGTGATATGGAAAAAGTAGTTGATCTTATTGATCAGGTTATAACTAACCCAGAAAATGAGGCTGTTATATCAGAAGTAAAAGGTAAAGTAAATGCAATGATGAATACTAGGCCAATTTTTAACGCCTAGTATTTATTTGATTTTTTATTCAGATAAAAATTCTAGATTACCTGTAATGTAGGTATTTCTTTGTACATCAAAAATAGAAGCTTCATCTTCTTTGTCTAAGTAAATACCCCAAAACTCGCTGTACGATTTCGGAAGTATATTCGACTGATCATCTTCTAACTCAAAATTATCTATACTATCCTCAAATATGGGGACAAAGATTTCATAAGGTTTTTGAGTAAGACCCTTGGTTAAGAAGATATAGTTGCAAGCAATTTGCTTTAATATGTCATTGAATTGTGATGCTATACTATTATTGTAAATACGTTTTATTACAATGCTGGTATCATTCAAGAATATGGTGAGCTCTTCGATATCAACATTACAGTTGTTTCTAGAATTTAAGATTTCTAAATTATACTGTAGTGGCGAACCATTTTTAATACTTGTGCCCCATCTACCAGTATTGAAATTAGTGAATAATTCTAGTAATTCTATATTGCAGTTCACTTCTAATACCAGCTGAACAGAATTTAGAGTGCAGCTTTTTCGTTTTAATTTGATATTAGAAAAATAATGAAACTCTAAAGATTTTAGAAATTCATCTATGCCAATAATCTCTTTAGTGTAATCTAAATTGATTAATGACTTTTTTATAAAATCGTCGATATTAAAAGGCATGTAAGGCTAGTATTTAAATTTTTCTTTTTATAAAGATACTTTTAACCTTATTTATTTCACATCAGGAAAACCTTATAAATTTGGAGGATATTATTATAAAATAATAGAAATATTTTTAACTAATTGATAATCAATAAGTTGAAAAATTAGTGGATTTTAAAGAAATCCACGGGTTTTGGCCTCATTAATTAGGGCTAAATCATTTCCATTTTTGATGTCGAAAAGTGCCTTTAGTTGTCTTTTTCTTGCCTCAACTGTGGTATTGGCTGAGCCTATTAATGGTGCAATATCTCTAGTATGTATACCTTGTGAAAGATGATACAGAATCTTTTGATCTTGATCATCTATTACAATATCACTGGCCATTCTACGTCTAATAGCCGCTAAGGCACTAGCGGTATAGTACGGTGATTTACTCATGATGGTTTCTACCATGGTTTTTAGAGACATTTCATCTATCTCAGATTTTACCATATATCCATCAGGATTCACTGTTTTAAAAATATTATTAATTCTATAATTATCGCTGTAAGAAGACATGAAAACAACCTTTGAGTTAGGCACTTCATTTCTAGCCACAATACCTAAATCGATACCTGTTCTTGGGTCTTTAGACTCTGGCGAAAATAACTGAATATCTAATAGGATAATGTCATAGGGTATGGCACGTTTAGATATTTCAATCTTACTTTTACCTTTTTCAAAACTTTTTGCTATTTCAACTTTTACATTAAAATCAGTAAAATCAGAATCCTCAAGAATATATTTATACCCCAAAGTGGTCATTTCATGATCATCTACCGCTAAGATTCGTACAGTATTCATATACTAGATTTAGATTCTATTGTAATTTACTAAACGTTTTTATATTGAGTATTATTATCAGTAGTATTATTCAAATTCTTATTAACTGGTATTTGTAGTGAAATGGTAGTGCCTTTGCCTTCAACTGAATCTACGTTATACGTACCATTTAGTTTATTTATTCTAGAGGTAATATTTCTTATACCAATTCCTTTTTTACCTTTATTTATATTAAAACCACGCCCATTATCATTCATGATTACATTAAATACATCATCAGTTCTATAGAATGTTATCTCGAAAATAGTACAATTCGCGTGTTTTATGGCATTTTGAAATGTTTCTTGAATAATACGATACACATTAATTTTGATAGTACCCTCTAAACTATCCCAGCTTTCATCTTCATTATAATTAAATATGGTTTTAATATTTTTGTTCCCACCAGATAGTAATGATTCGATTGAATCAGTGAAATTGTTGATTTTTTGATATGCACTGTGGCTTAGCTCATGCGAAATGGAGCGTATTTCGTGTTCTATTTCTTGTAAAGAACCAAGAGCCTTTGACTTCTCTTGAATGGCTTCTTCGGTAGCTCTTTTATTTAGACCGGTCAAAACCATACGCGCGCCTAACATTTTACCCAAAACACCGTCGTGTAGTTCTTCTGATATTCTTTTCTGTTCTAAACGTTTTACCTCATCAACTTTCTGTTTTTGCATCAACATTAAATTGAAAATTTCTTGATTATTGGCTTGTTGTTGTTGGTCGAAACGAAGTTTTTGGTTTTTAGCGCGTTGATTAATAATGATATAAACTGATAGCCCAAGTAAAAAGAAACCAACTGCAATACCTATCCAAATTTGTTTTTGTTTGGATAAAACTTCTTTTTCAGTCTCTAGCTCTACATTCTCAGCAATGAATTCATCAGTTTCAAAACGAATACGGGCAAATTTATTTTGTATTTTTCGCTCTTCTTTTTGAAGACTGTCGTCTAGTTGAATATATTTTTGAAAGTAGTTAGGCGCATTTTTTTTCTCTACTATTGCTAAAAAAGGCCAAACTTCTAATAAACGTTCATTATTATCACTCTTTAATGATAACTCCTCGGCAATTTTTGCATTGGTAATAGCGGCTAACGTATCATGTGCAAAGGCTTTGTATTCCGCATAATTAAAATAAGATCCTGCTAAGCTGCTGGTATTATTCATACTACTTTTTAACTTAATAGCTTCTAATAATAACTTTCTTACACCTAAAGTATCTCTATCATATAATTTACTGGATGCCAAGTTGCTTAATGCTTTGGCATAAAGATCTGGATTTTTTATTTCTATACTGTCTGTTTTTAGAACAACTCTAAAATTTTCTATTGCTTTTTTATATTGCTTATTATTTCTAAAGATAACTCCAATGTTATTTATAATTGTTGCTTCTTGTTCTTTGTCAAAAGTTTCTTGTTTTAAATAATATAACGCCTCATTGTAATAGGCTTGAGATTTTTCAGTGTCACCCAAACCACCTAAAGAGATACCAAGAGCATTATAACTCTTATATAGATAGTTATTATCATTTATTGACTTAAAACGTTCAATTGCCCTAGTTATGGTGCTCTCACTACCGACGTAATCCTTAATTTGTGCCTGTATATTAGCCATTGACAAGTACATTCTGCCAGAAAGTTGTATCTCCTTGCTATTTTCAAAAACTTTTTGTGCTTCTGAATAGGAATAGTAGGCACTATCCTTTACAAAATATTTATTAAAAAAAAGTGCTAAATCCCAATATCGATTTCCTATCGATAAGGAGTCGTTTTGTTTTTGGTTAAGGGAGATAGCTAGTTTATTGATTTTTCGAAATAAGGTACTGTCTCCCGTTAAATATAAATTTTCTGAAAGCGTGGAAAAATATTTTGATTTTAAAGAATCTGAATTAGCATTCAGTGCATATTGATAGGCCTTTTTTAAAATCGTTGTTTTTTGAAGTTCACTAGATTTGGGATTTTTAATCTCTTCAATCCATATAAGAATACTATCGTTTTTGGCCGTATTTTTTAATATTGCTAATTGTTTAGTATTCGTCTCAGAACAACTACTAAATAAGTGTACTAGTATTAATAAGGTGAAATATCTTTTAATCAAAAACTGATTTTTTTAAACTTTATAAAAAACCAAGGTATAAAAAAAGCCTTTAACAAATATGTTGAAGGCTTTTTATATAGTAATATTTTAATCTAGGCAGTTTTACCTCTTGGGTCAGTTGGGTATGAACAATCATCACAGGCTAATGCTTTAGAGATATCATTCATGAAATCAAACTCACTTGCAGTGTTTTCTACAACGTACGTTGCCATTCCTAATGCCATTACTGCTACTGCTAAAATACTTGTTACTTTTTTCATGTTCTCTGTGTTTAAGGGGGTTTTTGATTAATTATACTGCCAAAGTAATACCGATACGCGAGTAGTTAAAGTAAATTGATTTACTTTAAGTAAGTGACCTAGTTCTGCTAGTATATGAACCGATTGTGAGAGAATTCTTTAATTTTGTGAAGAAAGTGTATTCTTTGAGAGGATGTTTTTAAGATTATCCATGTTTTCTCGGTAGGTTTTTGAAAATGGTATATGTTCATTTACCATTTTTAAAGCGCATATCGATTTCCCAAAATTTATTCTAGAGACATACGTAGTATTTACAATATAACTCTGGTGTATGCGCATAAAATTATTAGGCAGTGCATTCTCAAAGGTCTTTAACGTTTTAAAGGCATTCGTAATTGTACCATCTTTCATAAAAAATTCGGTGGTATTATTGTCAGCCTTCAAGTAAAGAATATCATTGGTATTCAGATATTGGAAGTCGTTGTAAGATTTTAAGCATAGCGTAACCGGTGCTTTTTCTTTTGGCACCCTTTTTTTAAGCTTTAATAAAGACTTACGTATATCGAATTCATTATAAGGCTGAAGCCAATAATCAAAAAAACCATTTTTAATGGCATCATAGGCATAATCTTTAGTAGAAGCTATGCCAATTAATATAGGAAGTTGGTTCGTATATTGATGAATCTCCATCACCATTAAAAAAATGGAAGAATAGTCATTATTAAGATTTATGAAAACAATATCTGGAGTGTATTTCAAAATATCGTTTAATCCATCAGAAGGGTTGGTCGTCGTGTTTATACATTCAAAGTCACCATACTCATCCAAAAAAGCATGTAACTGCAAATTTGAAACTGCATCAGAATCAATTATGGTGTACGTATAATTCAAAAGATATAGTGTCTAATACGAAATTAGATATAGACCAAACAACTCTCACCAAGAATGTCCTTATAAAAATGGAGGACTCTTTATTAAAATGCCTGTTTATAGGGCTTGTGAGAGAAAATTCTCTCAATTTATATCACTATATTGCCATTATTCTTTTTCAATAGCTTGAAAAGCACCTAAATCTGGGGCAGGTATTCTTTGTGTTCCTAGGATATCCAGAGGGCTATAATTAGCAGCAGCTAAATCTCCCTTATTGATAATATCTGAGTCTAAACCAATTCTAAAATCATTTTTTGTTGTTAGAAAATAGTCTAATTCGCCTTTCAGTATGATGTCTGAATATAATTCTGGATTTGTAAAATTATATAGATTGTTCATCGGTGAAGACAAATCGTTTTGGGTGTATTTGATAAAACAGTTTAAAAAATTAAAATTGAAACTATTCTGATTATCTGATATTAAGCTTATCTCATTTTGGCGGTTACCATCAATAATACAATTCTTGAAGTCAGCTTTAACAAGGTCAAAACCAATTTCTTGACTGTCATTCTTTATTTCTAATGCAGTAGCATACCTAAATCCTTTATTCCAGTAGTTAGCGATCGTTGAGTGTATAAAAGTATAATTACCTCCATTTTCTATCAATAAGGATGAACTACCTGCATTGCCTAGGACTATATTTGTTGCTTCTAATTTGGTATTTTTTGCCCATAAATTATATCTGGTATTGTTATAAATCTTGCTATTTGCAAGATTTAAAGTAGTTTCAGTGTCATTTGAAAGCCCTTCAACAAATAAACCTATTTCTGCATTTTTAATGGTTAGATGGTTAATGGAATTGTTTGAGCTGCCGTCGCTAATCCATAAACCTCCCCATTGACCAGGGATTTCTGCAAATTCAGGTTCAAGTCGGTCTCCTTCAAAAATAACTTCTCCTTCTAATGCCATATTATCTTCACTTAGTGTACCATTCACTATTAATTTAGCGCCATTTTGAACTAATAAACCTGAATTTTTATGAAAATAAATTCGTGTTCCTGCATCAATTTTCAATTCTTTCGTATCAGGTATAATTGCGTAACCGTATATGACATAAGGTTTACTATTGGTCAAGTTTAGCTCTTCATCCATAAGTTCAAAACCAGATATAGTTATAAGGTTTCCTGCATCATCTGTATATAGATTAATGGCTTCAGTTTCTACTTCCGAATTACCTTTTTGGTAAAGAAAAATAGCATCTTTAGCCAGCGTAACCAACTCTACCGATTGCTGAAATGGTTCCTTATCAAATTGAATAGCATCGGTATAAAGCAATTCTTTCACGGTATCATCACTGATATTTATGGTTGTTTCTATTAAAATATATAAGCTATCCTGGGCATAAATTGGAATGTCATTAAATTCTTTACCAGCAACACCATCAACATTTAATCTATAAAAACTTTCTTGGCCATTCTTAAGCGATATATTGGGAATGATGATATCATCTTTTGTATCATTAAATACCTTGAGGGTATAAGTGCTACTACCTATTGAAGAGAAAACAGTATCTAGATAAACCGTGTCTTTTGAAAAAGACAGATTACCATCGCTAGGTGCGTATTCAAAATTTTTTCTACAAGAAGTACTCCATAAAATACAGAGGAGAATGGAAAAGGCGATTAGTATTCGATTTCGCACGTATACGTTGTTTTAATAAAATCGATTAAAGAAATATTTCTTTGATTTCTTCTGGTATTCGAACAGGTCTAAAGCTTTCGCTATTTAAAAGACACCATTCGGTACTTGAGCGCACTAATAGTTTTTTTGTACTAGCATGATGCATTTCAACAACTCTAACAGATTTTGCCCCAGAGCTTGACTCAATAAAAGTGCTAATCGTAATCGGGTCGTTTAAAACTGCTGCATATTTATATTCTATATGATGACAAAGAACAACCCAAATTACTTCCTCTTGCATTTTTAAAGATGCTTTCGCTTGCCAATGTTCTTTGGATATATCTTGAATCCATTGTACATAACGCACATTATTTACATGGTTTAAATCATCAAGATCGTCAGCAGAAACTATAATTTCTTTTTTAAATTGGTTCATTCTATTTTTTCCGGATTTGCACTTCAAACATTTTATTCCAAAACTTTCCAGTAACAAAGAATGTCTGACGCTCCTTATGGTAGGCAATTCCGTTCAACACGTAATTTAACTTATCCCAATTTGCTGTTTTAGTAATTAAATCACTTAATCCGCTAAAATTAATAACACCTTCAATTGCCCCAGTTTTAATGTCAATTATCATTACACTGGGCTTTTGGTATACATTGGCATATAATTTTCCCTCCACATATTCAAGTTCATTTGCTGAATTAAATACAGAAGAGTTAGTAACGGTTTCTATGTAACCTTCTTCCGTCATCGTATCTGGATTTAAAAACCATATTTTTTCAGTACCATCACTTTTAAATATTTTTTTACCGTCATTAGTTAAGCCCCATCCTTCACGACTTTTGCCATATTGAAAATTATCTAGCTTTTTAAATGTATTTAAGTCGTAGATAAAACCCAATCCGCTTTTCCAAGTAAGCTGGTATATTTTATTGTTGAGAATGGTAATACCTTCGCCAAAATAGCTTTTGTCCAAATCTATCTGTTTGTATACTTCCCCAGTTTTATAGTTTAATTTTCTTAAAAAGGATTGTCCATTTTTCCCGGTACTTTCATATAAGGTATCATTATGAAATTCTAAACCTTGTGTATAAGCTGCGGTATCATGAGGGTATTCATTAATAATCGTGTAGGTATATATTTCTGGAGCTTTCTCTGATAAAACCTTTAAGTTCTTGTTGATTTCAACTGTTTCTCCTTCGAAAGTAATTTTAGCAGTTAAAACTTTATTGCCCAATGTTGGCACGTTAATGAGTAGTTTATTATTATTTAGCGGAATTTCTATACCATCAATGCTATAAATTACACTTTCAATCTCTTTTTGCTTTTTATTATTGATTTTAATACCAACTTCATTATTTTGATTTACCTTTTTTGCATTTTCAGCTAAATTGATTTCAAAGAGGGAAGAAGCTTTTTGGTTTCCGCTACCGCAAGCTATGAAAATGCTGGGAATTAGAACAATACAAATTAATTTAACTATTCTCATTAAGAAAAGGGTATTTAAGTTTATGTAGTGATTATGAACAAGAAGTATTCGTCGTTCTTGACAGGCAATTTAATTCATAAAAATTAGAAAGTAAAAGGATTGGGAAAGATTTAAAAGATTGTATATTTGCATCTGGCAAGTCCTACACGACCAGCTCCTGTAGAATCCCCCAGGGCGGGAACGCAGCAAGGGTATACGGTCGTAGCGGTGCGATGTAGGTAGCTTGCCTTTTTTTGTGCCTTAAATTGAGATTATCCAAATTAAGGTAACATATTCATAACCAGTTCAATGTATAGTTTAGCATCGCTTATTTTTCTATAAAATGAAAACAAAAGTAGTTCTAATTACAGGTGGGTCTTCGGGTATTGGAAAAGCAATAGGCTTACATCTTAAAGAAAAAGGGTATAAAGTTTACGGTACTACGCGTAGTACATTGAAATATCCTTCATTTTTAGATTTCCCACTTTTAGAAATGGATGTTCGTAATATAGAGACTATAAAATCTTGTATTGCAGCTTTACTCGAAAAAGAATCTCGGATAGATGTTCTAGTGAACAATGCAGGTATTGGCATTACGGGGCCTATGGAAGAAACACCACATGAAGAGGTGCTTAAAGCATTCGCAACCAATTTTAATGGACCTTTATGTGTAATAAACGAAGTGCTACCTATTATGCGAAAGCAGAAAGACGGGTTAATAATTAATATAACTTCTATAGCGGGTTATATGGGATTACCTTATAGAGGAATATATTCAGCTTCGAAAGCTGCCCTTGAATTAGTAACAGAGAGTTATAGGATGGAAACCAAATCTTTTGGGATAAAATTCACTACGTTAGCACCAGGTGATTTTGCGACCAATATTGCGTCTCGTAGATATCACACTCCTGTTTATGAGAATTCTCCTTACAAGAAAATGTACAAAAATACGCTAGATGCTATTGATTCTGATGTTGATAGTGGAGGAGATCCTAGAGAAGTGGGTAAAAAAATAGCTAAGATTATTGAAACTAAAAACCCAAAACCTCACTATCAGGTTGGTTCTTTTATTCAAAAATTTTCGTTAACACTAAAAAATATACTGCCAGGTCTTTGGTTCGAGAAGATGTTAGAAAACCACAGTTCTTAATGAATCTACTTTTAAAGAAGAGTTAATTTTATCCTACTAATTATAATAGATATTAGAAAAACCATCTACGATCATAGCATTATCGGTAATTATCGCTTTATTCAAAGGGTATAAGACAAGTTTCTCCGTTAGTTCTTTAAAATTATTGCTTTGATACTGCAGGGAAGTGTCGACCTGAAGGGTTTTTAATATTACTTTCCAATCATTATGATCGGTCTTAATATTAATACCGATTAATTCGTAATCTGGTTTTTTCTCTTTTAATTCAGCTATCCTTTTAAAAATTTCTTGATATTGCTTTTTGTTAGATCCCGACCAAAAGTAGAACATCACTTTTTTGCCTATTGCAATTTCGTTTAATGTTTTGTTTTCATTATCAAATGATACTACAGTTAAGTTCGGTAACATTTTAGAAGGTTGAAGATTTAGAATGCCTTGATAAAGGTTCTCAATTTCTTCAATATGCATATTATTTTTAGATACATTCTTAAATTCTTTTAAGAAAATTTCTGTGTTTTCTGATGCGTCTTTTCTTTTAAGTAGATAATCGAAGGCAACATTTCTAAATAAATTATCCCTCAACTCTTTGTCGACAACCAAACTATCAATTAAATGTAATTTGTGCTTATTAAAATGTAGTTGCTTGCCTGCACCTGAATTTCCATCTATACATTCATTCATACAAGACATGTATGATAGATTCCCAAAATGGGCCTTCATAAAATCATAATAGGGTCTTAGATATGTTAAATTTTGATTGTCAAAATCAAGATTTTTTCTGTAAGAATAAAAATCTTTAGGTAAATCGTGTAAATTTTCTTCGGTAGTTTTTCTCTTATGCTGAAAAGGATATATCTCCTTGTATCGGTTATAGGTATAGTCAATACTTCCTTTAAGTAATTCATAACCACCATCAGACATTGTGGTTTCTACCTTTAATTCATTAAGCCGATTAAGCTTGTCATCTCTAAGAGATTTTATTTTATCTAAAAAATCATTGGGCTCTAATTCATAATTTTCAGCATACATAGCTAAATCTTCTTCTTCGGCTGCAAGAAATAATTCTAATAGAAAATTATTGATTTCCTCATTACTTCCAGAAAAAACTAATGATTCATCGAAATAACTGGTATTAAGTCTTACCATTAAGCTATCACCCTTTTCTAAATAAACATATTGGTATTCGGGAGATAAATTAAAGTGGTAAAGTCCATTTTCTAAATAATGTAAATTGAATTTGAAACGATTATTTTCATCTATTTGTGCAGAATCAATTTTTTGTCTGCCTTTCATTAAGATGACTTGAGTGCTCGTAGGGTTAACAATTTCACCAGCAAAGAGCACCGTATCGGAATCTTTTTTAGCTGTCGAACAACCTAATAAAAGTATTATGAATGTTGAGAGTAGAATTCTTGTCATATAATATGATGCACTGATACCTTTCAAAAATAGCAAACCTACTCTCCAGTTGTTGTTAATAGCTAGTTAAATGTTATTTAGAACAGTCTTAAAAATCATTGTGTGAAATTGATGGTAAACAAGGTAGTAGGAGCTTATAAATTCAGTATTTTTGCACGGATTTTTAAAATTTTGTTACTATGTTATCTGTATCTAATTTATCTGTTCAATTTGGAAAAAGAGTTTTATTCGATGAAGTGAATGTTGCTTTCACGCAAGGCAATTGTTATGGTATTATTGGTGCCAATGGTGCTGGTAAATCTACATTCTTGAAAATACTTGCTGGTCAAATAGACCCAACTTCTGGTCATGTTCATTTAGAACCTGGTAAAAGAATGTCCATATTGGAGCAGAATCATAATTCGGCAGATTCCTTTACTGTGCTAGAAACAGTAGTTATGGGGAACAAGCCTCTTTATGAAATTAAAAAGGAAATAGACGCCCTTTATGCAGATTATGATGACAAAAATGCTGATAGAATAGGGGAGTTGCAGGTAAAATTCGAAGAAATGAATGGTTGGAATGCAGATAGTAGTGCTGCAGCCTTGCTTTCTAATCTTGGTATTAATGCGGACTTGCATTTTACACTTATGTCTGAAGTTGATTCTAAATTAAAGGTACGTGTGCTACTAGCTCAAGCGTTATTCGGTAATCCTGATGTTTTGATTATGGATGAGCCTACCAACGATTTGGATTACGAAACAATTAGTTGGTTAGAGAACTTTTTAGCAGATTACGAGAATACTGTAATTGTTGTAAGTCATGACCGTCACTTTTTAGATACCGTTTGTACTGATATAGGCGATATTGATTTTGGTAAGTTGAACCTGTATTCAGGTAACTATACATTTTGGTATGAAAGTAGCCAGTTAGCTGCCCGTCAACGTGCCCAACAGAATAAAAAGTCAGAAGAAAAAGCTAAGGAGCTACAAGAATTTATTGCACGTTTTAGCGCTAACGTTGCAAAAAGTAAGCAAGCGACATCTCGTAAAAAAATGCTTTCTAAATTAAAAGTTGATGATATTAAACCATCTAGCCGTAGGTATCCTGCAATAATTTTTGATAGGGACCGTGAAGCAGGTGATCAAATATTAAATGTAGAAGGACTATCAGCTTCAACTGATGATGGCGAGGTTCTTTTTGATAATGTTAATATCAATTTAGCTAAAGGAGATAAAATCGCTATGATTTCTAGAGATTCTAGGGCGACTTCGGCTTTCTATGAAATTATCAACGGAAATAGAAAGGCTGATAAGGGTACTTTTCAATGGGGTGTAACCACAACACAATCTTATTTGCCTGCAGATAACGCTGATTTCTTTACAGATAATATCAACTTGGTAGACTGGTTGCGTCAATATGCGAAAACAGAAGAAGAGCGTGAAGAGGTTTACATAAGAGGATTTTTAGGTAAAATGCTATTTAGTGGCGAAGAGGCACTTAAAAAGTGTACCGTACTTTCAGGAGGTGAAAAAGTTCGCTGTATGTTAAGTAGAATGATGTTAATACGTGCTAACGTATTAATGTTAGATGAACCAACAAACCATTTAGACTTAGAAAGTATTACCGCATTTAATAATTCTCTTAAGAATTTTAAGGGAACAGTAATGCTAACAACACATGATCATGAGTTTGCACAAACAGTGGCAAATAGAATCATAGAATTAACTCCTAAAGGCAACATTGACAGGTATTCAACGTTTGATGAGTATATGTCTGACAAGGCATTAAAAGACCAGCGTAATAAGATGTACGCTGAAAAAGCATAGAATAGATTAACCCAAATCGATGTTTTATGAAAACCTACAATATTGCGGCCTTTTTTATTATGGCCCTAAGTTTCGTGGCATGCGAAAAATCTACAGAAGAAAGCTCTGAAGAAATTGCGATTGAAGTACCTACAAATTATACCGTATTTTTAAGTAGTAGCAATAAATTGAACGCTGTAGTTCTTGGTACTTCGGATGATGAATTAGTTATCAAAAATTCAGTTGCATCTTTCATCGATATACCTTCCAATTATTTGAAATTTCGAAATTCAAACGAAATTAGTTTTTATTTTAAAAACAATTGTGAGGCTAGCATACAGTTATATAATGCTATGAGTAATACCGCTATTTCAAAAGAAATTTTTAAAGATTTAGACCCTTGCTCCATAGAAGTTACTGCAATTACACACACAGCCGAGTTAGTCTTTATAGCATACGAAAGAGAGCTTGAGGGAAAAGATAAACAAAACGTGGTGAGGATAATTTCTTTAAGTGCCAACACAGATAATTATATAGAGATCACATTAGATAAAAAACCAGTGGACTTAATCACCTCTTCAAACAGATTATTTGTTTTAACCTTAAATGAATATGTTACAGATGAGTATCATCTTTCGGTGTTCGATATAATTACGAATCAACAAATTATTGAGTTAGATTTAGGATATAACGCTATGAAGCTTTTTAAGAACAGTTCTGAACAAGTAATAATTAGCTACCAAGAATTGCATACTACTTTAGATCCAATTTCTTTAGAAAAAACCTATACTACTTATGGTGACAATACTGAGCCTGATTTTACAACCACTAACGATGTATTTCTAGATTCTAGTGGTAAAATGTATTATCAAAAGTCTATGCCAAACTCTGATATAAATATGGTACCGGCTATTTATAATTTTGAAACAAATAATACGATTGTTTATTTATTTGAAAATTTTATAACCGAATCTGATATGAGTGTTAAATATAAAATTGCTACTGCAACCTCTATTGGTTACGATGAGCAGAATAATTATATGCTCATTGGTTATCAAAAAAAAGGCGAAGTGGACAAAGGAGGAATCCTAAGAATAACACCTGACCCAGATTTCAATATTATAGACAATATTGATTTAGATGGGATTCCACAGACTATTTTTGTGAATTGAAAGAATTTAGTTGTTTAACTATTGAAATACTTACTGTTCCAAATAGCAGGATTGAAATTCTTACCTAGCGCAAAGCCATAAAATATTACTACCGAAGCAATACACTTGAACATAAAGAAATTTATAATCCAGAACTCTGTTGTAGAATTTGATTTAGAGAAGAGTCCATCGGGAATTAAAAGTGTAACCAAAAAACTAAGTAATAAGATTAAGGCACATAAGTTTACCATACCTTTAAATGGCCACATGAGCATTTTTCTTAGTGGATGCAGGTCATTTCCCCATTGATGGATTAGGTAGTGATATCCATTACCAATTGGTGCAAAAAGTAATGGGTCATCTTTATCCTCTAATTTAAAAAGTTTAGAAGGTGCAATTATTTTAAAACCTTTCATTTTTAAATCGTGTTCTTTTTCTAAGGTTTTAATTTTTGATAATGCCTCGGCTGGTATATCTCCTTTAAAATATTTAGAGTCTAAAAAACGTAAGCGATAATCGATACAAATTTTCTTAATGTCGTCTAAATGATATATTCTAGAACTCTCTAATAAATCAATATTAAAGTTATTGCTTGGTGTACCGTTACTTGTGGTAATATTTTCTGAAATTCGTTCAAGTTCTTTATCTAAGTTTGATAATATGGTATATACCTCTTTAAGTCTATCTTTTTCTGAAATAGCGCTAGATAATTTCGCCTTAGATAGTTTTTTTTCAATATTAGTTTTAGGTAGCAACATGTTTCCTTTTTTAGCAATACTCTCAAAGTTAACTATTTATAAAATTTGATTAAATCTTGTTTAACTTAATTAAAAGTTAATAAAATGTTAAAATTGCTTTATTAACTAATCTGGTATAGCTGTATATTGCTTCAAATTGTATCTTGACGATGAAATCGAACCGTTTAACGACATTTTAGAATTTTTCCGCTTTAGAATTAACTATATGAAAAAATGGACAACCCTCGTGTCCTTGTGTATCCTTTTATTAGGGTTTTTATCTTATGCACAGGATAATAAAGTAACCCAGATAAAAAATACTGTTTCACAATTTTCTACATCAGAAAAATCAATAATAGAAAGAACAGCATCTTTTGAAAGTCATTCAATTTTAATGAGTGTTTTGAAAGCAACCAACTTAGATAAGGTGTTGGCTTATAATGGTGAATTTACAGTATTTGCACCTTCCAATCTTGCATTTGAGAAACTTTCACAAGTAACTATAGACAAGCTATATGATCCAATGAATAAGAAAGCTTTAAGGTCTATGCTTTCATACCATATTATAGCTGGTAAATTATCTGCCTCGAACATTTTGAAGGCAATGTGTCGAGGTAATGGTATTGCTAAATTTACTACCATTCAAGGGGAGAAGATAACAGCTACCATGAACGGTATAGATATCGTATTAACCGATAAATCTGGAAATCATGCGGTTATTGTTACGGCAGATTCGAACCAATCTAACGGTGTAATCCATGAAATTGATACTGTTTTTATGCCTGTTACAATGTTTTAATTATCGCAGTTTAGCGCCTAGATGAGTTTCGTACGTCGTTTGTAATTTAGACATTATCTTTTCTATTTGCTTTTCGGTCAACGTGCTATTATCATCTTGTAAGGTGAAACTAACAGCATATGATTTTTTGCCTTCAGGCAAATTTTTACCTTCATATACATCAAAAAGAGTCATATCCTTTAAAAACTTACGTTCCGCGCTATAGGCTAATTCGTAGAGTTCTCGATAAGTAGATTTTTCGTCTAACAATAATGCAAAATCCCTTTTTACTTCAGGGTATTTCGGAATTTCCTTGAAAAGGATTGGAGCGTTCTTTAGTTGTTTCAAAATTACATCCCAATTGAAATCAGCATATAAAATATCTTGTTTTATATCGAATTTTTTCAGGATTGATTTTTTAATCAATCCGAATGAAACCAAGTTGTTTTTTTGATATGTAAAGCTCAAACCTTCTGAAAATAGAGTAGAAGAAGAAGGTTCGCTTTTTATGTTTTCTAGACCTAATCGAATTAAAATAGTTTTCACTATTGATTTTAATTCGAAGAAATTAGTCGCTACCGCTTTATTCGTCCAGCTATCTTGAATAGAATCACCTGATAATAAAATACTTAAGTATTTTGGTTCAATTCTTTTACCATCTTTTACATGATATGTTTTTCCGAATTCAAATAATTTAAGATTCGCTCTTTTTCTATTTATATTATAACTGGCTGATTCTAAAGCAGAAAACAATGAAGCTCTACGTAATACAGATAAATCTCCACTTAAGGGATTTATGATTTCAATTGATTTATTCTCGTCTTCTTCAGACCCTAAAAGTTTATCATAATCAGGATTCGTAAGGCTATTGGTTAAAATTTCATAATAACCTTTCGCTGCCAAAACATTACCAATAGTTGATTGAATTTTATGGTCTTCAGTAGCTGCAGTTGTAGATACAGAAGCATTTAATTTTTCACTAAAGGCTATATTGTTATACCCATAAACTCGCAAAATTTCTTCTATAACATCAACTTGTCTTTGCACATCAACACGATAAGAAGGCACTTCAAGACCCATACCTGCTTCTGTTACATTTTTAACTTTAATATCAAGTGACGCCAATATCGATTTAATAGTATCTTGAGGAATCTCTTGACCTATTAGCTTATTTATCTTCTCAAAACCTAGAAACACTTCAAAATTTGAGGTTTTATTTGGATAAAGGTCAATAACATCTGAAGTAATTTCACCACCAGCAATCTCTTTAATCAATAAAGCAGCACGTTTTAGGCTATACTCAACATTTTCAATATCGATGCCACGTTCAAACCTAAAAGAGGCATCGGTATTTAAGGCATGTCTTTTAGCTGATTTCCTTATAGAAACTGGATTGAAATAAGCACTTTCTAAAAATATAGAAGTTGTCTCCTCTGTCACTCCTGAGCCAAGTCCGCCAAATATTCCTGCTAAACACATGGGTTTTTCGGCATCACAAATCATTAAATCATCTTCATGTAATGTTCTTTCAACACCATCTAGAGTTACAAATTTGGTTCCTTTTGGTAAGGTTTGAACAATAATTTTATTTCCTTTTATTTTAGCTGCATCGAAGGCATGCAAAGGTTGGCCTAATTCGTGTAACACATAATTAGTGGCATCAACAACATTGTTCTTTGGAGTTATACCAATTGCTTTTAGTCTATTCTTAAGCCAAGTAGGAGAGGGTTGTACTATTAAATTACTTAGCGTAACACCACAATAACGGGGTGCCAACGCAGTATTTTTAACGTCTACATCTATTTTCAACGAACGGTCATTGATATTAAAATGACTTGTTGAGGGTGTTATCAACTCCTTTGAAATTTCTTTTTGTTTTAGCCCGGCTTTTAAATCTCTTGCCACACCAAAATGACTCATGGCATCTGCTCGGTTAGGGGTAAGTCCTATTTCAAAAACTTCATCCTCTTCAATATCAAAAATCTCTGCACAAGGCGTACCAGCAACTAAATCGTTGTCTAAAACCATAATGCCATCATGGCTTGTTCCTAGACCAATTTCATCTTCGGCGCAAATCATACCATGGCTTTCTTCACCTCGAATTTTACCTTTTTTAATCTTCCAGGCTTCGCCTTCTGCCGTATAAAGTGTGGTACCTATTGTGGCGACAGGAACTTTTTGACCTGCAGCAACGTTTTTAGCTCCACAAACAATTTGAAGTGGAGTACCAGAACCTATATCTACTGTGGTAACATTCAATTTATCGGCATTGGTATGTTTTTCACAACTTAAAACATGACCAACAACAATACCTTTCAATCCGCCTTTTACAGATTCAAATTTTTCAACACCTTCTACTTCTAATCCTAAATCAGTTAATAGTTCACCTGTTTTTTGGGAATCCCAATCTATTTGTATGAACTGTTTTAACCAGTTATATGATATTTTCATTCAAATCTTTTATAGGGCGCAAAGATAAAACAATGCCCGTATACATTCAATAAGCTACGAAGTCTTTATTTAAATTTTTAATTGTAGTATTTAAATCGTTTATTGAAAGTTAAATTCTGAATGAATATGAGATTAGGTATTACAGTGCTTATGATTTTTATGCTTTTTGTTTCCTGTAAAGAAAAAAATAAAAAACATAATTTAAATGAAGGTGTTTGGCGCGTTGAACTCGATGTGATGGATCATCAAGTTTTACCCTTTAAACTTCGGGTTAATAAAGAGAAAAATGGTTTATATACCATGCAAATAATAAATGCAGAAGAAGTTATAGAGGTTGATGAAATAGTCATTAATGGAGATTCTATTGTCATACAAACACCAGTATTTGAAGGGTATTTAGCAGGTACGTTTACTGATAAAGAAATAAAAGGGCAGTTCATAAAGGAAAGCTTGGATAGAATTGTTCCTTTTAAAGCAATATTTGGAATTGAAGATAGATTTGATTCTGAAAATAAAAATACCGACAAAGATGTATCAGGTATATGGGAGACCTATTTTAGTCCTGATTCTGATGAAGAATATATAGGTAAAGGAATTTTTCTTCAAGAGGATAACCGGGTAACGGGAACATTTAGAACAACTACAGGTGACTACCGCTATTTAGAGGGTCTTATGGATGGTGATTCATTAAAATTATCTGCATTCGATGGTGCCCATGCTTTTTTATTCACAGCAAAAGTTACAGATTCTAGCATGACAGGAATTTTTTATTCGGGCAATCATTTTAAAGAACCATTTGTATCGACCAGAAATGATGGTTATGAATTACCCGATCCCGATTCATTAACTTTTATAAATGAGGGTTACGATAAGCTAGCCTTTACATTCCCAGATTTTAATGGAAAAATGATTTCGCTTAATGATGAAGAATATTATGAAAAAGTAGTCATTGTGCAGTTAATGGGTACTTGGTGTCCTAATTGTTTAGATGAAAGTAAATTTTTAGTGAACTATCTGAATAAAAATGAAAACCTAAAAGTCATTGGTTTGGCATTCGAATCTGCAAAAACAGAGGAAAAGGCATTTAAAGGTATTGAGCGTTTAAAGGACAGGATAGGACTTTCATATCCAATCTTATTAGCCCAATTTGGTTCAGTAGATAAAGTTGAAGCACAGCAAAAACTACCGATGTTGAACCATGTTTTATCATTTCCTACCACAATATTTATTGATAAAAAAGGCGCGGTGAGAAAAATTCATACCGGATTTAATGGACCGGCAACAGGAGATAAATTTATTGAGTTTAGAAAAGATTTTAACCAAATAGTTACTGAACTATTAAATGAAAAATAGAAATTTTAAATAATTGTTGACTTTCCTAATCCAATATTTTCATCATTCATAGTAAAGGCACCATCTAATTCCATAATGTTATCTGCGATAAAATCACCAACATAATTAGTTCCATACTTAGAACTTCCTAAAATATCTGGAGTAACAATTTTTTTGGAGAATGATTTTAAGACTGCGGCTACAACTGCATCAGATTCTTCATTCATTTTAAAATGTTGCAATAGCATTGCCATACTTAATATTGAAGCAACAGGGTTTGCAATGTTTTTCCCTTTTGCATCTGGATAAGAACCATGTATAGGTTCAAACATTGCATGTTCTAATCCTACCGAAGCAGATGGGAGTAATCCAATAGATCCTGCGATTACACTGCCTTGATCAGACAGAATATCACCGAACATATTGTCTGTTAAAATAACATCGAATTGCGAAGGATTTAAAATCATTTGTACGGCTGCATTATCTATGAAAAGACAATCTAATTCAACATCTGGATAACTCTCAGAAATAGAACGTACAACACGTCTCCATAGGCGTGATGTTTCAAGAACATTCGCCTTATCGACCAGAGTAACCTTCTTCTTTCTAGAACGGGCCGATTTAAAAGCCAAGTGAGTAATTCTACTTATTTCTGCTTCCGTATAAGTACATGTATCTGTAGCGGAGCTTTGGTCTTCACTAATAGATTTATCACCATAATAAATACCACCTGACAATTCTCTAAAAATCACCAAATCTGTGTTTTGAACATTAGCTTTGGGTAAAGGAGATTGCTTTACTAATGATGGAAATACTTTTACGGGTCTAATATTTGCAAACAGGCCTAGCTCTTTCCGTAATCTTAATAATCCTTGTTCAGGCCAAACCTTAGCTTTTGGGTTGTCATCAAATTCTGGTAGTCCTAAAGCACCAAATAGTGTTGCGTCCGTTTTTTTGCAAAGATCTAATGTTTCTTTAGGAAGAGGATTTCCAGTTTTTTTTATAGCTGAAGCACCAATTAAGCCTTTTTTAAAGGTAAAGCTATGACCAAAGGTTTCCTCTACAGAGCGTAGGCACTTAATTGATTGTGCAACGACTTCTGGTCCGATTCCGTCTCCTTCTAATATAGCAATGTTTAAATGCATAATTTAATTAGCTAATACTTTGTATATCGATGTGCGATGCTTCAATAATTTGATGAATATCATCGTCCTTCACTTCTTTTCTAGAATCTGCATACTTTAAAAACTCTTCATAAACCAAATCTAATTGTGTTTTGGTAAGCTCATAACCAACAATTTTTGCTCGGTATGCTAATGCAGCTCTTCCGCTACGTGCTGTAAGGACAATCGATGATTCGGTAACACCAACATCAGCTGGGTCTATAATTTCATAGGTTTCTCTATTTTTTATAACACCATCTTGATGTATGCCAGAACTATGTGCGAATGCATTTGCACCAACAATAGCTTTGTTAGGCTGTACCATCATACCCATTTTACGAGAAACCATTTGACTCGTATCATAAAGTAGTTTGCTATTAATGGTAGTATCTAAGTTTAAGTCTGGGTGTTGGCGCAAAATCATGACCACTTCTTCTAAAGAAGTATTTCCTGCACGTTCACCGATACCGTTTATAGTACATTCTATTTGTCTGGCACCATTTAAAACACCTGCAATAGAATTTGCGGTTGCTAATCCTAAATCATTGTGACAATGACAAGAAAGTATTGCTTTATCAATTCCTTTTACATTTTCACGTAAATACTTCATTTTAGCTCCATACTCATCTGGTAGGCAGTATCCTGTAGTATCTGGAATATTTAAGACCGTTGCACCTGCTTTAATGACAGCTTCGCATACACGGGCCAAAAATTCATTATCTGTACGGCCGGCATCCTCAGCGTAAAATTCAACATCTTCTACAAATGTTTTAGCATAACTCACTGCAGCAACTGCTCGTTCAATTATTGCATCTCTGTTAGAATTGAATTTATACTTTATATGAGAGTCTGAAGTGCCAATACCTGTATGTATTCTAGGCATTTTAGCATATTTCAATGCTTCAGCAGCAACTTCTATATCTTTTCTCACTGCACGGGTTAATCCACAAACTGTAGCATTTTTAACGAGTTTAGCAATGGCTTCGACAGATTTGAAGTCACCAGGACTAGAAACAGGAAAGCCAGCCTCAATGATATTTACACCCAGCAGATCTAGACGTTCAGCAATTACTAATTTTTGTTCCATGTCTAATTTACAGCCAGGAACTTGCTCTCCATCTCTTAAGGTCGTATCAAATATTTGTACTATATCACTCATTATATTTGCGTAGTTTTACTCGTCGAACGAATATATTACCTAATTAACACTATTCATAAATTTCGTTATGTCATTTACAACGTTAATACACTTTTTTAGGTATATAAAACACTGATTTGCAATTATTTAAACTCTTTTTTTTACGATGACAAATGCGCATAAAGATTCTTTATTCGTTTTGGTTAAATCACTATCAAAATCTGAGAAGCGTCAATTTAAACTATACGTTGGCAGATTAGGGGTGAATACCGATGCCAAGTTTTTGGCCCTTTTCAATTTATTGGATAAAATTAAGCATTATGATGAGAAAATAATACTAGAAAGTGGGATAGTTAAGAAAGCTCAACTTTCTAACTTAAAAGCACACCTTTATAAGCAGATTTTAGTGAGCTTACGCTTGAATCCGGTAAACCAAAATATTCGTGTTCAAATTAGGGAACAACTTGATTTTGCGACAATTCTTTATCAGAAAGGATTATACAAGCAAAGTTTGAAAATTCTTGATAAGGTAAAAACCACGGCTATTGAAAATGAAGAAAAGAATATTGCTTATGAGATTGTTGAGCTAGAAAAAGTAATTGAAACTCAGTTCATAACAAGGAGTATTCCTGATCGGGCAAATGAACTTGCCGTACAAGCGAAAGAACTTTCTGGTCATAATGTTATGACAAGTAAGCTTTCTAATCTTTCTTTACAGTTATACGGAATGATGTTGAAGGTTGGTTATGTGCGTAGCGATGAAGATTATCAAAAAGTAAAAACCTACTTTAACGACCATTTGCCACTCTACAATATAGAAGATTTAGGCTTCCGTGAGAAACTATGGTTATATAAAGCATATTTGTGGTACAGTTTTTTAACCCAAGATTTTCTGTCTTGTTATAAGTACGCTAGTAAATGGGTAGACCTATTTTATGAACATAAGGATATGATATACCTTAATCCTGTGTTTTTTTTAAAGGGAAATCATTACTTATTAGAATCTTTATTCTATGTACAATATAGTTCTCAATTTAAAGAAGTTTTAGAGCGATTAGAAAATACGATTAAAGAGAAGGAATTTCCTGATAATGACAATATCAATTCATTAGTCTTTATGTATATCAATGCAAATAAACTGAATTTGCATTTTCTAGAAGGGACTTTTGAAAAGGGATTGTATTTGGTCAAGATTATCGAATACGGTATAAACAAGCATCGAGATAGAATTGATGTTCATCATGTAATGGTGCTATATTATAAGATTGCCTGTTTGTATTTTGGTGTTGGTGATAACAAAACCTGTATACAATATTTAAAGAAAATTATTGAGAATAAAAACTTGAAAATGCGTGAAGACCTAATGTGTTTTGCGCGAGTTTTAAGCCTTGTAGCCCATTATGAGGCAGGTATGGATTATCATTTGGAAGTTCAATTGAAAAGCACGTATAAATTTCTTTTGAAAATGAACGATATGCATGCCGTTCAAAAAGAAATGATTAAGTTTTTAAGAGGTCTTGGTGGAATTTATCCGAATCAATTAAAGGCAGAATTTCAAAAGTTATATATTGAATTGAAAAAATATGAAGATCATCCTTATGAGAAAAGAGCATTTTTGTATTTAGATATTATTTCTTGGTTAGAAAGTCATTTGCAAAACAAACCAGTTTCTCAGATTATGAGGGAAAAAGCTTTAGCAAAATCGCGCTAAGGAAAGTTCATTTTAATGAAAAACAATCATATTCAACACTTATTAGAAATTAATTTGGCTATGCTTTTTATAGCCACATCTGGTGCACTAGGTAGATATGTTCAGTTGTCTGTGCCCGTAACTATTGGTGCACGAGCTATTTTAGCTTTTCTAGTATTATTTCTCTTTTGTAAATGGAAAAATTTTTCATTTAACATTTACAAAAAAGATATCCTAGCAATTTTACTTAGCGGAGTATTGATGGGAGTACATTGGATTACCTATTTCTATGCATTAAAACTATCAAATGTTGCAATTGGCATGCTCTCCATGTTTACATATCCAGTAATTACTGCTTTTCTAGAGCCATTACTTTTAAAAACTAAATTTCAACTTGTTCACTTGCTTCTAGCATTTTTAGTACTTGCTGGTATGTTTTTTCTTAGTCCGTCGTTAGATTTTGAAAATTCGTATACCATTGCGATAGGGTTTGGAGTATTGTCTGCATTAGCCTACGCTTTAAGGAATATTCTTTTAAAACGAAAAGTTGCTAAGTATAACGGATCTATATTAATGACATATCAAACAGCTATTGTAGGCGTCTTGTTGTTTCCATTTTTATTTACCATAGCACCCGAACAAATTTTCAGCCAATGGCAAGCCTTAGTAGCTTTGGCGGTTTTGACTACAGTTATCGGGCATACGCTGTTCTTAATGACTTTCAAACATTTCAATATTACCACCGTAAGTATATTAAGTAGTGTTCAACCAGTTTATGGTATTCTGATAGGAGCTGTATTTCTTTCTGAGATACCCAAAGGGACTACGATTTTAGGAGGGATACTAATTTTAAGTTCCGTTGTTATAGAAAGTATTCGCTCTAAAAAGCAGCCTAAATTATTGTAATTATTGTGGGGTTTTAATTTCTGGTGTGCTTGCACCAAATTGAGATATTATGTTATTTCCGAATTTAGTAAATTGCTCATTTTTAGCCATTTCACGCACTTTCATAGGGTCAAAATCACCATTAAAATATAAAAAGGAACCTGTTTGATTGTCATTGTTGTAAATCAATATTTCTTTTACGGAATTCTTTTTCTCGCGAATAGAAACCACATTTCGTTTTAATTCGTCATTTTTTCTAAAAACTTCAATGAATGAATTTCCGGTTATACCATTCATCTGTTGGTTTAAAAATTGAGTTCTACTTGCAGTTGCACTTGGAAACTGCATGTATCTTAAATCTTTAGTAGTACCGACCAAAGACTGCATTTCAGGTGAAATTTCACTAATCATGCTCAGCATAAATTGAGGTACCCTAACCGCGGTAACTTGGTTATCGTTCTTATGTGCGTTATAAAATGTATCAATAGAATTGTAACCTCCACAAGAACTAAGAACTAGTAAAAGTGTCAGAGCAATAAAATTTCGTATCATCGTCATAGTGTTTTGTGTGTTTAATAATAGTGAAATTAAAGACATGCGTTCCATATAGGGTCATTTGGTAAAGGAGCAATAATTTCAAGCAATTCTTTCTTAACAGGATGCATTAATTTTAATTTACGGGCATGTAAATGAATACTGCCATTTTCGTTGCTTCTATTGAATCCGTATTTAAGATCACCTTTAATAGGGCTACCTATTGCGGTTAATTGAGATCGAATTTGATGGTGTCTTCCTGTTTCAAGGTCTATTTCTAAAAGATAATAATTATCGAGTTTCTTAATTAACCTGTAGCTTAAAATAGCTTTTTTACTGTCAGTAACTTCCTTACTGTTTGCATAAGACTTGTTTTGTTTGGTATTACGTGTCATCCAATGTAACAGCTTTTTCTCGGGCTCATCTGGCCTATTTTTAACAACCGCCCAGTAGGTTTTCTTAGCATCTTTCTCAGCAAACATTTTATTTAATCTAGGCAAAGCTTTGGAAGTCTTTGCAAATACTACAATACCTGATGTTGGGCGATCTAGACGGTGTACGACACCTAAATAAACATTGCCTGGTTTGTTGTATTTCTTTTTTAAATAAGCCTTTACGGTATCGCTAAGTGGTTTATCGCCGGTTTTGTCGCCCTGTACAATATCTCCAGGCCTTTTATTGATGACTATCAAATGATTGTCCTCAAAAAGTACCTGTAAATTAGCTATAGTAGAATGTTCTTTTTTTGACAATATATTTTCTTGTTATCTGATTGTTGTATGGATTGTAAATGTCTAGAATACTAACTTTTTTCCTTTTGCAATTAAAAATAGTAGCATAAAAATTCCAGTAGTTACAGCTACATCTGCGATATTAAAAATTCCTGTACGAAAGAAACCTAATCTAATCTGAAAAAAATCGGTAACAGAACCATGTACTATACGGTCTATTAGATTTCCGATACCACCACCAATTACTAATGCAAAGGCTATTAGTAATAGCAAATTCAAATTTGGTTTTGTTAAGATTCTATATAGCAATACTAGTAATACCAGTAATGGTAATCCTTGTAAAAATAAGCGTTTTACAATAGGAGGGAAGTGCTGCCCAAAGCCTAACATTGCGCCAGTATTTTCTACATTGGTTAGTATAAAATGCTCTCCAATTACTTGAATGTATTCTTTAGGCTCAACTTTTGTTCGTGTTAATTCTTTCGAAACTTGGTCACAACCTACGGTTAGTAGAACAATAATTAAAATCAAAAATTTAGAAAAGTTTCTAGTACCTTTCATACATGTAGAAATTAGTATTGCTCTTCGTCATTAGGAAAATCTTGACTCTTTACATCACTTACATAATTTGAAATAGCATTGCCCATTTCTTCATAAAGATTCATGTACCTACGCAAGAAACGCGGATTAAATTCATGGGTCATCCCTAAAAGGTCATGAACTACCAACACTTGTCCGTCGGCATATTTTCCACCACCGATACCAATAGTCGGTATAGTTAAACTTTCAGAAACTGTTTTAGTCAATTCAGCAGGTATTTTTTCTAGTACCAAACTAAAACAGCCTAATTTCTCAAGTAATAGGGCATCTTCCATTAATTGTTCGGCTTCTTCATCTTCTTTAGCCCTAACCGTATAAGTTCCAAATTTATAAATAGATTGTGGTGTTAATCCTAAATGACCCATTACTGGTATACCTGCAGCTAAAATTCTTTTAACCGATTCTTTTATTTCTGCTCCACCCTCTAACTTTACAGCATGTGCGCCACTTTCCTTCATAATACGAATTGCAGATCGCAAAGCTTCCTTTGGGTCACTTTGGTAACTACCGAAAGGTAAATCAACCACCACCAATGCACGTTCTACCGCTCTTATGACAGACGAGGCATGGTATATCATTTGGTCTAAAGTAATTGGTAATGTCGTTTCATGACCTGCCATTACATTACTCGCAGAATCACCTACTAAAATGACATCTACTTTAGCAGCATCTACAATTTTGGCCATAGAGTAGTCATATGAGGTAAGCATAGAGATTTTTTCTCCGTTCTTCTTCATTTCTACCAATGATTTTACCGTAACTCTTTTATATTCTTTTTTAGCAGTAGACATAGTTGTTTTTCGTTTAAGCGCCATAAAAGTAAGGAGTTTTAATGAGAATATTGTTGAATTACAAATAACGGTTCAAGCTAGTTTATGATCAAATTATATTAAATTACGTATGTATTAAAAACTACTAACATGAAACTACCATTGTTTTTCATTTTTGGATTAATGAATTTAGTTGCTTTAGCTCAGACCGAAGAGGAAATACAGGTGAAGCAAAACATCATTGAATTTTTTGATGCATTTCATGCAAAAGATTCTATTGCCATGAAGAAAACAGTTTACCCATCAATACTACTACAAACAATTGGAGTTAACAATGAAGGGAAATCTGTTTTAAAAACTGAAAATTTTGAGGACTTAGTGAAATCTATCATTAGCATACCAGATTCTACAAATTTTGAAGAAAGAATACTAAGTTATTCTATTCAAATTGACGGAAATATGGCAAATGCCTGGACACCCTACGAGTTTTGGATTAACGATAAATTCCATCATTGTGGAGTAAATTCTTTTCAACTTTTTAGGGAAGAAAATGCGTGGAAAATAATTTACTTAATAGATACCCGTAGAAAAAGTGATTGTTCAGTTTTGCCATAATAAGAAAGTGACTTTTTTTATTTCCACCCTCTTGAAGCAGTATTATCGGCAGTTGGAAAATCTTCTGGTACTTCTTGTGTTACCTTTCCAGTAGCAGCCCATTCTGCACCACGTTGTAAGGTCGTAATAAATCCTGCACACTCCATCGAATAATCAAAATGGCCTAAAGTTGAATGAAAGACTCGGCCTTTACCATAATTGATAGCCATTAATTGAGGAACATTTTGACCTAAACCTTTAATATTCGGGTCCCATGGCGGTGCATTCTTCTCTACATCGGCAAAGGCAGTTGATAATATTGTTGCATTTTCAAAAGGCCCTCTCATACGCTCGTACAATTCATCTGGTGTATGTAACCACTTGCTGGGTAAGCCTTTCATTATTGGATGTTCTGGTGCTCTTGTAGTTAATTGAAATTCATATTCAGGACCGTGAGAACCACAAACTCCTTCTGAAGAATCTTTTATGATTTCACCAGCATCGTTATAATAAACATAAGGGCCTGATTTTTCGTCGCGACCACCCCATGCTCCTAAACCAATCATTTTATTGAATTCTTCCCATTCTCCCCATGCATTATTCGCGGCATGAATAACCACAAAACCGCCACCATTGGCCATATAAGATTCAAAATCTTTTCTGGTTTTTTCTGGCCAAAGAGGTGATTCAGCCCCTAAATTTGAAATAATCACATCGTAATCATCAAAATTAAAGGTGAAATCAGAAGTTTTTATCGGGCTATCAGATATGTAATAGGTTTTATCGGATAATGGATACGTCTCAATAAACGAGGTATAGGCTTCAGGTCTTGTTTGATTATACTTTATACCTAGCCAAACAGAATCCATTCGTTGAATATCTACCGTGAAGAGATTAGTTTCTTCTAGATAATCTTTCATCATCATAGTCGTCTTAGGCCAAACATAGTGATTGTTTTGACCATCGATAATTAATGCTTTAAGCTTAGTTGGTGGTTGTTCTACGACTTCCTTTTTTTTCTGTCCACAAGAAATTAGTACTAAACAAAATATTGAAAATGCCATTAGTTTTTTCATGAGGATAATATTATAGTTGAAAAGGATTAAAAGAATTCTTGACTTTAAATGTACTAAATAAGATTGCAAAACCATTACCGCTCTATAATTTACCAATGAATAAACGCAAAACTTTTTGTGGATGATTAAAGTTGGATATAAATTAGCAACTTAAATAATTATGAATATTATGCGAGTACTAGGAATAGGTTCAAGAATTTTACATGCAGATTTCGGCAAAGGGGTGGTTACCAATGTGTCTTCAAATCAATATTGGGTAACTTTCATGGATAAGGGGTTGGAAACAATTGAAATGGATGCTGATTTTGAAGTTATAGAAGCAATAAGCAATGAAGTTGATACGGTCAGTTTTTTTGATGTTGAAAGTTCTTTGGTCGCAATTCTTCAAAAATGGAGCGATGCAACTCAGCGAGTAGCCATTGCTGATAAATGGAAAGGTGGTAATCTTGTTTTAGAACCTGGGGAAGTGGGTATGAGCAATAAGGAAATTCCTATCAATACTTTTTTTCATAAAATAGTGATGGTAAGAGACCGCATTCGAGTAATGGAACAAAAAATAAATTCTAGTAAGAATTTAGATGACCAAGAAAAGGTCGATTTACAACAGTATGTAACTCGAATATATGGCAGCTTGACTACCTTTAATGTACTTTTTAAAAATAAAAGCGACCATTTTGTAGGGGAGAAGAGTTAGAAGTAAATAAATGGCAAGGGTTTAAAAAGCTAAGTTATTTTTGAACTCGAAGAGATTTTATTACTTCGTATTGTTTATTGACTATGGATTGATTGAAACCATGAGCAGCATCCGAAACTAAAAAGTACTCTTTTTTAGGCGCCCTTATTTTGTCAAAATAAGGCTTATTAATATATTTTGAAGTTAGTATATCATTCGAACCTTGTATCATGTACACAGGTAAATGAAAAATTAATCCGTTTTTCTCAAAATTGATATCATTTACCATCGACTTTACCCCAATGTTTTTATCACCAACTAAATTTAAGAATGAATAATCATCACCATTATATCTATCATTTTGGTCTTTAATGTTATCATAAATTGGGGCTATTTTCCACCATGAAGAAGGAGCGGGGGTTGAATTTTCCTTTTCAAATTGCTTTACAATGCGTAACAGTTGCCCATAATTTTTAGCCATACTATATGGTGGTGGTCCTATGGTTTCTAATTTTTCAATGACTACTTCATCTTTCCTATCACTTGCCATTTTGTAAATTTCTGCATAAGCATTTTTAATGTTGCTAGAAAAATTTATAAATTGTGCATGACCTACATATGCATGAAACAAATCTGGTTGTTTTAAAACCATTTTAGTTGCCAAAATTGAACCCCAAGAAGTACCAACAATAATTACCTTTCTTTTATTTAAATATTTAAGAAGGTATTGGGTAAGTTCAATACCGTCATCGGTCATTTCTTCAACACTTAAAGGATTGTTTGCCAAAAAAAAATCAGTTATTTCTTTAGGAGCATTGCTGCCAAAGGTTTTGCCAGCTCCCCTTTGATCCCAATGAACAAGTGTAAATTCCTTTGTCCAACTACCATAAATATCTTCTTTATACTGACTCATAGTGCTACCCGGCCCGCCATGAATAAAAAGAATTACAGGGTTTGTAATATCTTCTCCTTTAATAGTAATCCATTGTTCAATATCACCAATGGGCAAAAATCGTTCTTCCATAATTTTGCTTTGGCCAAATGACATAAACATGGGCAATACAAAATATATCAATAACAGGGGTTTAACTTTCATGTGGCTATTATGGATTCTATTAGCTAATTCGATAAATGAATAATTTACAAAGATATTTATCTATTTTAATTCGGTTGGCAACTTCAGCTATGTTAACATGAGTTTATATTATTGGTAAACTTATAACAACCTATCAGTATCTTAAATTTAAATAACAAATGATCTAAGATTGAAAGCTTGTCATTACAGCAAGAAATTCTGAAATGGTCAAGATTTGTTTACTGTCTTCTTTGATTATACCTTCTTTTAACCTTAATAATTTTATATTTAAAATCATCATAAAATAAACTAACTAATAAAATTAAAGAAGCAATAGTCAATGTGTTCAGTTTTAAGTTAAGACGTGAATAAAGTAGTCCTCCAATAATTCCCCCGAGAAAAAAGAAACAAATTATGTATATACGTAATTTAATAGTCTCTTTTATTTTTTCAGTTTTAAGATGAGATTTATGAAATAATAATTGAGATAGTTCAATTCCTAAATCTGTAAATAGTCCTGTTAAATGAGTTGTTCTGACAACTGCATTTGAAATTTTTGTAACGAAAGAGTTTTGTAGTCCCATTGCATAAAGAAGTAAACAAATAATTACATCAGGATATTTTATTACAACAGCACTACCCAAAAAACCAACAGAAGCTAGAATGAAACATTCTATTAGTGTAGGTAAAACAAATATGTTTAGTTTTTTGTTTTTTCTAAAGGTCTCTATTAAAAAGCTTGAGGAAAAAGAACCAAAGAGAAATGAAAAAATATAGAGTAAATAAATTGTTCCATTCCAAAACTCAAAATTAGCAACATCACTTATGAATAATGCAAAGTGACCAGTTACATTTGTTGTTAATTGAGAAAACGCTAAAAACCCTGTAATATTTACAATACCAGCCACAAAAGACAAAACAGTGGCAATTTTCAGGTTGTGTTTTAAAGTCCTGCTTTTGCCTTGATGTCTAAACATATATTTTTTAGTTTGAACAATGTTTAAATGTAGACTAATGACCTGGTTTAGCCAAGGAATGCAAGATGATTACTTTTTATCAAAACTAATATAACCTTTGTGGAAAATTATAGTAAGATTAAATGCGATTTTAATAATCACATTTAATTCGGTTTATTTAAAAAGCATTATTAAACAGAGGAAAGCTAGTTTTTTTCGATAATTAATTATTGTTAATATTTTTTTAAGGTAAACTCATTGAAAATGAGTAAATTCTAATTTAGATATATAACCTTAATAAAATCTATAGACATGGCACTAAAAAAACAAATAAAAGACAAAGGGGCAAATACATTAGTAACCTTTACAATTAGAGAAAATGAAGCCCCAAGTTCATCAAATGTTTTATTGTTGGGTGATTTTAATAATTGGCAGAGTAATGACAGGACTTTTCAAATGGAAAAGAAAGGTAGTGCCTATTCGAAAAGTATAAAGCTTGAAAATGGAAAAAGGTATGAGTTTCGCTATTTAAGTGATGATAAAGGATGGTTCAATGACCATGCAGCTGATGATTATGTGCCTTCACCATATTCGGGTATTCAAAATAGTGTTGTCGATTTAAGGGTAATACCACAAAATGAGAAACCGGTAAAGAAAACGATTAAGAAAACAACTGCAAAAGCGGTGACGAAAACGGTTAAGAAAGCTAAAAAGGACGATTTGAAAAAAATTGAGGGAATAGGGCCTAAAATAGCCTCTATTTTAACTGAAAAAGGAATTGGAGATTTTGAAAAATTAAGTAAAGTTTCTGTAAAAGTGTTAGAAGGCATTCTTAAAGAAGCTGGTCCACGTTATGCAATGCATAAACCAGGTTCTTGGCCAAAACAAGCAAAATTGGCTAATGCTGACAAGTGGGACGAATTAAAAAAACTGCAAGATAAATTAGATGGCGGCAAGTAATTACCAAAATTTGTAAGAACAAGAGGTGTCAAGATTTCCGTAATCGGTAACCGGCTATTGATTTATTTGTAGGATGTTCATCTGTAGAATTATAATAGAGCTACAGAAAATTGTATTATAATTTTCTGGAATTCGATTTAAGCAATGTTTACTGGTATTGAGTTTTTATTCACCTAATTAGATACGGTTACAGTGAATTAATTGGAAATTATTGGTATTTTAAAACCTACCCTAATTTTTGTTCTAATCATTTTAGAAATGGGCATGTAATGAACCAGGTTACTTTCAAAGAACAAGGGATTTATATGGTCTCTTTTTTTTCAGACAGATATTTCCAATATCTTTTGGGTACATGCTGAACATGGAGCTTGGTATTTATCCGAGATTTAATGGTGGTACTTTTAAAGTAATTGTTCCAAAGTTCTTGGTATTCATATTCTGCATCGGTAAACACGGAATTTTTTTCAAGATTATTCGCATGAATATCTGTTAAATCAAGTGATATCATTTCTACAGTATTCATGTCGTAGTAAAGTCCGTATTTACGCTTCAGGTCATAAATAATCCATTGTTGGTCCGCATAACGGTTTCTAAAATGCTTAGATATTAGAGGAAGAACATCAAAATCTGGTTCAATATTTGAAAAATAAACCTCGTCTTTGGTTAATTGAAATCGAACAAACGCTTCCATACGGTGTTTTTCTCTACCTACTTTATGGGTTAGTTGATTAATTTTTAAAACACAATCATCTCCAAAGTCCATTGCTCCATTATATTTGCTTCCCATTAATTTTTGAATATAATGGTAGAGTAGTGCTTCTATAGTATTCTGTTCGCTTAAGAAAGCGAAGTAAACATTTTTTATGGCTGAATTGCTTTTTTTACGTATACCGTTCCAAACCCGTTGTGCTTTTTCAACATTAGTAAAAATTATTTCTGTTTCGGTAAATAGACCACTTTGTATTTGACCTTGCCGTTGAATATCGGCATGAGTTATTTTTTGTTCGAATCCGATAAAAACTGCAGTTAGAAAACCATTAAAGCTACCATCATAAATTAAGGTTTTTGTAGTATTCATTTGAACAAATTTAGAAGTTGAATAATATGGCGCTGACAAAAAAATTAAGTTGTTTTTTAAATTTGCTTTTTAGCATAACCACTTGGTAGCCTAAAGCCAATATTTTAACCTGACTTCGTTCTATAATGGAAATATAAAAATTAAATTTAGGTGCATGTAGAGCAGTATTTAGGTTTTCCATAAGATTAATTTTTAATATAGTTTAACTTTAATTGAATAAGGATAATTGATTGTTATAGTGGTTTTTGAATTTACCATTCTGTGATTGTAATATCATTCCTTTTATTTTGGATGCATCCAAATCTCTTCTTTCCCAATCATTAGAATTACAAATGATGAAATACTTTGCTCTATTAAGAGCTACTCCCATTTTTTTTAAATGGTCCCAACTTAAGTTTCTAAATTTTCTCCCATTTATAATTTTTTGAACAGAGCCCATACCAATGCCTGGTATACGTGCTAACATGCGGCTTTCTGCTTTATTTATATCTACAGGAAAATGGTTTAAGTTCCGTAAGGCCCACATTAATTTGGGGTCAATATCCATTTCAAGATTTGGATGGTCAGCATCTAAAATTTCATTCACACTGAAACCATAGAAGCGGAGAAGCCAATCGGTTTGGTATAATCTATTTTCACGTAACATAGGAACCTCTGAGCCTAAACAAGGTAATCTACTATCTGTGGAAATGGGAACATAGCCAGAATAATACACTCGCTTCATGTTATAATTCTTGTAAAAATGGGTAGCAGAATACATAATGTCCTTATCGCTTTCACCAGTTGTACCTATAATCATTTGGGTACTTTGTCCTGCAGGGGCGTATTTAGCCGTGCTTCTTATTATTTTACGTTCTTCATTATATCGTATAATTTCATTTTTAACCTTAAGCATTGGTTTTATGAAATCTTCATGTTTTTTATCTGGAGCCAATAATTTAAGGCCGGAGATTGTGGGGATTTCTATATTTACAGATAAACGGTCTGCATATAATCCGGCCTCATACATTAACTCATCACTGGCACCAGGTATAGATTTTAAATGAATGTATCCGTTAAAATTCTCTTCTTCACGCAGTTTCTTTGCAACGGCAATCAAACGCTCCATGGTATAATCTGCACTCTTAAATATCCCAGAACTTAAAAAAAGCCCTTCAATATAATTTCTTCTATAAAAGTTTATGGTTAAATCAACAACCTCCTGAATTTTGAAAGCAGCTCTTTTTATATCATTGCTTTTACGTGTTACGCAATAGGCGCAATCAAATATGCAATGATTGGTCAGTAGTATTTTTAATAGAGAAACACAACGCCCATCTTCGGTATAGGTATGGCAAATACCATTACCGGTATCGCCGAGGCCATTATCCTTGTTTTTACGATTACTACCGCTACTCGAGCACGATACATCGTACTTGGCTGCATCTGCCAATATGTTTAGTTTTTCTTTAATTCGATTAAAATCCATAGTAATGTGTAATTAATCCAAAAATATGGATATATTCCTAAATATGGAGATAATCCAATTTATTTTTTGGAAATAATCCATAATGACTATATTTGATGAAGAATGGGATATGGAATATCTCTTCAGATTAACAAGAGACCATGGAAAACGAACTTACTTTAAAACGATTTATTGACTTACGGAGAGAACTAGGTTATACACAAGCAGATTTTGCGGCACGTATAGGTGTATCTAATACAACTGCTGATATAGAACGAGGACGAACTAAACTCTCTGGTAAAGTGGTCTTAGAGTTATTAAAACAGTTTAAAATTAATCCGCTTTGGCTTTTTGGGGAAAGTGAGGAACAGTATTTAGAAACTTCCAGAACTAGTGTAATTCCAAAAGTTGTGACGGTTGATTCTGCGAATAGGGATAACATGGTGCTGGTAAATGCAAAAGCTGCCGCTGGGTATCCTCAAAATATTTCAGATACTAGTTGGTATCAGCAATTACCTGCCTTTGATTTACCCATTCCTGAATTTAGAAATGCAACTTATAGGGGATTTCAGGTAGAAGGGGATAGTATGTTGCCTAATTTACATCCTGGTGAATGGGTGTTGGCGAGAGCAATTGAACATATAGATCATGTAAGTGCAAATAAAATGTATGTCGTGGTATTGCAAGATTCTATTATGGTTAAGAAAATAGAGAAGCGTCCTAATTCTAATGATATTACTTTGATTTCGTTGAATGAAACTTATCCACCTTACGATATTAAACCTTTTCAGATTCAAGAAATATGGGAAGTCAGTAGTAAAATTACGTTTAATGTAGATGCTACTACAGATAGTGGTTTACTTCGTCAATTACAAGAGTCAATGCAAGAGCTAAAGAATCAATTACAGCACGTTAAGAAGGTTAATTAAAGTATTACTTAACATATTTCTTAACGTATAATCCACTATCTTTTAGCTTAAATCCTAAACTTTTATAAAGAGCGATTGCAGCAGTTCTATGATGTCCACTAAACAAGAGAACGTCGTTTAATTTTTCTTTTTCAGCTTGTTCTAAAAGTTTTACCATTAGCTTTCTTCCAATACCTTTTCCACGGTATTCAGAAGATACAACTACATCTTCTATCATTCCCTTGTAGCCTGAAACCACTTTATATTTTGCCATCATGGCTATTCCTACTAATACGTCACCATCCCTGCAAATTACTACATCGGTTGTGTGATTCGATAAAACAGTGGCTAAGTCCAACTGGGTCAACTCTGCATTAAGTTGCTTGTATAGTTCAGTAAGCTGCAATTGCAATGTATCTGTTACTTCATTTTTAGATAGTAGTTGAATAGTCATAAATAGAAATGTAATTTATATAGTATTAATTGTTACTCACTAGCCTTTACGCCTTTCTAATAAAACCATCATCATTAAACTTAAAATGATAATATCATCATCGTTTCCTTTCATTTTTTTTAATTCACTAACCTTAAAACGACGACCAACCAAAGATTTTTCCTTAGATAGACGAACTACAGTTTCATTATTGCCGTTCATAACAAGGTAAGCAGGATTTAAGAAGAGGCCTGTAAATAGATTGATAATAGGAATTTGCCCTACCAAACCATCAAGAACTTTCACCCAAGCATTTTCTTCACGAATAGTATACTTTAACTGTTTATTCTTGTCAAAAATCTCATAATGTGCTTTCCATAAAGACGCCCAACCTTTTCGGCCTATTTTACCGAATTCGTTTCCATTTGGATCTGAAAACGAATAACATGCAGAGAAATCAATCCATCTATCTGCTTTTATATTATAAAGCAGCTTGGTTTTACTTTCGTTTTCATAAACGCCAACATCTTCTTTAAATTTAAAAAGCTTTTGTTTTACATACGCCACTGTTTTTTTATCAGCATCAACAGCAGTAAAATCATTGGATAAGGTACCTATGTGAAAGGTGAAATCTATTGGAAAAATATAATCTTGCATGTTTGATTAGTTAGATTGTTTACTATAGAACTCGCTGTTAACAATTGATTTCAATAATGAACATCAAATTAAAACCGATTTCTGAAATAGAAAATGATAGGAATCTAGTTTAAATTTGATTTCTTAAATTCAAATAATAAGCAGAGTAGCCATTTTATTAATTAAACCCTTTTACTTCTCCCATAGAAATTGACATAGGCCCAAATTTATGATTGGTAGGTAGTAAAGCACCACTTTCAGTTTCTATCCAACCTTCCCAGGTTGCTTCTAAACCACCAATAGGTATTATTTTTGTCCACATTCTAAAACTCTTCGGCATACCGCTAGGTTCAATAATCCATAAATAAGAATCCCCGGGTGTGTCACCACCTTGTCTATAGGTTACCAGTAGAGCTTCAGAACCATCTTCCATATCTACTAAATAACGTTCTGCACCTCGGTCGAAAACCTTATAAGGAGCAACTAGCCAAAAAGAATCATTGTTGAAGTAGTGCTGTGCATTTTCAATAAGGTTTTGGGCAGCTTCATACGAGACAGTTTTATTGTTTACATATGCCGTGCTGGAGTGTGGGGTAATTAAATCTAGTTCAACAACATTATCTCTCCAAGAAACTTTTACAATAGCTTTTTTTCGGTTCCATTCATAAGAGTGGTCACCTCTAAAAGACCACTCAATTATCTTTGTGTTATTAAATTTTTTATAGTGTAAGGCATCAAGCATTCTATAGGCTAAAGCATCAGCTTCTGGTCCTGATTCTCCAGTTGGTAAGGGCTTGTTATAGAGATAATACAGTACGCCAAAACCTATGGCAACGAACAAAATCAGAAATATTAAAATCTTAAATAATTTCTTTAACATAAAGTATTTAAATAATTCATTGATAATTTTTTAAACGAAATCTTATAAAGGTGAATTTAAAAGTTTAGACTCATCTAAAACCCAACTGCAGCATCATCTCCACGCTTATCTGCCCCACCTTCTAATTTACCGTTTGATAAAACCCTAATCGCATCAACTTTACCTATAATGGGAGTACGCTCTTCATTAATTATATAGCCCTTAGATTTTAAATCTTCAATTAATGTTGGTGAAAATCCGTCAGGTTCAAAGATAACCATATCAGGCAACCATTGATGATGAAAACGCGGAGCATTAACGGCATCTTGCATACTCATTTTAAATTCATATCCATTTAAAATAGTTTGTGCTACTGCGGTAATAATAGTTGAACCACCTGGGGTTCCAACGACCATCCATAGATTGCCATCGCGCTCAACAATAGTAGGAGTCATACTACTAAGCATTCTTTTTTCAGCTTCTATACTATTAGCTTCTGCGCCAACTAGTCCGAACATATTAGGCACACCTGCTTTAGAACTGAAATCATCCATTTCATTATTTAAGAAGAAACCAAGTTCATCAGAATATAGTTTAGAGCCAAAATTACCATTTAAGGTTGTGGTCACTGAAACCGCATTACCATCTGTATCAACTATAGAGTAGTGGGTTGTTTCCATACTTTCTACAATTTCTACTTCACCGTGAGAAACATCCTCTGACTTTGTAGCTTTCTCAAATGAAAAATCAGACATACGTTGTTTCATGTAATTGTCTTCAAGCAATACATCTAAAGGAATTTCAACAAAATCAGGATCGCCTAAATAGAAATTTCTGTCAGCATAGGCACGGCGCGAAGCTTCAGTGAATAATTGAATGGTTTTCTCAGAATTATGCCCGTATGAGGATATATCATAAGGCTCAATCATTTCAAAAATCTGATTCATGGTAACACCACCGCTACTCGGTGGTCCCATAGAAATTATGTTTAAATCTCTATATTTAAACGTAATTGGTTTTCTCCAAACAGCTTGGTAATTAGCTAAATCTTCTTCGGTTACAAATCCACCATTTGCCTGAATAAAACTTGCTAGTTTTTGAGCAACTTCGCCTTTGTAAAATCCATCTCTTCCCTTTTCAGCTATCGTACGAAGTGTTTGTGCGAGTTTAGGGTATTTTATAACTTCACCCTCTTTATAAACTGATGCGAATTTTGTACTATCACCATTTACTTTAATGAAAACTTCGCGATAATTATCAAGCATTTCGGCTTGCTTAGCTGTAACTATAACACCATTTTCTGCCATGACAATTACAGGCTCGAAAATATCTTTTAAAGGTAGTTTTCCGAATTTTTTATGTACTTCTATTATTCCTGCAACCGAACCAGGCACGCCAACAGAGGTAGCTCCTAATGTGCTCATGTTAGGAATCACATTTCCCAAAGAATCTAAATACATATCTCTATAGGCAGATTTAGGTGCTTTTTCCCTAAAATCTAAAGAGCCTATTTCACCATTTGCATTTCTGTACACCATAAATCCACCACCGCTAATATTTCCTGCTCGCGGGTATGATACAGCAAGTGCTAATTGCGTACCAACCATGGCATCAAAGGCATTACCTCCTTTTTGCATGATATCACTACCAATTTTTGAGGCTTCTTCACGTGCAGAAACGACCATGGCTTTATCGGTTACGATACCTGTTGGGCTGGCAGGATTGTCTTTGCAACTGCAAAATATCACGAATATCGTCAGCGTTAATATAAATTTAATCCGGTTCATAGTTAGTTAACTTATTAGTATATATAATTATGTCTAAATTATTGATATAAAGTATTATAATATTATTTTTTTGTTGCTAATGAAATGAATTTATGTTTGGAAAAAGTGATTAGCTCTTCAAAAAAATCGGTAAATTCTTCTTCGAAGGCATCATAATGTTGTTCGAGATCTAAAATGGCAAAATTCATTTTAGACTTGTTTTCTGTTCTACGGTTCATGCCATTGAGTACACGTGCAATACCATCCATTTTAGAATAATTGAATATCCAATTATCGGCTATCATATAAGGCATCATTCGTTTTACGCCATCTGGTAAAATTTCATAGTTGTCCTCTAAAAGGTCATAAAAATCATCAACAAAAACATTCAAAGGAATATCAGAATATTTTGACCAATTTTTAGCTAGAAAATGATCATAGTAAATATCCACGATTACCCTACTATAATGACTATAGTTGGCATGTAATCGTTTACTACTAATTTTAGGTATATCGTGGGTGTCGGTATACGTGTCAATAAAACGATGCAATTTTATTCCTTTTTGAACTCTTTTGGGTAGATGGTCAAATTTATTACCGCGAATACTGTCGGCTATGAAATTGCCTATTGTAATTTCTTTATCATTAAAAGATAGATATATATGCGCTAAAAAGTTCATTCGCCTAATTTATGCTTCTTAAATCGAATTTACAAAGAAGGACCATAGTGGTAAGAACGAACCCTTTATATTTGCAAAAACTTATTAAGAATATATGACACTAATAAAATCTATTTCAGGAATACGTGGAACAATTGGAGGAAAGCCAGGGGATAATCTAACCCCTATAGATGCTGTTAAGTTTGCGGCATCTTATGGTATTTGGCTAAAGGACTATTCTAAAAAGGATAAATTGAAAGTGGTCATAGGTCGTGATGCAAGATTATCTGGAGAAATGATTCAGAACCTTGTGGTTTCTACCTTAATAGGTTTGGGTATCGATGTTATTGATTTAGACCTTTCTACAACACCAACAGTGGAAATAGCTGTGCCTATGGAAAAAGCTGATGGTGGAATAATATTGACAGCAAGCCATAATCCAAAACAGTGGAATGCACTTAAATTATTAAATGAAAAAGGTGAATTTTTAGATGCGGCGCAAGGTGCAAAAATATTAGAAATTGCAGAAAAGGAAGATTTTGATTTTTCTGATGTTGATGATTTAGGCGAAATTACTAGGAACGATAGTTATATTGATATTCATATTGATGAAGTTTTAAACCTTTCTTTGGTTGATGCTGAAGTTGTGAAAAAAGCCAAATTTAAAGTTGTTGTAGATGGTGTAAACTCTACGGGTGGAATCGCTATTCCTAAACTTTTGAAGGAATTCGGAGTAGAAGTGGTGGAATTGTATTGTAAACCAACAGGGCATTTTCCTCATAACCCAGAACCTTTAAAAGAGCATTTAACCGATATCAGCGAACTGGTAGTAAAAGAGAAGGCTGATTTCGGAATCGTAGTTGATCCAGATGTAGACCGTTTAGCATTTATAAGTAATGATGGTGAGATGTTCGGTGAGGAATACACTTTGGTGGCTTGTGCAGACTATGTGCTTGGTAAAACAAAAGGTAATACAGTGTCTAATCTTTCTTCTTCACGTGCATTACGTGATATTACTCAAAAGCATGGTGGTACGTATGAAGCTGCCGCAGTTGGTGAAGTAAATGTGGTGGCTAAAATGAAAGCTAATAAAGCTATTATTGGTGGTGAGGGTAATGGAGGAATCATCTACCCAGAAAGTCATTATGGTCGTGATTCTTTAGTAGGTACTGCATTATTTTTAATGTTGATGGCAGAAAAAGGAGGTACGGTTGCAGAACTTAGAGCAAGTTACCCTAGCTACTTCATGAGTAAGAAGAAAATTGAATTGACACCAGGTTTAGATGTAGACGGTATTTTGAAATCAATGGCTGAAAAATATGCCAAAGAGGAATTGTCTACCATTGATGGTGTGAAAATAGATTTTGCCGAGAATTGGGTTCATCTTCGAAAGTCGAACACAGAACCAATCATTAGAATATATACCGAAGCTAAGAGCCAAACTGAGGCAGATGGTTTAGCGAATAGAATAATTGGAGAGATTAAGGAGATTGCAGGTATCTAAGTTAATTTATTCTCTAAATAGGTTGTTCTAACAATTTTAGAAGTTTTGTGCTCCCCTGTATGGTTCCATCCAGGGGGCATAAAAACATAGAATAATTTGTTTTTAAATCCAGGAGCTTGGGCAATATCCTTAGCCAGAGCAATTATTTCGCCGAAGTAAACATCGAAAAAATTTCCGCTATTTACTTTTCGTGTAATACCATATTCCGGTTTAATTTCTGTTTGTTCTTCTTGGTAGGTATGAAATACTCTATCCCATATATTTAATAAATTACAGAAATTAGTATCTAAATAAAGTGGATTCTTGGCGTGGTGTACTCTGTGGTGAGAGGGGGTAAGCATTATTTTATTCAAAAATCCAAACCGTGCATCCTTAATCATATTTTCTCCTACATGAATAAATGCACCATAAGTACCATCAATAAACATTATTAAAAAGAGCATTACAGGTTCTACTCCTAAAAGTAGGCATACTGTTGTCCTAATAATATCTGCATAAGGTGCTTCTAGAAAAAAGTGTGCATAAGTCACAGATAAATTCATGTCTTCGGGTGCATGGTGTGTAGAATGCAAGCACCAAAACAATCGTACTTTGTGGCCTAGATAATGATAAATAAAATGACCTAACTCCCAAACTATATAACCGTAAATAAACCAATACCAGTTAGATTCTGTTTTAATTAGTGCATAAGGTTCTAGCCAGCCAATTAATAGTGTGACCATTGCAATGGCAATAAATCGACCAACAAATCTATTGAAAACATAAATTAAGAAGTTTACCTTGTAAACCTTTGTTTGGGGCTTTTTATAGGCTAAACCAAGTATAAGTTCTAATAATACCAATAAAGGAATAATAGGATAAATTAGACTTTTGATTCCGTCATAGGTCCTAAAAGCACTATAATCTCCACTTTTAATTATCTCCCATGCCTGCGAAATACCTAAGAAACCAAAAACTTCATTATATATAGTATCTAAAATCTCCATGTCCTTTGTATTTGTCTCATCAAATGTAGTAATGAATTCTAAAAATACAGAAATAGAGGCAATTTGGTGTGTAGAGCAACAAATTGAAGCTATCTTCAGGTTTTAGCGAAGGCAGCGGGTTTCTTATCCCTGTGTTTCCAGCGTTTATGCGTCCATAAATAGTATTCAGGTTTTTCTCTGATTTGCTCTTCTGTCAATCGAAGAAACGTATTCGTTATTTCATGTTCTTCAGTTTCTTTACCATTTAGGGCTATAGGTATAAGCTCTGCTTTATAATGACCTCGTTTTACCTTACTAACCTTTAAAAATACCGTAGCTAGTCCTGTTTTACGAGCCAATGCTTCACCGCCATTAAAAATGGGAACTTTAATACCCATAAAGTTGGTCCAGTAGTGTGCTCTATGTGCTTGTGGTGATTGGTCGCTCACCATACCGTAGGTGGCCCGAACATTATTTCTGAAATTTTGAATGACTGTTTTTGCTGTCTGGCCTTGTGTAATTAAGGTAGTATTCCATCGAGCTCTTGTTTTTCTAATGAATTTATCAAAATAAGAATTGTTTACTTGTTGATAGACGGCGTATCCTTTAGAGTTTACATAATTGTTGATGCTTACATTCCATTCCCAATTGGCATAATGTGCACAAAGTATTATAATACTTTTTTCTTTTTCAATTTCAAGTAAAACTTCAGGATTTACAACTCGGTATTTTTTGGCTACCGCCTTTTTACTCAGGTTCATGGTTTTTACCATCTCTAAAAAAGTATCGCAAAGATGTTTGTAAAATTCTTTTTCAATGCGATTTATTTCTTCCTTCGGCTTATCTGGAAATACCAAATTCAAGTTGTTTTGAACAACTTCACGTCGATAGCCAAACACATGGTACACAAAGAAAAAAGCAATATCAGAAAAACCATAAAATAATCGATGTGGCAAAATGGAAATTACCCACATAAATGGGTAGATCAAAACAAAGGCCAATAGCTGCATTCTCAAAAAATTATGGGCAAATATAGTTATATTTGACGCCAAATAAATGGTAGATAATGTACAACATTGATATAGCGACAATAGCAATAATTGCGGCAAACGTATTGGTTTCACTTAAAGGTTTTAATGACACCTCTTTCTTTGAGCGATATAAATTCAGTATTGGGGCTATAAAAGCAGGACAGAAAGAACGTATGGCGACTTCTGGGTTTTTACATGTAGATATTTCGCATTTATTGTTTAACATGCTCACCCTTTATTTTTTTGCTGGTGTGGTTATCAATTGGTTCGGTCCTGTACAATTTTTTATAATCTATGCGGTAAGTCTTATGGCGGGTAGTCTATTGGCGCTAAGCTTTCATAAAGATGAACCCTATTATTCTGCTGTTGGTGCAAGTGGTGCGGTTACAGGTATTTTGTATGCTGCAATACTTTTGCAACCAACTATGCAATTAGGTATTATGTTCATTCCTATACCTGTGCCAGCTTATGTAGTAGGTATAGGGTATCTACTGTATTCTATATACGGAATGAAAAAACGTTTGGGTAATATTGGTCATACGGCACATTTCGGTGGTGCGATAGGCGGCTACGCTTGTACTTTATTGTTTATGCCAAGTTTGTTACAAACTGAAACTCTAATGGTTGGCTTGTTGGCTCTCCCAATTATCTTACTCTTCGCTCTTGAGAAGATGGGTAAGATTTAACAGATTTTGTGTTTTATTTATTCCTTTTCATTGTTTGGATTAATAAGGGCTGCATTTCATCGGATTTTTCTGTGTATATACAACATTCGGGTACAACAAGTCGTTATTGAAAAAACCCGAATTAAAAATGAATTCAAACCTATCTATTAGAAAAGTATGGTCAATAGCCATATCTGTTACGTTTTTAGTAGCAAGTTGTAGTGATGAAACTACAATTTTTGAAAATCCTGAAGATAATTTAGTAAAGGAAACCAATCAGTTAAAATTAGACAATAGTGTAAGTTTCGAACGTGCTGGTGTTCTAGATATTTATGAGGATCCTATTTCAAGCGCAAAAAGGTACAATGCGACTGGTAAGGCTGAACAAGCTGGTGATTACCCTCTTACTTTGGTTGCACAAATTGCACCTCCTTCATTTGAAAATGGAGAAAATTTAACTGCTACGCATGTAGCCTTAAATGGTGATTATGGTTACGTATCTTATAATACAGTTGGCCAAGATTATGTAGGTGCTGTCGATGTTATTGATATTAGCGACCCAAATAATCCAAGAGTTACATCTAGAGTGTATTTTACAAATGCAGACCTAAATTCGATAGCTTATGACGCTGGTTACGTTTATGCAGCTGGTGGTGTAGATTCTGAAAAATCTGTTACTGCTACCGCAAACTCGGTAGTGGTTAAAATAGCGGTAAGTGGAGGTAGACTTAACACCTCAGATATAACTTTCGGATTTCAAGAAGGTTTTAACGCAACAGATGTTAGTATTATGAACAATAATGTTATCGCTACAAGTGGTCAAGACGGTTTTGTTGTTATTTATGATAAGAATGACATGAGTATTTTGAATGAGGCTTCCTTTGCCGATTTACGTTCCGTAGCTTATAATGGAAATGAAATAGCTGTTCTAGATGCTGCCCAAGGTGTTAGTTTCTTAGATCAAAGTCTTAATGTAACTAGAACTATAGGTATTGAATCAGATTTTGGAATAGACGCTAAGCGTACCTTAGATTTTTCTAATGATAACATTGTTGTTGCGGAAGGCTCTAAAGGAGCGGGTATATATAATGCAAATTCTGGTAGTTTTGTTGAATATTTGCCTATTCTAACAAGCCCTGAAAACGCTGAACAAGGTGATATTGTAACGAATGGTGTTGCTGTGAATGAAAATGTTTTGCTTATGGCAAATGGAGCAGGAGGACTTAGTCTTAATGAAAATACAACTGATAATACTCAAGGTGTTGGTGTTATAGAGCTTACTGGTTCTATTAATTATGTAGCATCTAAAGGAGATTACATTTTTGCAGCTTCAGGTAAATCCGGATTTCAAATCATTAAGTTGAATAGACCTACCCAAAGTTTGGTGAGTAGTTGTGAAAATTTGGCTTCATTCAACGGAGATTCGCGTTATTCTGTTCCAGCTGGGGAAGAACAAGCGTATTCTGGATCAAAACGTTTCAATTCATTGACTGTTGAGGGTACTCTATTACTTTGTGGTTCTTGGACAGTTAAAGATGATATCACTATTAATGAGAATGGTGTTTTTGAAATGAACGGAACCATTGTTGTTGGTAGAACAAATAGATCGCGAGATATTGTCGTAAAAGCTGGGGCTACGCTTCGTATCGAAGGTAGTGTGTCAATTTATGGCGATTTAATACTTGAAGATGGTGCTACTGTAGAATTCTTAGGAGATAGTACCATAGCTGTAATTTGGGGCTCTGTTGTCAAAGCAGGTAGTGCTACTGTAACAGGTACGTTTAACGATTATTTCAATAAGTTTTAATATCTCAAGCTATAAATAAAAAAGCCCCAAGGTGATTTCCTTGGGGCTTTTACTTTTTAAAATAGGGTGTTAATTTAAAAGCTCAGCAACTTTCTCTTCAAGTGCCGTACCTCTTAAGTTTTTAGCCACGATTACTCCGTTTTCATCTAATAGGAATGCCGCAGGAATTGCTTCTACATTATATAATTTTGCAATTTGATCGTCGAAATATGCAATGTTAGAAATATGGTTCCATTCTAAACCATCTTCAGTAATTGCTTTCTTCCAAGCTTCTTCTGTTCTGTCTAAAGAAACACCTAAAACGTTTAATCCTTTGTCATGGTATTTATTGTATACAGCAACAATATTAGGGTTTTCAGCTCTACATGGTCTGCACCATCCTGCCCAAAAGTCGATTAAAGTAACCTTGCCCATTACCTCTTTTAAAGCTATTACTTCACCCTCAGGATTTGGACCTGAAAAATCTGGGGCAACTGCACCGATACTTGAGTTCTTACCAGCTTCTTCAGATTTTTTTAGTTTCTCAATGCCTTCTAAAACCTTTTTGCCAGATGGCGAGTTTTTAATTTCCTCAGACATGGTATCGTAAAGACCTTCAATTTCCGATAATGAAACAGCTTTTGTTGCAATTGCTCTATCAAGAACAAGCGCTGATATTAGAGCATTTGGGTTGGCTCTTACATAATCCAACTCGAAAGTCTTATACTTTTCTTGTAATTCTTTGAACTCATCTTGCAATGCCAATGCCGCTTCGCCAGTGGCAGCTTGCATATCTTTTTGAATAGATTGAGCCTGCAATGAAATTTCTCTTGATTGCTCCATATAATCAGCAAAAGCATCGTTTTGAAAAGTCCCGCTAATCTCAGCAAAGCCCATACTATCTCTTTCAGCATTGAATTGAATATCTCCGTTTTCTAATATCACAGCAGTATAGCCTGGTAATTGTTCAACAAAAATATAATGCAGTTCAGGTATATCAGCTTTTCCGGTAAATTTAAAATCACCATTGGTAGTTATTGCTGTGTCTACCTCTATAGGTTGATTGTTTTCACTTATTTTTTTAAGGAATACTTTTGTGCCATCAGGTATTTCACCTCTTAATTTTCCATTTAAGGTAAAGCCTTCAGGGGTGGAGTTGCAACTGAACATTAAAATTCCAGTTAGTAAAATTACAATGCTATTTTTCATAAAATTCACTTAGTTTAAGTTACAAATGTACTTATATATGAGATATAAAAAAAGACCCCTAACGCATTGGTCAGAGGTCTTTAAATTAGTTTTAAGCTAGTGATCAGAACTGGTAACGAATACCAAGACCTATATCAAAATCGAAATTATCAGAAAATCCGTCATAACCAACAACACCTAATTCTGGTCTAAAATCCAACGAAAGAAGTAAAGGAATGTCAAAATTATATTCAATTCCTATATCACCAGCGGCAAAAACAAATAAACCTCCATCATTATTGCTGTTTGGGTTATTTGGAAAATCTACACTGCCTAAGCCACCGCCGATACCGTAATACCATTGAAAGTCACCTTCAATAGTACGTACCCATTGGTATAGGCCGGCAATTTTAAAGGCATTGAAATTTCTACTATCACGCCAGCCTAGGTCAAATTCTAACCTATTACTCTGGCTAAGTGATTTTTGATAGCTGATTTCAGCGCCAAATCCGTCACTATCCCCTAAACGTAAACCTAATGCATGATCGGCAATTTCCTGTGCTGATAGAGAGCAGGTGGCCATAAATAATAATACTGAAATACCTTTTAAAATCTTCATATAGTTCATAATTTTTGTGATGAAAAATGAGCTTTTTGTAATGTAGCTCACACAATAAAACTTAATTTAGCGGTCAAAATTGTGCTACGTTGAAAAATAATTTACTGTCAAAGTTACAACAAGATTTAGAAGGGGATTTACAATACGATGATTTAACGAAAGGACTCTATGCTACAGATGCTTCCGTTTATCGAAAAATACCCGTTGGCGTTGCTTTTCCTAAAACAGTATCTGATATAAAAAAAATTGTAGTATTTGCTAAAGAGCATAAAATAGGATTAATTCCAAGAACTGCTGGTACTTCATTGGCAGGGCAATGTGTTGGCGACGGTTTGGTAGTGGATGTTTCTAAAAACTTTACTGAAATTGTAAGATTAGATGAAATTAAAAAGCAAGTAACTGTTCAGCCAGGTGTTATTAGAGATGAACTTAATCTGTATTTAAAACCTTTCGGATTATTTTTCGGTCCTAATACGTCAACTTCAAATAGATGTATGATTGGTGGTATGGTGGGTAACAATTCTTCAGGTACCACTTCAATTCAATATGGGGTAACAAGAGATAAGGTTGTTTCTCTTAAAACAATTTTGGCAGATGGGAGTGAGGCTGAATTTGGGCGAGTTTCAGAAGCGCAGTTTCATCAAAAACAACAAAATAATACATTTGAAGCATCACTTTATAATAGTATTTATAAAGAATTGATTAATAAAGAAGTATCTAAAGAAATTATTGATAATTTCCCTAAGCCCGAAATACATAGAAGGAATACGGGTTATGCGGTTGACGAATTGTTAAAAGCTGATGTGTTTGGGGGGCAGCAACCGTATTTTAACATGGCAGAATTACTGTGTGGTAGTGAAGGAACTTTGGCATTCACCACAGAAATTACAATACAATTAGATGAATTACCACCTGCATATTCGGCAATGGTAGTCACTCATTATACTTCGTTAGAAGATTGTTTAATGGATGTTGTGCCTGTAATGGAGCATCCTCTGCAATTGTGTGAAATGATGGATAAGGTAATTCTTGATTGTACCAAAAATAATCGAGCGCAACTGGCCAATCGCTTTTTTGTAGAAGGTGATCCAGAAGCATTGTTAATGCTACAGATTAATGCGCATACCGAGGAGGAACTGGAAAAGGAGATCGTTTCACTGATTAAAACAGTTGAAGATTCTGGTTTAAGCTATGCGAATGCAACTTTGGTAGGTGATAACATTGCTAAAGCAATTGAACTTCGTAAAGCCGGATTGGGACTCTTAGGTAATATTGTTGGTGATATGAAAGCAGTCGCATGTATTGAGGATACAGCTGTGGCATTGAGCGATTTAAAGGAGTTTATTGCCGAGTTCACTTTAATTATGAAAGGGTATAACCAAAAGGCAGTGTATTATGCGCACGCTGGTGCTGGTGAATTGCATTTGAGGCCCATACTTAATCTAAAAAAGTCTTCTGATGTAGCTTTATTTAGGAACATTACCACTGATGTAGCTAAGCTTACAAAAAAATATAGGGGTTCTTTTAGTGGTGAGCATGGAGATGGTATTGTTCGGGCAGAATTTATTCCATTAATGATTGGGGATAAAAACTATGAGCTTCTAAGAAGGATAAAATCTTATTTTGACCCACAGGGTATTTTTAATCCAGGAAAAATTGTAGATGCTTATCCGATGGATAAATCATTTCGATACGAAGTTGATCGTGTAGAGCCTGAAATTAAAACGTTATTAGATTTTTCTGATAGTGAAGGAATTTTAAAAGCAGCTGAAAAGTGCAATGGTAGTGGCGATTGTAGAAAAACACACCATATGAGCGGTGGTATGTGTCCAAGTTATCATGTCACAAAAAATGAAAAGGATACCACACGTGGTCGAGCGAATGCATTACGAGAATTTTTAACAAACCCAAAGAGTGTCTCGAAAAACGAATTCGACAGTCCGGAAATAAAGGAGGCGTTTGATTTATGTCTTAGTTGTAAAGCCTGTGCTAGCGAATGTCCTAGTAATGTGGATATATCAACCTTAAAAGCTGAATTTTTATATCAATACCAAGAAACGAACGGATACCCATTACGAGGTAAATTGTTTGCTTATAACACCAAACTTAATGGTTTTGGGAGTAAAGTTGCTGGTTTAACCAACGTTGTTTATGAGTCAAAATTATTGGGTGGCCTACTTAAAAAAGCAAGTGGAGTAGCCAAAGAAAGGAGCTTGCCAAAAGTTTATAGTTTTAATTTTAATAATCACTTACAAAATATTGTAGGTCAACATACTACGACTAAAAATAAAGTAATCTTGTTTATTGATGAATTTACAAGGTACTTAGATGTAGAAGTTGGTAAAGATGCAATAGAATTACTAGTTCGTTTGGGATATAATGTGGAATTATATTTCGCTGAAAGTGGGCGAACCTTTCTTTCTAAGGGGTTTTTAAAACAAGCACAGAAGCTGGCTGTGAAAAACACAAAAGAATTAAAGAAATTTGCTGACTTGGGATTACCAATTTTAGGTTTAGAACCTTCAGCAATTCTTTCTTTTAGGGATGAATACAAACGTATGGCAGCCGATAAAGAGGTAGCTCAAAAAATTGCCGATCATTCATTTTTAATTGAAGAGTTTTTGGCAAAGGAAATTTCAGATGGACGATTGAAAGTTACCGATTTTACAGAAGAAGCTAAAAATGTTAAAATTCATAATCACTGCCATCAAAAAGCATTAAGTAACCAAAAAGTGACTTTCGATGTATTGAATCTTCCTATAAATTATAAAGTAACCATAATTCCCTCTGGGTGTTGTGGTATGGCTGGTTCTTTTGGTTATGAAGAAGAGCATTATGAAACGAGTATGAAGATAGGAGGGTTGAAATTATTTCCATCAGTTAATAAATCTGCACCAGAGACCATAATTGCCGCAAATGGTACAAGTTGTAGACATCAAATATTTGACGGTACTAAAAGAATTGCAAAACACCCAGTGAGTATATTGAAAGAAGCCTTGGTAAATTAATTTTTGTCTAGACCATCACGTTTTTTTTTGTCTTGAACTTTACTTGCTTTATTCTGGGTAATTGTGGCTATGAGTTCATTCATATCCATTGATTTAAGTTCCTCATCCATATAAAATGAAGCTAACTTATCATTTTCGTAACGATATAACTTCCAACGTTTAAAAGAATATTCTAAAGCCGTCATATGTTCTACCCAATCACCAGAGTTTAAATAAAGGCATTCGCCTTTTCTGGTTGCAATAACTTGTTTGTTTGGGGAATGGCTGTGTCCGCATACGACATGGTCGTAATGCTGTTCAATAGCCATTTTGGCAACATTATGTTCAAATCGAGCAATCTGAACCGGGTCACGTTCTCCAAACTCTAATTCAGGATTTTCAAAAGGTTTGTTTTTCTTTCCGAATAAACGAAGCGTTTTTGTCTTCAGTTTAGAAAGTTTAAGTAAGACATCGAATCCGAACCCACCAAAATTTAAAATCCAATGTGAGTGTCTAAATGAGAAATCAAAAATATCACCATGAAAAAATAAGGTGTTCTTTCCGTTTAATTTTAAGGTAAGGCGATTGGAAACTTTAATTGCTCCCATATAGATGCCATCTATTTTACGAAAAGGTTCATCACGATTACCCGTAATAAAATGAATTACGGTACCTTTTGAAGCTATGGTAAATATTTTCTTGATTACTTTTAAGTGAGATGGAGGAAAGTAATTATTACGCATCTTCTTTGCGTCAAATAGGTCTCCATTTAGAATTAAAATCTTGGGATCGATACTAGATAAATAGGTAAGAAGCTCTTCTGCATGACATGCATAAGAGCCTAAGTGTACATCTGAAAGTACAGCTATTTCAAGACGACGTTTTTTCAAAGACGTAATTTTGAAGACAAAATTAAACCTATTGGTATGTTGACCTGCTATAATATAGGTCAACAATCCTTAATGATAAGGTTAAATTATCATTATCACAATTGTTGTAGGTTAACCTAATATTAAGCACTTTTAAAATTTTTCTTTCATGCATTTAACATTTACCTTTGAAGCCTGCGATGAAGTAAGCATTGCAAGCAGTATCAACTAATTTAGAAAGTACATATTATGGCCGGAAATACCTTTGGAACCATATTTAGGGTAAGCACTTTTGGAGAATCTCACGGAAAAGCAATAGGAGGAGTTATTGATGGATGCCCATCAGGAATTGAACTGGATTTAGAGGCTATTCAACGTGATTTAGATCGTCGAAAGCCAGGTCAATCTGCAATAGTTACACAACGGAAGGAGCCAGATGAAGTAGAATTTTTCTCTGGAATCTTTGAAGGTAAAACAACGGGTACTCCCATTGGTTTTGCCATACATAATACCAATCAAAAATCTAAGGATTATGGTCATATTAAAGATTCTTATAGACCATCTCATGCCGATTATGTTTATGATAAAAAATATGGCTTTAGAGATTATCGTGGTGGAGGTAGAAGTTCAGCTAGGGAAACAGCTAGTAGGGTAGTAGCCGGTGCCATTGCAAAGCAGTTTTTAAAAGGAATAGAAATACATGCCTTTGTATCTCAAGTTGGAGATATGAGGCTAGATAAAGACTATAAAGATTTAGATTTAAGCTTAACGGAATCAAATGCGGTCAGGTGTCCCGACCCAGAAATGGCAATGAAGATGGAGGACTATATTAAGTCAATCAAAAAAGAAGGAGATACCATAGGAGGTATTATTACCTGTGTCGCCAAAAATGTACCAATTGGTTTAGGCGAACCAGTATTCGATAAACTTCATGCAGAATTGGGTAAAGCAATGCTTTCTATTAATGCAGTCAAAGGTTTTGAATATGGCAGTGGTTTTGAGGGAGTAAAAATGAAAGGTAGCGATCATAATGACCAATTTAATAGTGATGGTTCTACTAAAACCAATTACAGTGGAGGTATACAAGGCGGTATTAGTAATGGAATGGATATCTATTTCAATGTTGCGTTCAAACCAGTAGCCACTGTAATACAAGGGTATGAAACTATAGATAAAGAGGGTAATAAAGTTCAGGCTCAAGGAAAGGGAAGACATGATCCTTGTGTTGTGCCTAGAGCAGTGCCAATAGTTGAAGCAATGACCGCAATGGTTTTAGCAGATTATTCCTTACTTAATAGAACCATTAAATTATAGGGTTCCTTCCTAGTACTTTTCCTATCAAAATACTATCTTACTTCCCTAAACTATATGTTATATGAGGAAGCTTGAGTTGCATTGGCAAATTCTAATTGGTATGTTGGCGGGTGTTCTATTTGCTTTTGCAATGGTTCAACTAGAATGGGGTCCGAAATTTATTTCGGATTGGATAAAGCCTTTTGGGAATATTTTCATCAATTCATTGAAACTTATTGCCGTTCCTTTGATATTGGCTTCTTTAATTAAGGGAGTATCCGATTTAAAAGATATTTCCAAACTTTCTCAAATGGGTGGCCGTACCATTGGTATATACATTGCCACAACAGTAGTTGCTGTTACCATAGGGTTAGGAGTTGTAAACATTGTGAAACCAGGTTCATCAATTACAGAGGCAACCCGAACCGAATTGGTAGAAAATTACAAAGGCGATGCAGAGGCTATAAAGTCTAAAGCAGATAAACAGAAAGAAGCAGGTCCATTGCAGGCATTAGAAGATTTAGTGCCAAGTAATATTTTTCAGGCAGCTTCAGATAATGGGAATATGTTGCAGGTTATCTTTTTCGCAATATTCTTTGGTATTGGCCTAATTCTTATACCTGAAGAACAAGCTTCGCCAGTTAAGAAATTCTTTGATGGTTTTAATGAAGTTATTCTAAAACTCATTGACCTTATCATGTTGGCCGCTCCTTTTGGTGTTTTTGCTTTATTAGCGGCATTGGTGGTAGAATCTCCAAGTTTAGATTTATTTAAAGCGTTGGCATGGTATGCTTTCTGCGTAGTTCTTGGCTTGACTTTAATGTTAGGTGTTTATCTGCTATTGGTTTGGGTAGTTACAAAAACGTCTCCGAGTACATTTATGAAAGGGATGTCTCCTGCTCAATTACTAGCTTTTTCAACAAGTTCAAGTGCCGCTACGCTACCTGTTACTATGGAGAGGGTAGAAGAGCATTTAGGGGTAGACGAAGAGGTGACAAGTTTTGTACTTCCTATTGGTGCAACTATAAATATGGATGGTACCAGTCTGTATCAAGCGATTGCAGCAGTTTTTATAGCCCAAGCTTTTGGTATGGACTTAAGTTTATCTGCTCAATTGGGGATAATAGTAACTGCAACCTTAGCTTCAATTGGAAGTGCGGCAGTGCCAGGTGCAGGAATGGTTATGTTGGTAATAGTACTTGCACAAGCAGGAATACCGGAGGCCGGATTAGCTTTAATTTTTGCGGTTGATAGACCATTAGACATGTGCCGTACGGTAATTAACGTTTCTGGCGATGCTGCAGTATCAATGATGGTAGCAAAATCTGTGGGTAAATTGGGGAAACCCAAAGTAAAAAATTGGGATGATAATTATAATAAGAAAGCGTAGTAATAGTAGTTTGAACTTTATCGATTATTTATTCGCAATGAATTGAAATTAGAGCTTTATGCTTAATTCAAAATACAATCAATCCTAAGTGTCAAATTTTCGGTACGCAGCCGTTGAGAACATAAATATTCCATAACAAACCATACCAATGGCTACTGCTCCTAATAGCCATTTGCCAAATGGTTGTTCCTGAATGAATGAAAAAGCTTCTGCTGTACCTTTCACGTTTTCGGAGGACGCGTCATGTAATGTTAGCCCTGCTTTCAGGAAAAAGAATGAAATAATTAAAGTCACAACGCCTCGTGAAATTAAACCTACATAACCTATTTTTTTAATGTACTCTCTTTTAGCCATTGCTGGTATAGACTTCATATCGAACTTATGAAGAAAGTTGCTTTTGTAGACTTTTACAAATTGATAAATTCCTTTACCAAGTAGTCCGGCACCAATTACCATAACTATAAAAACTCCTGTAGTACCTGTCAATAAAGAATTAGTAGAGCTGCTGTTTGACTTTAATAATGAAATTAGGTTCAAGGCATCGATAATAGACATTAATCCTATACTGCCATAAATACATCCGCTAATGAAAAATCCGATTCTTTTAATTATGCCTTTTATGTCATTGCCAATCTTTTCTGGGTCGTTTAAGCTCTCAAATATTCTCCAAATCGAATAACAGATAAGCCCAAGACCTAAAATAAAAATCAGAACATTGCCTAAAGGTTTATTTTCTAAATAGTCAATTACCGCTAATTTTCCAGCTTTTTGTCCACCCATATTAAAGGCACTGAACAAGGCTAATAAACCGGTTAAAGAATATACTATCCCTTTAGAAATAAATCCCAAAACAGCAACCCTCTTAAATTTTAGGTCCATATTATTTAACATTAATGAGTAATTAGTTGATAATATATATCAATAATTTGGTGTTAAACGGTGTAATAATGCTTAGGAATAAAAGTATTATGTATTGTGTTAAAATGAATTAACATTCATACAAAGTTTCGAATCTTAAATAAATTTATTTTTTAATTCTTCGGTAGGAATCATGCAAGATTCTTTTTTTCCGTACCATTTATAGCGATTCTTAGCGAAAAAATCGTATACGATATCTCTTAAAGGCTCAGGTAACCATAGTAAAATAGAGGAAATTGTACTTAGCCCTTTCAAATATTTACCTATTTCAAGTGCAGCGGTAGATTTAGTGTAATACGCTACATTGGGCTCTATCAAAATTATGGAATCAATATCTTCTGTGTCAATATTTCTTTCAGTGAGTAGCTTTTTACCAGTGTCACTCTGTAACGGAGTAAATCTAAATCTATCTTCTTTATCATTTTTAATGACAAATTGAACAGTAGTGTTACACAGATTACAAACACCATCAAAAAGGATTATTTTCTTATAATTTTCCACGGATTAAAGATACAATGAGTCTATATTAAAACGTGCAACTTTATAGTGTATTTAAGAAACTTGTTAAATCAGTCTCTTTATCTAAACCTAATTTCTTCTTTAGTCGATATTTAGATTTAAGAATGCTATCAGGTAAAACATTTAATGTCGAAGCTATCTCTTTGGTTGTTAAATGCATACGTAAAAAAGCCGCTAACCTTATCTCTTTTTCCGAGATATCTGCATACATCGTTTTTAATTTTTGATCAAAGTCGTTATGAACATCGGCAAAGTATGTTTTAAAAATTTCCCAATCCTTATCTGAGGCATTTTCTTTTTTTAATAGCATTACAATACGACGAAATTCCATTTTAAATTTCTCTGGAGAGTTTTTAATGTTTTCCAAATTTTCCATCAATTCTTGGATAAAGGTATTTTTCTGGACAAGATGGAGTGTCTGACTAGCCAGTTCCTTTTGTTTATGTTCAATTTCCTGTTTGTAAATCTCTTCTTGTTTTTCCCTAGCGATCCGATTTTTTTTCATTCGTTGCCGAAATCCAAAAATAGAAAGTCCAAACAATGCAAGGGCTGAGGCCATGCCGCCAGCATACAGCCCTTTTTTCAATTTGTCTACTTTCGCCTTTTCATTTAAAGTTTTGATTTCTTCTTCTTGAAGTGCAATTTCAGCTTCTTTTTTTTCAATTTCGTAGATTGTTTTTAGTTCTTCAATTTGTTGTGTCTTTTTCTCATTAAATAAACTGTCGTTAAGTGTTTGAAATTCCTTTAAATCCTGATAAGCTAATTCACTATAATTTAACTTATTTCTAATGGTTGCTCTAATCATCAGAGCATCCCTCAATGTTGGCAAAGCCTTTATTTTTCTTGCAATTTGGATGACTTCATTAATATTCTTCAATGCAACAATTAACTTGTTTTTGGCTATATTCAGGTTTGCCATTTCCTTAAGAGCTTCGGTTAAATTAAACTTTATGTTCTCCGTTTTGGCTATTTGTATAGACTCAACCAAATAGGTTTCTGCCCTTTTAAATTTTTTTTCGTTATAATCAAGTCTGGCTAATCCATTAAGGTTTTGGGAAATCATAGAACGGATATTCATTTCTCTTGCTAATTGAATCGATTCTTGTAACAATTTGCGAGCAAGAGCTAAATTGTTCATTTGCTCAGCAGCTAAACCGGCCACGTTGGCGGCATAACTATGATAGATTTTGTCTTTATTATCCTTATAAATTGCGATAGCCTCCTGAGCATAATCGAGACTCGTTTTATAATTTCCTAATTGATATTCAATATCGGCCAATTGCTTTAATGCATCTCCCTTTCTAACCATATCGCCAACATCTTCAAAAAAGCGCAAAGCTTTTAAGGTATTTTCTAGGGAAATCCTATAATTTCCTTTTTCAAAATATATACCTCCCAATACTTCATACTCAGAGCCTCTTAAGTCAAAATCTCCCAAATCTGAATTTTTTCGATTTTCATCGGTATACATTTCCAAAATGGAATTAGTTAGGTGAATAGCATTATCAAATTCACCTTTTTCCCTTTCAATGGTACCCAGAGAGTGTAGTGCAAATATTTGGCCTTTGACAGAATTTAATTTCTTAAATTCTTTAAGTGCTAAGTTGTGATAAAATGATGCTGAATCATTTTTAGATTGGTTGTAGTAATAATTTCCGAACTGTAAGTAACCATTAGCTACTCCTTTTTCATATCCGATTTTTCGCGATAGATTTTGAGCTTGTTTGGCGTAAATGAAAGCTTTTTCATTATCCATAAACATCATTCTTTCATGAATTCTAGATAGTACTTTGGCTTTTAAAATATTATCGGGTAACGATGCGGCATGTTGAATTAAACTATCTAGCTCTTTTTGTCTATCCTGAGCTTGTAAACATATACCGGAAAATAATAGTAATACTATGGTGAATTCGGTTAGTTTCATAAAATTTGATTTAGATATCTAATTCAAGTTAATGATAATACGTTTTTTAAAAAAGGTAAGAAATGAACAAAAATCTTCTTGTCCATACCAAGTCCATAACATGTTTAACATTTTTGTCTATATAAAAATGAAGGGAAGCCCCATTCCATTTGGTCTAACCAAGATTTGGTGTATTTATAAATAATAGTATTGTCCAGTACTAAACGTTAGGGGTTTTGATGCACTTGTCCATAGTTTGTCCATAGATGAAATTAGATAAACATCTGATTACTAGATAGTTTTATAGTGTTGAATCTATAACACCAAGAAATTATGAAAACAATTATGGAAAAATTTAAATTATCTAAAACTGGTTACGGCCTTCTCATCGCACTACTCATTGCTTCCTGTGGAAAGGATAGTATTGAACCTGTTTTAGAAAACGAATCGGTAAATGGGGTAGAGGCAGATAGTATTAATGTCTATTTGACCAGCCTTTCCTACGATCCTGATAATCTCTTGAACGTTCAAACAAATACAGGTAAAAATGTTAATGAAGGAAATCCTGTGAAAGAAACAGATATGGGATCTGTTGAGGAATGTAGAACAAATAATTATAGTATCCGTTCGAATTTTGAAGATGTGGCAATTTTTGATCCAACTTTGGGAGTTGTCTACCCTGGGGCTTTAGTAATTGGAAATACGGAAATGTTAGATGGTGCTCCAGAACCATTACAGATTCAAAGGGCACCGATGAAATTACGTTTAGACCTTCCAGGAATTGGCGAAAGAGGAACCTTGATGGTAGAAAATCCTACATTCACTAATGTACAAACGGCAATAGATGATGGTTTGGAATATTGGAACCAAGAAATAGCTCCACAGGGATATGAAATAGCCTCCAATGCATTTTATGAATCTACTACAGCCTATTCTTCACAGCAAATGAGTTTGGATTTAGGAGTGGGAGTAGAATGGGCATCAGGTTCCTCTTTCGAATCTCAGTTCAGTTATGATAATACTACAACCAAAAGAGTCGCCGCTATTTTATATCGTCAAGTTTTTTACGAAATAGTTATGGAAACCCCAGAAACACCTGCAGAAGTTTTTGGAGCACAGGTAGATTTAGCCAAAGTGAAATCTGCTATGAACTCATCGACACCACCTGCCTACGTAAGTTCCGTACAATATGGAAGAATTATCATGGTACGTATGGAAACCACTAGCACAGAAACTAGTGTAGAATTAGATGCGGCCCTAGAATATGCAAGTATTGGCAAAGATGTTGACGCATCTGTTGAAGCGAAGTATAAATCGATCTTAGAGAAATCGACGATAAACGTAGTTACTATTGGTGGCAATGCCGAAATCGCTTCAAAAGTGATTACCGGCAGTGATGTTGCTGAATCTGGGGGACTCAATTATGTTATATCAGAAGGAGCTTTGTATAGTCGAGAAAACCCTGGTGCACCCATAGCATATACCGTTAAATATTTGAAGGACAATAGAATTGCGAAGATGGGGTATAATACCGATTACAGATTGGAAACTTGTAATACCTATGCTTACGATCATGAAAGTTTAGATGTAGATAATAATTCTATTTTTGACATTAGATTTAGATTTATCTACAAAAGCCGAGACGGCAATAATACTACCGTTGGAGGGTATACAACCGTGAACAATGGACAACGAAAGGTGATAAGCCCACCAAACGGAGCTCATGATGTAAAGGTGGAATTTCAGTTTCAAGATGCTTTTGTATGGACCAAATTTGGAGATACAAAAAGTTACGGATATATAAGCTCACAGAAATGTTTTGAAATTACCAATGATGGCATTTTGCAAGGATTCCGCATTTATTTGACCCCAGTCACTTGTAATTAAAAAGATAGCGTAGGAGTTAGTGCATGGCAGCTGGCCGCTCAGGTTAGGTTCAACAACTTGATGCCGGCTGTTTTAAAAAAAATTATAAATAAATAAACAAAATAGTATAAATATAAAGTTTTAAAACCAATAATTATCGTATACGATTAATCGTAACTTGCTGTTTATTAAAATCTTGTATAGCTTATTTCTTTTTTTCTACCATTTCTAATTGATCCACACTTACATTGGTTGTAAAGATTCCATAATTAACAATTGCTTTACCTTTTTCAAGGGAATCTATACTGCCTACAGCTTTACCATCGGTCATACGAACTCGGTCTCCGATATTAAAAACAGGTCTTGGCTTGTTCTTTTCTTTATGAACAGCTTTTTTCTTCTCTACCTTCTTCTTTTCTCGAATAACTTCAACTTCTTTTTGTACTTCTTTTGCTACTTGTACTTTTTTTGTTCGTTCAGCTTTTGCTTGGTTCGCTGTTTTTTTCTTGCGTTTACTATTTTCCGTTTCTACAATTCGTAATAGCTCAGAAACTAATGGACGTTTCTTATTATCTTGAAAATACTTGTCTGCCGCAACATTCACTTTGTTTCCTAATTGTATCATTCGTTGGTCGTGATCATACAATTCCTGATAGTTCTCTAATTTTGACTTAACCTTGGCATTCAATTTTTCTAAACGCTCGTTTTCTTCCCGTGCTTTTACCTCTTCCTCCTTTAATCTAGAGCCAGTTTCAGCCATTTTACTGCGCTCTTTTTGCAGTTTCGCTATAGTAGCGTCAAAACGAACCTTACCACGCTCAATCTTCTTTTTGGCCTTGTTGATAAGCGAGTAGGGGATGCCATTCTTCTGGGCAACCTCAAATGTAAACGAACTACCGGCCTGCCCTAAAATCAATTGAAAGGTAGGTTCAAGAGTTTTTCCATCAAAAAGCATATTAGCATTGGTTACATGAGGTAACTCATTAGCAAGGGCTTTAAGATTCGCATAGTGGGTTGTGATTACGCCAAATGAGCCACGTTCGTAGAATACTTCTAAAAATGCTTCGGCCAATGCCCCACCTAATTCTGGATCACTACCCGTACCAAATTCATCAATTAAGAATAATGTTTGATTATCACATCGTTTCAAAAATTGGTTCATGTTCTTTAATCGATAACTATACGTACTTAAATGATTTTCAATACTTTGATTGTCACCTATATCAGTTAAAATCCTTTTAAAAAAACATACTTCGCTTCGTTCGTGAACAGGAATCAAAAGCCCACTTTGCAACATTACCTGCAGTAGACCTATGGTCTTTAGGGTAATACTTTTACCACCTGCGTTAGGTCCTGAGATAACAATAATGCGATTTTCGTTATGCAATTCTATGGTCTGAGGGAATGTCTTTTCGCCTTTACGCTTATTATTTAAAAAAAGTAATGGATGAAAGGCATCTCGAAGATATAAATGATTATTGTTGTTTATTTGGGGTAATAAAGCATCTATATCTTCCGCGTATTTAGCTTTTGCCGCGGTTACGTCTACTTGGGTTAAATATTCTTGATAGTCTCTTAAAAGCGCTCTAAAGGGTCTAATTTGGCTCGTTAGTTGCTTAAGAATGCGTTGTACTTCTTCTTTTTCCTCAAATTCTAAATTATTGAGTTCACGACTATACTTTAAGGCCGCTTCCGGTTCAATATATACAATACTACCGGTTTTTGAAGTTCCCATTACAGCCCCTTTTACTTTTTTGCGGTACATTGCTTTAACCGCTAAAACCCTTCTATTTTCTACGACGGACTCTCGAATTTCGTCCAAATAGTCGGATGCTTGGTACATATTTAATGCGGAGGCAAAACTTTGAGTGATTTTGCCACGTACTTGATTTATTTGTCTTCGAATACTAAAAAGTGAATCAGAAGCATTGTCTTTAACCTCTCCGAAACGGTCAATTACAGTATTGATTAAATCTGGTATTTGTGTATTGGGTTCTAATCTAAATACGAAATCATTAAAAAGCGGATAATAATCTTTGAATTTTTTAAAGAATTTATGGTGCAAGGCTACCGTTGTACATATACTTGCAATACGTTTAAACCCTTGTAATTCTAAAGTGGTATTTTCAATTTTTAAAAGTCTAAGATCCGCATTAATACTATCGAAACCATGGTTGGGAATACGATTTTCACTTATTAGCGAAGAAAGGTATTCTGCAGTTTTTCCTAGCTCTAATTTAATAACTTCATCTGTGGTAAATGGAGCAATTTCCAATGCGGCTTCTTTACCCAATTGTGTATGGCAACGAGCAGATACTTGTATTAATACTGATGGAAATTCTAAGTCTTGTAATGTTTTGGAATGTATGTTCGCCACGTTTTGGTATAATAAGCAACAAAGGTACGGATTGCCACTCATATGAAGAAAGCAGGATTACTCCAAATACTTCAAAAAATATCCCTATCCTAAAACTGAAATATTCCAATAAACGTTGTTATTACATCTGCTTAGTTAATTTCAAAGTTCAGTTTAATGAAGTTTAAAATCATCGAGAACACTAATTTTGATATTGCAAAGCATTAATTACACTATTTATGGATTTAACATTGCCATCAAGTTGGGAACACTATTTAAAATCTGAACTTGAACAGCCATATTTTCAAGAACTAACCCAATTCGTTACAAAAGAATATGATGAATACACATGCTATCCAAAAAAAGCAGAGATATTTTCGGCTTTTGAGCATTGTTCTTTTTTAAATGTTAAAGTGGTTATTATTGGGCAAGACCCATATCATGGTCCTGATCAGGCGAATGGTTTATGCTTCTCTGTTAAAGATGGAATAAAACATCCACCTTCTTTGGTGAATATTTTCAAAGAAATAGAAACAGATTTAGGAGTGGTTTATCCTAAAAGTGGAAATTTAGAAAGATGGGCTGACCAAGGTGTTCTATTGCTAAATGCTACGCTTACAGTTAGAGCGCACGAGCCAGGAAGCCATCAAAAAAAAGGATGGGAAAAGTTCACAGATGCAGTGATATCAAAATTATCAGAAGAAAGAACGGATCTTGTGTTTATGTTATGGGGAAGTTTCGCTAAGAAAAAGGCTAAATTAATAGATTCTAGCAAACATCACATACTCACATCTGGGCATCCATCGCCTATAAGTGCTAACCGTGGATATTGGTTCGGTAACAAACATTTTTCAACTTGTAACAAAATATTGAATGATTTAGGCAATAAATCTATTATTTGGTAAGTTAGTTATTTAGATTTTTTCTAACTTTCAGAAACAATCTCTTTTTAGAAATTAATATACACTCATAACTAACAATACATTCATGAGCAATTTAGGTAGGTTGAATTCAATATTACTAGTAGATGATGACGAGGCAAGCAACTTTTTGCATTCAATTTTTATAAATAAATTGGACTTAGATGTAGAAATTAATTCTGCGCTCAATGGTCAAGAAGCACTTGATTTTATTTTAGGTAAAGGGCAAAACGAATTAGAATTGCCATGTATGGTAATGCTTGATTTAAGAATGCCAATTATGGATGGATGGCAGTTCATGAAATCGTACGAAGAGTTGGTGCCAAAAAAGTTGAAAGAACAAATCACGATAGTTTTGGTTACAATCAGTGATAACCAAGAAGATAAGGATAAAGCTGTAACCAATGAATTCATTGCCGATTTCTCTCAAAAACCTTTATCTGATGAAACATTTAAGGAATTAATTCAAAAGCATTTTAGTTTAGCTACGATTTAAATCAATTTAAAATTTTTGATATTGGGACAGATTTATCTATTAAATCTAGCTCTTTCAGCGTTTCTTGAATTTTCATCAATGTGTCTTCTGGTAATTGCTTCTGACTCCATTCGGTTATCTGTAGCCATTCTTGAATATCTTCTAATTTTTGATGATAGCGATTTGCTAAAGTAGCATCTATTCGAGGTATCTGCTTAAATTCTACAGTATATATATTGATAATTTCTTGAATATGTTTTACCAAACTCTTATTTTCTGTTAGAAATTCATCTGTTCCTACCAACATAAAACAAGGCCACGGCGTAGGACAATTTCCTAAATGTCTGAAAATACCGCTATCAACCAATGGTTTGGTTGTAAAACGTTCCCACATAAAATAGTCTGATTTAGCAGTAGATAGACTTTCTACTGCACCATTTAGGTTGTTTACTAAATTGAACTTCAATTTTTCCGTTTCCCAGCCCATTTGTTTAGCTTGTACGTAGGCCATAAGATGGCTTCCACTACCAAAACGACTAATTGCAGCTGTAGTATTTTTTAATTCTTCAAGCGACCTATAAGTGCTATTGGCGTCTACATGTATACCCCAAAGTAGGGGAGAGGCGATATATTCTTGAATAATTTTGACTTTATTTCCTTCTGTAAAACTTTTTACAATTCCTTCGGTAAGAATTATAGCTAAATCGGTTTCTTGATTTTTTAATAACTCACACATTTTACCGGTTCCTTCAGGTATATCTGTCCAAGATAAATCAATTCCTCTTTCTTCAAAAGCACCTTCTTCAATCGCTAAATGCCAAGGTAAATTGAAATGTTCAGGGACTCCTATAATTTTAACGGTTTTCATTTAGTTTTTTTAAAGTGGTTCTTAAAGGCATATTGTTTTCGAATTGAATTGAACTCTTATTAAAGTTTATTTATGTATTTGATGAATTCAAATCTAAAACTCTTTCTTAAATGGTCTTTCTGTAAAAATAAGAAGTACAAAACTAAGATTGTTGTAAAAGCATGTTAAGCCAACCGCTCTAGACAGAACTTAATTAATTCATCGACTGACTTTGCCGGATTACTAGAAAATTCACCGGTTGATCTATTGGCTAAAATACAATTCATCGAAACTGCCTCATGACCTAATAGCTGAGAAAGGGCATAAATACCAGAAGTTTCCATTTCTAAATTGGTTAAAGACAGGCCATCATGCCTAAATGACGATAATTTTTCCATTAATTCCATTTGACTAGGCTTTAGTCTTAATTGGCGCTGTTGTGGTCCGTAGAAGCCTGTATTTGTTGCGGTGAATCCTAATCGTATACGATTGTCTTTGAAAATTTCCCCTAGTTTTTCCGAATAATTAAGCACATATGGCCTTGCTTTTTTTTTGTCCCAAGAGGTATATGCAATAAAGGCATCTTCAATTTGAACATGGCTAATATTTTCATGCTCGTAAAAATGTAATAGTCCGTCGAAACCCATTGAATATTCGCTCATTAAAAAAGAATCTACGGGAATTTCTTTTTGAATGGCACCACTCGTACCAATTCGAACAATTTTTAAGGAAGTATGATTCTTTTTTAATGTTCTGTATTTAAAATCAATATTAACCAGAGCATCTAGTTCATTTAAAACGATATCAATATTATCTGTGCCAATACCAGTTGAAATAACCGAAATTCTTTTTCCGTTCTTATATCCGGTATGGGAAACAAATTCTCGTTTTCCCTTTTTTACTTCAACACGATCAAAATGACCAGAAACCTGGCTAACCCTATCGGGGTCTCCTACGGTAATAATAGTGGTGGCTAAATCTTCTGGGAGTAAATTAAGATGGTATATACTTCCATCTTCATTTAAAATAAGCTCAGCAGGCTTTAATTGCATGCTATAACTTTAAAATTCTGTTCGAATCGGTATTGTAAAGAAAATTATACTTTAATGCACCTCCTAAATACACATCATTATCTTGAATACACGAATAATAACTTGTTTTACCTTCTAAAATTTCTTTACCTTTTTTTGACAAACGAACAGGATTCAAGCTTGTTATTAAAGGTTTTAAGCGGGTTATTGCCCTATCGTACTGTGTGTCGGCAAAACCTAAATTCCCTTGATTTTTAAGGATAATCTGCATGAATTCAGCCTTTGACTTAGGCTTTTCGTTAAGAGCTAAACGCAATATGGTATTTTCCATATCATTTAAACCGTTAACAATACTCGGAAACCTTTTTAGGTGAGACCTAACTGCATCACCTAAATAATCGAACTGATAGTCTTTAAAATCGCTTAAATTCTCTAAACGTATAGGGTTATTGCTACAGTATAATTGCCAAACATAGTCTGCATACTCAGCATCATCTTGTGTTAATACTTTTTTATTCTTGTATAAATTCAGTAATTGTTCATCGGTAAGTTCGTTCAAACTATACATTTTATCTGAATCATCTTCCTTGCCACTACAAACCAACGAAATTTGAGCGTATTTACGATGCGTCAATAACCAACTGATTACCGCAAGCATGTTTATTTGACAGAAAAGATCGTACTCAAACCATAATATAATATGGTCTTGTTGCTTATGGCTACATAATGATCGATACTCCTTTAAAGTCTTTTCAATAAACCAAGATTTTGAAACTTTATAGTTTTTATGAAGAAATTCGAATCTTGCTTTCCAAAATGTTTCCGTTCCAACGGTTGGTAGAGTCTTGCCTTCACATAGCATCTCGTTCCATGTGATTACATCGCCATCGAGATTTAATTTTTGGAGACGTTGGGTGAAATTATCCCCATTGGTAATGTGTAAAAGAGAACTCATACCAGTTTAATTTAGTTTGATTGGATTAAAAATAACACTTATAACAACGTTATAAAATAATTTAACAGAAAACAAATAGAAGTTAACATATAAAGGATTTAAATTTCTTATCCACCCACACGTTTGACTTTGAAGCCTTTATCTTTTAAAATTGCCATAATTTTATCGCGATAATCTCCTTGAATAATAATTTTATCATCCTTAAAACTACCACCAACACTTAATTTGGTCTTTATTTCTTTTGACAACTTCTTAAAATCCTCATTAGCACCTGTGTATCCTTCTAAAATGGTAATAGGTTTCCCCTTACGTTTTTCATACTTACAGATGATAGGGTCATCTTGTAACCAGATTTTATTTTCATTCTCCTTTTCAGGCGTAACATCTTGCGGTTCATGATCAGGAAAAAGATTTTTTAGTTGGTCTTGTAAGTCCATTTTATTTTTTTTATTAAAATAGTGTGTAACCTAAAATTATAGAAAAACCTCTATAATTGGAAGTGAAATCGTCATCAGTGGTACTTGCAAATACTTCTCTTTTGCCAAGATAACGTGCCTCAATGCTCAATTTTTCAAAAATGTCAACGCCAAACCCTAAAGCTAAGCTTGTGTTTAAACTTAACTCGGGATTAGGTCTGTTTAAACCATTATAAACTACTTGAGAATTAAACGGAATATCTATTAATAGCGAGGCATTGAGAAAAATTTTTGATTTGTCAGATAAAAAAATATAGTGTCTAAGCCCAATTGGTAATTCGATAGAAGTGTATTGTACTTCTGCATTATAAACATTAGCACTAAAATTATTTGATTTTTGTGGTTCGGTTTCAGCGGAATAATTTTGATAGGTAGGTTCAATGAGTATTGCCCATTTATTTTTATTGAATGGTAAAACTGCCTCTATTTCTGCACCTATAGCTAAACTTATGTTCTTGTCAAAATTTGTTTTAAGTCTCCTATCAGCTGTAGAGTTTACGTCAAGGGTTGTGTTATTTAATCTTGGTCTAATTCTTATTCTAAATATTAATTTATTATTTGATGTACTTGCAATGTAGTTGATAGGGTCGTTACACGAATTGAAAATATCGAATATTCTTTTAAGCGAGTTCTCTGTATACGAAATGTTTTTAATACTGGCTGTTGAAACGTTTTCACATAGTAAAACATTTAGCAATTGCTGTCGATATTCATTGTTTTCAGCAATTTGAATATTTTCTTTTTTATATCTTTTGTACACCAATTGTATAGGCACCTCATTATTTATAGAATAAAAAAAGCGCATTAAATTACCATTCTCATAAACATATAAATTAGCTGATCCCGATACGAGTTCTTTTAGAAATAATTGTTCTTCATTGAAATTCACCTCTCGCAATCCATCTAATTCAGGCACTTTGTTAGATGATCTATTTATGTTTACGGTTGCTCTAATATATTTAGAGCCGTTATCAATACTAAACTCTTTAATATCTGCTATGTTTTTGTTATTGATATCTCCAGAAGCTGTCGTTTTATATTTGAAATACGTTGGATTATTTTTCCAGTCTATATTTTTAATTAGAACTGTTGTTTTATTATCAGAGTTATCAATAAAATAACCCTTTTCAAAGGTTATTTGGCCAAATAGGCCTCTACTTACGAATAAAAATATAATTAGGAATTGAATGTGTTTCATGAAAATATTAGGATTCAAAGTTTAAAATTTATAAAAAATTTGATTTGTTGTATTTAGCAATTTATGTAAGGTTTTTTTTGTTTACGGCTCTTTGCTTTTTAAAATATTTTATAGCCTAAGGTTAAGCCAATCCCGGAGTATTTAGAGGTAAGGTCTACTGAATTTACATTGCCAAGAACTTCGCGAGGACTAAAATATCGCATCCCTAAACTTAATTTTTCATTGAAATTATAGCCAACAACTAAGAAAAAACCAAAATTTGTTCCAAATGATCTTCTAGAATTATTACTGTATTCTATATATGAATTTATTGGAATATCAAGTACTGCCATTACATCTAAAAATAATTTTGATTTTTTATTTAAGAAAAAATAGTGTCTAATACCAATCGGAATTTCAAAAGATTTATAATTAACCTCAATTAATACAGATCGCGCGAATAAATTTTGATATGATTCTTCCTTTTCTTTACTGATTTGAAATGTAGGTTCTACAATAAAAGCCCATTTTCCTTTATTATGAGAAAGAATGCTTTCTAATTCCAAACCGATACTTGGATTAAGAATATTTTTAACTTCTGCGGTTGTACTTCCATTTTTTTTAGTGATCAAAGATGAGTTTGCTAATCCAATTTTTAAAAATGTATTTAATTTCAATTTTGACTTTGATTTGGAAAGAATTAAATAATTAGGATTAATACAACCATTATATGCAAAGAATAAATTCTTCAATGAATCAATTTTATATCTTAAACGTTTAATAAATGCTGTATTGATAGCGGAGCAATCTAAAGCGTTTAAAAGTTGCTGTCTATACTCGTTATTTTCTGAAATTTCAAAATCCTCTTTCCTATATTTTTTATAAACTAATTGACTGGGCTTATTATCGTTTAGGGAATAAAAAAATCGAATTAGATTACCATCTTCATAATAGTATAGATTGGCAGGACCAGTTACAAGTTCTTTTAGAAATAGTTGTTCTTGATTAAACTCAACTTTTCTTTTTTCGTCCAATTCTGAGGTTTTGTCTGAAGACCTATTGATTTCGACCGTCTTTCTAATGTATTTTGCTCCATTAATAATACTAAATTCCTCAACTTCGGTAATATCTATTATATTGACTTCTCCTTGTTCCGATATTTTATAATGAAATGAAGTTGGATTGTTTTTCCAATCAATATTTTTAATAAGACAGTCAGTCTGTTGACCGCTATTGTCAATAAAATATCCTTTTTCAAACGTTATTTGTCCAAAAGTTGATATACAAGTGGAAATTAAAAACAGAAAGAAAATAGTGGATTTTAAGTAGGAGTTTTTCATGATTGAATTATTTAAAAGAAATAGAACGGAAAATTCCTACTTAAATTATTCAGGTTCCGACTACTTCTTTATCAATCCTAATTCAATCAATCGCTCATGCAAAAATTCACCTGCGGTAATATCGGTGTACAACTTAGGATGCTCCTCATCAATACAGTTCTCTAAACAATTTAGGGGCATTTCACTAACCGGGTGCATAAAGAATGGAACAGAATATCTAGAAGTTCCCCAAAGTTCTTTTGGCGGGTTAACTACTTGATGTATGGTAGATAATAACTTGTTGTTGGTTAAACGTGAAAGCATATCACCAACATTTATCATTAATTGATCAGGCTTGGCAATGGCGTCTACCCACTCTCCATCATGGTTCTTTACTTGTAAACCTTTACCATGAGCGCCCATTAATAAAGTTATTAAATTGATATCGCCATGAGCTGCGGCCCTAACTGCATTTTTAGGTTCTGATGTAATAGGAGGGTAGTGTATTGGTCGTAAGATTGAATTTCCATTCTTTATAAAATTATCAAAATAGAATTCATCTAGTTTTAAATGTAATGCCAGTGCACGTAAAACATATTTTGCTGTTTTTTCGAGCATTTTATAGGTTTCTTTACCTACTTGATTAAATTTTGGAAGTTCTTTGACGATAACATTATCTGGGTACTCTTTCTCTAATTCGGGATTGTCTTCTACATACTGTCCGAAATGCCAAAATTCTTTCAAATCTCCTTCTTTTCTACCTTTAGCATGTTCTTTTCCAAATGAAGTATATCCACGTTGACCACCAATACCTTCTATTTGGTAACCATCTTTTATCTCTTCAGGTAAACTGAAAAATTTTTTAATTTCTGCATATAATGAATCAACCAATTCATCCGAAAGAAAATGTCCGCTTAAAGCAACGAAACCAATGTCTTCAAAGGCCTTGCCAATTTCATTAATAAACTTTTGTTTTCTTTTTGGATCTTCCGAAATAAAATCTGACAAATCAACACTAGGTACCAAGCTCATGTTTTATGGAATTTATGTAAAATTAATAATTATTGCGGATTTACAAGCAGTGTTATAATTGTTAGTTGATGAACTCATTTTTGTTACATTTATATTTTATTTGCAAATTATATACTCTCTATGAATTATAATCATTTTCAAGTAGCTGAAAATATTAAGATAACCCTTTTTAAATCAATGCTTAAGCCTCGTATGATAGAGGAGAAGATGTTGATTCTTTTGCGTCAGGGTAAAGTCTCTAAATGGTTTAGCGGTATTGGGCAAGAAGCTATTTCCGTAGGGGTTACCAGTGCATTGAATAGTGAGGAGTATATTTTGCCAATGCATAGAAATTTAGGAGTGTTCACCACTAGGGAAATTCCATTATACCGGCTTTTTACACAATGGCAAGGTAAGGCAAGCGGCTTTACCCAAGGGCGCGACCGAAGTTTTCATTTCGGTACACAAGAATTTAAGATAATAGGAATGATTTCTCATTTGGGACCACAGTTAGGTGTTGCAGATGGTATTGCCCTTGCGCATAAATTGCGAAATGAAAAAAGGGTAACCGCAGTATTTACGGGTGAAGGAGCAACTAGTGAGGGTGATTTTCATGAAGCATTAAATGTTGCTGCCGTGTGGGAATTGCCTGTTTTGTTTTGTATTGAAAATAATGGATACGGATTATCGACACCTACCAACGAACAATTTACATGTGAAAACCTAGCCGATAAAGGAATTGGCTACGGAATGGAATCCCATATTATCGATGGTAATAACATTTTAGAAGTATATACCAAAGTATCGGAATTGGTAGAGGACATGAGAATTAATCCACGACCAGTTTTACTTGAATTTAAAACCTTTCGTATGCGGGGGCATGAAGAAGCTAGTGGCACAAAATATGTTCCACAAGAGCTTTTAGATACTTGGGCAGAGAAGGATCCATTAGAGAATTTCACGTCTTTTCTAAAGAATGAAAAAATACTTACAGATGATATTATAGACGGTATTAGAACTGAAATTCAAGCCGAAATCGATGAACATTTAAAAAGAGCATACTCCGAAGAGTCGATAACCCCTAATGAAAGTAAAGAGTTAAGTGAGGTATATCAAAAATTTGATTTTAAAGCTAGTACACCTAGTATACATACTAAGAACATACGTTTAATAGATGCGATTTCTGATGGATTAAGAGCATCTATGAAAAAGTTTGACAACCTTGTCATCATGGGCCAAGATGTTGCAGAATATGGTGGGGTTTTTAAAATTACGGACGGTTTTGTTGAAGATTTTGGTAAGGAGCGTGTACGCAATACGCCAATTTGTGAATCGGCAATAGTATCTGCTGCAATGGGGTTATCAATTAATGGTGCCAAAGCCGTAATGGAAATGCAATTTGCCGACTTTGCCAGTACTGGTTTTAATCCTATTGTGAATTATTTAGCAAAGAGTTTTTACCGATGGGGAGAAAAAGCTGACGTTGTTATACGTATGCCGTGTGGTGGTGGTGTAGCAGCTGGTCCTTTTCATTCTCAAACCAATGAAGCTTGGTTTACTAAAACCCCAGGACTTAAAGTGGTGTATCCAGCATTTCCTTACGATGCTAAAGGTTTACTGGCAACTGCTATTGAGGATCCTAACCCTGTGCTATTTTTCGAACATAAGGGCCTATATAGAAGTATGTATCAAGAAGTGCCAGTCAATTATTATACGCTACCCTTTGGTAAGGCTAGTCTTCTTCGAGAAGGTACTGCGATTACCATAGTTACGTATGGTGCCGGAGTTCATTGGGCATTAGAAACATTAGATAATAATATAGAAATTCAGGCAGACCTATTAGATTTACGAACTTTGCAGCCTTTAGATATTAATGCTGTTTATGATTCCGTTAAAAAAACGGGTAAACTTATCATACTTCAAGAAGATAGTTTATTTGGAGGTATTGCAAGCGATATTTCAGCTTTAGTAATGGAAAATTGTTTTGAATATTTAGATGGGCCTATACGTAGAGTAGGTAGTTTGGAGACTCCAATTCCATTTGATTCAAAATTAGAACAACAATACCTTGCAAAATCTAGATTTGAGTCTGTTTTACAAGAACTTATAGCTTATTAGGCATATCCGTTAACATTATTCTCAAAAGAGCATAAGTATCGTATACTTTAGGTAGATATTTGCGTTATAGATTGGAATATAATGGATAGTAATCCATCCAAAAACTAACAATTAACGTATATAGAATCAAACCTAATAAATTTACTTATGAAAAAAATGATTTGGCTATTTAGTATTGTTCTTTTAGTATCCTCTTGCTCTGTTTCAAAAGATGCTCGCGGTAAAAGAAACTTATTAAGCGGCACATGGACATTGAACAATGTTGCTTTTGAAGGTAACACTGGAAATGTAAAAGCAGTTTTATTTAATGACGTTGAAGATATTTGTCTTGAAGGCAGTGAATGGTTCTTTCGTGACAATAACAGTACTGGTAGATATACTATTAGTCCGTCAACTTTATGTAATGGTGGAGACCGCTACATTAGATGGTCTGTTGTAGAGCGCGAAGAAAATTATACTAGTCAATTACAGTTTAAATTTATCAATGAAAAGAATCAGGATATTTCTGGTGGAGCGGGCTACCGATTAAATATTGAAACTTTAACTGAATATGCAATGATTTTGAAATCTAACGTTATGGTAGACGGTACTGCGGTGAACGTAGTATATGAGTTCACTAAAAAATAATAACCTACTTTAAAATTAAATTTAAGTTTATGAAAACAATGATAATACGTAAAACTAGTTACATAATCGCTCTTGCCATGGTAATGAGCTGTAGTACGGTTAAAAACGCAAATAAAACTCAAAAAGGTGCTGTTATTGGTGCTGCCGGTGGCGCAGTGATAGGCGGTGTTTTGGGTAATAATGTTGGTAGTGGTAATAACACTGCTCTTGGAGCTATTTTAGGCGCTGCTATTGGTGGTGCTGCAGGTGGTTATATAGGCAATAGAATGGACCGACAGGCAGAGCGTATCGAAGAAGAGATTCCAGGTGCAGAAGTAAAAAGGGTAGGTGAAGGTATTAATGTTACCTTTAATGAAGATGCAGGTGTTTACTTCGCAACTAATAAGTCGAACGTTCAAGGTACATCGGCTACTACTTTAGATAAATTAGCGGGTATTTTTAAAGAATATCCACAATCTAATATTTTAGTTGAAGGCCATACTGATAGTGCAGGTGCTGATGAATATAACATGAATTTATCTAAACAAAGAGCAGAGTCGGTTACCAATTACTTAATTAGCAAAGGAATTGATGCAAGTCGTTTCGATACTAAATGGTACGGTGAAACTCAACCAGTAGGCGATAATACAACTACAGAAGGTAAAGCAAAAAATAGAAGAGTTGAATTAGCGATTGTTGCTAGCGAGTCATTAAAGCAAGAAGCAAAAAAACAAACCAATTAAGAGACACTTATTTTGGCATTGTGTTAAAATAAAAGCCCTGCATTTGCAGGGCTTTTTGTTTTTGGTGTAACTTCCCAATGGTGAAAGAACACGATATACTTATTATAGGGGGAGGTCTTGCAGGGCTTACTTCGGCCATTCATTTGGCTTTAGAAGGTAAGCATGTTGGTGTTTTTGAAATGAATATATACCCACATCATAAGGTATGTGGTGAATACGTGTCTAAAGAGATATTGCCTTATTTTAATAGATTAGGTCTTTTTCCTAGTTCAGTCGGGGCTGTTGATATCACACAATTTCAAATTTCTACTCACAAAGGCTTTTTGGTTGAAACCGAATTACCACTCGGTGGTTTTGGGATAAGTAGATATGCGTTGGATAATTTACTGTACCAACGTGCCAAGGAATTGGGAGTACTATTCTATTTCGAAAAAGTAATTAGAACAGTGTTTAAGGATGATATTTTTACAATTAATACAACAACGAACATATATACTTCCAAAATCGTTTTAGGGGCCTATGGTAAGCGTTCTGTATTAGATAAAAATATGGAAAGGGAGTTCAGCCTAAAAAAGAACTCTTGGCTGGCTGTTAAAGCTCATTATCAATCACCAGATTTTCCCAATGAACTTGTAGGTTTGCATAATTTTGATGGAGGATACGGTGGACTCTCCAAAACAGAATCTGGCGCAATCAATTTCTGTTACCTTGCACATTATGCAACTTTTAAAAAATATAAAGATATCACGGCTTTCAATAACGAGGTGGTGGCAAAAAACCCTTTTCTGAATTCGTTTTTATCAAATGCCAAACCGGTATTCAAACAATCAATGACCATTGCCCAGATTTCCTTTGATAAAAAAGAGACTGTGGTTGATCATATGCTTATGTGTGGTGATACAGCAGGGTTAATACATCCGCTTTGTGGTAATGGAATGGCCATGGCTATACATAGTGCTAAAATTGCGTCTGAATTGGTGTTGCAATATTTTAATGATTCAAATTACAAAAGACATCAGTTAGAGAGTGATTATAAAAAAATATGGATCAAAACATTTAGCAAACGTTTATGGTTCGGTAGAAAATTACAGCGTATTTTATTGAATAAAACAATGGTTTCAATGGCAATTCGTACCGTAGGAAAATCGGAAACCTTGCTAAAATATATTATAACAAAGACACACGGAGAATTGATATCCTAATGGTAGATTTTACAAAGCGAAGTACTGAAATTGAAATTATGGATACCTATTCAGGTACTACCAAAGGACTGGATATCATTCTACAAGATATAAATAGGGTGAATAGGTTGTTAGGTGGTTATACTATTACTTTAAATGCTGTATTTAAGTTGCTTACGATAGAAAATAAAAAATCGTATACGATTTTAGATATGGGTTGCGCAGAAGGTACCATGCTGAGAAAGCTAGCTTTCGAAGCTAGAAAACGAAATATACCTCTTAAGTTAATAGGCGTGGACCTAAATAAGCAAGGCCTAGAATTAGCGACCCATTATTCGACAGAATATCCTGAAATAACCTATTTAGAAGCCGATATTTTAACCGCTGATTTCTCCCAATATACTATTGATGTGGTCATGACTACGTTGACTCTTCATCATTTTACTGATAAAGGTGTAGTTCAATTCGTAAATCAGTTTAATTCACTCGCTTCTTTAGGAGTTGTTATCAATGATTTAGAGCGTAATCCTATCGCTTATTATTTATTCAAGGCGTTTAGTTTCTTTTTTATTAGAACAGAAATTGCCAAAAAAGATGGTTTGTTATCCATACGAAGAGCCTTTAAAAAGAAAGACTTAATGGGGTATTCAGCTCAAGTAAAAAATGCCTCTCACCAAATTGAATGGAAATGGGCCTTTAGATATGTATGGGTTTTAAAAAAGAAGTAGTAGATTGAAGATTAAGAACAGCTATGAATCAAACAAGAATTGTTAGTGTTACCAAAGAATTACCTGAGTATTTTAGATATACCAAGGATATACTGCCATTAGTTGAATTTTGGTTAAGCGGTCAGGAAGAACGCTTTACACGTAAGGTCATTAAGATTTTTGAAGGTGCCGCCGTAGACAAGCGATATTCGATTATGCCTCCAGAAGAAGTATTTGTTGCCACCACTTTTGAAGATAAAAATAAAATTTATGTTAGGGAGGCGAAACGTATGGGAGCAAATGTGCTGCGAAACGCTCTTCAAAAGAGTAGCTGGCAAGCAGATTCCATCGATTATATCATAACGGTAAGTTGTACGGGTATCATGATACCATCATTAGATGCCTATTTAATTAATGAGCTGGGTATGCGTCAAGATATCGTTCGGCTGCCTGTGACTGAAATGGGTTGTGCTGCTGGGGTGTCGGGACTCATCTACGCACATAATTTCCTTAAATCTAATCCTGGGAAAAGAATAGCTTTGGTATCCGTAGAGAGTCCCACTGCAACCTTTCAACTCAATGATTATTCTATGGCCAATATGGTAAGTGCTGCAATCTTTGGCGATGGTGCGGCTTGTGTATTGTTATCTTCTGAGGAAGATGCTTTAGGACCTAAAATTATTGGTGGGGAAATGTACCACTTTAAAGATGCTACCCAAATGATGGGTTTCGATTTGACCAATCATGGATTAAAGATGATTCTAGATCCAGCGGTGCCAGAAACAATAACAAATCATTTTTCGGACATTGTTCACCCATTCTTGGAAAAATATGGAAGTGATATTCATAAAGTCGACCATCTGATTTTTCATCCTGGAGGAAAAAAAATAGTACAAACCGTAGAATCATTATTTGGTGCTTTAGGAAAGAATATTGATGATACCCGCGAAGTTTTAAGACTTTATGGTAATATGAGTAGCGCAACTGTTCTTTACGTTTTAGAGCGTTTTTTGGAAAAAGATATACCCACAGATGAACAAGGACTCATTTTAAGTTTTGGTCCTGGTTTTTCGGCGCAGCGCGTTCTTATCGAATGGTAGTTTATTAAAGTAATTAGAAGCATGAAAACTAATTTTTGGGCATTAATTTTAGGCGGTAGTAGCGGACTTGGTTTGGCTACAGCGAAGAAATTAGCAAGTCATGGTTATCACATCATAATCGTTCATCGAGATAGACGTTCTGATATGGATACTATTGAAAATGCCTTTGACGAGATTCGTGTATTTGGAAATCAACTGATAACATTGAATGCCGATGCTTTAAATGCAGAAAAGCGTCCAGTTATCATCTCCGATATAGAACACCAATTACCAAAAGGGCATCAAATTAAAGTTTTGGTACATAGTGTTGCAAAGGGAGCATTGAAGCCAATGTATTCCGAAAGTAATTCAACCCTTACCGATACTGATTTCAGAATAACATTCGATGCCATGGCATTGAGTTTATATGATTGGACAAAGGCATTGGTCGCTGCAAAGTTATTTGCCTCAGATACTAGAATAATTTCGTTTACAAGTGAGGGTAATACCAAAGCTTTACCAAATTATAGCGCAGTTTCTGTAGCTAAAGTGGCGTTAGAGGCATTGACCCGAAGTATTGCTCTGGAATTTGCACCAATCGGTATAAAAGCGAATTGTATACAAGCAGGTATTACGATGACCAAATCTTTATCTATGATTCCGGGCTATGAGCAGATTAAAGCAAATGCATTGAAACGGAATCCGAACAATCGATTAACAACCCCTGATGATGTGGCAAATGCGGTTTATTTGCTAACCACCGATGAAGCAAAGTGGATTACTGGTACCGTAATCAAAGTAGATGGAGGAGAAAGTTTGATTTAAGAAATAATCGATGATAAGAAAACCATTTCAGTGGATAGTGAATAGATTGCCATATTCGGAGCCTTTTCTGTTTGTTGATGAGATTTTAAAAGTAAATGAGAAAAGTGCTGAAGGAACGTATACGTTTAAACCTGATGCTGCATTTTATGAGGGTCACTTTAAGAATAACCCAGTTACCCCAGGAGTACTCTTAACAGAGTGCTGTGCACAAATAGGTCTGGTCAGTTTGGGAATTTATCTTTTGGGGGAAGATCGTAAGATAGAGGACTTAAAAATAGGAATGAGTAGTTCTCAAATGGAGTTTTTACTACCGGTTTTTCCGGGAGAAAGGGTTCGGGTTACCTCAGAACTTAGTTACTTTAGGTTCCATAAATTAAAATGCAACGTTAAAATGTTTAATGAAGAAGGTAAACTGGTCTGTAAAGGTACATTGGCAGGCATGATGGGCGTACATAATGAGTAGACGTGTAGTTATAACAGGTTTAGGGGTTTGTGCGCCAAATGGTGTAGGTCTTACCGATTTCACTCAATCGCTGTTAGAAGGTAAAAGTGGTATTCGACATCAACCTATTTTAGAAAAATTAGGATTCGGTTGTCAAATTGCCGGTGAACCCTTGGTGAAAGATAATCTTATAGATAATTATTTTACACCGCTAGAAAGAAGAGGATTAAATGCTACAGGCATCGTATACGGTGTAATAGCCGGAGTAGATGCTTGGAAAGATGCTGGTTTAGAAAAAAACGAGACAGAAGAACCTAGCTGGGACCGAGGTATACTTTTCGGTACTGGTATATTGGGCGTAGATAAGTTTAGGGAAGCCATTCACCTTATAGATGAAGGTAACGTTCGAAGATTGGGCAGTACCTCGGTCATACAAACGATGGCCAGTGGTATTAGCGCTTATTTAGGCGGCTTGTTAGGTTGTGGTAATCAAGTGACTACGAATTCTGCTGCTTGCACAACGGGTACAGAAGGTATTATTATGGCTTACGACCGAATTAGTCAAGGTAAAGCCGAGATTATACTAACAGGAAGCTGTAGTGATAGCGGTCCGTATGTATGGGGTGGATTTGATGCTATGCGCATTTTACCAAGAGCATATAACGATAATCCTTCGCAAGCCAGTAGACCCATGAGTGCATCGGCTTGCGGATTTATTCCGGGAAGTGGGGCAGGAGCCCTTGTTTTGGAATCCTTAGAAAGCGCACAAAAAAGAGGTGCGCATATTTATGCCGAAGTTTTAGGCGGAGAAATTAATAGTGGCGGCCAATTAGGAGAAGGTTCTATGACAGCACCTAACAGTATTGCCGTTCAGCGTTGTATTCGTAATTCCATTCTTAATTCTGGAATTGAAGCATCTGAAGTAGATGTGATAAATGGTCATTTAACCGCTACCGCTAAAGACGTATTGGAAATTGAGAATTGGAGCATCGCTTTGAATCGTTCAGGAAAAGATTTTCCTTACATCAATTCTTTTAAAGGATCTATAGGACATTGTTTAGCAGCAGCGGGTAGTATTGAGAGTGTAGCCACTATTTTACAATTTCAAGAAAAAGTGGTGTTCAAGAATGTAAATTGTGCCGATATTCATACTCAAATACAATCGTTAATTTCAGAAAATTGTATTCCGTTAAAAACAATGAACCATATCCCTAAAATAATAGCAAAAGCAAGTTTTGGGTTTGGCGATGTTAATGCTTGTGTTATTTTTAAAGCCTATTCTGAATAATTTTGTAAGGAACTCAATTAAAATAAAATACCTTTTGGTATAAAATTATATAAAGATGTTAGAAGAAGAGAAATATAATAAATTGAAGGATATTATAAAAATATACCTACCTGAAGATGTAACTGTTACAGATGTTGAGCAGAATAGTCATTTCATGAATGATTTAAATATCAATTCCGCTAACCTAGTAGACATTGTTCTAGATGTTGAGGATGCTTTTGATATTCGCTTAGAAAACGATGATATGGACCAAATGCAAACCGTAAACGATGCCATGGCAATTATCGATACTAAATTGAAAAGTAAATAAGAACTTCCTTATTCTCTTTCTTTAATAAACATCGAAGCTAACACTCCCGATGCCAAGGCTACTGATATTACGGCAAGAGAAACCCACTCTGGTAATTCTATATAATGAGAGAAAAGCATTTTTAATCCCACAAAAGCTAGTATCACAACGAGACTATAGTTGATATATCTAAATTTCTCCAACATTCGTGAGACTAAGAAATACATTGATCGTAAACCTAAAATCGCCAAAATATTTGAGGAAAATACGATAAAAGGGTCTGCGGTAATCGCTAATATGGCTGGTATACTATCTAAAGCAAATAGAATATCGGTTAATTCTATTACTATAAGCGCTACGAATAGGGGAGTAGCGGCATTGACATTCATTCTTTTTACGAAAAAATCATGACCGTTCATGTTTGACGAGACAGGGTAGATTTTTTTAATCATTTTAAAGACAAATGAGTTCTTAGGGTCAAAATCGTCATCATCACCTTTCAACATATTAAAAGCGGTATATAATAAGAAAATACCGAAAATGTAAATGATCCATTCAAATTTGGTAATCAATGCAACCCCGAAGAATATCATTAAAGCTCTAAAAACGATAGCTCCTAGAATTCCCCAAAATAATACCCTATGCTGATATAAAGGGGGAATCTTGAATGAACTGAAGATTACTGCGATGACAAAAATATTATCTACACTTAAAGAAAGTTCTATTAAATACCCTGTAATGTATTTTAAAACTGCGTTGTTAGGTGTTAGTCCGGTTGGGTTATCAACTATTCCAAAATTGAACAACCAATAGATAACACCACTAAAGCTAAAAGCAACCGTAATCCAAATTGCAGTCCAAATGCCCGCTTCTTTTGATTTTATCACATGGTCATTTTTGTGGAACACACCAAGGTCTAAAGCAAGAAAAACAAGTACAAAGGCAATAAAAATAATCCAGACTATCATATCATTTTTTTGGAAGTGCAAAGGTATTGAATTTTGACATTTAGAATTTTATTTTATCGAAATGTTCACAACTTGATACTCAAAATTTTAACCTTCCAATTATCAGATAAATTTCATGTATAAATTAACCATAGAATATGACTATTGTTTTAAATGGTTAAGCTGTAAAATTATATTTTAGATAATACGTTTGGCCTTCTGATAATTAGTATTGTCAAACTAATAGCAAATATAAAATCCAATTTAAGTCTGATTTTATGGAAAGAATATAAAGAAAAAATGTAAATTATTTCAAGCGATAAACTGTTTAGTTCTATCGATTATTAACAACTAACAATAGATTAAGTTGGAGTTCGAAAATATTGTGTTACATTTCTAGTAGAACAACTATTGAAATGAAAAAACTAACCTTATTGGGTGGTGTTTTCATATACCTACTTTTAGGTGTGAACACTACTTTTGCACAAGATGCTGACTCGATTAATGCTAAAATAAACAAGAGAACACTTCTTAACCAATTTGAGTCCGATTATGTACTATCTGTTTCTGAACGTATTGCGTTAAAGCAAAGTAGAATTGCATTTCAATATCGAACTAGGGAGATATTGGATTCACTTGACATATCCGATAAAAAAAGAAAGCGCTTAATTGAAGAATTAAAGCGCAATCCGTTTTCTGAAAAAATTCAAAATGTTATCGCAAGTGAAACTAAATCCGATAATAATATTGAAGATTAAACCTCGTTAAAATGTAGTCTAATGAGATTGCATTTTAGCTTTTCGTTTCTCTAACTGTCTTTGTAAGTCTTCTACCGATGAAGCTATGGAGGCTTCGAAACTTCCTGTAGAAGATTGAGCAAATAAGCGAGGTCCAGGGGCACTCAAACGTATATTACATACCATACCTGTATCAGGTGATGAAGTATTCTCTTTCTTGAAAAATACATCGGATCTTACTATAAAATCAAACTTATCCAATAATTTTTCTAATTTTTGTGCAGCCATAATTTCCAATCGGTTGCTGGCTTTCACATCGTCGTATTCAAAATTGATATTCATAGGTTCAAAGTTTAGATTAAGATACTCATTTCAAATCGTCCTGACAACAAAAAAAAGCTTAAATAAAAAGCTCATTTGTATTATCAATTGCTAACCGTTTTGTTTCTAAATCGTTACCGAAAGCGTTGAAATTTTAAAGTTTAGTTAAACCATAACAAACATAGTTTATATTCAAATTTCTTATCTTAATTTGAAATAAATTTCCCTCATTTTCATTTTAAAACCTTGCCCTATGGAAAATGAACATGACAAATCTAAATGCTTAGGTAAACTGGAACGTTGTTATAATACGCTTCAATATTTTAAAACTCGTATAGACTCCTACTTATATGAACCTTCGACTATGGGGCTTTTTGAGACTAAAGCGTATCTGAAAGATAAAATAGGGAAGCTGGCAGCTGCAAACGAGACCTTATTAGACTATTTAAAATTAACCAATGAACTTTTGCCGGATCAGTACCAATTGGTAAATTTTCTTATTAAGGAAACAGCAGAACTTGAAAGTGATGTTATGGAGTACACCAACAAATCTAGAAAATCTGTTCAATAATCGTTTGTCAGGTGAAATTGGTCGTAGCCTATCAATTATTTCAATTAGTACATAAAACAACAGTCTTATTTTATTAATAGTTATTCTAGGAGTAGAACACTAATACTAATTAAATGAAACGTTTTTTCGTTTTTACCATTTGCTGCTTTTTATTTTCTGTAAAAGTTGCTCATTCTCAAAATTTTGCATCTAAAAATGTTAATCTTGAAAGTGAAGAAGAACCAATTATGTTTCAGTTTGAACCTAACTTTGAAACAGCACGGTTACAAAAGCGCGAAGCATTATTGAGCAAGATTAAGCAAATTTATAAGGAATCTCATACAGATAAATTTCAAAAAAACCTATTGGTCGATACCGAATTTGGAGATGATAAATATCAATAATAATTTTGAGAATTTGGCGTAGATTTAGTTGATTAAAAGACCATTAATAGCATATGACCTATGAAAACAATAGTTGCTTCTTTTGTCGTATTAAGTATATTGTTTAGTTGTTCGTCTACTAAAAACAGTATCAGCGATACCCACCCAATTCATTCATTAATTTCATCAAGATCTTTTGAGTTTACTGCCGATTGGGCAAACCCAATGGTTACTCAGAGTATGAATGCCATTGCTAATTCAGGACTTATACCACCAGGAAGTACTATTTCACGTATTAATTTGGCCGGAAATCCTAATTACTTAAAAGTTTTTGGAGATAGTGTTTCAGCCAATTTACCTTATTATGGTGAACGTCAATTTGGCGGTGGTTATGGCTCGGCAACCGGAATTGAATTTAACGGAATCCCCGAAGATTATAAGCAGACCTTTGATACCGATAACGGTAAGTACACTGTTAGTTTCAACATCAGCGACAAATCAGACAGGTATTATGTGATAATGGCTATTTTTCCTAGCAAATCTACTACTGTAGTAGTGAGCCTTAATAATCGAAATTCTATTCGTTATGAAGGCGCTATTGAAGCTTTGGAAAGTAACATAAAGCAGTAACCATATATCATTCTTTTCCTAGTAACTATCAGTATTGGTTACGAAAGCAATTCTTTTACTATCTGGTGACCAACTGGGCACATTTATAGTTCCTTGACCACCATAAATATGGGCAAGTACTTTGGGTTCTCCTCCATTAAATGGCATAATACGTAACATGCAATGCTTGTAAAATGGGTGCTCACTCGGATTTATATCCTTGGGAAAGGAAATAAAAACAATCCATTTTTGATCCGGACTCACATGCGGGAACCAATTGTTGTATTCGTCGAAGGTCAGTTGTTCTTGTTTTTTACCATTTGCTTTCATGCGATAGAGCTGCATGGTGCCCGAACGTACCGAGTTAAAGTAAATATATTTCCCGTTTTCACTAAATTCAGGTCCGTCGTCTAATGTTGGGTAATCTGTAAGCTGTTCTTCTTTTCCTGATTTAATATTGACCGAGAATATATTATATGCTCCGTTTCTGTTGCCCGTAAAAAGCATCTCTTTATTGTTTGGCGACCACCCATGAAAGTAAGATGCACCAACCCCAGGTTTTGTTACCATTTTGGGTAGCGAATCACCCTCAGTAGGTAAGTAGTATAAAGCAGAAGAGCCATCATCTTTTTGATTGTGGTTACTGATACCTAAAAGTTTACCATCGAAAGAAAGTACGTGGTCATTATTGTTATTAACAGCAAAACCAGTGTTTAGGGGGGTAATAGTATTCGTTTCTAGCTCATAATTATAAAGATGACCTTTGGAATTGTAAATCAATTTTTTACCATCGACTGTCCAATTAGGTGCTTGAATGGAATGAGCGGAATGATGAATAATTTTTCTGTGTCCGGTTTCCACATCCATCAGTTCTAAATTACTTCCTATATAATTGCGATAGGGAGTATAATCTGCCTCTACCGGTTTAACGATTCGTACATTGCTAAAGGTCGCACTTTCCAAAACTTTAGGATTATGGGAACATACATATAACCCCACATACACCTCATTGTCTAGATCCATATTAGTTAGCTCGACAGAGGTAAGCTCTTCACCAAATTTTGCGGTAGACATAATATATGTAGTACCCCGTCTTTCTAATTGTATAATAGTGGGGGACTCGTCTATAGATTTCAGCTCTTCGGTAAGTCCGCCAACCGTTTTACGGTACTGTAAAGAGGTGAGTCCGTCACCATGTGTACTAGCATTCACATGAGCAGAATTCGTATCTAAGCTATTTTTAATAATCCATCCCGTTTTACGATGAGGGTCAGCCCCGGCACCATTAAATTTTACGGTAGCACGAAGAATAAAATCTCCTTGTATAGTCGTCCATAAATATTGAAATTCATCGGTGCCGAACCACATATTAGTACCAGCTCCTGTTAAAGTGTAGGTTTGGTTTTTAGCATCGAAGGTTGACGAACCCTTCACTTTTGGATTCCCGATAGCGGTTTCACCATCAAAAATTCCGATTTTATATTGTGCTTGAAAAGTGGTTGTCATCAATATGAATAATAGAGAGAGTAAAAGTGCATTTGATTTCATGATGAGTTGTTGTTTTTTGTTGGTAGTTCTATTTAAATATACTCTTTAATTCTTTTGTTTTGATATATAGACCTTTATGAATACTTAAAAAGGCTACGTACCAAATATTCGAAATTGATTATAAATTAATGTTTTAACTACAAGTTTACTATGTTTTACGTTAAAGGAAGCCTAAAAAGGGAAGGTTTTGCGCTATAATTCGTTATTGGGTATTAAGAACAATACCTTTGAGGCTCAATTAAGTTAACTAGTAGAATTTAATAGTATGAGCAAAGTAAAAGCAGATGATTTAGTACGAGTACATTACACCGGTAAATTGAGTGATGGACAAGTGTTTGATAGTTCGGTAGATAGAGAACCTTTAGAAGTGAAATTAGGAGAAGGTAGTTTAATTCCTGGTTTTGAAAAAGGATTGATTGATATGCAACCGAGCGAGAAAAAGACTGTCGTTATTGCCAAGGAAGAAGCTTATGGCGAAAAGCGTAAGGAACTTTTTCAATCCGTAAAAAAATCAGATTTACCTGAAGATTTGAAAGTAGAGGTCGACATGGCACTTATGGCTACGAACGCTGATGGTAGTGAAAAACAACTTCGCGTTGCAGAAATAAAAGAAGATGAAATTGTAGTAGATGCAAATCATCCTTTGGCCGGTGAAGATTTAACTTTTGAGTTAGAGTTGGTTGAGATTAAATAAATAGCATACATTTTATAAAAAAACCGCCCTTAATAGGGCGGTTTTTTTGTTTTGATAGGTGAATTTAAGGTATGTTCGTATAATGTTATAAATTAGAGGACGATCTATAATTGTACTATGTTATATGTAGTTATCACTACTTATTTAGATAAAAAGATATACTGATATGAACATCCTAAAAAATGCTATTTTTATTTTTAAAACGTATGCGCATTCTGCAATAATGCTATTATTGCTTCTATTTTGCCTGTCTTGCTCAGAACAGCCTAAAGAAACGGAAAAAGAAGAATGGCTCGCTTTATTCAATGGAGCCAATTATGACGACTGGACTCCAAAATTTGCAGGATATGAACTTGGGGTTAACCATAACAATAGGTTTGTATATCAGGATAGCCTTTTAAGTGTCAGATATGCTAAGACAGATACCTTTAATGGAAATTTCGGACATCTATATTATAAACAGAAATTCTCACATTATAAACTACGCGCAACGTATCGGTTTGTTGGGGAGCAAATGACTAACGGTCCCGCTTGGGCCTTTCGCAATAATGGTCTAATGTTACATTGTCAAGAACCTGCAACGTTGGGTTTAGACCAAGATTTTCCAATTTCTTTAGAGTATCAACTTTTGGGCGGTGACGGCACCAATGAGCGTACAACGGCCAATTTGTGTACACCGGGCACCAATGTGGTTATGAACGATAGCCTGTTTACCACACATTGTGTCAACTCCACCTCAAAAACCTACCATGGTGACCAGTGGGTTACTGCGGAAGCCTTGGTTCTGGGAGATTCCCTTGTGCAGCATATTATGGAAAAGGAAGTAGTTCTAGAATTTAAATCGCCTACTATTGGCGGCGGCGGCATATCTGGGTATAAAGAAAGTGCGTATGTAGAAGGAAAACCATTAAAAGAAGGGTATATCTCGATTCAGGCAGAAACCCATCCCATCGATTTTAAAAGTATAGAAGTACTGAACCTATGTGGTTGTATGGATGAAAAGGCCAAGAATTATAAGTCTTACTATGTAAAAGCAGATAATACCACGTGTATTTACGAATAGAAAAATACAAATACCAATGAAGAAAGGAATTGTACTTTTTTTAGTCTTGAGCATATCACTATTAGGCTGCAAAGAAGTAAAAGAAGAACAAAAAACAGCAGCTGAATCTACGACAATTGAGGTAGAAAAAGCCTCAATATCATTATATGAAGATTTAGACGGTAACCCTGTTGAATTGACCGATTATAAGGGAAAACGGATACTCTTAAATTATTGGGCTACATGGTGTCGACCCTGTATTGAAGAAATGCCAGATTTATTGAAATTACAAGGCATTTTAGAGGAAGAGAACTATGTGTTTTTATTCGCTTCAGACCAATCTTTGAAGAAAATATCAGTTTTTAAAGAAGCCCGAGGATTCGATTTTAAATACATTAAGTACAATGGTGCTTATGCCGAACAAAGAATAAATGCCTTACCCGTTACTTTGGTATATAATGAAGTGGGGGAGCAGGTATTGCGATTTGATGGTGGAATGGCGTGGGATAGTCCAGAAATGATTGAACAACTAAGAAAAATACAGTAATGCGCTCAACATCCTATTTCTATACCTTAGCTATTGCCTTAACCTTTATCGGTTGTAAGCCAGAAGCCAAGCAGGAAACAAAACAAGAACTACCAGAAACTAAAGTTTCGGTAGTTCAAGAGATGATTTCTCCGGCAGGCACATCTAGTTCCTTACCGCATTTAATGTCGAATAAAGACGTTGCACTACTTTCTTGGGTAGAAACTACAGGCGACACTTTAAAGACCATGTATTATGCAGAATTGGTCGATGACATATGGCAAAAACCACAGGCTATATTTAATGGTAGCGATTGGTTTGTGAATTGGGCCGATTACCCAATGATTACAGAGAATAATGGTAGTCTATGGTCACATGTATTAAAGAAATCTACGGCTGGCACGTATTCATATGATATTAAGATGAATGTAAAGCCAAAGGGAGCTACGGAATGGAAAACCGATATGCCATTACATACCGATGGTACACCAACAGAACATGGTTTTGTCAGTGTAGAACCGTATAACGACAACTTTTTTGTGAATTGGCTCGATGGCAGAAATACCGAAGAAAATGAAGTAGGGGAGCGGGGAGCAATGACCTTAAGGGCAGGGGTAGTATCGACCACAGGTGAGCTATTACAAGAGTATGAACTTGATGATAGTACCTGTGATTGTTGCCAGACCACTTCGGCTATAACCGATAACGGACCTATTGTTATTTATCGTGATCGCTCAGAAGAGGAAATTCGTGATATCAGTATTGTTCGTTTTGTGGATGGAAACTGGACAACACCTAAAGTAATACATGAAGATCATTGGCAAATAAAAGGATGCCCGGTAAACGGACCAAAAGTAGCGGCTTTGGGCAATGAGGTTGTCGTTGCTTGGTTTACAGGAGCAGAAAACAACCCGAAAGTAAACGTTGTATTTTCAAACGATGGTGGAGCGAATTTTCAAGAACCTATTCTCATCGCAGAAGGCATGGTTATGGGCAGGGTAGATGTACTTTGGATGGATCAAGATAAGGCTGTAGTAAGTTGGATGGAATCTAAAGACAAAATGGCTGTTTTCTATACCATGATTGTTTCCAAGGATGGTTCTGTTTCAAATAAACAGGTTATTGCTGAATTGGATGGTTCTCGAAAATCAGGATTCCCTCAAATGGAAATTGTTGAAGAAACCCTTTATTTTGCTTGGACCGAGCAATCTGCATCAACGTCTAAAATACAAACCGCAAAGATGCCAGTAGACGCGTTTACGTTTAATTAACCGAAATAAGGCTGATATCAAAAACCAAAACAGAACCGCCAGGTATGGTGCTATAATCGAAACTGCCGTAACCTAAATGTGCTGGCAGCAACAATATTCCGTTGCCACCTTCATTAAATAAGGAGATTCCTTCTGTCCAACCTTCAATAACCTGGTTAAGTCCAATAGTTAGACCTTCGGCAGAACTTTCGTCAAAAACAGTACCATTTAGAAAATATCCTTTGTAGGCAACCGTTACATTAGAAGAAGCATTTGGTTTTACGCCATCACCTTGATTTTCAATGATGTAGTGTAGGCCAGATTCCGTTTTTAAGGAAACCAAATCATTGGTAGTTAGGTAGGCATTGATATCTTGCTCATTAATCACAGAATAATCGAAAGGTTCTTGAAGCGGAGCATTAGTATTAGAATCATTAGAATTACACGACACCATTAGGGTCATAAGAAAAAGGAATACTGCGTATTTCATAACTATTTTTTGGTGAAGATATCATCTAGCAAAATTTCTAGCTAGAAATTTAAGTTCTATTTAACCATTTTAAGAACTGACAAAGGTGCTATTGAATAAAGGTGTTTACTGAAAACTTAATACTACAATGCTTGTAGAGGTATTTTTGAAATTTTATCGCCTGAACCTGAGAATCAAATATGACAGCTTCGGTAATACTGTTAGCTAAAACGAGGTGCCCAATAAGATACTCCACGTAATAGGTATTGTGTTCAGACAGAAGAACAAAATTTTGGCTATGGTTCAAATTGATTATTTTATGAAATAAAAATAAAATAATTTTTAATGTGATTCTAGTGAATATGCTTTTAATTTGATGTGAGGATGATATAAAGATTAATAATCGTTAATTAAAAGTACCGCGGGCTACCTTTAAATATCAAAGTACTCATGATTTCAATTTGAGGCATTTTTTTTGTCTTACAATCGTTTTTAATTATCCTGTGGATGAATAAAAAGGTTGGTGAAAAAGAAGGGATGAACTAATAGTTTATAGGAGCTCATAAATATTCTATTTTACATAATATAAATTATAGAACATTAATAGTGAATTAACGAATAGCGCATTTTCGTGCTATTTTACATAGTTACTTTATAAACCCTGTAAGAGGATTATAACAAAGTAATTATGTAAAAGTTAATTTACGTCTCACATATACTATAGTCATTAAAATACCGCCGCATCATCTCGGCAACAAACAAAATCAGCCACTGGCTAATCTTATTTGTCACGGGTTATGTAAAATAGCCGCTACCAAGCGCTCGATTGTTTTATAAAATCAAATTGCTTCGCAGCCGCATCAACTCGCACGAAAAATCAAAAGTCTACTAGACTTTCAATTTCACGTCGTATTTTAAACACAATTATCCAACGCTTGCCAACGCCAAAATAAAAGCTAACCTTTTTACACTCATTAAAAATCGAGTATTCGACAAAATGTACGTAATAAAAAATTTTAAGCGATTCTCGTAAACTTGCCACAAGAGCATAAATTTTAAGAAAAATAAAATTCTATGCACTTGTTATATATAGAACTTCTATTAATCTTTTTTTTCGAGTTTCATTATCTTTTGTCTTGAAACAAAAGAAACAAAAATTCAAGGCTGCATATAATTTTGGAAACAATTAACGGCTCATTCGCTATATTTTAGGAAACATTGGAACTCGTTAACATTGTTTTGAAATCTTTTGAACAATTTAAACTCTTAAGAAACAGTATTACTAAATCCCTAAAATATGGACGCTCCTCTCCCCTATTGTTTTACCAAAATTCTCTTAGGCCAGAAACCCTTGTTTTTATTGAAAATTCGTTTAGACTTTTTTAACCGTTAAATTTGGATTACCATATAAATGCATCGCTAATCTTCCTTCAGGAACAAAAAAAGCATTCGATATTTCTTCTTTATATTTTGCTAGTTCAGCATTTGCCATATGAACAGCCGCGGAAAGCTTATAACCTTCTTTAAAATTGCTAAAAAACACGTTTAACCAATATGAAGGAATAGTTATTTCCAATCTCCAAAAGGGTGCTATTACCGCTTTATAGCCAAGTTTTAAAATATCATAGCATAAAGACGTTACGCTATTTGCAAAGATATCTTCGTTAGTTAAACCTGAATTACAAATAAATAGAATTGCAATTTCTCCCTTACCGAATAGCGAGTCTACATCTAAAACGGCACTTTCAGAACTATGATTAGTATAAATGGCTCTGAAATTATTAAATCCAATTTCTCCGTGAGCAAGAAAAATATTCACATCTGTATCAATATAGTGACTTAGGTTTCTCGATTCAATTATTTTGGTGCCGTTATTATCTAAAATAGGTTTGAGTTTACTAAAACTAGAATTTATTGGAATATCTCCATCTTCAATGGGTATCCAAGCGGTTGAAGAAAAATTACTTGGCAAACAATATTCATTTCCATTTTTAATAAACCATTCAACGGATATAATATTTGTTACAGGTACATTTGAACTTATAAAGTCTTTGTTATTAATTATTAGATTGGATGGAAATTGCGTTAAATCAAGACTACTTGAGAATAATATTTCATCATAATCAACTTCAAGTTCTAAGTCAAAAAAAGAAAGGGTATCTAAGGTGTTTTGATATTCACTTTCTTGCTCTCCAAGGTCAAAATATTTTTTTGAATCAAAGAAGAAATTTTCTTTATGTTTAATCCATTTTCGCATTTTGGAGTAATCCCAATTGGACAACTCTTTTAACATTACTTTATTATCATGAGTAATAACTATGGAGTACAAAGTTTTATCATGACTAAAAACCCATATAAAAACTTGATTATGTTTTAGCTTTAGGTTTTCTATTATAAAATCATAATAATTTTCTAATCTTTGTTTTATTTCAGTATTAACATCTATCGTAGCTCTTGTAATTGTATTATATTCAAAATATTTGTCATCATAAGTTAATGTGTTATCGTTAATAACTAAACCAGAAAGTAGTATGCTTTCAATATCATTTTGTTTAACAGCTTCTGTGAGCAAAAGCTTTACAGGAAGTTCTAAATGTTTTATTTCAAATTCAAAATCATTCGATGTGTTTGTTTCAAAAACGCTTTTAAGTAAACTTATTAAACCTCTCTTATTTTCTTTTATATTTCCAAAGTGACGTTGCTTAATTGATTTATAGCTGTCACTTTTTACTTCGCTTTCAAGGCTTTTTATAGTATTTTCAATTGGCTTATCGAACTCTTTCTCGCCTAAGTCTTTGTATCTTTTTATGTTGTACAGATAATTTAGCCAAGGCAAAATACCTTTTTCTTTAAAAGAAATGATTTGAGGTAAATTATTTTGTAAATAATTTAAGGACTCATCAATAATATCTGTATTAGCCCTTAAATTCTGAAACCTTCCTAAAAAATAACTAAGCTTAAACTTTTGCTCGTCATATTTTTTAAGTTTTATCTCGTCTAATATTTCGTTTACTGAATCCATCATTTTGGGCAAGTGAAATTCCCTGAAGAATTTCAAGGCATTGTATAAGGAATCTGTAATAATTGAATATTTGAAATTAGCAAACCTTATGAGGGCAGTATAATACAATGCCCCATAGATTACAGCCTCAAAATTATTCTTTTGATAAGTAAAACACTTAAACAATATACCCCAGCCATAATGATGTTTTTTCTCTTCTTTGGAAATCACTAAAATCTCTTCACTAAAATTTCTTGCACGTTGAAATTTACCATTGAAGTTTAATGAATCTACCATGTTATAACATACTGAGTAGAACTCATAATCTAAAGCATATTTCTTTTTAAAGGCTTTAACAATAGAAATTTGCATAAACATAGTTTCGAAATCTCCATCAGCTAAACTTTTTGGACCAAGAATTGATAATACGTTTAAAGCTGAGGATATCAGTTTTTTTTCTTCAATTTTGGTAAAAAGATTCTCTTCTATTGTAAAATCGAATAATCGAATTTCATTATGTCTCTTTTTAAATATTTTGTCAAGTAATGGAAAAATCTCATCGAATTCAAATTCAACAAATTTGAATGATTTATCCTTTTTAATCTTAGTGTAAGAAACTTTTGAAAATGCATTCGTTAAAGCATAAATCATATGGCTAAACCCCTCAATTTTTGCTTTTTTAATGATTGTATATAATTCAATTTTAGATTTAGATAGCTCATAATCTCCGTAAGCGATAGACATTAAAATATTGTTTAGAGAGTATGCAATAGAGTCGTCATATAGTTCATTTTTTCTTTTATCATGGTCATAATAATATTTGTTGTTAAGAGCGTTATCTAAAACTCTTAATCTATTGTAGATATCATGACTACTCTCAATTTGGTCTATTGTGTCAATAGTTATTTTTATATTAATGTCATCAGGGGTAACTTGGATTTCTTTCCAAACCATTTTTTGAAAAATTGATACAATTGGTATTGGAGATGTTAAAAAATTAATGAAGTTCGAGTTAAATTCATTTTCATCTGAATAATATTCTATTCTGGATATTTCCTTCTCTATTTTCTTATTTTTATTGATAGCAATTTGGACATTTCTAAATTCTCCGGTAAAAAAATAATTTTTAAATAAGTGAAAATCAAAAGTGGTTATATTGTTAATGCGCAAAGAGCTAAGAGCATTATGATTTGAAATCATAATTGGAATTATTCCTTTATCATTTATCCTAGAGTTTAAAAATGCAGTTTTACCTGCTAAATCATAAGCCCTATCACCTATTAATTTTATTACATCATCGATTTCTTCAGACTCTATAGGATGGTTGTAGCATATCGGTTCAATTAGTATATAATAATCTTTTAATTCGTAGAGCAAATTGTTAGTTAAATCGATTGAATCACTAACTATTGTGCTTAAATCAACTTTAGAGAAAGAATATTTTATTCTTTCTAGTTTTAACTCCTTTTCGATAAATCTTTTTAGAAGGTTTTCGCTATCTCTGATTGAATAACCGGCTGAATAAATTAATTCTTCTACCAGCAAAGAATAATTAGGGGCATTTAATGTTACTAAACAGAAATATAAAGTTTTATCGATTTTATAAAAAGGCTTTCTCCATAAGTAAGGTTTTTTGTCATTGGAGGTTATGGCAGAAATTATTTTTTCAAGGGTTTCTCTTTCATAATCTGTACATTCAATCAAAAATTCAATTAAATCCTTTTCATTAATTCGTGACGGGGTATCGTAAATGGACAAAGTACCATTTGTACTTAATTTTTCAGATATTAAATTAATGAAGCCAACTATTAATATTAAAACTTCATTTATATCCATTAATGTCAAACCATTGAAATGCTTTATTTTTTCTTCTTGGAAATGATAAAATCTTATAAAGACGTTTGCATCTGCAGATAACTTTATAGAACTCTCTTTAACAGTACCTTTGGTAATGTTCAAAAACCCATTTTTAATTGATAAAGATTTAGCTCCAATTTTATCCTTGTGAACTTTGTTATAAATACCACTTAAGTAATACGAAGTTTCATTTAAATTACTGTGTGTTCTTATGTCGGCTGCTTGCGTAAGTAATTTAATTAGTTTTAGGTTTGTCGTAATTTTAAATTCATCAAAATTTGGATTTGATTCAAAATCTCCATTTTCGAAAAGTAAAATCTCATATGATGATTCAAGATTCAATAAGACATTTGTATTAAACCATATATAGCTAAAGTATTTCCCAAATTCATCATCGGAAGGATTAATAGACGGAGCAAACAAATTTTTAGAAAATTTCCAATCATTAATCAAAGAAATTAAGAAACCTAAAATATCCCCACCTATTTCAATAATTTGCTGAATATTGATTTCACTTCCATTTTCTTGTTTGAACTTTGAAAACTCTATATTTCCGACGGTTGACGCATCATTTTCTTTGATATACTGCGATAATATTTTAGGCTTAATCTCTATTAGGTGTTTATTAATAGCTCTATGGCAAAAGTCTATAGTTTCAATTTTCGTTAGATTTAATCTGGTAAAAGCATCAACAATGTTTTTCTGTATTTCAATATTATATTGATTGCAAATGGCAATAAATTTTAAAACTTCTTCTTCTTTTTCAGTAACATCTTCTCCAAATTCTTTTGCAGTCCTTTTTAAATCAAATTTCTTTGAAAATGGTTTGGCATAATCTTGATGCAAAACAGTAAGAATTCTATCAGAAACAGGTGGTTTTTGCATATTTTAAAAGTAAAATTTGTAGCTAGGAACTAGCTCATAAGCCAACTACAATATAGATAATTTTAACAAGTAGTTATTTACGGTTTTCCGTAGTCAAATTAAATATGTAGTAAAATACCATTCCACACACATTGCCTTCCCTCCTGCCGTCGGTCAGTTAATAAGTGTTTATTCATAGCTTACTTATTGTTTTTTAAGGTATTCATGAACCTAGAATGAGATTTGGCTAGCGCCTAATCTTATTCTTCGATTTCATTACCTTTTCAGAAGAAGTATTTATAAGTAAAATTTAAAGAAAGTGCAGTGCCAAATACCCAGGCGCACCAAACCGCTCAAAAAATATATGGTCTCCCAGACCTTATATTTTTATGTTGTACCCAAGCAACGTGTCATAACGCGGAACATTATAGAATATTTTGAGTCATAAGTATATTACCCATAATACAGTAATCAGTTAGAGAAGTCATGTACCGATTCTACTTTCCCGAATCTTAGGGCAAAAAACCGGTAAAATATTGGAACAGGGTCTTTGATGAAAAATTTTAAACCGGTATGTTTTATCAAAAATTTCCACCTAAATAGAACTTTCTTTTTTTGTTTTAATTTTAAACCTTTTAGACTCCAATAGCTACATTCATTAAATTTTGGCGTTATCAAAGTTTGCCCTGTACTCAACTTATAGGATAATTCTGGAAAATTGAAACCAGCATGTAACGACGCCTCAAGCGACAACCAAAACCTAGGATTAATCTCAATAACTTTGAATTGTTGTGCATTCTCGTCAAATCTCAAATCAATGTGTGCAATACCAGACCAATTAAGCGTTTTCATGAGCTTTTCTACCACGGAGAACAACTTGGGTTCTTGAACAAAGACATGTGCATCAGAAGGTGAAAAACCAGAGGCGTCACTAAGAATACCTTTTTGAATGGTGTATGTTAAAATTTCACCTGCTTTACACAATACGCTACAATCAATATCGTACCCTTCTATATATTCTTGAATAATGTGTATTCCTAAAAAATCGTTATTTTTAAAATGGGTTTTAAGCGTATCCATGTTTTTAAAAAGATGGATATGCTTACCCCCACCATACCCTATTGTAGGCTTACTTATTACAGGAAAATTTAATGTTTCTATTTTGTTCAATTCCGCCATATTTGATACTAAGCATCCTTTAGGATATGGAATGTCGAACGTATGTAAATGCTGAGACAGTAGTGCTTTATCATTAGCAGTATCAAAATTGTCAAGCTCAGGTAATAGCATTAACTTTTTTGCCGCTTTTAATTTGCTCTTGTGTAGTATTAGTTTTCGAATACTATCCTCAGATACGGGCATAATAAAATCAATACCGTGATTTTCAACTGTATTGTCAATCGTATGAATCCAATCTTCATCATTTTCAGTTTTTGGAGAATAAGAAAAGTGATTCACAAACCTTGAAAAACGCATTGGCGTATATTTTAGATTCGAAAGCAGATATATTTTGAACTGATTTGAAGCTGCTAAACAATTGATAACAGGTGTTGCTAAAAAGCCTTGCCCATCAGGAATCAATATCGATATACAATCCTTTTTTTTCATTTTTAACCTTTAGTTTTTTGTTTTTTCCACAGCATCGGAAGGAAAAATAAAATACCTGCCCAGATCATGATAACCTGAGTCATATGCATAATTTCATTATTAAAAAGAAAGCGAGTGATAAAACGGCTAAGAAAATCTAACCCAAATAGAAATATATAAAAATTACTGCTGTACATTAAAAATATGCGAATACCGCTCCAATTAAACGCTTCCTTTTCAGAAGTACGTATTTCAAACCAATTAGATTCCAATTGGGGGCTATCATTACTCCAGATTATGTGTTTATTAAAATTTAGGCTAACCAGTACCTTTTTTAATTTCAAAAATCTGTTGTCATCTATCGCTACCAATAGCTTTTCCTTAGGCCAATTTAAAAAAATGAGTAATCCTAAGACAATATCTTCATAAAAATGACCAAATCGATTAATCGTTAAGGTGTAGAGTAATGTATGAAAAATAAGAATAGTCCAAACTGCAATTTTTTGTGTTTTCTTATTTAATATTAATAGGGCTATGGCAAATTCAATGAACATAGAACTCCATGATAAAAGCTTTGCAAACATCATATCTGGCAGGCTTGAAGCAATAGTAATATAAGTCTGATTCTCGGAGGCATTCCGCAACCAATTGTCCATAAATTGTCCGGTCCACCAATCCATTTGAGGAGCTTTATTTATTACCGCCCCAAGATATATTAGTGCAAACTGAACATATAATAACCAAGGACTGTGCCTCCTGTCCGATACTCCTGCCAATAGAAAAAAACAACCTAATATGAACAGGTGATTTCTAAATATTGGTTTTGAAGAAAGTAAAACCAATAACGTTGTTATTCCCATTAAAAACGCCATAGTTCTCACCCTAACATTAAACAACAATAACATGCCTGCTGTCACAAACGTGACTCTGCAAACGATTTTAAAGACATTTGGAATGTTGTGAAATTGGTCAAAAACCTTAATAAATGGAATATGAGGATTATCAATAGATCCAACAAAACCATACAAGCAAAGTATGATAAAAGCAAGCTTGCACAATAAAAGAATATTGGGTAGCATGGCGGTATTCGTAACTCGCAATGGAAAGAATTGTTGTGATGTAAGACTGCCTATTTTTTTGGAAATCTCCATACTTTTTCTTCATGACCATTTGTACTGTAATGCACTTGTACCTGTGCATTATCATCTATTCCATTAGTAGTCTCATACTGCCGTATTAAATCGAAAACATTATCTATTGCTCTTGGTTCCCAACCAACTGCTTGGTAATGGTACCTATTTTTTATGTCTTGCTTTGAAAGTAACTCACCATTTATTTTTATAGAAATAGCATAGTTGGTATGTTCATCATACGGAGCCCAGCAAAAATACCGTTCCGGAACAAATCGGGCATACACAATAGAACCTACTTGTAATAGAAGGAAAAGCATTCCAAGGGCATACTTAAATTTCATTCAGGTTTTATTTTGGTCGGTTTTGTAGATCAATGTAATGAAATACAGGATGGTCAACCGAAATAGAATTAAAAATCCGTTGTAACTTACAATGTCAACGACAAAATCTTTTTTTACCAATTATATTCTATAACCCAGATTAGAAAAAAGTATTTCTAACCCTGTATATACCTAGACCAAATTAAAGATGTCAAATTGCCGCTGGCAAACGCTCGATTGCTTTTTAAGTTCTGAAATGCTGAATACGTATTTTAAATTCAAACACAATTTACAGCCGCTCGCCAACGCCAAAAAAAACAAAATTTTAGATTCTTTTGAAATACTCGTTTTATAAGAATCTGTGCGTCAATACATTCCTCTAAAGATTGTCATCGGCTTGCCGCAACAGCTCAAAATTTTGAAATCGACATTTTAGGAGATTCACGAACATCTCTAAATTCGATGATTGGATAAACTAGTTAATAAAATAAAATTCCTGAGCACTTGCTGCCCTCCATGTGCCTAAAAACTCTTCTTTAATTTCTATTTGAAATAATTTTAAGAAATTAGGTTTTTTGGCTAACCTGTAATAGGGTTCATTCAAATTTTGAAGCATCCAAGTTTAAAAATCGTACTGCATTATTGAAAAGGATATCCCGTTTTTGTTCCTCTGAAAGATAGTTTGCATTTTCAATTACCCCAATAGAAGTTTCCAATAGTTCTGGCCAAACCATTAGATCGGTGCCATATAATATTCTTTTGGCGAAGCCGGCTTGTACCAAACGTTTTAGATAGGCATGTATTTCTTCCAAAGGGTAACTCCAAATAAACCCTGCCAAGTCAACATAAACATACGCATTCGCACCCATTAACGCGATCATTTGATCTACCATTGGGTAGCCGGCATGCATCACCCATATTTTTAATTTGGGATGTCTGGCCAGCATATCTTCCAATAAAAAAGGCTGCCCCAAGGATGCCCTATATTTAGGAGAGCTAATATTGGCCATACCGTTACCACCTGTTCCCATATGAATACCAACTGGAACACCAAGCTCTTCCGCAACACCAAAATAGGCATCTAATGACATATCGCTTGGGGACATGCCTTGGTATTGTGGGGCCACTTCGCCCATTACTTTATAGAATCCGTTAGAAAGGGAATCTTTAAAGGCGGCCACCGTCATCTGTTCTGGATTGCTTATTCCCAACGATGGAATAATATGGTCAGGTGCGGCGCTATGCCATTTATGAATAACATCGGCATCACCACTTACCACCATGGTAATGTTCAATTCCTTATTTGCCCTTAAGATTGCTTCCTGCATTTCTTTATCGGATTTAGCAGGTTTTAAAGGGGCCACGCAATTGGTATTTATAAAGGAAGGTGGTTCTTGATTGGGTCCGCTCCCCGGCATATCCTTTAAAAACCACGGACACATTTCTGAAGAAAAATTAGGGTTAGCTTTCATGGCATGTACATGTACATCTATAATGGGAAGCCTTTTCTTAGATTCCTGTGCCGAGCCAATTCCCGTATACAGTATAAGAAGTAGTAGTAATGAAAATGTTTTTAAAATAGGGTTGTTGGTTAAAGGTTTCATTTTATTTGTTTAGCGTTACCGTTGGTAATTTATTTTTTTAATAGATTTTTAATGATCAAGTGCCCTTAAAATCATGGACAAGATGAAGCATGATTCTTTCATGTAGGGATTCATAATTATTTAAATAACATGGGAGCAAACTCCGATAGATATATTCGCCAATTGGTCCATGTATGTCCTCCGGTACTTTCACGATAGGTATATTCAAAATCCTGCTTGTCCAATGCCTCGCGCATGGTTACGACACTTTCATAAAGAAAATCATCTTTTCCACAGGCAATCCAATACAATTTTGGATTAGCTTCCTTAAGGTCTAAAATCTGTTGTTCACGTTTTGAGTGGTCCACTTCTATTCCAAATCGACTTAAATCGGCAAACCCCATACTCATCACTCCAATATAATTAAACAAATCTGGGTTGGTGAATGAAGTATTCATGGTCTGTAATCCACCCATGCTTAAACCGGTCAGAGCACGATTATCCTTATTGGCCTTAACCTTAAAATTCGCTTCAATATATGGAATCACATCATTGACCAGACTTTTTTCAAATAACATACTTGCCATGTTGTTTCCTGATTGTTCTACATTTGGCAACTTAGGGGTTACCGTTATGGCAGAGGCTTGGGAAGGGTTTCCATTGGTCATAACCACGATCATGGGTTCGGCCTCACCACTGTTAATGAGGTTGTCCATAATCGTTGGCGCTGCACCAAGTGTAGGCCATGCCTCTTCATCACCACCACCACCATGAAGTAAATACAACACAGGATACTCTTCAGTAGATTCATGATAACCTGGAGGGGTGTAGACAAACATGCGGCGCGTTAAATCTAGATTGGGTGAGTCATACCAAATTTGGTGTACACTTCCCTTTGGTCCGGTTTTGGCCCAATATAGGTCTGATGCCTCACCTGGAACATAAAGTAAACTTTCCGTCCTAAAAATACCGTCACGGGCTACTTTTAAATTAGAAGGGTCCAACGTGGTAACACCATCTACCAAAAATGTATATCCATAAAGTTCAGGTGCCAATGGACCAACTGTGGTCGTCCATACACCCATATCATCCTTAGCGAGTTCGACCGTTTGTCTGATCATACCTTGATTTCCATTTGGAACCATGGGCATCCAATTGCCCGAAAGAGTTACATTTTCGGCCTTTGGTGCTTTAATACGAAATACAACTGAATTGTCGGCTTCCAATTCGGGAGAGACCAATCGTTCCGTCTGGCCAACTTCTTGGGCGTTCATGGCCAAAGGAAGCGTAAGTAGAATTACCATTATCCTGAACAAGAGGCTAGGTATACTTTTGAAATGAAATTTAGATAAACACATAGTGTTGTTTTAGTTAGGTTTGATTAGTTGATAAAGGGTATGTTTAAAAATGTACCCCTTTAATTTTATAGCTACTTCCCTTTTTGGGACACTGCTATAATTCTGTTAAAAAATTAAACTATTGAAATATAAACCCTATAAAATTATTGAGTTTTGTCAATTATTAAAGCGCAAAATAATCAATTATTTAAATAATCAATAGGTTTTAAAAGTTAAAGTCTCATTTTGAGACAATAACATTTAGTGTTAGGAATATAGTAAACCTTTCTTTGGTTAGATTAACTGATTTGTCTTGACATTTATAATCACTGCGATTTAGAATAATCAACAAATCATAGTCCGCAATTTTATGGATGATATGAAGTCATCATTATGCCTAGTCTTTTTTGAAATTTCGATACTTAAAAGCTAAGGTCTCTATCACAAGTCGATAGCTAGTGCGGTTCAATGCGGATAATTTCCAAGAAATAAGAAAGATTTCCATTCCACACACAATACATTCCCCTCCTATCCTCCTTCGCAAAAAAAACTTAGGCGGACAAGCTAGTTGGCTCTCATAATACGTGTTTATTCATTGCTGGTTTATTGTTTTTTAAAGGTATTCATGAACCTAGAATGTAATTTGGCTAGCGCCTAATCTCATTCTTCGATTTCATTACCTTTTGAGAAGAACTTTTAAGAATAACTATTTAAAAAAGTGTAGTATTAAATACTTTGCTTTCTTAAGCAAAATGTCATAACGTCAAATAAAGAAAAGCTATTAAAATTATTAGACTATTACCTCTTAATTAAAATTAAGAGAAAGATATTTCAAAATTCTCGTATTCAATGAAAAGTCCTAATTGAAGGTCGTTTTCTTAGCAATTTTCTAGGTTTAATAATACAATCTAAAATCAAGTAATTTGCAAACATTGTAATGTCTTTGGTGCAACTCTTCTACAATAGCTAACATATCATCATCTTCTTTAAATAAGTTAAAGAATGCTTTATCAAGATTTGAGCTACTTATTCCATTAAATTCATTACCATAGCCAGAAACACCTTTTGCGCCAGTGATATCCAAAAAATACTGTGCTTCCTCTTCGTCCAAATCTAAGATTTTGGCATTTGAAAAATGTAAAATTTTTCCTTTTAACCTTCCTTCAAAAATTTCCGCAATTTCTTGTAAACTATAGTAGTAGTCATTTAAACAAATACTATTTGCTTCACCTTTCATGACCAAGTAGATGATTTCATAGTCCTTAAAATTATGATCATCCAAGACCAGTGCATTTAAGCTATCTTCTAGACCTTCAATGGTGTCGCACGTTTTATAAATACTTGCTATTCCATATTTCATGGCCAATTGTTCCAAGTTTTCTTGTACTTCGCTAACCTTGTCCGTTTCTATATCATGAACCCCTTCTAAGCAATAAATGAAATAATCAGTATCTATAGATTGTTCTTGGGGTAATTGTCGTCTTTTCTCTAGCAAGATTCTGAAATTATATGAGACACAAAATTACTGTAACTCTTTTATTCTTTTTAGCGTTTTCGTATAAAATTCCATTCCACACACATTATACTCCCCTCCTGTCGTCGGTCAGTTAATACGTGTTTATTCATTGCTTGTCTATTGTTTTTTATAGGTATTAATGAACCTCGTCCCTCGGTTTAATTACCTTTTGAGACGCGAGAAAAAGTGATCACCCACTGGGTAATCACTTTTTTCGGCGAGATGAAGTGGCGCCAAAGAAAGTGTAGTACCAAATAAGGCCAGCTCGCTAACGCTCTCAAAAAAGTGAAGATTCTCAATCTTCACTTTTTATGTCGCATATCGCAAGACATTATGGTTCAATTATAGCAAATTCTCGGATAACGCGTTTACGGGCCATTTTACAGAGTTGCATCTAGTGCGCCAAAAGCAAAACTAAATACTTATTTTCTAAATGCAAATGCAGCGTATTCATGAGCACCTTCACCCCGTCAGAGTTGTTACAACAACACTTTTTTCATGCCCTCTTCAATGTTTTTAAAGATATAGTTCCAAGAAGATTTGGTCTTATCTCTTTGCACTTTTACCGATACCTGTTTAAAGTCCTCTCCCCTATGTTTTGAGTTGGTGGACACCAAAACGTTTGCCAAGGCAGATAGCAACTTCTTTTTTTTACGTGTACCTGGTTTCAATAGAAAAATACTGACATCGTTAAACTTGCACTTTAAGTCTACGGTAGAGGTATCGCCATTGCCATAAATATTAAAATACACATCTTGCATGATGCCTTCCAGACGGGTATCCGCGTAGGGCTGTGTAAAGGCATTAAGCTTATCCAGGGCCAGCCCATGCAATTCCCCTTCAAAAGTAAAAACATCGCTGGGGTCCAACACGTTAAAGCTCCAAGTGCCTTCAAAAGGTGCACTGTCCATAAACAAGGTGGTAAGGCGCACTTGGGTATTATCTTTATAGGTATTACCCAAACGGGTAATGTCAACGTTCATTTCATTGAACTCCAGTTTGCCCCCTTCATTCTCCCACTTGGATCGTTCTACATACGTGAACTGGGCATCCTTTAATTGAAGGCTGTCTATTTGTATGTTGATGGGGGATTCCCGTAACAGGCTACTGTACATGGGTTTTTCACTATAACTATCGGGCAGGAGTTTATTGCGATAGATTCCTATTTTGGGTTGTACGATGCTTATTTTCTGGGCAGAAAAAAAGATTAGGTCTTCCTCCCCGACGCTATCTAATCCTAATTTTTGAAATTGGACGGAATCTATGGCTATGGTATAATGGTCTTTCTCTTGAAGGAGACCTGCATCAAAGTCGGTCTTGGAAAGTGTTGTACCATACGTTATACCAGAAAGATACGTATAGTTATGGTCACCATTCACTTGGGCGATCTTTAAATTCTCGTAGGGTGATATTTTAATGAAAATGGAATCTGACCGCACGTCATAATCCTCGCCAATAAATGGGATGGAATGGGCTATGGTACGATCGGAAACTTCAATGTCCGATACGTCTAAATTGAAATTTTTAAGGGAAAGCAAGAGCGAATCTGTTTGACCATCATGGATAGTTACGTGACTTTCGTTGAGGACCAGGTCTTTCAATTTAATGGCCAAACCTAATTTCTTCCCGGCAACCGTATGATCTATGAGGGTACTGTCTATTGGAGCTGTTTTAAATGCGGCCTGGGGCCTATTCAACGAGATGGATTCAATGTCCAAATTACCCGTGAACAATAGATTTAGATAACGGATATCGTTGATTTGGAAGTTCTCTAGGGTCATATCGCCAACGAAACCAATGTTGGCCTCTTGGGTTAGTTGTACCGCCGGATTTTTAAAACTGGCCGATCCCTTAAGAATATTCAAGTTTATGTTGTCATGGGTTATTTGAATGCCATACATTTCTTGCTCTTTCAGTAAATCATTCAATCTAAACTTCAAGACCTGTCGTATGGCAATATAGATGCAAGCAAAGGCAGCTAGAAAAATTAGAATAGTCCTTACTTTTTTATTCATTAAGTGGAAGGGATTACGTAATGTTTCTTTAAATATAATGAAAAAATAAATTTTCAGTCCTCGCGTACCGTTGAAGTACTTTAAGGAATAAGAAATTCGCAACACGTAATTATATGACTACTATAAAACGGTATCATCAGGAAACCCATTCCACACGTATTATTATGCTCCCTTCCTCCCGATAGCTATCTTGATTGAATCGCATAATACCTGTTTATTCATTGTTTATCTATTGTTCTTTATAGGTGTTCATGCATTTCCTCCGTCGATGTCATTACTTTTTTCGGCGAGATGAAGTGGTGCCAAAGAAAGTGTTGTACCAAATAAGGCCAGCGCGCTAACCCGCTCAAAAAATATAAGGCCTCCTAGACCTTATATTTTTATGCCGTAATCAAGGCTCAAGCTGTATAACTCGCAACATTAAAGAACATTTATAGTAATGGTTTAGCCATTTGCTCAAGCTATAATCAAAAAAGATGGCGAGCAGGCGAAATTCTACAAATTCTCAATCCAAGTAGCTATACTACTAACCTGGTTTATAAACGTGCCAACTGAGCTGTTGAATTTTTACTTTAAACCAAGTATGCGTTTAAATGTACGTAGTTCACATTTATAAAACTTGATAAGAATTTTCTGAATATTGTTTTCTTTAGTTGTATTGATCATAGTACTGAAAATTAGGTTTATACACCATTAGTATAAAACAAATAAAATTTGTCACACTATAGCCCAATTAAATTATTGGGCTAGTTATATTTATTTGGGTTCCATTTCTCTTAAATAGTACTACTTGTTTTTTTTAATGATTTAATACCTAGCAGTATTAAGACTACTATTAAAGCGATAAAAAACATACTTGTTGAAATGCTTTTTATTACTGAAAAGATACTGGTTGTAAGAACCGCTGTTTTAGTAAAATCTGGATAACTGCTAAGCATTGAGATAATTCCGATGTTTTCGAGATAATCTGCAATTCCTGCAATAACGAGCAAAAGGCATAGAAAAATAAATGGTGTATTTAGTTTGTTTATTTTGTTTAGAAAATATGCCATTACTAAGCAATAGGAAACACCAAATAGTAATGGATAAATCATATCTACAGGTATTTGGTTGGTTAGATACGTTTCTCGTCCATTTTCCCCAAGAGTACTGAACAATTTGTTCACATAATTGAAATCATAGCCTGTTGGCATCATATCTAATAACTTCATTCCATTAGAAAATGCCATTGTATTCGGAATTGTAACCATTAGCATAAAAGCATATACTAGATTGGTTAGAATGAATAGCCAAAAAACTTTCTTTCCTGAAATATGTTTCTCAATATTTTTTTTCAAAATCACCATGTATAAGATTTACATTTCATTTATTGTCAATACACTATTGAAGATTTGATTTGCTATAGATTACGGGCATCTGCCCTTTCCATTTAGTCCATAAGTCGTCGTCAGTAATTAAACTAGCCATAAAGTGACCAACATTTATACGACTCACTTTGCCTGCATTAAAAATGGCACTTCGTGTTGGTGAAGCATATATTTCGTAATTGGACACTTCTTCCTCATCAATCAAGCTATCTGGTCGAACAGCAACCCATTCTATAAAACTATTGTTTTGTCCAATTTGTGTTCGTAAATATTCGGCAGCTTTTTCGTTATCAACATGAGGTGGTAATAACAAACGAAGCAAACCAATAACACATTTTTGAGCAAAAGATATAGGTTCGTATACGTCGCGATTACGATTGCCTGTAGTGTTCATTAAAACAAACTTTGTTGTGCTTTGCAACTTGTTTGATTTTATAGCATTGCATAAGCGTCGTGTAGCATCTGTCACCAGTTTTCTTGGTTGTCCGTAAACGCCTTTCCAAGTTAAATTATGTCCCAGACAGGAAGCAACAGCATTACAATCCTTAACTATTTCCCGCATTTCTGTATCACTTAAATCTAATAAACTAGCAGTGATGATTTGCAGATTATCATTGGTTTTCCATGATGCTGGTAGCTTTTCAGGAGATCTTACAATTACTTTTACTTTATTTTTTTTAAATAGAAGTTGTTCTACTAATTTACTGCCTGTAGCTCCACTTGCTCCTACTACTAAAACTGTCATTTTGATTTTTTTTGATTGACCTGTATTCCTTTAATTCTATAAATTCTCTTTTCTCGCTTTCCTCCAAAATACAATAGCAAAAACGCTAGCGACAATTGGAATCATAAAACCGTATTCATCGATCCAAAATGAACTACTATCATTCGTTGTTGTCATTGGAGTAAATACCTTTTGAATGAAAATGTTATGCACGGAATGAAAAAGTGCTGCTGGCCACAAACTATTAGATTTAAACGTGTAATAGGTCATGATAATCGAAATGGCAACAATCATAATCGTAAAAGCTGCAATATGAAAGAAAAGCTGACCGCTTCCGTTATACATTAACCAAATTATTGGCCAATGCCAAATAGACCAAATCAAGCCACTAAGAATTGATGCACCTTCAAAGGACACTACTTTTCTAAGTTCGAACACAAAGAAGCCACGCCAACCAATCTCTTCTCCTAAAGTTGAACCAATATTTTTAACGACACCAACAATAGCTAATAGCAAAATCATAACTGTCACTACCATAGAAGTATTGGATCCTGTCATTCCTAATTCTTGGGACCATGCAGCAATCGTATCTTGGTTTCCAAGATTTCCGAAGCCAAATACCCAAATTAAGATATATGAAATGGCAATATAGCTTACAGGTAATATATAAGATAGCTTTAAATACGTAGGATCTTTTAAACTCCATGGTAAGCTTGAAATGGAGCGTTTCATAAGTTTTAAAGTTATAAATGATGCTATAGCAGGACACATCATTAATGCGCCAATGTAGATGCTAGTTGTATTTAACTTTAATATTGCATAGTAACAAATTGTACTAAGTATGGTAAGAATACCTAAAAATATAACTATCGTTTTCCAGGTTTGATTATTAGCGTTGTATGACTCAATCATGATTAGTTGGCTATTTTATAAACGACGACATAGCGTATGACTTGTTACATTTCTGCTATTAATGTTTTATAAATACTTTGCTTTACGTAAGATTTTAATAACTCGTGTATGCATTATTTGTAATAAATTCCGTTGGGAAGATGTCGGATGGATTAATAAGTGCTTTATCTTCCTTGTCTTCAGAAAAGGAAAATACCATTACCTTTCTAAATTATTATTTTGAAAAGAAAAGTTTAAAGACAGCCACCACCCATTACTATAACAATCACCTTTATCAGCTCTCTTAAAACAAAAAACCAGCGACATGCGCTGGCTTTATTTGGTTTAACATATAATCAATATGTAATACTACCTGCTGCACTATGCCTCGCTACTCCTGCACCGAATTCTCCATTACCAACAACATCCATTCTTCCTGTTGCTCCATCAAAACGACCAGTGCCACCAACTATATCAAAACCGCCGGTATAGGTGCCCGCAGAATAGGTTCCATCAGCAATACTTTCTGGTGAAAACGTAATAGTGACCCCTGAAGAAGTGTATATTTTATCTCCGTTGGCAGCAACGATGAGGTCGACACTTGTTTGGGTAGCCTGCGATTCAGATATAAAATCAAAACTTGTTATAATGGTCTGACCGGTAAATTTGCCCGCATGTGACATGTTACCAGAGAAGTCAGCCCCCACGAGTACCCCGCCTTCAAATCTGTCAATACCTACATAGGTATTTTTTATAGGACGGGGCTTTTTGGCTTTGGCAGCCACTGCTGTCAGATTGGTCGTTTCGTCCGTGTTTATAGCTTCGGTAGAACAGGATACCACCGATAAAATAAATGTTGATAGCAGGGCTAATTTTAAAATAGCCTTCATGCCATTCTTACGCTTTGTTTTCATACTTTTTCAATTTAAAGGGTTATATAATAATTCAATTAGGTATATATGAGCAATGGAGTACGATGTTCATGTTGGAAAAACCGCACTATTAAGCGAGCTCTTTCCATTGGAGAAACTATTTCTGTTGCTGGGGGAATGTCAGAAGTAGGGAATTTGAATTAAAAAGAACTTCTGATCTTGAATTGAAATTATCCTATTCAAAAGAAGCACACAAATGGTATGGGACGAATAGGCGCTTTTACTATCCGAATGTACCTATTTTGTTATCAGGGGTTAATTTTTAAACTTACAATGCAATTGCCACTAACCTTATTCAGCATGAAAATGGAAGAAATAAATGACTAATGCTGGCCTATGTTCATATCTAAAAGTCCGAAATCCTCGATTGCAAAGTCAAAAAATTTATTAGGGTCTACCCTATAATATGAGTTGGAAATTTGATTAAGAGGGTCATTGGCAGAAGTTCCATTATCTACCATTGCCGTAACTGCATAAGATCCAGCCAGATTAGCTCCATTCGTAGAGCCTTTTGTGACAATAACACCAATAATTTCGGTATTTCCATCAACAGTCATGCAATCTATAAACATATGAATACCTACTGTATCGTCATTGAATTTATCAACCCATTGCCCCATAACAGTTCCATCTGTTTTCATCTTAACGACCAATGAAAAACTTTTGCCACAACCTAAGTTCAAGTCCAAGAGTAACACATGCGTCGTTACTTCCAATAGATGCATGATGAATGATACTCTTACTAGCTACTTTTAAATTAGTGCCAAATAAATCAGGGAGCAAAACTATACCATAGGGAACTAAATTTTCTCTCCTATATAATCACTAATTTGTGTTATCCTGTTTTAGTTTACATATTTCTATTCGTCTCGTAGTATACAATAAAATATACCGTCATTCATTCGTAACTTTGCCAACCTGATTGAGCAACATTTACATCTAAAAACAAAGACATGATAATTCCTAAGCTACATTATACACCCCAAGGAAACTCACCAAAAGAGGTTTTGGGAAATATACAAAAGGCGTGTACTTCTGGTATTGAATTAGTGCAATTAGGTTTAAATAATGTTTCAGAAAAAAAGTTTTTAAAGATAGCTGAAGAGGCTAGAGAAATCACTTCTCATTTTCAAACAAGATTAATCATTGACCATCAGTATAAGATTGCTAAAGCCGTTAAAGCGGATGGCGTAGTATTAGATAAAACAGCCATTTGCCCTACTAAAGCGCGAAAATTTCTATACTCTTGGCAAATAATCGGTGGTACAGCAAATACCTTACAAGAGGCAGAAACACTAGTTACTAAAGAAGTTGATTATATTATGTTAGGTCCCTTTAGAACAACTACAAACAATGATAACTCAAATACCGCCTTAGGTTTAAATGGGTATAAGTTACTAGTTGAAGCTCTAAAGACCCAAATGCCCATTATTGCTTTTGGAGGCATCACCACTGCAGATGTTACTGCGCTATTAGAAATGGGTGTTTCTGGTATTGCTGTTTCGGAAGAAATTAATCGCGATTTTGAGAATATAAAAGTATTTAACCAATTATTAAACGCCTCTTCAACACAAGAACAACGGCATACTTTTGAATAAAACAACTACTGTAATTTAAAAGAATGCTAATAAAGATTTCTTTATATCCATCTCATTTCACACAAATAAATAGCCTGTAATTGTATAGTAAAGAATTCATGCACTTCTACTAAAATTGGGGATCACTCCCCTACTCTCGATAGCTCTCGGGCTTAGGTCGCATAATACCTGTTTATAAATAGCTTGTCTTTTATTTTATAAAGGTATTTATGCATCTCTAAATAAGATGTGGCATAGGCCTCATTTCATTCTTCGATGTCATTACCTTTTGAGGTGCGATAAAAAGTGATTACGCGGTGGGCAATTACTTTTTTCGGTGAGATGCAGCGATAGAAAAGAAAGTGAGGCGCCAATTTCTCCACCGCATCAACGGGCATAAAATTAAGAGGTCTTCTAGACCTCTTAATTTTATGCCGTAAATCAAAATAGCAATACGTTATACGTTTTTGAAATGGTTACACTCTTTTTTTGTATTACACACCAAGCTTTCCAAAAGAAAGCCATATGCAATAGCCTTCCTAAACGGTGATCTGTTAACGCGCCATATAAGAGGTAAGTGCAGCGTCTCCTGTTTGATAATACACTTGTCCGGTAATATCGTCAACCGCATATAAGGGCTCACGGTCCTTACCAAGATTAATTTCACCCGCTACTTTACCCGTAGTTTTGCTCACTTTTAACAAGACGATGTCTTTTTCTTGTTTGGACATAATGAACATAAAATCCCTACCTTGTTTAGTGGCTTTGAGTCGGGCATTCGCCTTTCTAAAGGCAGCACCGGCATAACTTGAGGCGGCATTGCCTAAATCCCCATAGGCGTTTCCTATTTGAGATACCAGTTCTCCTGCTGCTTCGTCTTTTTGACGTACGTCATTTTCGGCTGCGGCCATAGCCCCTGAAACATAGTATGAGGCGGCACCAATATATGCGGCCCTTACCGATGAGGCATATAGCAAGGCACGTTTCCAGCCCGCTTCCTTGGGTGCGGCATAGTATTCCTGATAGACCAGAGATCCATCAAAATTAAATTTGGCAACATTCTGATCAGAATGTATAAAAATACCATCCTCCAAAATTTCTAGATTCGATGGGGATTCCTTCCCCTCAAAGCGAAGTGCTACTTGTGAAAAATCACTGACTTGACCATTTGACTTATTCACAACTTTTAAAAGTCCGGAACTGTAATCAAAAGCATAGATTTTATCTTGATGCTCAGCGGTAAGTCTAGGACTGGTTTGAATACTTTTGTTCCACTTGAGTGTACCCGTATGATGGTCCAAAATGTTCATGGATTCGGTCGTAATATATAGGATTGCATTTGCCAGTGGCACAATACCGACGACTGTACCTTCTACTCTGACTGGTTTTTCAAAGGTAATGGCCCCAAGGGTTGGGTCTAAATAATTGAGGAAATCTTTATTGGCAGTTCGCGATACCAGCAAAATACCATCACCGGAATCTAAATAATCATACACTCCGCCTTTGATGGCAATACCACGGCCCTTTTTCCCCCATAGACCTTCACGGGTCTTATAGTCGAACAGGTTTATTTTTGTTCTATTGCCATCATCGGGCAATACAAGCATTCCGTTATCTAAAAAACTAACCTGGCTAAGCGCCCCATTTACCTCTAATTCTTCATTCCATACCAAACTACCATCATTGATATTATACGCGTTATAGTGATTGGTATAGTTGATGGAGGTAGTACCGGAAGATGTAGTCATGCCGCCTTGTCGCTCTTGTTGTGACCCCAAATAGAAGACATCACTGCCTTCGGGCTGGTAATAGTCTAGTTGTATATCCATATCTTGGGAAACATGCTCCGCGGCCTGCTTCAATAAGGCGCCAAATTTCCCCATTTTGTCTATTTGCTCCGCTTCCCTGGAGTTCGTTTTCTTCCAAATTACATCTCCGGTATCTGTATTGAGTTTGTAGTTGTTGAACAAGGTTACGATAAGAAGTTCTTGATTATCCAGTTCATTGGCAGTAACGATACGGCCAAATTTTTCATTCATGGACCATGATAAACTAGCATCTGACATTTTTACGGAAACCATCAACGGTTCTTCATTGTAATCCGTTCCGGAAACAAGAATCGCATCTGAGTTATACAATAAATGATAGCTCGCAACCTTTTGAAGTCCGGCATTTTTAGAATTAAAGACTTCGTTGCCGCTAAACTGATCGATGAGATGTAAGCTATGGTCTGTGGTTACCGAAAAAAAAGGGCTATTGGGAAGTTCTTCGAAAGCCGCTCTCTCGAGATTACCAAAGGCCCTTTTTCCCCAACTAATTTCTCCTGTTTCGGTATCTATACCAATCAATTCTTCTCTTGAACTAACGATAAGGTTGCCCAGTGAAGTAACTTCTTGCCATAAAATTTTAGTAGGTACCTCTTTGTTCCATTTCATCTCTACCTGAGAAAAGGATAGTAACGGAAACATCATCAGTAATAAAAAAAGTAGTTTTATCTGTCTCATAATCTGGTTTTTAGTCTAGATAGAACGCAGTACATGTCTGTTTATTACTATCTATTCTACTTTTCAATTTCAACGCTATCAGAACCAAATTTGAATCCTATAGACCTAAATGCCTATACCATTAAAAAACGTAGTTGTACTCTAGGTCTCCGTGATGAAGAAAACAGCTTGGTCGATATATTGCGATTACAAATACGTTAAAATGAACAGGAATAAGTAAAAGGGTTTTATAGCATGCTTATTTATTAGAATTGGTTACCTTATAGTATCATTAAAATAGAGACACTGCTGTTCTAGTAAATGTCGAAGATGAATTGAATTTCCCTCTGGAAAATTTTCCATATCAATTCTAAAAATTTGGCAGTACATACTGAATTGCGCAAATGCGATATTTATCACCTACCTATTAGAAAAACCGAGTAATTAAAATAAAAGGAAAGCAGTCTATGCTTGCTTTTGGGCTGGATTATGTCAATAGTTAACAATTACGTCAAAAGAGGTAATCTATTAAACCGAAATGGTTTTTATTTAACGAGATATTAATTAGAAAAATTAAGAATTTGAAATACATATCACTACTTATTTTATTAGGATGCCAAACCATCTTTGGTCAAAACCTTTATGAGCAGTCCCAAGAAGGAAACAATGACAATCTGCTAGTTCACGAATACACCTTGATCATCAAGGAAGAAATGGTAAACAAAGCAGGAAAAGAGGTAAAGGGAATGACCGTAAACGGCACAATCCCAGGCCCAACTTTGGAATTTACCGAAGGCGAGTATGCGGTCATTTATGTAAAAAATGATATGAGTGTGGAAACATCCGTCCATTGGCACGGAATTATCATTCCCAATTTTTTTGACGGTGTTCCCTATTTAAGCACGCCACCCATTCGCCCAGGCGAAACCTTTAAATATGAATTTCCAATAACGCAAAATGGCACCTATTGGTATCATTCCCATACGATGTTACAGGAACAAAGTGGCGTTTTCGGCTCTCTTGTTATAAACCCAAAGGAAAAAACCTTGGATTATGACAAAGATTTGGTTTTGATGCTTTCAGACTGGACAAATGAAAAACCAATGAACGTACTGCGAAACCTAAAACGTGGTAACGAGTGGTACGGAATGAAAAAAGGAACATCCACCCCACTTAACAAAGTAATTGCTCGTGGTGCATTTGGTGCACAGCTCGATTTTTGGAGACAACGAATGGAAGGTGCTGACATAGCGGATATTTATTACCCAGCCTTTTTGGTCAATGGACAGCAACAGCCCGAATATCCCGATTTTAAAGCAGGGGAAAAAGTCAGGTTGCGAATCATAAACGGTTCGGCATCCAGCCAATTTTGGATGACTTTTGGCGGAGATATGCCCACGCTGGTTTCTGCCGATGGCCTTAATGTTGAACCTATACAGAAGAACAAAACGTTTATCGCTATTGCGGAAACCTACGATTTTATTGTAACCGTTCCACAAAACGCAAAAATCGAGTTCAGGGCAATGGCACAAGACGGTTCGGGTACTGCAACTGCAAATATTGGAAACGGAAAAGTGCTTCCTGCGGAAGTAGTTCCGAAACCCGATAAAATTAAAATGATGCAGAAAATGGCAAAAATGGATATGAAAATGGGTGCACACGCTTTAAAATTCCAACCAAAAAAAGATGAACGCTTTGAAATGAAAAAAGAATATGGAATGAAGATGGATGTAATGAATATGGATATGTCCAAAGATTCAACGATGAATGAAAAAGTGGACCATTCCAAAATGGACCACTCAAACCTGCCTGCCGGCAAGGAAGAAGTGAATATGGAAATGTCCAAAAATTCAGAAATGAAAATGGATGATTCTGATATAACAGGAATGGATATGTTTTCGGAATATAATTATGATTACTTGAAGTCTTCCGAAAAAACAACCTATAACAAAGATGTTCCAGTTAAGGAAATCTTGTTAAACCTTACGGGAAATATGAACCGTTACATCTGGAGTATGAACGGTGTTCCACTTTCCGAAACTGACCAGATAAAAATCAACCATAAAGAGGTTACAAGGATTACGTTAAACAACCTTACGATGATGCACCACCCAATGCACTTGCACGGACACTTTTTTAGGGTCATCAACAAGAACGGCGAATATTCGCCTTTGAAGCATACGGTTAATGTGCCACCGATGCAGGAAGTTACGATAGAGTTTTATGGCAACGAGTATGGAGATTGGTTTTTTCATTGCCACATTCTGTACCATATGATGAGCGGGATGGCAAGGGTTATCAGTTATAACACGCCAAGAGACGACCGTTTGAACGGTTATCCCATAAGTGGATTGCTCACTGAAGCCGATAAATATTATACGTGGGCTATGGTGGATGCCGCATCTCATATGACCGAGTTTAACTTTACAACTTCCAACATTCGTAATCAGTTCAATGTGATGGCAGAATATGGATGGAATGAAAATTTGGAAGCAGAAGTTACCTACGAACGTTATCTACACGATTATTTAAGAGTGTTTGGCGGTGTTAATATTGAAAATGAAATAGAAGATAGTCTGGATGAACTTTCAACCACAGCAATTGTAGGAATTCGATATTTAACACCTTATCTCTTTAATCTTGACGTGCGTATAGATACTAAATTGAGGCCACAGATTAGTTTGAGCCGTGAAATAATCATTTTCCCAAGAACCGCCATTTTCGGCAATTATGAGTATCAAGCAGATTTTGGATGGGTGGACGACCTTCCGGCAGCAGACAATTTTGCAAACGAAGTTGTTTGGAACGCAGGTGTGGAATATTTTTTATCACGAAACTTTTCATTGATGGCAAGCTACGATAACCGTTTTGGTACAGGTGGCGGACTATCAGTAAGATTCTAAATATGAATACTAACTATAAAAAAAACAGTCTATCACTAATAGGAGCTGTAGCATTGGGTACCGGTGTAATGATTGGTGCCGGAATTTTTGCCTTATTGGGTCAGGTCGCTGAACTGTCAGGTAATTTATTTCCACTTGCCTTCATTGCTGGAGCCATAATCTCAGGATTTAGTGCTTATGGTTATATCAAAATGTCAAATGCTTTTCCATCTTCTGGTGGAATAGCGATGTATTTGGTCAAAGCCTACGGAAAAGGAACTGTTGCAGCATCAGGTGCGCTTTTAATGGCGTTTTCAATGATAATCAATGAGAGTCTGGTCGCCCGTACTTTTGGTTCTTATACCTTACAGCTCTTTAATGTGGGCAACAACAGTGTTTGGGTACCCATACTGGGGGTAATCCTAATTGTGGGTGCCTTTCTAATTAATATTTCTGGCAATGAAATTATTGGAAAGTCATCATTAATTATGGCAATCATTAAGATTGGAGGCATCGCTATTTTTGCAATAGGAGCGCTCTGGGCTGCTGGCTTTTCTTTCCAAGATGCTATTTCATTAAGTAATTCAACGAATTATGCAACAACAGATTATTTAGGTGCATTGGCTTTATCTATTTTGGCGTATAAAGGATTTACAACTATTACAAACAGCGGTGGAGAAATTGTAAACCCTAAAAAGAATGTGGGACGGGCAATTATAATTTCTCTTTCAATATGTACCGTAATATATCTATTAGTGGCATTTGCAGTTTCCTCTAATTTAACTATTTCAGAAATTGTATCAGCCAAGGATTATTCATTGGCCGAGGCTTCGAAGCCAGCTTTTGGTCAATACGGATTATGGTTCACCGTTGGTATAGCAATAGTAGCTACCATATCGGGAATTATAGCCAGCATCTTTGCCGTATCAAGAATGACAGCAATGTTAACAAAAATGAAGCTCATTCCTCATAAACATTTCGGAATGCCCGGTACTATTCAAAAGCACATGTTGGTTTATGTTGCTGTTATTGCAATTGTACTAACTATATTTTTTGATTTAAGTCGTATAGCATCTTTGGGTGCCATATTTTATTTAGTAATGGACATCGGCATCCAATGGGGTGTACTGCGAAACTTAAGAAAAGAAGTTAAAGCTAATTCAGCCATAATTATAACGGCTATTTTGTTAGATGTCATAGTCTTAAGTGCCTTTTTATGGATTAAAGCGAGCACTGACAAAACGGTCATAATTGTTGCACTAGTAGCAATAACGCTTATAATTTTAGGAGAAAGATGGTTTTTAACAGCCAACAAAAACAACAAGGATTCAGCATAAAATATATATATAAATAATTTAAAATTAAATAAAATGAAAAACATGAAAACAATAGTAAAAACGATAATGGTTATGGCTTTAATCGGTACAGTGGTTAGCTGTAAGTCAGCTTTCAATGCCACAGAGACATTGCAGGTTGATGAAAATAGAAATGCCATTTATCAAGAAATCATTTCAAACCCTATTCAGTTTGCCAATTTCATCAGTGAGGCACAAAAAAGTGAAGAAGCCAAAAAGATATTGATGAAAGCTCATATGGAAAAAATGGAATCTGGAGATATGAAAATGATGATGGAGAAAAATCCCGAAATGAAAGCAAAAATGCAATCCCATATGCAGATGATGATTGAGAAAAATCCGGAGATGATGCAAAAGATGCAATCTAAAATGCTCGATAGAATGATAGCAAGTGAAGAAGGTCGTAAAATGTTGATGGATGAAATCCATAAAAACAAAATGATGAAAAAAGAAATGAAAACAAAGATGATGCAAATGATGGATGAAAACCCTGAAATGATGGAAGAAATGAAGCAGAAAATGATGGAGAAAAATCCCGAAATGATGAAGAAGATGAAAGGGAATATGAAGAATGAAGGATAATAAATTCTTGCACAAAGATTGGAGTAATTTCAAATGAAAATATCAGGAACAAATAAATTAACTATTATGAGAACATTAGCGATTATAATTATCGGATTAGTAACCTTAAGTAGTTGCAACCAGAATACTGAACATTCAGAAATGATGCACAATAATGGAGATTCCTATTACTGGGGAATGCATATGGGATGGTGGTTTTTAACACTTCTAATTGTAATACTACTGATAATGTTATTTATCAAATTCAACAAAAGAAAATAATTATGGAGATAATAATAGCAGCGACCAAAACCTGTCAGCATAGACTTATACTAGAGAAAGTGCTTCAAGCCGCTTGGTTGCCATATAAAGTAATTTATTCTGAGGAGCATCCCGAATTCTTTGAAAAGCATCATTTGAAACACTCCCCATTATTGCTTGTAGATGACAAGATTGAATCTGTTGGTATGCCCGAAATAGATAAAATAAATGAACTAAAGGCAAGAATTAAGGATATATCCGAGCGAAGAACCTCTACTAGAGATGAGAACCATATGATACCCAAAAATATAGGAACAGAACCTGGTTTAGTAGAAGTTGACGTAACGTGGGGCAGTATTCAATCCATAACGGCCGCACAACAGGTGCATACGGTGGGAGAGCTAGAAGTATATAATCACCACAATAAAAGTTGGCCCATTATTGATGCGAGAAAACCTAATACCTCTGGTTCAGTAACCATACCTGGCTCAATAAATATCCCTTATACCGAGTTGGTAGAAAGAATGGATGAATTGGACATAAACAATCCCAGCATATTTTTTTGTAATGGCCCACAATGCCCACAATCATCAACAGCTATAAAAGACCTCTTGGATGCAGGTTGTCCAGCAAATAGAATTTTATACTACAGGGGAGGAATGCATGACTGGATTACTTTAGGTCTTCCAGTACAACAAATTTGAAAATAGCAATGACTATTTCCAGTTGGAGAATGAATTTTAAAACGATCAGGAATAGGTTAAAATACGCTAACAATTATTAATTTAAAATCAAATAGTATGAAAACAACAACAATTATTTTAATGGCAATTGGCTTAGTAAGTCTATCTAGTTGCGAACAGAAAACAGATACTAATGTCATGCTCGAAAATTCAGAAACAAGAACGGAACTTTTTGATGCGATTGCCAGCAACCACAATTACATGACAGAATTCATGGGCAACATGCAAGACAACGACCATGCAATGCAGATGATGAAGGGCAACCAAAATATAATGGGTAATATGATGAAGGGTGAAAATTTAAATATGATTTTGAATGATAGCCTGATGTCAATGAATATGATGCAATCAATGATGAAAGATGGAAAAATGATGAGTCACATGATGCAAATTATGCATAAGGAGGGCATGTTGAGTGAAGATTGTATGAACTCCAGTATAAAGATGATGAACGATAAAGGAATGAATAAGGGAGGCATGCATAATTAAAGATAAAATAAATACGAATACCAACTCCGCATATAATTTATTGCTTGTTCTGGCTTATTTGGAAAATTCGTAAGAATTTTCCAATGGCAAGTATTTGCTTATTAAAATAGTTATTTAATCCACTCAACAAACCATATACCCAACATTAAAAAAGTTCTAATAAACCTATTACTACCTTATTACACTTGTACATTTTGAGTCATTTGCCTACCCTGAATAAACTATTGATCATTTGCTTTCTTCTCTAAGTATAGTCAGTATGTATGATATTCCGATTGTATTTAGCAAGGCTATGAGACTAAGAAGTAAAGTAGGAAACGATGATAAAGTTTAAAAGTATAACAAAAAATATGCTTGTGAATCCATATGTTTTACCGAACTTAATTTTATGTTATTATCCGGAAATAACTTAATCCGATATATGTGTTTAAAGTTGATATTAATATGAAAACAATACCCGCTGAAATTATTCGCCAAGTCTTTATGATATTATTTATTGTACTGATGGGTGGTATATTATTTAAGTCGCTGGTTCCTTATCTCTCTGGTTTTCTTGGAGCATTGACTCTATATATCTTGCTATTGGGGCCAATGAAGAAATTAACCTCTAAAAATTGGCGGCCGGGCTTAGCGGCATTATTATTATTAGTGCTATCCTTTTTTTGTATTTTACTCCCTTTTGCAGGAGTAGGCTTGATGTTAGGTAAAAAAGTGGGTAAGGGTCTTAATAATTTTGAACACTATATTAATCTGATCAAACAGAAAATAGTTATTTGGGAAAATAACTTTGGTGTGGACTTAACCTCAAGTATAGAACCGGAAAAAATATCGTCTACATTATCTGAAGGATTGCAGGGTTTACTGGGTGGCTCGGTCAATATGGTCATTGCCATTGCAATGATGTATTTTATACTATATTTTATGTTGACTAAAAATGAGGAGTTAAATGCAGCCTTGGGCACGTATACCCCTTTTAAAAAGAAATATAGTGGATTGATATTTAATGAAATAAGGAAGAAGGTTCGCTCCAATGCGATTGGGATTCCTGTGGTGGCGATTGCTCAGGGAGTAGTTGCTTTAATTGGATTTTTAATCTTTGGTATTGAACAACCTTTCTTTTGGGCGGTAATTGTAACTGTGGGATCTATGGTACCCGTGATAGGAGCTATTATCGGTATCATACCTGTTTTTTTAATAGCATTGTCAAATGACAACAATTTTCAGGCTTGGGGTATTTTATTGTACGGTATTATCATTGTAGGTACCACAGACAATATAATTCGTGTATACGTTTTGAACAAATTAGACAATGTACACCCTTTGATAACGTTGATTGGGGTAATTATAGGGGTACCCATTTTTGGTTTTATAGGTTTAATTTTCGGTCCATTGCTTATTAGCCTGTTTTTAATGATGGTTAGAGTATATACCAAGGAATATGGAAGTATAACCTCTAAAAATGAAGTAAATCTATAGTCATGGCATCTTGACCGATAATATCTTTAACTTATTAATTGTTAATTCTCAAAAGATGTTTTAAAATTCATTTGTTCAGTAAAATGTGTACGAATTATTTTTAATTCATTGCATTTTTCAGTAGACCTTGTAATGATATTTATCATTTACAATGCTATGACCAACAACTAACTTTAGTCAAATAAATACCATGGCTCAAAAATCCTCATAATGGATAAAACCAACGAAATCAAAAAATTCGGTATGATGGCGGGGGTCTTTACTCCTACATTTCTTACGGTTCTTGGCGTAATTATGTATATACGGCATCCTTGGGTGGTTGGGAATGCAGGCGTTATGGGAGCACTATTGATTATTGTTGTGGCAGTATCAATTACACTTTCAACAGCGTTGTCCCTATCGAGTATAACTACCAATATTCGTATAGGGTCAGGCGGGGCGTTTAGCCTTATTTCCCAATCGTTAGGACTTGAAATTGGAGGTGCCATAGGTATACCCTTCTTTTTCTCGCAGGCTATTGCCGTAGCGATGTACATTTTTGGTTTTAGGGAAGGTCTACAATCTATTTTACCTGAATTTAGTCCGCTGTTGTTAGATATTTTCGTCTTTATCCTTGTTATGGCCATCGCTTTTATAAGCACCAGTTTTGCCTTTAAGATTCAATATGTGATTATGGCAATTATTATCTTGTCGATAGCATCTATTGTGGGAGGACTTTTTATTACTGAGCTCAATTATGATTTTGTTTGGTTTGGTGATTACCCAGGTTCAAAGGAAAATAATTTTGAAGGTTCCTCTTTTTGGTTGGTATTTGCAGTATTCTTTCCTGCGGTAACTGGCGTAATGGCTGGAGCAAATATGTCTGGAGACTTGGAAAATCCGAGAAAAAGCATTCCAAGGGGAACGATAACTGCTGTTATAATTTCCACTTTGGTTTACATGGCGCTGGTTTTTGTGGCAGCATTACTAGCGACACCCAAGGAACTCGTTGAAAATTACAACGTATTTATTGATAAATCTTATTATGCACCCATCGTTCTTGCTGGTTTATTGGGAGCTACGCTTTCATCGGCATTAGGTTCGTTTGTAGGAGCTCCCAGAATATTACTGGCCTTAGGAGAAAAAAGGATTCTTCCGAAAAGCGAATTCTTGTCAAAAACCAATAAAAAAGGCGAGCCCTTTAACGCTATGATCATTACGGCAGTTATAGTTCTTGTTGGACTTTCACTTCGTGACCTAAATACTATTGCCCCGTTAATTACCATGTTCTTTATGATTACCTATGCTATGGTAAATGTGGTAGCCTTAATAGAGCAGTCGCTGTCACTACCTAGTTTTAGGCCTACTTTAAAAATACCTATTGCAGTGCCACTTATTGGGGCTTTTGGTTCTTTGACCGTAATGTTTATAATCAATGCTGCAATTGCTTTAGCATCGCTTATTTTGATTGTGTTTTTCTACTATTACTTGGTTAAGAAAAAACTAAAGTCTGATGCGGGAGACTCTCGCAGTGGACTTTTCACTGCATTGGCAGCATGGGCAACAAAGAAAACAACCGAGTTGAGTCCGACAAGGGAGGTGCGTTCCTGGAGGCCTGATCTACTGATTCCTGTTACTGCGCCTAAAGAAATAAGACGTTCATTTAAATTGATAGAAAGTATTGTTGCCCCTAAAGGTTCTATTAAATTCTTGGCTGTAAGTAATTTAAATAAGGATATTGAAGATAAGCTCATCAACTTTCTACCTGAGGTCATTAGACGTCTAAAATCAAAAAATATTGCAACAAGTTATACCTATGTAAGCGGTAATGATTTTGCAGAATCTATTAAAATAAGCATGCAGTCGTTAAATGCTGCTTTTTTTAAACCCAATACAGTTTTTCTATCGGTAAGCGGCGATGGAAGGTTCAACGAAAGTTATATGAACATCATTGAAATTGCCCGACAAAATAGATATGGGGTGCTACTATATGTGCCTTTTGAAAATGTAGGCCTTTCACTTGAGAAAGATATTACCCTTTGGCTAAAGGATTTTTCTCCGGCTTGGAAAACCAATTATGACCTTAGTAATAATGACCTTTCAGTTCTTATAGCATTACTTCTTCAAAAAAATTGGGATGGAAACATTAGTGTACGTTTAGCAAGGGACAATCAAAGTAACAGTTCTGAAAAAGATATTTCAGTTTTAAATGATTTGGTACGTTTTCCAATACATACAAAAATTGAACACTATTCACTACATGACGAACTGGAATTGTTGACTACAAACCGTACCGACCTAAATATTCTACCTCTGAGACCTGACCTTAGTATTGAGGACATGATTAAAGTTGCTGAGTTTTCTAGAACTTCTGCAATTTTTTGCATGGATAGTTTTAGCGAAAATGCTTTGGTATAGATTGACCTATGATGACTGATTAAAAGGTCGCAAAGCTATACCCCACATTTGTTATTAAAACTTGCAAGCCTCTCGATAGTTCTCGGAACGATTTAAAATAAAAGAGTTATTTCCTCTCTCATTCATTCATTATAAAAAAACGTAACTTACCCATTACTATGCACGCATAGCAATAATACATAAACCGCTAAACAATATGACCAAGTATACCCATATTTTCGAACCTTTAGATTTAGGCTTTACCACCCTTAAAAACCGAATTATAATGGGTTCGATGCATACAGGTTTAGAAGAGAAAAAAAATGGTTTAGAAAAAATAGCAGCCTATTATGCAGAACGAGCAAAAGGTGGTGCGGGTTTAATCATTTCTGGGGGTATCTCACCTAACATACAAGGCTGGACAGCTCCCTTTTCAGCACGTATGAGTACAAACAAACACGCAAGACACCACAAAGTTATCACGGATGCCGTACATAAGGAAGGTGGTAAAATATGTATGCAAATTTTACATTCAGGGCGTTACGGATATCATCCCCTAGCGGTTGCCCCTTCTGCCATAAAATCACCCATTAGTCCTTTTAAACCTTTTAAACTGAAACAATCGGGTATTCAACGTACCATACGTGACTTTGTAAACTCTGCCAAACTAGCAAAATTAGCAGGCTATGATGGCATAGAAATTATGGGTTCTGAGGGGTATTTAATCAATCAATTTATTACGGAAAGAACAAATAAGCGTACCGATGATTATGGTGGAAGCTATGAAAATCGAATGCGTTTACCCATAGCCTTAGTAAAGCAAACGCGACAAGCCGTGGGAACCGATTTTATCATCATCTATCGGTTATCGATGTTAGATTTAGTAGAAAAAGGAAGCTCTTGGCAAGAAGTAGTTGCTTTAGGTAAGGAAATTGAAAAAGCGGGTGCCACGATTATAAATACAGGAATCGGTTGGCACGAAGCGCGTATACCGACCATTGCAACATCGGTACCAAGGGCTGCATTTACTTGGGTAACTAAAAAGATGAAAGAAGAACTAACTATTCCATTAGTGACTTCGAATAGAATCAACATGCCAGAAACGGCCGAAAAGGTATTGGCAGAGGGTCATGCAGATTTGATTTCGATGGCACGACCTTTTTTAGCGGACCCGGAATGGGTAAATAAAGCAGCAGCAAATAAGGCAGATGAAATAAATACTTGTATCGGTTGTAATCAAGCGTGTTTAGACCATGTTTTTGAGCAGAAAGTAGCGAGTTGCTTGGTAAACCCGAGAGCGTGTCATGAAACGGAGCTCAATTATCTACCTACGGAAACAAAGAAAAAGATTGCCGTTGTAGGTGCTGGTCCTGCGGGATTAGCAGCATCTACCATTGCCGCAGAACGCGGACATGATGTTACCCTTTTCGATGCTGATAAAGAAATTGGAGGACAATTTAACATGGCGAAGCAAATTCCAGGGAAAGAAGAGTTTTACGAAACCATTAGGTATTTCAACACTCAAACCGCCTTACATCAAGTAAAAGTTAAATTAAATACCCGAGTACAGGCCGAAGATTTAAAAAATGGAGGTTTTGATGAAGTGATATTAGCAACAGGAATTCAACCAAGAAATCCGAAAATTGTAGGCATTGACCATCCTAAAGTAGTAAATTATATAGATGTTCTAAAGTTAAAAAAACCAGTTGGCAAAAGGGTTGCTGTTATTGGTGCAGGTGGCATTGGTTTTGACGTATCAGAGTACATAGCGCACGAAGGTGAAAGCACTTCCTTGAATATTGATGCTTGGTTAAAAGAATGGGGAATAGATAAAACCCTGACCGCAAGAAGTGGTATTGAAGGAGTTCAATCAGTTGTTCATCCATCGCCACGAGAAATTTTTATGTTTAAACGAAGCAAAGGTAAATTTGGCGCCAATTTAGGGAAAACTACAGGGTGGATTCATCGGTCTACATTGAAAAAGAAAAACGTACAGTTTATCAATAGCGTGCAGTATACAAAAATTGATGATGAAGGCTTGCATTATGTTCAAAATGAAGAACAAAAAGTATTAGCGGTAGATACCGTTATCATATGTGCAGGTCAATTGCCATTGAAAGAATTATTTGCCCCATTAGAAGCAGCAGGTATGAAAGTACATGTCGTAGGTGGTGCAGATGTTGCTTCCGAATTAGACGCAAAACGCGCGATAAATCAAGCAAGTAGATTAGCCGCTGAAATTTAGAAAAGTTGAAATGTTTTAATAAGGAGCTTGTTACTGGTATTGCCAAAAAATTACAACACGGTACCATTGTCTAACCACCGTTGCAAAAGGGAATCGTTATGAGAGATGTCTACCAGATGAAATGTAGTAAAACGCATAAAAACACGTGATTCTTTGAGGCTTTCCATACAAACCGATACCGGATTGAGATAGTTGGAATGAATTAGAAACAGTTCGCCTTCACGTTTTAAAAGATAGCCCACATGCCCCTCATCAAAACCTATAAAATAGAGTCCCTCTTTCGTTAAACTATCAATCTCTTCGAAGGCTTTTTCTGGGGTATCTTGTACCACTTTATTTATAACCGAGCCACAGCTAATCATTTTAGCCTCGTCTAGAGGAGATTTTTGAGCCAATGTAAACCTGTTGAGTTTTATACCCATATCGCGTAAGGTGGTTGATATAAAATAACCACAGGCTATTTTACCTTGGTTCGGTATGGTTGTATGGCCCCCAAAACTCCAAGGAGTACCGTACCAATGCGGTATAATTTTATCTACTAATTGATTGGTAAATTCTGTTTTAATATTATCAAAAGAAATAGTGCCCAAACGAAGACCTTCTTTTAAACGCAAACGAAGTTCACCAGCATCTACTTTACTATTAGCATAAGATTCAGCAATGCTATCTAAATCCGTTTTAAAATCAAAGTTTACAGTTCCCTTGAAATCCCTAGATTTCAATACAGGCAATGGTTTTTCAGCAGCCATAGGGTAAACTGCCACCACTTCTATTTTAGTTGGAATTTCGTTTGTAAAGCCTAAAGTAATTAGTAACGAAAATAGTAGCATATTTTTTTAGATTTAGGAATCAGACGCTATCTTTGTAACGTATTAGTTAAGAAGAAATTACATTAAAAATGTTAAACTTATATTATTGAGTTTAACTGCCCTTTAAATACTAAGATTTACAGCCCACCATACTTCATAATCTCTAGGTATTAAAGGTCTGTAGCTTTGAAAACCTTGGTCAGCTATATTAAGTCCAATAATGGCTTTTTCTTCATCACGCACATAGCTAATGAAAATGAACGAATGTCCATAAGGGTCTAGTTTTTTAACATTTACGCCTTGCACTACCTTTTCATAATCGTCTTTAAACCGCCATACTTGCATTAGTGCCCCAGGTCGTAATTGGCCATTCCAAATTCCCATTGAATCAACCAAAGTACCCATACCTGCATAAGCGATAGCACCAGCATTACCCTTACCCCTATATTCTTCTGGAAGGCTTCGCCAACCTTCGTGAACGTCTGAAGCGGACGCATACAGCAAATTAAACACCTGTTTAGGGGTGTAAGTTTTTGTAGCCATACGAGACGGTAAATCTTGATAGAACGAATGTCCGTGTACCGCTTTGTAAGCTTGCTCAAAACGAACTTTACTTACGGTTAAACAATGCCCATTAGGCTCCTTGTTTTCGCTGTTGAGATAATTTTCAACTATTTTATCTGCAACCGGACTTTCACTATCTAAAATAGCTAATGATTCATTTTCGTTGACCAATAAGCTAGAACCGATTTGTGTCAATGAATCTTTAGTATTGGGTGATATAGGTTTTCTTAATGTTGGTCTTAGGCTTATATAGTCATGATCATCAAAATCATAATTATGTGTAGCAGTTGCAGAATTGGCATTACTGTTATGTACTTGTGTAGTATTTTTATAGGATTCTGAAGGAAATGTTTTCTGGTTGTTTTTTTTGGTCGACGAACAATCTAAAAACATAAGACTTATGACAACAACAGTGGAGTTGGTAATCAACTTCTTAAACCATATTTTCGATAGTATGTTCTTCATGAAATAAGCTTGTATTCAGTTTTTTTGACTTAGTTGACTCATCATCACTTTTAATGCGGTGATATTCAATCTGCTAACACAATTACAAAGGTAACACAATAACCCATTTTCATTCTATAACCTTCTGTTGTGTAATGTAGTACTCTTATTTAACGTACAACAAAAACATAATATACAGACTTTTAAACTTGACCAAATCAATTCGTAAATATGTGTTATTCAATTTCTAAGACTTTGACAAGGACAGTAACCCGCCCACCATTATTTGATTAGTTTGTTTTGGATTACCTTTTTAGTAGGTACAATTTTAGCCACTAGAAAAAGTATTTACCTGTGGTTTGATTACTTTTTAGGTGAAAGTGAATATTTTGTAATTCTACTTCAAAAGGTTTTTTTCATTCTGTTGGATACAAAATATGTGGTATCTATTGCAAAAAAATACTAAACCCTAAATTATAGCTGTAGTTTTAAAAAGTAATTAATTGACTTTTGTCATCTTTTTAATTAGGTTTCTTTCTTATTTTCATGACTCAATAATAGCCAATGATCGATAATGCCTTACTTGCCAAACTAAAAACCAAAGCACATTTACTAGAATACTTGGAACAATCTAAAAATGACGAGCCCCTTTACAAAGATGTTTTGGATAAATATTATTATGAACGGATTCTCTTACAATTACAGGCAGAACTTGTAGATTTTCAAAAATGGGTTCAAAAAGAGGACAAAAAAATAGCCATAATCTTTGAAGGCCGAGATGCTTCTGGTAAAGGTGGTACTATACGTCGTTTTGCAGAGCATTTGAATCCTCGTGCTATGCGCATTGTTGCACTTAATAAACCTACAGAAATTGAGCGTAAACAATGGTACTTTAACCGTTATATAAAAGAGCTTCCAAATGCGGGCGAAGTCGTTTTTTTTGATCGCAGTTGGTACAACCGGGCAGTTGTAGAACCGGTTATGGATTTTTGTACTAAAGAACAGTACGAACGCTTTATGGTGCAAGTACCAGAGTTTGAGCACATGCTCTATGAATCGGACACGAAGATCATTAAATTTTGGTTTTCCGTAACAATCGATGAACAGAAGAAGCGATTCGATAACAGGTTGGGAAATCCTTTGAAAAAATGGAAATTTAGTCCCGTTGACCAAAAAGGTCAGGATCTATGGGAAGAGTATAGTTATTATAAAAATCAAATGTTCGCTCGAACCCACAACTCTTTCTGCCCTTGGATTATAGTAAAAAGCGATAATAAAAGATTGGCCCGTGTAGAAAGCATCAAATTTGTTTTATCTCAATTCGATTATGATGGTAAGGGCTCTAATTGCCCAGACCTATTACCCGACCCTAATATTGTACATCGGTTTTTTAGACAACAGATAAAAATATAGGCAATAACTATTTTAAGTTAAACACATGAGTAAAGTACAAAAGCCTTTAAAAGAAAAAGAACTGCTTTCAATCAATTCGAAGAAGGGACTGTTGGCCTTATTGAGACAATCTTCCTTAGATCCTAAAAAAGCCATACAGGCACTCAAATATGAGAAACGGTTGGCTAAACTTCAAGAAGAATTACTTGTCTTGCAGCAATGGGTGGTAAAAAACAAAAAAAAGGTAGTGATTATTTTTGAAGGTCGTGATGCAGCTGGTAAAGGAGGTGCAATTAGACGTATTACCGAACATTTACCCCCAAGAGAAGTACGGGTAGTAGCCTTGCCAAAGCCTGATGAAATAGAAGAAGGTCAGTGGTATTTTCAGCGCTATATTAATCGTTTTCCACGTGAAGGTGAAATGGTATTCTTTGACAGAAGCTGGTATAACCGTGCCGTGGTAGAACCTGTGAATGGATTTTGTACAAGAAAACAATATCTAAATTTTATGGATTCGGTAAATGATGTGGAACGCATGATGTTACTATCAGATATTCATCTAGTTAAACTTTACTTTTCTATTTCTAAAAATGAGCAAGAGCGTCGATTTAAAGATATTACATCGAGCCCTATCAAAAAATGGAAATATAGCGATGTGGACAGGAAGGCTTTGGCGTTATGGGATGAATACACGTCATATAAAGAGTTGATGTTTAAGAACACTCAAAAATATGTGCCTTGGAAAATTATTAAGGCGAACAGGAAAACATCTGCTAGGATTACGGCTTTAGAACATATATTGAATAAAATTCCGTACGAAGTTAAAGACAAGGAAAATATACGACACCAAGCTATATTAAAGGATACAGAAGATTAACTATAGATTTAATATATAAAACTAGGGTTGAATAAATTTATTTGAACAACTAATTTAAAACTAATGGTTCCTGCTTATCTTATATATCTTAAGATTTAACTATTAGGCAAGAACCAAGTAAGCAATGGAACAGGGTTATTCAAATCAATTCTTTACCCTTTAAAGGAGAATGATGTTCGCGTACTATTTTCCACCCATTAGATGTATTTACACACAATAAGGTTATTTGGTCGTTTACGCTGGGTCATAGGAATGGGGTTGTTCAGCATAGATCTGCTATTAGCAAAGCTGATATTTCAAGTCGCAATGATTGGGAGTTTGCCACTATTGTACTCATACACTACAATTTATATACTAGTGATTTTAGATATAGGTTTATTCATCTCAAATTTAACAGACACTCAACAACAAGCCATCTTTATTGCATAGTTCTTTACGGTTATTTTTTTAATGAGTGGTTTATTTACACCCATTGAAAGCATGTCAAAATGGGCACCAATAGTTACTGAATTAAACCCTTTAAAGTATTTTGTAGAAGTGATGCATATAGTAATGCTAAAAAAATTCAGGATTTATGGATATTCTTCCTCTCCTATTAAAAACTTTACATTATGCTATTATCATGAATGGATTGGCGATTTGGAGGTATAAAAAAACTACTTGGTTAATTTTCTTTATTAATAGAATACACTATCCTTTTTATAGGTAGATTAACTAATGTTTAGCTACCCAAAACAAAAGTCAATTCTAAAGAGAAATACTACATAGAAATTACTGATTTGACAAAATACTATAGAGTTTAAGCAAAAGACTAGATTTTATTCCGTCATATTCACTACTTTTTAAAATAAAATTAATAAATAATCGAATTCATTAGGATTTCATCAAAATAAGGTTAAATTATAACAACAATAAAAAACTACATAATATATGAGGCAACTTAAGATCACTAAACAAATTACAAACAGAGACACTAAATCATTAGAAAAATACTTTCAAGAAATATCAAAAATAGATTTGATTACCGCAGATGAGGAAGTGGAACTGACCAGAAAAATACGTGAAGGAGATCAGATAGCCCTAAATACATTAGTAAATGCCAATTTACGTTTTGTAGTTTCTACAGCAAAACAATATCAAGGAAGTGGTTTGCGACTTTCAGACTTAATCAATGAAGGAAATATTGGGTTGGTGAAAGCTGCAAAACGTTTTGACGAAACTAGAGGTTTTAAATTTATCTCATATGCAGTTTGGTGGATCAGACAGTCTATATTATCATCTATTTCAGAGCAATCTCGTATGGTGCGATTACCCTTGAATAAAATTGGAGAAATCAGCAAGATTAAAAAAGTATATTCAACATTAGAGCAATCTTATCAAAGACCTCCGAGTACGGTTGAAATTGCAAGAGAACTAGATATGAGTGGTGCACAAGTTAAAATAGCATTGAAAAATTCAGGCAAGCACTTATCTATGGATGCACCTTTTAAAGAAGGAGAAGCTTCTAATTTATACGACGTAATTACATCTAAAGACTCAAATAGACCTGATTCAAATTTGATGATTGATTCTCTTAAAACGGATATTAATCAAGCGTTAAATACGTTGCCGAATAGAGAAAGTGAAATTATAAAACTTTATTATGGTATTGGTGAAAGCCACCCAAAAAGCCTCAGTGAAATAGGTGAGCTTTTTGATATTACTAGAGAGCGCGTAAGACAAATTAGGGAAAAGGCCGTACGCATGTTAAGAAAAAAATCGAATAATGAGATTTTAAAATCATACTTATAGGTCTTTATAAGTCACATATATTTAAATAAAAAAGCCGACTCATTATAGTCGGCTTTTTACTTATAATCTACCTATACTTAAATGGTGAAACTAATTAGCAATAAATAGTATGCTATTATTTTATGAGTTAACATCTTTCTTTTAAAGTGCTTGGCGGACTTTTATTTAACCTAACCACCAGGAAAACGAACTAAAGTATTGGAATTCCAGATTTATGAGAAACCATCTGCTAGTAAATTTTTTACATAACAATATAGTTAGCAAATTATATGAACAGCCTCCAAATTTGTGCAACTAAAAAAGTAACAATAAAACCCATGATTACAGGTAGTATAGAAGCTACAACCGTCCATTTAACACTTTTGGTTTCCTTGTAAATAGTGTAAATAGTAGTACTACATGGGTTGTGCAATAGACTAAACAGCATTAAGTTAATGGCGGTTAACAATGTCCAACCACCAGCTCTTAGCACGTCACCCGTTGCACTGACCGAGTCTAATTCAAACATTACACCTGCTCCTGCCCCACCATCAATTCCTGTAACTAGAACCGTTAACATTAAAATGGTGGGTATTACAATTTCATTTGCGGGTATAGCTACTATATACGCTACTAAAATAACTCCGTTTAGCCCCAAAAGAAACCCAAAACCATCTAAAGATGAAATTAACCAAGCGGCCATACTTTGGTCACCCAAATAAACATTTGAGATTAGCCAGATTACTGCACCAGCGGGTGCTGCAAAAACGATGGCTCTCCATAAAACAATAATGGTCCTATCTATTAATGAGGTGTAAATTGTTTTCCAAAATCTTGGTGGTCGATATGGGGGTAATTCTAAATTAAAAGTAGATACTTCTCCTTTCAATACTGTTTTTGATAATGCCCAAGAAACTAAAAACATAAAAAAGATACCCAAAATGGCGATACCTATTACAGCTGATAATGAGGCAATACTAGAAAAAGAGTTAGGCACAACAGCACCAACAAAAATAGTAGCTATTAATATTTGTGTAGGCCAACGCCCGTTGCATAGAGAAAAATTATTGGTTATAATGGCAATAAGACGTTCTCTCGGACTATCAATGATACGCGTAGCAACAACGCCTGCCGCATTACAACCAAAGCCCATACTCATTGTCAACGCTTGCTTGCCATGAGCACCCGATAATTTAAATAAGTGGTCTAAATTAAATGCGACCCTAGGGAGATAGCCAAAATCTTCTAACAGTGTGAATAATGGGAAAAAAATAGCCATAGGTGGTAACATTACGGCTATTACCCAAGCCACCGCCAAATAGACACCATCAATTAAAAAACCATCTAACCACCAAGGCATTCCTATTGATGAAGCAAATGCTTTTAAGGCAGGATGAACAGTATCCAATAATAAACCTGCCAGCATCGAAGAAGGATAATTTGCACCTATAATTGTTAACCATAAAACAAGTGCTAGAATCAAAAACATTATTGGGAAACCCCATATTTTGCTAGTAATAATCTTATCTATTCTAGCATCTAAACGGAGCTTGTTCTTTTCATCGGTCTTATGAACGGAATCCTTTACTATTTCAGCGGCATCTGCATAAATTCCTTCGGCTAAATTATCATGAAACTCATCACCAATTTGCCAACGAAGGTCATTAGAAAGTGAAATAATATGTTCTATATTTTTATTTTTCATCATTTAATACTAAACAAATTCTCCTGTTCTTAATAATTCAATGATGTGCTCATCGCCTTCTAACAATCTGAAAGCAATCCATCTGCTATTCGCAATTTCTGGGTATTCTTTTTTAATTTCTAGGCTTAGTTTTTGAACCGCGTTTTCAATATTTTTAGGAATATTTTTAATACGATGCGGCTTACAAATTATTTTTCCGTTTGCTACTTCACTTATGGTTTGAATTAATTCTGGAATCCCCTTATCATATCGGGCACTTGTAGGTACAACTGGGATGCCTAAATAGCGTGCTAAGGTTCGTGTATCTATTTCAATATGGTTACGTTCTGCTTCATCCATTAAATTCAAACATAAAACCGCTCTATCGGTGATCTCTAAAATTTGTAATACTAAATTCAGATTTCTTTCGAGTCTACTAGCATCTACAACAATAACTGTTACATCAGGTTTTCCAAAAAGAATAAAGTTTCTAGCGACTTCTTCATCTTCTGATGTAGAGAGCAAAGAATACGTTCCTGGAAGATCAACAAGTTTATATTTCTCCTTATTATATTCAAAGGCACCCTCAGCCCTAGTTACTGTTTTACCTGGCCAATTGCCTGTATGTTGACGCAAACCGGTCAAAGCATTAAAAACGGTACTTTTTCCTGTATTAGGATTGCCTGCCAATGCCACTACAAAATCAACCTCGGTAGTGTTTACCCCCAACCTTTTCAACCCTTCAGCATTAAAATGAGAACAAGTTTCACACGCACTCTTAGCTTTAACTTCCATGATCTACACTTTTTTAATTAAAATTTTTGATGCTTGGTTATTTCGCAAGGCAATACTTGTTCCTTTTATTAAAAAGGCATTAGGTTCTCCTAATGGATTTAACAAATCTAAACGAACATCAGCACCTTTTACAAAACCTAAATCTAACAACCTTCTTCTGCTTTCTCCTCTTATCTCTTTAGATATACCAATTATTTTAGCTGTTTCCCCTTCTTTTAAAATAGATAACCTTGCTAAATTTTCTTCTACAACCACATCTTTTTCAAGTATAGAAACGGTTATATTACCTGCTATAATCGGTGCTAATACAAAAGATTCTCCTTCTGAATGAAATACAATTCTCGAAGCAGTTTTGTCCACTACACGAATTAATGAACCTATATGAATTTTTTCTGCTAGTATTTGTTTGTAAATAATATCTGGTTTGTCTTTTATATGAATGATTCTACCAATAGTGTCGACCGTTAATTCTGAAAGTGCAGTTCCTTTTATTTTTGCAATTTTCCCTGTATTTGTTGGTATAGGATCACCATGAGGGTCAAATTGTGGATTTCCTAACTTTGATGCTAAAATATCTGTTTCATCTTTAGTTAATTCATGCTCTTTTCTTTCAGCTCTTTCATGCCATTCTGCTCTATCAAAACCTGTTTTTTCAGCCAAAAATTTCTCCCATAACCTATGTGCCCTTACTATACGCAATGCATAATCACTACCTGACTTGGTGAGTTTTACGGCATCACCTTCCATGAAGATGAGTTCATGGGCGGCCATTTTATTTATGGAATCAACAATTAGGGTATCATTAGTTTTTAGGGTTCTGATAATATCGTTTAGATTAAGATGTTTGTTTGCATTTTCACTATGATACAGCAGTTTTAAAATATCTTCAACAACTATTTTTCCGTTTGATTTAGAATTAGTTTTAATCAGCCAATACCAACCTTTATAAGGTCTAAACAAGAGATATGCAAATACCGATATCGCAAGAAATATTAATAATGCCGTTATTGGATTATACGTATTCATTATTTTTTATATTTTTTTGGTTACACCTTTTTAAGTAATTTATGGTGCAAAATCAGTATCAATTTAAAGAGAATCTAACGTATTATTAATCACCTTTTTCTAAAGTATAAATTTGTTTAGTCAATTTTCTTCTGTTTACGATAACAACTTAAATTGATTCTAAAAGTTACAAAATATTTCTAGTTCAATCTAAGTATAATCAACAGTTATACTTAAACGGTAATCAGAAATATTCTATTAAAGAAACATAAATTAATCGTTTTAGAAACTAGTTAAGTACTGTAGTTAATAAATGTACTATTCATCACATATTTATCTTCGCATTTGCCTTCTTATAGTGAACAGTGCGTTTATTGACAAATATTTATTGTTTTCTATAAGAGTTAATGAACCTCATAAAACACGATTTCATTATTTAGTAGAGAAAGGGGCAGATTAATTTCTTCGCCTATTGTTTTATAGATTATTTCGTTTACGACAATGGTATAATAATACTTGCCGGCGACTAAAAAAACTTGCTAATATCAAATTAGACTGATATTTTATATATTAAGTAATGAAACTATTCGTTTTACATTCGATTTTATTACTTAATAAATACAGGAATCTGTATATAATTGTATTTTATATATTTTAAATAACTGATTACCAATAATATAGTGTTATCGTTTAGAATCGTCTGGTTTTGAATTTATCGTTGCAGCTTGGGAAAGATAATTTGCTAATATTTTTTCTACCAATTCTTCTTTGGTTAAATGATGAAATATCGTTTTAACTTTAGTTTTAAATTCTTCAGAGACCTCACGATTTGGTTTTGTTTTAAAAATCTTTTTGGCCCATAGAAGGGTGTTATTCTCTTCAATACTTTGCGCATCGGCTTTTTTATACTTGTTAAAGACAATACCCAATTCCTTTTCGAAATCAGCAATTTCAGCAACTTCTTCTTTTTGTAATATAGTTAGCGAAAGCCCATTAGCCCCAGCTCTAGCAGTACGTCCACTTCTGTGAACATAAGCATCATAGGTGTCAGGTAAATGATAGTTGACTACATATTCAATCTCTTTTACATCAATACCACGAGCAGCTAAATCTGTAGCCACTAAAATATCAATATGTCCTTCTCTAAACTGACCCATAATACGATCGCGAATGCCTTGGGATAAGCTACCATGTATAGCACCAGATGAAAATTTATTAATTGCTAGATTTTTAGCCAATTTATTAACGGCTGCTTTGGTTTTACAAAATATTATACCTCTCTGCCCCTCTTTCGTATTTAAAAAATGAAGTAAAACGTCTAGTTTTTCAATAGGTTCTACCACTACATATTTATGGTCAATACCTTGATGACCAAGTGTTGACATATCTGCTTCTACGTGTATCACATGTTTAGACATGTAATTTTGAACTAATTGTTTTATTGTACCTGGCATAGTAGCTGTGAACAATAAGGTTCTTCTCGATTTTGGAATACCTTCAATAATGGTATCTAAATCTTCTTTTAAGGCACTCACCATTTCATCGGCCTCATCAAGAACTAAATATTTCAAGTTCTTAATATTAATAGCTTCACGCTTTACTAAATCGACTAAACGCCCAGGTGTTGCTACCACTACATGCGTAGCTATTTTTAAGCGTTCTATTTGAGGTTTTATAGGAATACCACCACATACTGCCGCTATAGAAATTGTAGGAGTATGGGAAGCGAACGATTCTAAATTGGTATGAATTTGCTGTGCCAATTCTCGTGTAGGTGCCAAAATCACAGCTTGTACAGCAGTGTTTTTAGTGTCGATTAATTGTATCAAGGGAAGTCCGAAAGCAGCAGTTTTACCAGTTCCGGTTTTTGCTAATACAACAAGGTCTTCTTTTTTATTTAGTACAACAGGAATACATTTTTTCTGAATATCCGTGGGAACAGAAATTTTTAAGTCCGCTAAACTCTTCTGTAATTTCTCATTTATTCCTAAATCTGAAAACTGCTTTGACATTAAAATTTTTTATGCAAAGATAACGACACTTTTATCTTGAATACTATCAATACGTTTTATTAGTAGGTATAAAAACTAACTGTTCTAGAAAATATCAGTTGTATTCAAAAGTTTTGACAATAAGAAAGTAAGTACGTTGAGCACGGCTTTTATTTTTCACCTAACATGCGAAGCATTTTAGTATGGTCCCAGATAGCATGACCTATAGATTTTTTGACATTATAAGGCATGCCAAATTCAAGTGCGGTTTCAGAAACAATTTTTGTTAGGTCTTTATAGTGTACGTGACAAACATCTGGCAATACATGGTGTTCTACTTGATAATTGAGTCCGCCAATCAGCCAAAATAGTAACTTACTGTTTGGAGAGAAATTACTTGTTGTTGCGAATTGATGTCCATACCAATCATCTTTCATCATTCCTTTATCATTAGGAAGTGGAAACTCGTTCACGGGCATAATATGTGCTATCTGAAAAACAATACTTACCAACATTCCGGTTACAAAATGCATAGATAAAAATGCCAATAAAATTATCCACCATGCAAAAGGTAGCATAATCATAGGTAATATCAATGCATAAGAATAATACAATAGTTTCCATACCGCCATGCTAACCAATGTTTTTTTATATTCATTTTTTTTGTCTAAAAACCCCATGTCACGAAAGCGTTTTAGGCGCACAAAATCTTTGGTAGTTATCCAAGATAATGTAGATATCATATAAAAAAACCATATATAAATATGCTGATATTGATGTACCCAATAATGTTTGGCATGTGGTGAGAAACGTAAGAAAAATGGTGCGTTCAAATCATCATCAGCATGGTCTATATTGGTGAAAGTATGATGCAAAACATTGTGCTGAATTTTCCAGATAGTTGCATTGGCACCAATAAGGTTGAACGAATAGCCTAAAAGAGTATTGATTCTTTTGTTTTTAGAGTATGAGCCATGTATGGCATCATGCATAACTCCCATACCTATACCGGCCATGCCCAATCCACTTAAAATGTATAATGAAAATAGTATTGGAACAGAAGTAACCAAGCCTGATGAAAGTAGCATGAGGGGGGCAAAGAACAATGTCAACATAATTATGGTTTTTACAACCATAGTTACATTAGCATTACGACTCTTATTATTGGTTTTAAAATAGGTGTTTACTCTTTTTCTTAATGTTCTTGAAAAATCAGGATTTATGTCCCGGGAGAATTTTGGATTTGCGATACTGTTATAGTTTTAGGGGATTTTTATCAATAAAAAAAATAGCAGCTTTTGTTTATAAAGAGGTGCTGACTTAACCTAATTTGCTTATGTTTATATGAACCAATTATTTTGTAATATCAGAGTGATATGACCTTTTATATTCAATAAATTAAAGAGAGCGATAGATTAATTAAAATTGTTACAAATTAAAAAACGGAAAGCAATCCAAATTAGTAATGCTTTAAAGGTAGGTTAAATTAGTTTGGCTATAAATATATTATTTAAATAACTGACAATCAGATATTAATGATTAATTTATGGTTGGGCATTTTTTTAGCATTTTTTACTTTTCTTTAAATGTTGATTTTACGGAGCACTTATCTATCCAGTAACTCCCAACTAACCCATCTGTCCAGGCCATACTGGTACCATTTATCGCCATTTTGAAAAAATAAATCATTATTTCTTTACACTTTAAACTCTATGGTTTGGTCATAAATGTGGCCATTTTTCCAAGCATTAAAGAAAGCTATAAGTAAATTGATTTCTTCATATTTGGTTAAATCCATAGCTAACCCAAATAAATCTTTAACAAACGGTATAACTTCTTCGGGAGTATTCGTATCATAATGAATTAAAGATAAAAGCCTAATTATATGGTCGTTAAGAGACTTATCTGTTGAAGATTTAAGGACCTTCATAGCAATGTAATTGGAAGTGTCGGGTGGTTGATAAAGAATTGTTTTTGCCTGATGCAAGACCGTTTCTTTGAAAAAATTAAACTGTGGTTTCCATTTCGAAAGGTCGAATTTCTTTCTTCTGAAAAGCAATGCGATTTGTTTCCAATTCCAAAAATTTTGTATCGCATCAGAAGACATAAGTGAATTACTTGTTCCGATAGAAATATTCTAATAACTTTAAGAGATGTTCCAAGCTTATAGGCCTCAATTATTCCTGCTAAAATAGGATTGTTGAATTCACCTAGAGCGCCATCCCATAATTCATAAAATATATTGCATTCTTTTGCTTAAAAGCGATCAAGGAAATCAAAATACTGTACAGTTGCGTTAGAAGAGTAATTTAAAGCTTTTGTTTATTTTTCAGAATCATAGCCATTACCACTAGTGGAAAATGATTGAAAGAACTTTACACGGTTATTAAGGCCATCATAAGTAAATACTACTATATTTAAGAGATTCTTTGCCTTTGAATTGTGGCAATTCATTCATTTGCACTTTATTAATCTCAGGAAAAAGGTTCTCAAAAGCCTCATTTTTTTTGTAGTACTGTATTTTGGACCATAGCCTGCATTCAATAAATCAAGATAATCAACTTGAAAATAGCCGTCTTTAAAGGTGTTTTTGTGAAATATCTGTTCTTTATTCTTCTTATTTTGAAATAAAGTAATTGCTTTATAGATAGAATAATCTTCGGCCAAAGCAGCTAAAACTATACTACCACCTGAATTAGCAATAACTAGGTCGAACTTTCGTAGTATTTCGTGACCATTAAGGTTTCCATAGCGATCTTTTAAGGTAAGTAGTTGAATAACTGCCCAACTTCGGCCGCCATCGAGTGAAAGATTTTTTTACATTTTTACAAAACTATTGTATTACCCATTATAATATAGATATCGACGATATTTTATAAAAGGACGAGGGAACTACCTTTATTGAAGTTATTAAATATATAGAATACTATTGATATTCTGTTATAGGAATTCCTTTGAATTTATGAGGATATTCTTCCAATTTATAGAATTTGGGAGGAAAGTAAGGTTTGTATTTTCGAAAATGTATTTAGTTGTTATTAGTTTAAAGGAATTGAAATGTTATAAACTTAAGTCAAGAACATTTGCTTAATCACAGTATTTAAAAATATCCAAGAACCGCTTTACTTAGATTTTCACTTAAAAAAGAAATTGCTTTTTTAAAAAAATTTAAGAATAAGTTCAATAGTAAATTCTCACCCCGTTAAAAGCTAAAACATATAACTTTAAAAGTGTTTCAACTATTTATGAGATTCCATTTATTATAACATTTTTATTAATGTTACGAACGAGGCGTCTTAAAAAATTTCCAGGACCAATTTCAGTAAATTCAGTCGTTCCATCCTTAATCATATTGAGCATGGTATGCCTCCACATTACTGGATGCGTCAATTGATCGACTAAATTTTTCTTTATTAATTCTATATCGATTATTGGTAGTGCGTTGACATTCTGATAAATTGGGCAAATTGGTTTTTTGAATTTGGTTTCGGCTATTGCCGACTTGAATTCCTCAACGATTGGCTCCATAAAAGGAGAATGAAATGCTCCACTTACAGCTAATGGGAACACACGATTAGCACCTGGCCTTAATTTTTCGCAAACTTCATCTAATGCCTTTATTTCTCCTGAAATAACAACTTGTTTCAACGCATTATAATTAGCAGGTACAACGATACCTTCTACCTTGTCACAGATATCTTTAACAATAACATCGTATAACCCCACAACAACGGCCATACCTGTATTTTCAATTTCACAAACTTTTTGCATAAGCGAGGCGCGCTTGGCTATTAGTTTAAGGGCCGATTCAAAATCTAGAGATTCAATAGCAGCCAAAGCTGATATCTCACCCAACGAATGCCCGGCAACCACATCGGGTTTAAACCCCTTGCCAAGGGTTTTTGCCAAAATATAAGAGTGTAAAAATATTGCAGGCTGCGAAAATTTGGTTTGCTTCAAATCTACGGCAGACCCATTAAACATTACATCAGTAATTGAATATTTTAAAATAGTATTGGCCTTTTTAAAATATTCTTGAGCCAATTTAGATTTTTCATACAACTCTTTTCCCATACCAGGAAATTGAGTGCCTTGACCAGGAAATAAGTACGCATGCATAACTAGAATAGATTGTTACAATTTTTAATTACTCCATCTTGATATGTAATAGAATCTTTAAGAAAACAAGCACTTATTTGTTAAAGTGGAATTTTATCAGATGCTGTTAAGTTTTGTATATCAATATTTTATAAATATAGACTATAGTACAGCAATGTGAACTTTTAATTAAAACTCTGCACTATGTAACATTTAAAAAGGTTGAAATACACTAAGCCTATTTTTGAATATTGAAAAATATTAGCGCTTGAATTAAAGAAACATACCAACACAATTAATCATAGTGAATATCCGCATATCAAATTCTTTAAGCTTAATATTACTCTACTACTAAATTTTAATTTATATTAAATTATGACCTTTTAATAGATTCATTTTAAAATACGAGATTTTGATTATGTATCATTCCATAGAATTTAAGTGTGCCCATTAGAGTATATAACCAAAGATTCAAGTAGTATTTTATTCAATCCCTTGGCACTATGTATTATGAAACACTTTGCCTCTACCTTATATAAAAATGAAATTAAAGTTGTGTTAATCGAAAAGAATGAACATTCATTTTCTGTATCTTTGTGTTTTAATTTTATTAAATATGGCAGCACTTCAAAAAAGTATAGACAAGCGTAACGCATTAATACAAGCGACTATTGAATTAGTGAATAACGATGGGTTTCATGCTACCCCCATGAGTAAGATTGCTAAAATGGCCAGTGTTTCACCAGCAACCATTTATCTATATTTTGACAATAAACAGGATTTAGTAAACAAAACTTATATCGAAGTTAAAGCATGTTATACCGCATATGCTTTTGAAACATATGATGAAACCATGCCTGTAGAATATGGTTTTAAAGTGATTTGGAAACGCATAGCAGAATTTAAAATAAAAGAAAGTGCAAATGCCCTGTTTTTAGCACAATGTGATAATACTCCCATGATTGATGAAGCAAGTAGACAAGAAGGTATCAAGCATTTACAACCCCTTCTCGACCTATGGGCTCGTGGAAAAAAAGAGGGCATTATTAAACCGCTATCAGATTACTTATTGTATGCCTACGCTATAAATCCGTTATCATTTTTAATGATGGCACAAAATCGTGGGTCGATTCAATTAACTCAACTAGAACTAGACCAAGCTTATGAGGCAGCTTGGAGTAGTATTAAAGTCTGTAAATAACATGAAGAAGACAGCTATTATATTAGGAGCTTCGGGTTTAACCGGTGGTCTTTTACTTCAAAAATTAATTGATGACAATAGGTACAGTACTATTAAATTATTTTCACGAACCCGCATTGAAGGCTTACCAAATAAAGTTATTCAATTCATTGGTAATTTACTAGAGCTAGAACAGTTTAGTGCAGATTTTATCGCAGATGAAGTGTATTGTTGCATTGGTACTACCGCAAAAAAAACACCAGACAAAAAGTTGTATAAGAAGATAGATTACGGGATACCCGTTGCCGCTGCCAAGCTTGCAAAGGAAAATGACATACCAACCTTCTTAGTTATTTCTGCCATGGGAGCAAATAAAACGAGTAGTGTGTTTTATAATAGAACAAAAGGTGAAATGGAACAAGGTGTGCTTCAGCAAGGCATTAAGAATACTTCAATATTAAGACCCGCATTAATTGGTGGTGAACGTAACGAACGTAGAGTGTTGGAAAAAATAGGAATTGTGGTATTCAAAATTATACAGCCACTTTTCATTGGCCCATTAAAAAAGTATAGAATTATAAATGCAGAAAGTATTGCACAAGCCATGCTTAATCTTGCCAATAACACAAGTAATACACAAGTAGTTATTACTTCAAGCGATATCATACAATTAGCTAAAAACAACTAAAACAAGAGTTATTTAAATGGAATTATTAGATAAATTAAATTGGAGATACGCCGCAAAGGCAATGAACGGTAAAAAAGTGGCTGAAGATAAAATAGAACGTATTTTAGAAGCAGCACGTTTAGCTCCTACATCAAGTGGGTTGCAACCTTTTGAGATTGTCGTCGTAAAGAATCAAGAAATTAAGGAACAAATTAGACCAGTCGCATGGAATCAATCTGTAATTACAGATTGCTCTCACCTACTTGTTTTTGCAGCTTGGGATACCTACACGGCAGAAAGAATAAATTACATGTTCGACTTAACAAACGAGATTCGTGGATTTAAAAACGAAGGGTGGGAAAATTACCGTCAAATGCTATTAGGTTCTTATCCACAAAAAAGTGCTGAAGAAAATTTTAACCATGCTGCAAAACAAGCTTATATAGCTTTTTCACATTCTATTATTGCAGCGGCATACGAAGGTGTAGATGCTACTCCGTTAGAAGGTTTTGAACCAAATGCAGTTGATAAAATTCTTGGACTTCGTGAGAAAGGTTTGCGAAGTGCTGTATTATTGCCAATTGGTTATAGAAATGAAAGTGAAGATTGGTTGGTAAACTTAAAGAAAGTGAGAAAACCAATGAAAGAGTTGGTTACTATTCTTGAATAAGCTTTTGAAAATGAAAAGGACAAAGAAGTTAAGCAATTTTGAATTTAAGTTCTTAAGAAAAGGGTTGTCACAAATAGACAACCTTTTTTTGTTACCATTAGTTAGCAATGGGTTGCGTATTTATAGCTACTAAGGCATCGTTCATTGACACTCAAATCGCTATAAGTTTTAATAATTCTATACTGAACTTTAGAAAACCAATATCTTCGCGCGCATTATGTGGATGTACCTTGGACTTTTAGCGGCACTATTTTTAGGCTTACACAACCTATGTAAGAAACACGCAGTACAGGGTAATGAAGTCTTTCCTGTTTTACTAGGTACTATCTCTTCAGGATTTTTATTGCTCCTCCCCTTTTATATTGGCTCTCAATTTTTTAAAGAGTACATGATTGAAATTCAGTTTTATATTACTGATATTCCCTTAAAAACACATGGTTTTATTGCGGTTAAGTCCGCTATTATGGCTGCTTCATGGGTATTGGCATACCAGGCATTAAAACATCTCCCCATTACTATAGTTACTCCTATACGTTCTGCTGGTCCGTTTTTCACCTTTATTGGTGCAATAACTATATATAACGAAAAGCCGAATACATATCAATGGATAGGCTTTTTTCTTATCATTTTTTCAGTTCTGCTTTATTCGAGAATTGGAAAAAAAGAAGGAATCCACTTCAAGAACAACAAATGGATATTTGCAATTATTGGCGCAACTTTTTTAGGTGCTTCCAGCGGTTTGTATGATAAATTTCTGATACAAAGTTTAGCTTTAAATCCGCAAACATTACAATTCTGGTTTTGCTTTTATACGGTCTTAATTTTGCTCATTATTTTAACAATTACCTGGTTTCCGAATGCAGACAAAAGAAAAGCCTTTAAATGGCGGTGGTCTATACCCTTGGTTGGTATCCTATTACAAATAGCCGATTATTTTTATTTTAAGGCATTACAAGACCCTGATGCATTGATTATGTTGCTATCTGCCATTAAACGCAGTCAGATATTGATAGCAGTAGTGATAGGTGGGGTTTTATTTAAAGAACAAAATAAACGAAAGAAGTTAGTGCCACTAGCGGGAATTATGACAGGTGTTTTTCTAATTCTATATTCCTAGAAAACGAACAAGTTTGCGAGTGGCAATTATAAAAATGGAGGTTATACTCGATTTTCCCCATTCGATGGCTGTATATTTGTTCAATTATTAACCTTTACTTGGGTTAAGTAATTTCATTTGTTAATAGTTATGTCGTTTAAAAAACTGAATCCGTATTTGTTAGAAATGTTAGAGGGCTTTTCAATTGAAGAACCTACACCTTTTCAAAAAAGCAGTATTCCCATTATAAAAAGTGGTTCAAATGTATATTGTACCGCTCCAAAAGAAAGCGGAAAAACGACTACTCTAATCCTTACCACACTTCAAAAATTAAAATGTGAAGCAGTTGGTAATGCACCCAGAGCTGTCGTAGTTGTTGAGAATAAAGAAAAGGTATTAGAACTTTACGATGAATTTCTGCGGTATACGAAGTATTCTTCCCTTCGAGTGTATGCAAGCTATAAAGAGTTACATATCGATATTCAAAAATCGGAAATATTTGAAGGTATAGATATATTAATAACAACCCCTACTACCCTACACAAATTGTTTCTTTTAAATGGTGTAAGTACGTCGCAATTAAAAATTTGCAGTATTGATGATGGAGATTTTCTGGTTCAAAAATCAGAATACACCGCTATGATTACAGTAGCTCAGAGTATAATGAAGTGTCAGTATGTATTGTATTCTGAAAAATTGAATCCGAAGTTAAAACGCTTCGAAGATTTCTTCATGGAACGTGCAAACCATGTGAAAATTTAGCACGAGAATAGACTTCTTTTTTTGTGAGAATACAAAAAAATGAGATATGTTTAAATTTGATGATGTTCGATAAAACCTATTCTTCAGTTGAATTAGAATTTGATATTTCTTCTTTCATATCCATGCCTTTAACACATGACACAACCACTAAAAGTAAAATGCTTGAGATAAGATTAATTCTGCTAGTTATAGATTTCATACTAGGTACTAACGTTATTGGTCAATGACTTATTATATCGACCAACGATTATCGTTGAATTACAATTATTTTAACAATGGTGTGTTTAGTGTATGAAATTTTAAAAAAAATAGAAGCATAAGATAACTTCGACAATTTTGAGATATACGGTAAATAAATTAAGTGAAACTATAGTTTTTTTACTTAGACCTTTGTTTGTTTATTATAACTAGGGTCAGTTAGTTTTTTAATAGTGCTAGTATAGCCTATATCAAAAATGGTATCAATATATCTCATGTCGAATGTAGCAAATGAGCTTAATTCTTCTGGTGAAATGACTAAGTCACATTCTACAAATTTTGCTATAGAATCTGAAACAGACTTTATTTTATAAGCCCTATCTACAACATTATACGAATGTTTTAAGTCTTTAAGTTTAATGTTCTTTAGTGGATTAACATAACTACCAATGATTTTATCGCAATGAGATAGCAAGGGTTCAACAGGAAAATTGTTAAGCACACCACCATCCACATAATAAGAACCATTGATAGCGATTGGCGAAAAGACGCCAGGAAAAGTGGCAGAGGCCAGTATTGGCTTTATTAATTCTCCTGCTTGAAAAATAACGAGATCACCTTTTATTATATCTGTTGCGGTAATAAATAGAGATTTTGGTAATGATTCAAAAGTATCTTTTGGGAAGAACTTTTTAAACTCATCGTAAAATTTTTCAGTATCCAGAAATCCTGGTTTTTTACGAGCAAATCTATAAGTATGAAATATAGGAATAGCTTTGAAAAACTCTAAAATAACAGGCCATTTAATTCCTCCAGCATACAAAGCACCTACGATTGCCCCGGCACTTGTACCTGATATATGTGTGGGTGATATACCATATTCCTCTAAAGCTTTAATAACTCCTATATGAGCAACACCCCTAATGCCTCCACCTGATAATACTAAACCTATGTTCATTTTAGATGCTTTTTATTGTATAACTGATAAAGGAAATAATCACTTTTTGATGACTATTATAAATTAGAATAATCCACTATCTATTTCTGCATTCGCTATACCAAAACTATAGTAGTATTTTTATTATTTGTGAATTGAACAAATAAATTAATCTGTTATCGGTTTAAACCAATTGTAACTACTATAAAATTATAAGTCAAAGGAAATTTTAATACCCTCTATAATCATACCAGTACCTATAATAGCAATGATTAAACCCATTATCTTACCTATGACAGAGATAACATTATAACCCACTATTCTAACTATATGGTCACTTAACCTAAAAGTGAAATAGGTTATTAAACTCATAAGTCCAAAGATAGCTATTACCAAAAATATTTGAATGGGCTCAACTTTGGATACAAAATTCATTGAAGTAACAATCGTACCAGGACCAGCTAAAATTGGTATTGCTAGAGGAGATACCGCTATGTTTTCATCAATGTGTACATCATTTATACTTTTAACACTAGATTGTTTTGATTGAAGCATATCAAAACCGATATAAAAAATTAAGATACCGCCAGTAATTTTAAATGCGGGAATACTAATGTTGAAAAGTTCAAAAATAAACTTACCTAAAAGCACAAAAACGGTTACAATAATAAATGCAATAATATTGGCTCTTTTATTTATATCTAGTTTTGTTTTTTTATCTGCACCTTGCGTTAAGGACAAAAAAAGTGTCATGTTCGATATGGGGTTTGTAATAGCAAAAAACCCAGTGAATACGGTAATTGAAAAAGTAATTAAGTTATCCATTTGTCCTGAAAAAAATTATCTAAATAGTATAGGAAAACTTTCCCCTCTTATTTTTTAAAAATGCAAAACTACTTGAATTATCTGACGTGGAATAGTGCTATATGATAAAGCCTTAATAAAATTAATGTCTTTAAAATTTTGCTTGTGAAGAGTAAGTATATACTAAAAGAATATACAGCAATATAAATCGATACATTCTAATCTTTCCGTTACTCTAAATTATTTCCAAGTAACGATATCCTCAAAATCTCTTCTAGACTTCTCATGTGCAGGAGCTGCTTTTCTATAACCAGAAGCGACTATAAATGATAACCCACATTTATCAGTATCTACGGCAAATTTTTCTTTTAATAATGCTTCAGCTTTTTCTTGATGAAATCCTTCAATCGGGCAACTATCAAATTCAGTTATAAATGCTTAAAATCTTTCATCAAAGTCATAATATAAGCCGCCGTTAAAAGTAGAATATGCATAAACTACTTTACTAAACATTTAGTGCCCGTACACATTTCTATTAGTAATTGAGGTAAAATGGTAACTGAGGAAAAGGAAAGGTTAAAGCATAATAATATTTAATGCGCTTTATGTTGTTTTATATTTTAAAGTAGTTTTTTCAATTAATTAAACCTATGTTAAAAAATGAATATTCATTCTTTATTGTGATACCTTTGAATAACAATTAGAAATAACTCTGAAAGCTTGAGTTTAACTGCGTAGTGTAAAGATTAACTCTTTAACTATAACAAACTTTAGTCGATGAATTATTAATGAGGTAAATATATTAGCAATGAGTAAGTCAATAAATTTAAAACAACGTCCAATCGGTACACCTACCCTAGCAGATTTCGAATTTAAAGAGCAGGAAAATAACGTAACATTATCTGAAGGTGAAATTCTATTGGAAACTGAATATATTTCTGTAGATCCTTATTTACGTGGCCGAATGAGTGAAGCTAAATCTTATGTTGAACCTTTTGAAGTAGGAAAACCTGTTAGTTCGGGTATTATAGCAAAAGTAGTTGATTCTAAAAATGAAAATTTTAAAAAAGGAGATTTCGTAGCAGGATTACTACCCTGGAAAACTGAACAAATTTCGAATGGTGAAGGTTTACAGAAAGTTGATAAAGACAAAGCTCCTTTGAGTGCCTATTTAGGTATTTTAGGTATGACAGGCTTAACCGCTTTTTTAGGTCTTCATGAAATAGGGAAGCCAAAAAAAGGAGAAACTTTAGTTGTTTCCGGTGCTGCAGGCGCCGTTGGTAGTGTTGTTGGTCAGATAGGTAAAATACATGGTCTTAATGTTATAGGCATTGCTGGATCTGATGAGAAAGTGAATATGCTGACATCTGAACTTGGTTTTGACCACGGTATCAATTACAAAACAACCAAAGATATGAAGTCTGCTATTCAAAAAGCAGCTCCCAATGGTGTAGATATCTATTTTGATAATGTTAGCGGTCCAATTTCTGATGCTGTATTATTCAGTATTAATAGATTCGCAAGAATGGTTATTTGTGGTGCAATATCGGTTTATAATAACACCGAATTACCAAAAGGTCTAAGCGTACAGCCTTTCTTAGTAAAGAATAGTGCCTTAATGCAAGGGTTTATTGTTTCAAATTATGCGGATAAGTTCCCAGAAGCAATGAAGCATTTAGCTACTTGGTTGGGTGAAGGTAAATTGACTTACAAAGAAACAATAGTAGAAGGTTTCGAAAATACTCCCCAAGCATTTTTAGATATGATGGCAGGAAAAAATAATGGAAAAATGATAGTTAAGGCTTAATAAAGCCAATAGTTATAAATCAAAAAAAAATAGAAAATGAAAATATTATTTGTATTGACCTCTCATGATACATTGGGAGAAACAGGAAAGAAAACAGGATTTTGGATTGAAGAGTTCGCTGCTCCGTATTACACTTTATTAGACAAAGGTGCAACTATTACAGTGGCTACACCAAAAGGAGGTCAAGCACCCATTGACCCTAGTAGTGATACCGAAGATGCGCAAACAAAAGATACGAAACGTTATAAAGACGATAAAGCAGCTCAAGATGTTATTGCAAATACAAAAGTCTTAACAAACATCAATGCTTCAGATTTTGATGCAGTGTTCTACCCTGGTGGACATGGACCGTTGTGGGATTTAGCGAACGATGCTACTTCTATTAAATTGATTGAAACATTTAACGCTCAAGAGAAACCTGTAGCATTTGTATGTCACGCTCCAGCAGCACTAAAAGGTGTTAAGGGAAAAGATGGTAATCCGTTAGTGAAAGGAAAGAAAGTAACAGGCTTTACCAATACGGAAGAAGCTGCTGTTCAATTAACCAACGTAGTTCCGTTTTTAGTAGAAGATATGTTGAAAGAAAATGGTGGAATCTACTCTAAGAAAGAAGATTGGGCTGCTTATGCAATTCAAGATGGTAATTTAATTACTGGTCAAAACCCAGCATCATCAGAACTGGTCGCTGAAAAGTTATTAGCTGCTTTGAAGTAAGACGATAATTTTCAAAATTGTAAAGGCCAGTAAACACATGTTTATTGGCCTTATTTTTACACCTTTAAGCTAATTATATAAAATGTCGTAAGTATTGAATACTAAACCGCCGTCATAAGATTGCGTATCGGTTAGATTCAGTAAATAGCCTTCTTTTGAATTACCGAATAAACGAATACCATCACCCAGTAGTAAAGGATTCAATTTTACTTTTAGCACATCTATGAGTTTATGCTCTAAAAGCCAACTAGCAAAAATACCTCCGCCGCATAAATAGATATCGGTTTTAGAAGTTTCTTTTAGTTCTCGAATTGTTTCGGTTTCGTAATCAGCAAGTACATGAACTTTTTCATTTTTATTTTCAAAGCTCAAGGACTTAGAAAATATATAATGATTCATATGAGGATACGAAGGTTGCCCTGGTTTTAATCCGAAGTCATACCCAAACTCATACGTTTTTCGACCCATGATAACGGTTTCAAATTCCTTTAAATCGGCCAAGTATTGTGAAATGCCGTTACCTTCTCCCACAAATTCGCTAATATCAGAATCGAGTCCGCATATAAAGCCATCAATAGAAATAGCTACATAATACACTACTTTCATCATCATATCCGTTTTAGATATCTTAAAGTTATGATTTCGGAATTATATTTTGATTCACTTTGAAAAAGTTGGTTGGATCATATTGATGTTTTATGGATGCCAATCGTGTATAATTCTGTTTATAACTGGCTTGAACCCTTTCTTGGCCTTCATCCATCATAAAATTAGAATACGCCCCTCCAGCAGAATATGGATGTAAAGCTTCATAATATCCTTTACACCACTTTGTAATTTTATCAGCATTCTTTGGGTCGGGATCAACACCGATATAAACGCCACAATATTCTGCGTCACGGTATGCCCATGGTGTGTCAGTTGCTCCTACTCTACTTGCTGCACCCGTAATTGGATATAAATGCATCTGAGATAAAGGGGTCGGTATCGCTGAACCGAATTTTAAATGCTGTGCCCGTATATCTGCGTTTAGTGAATTAAAAAAATCGGCACGCCAGTACCATTGCATACCAGTAGGTAATAAGCCATCGAACATGGTCTGAATAGCAGGATAAGGCATTTCCCCAACATGAGCGAATATTGGTTTTTTCGCTAAAATTGGGACGAAAGCTTCTTCTGCCTTCGTCATATCACCAACATAACACCATACAATACCACAGAACTTTTTGTTGTGTAAATGTTCTGGAAATGGTGATTCTGGGATAATCATTGTTGCGATAAATCCATTAATATCATCAGAGGCTGTTCGGATAAATCCATCGAACCATTCCATAATTTCCTCTACTTGTTCAATGGGCCATAATGTTGGTCCACCATACACTGTTTTAAGTTTATGTGCTTGAAATGTAAATTCGGTAACTACACCAAAGTTTCCTCCTCCACCACGAATTGCCCAAAACAAATCTGGATTCTTATTTTGATTAGCTGAAACAATAGATCCATCTGCCAAAATCATTTCGGCTCCCAAGAGATTATCAATGGTGAGTCCGTATTTGCGAGCTAGATACCCAACACCGCCACCAAGAGTCAATCCGCCAACACCAGTACTTGAAACCATCCCTGAAGGTATGGCAAGTCCATACTCATGGGTAGCTGTATCCACTTCATTCCAAATACATCCGCCCCCAACTTTTACAGTGTTATTCTCAGTATTTACCGAAATATACTTAAGCCCAGATAAATCAATGACCAATCCGCCATCGCATAATCCTAGTCCGCCACCATTATGACCTCCTCCTCTAATTGCAACAAGAAAATTATTATTCCTACCAAAGTCAACGGCTACTTTAACATCATTTACATCGGAACACATAGCAATAGCGCCAGGATGTTTATCAATCATAGCGTTATATACTTTTCGTATTTCATCATACGAAGTGTCGTTAGGTGTAATGAGAGTACCTTTTAATTGTTTTCGTAGGCTTTCTATAAGCTTTTCTGTGATAGGTTGTTGAAGGTTTTTCATGGTTTTGTTCCGTTTTTATGTAATAGTAGTACTGAGTTTATTTTGATATCATCATTCCTTTTAAGGACCATAATATAGCAAGGACATCCTTTTTGGATTCCTCATCAATACCGTTTTGATCCAAGGCTTTGAAAATATCATCCATGACGTGCATATATTCTCCAGGACTTATATTCATTCCTGTATGGGCAGTGACCATATCCTTTCCAGTATAAGTTGCTGGTCCGCCACTACCGGCACTAAAAAAGTCGATAGTATGGCTTTTAATTATAGCCAGACGTTGCGGTTGATCTTTTAAAGGTAAGAACCTAGCCTTAACGGCAGGGTTTTCCATATGGTTAGTAACGGTGTTATCAACAATAGTGGAAATTCCTTCTCTTCCTCCTAGACGTTCAAAAAGTGATTTATTCATAATATATGGGTTTTAAAGTGATTATTGTTTTGATAATTTGGTAAATGGTATAAGCATCGACTCCTTTTTTTGATAGTTAATATAGGTTTCACCCAATGCTTTTTTGAGGTCTCTTTCTTCTAAGAACTTTACTGCTACCAGAATATAGACAGTAGTCACTGCAGCAAATAGTAAGTGTCCTATTGTCATGGTTGGGGTTGCCCAAAATGCGATTAAAAAACCCAACATTATTGGATGCCGAACCAATCCGTAGAAATAGTTGATTTGGAAAGATGGAGATTTCGAAACTCTATTTTTAAGATTGTCTACAATTTGAGTCAGGCCAAAGAGTTCAAAATGACTGATCATAAAAGTGGAGAGCAATACAATAGACCATCCAATAAAATAAATGACCTGTACGCTTATTGCCATTGAATTGTTCTCAATAGTCCAAACGGTTGTGGGCATAGGTTGCCATTTCCAAAAAAGGAGCAAAAGTGCCAAACTGGTCAATAAAATATAAGTGCTTCTTTCTGCTGGCTTGCCTATTATCTGACCCCACCATTTTTTAAATGCCGGTCTGGTCATTACACTATGTTGCAATGCAAAGAGGCTCAATAACCCAACATTAAAAAGTAACGCGGTCATCAAATTTATTTCAACACCGATATCTATACCTTTGGGTACCCAAAGGTTATTGACAAAGCCGATAGAATAAAGGAAGGCAATCAGAAAAATAATGTAGGCCAGAATTCCGTAAATGAGTAGAATCATTTTTCTCATGACTAGAAATGTTTCGGTTGTCTCTACCAAATCTAGTCATGCTTTTTCATTATGAATTCTACATTTCAACCAAACACTATAACAATTCGTTCAGACTGTATTTCTTTTTATCTCAATTACTTATGTATTCTTAATAAAGGAAGATGGCGAAATTCCATACATTTTATGAAAACACTTTGTAAAATAGGCAGCACTGTTGAAGCCTGTTTCATAAGCGATTTCAGATATAGATTTTTCTTTTTTATATAATAGCTTTATTGAGTTTTCTAATCGGTGTTCTTGAATTAAATTATTTGTGGACGTATGTAATATACTTTTCGTTTTTCGATACAATTGAGAAGTGCTCAAACCTAAATGGGAACAAAACTTCTCGACACCTAAATCAGGATTCTGCCATTCACTATCTAAGTAATTCATCACACTATTTAAAAACTGTTCTTCTTGAAATGGAAGTGTTTTTATTTCCTTATCAGATAATTGTAAGTTCTGATTTTCGCTTTCGTATAATTCCTTTACTTCAGAAGTGATGACGATTTGTCCTCGAGAAATATTTGACAATCGCATAGCAGTTTTTATGGTTTCCTCAAAAAAACCATGCTCTTTGGTTACCGGTACACCGGCACTGACACCAATATTCAATTGTTTAGTGTCTTCTTTAGACACTGCAAATGCCTTCTTAATTGCCAATGAGGCATTAATGGCCTTAGTAGTTGATGTATTAGATATTAAAAGGTACTTGTCATCATTATTTATGAGGCGGCCTTCGTAGTCGGCAATTATAACCTTTATTTTTTCAAACAATTTGTTAGATGGTGAAATAGCGATACCATGCACAACAAATTTAATAATGGTTAAAATACGAAATGCAGGATTGTTAATTATGTTCAATTCCTTTTTCTGCGATTTGCTAGGGTCTTCAATGCGACCTAAAAAAGACTCAACAATACTGGCATCAACTTCAATTATTGTATTGGGAACCTCACCGTGTGCTTCGGAGTGCATTTCTGTAATCGCTTCTTTATTAGGTGCTTCAACCAGGCAAAAGGCTGTTTTACGCTGATCATCGTACCAGTATGTAAGTCCTTTGCAACAATATTTATGTTGAATTCTTAAATCTTCAAGATGTATCTCAGCAACAATCTTAGCGGTTACTTCCTCAGCCACATCGTGGCGATCCATATATATGGGCATGTTGTATGTTTTATGAGGTTAATACTCGTGTAAACCTAGGGGAAGCATGTTAAATGTAAGAATTAATTATTTGTAATTAATATTAGATGTTTTGAATTTTTAAGAGTGATAGATCATTGAATGGGTCAAAGAATCCTCACTATTCATTTTGGTAACCTGAATCGTTTCCATTTTTTGCAAATTTCTCTAGCTTGATAAGCTTATGGATATAAAACAAACATGACAGATTAATAGGTAGAAATATATGGTTCGTTGTAATTAACATTCCTGTTAGCTAATGCATATTTTGATTAGGTATAGCTAGAATTATTCTAGGCTTCAATAACATCATATACTTCAACTATTTCACAGCTTATTTTCACAATGTTTTAATAACTTAGCCGGCTAGTTATAAAACCCTGTAATGAGCATTTTCAGAACCTTAGTTTTCTTTTTCTTATTTCAAACGATTGGCCAAAATTCATATGGACAATTGGTGAATATAGAATCGAAGAGAATGCAGAAAGATTCCACACGGTTTGCTTTAAAAAGCGATGTCTTGGCAAATTATACAGATAATAACGGAGACTATATATTTCAAATAGGTTCTAATATTACCACCCAATTGAAGTCTAAAGATTTAAAAAAAATATACTTTTTCATTGGTAACTATAATCTAATTCGAAGTCAGGACCAAGATTTTCAAAATTCATGGTTCTTTCATTTACGCTACAATCAAAAACTATCAGAACTATTTCGATTAGAGGCCTTCATCCAAAATCAGGATAATAAATTATTGACCATTACCAGTAGAAATTTAATTGGCGCCGGTATTCGTTTAAAACTGCTTTCAACTGAAACTACAAAGGCATATTTTGGAAATGCATATATGTACGAAATTGAAAAAATTGATATCACCAACGAGCTTTTTTATAACCACAGAAACAGTAGTTATTTTTCCATAAATCAATCATTTAAAAAAACACGATTAGATATAACGGGAACAGTATATTTTCAACCGCTTTATAAATACATTGCCAATCATCGCATATTATGTCAGTTAAAGACCGAATTACCAATTACAAAAGTTATTAGCTTATCTGCACTCTACAATTATTTCTATAGTAGCTTTTCGCCCACAGCAGAAAATGATCGCTCATCTAACTTGAGCTTTGGATTTACATTGACAATGTAATCTACATATTAATTTTATGGTATTTTGGAATGATATCAATTAATCTCATATCTGAAAACTACCCAAAGAATTCTTAACTACCTCACGCTAAAAGATATATGTTTATAATTGAAATTTTGTGAATATCTATCCCCTTTTTTAACCGTAAGAACTATGGCTAAAACCTATATTTGCCACCCCTAAAAATAACATGATATGAGTGCAACTTGGTACGAGTGTAAAGTAAAATATAGAAAACTGGATGAAGCTTCTGGTACACAGAAAGTAAAGACCGAACCTTTTTTGGTCGATGCAATTTCATATACCGAGGCAGAAAGTAGAATTACCGAAGAAATGTCGGCTTATTTAAGCGATAGTGATGAAATTAAAATCACGAATATTAAAGTAGCTAACTATGCAGAAATTCATCCATTTGAGAATTCTGACCGTTGGTTTAAATCTAGAGTTTCATTAATCGCCTTTGATGAAGAAAGCGGTAAAGAACGTAAGACAAATATGTATTTGCTGATACAGGCAAATGATGTAAAAGAAGCTTACGATAATACCATAAGTGTTATGAAAGATACCATGGGTGAGTATACTGTACCAGCCATTTCAGAATCACCAATTATGGATGTATTTCCATATTTTTCTGGTGAAGAAGATGATATGGCACGCGTAGAAAAATTTAATACTTTGAAAGATTCCGTACCTGCAGTGGTAGAAGTTATTGAGGAAGATCCTATTGAAGCTGAAACTGAGGCCGAAGTCGAAGCTTAAGCTCTAAATTCTCTCGGACTTTTCCCTTTCAGTTTTTTGAAAGTACGATTAAAATGAGACACACTTTCAAAACCACAGTCAAAAGCAATGGCCTGTATATATTTATCTGTAGTTGATAAATATATACAGGCCTGTTCAATTCTAGATAGATTTAAAAATGTGACAAATGAATGTCCTACAGTCTTTTTAAACCATCTACAAAAAGACTGTTCTACCATATTAGCTCTCTCTGCCATTTTTTTCACGGTAAGCTTTTTATCCAAATTTTCAAGAATATAACAAGTAATTGATTTCACCTTGTTTTGTGTATTTGCATTTGCAATTTGATGATGAAAAGATACCGACGAGAGGTATTTTCGATTAGCATCTATATGCAACCGATGTAATAATTGCAGCAATACTGACAATTGTTCAGCCTTAAACATTGTTTCAAAATCATGTAATAGCTGTAGCGTTTTTTTATCTGGATTTAGAAAATGTATACCTCTTTCCGCTTCTTTATATAGTACATGTAATAGTGCACATTCTTTATAGGCGCTAAAAATATCGGCTGGAAATTGAATTACAATCGCTTCTTGACTATGTTCTTCTCCTTGATTAAAGGATGTATAATTATGAGGAAGATTAGCCCCTAAGAGGACCAAATCATTTTCTGCAAACGGTAGAATACTATTACCTACAAAACGGGTGCCTCTACCTTTTGTTATAAAGGTTAGTTCTAATTCAGGATGATAGTGCCAATACGGTTTAAAATGGTTTACTTCAAGTTTAAAGAAGTTGAAAGAACTTTTTGATTTTTGTAATCCAATTTTCTCTACAACAGGTTTCATCTAACTTATATTAACACAAATAATAGATAATATAACCAAATTGTGTTTAGATATGCATAGTATTGGTTAAAATCGAAAAACTTTTAAAGAAGTTAACGTCCTAATTTTACAATTCTAAATATTATATGTTATGAAAAACCTCGATTTATTAGATATCCCATATACCCTTACCAAAGATCAAATTGATTTTTATCATACATACCGTTACATTAAATTGAAAGATGTTTTTGATTCACAAACGTTGTCGATCTTTAATGATGTTATTTCAAAAAAAGTGACAGAAATGAATGCAAAACCAAAACCTTTAGAAAAAAGAGATACTTATGGTAAAGCATTTGTGCAGTTATTCAATTTGTGGAAAGAAGACGAAACGATAAAAAAACTAATATTCTCCAAAAGATTGGCACAGATTGCCACAGAACTAATGCAAGTAGATGGTGTGCGATTATACCATGATCAAGCCCTATTTAAGGAAGCAGGCGGTGGTATTACTCCTTGGCACGCCGATCAGTATTATTGGCCATTGCAAACCGACAAAACTATTACCGCTTGGATACCTTTACAAGAAACACCTTTAACAATGGGACCTTTAGAATTTAGTGCCGGAAGTCATGAAATTATGGATGGTAGAGAACTTTCCATTAGTGATGAAAGTGAAAAAACTATACAAAACAGATTGAAAGTAACCGATTTTAAACATATAATAGAGCCTTTTGAAGTTGGTGAGGTCAGTTTTCATTCTGGTTGGGTATTTCACCGTGCGGGTGCCAATACCACAAATAAAATGCGAAAAGTTATGACCATTATATATATGGATAAGGATATGAAGTTAAAAGAGCCAAGTAATGATGGTCAACAGAATGATTGGGATACTTGGTGTCCTGGTGTGCAAATTGGCGAAACCATTAATTCTCCCTTGAACCCTGTTCTATATTAAATGAAGAAAATTAACTATTTATATCCGCATTGGGGAAGTGATGATTTATCTGCTTTAGATTTTTTTGAACTTGTAAAGATTCAAGGTTTTCAAGGAGTTGAAATTAATCTTCCTAAAGATGAAACCTTTGAAAAAGAATTTTTTAGAGGTTTGGAAAAATCACGAGAACAAAATCCGAATTTTATATGCGTTTTACAGCAAGTATTACCAGTAAAATTGGAAACGGTGGAAGCATATATTATTAATGTATTGACCGAGCTAGAACGTATGTTGCCTTACCATCCAAATTTTATTAATTCCCATACCGGAAAAGACCACTTTTCATTTAAAGATAATTGCTTGGTAATTGAGGCAATAGAAAGCTTTTCTAAGCAAAACAATATTCCAGTTTATCATGAAATTCATAGGGGTCGCTTTACTTATCATTCGGCCACTACCCTATCTTACTTAGATAAATATCCACAATTACAACTGGTAGGAGATTTATCTCATTGGTGCGTGGTGTCAGAAAGTATGCTACAAGACCAAGAACATATCCTTGAAAAAATTATTCCACATATTAAACATATTCATGCACGAGTCGGTTTTGAACAGGCACCACAGGTTAACAATCCTTTTGCTCCAGAATGGAATATTTATTTAGAACAATATCTTCACTGGTGGCAACGTGTAATAAATGAGCATCTAGCTTTGGATACTTTTTCTATTACTCCTGAATTTGGACCCTATCCTTATATGCCCCAAGCTCCATTTAGTAAGGAGCCACTGGCTAATCAACAAGAATTGAATGTAACCATGAAAACCTATATAGATAGTCGATTGAAATTTTAAAAAGCCAAAGTTGGATTGCCAAGATTACATATGGTAAAATGGATTCATGAATTTCAAAACAAGTTTACCTATATTTATATATAAGTAAATCAACCTAATACATAATCTTATGTCTTCAAGAAGAGAATTTATAGAGAAACTTTCGATTACAGCTATCAGTGTGCCCTTACTATACAGTCCTGCACAACTGTTCGCTGCAAGTTCAGAACCTTATGAAGGACCAATTTTAAAAGTAGCCATCATGGGCTTAGGAAGCTATGGAACACGTGTTGCTGAGGCTATGCAATCATGTACACGTGCTAAATTAGTAGGCGTAATTAGTGGTACACCTAGCAAAATAAAAAAATGGCAATCGAAATATGATATTCCAGAAAAGAATTGCTATAACTATGATAATTTTGATGCTATAAAAAATAATCCAGATATTGATGCCGTATATATTATTACCCCAAATGGATTGCATAAGGACCAAACTATTCGAGTAGCCAAAGCAGGTAAGCATGTTATCAGTGAAAAGCCGATGGGTATCAACGCCCAAGAAGGGCAAGAAATGGTAGACGTCTGTAAAGCGGCCAATGTAAAGCTATTGATTGGGTACCGGATGCATTTTGAGCCCAAGACCGTTGCCGTAATCCAAATGCGTAAAGATGGGGATTTTGGGCAACCTAAATTCTTTCAAGGACAATCTGGTTTTACTATCGGTGATCCAACTCAATGGCGTTTAAACAAAGAACTGTCGGGTGGTGGTGCCATGATGGATATTGGTATTTATTCTATAAATGGAGCTAGATATATGTTAGGCGAAGAACCTGTATGGGTAACCGCACAGGAAACAAAAACTGATCCGATAAAATTTAAGGAAGGCATTGATGAGACGATACAATTTCAAATGGGTTTCCCTAGTGGTGCTGTGGCCAATTGCCTTTCTACGTATAGTATGAATAATTTAGACCGGTTTTATATGACTGGTTCTAAGGGATTTGTTGAAATGCAGCCCTCAACCGGATACGGACCTATTGAAGGGAGAACTCATAAAGGTCCTTTGACCCAACCTCACATTACACACCAAACCTTACAAATGGATGGAATGGCCGCACTCATTTTTGATGGGGTACAGCCCATTGTTCCTGTAGATGGCGAGGAAGGCGTAAAGGATATGAAAATTATTGATGCAATCTTTAAAGCTGCTAAAACCGGACAGAAAGTTACATTATAAAAGTATAATTGAACTGCTGGAAGCTTAATACTCTAGAAGTTCAATTTTACGAAAATCTATGGGGTGGCTGTTGGACTGTAAGGAAACATAGCCGCCCTTTACTTTGGTATTCTCGCCATCCATCAGCATTTTTGCCGTTTCATTCGCCGGATTGTATGTTGGATTGGCATAGCTTAGAATTTCTACCCCATTTACATAATGCGTAATCTTACCATTTTTCACTTCAATTTCTGCCGTGACCCATTGGTCGCCATGAAAGGTTCTACCTACTTCTGCAGGGATACACGTGGTGGTATTCCTTTCCCCCATGTATTCTATAAACATACCGCTGGTACAGGCCGCACCTAATGGTCTGTCTTCCGTACCATTACCCCCATGAAAATTATATTCCAAACAAACGGGAAAGGCATCGTCTAGTTTTTGAGAAGCAGGGGGTTGTCCATAAAATTGAATACCACTATCGCGATAACCCCAAGTTGGTGCTCCTGGAGCAGTTTCACCTACAAATCTGTATTCTACCTTTAATCTATAGTTAGTCAAATACTTATCAAAATAAACCGTACCAAAACGGTCATTAAAATCTTGACCATAGGCATCATATCGTATTTTTAATATATTATCTTCAACTCGTAATGTATTACCGAAATTCTCACCCAAGGGATAGCCTCTGATTTTTATCGTCCAACCTGTTAAATCCCTTCCGTTAAAAATAGAGGTCCATTTTGGCTGATCGTCAACTGTAACCACATCAGATGAATTATCTGCACTTTTAACTGCTTTTATATTTCCGCAGGATACAACGGTTACGAGTATGACAATGCTCATTACCATTATGGTTAGGGTACGTGAATTCATTTTCGGACAGATTTATAATGTTAGTCCTAATGTACACAAAAATTAAGGGAATTATAAAAAACTATTTGTAGTCAGTCTTATAGATCATTTTTCAAGGATTAAGTGAGTTATCATTGATATAATCTAAAAACCTGGGTTTGTATTGTTCCGAGACCGTTATGAGTTGCTTGTTGATAATGATTTGACTGCGTTCAACTACTTCAATATATTTTAGGGAAACAATAAAGGATCGATGCACTCGCATAAAATGTATGCCTGGTAATTCTTCTTCCAAACTTTTAAGGCTCATTAATGCCAAAATTGGTTTAGTGTTGTCTTTCAACACTATTTTCATGTAGTATTTTAATCCCTCAAAATAGAGTACATCTGCAAGTTTAATTCGCAACTGTTTGTATTCTGATTTTACGAAAAGAAACTCCTTTTCTTCAGATATAACTGTAGTGAAATCATATCCTCTTACCAAGGAATAGCTTCTTTGCTATATAGCGTTTGTAAATAGGATCCAAGAATGTTAATGACAATACTATTCTTAGCTTCTTGTACTAATAAACTGTTTTCTTCAAGTTGTAGCTTATTTTGTTTTACTTGGTTATTCAATTGATTTCCTTGAAACAAAGTCAAAGAACTATTTATGCCCTAATTGGTATTGTCTATTTGGACCGTTTCATAGTCACTTGTAATTGGGTCATTAGAAAAATTTTGCGAAGCACTACCAAATAAATTAGGAAGTTTTACTGATTTTGACCTTCTATAATCAACTTCAGAAATACCTTTGTTTGATTTAGTACCCTTAACCGTAATATTATTTACAATGGCATAGCTAATACAATCTTGTAAAGACCATATTTTGCTTTCTGATTTTGTTTCGAACTCATAGGTAAAAGCAAGCTGAGCAAATAATATGCTTACGATTAGGATATAAAGTTTCATTCAATGCGTGTTTTTAATTAACACATTAAAAGTGAAACTTTTTGTCTACCTATATTAAAAGAGAAAAGAAGTCTGCTAATTATATCTATACACAAAGGGTAGTTTTATCGACGAGATTTTTAAGGCAAGTTGAAATAATAGTATATCAACTTGCCCAACTATTAACCATTGGTTTTTTGCTTGATTTCATTTAATTGAACTTTAAGCTCTTTTAAACGTTCAATTTCTTCTTGACCTGGTTTTTTATCAGCACCACCTACTATGTACGATAAATAAGCAATTTGGGCTACAAGCATTTGCTGCGGATATGCACCATCATCATTTTTAAGTGCTTTTAAAAGTGACTCTAAATCCGATTTTTTAGAACCTTGAGCTTTCTTGATATCAGATTCTAAAGATGCTTGTAATTTTCTAGCCTCTGTCAATAAATCTAAAACTTCATTTTCCAAAATCAATTGCTCTTTAATGGTTGTGCTTGTAACCCCTTCCGATTCTAAACGAGGATCGATAAGAACTTCAAATGATTGCTCCGCAGTTTCATTGCCTGCGGTAAGTTTCACAGTATATAAACCTGGTGGTACCATTGGACCGTTTTTATAACTACGAGATTTCTTATCGCTCCATGCACCTTTTTGGTTTAAGTCCCAATGGAATCGATTTAATCCTTTTTTTGTTTCCAGTTTAGGGTCATTGTATGAAAAGGTCATACTTAAACCCATATCTTCGACTTCTTCTGAAGTAGATTTTAATAAGGTAGAATCACTAAGTATTGTTACGATTGATTCATTATTTGAATTTAAAATTTCTAATTCTACATCTTTCTTATAGTCCTTTGGAAGGTAATAATCGATAATGGCACTGGTTGATGGGTAATTTGGAAAATCACCAGATGCTCTAGGTGTGTTATACCTAATCGTATTATCTGGCTTAAACAATACAACCTTATCATTTAATGAAACTATATCAGGGTTTCTTAATGATGTAATATTGTCTAAAATCCAAAAACCACGTCCCATGGTACTCAACACCAAATCGCCTCGGTTTATAATAATATCAGTTATTGGAGTTACTGGTAAGTTTTGTTGAAATATCTTCCAATTTTCACCATCATCAAAAGAAACGAACATTCCGTATTCTGTTCCGGCATATAGCAATCCAGCGGTTTCGGGGTCTTCTCTTAATACTTTACTGGTATAATCTGAAGGAATTCCGTTTGTTGCGGTACTTAATAGTTTCCAACTTTTTCCGAAATCTTCAGTTTTGTAGAAATAAGGTGTAGTATCCCCTAATAAGTGTCTATCGACAGAAATGTAAGCGATAGCAGCATTAAATTGAGATGGTTCTATCGACTCTACTCTACCTCCTTTGGGTAACTTTTTGGGTGTTACATTTTCCCAATTTTGGCCACCATCTTTAGTGATTGAAATAACTCCGTCATTAGAGCCTGTCCATATTAAGTCTTTTTGAATTTTAGATTCTCTAATCGAGTATAAAGTACTATAGTATTCTTCACCGGTAATATCACGTGTAATTATATCTCCAGAGATTACTTGCTTATCTGATTCAAAGGCTGTTAAGTCTGGCGATATGGTTTCCCAAATTTCGCCATTATTTCTGGTTTTATGTACATACTGAGATCCCATATAAACCACGTCTGGGTCATGGGGAGATACGTGAACCGGTGCAACTCGTTGAAACCTATACTTTAAGTCTTTTGGGTTATGTCCATAAATGTTAGAGGCCCCAATAGAATATTCACGATTGCTACCTGTAAGCTTACTGTAAACACTAAACCGCCCTTTACAATTGTTGTATACCGTATTATGGTCACCGGGCTTAGGTATTGCTGGTCCTGTTTCACAGCCACCAACATCTATCATTACCTGTGTACCCTGAGCTGAAGTGGCACTTGGTGATGAACTAGGAATAGCTATCGTTGTGTTGTCTTGTTGTGCACCATATACCCAATAAGGATATTGGTCATCAACCGCGACTTGATAAATTTCTGCGGTAGGTTGATTGAATTGTGAAGACCAAGTTTCACCTCCATTATGCGAAATATTGGCACCACCATCGTTACACTGTATTAATAAATCGGGATTATTAGGATTCATCCATATATCATGGTTGTCTCCATGTGGTACATCCATTTCGTTCCATGTTTTTCCACCATCCGTAGATTTCAATAAAGGATTTGCATTTGAATAAACAATATCAGCATTGGTAGGATCTACTTCAATATTTGTATAATAAAATGGTCTGTTTGTCAATCCTTTTTTGCTTGATGTTTGCGTAAATGAATTGCCTTGATCAACAGATTTGTATACTCCGCCTTCGTCACCTGGTGCTTCAATTACAGCATATAAAATTTTCGAATCAGATGCTGTAACTCCTAAATCAATTTTCCCTATTAATCCTTGGGGTAGTCCTTTTTCAAGTTTCACCCAATCTTTTCCTGCATTGACAGATTTGTAAATGCCACCATCTTTATTCTCACCACCTGAATCTATCGTCCATGGTGTACGTTGTGCTTTCCAAGCTGCTGCAAAAACAACATTTGGGTTTCCAGGTAATAGTTCTAAATCTGCAAAGCCAGTTTTGTTTGAAACAAATAGAACCTTCTCCCAAGTTACACCTCCATCAATGGTTTTATATACTCCACGCTCTTCATTGGCTTTAAAAGCATTGCCAATTGCAGCTACCCATACAATATTACTGTTTGTTGGGTCTATTTCAACGGCACCTATTTGACCGACATTATCAAGACCGATATGCGTCCATGTTTTTCCTGCATCTATTGATTTATAGACTCCTTTACCATTGATGATGTTACTACGAAGTCCGTCTGAACCAGTTCCAACATAAACGATATTTGGATCATTGGATGCTATTTCGATTGCGCCAATTGATGGAGTACTGAAAAAACCATCAGAAACATTGTTCCAAGTGGTTCCGTAATCTTCCGTTTTCCATACACCTGCACCCGAAGCTCCTAAATAAAAAGTGCCAGGTTCAGTTGGAGTTCCTGTTACCGTAGTTACACGACCACCTCTTAAGGGGCCAATAGTTCGGTATTCAAAAACTGAAAAATCTTGAGATAAAAGTGTTGTTGAAATAAAAAAACAAGCTGAAAAAGCTAGGTTGCGGAATATTGTCTTCATTGGTTTCTTATAATTGATTGGTCAAAACCTAAAGTTAGTTAAACCAAAAATTATAACATAGCCTTCACTGCATTTTTGCGCTTATCTTGTAATAACGAATATAGATTACATATTTATAGTAAAGAAGGTCAATTTGAGCCTAATTATAGTAATGCGTATTCACTAATATAGTATTAGCATTAAGGTTGAATATGTTTACCAATCAATAGGAAAATAATCTTTTAAGAATTTTCCACACCAATGTTTACCAGTATTGATACCATCAAATAAAGGGTCCATCACTCTTGCCGCTCCATCAACAATATCTAATGGTGGTTGAAAATCGTGGACTTCCTGTTTCTTTTTAGCAAGTTCTGCAGGATCTTCATCGGTAACCCAACCGGTATCAACAGCATTCATGAAAATTCCGTCTTTTGCCAATTCACCAGCAGCAGTGTGGGTAAGCATATTTAAAGCTGCTTTAGCCATATTGGTATGTGGGTGACGCGATTCTTTGAAAAAACGGTGAAATTTACCTTCCATCGCCGTTACATTGATAATATGCTTCTGACCAGTGTTCTCTTTTTTCATGAGTTCAGCCAAACGATTACAAAGAACGAAGGGTGCAACAGAATTCACCAATTGAACCTCAATCATTTCAGTGGTTTCAATTTCGCCTAGTTTTAATCGCCAGCTATTCGTTTTACGCAAATCTACTTGTTGTAAATCTGCATCTAATTCTCCTGTTGGAAAAACCTCTTGAGCTACCAAAGCATTATCAAAACTATAGGGTATTTGAGATAATTTGGCAGATGCACGTAAACCGATACCAGGTTCTGGTCCGTGCCAAGTAACCGGCATATTTTGATTTGGGGAAGCTTTAGTACTAAAGGATTTTAATTCGTCAAGACAACTTTCATGATCACTTAAGACCATTTGAGCAAACTTGGGCAATGAAGAAAATTCGCGTTCTTCATTCTCCATTAAATGATGGTAAAAACCTGCGGGTCTACGAACGGTTTGTGCCGCATTATTAATTAAAATATCCAGCTTGTCATATTGCTGCTCAATAAAATTGCAGAAAATTTCAACACTCGGTATATGACGTAAATCTAGGCCGTGAATTTTTAGTCGATGACCCCATTCCATAAAATCCTCTTCTTTAGAAAAGCGGAGTGCAGAATCGACAGGAAAACGTGTGGTTGCAATAACAGTAGCACCACCACGTAAAAGCATTAAAGTAATATGGTAACCAATTTTTAATCTAGATCCAGTAATAACAGCGATTTGACCTTTAACATTGGCATTTTGAAATCGCTTAGCATAATTGAAATCGCCACAATCGGAACACATGGTATCATAAAAATGATGAAGTTTAGTAAACTCAGTCTTACATACATAGCAATTACGAGGTGTAGTAAGTTCTGGTAAATCTTTGCTTTCTAATTCTGCAGCTGGTAATAATTTTGGGGCTACAAAAACATGAGCTTCCCGAGCACTTCTAATACCCGTTTCTTTTCTTGCATGCTTATCACGTACAGCCTGCTTACGTTTTTCATTTCGTTTAGCATCCTTTACCCTTTTAGCAAATTCTTGTTTGTTAGGGCGCGATAGCTGACCAGCTACTTTAATAAGGGCTATTCTTCTATCTTCTGGAATTTCGAAAATTTGGTTCGTATCGGTAACTAAACGATTTAAAATTTCAATACAATTTTCAATCTCTGATAAATCGATATCAGACTCGTTTTCGTGTTGCTTCTCCTTCATTTTTAACTATAAAAACGCTAAAATACTAACAATGATTAAAGTATGGCAATCCGCACTTTTTTCTTTTTTAATCTCGAATTATTCAACTGAGTCGATAATTCAATTGCCTTGGTTTTTGGAACGGCAACAAAAGCACAATCTTGCTTTAGCTCAATATCGCCCAATTGGTCTTGGTTCAGTCCGCCTTGTTTAAAGAAAAGTCCTGCAATATCCCCTTTTGATATTTTATCCTTTCTTCCTCCTGATATGAACAATGTTTCCCAATACAGTTCACCAATAACTTTCTTTTTGGTAATATCTATTCCTTTAGATCGAGGGATAAATTCAGGCAAAGATTCTTTCTCCCATTTTAAAACATAAGCGGTACCAGATGCATTTACTCGAGCAGTTCTACCATTACGATGCGTAAATTCTTCTGCGTGATGTGGTAGCTCAAAATGAATAATAAATTTTAATTCAGGTATATCTATACCCCTAGCAGCCAAATCGGTGGCCACTAATATTCTACTACTACCATTTCTGAATTTTATGAGTGCGCGTTCTCGGTCTTTTTGTTCCATGCCACCAGAAAAGCATTCATGCTGTAAACGATGTTTATCTAAGTAAGTACTAATTTGCTCAATACTATCTTTATAATTACAAAAGATAATACCATGTTCTTGGCCGATAAATTTTAGAAGCTGAACTAACGTATTCAGTTTGTCCTTATCTGGCGATACAACTGTCTTAATTGTTAATTGTGCCTGTGCAGCTGTCTTTAAAAAATTAATCCTCCTAGGGTTTTCCATCCCAACGAACTTGGGGATTTTAACGCCTTCGGTTGCCGAGGTTAATATGCGTTTCTTAAGGTTAGGCAATTCACTAAGAATCTCAGTCATTTCCTCTTCAAAACCAACTTCTAGCGATTTGTCAAACTCATCAAGTATTAAAGTAGTAATACAATCCTTCGTAAATCGGTCTGCAATAAAATGGTCTAAAATTCTACCAGGAGTTCCTACCAAAATTGCAGGAGTGTGTTTTAGCTCAATCTTATCCTTAGACATCGGTCTACCACCATAAATGGCATTTACCTTGAAACCAGACCCCATATTGCGAATAACTTGTTCTATTTGAATAGCCAATTCTCGCGAAGGCACTAAAATAAGTACTTGAACCTCAGGATTATCGTGATCTAATGCCTCTAAGACAGGAAGTAAAAAAGCCAACGTTTTTCCAGTACCCGTTGGTGATAATAGAATTGTGTTGGCTGTAGATGAAATCACAGTTAGTGCCTCCTCTTGCATAGGATTCAACGCATCAATATTCAATTTCGATAAAATCTCTTCTTGATTTTTCATACGTTATCTGTGATTCTTTATTTTATATCAAAATCTAGGCCTCTTGAAGGTCTCTTTTTGATTTTCTATAAATATAATTTGGATAGATGCTTCTTTTTGCAAATCTGTTCAACTTGTTAGAGTTGATCATCTTTTGAAATATTGGCTTAGTAACTCCGAAATACTCATAAGTAGAACCATCTAAAAATGTAATTTCTAATACAAGACCGTTGTGTTGGTAATCTGAAATACCAGAATTATTTATGGTTTCTTGGTAAGCATCATTGTTTGCCTCTAAAGTTTCAGGAGCAATACTTACTAAAAAATGGTAACCGTCAATGATACGACGACTCTCTATTTCAGCCTCTTCACGTTTTTCATCTCCTTCTTGAAACTTGTCTGGATGCCATTCTTTTACCAAATTTCTATAAGTAGATTTTAGAGTTTTAAGCTCAATTTCCTTTTCAACTCCAAAGAGTTTTTTGTATTCGTTGATACGCTTCATAATACGACTTTTTTGCGGGTGCAAAATTACGTCTTTATTTTGACCTAGAAGCTTGAAAATGAGTAATAAAAAAACCCTTCACTGTGGAAGGGCTTTTTTCTTAAACTTGAAAGTATATATGTTTAGATAACTTTTACGTTCACTGCGTTTAATCCTTTGTTACCTTCTTTTAGTTCGAATTCAACTTCATCGCCTTCACGAATTTCGTCGATTAAACCTGAAATGTGCACAAAGTGGTCTTTTTCAACACCTTCTTCAGTGATAAAACCGAAACCTTTTGTGTCGTTGAAAAATTTTACTGTTCCTTTACTCATTGTAATGTAATTTAATTTATAATACTATTTAGTAGGCAAAGATGACGCCAAAACTTGACAAACAAAGCATTAAGTGCATTTAAATACATTTTTTGGCAAACATTTAAGAGTTTTTACCCTTTTGAAGATAAATGCATGGGGGTTTTACCTCTTTTGAGCAGCTAACCACTCCATAATTGTAACTCCTCTACCATTTAGTAGAACAGGTTTTTTGTTAAAATCAAAATTAGCATCGTTTGCATGAGAATATATCCAAGACCAATGTCCTGGGAAATAATAATCCTTTCCACCATAAAAACCGGTTAAATCAACGACATGTTCATAAAAAGAAAAATGTACATTAGGTGCACCAGCAGCAATTAACCTATTATATAAGGGCACTACAGTCTCTTCTGGTACTGTCGTAGTATCATCTTTGGAATGAATGAACCATATCGGCACATTTTTAATTCGTTCTATTTGTTCATCGGTTATGTATTGATTTTGATACGCCAAGGCACTAATATATCCCGCTGCAAAATATTTGGGATGTTCTAGTATTAATTTGAGACTCATATAGCCACCATTTGAACAACCACCTATATAAATTCTATCAGCATCTATTTTTGGATGTTTTGCTACATAACTTTCAATTAAGTCAAACAAAGCCTTGTTATAAATATCATCGGTATCTCCCCTAGTATAATCTCCAGATTCGCTTTGCATCCAAAAAGTAGGTGTTTGTGGCGCCAAAACATAAGCTCCACCAAAATAGGATTGTATTTCATCGGTAGCGTAATTGGTGGCTTTATTTGCAATTAAGGCAATGCTAGGGTCAGTGCCACCTTCACCACCACCGTGTAACCAAATAATTAGTGGTTTTTTAGTTGGTGTGCCTTCAGGCTCAAAAGAACCATAAGATAAAGTTGTTCCATCACTTGTATAGGTTCCTTTTAAATCAAACCGATCTAAATCTGAATATATGCGGTCAGCTTCAGTATCCCAAATCTTTGATGTTGGAGTATGTGTTATATTCATGCTATAATCAATCCATTGATTACTACCTCTACCCTCTTTAAAAACATATTTGATAGGTGAATCTAGTGGATTATTAGGGTGTACTAATAATACTAAGGTAACATGATTACCTTCAATTAGTCTATTTCCCTTCTCATCGGATATATAAGCAAATAAGACTTCTCTGCCCCCTTGTGCTTCTGACGGTTGCATTTCTACACCTTCTTTACTACGCATAACGGCAACCTTAAAATCGGATGCATTTACCTCGGTTACAACATCGGCCATTGGAATTACAACTTTTTTAACCATTGGGCCCCAATCATACCCTTCAATAATAAGGACATAATTTCCTTCTATATAACTAGATTCTTGTGAAACATTAGCAACGGCAGCATTTATTGGTAATTGCTGTAATGTTAGTAGGATTAAGAGTAATGGTAGTATCGTTTTTTTCATGATATAAAAAATTTAAAGAGATGGTAGTAAGGTACTAGTTTTTACTATAAAATCAAGACTATTAAAATTCATATTCTAATCACAGTTGTTATTTTTTTAATTAAAATGGATTCTAAAATCTTATAAAGTGGTAACTTGAAAATAAAAACTATGTTCGGTCTATTTAAAAAGAAATCACAAAAGGAAAAGCTACAAGAACAATACGAAAAATTGCTAAAGGAATCTTATGAATGGTCTACTCAAAATCGTTCAAAAAGTGATGATAAGGCTGCGGAAGCAGATAAGATTTTGAAACAAATAGAAGCTATGGACAAGTAAGTTAGCTACCTATTATCATATCCATATGTTGGAAAACATTTATTTGATATTTTAGTACTACCAATAAAAGAGCATGTTCGAAATATATATATTAAAAGGTTTTTTTCAAAAATTCAAGGCTATAACAGTTATAGGTATATTGCTGTTAGACATAACTATATACGCTCAAAAAACTGATTTTAATATGTCTAATGATTTATTATTGGTTCAGTTAGACTGTAAAACCGATATTGATGATTTACATACAGCTGCTGGTTTAGCTACACTTTTGCATCATCCAGATTATAAAGATTTGAACTATTTCGCTATTGCAGGCACTTATGGTATACAAGAAGGATTATATGTACCCCCCAATGAATTAATGAAATTGGCTTTCGGTAAAAATTGGGCAGATGCTCATAATAAAAGAGATAAATCGATAAAACAGGTTGTTAAAAAGGTTGAAAAAACGATTAAAAGCGGTAGTTCTGTATGGGTTGCTGAAGCAGGTCAATCTGATTTTACTGCAGATTGGGTACAGATATTAGTGGAAGAGAATCCGTCTTTGAATGTAAAAGAAAAAATTCATGTGGTTCAGCATAGCGATTGGAATGAATCGGTTACTGAACCAGTCAAGCTTAAATATGCCCAATCAGTTACTGATTATCACAAAATAGCTGATGGCAATGCAGTTGGTAATGGTACACCTGGCTTAAAATCTGATGGAATCGTAAATTGGGACAGCAAATTGAACGATAATCATTTAACACTAATATGGAATACTGCTATGCGATTAGGAAATCAGTATAACGGAAAAGATGGTAGATATTTAAATGAAAGTGTAGCCGAAGGAGGATTGGATTTTTCTGATTTATCTGAAGTTTGCTACATATTAAACCTTATGAGTATTAAAGACACAGATGAGTTTTTTACTTATTTTAAGGTGGATTAATTAAGCGATTTAATCTTCAAAAAGGCCTCTTGCAATTTTTTAGTTACTGAACCTTTTTTATTGTCTTCATAAAGGATATGATTATCTATTTGTTCAATAGATGCGATTTGGGTACTAGTGCCTGTTAGGAATGCTTCGTCTATCTCAGAAATATCATTTACTGAGACTGGGGTTTCTCGAATCTCTATATGGAGAGATTTACAAAGTTCAAAAACTACTTGTCTAGTTATACCATCTAAAATTAGCTCATTGGCTGGATGAGTTAAAACAATTCCGTTTTTCACAAAGAACACATTACAATGAGAAGCTTCGGTGAAAAAACCATCTCGATGTAAAATAGTTTCGAAACATTGATGCTGCATAGCCTCTTCATTCAGCATAACATTACCTAAAAGTGACGTCATCTTAATATCGCAACGAGACCATCTAAAATCTTCTCTTGTTATAACTTTTGCATTGACAGAATTAATATTAGGTAAAACTTTAGGCACGGCATACATCATTATTGTAGGTACTATATCTGATGGATACGAATGTTGTCTAGGTGCGACACCACGCGTTATTTGAATATATAGAAGACAATCCTTACCAGTTAATTCGGCAACACTTAATAGTTTTTCTATTTCAATTAGTAGGTTACTTGTATCAAAAGCGATATTTATCTTATTTAACCCTTCTTGCAAGCGATTTAAGTGAGCTTTTTCATAGAAGAATTTCCCGTCAATTTGTACCATAACTTCATAGATACCATCACCAAAAATAAAACCACGGTCAAAAACTGAGATTTTAGCATCTTCAGGAGGTACTATGTTACCATTTAAATAAACCTTATCCGGGTACTTCATAGCTTATAAATACCTTTGAAGATTCTTTTTAAAATATTCAGCACTATCGGTAATACTCTTCATTGAATTCTCGGCAAAATTACCACCCTGCTCAATATAATAGTATTGCAAATCTTCTTTCTCGATTGTAGATAATAAAGTCTTATAATCGATAGATCCATTACCCATTTCAGAATAATCTCGGGTAACTTTGTCCATGTCTTTTATATGCCACATAACAAAACGCCCAGGGTTATCAGCAATTAACTCACTCGGACTTTTTTTAGAAGAATGTTTAACCCAATACATATCCATTTGTAATTTCACCAAGCTGGGGTCAGTACCTGCTAGAATAATATCATAGCCTTGTTCTCCATTGTGGTCAGTAAATTCAAAATCATGATTATGATACGCAAATTCTAGTCCGGCATTGGTCACCTGTTCCCCTATTTTGTTCAGTTTATCGGTTAATATTTTGAAATTTTCAATATCACGAAATTCTGGCGCTAACCATGGCCATGTAATATAATTGCTATCGATATTATGAGATCCTTTAATACATTGATCAACATAGCGCTCAAGATTTTCCATAGGTTCATTAAATCGACTTGAAAAATCATAATGTCCGCTTGAAATGGTAAAATCTAAATCAATCAAGTTCTTTTTAAATTCCTTTGATTTAATTCCGTAATACGTATCATTTTCTCCATCATAACCATAAATTTCTCCATCTTCATACCCTAAGCTTCTAGCATATTTAATGCTCTCTATTGGATCTTTAGCCATGGCATCACGTATAGTGAATAACTGTAAACCCATTTTAAATCGAGAATCTAGAGGTAACACCGACAAGGGTAACATTGAACTTACAGAAAGTACACCGGTCTGTTTTAGAAACGTTCTACGCGTAGTTGAATTAAACATGATTCTTAGAGATTGAATTGATATTTATGAATTATAAATATACGGTTTGGAAACTGAACTAATGTGTTTACAAAATAAAAAAGCAGCTCTTTCGGGCTGCTTTTAGATGCTGTTATATTATTTTATTAGTTGCTTGTAAGTTCAGTGCCATCATAGGAAACACGATAAATAGCATCACCATAATCATCTGAAATTAGCATCGACCCATCTTTCAACCATAAGATATCAACCGGTCTACCTGAAGCTTCTTGTGTCGATTCATTTAACCAACCATCAATAAAAGGTTCGTAATCTATAATTTCCCCATCCTTTATATCTGCCATCATAATTCTATAGCCAACCTTCTTACTTCTGTTCCAAGAACCATGCTCAGCAATAAATGCTTTGCCTTGATAGTTTGGTGGAAACATATCAGCGGTGTAAAATTTAATAGCCAAAGGTGCTACGTGAGCTCCCAATTGTAAGGCAGGAGAAACAAAATCTGAACACGGATGTTCTTCACCAAACTCGGGGTCTTTTACTATACCACCATGGCAGAAAGGATATCCAAAATGCTGTCCAGCTTCAGTAATATGGTTTAACTCGCAAGGTGGTATATCATCGCCTAGCATATCACGACCATTATCCGTAAACCACATATCACCAGTTTCTGGGTGCCATGTAAAGCCTACAGAGTTTCTGATACCCCTAGCATAAATTTCACGATTGCTTCCGTCTGGGTCCATTCTAGAAATTGTAGCGAAACGTTCGTCTTCATTTGTACGATTACATATATTACAAGGTGCACCAACAGGTACATACAATTTATCGTCAGGTCCGAAGGCAATATATTTCCATCCATGGTGAAACTCCGTTGGAAAATCATCATAAATCAACTCCTTGTTAAGCGAACCGCCCAATTGTTCTTCTATATTAGGATATTTCCATAAACTACCCACTTGGGCGACATATAAGTCACCATTTCTCATAGCAATTCCGTTAGGCACTTCCATCGTATCTAATACCATCACATTATCAGCCTTAAAATCACCATCAGTATCTTGAATGGCATAAACCGTGTTTTCTGTTCGGGTACCTACAAATAAGGTTCCATTATCTCCCATAGCCATTGAGCGTGCACCATCTACTCCCCTAGCATAGACTTCAATTTTAAATCCTTCAGGAAGTTCAAGCTCCAATAAGGCTAAATCTGTACTGTCCATGGGTACATCATCTACCACATTTTCAGCATCCTTACTCTTTTGATTTTCTTTACAGGATATTATGGAAATGACCAAGGCGAATACTATGGACAATTTTAGCAATGAACTTTTCATATTTAATAGATTTAATTTTAAACGAAGATACATAAGAAAGGGTAGTTATAAAACTACCTAAAAAGTGTGAGAATTATTAAAAGCTTAAACTGAAAGCTCACCTTGTTCCCCAAGATCAACTTTCTTCCCTGTTATTGCCCCAATACCCATTTTTAGCAAACTTACTAACATAGTATTCTTAGTGTCCCAATAATGAGCATCTTTCGGAATCACTTTGATAGCTGTAATGTTCGGGTCCTCTTTACCCTCAAACCAATTATCATCACTTTTTTGATACAAATTTTCGATAATACCTTTATCATTTACAATTTCTGCTTTCCCATAAAGATTCATAAATTCCATGCTCATAGCTTTTGAGTAAAACAAATGAACATCATTGCTTTTATGAATGTTGGCATTATGCTCGCTATTTCTATTACTTAAAAACCAAATTTGCCCCAAATCATCCACTTTTTTGGTACTCATTGGTATCGCATGAATGGGTAAACTAGACAAATTTGTTGCCAACATTGTAAAGTCTATTGACTCTGCCAATTCCTTTATTTTGTTCTGCGCTTCTTTATTGAATAAGTTCTTAGTTGCCATGTTTTTTTTAATCTAAAATAGATACAATCAGGTAATTATAAATATTCTTAGTCTTTTGTTATTACTTCAAAAAAAAGTAATGTTAGCCCAAATAAAAAGACCCTGATTAAAGGGGCCTTTCATAAAATGTAATCAATATTAAAACTTATTTATGCAATTTCATCCATTGCTTTTCCAATGAGGGTATCACCTTGAATGATTTCAAAAGTTTGATTTATTGCAGCATCATCATGAAGTGAACGCACCAAGGTCTGAGCAACATCATCTCGAGTAATAGCTCCTTGTTGGCCCAACTTAGACTTAAGTTCAATTTTTCCTGTTCCTGCATCGTTTGTTAAAGATCCTGGGCGAACAATAGCATAATTCAAATCTGATGATTTTAAATACTCATCTGCATTTTGTTTCGCCTCTAAATAGTCCTGTAAATCTTCTGAAGCTTTAGGGTTGTCAGCACCCATGGAACTTAGCATTACAAATTTTTTAATATTTGCTTTTTTAGAAGCATCAATTAAATTTTTAGCGCCCTCTTGATCAACAGCTATTACTTTTTTACCACCTGATCCAGCTGCAAAAATCACCTTATCTATATTTGCTACAGTATGGGATACATCTTTTTCAAGGTCACCTAAAACTGTAGTTATATTATCTTTTTTAAACTGTTCTTTTTGCTCCTCTTTACGAACCATTGCTACTGGATTAAAGTATTGAGATGCTTTTAATAAATTAACTATTTTTTTCCCTGTGGTACCATTCGCACCAGCTACTAATACATTTTCCATAGTCTTCTTGTTTTATTACAAGTTCTTAATAAAGTGTGTATTTACTTACTTCGTATACGTGAATTATTAACGCGAAACCATTACAGTTTAAATCACATCAATTGGTTGCCAGATTACTATTTATAATCGTCTTAAAACGAATATAAAACTAAAAAGCTGCCTATTCAGGCAGCTTTTCCAATATAAAAAGTCTTCATTGAAATTTACAAAAGACTAGCATTCAATACGATTTTAGCATTCAATAATTTTGAAACTGGACAAACTTCTTTTGCTTTATTAGCAATTTTATTGAATTCATCAGCCTTAATGTTTGGCACATCTCCTTTTAAATCTAGAGTCACTTTTACGATTTCTCCATCCTTAAATTCAACCTTAGCATCTACATCTAAAGTTGTTGGCGTAAAACCTGCTTCACCAAGTAAAAAACTAAGTTGCATTGAAAAACAACCAGCATGTGCTGCACCGATTAACTCCTCTGGGTTTGTACCTTTTCCATCTTCAAATCTTGTATTAAAAGAATATTGAGCATCTTGTAAAACGGTACTCTCGGTTGACATTGTTCCTTTACCGTCTTTTCCACTACCCTTCCATTGTGCTTTCGCGCTTCTTGTAAAATTCATATGTTTCTTATTTAAAATTAATAGTTAATAACCTGCCTAATAGTTATTTAATTACGCTTCTTTTTTTAAGCATGTTTGGCTTTCTCTTTAAAAGTCGGATAATCAATATATCCTTCTTTACCAGGTGTATAAAATGTATCATTATCCCACTCTGCCAATTCATAATTATGTTCAAATCGCTCTACTAAATCAGGATTTGAGATAAACAATTTACCGAATGCTACTAAATCGGCATCACCTTCTTCAATAACTTTATTACCAGATTTTTGGTCAAATCCGCCATTTATCATCAATGTACCATTATATAAGGGTCTGAAGTGTTTTGCAATATGCTTTACAGCAAAAGAGATTTCCGATACATCTGTAAAAGGTTCAGATAAGTGAACATAAGCTAAGTTATAGTCATTTAACTTTTTAATGATGTACTCAAATGTAGGTATCGTTTCCTCATCCATAGTCATACCAAAAAGACCATTTAAAGAAGGATTAAAACGAGCTCCTATTTTTTCTTGAGGAATAACTTCTTTCATGGCATCTAAAACTTCAAAAAAGAATCGAGTTCTATTTTCTATACTGCCACCATATTCATCTGTTCTCGTGTTTGAAGTACCATTGAAAAATTGATGAAACAAATAGCCATTAGATGAATGTATTTCAACTCCGTCAAATCCTGCTTCTACAGCATTCTTTGCTGCATTTACAAAATCTTCAATCGTTTGCTTGATATCCTCCTTTGTCATTGCTTTAGGAGTTACTGTATCTTTAAACCCCTCAGGAGTATATGATTGTGCATTAGGATTAATGGCTGAGGGAGCTAATGGTAATTCCCCATTATGAAAATCAGGATGAGACATTCTCCCTACATGCCATAATTGAATGAAAATTTTCCCATCCTCATTATGTACAGCTTCAGTAACTTTTTTCCATCCTTCAACTTGCGCCTTTGAATAAATACCTGGTGTATTTACATAACCAACCGCATCTTTAGATACTTGCGAACCTTCTGTAATTATTAATCCTGCCGAAGCTCTTTGCTTATAATATTCAACGTGCAATTCATCAACCGGTTTATTCTCAGCATTCGCGGCACGACTTCGAGTCATCGGAGCCATAACGATACGGTTTTTTAATTGTAGATTTTTATGAAACGGAGTTAACAATGCTTGTTTGCTCATATATTGTAGAAATAAATTGTTTTAATTTCATTACAAAGTTCATATAATTAATGCTCAATAATTAACTCATCTCGTTAAAACATTGTTATAAATGCAAAAGGGAGTTATATAATAATTTACTTATCATGTATTAAAGCTGATAATTAAGTTAATTTTTAATATTTCTAAAACCTTCAGCAGTTTTTACCGTAAGTACAGCTAAAGACATTCTATATTTTAAAATATTTATTATGAACTATAGCTGCATGTGGGCACTAAAGCTGTTAACAGGATTTGCCTTTTTTTTCTGCATTAAAACAATCAATGCTCAAAACCTAAAGGGAATTTTAACAGATGAAGAACAAGTTCCATTAGAAAACGTTGGTATTTTTAATCAAACTTCTGGGCAACATAGTCACACCAATTTGTCGGGAGTTTTTTCATTACCCGTTACTCAGGTTAATGATTCAATATACTTTTCCAATTTGGGTTTTAAAACCTTTGTTTTAGTTGTTGAAGAAAAGCACCTCACAAATGGAATAAAAATTTCATTACAAGAATCTAGTATCAATTTAGACCAAGTTGTGGTAGTTTCTAAAGTAGACGCTATGAGCAGAATCGTTAATGTAGATGTTCAGAAAGACCCTGTCAAATCATCTCAAGAAATTCTACGTAAAGTTCCTGGACTTTTAATAGGTCAACATGCAGGTGGCGGTAAAGCAGAACAAATATTCTTAAGAGGTTTTGATATTGACCATGGTACAGATATAGCTATAAGTGTCGATGGTATGCCAGTAAATATGGTTTCGCATGCACATGGACAAGGTTATGCAGATTTACACTTTGTTATTCCAGAAACTATAGACAATATAAATTTTGGTAAAGGTCCATATTATGCTGACAAAGGTGATTTTAATACCGCTGGTTATGTTGACCTTCAATTAAAGAAATCAATTGATAAAAGCATGATTTCATACGAAACAGGCCAGTTCAACACCAATAGGTTTGTTGGTTTATTCAATGTTTTTGAAACTGCAAAAAGTGATGCCTATATAGCGTCTGAAGTATACCTTACAGACGGACCTTTTCAATCTTCCCAGAATTTTAATCGTATCAACCTATTAGGACGCTATCATTATAAAGACATAGGTAAAGAGGAATTAACTATTACAGCTTCACATTTTCAAAGCAACTGGGATGCATCTGGTCAAATTCCACAACGCGCGGTAAACCAAAATATCATCGGTCGTTTTGGAGCTATTGACGATACTGAAGGAGGCGAAACAAGCAGAACTAATCTAATGCTTAACCATACCTCATTTTTAGGTCAAGATCAGTTCTTGAAAACAAGGGCATTTATTAGTACATATGATTTTGAACTATTCTCGAACTTTACATTCTTTTTGGACGACCCCAAAAACGGAGATCAAATTCGACAGTACGAAAACAGAACGGTTTTTGGTGCTGAAACTGTTTTTGAACAAATTGATATAAATGTTGGTATAGATGACCGCTTTAAATATTCAAGTGGTGTTGGTTTTAGAAATGACAATAGTGATGATGTTTCACTCGCACATACAGTGAACAGAAAAACAGTATTAGAACAATACGCCCTTGGTGATATAGATGAAACCAATATTTTCACCTTTATTAATGCGGAATATAAAACAGGAAATTTTACGTTTAATCCTTCTGTTCGATTAGACTATTTTAAGTTTGATTATGAAGACAAATTATCTGCAAATTACGATATCAAAAGTGAAAGTAAATCCATAATAAGTCCCAAATTAAATACATTATTCGCTGTAAACAGAAACTGGCAATTGTTTCTAAAAACTGGTATCGGGTTTCATTCTAATGACGCAAGAGTCGTAACGGCAAATGATGGTCAAGATATTTTGCCAAAAGCTTATGGTATTGATTTCGGTACCATAATAAAACCAGTAGATAAAATGGTTTTAAATGCTACCCTTTGGAGTTTATTTTTAGACCAAGAATTTGTATACGTAGGCGATGCTGGTATTGTAGAGCCAAGTGGCAAAACTAGAAGATTAGGTCTTGAACTAGGTGTTCGGTACCAAGTTTGGGATTGGTTATATCTTACTACTGATGTCAATTATACCTACGGTAGAAGTACTGAAGAACTTGATGGTCAAGATTACATTCCGTTAGCTCCAGATTTTACGGCTGTAGGTGGTCTAGCATTTACAGATATTGGTAATTTTTCGGGAGGTTTAAATTGTAGATACCTTGGTGATAGGGCTGCAAATGAAGATTATAGCATTACCGCTGAGGGATATTTTGTAACTGATTTCAATCTAAATTATAAGTATGAAAATTGGACGGTTGGAGTAATTGTTGAAAATATTTTTGACACCCAATGGAATGAAACTCAATTTGCAACGGAAAGTAGATTGTTCAATGAGACAGCCTCAGTTGAAGAAATTCATTTTACACCTGGTACACCTTTCTATATAAGAGGTAAAATCTCTGTACAGTTTTAGAGAATTGTAATGTTTCAATTGCTATTGAAATAGTATTAATTTATTCTTTTGATTAAAGTTTAGACAATGATTGGTAACAATTTATTTTTTAAGTAAGTTGTGCCTATCAATCAAGAACAATGAAGTTTTCTGTGCTGTTTTACATTTTTACTTTTCTATTTATAGTAAAAGTAAATTCTCAAAAAAAGAATCAAGATTATAAATTACATATTCACAAAGCTACCAGTTCAATTATAATAGACGGCATTGGTGATGACGAGGCTTGGAGCATGGCTGAAGAAGCGAATGATTTTTTTATGGTGCTGCCTATGGATAATCGAAAAGCTACTGAGCCTACGACCATAAAAATGACCTATGATGATGATAACTTATACCTCTTAGCTACCTTTTACAATGCGACAAAAGCCAACTATTTTGTAGAGTCTTTACGGCGCGATTTTTCATTTGGTAAAAATGATAACTTCCTACTTTTTCTAGACCCTTTCAATAATCAAACAACAGGCTTTTCATTTGGTTCGAATGCATACGGAGCGCAATGGGATGGTACCATGTATGATGGCTCAAAAATAGACTTGAATTGGGATAGCAAATGGATATCTAAAGTTACCCGTGATGACGAAAAATGGATTTTTGAAATGGCAGTACCTTTTAAATCCATTAGATATGAAGAGGGCGTAAAAGAATGGGGAATAAATTTTAGCCGTTTAGATTTAAAATCGAGCGAAAAATCTAGTTGGACACCTATTCCTCGTCAATTTCCAACCGCTTCCCTTGCGTATTCAGGTACTTTGGTATGGGACGCCCCACCACCAGCTCCTGGAACTAATTTCTCTATTATTCCATATGTACTAGGCGATATAAAACAAAATCAGGAAGTAGATGGAGATGTTAAAACTAACGGAAAAATTGGAGGGGATGTAAAGTTTAGTCTTACCTCTTCCTTGAATCTTGATTTAACCGTAAATCCCGATTTTTCGCAAGTAGAAGTAGATCGCCAAGTAACAAATCTCGATCGTTTCGAATTGTTTTTCCCTGAGCGTAGACAGTTTTTTTTAGAGAACGGCGATTTGTTCGCCAATTTTGGATATGAGACCATTCGGCCTTTCTTCTCTAGAAGAATTGGCTTAAATGTACCTATTCAAGCTGGTGCGCGAATAAGTGGTAACCTTAATGATAAATGGCGTTTGGGGGTTATGGATATGCAAACAGCACCAATTGAAGAATCTGGGCAGCCAAGTCAAAACTTTGCCGTAATGTCACTTCAGCGAAAAATATTTGGACGCAGTAGCATTGGTATGATGTTCGTAAATAAACAATCTATTAACTACCCACAAGAAAATGATTCTTTAACTGATATCTATTCTAAATACAATAGAAACCTTGGGGTAGAATACAATTTGGCTTCTGCCAATAACGCTTGGAACGGAAAGGCATTTTTGTTAAAATCTTTTGCACCTACCGACGATGATAGTGGCTTTACTCAAGGTGCCCATTTGGCATATACCAGTCGTAAATGGAATTTGCGTTTACAAGAAGAATGGGTAAGTAATGATTATTCTGCAGAAGTTGGTTTTGTTCGAAGAAGAGGCTATAAAAATCTATCAGGAAAAGCAGGCCATTTATTTTTTCCGAAAGCGGGACCGATACTTAGCCATGGACCAGAATTAAATGGATTTTATTATTTTAACGAACAATTAAAAGAAACTGATCATACCGCTTATTTAGCTTATAAACTTGATTTTAGAAAACGTAGTAGTTTACTATTCTTTTTATCGGATGATTACGTAGAATTACTTTCTCCTTTCGACCCTAGCGGGCTTGGTATTTCGAATTTAGCAACAGGTACTAAACACAACTGGAATTCCTTTGGTTGGGAATATCTTTCCAAGCCTCAAAGTTTAATAACCTACGCCCTAGAAGGTCGATTAGGAGGTTATTATCAAGATGGTAGTAGAACTAGTTTAACCGGTGAAGTTGGTTATAGATTTCAACCTTATGTAAGTTTAAAAGCTAATCTTAACTACAATCATATTAATTTACCTGCACCATGGAATACGAATGAATTTTGGTTGATAGGTGCCGAGGCAGATATCACGTTGACCAATAAACTCTTTTTTGCCAACCTGCTGCAGTATAATGAACAAAGCAATAATTTTAATATCAATTCGCGGTTTCAATGGCGCTACAGTCCCGCTTCTGATTTGTTTATTGTCTATACCAACAATTATTTCATAGAACCCTACCAAAGTCGTAACTGGGGACTAACATTAAAATTCACCTATTGGTTGAATAATTGATATGCTAAGATTTTTCTATTGTATGAATTACACCAATAGCGGCCATTTCACCAGAAATCATTGCAGCATTCAAAGAACCATTTAGTAAATAATCGCCTGCTAAAAATATATGCTCTGTAAGTCTCGTTTCAGAAGGCATTAATGAATACCGAAGATTATTCAATTTTGGTAAAGCCATTTTAATAGGATAATGTTTTAAGTAGCGTTCAGTAGTAATACCGCAGAATGTTTTTAAATCCTCTTTTACTTTCTGTATGAGTTCGTACTCACTTAACTCATGTTCTTTTACTACAGTAACGGATAGAATTTCTTCAGACCCTCTGCGTTCGGTATCAATAGACGTATGATAAAAGATATTATTGATTAGTGCTTCTTTATCTGAAATTAAACCGATTAATGGTTTTTCGATTTTCCTTATTTTACAAGTGAAGTATAAGGTATCAGATGAATACCAGTCTAGTTGTTGCTTACGTAAATTAGGCACTAATGGAGAGGCATCTGTGGCAATAATGGTATAATCAGGTGTGATTTTTCTGCCATCTACAAATATGATTTCTGTATTTGTAATTGTATCCACTTCAGTATTAAATTCAAATTTAGTGCGTTGAAGTTTATTAATTAATTGTTTTGGGATTGCTTCCATACCGGCTTTAGGTACTACTGCATTTCCTGTCCCGAACATTTTATATACAAATTGAAACATTCTCGAAGAGGTTTCTAAATTGGGTTCTAAAAATATACCCGAAAAAAAAGGTCTAAAAAACTGTTCTATAATTTGTTCTGAGAATCCTGAAAATTTTAAGAAAGTAAGCGTCGTAGTTTCTTCTTCATTAAAAATCTCCTCTAGGGTTTTCTTCTTAACAGTAGTGTTTAATTTAAATATTTTGAGTTTATCGGAAAAACTACCAATGGTAGAAAACAATGTGGGAAATAAAAGTTGCAAACTTCGTAAAGGATCACCAAGAATTGAACTTTTACCCTGTTTAAATATTTGTGCACCTGGTAAAAACTCTTGAAGTTCTAAAGCATTATAATCAAGATATTCTTGTGCCTTGGGGTAAGCATCCAAAAGCACTTGAAATCCGTGGTCTAATTGATAGCCATCAACGATATCCGTTTTTACTCGGCCTCCTGCCCTATCGCTTTTTTCGTAAATAGTGGGCGAATACCCATCTTTCTCAAGCCTTAAAGCAGCGATAAGTCCGCTTATTCCAGCTCCAATTATTGCAATTTCAGTAGTCTTCTTTTCCATTCGCATAAAAATAGGAAAAGTAGTTGGCTTATTTTTAGAAATTTATTCTGCAGGATTTATAGTTACTTCTGATACTGAAAAATTACCAGAACCGTCTTTAGATACAACCTTTATGGTATAATTAGTATCATCTATATATCCAATTCCGCTTATTGATGTATTTACAAAGTCTATTTCTTCTAAAATAACAGTTTCGTTTTCTGATATAATTACATCAAAAGTCAAATCATCACCATCTTCATCGGTACCTATCCAACTTACATTAAGAAATTTAGTTATGGTTTCGAACTCAGTTGAAATTTCTGCAGCGTATGGTGCATAATTACCTTCTGAAAGTCCAGGTGTAGTAAATGAATAGGTATCGCTTACGGTACTACCAGATTCATTCTTAGAAGTCACGGTCCATGTATACGTTTTACCTCTATCCAAAGTAACTAAAGCTTCTTGAACACCTACTGTAGTTATTGCAGCTTGCCCGTTACCTAATAAAACTTTCAGTTCATAGTTAACGGCATTTTGAGCGGTATTCCATTTAAATAAAATGGAAACTTTGGTGTCATCATTTGGTATTGGTTGAAATTCAGAGCATGGTTCACCATTAGCTGGTAAAGTACCTGTTGCTTTGGTAGGAAGTGGCTTGTCTATCTGTTTTTCTGTCTCTGCAGGAGTGCTTTTATCGCAAGAATTTAGGAATACAAAAACTAAGGC
>NZ_FNZN01000011.1 GCF_900109345.1 Maribacter orientalis
TCCCGATCCAAAACTTAGGTGGCCATGGCGACGGGGCCCACCCCTTACCATTCCGAACAGGGAAGTTAAGACCGTTTGCGCCGATGGTACTGCTATACCAAGTGGGAGAGTAGGTAGCCGCCTTTTTCGAAAGCCCCTTACAGAAATGTAAGGGGTTTTTTTATGCCCGAAAAACAGATAATCTTTTACCGAGTAATTCCTTTTAGTATATTTAAATATCAAAATAAACAATATGAAAAGGATATTCTGCTTACTTCTTCTGGGTTCCATGGGAATCTTGGGTATAGCCCAAGAAAATAATATTAAAGCTCTGGTAGGTGGCACTCTTATAGATGGCTTTGGTTCAGAGCCTATTAAGAATAGTGTCATTATTATAGAGGGACAAAAAATAGTTTCTGTGGGTAATCAAGACAACACAGAAATCCCTGATAATGCAGAGATTATTTCTACGGAAGGAATGAGTGTTTTACCTGGCTTATGGGATATGCATGTTCATACGATGTTAAATGGCCATGCAGATTATGCATATTGGGATAAAACCTATCCACCTCTTTTAGAAAAAACTATCATGCCATCTTCTGCTCATCAATTATTAATGGCTGGTGTTACTAGTGCACGTGATCTAGGTGCACCTTTAAAAGAAAGTATTGCGGTAAGGGATGCAATTAATAACGGTGAGATTCCTGGAGCCACTTTATATGTGTCAGGACCGTTTATTCAGCATAAACCTTATCCTGGGACAGAAGATTTTAGATGGGGAATTGATGGTGTTGAAGATGCGCGAAAGAAAATAAGAAAACTAGCTGCCGCAGGTGTCGATATGATTAAGCTAATTGACCAAGATCAAATGTCGATGGCAGAAGTTCAGGCTATAGTAGATGAAGCCCATAAGAACAATTTAAAAGTTGTAGCTCATAGTCATAGACCTGAGGAGATTAGAAGAGGATTAATGGCTGGTGCCGATTGTTTTGAACATACTGGTTTATCATCTGCACCTGAATACCCTAATGATATTATGGAAATGATAAAGGAGCGTACTGCAGATATGAGCCAGGGCCCATTATTTTGGACACCTACAGTAGAAGTATTGTATAATTATGAATATATGCGAGATAATCCTGAATTTATTGATGAGGATTCTTGGCATAGAGGTTTACCGGATAGTGTGGTAACGGATATTAAAAAAAGTATTGAACATTCTGATCGTCTTCCATATTTTCAATTAACTTCAAGTCGAAGACCCACTCTTGAGACTAAAGTAAATCAATTATTAAATGCTGGTGTTGTTTTAATGGTTGGTACCGATAGTGGAATACCAATGAAATTTCATAGTCAATCGACTTGGAATGAGCTCGATGTCTGGGTAAATGAATTTGGAATTGATCCAATGTATGCAATTCGTGGCGCTACATATTGGCCATCATTATGGATGGGAGTATCAGATAAAGTAGGTACAATAACTCCTGGTAAATATGCTGATATTATAGCTGTAAAAGGTGATGTGTTACGATATATAAGTCTTTTGCAAGATGTAGATATGGTAATTAAACATGGTAAACGATATAAATAAAAGATATTAATGTCATATTTAGACACGATTGAAGAACATGAGAAGCTTAATGTCTTTTCTCATGCGGTAGGTTCCATTTTGGCAATTTTTGCCATGGTAATTTTACTAAAAGAGAATAGTTTTAAATCTTTCTATGCGGTATCTGGTGTAGTCATTTATAGTATTACATTAATTAGTATGCTTACGGTTTCTACCGTTTATCACGGTGTTACTAACAGAGTTTGGAAGCATAGACTGAGAATCCTTGATCATATTAATATTTATTACCTAATCGCAGGTACTTATACTCCTGTAGCACTAATTACCTTAATTGATGGTAATGGTTGGTTTATTTTTTTTACGGTATGGGGTATTGCCTTGTTTGGAACATTTTTAAAACTGTTTTTCACTGGTAAATATGAAATTCTGTCTTTATTGCTTTATTTGGTAATGGGCTGGCTTATAGTTTTTGATTTGGATAATCTAATTAAGAATACCTCAGAAAATGGTATTCAACTTCTTATGCTTGGCGGGGTATTTTACACTGTTGGTATAATATTTTACGCTATAAAAAAGATTCCTTATAATCACTTTATATGGCACTTGTTCGTGCTAGGTGGCGCAGTGAGTCATTGGTTTTTTATATACTTAGATGTAATATAAAAACAAAAAATAATTATTAGGTGTTAGGGTATTAAAAGCTAAGAATCAATGATGTCATTATACTCTTCAAAAAATATCTCAATCTTAAGCATAGATTGATTTAAAAACTCCATTGTTTCTCTCCAAGTATTTTTGTTGTGGATAGATACATTTATTAATTCTACATAGATTCTTGAAATTTCTTTTTTATTATCTAATAAAAAGAAATCTTCATAAACTGCTTCTGGAAGATACTCATCTAATAATATAGACTTTAGTGCTACTAATTTTTCCCAAACTTTTATCCGTTGCTCAAAATCGGTATCAACATCTATGGATACCATTGCCATTCTTAAATCGAAATGAAATTTAAAGGATAAGCCTTTTATTTTAGTTTTGTATAAAATCCATTTGTTCGGGAATGACTTTCCGAAGGCAATCCAAAATTCTTCACGTAATTTTCTAGAATCTTCCTTACTGAACATTTATAAAAAATAAGCTATAGTTATACCAAAAATGATGACTAATAGTTTGCGTAAGTTAAACTTATGGCCTTCAGAGCTTTCAAATAAAATTACAGTAGAAATATGTAAGAACACGCCTATTACCAATGCATTTAGATAGACCGCATATGTAGACAATATTTCTACAGTATGTGCTAAAAAGGTTCCAATAGGGGTCATAACTGAAAAAAGGAACATGAATAACCCTGCATGAAATGGTTTAATATTAGAACCTAGTAAAAAGATACTCAGAATAATAGCTATCGGAATTTTATGAATTAAAATACCATAAATAATAGTATCGTTCGAGCCAATCGGTAAGCCTTCTAATAAAGAATGTATACAAAGACTAATGAATAGTAACCATGGAAAATTTGTACTATCCTTTGAAATATGTACATGACCATGTTCTGCACCCTTAGAAAAGAATTCAAGAAATATTTGAAAAAGTATTCCTAACATTATAAATATTCCAATCGTTTTTGGATCACTGTGGTTGTATACCTCAGGTAGTAATTCAAATATCGTTAGTGCCAATAAAAATGCGCCACTAAACGCTAATAGAAGTTTGAAATATTCATTTTTTTGAGGTTTGGTTATCACCACAAAAAGAAAACTCAGGAGCACTCCCAGAACAGGTAAAATATAAATCATGTAAATGCTGCTTAGGCTTAAATAAAAGGAAATAGGTCTTAAATTAATCTAGCGTCAAAATTAGCGTATTTTTGCGGTACGAGAAAAAGTAGATATGGGTAATAATTTTAAAATGGTCGCAAAGACCCTATTTGGTTTTGAGGAACTACTATCTAAAGAACTTAGAAATCTTGGTGCTAGTAATGTTATCGAGGGTGTGCGTAATGTATCTTTCGAAGGGGATTTGGGTTTTATGTACAAGGCAAATTTATGTCTAAGAACAGCTATAAAGATTATTAAGCCTATACATTCATTTCGGGTTAGAGATGAAAATGACTTATATAAAAAGATTTATGCAATGGACTGGACAGAATATCTTTCTGTCAGTGAAACCTTTGCCATAGATACTACGGTCAATTCTGAAGAGTTTACCCATTCTTTATATGTATCACAAAAAACCAAGGATGCAATAGTTGACAAGTTTCGCGATACTGAAGGGACACGACCAGATGTAGATATAAAGGACCCAGATTTACGTATTAATATACATATTCATAATAATGAGTGTAATGTTTCTTTAGATAGTTCTGGTAGCTCGTTACATCGTAGGGGCTATCGTACGGCAACTAATATTGCACCAATAAACGAGGTATTAGCTTCTGGATTATTGCTTTTGAGTGGTTGGGACGGTCAATGTGATTTTCTTGATCCCATGTGTGGTAGTGGTACTATGTTGACAGAGGCGGCTATGATTGCATGTAATATTCCAGCGAATATTAATAGAAAAGGATTCGCTTTTGAAAAGTGGTCGGACTTCGATGCTGAATTATATGAGAAAATTATTGATTCGAGTTTAAAGAAAACTAGAGAGTTTCATCATAAGATAATTGGATACGATAAGGCACCTTCTGCGGTAAGAAAAGCATTGGATAATATTGAAAATGCAAACCTGACAGATTATATTACCGTAGAAAGAAAAGATTTTTTCAAAACTGAAAAGGAATCTGAAGGTACCTTACATATGTGCTTCAACCCGCCATATGGAGAACGATTGGATATAGAGATGGAAAATTTCTATAGCGCCATTGGAGACACCTTAAAACAAGGATATCCTGGTACTAATGCATGGTTTATAACCAGTAATCTTCCTGCTTTAAAGTTTGTGGGCCTTCGACCTTCTCGTAAAATAAAAGTATTTAATAGCCATTTAGAATCACGTTTGGTTAAATACGAAATGTATGAGGGTAGCAAAAAAGCTAAACATCAAAAGAATAACGAAGAATGAAACCTAAACACAAAGTACTTGTCTTTAATTTTTTAGGATTTGCTATTCTTTTTGTCTTGTTTCGATTTGGATTAAGCTTATTTCTAAAGCTAGATTCGTTCTATATGTCTTTAATTGCAGCGATAGCGGCATCTTTTCTTGCTCCCAAGTTTGCAGTAGTAAAAAAAGAAGGTGTAGATAAAATTGTAATGAAATGGATTTTCTTGAAAGGCTTTAAAGAACTATAATTCTTCGACTTCATTCTCGGCTTGATCAATTTTCTTTTTTACTTTATTCTTTTTCTTGTATAATGGTAAGAAATAAGAAATACTATAATTATATCCTACACCGAAACGGCTGTTATCGGTAACTTTGTTAAATCCCGGTATCCATAAATTTGGGAAACGGTCATCTTCCTTTTGTGCTAAAATTATTCCTAAACGAATGCTGGCTCCCATATAAATATTGGAAAATAGCTCAACTTTAGTTCCAAAAACAGCTTCTAGCCATGTAGCAGAAAGCCCTGAAAATTTTTCGGGAACATCAGAGCCAGTAGCAAAATCATCTGGGTTCCAATAACGGTTCGTGTCAAAGTATTGGTAATTGTTTAATGTATTTTCGAAAGTGCTAAAAGCCAATCTTCCTCCTAAATAAATTAGATTGCGCTCGCCATACCAATTTGCATAATTATTTTTATTAACACCTACTTTTAAATAACTACCTGATGTGGTAAAATTAAATAGGTCTTCTTGTCTTGTTTTTTCTTCGTTACCTAATTCAGCTGCGATATATAAATTTTGAGTCAATCTATAATCTGCAACTATTTCAAAACCCCTATAATTATCGGCTAACGAAGATATTATAATTCGGCTTAGATCTAACCCTAGGCTTATGCCATAAGACTGGTTATATTCAACAGTATCTTTTGGATTAAGGTCTATCGGTTTGCTTTGGCCAATCGCCAAGAATACGAAAAATAAAAAATAAAGATTAATGAAAAATCTTGACATGTGTAGAATCTGAATTGATAACTTGTGATCTTATTATTTCTATATCTTTAATCCAATTATTGGTGTCAGCTGATACATTTGCTTGCAAACTATCATAGTTAACCACAAAACCACATCCGCGAGATAAAAAATCTTCTAACCTTTTATAAGAGAAATTAACGGTATCTATATTGCCTGTCTCTGAACCGTCTTCTGCTGAAGCTGAAGCTGAGATCATTATAAAACTTGTAACGTCGACATCTGTTTTTAATGGAATAGATATGGTATTCAACGCCGTTCTATCGGCAACGGTACTTACGGTTACGTTTTGACCAACACCAACAACCCTTAATGTAGGTACGGTTTTTAAAGCCGATGTGTCGTTGATATTATAAAATTCTATGACCAACAAAGGTGTATCGCCTTCTACACAAATATCATCTTTCTCACAAGAAGCTACAGCTAATATGCCTATAAATAGTAGTATGCCAATTCGAAAACTTCTCATTTTAAACTTTCTTTTCTAAAAGTACAACATTTTCGACGTGGTGGGTTTGTGGAAACATATCTACAGGTTGCACTTTTGTTATCACGTACTTTTCTTTCATCATTTCCAAATCTCTTGCTTGGGTTGCACTATTACAGCTAACATATACTACCTTATTAGGCGCAATTTTTAGTATTTGTTGTACCACATCTTTATGCATACCATCTCGAGGTGGATCAGTAATAATTACATCTGGGACACCATTCTGTGCAATAAACTGTTCATTGAAGACATTTTTCATATCCCCAACAAAGAAGTCTACATTGTTGATATTATTACGTACCGCATTTGCCTTTGCGTCTAATATTGCTTCAGGAACCGATTCAATACCCACTACTTTCTTAGCTTTTTTAGACACGAATTGGGCGATTGTGCCAGTACCTGTATAAAGGTCATAAACAAGTTCATCACCTTTTAAATCAGCAAAATTTCTTGTTATTTTATATAATTCGTATGCTTGTTCTGAATTAGTTTGGTAGAAAGATTTAGCATTAATCTTGAACTTAAGTCCTTCCATTTCCTCGAAAATATGGTCCCTACCCGCAAAACAAATTATTTCTTGATCATATATAGTATCATTCTGTTTTGGATTGATAACATATAATAGAGACGTTATTTCAGGAAAGGTGATTGAAAGATGATTTAAAAGTAGTTCTCTTTTGTTTTCATCATTTTCAAAGAATTGAATTAGAACCATAATTTCACCGTTAGAAGAGGTGCGAATCATTAAGGTTCGTAACATGCCATATTGGTTTCTAGGATTAAAAAAAGTTAATCCATTATCAATAGCGAATTTTTTTGTCTCTAACCGAATAGCATTTGATGGATCTTTTTGAAGATGACATTTTTTAATGTCCAATATTTTATCCCACATGCCAGGTATGTGAAAACCTAGGGCATTTTTATCTTCAATTTGGTCGTCAGATTGTATTTCATTTAATGTTAACCAACGGCTATCTGAAAAAGAAAATTCCATTTTATTTCTGTAGAAATATTGTTCTTTAGAGCCAAGAATGGGTGTTAGTTCTGGCAAATCTAGATGGCCAATTCTTATTAAGTTATTTTCTACCTCTTTCTGCTTATAGAAAAGTTGGTGCTCGTAACCCATGTCTTGCCATTTACATCCACCACACACACCAAAATGTTGGCAAACCGGGTCAACTCTTTTATCTGAAAAAGAATGAAATTTAATTGCTTTTCCTTCGAAATAAGCTTTACGTTTTTTTGTTGTTTGAACATCAACCACATCTCCTGGTACGGTATTGGTTAAAAATATAACCCTACCATCGGGTGCTTTTCCAATGGTTTTACCTTTGGCTGCCGCATCTACTACCGTAACATTTTCAAAAATCTCTCGATTTGTCTTTTTTCGCATGCCGCAAAAATAAAAGGTTTCTTTGGATTGAGAATACTGTTGTTGATAGTATTAACAAGATATTGAAACCATTCGCCGTAATTTTTATTTTTGATTGCAATTATTTGTATTTTTGAGTTGCTACAAGGATGATTTCTCTCCCACGCTGAATTTTCGACTCTTCGAAAGGAAAAAGGTATAGAAGGAATTGCTAAAGTTTTATTTAAAGTAATTTTTATCATGTCAATTTTAGAAAACATCTCTTCTAAGGATGCTATTGCATTAGAAGAAAAACATGGAGCTCACAACTACCATCCATTACCCGTAGTATTAAGTAGGGGTGAAGGAGTATTTGTTTGGGATGTGGAAGGAAAAAAATATTATGATTTTCTTTCTGCCTATTCAGCAGTAAATCAAGGTCATTGTCATCCAAAAATCGTAAATGCGATGACAGAACAGGCTAAAACATTATCGTTGACGTCAAGAGCGTTTTATAATGATATGTTGGGCAAGTATGAAAAGTATGCAACCGAAACTTTTCATTTCGATAAGCTTTTACCAATGAATACAGGTGCAGAAGCTGTTGAGACAGCTCTAAAAATTTGTAGAAAGTGGGCTTATGAAAAGAAAGGTATTGCTGAGAATATGGCAGAAATAGTAGTTTGTGAGAATAATTTTCATGGTCGTACAACAACTATTATTTCTTTTTCAAACGATGCTGTCGCACGTAAAAATTTCGGTCCTTATACAGACGGATTCATAAAAATAGAATATGATAATCTGAAAGCCCTAGAAGAGGTGTTGAAAGCAAACAAAAATGTTGCAGGATTTTTGGTCGAGCCTATACAAGGTGAAGCAGGAGTTTATGTGCCTTCTGCTGGATATCTTAGTGGCGCGAAAGCACTATGTGAAAAGTATAATGTGCTTTTTATTGCTGATGAAGTTCAAACAGGTATTGCAAGAACAGGGCGTTTATTGGCTACTTGTGGTAATTGCTCTTGCGAAGACAAGCATTGTAGTGGTACACCTGAAACAAAACCAGATATATTAATTTTAGGAAAAGCATTATCTGGTGGTGCTTATCCTGTTTCTGCCGTATTAGCTAACGATGCTATTATGAATGTAATTCAGCCAGGTAATCATGGAAGTACGTTTGGCGGAAACCCTATTGCTGCTGCAGTAGGTATGGCAGCCTTAGAAGTAGTGAAGGATGAAAAGCTAGCGGATAATGCCTTTATATTAGGTGAGCTTTTTAGAGATGAGCTAAACAAATTTATAGCCACTACTGATTTGGTAAATAGTGTTCGTGGTAAAGGTCTTTTAAATGCAATTTTAATTAATGATACCGAAGAAAGTAGTACGGCCTGGGATATTTGTATGGCTCTAAAGGAGAATGGACTTCTTGCTAAGCCTACTCATGGTAATATTATTCGTTTTGCACCGCCTTTGGTCATGACGAAGGAAGAACTTCTAGATTGTGTTTCCATAATTATTAAAACACTTAAAGAGTTTAAAAAATAGAAATAAAAAATCCCCGATGAAAATCGGGGATTTTTTGATTATAATTTAATTATTGGAAATCTGCAGTCGCAAAAAATGCGATAATCAATCCAAAATAAATAATTGTAAATATTAAAAGAATCACGGCTAATGCAAGCCCAATATAAGATAAAATCTTACCGGTATTTACATTTTCATAACCCCTATAATTTCCAGGATTTGCTTCATAAAAGTTCTTAGCTTTTTTCGCATTGCTTAAACCAATTATACTGAAAATAGCTCCGAAGGGGCCACAACAGAATAAGGTTAAAACGATAGATAATATACCAAAAGTAAGGGCATTACTGGCGCCTGGTATTGATTTGTATTCTACAGAATTGTCCATTAATTTATCATGAATGTTATTCAATTAATATTTTATTCTTCAATTCCCCATTGTTCTAAAAGTTGCCTGGATTGTTCCATTTGTACATCCCAACCCGTTTGGTAAATTGACCATGCTGTCATTAAGAAATAAATAACGCCTATTGCAAGAACAACAATAGCAATTATTTTAGTCGTTTTTAAGGTGCTAAAATTTGAATAATTTTCAGGGTTTAGTTGATACGTTTTTTCATCTTTATTTACTAAAAACAAAGCGATTCCTCCTAGAATAATTCCGGGTAATCCTGCGAAACAGCAACATAAAAATCCTAAAATAGAAAGTACTAATGCTAAAGTAACATTAGGTAATTTTTGTTGTTCCATAATTTAAGGGTTTAGTTAGATAAATTTTAAAATGTAATTGGTCAATATAAAACCTACGGTGCTAATCATAAGTGTAATCGTAATGGCATTAGAATATTTTATGGGGGATAACTTATTGAGACCTAAAAAGGTAAATAACAATAACATAGGATAAATAGCCGGATACATATGAAAAGCGTTCCAAAATTCTCCTTTTAGCAAAAATAATGCTGAACGTTGTAGGCCACAACCAGGACAGTCTATACCTATTATTTGTTTAGTAAAACAAGGCAACATAAAGTTTTCCAATCCCAAAATAATAACTACCGCTTTAAATCGCATTTTTAATTTGAATTATAAGTCGGAAAATTACCATTATTTTTGAGCATACAAAATAAAAATATGTCTCATTTTCAGATAGGTGATATCGTAGAAACTATTGACGACGTTATAAAGGGCGTTGTTGAATCAATTAATGGTGAACAAATAACGATAGTTAGTGATGATGGATTTTCGCTAGATTTCATGGCCAAAGAATTGGTTTGTATCTCAAATGAGATTCGTGTTTCGAATTCTGAAATTGCCGAAATTAAAAAGGAAAAAGAACTACCAAAGCGTAAAAAGGCTACAGTGCTTAGGGTGAAAGAAAGAACTGCCCCTAAAATGGAGGTTGATCTCCATATAAATCAGTTAGTGAAAAACCCTAAACAGATAGGAAAATTTGAAATGCTGAACCTACAATTAGATACGGCTAAAAGACAATTAGATTTTGCTATTAGTAAACGAATTCAAAAGATTGTTTTTATACACGGGGTAGGTGAAGGGGTGCTTAAAGAAGAATTGGGTTATTTGTTTGGAAAATACGACAACGTTAAATTTTATGATGCCGATTATCAAAAATATGGCCTAGGTGCTACTGAGGTTTATATTTTTCAGAATTTCTAAATTAACCTCCGGTAGTTACTGTTCCAAATTCATTTATTTGTAAATCAGTAATTCTGCTCCCATTTTCATTTAAAAAAGAAATTCCGCTTAATTTAATAGTATGCGTAAAAGTTATATTATCGGTAGAACTCGTAGTAACTATTACGCTTCCACCTTGAGCTTCAATTTCTTCCATAACAGTTGGTGTTAGTGGTGGTGGTGAATCACAGAAATATGCACTAGTTACATTATCTGAAAATATTCGGTAGCTGACCTGCGAGTTTCCAGGTACGGCGCTTTCTATGTCGGTTGTAGTTACTGTATTTTTCAAAAGTCCGCTGGGTAATGTAATAATTAAAGCTTCATCACCATTTATTTTGAACAAGACATTCGAAGTTAAAATGGACACAACATCACAGTTTTGAACAGTATCAATACTATCAAAATTAACAGTTTCTATTTGTAAATCACCGTCATTACAACCAAAAAATAAAATTGAACAACCAATAAAGAGGTATTTTTTCATAATTCAAATTTAATTTAAAATTTGGAAACCTATAAGTAGCATGGCTGTCATTTATGGGTTAATTAACTTTAATTGAGCTATTTTTGTGCTTTAGATATTAAAGAGTACGCTTATATGAAACATGTATATTTAGACAACGCAGCAACTACACAAGTGCATAAAACGGTTATCGCCAAAATGCAAGATGCTTTAGCAAATTCATATGGAAATCCATCTTCTACACATAGTTTTGGTAGAACAGCGAAAACTGCTATTGAAAGTGCTAGAAAAACTATTGCTAAGTATATTAACGCTCAGCCTTCTGAAATTATTTTCACCTCTGGTGGCACTGAAGCCGATAACATGATACTGCGGTGTGCAGTGCGTGATTTAGAGGTTAAAACGATTATTACTACCAAAATTGAACATCATGCTGTTTTGCATACGGTTGAAGAATTGGAACAAAAGGGTTTAATTAAATTGCTATTCGTGAATTTGGATGCTTTTGGTAATCCTGATATGGCTCATTTAGAAACCTTATTACAAAGTGATGATTCTAAAAAACTGGTGAGCTTAATGCATGTAAATAACGAAATTGGAAATAAAATAGATTTAGAAGCTATTACTATTTTATCAAAAAAATACGGTGCATTAGTACATTCGGATACAGTACAGTCTTTAGGTCATTATAATTGGGATGTGAAGGCATTTCCTATTGATTTCTTAGCTGCTGCTGCGCATAAATTTCATGGGCCTAAAGGAATAGGCTTTGCTTTTATTCGTAAAAATTCAGGATTGCATTGTATGATTTCTGGTGGTTCTCAAGAACGTGGTCTTAGAGCAGGTACCGAATCTTTTCATAATATCGTTGGCTTAGAGGAGGCTTTTGTGCATGCATATGAGCACTTAGAGGATGAAAAAAAGTATGTAGAAGGACTTAAGCAATACTTTATATATAAAGTGAATAAGGATATTCCAAATGCCAAATTCAATGGCTATTCTGGCGATATGGAAAAAAGCACTTATACGTTGGTTAATGTATGCTTGCCTATTTCTGAAGAGAAAGCAATGATGTTATTATTCAATTTAGATATTAAAGGTATTGCTTGCTCAAAGGGCAGTGCGTGTCAATCTGGCAGTGATGCCGGGTCACATGTTCTAACCCAAATTTTATCTGAAGAAGATCTAAAAAAACCTTCAGTTCGTTTTTCATTTTCAACGTATAATACAAAAGAGGAAATTGACTATACGATTGGTGTATTGAAAGATATTATTGAGGCTTAATTAATTTTTAATTCGGTCACGTTTGCGTTCTCTTTCATATGGAAATTTACGAATAGCTAATTTCATCATACGGTCAATCAGATCAGTGGTATTTTTGCCTGTCTTTTTATTGATTTCCTTTTCGTATTTCCACAATAATTTACCCGATTTGCCATCACTGATTTTTATACCGATGCGGCCGTAATTAGCACCACCCGAGATATAATCTGTAAAGCTAAACTCGGTTGGTACACCACTAGACAATAAGATGTTTAAATCTAAGGTGCCACTAATTATACCATCAACTCCTAAGATTTCACTAAGCTGCTTTGTTGTGTACACATCAATATTTTCATAGGTGATATTGTTCTGTGCTAAAATAGCAGTTGTGTTTTTTATATTTTGAAATTGTACAGGTAGCTTTTTCTTTTTACTACGTTTAGAAAAATAAGTTTCTAGGGCATTCTGTACTGCATAGCCTTCGTTTTGCTCCAGTCTTTTCTGTTCTGATTTAGTCACTTTTTCATTAAGGTCTAAATTGGTGAGAAAAGGAATTATAGCCAAAAGGTTATGGTCAGCACTTAAATCATCAAAATTAGGGCTTTCGTAAATGTTCTTTTGAGCCATTACAGTAAAGCAAGAAAGTAATGTTATAAAAAAAAGTATTCTTTTCATTTGATTTTTTTAAAGACGTATTCCTAATCTTAAATTTAATACTCTTGATGTTAGATAATTAGGAACCGCATATTCGTTCTTACTGTCTGCGTCTCTCACCCAAGTATTTGTTATTGAATTTTGATTATTGAATAAATTGAATATTTCGAAACCAAAGCTTAATTCTTTAAAAGAATGAAGCCAGTGTGTTGTTGGGTATTGTTTATCCTTACTTGCAAAAATATAGGAAATTCCTAAATCTGCACGTTTATAATCTCTTAATCTATTCTGAAAAATGTATGGGTCTGCATAACTTGGTGACCCACCAGTAACCCCTGTTTGATATACTAGGTTCAAATACATTTTTAAATCAGGAATTGTAGGAATATAATCTTGAAAAAGAATCCCCAATTTTAAGCGCTGGTCTGTAGGTCTAGGTATGTACCCTCGGTTATTTCTATTTTCTTCAGTTTTTAAGTATCCGATACTTACCCAAGATTCCGTTCCTGGTACAAATGCACCGTTCATTCTTACTTCAGCACCATATACATAAGCTTCTGTGTCATTATTCGCAGAATATCGAATACGTACATCTTCTAAAGTATACGGATTTACATTCTCTAATTTTTTATAGTAGGCCTCACTGATTAAAGTGAATGGGCGTTCCCATAATAAAAAACTGTACTCATTGCCTGCCACTAAATGAAAGGCTATCTGCGCTTTTACGTTGGGCTGTATGGTTCCTGAACTATCTCTTAATTCTCTATAAAAAGGAGGTTGATGATATATACCTGTAGATAAACGAAATAACATATCCTTATCCCAATTAGGTTTTATGGCGATTTGCGCCCTAGGGCTAAAAACAGTTTGCGATACTTTTTCAACATCGGTACCACTAACTGTCCAATGATGAGAGCGTACTCCTATATTATAGTAAATATCTGTGTCGTTCCAAGTTTTTTGTGTACCTAATTGAACAAAACCAGAAAATCGATTCGTTTTTACGAAGTTCAATGTATTAATACCAGTATAGGCTACTAAAGGAGCTTCAAATGGTTCCGCTGGCTGATTATTAATGAATTCAGCTCTTGGAGGTCTTATAGAGAATCCTGCGGAATCTATAAATTCAGATTCTCTTAATTGATCTCTTATATCTTCATGTGTGTATTTAGCGCCCCATTCTAAAACAGAATTGTTCATAGTATGAAAACCTTTATGTGCCACATTAAAGATAAGTGCATCTAGATCATTTCTCGTACGATTAAATTGAGATCCAATACCGCGTGAAGTAAGAACTTCACCTGTCGAATCACTACCTAAATTAATGTCGACTTCTCCTAATTCATACGATGCAATTACATCTGAATATTCTTCTTCGATAGTATGATATATAGATGATATTAGTTTTAGCGTAGTATTTTCATTTAGAAAATAACTCCCTTTTAAGGCTCCTAATGCAGTGGTATATCTGTTTTTCTCCTGCCCTTGGTAATAAACTACCAATGCTTGCGGATTTTCCAAGGTGCCAAAATTGGTCTGCCTGTTTAAAGGTTCATTGGTATAATCATTAACAGCCAAGTTGCCTAAAAAGTTCAGTTGTAATTTAGATGAAACAGTATAGGTCAAGTAGCTTTGCACATCAGTAAAAGAAGGAGTGAAATTACTTTGTGTTTGCTGACTATTTACCAACAACGAGTTGTTACGATACCGAATTCCGGAAACAGAGCTGAATTTATTGTTTTTAGAGACGGTCTCAAGACTAGCGCTAGCACCTAGAAAACTTAAATCGGCCCGAAGAGAAAATAGGGTAGGAGTTTTATATGTAATATCTAAAACGGAAGCTAATTTATCTCCGTATTTTACTTGAAAACCACCTGCTGAAAATTTTACATCTTTAACTAAATCGTTATTTACAAAACTGAGTCCTTCTTGTTGTGCTGATCGTATTAAAAAAGGCCTATAAACTTCTATCTCATTTACGTATACCAGATTTTCATCATAGTTACCGCCCCTAACTGCATATTGTGTACTTAGTTCATTGTTTGATGATACACCTGGTAACAATTTTAAGATTGTTTCTACCCCAGAATTTGCACCGGGAATTTTTCTAATGGTTTCTGGCGTAATATTTAAAATGTTTTCTAACGTTCGTTGACCTGTAGCAGATACGGATACTTCGTCTATCTGAATGATATCTGTTCTTAGAACAGGGTTAAATTCAAAAGTTTCATTTGTAGTGAGTAATAAATTTTTCAGTATTAAATCCTTAAAGGCAATATGAGAGAAGGTAATCGTGTTTTCTATATCCGCAGTTATTTCTAGAACATAAAATCCGTCAGGCGAGGTTGTGGCACCAACTCCTTCGGTTGAAATATTTACATCTGCCAAGGGTTGATTATTCTCATCAAGAACAATACCCGAAATAGTGGCGTTTTGAGCAAAACTAATAGCATTGCACAGAAATAAAAAAAGGCCAAGAATGCTATAATGTTTCAAGTATACTATTTTCTGTAAAAAGATGTAGTAAGGGTATTCTCATTACCTACATTATCAGTAACGGTAACTTTAAGGACACATTGCGTCTGATCAGCAATCTTATCGTCAAAATTGTAAGTTAATGTTCTTCGCTTAGGCTCGTATTCCATTAGAATCCATTCGCCATTTAAAGTTGCTGAATAGGTGTCGACACCGCTTAGGTCATCCGCTATTTGTACACTTAAATATTTGTAATTATTCAACCATTGTTTTTCCTTGAAGTTTTTAGTTCGAATGGTTGGTGCTACTGAATCTCTAGCTAAGGTGTATGTCCCTAAATTTCTAGTACGAGTTGTGAATACATCGCCTCGTTTATAGGTGTTCATATGGTTAGGTTGAAGTTCAGAATCTAGTCTTGCAATAAATAATTGTTTTTGTATTTCTTTTGGATATTTCGAAGCATCAAAAGTAATAGTGAAATTTCTATGGGCTGGTACCGTGTTATTATGAATAGTAACAGTATCATTTCCTTTTTTTAAATCGATATAGAAATCTTCGTAAAAAGTATTGGTGGGAAAATATACTTTGGCACTGCCTAAATCAAAATTATTCGGCTTATTGGCAATTACGTAATTTTCTGTGGTTTCTTTTTCTCGGCTTCTAGTTTCATTGTTTTTCACCCCTTCAATAGGTATATTGAGTACTGTTTTATTACCTGCATAATCTTTAATTAATAACTTTGCAGTATAACTCAACCCTTCGTTAATGTCAATTTTTCCGTTATTATATAATTCTTTATAGATGCCTAAATTATTGCCGGCCGACTTAAAGCTTTTCTGTATACGTTGCCTATTTCTACCTAAATAATCATAATCGACAAGAGTGTTTATATATCTAGTTTCTCCAAAAGAGAAAGATTCGAAATCGTAAAGAGAAAATATTTTACCATTAACACTAAGCTCTACGGAGTAAACTCCATTTTTATTTGCAGCCATATCTAGACGGTCAAAGCCTATAAACCCTATTCCTATGTTGCCTAGTGCAGTAACCTTATCTGCTAAATAGGTTCCATCACTTTCTCTACTGAAATTAACTTGTGTTCTTTCGTCATTGCCATTTACATGCGATTTCTCTGTCAAAGGATAAACAAAGAGCTTCTCTAAGATAGGGTTGGTAGCGTCGGCCACATCAATGCCATATAATAAAGGATTCGTTGGTTTTTCTGATATGCTGCTTCTAATTTCAAAATGTAAATGAGGTCCCGCAGAGCCACCTGTATTTCCGCTATAGGCAATAAGTTCACCTTTATCAACCTTTAATTCTCCATAATCAGGGAAAACTTCAACCTCAAAAGATTTTTTATCATACTGTAACTTCTTAATATACGCTTCTATTGAAGGGGAAAATTTTTGAAGATGGCCATATACCGAAGTATAGCCATTTGGGTGCGCAATGTACAATACTTTTCCATAACCCCATAACGAAACTTTAATTCGGGTAATGGTACCATCGCCAATAGACAAAACCGGTATGCCTTCGCGTTGTTGTGTTTTAATATCAATGCCAGAATGAAAGTGATTTGAGCGAAGTTCACCAAAGGTTCCAGCTAATATGATAGGAATATCCATAGGTGGTCTAAACGCATCTTTAGGATATTCTACTTGCGCAACAAGTGTAAAGCAAAATAATAATAGAAGGGCAAGAGATATTTTTTTCATAAGTAGATAGCAATAGTGCGAAAATAATTAATCAATAACAATTCTCTTGAGTTGCGTTCGCCAAAATTATAATAAAGAGCTGTATCATATTCGTTTATCAATTTAAGTTGTACTGATTTAGGAATATTTCACAAAACTATTGCTAAGTCATCGAATCTATGTTAACTTTGTGTAAATCGCATTGACTTTGATGTATGAGCGAGTTGATTAAAATCGTTGATTCTTTAGAAAATAAAATAAGTAAATTGTTGCATAAACTTGAGGTTGTGAACAATGCTAATTTGGAGTTGGAAAAAGAATTGCATCATATTAAATCTTCTCAGGAAAACGCAAGTAAAACGGATTCTGAGTGGGAAGAGAAATATAATTCTCTCAAACTTGCAAATTCAATGCTAGGCAGTAATACCAATAAAACAGAAGCTAAGCTTAAAATAAATACATTGATACGAGAGTTGGACCATTGTATAGCTCAATTATCGGAATAATGTTAGTATAATATGTCAGATAAGCTCAAAATAAAACTTTCGATTGCTGATAGGGTCTACCCTTTAACGATTGATCCTGCGCAAGAAGAAGGTTTGCGAAAGGCAGCTAAGAATATAGAACAGTTGGCTAAGAAGTTTGAGCAAAATTATGCAGTTAGAGACAAACAAGATGTTTTGGCCATGTGTGCCTTGCAGTTTGCCTCTAAAATCGAGCAAAATGGCATAGAGCAAACAGAAGGAACCAAAGAAGCTGAAGAGCGTTTAAAAGCGCTTGAAGAGTTGGTGAGTTCTAAATTGGCTATGAAATAAAAACGTTCTTTTAAATACATTAAGTTACTGCCCACATTGGTAATACCTTTTGACAAACTCAACATTTATTTTTTTAAAAAGGGTGAGTTTAGATTGTAAAAGCAAGCCCTACTCGTATAGGGATCCTTGATCAGTCTGTTAGCCCTAAACCTGTTTACCGGAGTTTGATCAAAACTTCTCCAATGTGGGCTTTTTTTATTAATAAATTACACTATGGATAGTACAATGATAATTATTGCCGCAATAGTTGGGCTGGCAATCGGTTTTGCAATAGCAAAATTTTTGGAAAAAGGGAAAGCCTCTAAAACCATAATAAATGCAAAAAAAGATGCTGAACGCATATTAAAGGATGCCAATGCTGAAGGGGAAAGTGTCAAGAAAGAAAAAATATTACAAGCGAAAGAGAAGTTTTTAGAATTAAAAGCTGAGCACGAAAAGGTTATTAATGGCAAGGATAGAAAAATAAATGAAGCAGAGAAACGCACTAGAGATAAAGAATCTCAAGTTAGTAGCGAGCTTGCTAGAAACAAACAATTAAATTCTCAGTTAGATGGGAAATTAAAAGAAGTAGAGCAAAAAAGAGAGTTGTTCGAAAAGCGCCATGAAGATTTAGATAAAATGCATAAGAGTCAAATTCAGCAATTAGAAGTAATTTCTGGATTATCGGCCGACGATGCGAAGAACCAATTGGTAGAGAGCTTAAAAGAAACTGCAAAGTCTGATGCTATGGCCTATATTCAGGCAACTGTAGAAGAATCTAAGTTAACCGCACATCAAGAGGCACGTAAAATTATTATCAACACTATCCAACGAATAGGTACTGAGGAAGCTGTTGAAAATTGTGTTTCTGTTTTTAATATTGAGTCTGACGATGTTAAAGGGCGAATTATTGGAAGAGAAGGTAGAAACATTAGAGCTTTAGAAGCTGCTACAGGGGTTGAGATAATTGTAGATGATACTCCAGAAGCAATAATACTTTCTTGTTTTGATTCTGTTAGAAGAGAGGTGGCTAGATTATCTCTTCATAAATTAGTTACCGACGGAAGAATTCACCCAGCGAGAATTGAGGAAGTTGTTAAAAAGACAGAGAAGCAGATAGAAGCTGAAATAGTTGAGATTGGTAAGCGTACAGTAATCGATTTAGGTATTCATGGCTTACATCCAGAATTGATACGTGCGGTAGGTAGAATGAAATATCGTTCTTCATATGGCCAGAATCTTTTGCAACACTCAAGAGAGGTTGCGAAACTTTGTGGTGTTATGGCTGCTGAATTAGGACTTAATCCTAAGATAGCTAAACGTGCTGGTTTATTACATGATATAGGTAAAGTTCCGAATACTGAAAATGAGGTAGAAACGCCCCATGCAATATTAGGTATGCAATGGGCAGAGAAATTTGGAGAAAAAGAGGAAGTCTGTAATGCTATTGGTGCGCACCACGATGAAATTGAAATGAAAACACTAATTGCCCCTATTGTACAGGTTTGTGATGCTATTAGTGGCGCTAGACCAGGTGCACGAAGACAGGTGTTAGATTCTTATATTCAGCGTTTAAAAGACCTTGAAGAGGTTGCTTTTGGATTTAGCGGTGTACAGAAAGCTTACGCAATACAGGCTGGTAGAGAGCTGCGTGTTATTGTTGAGAGTGAGAAGGTAACTGATGATAGAGCATCACAATTATCATTCGAAATCTCACAAAAAATACAAACTGATATGACTTATCCTGGTCAGGTAAAAGTTACGGTAATACGTGAGACAAGGGCTGTCAATGTAGCTAAGTAATTTCATCTTATACCATAAAAAAAGCCTCTATTTAATAGAGGCTTTTTTTATGGATTATCTAAAGAATTTATCCAGGTATTTAATTTTTCTTCTTCTGCCATGTTAAGTTTGTTTTTTCTGCCCTTTGGCATCTTCTTATTTATAAACACTTGTTGCTCAATAGAAGTCGAAAAACTATTCATATTATCTAAAGTAAAAATCACTCCATTTTTCTTCTTTGCATGACAAAAATTGTATTTAGTGTTAAGGATAAGATACACTTCCTTTTTAAGTTCTACTTTTTGAATGATTGAATCTATATAGGTTGATAAATTAATTTCAGTATTCCAATTTGTAAATAGAATTATTAAAATTAATAAATAACTCATATGTGATTTTTCATCCTACTGACGATGTGATATTTTTGATGACCTACTTATTTTATTGCCTATAATTTAGCTATTCTTCTGTGTTTGTCTCTTCAGTATCTTCACCTTCCTCAACCTCTTTATTTAAATTATTCTTTAAGATGTTCAGTTTTTTCAATTTGCTTTTCCAGGCATCTAATGATTCTTTATGCTGATTTACCCTTTTGATTACGTCTAGAACTAACGGATTGGTTTCAGATGCGTTAGAGAAAAATTCTAAGTTATTTTCCAATTGTCTTATTTCAGTTTTACTCTCATCAATCTTTTTTCTAATAAAAGCACGCTCGTTTTGAATCGCACGTTCTTGATTATCATCATTAGAAAGTTGCTGAATTTTATTGCCATATTTTAACAGTTCAGATTCTTGCTTGCTAACTCCCATTTTAAGGAATAGGGCATCAATAATTTTATCAAATTTTTGATTAATGTTTTTCTTTTTAAATGGCACTCTACCATAGGTTTTCCATTCCTCAGTAAATTTTTTGATTGAAGCCAAGTCCTTCTCTTGCTTACCACTTAATTCAAAACTTTTAAGACGTTCAATACAAGCGTCTTTTTGTTTGAAGTTCTCTTCTTCCTCTTTAAATGCATCATTTTTAAGCGCATTTAACCTATCGAAATAATGATTACAAGCGCTCTTAAAGTCTTTCCACAATTTATCTGAAAACTTACGAGGAACATGTCCGACTTTCTTCCACTCGCCCTGTATACGCTTCATTTCAGATGTAGCTGCATCCCAATCTTCACTTTCTTTAAGTGAAATAGCAACTTCTAATAAAGCTCTTTTTTTATCTAAATTCTCTTGTTGCTCTTTCTTAAGATTCTTGTAAAATGCATTCTTATTGTGATTAAACTTACGTACCGCACCTTTAAATGAATTCCAGGTTTTTGAATTTACTTTTTGAGGTACTTGGCCAGCTTTAAAAAATGCCTCTCGTAGTTCTTCAATTTTTTTAATTTGTTGCTGTAAGGTACCGTGGTTGGTAGAAATGGTTTCGGAAATATTGGTTATTTTTTCAATTATAGCATTTTTACGCTCTAAATTTTCCTCCTTAATTTTATCAAGATTTTTAAAATAATCTTGTCTTCTTTCATGAATAATTTTTGTAGCAGCGCTAAATCTATCCCAAATATCTTCCCTATGGTCTTTGCCAACAGGACCTAAGTCTTCTTTCCATATTTTATGTAATACCTGTAATTCCCTAAAAGCGCGGTTTAAGTCTGGTTCTTGGGCAAGTTCTTCAGCTCTGGCAACAATTTTAACCTTTTCCTCAAGATTATGTTTAAAATCTAAGTCTCGTAATTCTCTATTTATATTTAAGAAATCATAGAAAATTTCGATATGGTGATGATATGTTTTCCAAACATTATTGTAGTCGGCCTTAGGTATCGGCCCTGCATGTCGCCATTTGGCTTGGATATCTTTAAAGTTGTTATAGGTAGTATTTATATCTTCTTCAACATTAACCAAGGCTTTTAATTGCTCAATTAAGTCTAATCGATATGCTAAGTTTTCTTTGTGGCTTTTTTCTAAGCTTTTGTAATGTTGATTTCGCTTATCACGATATTCATTATATACTTCGTTGAATTGCCTTTTATCTACCGAATTATATCTGAAATCAATTTCATTTCCACCATTCGATATAAAATCCTCTTTTTTCTCTTCCAAAAACTCATCGAACTTTTGATTGAACTCATCTTTTATGGTGTCAACATGTTTTCTAATAGCTTGAACCTTTTCATTTTTCACTAAACGTTGCAATTCACCTACTAGGTTCTCCATGCTCATCTCATGATAATCAGGCATGGGAATATCATGTCTTTTTACCGTATCAGTATCTTCCGCATCCTCTGCATTAGAGTCATCAATTTCTTCTAAAACATCAGTTTCTACTGTAGCTTCAGCCATCTTTTCGGTTGGTGCTTCTGGTATTGTTTCAATTGGAATTTCATTTGGCTCTACTGTATTTTCCACTATGTTTTCAGTGGTTTTAGTTTCGGCTTTTTGCTCAATTGAACTTTCTGGTGTTTTTTGTTCTTTATCCTCAGACATAATCCTAAATTATATGTTTACAAGATAGTAACAACCCCTAGAATTGCAAAGTATTGCAGGTTCTTTTTGGTTTTGTTTTCAATGAGTTATTTGAGTGAATTGTAGTATTCACAGCAATCTGAAAAGTATATTTTGTGGTTAATTTGAATTATTGGTTCCAAATAGACCATGATTTTTCGGCTTGAAATTCTAACATGCTATGACCATTGCAGATCGTAGCATCGTTTGCTTTTCCTGTAGCTAAAAAAGCGGTCTCTTCAGGATTGTAAATGAGGTCGAAAAGTAGATGTTCTTTATTTATAGAATTATAGGGTATTGCTGGTTTTTCTTCAATATTAGGAAAAGTACCTACAGGTGAACAATTTATTATTAAAGTATGCTGACTAATAATGTCATCCGTTATTTGCTGATATTTGAAACCCTTGTTTTTTCCATTTCTAGAAACAAATGAAAAAGCTATACCAAGTTCTTCTAATACAAAAGCGATTGCCTTTGAAGCTCCGCCAGTACCAAGTATCAATGCTTTCTTGTGATGATTTTTTAAAAATGGCTCTATTGATTTTTGAAATCCGTAAGCATCGGTATTGTATCCGATCATGCCATGTTCAGTAAATTTTATGGTATTGACGGCCCCTATTTTTTTTGCGGCCACATCCATATCGTCTAGAAATGGAATTACCTCTTCTTTGTAGGGTATAGTGACATTAATACCTTGTATGTTCGGAGTATTTTCAAAAATGGTGGGAAATTCTGAAATTGATTGTAGATCAAAATTATTATAAGAGTAATTAGTCAAGCCAAGCGCATTGAATTTTTTTTTGAAATAACCTCTCGAAAATGAATAGGAAATATCCTTGCCTACTAAACCAAAATTAACTTTATGTTTTTCTGTTTTTTCCATACCAATCTAAAAGTAGCAAAATGCTAATACCAAAAATAATAAAGAAAATGGCTGTCCAATTTTCTAATGTGGTCATATCTGGTAGAAATCGCTCATAGTTCATTATTATTTGCTTTCCGTTTGTGTCAAATATGATTTCTCCATCAAGTCCGGTTTTATAAATAGTTTTTTTCCATGGCCAAACAACACCTAGCGAACCAGTTATAAAACCTAAAATTGTTGCTGTGGTTACGTGCTTAAAATGCTTAAGAACGTAAGTTAATACATGAGATAAAGTAACAAGGCCAGTAGCAGAACCTAAAGTGAATACGGCTAAAATCTTAAGTGTATGAAGTCGTTCTGAATTTGAAGTGACGCTGAAATCTCCAACAATTAGTTCTGAAAATGTGTCAAACAACGCGTTGACCGAATCAACTAATAACAGTACATAATTACCTAATAATATAAGGATAAATGACCCAGAAAGTCCAGGTAGGGTCATACCGGAAACACTTATCATTCCACAAAGGAAAATGAATAAGAGATTGTCGTTTTCTTTTGCAGGGCTAAGAAAACTTATAGCCACGCCAATACTTAGACCTATAATGGCGGCTGTAAAGGTTTTCTTTTTCCAATAATCGAAATCTTTTCCGATATAGTAGATAGATCCCAAAATCATTCCGAAAAATGATGCCCAAACAAAAAGCTCCCTTTTTACTAAAAAATAATCAAGAATTTTAGAGATGCTAAAATAACTAACCAGCATTCCAAAAATAAGAAGGGTTAAAAAGGAACCATTTATATAACGGTAAAAACTTTTAAACCTTCCGCTAATTAATAATTTAAAAGCCTTAGCGTTAATTTTTTGTAGTGAATAAATAAACTCTTCGTAGAAACCGCCGACAAATGCAACAATACCACCAGAAACCCCAGGTACCTTATTAGCCGTACCCATACATAGCCCCTTAATGACCAAGAAAAATTTATCGGTTGAGGTTCGGGGTTCATTCATGTAGGTGTGCGCTTACTTCTTTGAAGCTGATTTTTCTAATATAAAAATAAGAGAAAAACCGATGATAGCGGCAACAATGGCAAAGGTTAATTGATTATTTCCTGTAAAAGCAAATGGAGAGATATTTTCGTCTATTATAATTTCTTTTTTGCCAATTTGAATTATCTCAATTACATTTTTCCAAGGCCAAATTTTATTTAATGATCCTAATATAAATCCGGTTAAAATAGCAAGTGTGGCATCTTTATAGTTGGTGAACATCCATTTTAAAATTCTTGCGAAGCTTAAAAGGCCGAATACAGCACCAAATGCGAAAGTCGCTATAATGCTAATTTCTTTATCATTTACGGCTTCTAAGACGGTTTTGTATGAGCCTAATAGTACTAAAATAAACGAACCTGAAATTCCTGGTAAAACCATAGCGCAAATGGCTATTGCTCCAGAAAAGAAAATAAACGGTAAGCTGCCTGAGCTTGTAGATGGTGGTAAAGTAGTTATGAAAAATGCACTTGCCGTACCAATAATAAATAGAAAAATGGCTAAAAAATTCCATTTGTTAATTGACTTGGCAACAAAAATTACACTTGCTAATACCAATCCAAAAAAGAATGCCCAAGTAGGGATGGGATGTTCTTCTAAAAGCCATGCAATCACTTTCGACAAAGAAAAGATGCTGATCATCATTCCAACCAACAAGGCTACAAGAAAATTACCGTTCAATTTCTGCCAAAACTGTTTAAACCCTTCTTGTTTTAAAACATTTAAAGTTTTTAGATTAACATTATTGATAGATGTGATGAACTCTTCGTAAATGCCAGTAACAAAAGCAATTGTGCCGCCAGATACACCTGGCACCAATTCTGCTATGCCCATGGCCATACCTTTTAGTGTTATAAATATGTAGTGTTTTAATTTTCTATCTTCCATGGAATGTAGAACCCGTTCTACGAGGCTTTATTGTATTTGTTTACAATTTTTTGGGTCCATTCAGAATCGCCAAATTCTGGGAATTTATCCTTGAAAAGATGTAGCTTTTTCTGATTCTTATCAATTTTTAAGGCATCCATTAGAGTTATTCTAGCATTTATTGGGTCTTCAGCTATTAATTGGAATCCTACAGATTTATATAATAACTTCAAACTCTCAGGATAAAATTCCCTTCCTTGAGATAAGATTTGTACGGCAGCAATAGTTTCTCCGTTTGTGTGAACAACATCAGCCCATTTCAACCAAGTATCCAATTCATAATTACCTAAATCTACAGCTTGTTTAAATGCAAAATCTGCCTGGTCGTAATTTTTTAATTCAGTATGTATCTGGGCGCATTTTTTCCAGTACGATGGGTTCTCTCCATCAATATTGAGTGCTTTATTTATATAGTAAACAGCCTTTTCATAATCTTTTGTATTAAAATACAAATTAGTAATGGCCAACCAGCCTTTATCCAATAATGGGTCTTCATGAACTGTTTGATAGAAATAGTATTTCGCCATTTCGGTATCTTTCAATTTTTCATAACATTTTCCAATTCTAAGAAAAGCATGAGATGTTGGGTCTTCAATTGAAATGGTGGTCTCGTAATTTTCTATTGCTTCTTTATGTCGCCCTAATTTTTCAAGTACTTTTCCTTTTTCAAAATAAGCACCAATAAACGAGTCATCTGAAATAATGGCAAAATCAAAAGCTGTTAATGCATCGGTATATAATTCTTTATAGTAATATTGCTTACCTAGCTGATGCCATGCTACTTCACAATACGGATTTTTTTCTAAGTATTTGTTCAGGTAAATTATAGCGCCATCATAATCTTCTAAAAACTCAAAACAGTAGATTACGTTATATAGCGAAGAGTAATCTTCTTCATCAAACTCAACACATTTCATAAAACTTTCTTTGGCCTGTTTGAAGTTATCCATGAATAAATACTCCATGCCGAGAAGGCTATAAATATCAAAACTATTGGTAGTTATACTTAATGCTTGCTGTAAAAGGTGTACAGCACCTTCATGATTATCTTGTTTAGAATATATATTCGCCCGTTGAATATAAATTTCTTCGTTCTGATTATCTAAAAGTTGTAATTCGTCTAAAAGTGCTTCCGCTTTTTCTGTCTGGTTCTCAAAAACCAAAACCTCCACTTGAAGCAACTTTAACTCTATTGAACCTGGATGTTGTTGCAGGCCAATTTTAATCCCTTTTTTAGCTAAAGAGATTTTACCGTGATTTAAATAGTGGTGTACTATGTCCTCAAAATCTTCTGCATCAAAGAAGTAGACATCGTCTGTCTTTAACATTGATTCGAATTTGGTAATAGGCTTGTCCGGTCTCTCGTTAGATTCTAACGCCATAGAAACTTTTGGTTTTACTAGATAATTAAAAGTAGTTGTTTGTAAGTGGGTTGAGCCTTTGTTATGTTCTTTATTATTAACAAATTAGTTAACAACTAGGGTTTACATGGTATTCAAAACCTTTAAAATAGTAGTGCAACCTTCACGAATTTCAGCATTTGAAATAGTTAAGGGAGGTGATATTCTAACGGCCCTATTTTCGAATAATAACCAAAATAAAATTAGTTTTTCTTCTTTTGCTCGCAATATCAATTCATTTGCTGTTTCAGCAGAATCCATAATTAGAGCTAACATTAAACCTTTGCCTCGAATTTCTTTTATCCTTGGGTGTTTCAATAATTCTTTGAATAGTGCTTCTTTTTTTAAGGTATCTTTTATTAAAGAAGATTTCAATAGAACTTGTAAGGTAGCCAGACTGGAAGCTGCAATTACCGGATTTCCACCAAAGGTTGTGATATGACCCATTTTAGGATTTTCACTCAAGGTTTTCATAATTTCCTCACTAGAGGTAAAAGCACCAACAGGTAGGCCTGAAGCCATTCCTTTACCTATTACCAATATATCTGGCACGCAATTAAAATGTTCAAACGAAAATAATTTACCTGTTCTACCAAAGCCCGGTTGAATTTCATCAAGAATAAGTAGTGCGCCCATTTCAGTGCAACGCTCCTTTACTTTACATAAGTAATCATTTTCTGGAACAATAAAACCTGCACCGCCTTGTATGGTCTCTAAAATTACACAGGCAGTTTTATTGGTAATTTTATCTAAATCTTCCTCATTATTAAATCTTATGTGATACACATCTGGTAACAAGGGTCTAAAAACACTTTTGCGCTCTTCGAAATCCATCAAGCTTAAACTGCCCATTGTGTTGCCATGATAGGCTGATTTAGCCGAAATAATTTGAGAACGACCTGTAAATCTTCGGGCTAATTTTAACGCACCTTCGATAGCTTCTGTTCCCGAATTTACCAAGTAAGTAACTTTCAAAGGTTTAGGTAAATTTTCTGCCAGTATCTTGGTGTAGTTGGTAGCTGGTGATTGTGCATACTCACCATAAACCATAACATGCATATATTTTTCTGCTTGTTCTTTAATAGCACCAACCACTTCTGGGTGACAGTGACCAAGTGTACAGGCTGAAACACCGGCCACAAAATCTAAATGAGCATGGCCATTGGAATCATAAATATAACTGCCTCGGGCATGTGAAATTTCCATTCCCAAAGGGTACGGTGAAGTTTGTGCTTGGTATTTTAAAAAATCGTCTTTCATGTGAAATTTCTATTTCACTTTTTTAGGGGAAGTGGACTTTTTGGGGTCTGTGACCTTATTCTTAGGCTGAATGTTATTTATTGGATCCGTTTCATTTTGGCTACGCTGCTGTTCTTCTGCATCAATATCTATAGGGTTGTCGATTCCTTTTATAATTACCAGTTCTAGATTATTATCATCTTCATCGAAAATATCATCTTTGGTTAAAATACGTTCATCGCCACGCCACACAAATCCTTTTAAGATTCTGCTATTCTCTGGCAAGTCTTTTTCAGGGAATATATCTCCGTCGGGATCCGTATAAAAAGTTAGGTCTTCAATATCATTTTCAGCCATCGTAATTCGAATCTTGCTACAAACTGTTTTATCAATACCGATGAGTTCATCGTCATCGTTGTACATATAATATACAACCTCAGTGTTTTGAATAAGGTCAATAATTTTTAACTCATTTTCTATAAACTGTCCGAATAGATTTATTCCTTTAGCTTGGTTATACCCGGTCATGCTAACACTATCTAGAGAAATAATAAAGGCATTTTCAAGAACTTTTAAGGAATCTAATTTTTCAGTTTCTAAATTCGATTTTAAATGTATACTATCACCCGTCATTTGATTTGCACCGTTCCAAATAATCGGATTTTTTATGAGTTGGGTAATACCGGTTTTCTGTTCTGAGTGAATACTGTCGCACTTACCGCTTAAGTCCGTTTTATAAAACTTTGCATTTCTAAAAGCACGAAGTAGGCGTTCTTCTGGTTTTCCTGTAACCATTAGCGTATCGCCATGTACATAAAGAGAATCTCGTTCTTGCACAGAAATAGAAACAGCTCTTCTAGTAGCGAAAACAGAATCTTTTGCTTTATATACCTCGGCATAGTGGGCACGTATGATTCCATTGTTTATGGTGTCAGTGACAGTAATGTTATTAGTTGCTGAAGCAAATTCATTTACCTTATTAAAGTATACGCTATCTCCCTCAATTATTCGATTGTTGTAGTCTATACGTGTATTTTTAATGCCATAACCACTTTCTACCTTGGTGTCGTAAAAACCTCTTTCGCAATAAATTTTATAAGTCTCGCCAACTATTGTTGATGGACCATACATATATGCATTTTTGGATGTCTGATAATAATCTAATTGTTCGGAATCTACGGTATATTTTGGATTTTGGATATGTACACTATCCAAGAATTGGTACTTTTTCAGCTCCATAAAATACTTACCAATCTTACTGGTTAAGGTGTTTGCAGAATCAATTACAGTACCATTGTCTTGATAAAACGCTTCTTGTTTTTCACGATCTAAGCGAAGTGTGTCTGTTCGTAAGGTCATGTCAGAATTGGTCAAAACTACATTGCCCCATGCCTTTGCAAGTTTTACATCTCCTAAATAATTAATTTTTTTACTGGTCATTTCAACGGAATCTCCCTGTTTTAAAATGACATTACCTATTGCTTCTAACCTATTATCTTTTTGGTAGTAAATAGCAACATCGCACCAAAGGTCAGCGCCTTGATGTTCGAATTGAACCTGACGGTCATCTTTGCTGAAAATGGAGGCACCTGGATATTCAACTTCATTTTTAGTGAAGTTGGCTCCATAAACTATATTAATTTGTTTTGATTCTTCTTCATCACCTTTTTCTTGGGCTTGGCCCAATAATGAGAAGCCTAAAAATAAAAGAATGGATGCGCAAAAGGTTTTCAATCTACTTTTTTTTCAAAAATAGAACATTTTAAAAGAGCGAATAACACTATTAGCATACATTTAGTAAAGAGCTATTGTATAGGTGTTGGTTTTTGGTTCTTTTTAAACTTTTGTCCGAAACCAGAATTGTTTGGCAAGAACGGTTCGTCTAAAGTTACGTTTACACCATCTTCAGGAATTTCACCTTCTTTTCCTAAGGCCCAATATATTCCATTCATGGCTATCTTGCGTACCACGGGCATTTTAAAATCATATGGATGCCCTAAAGTGGAGAAGAATACTCGGGCTTCATTTCCTGAAGTACCAGTATAGCTTTTGGTCCATGCCACTGGGTTGTCTAAAGAAAATTTGTCAAGGTCCCCGTCAATCTCATGTTGTGACTTTGTAGAATGTCCCATCAATAAAGGTTTACTGTCCCCTTGAAGTTTCCAATCTCCACCATCTACATGATACAGCCAAGAGTATGCTTCAAATTCTTCGAATCCGTTCAATATTGGATTTTTAGCTTCACTTTCTACAATTGTTATATCGGTTACCGGAAATTTACCATCATCAAAGTGACCATGATGAGTAATCCATTTTTGGCCGAATACTTTTGCAGGCCATTCTTCATTAAATTCTACCAACGTTGAATCGTTATCATATTTAAAGGCATGGGTTGTTGTTCTAAAACCGACCATTGGCTTTCCAGATTCTGCATAACTGGTAATATAATCCCGTTCATTTTTTGGGAGGTTTCTAAACCTTGTAAAAATCACCATTAAATCTGCCGTTTCTAATGCCTCTAATCCTGAAATATGGTCTGTTCTGTTTGGGTCTATATACCCTAAACTATCTATGGAATATACCACGGTTACCTTGGCGGATAGTTCTCGTTTTGCCAGTTTTGCTAACATCGGTAAAGATTCTTCAGACCTATATTCCTCTTCCCCAGTCACGAAAACTATATGAGGTGGATTGTTGGTATCCTCTTCAGTTGCTATTTTCTGCTTAGTCTTTTCACCACAAGATATAAGTATAATAGTGAAAAAAATGAAAACGTATTTAAAATTCATTCTTTGGTTTTTCATAATGGGTTGATTACTTCATTGGATGTTCTTTCAATAATTCTTCTGGCGTGTAAAAACCGTTTCGGTCTTTTGTTGCTTCTCGAACCTGTTTCACTTGCTCCGGATTAATTACTGATGCCTTGTTGCCAAATGCATTTCTGACATAGGTAAGAACAGCTGCAATTTCATCATCCTTCAGTAGACCCTTAAAAGCCATCATAGGTACCTGACCTTCATAGTGGTTACCCATAATATTCAAAGGGCCATAAAGACCGTGAAGGGCTAATTTTATCAATCTTTTTTCATCACCTAAAACCCATTCTTGATCTACCAATGTTGGGTATCCGGCTTTTTGTAAACCACTACCACCTTCTTGATGACAGGTAATACAATAACCTTCTGTCTCGTATATTTTTTTTCCTTTAGCGAAAACGTCAAGTTCGGCTTCTTTTAAATGTGAAGCTAGTATTTTTTCATCTGCCTTTTCTGAGAAATTACCTGTTAATCTTGTTTCTGCAAAGTTGAAAGAATCCTGCATCCATTCGTCTAAAGGATGTTTTCTGGCAACTTCCAATATTTCCATTCCTTGTGATCTGGGTAGCCACGATGCAGCTGTAATCGCTTCAAGTCTAACCCTACCATGTGTATCTGAAGCAGCTACTTTTAATAAGTCCACAGCATTATTTAATTGATGGCCCATATAGCGAACTACACGCACCGCAGCAGCACGTACTTTATGAGCATCTGATTTTAACAAGGCTTCCAATAGATTTGCATCAACTTTATTCATACCCCATGACACCCATAAAGCTTCAAGACGGTTGTGTTCGTAATTAGGATCTGATGTATCAAGATTTGAAACCCAAGTTTTCATCGCTGTTAAAACTTCATCAACATTTCTTCCACGCAGTTCACGACGGGTTCTATAACGTGTTCTGTATTCTGGTAATTTTAGATTTTCAAATAATTGCTCAATAGAAGCGCCATCTATTTTTGCAGGTTTTACTAATGGCCTAGAAGGATACGTAATTCTGTATATTCTGCCATGCACATGATCTCGTAATGGATCACGAGCATTATGTTGCATATGTCCAATTAACACATTATGCCAATCAACAATGTATAGAGAGCCATCGGGAGCGAATTCCATTTCTACTGGTCTAAAATTCGGGTCATTACTAGTAATTAAATCTTGGCGATGTTTAGAGGTGTATCCTGTTCCATCTTCCATCATTTGATGCTGCTTAAGACCAAGGAATCCTATAGAATTAGCTAAAAGCATGTCGCCTTGAACTTCATCGGGAAAGTGTCTACTAGAAATAAATTCCATGCCAGAAGTTGGTCGAACTCGATGGGCTTCTTCAATAAGCTCTTCAGTTAAAGGAGAAGAAATTCCATAAATACTTTTTAGCGAACTTGGCATCATCCAATTCACCTTTGGTCCTGAAGTGTGTAAAAAGAAATCTTGGCCCCATTCGTCAAAAGCGATTCCCCATGGGTTTGGTATCGCAACCTGTAATGTACGCTCTAATTGTTTTCGTTGTGGATTGTATCTGTAAAACCCTCCATTCGTAGCTCTAACAGGACCATAGGAAGTTTCTACATTCGTGTGCAAAAAAATACCTTCAGACATATAAAATGCTCCAGAAGGATCTGCACAAAATGCAGAAATAGCATGGTGTGTATCATGGTCATCAAAACCACTCAGTACAATTTCAACCTTGTCGGCTTTGTCATCGCCATCGGTATCTGTATATAATTTTAGATTTGTGCCTTGGCTAACATAAACACCTTCAGGTGCAAATTCAAATCCTATAGGTAAATGCAATTTATCAGCAAACACTATTTCCTTATCGGCCTTGCCATCATTATCGGTATCTTCTAAAATGATAATCTTATCATTTGGTTTTGGGTCTCCGGGTTTATAATGAGGATAGGAGGGGAGTGTGGCTACCCATAAACGACCTTTATTATCAAAAGAAATTTGAGCAGGATTCGCTAAATCTGGAAATTCTTTCTCTGAAGCAAAAAGAGAAACTTCATAACCTTTAGGTACTGTCAACGTTTTTAGGGCTTCATTTCCATATTTGTATTGTAAAATAGATTCCTTATTACCCAGATTATAGTTGGTTTCTACAGGTGGCAACTTACTGGTCAATCCATCAGCAGATGCTACATTATACGATTGGTTTTGTACGGTTGCCCAAATCATTGAATCGCGAATAGCAGTGAGTTCTCTCGTTTTCTTTAGTTCATAAGGATAATTGTCTGGACCGTATGGTGCATGACGCCTGCCGAAAACATGTACACCGTTCGGAATTTTATAATCATTATGCCAATAGAAGTTTTTTTCTTTGATAGCTTCATTTAGGGCAAGTCTTTTTCCTTCTGACTTTATTGATTTATTTCCGGTAAGTTCATCTGCTAAGAATTGAGCAAATTTTTCATATCCTTCTTTGTTCAATTGTGAACCATCTATGGTAAGGTCATTATTAACTGTATCGTACCAATTCTTTGATGCTTGAAATACATTTATGAAGGGAATGTTATTCGTTAAACAAACTTCTTTCATGGCCTCTGAATACAATTTGAGATTCTGATTTGCAGTTTCTCCATTTGGTACATCTATATGGTCAGAAAGGTCTTCAAAAGCAATAGGGGAAACGATTATTAATTGAGGTGGTGTTGTACCATTATATTTTTGCTTTAAGGAGTGTTTAATGAATGCATCTAATTCTTCCTTATAGTTTTCTAGACCTTGTGGCCCTTCAAAAGATTCGTTGTAGCCAAAAAAACCTAATATGATATCAGCTTGTAATCTTGATAACCATTCATCAGGTGTTTCAAAAACACCTTCACTTCCAGAATTCTGTGCTAACTCGGTTTGAAATTTCTCAGCACCTGGAAAAGCCCATGGAGATACTCTGCCTGAATGAGGTCTAAAACCTGGTGTATCGCCACCATCGCACATGTTTCTAATAACCAATGAATCTGTAGGATAACGAAGTTGCATCTCGGTTTCAAATGTGCCAAAATTCAACATTCTAGATCCTAAATTATTTCCGATTAAAACAATTGAAGAATGTGGCTTTACCACTATCAAGGGTTCTATGTTCTTGGTGCAACTATGGGTAACCAGTATTGAAATTAATACTAAAGGCAATCTAAAAGATGTTTTGAAGATTTCTTTCATGGTTGAGGTAGGTAGTTTAAATTAATTTCTTCTTTAAATATAGATATAAAAAAACCACTCGAAAGTGGTTTTTGTGATATTAAAAAGGAGAATTAAAAATTTCTATAATCGCCTTCTAAAAAAGCATTTGCTTCATCTTCAGCAAATTTAGCATTTTCACTATCCCAGTGTAAAACTTGATTAGGAAATCTTCCTGCTATAACGCCGAGGAGTATAGTTTCTGTAAGCCTTGATGCATATGAAAAAGGGGCGGTAGTTTCATCGTCACCTAAGCAGGCATCAACAAACTGATGATAATGTTTAGGTCCTTCCGAATCATAATCACGAATAGGTTTACCCATATTATTCGCTTTTTCAACGGCTTCAATTTCTGCCGTAATATCTACATATTGCCCATCTACAATTTTCTTAGGTAACTGCATAAAGTGAGGTAATAACAGTCTGCCCTTTTCACCTATAAACATGGCGCCTTGGTCTGGTAAGGTTCCTTCACTTGCTATCTTGGTTTCCAAGGACATTTTGTCTTCTATAGAATCTTCAGTAGCGTCGTTTGAGGTTTCCATTTCGCTGGAACCCGGAAGTTTTAAATCTTCATGGTCTTGTGGAGCACCTGGCCCATCATACCAAACCCATTTCAAAGTTTCTGTAGTATAATTGGTTTGAGGAAATTCGTAGGTAACAATATTATTTTGTGGAAATCCGAATCCATTAGGTTCTCTACATTCATTTTTTATGGTCATAGGTACTTGTAAATCTAATGCGTTATATGGGGTGTCAAATATATGCACACCCATGTCGCCTAATGTGCCACAACCATAATCCACTAATTTCCTCCAGTTGCCTGGGTGATAAAAACCTTCTTTGTAAGGCCTTTCTGCCGAAGTGCCCAACCAAAGATTCCAATCTAATGATTTAGGAATTGGGTCTGAACCTGTTGGCTCAGGTCCGTCATAGCCCCAATCTTTTGGAGACCATGCACGTACAGTATGTACTTTGCCAATAATTCCTGATTGAATTAATAGGGTAGCGAGTTTATAATCGTAAAATGAATGAACCTGAATTCCCATTTGTGTTACCAATCCTTTTTCTGCAGCTAGCTTGTTCATCGCTCTCGCTTCGGAAACGTAATGGGTTAGTGGTTTTTGACAATAGACTGGTTTATCCATTTCCATGGCCATCATTGATGCGGGTGCGTGAGTGTGGTCTGGGGTTGATACTACCACAGCGTCTATTTTATCACCCATCTCCTTTAGCATCACTCTATAATCGGTATATGTTTTTGCATTTGGATGTAGTTCTTTTGCTGCGGCCAAATTATTTGCATCTACATCACATAAAACGGTAACATCTACCTTGCTATGGGATGAAATTGCCTTTAGGTCTTCAGCACCCATATTGCCAACGCCAATATGTGCGGTTCGTAATCTGGTTAATTTTTTAACTTCTTTTTTACATGACCATAGTCCAGATGGTAATAATACAAATGTGGACAGCGCCGCTGCGCTTTTTATAAAATCTCTTTTGTTCATTGGTGTGGTGGTTAAAGTTTTTTAATTTTTATATTTCGGAACCAAATAGGGCTTGAATGATCTTGAAATCCAATATAGCCTGTTTTGAACTTTCCGTAATCTTTACTGTTTTTCCATTTATCGGAATTTTTTTTCGCGTACCAAGCTTCGTCCCATGGTACAAAAGATACTACTTTTTTCCCGTTCAACCAGTGTTCAACCTGCTCTGGTGTAAAGATGATTTTAGTGGTGTTCCATTCTCCAGCAGGATTTAAAATTTTGCCATTTGGGTCTGCAGCATGCATAGCATAATCAGAAGCTGTTTGTTGAAGCGGTTTTAGTTCTTCTGGCTTGTCGGTATATCCTAAACTTAAATTGTAATCGGTTAAATCATGAATGCTGGCATAGTTCTCATCATCTATTAGTTGATATTCTGGGGAAACTTCCGGTGGGCTGTCATACCCTTCTTTTAGGTGATAGAAGATGCCACTGTTTCCTCCTTTGGGTAATTTCCACTCAACATAAAGTTCAAAATTATCGAACTCTTCGTCACCATAAATGATATCGGTTCCACCAGTGTAATCTTGTTCCTTTCCTAATTCGGTGTCGAATTGTAGTTCTCCGTTTTTAGCTATCCAACCCGGGGGTAATTCCTTGCCATTGTATGCACGCCATCCTTTTGTAGTTTTACCATCGAATAAGGTAATCCATTCATTTTTGGTTTCAACTTCAGTAGTGACTTTTAAATCTTCTTTTTTGTTTTTATCCGTTTTACAGGATACTATGGAAAGTAACAAAAATAATATAGTAGGGTAGGTGAATTTTCTCATTTTTTCAGTCGTGTTTTAGTAGCGTAAGTGAAAACCTCACACAGTACTGAAATTACAAAAAAAAATAATGGCGATAAAGGTATTTCCCTATATCGCCATTCTCGTTAGTCGAACAACCTTTTCAGGCCGCTAAATGTTTATCTGTGAATTGTTTGAATTCTGTCTGGGCCAACAGAAACAATTTTAATAGGCACTTCTAATTCTTTTTCTAGAAAATCGATATAGTCGTTCAATGATTTTGGTAATTGGTCGGCAGAAGTCATTTTTGTTAAATCTTCTTTCCAACCATTCATTTCTGTGTATATCGGAGTTACATTTTCTGCTTCTATATTGTATGGAAAATGCTCGATTTTTTCTCCTTTATAGTTGTAAGCAGTACAAACTTTTAGTTTATCGAATCCGCTCAATACGTCACCTTTCATCATCATTAACTCGGTAACGCCATTTATACGAACTGCATATTTTAAGGCTACTAAATCTAACCATCCACAACGTCTTGGTCTGCCTGTTGTAGCGCCAAATTCATTACCTACGCGACCCATTGTTTCGCCATCTTCATCAAATAATTCAGTGGGGAACGGACCGCTACCTACTCTTGTGGTATATGCCTTGAATATTCCTTTTACTTCACCAATTTGATTTGGAGCAACACCTAAGCCGGTACATGCACCAGCTGCGGTAGTATTAGATGAAGTTACGAAAGGGTATGTTCCAAAATCAATATCCAGAAGTGATCCCTGTGCACCTTCGGCCAATATTTTTTTACCTTCTTTTTGGGCTTGGTATAAGTATTCTTCACTATCTATAAAAGTTAATGCTTTTAACTCGGTTACAGCTTTAAAGAAATCGGCTTCTAGCTCAGCAAGATCATATTGAATATCTACATCGTAGAAACTTATCATTGCTTCATGTTTATTTGCTAGACTACGATATTTTTCTTTCCAATCACTTAGTTCTAAATCACCAATTCGCATTCCGTTTCTACCAGTCTTATCCATGTAAGTAGGACCAATTCCTTTTAAAGTAGAGCCAATTTTCGCTTTGCCTTTAGAGGCTTCAGAAGCAGCATCTAACAAACGGTGGGTTGGTAAAATCAAGTGTGCCTTTCTAGAAATAAATAATTTGGACTTAATATCCAGATTAAATTTCTTCAATGCATCTAATTCTTTTTGAAAAATAACTGGGTCGATAACAACACCGTTACCAACAACGTTAACTGCATTTTTATGAAAAATTCCTGAAGGAATAGTATGTAACACATGCTTTATTCCATCAAACTCCAATGTATGACCAGCATTTGGCCCGCCTTGAAAACGAGCAATAATGTCATAATTTTCGGTTAATACATCAACAATTTTTCCTTTTCCTTCGTCACCCCATTGTAGGCCTAACAATAAATCTACTGCCATCTAAATATTATATACTTGGTTAGTTCTTATTATTTTCTTTCGTACCTACTTCTTTTGCAGGTGTATTTTTGGTCCCATAAAAATAAAGTGAATGTGCATTTATTTTAATGTTAAAAACCTCTTCAATTGTTTTTTTGATAGATTGAATTCTAGGGTCGCAGAACTCCATTACTTCTCCGGTATCGGTAAGTATAACATGGTCATGTTGATGGTCAAAATAAGACTTTTCATATTGAGCCTGATTTTTACCAAACTGATGTTTGCGTACTAGTTTGCAATCTAAAAGTAGTTCTATGGTGTTATATAAAGTAGCCCTACTAACTCTATATTTCTTGTTCTTCATGTTAATATAAAGTGACTCTATGTCGAAATGTTCGTCACTTTCATAAATTTCTTGAAGTATAGCGTAGCGTTCAGGGGTTTTTCTATGTCCTTTGTCTTCTAAAAAGGTAGTGAAGACGTTTTTTACAATTTCTTGATTTTTATCCGAAGACATATTTACTGCATTAATATACAAATGTACAGTTAAATTTTAATTTCCTTTTCTAAATTCGGGTTACTTTGTCAATACCATTAATCTCTCTTAATGAATCGGTCAATTTTTTAAGGATAGCCTTGTTTTTTACCACCACGGTAATTTTTCCTTTAAAGGTGCCGCCATCTGTACTAAAGTTTAGATTACGCATATTCACATGCATAATATCCGATATCACTTCTGTAATGTCACTGACCAAACCAAGGTTGTCTATACCTGTTAGCTCTATATCTGCCTGATATTCCTGTTGTGAAGAATCAATCCATTTGGCACTTATAATGCGATACGCATAATTAGATTGCAAGGATATCGCATTCGGACAATTCTTTTTATGAACTTTAATACCTTCAGATACACTTACGAATCCGAATACTTCATCGCCAGGTATAGGGTTACAACATTGAGAAAGTTTATATTCTAATTTTTCTTCCTCTTTGCCAAAAACCAGCATGTCATACTTAGATGTGATTTCTTCTTTATTGATATCTTCATGCACAGGAGTTCTACGCATTCGATTTTTGAAGAAACTGATAAATGCATTGTTGTAAGAAGATGCAAAATCTTTCAACATCGTATTGTCTATAGAACCAATACCGACACGATAAAAGAGGTCTAAACTAGTTTTAAGTTTAAAAAAGGTGACCATTTTATTAATCGAATCCTCATTTAAACTTACTTTTTGCGATTTTAGTTTTCTACGTAAAATTTCTTTGCCATCTTCAGCAACAGACTTTCGCTCTTCTCTTAATACCGACTTTATTTTTGCTCTAGCCCTAGCGGTGGTGGCATAATCTAACCAGTTTTGATTTGGTGTGGCTTGCTCGGATGTAATGATTTCTACTTGATCACCACTCTGTAATGTTGTATTTAGGGGAACTAATTTTCCATTTACTTTTGAGCCTCTCGTACGCATGCCTACTTCAGTATGAATATTAAAAGCAAAATCTAATGGCGTGGCTCCTTTGGGTAGCGATTTTAATTCACCCTTTGGGGTAAATACAAAAATCTCTTTAGAATATAAATTGAGCTTAAATTCTTCAACAAAGTCAACAGCATTGGTATTTGCATTTTCCAATGCTTCTTGAAGTTTATTTAACCATACTTCAATACCTTGTTCTTTTTGATCTCCATGCTTGTATTTAAAATGTGCTGCATACCCTTTTTCGGCTATTTCATGCATGCGCTCACTTCTAATTTGTACCTCTACCCATTTGCCTTTGGGTCCCATTACTGTAATGTGTAATGCTTCATAACCTGTAGATTTAGGAGAAGATATCCAGTCTCTTAAGCGAACTGGGTTTGGAGTGAAGTGGTCTGTTACTATAGAATATATCTTCCACGCGAGAAATTTTTCATTCTCTGTATCAGACTTATAAATTATCCTAATAGCAAACTTATCGTAGATTTCTTCGAAGGTTACGTTCTGATTAAGCATTTTTCTACGCATAGAAAAAATGGACTTCATTCTCCCTTTTATGACGTAGTTAAGACCTTCTTTTTTAAGAGAATTATCTATGGTATCTGAAAATGCATTGATATACGCTTGTTGCTCTTCTTTGCTATCTTCTATCTTATCCTTAATAGATTTATATACTTCTGGTTCGGTATACTTTAAACTTAAATCCTCTAGCTCTGTTTTAATATTGTACAGTCCAATTCTATGGGCTAAAGGAGCATAAATGTACAAGGTTTCAGATGCTATTTTAACCTGTTTATGCTCTGGCATAGAATCCATGGTGAGCATATTGTGATAGCGGTCTGCAATCTTAATTATAATAACGCGCACATCATCATTTAAGGTCAATAACATTTTTCTAAAATTCTCAGCTTGCTGAGAAATGTTCATGTCCTTTTTTAAATGTGATATTTTAGTAAGACCGTCTACTATGCGGGCAACTGTTTCACCAAACATACGATCAATATCATCTAAAGTATACTCGGTATCTTCAACAACATCATGAAGTAAGGCAGAGGCTATCGAAACAGCATCAAGACCAATTTCAGAGGCAACAATTTTTGCTACTGCTATAGGGTGGAATATGTAAGCTTCGCCAGATTTTCTACGTTGATTTTTATGCGCGTCAACAGCCACTTCAAAGGCACTACGTATAAGTGTTTTGTCCTCATCGGTAAGGGTTTGGTAGCTAATACGCAATAATTCCTTATACTCTTGAGCTATTAGCTTGTTTTCCTCTTCTATCGCTGCCTTTGTCATACTATATTAAAAATAAGATAAACTTAGATGATGGACAACAAAAATTACGCCTTTAAATTACGTATGCGATCTATAAGTGGCGGATGTGAATAATGCATGAATACATATGCCGGATGCGGCGTCAAATTACTAAGACTATTTTTGGATAGTTTTTTTAAGGAACTTATCAATGGATCTGCTGCATAAGTGTCTTTTGCATAATCATCGGCTTGATACTCGAATTTTCTAGAAAAGTAGTTCATTAATAATCCGGTAATCTCGGAAATCGGACTATACAAAATACCAAAACCAATTAGGGCGGCATGAAAGCTAGGCCGTTCAACACCAATCGCTAATGATACTTCAGGATTGTTAATGAAAAGGGATAATAGAAACAACATAAACCCGGCAAGTAAAATTGATGTTGCTAAATTGAAAATAATGTGCTTGCGTTTATAGTGCCCAATTTCATGCGCTAAAACAGCAACGATTTCTTCTTCTTCCAAATCATTGATCAGCGTATCATAAAGCGTTACTCTTTTTTCTTTCCCAAAACCAGAAAAATAGGCATTGGCTTTAGTTGAACGCTTAGAACCATTAATAACAAATATATGTTGCAAGTCAAAACCAACACTTGCAGCATAATGTTCAATTTTTTCTTTTAAGCTACCTGCTTCTAATGGCACTTGTTTGTTGAACAAGGGTACAATTAGTTTACTATAGAACAAGTTCATGATTAAGGTGAAGATTGTAATTAGACCCCAAGTATATAACCAAAAATTTGAACCTGACCATTGAAAGAACCAAATCACCAACGATAAGATACCACCTCCAATAATAATGGTCATGGCCCATTGCTTCAATTTATCGATTAAGAATGTTTTGTGAGTGGTTTTGTTGAATCCGAATTTTTGTTCGATTACAAATGTTTGATAGTAAGAAAAGGGAATATTTAAAATATCGCTACCGAGCATTATTATTCCGAAGAAAATTAAAGCTTGTATAATGGTATTGCTAGTGTAATTAAAAGCAACTTCATCTACCCATTCAAAACCTCCAAAAAATAAAAAACCTAGAATAAGGGCTAAGGAAAATGTAGAGGTTATTATACCGAACTTGTAATTACTTAATTTATAAGCTTGGGATTTTTCATATTCTTGAGCGTTATACACATCGTTAAGGTCATTTGGGATAGGGTCTTTGAAGCGTTTGGCATTCAGATAATTCATTACAGTGTCGAGAATAAATTCGCCGACTAGAATGAAAAGAATACAGTAAAAAACAAATGTTTTGTCCATAGAATATATTGAAAAATGGAATATTAAAAAGCGATTTTAAGCTTTTTAGATATTTAATTTTCGTTGGCGTTTAGCTTCAAAGATAAGTATTGCCGCAGATACTGAAACGTTCATAGAATCAATTTCACCCTCCATCGGTATAATAATATTCTGAGTAGAATTTTGCAGCCATTCATCACTTAGACCAGAGTTTTCTGTTCCGACCACTATAGCGGTAGGTCCTTTGAAATCCACTGTTGTATACTCCTTAGAGGCAGATAAAGCTGCACAGTAAACTTGAAACCCTTCTTTTTTTAAGTAGGATACTATTTCTGTTGTGCTTCCCATTTTAATATTTCTAGAAAATACACAACCGACACTAGAACGGATAATATTTGGATTGTAAAGGTCTGTTTTAGGATTAGCTATTAGTACAGCATCAAGGTTAGCAGCATCAGCTGTGCGTAATAATGCACCAATATTACCAGGTTTTTCAGGTGCTTCTGCTATAAGAACCAAAGGGCTTTTATGGCTGAATTTCAATGATGATACAAAGTGGTCTTTACTTTTTACTATCGCTAGCACACCTTCAGTTGTGTCTCGGTAAGCCAATTTTTTATAAACTTCGTTACTAACTGATATTAGTTTTTCGGGGTTGAATGATTTTAAAAAACGATTATTCTGAACATCGTTTAAAATATTTGCACAATAGAAAATAGTGTCTATTTCATAATTTGTTCTATTGGCAATTTGAAGTTCACGCATTCCTTCCAAAACAAATAAGCCAGTTTTTTTTCGTTCTCTAGATTTTTCCTTTAATAAAAGAACCTTCTTTATTAGGGGGTTATGTAAGCTAGATATATGTTTTGATGAATGCATGAATTGCAAAAGTAATGTAATCTGTTAAGTAGTTCATAATTTATCGACCAACGGATTTTTATAAACCAATAACGTAATTTTAATTATGAACAAGTTTTTTATTATCGTTTTAACCTTCTGTCTGTTTGCCTGTAAAGATAAGCCCAAGAAAGTGGGCTCTGTAGAGTCTGAAGAAACCGAGGTGAAGCAAGTTGAACAAACTATATATCCAAAGGAATTATTTAAGGTTTTTGAAGCTCATGGAGGATTAGATACATGGAAAGTTTATAAAACATTAAGTTTTGAGATACCAAATCCAGAATTTAATGAAGTTCAAACTATTGATCTTCAAAAACGATTTGATAAAATTTCTACACCAGTATATACCATAGGTTATGATGGTAGTGATGTTTGGCTTACAGACAATACAGGTGATTACAAAGGAAAACCAAAGTTCTATCATAATCTAATGTTCTATTTCTATGCTATGCCATTTGTACTTTCAGATGACGGAATTACGTATGAAAAAATTGATGCATTAGTTCATGAGGGTTTTAATTATCCAGGTTTTAAAATCACTTATAATAATGGCATTGGTGCATCATCTACCGATGAATATTATATTCATTATGATGCAGAAACATTTCAAATGAAATGGTTAGGGTATACAATGACGTATTTTACCGGTGAGCCTTCCGAAAAAATAAACTGGATCAACTACAATGAATGGGAAAAGGTTGATGAGTTTTTATTGCCAAAAGCGATTACATGGCATACCTTAGATGAGGGCGTGATAAAAGAAGCTAAGAAAACGGTTAATTTTGAAAAAGCTAATTTATCTATTGAAGCTAAGCCTGTAGAGTTTTATTCTAAACCTGAGAAAGCAGTAATCATAGAGTAAAAATTTTCTCTAACTCATATAATTTTTTTAAAATAGGGGCCATCTTTATGGCACCTTATTTTTTATAAGTAACTTGAATTTGAATAAATTTTTTGAAAAATGAACGTACTTTTTTTTGGAATTGCCAAAGATATTGTGGGAAGTTCTCAAATTACATTTTCTGATGAATTTAAAAAGCCTAATTCTGTTGCGGCATTGAAGGCTCAGTTGATGTTGTCTTATCCAGAACTTTCAAAATTAACTTCTTTGGCGGTAGCTGTAAATAGTGAATATGCAGAAGATGATGTATCTTTAACTGTGGGTGATGAAATAGCTATCATACCACCAGTAAGTGGAGGATAATGAGTGAAAAGATAATAGAAATAGTAGATAAGATAGATGCGTCAAAAGTATTTAACGAACTCTCACACCCCAAAAGTGGTGGTATTTGTGTGTTTGTTGGTACAGTTAGGGAATTTACCAAGGGTGAAGAAGTAGTTTCTTTAGAATTTGAGACCTATAAGAAAATGGCCTTAAAGGAAATGGATAAAATTGCTACCGAAGCCGTTGTTAAATGGAATTTAAATAAAGTGATTATTCGTCATGCAGTTGGTTTAAAAGAAGTTGAAGAGCCTGTAGTTGTCGTGGGTGCTTCTTCTGCACATAGAGATGCTTGTTTTGAGGCTTGTAGGTATTTAATAGACACCCTTAAAAAAACTGTCCCAATTTGGAAAAAAGAACGTTTTGAGAACAAATCTGTTTGGGTATCGGCACATCCATAAATTTTAAAGTTTTTTTGAATTATGGAGTTAAAGAGTTTTATTTGAATATGAAATAAACTCGATAAACCTAAGATTAAAACAACCTCCATCTTATAGGTACATAACAATACATATGACTAAACAACTTTCACATATAGACGAATCTGGCAATGCCTCAATGGTAGATGTGTCAAATAAACAAGTATCAGTGCGAACAGCGGTTGCTACAGGAAAAGTTGTTTTTCCTTCAGATGTTTTTGATACCTTGGCCTCTCAAGACTTTTTGGGACATAAAGGAAGTATAATTCAAACAGCCGTTATTGCAGGAATTCAAGCGGTTAAAAAGACTGCTGAGTTAATTCCGCTTTGTCATCAACTCAATCTTTCCAAGATACAAATAGATATTGCCCCAGTAAAAAATGCTTTGCAAATTACCTGTAAAGTAAAATGCAACGAGCAAACAGGGGTTGAAATGGAAGCCCTAACAGGAGTTTCTGTCAGTGCATTAACTATTTACGATATGTGTAAGGCCTTGTCGCATGATATCAAAATTTCTGAAATACAATTAGAACAAAAAACAGGAGGTAAGAATGACTTCAATCGCTAAACTATACGGTCTCGTTTTATCTGGAGGTAAAAGTACTCGAATGGGTACAGACAAAGGATTGATTGAATATCACGGCGTTCCTCAACGTGAATACTTATACGATTTACTTAGTCAAGTTTGCGAAAATACTTTCATTAGTCTACGTGAAGAACAGGAAGATGAACTGCCAGCGGCTATTAAAACAATTGTTGATTTAAATGAATTCAAAGGACCTTACAACGGACTTTTGTCAGCGCACAAAAAATATCCAGATGTGGCTTGGCTGGTTTTAGCCTGTGACCTTCCTCTAATGGATTTAGACGCCTTAAAAGAATTGATTTCCCAACGCGATAGCGCAAAAGAAGCAACTGCCTTCGCTTTAAAAGAGAATCCGCTACCAGAACCTTTATGTGCAATTTGGGAACCGCATGCGTTGCAACAATCTATTACTTATTTAGAAAGTGGGAATGGGACCTGCCCAAGAAAATATCTAATCAATCATAATACGAAATTGGTGTTTCCGAAATATCAGAATGTTTTGTTGAACGCCAACTCTGAGGAGGATTATAAAGAGGCATTGAAGAAGTTGGCGTAAGCATGAATAACGAACGTTACACCAGACAAACCACCCTTAAAGGCTTTGGCATAGAAGGTCAAAAAAAACTTACCGTAGCAAAAGTTTTGGTGATTGGTGCTGGAGGACTTGGTGTTCCAGTACTTACATACTTGAACGCAATGGGTGTAGGTGCCATTGGCATTGTGGATAATGATATTGTTTCGCTTACTAATTTACACCGCCAAGTACTATATTCGGAAAGTGATATAGGCCAATCGAAGGTAAAAGCGGCGCTAAAGAAACTAAAGGCACAAAATCCAAATACCGAGATAGTCATTTTTAATACATTTTTAACCACAAAAAATGCTCTTAAAATTATAGCGGATTATGATATTGTGGTTGATGCATCAGACAACTTTCCTACCCGCTATTTAGTGAATGATGCTTGCGTAATTCTAAAAAAGCCTTTTGTGTATGGTGCATTGCATGGTTACGAAGGACAAGTAAGTGTTTTTAATTATAAGGATGGGCCAACCTATCGTTGTCTTTTTCCAAATATGCCTAATGAAAATGAGGTCCCAAATTGTAATGAACATGGCGTACTAGGAATCATTCCAGGTATCATAGGAAACTTACAGGCTTTAGAAGCTATTAAAGTAATTACAGGAATTGGGGAAGTGCTTTCCGGAAAACTGTTGATTTTTGACGGACTCGTACAATCTTATCAAAAAATAAAATTCAAATTACAGCCTGAAAATCTCAAAATAGAAAAATTGCAAGATTTTTATGAGTGGAATGACCCTTGCGAAATCGTTCCAACAATTGAAGTAAAAGAGATTCAACAATTGTTAGTTGATAAGGCACAAATTATTGATGTACGTACAATTGAGGAATTTGAAAATTATCATCTACCAGATTCCGTTCATATTCCTTTAAATGAATTAAAAGCTAATACAGGGAAGATCAATTTTTCACTCCCCGTGTATTTATTATGCCAATCTGGAAAACGAAGTGAGACCGCTTTAAAACAATTGCGCGAACAGTACCCGGAAAGTTCGCTTTTTAGTATTTTAGGAGGTCTAAACCAGTATTTAGCTATATGCTCCTAACGATTACCGAACTTGTAATATTAATGCTTGGCTTTATGGTCATTGCAACGCTGTACTCTTCAGTAGGTTTTGGGGGTGGTTCTAGTTATTTAGCCTTATTGGCATTGGTTTTGACAAGTTTTTTCGCCATTAGAAGTACGGCTTTGATTTGTAATCTGGTCGTCGTTTCTGGAAGTACGTATCTCTATTGGAAAAACGGACACTTAGATTTTAAAAAGTTTTTACCTTTCATAGTTGCAAGTATTCCTTTTGCCTTTTTAGGAGCGCGATTTCGATTATCTGAGCAAGTCTTCTTTATCATTTTAGGAGGTGCTTTAATTATTTCTGCCTTAGCGCTGATATTTCAGACTTTAAAACTGAAGAAATCGGAAGAGGTGAATCCGAATTATCCCCCATATGTAACGTATTTGTTAGGGGCAGGAATTGGTCTGCTGTCTGGATTGGTAGGAATAGGAGGAGGTATTTTTTTAGCACCTATTCTTAATCATATGAAGTGGGATAAATCAATCAAAATTGCAGCGTTGGCTAGCTTTTTTATTCTGGTGAATTCTATTTCGGGCATAGGTGGTTTATTGACAAAAGGAATGTTCGAACTCCCTTGGATAGAAGCTAGTGGTCTAATTGTTGCCGTGTTTATAGGAGGACAAATTGGAATTCGTTTAAGCTTAAGTAAACTTACAGGAAACGGTATTAAAGTTGTTACGGCAATTTTGGTGTTGATTGTTGGAATTCGGGTTCTGTTTGTTAATGGGTTGCAGTTTTGAAATCACCAAGATTTTTCAAGGATATTGCTCAAGTAAACCAAACTGCCATAGGTGATATTTAATATGCATGTAATGAAATAACTCTACATCTGCATAAGAGACCTCACCCATGAAAGAAGCGTAAGGTATGTAATTTGGGTTATTGTCTTGAAAGGCATAATATTTTTCGACTGCATCAGGAATGTTTGTAATTGCTTCTTCTAGTGATGCGTATTTCAATGGCGGTAAATCTGCTTTTGTTTTTTCACTTGGTCTGTGAACCAAAACAGAACCACTTTTTATAAACTGCTGCATACCCAATTGTTGCTCAGAAGCAGGTTTTATTCTTTCCCCTTCAAATTTAGTCGTAGCAATCCCTAAAGCCATTATTAAATGTTCAACCATATGTTGAGGTGTCATGAGTCCGAAATTTGCTTTTGTGTCTAGGTCTAAGTTGTTCAAAAGCTCAGGAAATGTGTTGGTAAGAAATTCTCTTTTACTAAGGGAGGTCATTTTTTTTGTTGCTATTAAAAATTGTTCGGTTTTGTTACAGTTGGCCGAGTTAATGAAAAGTTATTGATTATGGTTTAGTAACCACCTGGCTATTTTTCTTAGATTTCAAGAATCGATAAAAATATTGAAAGTTACCATTATACCAAATCGAAAATATAAATGCGACATACAGTATCCAATCGGGTAATAACAAAGCGGTAGCGAAATATGTTTTTAAAACCAAAAAGGTCAATGCAAGTCCTGAAATACCTAAAGAAATATAGGTTCTCTTATCTTTTTTATTTAGCAAAATCATGGTGATAATTAATAGCCCCATAACAGGTTTGGTATGCAATAAAACAGGAACCAAGGTCGAATACTCAACATCAAAGAATAAGACCATAGCGCTCATATAGGCGGTCAAACAAAGCGGGCATTTGGGAATGAGAATCATTAAAATGGTGGAAAGAAAAGACATAGAGCCGCTTGCAGCTCCTGCTTTTTTGGCTGAAACAAATTTAGATTTACAGCAAGATGTCTTTATGGTTTCCATGCCAATAGTTTACCATTTTGTACGGTAAGGTACAAAAGGATAGACTTCATTCGCAAAAAATTGGCTTTTATTTTGCGGTAATATTAAAAAACCGTCTGTTTTTACAAGATTCGCAAAATCTCCTGAACCATTCCCTTTAATTGCTTCAGCAACTAATTTCCCATCTGGTTTACTTTCCAAAGTAGCTTCTAAGAAATAGACAAGGTCAGGTTTAAACTCCACATCGTTTTTGAGTTGCACGTAAAGTGTTTCCGACACAATTCCTAGAGATTTATGCAGCCAAAACTGTAAATACATATACACACAAACAAAAGAAGAAACTGGATTCCCAGGAAGGGCAAAAATCTTTTTACCATTGGTGTTGCTTCCAAACCAGAAAGGCTTCCCAGGGCGTTGTTGAATTTTATGAAAATGTTTTTTTACTTGTAGCTCCCCCAAAACATCGGGTAGGTAGTCGAACTTTCCTTTAGAAACACCACCTGTGAAAATAAAAAGATCATATTCCTTCAATAATCGTGAAATGGTTCTCAACATTTCTTCTTTGTCGTCGGCAAGATGTTGAAGTTCAGATAAAATCCCCCATTCTTTTAATGTTGCTTGAATACCGTAAATATTTGATCTACGAATCTGATGTAATTTAGGGGTTTCATATACTGGTACCAATTCATCTCCGGTAGAGAAAATAACCACTTTAGGCATTTTCTTGACCAGCAAGGAAGCTTTTCCTACTGCAGCAGCAATATTTATTTCTGCACTCGAAAGCTTTTCTCCTTGTTTGACAATTATGCTTCCTTGTGCAATATCTATTCCTTTGAAATGAACATTCTGTTTGTGATTTAAGATATCAAGATTAATTGTCGCTTGATTGTCTTCAATTGTAAGGTCTTCATAACGGATTACGGTATTAACACCATTTGGCATAATAGCACCTGTCATCACTTCAATACAATTTAAACTATTCTGTAACGATTGTTGTGGAGTTCCGGCAGCGGCAGTTGCTTCAATAGTGAACTTTCGCTGTCCCTTTTCGAAGGTTTCATAAGCAATAGCAATTCCATCCATTGTGACTCTGTCAAAAGGTGGGAAGTCACGGTCGGCGATTAAATCTTCAGCAAGATATGCTCCTATACAGTCTTCTAAATTTTTGTTTTCTGTTGAGAAATTACCTTTGTGTTCTTCTAAAATTGAAAGGGCTTTTTCGTAAGGGATAAAAAGGTTTTCCATTTCCTGCATTGGGAGTATTCATTTTTTTTATTAAAGTTAGTCTCTTTAATTTTTGAAGCAATTTGAAATTCCAGAGAGTTTGTTTATCCGCCGATACTACTCATACTTTGCATTGCCGATGCAGGAGAAGTACGCATTTTTTCAGCTTCAAATCCGTCTTTTGGTTTCAAGCGAACGATTTCTCTGAATTTATTTGCCAGTTCTTCATCGGAAACTCCTGATCGCATATAATCACGAATATTAAAAACACCATCATCATATAAGCAACTTTTAATTTCTCCTTTGGATGAAATCCGAAGTCGATTACACGTATTACAGAACGTTCTTGAAAATGCTGCAATAATACCGATATTTCCTTTATACTCGGGAACGGAAAGTAAACTTGCTGTATCACCATGTTTGCCTGGAAGTTTTTCCAATTCAGAATAATGGGCTTTTAAATCCGTATATATATCACGGGCAGAATACATTTCTACATTTTCTTTATAACCACCGTTAAATGGCATTTCTTCAATAAAACGAACATCTACTGGATGGTCCTTGGCCAATTCTGCCAAGGATATAATATCCTGAGTATTGATACCTTTCATGATAACCGCATTAAGTTTGATTTTAAAGCCGTTGTCGACCAACATATGAAAGGTCTGCATCACTTTTTCAAAATCATCACGACGGGTGATTTTATGAAAACGTTCCTTATCCAACGAATCGATACTAAGGTTGATTTTTGTGATTCCTAATTCCTTTAATTTCGGAATATGTTTTTGCAAAAGAGTACCATTTGATGTAATGTGAATAGACTTGTAATCGTTTAGACCTGCGGTATTCTCTAATAATTTCATGAAATCTTTACGAAGAAATGGTTCTCCACCGGTAAACCTTACTTTTTGAAAACCCAGTTTGCCCAACACTTTTAGTAATCGGGTAATTTCTTCATAACTTAGCAAATGTGCCTTGGGTTCATAGGTGATACCTTCTGAAGGCATGCAATAAAAGCACCGTAAATTACAGCGGTCCGTCACGGCAATACGCACATAATCTATCGTTCTGTCAAAGGAATCTTTCATTTTCTTTATTAGCAATTAGAACATTGAATATAGCTAAATTTAGATATATTAGAGGAGATATTGCTAAAAGAAAAAGAACTTATACGAACATGAAAGAAATAAAATCAATTCTGCAGCTTTATAATTCATTTAAGAATTCAGGTGAAAAATGTGCCATTGCACAAGTAGTTCGCGTAGAAGAATCATCATATCGAAGAGAAGGTGCTAGAATGCTAGTTTTCGAATCGGGTGTTTTCGAAGGTGGAATTAGTGGTGGATGTTTAGAGGGTGATGCCCTGCAACGCTCTCAAATAGCTATTTTAAAACAACAACCATCAATAGTTACCTATGATACATCTAAGGAAAACGAAATAGGGGTGGGTCTTGGCTGCAATGGAGTTATTGATGTCTTGATTTCACCAATTTCGGAAGACTCCTCCACTTTGAAAATGCTACAGAAATGTGTTTCAGACAGAGATTTTCATGTTATCGCAACCGTGACTGCGCTAAATACTGATATTGATACGATACATTTGGGTAGAAGCTTTTATTATGATAAGAATTCGGCATCTTTAGAAGATTGTAAGCATGATGGATTGCGGAATTTTCTTCAAAATAAAATTCAAGACGTTTTGGGAAATCAAAAATCGATGACCTTTCATTTTGAGGAGGAAGGGGTGAAGGCTAGTGTTTTTATTGAAATGATTCCGCCACAATTTCACTTGGCAATTTATGGCGATAATTATGATGTTTACCCGTTACTGGAAATGGCCAAGTTGATGGATTGGGACGTGAGTTTGGTTGGTAATGTCCAAAAACTCAAAAAGGAAAAGTTACAATCAGTAAAAAATATATACCCAAAGGATTTTGAAGAACGGCCAGTAATCGATAACCGAACAGCTATCATTCTAATGGCCCATGACTATAAAACAGATTATGCAAATTTGCAAAAATTGATAAAAAGTGCGTCGCCATATATTGCTTCTTTGGGTCCGAGAAAGCGTTTTGATAAAATGATAACTGAATTTAAGGCAAACGGAATCGAATTTTCCGAGCAAGAAACACAACGTATTTTTGCTCCTTGTGGTTTAGAAATCGGGGCCAATACTCCCGAAGAAATAGCCATGAGTTTGTTTAGCGAAATTTTAAGTGTTTTTTCTGGAAATACTGGTGGGATGCTACGGAACAAGGTTGGACCTATTCATCAGCGTGTTTAAAGAGCTCTCCGCTCCCAAAGAATATTACTATCCCGTTGCTTAGCAACCTCATTAGTTATAATTTCAATTGCCTTTTCAATATCACTTTCTGAAGTATATCGTCCAATACTCAAGCGCAAAGAAGCATAGGCTAAACTACGTTCAACACCCATGGCGGTTAGAACATGGGAAGGTTCTACCGAGGCAGAATTACATGCTGATCCGTTTGAGAGAGCAATTTGTCTACTAAGAGCCGTTAGTAGATTGGTTCCGTCCACATAAGGGAAAGAAATATGTACTGTATTTGGTAATCGCTGGGAAGTAGTACTATTCGATATTGCTAATTCAATTTTGAGCAAACCTTTTTCTAGCTTATTTCGTAAAGTTCCCAAGCGTTCTATTTCTACCTTTAAATTATCATTGGCCAATGCAATAGCTTTTGAAAAACCGACTATTAAAGGTGTGTTAAGTGTACCACCTCTTTGATTTTTTTGTTGACCTCCTCCTTGGATCAAACTAGGTAAACCATTTCCGTCCTCATTATCCTTTATAAATACCAATCCAATTCCTTTAGGACCATATATTTTATGAGCTGAAAAACACGCGAAATCTACTAGCTTAAATACTTTGCTTAAATCTACTTTCCCTAAAGCTTGGGTAGTATCGGAAAATAGCAAACTTCCATTTTCATGAGTTAGTTTTGATATTTCATCTAAGGGTTGAATTGTACCTGTTTCATTGTTGGCGTATAAAATAGACACCAGAATGGTATCAGGGCGTAGCATTTTGTTTAACATTTCCGTGGAAATCAACCCTTCAGAATCAACGTCCAAATAAGTAACCTCAAAACCATCTTCTTCCAAGAAAGCACATGTATCCAAAACAGCCTTATGTTCTGATTTTGTTGTAATGATATGATTTCCTTTGGATTGCATTTTGCGAGCAATCCCTTTTAAAACCATATTAATACTCTCTGTAGCACCAGAAGTATATACTAAACTTCTTGGCGAAATACCTAAATTCTTGGCAATTATAAGTGTAGCATCTTCAATAGCGCTTTTTGCTAACCAACCATAGGGATGATGACTACTTGATGGATTTCCAAAATCCTGATAAAAATAGGGTAGCATACAATCTACTACTTCTTTAAGGCAAGGAGTCGTTGCATTGTAATCAAAATAGAGTTGGGAGTACATTTGTTGGGCTTCGTCGATTTCTACATTAAAGGTAAGTATTAAATAATTTTTGATGCTTACAAGTTTCAGAATGTTGTAATAAGAATGAGTCAAGGTTATATTTTTATTAAATTTTTGACAAATGACCTATGTCATTGTTATTTTAATGTATTTAGGGTATATTTATTACTTATTACGTAATTTAATTCCTAAAATATTATGATTCCAGCTAATTTCAATTACCACAAGGCTACTACTTTGAAAGAAGCGATTGCCTTGTCACAAGAGCTTGGCGAAGAAGCGAAATACATGTCTGGCGGACACAGTCTATTGCCGATGATGAAACTTCGTTTTGCCACTCCAGAACACATTATCGATATCAGTAAAATTAATGGGCTCTCTTATATTAAAGAGGAAGGTGACCTTTTGAAAATTGGGGCCTTGACTACTCAAAGCGAGTTGGAGCATAATGATTTACTGAAAAAATCATATCCAATATTTGGTGATGCGGTTTGGTTAACTGCTGATCCTTCGGTTAGAAACTTTGGAACTATAGGAGGTAATATCGCCCATGGTGATGCAGCCAATGATCAACCTGCATTAATGTTAGCACTGCGAGCGACAATAATTGCTGAAGGCGTTGATGGAAAAAAATCAATTTCAATCGATGATTTTTTTCATGGATTTTATATGACAGCTTTGGAGTTTGGTGATATTCTAACTGAAATTCAAATTCCAAAAACAAAAAAGAATAGCGGTGGGGCATATCATAAGGTTGAACGTAAAGTTGGTGATTATGCAACGGCTGGTGTTGCCGTTCATGTTGAACTAGACGACGATGGGATATGCCAAGAAATAGGTATCGGACTAACTAATGTTAGCGCAGTGCCGATGCGATTGGAAAGAGGAGAGGAAATACTTCGTGGTAAAAAAATAACTGACGATTTAATTGAGCAGTTAGGTGTAATTGCAAGCGAAGATTGTGAGCCGGAATCTGATTTAAGAGGTTCGGAAGCGTATAAACGGTCGATAGTAAATACGATAACAAAACGAATGTTGAACAAGGCTTTAGAGAGAGCAAGAAAATAAAGAATTATGGCAAAACATAAAGTAACAATGACAATAAATGGAAAGAGCGTTACTGCCGAGGTAGATTCGCGCTTGCTCTTGGTTCATTTTATTCGAGAAAATTTAGATATGACAGGTACACATATTGGATGTGATACATCGAGTTGTGGTGCGTGTACTATTTTAATAGATGGGAAATCGGTCAAGTCTTGCACCTACTTGACGGTTCGAGCTGACGGCGCCGATATTACGACTATCGAAGGTATAGCTGTTGAGGGTACAAACCATCCGTTGCAAAAAGCATTTCATGACCAGCATGGTCTGCATTGTGGCTTCTGTACTCCTGGAATGATAATGAGGTCAATAGATTTGTTGAAAACAAACCCGAACCCTACTGAAAAAGAAATACGTTGGGGTATTTCGGGAAATCTTTGTAGATGTACTGGGTATAACAATATCGTAAAATCTGTACAGCAAGCTGCGGCAGAAATGGCTAAAGAAAAAGAAGCTTCAGTCTAAGTCTAACCTCTAAATAAATTAAATATGTTTAAATGTAAAACATCACCAGAGGTTGGCGGAATGGGCCACTCTGTAAAACGAAAAGAAGATGCACGTTTTTTACACGGCAAAGGTAAATATACCGATGATGTGAAATTACCTGGCATGTTGCATATGGTCATCGTGCGTAGTCCTTACGCCTATGCCAAAATCTTAAGTATCAATAAAGAAAAAGCATTGGCCATTGATGGGGTTTTAGCTGTCATTACTGGGGAAGACCTAGCGCAATACAATTTGCATTGGATGCCTACATTACTTTCAGATTCACAAATGGTATTGCCGACCGATACGGTTATGCACCAATCTCAAGAAGTGTGTGCTGTTATTGCAACAGATAGATATATTGCTGTTGATGGAGCAGAAGCTGTAGATGTTCAATACGAGCCGATGAAGGCTATCGTAAATCCCTTTAAAGCACTGGATGAGGATGCACCTTTGTTACGCCCAGATAAGGAAGGACAAAAAGACAATCATATTTATCATTGGGAACGCGGCGAAAGGGAAAAAACGGATGCTGCTATTGCCGCTGCTGATGTGGTTGTAAAGGAACGTATTCATCTACCAAGAATTCATGTTGCTTCTATAGAAACTTGTGGTGTAGTTGCCTCTTATGATAAGGATACGGAAAAAATGTTGATTTATTTAACATCTCAGGCACCACACGCTATTCGTACTATTTTAGCCTTGGTTGCAGGGCACGTTGGACTATCTGAAGAAAAAATTCGAATTATTGCCCCGGATATTGGAGGCGGTTTTGGAGGAAAGGTACCTGTATATCCTGGCTATGTGATAGCCATTGCAGCTTCTTTCTTAATAGGAAAACCAGTGAAATGGATTGAAGATCGTTCTGAGAACCTGGTTAATGGCTTTGCACGTGATTATCATATGGATTGCGAATTAGCCGCTACCAAAGATGGTAAAATTCAGGCCTTTAAGGTTTCGACTTTAGCGGATCATGGGTATACCGATTCTTCTGCGAATCCTTCGAAATATCCTACGGGAATGTTCTCTATCTGCACAGGTTCTTATGATTACGAACATGCTTTTGCAGAATTAGACGCGGTATATACAAACAAAGCACCAGGTGGTGTAGCCTATCGTTGCTCTTTTCGTGTAACGGAAGCTGTGCATGCTATTGAGCGTATGGTTGATAAATTGGCTGCTGAAATAGGTAAAGATCCTGCGCAATTACGTTTCGAAAACTTTATTAAGAAAGAGGATTTTCCTTATGCTTCTCCCTTAGGATGGAGCTATGATAGTGGTGATTACAAACAAACGTTGGAGAAAGCCATGGATATGATTGGCTACGCCGATTATAAAAAAGAGCAAGCTGAAAAGCGAGCCCAAGGAAAATTAATGGGAATAGGTATTTGCACTTTTACCGAAGTAGTAGGTGCAGGACCTTCTAAAGATTTTGATATTTTAGGAATCAAGATGTTCGATAGCGCCGAAATACGTGTACATCCTACAGGAAAGGCATTGGCACGCTTTGGTACCAAGTCACAAGGTCAAGGTCATGAAACTACTTACGCTCAGATTCTAGCGGAAGAATTGGGAATTCCTTACACCGATATAGAAATTGATGAAGGAGATACCGATACCGCTCCTTATGGTTTAGGTACTTATGCGAGTAGAAGTACACCAACGGCTGGTGCGGCAGCAGCAATCGCAGCGCGTAAATTACGTGATAAGGGTAAGAAGATTGCCGCGCATTTGTTGGAAGTAAGCGAAGAGGATATTGAATGGGAAGTGGGCAAGTACTTTGTGAAAGGTGCTCCTGAAAAGTCTAAAACGATTCAAGATGTAGCCTTTGCTGCGTATACGAATTTCCCAGAAGGAATGGAACCCGGATTTGAAGCAACACATTACTATGATCCACCAAATTTAACGTTCCCTAATGGCGCTTATATATGTGTGGTTGAGGTAGAGGAAGAAACTGGTGCGATAGATGTGAAACGCTTTGTGGCTATCGATGACTGTGGAAATATTATCAATCCAATGATTGTAGAAGGCCAAATTCATGGCGGATTAACGCAAGGAATTGCCCCTGCAATGTATGAAGGTATCGTTTATGACGATGAAGGAAATGTTCTAAATGGAACACTTATGGATTATTTAGTGCCTACAGCAGTAGAATCGCCACATTGGGAAACCGGTCACACGATTACACCATCACCACACCATCCATTAGGTGCAAAAGGTGTTGCTGAATCGCCAACGGTAGGTGCGCCACCTGCAATTGCCAACGCGATAATCGATGCATTGTATCCGTTAGGAATTAAGCATTTGGATATTCCTATTACTCCTGATAAGGTTTGGGATGCTATTCAAGTAGCAAAAGCGAAAGCATGATAAAGTATTTGGTTAGAAGTTTCAAATGCAAAGAACAAAGGAAAATAAAGTGGATCCTCTCTTCTAATAATGGGAGGTATCTAACTTTGTTTAACTAAGGGTTTGAAAGCCCAAGTCATTAGGGTAGGGTAGTATTTAGTTTAGAAAGCCCTTTACTTGAATTAGCCATTTAGTAAAAATAAATAGGTTCTCACCTTTGTGGGAATGAAATAAAATTGCACTACTATGAAAACACAATTAGATAAATCATTCGAAGTGCCCCAAAGCACAGAACTGGTCTGGGAACACCTAATAGATCCAGAAAAAATAATGGACTGCGTACCAGGTGTCACGATAGATGAAAAGGTGGGTGAAAATCATTATAAGGGGAAAGTTGGTATGAAATTCGGTCCTATGGGGGTCAAATACGATGCCGATATCCATTATAATGAAATTGATAAAGCGAACCGCAAAATTATTATTACAGGTGAAGGTGTTGATTCTAAGGGTAATGGTAATGCCGAAATGATGATGACCATTGATCTTAGTGAACGTGCTGAAGGTGGAGTGAAATTAGATGCCATTATGGACGTTACGGTAAACGGGAAAATAGCACAATTTGGTTCTCGTTTAATTACAACGGTATCCAATCAACTTTTTAAGCAGTTTGTTTCAAATTTTTCAAAGAAACTTGCCGAGGCAGAGGCAGCAGCATAGCTAGACTAATTATCTATAATAATAAAGCTATGCTGGGGACAGCATAGCTTTTCTAAATTAAAGCTATTGAACAAAGACATCGAAAAGCTTATAAAAGATTTTTATGAGCACGACTATATTCTAAATGAAGAACTGGCAACTTCTATTTTTCTTTTGAAAAATTTAGAGAAACCTTTATTGTTAGAAGGTAATCCAGGAGTTGGTAAGACCATGTTGGCCAAAACTTTGGCCGAACATTTGGGAACAAATTTAATTCGTTTGCAATGTTATGAAGGTTTGGATGTAAGTACTACCATTTATGAATGGAATTACCAAAAGCAGCTTTTACACATTAAGCTTTTTGAGCAGGATGAAGATAAGTTGGCGCTTCAAAATCAGATTTTTGGAATGGATTATATACTTCAACGCCCCTTGTTACAGGCAATTAGTGCTGATAAACCTGTGGTACTCTTGATTGATGAGATTGATAGGGCCGATGAAGAATTTGAAGCATATCTGTTAGAATTGCTTTCAGATTTTCAAATTAGTATTCCTGAATTGGGAACGATAAAAGCAAAATCAAAACCATTGGTGATTTTGACTTCCAATCGAACTCGAGAGCTCAGTGATGCTTTACGACGACGGTGTTTATATCATTGGGTTGACTTTCCATCAAAGATGGGGGAGATTAATATCATTGCAAAAAAACTTCCGAATATAGATGAAGCATTGGCAACACAGGTGGTTACTTTTATTCATAATTTGAGAAAGTCAAGTTTACATAAACCACCAGGTATTGCAGAATCTCTAGATTGGGCAAAAACCTTGTTGTTAATGAATCAAAAGAATATCACTGATGAGATTGTAAAAACAACAATTGGTAGTGTTTTGAAACATAAAGATGATGTAGAGTTTGTGAAGAACAAGTCTGTTCAGGAATTTTTATATCCTATTGATTAGAATGTCATCCTAAGCGGAATTCAAGATTCACAACGTTGTAAAAAAAAAGTAGGCTCAATTACAATTTTAAAAATCAAAATTTCTATAATCCGTGCAAGCTGTAGAAAAAACTTTTAAAGAACGTCTCATCGACTTTACCATGTATTGTCGAGAGCGTCAGTTTGTTTTGGGTCCACAAGAAACTAGGGATGCATTTGAAGTTGCAGGGCGAGGCTGGGTTTTAGACCGTAAACTGTTTCAGTACAGTTTAAAGGCAATTTATTGTAAACGTAAAGAGCATTTTGATCGATTTGATGAAATGTTCGATCGTTTTTGGAGTCGTTATTACGAAGAGAAATTAGAACAACGTAAAAAACAAATCAAACAACTTAAAAAGGAAAAAGAAACAGCCACAGTTATATTCTTGGGAACTGAATTTAAAGTACCCAAGAAGGAAGTCAAAGAACAAGAGGCTAAGGAAACTGTTGGAGCAAATGAGAGTATACGCCTAAGACTTACCGATTTTTCTAAGGTAAATGTTGCCGACAAGGAAAAGTTGGAAGAATTGGCCGAAGAGCTTTTTCATCAAATGAGTATGCGTTTTAAACGTAGGCTTGAGAATGCTAACAAAGGAACAATCGATATTCGAAATACGATTCGCCACGGAATTTCTAAAGGAGGAATGTTGTTGGATTTATCCTATAAAAGAAAACGCAAAGAAAAGCGAAAAGTAGTTTTTATTCTCGATGTAAGTGGTTCTATGGATACTTATAGCTATTATCTTTTACGATACGTGATGGTGTTAAAGAAGTATTTTAAAAGCCTTGAATTTTTTACCTTTAGTACAACCTTGACACATGTTACCCCAATGCTGCGACAAAACAACGAACAGGAAGTTTTAAAGCAGATTGGTAAGAATGTAAATTCGTGGTCAAGTGGCACTAAGATAGGGGAGTCACTTACGGAATTTCTTTCTGAATATGGGAGTAAATTTTTGAGCCAAAAACATATTGTAGTGATTTTGAGTGACGGACTTGAAACCGGAAATGTAACAGTGCTTAGGGAAGCTGTAAGAACGATACGCAGAAAATGCAAAACCTTAGTTTGGCTGAATCCGTTAAAAGGTATGGAAGGTTATCAGCCCATTCAAAAAGGAATGGTGAATGTAATGCCTCATTTAGATGCATTTGAATCAGCACACAACTTGGATAGTTTATTAAAATTAGAAAAATTATTAATGGATGTTTAACGAACTCGCGTTACAAATAGAAAAGCACTTGGCCAAAGGCTCCAACTTTGCCATTGCACAAGTGGTAGACCGTATAGCCCCAAGTTCAGGTAAAATAGGGGATAAGGCTATTATTTTGGAAAACGGAGAGCTTATCGGTTGGATAGGTGGTGGTTGTGTGCGTGGTATCGTTATCAAAGAAGCCTTAGACGTTATTAAAAGCAAACGCTACCGACGCGTGCGTATTTCTCCTGAAGGTGGTACACGTTCTACAGCTACGTTTAAAGAATATGTTATGTCATGTCAAAGCAAAGGAACCCTAGAAATTATGATAGAACCTGTAATACCACAACCCGAATTGATTGTAGTGGGTAAGAGTAATATTGCACGTAAATTGGTGCAAATGGCTTCGGCCGCTGATTTTAGAGTATCTGTGATGGCGACTGATGCCGATTTACTAATGTTTCCATCGGCCAATAGTGTTTCTGATAAAGTTGATTTTAGCACTTTTAAAAATTTAACAAATACATATATAATTATTACAACCCAAGGCGAAGACGATGAGCTCTCTGTAAAGAAAGCCTTAGAAACTTCTGTAAATTATGTTGGCTTTGTAGCTAGTTCTAAAAAGTCAGTTGACATAAAAACGTATTTGATTAACGAAGGTATTTCCGAAGAGCGTATTGCTGATTTACGTAGCCCAGTAGGATTGGATATTAATGCCAAACTTGCTAGTGAAGTTGCAATTAGTATTCTTGCCGAAGTTATTGACGATTTTCGTAAAGAAAAATCCAGTACTGGTTCTTGTTGTGGTAGTGCTGAACGCTCCAAAACCGAGGATGATGTAAATGATCAATTTAATGAGGAGTATTATATAAATCCTGTTTGCAATGTACCTGTTTCCAAGAAAAATCCAAAACATATAGTAGAATACGCAGGGCAGAAGGTGTATTTCTGTTGTGATGGTTGTAAGGTCAGTTTTGAGAAAGAACCTGAGAAATACTTGAAAATTTAGTTTTTATATAGTTAATATTTTACATTTAATATCATTAGGAATAATAAGAAATTGTAAGACAATTATGAATCCAATACTCAAAAATGTTCTGGCTGTTCTTGTAGGCATCGTCATTGGTAGCATTGTAAATATGGGAATTATAATGATTAGTGGGTCTGTTATTCCACCACCTGAAGGAGGTGACATCACAACTATGGAAGGTTTGAAAGCTACTATGCATTTATTTGAACCTAAACATTTTGTATTTCCGTTTTTAGCTCATGCCTTGGGTACCTTAGTGGGGGCATTTGTAGCGGCGAAAATTGCAGCAACCAGAAAGCAACTTATGGCCTTATTAATTGGTGTGTTTTTCTTAATCGGTGGTTCTATAAATATATCAATGTTAGGCGGCCCTATGTGGTTCAATACCTTAGACGTACTGATGGCTTATATTCCAATGGCTTATTTTGGCTGGTTGTTGGCTAAAAAATAATTTTCTTAAACATAGCTATTCCCACTTAGTAAGTAATGATTCATTGCTTATATAGTGGGAATACGTTTTTTTTGACCAATGCTATTGTAGTTATTATTTCTCTATAGGATTTAAAATCTGGGTACGTACCGCTACAGAATCAATTTTAGATTTAGAGTAGTATAATGGGAAATATTGGTCATTTGCCCAAGGTTCAAATAGATTGCTATAGAATGGACTGTCTGGATTTCCAGATTGCCCAGGGCCATTGGTGGCTAGCGATGCATCCCAATCACCAGTATTGATTATTACTCTAAATGAGGCACCGCTGCTTTGTCTTGAATTTCCGCCTGTTGAACCTACGGTTTGGCCGTTCCCTCCCCTCGGTAATGGGCCTAAATCTAAATTGTTTTTGGTTGTCTCATTTACAACACTACTTAAAGCATGCTCCATATAGGTATGTTTGTTGTTCACTTGACCATATTGCCAATGGTTTATGTCTGATCCCAATTTGGTTTCTAAATTGGTCACGGCAGCTTTGAAAGCTTCACCTAAAAATTTATTTCTGCCAACTATTGGGTTTGTTCCGAATTTGTTGTCTGGTGTAATGAGCCAATCTAATACTCGCTTCAACTGTAAATCAGGAACAATGCCTTTGCCAGCTTTGGGGACAAACATGTCATAGGATTTCTGCATTATTTGCTCTTCCCATGCAACATAAATTGCTGCAGATATAGAATTAGCCTCCAATTTATAATTCCATTGCTTCAGTTTATCCTTCGCTTCCAAAACCTTATCATTAAAACTAATTGGCTCTAATAAGGGTACTAATTCACGAGCAGGAATAGAAAGATAATCCGTTTGAAGAGCCTTCATATCATTCATTGTCATTTTGTTACCTGATTCCAGCACTTCCTTTATGCGATCACCACGATAAGGATCGGCCCAGGAATATCCTATAGCATCCCAATGGGTATAATCATTTGGCGTTACGTTTTGGTTGGCGGTGGCCAAAAAGCCTTCTTCAGGATTTACACTGTGGGGTTTTTCTATAATTGGTAAATAACCATCCCATTCATAACGTCCATCCCCAGGTACTGGAACAAGACCACTAAAATTTCTACGAATAGGAGCAATGCCTACAGCTTGCCATCCTATTGTTCCTTCTTTATCCGCCCAAATCATATTCTCCCCTGGTATATGACTATAATTACACGCTTCTCTAAATTCTTCCCAATTTTTAGCTTGGTTCATTCTTAGCGATGCTAAATAAGGAGATCCACCAGGCTCGAGCCAAGCACAGCGTACGGCATAAGCAACATTATTTTCTTTGTCCTTAAACGTTACAGGGCCATGAAGGGTATAGGCTAAATCTACTATACTATCTTTTTGACCTTTAATATTTATAGTTTCTGAAATATGTTTCATGTCTACCCATTGGTCCTTATACTTATATTGATTTTGATTCTCAGGATTTAATTCATACACATATAAATCTTCCCCATCAGTTTCAAATACCGTTAGGCCCCAAGCACCATATTCATTATGCCCTATAGAAATACCGGGAATTTCAGGTTCTCCACCTCCTATAACATTCCAGCCAGGAGCAACTAAGTGAGTCATATATCGTAATGATGGAATTGCAATGGTTCTATGTGGATCATTTGCCATGTACGTATGACCATCCTCCATTTGTGAACCATCAACCACCCAATTATTACTTCCAATACCTAAGGAATCAGATTTAACGCTTATAAGGGACATTATCGCTTTCTCTTCACTCGTATTTCGAAATGATGGAATAATGTCTTCTTTTTTAAACTTAACGGTTTTACGATAGGCATTATAAAGTTCTAGGATGTCATTACTTAATAAATTTGTATTGATAACTGGATCAATTTCTATATTCGGTTCTTTTGGGTGTAACCAAAACAGTTCTTTAGTTTTAATGGCACCCAACTTTGCGACGGTACGACCTATCTGAAGTTCTTCGCCTATATTTCCTAAAAGCCCCTGATGTCTAGAAATAACAACTTCTGGTGTCCATTTCTGGGGTTTAATATCTAAAATTTGAAATTCAATAGGTAATAGTTCTGGTGTTTTTAAAATGTTTTCTATGTATGCATTTACCCCATCAGTGTAGGCGGTTATAATTTCAACCCCATCTTCATGGTAATGATTCATTTCGGTCTTCATATCACCTCTAAATTTGAAGAGACGTGTACCGATATCTCTTTTCAGTTCACGTTCTCCTAATATTTCAGAAACTGTACCTGTAGCTTGTCTTCGCCAAATTTCGAATTGAAAAAGGCGGTCTGCCGCAGCGGCATAGCCTTGGGCATAAAAAAGATCATGTTGATTTTTTGCATAGATGTGGTTAATGCCCCATTCATCCCTAACCATCTCAACAGGTTCTTGAAGCCCATCTAGCACCAATTTATCTGATTTGGTTGTTTGTGATTCTTTACAGGAAAAGGTTATGGCCAGGACAAAAAGAATAAAAATGTTTTTCATATGAATATGAGTTTGATGGTTCTAAAAAAAGGGTATGTAAAAAGTCCATAAATTGATCAATTGAATCTTTTGACTATTCGAATTGATTGGACTTTTTAAATACCCTCTTAGTGTTTATATTCAGAGTTGTATTAAAACTGTGATTTTAAAGCTAATGGGTATCAGCTTAAATTTACAGTTTTATTTTATTCTTCCTGCTACTTTTTTATTCTCCTTCGTATTTACCCAAATAACGTTTCCATAGTTCGGTTTGGTGTGTTTCTAGTGAAACTGATCTACCATCTATAAAAGCATGTGTTAGCTGATTACCTGCCATATCTAAGGCATCGCCTTCAGATATAAACAGTGTTGCGCTTTTACCGTTCTCTAAAGTTCCATATAGGTCATCGATTCCTAATATTTTAGCTGTATTACCAGTTAAAAGCTGTACAGCTACTTCTTTATCTAAGCCCTGTTGCACAACTTGTCCAGCATAGAAAGGTAAGTTTCTAGTCTGAAAATTTTCGGCATCACTATTTTGAATGGCTACCATTAACCCTGCATCTACCAATAATTTAGGAAGCTTATAAGGTAAGTCATAGTCATCATCATCATAAACAGGTAAATTGTGTGTGTACTGAACTAAAACCGGAATGTTATTACTCTTTAAAAATTCTGGAATTTTATATGCGTGATATCCTCCTATAAGAACAATCTCTTTGGTGCCGTTGGCTTTTAATGTATTAATGGCATCAATGATTTCCTTTTCACCGTCGGCGTGCACGTATAGCTTCTGACTACCATCAAAAATACCTTTCATTGCTGCAAAAGCAGGATTCACCTCTTTAGAAGTAGATTTGCCATACGCAGCTGCATTTTTGAAAAAAGTAACTACAGCTTGTGTTTGTTCGCCGTAGTCCTTATTTGGTTGGTATCCTCTTTCTTCACCAGCCCACCAACGACCTTGTCTAAATGTATTCGGCCAATTTAAATGCACACCATCGTCTACTTTTATAGCTGCGTCTTCCCAGTTCCATGCATCAAATTGTACTATCGATGAGGTACCAGAAATTCTACCACCTGTAGGCGCTATCTGTGCAATTAAAACCCCATTAGGACGCATGCTTTCAACAACTTTTGACTCTGCATTGTAGGCGATTAAACTTCTTACATGCGGAATAAAGTCACCAAGTTCATCTTCATCTTTAGTTGCTCTTACCGCATCAATTTCAATTAGGCCCAAAGTTTTTGCTGGAGCTATAAACCCGGGATATACATGCTTTCCAGTAGCATCGATTACCTTTCCTTTGCGGGCGATTTTCATTTTAGAATCTCCAACAAAAGTTAGTTTACCATCTTCGAACATGATTAAGGAACTTTCAATTACTTCTCCATTACCCAAATGAGCTGTTGCACCTTCAATGGTGATAGCTTCTGTTTGTTTTGGAGCCGGTGTTTGTTGTGCCATGGTTTGTAAGACCAAACCACAGGCTATTAATAAGGTTATATATTTTTTCATTTTTGTAGTTTTAAATTTTGTGATACTTCGCATAAGTTGATAAATTTAAAGACTTTCACAAGTGAAATCTCTTTTAACACTTTGCTTAGGGCCTTGCGTTTTTTTACCACCGCTTTTTTCTTTAAGCATCATAGTAACCAACTCATTTCGCTCTTTTTTAATCTTTTCACGGTTTTGCTTATCCGTTTCTAAATCGAAATACGTAGTTCCTTCTATCATTGTTCTTTCTGCTTTAGAATAAACTGATAATGGACTACCAGACCATAAAACTACATCTGCATCCTTTCCTTCTTTTATGCTACCTACGCGATCGTCTAAGTGTAAAAGTTTAGCAGGGTTAATGGTAACCATTTTCCACGCTTCCAATTCGGTCATGCCGCCATACTTTATAGTTTTTGCAGCTTCTTGATTTAACCTTCTTATCATTTCTCGATCATCGCTATTAATAGCAGTAACAACACCTTGTTTTTGCATTATAGCAGCGTTGTATGGTATAGCATCATTTACTTCATATTTATACGCCCACCAATCACTAAATGTACCGGCACCTGCACCATGTTCTGCCATTTTATCGGCAACCTTATAACCTTCAAGAATATGAGTAAAGGTGTTTATTCTAAAACCGAAATGTTCTGCAACCTTCATCATCATATTTATTTCGCTCTGAACATAAGAGTGACATGAAATAAAACGTTCGCCATTTAGTATTTCAGCTAAAACTTCCATTTCCTCATCATAACGATACGGCTCTCCATTTTTCTTTTTGGTGTCATATTCCTTAGCTCTTTGAAAATAGTTCATGTAAAGTTGCTCTACACCCATTCGTGTTTGTGGAAAACGAGAGAAACTACCCCAATTACTTTGCTTTACATTTTCACCTAAAGCAAATTTGATAAACTTAGGCGAATTGTCATAGATCAAACCATCGGCCTCTTCGCCCCATTTTAATTTTAAAATTGCTGATCTACCACCTATTGGGTTAGCGGAGCCATGTAATAATTGAAGGGATGTTACGCCCCCGGCAAGGGAATGATATATACCCATATGTTCAGGGTCAACGACATCTTCCATTTTTACTTCGGCAGTGCTATTATGACCTGATTCGTTTACTGCTAATGCAGCTATATGGCTGTGCTCATCAATAATACCAGCAGTTAAATGCTTACCTGTAGCATCTACCACTTTAGCACCTCCTGCGCTTAAGTTGGTACCTATCTTAGCTATTTTTCCATTTTTGATGAGTACATCAGTATTTTTTAGAATACCGGCTTCTTCGCTTGTCCATACCGTAGCATTTTTAAATAAAACGGTTTCTGATTTTGGTTTTGAAGCAAAACCATACCCAACATTCGGGTACATTACAGGCATTACTTTAGGTGCATCCTTAGCTTTGTCATCTTTACCCTCTTTTTCTTCAAAAGCTTTAGATTTAGTAGCTGTGAATTTAGTTTCTGTTCCGTTTGGAAGAACTAACAGACCAGAAAGATTATCAGAGCCTTCTGTTGTGGCTCCAGTCATTCTATACGTATGCTCACCTTTATCTGTAGCAAATGACATAGTCAACCAATTGTTGTCATATGCTATTTTAGAAGTAAGTTTCATGGTATCTTGTTTTACCTCTATTGAAGGTTTTGAAACTTCACCCATTATTGACATAGCGTACATTTTGCCTTGTACGTTTAAGTTGTAATCTCCTCGGATATCTTTTGTATCTATAGAATTGATGACACTTTTTGAACCTTGTACCCAGTTTTCGAATAAGGTTGTTGAACTGTCAAATATATCACCTGAAGTTATTAAGAAGTTCGCGTAAGCACCAGTTTTTAAGGAACCAATTTGATTTGATTTTCCTAAAATTTGAGCCGGTACAGTAGTTAATGCTTCTAAGGCCTTAGTTTTTGGTAGCCCGTATTCAATGGCTTTCATTAATTTTTCCTTGAAATTTGAAGGAGATTTTAAATCATAAGTAGTTAGAGAAAACTGTATGCCGTTGTCTGCCAATACTTTTGGGTTGGTAGGTGCTTGATTCCAAAACCGCATATCCTGCAATGAAACATAACCAACTGCATATGGGTTAGAAATGTCATAGGCATCAGGGAAATTAATTGGAATTATAAATTTCGCATTAGTTGCTTTAATCTCTTCGATTCTTTCAAACTCATTACCACCACCTAAAATGGTATATTGAATTCCATTAGCATCTCCAATTTTATCGGCACGTAAATCATTTCCTTTGTCTTTCGCTTCAAAAATTTGTACTAAATTTTTATTGGCATTCAATGCTTCTAACGAAAGGTCAGTGGTTGTTGAATTGCCTTTTGAATACCAATCGGCATCGCTATACATTTGTCTTAGCAATGCTAAGGCGCCCATTAATGAGCTAGGATATGATTGACCTTTAGCAATACTTTTGTCTAAAGAAAAGTACTGTGCAGACTTATCATCTAGAATACGGTTAGCGTCTGTACCTTCACCATTTAAAGCAATTAAGACTCCAGTTCCTCTCGCAATACCATCTTGAATATGAGAATTTACGACACCAAAACCAGCTTCACGTAAAACTTTGGCCTCCTTATCATCATATTTAAATTGGGCAATGGCTTTATTCTCTGGCATAATGTGATCGTTCCAATAATAGCCATCTCTAGAAGGAGCGTATTCTGCAGATCGCCCACTACCTGGTTTCTTTTTAGGTTGTTCAACTCCAAATTTTGAATAGACATCGATAAAAGAGGGATAAATTGACTTTCCTTTTAGGTCAATAATTATTGAGTTTTTTGGTATGCTGACTGTACTAGATGCACTTACAATTTTACCATGTTGAATTAGTAATGTTCCTTTTTCAATTATTTGTGTTGGAGTAACATAAATTTTGGCGTTGGTAAAAGCCGTGTAGTTATTGTTGTTGACTTTTACCCCTGCATTTTCGGGAAAATATTCTTGAGCAGTTAAAATAGTACTACACCAAAGAAGGCATAGCGCAAAAATTAGTTTTTTCATTATGTTTGGTTTGAATTAGTGCCTTAAAAATACTTGTATTTACCAGTATGCACCGTCTATTTCACTTTTGTTTAACAGTTGTAAAAGACTTAATTCGTAATATGTATTTTAATCTTAAAATATTATATGAAAGACTGGCATTCTATAATTTGATTGCGGAATGTATAAAAACAATTATAGTGGATGTTCTTTGTGGTAGGCTACTAAAAGAGAAACTACAGCATTATAACTTCTAATGCCTTCAGTTTGATTATTGGCTTTTAGGAAAGAATTGAATATTGACTTAAAAACGGGTTCCATCGGATTTTTGTAAAAATTCCAAAAATCGGCTATTTCCTGAAAGTTGTTCTTTACACCAGGATTTAAAGTTGATAGTAAACTGTTGAATTCTTCTTTATCTGCGCTTCTAATATCACTTAAGCAATATCCTAATGCATATGCATAGGCTGCATATTGGAAATAGATATCATTATTTTTAGCCGTAACCAAATAGCCTATAAAATTAGTTTCGTTCTCTGCGGAATAGCCCAATTGATGACCAATTTCATGACCAACTACCACAGGAAATCTAAAATTTGGAAGTAGACCGTTTACTTGGGCTTCATTTGTGAAAGGATTCAGATAGCCAGCGTAACCCATATAGGTTAGTCCCTTACTAAATAAAGAAGTTTTCACACTTGGGGTAGTATATGTTAAAAATGGATGTATGGTTTTAAGTTCATCATACCCAATAATCGTCTTGTCAAAAATTTGCTCATGACTGTATGGTATATTAACGGCCAAACTAGAATCATTAGTAATGTTTAATTGCGCTTCGTTGGTTTTTCGAATTAACTGCTGAGTAAAATTTAACAGTTCGTTGTAGTCCTTAGTTTCTGTTAATGCTAACTTATCGGCTAATGGCTCTCTATAATAGTTCATTCCCCACATAAAATGAAAAGTGAAGTATGCGACAGAAAGTATCATTAACACATTGCGAACAAAAGTCAACTTGTTTTTCCAGATAGATTTTCTATTTCGATATAGATATGCAATTGCTAGTATTATTAGCGCGAAATAGATGAGGTCTCCAACAGAAAAAGGAATCCAACCAAACAATATTCTAAATAGTCTCGAGATAACTGGGTAAAAACCTGTGCTGTAATAATTCTCAACGAATTCTGAGTAGTTGGCGAGCCATTTAACGATTATGATTTGGGGAATCAATGAAAGTGCTACGGCATTTTTAAATGATATCTTCATTGTCTCAAAAATAGCGAAATCCTTTTTCTATAAGTATTTTTGTTCTCGTTAACTATGAAAATAAGCTATGAATATTGATCAGTTAGAACCTAAATCTGTTTGGAATAATTTTTCAAAACTAAATGCAGTACCTAGACCTTCTAGAAAAGAGGAACGAGTAATCGCTTTTATGGTAGGTTTCGGTAAGGAACTTGGCTTGGAAACTTTTTCTGATGGCATAGGTAATGTTATTATTAGAAAGCCTGCAACTTCAGGAATGGAGGGTAGAAAAATGATAACGCTTCAAAGCCATTTAGATATGGTTCATCAAAAAAATGCAAATACCAAATTTGATTTCGATACACAAGGGATAGACATGTTCATTGATGGTGATTGGGTAAGGGCTAAGGGAACCACTTTAGGTGCTGACAACGGTATGGGGGTAGCTGCAATAATGGCGCTGCTTGAGAGTGATTCAATTTCTCACCCTGCTCTTGAGGCATTGTTTACTATTGATGAAGAAACAGGTATGACAGGTGCCTTTGGTTTAGAAGGAGGGGTTTTAAAAGGGGAGATGCTTTTAAATCTTGATACAGAAGAAGATGATGAAATTGATATAGGTTGTGCGGGTGGTATTGATGTTACTGCAACTAGATCATATAATAAAAAGCCAGGTACACATGGTGATACAGGACTTGAAATTACTATTCAAGGATTGAAGGGCGGACATAGTGGAATGGATATTCATAAAGGACTTGGTAACGCAAATAAAATCATGAACCGCTTACTTTATTTGGGTCTTGATTATAATATGCGAATTAGTTCTTTAGAAGGTGGAAGTTTACGAAATGCCATACCTAGAGAAAGCATTTGTCGATTGAATGTAGGTAGAAAGCATGTTGCTGAGGTCATGATAAAATTTAATACGTTAGTTGATGCTATTAAAGCAGAATTAAAAGTACATGAGCCAAATCTCACAATCAACTTAGAAGAAATTAAGCCAGCCACAGAAGTCATGGGATTAGGTGCTCAAGGCAAGTTCGTAAAAGCTGTTTATGCCGCTCAAAATGGGGTATATGCCATGAGTGCTTCTATCGACGATTTGGTTGAAACATCAAATAATATCGCAAGAATTTTGGTTAAAGATGGTAAAATTACTATTGCTTGTCTAACACGGTCTTCAGTTGATTCTGCAAAACTGGACTTAGCAAATTCTTTACGTTCTGTTTTCGAATTAGGAGGCTTCGATGTGGAATATAGTGGCGCATACCCTGGTTGGAACCCAAATCCGAATTCAAAAATACTTTCTATTGTCAAGAATTCCTATATAGAATTATTTAAAGAACAACCAAAGGTAATTGCTTGTCATGCTGGATTGGAATGTGGAATATTAGGACAGAATTATCCAGAAATTGATATGGTAAGCTTTGGTCCTACAATTTTAGGAGCTCACTCACCCGATGAGCGTGTAAGTATCTCTTCTGTTCAGAAATTTTGGAAGTTACTTTTAGAAATTTTAAAGAATACAAATTAAATAAAAGCATAAAAAAACCCGTTGGTGTAAACTAACGGGTTTTTTAGTATGTAGTACTTTTAATTTGCTATACCTGTAATCTCCAAATCAAATACTAAGTCCGCATCAGCAGGTATTGGACCACCACCTTGTGCGCCATAACCTAAATGTGACGGAATAAATATACGGACTTTATCACCGATTTTCATTGTTAATAAACCTTCTCTAAATCCTGCAATCAGTCTAGATTCAGGGGAATAGTCCATAGGTACTGGCATATAACCACCTCCTTGTTCTCTGTTCCAATCGAAAGTACCGTACTTACGGGCAACTTCTTCGTAATTACTATCGAACAAAGTACCGTCCATTAAATAACCAGCGTACATAACGTTAACTTTTTGTCCAACTTTAGGCTTTTCGCCATCTCCGTTTTTTAAAGTTAGTATTTTAAGTCCTGAAGGTAATGCGGTAGCTTTTGCTTTTTCAGCTTCTATTTCTGTTACAAACTCTTCCTTAACTCTTTTAATAGCTTCTATTTTTTCCGCCTTTTCTTTTTCTATTGCAGCTATCCTATCTTCTTCACCATCAAAGTATTCTGTCATAATTTTAATGGCATTAAATTTACGAGCCTCTTTACCATTACGTATGATTTCTACAGTATTCATGGTAACTGGCTCTACGGGTTTGTTGCCAGCACCGACGGCTACATTCGCTATAGAATCAACAACATCCATACCTTCTACAACTTCACCGAAAACCGTATGTTTATTATTTAGCCAAGGTGTAGCATTGTGAGTGATAAAAAATTGACTACCGTTTGTAGTAGGTCCTGAATTAGCCATTGATAGAATACCTTTCTTATCATGAACTAAAGAGTCATTGAACTCATCCATAAATTTATACCCTGGATTTCCAGTCCCTTGACCTAATGGATCACCACCTTGTATCATGAAATCTTTCATGACCCTATGAAATATTAGTCCGTCATAGTACTTTTTACCTTTATATTCTTCACTTACAAAAGTATTTGTGCCCTCTGCAAGCGATATGAAGTTAGCAACAGTAATAGGGGTTTTATCTTGCTCTAAGCGAACGATAATATCACCTTTAGAAGTTTTTATATCGGCAAAAATACCATCACCTAAGTCAGCTCTTTTGCTTGTTTTACAGCTGGTCATAATTAAACCGATAACTGCAAGCAAGTACATTTTTTTAATCATAATAGTCATTTTAATTTACTGTATTATCTTGTTGTTTTTCAATTTGTAAAATAGTAATTGTTGATTTTAAAGGAATGTTGCTACCAATTTTGTTCTCATCACCATGATACCCAAATGCTAATGAAGAAGGAAACAAAAAAGTAGCCCGTTCATTTACTTTGAGCATTTTAACGGCATCACGAAGTCCTAGAAAAAGTTCCTGTTTATTAACCTTGTAGGTGACAATACCAATATCTTCTTTTGAGTATATGGTATCATTATCCAAGGTTAAAATATCGTAGTTGAAAACCACTAAATCATCTGTTTGTGGAGTGTAATCACTTTCTTCGTTGACATTTAAATAATGGTACCATGATCCTGAAGCACTATGCGCATAGTGTTTTAAGGAATCGAGTTTTATGATATCTTGAATTTTACTCTCTTCTGCTTCCAATAATTTTCGACTTCTTTCAATAGATTCTTTGAAAAAACTGCCACTTTTTTTCTGAACTGGTTTTCTAGGTTCTGGACCATCGCAGCTACTAAAAATTATAAAAAGAAATAATAATGAAACTAATCTCATGATTGTAATTGATTCTTATATAATGGTAATAATGAAGTAAAGTATGTAATGGTTTCTTCTATCGAATAATCACTTTTTCCACCAGCCGCATTGGTATGGCCGCCGCCATGAAAGTGTTTCCTTGCGAAGTCATTTACTGAAAAATCACCCACTGATCTAAATGATATTTTAAAAATACCCTCTTCTTTATTTTCAATGAATATTACAGCAAAACGAATACCGTCTAAAGTTAACCCGTAGTTAACAAAGCCTTCGGTATCTCCTTTTTGGTAATTATACTTATCCAGTTCTTCTTGGCTAAGTGTTATATATGCAGTTTGGTACTCTTGTAGAATGACCATGTTTTTTAAAGCACAGCCTAAAAGATGTAATCTACTAGGTGAATTGGTGTCGTAAATTCGGTGATGAATTTCGGTGCCTTTTGCGCCTTTATCCATAAGGTCGGCAATAACTCTATGCGTATTACTTGTAGTAGCAGCAAATTTGAAAGAACCTGTGTCTGTCATGATTCCTGTATAAATACAGTTGGCCATTTCAGAGGTTATACTATTCTCATCACCTAATTTTTTAATTAAAACATAGACCATTTCACAGGTTGAACTCATACTTACATCTGAATACATAATTTTCGCATAATCAGATGGCTCTTGATGATGATCGACCATTACAAAGGTAGCACTCGAAGATTCTAATGTTTCGCTCATGTGGCCTACACGCCCCAAATGATTAAAATCTAACGTAAAAACAATATCTGCATTTTGAATGCATGACTTTGCTTGCATGTTTTCCTTTTCGAAATTTAATATTTTGTCTGCTCCTGGCATCCACTTTAAAAATTTCGGATAATCATTAGGAGAAACTATACTTGCAGTATGTCCGCAATTTATAAGATAGTGCCAAAGAGCCAACGTTGAGCCGATAGCATCACCGTCAGGATTTTTGTGAGGAATAATCGCTATTTTCTTTGAAGAGGAAAGTAGCTTTTTAAGCGCATTAAGGTGCTCTAAATTCATGGCGCCAAAGATACAATTTAATAATATAGGCTTTAAATCGAAAAACTTAATTTTACTCAGACTTAATTGATAGCCATGAAAATTTTCTTAATTTCTATTTTTTCAATTCTATTACTGTCTTGCTCCACCAATAAAAAAGTAACAGTTAACAAGCTAGACAAGATTGATTTTGTTCTTGCTTTTGGTTCTTGTAACAGAACTGATTTACCAAATTTATTATGGGACGATATTTTAAATACTCAACCTGATGTTTGGGTTTGGGGCGGAGATAACATTTACGCAGATACCGACGATATGGAAGCGTTGAGAACAATATATACTACGCAAAAAAAGAATAAAGAGTATAAAAAACTAATTGAAAATGTAGAAATCATCGGCACTTGGGATGATCATGATTACGGACTTAATGACGGTGGTGTAGAATTCGAGGCTAAGGTAGAAAGTCAACAAGAGTTTTTGAATTTCATGAACGTTCCAATGGATAGTCCGTTAAGGAAACAAGAGGGAGTCTATAGTTCAAAGAAATATGATTTAGAGAAGGGCAGTATTAATATAATAGTTCTAGATACCAGATATTTTAGAACGTCTATAACACTAGATACTGAAACAGATAAAAGAGTAAAACCAAATGAATATGGTGTGGGTACTGTACTTGGAGAAATTCAGTGGGCTTGGTTAGAAAAGCAATTGAACCAATCTAATTCAGATTTTAATATTATTGTAAGCAGTGTTCAATTTTTATCTAATGAACATGGTTTTGAGGCATGGGGTAATTTTCCTCATGAGGTAGACCGTTTAGAAAAATTAATTTCAAGTTCAAAGGCTAAAGGAGTTGTGATATTATCTGGAGATCGTCATATCTCTGAGTTTTCACAAAAACAAATAGATGGCATGAACTATCCATTAATCGATTTTACGAGTAGTGGACTCACACATGCTTACAAAGGATTTACAGGAGAGCCTAATCCATACAGGGTAGGGAATGTTGTTTTTACGGAAAGTTTCGGAACTCTAGAGTTCGATTTTAGTTCTAAAAAGGTTGATTTTAAGATAATTGGCGACCATGGTATGGTCTTACAAAAGTTAGAACAAAACTATGAATAGTTGTGAGTTTTGTGGAAAAACGTATTTTTGCGCAAAAATTAAGATATGAGTACGAATAGAACGTTTACTATGATTAAGCCAGATGCCGTTGAGAATGGACATATCGGGGCAATATTAGAAAAAATTACAGCTGCTGGTTTTAAAATAGTAGCTATGAAATATACACAACTTAGCTTAAGAGATGCACAAGAATTTTACGGTGTTCATAGAGAGCGTCCTTTCTTTGGTGAGTTGGTTGAGTTTATGACAAGAGGACCAATAGTTTCTGCTATTTTGGAAAAGGAAAACGCTGTTGAAGATTTTAGAGCATTGATAGGTGCTACTAATCCTGCAGATGCAGCTGAAGGTACTATTCGCAAAATGTTCGCTACTAGTATTGGTGAGAATGCAGTACATGGTTCAGATAGCGATGAGAATGCTGCACTTGAGGGGTCTTTTCATTTTGCTGGAAGAGAAATTTACTAGATCAGAAAAATAATTTTTAAAAAGCCAGTTCGAAAGAACTGGCTTTTTTATTTTCCTTCAACCATCAGTTAACGGAGTATTATTTTTTTCACTAGTTCTTTACCTATTTCTTCATTGATCATTCGAATTATTTTCGATTTTCCTAAGCTTAATTCTTCTCTTAAAACCGAAGAGGATAGTGAAACATAAAGGGTGTCGAAACGTAATTCAATTTCAGTCGTGTAATTATTTACCCCATTCCCCATTAGCCTTACCCATGCCTCTCGTGCATCTACTTTGTCCATTCCCTTTTCTAATTTATTCTTTTGAATAAATGCAGAAAGGGCGTTTTTCATAGATGTATTTTCGTTGTCTTGCCTTGCCATTATGGGTTTATATTAATAGGTTCAAATCGTTCATATGTATAGGTAATACCTTGGTCGTTTTTTACCGAGAAACTTTTTTCTGAAAGAGAGATTAAAACTTCTTCCCAAGTATTAAGTTCGGTGGTGTAATTCATAAAGACAGAATCATTAGCAATCCGAATTAGTATTGGTTCGGCGTCATTAGATGTTTCGAATGTACCATTGAATTTAGGACTCATTTTTTTTCTAAAGCCCTTTAAAGAATCTAAACTAATGTAATCGACTGTGGTATTTACCGAATACTCTTTTTTGGTTCCATCCTTAAAGGTAACCTCTTTTATTTCCCAGTAACCATTTAAAAGATGTAATTGCTCTTGGTTAACTTTTGAGACACATGAGATACATAATAAAGTACAAAATAAAAAAAGTTGTTTCATTAGTATAGTTTGAATATTTTATATGACTGGTGAATTTTTTTTACCACACTCTCTGTCCGTTCTGCATGGGTATCACTTAAGAAAATCTGACCAAAGTTCTCGTCATTTACTAAAGTAATAATATGCGATACACGATGTTCATCTAATTTATCGAAAATATCATCTAAAATTAAAATTGGAGTTGTGCCACTTTGCGATTTCATAAAATGGAATTGCGCGAATTTAAGGGCTATCAGAAATGATTTTTGTTGACCTTGACTACCAAATTTTTTAATAGGAAATTCACTTATTTCGAAATTAAGGTCGTCTTTATGAATGCCAACACTGGTGTATTGTAATGCACGATCCTTATCTAGGTTTTTGTTTAGTAAAGTCAGTAGGTCGTCATGCAGTAATTTACTATCGTAGCTAAGTGATACTTTTTCAGTATTACCGGTAATGGCTTTATATTGTTCCTGAAAAATCGGAATAAATGCTTCTAAAAAAGAAGTTCTTTTATTGAATATTTCAGTGCCGTAGGTACGTAATTGTTCATTGTAAACCGCTAAAGTATCTTTGTTAAAGGTGCGGTTAGCAGCAAAATATTTTAAAAGTGCATTTCTTTGTGATATTACCTTGTTGTAGTTGATAAGTTGCTGTAAATATTTTTTGTCGGATTGAGAGATAACACCATCAATAAATTTGCGACGTGTATCACTGCCCTCAATTATTAGATCACGATCTGCAGGGGAAATAATCACTAATGGTAGTAAACCTATATGGTCTGCAAAACGCTCGTATGCTTTTCCGTTTCTTTTAATTATTTTTTTATTATTTCTTTTTAAACTGCATACAATTTTTTCTTCTCGGTTATCTTTTTCGAAGGTTCCGTCAATTACAAAGAAGTCGGATCCATGACGAATATTTTGAGAAGAAATAGGATTAAAGTAGCTTTTTCCAAAAGAAAGATGATAAATAGCATCTAGAATATTGGTTTTGCCTATGCCATTATCGCCAACAAAACAATTTATTTTAGAATCGAATACAAGTTCTTTAGACTCAAAATTTTTGTAATTGATCAATGATAGTTGTCTCAGCAGCATTAAATTTCTTGAATTTTGGATTTGGAAGGATGAAAACTACCTTAAAATATCCAAAAATAACGAATAAATACACTATAGGATTTCAATAAAACCTTTATTTTTGCGCGACCAATAAATTTAGAGATGGCTACATATAAGAAAAGAGGATATAAACCTGAAACCAAAGCTGAAAAGCAAGAATTTGAAGAACAAGAAAGTACAACCGCTGAGGTTTTTAGTTCTTTAGATGAAGGAGCTTCTAGATCAGAAGAGTGGGTTTCAAAAAATCAGAACTATATATTAAGTGCTATTGTGGTAATAGCGATATGTGGTTTAGGTTATTTGGCTTACAACCAATTTGTTGTAAAACCTAAAGAGACTAGCGCTGCAAATGAAATGTACTATCCACAACAATATTTTGACCAAGCTTTGGCAAGTACAACGGCTAAAGATTCTTTGTTTACATTGGCTTTAGAAGGTGCTGACGGTAAATATGGCTTTTTAGATATCATTGAAGAATATAGTGGTACTCAGGCGGCAAATTTAGCGAATTACTGTGCAGGTATGTCTTATTTGAATATGAACAATTATCAAGAAGCAATAACGTATTTAGAAGATTTTAGTTCAGAAGATGCTATTTTAGGCGCTTTGGCTAAAGGTGGTTTAGGTGATGCATTTATGCAATTAGACCAGCCTTCTGATGCTTTAGGCTATTATGAAGCTGCAATTGCCCATAGTAATAATGAATATACAACTCCGAAATTTTTGTACAAAGCGGGTGTGACTGCTTTAGAAATGGGAGATAAAAGTAAAGCTTTAGGATTTTTTGAAAGAATTAAAAGTGAGTTTCCAAAATCAGAAAATGCAAATTCTATAAACGCTTTTATAGGAATGGCTAAAAGTGGTGAATAATGGCAACAATAAATAAAAATTTATCAGTTTATGATAAAACAACAATCCCAAACGCGAACGGACTTCGGTTTGGGATTGTTGTTTCTGAGTGGAATTCTGAAATTACTGAAGGGTTATTTTCTGGAGCATTAAAAACTTTAATAGATTGTGGTGCAGTGAAAACTGATATTATAAGATGGAATGTGCCAGGTAGTTTTGAACTGACTTATGGTTCAAAGAAAATGATCGAGACACAGAAAGTCGATGCAGTTATTGCTATTGGTAGTGTAATACAAGGGGAGACAAAGCATTTTGATTTTGTATGTGAGGCCACAGCTCAAGGCATTAAAGATTTAAATGTAACCATGAATGTTCCTGTAATATTCTGTGTACTTACAGATAATAATATTCAACAATCGATTGATCGTAGTGGAGGTAAACATGGTAACAAAGGCACTGAGGCTGCAATTGCTGCAATTAAAATGGCCGTTCTAGGTAAATAGTAAATACCAATTTTCTTTCTAATTCTTTGTAGAACCTAACTTTAGTAAAGGTATACTGCAGCTGTTAACAAATTTTGGCATTCCTTATATGCCCTGTTTTTCTATTTTAAGTAACTTTGGTGATATGGGGATGTTGAGTAAAATAACACGGTTACGAAAAAATAGGAAATTCGACTATAATCCTAGATATTATGATGGTAAGGGTAAAGGAAATCCTTTTAAGATGGAACCCAAATTTGACCAATTTCGTAGTACTTTAGATACATCTCGAGGATTAAAAAGAAAAATCAATCGTGCTTTAGAAGATGCTAAAAGAAAAGGGGATCGTAATCTGAAGATTAGGATGCTAGTTATTTTAGCTATTTTACTGCTTATTTTCCTCTATATAATTGATTTTGACCTTTCAATATTCTATTCTTCATAATGGCCGATATTATCAGATTATTACCTGACCATGTTGCAAATCAAATTGCTGCAGGTGAAGTCGTTCAGCGTCCATCTTCTGTAGTAAAAGAATTATTGGAAAATGCTATTGATGCCGGCGCAACCGAAATACAACTAATAGTAAAGGATGGCGGTAAAACCTTGATTCAAATTGTCGACAATGGCAAAGGTATGAGCGGTACCGATGCGAGGTTAAGTTTTGAACGACATGCAACCTCTAAAATTCAAAAGGCAGAAGACTTATTTAATTTACATACCAAAGGCTTTAGAGGTGAGGCTTTGGCTTCCATAGCAGCAATTGCTCATGTTGAAATGCTTACCAAAACTGAAGAGGATGAGGTTGGCACACGAATAAAAATGGAGGGAAGTAAAGTTATTGCGCAAGAAGTTGTTGTAGCTCCTAAAGGGACTTCAATGTTGGTAAAAAATCTATTTTTCAATATACCGGCCCGTCGTAATTTCTTAAAATCTGACCAAGTTGAATTTAGGCACATTACCGACGAGTTTCATAGAATTTCTTTAGCGCATCCGCAAGTAGCATTTAATTTTTATAATAATGGCAGTGATGTTTTTCAATTGCCGGCCAATAATTTTAGAAAGCGTATTGTTCAAATTTTTGGAAGAAAAACTGATGAAAAATTGGTTCCTGTTGATGAAGAAACTCAAGTTGTCAAAATTTCAGGTTACATACAAAAGCCTGAGTTTGCAAAAAAGAGTAGGGGTGAGCAATTTTTTTTTGCTAACAACAGATTTATAAAAAGTCCGTATTTACATCATGCTATTTTAGGGGCTTTTGAAGGATTAATTCGCCCTGGTACCCACCCTGGTTACTTTCTAAACCTAGAGGTTGATCCAGGTACTATAGATATCAACATACATCCTACTAAAACAGAAGTTAAATTTGATGATGAGCATACCTTATATGCCATGCTCAAGTCTACGGTGAAGCATAGTTTAGGTCAATTTAATGTTACACCTGCTCTAGATTTTGAACAAGACCAGAATTTAGATACTCCGTACTCCTATAAAAATAAAGAGGTAGGTATACCGCAAGTTGTAGTAGATTCTTCGTTTAATCCATTTGAAGCGGTTAAAACATCGAAAGGTAATTCTACTAGTAACTATTCTAAGCCTAAGGTTGAAGGATGGGAAAACTTATACTCTGGCATGGAAGTGTCTTTAGATGGTAATAGTAATTTAGAATTTGAGTCTGAAGTTGTAAATAGTAGTATTTTTGATGAAGGTAAAGAAGTTGTAGACCATACGACTACTACTTTTCAATTGCGTAAAAAATATATTATAACGACGATAAAATCTGGTATGGTCGTTATTAATCAGAGCAGGGCACATCAACGAGTTCTTTACGAGAAATTCTTGAAAAATATTACTATTAAGGAAGCGGTTAGCCAGCAATTATTATTTCCACTTACTTTGTCATTTTCGTCAAGTGAGATTTGTATTCTTAATGAAATAAAAGAGAATTTATGTACCGTTGGCTTTGTGTTTGGTGAAGTAGCAGATGATGGTGTAGAAATTAAGGGAGTACCTGTTTTAGTAGCAGAGAGTGAAGTACAAATGATTATGGAGCAATTAATTTCTGATTTTCAACAAGAGGTGCCAGGCGATAGTTTTTCGCAAAGCGATATGCTGGCGAAAACACTAGCAAAAACATTATCGGTAAAAACAGGTGAAACATTAGATGAATTTTCTCAAGTAAAATTGGTAAATGATTTATTTGCCTGTAAAGAAACCACCTTGAGCCCATTTAACAAAAAAGTATATATGACAATCACAGAGAATGATATTGAACGAAAATTTATTTAAATGGGAAGACTAACAGAAACAATCAAGCACTTACTTATAATTAACGTTCTGTTCTTTGTTGCTACACAAATGTATGGCGAACAAATGTATGAGTGGTTTTCGCTATATTTCCCTAAGAATGAGCATTTTCAACTCTGGCAAATTATAACGCACATGTTTATGCATGGTGGCTTTATGCACATATTATTTAATATGTACGCATTGTGGGCATTTGGCACACCATTAGAACGTATGTGGGGTAGAAATAAGTTTTTGTTTTTCTATATATCTGCAGGTTTAGGTGCGGCTTTAATACATATTGGTGTCAACTATTATTATTATAATGCAGGAATGAGCGCCTTGATAGACTCGGGGTTGACAGAAAGTAGCATTTTAGAGATTATTAATAACGGACAATACAATACAGAATGGTATTCCATTGCTGGCAAATCAACTATCGATAATTTTCTAGGAGCATTCAATACACCTGTGGTGGGTGCTTCTGGTGCAATTTATGGTATACTGGTAGCATTTGGTATGTCATATCCTAACAGCGAACTTTTTCTTATATTTCTTCCAATACCTATAAAGGCAAAGTTCTTTATTCCTGTTCTTATTGCATTAGATTTGTTCTCTGGTGTAACAGGGTATAGTTTATTTGGACAAGGAATTGCACACTTTGCTCATGTTGGAGGAGCGCTTTTCGGATTTTTAATGATGTGGTATTGGAAAAAAAATCAATTTAACAAAAATAGGTGGAACTAAGATATGGCTCAACCCAATTTAAAATATCAGTTTAGCAGGTTAAATATTGCGGAGAAGTTAATTGCGATAAACGTTTTAGTTTTTATCATTAATGCTTTGGTGCCTTTTCTATTGGGTATACCTAAAAACAGTATTGTACAGTGGTTTGAGCTGCCAAATGATATCGTTGATATTGCATTTCAGCCATGGTCGATTGTGACTTATTCTTTTTTTCATGGAGGAATTGGGCACCTATTTTGGAATATGCTGATGATATATTTTGTTGGGAAAATCTTTCTTAATCTATTTGATACGAAACGATTTTTGAACGTTTATATACTCGGTGTCATATTAGGAGGATTGTTTTTCGTTTTAGGCTACAACATCTTTCCTGCTTTTTTTAATACTAATGCATACTTAATAGGAGCTTCTGCAGGAGCAAGCGCAGTTCTGATTTTTGTATGTACTTATCTGCCGAATCAAGAAGTAAGAATTATTTTTTTCAATGTAAAACTTTGGATGGTTGGAGCGGCAGTTGTTTTATTAGATTTAGTTCAATTGCCGATAAGTAATTCTGGAGGGCATTTGGCACACCTAGGAGGTGCTTTCTTGGGTTATTTATACGCTAGCCAATTACTTAAAGGAAATGATATAGGATCTGGATTTTCTAGGTTTATGGACAGTATTGCAAATCTATTTAAAGGTTCAGAAAAGAAAGCTCCTATGAAAACTGTTTATAAAAACAAAAAGACGAGTAGCAGCACATCTTCTGCGGTAGATTATGATAAAAAGACTCATCAAAAAAAGATTGATGCCATACTTGATAAAATAAGTAAGTCTGGGTATGAAAGCCTTTCTAAAGTAGAAAAAGACTTTTTATTTAAAGCTGGTAAAGAGAGCTGAGCAAAATGAAAAAACAATCTTTTTTCTCAAAAATCATGTTGCTATTAAACATGATTTTCTCTTTTTGTTTATTAGTGGCATGTATAATTCCATATACGTCATCGGCTAGTTTGGCATTCGTTAGTTTAGCAGTGCCTTTATTGGTTTTTGTAAATATCTTATTCTTTATATATTGGGTATTACGTAAGAAATTTTATTTTCTACTCTCCCTTTCAATTTTGGTTTATGGTTATTTGACTTTAGGTACTTTTATTGGTTTTAACTCAATTAATAAGACTATAAATAATGAAGACTCAATAACAATTATGAGTTTTAATAGTTTGGGTTTTAGAGGTAAAGGGGATGAATGGGAAAGTACCTCCGGTGATACTATAGTAAAGTTTATTCAAAATGAACGGCCAGATATTGTTTGTTTTCAAGAGTTTGATAATAGGAAAATTAGGTCTCATTATTTTGAAGAATACCCCTATAAATATGTTGATTTTGAATATGATAATAATAAGGTTATTCAAGCAGTGTACTCTAAATACAAAATAGTACATAAAGGCATACTAGAATTTCCAGAAACTTTAAATAGTGCAGTTTTTGTAGATATAAAATACAAGAAAGATACAGTTCGTATGTATAATCTTCATTTAGAGTCATTAAAAATTAGACCAAGAAGTATTCAAAGAGAACGTTCAGATAAATTATTTGGAAGATTGCGACATTCTTTTGCCAAGCAGCAAGAGCAGTCTACTATTGTTAGAGAGCATATGAATAATAGCCCTTATAAAAATATTGTTTGTGGTGATTTTAATAATACTCAATTTTCAAACTCATATTTTACTATAAAGGGTGATTTAAAGGATAGTTTTTTGGAAAAGGGTAGGGGTTATGGTAAGACTATAAACTTTTGGAAATTTCCATTTCGAATCGATTATATTTTAGTAGACCCAGCTTTTGAAGTACTTTCTCATAAGAATTATGGTATTAATCTTTCTGACCATGAACCTATAATGGCAGCTATCAAAATTCCGACCGAATAAATAAACAATCTACGGTATCAGCTAGTATATGTAGTAATAAGGCCAAGCCGATTACTCTTGTTTTTTTTAATATAAAGAGAATTATATATACTACTATTGCCCAGTAGCTGTGAAGCGGGTGAAAATTAATACTACAGCGATTTGGGTCGAACATTGGGTTGGCCAATAGATGATCCAAGTCTATAAAGATACCTAACAATAATATTATCGATACCCAAAATCGATTTTCCTTGTAAAAGTAAAAGGCTATAAAAATCGGTACGATAAAATGAATGCCATAATGGGCTACAAACCTAACCATTAGTTGGTATAATGAATTCGTGTTTTTAAGTAATCTATAGTATTTGGGCCAACATTAAAAAGTAAGTCCAAGATGCTTAAATTAGGTATAAAACCATTGCGGTCACCAAATACTTGAACATAGGGTTCTATGTCTAATTGGGGTTTTAATTTGGCGCTAATCAAAGATCTTAAGTCTATGTAGTCAACAGGTTTTTCTTCAAACTTTTCTGTTTTGGTCTGAGGCATTTCTAACTGAAGACACTCGAAAATAGTTTTAATCGTCTTAAAGTTAAAGTCTAGTAAACTTTCAAAGGGTTCTGTGTATAATGGTTTAATATCATCTTCATAAAACTCAAAAAAAGGTGATGTTCTGTAGGCTGTTTCTAAGGTACGCCAATGTTGTCTTTGCCACGGGTACGAGTTGTCTAAGGTAACATCTTTATATTTTTGTCTGCCGTTGGCTTTACCTACATGTACAATAGGGATACTTAGAATATGTTTACCTCGGTCAGTACAAATGTATGTTCGGTTTCTAAATGTCTGTTTTTGATAATTATCCTCTACTTCCCAACAGATATCATGGTGCATAATATAACTGAACGTAAGAATGTTCGGAAAATATGATGGATGAATTAATTTCATCTGTTAAGATTTACAGTTTAAGTGACTAAATTTATTTCTTAGACTTGTTTCTTTTCCAAAACCAGTTTCCAACGAAATAAGCAACCAATAAAATCAAGAAATATTTGAAGTAAGATTGTGGCTCACCTTCTCCGTTTACTGTGGTAAAGATACGGTCCCATCTAGGTCTCCAATTACTAATGCCTTCAGTGAAATTATCGAAACTCATCCAAATGAAAATTGGAGTTCCTACAATATGATTTTCAGGTACATAACCCCACGCTCTACTATCTTCAGAATGATCTCTGTTATCACCCATCATCCAATAATAATCCTGTTTAAAAGTATATGTAGTAGCTGGTTTATTGTTAATGAGAATCTGATTACCTGATATGGAAATTTCATTTTTTTCGTATTCTCTAATAATCTTTTTGTAAAGTGGTAAAACTTTAAGATTCAAGTCTACGGTAGCCCCTTTTTCTGGAATATATATAGGGCCCATCTGACTGTAATTCCAAGGATAATCAGGACTTTGAGGAAATAAATTGACTCCTCTTCGTCCTTTTTCGGCTACATTTTGAATTACTGAATCTATATTAGGGTCAGCTTTAAGTGTTTTAACCATATCAGCGGTTAAAGGCACTGTGCGTTCACGGTCGGTAATTTCTTTCAGAGATAATCTATATTTCGAAATGACATTGGCAGGTATGCCAGAACCTTTTGTGTACAGTTCTATTTGACCATTTTCAGCTTGATTGTAACCTAGAAGATAACTTCGTATTCCGTTAACCTGCTCTTGATTTAAGGGACTAGATAAATATTTTCTGGTGAAGTCCGTAATGCCTAAGGCGTCAAGAGTTCTTGAGGAGACACCTTTAGAACTATATACCCTGTAGTCAAACTGTGGCTTGGCACTGCCTGGTAATTCCAATTGCTTCCCATTAATAAATACATAACCATTTCGAACTTCTAATGAATCGCCTGGAACCCCCACACAACGCTTAACATAATTCGATTTTTTGTCAATGGGCTTATCCACCCCTTTCTCTTTTTTGAAGAATACACGAACGGTATCCGCGGGCCAGCTAAAAACAACAATATCATTTCGCTCGACTTTGGTAAAACCAGGAAGCCTAAAATAGGGGAGTTGTGGCTTTTTTAAATAAGAAGGAATTCCTAAAACTGGAAGTGTATCATGAACCATTGGTGCTGCAATGGTAGTCATTGGTGTTCTTGCGCCGTAATGAAATTTACTTACAAAAAGAAAATCACCCACTCTTAATGTACGTTCTAAAGATCCTGTTGGTATTACATATGGTTGAATGAAATATGTATGGACCAAAGTAGCTGCTACAATTGCAAATAATATAGAACTGACCCATTCACCCATTGCAGTTTTAGGCTGTAAACTTCTATCTTGTATGTAAGTGACCTCTAACGAATAATTGACATAATAAATGTAAAAGCCAAGGGTAAAGACAACAAGCCACGTTTCTAAGGTGCTATTACGACCAAAACTTCTTATCGTTTCAACCCAAATTACTGGAAACATCAATAAGTTGATTATTGGGATGAATAGTAGAATTACCCACCATTTAGGTCTATTTATAATCTGCATCAATACAATAGCATTGTAAACAGGTATAGCTGCTTCCCAGGCTTTTCTACCAGCTTTTACATATAATTTCCAAGTACCTAAAAAATGTATCACCTGTACAAGTAGAATGAAAAGAATCCATTGGGTGGCGTTCATGAGCTTTGTTTTTTATAGAAATAGGATGAATTTTTTTCGATGCTATTTTATACATCAATAAACTATCAGTCTTTTTGTTTAATTATTGTTACGTTTTTTAACCAAGGTTTAACACATCTCGCATAGAGAAAATACCGGATTTACCAATAATCCATTCCGCTGCAGTAACTGCTCCTAAAGCAAATCCTTCTCTATTGTGTGCGGTATGTTTTATTTCAATGCTATCTACAACATTGTCATATGTGACAGTATGTGTACCCGGAGTATTACCTATTCTTTTTGAGGTGATGGGCAATGAGCCATTAGAATCATTATCTAATTTCCATTGGGTATATTCAGAGTTTGATATGACTCCTTCAGCCAAAGAAATTGCGGTGCCACTAGGCGCATCTAGCTTTTGTGTATGATGAATTTCTTCTAATGAGACTTTGTACTCTGGTAAGTTCTGCATCATTTTGGCTAAATAATTATTTAACTCGAAAAAAATGTTTACTCCAAGGCTAAAATTAGATGCGTAGATAAAAGCTCCATTTTTACTTTCGCATAATGCAACGGCATCTTCATATTTATCTAACCAACCGGTTGTGCCTGAAATAACTGGAACGTTGTTTTCGATGCACTTTGTAATATTACTGTAAGCCGCTTCTGGCATACTGAAATCTATAGCTACATCCATAGAATTAAAATCAATATACTGTGTATGCTCATCAATTTTGGCAACGATTTCATGACCTCTATTTAGGGCAACCTGCTCTATCATCCGACCCATTTTTCCGTATCCGAAAAGTGCAATTCTCATTCTTAAAATTTTATAATTAAGGCCATACCGTAATTCGGACTGTTTGTTATTTGATTAAAATCAAAGTAAGGTTCGAAATCTATACTAAGATCATCATCAATATTGAATTGCTTTAAGTGTGCATCTACATTTGCATCTACAATATTCAGTGCATACATGCCAATTGCAACAACCAACCACAGATCACGATCACTTTGAAAACGTTCTTGTTGGTATTCAAGATCATCATTATCTAAGGATGGAATAATACCATTATTTAAATCATAAAATTCATCGTCGGTAAAACCAGCTTGTCTGCTCTTAAAAGCAGTTCTAAAACGTTGATAGTTATCATTGTTAAAGGTATACATATAAATACTACCTCCAATGAGTCCCCATGCTATGGGAGCTTTCCAATACCTTTTGTTGTATATCTGTCCCATTCCTGGTAAAATGGCAGAATAAAATGCTGCTTTACTAGGTGCAAGCGGATTAAATTCTTTTTTAGATTTCTTAAAGGAAACGGAGTCTTGAATAATAATACCTTGTTCAGCCAGCGTAACCTGCAAACTATCTGTTTCATTTTTGGGTACTGTCTCTTGTTCTTCTTGTGAAAAGCAGAAGTTGTTAAAAAAAAGTAGAATAAAGATTAGAAGTAAATTACTACGCACCTGTTATCAATTTTTTGATACGGTCGAACTCTTCCTGAGACTTAAATGGAATAGTGATTTTTCCTCTGGCATTATCAGTAGATTTTATATCCACTTTTACCGATAAAGCATCGGTTAATTCTTTAATGCCCTTGCGAACAAAAACAGAAGGTTCTTTTTGAACCGGTTTTTTTATTTCTTCTGTAATTACATCATCAGAATGATATGCTTTTACTGCACTTTCAGTATCTCTAACAGAGAGATTGTCAAAGATGATTTTTTCATAAAGAGCAATCTGGTCCTGTTTTTTATCGATATTAACCAAGGCTCTACCGTGGCCCATGCTTAAAAAGCCATCTCTCATACCTGTTTGTATGATTGGGTCCAATTTCAATAAACGGAGGTAATTGGCAATTGTAGACCTCTTTTTACCAACACGTTCGCTTAATTTTTCTTGGGTAAGATTAATTTCATCAATTAATCGTTGGTAGGATAATGCAATTTCAATAGGATCTAAATCTTGGCGTTGAATATTTTCAACCAAGGCCATTTCTAAAGATTCCTGATCATTAGCTATACGTATGTATGCAGGTATCGTATCTAAACCTAATAATTTAGAGGCGCGATATCTTCTTTCTCCGGAAACTAATTGGTATTCATTAAAGCCTAGTTTTCGAACGGTAATAGGTTGAATTACACCAAGTTCTCGAATAGAAGTGGCTAATTCTTTTATGGATTCATCGTTGAAATTAGAACGTGGTTGAAACGGATTGACCTCAATATGTTCTAAATCTAGTTCAATAATATTGCCTACTACTTTATCTGCATTTTTATCAGTTGCAGATTTTATATCATTTTCCGGATCTTTTAAAAGTGCCGAAAGCCCTCTTCCTAAAGCTTGTTTCTTTGTCGCTTTTGCCATACTTAAACCGTCTGCTTATTTTTTTTGACTATTTCATCGGCCATATTCAAATAATTAGTCGCTCCTTTACTTGCAGCGTCATATTTGATAATACTTTCTCCATAACTAGGTGCCTCACTTAAACGAACATTTCGTTGAATCACGGTATCGAAAACCATATCTCCAAAATGCTTTCGCACTTCATCCACAACTTGGTTAGATAATCTTAATCTAGAGTCGTACATGGTTAATAACATACCTTCAATATCTAAATCAGGATTGTGTAGTCGCTGAACACTTTTTATAGTGTTTAAAAGTTTACCTAAACCTTCAAGTGCGAAATACTCACATTGTATTGGTATAATGACAGAATCTGCAGCCGTTAATGCGTTTAATGTTATTAACCCTAATGAAGGTGCGCAGTCAATCAATATATAATCGTAATCTTTCTTTAAATCAATAATGGCCTTCTTCAACATATATTCACGCTCATCTTTATCTACCAATTCAATTTCAATGGCAACAAGATCAATATGTGCGGGAATCAAATCAACATTTGGTGATGTTGTCTGTATAATTGTTTCTTTGGCGCTTTTTGTGTGTTCAAATAACTGATAGGAACCAAGTTCAACACTATCTACATCAATACCTAACCCTGAAGTGGCATTTGCCTGCGGGTCTGCATCAATTAATAATACTTTTTTTTCAAGTACACCTAGTGAGGCGGCTAAGTTTACCGTAGTGGTAGTTTTACCTACCCCTCCTTTTTGATTAGCAATAGCAATAATCTTGCCCATATTCAAAGTAAGTTAGGTCGTAAAAATACGATTATTTATGGGGCTAATGAAAGGATTTTGTTAACACTAGGTGAATAACCAAAGGCATTTCATTAAAAAAGCGTTAAACTTTTAATTATGAAAGAGTTAAGTAGCACATTTGTGCGTAGTATATCTATTGGTAATAACTTATTAAAATGATATTAAATTAATCATGATCTTTTTGTTTTAAGCTATCTTCATATTCAATTAGATAAATTTCCTCGTTCTTTTTCTTTAGAAAGTATTCTTCGCGAGCAAATCGTTCTAGTTCACCTTCATCTGATAATTTTTCAATAATTATTTTGTCTTTGGCAATCTCTTCTTTTAAAAAGTCTTGTGTCTTCTCTAGTTTTTTTATTTCCTTTCTTAGTTCTAAATGAATTAATAATGAATTGGTATCAAAAAAAAGCATCCAAACTACAAAAACAGAAAGTACCAATACATACATATTGGTCATAATTTTAAACCATTTATTTTTCTTTAAATCTTTAAATGCCATTACTCTTGCATTAATTTTTCATTGATTATACTCCTTACGATTTCAACCGCAACGGTATTGTATTTGTTATTCGGAATTATAATATCGGCATATTCTTTTGTTGGTTCAATAAATTGCTCATGCATAGGTTTAATGATAGACTGATATTTTTCTAAAGTTTCATCTAAATTCCAACCTCTTTCGTTGACATCTCGTTTTAATCTTCTAATCAATCTTTCATCTGTATCGGCATGAACAAATATTTTTATATCGAACATCTTACGAATGGCCGAATTGGTCATTATCAATATGCCTTCAACAATTATGACTTTGGTAGGGTGGGTAAGAATTGTTTTCGCTGTTCTATTACACTCAAGAAAGGAATATACAGGTTGTTCTATAGACTTTCCGTTTTTAAGCGCGATTAAATGTTGTTCTAAAAGGGTGAAATCTATAGAACTTGGATGGTCGAAATTGGTTTTTCTTCTTTCCTCTAAAGATAAGTTAGTTAAGTCATTATAGTAAGAATCTTGTGAAATTACACCAACTTCCTCATTAGGTAGTTCATTGATAATTTGATTTACTACGGTAGTTTTTCCACAACCAGTTCCACCAGCTATCCCTATAATTAGCATACATTTAATTTTGCTTCAAAAATACATATTTGAATTTCAAATATCCGCAAAACTTAAAAATCAAGTTTAAATAACATCGCTTGAAATACTAAACCTTATTTTTGCACGATGCAAAGTGAACAGGTAAAACCCAATTTTGAGTTTGTTGCCCTAATGGCATCTTTAATGTCTATAGTAGCATTGACTATTGATGCAATTTTACCGGCTATAGCTGATATTGGGGTATCTATACATAGCCTTGACCCTACTAGAAATCAGTTATTGGTTACTATGATATTTTTGGGCTTAGGGGTAGGACAATTATTCTTTGGCCCACTTTCCGATAGCCTAGGTAGAAAACCAATAGTATACTTTGGATTCATAATTTTTTTAATCGCAAGTGTTATTTGTATAGTAGCCCCTAATCTTGAGATTATGTTGGTAGGTCGCGTATTGCAGGGTGTCGGACTTTCAGCTCCTAGAACGATTAGTATATCTATAATTCGTGATACATATAGAGGAGATTACATGGCAAAAATTATGTCGTTCGTAACTGCATTCTTTATACTGGTACCCATCGTTGCACCTGCAATTGGTAAAGCGATTTTAGATATTATGGGCTGGCAAGGTATTTTTTATATTCAATTGTTTTTCGCATTAGTAGTAGGTATTTGGTTTTGGAAACGTCAAGAGGAAACTTTGAATCCAATTTTTAAGGTGCCATTTTCTTTATCTGTTTTTATGACAGGAACAAAAGAAATAATGAGGTACAAAGAAACTGTTTCATGCACCCTTATTTCAGGCTTAATTACGGGATCGTTTTTAGTGTATTTAAGTTCTGCTCAACATGTATTTGAAGATTTGTATGGACTAACCGAAACCTTCCCTTATGTTTTCGCAGGTTTAGCATTTTCTGTGGGTATTTCCACGCTTATGAACGGCACTTTGGTATTGCGCTTCGGAATGCGAAACTTATCATTTTTAGCTTTGGTTATGTTTACAACTCTAGCTTTAGGGTATAGTTTGGTATTCTGGAATTCAGAAGATCCTGGTTTAGGGGTGTTATTAACTTTTCTTTTTTTATTATTTCTTTGCTTGGGCTTTATTTGGGGGAATATGAGGTCGATTGCCATGGAGCCTATTGGCCACATTGCGGGTATAGGTGCTGCCATTACAGGTTTCATATCTACCATCTTATCTATTCCAATATCTATATTCGTAGGTAGTTTTATTGAAGATTCTGTATGGGCTCTTTTCGCAGGTTTGGGCTTTTGTGGCTTGTTGTCCGTGCTATTGTTTTTAGCTTTTAAAACACGACCGTTGTTTGCAAACAATCACGCATATACCAATTGAATATTTTTGAGTTTATTGGTATTTCTATGCTTTTATTTATCTTCAATAGCTAAAATTTTATGTTCCGAATTTTATATAAGATAGGGTCCTTTTTACTTGTGGCCTGAATTTTAGCTGTTCGTAATATCCAAAGGGCCTATTTCAAAATTATAATGAATTAAAAAATATCCTTCATTAAACCAATTTTAAATTTGATTTAATGAAGGATATGCTCTACTAATAAAGTTTTACAGAGAATTATCCATAATTTCTTGAACAATCTCCGGATTTAAAAGTGTACTAGTATCCCCTAAATTACTTGTGTCATTACTAGCAATTTTACGAAGAATTCTACGCATAATTTTACCACTACGGGTTTTTGGAAGTCCAGAGACAAACTGAATTTTATCCAACTTGGCAATAGGTCCTATGTGCTCTGTAATTTGTTGATTAATCTCTCTTTTTAAATTCTCTCGGTCTCTACTTTCACCGGTTTCTTTCAAAATAACAAATCCGTAAAGAGCATTACCTTTTACATCATGTGGGAAACCTACAATTGCTGATTCTGCCACTGCAGGATGTTCATTGATTGAATCTTCAATTGGTGCTGTACCTAAGTTATGACCAGAAACAATAATAACATCATCAACACGACCTGTTATTCGGTAATACCCAACGGCATCTCTAAGAGCACCATCACCCGTAAAATACATGTTTTCGTAAGCTGAGAAATAAGTATCTCTATATCGGTCATGATTTCCCCAAATGGTTCTGGCGATTGAAGGCCATGGAAATTTTATACATAGTCGACCTTCAACTTGATTTCCTTTTATTTCTTTGGCGTTCTCATCCATTAGTGCTGGTTGAATACCAATAAATGGTAATGTCGCGTAGGTAGGTGCCGTTGGTGTTACATACGGTATTGGGGTTATCATTATTCCCCCAGTTTCCGTTTGCCACCATGTATCAACGATAGGGCTATTTTTCTTGCCTACGTTATTGTTATACCAGTGCCATGCTTCCTCATTAATAGGTTCGCCTACCGAGCCTAATACCTTTAGACTTGAAAGGTCATATTTTTCAACATATTCTAAATTCTCTTTTGCTAATGCCCTTATAGCGGTAGGTGCGGTATAAAATTGATTTACTTTATGTTTTTGAATAACATCCCAAAAGCGACCATAATCTGGATAGGATGGTACGCCTTCAAACATTAATGTAGTAGCACCATTTGCTAGTGGCCCGTATACAATATAAGAATGACCTGTAATCCAACCTATATCGGCGGTACACCAATAAACATCATTTTCGGTGTATTGAAATACATTTTTGAACGTATAGGCAGTATATACCATGTAGCCAGCGGTTGTGTGGACCATGCCTTTTGGTGTGCCGGTTGAGCCTGATGTGTATAGAATGAAAAGTGGGTCTTCAGCATCCATAATCTCTGCAACACAATCGGCATAAGCTTCATCCAATAAAGGCTGTAACCATTTATCCCTACCAGCTTCCATATAAATTTCTGAACCAGTCCGTTTCACAACAAGAACATTTTCTACTCCAGGACATTCTTCGAGAGCTTTATCAACAATCCCCTTTAAATCGATTGATTTTGTACCTCTAAAAGAACCATCGGAAGTAATAACCATTTTACAATCAGAATCATTGATTCGGGTAGATAATGCATTTGAAGAGAATCCTGCAAATACTACAGAATGTATAGCGCCTATTCTCGCACAAGCTAAAAGCGCTACAGCAAGCTCAGGTATCATAGGTAAATAGATGCAAACACGGTCACCTTTTTTTACCCCGTGGTCTAAAAATACATTCGCCATTCGACAAACTCTTTCGTGTAGTTGTCTATAGGTAATATGAACCGCTTCCTCTTTTGGATTGTTGGGCTCAAATATGATGGCAGTTTTAGTACCCCTTGTTGGTAAATGACGATCTAAACAGTTTTCTGTAATGTTCAATTTTGCGCCTTCGAACCATTTTATTTCTGGCTTTTTAAAATCCCAGCTCAAAACATTGTCCCATCGCTTACGCCAAACAAAATGCTCTTCGGCAATTTCTTCCCAAAAGGCTTCAGGATTACGGACCGATTTACGATATACTTGAAAATATTCCTCTAAATGTTTGATGTGGTAATTACTCATTGTACTCGTTAATTTTAAATTCTATAAGTATAAAAATCTTTATGCTATTTATAAAAGTTGATTTGTTTTGAATTAATGCCCGGTGGCTTCACCAGCACCACTTGGTATTCTAATGTTCTCTACAATTTCTTGTACATCTTCTGGCGGTTCTGGTGTAAATTGTAAAACAATAATTGCTACAATAAAGTTAGCAATCATGGCGATACTACCAAAACCTTCTGGTGAAATACCAAACCACCAATCTGCCTCGGTACCGCCGCCAAACCAACCAAATTTGAATTTAGTCATATAGAAAAGCATCAGAATTATACCGACAACCATTCCACTAATGGCGCCTTCCTTATTCATTTTTTTATAAAAAATACCAAGCACGATAGCCGGAAAAAATGATGCTGCTGCTAAACCAAAAGCTAATGCTACTACAGCGGCCACAAAACCTGGCGGATTGATACCAAAGTAACCAGCAATGGCTACTGCAACTGTTGCTGCACCTCTAGCCACCCATAATTCTGCTTTGTCAGAAATGTTAGGGTTAAATACTTTCTTTACTAAATCATGAGAAACTGATGCAGAAATCACAAGTAAAAGACCTGCTGCGGTTGATAGTGCCGCTGCAAGGCCACCAGCCGCTACTAAAGCTATGACCCATGCTGGTAAATCAGCAATTTCAGGATTAGCCAAAACCATAATATCGTTGTCAATCGTCAACTCGTTTTTATCTTTATCTGCTACATATTGAATTTTACCATCCGCATTTTTATCGTCAAAAGCCAATAATCCGGTTTCTTCCCAATTTTTAAACCAAACTGGCATACTAGAATATTCTTCGTTGCTAACCGTGTTAATCAAGTTCGTTTTTGCAAATACAGAGACTGCGGGTGCTGTGGTATAAAGAATTGCAATTAACAGTAATGCTAAGCCAGCAGACTTTCGTGCATCTTTAACTTTCTTTACGGTAAAGAATCTAACAATTACATGAGGTAAGCCTGCAGTACCCACCATTAAAGCCAAGGTAATTGCAAATACATCGGTTAATGATTTTGAACCGTCCGTATACTTGTTAAATCCAAGTTCAGTAGAAAGTCCGTCTAGTTTATCCAATAAAAAAGTTCCTGAACCATCATTTAAAGTAGAACCCATACCTAGTTGAGGAATAGGGTTGCCGGTCATTTGTATCGAAATAAAAATGGCAGGTACCATAAAAGCGAAAATTAGAACACAATATTGTGCTACTTGCGTGTATGTTATGCCTTTCATTCCACCTAAAACGGCATAGAATAAAACAATTACCATCCCAATGATTACACCAGTGTTTATGTCCACTTGAAGAAATCTTGAGAAAACTACACCTACACCGCGCATTTGACCTGCTACATAGGTAAATGAAACTATAAGGGCACAAATAACAGCAACGATACGTGCTGTTTTTGAATAATAGCGATCACCAATAAAATCGGGTACAGTAAACTTTCCGAATTTACGTAAATAGGGCGCTAACAATAATGCTAGTAGTACATAGCCGCCAGTCCAGCCCATTAGGTAAACAGAGCCATCATATCCTGCAAAGGAAATGATACCTGCCATTGAAATAAAAGATGCGGCCGACATCCAATCTGCAGCAGTTGCCATACCGTTGGCAAGAGGAGAAACTCCACCACCGGCAACATAAAAATCTTTTGTAGAACCTGCTCGAGAATAAATTGCTATTCCTATGTAAAGGGCAAAAGTGAGCCCTACTAAAATATACGTCCAAGTTTGAACACTCATTTATTGTTTTTTTGATGGTTGGTTTTATATTGGTCTATTCGTTATAGCCATATTTCTTATCTAGTTTGTTCATTAAACGAACATAGACAAATATGAGGATTACAAAAACATAGATTGATCCTTGTTGCGCAAACCAAAAGCCTAATTTAAAGCCACCTATTCTAATAGAATCTAAGGCATCTTTAAATAAAATTCCTGCACCGAAAGAAACTACAAACCAAATTGAGAGAAGAATAAATAAGTATTTTACATTTTCTTTCCAGTATGCTGTTGCTTTTTTTTGTTTTTCGGACATAGTAAAACCTTATTGAATTGTTTTATAATGACCTAAGATAACAATTTGAACTGATACCCAATAGGCAATATTTCACTAGGTTAATAAACAACTCAGCTTGAAGGGTAATTACGCAATTATTTGTCATAATACATAACATTGGTATGTTTCTAAATACAAATAACTCTCAGTAAAGCAAAAATAAGTGCCTATTTAAATTCGATGTTCGTTTTTGAGAGGAACACAACATTTTAGTTTTTATAATGCTGAAGGTTGTCAATGAATTTAAAAGGTTTTTTTTGGGTAAAATACTTCATAAGTAAAACAAGCACTTTTTTGAAAACAATGGATGATTATAATTTTATTCTGTTATCAAATATGTTCTAATTGAGGCTTTCGACCATAGTTTGTTATGTTTTCACAACATAAATATTTAAGACGAATAATCTTTTTCAATATTTGGGTGTACATACTGTTTTTAGGTTAGAATTTACTTAGAGGCTTTTTCGTATGCACAAGAATCTTATGATGCCTATAACTTCTTCATTTCTAGTAAAATTGGATAGACCTAGAGTCTTGATTTATAGACGCGACTTTATAAATAGTTGGGTATATATCGCATCTGATATCCGAGCCATATATTTAGATGTCATTTTATTGCCCAAAGTGCGCCCCATACTCTCGAGCTCTTCTTTCTTTAACATATAGCAGAGCCTCAAAAAGGCTAAAAATAATAACAATATTCTTTACGAGTTAACACTAAACCTTTCATCATGGGTTTAAATAGTTGCTAGCTTACTCTTAGTACAAAATTCATAAATAACATAGTATAACCAATCAAAACCAATGAAAAAACAATCATTAAAATTTCTTGTTTTTATTGTTATATGTCTTCTAAATTTTGGGAGCATACTGGCACAAGACGAGTTCATCACCACCTGGAAAACCGACAACCCGGGCACTTCGGCAGCTAACCAAATCACTATACCCACAGGTACTGGTACTTTTGCTTATACGGTGGATTGGGGAGATGGCACGATAGATAATACGGTGTATACAGCACCTGCTACCCATACCTTTGCAGATTTTGGAACCTATACGGTTAAAATTTCTGGAGATTTTCCACATATTAGGTTTGGCCTTACAAGCGACAAGCAAAAAATACTTTCTATTGAGCAATGGGGTACGCAACAATGGACCTCAATGGAACAAAGTTTCGCTAACTGTAGTAATCTAGTGGGGAATGCTACTGATATTCCAGATACCTCATTGGTAAACAGTATGTTAGCAATGTTTATTAACGCAACTGCTTTTAATGGTAATATTAATAATTGGGATGTGAGTAATGTTACTAATATGCAACAAATGTTTCATGGAGCATCAGCTTTTAACCAAAGCATTGATAATTGGGATGTAAGTAATGTGACCAATATGAGGTTTATGTTCACTGGGGCAACATCTTTTAACCAAGATATTGGTAGTTGGGATGTGAGTAAAGTAACTAATATGGACGAAATGTTCTCACGAGCCAATTTATTTAACCAGAACATTGGTTCTTGGGACGTGGCCAACGTTACCAATATGAGCCTTATGTTCAGTAATGCAACTTCCTTTAACCAAGACATAAGTAGTTGGAATGTGAGTAGTGTAACGGATATAAGTGGTATGTTCAGCACTGCAACTTCCTTTAATCAAGATCTTGGAGGTTGGGATATTGGCAACGTCACAAATATGGCTAATATGTTCAATGGCGTCAAGTTATCTACGGTAAACTATACTAATTTGCTTATAGGTTGGACGGCTCTTGACATCGGGGAAACAAAAAGGCCAAGTAATATAACTTTTTCAGGAGGTAATAGTACTTACTGTAATGATCTTGGTTCTCGTCAGTATCTAATTGATAGCTTTGGTTGGACAATTACAGATGGCGGAAAATTTTGTAGCACAGATTTCTTTATAACCACCTGGAAAACAGATAATCCAGGAACGTCCACTTCAACATCTATTACTATCCCAACTACTGGGACAGGTTATAGCTATGATGTAGATTGGGAAAACGATGGTACTTTCGATGATTTTGGAGTTACCGGCAAAATCACTCACGATTATGGTACTGCAGGCACTTACACGGTGGCAATTAAAGGCGATTTTCCTAGAATATTCTTTAATAAAAACGGAGATGTTCAAAAAATACTTTCTATTAATCAATGGGGTACACAGCAATGGACCTCTATGGCGTATAGTTTTTTTGCTTGTATAAATTTAGAAGATAATTCCACAGATACGCCAGACCTTACTTTAGTAACCGACATGACTGCCATGTTGGCTGGGGCAACTTCGTTTAATCGAGATATCGGTGGATGGGACGTTAGTAATGTCACACACATGACGCATATGTTGAGCGATGCAACTTCATTTAATCAAGATATTGGTGGTTGGAATGTGAGTAATGTTGTGCAAATGTATAATATGTTTGGTGGTGCAACTTCTTTTAATCAAGACCTTGGTTCTTGGAACATGAGTAATGTCACAGATTTGAGTTATATGTTCAAAGGAGCTACGGCGTTTAATCAAGACATTAGTTCTTGGGATGTAAGTAATGTAACAAATATGGGTAGAATGTTCTATGGTGCATTATCTTTTAATCAAGACATTAGTTCTTGGGATGTAAGTAATGTAATATATATGAGCGAAATGTTCTATGGTGCAACATCATTTAATGGTGATATTGGTAGTTGGAATGTGAGTAATGTTGTGCAAATGTATAATATGTTTGGTGGTGCAACTTCTTTTAATCAAGACCTTGGTTCTTGGAACATGAGTAATGTCACAGATTTGAGTTATATGTTCAAAGGAGCTACGGCGTTTAATCAAGATATTGGTTCTTGGGATGTAAGCAAAGTGAACAATATGAATGAAATGTTTAATGCAGCGACTTCTTTTAATCAAGATATTGGTTCCTGGAATATAAGTAGTGTCATAGATGGTTTCCGCCGTGGGCGAGGAGGTCTTACCAATATGTTTACTGGAGTAACCTTATCTCCAGAGAACTATGATAATATATTATTGGGCTGGAGTACTTTAGTTGCTGGTGAAACTCAAATACCTACTGGTATTACCTTTAGCGGTGGTAATAGTGTGTATTGTTATGGGGAAACTGGCAGAAATGAATTGGCAACAACCTATGGTTGGACCATTACAGATGGTGGTAAAGATTGTTCTAGTTACGATCAAGATAGTGATGGTATCTTAGATGATGTTGATAATTGCCCTATGACAAGCAATGCAGATCAGGCTAATTTAGACAATGATGCTTTTGGAGATGTGTGCGATACCGATATTGACGGTGATGGTGTTTTGAATGCCGATGATGCCTTCCC
>NZ_FNZN01000015.1 GCF_900109345.1 Maribacter orientalis
AGACCATTCCCAGAAAAAATACCCCACTTTGATTACGATTCCAAAATGAAAGTCTTAAAAGTTACACAAAATGGAGCCATCAGATGGAAGGCCTACAATTGGGTTTACCTTTCCGCTTCGCTCCAAGGTAAACCTATCGGGGCCCTGGACATTGGCAATGGTATTTGGAGGGTATTTTATAGAAACGTATTTTTAGGATACTTTGATGAACATGTGTTTAGAAAAAAAGAACAATCAGTGAGGTTAGAAACTAACTTAGTGTAAACTCTAATCTATAACTTTTGTAAACAATGTATATTAACGAACATATGGCCACAAAACTAACATTCGTCATAATTTCAATATTTCTGCTTTTAATTAGCTGTGATAAAAAGCAGACTGATTTGGAATTTGAAAAGTCTGTAGCGAATGAAATTTTTCCAGCGTTACTTGATTCTGTATTTCACGATACAAGATTGGCGCCACCGCCGCCACCGCCACCAAATTCTGAATGGAGTGATTCAATAGCAATTAAATGGGACGAATCTAAAATGATTGCCGAATACGAAAAGCGAAAAGCTGAATTAGAAAAGGACACAACTAAATTGGTAATTGCGATTGTGGACAGCACTTACCAAATAAATGAAAGAGCGAAAAAAGAACTTATTGATTTTTATAAGGATTTCGAAATTGAATTAGATACTCTTAATATTAAAAAATCTTACAAAATAAATTTGACGGATTTAAAACACGCAGATAAGTTTAAACTTAAATATCGATCGGAATTTCCAGCGACAAGTAAAGTTTGGAAAAACGATTATGATTTCCATCTTTCTGGAATAACTGGATTTTCACGTATTCAATTTGACCAAACAAAAAGGTTTGGAGTTATGATAAGTGGATTTGGTTGTGGCAGACTTTGTGGATTTAGTGGACTCGTGTTTATTAGAAAATTCAACGGAAAATGGATAATTGATAAAATTAAAGTAACCGCTATATCTTGAAAAAAATACGTGCTGTAACAATGTATAACCGCAATTACGGCGGATTCGACTACGTCCGAATCCACTCGGAATTGCTAACGTCAGTGCTAAACCGAAAATAATAGCTAATTTAACCCGTAACTGACGGTTATACGAGACCGTTCTACGCAATTTTGAAACAAACATCCTACTACATATTAACATTTTTTCTTTTCACGAGCTTTTTCGCATTCAGTCAAGACGAATTGATGCGAAAAGATTTGAACGACGAGATTGGTTCGAGATATTTATCGGATAACAGACAAGCGGAATTTTATTTTGACCTTGAGCCACTTGAACATTCTGAAAAAACTTATCATTTTAGATATATAAAGTCAGGACAGATTATCGAACTTTATAGCGATGACGCAAAAAGATTCAATGGACAAATTGTTAACTTCATACAAGAAACCAAAGAAGTCAAAACTGATTACGGCAGAGACAATGAACCGACAAATTATGTGTTTGAGAAAATTATGATTCCAGAAATTGATGCTTCCAAAATCGGTCAATTTATGTTGGCTTCTAAATCACATAAAATACCAACCGATAGTTTAATAAACGATTGGAATTTTAATTGGCTGGATTGCGGAATAATAAAATTTAATCACAAAGTTGACAAAGAGATTTCAAACGCAACCTTTACCTGTGCCCATAACCAAAACGATAGTGTTCCTTTTGTATCAGAAATTAAAACACTTAAAGACACAATCGCTCAGACATTTCAGTTAAAAAAGGTATTTGATAAATTTACAGACAAACTTCCCAAAGGCGAGTCTTATATTATTGACGGCTGGATTAGTATGTACAAGCTATCCGAAAAACAACTCGAATGGTGGGAAAATAGCAAACCAATTCGTGAATATCAAAAAACTATAAAAGACACAATAGATAATTACCTGGAATCCGAACTGAATAGACTAATTCCTAATTCATCCAATTTAGATTGTTTCGATGAGTTTCGATTAACATTCAATAAAAATGGGAAATTGAAAAGTATGGTCGTGAATATGGGATTTTGGGAAAGACTATTTGACAAGGATTACAAACGATGCCGACGGATTTTGAAAAAGGCTTTTAGAGAAATAAGAATTGATTTCATTGACCCAAAATATGCTTTTTCCCGTGACTTGCATTTCGGTAGAAAGGAAATATATATCAGCGACCCAACATTATATTGAGCGAAAAAAACTGCGTAGAACAACGTATATAAAAAATAGCGGTTTAATCGCTTAATCAAAAGAAAATGAATAAATTAAAGGTCAGTTATAAACCGAAAAATTAGTGTGTAAATCCGCTACTTTTCATATACAAGACCGTTGTAAACCATTAGATCCGGTGAAAATCAGAGTCAACCTCCCTCCTGCTCAAGTCTGTTTAGATCGAAAATTCCGTTCGTAAAAGATGGACAAATTAAAGTCGGTTTTCATTTCAATCTTTACTACCCTTCCCACTTTGAAAGTTGGTCTACAAAAGACTGGTCATTGACGGATTTACTCACGCCATTTTTCGTGTCCACTATTTGAGGTTTCTAGCTTTTACGATGTAAAAAAAGCGCCCTGCGGCACCGTAGCGCTCGCAAGCAACGCATATGAAAAACGCTTTTTTTCTTTTTGGCGTATTTTGAAAGTTCCGTCTCGCGTGTGATAAAAACGGTTTACAACAATACCTATAAACAATTGCGGGGTTTGAGCTGACACCGAAAATCCTACGGATTTTCTTACGCCACTTTGTATTTGTAAAATTTTGGGCTAAATTTCAGCAACTGTTCATAGCTGGACACGTTGTGTACAATTTGACAAAAACCAGATGATAGATTTTAAAGTACCAAGATTTTGGTTAAAAAATAAAGGTGGAGGAAGTCATTATCCGAAAGAAATCGAAAACTGGTTTTCTGAAGATTTTGACAATTACTTTATTTATCATCATCCAATTCTGATTGATTTGGACATTCAAAACGGATTGAAACCTATTCGCGACGAACTAGGAAGACCGAAAAACAAACGAGTTCTGACCTTTGAACAATTTAAAACCGAATTTTTTAAAGATGGAGAAAATTTCAAAGACTATTCTGAATACGTTATGCACCAAGTCCGAAATAAAGACACTAGACCAAAATATTTGTGGGGAAGTGAAGAAGGTTCTGGAATGTATTTTAAAGACATAATTCATTTATTAAAGGTTTTTGACTCTACTCTTCAAACAGAAGTGTATTCTCATTATGACATTTTGAGAAAAATAAGAGGAAATGTTGAGAACGACAATTTACCTTCTTTTTATTTGACAAGAATGGAGACGATTCAAATTGTTGCCTCAAGTTTTTCCAATCTGTCACCTGAATTTATAATTGAGAAAAACAAAAAATGGTGTCTTACCACACTTTATGACGATTGCAAAACTGCAATTGCTTGCGACAATGAAACGGCTGAAAAATTAATTGAACACAAACATTTAGGAATTGAAAAAATAAAAACTGTACACAACAATGTATAACCGCAATTACGGCGGATTCGACTACGTCCGAATCCATTCGGAATTGCTAACGTCAGTGCCAAACCGAATATTAACGCATATTAACCCGTAACTGACGGTTATACGAGACCGTTGTAATGCATTTTGGCTTATAGCAAAGAAAAACTATTGAAAATAAAATTTAAACTAACTCCGATATTAACACTTTCGCTCTTAGGAGTCTTTTTTTTACTTATTTATGGAGTTCGAGTTTATCGACAAAATAAATTAAAGAAAGGAGCTTTTATAACATTTGCTACGATTGAAAAATTAAAGGAAAACGTTACAAAAGGAAAGTCCGGTAGAATTGACATTGTTTATTTTTATTTCATTAAAAATGATAGTGTAATTCATAAACTGAAACAGATACCCGCAAAAAGCATTAAAAAGAAAAAACTGAAATTAAAAGAATCATTTAAAGTACGTATTGCTAAATCAGACTACGGTGTTTTTGAAATTGATTTTGAAAAAAGAATTGATACAATCATTGATAAGCGCGATTATAACACTCACATTTATAACACCTTTATTCATCGAAATATCATTGAATGAAACTCAATTAATTCTTAATGGAAAAATTTCTGGACCCAATTTTACTAAAAGAAAGATTCATTTTTAAAGGAACTATCGATCAATTATCTGAAAAAATAAGATTAAATAATAATCAAAAATTTAGAACGGAATGGTCAGCATACAATCGTTTTCAATTCTTTGCTAAATGGTCTCTAGGAACTCTAATGATTAAATATTTCCCTGGTGCTACCGATGGTATTAAGGGATTTGCGGAATTAAAAAACATCGGCGATAATAAAACTGTAGTACACCTAAAAACTAAAGTAAGGATTGAATAATATTTTTCCCTAATTGTTCTCTCAATAATTTGTATTGCTGGACATTACACTCAATCGGATTTCTCGATTTGGATATTATTACTTATTCCAGTAATACTTTTATGGTTTTGGTTTATTTATAGAGTTCAGGAGAAAATGTTATTTAGAAAATTACGAAAATACTTGACTGAAGAAAAAACGCATTACAACAAAACCTAAACGTAATGCGGACTTTAGGGCAAAACCGAAAGGTCTGTGTATATTTATAATGTCGCTAAATCTTATGCATTTAGCTTTGGACAAGAAAAAATAAAACTAAACAATAAGCTTTAGCTTCGTGCGCAGACGGAAACGAAAAGTTTCCTTGCCTCCGCACTACGCTTAGCTAGAACGTTAGCAATAATTTTGAAAAAGAAAATTTACATATTGATTCTTGGCCCAATATTGACACTCTTATCGTGTGGACAAAATTCTTTTGAAAAAGAAATAAATGGAAAGTGGTACGGACTGGAAAATGATGGATTTACCAGAATGTACTTTCACCCAGATAGTCTAATATTTATGGAGGGCAATACTCAGACTGTAAAATGGACAGCGGACGAATCCAAAATTGAGTTTGATTATATTGAACAATGGCCCTATCAGCCTTTTGAAAAAGATTCAACAAAAACAATGTTTATGGAATATTTTCTTTCTAAAAACAACAATACTCTTTCCTTTAATAAAATTAACGATTCAACAATAGATAGAAATTTCAACTTACTAAGAGCAGAAAACTATTTTGATTTCTTGAGTAAAAAAAGTGGAGTGAAATTTACATTACCCAATGACACCAAAGTTGAACGTATTGGTCTATCTAGTGAATATGGTCTGAAAATTTTCATTGGAACCATTAATAATAAAAGTGCTATTGTCTCAGAATATGGTAATGGACTGGATTCGATTAAAAACGACATTATTAAATTCAAACAAAACCTCAATCCATTAGATGAATATCATCAACTAAAATTAGAATCTGATATTCATTTGAGAGTATTTGCGGATAAGTCAATTTCAGATGAAGAAATTCAAAAACTTATTCAAAGAATTACTCAAAGCGATTTAAAAAAAGTCTTCAGAATCTACGAGACTAATAATTATTATAATTTCGAAACCTTAGCTGGTAAGGAGATAAAAACTATTGCTAACACAACCTAAACGTAATGCGGACTTTAGGGCAAAACCCAAAGGTCTGTGTATATTTATAAAGTCGCTAAATCTTATGGATTTAGCTTTGGACAAGAAAAAATAAAACTAAACAATAAGCTTTAGCTTCGTGCTCGGACGGAAACAAAAAGTTTCCTTGCCTCCGCACTACGCTTAGCCCAGCCGTTACCACCAATTATGAAAAACAAATTATCCATATTGATCCTAGTACTTAGCTTGACCTTTTCTATAGCACGTAGCCAATCGACAAAGGAAATCGCCGAGGGATTAAATTCGGACAATTTACTTATGCCGGAATTAACTGATTTCGCAAAAAACAACTTTACCGACAAACTAGAAATTGCACAATTTTTCTTCTACTGGATTAGTGCAAATATCGAATATGACTACGAAGTTAAGGACAGACATGCCGCTGGACTTTACACGGAAGAAGACAACAATAATAATTATAGCCCTTTTAAGGTTTTTGAACGAAGAAAGGCGGTTTGTGAAGGGTACTCGCAATTATACAAGTGGTTAATGCTAGAATTAGAAATAGAGACTTTGGTAATTGGCGGACATGTAAGACACTTTACGAATCCAATTGTTGAACCTGAATTGGACCAAAAATTTAGTCACGCATGGAATGTCAGTAAAATAGATGGAGAATGGAAAATTATAGACACTACGTGGTCGCAACAGTTTGAAACATATGTGCCAGATTTCTATTTTGATGTTAGTCCTGAAAATGCAATTATAACTCACTTTCCCTCTGAAGAAAAATGGCAACTATTAGAAAAACCATTATCCTTAGATGAGTTTAATTCCTCTCAATATATAGACCCATTATACTTTCTTACGGGCTTCACAGAAAAACCAAGTTTAAAGCAGGACGAAAACTTCTATTACTTTGTCTACAAAAATAATCCGAATAGAAATTGGCTTGTAAGATTAGGTTATGGAACGGACAGCATAAATTATGAACCTGTACCAAGCATTCAGGTTATCAATCAAGATGGTTATACATATTACAAATTCGACAAAAAACACATTCCCCAAAAGGCAGCTTTCAAAGTGGATTTAAATGATTTCAATGAGGAAAAACAAACAATCGCTCTGTACGAAAATATAATCCTATTCCGCATATAAATAACTGGTGGTAACAAAACCTATAAACAATACGGGCTTAGGGCTTTACCAATGGTTTGTGTGTTTTTATGAAGTCCGCAAAATCTTTGGGATTTTGCTTTAAACAATAAAAAGAAAAAACAAAACAAAAAGATTTCGCTATGTGCGTGGCGGAAAGCAAACGCTAGTATGCTCCCGTTCTGTTCATAGCTAAAACGTTGCCAACAATATTGAAGAACTGAACGCTAGATGTAAAAAATCTTTCCGAATATCATAAAAGTAATCACTATGAACATACCTGCTTATCGATATCGCAAAAAAAGCGGATGCGACTCTGATTTTTATGATTATGTTTAAAAAAACGACAATATTGAAAGGCTATTTATTTATCTATCTGACTTGTTGTCTAGTTTTTACTATAGTCAAGTGGAAAACACTTTCATACGCTGAAGGTTGGGGAGTTGTTTATATGTTCGGACTAATCGGAATTGGACTAGTTGGATTGCTCATTGACTTTATCCTGACTTCAATAATCAAGAATAA
>NZ_FNZN01000012.1 GCF_900109345.1 Maribacter orientalis
GGAAACAGGCGCCACGGTCCAATTACTGGCGACCGTATTACCGATAAATGCAACCGATAAGACCCTAAGCTGGTCAAGCAACGACCCTTCTATAGCAACTGTAGACGGTATCGGAAATATTACCGCACAGGGCATTGGCACCGCAATTATATATGTAACGACCAATGACGGGGGCCATACCGCGACAGCGACCGTTACCGTAACGGAGCCTACGACAGCCAATGGAACCTGCAACGGAATACTCACGGATATATCCGAGCCTGTAGGCAGCGGAACCATAACTTCCCGTAACGATTTCTTACCAGCGGAAGATAGGTTCAAGGCATTCGATAATAAAGCTATACAAGGCACGTTCAGCAAATGGCTGGATGCAGGCGGGATACCTACTAGTGCCGATCCAAGCTGGATCCAATTGGCTTTAAGCGAGGCCAAACGAGTGGAGCGTATAGTAATTACCAGTGCCAATGATGATTATGGCCGTGACCCTATGGATTTCAGGCTGATGGCATCCAATGGAGGTGCATTCACTGAAGTTGGAAGTTGGAACGGTGAAACCTTCGCCCAGCGATACCAATCAAGGACCTTTGAACTGAACGCTCCTGGCTCTTATTCAACATATAGATTGGAAATTACTAAAAATGAGGATGATGTGGAAATGACCCAGTTGGCCGAAATTGAACTTTTAGGATGTGTACCTGAAAGTACACAAATCATTAGCCTTACTTCAAAATTTAATTCTATACATAATGATTTTCAAGAAAATGAATTTAGCTTCTCTCCTAATCCAGTAGGTGAAAATCGTATCGTAACTCTTCATTTACCAAATAATCTTACCGATACAGAAGTTATGGTCACTATCTATAGTATTGAAGGAAAATTAGTTCATTCTTCTAAATTTTGGAATGCAAATGGTGTTTACAATTTTGAATTACAGCTTAATCGAAGTTTACCAAAAGGCATCTACCTAATGGATGCAAGAAATAGAGGGAAAGATGTTTATAGAAAAAAAATTATATTAAAATAGCATTATCTAAAAAGTAAAGAAACTTGATACTTGCCAATTCAATAAGGTTGGTAAGTATCATGCTTATTAAAAAAATACCTTTTAAGGATTTTATAAAAAGCTATTATAAAATCTATAAATTAAATTAAACGCCGCAAATTATAAGTTATTCAACCCTGTTTTCCAGTTATTTAAAGAATATACTTTTGTTTTTTCTTCAATATATATTTTCATCTGTAAATTTGATTTGCAACCTATTTAATCAAAACTAAGTTTAGGATGGAATTAAATCAAATTTGCTATTATTCTTAAATTGAAAAATTTAAAAAGCTGAGCAAATATTTTATAATTAAATATAAATATTAGATCCATTTCTTACGGTAACATTAGTTCATCTGACGTATTTACTAATGATGCTTCCTACTAATTCTAACGTTAAAAACAATGAGTGAATTTATCAAAAAATATGAAATTTGGGTATTTCTAGTAATAGGCCCTATACTTAATGCGCTTTTCGTTTATGCTAGAATCCAAAACATAATCCCTAGATTTCTATATATCCATGGTCGTTTTTGTGTTCTTTTATTGGTATTACTCGCTATCGTGAAGTTTACGAGAGGCAATGAGGGCATTAAAGAAATATTTAGACCTATGTTAAAATGGAAAGTTAACCCTAAGTGGTACCTATTTAGCTTACTTTTTGCCATGTCTGTAGGTTCTATTACCCTATTGCTTAAAGGCATGTATTTTGAAGGTGAATATTTTTCGTTTTTAAAATTTGATTTTGCTGCTCAAACATTAAAGGGTAGTTTGGTATTATTAATATGGGCTTTTCTCGGTGAAGTTGTATGGGTAAGTTATTGCATTCGCGAATTATCAAAAATCACAAAACCATTTTATGCGAGTCTACTTGTTGGAATTTTTTGGACAATATGGTGGATTCCAATAATTTATCATGGCGAAGGTATTCTTCCAGGCATTCCAATAGGGCCTTTATCAATTTTTATGATGGGAATCGCAGGAATGTGCGCTGTAGTTTATGGTTGTGTTAAAAGTGGCGTTGTTGTATTGGTCATGCAATTTATGTTAAATATGACTCTGAATATTTTATCAGTCTCACCAACCAAAGGAGGTGTTTCTACATTTACATCTTTTGCAATTATATATTTTCTGACAATGTTAATCTTTATGTATTTTATGAATCCAAGTAAAAGATTAAAATCATCAAGTTCTAAAAGAAGTTTCAAGATCATATGAGCGTAATAGTATCATAAAATTTCGCTAAATTTATTATGTTTTTCTAAGAAAATTTAAGCATAAATGTTTGTATACAGCAATAATATGATTATCAACCATAATTTATAAATCGATTAAGTTTAGATGTATATACATATTAAATCAAGATTAATAAATGAACTGGTTTATAATATAATCGTTATAATTGTTTGGACCTAATTACTAATTAAACCTTCTTCAACTACTATTCATTCTAACATATGAAAAATAAAATAAAATCAATTCTATATTCTTTTATAGCAGGAACTTTAGGTAATATTCTTGTCTTTCTTCAACCAAAAAAAGCACGCCAACTTGCAGAGAATAGAATAACTCTGATACACAAAAACAAGAATAGTATGAGTATACCCGAAAGGTTAATGCGTGCTGCACTTGTAAAAAAACTTGATAAAATAGAAGATTACGATACCATAGCTAAATTAAATCGAAATTTTTGGGTTGACAATGCAGCTACAGAGTTATTTTCAGAAACGGAGGATGGATTTGAAACTGATTTTCTTCCAAACTGTACCTTTATATTCGATTTACTTAAGAAAGAATTATCAAATCAACCGGAAAAATTTGACACACTAGTAGAAATTGGAACTGGGAATGGTGATGTACTAAATTATCTTAGTACAGAATTCCCTAAAATAGACCATTTTGTAGGTATTGACCTTAGTTTAAAACAAATTGAATTAAATAATAAAAAATTCAAAAACAATAAAAAGCTTGAGTTTGTAGCCGAAGATGCTTTTGATTGGGTTAAAGAAAATGGCCATAGCAATACTATTTTTGTATCTTCTAGAGGTGTATTAGAATATTTTCTTGAGGAACGTTTACAAGAATTATTGAAAGAAATAAATCAATTAGGCAAAACTATATTCGTTGCTATAGAACCAAATGGTGGTGATCACGATTTTGAAACGAACCCTAGTTCTCAACTTTATGGAAATGAACCCTCATTTTCACACAACTACCCAAGGCTTTTCAAAAATGCTGGTTTTAATTTGTGGCATTTTTCACAACAACCATGGCTTGGAGGAACTGATAATCAAACATTTATTGGAGCTAAAAACTAAAAGCCTCACACTAAAATACTTGAAAAGTAATATTTTAAAAATATTTTTTTTAATGATCTAATTTTAATTTTTAAAAGTAATATTTGACCTTTATTAATTGTTTTAAAACAATGTAATTGGTTTTAAACGTTAAAATAAACAACTTGCCTATTTTATGTTTTTAAAGCCATTTTATTTTTTAAATTTATTTTAAAAATTCCCCTTAAAATTTCATAAATACTAATTTCATTCTATATCATTTTATGTGTCATATAGGATGCTAAAATGGTTGACATTACAAAAAAATGTATACATCCGTTTTTAAATGATGTTAAAATATACCGTAGCTTGGAGAAGTTAAATAATACCACTTTAATAAAATTACAAGAAAATGAGTAACCCTAATCAACTTTACCTTCTTTTTGAAAAAGCAGCAAAATTATATCCTGATAACTATTGCATAATATTAGAAGAAAACAAGGTAACGTATAAGCAAGTTGAACAAGAGGTTCAAAAAGCCTATAGTGCAGTTATACTCAATGCTAAAAATGAAGAATTTATAGGGGTTCCTACAACTAGATGTATTGAACAAATCATCTTTGTCTTAGCAATATTAAAAGCAGGCAAGGCTTATCTTCCAATTGATTTTGGTTATCCAAAAAAAAGACTAGATAGCATAAAAACTAATTCAAATGTTTCTTTTTGTTTAACAACAAAAATAGATGAAACCAATGCATTTGAAATGGGGCTCAAGCCATTATTAGTTAATGACCAATCACAATTCGTTGTCGATAATGAAATTGCGCAAAATGACCAAGATTTAGCTACTTATATTTTATACACCTCAGGTTCAACAGGCGAACCTAAAGGTGTTTGTATGGGTGAAAAAGCAATGGTTAATTTAATTAATTGGCAGAACGAAAATTCTGTATGTAAGAGTAACTCACGTACCTTACAATTTGCTCCATTAAGTTTTGATGTTTCTTTTCAAGAAATTATGTCAACCTTAAGTAATGGAGGTACGCTTGTATTAATAAATAATGCATTGAGACTTGATATGGTTGCGCTTTTAAATTATATTAAAGAGCAACAGGTCAATAGACTATTTCTACCTTTCGTTGCATTACAAGCTTTAGCTGAAACGGCTATCAGTATCGATATTTTTCCTGAATCCCTTAAGGAAATAATGACTGCGGGCGAGCAACTCAAAATCACCACTCAAGTAAGAACCTTTTTTAATGAATTAAACGATTGTGTACTCTATAATCAATATGGACCTACAGAATGCCATGTGGTAACTGAATTAAAACTAGATGGTAAGCCAGCAAATTGGCCTGCTTTACCGACAATTGGTAAACCTATTAGTAATACATCCATATTTATCATAGATAAAGATCAGCAACTCGTACCCAATGGTAGTATTGGTGAGCTTTGTATTGCAGGAGTTTGTTTAGCTAAAGGTTATTTAAATAATGAACAATTAACAAATGAAAAATTTGTCAATTGGAAATCAACCGACGGTAAAATAATTCGAATTTACCGAACTGGAGATATTGCACAATATTTACCTGATGGTAATATTGAATTTCTAGGTCGTAAAGATGACCAAGTAAAAATTAGCGGGCACAGAATAGAACTGGCCGAAGTTGAATTAGCCATTAATTCCTTATCAGGTATTCACCAAACAGTGGTAATTGCTTCAAGTCATTTGGCTGGACAAACACAACTAGTTGCCTACATGCAACCGAATAAGGAACATATGGATATAAATGAAATTCGTAAAGAAATTACGAATTTACTGCCAGAATATATGATCCCGTCTTATTTTATATTAATCGAAAATTTTCCTAGAACTTCTAGTGGAAAGATTGATAAAAAGAATTTACCCCCACCTAAATATAGTAGACCAAGCTCTGCGCCGCCCTACAAAAAAGCAGTCACTAAAATTCAAAAAAACCTAACCAAAGTATTTGTAGATTTATTACATGTACCTAAAATTGGTATTAATGATAATTTCTTTGAATTTGGAGGGACTTCATTATTAGCACAAAAAGTCGTAGCTGTTTTATTAAAGGATTATAAGTATAAATTACCGGTAACAAAACTGTATCAGTTTCCTAATATCGCCGAAATATCTGATTATTTAGAATCAAGTACTAAAAGTAAGAATAGAAAATTCATCAAAAAGAATAAAAGCTCGAACTCCTCTAGAGATATCGCCGTCATTGGTATGGCTGGGAGGTTTCCTGGAGCTAATACCATTGAAGAATTATGGGATGTTCTCAAAAATGGGAAAGAAACCGTATCATTTTTTTCTAAGGATGAATTGGATTCTAACATTCCTGATCGTTTAAAAAATGACCCCCTGTATGTAAAAGCTCGAGGTATAATAACTTCAGCTAAAGAATTTGACGCTTCATTTTTTGGTTTAAATCCTAAAGTAGCTTCAGTAATGGACCCGCAACAACGACTATTTTTAGAAATAGCATGGGAAGTACTAGAGCAATCGGGTCATCTACCAAAGCACTATAATGGTAGTATTGGTGTTTATGCAGGAACCGGTACAAATACATATTATAAAAATAATGTTCTTGAAAACAAAGAAGTATTAAGTCAAGTTGGTGAATTTCAAGCAAATACATTAAACGAAAAAGATTATATTTCAACAAGAACCGCCTATCATTTAAATTTAAAGGGTCCGGCAGTTAGTGTTCATTCCGCTTGTTCAACCTCACTTCTCGCTATTGCAGAAGCTGTTGAATCGATTAGGAGTGGCCAATGTGATGTAGCTCTAGCTGGTGGTTCTAGTATAACCTCTCCAATTAATAGTGGTCATCTTTATCAAGAAGGTTCTATGTTTAGTCCAGATGGACATTGCCGCTCATTTGACAAAGATGGTAAAGGAACAGTTTTCAGTGATGGTTGTGGTGTTGTACTTTTAAAAAGTTTAGATGCTGCTAAAAAAGATGGTGATCAAATATTTGGAGTCATTAAAGGTGTTGGAATAAATAACGATGGTGGTGGAAAAGGTAGTTTTACTGCGCCCAGTGTTGAAGGTCAATCCGGTGCAATTGTTCGAGCAATAAATGATGCCAATATTTCACCCTCAGAAATTAGTTACATTGAAGCCCATGGAACTGCCACACCAATTGGTGACCCTATTGAAATGGAAGGTCTTCACGATGCATTTGGCGAACAAACAAAAAAAGGATATTGCGCTGTTGGATCAATAAAAAGTAACATGGGCCATCTTACGGCTGCAGCTGGTGTTGCAGGCTTTATAAAAACAATCTTGTCCCTATACCATCAACAGATACCGCCGTCTTTAGGTTTTTCAGAACCTAATCCAGCAATTGATTTTACAAACAGTCCATTTTTTGTAAATAATATATTACGTGAATGGAAATCTGAAAATATTCGTCGTGCCGGAATAAGCTCTTTTGGGGTGGGAGGAACAAACGTTCATGTAATTGTTGAAGAGTTTGAAAAACAACCCATAAAGTCTGGAGAAAGTAAACCTTTACAACTTCTTACTTGGTCGGCAAAAACTGAAAAAAGTCTTGATGGTTATAAGACGAGTTTAGGGGATTTTATAAAATCTTCTTCTGACATAAAGTTGGCAGATGTAGCTTACTCTCTAAGTAATACCAGAGAATCTTTTAATAAAAGAAGTTTCGTTTTAGCTTCAGATTCAGATTTAGAAAGTACAATTAGTAAACTTTTACTAGATGAAAATACAGTTAAAAAATCTGATTTAAAAGCAGTACCTAGTGAATTGGCATTTCTTTTTCCCGGTCAAGGTGCACAATATTTACAAATGGGAAAAGCGCTCTATGATCATGAAAATGTTTTTAAAGAGGCAGTAGACCAATGCGCTGAAATTTTACTTAAAGAATTTGATTTTGATATCCGACATATAATTTATCCAAAAGAAAATTTTTTAGAGGCAGAAAAAGCTCTAAAGGATACCCAATTTACACAACCTGCTTTATTTGTTGTAGAGTATGCCCTTTCTCAACTTTGGATAAGTTGGGGAATTGAACCAACAATTCTTTGTGGTCATAGTGTTGGTGAATTTGTAGCAGCACATTTGGCTGGAGTATTTACCCTAAAAGATGCATTGATTTTAGTTGCGATTCGCGGAAGATTAGTAAGTCAACTTCCAGGCGGAAGCATGTTATCGGTAAGATCCACCTTCAAAAATTTATCTGAACTACTGCCTGAAACACTTTCAATGGCTGCAGTAAACTCAGATTTGTTATGTGTGGTATCGGGTGAAGATGAGCCTATAGAGGCATTTGCTAAAGTATTAGAGCAAAAAGAAATTCCGAATAGGTTACTTAAAACAAGTCATGCCTTTCATTCTACAATGATGGACCCCGTTTTAGCCAAGTTTGAAGCGGAAGTCAAAAAAATTGAATTGAATTCACCTCTTTTACCTATTATTTCAACTGTAACAGGTACATGGCTTAGCGAAACTGAAGCTACTGATCCAAAATACTGGACAAATCATTTACGAGCTACCGTTCGTTTTTCAGATGCTATGGAAACGGCTCTTGAATTAGAAGATATTTTATTGTTGGAAGTTGGTCCTGGCCGTGCTTTAACTACTTTATCTCAGCAAAAAAAGAAAGCCAAGTCCGTAATATCTATATCCAGTTTAGTTTTACCTAATGAAAACGAAAATTCTTATCATACTGTTTTATCTGCCTTAGGACAACTATGGCAAAATGGTATTGAACCCAATTGGAAAGAATTCTATAAGGGACAATCTAGACAAAAAGTTAGATTACCAGCGTATGTATTTGACAAAAAACTCTGCTGGATAGAGCCAATAAAAAACCAAAACCCTAGTATACAAAACCATACCTCAATTGATCAGAATACTAATAAATTTATACAACCAGAAATGAATACAGTTATACAACCTGACAGAAAAGTAAAAATTCTGGAGAAAATTTCAGATATCATTTTGAATACTTCAGGAATAGAATTAGAATCTTCTGAATATGAACATAATTTCCTTGAACTTGGCCTTGATTCACTAGTTTTAACCCAAATGGCAATAAGTTGTAAAAATGAATTTAAAACTCCAATTACCTTTCGACAGTTAAATGGTGAATTTAGCACACCAAATCTTTTAGCTAGCCATTTAGACAAAACTTTACCGCCAGATCGTTATGCTGTACAAGCACCAACTATACCTATTGCACCCAATGCATCTGTAATAACACCTGCAGTATCTCATACAGCAGCAAATATACCTACACAGACAACTACATCATATGCTGTTTCATATGATAACAATAATAGTGCGATAGACCTAATTGCCCAGCAACTTCAAATATTGGGAAGACAATTAGAATTACTAAAAGGAAATAATAGTAACTCTGGAACGGTAAAAGATAATAGTCCTGCTCCTGTACCAGTTCAAGAATTCCAAAACAATACTATAAATTTAAATCCTCCCGCTTCATTAGATATACTTTCAGAGGATGAGATAAAGGAGCATAAAAAACCTTTTGGAGCTTCTCCTAAGATAGAAAAGCAATCTACCGAAATTCAATCACACCAAAAGTTATTTTTAGAGAAATTAACCACCAGCTACAACAAAAAAACAGCTGCTAGTAAAGCTTATACCCAAAAACATCGTTCTCATATGTCAGACCCACGAGTGGTATCTGGCTTTAAACCACTTACAAAAGAACTAGTATATCCAATTGTAGTTGAGAAATCATCTGGCAACAGATTATGGGATATTGATGGGAACGAGTATATAGATACATTAAACGGATTTGGATCTTGTCTATTTGGTCATCAACCAGAATTCATTACCAAAGCTCTAAAAAAACAAATTGATAGTGGGTATGAAGTTGGTCCACAACATCCCCTAGCAGGTGAGGTTTGTGAACTACTTTGTGAGTTTACAGGGCATGATCGTGCAGCACTTTGTAATACTGGCTCAGAAGCTGTTTTAGGTGCCATGCGTATAGCTAGAACCGTAACTGGCCGTTCATTAATTGTAACCTTTACTGGATCTTACCATGGTATTAATGACGAAGGTCTTGTGAGAGGTTCTAAAAAATTAAAAACTTTCCCAGCCACAGCCGGTATTATCTCTGAATCAGTTCAAAATGTATTGGTTCTAGAATATGGTACTGACGAAAGTTTAGAAATAATTCGTAGTCGATCTCATGAATTGGCGGCCGTTCTTGTGGAACCAGTTCAAAGTCGTAGACCTGAGTTCCAACCAATAGATTTCCTTAAAAAGGTAAGGGAAATAACTTCGGCAACAGAGACAGTACTCATTTTTGATGAAGTTATTACTGGTTTTCGTATGCATCCAGGTGGCGCGCAAGCTCTATTTGGTATAAAGGCTGATATTGGCACTTATGGAAAAGTAATTGGAGGGGGTATTTCTATTGGTGCCATAGTGGGCAAAAGAAAATACATGGATGCCTTAGACGGAGGGTTCTGGCAATATGGCGATAACTCTTACCCAGAAATAGGGGTTACCTACTTTGCAGGTACTTTTGTACGTCACCCCCTTGCATTAGCAGCTGCAAAGGCATCATTAATTCATTTGCGAGAATTAGGTGAATCTCTTCAAAATGGCCTTAATTTATTAACTGAAAATTTTGCAAAGGATTTAAACAAGGAGTTTTCTAAACGTGAACTTCCAATGGAAATAAAATATTTTGGTTCATTATGGAGACTTAAGTTCTTAGATGAAATACCGTATTCAGAATTACTGTTCGTTTTAATGCGTGAAAAAGGTTTTCACATTTGGGATGGCTTTCCTTGCTTTATAACCAGTGCTTTTAAAACAGAAGATATAGATAAACTTATACATGCATTTGTTACTAGTGTTGATGAACTTATTGCTGTCAATATATTTAATAGCAAAGTATTAAACGCTACCCCTAATCCTGAAGTTTCGTATGCAAATGGTAACAAATCATCATTTAAATCATTAAACACACCTCCGGTTGAAGGAGCTAAACTTGGCGTTGATGAATCTGGCAATCCTGCTTGGTTTGTAGTGGACGCAAATAAAAATGGTTCCTATGTCAAATATGATTTATAGCCTTAAATAACTCAACTTTTTCTAAAAGGATTAATTTTCAAAAATAACCAACGAATAAATGCAAGAGAAAGTCACTTTTAATCCATTTTCCGGTCCTGTGATTGAGAAAGTCATTCCTATCATACAAGCACAGTCTGAAATATGGATTGCCTGTAAATTAGGAGGAGAAGATGCGAATAGGGCTTATAACGAATCTGTTTCACTAGTTTTGAAAGGCAACTTAAAAAAAGTTGCCTTAGAAGATGCTATTGCGAAATTAGTAAAAAGACACGAAGCGTTAAGAGCTACCTTTAGTCCCGATGGGCGTTTTATGACTGTTTATGAAGAATTTCCAATAGAACTCTCTTATCAAGATTTTTCTCATTTTGATAGCATTGAAAAAAATGATGCCATTAAAGACTATTTGAAAGGAGATGCGAATACTATCTTTGATTTAAATAAAGGTCCACTACTTAAAATTGGTTTACTAAAACTTTCAGAATTAGAACATCAATTAATTATTACAGGGCACCATATTGTATGCGACGGTTGGTCTATGGGTATTATATTACAAGAATTAGGCGGTTTATATTCCGCACATATTCTAGGTACTACACCCAATATTGCTCAACCTGAAACCTTTAGCTCTTATGCCGAAGAAGAACAAGAGTTTATTGGAAGTGAAGAATATAAAAAAACTGAGCAGTATTGGCTTAAACAATATGAATCTTCAGTTCCTGTAGTTTCACTTCCTACAGATTTTCCTAGACCACAACTTAGAACCTTCAAGAGTAATCGTTTAGATTTTGGAATTGACAATAGTCTAGTATCCGATTTAAAAAAAGTTGGGATTAAATCTGGAGCTAGTTTTGTTGTTACCCTAATGGCCGCCTTTGAAGTCTTCCTGTATAGACAAACCGGCCAAGATGAATTGGTTTTAGGTCTACCAGCTGCTGGCCAATCATTAAGTGGTAAAACTCAATTGGTAGGACATTGTGTTAACTTACTTCCGTTAAAAAGTAAACTTTCAGCAAATATTCCGTTCAATGAATATTTAAAAAATAGAAAAACTGAAATTTTTGATGCTTACGAACATCAACAGTTAAGTTTTGGCCAGTTACTTCAAAAACTCGCCATTGCTAGAGATCCATCAAGAGTGCCATTAGCCCCAATTACCTTTAACATTGATATGGGCATGGCTAATGATGTGGTTTTTAATGGATTAGAATATAAGCTAAAAAGCAACCCTAGAGCATTCGAAACATTTGAACTTTTTTTAAACGCTACAGGAACAGAAGATGAACTTATCTTAGAGTGGTCATACAATACGTCTCTTTTTAAACCGGCAACTATAGAGCAGATGATGTCTTCATTTAAAAAAGTGCTTCATGGTATCGTAGCTAATCCTCATGTAGAAATAGGGAATATTATTAAAGTAGATGCTTCAGCCTATTCAGAATTGAATAATACAAAGGCATCTTACCCACAATTACCTTTGCATGAATTAATTGCCCAACAATGTAAAATAGACCCTTCTAAACAAGCAATAAAATTTGGTACATCTGAAATATCATATGAAAATTTAGAAAAGCAAGTTCACCAAATAGCTCATTATTTGAAGGAACAAGGTGTACTTCCAGGGGATTATGTCGCTGTATCTTTACCACGCTCCATTGAATTAATTACCATTTTACTGGCTATAATGGAAAGTGGTGCTGCTTACCTTCCCTTGGATCCTAACTATCCAAGTAAACGACTTGAGTTTATGTTAGAGGATTCTGGGTCGAAATACTTGATCACAACAGAAACATCTTCATTAACTTTACAGGATGGCGTATCACAATTATTTATCGAATCTATTTTTTCAGATTTAGTAAATTATTCAACTCTACCACTAAATTTAGACGTTAATACTAATCAAGTAGCGTATATCTTATACACTTCTGGATCAACAGGCAAACCAAAAGGGGTTACGGTTACCCATAAAAACTTAGTTAATTTATTATATAGTGTTTTAGAAAAACCTGGTATTCAAAAAACCGATAAAGTAATTTCAATAACCACAGTTTCCTTTGACATTGCTGGTTTTGAACTATACGCTTCACTTTTAAAAGGGGCTCAATTGATTTTAACTAGTGAAGAAACTGCTAAAGACCCTAGACTATTACTAGAAGTACTAAAAAAAGAAGAAATAACAGTAATGGAGGCTACACCTGCAACTTGGCAAATGTTATTAGATGCAGGTTGGAAAAATCATTTACCTCTAAAAGCTTTTTGTACCGGAGAAGCTTTACCCATAGTTTTAGCAAAAAACATTTTGGGCAAGGTTGATGAATTATGGAATCTTTATGGTCCTACGGAAACAACTATTTGGTCGGCAATAAAAAAAGTTCATAAGTCTGATGATGTGGTAACTATAGGAAATCCTATAGCCAACACCCAATTATATATTATGAACGAGCAGGAGCTTTTAGTAGAACCTGGTAGAATTGGAGAACTATGCATTGCAGGAGATGGAGTTGCACAAGGGTATTGGAAACGTTCGGATTTAACTAATGAAAAATTTATAAAAAACCCTTTTGAAACAGAATTAGGGCCTGTTTTATATCGTACAGGAGATTTAGCAAAATTACTCCCTTCAGGCGAAGTACAATGTCTTGGACGAATAGACCAACAGATAAAAATTAGGGGCCAACGTGTGGAACTTGGTGAAATTGAGGAGGCTTTAGATTCTTTACAAGGGGTACAATCTTCTGTCGTTTTGCTCCATGAAGATCGTTTGGTTGCAAACCTAATTGTTTCAGATATGGTAAGCGATTATACTGAGCAATTTAGTGAATGGAAAGAAATTCTAAGTGAACAACTTCCAACCCACATGGTACCTCATATTTTTAATGTTGTTAAAGAATTCCCTACTACGCTTAATGGTAAAATAGATCGTAAAAGCTTACTTAACCTATTACCCAATAAAACAGCATCTAAAATATTTGCAGAACCATCTACAGCATCTGAAACAACTATTTTGACCATTTGGCAAAAATGTCTGGGAATTGATAAAATTGATGTTAATAGCGACTTTTTTGAACTTGGAGGACATTCTGTAATTGCCGTTAGGGTAATGATGCTATTAGAGGATGAAACCGGAAATAGATTACCGCTTGTAGCTTTACTTAAACACCCAACGATTAAAAAGTTGGCTTCCTACATGGATAGTGAATTTGTAACTTGGGATTCATTAGTACCCTTAAAGCCAAAAGGAAGCAAACCACCATTATACATTGTGCATGGAGCACACCATAATGTATTAATATTTAATGAATTAGCTCAAAAATTAGATGAAGACCAACCTGTTTATGGTCTTCAAGCAAGAGGTTTAGATGGTGTTGCTGAACCCCATGACTCTATGCACGATATGGCAAGAGATTATATTAAGGAAATTCAGATTACAAATCCAAATGGTCCTTATTGTTTGGCAGGGTTTTCACTAGGTGGTACTATAGCTTTTGAAATGGCCAGGCAACTTAGGGAGCAAGGCAAAGAAGTAAAAATAGTTGCGGAGTTTGACACTTATGTATTCCCCGATTATTATTTTAAAAGCCCTATAAAGAAAAAAATAGTATCCGTTGGTTATACCATAGTAAAAGTTGGTTATGTACTACTAAATATGTTAACAAGTAAAAAGAATTTTAAACGAAGAACTGGTCTATTTATGCTTCACATTAAAGGGATATTTTTACGTTTGAAATACGGTAAGGAAAAAAGTCATGAAATGCAGTTTCATCGAGTTTTAAAAATGGAGCAAAATCATATAAAGGCTACTGATAGTTATTACATTCGCCCACAAGATATCGTTATTGATTTGTTTAAGGCAGAGGAGGAAATTAATTTAGTCCATGATAAAAAATTCTTAGGATGGAAAAAATTCGCTAAAAAAGGTGTTAGAAGGCATATGGTTCAAGGTAATCATATAGATATGTTTGATAAATCGAATGTTGAGGTATTTGCAACTAAACTTCAATACGTTCTAGATAATCACAATTTAGAAAGTGTACAGTAGTATATTTTGTAGTTCGGTTAAGATACTCATAAGTGGTTCTCAAAAATCTATTCACGAGAAATCGGCATTAAAAATATATAAAGTTCATCTACCCTCCTATCACAATAACATTTCAAAATACAAAGAGCACCTTACTACTACTGAGTTAGAAAAGGCTGAACGCTATCATTTTGAAAAAGATAAGAATAGGTTTATTATCTGTAGATCATTCCTAAGGTTACTATTGTCAGAATATATAGGTTTAGAGGCAAAGGACATAGTTATAGCCACAGATGAAAACAAAAAGCCCTATTTACCATCACATCCGAAAGTTTTTTTTAATGTCTCTCATATAGTAGAATATGGTTTAATTGCAATTTCCACTAATCCAGTTGGTGTTGACGTAGAAAATGTAGATAGAGAATGGGATTATTCTGAAACAGCACCTCGAATATTTGGTGAAGCAGAACTTAAAAATTTAGCAATAACTAGTGATAAAGTTCGATTGTTCTTTACATATTGGACTCGTAAAGAAGCTATCGTCAAAGCAACTGGAAAAGGTATTGAAGATAATTTTATTCATATTCCTGCTTGTGACGGTATGCATCTAATTAATCCAGAACTAATAAATAATATCGCCAATTTGTTGGTGTTAAGCTTTGAAATAGAAGAACATTTTATTGGTACTATCGCATTGGTAGGCAAAATAGAAGATATTAAACAGCTGTACTTCTCCCCTCTGCCTTTTTAAAAAATAGTACTTGTATTGAGTATGATTTGTGACTTTCCTAAAAAAAGATCTAAGCCAAGTTTAATTAACCTTTTTGTACTTGTACTAAACCATGTGTTAAAAGTCTTTATACTCAACTAAAAATTGAAGTTAAGTGCAATTAAAAATCACGAGAAAACAATTATTTCGTATCAAACTTCGCTTCTATCTTTTTAAATACCTTTAGAGTTTTACTAACTAATGAAATTTTAAGTATTTTATTAATGGTATTTACACCAAGTACTAATTTTATTTTCCTTCTTAATTTAGAAAAATAGGGTAACCAAGAACTATTAAAATGATGGATGGTATACGTGTTTTTAGTACTATGAATTTTACCAGTTTGTACATCTTTAGGGCTAAAAAACTCACACGGAAATAAGTAAAACTTACTGTCATCTTTAATAAGACTCTTTACATCCTTTGCTTCCGCTGTAGTCATCGATACAATTTGTTTTATTTTTTGTATCTGTTTTTTTAGAATTGTTGGTGCTATAGTAATGTCAAAAGTACCATCCTCCTTTACAAATAATCTATTATCATAATGCTTTAAACAATAAGTTACCCATTCAGCATTTTTTTCTGCACCAAAAATCGCTGCCTCTATAATATTTTCATATTCTAAACCAACAAAATAAGGAAGTTGTAATAGATCATCAAACTTTTTAAGAATTTGAACATCTGTATCCAAATAAATACCCCCGTATTGTTGCACAGCATATAGCCTTACTATATCAGAAGCAAAAGCATACTTTTTCTTTTCAAAAGCTTCTTTTGCAAAGGGCCATTCTTCTAAGTTGAAACGTTTAGTGTCCCATAACATAAATTCATAATCTGGCAATAAGACCTTCCAAGAAGCTATATTTCTTTTTATCTCTTGTGGAAATTCTTCACCACTTAACCAGCAATAATGAATAATTTTAGGTATCATGAATATGTTTTTATCGTAAATTTTAATTTTTACTAGAAAATAAAAATAATCTTAATAAATCGATATTTTCAATTTTCCCGTTCAAGTCTTAAAATTAAAAGTTAAGCTTAAAATATAGAACGAATAGAATAAACATTAAGTATGCTCTTCCCTCTAAAACAACTATGCTATACAATTAAAATAATTTTGAATAACATATAAGGTAAACATACATTCAAGCTATTAAAGTATTCTGAAATCTTTCAAGAAAAATGATTGATTATATGTATTAAATTTATGAATCGAAAAACAAAAAAGGCTATCCAAACGAATGGAATAGCCTTTTTTCTGCAAATTTTTGTCACTTTAATTTATAATCAATCGTTTCGAAACTGGTTCATTATTATTAAACATTAAGGTTATAACATAGACTTCGTTTCTATAAGCACCTGTTGGTATTCGTAACCTACCATCTTGTAGAACATCATCAACAATATATTGTCTTATTAATCTACCTGCACTATCGTGCATCATAACACCAAGTATTTCATCCATATTGAAGTTATCTTTCATGATAACCTCAACATACTCAATTGAAGGGTTTGGAGCCAAAATGAATTCAAAAGAAGGTTGTTCTTCGGTCACAGTAATGGTGATGTTCGCTGTTGATTCTAGTCCCTGTTCATCGGTTACAGTCAATAGTACGTCAAACACACCTATAACATCAAAAACATGTTGTGGATTAACTTCCGAAGATGTAGTTCCATCTCCAAAATCCCAAGTATAGGTAGTAATACCCAAATCGTCAGTTGATTTGTCACCTGTAAATATCACTTCTAAAGGTGCTGCACCAACAATAACATCAGCATTTGCTACAGCTACCGGTGCCATATTATCTAAATTATCGGTCACGGTTATAGTAATTACATCCGTGTTTTGAAGTCCACCATCATCTGTAACGGTTAACATTACATCGTAACTACCAACAATACTAAAGGTATGAACCGGGTTTGTTTCCGACGATGTGGTTCCATCACCAAAGTCCCAATTATAGGCAGTAATACCAACATCATCAGTTGATTGATCCCCAGTAAAGGTCACTTCCAAAGGCGCTAAACCTTCAGTAGCATTTGCACTAACTACAGCTACTGGTGACATATTGGTTGAACCATCGGTTACCGTTATACTAATTGCATCCGTATCCTGAAGTCCGCCTTCATCGGTCACAGTTAAGATGACCTCAAAAATACCCACAGTAGTAAATGTATGAACAGCATCTGCATCTGTAACACTAATACCATCCCCGAAATCCCAATTGTAAGATACAATACCTACATCGTCCGTAGATTGGTTACCAGAAAAGCTTACCACTAAAGGAGCCTCTCCTTGTGTAATATCCGCTTGGGCTATTGCAACCGGGGCTTCATTTGCAGTAGTTACCGTTATGGTCACCGTTTCATTATCCAATAAACCATCTGAATCGGTAACCGTTAAGACCACATCATACGTTCCTACATTAACAAAGGTATGTACTGGATTTGCTTCCGAGGAAATTGTTCCGTCATTGAAATTCCAAGCATATGTCACAATACCCACATCATCAGTAGATTGATCACCAATAAAGCTTACCTCTAGTGGAGCTCCACCTTGCTCAACATCAGCAGTAGCAATCGCTACCGGTGCTCCGTTTGCCCGATTAGCGGTGATAGTTAAGGTTTCCGTGTCTTCCAAACCTCCCACGTCGGTTACTGTCAATACTACTTCATAGGTTCCGTCAACATTAAATGTATGTGCCGGATTGGCAATAACAGAACTTGTACCGTCACCAAAATTCCAACTGTAAGACACCACAACATCATCATCTGTTGACTGATCACCAATAAAGTTAACTTCTAAAGGTGCATCACCATCCGTAACATCGGAACTGGCTACCGCTACGGGTGCCATATTAGGGGTAACTACTATAGTTATTGTATCGGTATCCTCAAGTCCACCTTCATCGGTAACCGTTAAGACAACGTTATACGTGCCCTCACTGGCAAAAATATGTACCGGGTTAGCTTCCGTTGAATTTGCACTATCGCCAAAGTTCCATGCATAGGCTATAAGGCCTTCTGCATCAGTAGACTGATCACCTGTAAATGCGACCTCTAAAGCGGCAATACCGTTTATAATATCCGCACTCGCCACGGCTTCAGGGGCACCGTTCACAACAATTTCTATCGGATCGCTTATATCTTCATAACCATCACCGTCGGTTACTGTCAAGGTAACGTTAAATGTACCCCCTTGAGTGAAGCTATAATTAGGATCTGCATCGGTAGAAGTATCACCATTACCAAAGTCCCATAAATAAGTTACAATATTATTCTTGTCATCGGTAGAAGCACTACCAGTGAACTGAATAGCTAATGGAGCATTTCCTGCATTCGTACTAGCGGTAGCTATAGCCTCCGGTGCAAACCCGGTAGGCAAGAATTCCCATTTAAAGAAATCGTTATTATCAACATTTGTATTCGCAATAAGGTTGCCATTAGGTTCTACTGTTAAATGGTTTGTCGTATTTGGAGCAGGTGGCAATAGAGCATTTATGATAAAATACGAACCATCACCGGCATTAACAATTTGGAACAACTGTGCTATCCTACCCGAACCAATACTTTCTATATAAGACCAAATATTGGTTCCTGGAGCATTGCTGCCTCCCTGATTATCCAAATACAAATCTCTTCCTGTACCATCCTGTTGTGTGAATCTAATACTATACAATCCATTTCCTTCGGCTATCAATTCAAAATGCTGATATTCAGAAGCATCATATATACCCGTACCCATATTTACCTGCCACTCTAGCGTGCCGTCATCGGGCATCATATTCAGTTGATTGCCTACATTACGTATTTGATAAATACCAGCTACGGGACCTCCATTATCACCACCATCATTATCATAATTTATACCTGCAACCGTATCCCCAATGCCCGAACTATATTTGGGATCATTAAATGGTGCGATTACAACAGCTTCCACAACAAAATCCTGAGCGCCATCCAGATCTGGCGTAACATCGTCTAGACCAGTAACTGTTACCGTCTGTAAAACATTCCAGTTGGTATCATCAAAAATTAGCTGGGCTACACTCACACTTGCCTCGGCAACACCGACAACGACCTGTATACCAACCGTTACCGGTGCAGTAGGTGCTTCCTTAAGGGATACCGTAAACGTATCCGTATCGCCATCTTCGTTAGTGAACAATATGTCCTGACTCACATTAATACCCGTGTTACCAAGGGTTGTGATATCTTCAAAACGCCATCTATAGGCATCCGCTCCATTATCTACATCTACAAGAATATTTCCGTTCGCATCTATGGTCAAATAATGTCCTCCCAGTTCACTTATTATATGGTAAGTGTTATTCCCCGCATCCTGAATAGTCCATAGTTGAGAAACCGTCTCGTTTGCGGTAAATTGCCATACGTTAGTACCTCGATTGGCATTGCCCTGTTCAACATCCATCGCTTTTCCAGAATGCTGGGCAATCAAGGCATACAGTCCATTATCGCGATACACCAACTCAAATTGTTGATGGGCATCACCTTGGTACAATCCCTGTTCCATGTTTACACCATTAACTGTTCCTGCATCCACAACCTCGGCCGATAGACCACTGTCCACATTGATAAGCCTATACGTTCCTGGAGCTGGAGGAGCCCCTGCTCCACCATCATTATCTTCATTATAACCCGCTAAAGTTTCAATAAAGCCAGCGAAAGCGGCATCACTACGTGAACCATCCACCGCTATTTCTATATTATAATATTGAACCCCGTCTACATCAACATCATCTACACCCGTTGCAGTAACCGTTTGTGGAATATCCCAGTTGGCAGCCGTAAAAGTAAGTTCCGTTACTGAAAGCGTAACTTCATCCGTTGCATCAGCTCCGTAAACAAGCAAGACTACATCATCTACCGGTGCCGATTTTAGAGCGACATCAAAATCATCTGTTGTACCTTCCTCAGATGTCACTACTAAATTAGACTGAATATCAATACCTATAGTAAAGGGTGCACTTGTTGGTAAAAATTCCCATCTGTAAATATCGCTACCATCATCGGTTCCAACAACGACATTACCGTTTGGCTCTATTCCGAGAAAATTGCCGTTAACTCTAGCTATGATATGAAAAGTGTTATTTCCCGCATCTACGATTTGCCATTGTTGTGATACTGTTGTGTTATCTAACCACTGCCATACATTCACTCCTTTACCATCTCCAAAACCGGTTACATCAAGATATCGGTTACTACTTATTGCCTTAAACTTAAAATAATTCAATTCTGTAGCATTTTCCAATGCCCAGTGCTGGTAATTTAATCCTTCATACCCACCTTGTAGCACGTTCGTACCCTGTACATTACTAGCATCAGCAACCTGCATTGTGGCTTTCGTAGCATAGTTCACCAGTCTATAAGTGTCTAAATTAGGAGTAGGAGCTATTGGCTCCATGGCATCAATCCATGCTTGAATAAGTGCAACACCCTCGGTATCAACTACATTTTTTGATAAGGGCGGCATCTTGATACCAGGTACTAAACTTTGTGCCCTATGATATACTTGTGAATTGGCTGCATCTCCGGGAATCAATATTCTTTGATTAGATGGTAAATCAGGCACTGCCTGATTATACCCAGCTGTTAAAAGCCCAGTTTGCGCTAGTGTATTTAATAACCGAAGGTCAAAATTTGCTCTGTTGCCTGTATCCGGTTGGTGGCAATAGGCACAATTATTATCTAAATAAGAACGCGCTTTTTGATCTAGAGTACCATTAGGGTCGTCAATCGCAACATGGGTCAAATACCCTGGGGTATCCGTATCACTAATATTAATATTTAATATCCCCAAACCTTCTTCACCTAATGTTACCAATTGGTTAGCTAGAATACCACTAGGATCATGCGAAGAATAATCATATTCACTATTCAAATTACGGGTACGTAAACCTAAGGTACCCCCCAAATCTGGGTTATGACAACTAATACATTGACTATTTGAAGGATACATCCAATCCTCTTGACGTTGACCTCCACCAACTTTATCTATATCTATACTAATAGTCTCACCTACCTCCATGTCTACTAATACAGCATCACTTTCATCTGAAAGCCATTTGTATGTTAAGAAATAAAAATTACCATCACTACCTTTTATTGAAAACCGTGTTTCTATTTTACGGGTAATCGTAGGATCGTTGTCATCAATGGAATAATCAAAATGTTTTATGATTATAGAACCAACAGGGAAAATCCAATTACCATTTTCAGAGAATTCTATCTGCTCAGCCGGCGTATCATGTGTACCATTGTTTGGAATACCAATCCAGCGTTTTTTCAATGCTCCATCTGACCAAAATGACTCTATCATTTCATAAGGAACAAAACCATCGGCCACAGTTAAGTTTGTCAAATCTGTAAATGCCCCTGTTTGAGATAATAACCCAGGTGCATCTTCTAAATCAATCGAAGCTTTTAATCTGTAAATATTACTGTTATTGCCTAATCGCAACAAATACAATTCACCCCTGTCATCCTGCCCAAAAGAAATAATATCTAGTGGCAGAAAAGTTCCTAATGACTGTTTAGATCCAGTATTAATATCAATTTCATAGATGGCATCAGTTTGTCCATAATCAGCACAGATGTATTTTCCAACTAAGCCAGGCAGATTAGACCCACGATAAACATAGCCTCCCGTTATGGAAGTAGCTTCAGCACGTGTGAATTGAGTCAATGGGGGCGAATGAGTAGTACCGGGATAAAAAATTGGATTACAAGGAGTTCCAGCCTTTGTTGGTGGACTAAAGGGAGCATTAGCCTCATAAAAGGGCCAACCATAATTTTTTTTATCTAATATAGTAGGGTCAAGAACATTAACTTCCTCATGGGTGTTCTCGCCTACTTCACCAATATACAAAATACCGGTATCCTTATCCTTTGTCATGCGGTGGGGGCTTCTATTCCCTATAGAAACGTATTCTTCAAATACTGCTCCGCTAGCGTCGTTAAAAGGATTATTTTCAGGAATGTAATAGAAATCTCCAGACATTTCTAAACCCTCAGTATTGGGATGGGTATTACCGACACCAGGGTCTTGCAAGAATCTTCTCGGCGCGTGACTAACGGCTCCTCCAATCATATCCACATCGATACGAAGTACTCCTCCATCTAAGTTTTCAGAAATATTCTGTGCATTTAAATATGTAGCTTGATCTCCAGTAGAAAGATAAAGGAAGCCGTCATCCCCAAACACCATACCACCACCACGGTGTGTAGTATTGTAAAGCTCTCTATTTATCATAGTAACCCTTGTTCCATCAACCATAGTCATGGTTGTCGGGTCTACCTCAAACCGTTCTAATTTAAGATAGTTACCTGCAAAGGTTTCAACTCCGCAAAAGAACCCAGCAGGATTTCCTAAATTGCTATTAGGTCCTGAGGTCGTATAATATATAAAAAAGTAATTTTTACCCGCAGTACCAAAATCTGGATGAATGGACAAACCCAAAAAACCACCATCCCAAACCTCACCTTCGTTACGATCACCGACCTCATCTGAAAGATTTACAATTAAAGGACTATTTGCAGTATTATTATCATCTTCAATCCAATACACATTACCATCTAGCTGACCTACAACTATTTTAGTTTGATTAGGTACAGGAGTAAATATTATAGGCGAATCAAATGTTAGATTTGGAAAAGCTATTTCATATGTTGGGGTTGCTGTACCTAAATCTGAAAATGCTGTGTCCACGAAAGGAGCAAATGGTTTTGGAACTGTTAGGCCCGGTCCCAAGAACATGGGTCCAAAACTCATAGCCATTAAAACAAATGCCGATATGGCCACAACTAAGGCCGGTTTCTTAATAGTATTTAAGTTCAAGGGGTAATTCTTTTTCATTTTTAGCAATTTTATAAACTGAACACGTCCAATTCCACTTACAAAAAAAGGTCAATAAACCTAACCGACATATTAATATCGTTCAAAAGCAGTAAATTACGTTTAATACATAGCGCTGCAAATTTACTTTAACGGTAGCATACAACGAAACTACTTTACAGGAAAAAAAAGTACTTATTAACAATAATATTAAACCTAGTGCGTTTTCAAAATAGAAATGGAGGAATGGCAGAGTGGTCTAATGCAAATTGCAATGTATTTTGTTATTGAGGTTAACGCCTCCGAGGGTTCGAATCCCTTCTTCCTCCGCTAAAAAAGCCCGTTAATTACGGGCTTTTTTTATCCGAAGCTCATGAAGTGGTATTACCCCACAAGAGCAGATAATCGATGATATTGTCGAGTTGGTCAAATTTTAAAAACAAGTCATTGAACTTCAAAAATATTTAGTCAACTTTATATAATATATTTATTAAAAAAATGTCAGCAAAAATTGCATTTATTGGTGCCGGAATAGCTACAAGTTATACCTTGATTCCTTTTTTAGAAAGCTATGAAAAGGAAAAATACAACAGTGAAATTGAAATTTTCATAATTGACAAAAGCAATGATTTCTTTAAAGGCATGCCATATGGTAGTCGGTCTGGAAAATCAGTTCTTTTAATACAGGATTTAAAGAATTTCATTACAGAACCACACAGAACACATTTTAAGAATTGGTTAGATGCCAACCTTACTGAACTTGTAGAAGAATTCATTGATAATGGTGGAATGTATGCTACGGAGTGGGCGCAAATAAACAGTCCATTATACAAAAAAGGAGAATGGGATGATTTATATATTCCTAGATTTTTCTTCGGAAAATACATAAACCAAGAGGTGTTAGGGCGAATTGATAAGCTGGTTAACGCTAAAAAATTAACATTAACTTACATACAAAAAGAGACGGTATCTATCACCAAGGAAGCAAATAATTTTCAAATTAATTTTGAAGACAACACCACAATTTCTTCAGATAAAATAGTGCTTTCTATAGGCTCCTTACCCTATAAAAGGTTATTCGATGACACTATAGGAAACAATGAAAACGCACTTTATATTAAAGAACCATATGGCTTAGGTATGGAGAAAAATATGGGACAAATTGCAAGTTTCATAAATGGACGTAAATCAAAAAATCTCAAAACAAAAATTGCTGTTCTAGGCGCAAATGCAAGTGGTTTGGAAATGATTTACAAAATCTGTGACAAACTAAACATTGATGAATATGACACCTCATTTAAAACCCTTTCATCACATGGAGTAATGCCCGATGGAACATTTGATGCAGTTAAAGCAAAACAATTTAGTGCAAAACATTTACAATCACTTTCCCAAACGAAAGACTTGACCGCTAGTGCCATTGCCGAAGCAGCTCACAAAGATATTGATGAAGCTGAAAAACAAGGCCTAGGTGCTGCCACAACTGTTGGAATTATTTCAAAAGGCTTTGGAGCATTGCTACCCAATTTAAGCAAAGAAGAATTGTTGAATTTTGCATGTTTTCATGGAAACCAAATAGGCAGAAGGCAACGTTGCGCTGGCAATCATTATCTTTCTGTAGTTGAAGAACTTTCCAATCGTGAAAGATTTGAGCATATTAAAGGTCGTTTTCACGGACTTACTGAAAGTTCAGATGGCTTGACGATGACTTTTAAAAATAATGATGCACCAAATTCTACCGAAGACTCTGAAACCTTTAACATTGTCATTAATTGTCTTGGAAGCGTAGACTTAACATCAAATGATTTATCACCATTTTTTAAAGATCTTATTAAGAGTGGACTTTGTAAGCCAAATCCCTCTAAAATCGGGTTCAAAGTGGACGAAAATATGCAAGCCTCAGAAAACCTATTTGTTGCCGGACCACTGTTGGCAGGTAACCAAATTGAAGATAAAATCTTTTGGCACCTTGAACATTGCGCAAGAATAATTTGGTCCAGTAATGTTCTTGCTAAAAAACTTCAAGCAAACCTTATTTAACAATTATCAACAACTATAATTAAGTTTTTTAAAGTCCATTTTTAAATGTTCTAAGTTAAGAAAATGAAAGAATGAACAGTATATTTGCTGCCGTTCTAAAAAACACGCATGTCCCCGAAGAAGAATACCTTAGTGTTTATTATTTTCTTACTTATTTTTTCAATATATTCAAGCAAGGGTCAGGTCTCCTATGAAAACGCTTTCCCTAATTTAGATTTCAACTTCCCTGTTGAAATTCAAAGCAGTAACGATGGATCCAACCGCTTATTTGTAGTTGAACAGCCTGGTAGAATAAAAGTATTTCCAAATAAGTCTGACGCTACAGTAGGAGAGCTTACGACATTTTTAGACATTTCTTCAATTGTATCGTATAGTTCAGGTCAAGAAATTGGGCTGTTAGGCGTGGCATTTCACCCAAATTATTCAACCAATGGCTATGTATATGTTTATTATATAGACCAACCTACTAACTACAGAATTAACATAGCGCGTTATCAAGTAGATAGTAGTAATTCGAATCTACTTAATCCCAGTTCGGGAGTAATCATAGCACAGTTCACCAAAAATCTATCTGATTCAAACCATAATGGTGGTAAAATTGAATTTGGTCCTGATGGATTTTTGTATATTTCTATAGGTGATGGTGGCGGTGGTGGCGACCCACAAGGTAACGGACAAAACTTAACTACTGTATTTGGCAGTATACTTCGAATTGATGTAGATATAGATGGTAGCAATCCAATAGAAACTAACGCCGATTTACCAAACGGTAAGTATGAAATACCATCAAACAACCCTAGAGTTGGTCAATCGGGTTTAGATGAATTATACGCGTGGGGTATCAGAAATACGTGGAAATTTTCTTTCGATACTTCAGGCAATTTATGGGGCGCAGATGTAGGTCAAAATATTTATGAAGAAATAAATTTAATTACAAGAGGAGGTAATTATGGCTGGAATAAATTAGAAGCAAATTCTGAACCTAGTTATGGATCTGGCACTTCTTTAACCACTACACCTGATATAAAACCCATCTTTTTTTATGATCACAGTAATGGAGATAATTCAATAACCGGGGGCTATGTTTACCAAGGTTCTTTATCTAGTTCCTTAATACAGAACAAATATATTTATGGAGATTATGTTTCCGGTAGAGTTTGGGCATTAAGTTATAACTCAGCCAACGGCAGTACCTCTAGTGAATTATTGTTCAAGACCAATGGCCAATTTATATCTAGCTTTGGTGAAGATGAAGCCGGCGAGCTATATTTTTCAGATTACGGTTCTAACGTAAATCTATATAAATTAACCGAAACAATTACAGGACCAGTAACTACCCCTGTAAATGGAATTGGTGAATGGAAATCGATATCAACAGGCACCAATGGCATTGTTGAAACAATTGCAAATTCTTCATCCGGCATAACATATATTGGAGGCACATTTAGCACGGCAGGAGACCTTAATGTAAGTAACCTAACTAGCATCAATTCGGCAAATGAATGGGAAGTATTTTCAAATGGAAGCAATGGAACTATTTATTCAATTGACATAGCCCCAGATGGAACAATTTATGTTGCAGGTGACTTTACCACAATCGGAGGAGTACCTGCAAATAACATCGCGAAGTGGAATGGTACGTCTTGGTCCTCTTTAGGAGATGGAACTAATGGCCCTATATTAAAAATTAAACTTAGCGAAACCGGAGCATTATTTATTAGTGGTGTATTTTCTGTAGCAGGCGGGATAACTGTAAATAATATAACTAAATGGGAAAATAATACATGGAGTGCTCTTGTCGATAACGCTACTAATGTATCTGGCACAAATAATGAAATACGATCAATAGCTTTCGACGAGAACAATAATTTATATGTAGGAGGGAATTTTGACATGGCAGGTGGAGTTTCAGCCGTTAGAATAGCCCGTTGGAATGGTACAAATTGGTCTGCCTTAGGATCTGGTACAAGTGGTTTTGTTCAAGCTATAGAATCTATAGGAGACTACTTATATATCGGAGGGAATTTTTCTATTGCAGGTGATAAAACGGTTAACAGAATCGCTAGGTTCAATAAAATCAATGAATCGTGGGAAAGGCTTGGTAATGGTTTAAGTGGAAATGTAAATACCATAACCTCAAATGAAAATTATATTTATGTAGGAGGAAGTTTTAGCACCGCTAGTGATGATGGCAATGTAGATAAAATAGTAAATAGTTTAGCCCGTTGGAGTGCCGATTATGGTTGGGAGGCCTTAGGGCCAAATACAAATGTAGGTGTTGACATTCGGGTAAATTCATTGACATTCACCAATAACAACACAGAACTTTTAGTTGGTGGTAATTTTACTACTGCGGGTAATATCAATACCAACAATATAGCGATTTGGAGTGAAAATTTCTGTGAAGAAAATAGTATTGTTCCAGAATATCAAATAAATGGCGTGTTTGAAAGTGGAAACAATACGCTTACCGTAAATGAAGGTGATGAATTGGTTATAAGCATGTTACCCAATAACGTTTCGTTCTCAATCACCTTACCAAATGGCTCAAAGGTAAATGGTGATTATAGTTTAGGAAGTATAACTTCTGAACAATCGGGGATGTATACTATTGAAACAAACCAAGGTTGTATAGAAAATTTGGAAATTTCAGTACAACCATCGGTAGCAGTTGATCAAGACAATGATGGTGTACTTGATGAAAATGATAATTGTACTAACACACCATCTGGGGAATCTGTTGATTCAAATGGATGCGCTATTAGCCAATTAGATAGTGATAATGATGGTGTGAAGGATTCTTTAGACGATTGCCCAAATACTATGAATGGTACTATAGTTAATTCCAATGGTTGTCCCGAACAAGAAATTGACAGTGATGACGATGGTGTTATTGATGCCCGTGATTTATGCCCTAATACATTAAAAGGCACATCTGTAGATGAAAATGGTTGCGCTTTTAGAATTTATCCTAACAATCAATTTAAAATCACCTCTGTTGGAACGTCATGTATTGGTTCGAATAATGGTTCTATTTTAATTGAATCAATCACAAAAGAAAACTTCTTGGCAACGATAACGGGGGCTACTGAAAATATCATATTACCATTTACTGATATTTTAACGATAAAAGACTTAGATATCGGAGAATATAATCTTTGTATTTCTTCAATAGAATTTCCAAATTATGAAACCTGTTCTAAGATAATAATAACAGAGCCTTTACCCCTAAGTGTGCAATTAGACTTCAATTCATTGACCAATAGTGTTACCTTGAAAATGAATGGTGCTAAGGAATATACTATAGAAATAAATGGTAAAAGTATGCAAACCGAAAATCAACTTATAAGCTTACCATTGTATGATGAAGTCAATGATGTAAGGGTGAGTACAAATCAATCGTGTCAGGGGAAATTTGAAGAAACTGTTATTTTAAAGAACTCATTATTAATCTATCCAAACCCTGTTAACGAAAGTCTTTCAATAGATTTAAAATCATTGACTTCTGATACCGTTGAAATAGCTATTTTTACAGAAGCAGGACTTTTGATCCATTCTGAAACTTATTTAGTTAAAAGCTCTAAAATTGAAATAAACACAAGTGCTCTAAGCTCAGGTATTTATTTTTTAAGAGTGATGAATGATAACGTAAATAAATCCTTCAAACTTATAAAACAGTGAGAAAAATTGGGTTTTTAATTTTCATAACACTTGTAATCCAATCATGTGGAGTAGATTCGGATGTTTTGGAATACGCAAAAAACAATATAAATTTATTCCTTGTTTTCCCTGAGAATGATTCTGAATGTACTGAAGGTATCGTTGTTTCCGATACGGAGAGCGAACTAATTTTTGAATGGATTGATGAAAATAACAATGCTCCATATATCTTACATTTAACCAATATATCTAACTCTCAGACAGAATCATATGAAAGTGAGTCTACAGAAGTAGCCATTACTCTTAAACGAGGTGTTATTTACTCATGGTACGTTACAGGAAAAATTAATAGTAGTAGCGAAGTTTGGAGTTTCTATAATGAAGGACCTGGACTTGAATCAACAATTCCTTTTCCTGCAACAGCTATTTCTCCTGTTTCTGGAGCGTCAATTTCTCGAACTAGTACTACCGTTAATTTAATTTGGCAGTCAGAAGATTTAGATAATGATATCGTCGGTCATGACTTATATTTTGGTGAAGCCAAAGACCCTGAATTATATGGCATTGATATTATTGAAACTAGATTTGATGATATACCTGTAGTGGCAGGAAAAACCTATTATTGGAAAATAGTTACTAAAGATAGTGTTGGTAACGAATCTACATCACCCGTATTTACTTTTACCGTTGGCTAGGGTTTATTTCTTTATTCAATAGACTAATTCGATAATTTAAGATTATTTATATAAAACAAAATTGCCCATTAGTCACAATTCTGACTAATGGGCAATTAAAAATATTCTCACTTATTTAAAATTCGATTATTTCGAATTCAGAACGTCTGTTAACTGCATGTTTTTCTTCAGAACAATACGTATTGTCGTCACACTCATTTAATAACAATCTTTCGCCATAAGCCTCTGTAATTAATTTATCATCAGAAATACCTTTTGACAAGAGATACTCATTAGTTTTATCTACTCTACGTTGCGATAGCCAATCGTTATATGTAGAGGCTCCTCTAGAATCGGTATGAGAATTTATTTTCAGTTTCAAGGTTGGAATTTCTTTCATTATCACTGATAACGAATCCAAAATAGTTTTAGATTTTCCTTTTATAGTGGATGAATTCAAATCAAAATACACATAACCTAAATTCTCAATTCTTGACCTTATCTCCTCTTTTCTCTTGTTAAGCGCGTCTAATTTCGCTTTTTCAGCAGCAGCCAATACAGCTTCTTTCCTTTCCTTTTCTAGTCTTTCAGCCAGCAATGCTTCGTCCTTTAGCCTATTAACTTCTGTAATAGAATCTGTTTGACGTTGTTTTTCTTTTTCGATAGCTGCCAAAAGTTCCAACTTTTCTTCTCCTCTTTTAGATAAACCTTTTTCTATACCAAATTGATAAACTACACCTGCAGCATGCTGAATATGGTTCGAAGCACCATCACCTTGACTCATGGCCCATTTACCCGTAGAATTAAAATCGAGACCCCATCTATCGGAAAACCACGTTCTAAATCCTACTACCGCATTATAGGTGCCTCTTCCTAAATTGTTAGCATCTGAATATCCAGCGCCAACGCCTACATAAGGATCAAACCAACCTGTCTGGCCAATTATTTTATTCAAATCATAGGTTATTCTACCGTCAATACCATAATAATTAATATCTACAGGGTTAATAACCGCATCAATAATATTCCCTTCCTTGTATTTATTGTAAGTCCCAATCGCTTCTATACCTAAGCCATTTTTAAAATACCTTCCAATACTTACTCTCGATGGAAAAGGAACCATATTCCATTCATCTCCAACATTAAACAATCCATCAAAAACGTTTCCTGAATCATCAACAGCATTGAAACCAACACCAAAAATCCATGAACTCTGAACAATACTATCCTTTGCCGTGATTTGAAGCTCGTCTTGAGCAAAAGTTAAATTAGCAGCTAATAATAGCATCAAAAAGCCAATAACTTTAATAGTTTTCATAATTATAAATTTGGGTTATTAAGTTGTAAAATTAATTGTAGATAAGGTAATAGGCAAATAAGTACTATATAAAGTAATTAAAATCGATTGGTAGTTGAATGTAGATAAATTAACGACGAATTACTGTTGAATCTTTAGAGATTTCGAACTTAATCGTAATTTGTAAATACTAAAAGGACTAACTATCAAATTGTTTTGTTTCTTAGTCTTAGATTCAAGTTTATGCACTATTAAGCTATCACCACTCTCATTTATTTCTAAATCTACAAAATTTGATGTTTTACTATCTCCACACCAAACTAAAAGCATATTTTGAGTAAAGTCTACTACTGGAGGAACTAAACCTGGTTTTCTTGTTCTATTAATTTTTCCGTAAAAAGTATTTAAATCCTCTTGATTTCTAATTAAAAAATATTTTTCTTCTTCAAAACCACTATAATTTTCATTCAAGATATTCTGCATACCCATTTCATTAGAATTCTGTAAGCTACTAGAAACCGTACTTTTACAAGCATCCAACTGTGTCAATAAAATAAGAATAAAAAAAATGAAATTTTTATACATTTTTGAAACGACCTTTAAATGCCCTCTCATAAACTTCTTCGTAAAGCGGTAAAACCTTCTGTATATCAAATTTATGCGCTTCATTAAGCGCATTAAGTTTAAACCTTTCTAGTACTTCATCATTCTTTAAAATAGTTATTGCTTTAGATGCCATATCTTCAATATCACCAACATCGCTAAGAAAGCCACTTACTCCTTCTTTGTTTACCTCAGGAATACCACCGGCATTACTTGATATTACAGGTACCTTATTTATCATAGCTTCTAAAGCAGCAAGACCAAAACTCTCTGTTTCCGACGGTAAAAGAAACAAATCTGAAAAACACAAAATTTTATCGATTTCATTACTATTACCTAAAAAGATAACCTTATCAGCTATACCTAACTCCTCGCAAAGTCTTTCAGCGCCTTCTTTTTCTGGACCTTCGCCCACCATAATAAGCTTAGAGGGTATTTCAATTTGTATTTTACTAAATACCTTGATTACATCAGGAATTCGTTTAACCTTTCTAAAATTACTGATATGCGTAACTATTCGCTCGTCTTCAGTAGCCATATTAGAACGTTGGCAATCGGTAAAGGATTTACTATATTTTTTGGCATCAATAAAATTAGGGATAACTTCTATTTCGCCTTTAATATCAAAAATTTCTAAAGTTCCCTTTTTTAAGCTCTCAGATACTGAGGTTACTACATCAGATTGGTTTATACTGAAAGTGACCGCAGGTTTATAAAAAGGATGCTTACCCACTAGAGTTATATCGGTACCATGAAGTGTTGTAATCATAGGAACAAAAATTCCTTCTTCCTCTAGCATTTTCTTAGCCATATACCCCGCATATGCATGCGGTATGGCATAATGCACATGTAATAAATCTATCTTATGAAGCTTTATAGTATCTACCAATTTACTGGATAATGCCAGCTCGTAAGGTTGATAATGAAAGAGTGGGTATTCTGGAACGTGAACTTCGTGAAAGAATATTTTATTACTTAACAACTCTAAACGTACCGGTTGTCGGTAGGTTATAAAATGAATCTCATGACCTCTATTGGCCAATGCGATTCCTAATTCTGTTGCTACAACCCCACTACCACCAAAAGTAGGGTAACATACTATTGCTATTTTCATTACTACAAAACTAACTTTTTAATTTAGAATTGAGTCGTAAATGACTTGTTGAATTCTAGTTCTTAACCCAGATTTAACTAATAAGGTATTAGATGCAGATGGATATGTTCTGTTAGATAAAAACACATAAACAATTTCTTCTTCAGGGTCGGCCCAAGTATAGGTACCTGTAAAACCACTATGACCAAAACTTTTTCTAGAAACACAACCACAGGTTGGTCCGCTATGTTCTAATTGTGGTTTATCAAAACCCACTCCCCTACGCACATTCTTATCGCAAAAATAACAGGTATTAAATTTTTTGACTGTTCTGGAATCAAAAAATTTGGTACCGCCATAATATCCGTTTTGAAGATACATTTGCATAATCTTCGCTATATCATTTGAGTTACTAAAAAGTCCGGCATGTCCTCCTACTCCTGCTTGCATTGCTGCTCCCATATCATGAACATAACCTTGTACGGTACCGTATCTGTAATAATCATCTTCCTCTGAAGGTACTATCATATTTTTTTCAAACTTTTCTAAAGGATTATAGGAGGTGTGGTTTGCACCAAGCCGACGATATAGAAAATTATTAGTCAAATAATCTAAGGGTTGACTATAATTTTCCTCAATAACCTTTTTCATCACATAATAAGGTACATCACTATAGCGATATCGATTAGACTTTAAATCTTGCCTTCCAATTCTATTATAAATCGAATCTTTATAAGCATCTGCCAAATAAAGGTTATCATAGACTTTAGTTGAAAAACCTGGCAATAGTGAATTTCGATAAAACTCACCAGAAGGCTTTCTATTTTCATCTAATGTATTAATGTAAAAAGGTATCCATGCAGGTAAGCGACCGTAATGAGACAAGGCTTTTAAAACGGTAACATTTTTAATTTCGGTATCGGAATAATTTGGCACCAATTCTTCAAAAGTATCATTCAATCCAATTTTACCTTCTTCTTCCATCTTCATTACCATGGGCAACGTTGCCAATATTTTTGTCAATGAAGCCAGATCATAGATATAATCATTCGTTATTTTTTCTTTAGAATCATAAGTAGGCTTCCCAAAACTTTTTTGATATATAATTTTGCCTTTTCTTGCTACCAAAATTTGCGCTCCCGGAAACATTAAACTATCCAAACCATCATTCACCATACGGTCAATATCCCCTAAGCCTTTCGAACTCATACCTACTCGCTCAGGTATACTATAACCAAGCCTACTTAGTGATTGTGTTTTAATTCCTGAATTGACCGGAAAATCAGAGTGTGCACTAACCGGTAATTTCCCTGAAGCTCCTACCGCGCCAAAAAGAACTTCGGCAGTTTTCTCTTGAGCAATATCGCTATTCTGATAAGACATAACTACCGCATCTATATTCTGAAATGAGTTAATATCAGATAAAGCGTAAGGTTTAGCAAATACACAAAGTATAAGATTAGACGTTCTTTCGGTCGCAATCTCTTGCAACCAATTTAGCTCGGTTGCACTAAATTTGTAACCTTTCCATGGGCTTTCATTACTTTTATGATGGCCAATTATAACAAGATTAAATTCTTTTAATTTCACCTTTAAGGTGTTGATATCATTCGCATCTACAACTGTTACGTTAGCATAATTTTTCAGTCCTTTCACAAAAGCATCATTAGAAGCATCACCGAACTTCACATAGGCGATTTTCTTATTGTCCAAATTTTTGATAGCCAATAAGTCTAACTTATTCTTTACGATAGTAATGGCATTCTCAATGGCCTCTTCATAAATGATATCGTCTTCTAAACTGTTTAAATCATCATATAGATTATCAATGACAATTGGCTCGTAGTTGTTCAACCCTGCTTTGTATTTCGCGAGCAAAATCTTTTTAACGGAATAGGCCAAACGCTCTTCGGTCAACTTTCCTTTGCCGTATGCTTCCGACAATTTTAATTTAGATTCGACTATATTTTCTGGCATTAGAAGCATATCATTACCTGCCATAAATGCTGCTAATTCTACACTGCCATCATTACCGGTCGTTGAAACACCTTTCATATTAAGTGCATCGGTAAAAATTAAACCTTTATAACCTAGATCCTCTTTTAAAAGTCCTGAAATTATTTGCTCAGAAATAGAAGATGGTAATCCCTTTTTTATTTCTAATGCAGGCACCTCTAAATGGGCTACCATTATACTACTTAAGCCAGACTTAATTAATTTTTTAAATGGGTATAATTCTAAACTGTCTAACCGTTTTCTTGAGAAAGGAATTATAGGTAAGTTATGATGTGAATCTACTTCAGTATCCCCATGACCTGGAAAATGTTTACCATTTGCCAAAACGCCTGCACGCTCCATACCCTTTGCAAATGCGATTGCCTTTTCAACTACATTATCTCTATCCTCACCAAACGAACGATTACCTATTATTGGATTATTTGGATTGGTATTAATATCTAGGTCTGGAGCAAAATTGATATGTACTCCTAATCGTTTTGCATGCTGACCAATTTGATAGCCTACCTTTTCAACCATTGTACTGTCTTGAATAGCACCTAAAGTCATATTCCATGGAAAGGCATAAGTAGAATCTAACCTCATGGATAGTCCCCATTCGGCATCCATACCAATTAATAAAGGAACTTTTGATGCCGCCTGATATTCATTCGTAAGTATGGCTTGCCTAACAGGACCACCTTTAGAAAAAATAACTCCTCCTAAATTCTCTTTAATAATCAAACTTTTAATTTGATCAGTTGCTTGTTTATTTTGATTTGATGCGACGCTAACCATAAATAATTGACCCAACTTTTCATTTAAGGTCATTTTATCATATTGTCTATCCACCCAAGTCTTTTGAGCTAGACTATCTTTAGTAACTAAAGGATTTTGAGCAAGAAGACCTGAACAACAAAATAACCCACAAAAAATTATTAAAATAAGGCGCATAAAATTGTATGTACTGAGATAACTATTATGGTATGAAATTATTGCATTTCATCGATAAAACCGAATAATAATGATCGTTAAGAAGAAATCGTTTTATAGAAAACGAACATGCCAACTCTCAGAGGCTGGTACTTCCCAATGTTCAAGATATTCTCCTTTATTGGTTACCAAGTTATTGAATACAATGGTATTCTTTGAAACTGCTTTTTGCTTCGCCATTGCCTTAAAGTCAAGTAAGCTTTTATAAGCTACGAAGTCCCCTTGTTTATAAGACACATTCATTTTATCTAATAACAAAACATCGTATTTCTTTTCCAATGCTTGAATAAAATGAACCGATGCATCAATTGAACAACCCGTAGCGCTTTGTGAATTCTGATCTAATGCAATAACTATGAATCTTTTGTACTTTATTTCATACCCAGCATTTAAATCATTGCCATGAGCTGTCCAATTTTGTAAAAACACATCAATTTCTGACCTTATATCAACTAATTCATCTTCAGAAAATGAACGGCTACATTGATATATCCAAACTCTTGCAGTCTCTGGTAACGTGTTAAATTCTACTAGCAAATTATATGATTTAGATATTAAAAAATTAAATAATGAAAAATTTACAGATCTTCTGCGGTAGCAATCAACTCTGCAATATCCATAACTGCGATTGAATCTTCTTTCTCCTTATTCTTAACACCGTCAGTCATCATGGTATTACAAAAGGGACAACCTGCTGCAATTATATCAGGTTTTATTTCTAACGCTTGCTCGGTACGTTCAATATTCACGTCTTTATCCCCTTTTTCGGGTTCTTTAAACATCTGCGCACCGCCTGCACCACAACAAAGACCTCTTTGTTTACAGCTTTTCATTTCAACTAACTCTGCATCCAATTTTCTAATTAAATCCCTTGGCGCTTCGTAAACACCATTAGCCCTTCCTAAATAACAAGGGTCATGAAAAGTGATTCGTTTTCCTTTAAACGTACCACCTTCCATTGAAATTCTACCTTCGGTCAGTAGTTGTTTTAAAAACTGTGTATGGTGAACAACTTCATAATTACCCCCTAAACCAGGGTACTCATTTTTAATGGTATTAAAACAATGAGGACAAGCTGTTACTATCTTTTTTATTTCATAAGCATTGAGCACTTCTATATTGGTAACTGCCTGCATTTGAAACAAAAATTCATTTCCTGCACGTTTTGCAGGGTCGCCTGTACAACTTTCTTCTGTACCTAAAACAGCAAATGACACATTGGCCTTGTTCAAAATCTTAACGAAAGCTTTTGTTATCTTTTTTGCCCTGTCATCAAAACTACCGGCACAACCTACCCAAAATAAAACCTCAGGAACGGTACCCGTAGCAAAAAATTCTGCCATTGTAGGCACTTTCAATTCACTTATCATATCTTCTTTTAAGATTCTTTACTCCAGTTTAAACGATCCATTTGGTTAAATGGCCAAGGTGCACCATTATTTTCAATATTACTCATCATGTTATTCAAATCTGTTGGAGCAGCAGATTGTTCCATAACTAAATATTGTCGCATATCCATAATAATAGAAAGAGGGTCGATGCTAATAGGGCATGCTTCTACGCAAGCATTACAAGAAGTACAAGCCCATAATTCTTCTGGACTTATAAAATCGTTTAATAATTGTTTACCATCATCTTTAAACTCACCATTATTCTCATCTATATTCTTACCAACTTCCTCTAGGCGGTCACGGGTATCCATCATTATTTTACGAGGAGACAATTTTTTACCTGTTAGATTTGCCGGACATTCACTGGTACACCTTCCACATTCGGTACAGGTATATGCATTTAATAATTGAACCCAACTTAAATCTTGAACGTCTGAAGCACCAAATTTATCAGGTACTTCAGCATCTTCAGCAGGTTCTGCATACGGATCTGCATCAGGATCCATCATCATACGCACTTCATCTGTGACAGATTGCAAATTCTTAAACTGTCCTTTTGGAGTTAGTTTACCATAATAAGTATTCGGAAACGCCAGAAGTATATGTAAGTGCTTAGAATAGTACAAATAGTTAAGGAAAAATAAAATTCCTGCAATATGTAACCACCAAGCAGTACGTTCAACTATTATTAAAGTTGATATAGATAAATTTTCGAATAATGGCGCTATAAAACTACTTATCGGAAACGACCCTGCTTTAGCATAATGTTCTGCCCCCATTTGTTGCAATTGATAATCTGCTGCATTCATGGTTAGAAATAAAAACATCAATACCAATTCGATATACAGAATAAGGTTACCGTCTTTTTTTGGCCAACCGACCATTTCTGGTTTAAAGAATCTTTTTAATCGAATAATATTTCTTCTTATCCAGAAAATAACTACTGCAATAATCACTAATAATGCCAATACCTCAAACGATGCAATTAGAAAATCATATAACCCACCTAATACCGAAAACATTCTATGTGTACCAAAAACACCATCTAAGATAATTTCAAATACTTCTATATTTATTATAACAAAACCAACGTAAACGATAATATGAAGAAAACCTGCAATTGGACGAACGACCATTTTAGATTGACCTAAAGCAATCTTTGCCATGTTTTTCCACCGTTGTGGCTTATTGTCATTTATAGATACTTCCTTACCAAGGAAAATATTTCGTTTTAATTTTGAAATATTCTTTACAAAGAAACCCACACCAACTACCAGTAAGAGTATAAAAATAATATTAGGGAGATACTGCATAAATTTATTCTTCTATTTTATCAGCTGGGTCTTCTTCAGGAACTGTATAATCCTTTTGTTTTTTACCGAAGACCGAAACGTTAACATAGCGTTTTGGGTTTAAACGGAAATCTTGTAATAGTAGCTCTAATTCTCTGCTACTGCTATTCAAATTTGAGTATAACTCCTTATCGTTCATCAATAAACCTAAGGTACCATCGCCATTTTCAATTTTTTGGGCTACTTGATCTAAACTGGCCATTGTAGATTCTAAACTTGCCAAAGTACGCCCCAAACCAGCAGAATTTAAGGAGTCTGAAAGCTTAGCAAAATTGGAAGTAAGCACTTCAAAATTCTTAAAGGAATTATCTAACTTTTCCCTATTGCCCTCTAATACGCTATTTAGTGATGTAGCACTCTTATTAAGACTTGTTAACAAAATATTAAGACCCCCTATAACCTCTTTCAATTCCTTTTTTGTCTTAGAATCTAAAACAGAATTTACATTAACTAAAACAGAATCAGCCCCAGAAATAGCAGATTCGAACTTACGCACCAAAGGAGTTAATTTTTGTTGTGCTAAATCTGTAATACCTGGTCTTGTCTCAGATTGTAACGTATCACCAGATTGCGCAATACCGGTAGCATCAAAAACAGGTCTAATCTGTAAACCCTTACCTCCTATTATACCGGTATCATAAAGTTCTACCAGACTATTTTTAGAGAATTTAAAATCATTACCAACGGTAAAAGTCACTAATAAATTCCCTTTTTCATCTAAAAACTTTATATCATTCACTTTTCCAACACTAAACCCGTTAATTGAAACGGTAGTACCAGATTGAAGTCCACCAACATTCGGATAAACCGCATAGAACGTTTTACTGTTATCAAAAATAGGAGTGGATTTCAAATAGCTGAATCCCATGATAAATAAAAGAATACCTCCTATTACAATAATTCCTGTTTTTACTTCTCTAGATAGTTTCAAGCAATTATATTTTTGTTATACTCAAAATTAGGAATAATATTCACACTTTAAGGGGTAAATTCAGAAACCTCTTCCAATGCTTGTTTAATAGGAATTCTTTCTCCTAATTTATAAGCAACAATGTACGCTGTCTTATACCCTTTTTCTTGCGCTAAGGTTTGCATCATTTTCGCTTCTCTATATGACCTGGTTTCCCCGTACATATAACGATATAAGTTTTTATATGGTTCCTGCGATAAATTTGATAGACCATTAAAATTATTAGAACTAAGTGGAACATTCTTGCTACTCGCCATTAACTGAATCTTAAACATAATCGATTCAGCAACTTCTTTAGAAGTAATAGCCTCTTTAGGTTTTGTTTCAACTACAGGCGTTACTATTACATCTTTATCTTTTTCCGGAACAACAATAGGTTCTTGCTTTTTTAGTTCAGCGATTTCATCTTTAGATGATTCAATAACCGTTTCTTTATTCTGTTCTATTTTTTCAGCAACTTCTTCTTTAATTGGTGGCGATTTTGGTTTTTCGATGGTTTTCTCTACTGTTTTTATGGTTGGTTTAACACCTTCTTTATAATGTAATATTGCTTTGGCGATTGCATTACCAATTTCGGTTTGGCCTTTTCCTGAGTTTAAATAGGCACCTTCATCTTTGTTGGTCAAGAACCCCGTTTCAACCAAAACACTAGGCATAAAGGTTTGATGTAACACGATGAAACCAGCTTGCTTTACTTGTCTATCTGTCCTCTTCAAAGAGCTTGAAAAATTCTCTTGAATCATGGTAGCCAAAGCTACACTTTGATCTAAAAATTCTTCTTGCATTATCGTAAGACCAATTACAGATTCCGGTGAATTGATATCATAATCAGCATATCTATTTTCGTAGTTATCCTCTAAATAAATTACGGAGTTCTCTTTCTTGGCAATTTCAAAATTTTGCTTATTGGCATGTAGTCCAAGCACAAAAGTACCTGCACCATGTGCATCTGAAGTATGAGAATCACAATGAACTGAAACAAACAAATCGGCATTTGCCTTATTCGCTACCTCACCTCTTACATATAAATCGATGAAAGTATCATCTTTACGTGTGTAAATAATCTTTATATCTTTATTCTTAGATAAAATTTCACCTACTTTCAAAACAATATTAAGTGCAATTTTTTTTTCCAAATAACCATTCCCCAAGTTACCTGGATCATGGCCACCATGACCAGCATCCAATACAACAATAAAAGGGTCATCGGACTTTTGTTCCGTATCCAACCTTGTAAAAGATTGAAGCAAAAATGACATTGCTAAAACTAGTGAAACGCAAAAGAATTTTATTTTCATAAGTACTAGGGATTATATAGCCCTGATAATGGTTAAATTTATTGTAACACCCTACATTAGGATTAAAAAATATATGTAAGTTTGGCATCTTAAATACTGGCTCATTGGACAGCCAAACCTTTACAAAAATAGGATATATAGCCTTGCAATCAAACAAACAATACTTACTTTTCCTATTCGTGGTTTTTGCCGGTGCTTTTTATGCCTTCGGACAAGAAGGAAAAATTACACCTTTAAACATTAAAGTAGAGAAAGATTCTATTACTGCCCCATTATTCCCATCCAGAAGCATTAGAGATTCTATTTCGGCAGACTCAATAGCCGCTGATTCTATTAATAAAAAGCCCCCCTTATTATTAGACAAAATAACTTATAAGGCAAAAGATTACGTTAAATTAAGTCAAAAAGAAAATAAAATATACCTCTACAACGAGGCAGAAATTTACTATCAGGATACGGAATTAAAGGCAGGTATAATCATAATGGATTATATAAAAAACGAAGTTTACGCTGGTAGAATGAAAGATTCTTTGGGCAATTATACCCAACTACCCTATTTTAAACAAGGTTCAAACATTGTTATACCTGATTCAATACGATTTAATTTCGATACCCAGAAAGCATTAATTTGGAATTCACGGACCGAACAACAAGCAGCTGCAGGTCAATTAGGAAGTGATGCCATGAAAGTATACGCCGAGATTACAAAAAAGGAAAATGATTCGGTATACTTTTTAAGTGAGGGTAAACTTACTACGTCTACGGACACCATAAATCCTGACTATTATATCAGAGTAAGAAAGGCAAAATTTGTACCCAAAAAGAAGGTGATTGCAGGTTTTAGTAATTTATACATTGCAGATGTACCTACCCCTATTGCTATGCCATTTGCCTATTTCCCACTTTCTGTCGGTAGATCTGCAGGTATTTTAATGCCCTCTTTTGGTAACGACCCTAATACTGGGTACTTTCTTCAAGATATGGGCTACTATGTTCCATTAGGCGATTACGCCGACGTAACACTTTCTGGAGATTTTTACACTAATGGAAGTTATGCTTTTAGAACAGCCTCGATCTATACAAAACGATACAAATATAGGGGAAATGTCAATCTGAGATATGAAAATCAAGTTCGTAGTCAAAAAGGCTTTAGCGATTATAGCTTGTCAAGAAATTATAACATTCAATTCTCACACTCACAAGACCCAAAATCTAGCCCGAACTCTAGGTTTTCAGCCTCAGTTAACTTAGGTAGTAGTGAATATTATAGAAATTCGTTACAACAACGAAATTTACCTAATACTCAAAACAACACCTTATCATCGTCTATCTCATACTCTAAAACATTTCCTGAATATCCGTCAGTAAACATGAGTTTGACCGCTACACATTCACAATTAACATCGCCAACCGCAACCGCATCGGAGACAGATAACATTAACATGACCCTACCTACCTTTCAGGCAAGTATGGAGCGTATTTATCCTTTTGCAAAAAGAGATGGTATCAAAAAAGGGATAATTGACAATATAAACTTTCAATATGATGTTAATGCCCAAAACAGGTTAACAACTAACGATGATGATTTTCTAACTTCTAGAATGTTCGATAATGCTAAAGTTGGCGCAAGACATCGTATTCCTTTAACAACAAACTTTAAAGTAGCTAAATTTTTCAGCGTTAGTGTTGGTGGTAACTATGAAGATGTTTGGACTTTAGAAACGTACAACCAAAGTTATGATGCAGAAACGAAATCAATAGTACGAGATACCATAAGTGGTTTTGACCGTTATAATAAATATAATTTTAGTGCAAGTGTTGGTACAACACTATATGGAACCTTTGATTTAGGAGAAGATAAAAAGATTCAAGCGATACGGCACACCATGCGCCCATCAATTAGTTATGGCTACGCACCCTCTTTTGACCAGTTTTATGATGAATATATTAATGGTAATGGCGATGTTATTCAATTTAGTCGTTTTCAAGGAACTTTAAATGGCGCACCTTCATTAGGTAAATCTAATAGTTTAGGTTTTTCTTTAGCCAACACCCTAGAAGCTAAAGTTAGAGATAAAGATTCCACTAAAATAGAACCTAAAAAAGTTTCTTTATTAAGCAACTTCAATATCTCAACAGGGTATAATTTTGAATCTGATTCGCTTCGTTTAAATCCTTTAACCGTCAACGGTGGTACGAATATTCTCGAAAATAAAATGTCTATTAACTTTTCGGCAGGTCTTGACCCATATGCTATAGACAATAATGGTACTAGAATTGACACGTGGAACATTGACAATGGCGGTAGTCTTTTTAGACTGACAAGGGCAAATGCAAACATATCATATTCCATTAGTAGTGAAATGTTCGGCAAAAAAGATGACGATGAAAAAGAAGAAGAGGAAGACCCCTTCGATTATGTAGCACAAAGTGGCGGTAGGGATGATGATCTCTTTGGTAGGGCCGATAATTTCAATGACAATCCTGTTCGTAAAGATGATAAGAATAGTGATGTAGAAAACCCTATATATGGCACAAAAATACCGTGGAACTTAAGACTCGCTTATTCTGCCAGTTATGCAAATTCTGCAAGACAGAATGAGTTTAGCAGCCACTCACTAATGTTTTCTGGTGATATCGAATTAGCTCCGAGATGGTCGGTAGGTGGCTCATCTGGTTATGATTTTAAAAACCAAGGTTTCACTTTAACTCAACTCCGTTTTCAACGAGACCTAAAGAGTTTTACGATGCGTTTTAACTGGACCCCATTCGGACAATATAAAAGATGGTATTTCTTTATCGGTATAGATTCATCTATACTAAAAGATCTTAAATGGGAAAATCGAAGTCAACCCATTAGAAATTAATAAAATTCAATTTACGATATGAAAAAGATAATTAACACTTCAAATGCTCCAGCACCAATAGGACCATACAACCAAGCTATTTTAAGCAATGGTACATTATACATTTCTGGTCAAATACCATTGAATCCAAAGAGCGGTGAATTGGTTTCTGGCGATATAAAAAAGGAAACTAAACAGTCTATGGAAAATTTAAAGGCCATATTAACCGAAGCTGAAATGACCTTTGAAAATGTTGTAAAATCTTCGATATTTCTTAGCGATATGAAACAATTCACCGAAGTAAACGAAGTATATGCATCTTATTTTAATGCAGAAACTGCACCTGCAAGAGAAACCGTAGAAGTAGCAAATTTACCGAAATTTGTAAATGTTGAAATTTCCATGATTGCCGTAAAGTAAAACTTTACATATTTGCCTGGTGAAATTCTACCAAACCTTCAATTGGTCTTTGTCGAATTACACCTACAATTAGATCATTTCTTAATAATACGGAAGTTAGCTCATCTCGCAAATAATGGGCAATGCTTCCAACAAAGTTAATTGGCACTTTAGTAGCCAATTCAAATTGCATTACATAATTATTGATAAATTGTTGGAAACCTTTATCTATTACTCCTTTAGAATAAGGATGGTCTTTATTCTCAATTAAGAAACGAGCAAATGTTGCAAGATAAGTATTAGGGTTAGGTTGCTTATATAGGTTCTCTTTAATCACATCAGCATCTAGGTCATGTTGCTTGGCAAATTTATGCGCTAAATCTGCAGGCATTTTGTGAAAATAATAATCCCTAATTAATTTACGGCCAAAGAAATTACCACTCCCATCATCCATTGGAATATAACCCAAAGATGTTACTTTTTGAAATAATTGATTACCATCATAGTAACTACAATTAGAACCTGTACCAAGTATACAGACAATACCTTGATGACCAACTTTCGTAGTAGCAAATATTGCTGCATAGGTATCTTCTTTTACATCAGCCTTAGCATTAGGAAAGAAATCCTTAAAAATAGCTTTTAAAAACGCTTTCATACGATCCGTTCCACAACCCGCACCGTAAAAATATAAGTGAGTTACTTTTTCACGGTTTTTAGAAAGTTCAAAGTTATTAGCTAAGCGATCTTCTATTACATCTTTTGTCAGCACCTCTGGACTTAAACCCAAAGTTTGAGTTAAAAAAAGTTGTTCGCCATTTTCATCCAAAGCAATCCAATCAGACTTGGTTGCGCCACTATCTACTATTAAAATCATATACCGACTCTCTTTAAAAAATAAACCTGAAAATAAGGAAAAAATGCCTCATTTTCAGGAAATATTTTTGATTATACCAAAATGTTGGTTATAAAGTATTTACATGCTGCATTAGGTCTACCATTTTGTTGGAGAAACCTGCTTCATTATCATACCAGCAAATTAATTTAAAGAACTTAGAATTTAATTCAATTCCTGCACCAGCATCAAAAACACTTGTGTGAGTTTCACCAATAAAATCTTGAGAAACTACAGCTTCTTCTGTGTATCCTAAAACCCCTTTCAATTCTCCTTCTGAAGCCTCTTTGAATGCTTTTTTAATTTCTTCGTATGAAGTTTCTTTTTCTAAACGAACAGTTAAATCAACAACAGAAACATCTGCAGTTGGCACTCTAAAAGCCATACCTGTAAGTTTACCTTTTAAAGCGGGTATTACTTTGGTAACCGCAACAGCAGCACCAGTAGATGCAGGTATAATATTCAACAAAGCACTTCTACCACCTCTCCAGTCTTTTCTTGAAGGACCATCAACAGTCATTTGAGTTGCAGTTGTAGCATGAACAGTAGTCATCAACGCTTCTTCAATTCCGAATTTATCATTCAAAACCTTAGCCATTGGTGCTAAACAGTTGGTTGTACAAGATGCATTAGAAACGATAGTATCAGTTGATTTGGCATCTTTATGATTAACTCCCATCACAAACATTGGAGCATCTTTAGAAGGCGCAGATATAACTACTTTTTTAGCACCACCATCGATATGATATTGAGCAGTTTCTAAAGTTGTGAAAATACCAGTACATTCAGCAACAGTTGTTGCACCTACTTCATCCCACTTACAATTCTTAGGATCTCTTTCTGCAGTTATACGAACAGTTTTACCATTTACAACTAAATGACCATCCTTTACCTCTACGGTTCCGTCAAAAGCACCATGAACTGAATCATACTTAAGAAGGTAAGCTAAATGCTCTACATCTAATAAGTCATTAATGGCAACTACATCAACATCACCACGCTTTACCGTTGTTCTGAAGACCAATCTACCTATTCTACCAAAACCGTTTATTCCTACTTTTAAATTTGACATTTTCTCTATTTTTAACGTTTAAATTATGTTGTCATTATTTCTGAAACCCTAATCAGTTCCTTATCAATTTTTGTATGCCCTTTTATCGCCTTATTAATAGGCGTTAAGGTTAGCTTATTACATTGAATACCTACCATCAGGTTAGTTTTTCCTTCAAGCAAAGCTTCCACTGCCTTTACACCCATTCTACTGGCAAGCACTCTATCGTAGCATGATGGTGCACCACCTCTTTGCATATGACCTAGAACAGATACCCTAACATCATAGATTGGCAAATGTTCTTCAACATACTCCTTAAGTTCGAATACATTTTTACCAGATTTATCACCTTCCGCAACTATTACGATACTAGAAGATTTTCCAGACTCCTTACTTCTTTTCAAGGATTCTAACAATCTGTCAAGACCAAGATTTTCTTCTGGGATTAAAATTTCCTCTGCACCAGCACCAACCCCAGCATTTAAAGCAATATGGCCAACATCTCTACCCATAACTTCTACAAAGAATAGTCTGTTATGAGAACTAGCCGTATCTCTAATCTTATCGATACAATCTACCACCGTATTAAGAGCAGTATCAAAACCTAAAGTAAATGTGGTTCCGAAAATATCGTTGTCAATTGTACCAGGTATACCTATTACAGGAAAGTTGAACTCCCTATTAAATATCATCGCACCTGTAAAGCTACCATCACCACCGATAACAACAAATGCATCAATACCGGCTTTTATAAGCTCATTGTGTGCTTTCTTTCTACCCTCTGGTGTTCTAAAATCATCACATCTGGCAGACTTAAGTATAGTACCACCTTTATTTATGATATTATTCACACTACGGGCATCCATAGGTTTAAAATCCCCTTCTATCATACCTTGATACCCTCTGTAAATTGCAACGCAATCTACCTTCATATAGGCACAGGTACGAACAACTGATCTTATGGCTGCATTCATGCCAGGAGAATCACCACCAGAAGTCAGTACTGCTATTTTTTTTATTTCTGAAGACATCGAAAAATTTAAGCCAACGAAATTACTAAATCTTAATACAATAAAGAAATAATGTATGTCCGCATTTTCAACAGAAATTAAAGAAAACGTTTTAGTTGTGACATTTTACTACAATACTTCTTAAAATTCCACATTTCTTAACAACAAGCACACACAACGTTATCAATTTATTGATTTTGGTTTATCATAAAATCGAATTAAACTATCATTTCCCATTACCGAAGAAGGGGTCTCTTTCTGTTTATTGGGCTCTTCAATTTCTGTCTTTTTAGCTAAGATTTTCCTAAAAAGTTCTTTAAAATTATTAAAATCAACCTCATAGGATAATCCAGCCCCTTGGGTTGAGCCTTGTTGGTCAGATAAATATGCCTGAATTTCACTTTGTCTACTAAAAAATTTAGCGCTTAAAGTACCTTCTTCATTCAATAAAACCTGTATTTCAAAATCACCAGCCACCAGTGTTTCACTAGAAGCACCTACTGGTACACCAACCTTACCATTGAATAATATCCTATCTGAAATTTGTGTTGAAACTGTTACCCCGATTCGGTCATCAGTTTCAATATCAGCAGATCTATCTAGTATACCTTGCTCATAAGAAAGGCCTAGATTGAACTTATCATTGCCCCCACTTAAAATAGAATTTAAAATACCTGATGCACTTTGAACCAAATTACCGGTAATTGCCTGCTGACTAATACCACTTTGTGAATTAACAAAAGTACCTTGAGCTAAAAGAAATATGGCATTCTTCTCTTCTACTGTTGGATCTTGAAGTCTATACTCTAGTTCTGATTGTACTATAGAACTTGTTCCCGGAAAATCTATTCCAAAGTCAATATTTGGACTTTGAAGTTCTCCTGTTAAACGTATTATAACATCTGTTGGAATTCGTCTAGTAAAACCTGGATCATCTAACAAAGGAGCTGGATTAGCATTAAGAGAATAGACCGCTTCCATATTCAATAAAGCTTCTAACGGTTTCTGATCCCAATTAATAGTACCTCCAGATTTAACCTTAAATTTCTTATCGATTATTCCGCCGAATTTATAATTGTACTCACCAGTAACAACTACAAAATCGCCATACATTTCAAACTTTCCATTGGTATTGATTTGAATCAAAATAATGCCATCTCCCGTTCCTTTTAAAGAACTACCAGTTTTGGTGTCGGTCACGATTTCAACTTCTGCGTCTGGCGTAACATCAAGGTTAAACTCTAATTCTAAACCCTGGTAATCTTTTAATTGGCGTTGACTTTCTATTCTTTGTTTATCATTCTTTTCTATAAAGTTTATAAATGAATAATCACCTACACTAACTACATCACTTAATGGAATTTTTAAAGAAGTTCCCTTAGCAGTTGCACCGTCAACAGTTATATTCAAAGCCGTTGTTGGTCCATATATACGACCAGTTCCATTTAAATAACCCGTACCATAATACAATTCGCCTTCTTTAAATTCGGTATTCAAAATTAAGAAACGGTTATTGCTGGTATCTACATTTAAATCTAACACCCAATTTTCAAAGAAACTGTGAGTGATTGTTCCGTCTAAATTTGCACGTGTGCCTTTCGCTACATCCTCCAAAGCAATATTTTCAAAATTGAAAGTTTGGTCAGAAAGCACTACTCTAGAACGTGGCGCAAAACTATAATCAACATTTAAATAAGGCACAGCTATACCGGCATTATCTAGAGTAAGAAGTCCATTAAAACTCGGATTATCCACATTACCAATTATACGTACCTGACCATCAATATCACCTCGTATATTATCAATAACCCCTTCACCTAAAGGACTAAAAGGCTCTAAACTAAAATTATTGAACGTGGCTAACAAATCGGCTTTAGGAATATCACCTTTATTATCGATACTACCCAGAACGCTAAACTTTTCTAAACCATTGTCAGAGAGTTGCGAATTAACTTGAAATTCAGTTAAATCTTTGTTACCTATAATACTAATCGCCAAATCACCCAAAGGAATATCATTTATACCAAAGTGTTCGATGTTTAAGTTTGATGAGGGTAAATAAATACCATCTTTTTGCAAAACATTTAAAGTACCGTTTACCTCACCTTGTAATTTTAGGCTATCAATGACTGGGGTAATTTTATCTAAAGAGACTATTTTGAACTGCAATTGAAGATCTTTATACGTAGAATCTGCCAATTGACCTTTTAATCTAATTTGCTCCTTCTCCTCATTGTTCATTACAATTTCTTGAATTGTAATACTATCCAGTGCTCTATTCAATATTACCTTATTCTTAGAATCACCATCTTTATTCAAAACCCATTTATTCCCCTTAAAATTAACATCGGATGTTTTTAAACCTATGACCGATTTATTTTCTTTATTAAACGTGTGGTAGAAATTGAGGTTATAAGAATCATTAAAATCACTTCCTCCTTTAAATTCAGACCTAAAAAACAAGGTATCTTTAAGAGTAGTATTTATTAAATTAAAGTCTTTAAAGTTATAATAAGGAGTATCTAATTCCCCAACCGAAACAAATGTATTGAACAGCGGGTTTTTATTATCTATACGTACTTCTATATGATCTGCAACAGTACCAAAAGCTTCAATACTAGGAGATTCAAAATTGAGTTTAAAATCACCTTCATCGGCAACAATATTTCCTTTTATAAACGTATTGGGGTCAAATCGCACTTCAGGAAAAAATACATCTACAATTTTATTATAAATTTTAAAATTAAAAGAAAGATTTTGACCATCAGAAATTTGAAATGGCCTATAGTTAGTATATATACTTCCTAATGAATTTTGAACAAGCTTACCTAATTCCCGAACTTTAAAATTACCTTTCATAAAACCGGTAATAATATCTGGAGAATTAATATTTATAATACGTGCTTTCTCTTCATCAAAACTAGATGTAATAGCAAAATCTTCGAAATAATAGGTGTCATTTACATTTTGATAATTCGTTTGCGTGAACTTAATGTCCCCAACAATATTATCTAAACTTGTACCAGTAATATCCATATTCACGTTACCTTTAAAAATGGAAACGCTATCGTTAATGAAATTCAATTTCTTTAAATCGGCATAATCTACTGAGGCAATAAAATTGAAATTATTCCTAGTCTCGGCAAAGTTGGCTAGACCCTTAAAGTTAAATTTTAAGTTTTCATCATTACTTATCAAAGACCCATCGAATAATTGATCTTTTAAAATACCCGAAACTTTTAAATCTTGATAATTATATTTATTAAATTCGATTGAATATACTTGTCCTATAACTTCGGTATTCAATCTTTCCTTAACGAAACCCTTACCTTCTACATTAAAATCTAGGGTAGTTTTACCTAAACTTTTGTTTTCAGCAAAATCGCCTAAATCAAAATCGATTAAAGAAATAAATCCTTTATAAGTAGCATTATCTATATTATTGAAATTACTTAATACAATATCAGCATAACTACTACCAATTGCTGTATTTAAGTTGACTTTAGCCTCTATTGATGAATTCGTAATTAATGCGTTACCACGAATCGTAAATTGACCAAGCTTACTAAAAGTTGATGGTAATGAATTACCAATTAAATTAGGTAATAAAGCATTTAATTGATAATAACTACTTGTTACATTTTTCATTTCAGCATTTAAGCTAAAAGGTTTTTGCTTGCTAAATAGATTTTTAAAATTGAAGTCTCCACGAATACCGGTATTATCAGAAAAAAGAAACAGATTATCTGTGTTAAGGTCATTTAAAACACCGTTTATATCAGCACTGAAGGTTACCTCTTTACCTTTTCCAAACTCATTATAGAGCATATTAATCTCATCAAAAGCTACCTTAGACTCTTTAAAATCTGCAACAACATTTACTTTGTTCAAAAAATCACGGAAATCTTCTCTATTATAATTAAAGACCAGATTACCATCTAATTCTGATAAAGGAGTTTTTATTTTAAGGGAATCGAAACGCATTTGCTGCTTCGTATACTTAAAATTAGTGGCCAACCTATTCACCTTTAAACCTCTATTACTATAAAGCGACATATCTCGAATATCAGTAGTCACTTCTGGTCCAAGAATAAGAAAGTTAGCAGCGCTTATATTCAGACTATCAAAATTTAAAATAGTAGGTTTTTCTAAATTCTCGTCAATATATTTAAATCTACTTTTTTTTATATCAACTTGAGAAGACGATAACTTGAATGGGGGCGTACCAGGTGCTCTAGGCTTTCCATCATCAAGTTTATCTACAAAGACTTCAAGGTTAGTATTTTCTTCACCAAAATAGGTCTTCAATTTAAAATTCAATTCGTCGACAGAAATATCGCCAAACTCTAAATTTCCTTGAGCCAAATTACCAATACTAAGAATAGATGTTTTGAGTTCATTTAAATAGAAAAGCGTATCCTTTTTATAATCTTCGATAAAAACACCCTCTAATGCAGTATCCCAAGAAATCAATGAAAGTTTTAAACGATTAATATTAATATGAGTGCCATACTGCTTATTAATTTTCTTCGTAGCATATTGTGCCAATAAAGTTTGAACTACTGGCAACGAAAAAATTAGGGTACCTAAAACACATATCAGCAAAAGCACCAATACTATTCTAACCAATATTTTCCTAAGTTTTTTGATAGGGCTATATGTTTTACCTTTGTTATTCAAATTTTATTCCAAATATGTTGGAAAACGAAACAATTTATATACTTGCTATAGAATCTTCTTGTGATGATACTTCTGCGGCAGTTTTAATGAACGATAAAGTGCTTAGTAATGTTGTTGCCACCCAAGCAATTCACAAAGAATACGGAGGTGTTGTACCAGAACTGGCATCAAGAGCGCATCAACAAAACATAGTCCCCGTAGTCGATCAAGCAATAGCCAGAGCAAATATCGATAAAAAACAATTATCAGCCATAGCATTTACAAGAGGACCTGGGTTAATGGGATCCCTTCTCGTAGGCACCTCATTCGCAAAGTCATTGTCCTTAGGTTTACAAATACCTCTCATAGAGGTTAACCATATGAAAGCTCATGTTTTGGCACACTTTATTAACGATGATAGCATGAAGCCGCCTAAATTTCCTTTCTTGGCATTAACAATAAGTGGTGGACATACTCAAATTGTGCAGGTCAATGATTTTTTTGACATGAAAATTATAGGACAAACCTTAGATGATGCTGTCGGTGAAGCTTTTGATAAAAGTGCGAAAATTTTAGGTTTACCCTACCCTGGGGGACCTTTAATTGACAAATATGCCGCTACTGGAAATTCGCATAAATTTGAATTCCCGATTCCAAAAGTGAAAGAGCTCGACTTTAGCTTCAGCGGATTAAAAACCAGCATCCTGTATTTCATTCAAAAACAAACCAAAATAGACCCACATTTTATAGAAAATAATCTTGAAGATATCTGCGCATCCATTCAATATACCATTATAACCATTTTAATGAAAAAACTTAAAAAAGCGGTTAAACTAACAGGTATTAAAGAGATAGCTATAGGTGGAGGGGTTTCTGCAAATTCTGGCATTAGAAAAGCTTTAATGGATACTCAAACTACATACGGTTGGAAAACCTATGTACCTAAGTTTGAATATTGCACAGATAATGCTGCCATGATTGGTATAGTTGGGTATTATAAATATAAAAATGAAGTATTTGCGCAGCAAGATGTGACCGCAAAAGCCAGATATTTAATTTCTTGATTTAACCAAAAATTATATGCAATTATTTTATAATTCTGATGTAAAAACTAACGATACCCATTTTACTTTTGATACTAATGAAAGTAAACATATTATCAAAGTGCTTAGAAAGAGAAAAGGTGATGAATTATGGATTACAAATGGTGAAGGTTATTTATTTAGAGCCAAAATTATAGATGATTCTATTAAGAAATGTGAGGTTGAACTCATGTCTTCTAAAAAAACACATCCTAAATTATATTGGCTTCATATGGCGGTAGCACCTACAAAAATGAATGACCGTTTTGAATGGTTTTTAGAAAAGGCCACAGAAATAGGTGTTGATGAAATCACACCAATAATCTGTGATCGTTCTGAACGTAAAATTCTTAAGTTAGACCGAATGCAAAGGGTTATAGAATCTGCCATGAAGCAATCACTTCAAACGTATTTACCAAAATTAAATGAGCCAATAAGTTTATCAGATTTTTTAGAAAAACCTATTACCGGTTTACAGTTTATTGCCCATTGCGAAGACAGCGAACGTCATGAACTAAAGCGAAGAGTTGTTGCCGATCAAGATATAACCATTTTAATTGGTCCTGAAGGTGATTTCACCTCATCTGAAATTATAAGTGCAATGGCAAAAGGGTACGCACCAGTTACCATGGGCAAAACTAGATTGAGAACAGAAACTGCAGCCATTGTAGCATGTACCATTGTTGCCTCCATCAATAATGGATAAATAAAATATCTATCGATGACTTTACAACAAATTGAAAATAATACTCCAATAATTTTTCATCTACTAATTTCGTAGATTTGATTATGAGAAATTTTATCCGCCTGCTCTTCTTTTGCATTTTAATTTCAAGCCTTTCAGTAAAGGGGCAAGAAGTTGCAATTTTAAAATATCAAGGCGGTGGTGATTGGTACGCGAACCCAACTGCATTACCCAATTTAATTAAATTTTGCAATAACAATATCGGCACTACTTTGAGCGATAAACCTGAAACTGTAGAGGTTGGCAGTTCTTCTATTTTTCAATATCCATTTATACATATGACAGGCCATGGCAATGTGGTGTTTTCTGAAGAAGAGCTAGAGAATTTAAGAAACTATCTTTTAGCTGGTGGGTTTCTGCATATTGATGATAATTATGGAATGAAACCTTATATCACCAGGGAAATAAAAAGACTTTTCCCAGATTCTAATCTAGAAGAACTTGGAGCAGATCATCCTATATTTTCAAATAGCTACCGTTTTGCACAAGGGTTACCTAAAATACATGAGCATGATGGTCAACGCCCACAAGCTTTCGCGATTACAATTAATAACAGAATTGTATTGCTATTTACCTCAGAATCAGATTTAGGAGATGGCTGGGAAGATCCCACAGTACATAACGATTCTGCCGAAATACGAGAAAAAGCTCTAAAAATGGGCGCTAACATTATCACCTATGTATTTAAAAGTTAAGTAATGACTTCAAAGACTATTTCAAAAGGCATTCTTAGAGCCATAGGCTTCATACTTGGCGTTGCCCTATTGCTTTATTTTCTATTTACCGTACGTTCAGTATTGGCATATTTGGCCATCGCTGCAGTTGTGGCCTTAATTGGAAGACCGTTAGTTAAGTTCTTAAGGTTGAAACTTAAATTCCCAAATATTCTAGCTGTTGTTGCTACAATGTTAATTATGGTTGGGGTTTTAGCCGGCATAGTTGCCTTATTCATCCCACTTCTATCGGAGCAAAGTAAAAACCTTTCTCTTCTTGATATTGAGGAATTACAAAAAAGCCTTAACACGCTATACCATCAAATTACGAACTACCTAGGCCTGTCATCACATATTGTAGATGATGTCATTGACGATGTTGCGCTAGAGAAAAACATTTTGAAAGGTTTAGACATAGGGTTTATTCCTGACTTTTTAAACTCTTTTTTAACAGTTTTAAGTTCTGCAAGTATTGGTTTATTTTCAGTTCTATTCATTTCTTTTTTCTTTCTAAAGGACAGAAGGCTTTTTGAACATGGCCTTTTAATATTTATTCCCCAAACTAAAAAACAGCGTACAACAAATTCAATAGAAAAAATAAATAATTTGTTATCTAGATACTTTGTTGGATTACTGCTCCAAATATTCATTCTCTTTCTAATTTACACCATTGTTCTGCTAATAGTAGGTATTGAAAATGCCGTAGTCATAGCATTTCTTTGTGCACTTTTTAACATCATCCCCTATATAGGGCCAATTATCGGTGGCGTAATGATGCTGACATTAACCATGACCAGTAACTTAGGATTTAATTTTAGTGAAGTAATTCTTCCTAAAACAGGTTATGTTTTCTTAGGATTATTACTCGGACAATTGGTCGATAATTTCTTCTCACAACCTTTTATATTTTCAAATAGCGTAAAATCACATCCTTTAGAGATTTTCTTGATCATCATTATTGCAGGTTTACTTTTCGGTGTAGTAGGTATGATTGTCGCAGTACCAGGTTATACTGCCATAAAGGTTATTTTGAAAGAGTTTTTATCAGAGAACCAAATCGTTAAATCATTGACCCAAAATCTATAAAACTTAAGTGAATCTTAAAATTTTATCTAATGAAGTACAACAGTTTATCAATGAAAATCTAGCTTCAGATATTCATAAGATTCTTTTAAAGAATTCACCTTTTTCTGAAGTAACATCTAAGGAGCTTGTAGAGCAAATAGAGTCTAAGTCAAAGTCTAAACACAAGCTACCAACTTGGTTTGCCACAAAAAACATCTTCTACCCTAATAAAATTAATCTTTCACAAACATCATCCGAAGTAGCAGCACATTATAAATCTTCTTTAGTACAAGGTAAAACCCTAATCGATATTACTGCTGGTCTTGGAATTGATTCTTTTGCTTTTAGCAAAAACATAAATAAAATAATTCATATTGAAAAGAATGAAGAATTATCTGCCATTGCACAACATAATTTCATTCAGTTAGAAGCAACGAAAATTGAGTGTATATCTGCGGACGGAATATGTTTTTTAAAGAATAATTCACAAACATTTGATTGGATCTACCTAGACCCCTCAAGAAGAGATAAGAATAACAATAAAGTATATTATTTATCTGATTGTGAACCTGATGTAAACGAGCATTTAATTTTCTTATTCACTAAGTCAAATAACATTTTAATTAAAACAGGTCCATTGCTTGATTTAAACAACGGATTAAAACAATTGAGAAGTGTAAAAGAAATACACATAGTGGCTATTGGTAACGATGTAAAAGAAGTACTATGGCTTTTAGAAAAAAATTATAGCGAAGAGCCACTAATAAAGACAATAAACTTTAAGAATGAAAATAAACAAACCTTTGATTTTTATTTGAATCAAGAACGGTCTGCAATATCTACATATTCTATACCATTGGCATATTTGTATGAGCCAAACGCTGCTATTTTAAAATCTGGCTCCTTTGAATATGTAGGTAGGTATTATAATTTAAAAAAAATACATTCTAACTCCCACTTATATACTTCAGACAAATTAATTTCATTTCCAGGCCGTGTATTTAAAATTTTAAATATACTTGACTACAGTAAAAAATCTTTAAAGAACCTAGATATTTCTAAGGCTAATATTACAGCAAGAAATTTTCCTGATTCAGTCGAAAAAATCAGAAAAAAACTAAATCTTAAAGATGGTGGACATACCTATTTATTTTTTACGACAAATAAAGACCAAAAACATATTGTAATCAATTGCACCCAAATCTTCGAATAACTTGCTAAGATATTTAGTTCTTAAATTAATATTCAATCCTCGATCCAGCTTACCACTACAACGATATAGAGAGACATTTTATCGTGTTATTTTACTACAATTTAAGCTTAAGATGTTAAAATTATTAACATTGGAATATGTGAATTAAAACGGGTCTAAATTATTGATATATCAACGATTACGGCTGTTCAAAGAGAATATTTTAAATACAATTTCAACAAATAGAATTAAAGATCTCGTAAAATATTGCATTTGAATTATTACTATATGCGTTAAAATTGCTATTATTATACCGGATTTTGATTTTTTTAACATTTGACAGCTTTATAGAATGATAAGAAAGGTCAGAATCTCGCAAATTAATTTAAACTAACAAACAACAACGATTATGAGTCAAAAACGTGATTACAAGTCGATCAAATCCAAAAAAAGGTCTTCCTTTTTTAAATCAGGGATTTTATCGATGCTTGTTTGCTTAGGAGCCCAACTGGCCCAAGCAAATGAAATGACTGACACTTCAACTGAAGCAAAGGTTAAAACTGTACAATCAACGGTTACAGGTACTGTAACAGATGATTTAGGAACACCACTACCGGGAACAAACGTGGTAGAAAAGGGTACTACTAATGGTACTCAAACAGATTTTGATGGTAACTATACCTTAAATGTAGAGCCGGGTGCTACATTGGTATTTAGTTATATAGGATTTCAAAGAAAAGAAGTTGCTGTTAATGGTCAATCGGTAGTTAATACTTCGTTAGCCGAAGATGCTTCTGCTTTAGACGAGGTTGTAGTAACAGGTTACCAAGTACTTACAAAACGTGAAACTACAGCTGCAGTATCTATAGTAGCTGCTGAAGATTTAGCTGCAGTACCTTCTGGTAACATTGAACAACAATTACAAGGTAGGGTAGCTGGTGTAACTGTTCTTACAAACGGTCAACCAGGAACTACTAGTCAAATTAGGGTACGTGGTTTCAACTCTTTTGGAGATAACTCACCTTTATATGTTGTAGATGGTGTACCAACAAGAAATGTTGACTTTATAAACCCAGACGATGTTGAGACTGCTACAGTACTTAAAGATGCAGCAGCTGCGTCCATTTATGGAGCAAGAGCAGCAAACGGTGTAATTGTCTATACTACTAAACAAGGATCTAGGTCGAAGAGAAAAACTTCGATGACCTTGAACGTAAATAGTGGTGTTGTGGATCCAAATGTTGCTGGTTCGCCTGATCAACTTAGTCCATTAGATATGGCAAGATACACTCATATTGGCTATGAGAACAATGCAGCTGCCAATGGTACAGCCGTACAATACACCCACCCTCAATATGGAACTAACGCAACGCCTACCATACCTGACTATTTGCATGCAAATGGCCAAAATGGAGTAAGTGCTGGTGACGTTGATTTAGCTGCTGTAAGAGCAGCTTACGAAGCAGATCCTGAAAATACATTCTTAATTCGACCTAATTTAGCTGGAACAAATTGGTACAAAGAACTTACTCGAATTGCTCCACAAAGTAGAGTTTCTTTAGGTTTTGATGGTGGTAATGAAAATGGCCGATTTTATATGGGTATTTCTGCACAAAACCAAGATGGTATTGTACTTGGTCAAGAATTTTCAAGATATGCCGCGCGTTTCAACTCTGAATGGGATGTTACTCCATGGCTTTCTTTTGGTGAAAATTTTCAAGTGACTTATAGATCTACCAAAGGGATTGCCGGTGGTGCAGGTGGTGTTAATTCCTCTACTGAGGAAACCGAACTTTTATCTGCTTTTAGAATGCCTACTATTATTCCTGTTTATGATGAATTTGGTAGTTTTGCAAGTACGAAAGCTGCAGGGTTCAACAACCCAAGAAACCCAGTTAGAAGTAGAATATTGAATGCTGGAGATGACAAATCTTATAACATTGGTGGTTTCGGTAATATGTACGCGTTGGTTAAGCCATTTGAAGGTATGACTTTACGTTCTAGCCTTGGCGGTAGCTACGGAAATTATTATTTTGTAAATTATAACTACAAATATTTAGGTGATTCAGAACCTGAAGCAAGTAACTCATTTAGTGAAGGCAGTGGTTATTCTTTTGCATGGACATTTACCAATACTTTTAGTTATGAAAAATTATTCGGTCAACATAAAATTACTGCCTTTGGTGGTATAGAAGCGTTGAATACTGGAAGAGGAAGAAATATTTCTGGTAATGGTATTAATCCTTTTTCTACCGATTTAGATTTTCAAAGTTTAACAGTAGTACAAAGTCCTAATGTAAACAGTAATCAATTCAAAGGATCTACGTACTTCTCTACTTTCGGAAAATTAGATTATAATTTTAATGAAAAGTACTACTTAACAGGTGTACTTCGTCGTGATGGTTCTTCACGTTTTGGTGAAAATAAAAGATACGGTACATTCCCAGCTGTTTCTGCTGCTTGGAGAGTTATTGCTGAACCTTTTATGCAAAACCAAGATATTATTTCTGATTTGAAAGTTAGAGGTGGTTGGGGTGAAATGGGTAGTGATAACAACGTATCACCTAACAACCAATATTCTTTATTTGCTTCTGATCGGGGTAGTACTTTCTATCCAATCGATGGTCAAAATAGCGGTGCAAATGAAGGTTTTGCTGCTAGTAGAATCGGTAACGCAAATGCACAATGGGAAACGTCTGAAACAACAAACATTGGTTTTGACCTTTCTATGTTCAATAATAAACTAGAATTTATTCTTGATTGGTGGAAAAAGGATACTAAACAACTTTTATACCAAGTACCATTACCTGGTGTAACTGGTAATTATGCTGCTGCTCCATCAGTAAACATTGGTGGTATGAGAAACCAAGGCGTAGATTTTCAAATAATAGGAAAAGGAAACTTTACTGAGGATATTTCTTTCGAAGTAACAAGTACTAATTCATTTCTTACAAATGAAATAACAGCATTGGCTCCAGGTATTGACTATTTTGGTGATCAATTTACTTATAGAGGTATTGCACCAATACGTAACTCTGTTGGGCAATCAATATCTACTTTCTTTGGGTATAATGTTATTGGGTATTTTAATAGCGCAGATGAAGTTGCCAACTCGCCAGCTCAAGAAGGGAAAGGTTTAGGTCGTTTCAGATATGAGGATGTTAATGGTGATGGTGAAATTACTCCAGATGATAGAACTGTAATTGGTAGTGCTGTACCAGATTTTACAGGTGGTTTAGATTTAATCTTACGTTATAAAAATCTAGAATTCCAAACCTACTGGTATGGTTCTGTTGGTAACGAAATATTCAACCAAACTAAATGGTTTAGAGATTTCTTTGGAACATTCGAAGGATCTGCAAAAGGAACAGGTGCTTTTAATTCTTGGACTCCTCAATTAGGTAATAATGCTGGTTCACCAATTTGGGAAAGTGCTTCTAACTTAAGTACAAGTGGTGCATCTAACTCTTGGTATGTAGAAGATGGTAGTTACTTAAGATTGGTTCAATTGCGTATAGGGTATAATTTTGACACCGCATTGGTTGACAAAATGGGACTTAGAAAGTTAAACGTAGGTTTATCGGCGAACAATATTTGGACAATTACCAACTACGGTGGTCTTGATCCTCAAGTTGCTGGACCTGATACTAACTTTGGTATTGATGTTGGTAACTTCCCTGTAACGCCTAGTTATGCAATCACCTTAGAAATAGGTATTTAATAAAATAATAATATAATAATTAGTAACTTTAAGAAAAAGTAAACTATGAAAACATTTAAATTTAAAAAACCATCGTTATTACTAGGCGCGTTGCTTCTTGCATCGATGTCTTGTAGTGATGAATTTTTGCAAGTAGCCCCTACGGACTCACTTGCAGATGCTCAAGTAAGTACCAAAGCTGGTATAGACGGCTTACTAATCGGTACATACGCTGCACTGAATGGAGTTTTTGGAAATCGTTTCGAAGGCCCTAACCATTGGGCAACAGGTTCTGTTGTTGGTGGAGAAGCTAATAAAGGTACAGATGCTGGGGATTATAGCACGTTGAATCCTATTCAACGTTTTGAGGCTAGCCCTGTAGATCCAGGAGGAGATTTTAACTCCTTGTGGAGAGGTCGATACGAAGGAGTTAGTAGAGCAAACAAAGTACTTCAAGCGATAGGGAATTCAACTGAATTGTCTGCTGCCGATGCTGCTCGTCTTTCTGGTGAAGCTAGAATGCTAAGAGGTCATTTTTACTTTGATCTTAAAAAACATTTTAACAACATTGTTGTTTTTGATGAAACTGTAGCCTCAGAAGATATAGTATTATTACCTAACAACGGTGATGCTTGGGCTATTATAGAAGCTGATTTGCAATATGCTTATGACAATTTACCAGGAGTAAATGGTGCAGGCCGTGTAAACAAATGGGCAGCAGCAGCACTTATGGGTAAGGCTAAATTGTATCAACAAAAATTCGGCGAAGCCAAGACTTGGTTTGATGATGTTATTGCAAATGGTGTAACTTCTAATGGACTAAAATTTGCGTTATTAGATGATTATGCACAAATCTATAATGCCGAAAATGATAATAATGCAGAAGTTGTATTTGATGTAGAATCTGCCAATAATACAGGTAGTGTTAATAATGCAAACTGGTTCGATGATTTAAATTACCCATACAACACTGGTCCTGATGGTCCTGGTAACTGTTGTGGTTTCTTTCAACCTAGTTTCGAAATGGCAAATTCATTCAGAACTGGTGCAGATGGACTACCATTATTAGATAAGTCATATAATAGCCCTGCAAATGCAGTTAAAAATGATTTTGGTTTGGAAGCAGACGAGCCGTTTGTTGAAGATGCTGACCCATTAGACCCAAGAATTGACCATGCTATTGGTAGAAGAGGTATTCCTTATTTAGATTGGATCGAGCACCCAGGTAAAGCATGGATTCGTAGCCAACCTTATGCTGGTCCATATTCTCCAAAGAAATATATCTATTACAGAAGTCAAGAAAATAGCTTCACCGATGGTAGTTCTTGGACACGTGGTTATGCGACTATGAACTATACTATCATTCGTTTTGCTGATGTTTTATTAATGGCTGCAGAAGCTGAAATAGAAGCACCAGGTGGTTCTTTGGCTACTGCTTTAGATTATGTTAATCAAGTAAGAAGAAGAGCTGCAAACTCTGAATATTGGGTGAAAGAATATGATTCTGATGCAAATGCTGCAAATTATGTTATTTCTGAATATACTTCATTCCCTAATGCAGATTTTGCAAGAGATGCTGTACGCTTCGAAAGAAAACTTGAACTATCTGGTGAAGGACATCGTTTCTTTGACCTAGTTAGATGGGGTGTTGCTGCTGAAGAGCTTAATGCATATTTAGCTTACGAATCAACATTATTGGTTACTAAATTTGGAGGCGCAAGCTTTACAACTGGTAAAAATGAATACTTCCCAATTCCTCAAGCTCAAATTGATATAACCGGTGCTGAAATTTTATCTCAAAACCCAGGTTATTAATAAATTAAAGCTTTCAATATTTTAGGAAAAGGCTACCATAATTGGTAGCCTTTTTTTTGTTACTTCCTTAAGGTTCTTGCATATTTGTAAAAGTATATTTCAAAAGAAAAATGAAGAATTCAAAATTTCAAATTGTTACTTTTTTATCTCTATTTATCCTTTTAGGATGTAGTGAGAATAAACCTAAAACACTATTCACAAAAGTTAGCTCTAATGCATCAGGACTGAATTTCAGTAATCAATTGTTTGAAAATGATTCAATCAACATATTAGACAATGAATTTGTGTATAATGGTGCAGGTGTTGCTATTGCGGATATTAATGGTGATGGCCTTGAAGATATTTTCCTCGCAGGCAACCAAGTTGATAATAAATTATTTCTAAATGAAGGAAAATTAAAATTCAGGGATATAAGCAAAGAAGCACAAATTGGCAAAACTGATAGTTTACAATGGTCTTCAGGAGTTACCATTCTTGACATTAATTTAGATGGTTTACAAGATATTTATATCTGCAATACATTTAGGAAAGATAGTATTCAAAGAAAAAACTTATTATATATTAATCAAGGTAATAGCAAAAGCAACTTACCTTATTTCAAGGAAGAAGCTGCAAAATATGGTTTAGATGACCAGACTTACTCTTCTCATGCGCAGTTTTTTGATTTCGACAACGATGGTGATTTAGATGTATTTATCGGTGTTAACCGTATAGAAGGAATAAATCCGAATCAATTTAGCCCATTAACCGATGATGGCACTTCTAAAAGTAAAGATATTTTATATGAGAATGTTTATATCGACAGTTTAGACCAAAGAAAGTTTATAGACGTCTCAGAAAAAGCTGGTATTCGATACCATGGGTATAGCCACAGTACGTTGATTAATGATTTTAATGAAGATGGGTGGCCAGATATTTATGTCGCTAATGACTTTCTAAGTAATGATTTAATTTATATCAATAATCAAGATGGTTCTTTCACCAATAAAGCTGGTGAAATATTTAAACATTTTAGCCTATCCTCTATGGGTAGTGATATCACCGACGTCAATAATAATGGCCGAATGGATATATTCACCACAGAAATGCAACCCTACTATAATAAACGAAAAAAATTATTTCAAGGTCCAAGCAGTTACCAAAAAGAAATTTTTACTAGAAAATACTTATATGAATATCAATATACTAGAAATACTTTACAACAAAATTTAGGTATTAATCCTGAGAACGAATTGCCAATTTTTGGTGAAATAGGAATGTTCTCTGGCATACAAGAAACCGATTGGAGCTGGGCTCCCCTATTTGCAGACTATAATAATGATGGTTGGAAAGATTTACTGATAACAAATGGTTTTCCCAAAGATGTTACAGATCGTGATTTTGGTGATTTTAGAGTTACCGCTAGTAGATTAGTAAGCAAACAAACATTAATTGAAGCCATACCTGAAATTAAGATTCCAAATTTTATATTTAAAAATTTGGAAGGAAAAGGTTTTGCCGATGTTACAAAAGATTGGGGTTTAAATTTTGGTACTTTTTCGAACGGTGCTGCTTATGGAGATTTGGATAATGATGGCGACCTAGATTTGGTTATAAACAATATTAATGACCCTGTTTTATTAATGGAAAACCATTCTAATGAGTTAACCCCAGAAGAAAATTTTCTAAGAATAAAACTTACAGGAGACAAACAAAACCCCGAGGCTATCGGCAGTACGGTAATAACTTATTACGATAACAAGCAACAACGCCAATCACTACTTTCAGGCAGAGGGTATTTATCACAACCAGAGAAAATCTACCATGTTGGACTTGGAAAAATTAAAAAAATAGATAGTTTAAAAATCATTTGGCCAAATGGAAAAATACAAATTGAAACTAGCCCTACAGTAAATAAGCTTAACAAATATGCCTATCGACCTTCCTCTTTAATTGTTAATAAGTATAACACTCCTTTATTTACCAAAGCATCAAAAAATCTGGGATTGGATTTTTTAAGCAAGGATAATGACTTTATAGATTTTAATTTTCAAAGAACTATACCACACAAATTTTCTCAGTTTGGTCCTTCCATTTCTGTTGGAGATATTAATGGTGATAATTTAGAAGATATTTTTATAGCCGCTAGCAGAGGAGAAGATGAAGCTTGGTTTTTACAGACTCCAGAAAGCACCTTTATTAAAGCCACAGTCTCCTATAAAAGTGAAGAAAAGCTTGAAGATGATTCTAGCTCTTTATTATTTGACGCTGATGGTGACGGGGACTTAGACTTATATTTAGCCAGAGGAAGCGCACAATATCCTTCAGGTAATATACTTTATAAAGATAAGCTTCTACTTAATGATGGTAAAGGGAATTTTACCGATTCTTCCGACGCCATACCTGATGTAAACTCGAATTCGACAAGTGTTAAAGCTGCTGATTTTGATAAAGATGGTGATTTAGACCTGTTCGTAGGCAGTAGAGTATTACCATTTTCCTATCCTTCTTCCGATAGGTCATATATTTTTGAAAATCAATCTGAAGGAAATCAAGTTAAATTTGTCGATGTAACAACTAGAATCAACCCTGATCTTGAATATCCTGGACTAATAAGCGATGCATTATGGACCGATTTCAATAATGATTTTTGGCCAGATTTAATTTTGGCAGGAGAATGGATGCCGCTTCGATTTTTTGAGAACAAAGAAGGTAAATTAGTTGAAATTACAGATAACTCTGGTGTTCAAAATAAACTTGGTTGGTGGAATAGCCTATCTGCAGGTGATTTAGACAACGATGGCGATACCGATTATATAGCCGGTAACTTTGGGAGAAATATAAACTTTCAAGGAACAGAGGATCAACCTATACGATTATATGCCAAAGATTTAGACAATAATGGTACAATTGACCCATTACTATCCTTTTATCTTAGAGATAGTATTGGCATTAAAAAAGAATATCTCTATCATCCTTGGCAAGATGTTACCACACAATACGTGGGTATTAGAAAAAAATATAATTCTTTTGGAGAATTTGGTGCCTCTACCCTACCTGAAATGTTTAATGATGGTCTATTAGATGATGCTACCAAACTTAGCTTCAACTACATGGAAACTTCTTTAATTGAAAACTTGGGCAATGGTAAATTTAAAATCCATCCGCTGCCTATGGAAATACAATATGCCCCTATTTATGGAATACGATTACAAGATATTAATGATGATGATTTACTAGATGTTTTAGTAGTAGGCAACGATTTTGGAATGGAAGTACAACAAGGCATGGCGGATGCTTTAGTGGGTCTAGTACTGAAAAATGAAGGTGATTTAAAAATGAAAGCACTCTCATTAGATGAAACTCATTTTTATGTGCCTGGTGATGCCAAGGCCTTAGTAAATGTTAATTTAAAAAATGGAAATGAATTAATAATTGCATCTCAAAACAATGATTCATTAAAGACCCATGAGTACATTAAAAAAAGAGCGGGTAAACTCGTGAAATTTAACCCCAACGAAGTTAAGGCTGTCATAAATTTTAGGAATGGCTCAAAAAGAATTCAAGAAGTATATTGGGGTGATAGTTTTAATTCGCAATCGACACAAAATATTTTTATCACCGATAAAATTTTAGAAATCAAATTCTACAATAATACTGGCGAAACCACTAGAAATATGGCTTTTTAAATTTGTAGATACTTAACTAACATTTCAAAAAAAAGGAAATAATCCTCATATGGACAACCAAAAATTAGGTAAATAGGTAGTTCAAGAAAATCCCGTATTTGTTATAAGTACTATAAACTATGATATAGTATTTTAAATTATACTAATTTAAAGGTCAATTAGACGAATAACCAAATTAAACCAAAACAAATGCGGGTCTTTTCTGCTGTATCAATTCTATTCTTAACTATCACTTTTATTTCCTGTGATGAAAGCACTCCCACCCTATTCCAAGTAGTACCCTCTTCTGAATCTGGAATCGAATTCAACAATACCATCATCGAAACCGACAGTTTTAATATACTCACTAGCGAATACATTTTTAATGGCGGTGGTGTTGCTGTAGGTGATTTTAATAACGATGGAAAGCCAGATATTTTTTTTAGTGGAAATCAAGTTCCCAATAAACTATACCTAAATCAAGGAGATTTTATATTTAAAGATGTTTCTAAAGAGTCTGGAATAGAAGCTTTGAATAAGTGGAATACAGGCATTGCCTTGGCAGATATTAATAACGACGGATATTTAGATATTTATGTTTGCTCTGCAATGCTTACAGAGGAGGACCAGAAAAAAAATATCCTATTTATTAATCAAGGGTTGAATGAAAATCAAATTCCTCAATTCATAAACAAGGCGAAAGAATTTGGAGTAGAGGAACCGGGTAATAGCATGGGAGCTACCTTTTTTGATTATGATAAAGATGGGCTTTTAGATTTATATGTTTTAAATAATGTAGATATACATATTCTCCCTGCTAATTATAGAACAAAAGTTACAGACGGCTCTTCGCTTAGTAATGATCGATTATATAAAAATAATGGTGATGGTACATTTAAAGACGTAACAATAGAAGCGGGTATAACTATAGAGGGATATGGTTTAGGTCTTGCAATTTCTGATCTTAATTATGATGGCTGGCCTGACATTTATATAAGTAATGACTATTTAACCAATGATATTCTATACATCAATAACCAAGATGGTACATTCACAAACAAAATAAAAGAGAACATTAAACATCAAAGTAAGTTCTCAATGGGAAATGATATTTCAGATTTTAATAATGATGGTTTTCTAGATATCATAACGTTAGATATGTTAGGCGAAACCAACCAACGGTTAAAAACCACTTTGTCAGGCCATAAGTATACAGAATACATCCTTAACGAGAGATATGATTATGAGTACCAGTATACTAGAAACATGCTTCAAAAAGGAAATGGAAATGGCGTACCCTACAGTGAGATTGGTCTAATGGCTGGTGTCGCTAAAACTGATTGGAGTTGGTCTCCCCTTTTTGCTGATATGGATAATGATGGTTTTAAAGACATACTCGTAACAAATGGTTTTCCTCGAGATATCACTGATTTAGACTTTGGAGATTTCAAATTTAATGTTAGTAGATACTTAACCCCTGCTCAGATTTTAGATTCCATTCCAAAGATTAAAATTCCTAATTACGCCTTTAAAAATAATAAGAATAACACGTTTACAGATATTAGTACAGCTTGGGGTATTGATATACCTTCTTTCTCCAATGGTTCTGCATTCGCAGATTTAGATAATGATGGTGATTTAGATTACATCGTGAATAATATCAACGATAAAGCCCTCTTATTTCGAAATACTATTGATGAGCAAAAGGAAGATAATCATAACTATTTAAACATTGAGCTGATTGGGCCTCCTACGAAATCACTGGTAGCTGGTGCCAAAATTGTCATTAGATTTTCAGATACTACTTTTCAATTTCAAGAACACCATACTTATAGAGGTTACATGTCTACAGTTCAAGACATTATACATTTTGGATTAGGAGATAAAAAACAGATTAGTTCTCTAGAAATTCTCTGGCCTGATGGAAAATATCAGAAAATATCAAATCTGGACGCCAACCAAAAAGTGTCTTTAAATTATTCTGATGCCTCAAACATCTCATTTATTGATATGACTTTTCCTTTAGCACCGAAGAAGAACAGTACTATTTTTAAGGAAGTTAGTAAAGCACTTGGTATTGAATATGTTCATGAAGAAAAAGACATTGTTGACTATAATTTACAACGTATAATACCACATAAATTCACTCAAAATGGTCCTTGCCTGGCCGTCGGTGATCTCAATGGCGATGGTACTGAAGATTTTATGATTGGTAGCTCTGCCAGTTTTTCACCTCAATTATTTTTACAGAATACAGAAGGTACTTTTAGTCAAAAACCTTTGTTCACCGATGAAGAAAACATGAAATATGAAGAAGAAAGCATTGCGTTTTTCGACTTGGAGAATGATGGTGATCTAGACCTATTTTTAGTTTCCGGAAGCAATGAATTCAATATTGATAATATTCAGTATACTGACAGGTTACTCTTAAATGATGGCCATGGTAATTTCACAATCTCTAAAGATAGAATGCCCGTTATTAGCGCAAGTGGATCCATCGTAAAAGCTACAGACTTTGACAAAGATGGTTTCACTGACCTATTTATTGGTGGTAGAACACCTTTTTTAAAATACCCAAAATCAGAAAAAAGTTTCTTATTAAAGAATGAAAATGGAGTATTAAAAGACGTTACAGATTCAATTGCACCAGAACTAAGGAACATAGGCATGATAACCGATGCATTATGGGCAGATATTGATTTAGATGGTAATGATGATTTGGTGATTACCGGCGAACTGATGCCCATAACCATATTTAAAAACAACGGAACTAGTTTTAAAAAAATAGACCATACAGGAGTTGAAAATCTTTTAGGATGGTGGGAAAGTATTATTAAAACAGATATAGATAATGATGGTGATATTGATTTTATAGTAGGTAATATAGGTGCGAACAATCTTTATCAACCCTCTAATGAAAGACCAGTAACTATTATTGCAAAAGATTTTGATAATAATGGCACTATAGACCCAGTGATGTTTGCTTATTTCAAGGATAGCTTTTTAAACCCCTCATATAAATCTTTCCCAGTAAATTTCTGGGGAGACCTAAATGGTCAAAGCCCCATTTTTAGAGCCAAATACAGCACCTTTAAATCTTATTCAAAAGCAACAATCTCAAATCTATTTAATAAAGATGAGCTAAAAGGTTCAACAAGATTGATTGGTAATTATGACAAAAGTATTATCATGGAAAATCTAGGTAATGGTTCATTTAAGTATAGTCCCCTACCTACAGACGTTCAAGTTTCACCAATTAATGGAATGGTAACATTAGATTATAATAATGACCAAAAAGAAGATATTTTATTAGTTGGCAACAATTATGGAAACGAAGTTTTTATTGGTAGATATGATGCTTTTAATGGTGGATTATTGAAAAATAACAGTAATGGAAACTATGAATTCATACCCACTTCAGAAAGTGGATTTTTAACTCCAGGGGATGCTAAAAGTATTATTACTGTTAACAGCGTAAAAAGTAATTATCCATACTTTATTGCTTCGCAAAACAGAGATTCTATTAGAGTATTCCAAAAGAGATAAGTAGTGTAATTTTAAGTGACTTAATTTTTCATTAAAGTACATTTCATTCTAAACTTAAGCGATAAGCAATTAAATTCTCTGCATCGGTTAAGTGTAATAACATTAATACATCTTGTAATCACCTTAAAATCAATATTCAACCGATTTTAACCTATTATCGTATTGAAAAGTTTCGGTGACAATTTCATTTTCCTACATTAATCACAAATCCCTAGAAAAAGACTCTTATAATTTAACCTATTTTTTAACGATAAACAAAACTAATTAGACCACAAATAGCATCGAACTAACGACTAATAACCAATACAAAATATTTAATAAATATTCTAGTTTATTGTTATAATTTTAAGTAATATTATAATAATATTATATATTCATTAACACTGTTCTGAATATATACTAATGAATAATTAACTAAACAACTACTTATTATGAATCAAAAACTAGATTTCAAATCTGTAAAATCCAAAGGACGGTTTTCTATCCTCATTAATGGATTTTTATTGATTTTAGCATGTATTTGCACCCAAAACATGGTCGCAAATGAAAAATTAGACATTATAGATGATGTTAATCTTAATTTGGCACAATCTACAGTTACAGGAACAATTTCAGATGAAACGGGGCCATTACCTGGCGCAAGTGTTTTGGTAAAAGGAACAACCAATGGAACACAAACTGATTTTGACGGAAATTATACTATAGAAGCTCCAGGTGATGCTACTTTGGTTATTAGCTACATTGGTTACAAAACGCAAGAGGTAGCGGTTGATGGAAACAATAACATCAACGTAATCTTAATAGAGGATGCCAGTAGATTAGACGAGGTGGTGGTTACAGGCTATGGCACTCAAGCCAAAAAAGATTTAACCGGTGCAGTTTCCGTCGTAGATGTTGATGAGCTTTTAGCTACACCTGCTACAACGTTTGCACAGCAATTACAAGGTAGAGCTGCTGGTGTAAGTATCATTAACGATGCAAGACCAGGTGGTGAAGCTACCGTTCGTATTCGTGGTTTTGGAACTGTGGGCAATAACGACCCACTATATATTATTGACGGCGTGCCAACACAGGCGCAGGCCAACTTAAACCCTAATGATATAGAATCAATGCAGATTCTTAAAGATGCTTCCGCTGCCTCTATTTATGGATCTAGAGCTGGTAACGGAGTTATTATTATTACCACTAAAAAAGGTAAAATGGGTGCTCCGAAAATTACATATGACACTTATTATGGTACACAGACAGCTGCTAATGATGTAGAAGCTTTGAATGCGCGTGAATTAGGGCAATATTTATATTTGGCCGATTTATATGCTGGTAAAACCCCTGGTCATGGACAGTATACCTTTGGCGCAAATGGAGAAGTGACTATACCAGATTATGTTTTTCCTAGTGGTGCAAATGAGGGCGATGCGGGTACTAGCGCAGACCTTTATGCTTTAGAAGAAGGGAATATTTATGCCATTACACGTTCAGCAGACACTAATTGGTGGAAAGCGGTTACACAATCGGCTCCAATACAAAGTCATAATATTAATGCATCTGGTGCAACTGAAAAAGCAAGGTATTCTTTTTCTTTAGGATATTTTTCAGCTGACTATATTACCAAATTCACCAGTTATGATAGAATTTCTTTACGTGCAAATACCGAATTCAAAGGCTTAAATGACAAGCTTACCATAGGAGAGAATTTTACAGCATCCTTTGACAATCAAAAAGGACAGTTTACCAATGATGAAGAGCAAAATGCTGTTTCCGCAGGGTATAAGCACCATCCATTATTACCTATTTATGACATAGCCGGTAACTTTGCAGGTAGTAGAGGTGCCAACTTAGGAAATAACTTTAATCCTTATGCCTCTTTAAAGAGAAATGAAGATGATAGAGTTTTCCGATTAAGATTATTAGGTAATGTTTTTACCAATTATGAAATCACACCTGAATTAAGTGTTAGGTCCAGTTTCGGTGTTGATGTACGAGGATTGAGACAAAGAGATTTAGGGCGACCTCAACCAGAATATGTAGAAGGTAACTTTATCAATAGTTCAAATGCAAGAGAAGAATATGAATATCAATGGACTTGGACAAATACTATAAATTATTCGAAGACCTTCAATGAGGTTCACAACTTTTCTGCTTATGTGGGTGTAGAGTCTATTCAACAATTTGAAGAGCGTTTTGGAGCCGGGCGTCAGCGTTTCGCATTCGAAACTGCCAACATTCTTAGTTATTTAGACTTAGGTAATGCAACTACAGCATCTAATTACGGTTATGTAGAACAAGATTATTCACTTTGGTCACAATTTGGAAAAATAAATTATGACTATGCAGGAAAATACCTTGCTGGGGTTACACTTCGTAATGATTCCTCTTCTAGATTTCAATCGGCAGCACGTAGTGCATTATTTCCTGCATTTAGTTTAGGTTGGAGAATGTCTGATGAGAATTTCTTAAAAGATGTTAGCTGGATAAATGATATGAAACTAAGATATGGTTGGGGAAAAACTGGTAACCAACAAATTGGGGACTACAACGCCTTTACCACGTTTCGTTCAGATATTGGCACAGGAGGCTATCCTATTGACGGTAATACAGGGTCACCTACAATAGGATTTTCAACCAGAGCTTTTGGTAACCCAAATGCAAAATGGGAAACTACAACTTCTAATAACATTGGTTTAGATTTAGTAATGTTCGACAACAAAGTTAATTTCAATTTAGATGTGTGGGATCGTGTTACTACAGATATGTTATTTCAAGTTCCTGTTACCTATACTGCAGGTCAAGCAGATGAGCCACGATTTAATGTAGGTGGAGTAACCAATAAAGGTATTGATATTAGTTTGGGCTACAGTGATAAAAAAGGTGATTTTGGATATAGCATTAATACGAACCTTTCGCAGTATACCAACAACGTTGATCAATTAAGCGAAAGCGCAGATACTAGATTTTTTGGAAATTCAAGAAGAGTACCGGCACTAACGGTCACTCAGGCAGGTTCCCCATTATCCTCCTTTTATGGATTCAAAACCGTAGGTATTTTTCAGTCGCAAGCTGAAGCAGATGCATGGCCAGAATATGGCGATTACAATGCTCCTGGTAAATTAAAGGTGGCAGATATTAATAATGACGGTGTAATAAATGATGATGACCGTACTGTAATTGGTAATCCTCATCCGGATTTTACCTATGGTATCAATCTAGACTTTTCATATAAGAACTTAGCGCTAAATATATTTGGTAATGGTTCTCAAGGTAATGACATTTATAACTACGTTCGTTATTTTGCAGATTTCAACACCTTTCAAGGAAACCGATCAAGAAGAGCGTTGTATAATGCTTGGCAACCGTCAAATCCAACTGCTCCTGTAAGCCAATGGGTTGCTGCAAATCCTAATGCTACAGTTCCAATTATGGATGCAAATGATCAAATTAGCAGTAGACCATCCTCTTATTTTATTGAAGATGGTAGTTTCTTTAGAATCAAGAATGTACAATTAACATATAGCTTTACCGATGAGGTACTTTCTAATATTGGTGGTATTTCTAGAGCATCGATATACATTCAAGGTCAAAACTTGGCTACGTTTACTAAATACACAGGTTTAAATCCTGAAGTTCAAACAGGGAACAATACAAACCTTGGTTATGACGGTGGGTTCTTACCAGTTTCAAGAACCTTCTTAATGGGTCTTAATATTACTTTAAACTAATTCAAATGCAAACAATACATATCATGAAAAAGAGAAAATTAATATTCACAGCATGTCTCACCGCACTGGTATTTATAACCGGGTGTAGTGATGAATTTTTGACACGTGAACCTCAAGGCAGTTTCAGTGAAGGAGATGTTGCAACCGCTGATGGGGTCGAAGGACTTCTTATTGGAGCTTATACAATGGTACCAGGTGGTGGCCTTGAAGGGCAAACTTGGCATAATGATATTCACAGTTGGGTTTTCAATATAGCTTCTGATGATGCCTTAAAGGGAACCGACGCAGGTGATCAACCAGAGCAATCATTTATTGAAGCGTACGATTTTCAATCGTTCAATATCCATATTAGAGATAAATGGAGAGGTCTTTACAAAGGTGTTGCAGCAACAAATATTGTTTTGACTACCCTAGCAGAAGTAGAGGATATTAGTGACGAAAGAAGAGCACAAATTACTGCCGAGGCAAGATTTCTTAGAGGTCTCTTCCATATGGAAGCTAGAAAAATGTGGAGAATGCCAACGTATATCAGTGATGAGAATTTTGCTCTTAACGATTTACAAAGCACAAAAATACCTAACGATAGGGAAATTTGGCCATTAATTGAGGCCGATTTAGCCGCAGCAGCAGCTGTTTTACCTGCAACCCAAGGAGATGTTGGAAGACCAACAAGTTGGGCAGCTAAAGCATTTTTAGGTAAAGCCAAAATATATCAAGGATTTGATGCCAATGGTAGCCCTAATCTTGCCAAAATGGGTGAGGCTAAAGTAATATTTGACGATATTATTAATAATGGTCCTTTTCAATTGATGGATAAATTTGAGGACAATTTTAAAGTAGCCACCCGTAACAATACAGAATCAATTTTTGAAGTTCAGTATGCTATTAGTAGCGCTGCAGATGGCGCATCTAATAGAGGTATCGGTTTAGCACACCCGTATACTGATCCATGGGGTTGCTGTGGATTTTATCAAGCTTCTCAGAACCTTGTAAATGCTTATAAAACTGAAGATGGATTACCTATGTTAGACACTTTCAATGATGCTAACGTTTCTTTTGATACAGATCCAGTTACCACATTGTCTACCTATACCGGTACATTAGATCCAAGATTAGATCATTCAGTTGGTCGCCCTGGAATATTATACAAAGGGTTTAAAATTTATCAAACGGATTTTGTACGTGATCTTTCATATGCCGGGCCATATTTCTCTATGAAGCACGTTGCTGAACCAGAAGCTTTTGGTCAAGGTGGTTGGGGAAACCTTTCTGCAAACAATTACAGAATCATGAGATTGGATATGATTTATTTATGGTTGGCCGAGGCCGAAGTTGAATTAGGTGATTTAGAAAGAGCCAGAACTTTGGTTAACGAAATTCGTACTAGAGCAGCTAACCCAGAAGGCTTTGTGCCATTAGCGACCCAAGGTACAGATCGTAACGACTTTACAATAGAAGCAGGCACACCTGCAGCAAATTATGATATCGCTACATACGATACTGCTTGGACAGATCCTGTAACTGCTAGAAAAGCAGTACGTTTTGAAACACGTTTAGAATTTGCTTTAGAAGGTCACAGATTCTTTGACTTACAGCGTTGGGGTATCGCTGCTGAAACACTTAATGCGTATATCGCCAGTGAATCTCAGCAAAGAATTTACTTACAAGGAAGGTCTTTTGTAGCTGGAAAAAATGAATTCTTCCCTATTCCGATAGAGGCAATCGATAGATCGGCAATTGAAGGTCAACCAACCATAACACAAGATCCTGCTTATTAAGAATTTAAGTTTGTTAATTATTTGTTAGTTGAAGAGAGGTTGAAATTTAATTTCATCCTCTCTTTTTTTACTTAAATATTTTACAACTATTCTAATTATAAATACCTATTAGGTGAGTTCTTATATAAACAGGTATTTCTTCGGAATCATTTTCCAACTTTAACTTCATTACCTCAGAAGGCACTAAAGGCATATGACAAGAAACACAATTCTGCTGGTTATCATGAATATGGTTCTCAGTTATACGATTAACTTTATTTGAATCGTGGCAAGTCAAACACTTCGAATTAAAAGTATTCATTTCTGCTCTTTGATTTTTATGAGGGTCGTGACACGTTAAACAGTCCATTTTTGGGGAGTTTACAAAACACTCACTCTCACTTAAAAGTCCCATTTGATTACCATGTACATCTAATTTTATTTTAGAATTTACATTTTTATAATTTTTTGAATACAGAGACAATGTGTCACCAGCTAGAAATGAAAAAGGATTACCTTTTACGTGTTGCCCCTGCAAGCCAGAGTGGCAAACTGCACAAGCATCAAGTCTTTGTTGTCTAGAATACGATTCATAGTTATCAACGAATTCACCCTTTATTGCTTCTGGATTTTTACGATGATAGATAACATGCTTTTCAGATGGCCCATGACAACGTTGACAGTCAATACCCAAAATCATTTTAGAACGGTCATAAGAATTTCCAATTCCAGATTCACTTTTATTCTTCGCAAAAGTTACGTGACATTTTAGACAATTATCATCAACCTTTCTGTTAAGTGAATAGTCTGGGAAATTTGGACTATTGACCCATGAACTAGTAGGTTGAAAATATGAGGCTTGTAACTGTATTAAATCCTCATCTTGCCAACTAAGATAGCTTTGACCCTTAACCCCAGAGCCAACGACAATATCTATCTTAGATTTAGTTGTACTGACGTCTCCAAACTTTGGTTGTGATACCTGAAAATATTCATTATTTTCCTCTAACATTTTAAGTTTAACTCCTTTTAAATTCAATTCATTAGAATCTACCTTAAAACTCCCTTTAATATGTTCCTTTTCTGCAGTTGATGATGTATTAAAATGTGCGGTTTTTATATGAGAATTGTAAATATCTGCATGACATTCCATGCAAGTTTCTGAGGCTACAAAATTAGAACCGTTGTAATGTGTAGCTATAATTTCGGGCTCAATATATTTTGAGGTTTTAATTGAATTATTAAAATACCAAATTCCATATATCAGCAATAAGCTTAGAATTAAAAAAATGATGTATTTTAAATTAATCTTATTGTTCATACCATTTAAAGCTACTACTCTTTTAATTCTTGATTCATAAACCAATCATATAATGCCTCAGTTTCATATGCTTTGACCCATGCACTATGCCCTACATTCGGGTACTTTGTAAATATAACCTCATAGCCCATTTCCTGAAGCTTAGCAACCATTGTTTCAGATTCTTCAATAGGAATCGACTTATCTTTTTCGCCATGAAAAACCCAAATAGGCATTTGCTTATTGATCCATGATGCATAAGGTAAAGGTGTCATTCCGCAAACTACCGCCATAGCTGCAAATGTTTCTGGATATTGCACGGCCATTTCCCAAGCTGCTCCACCACCTCTACTTAAACCCGTTAAGTAAATTCTATTTTCATCGACGCGATTCGCTCCGACAATAGAATCTAATAATTGTTTAACAGCTCTAGTATTCCACCATTTTTTCGCATTAGGGTTTTGCGGTGCGAGTATTAAAAATGGAAATTTTTTCCCCTGAACAATTAATTTTGGAGGACCATTTCGCTTAACCGTAATTAAACTATCCCCAGATTCACCACCACCGTGTAGAAACAATAGAATCGGAAACTTCTTATCAGGCTCTTCAAGGTAATCTTCGGGGTAATATAGGTAATAGGCAAGATTCTCCTTTACATTGGTTTCCATTTCTGAATCTACGAGAACGGGCTTCACTTGAGAAGCACAACTCTGAAAAATAACCACTAAAATAAAATAGAAAATATACTTCATCAACGATAGCTCTGTTTGTCTATCAAATGTACCTAAAAAGGATTGTTTTTAAAGTGTAATACAATTTGAGCTTTCAATTTTAGACTACCAATTCTATTAAAAGCGAAAGGAGATACAATTCGTATCTCCTTTTTTGTAATTAACTATGTTTATCTATACAAAGTAAAATGACCTACGTATCGTATTTCATTACTATTGGCATTTACAACATACCAGTAATCTCCTGTGGGCACTTCTTTACCTTCATAAGTACCATCCCAACCGCTTACTTCATCTAAGATAGCTACTACCCTACCATAACGGTCGTAAATTTTAACATTTACACCAGCAAAGAGTTCTCTGTTTTTAGGAGACCATATGTCGTTTAAATTATCACCATCGGGCGTAAAGAAATTAGGAAACTCTAACATGCCTGTAAATTCGAAAGGTACGCTTAGCTCTAAAACACATCCCCTAGCATCAACTACCCTAACATTGACCATACCACTTTCATTGGTAGTAAATGTTGTTTCTTCACCATAAGATTCTCCATTGAAGAAAAATTCATAGTCACCATAACCACCTGCAGCAAAAGCTACCACCTCATTAGGTCCGGTTTTATCTACAACCAAACTTAAAGGCTCGTAACCGTCAATACTGAACTCTACACTATTTGTACAACCATTTTCATGATAAATATACACGATATGATCACCAGCGGGTAAATCTCCCCATACGTACTGGTCCGTAGCATTAGCGGTAATAGCATCCGTGGGATCTATTGGATCAAGAGCAAACATTAACTCAGACAACAAGTTATTATGTGCCAATTGTATCGTTGTTGTACTGGTTGGAAAAATACCCTCACAACCATATTGAACCTGTGGTTCTGCCGTTAAGTCAACTCCGATATCTATGGTAAACAGTTCTGAAGCCGTACACAGATTAACATCTTGAATGTAAATAACATAAGAGGCACCTCCTTGTAAATTTTCAATAATTTCACCTGTATAAGGTGCAAATGTAGCCGTACCCGTTTCATCTACAGGATCAACCATTTCAATTTTATACTCAAAGTAAGGAGTAGGAATTACCGTTACATCATTAAACGGAGTACCACCGATAACATCAAAAACTACAGTACCATTATTAGCACCAATACATAGCTCTGGAGTGGTCTCAATATTTATAACCTGTATCTGATTAGGTTCTTCTACAGTAATAAAATCCTTTTCAAAACAACCATTGTCATCTTTTATCAAAATCTCGTAAGTACCAGCAGCAAGTTCATCAAAAGTATAGGTTCCAGGATTATCGGAATCACTAAAGAACTCATTAAAATTAGGTGCGATAGCAAATTGAATCAATCCTTCACCACCTGCACTTACAGAAACAGTTATAGTACCGTCTTCTTCTCCATTACAAGTAACATTGGTTGGTATAGCATCAAAAATAATAGGATCGGGTCTAATAATTTCAAAAGGACCGGCAATATCCATACACGTGGCGCCACTGGTTACAGCAATGTAATATGAGGTTCCCTCAGGAAGTCCTTCAAATGTTCCATTATCTTGGGGACCTCTAATAACCGTTGCCGTTGAAGCAGGGTTAAAGGCATCTACCGGGTCTCCTTCATACAGATAAAATAAATCTTCACCCACACCACCGTTTACAAATGACTCAATTCTACCGTCTAATTCAGAAGCACAAGAAATATCATCTGGCAAATTCGGTAATAAAGTAATGCCTGTCGCATTGGTCATGGTAATACCATTAGAGCGTATTGCTGGACAAGCTCCTGCAGAGTTCACCTTTCTTACATCAAATTGATATGTTATTCCCTCAACACCTGAAATAGTAACTGAATTTCCAGTCATAGGTATATATGTTCCAAGAGTTACTCCATTTTCTACCCTCAAGTATTCATAAGTAAATAATGGGTCCGGATTTTCAACGGTCATTCTCATTTCTCCGTCGCCTCCACAACCAGGAACCCTTGTCTGTACTAATACAGGTTGAATTGGTGGTGGTGGATCCACGAAATAAGCATCGGTTACAAATGAACATCCAAAACTAGAAGATACCTCTATTGCATACCAACCAGAACTGATAAACCCACCACTGTCACCAATGAAAGTAGGAGTATTTTGCAATCCACTTTCAGATATTATATCCGTGTTATTATTACTATTCAAGTATAATAAAGTGTAATTATAACCAGCACCTGCAAAACCGCCACTTGCACCAGCTATAGCTGTAATTTCATCCCCAGAAGTTACGTCATACGCTTCTAGAACTGCATTATTACCATTAGGGCAGTCAAGACTTTGTGGCTCTCTAATACCAGCAATAATTTGTGGAACCTCTGCCAATTCTATTTCAAATGTATTTGTACAGCCTTCAATATCTCTAATCTCTACCTCATAGAACCCAAAAGATAGACCCGTAAATTCGCTATCACTTGAGAATGGAGCAATTTCAGTAGTATAACTAGAACCGCTATCGGTACTCATTAACAACCTAAATTCATAAGGTGTAGTATCCCAACCACCAGCTCCTGTTGCATTTATTTCGCCAGTATCATTGGTACAACTTACATTACCTATAGATTCAGCGGTTACTTGAAGTGGACCGTTCGGAGTTCTAATATTGGCAACATTACTTGTCGCAGAACAAAACGGCATACCTGTTGAAACGATATCTACTATTAAGTTACCTCCTGGCAAGTTTTCTATACGAGCTTCATCGCCATTAACATCAGGATAATTATTAGTATCAAAACTACCTGAAGCCAAAAGAGTAGATTTTGTAACATCGCTAGCTTCATAAACTGCATAATCAAAAGCACCTGTGTAATTACCTACAGTTATGAATAACGCCCCATCATTGCCTGGCACTGCACAACTTACAGGCTTGGCCTCACTGATCAATACAGTAGGAGCTTCCGGTGTATTCACCGTATGCACTGGCATAGGGTATGTACAACCCACAGCATTATCCGTTATTTCAAATAAATAATCACCTACATCAGGTAAGTAAACATCAACGTAATTATTACCTGGAGAATTAGTATAAGAAGGAACGGAAGAAACCGATACTGTATTCACAGTAAAATCATTAGTTCCACTAACTTGTATACGAACTCGTTCGTCATCTCTACAGTTTAAAATATCGACTTCAATAATGGTTGGAACAACATCTGTTGGCGGATTAATAGTCGGCACATCAAAAGTCGTTTGGCAACCATTGCCATCTATTGCGTACACCGTAATGTCTTGCGCAGAACCATTATCTATTATTTCAAAAGTATTACCAGTTTGATAGTTTGAAAAACCTGTAATGCTATATTGATATCCAGAACCTACAGTACCTGCATTAACAATACCCACAGTTATAATAGTTGAACTATATCTATTAGCACCTGGTTCGCAAGCAAAGTCTGGAGCACTAGCGGTAATACTAAAATCTAGCGGATTCTCTATAGTATGCACTGCAGATAAAACTTCACAATTACGAGCTGTCACTACTTGAACTTGATAATTACCAGCAGGCAACCCAGCGAATGACCCTGTTGTATTTCTATCTTGTTCAGTCGACGTTGTAAGGTTATTTAAAATATAAGTTATAGGAGTATCTTGCGAAGTAAAAGGAACTAGTGCATTTGCAGGACCCACTACAACTTCTATAGAGCCATCATTTTCATCTCTACAGCTAATATCAATTGCTTCTTCTGAAATGATTACCGGTTGTGCGGCTTGATTTAAAATAATATTTGAAACCGTAGTTTCACAAAATCCAGAACCATCATTTACAACACGGTCTGTAATTAAAACTTCATAATTACCCGGAGCTAACCCAATGAATAAAGGATCATTTATTTGAGTAACTGGTCCTACGGCAACGGAATTGTAATCAGTTCCAGTAAGCACATAACTGAAATCACCACTACCTCCGTTTGTACTTATACGTATTTCTCCATCTGCATCATTACAGGTACTATCCGTCTCAAAATCACCTGTTGCAGATAAAAAGTCATAAACAATAGCGGTACCTTGGCTTGTACAACCATTCGCATCGACCACATCAACCACGTAATCTCCAGGACTGCTTACTGTATACGTATATTCCCAATTCGACCCTACTATTAATGGTAATTGCTCATCACCGCCCAACGTAAATCGAGGCGTGTTTACCGAACTCGGCACTCGAACTGTAATATCAAAAGCTGTTGACGTCGGATCACATTGATTTACAACGGTAAAATCTGGAACCGGTAAATCTGGCTGTAATAAAATAACCGTTGCGATGTCGAATGAAGTACATCCAGAAATATCTCTAACGTACACATCATAGTCACCTTCTGGTGCAACAAAAGTTGTTTCAATCGTGTAATCAGCTGGGTATGTTGGTATCATACCATTATCCATAAAAGCAAATTCATAAGGTCCACCTGAACCACCACGCCCTTGAACAGTTATTTGTCCTAATGCATTACAATTTGCGGGTACTTCAGATAAGATATCTATACTAGGCAAATTCTGATTTATAATTACTGCCGCCGCATCTGTACACGTATCGGTCAAATTGGTAACTAGAATTTGATATTCACCTGGTAATTCAGGATATGTATCATTATAAGGTATCGCTGTAGTTGTCACAGAATTTTGAAGTATAGTACTAGAACCATCCTCATTATTTATTAATTCTATTCGTAAATTATCACCAATACTGTAGCCTGTTATTTCATATGCTATCTCACCATTTCTATTAACATCACAAGCTCCAGGAGTAGAATTGGCCGTAACGTTTAATGTCGAAGGGCCATCTAAAGGAGGTATTTCTTGCTCATAGGTACAATTGGTAACCACATCTAAAACAACAACAGTGTATGCTACACCATACTGGATACCGTCATTGGTATTACTAAAAGTATGGTCGTTTGTGGTTGGTATGTCATTTAGATTACCAAAAGTCGGATTATCTAATAATCTAATCTGGTATGAACCTGATCCACCACTAACACTTACTGCGTAGGTAAAGGTACTGTCATCACAATCTAAAGGTGCTGGAGGTGGTATCGGGGTAATTACCACTTCGTTAGAAGTAATAGTTACCGTATCAATATCTGTACATCCATTAGCATCGATTGTTATAATGGTATAATTACCTGTAACAAGATTAGAATCTAAAATTTGCAACGGCAAAGAAGAAGGGTCTACATTTTCCCGACGAGTTACCTCAACACCTGTATTATCTTCAATTATAAAATCAAAATTAGGAGTTCCATCAGAAACGGCATCTACACTTATACCGCCACTAACAGGACCACTACCACCACATACAGCTGGTACTTCGGTAATGGTTGCGTCTGGAGGTAACGTAGTATCCAAAATAATATCAAAAGTATCCACAACTGTTTCACAACCTCTTGCATCTCTAACGATATACGAATAAGTTCCTACAGTCAAGTTTGAAAAAACTGTTTGGGTTCCCCAACCTCCTCCATTAAAATTGACTTCGTAAGGTGGTACTCCACTGGTTGCATCAGGTATAATTGTAACAGCACCATTATTAGTCGAGCTACAACTTACTGGTCTGGCAACATAAGAAGCTGCTGCAATATTCTGAGGCGGATTTAATGTAATCGAAACAGAGTTTGCAACACAACCACTACTTGTGGTATTATTATCGGTTATTCTAAAAACGTAATCACCAGGAACTGCTGTAGAATATAAGAAATCGTCAGATATTAGTGGAATCGCCGCTCCAAAAGTAGTACCTCCATCAGCACTTACTTCATATTGTTTTGGTCCTGCTCCAGAAGTATATCCTCCATTAACGATTACTCTAATTTGACCAGGTGCTCCACCACAAGGTATTTCAGCATCTATACTAGTATTAACCCTTAATTGAGGTTCTATTGTAACAGGAATACTGTCAGAACAATCATTTCCATCGACAACTTCAATGGTATAATTTCCAGGAGCAAGTCCTGAGAAAGATGCACTCGCCTGTAAGGTTCCTCCGTTAATTCTATATTGATGCGTACCTAGAGCTGCCGTACCTGCAGTTGAGTTTACCGATACCGTAGCACCTACTCCTGCCACAAAACAAAAATCAGATGCTGGTCCGTCTAAAGAAACAGCCGGAGCATCAATAGGGTTTAAATCAAAAGTAAAAGTATCTGTACAACCTTCAGCATCTTCTACAGATAAGGTATAGGTTCCGACAGCAGAAAGATTACTAAAAGTTCTTCCTGATTTTGGACCAATTTGTGGTCCCGTTGGGGGTGTTAACGTATATCTATATGCTCCCCATCCTCCTATTGCTGTTGCTCTAACAGCACCTAAATTACCATTCGCACAACTCATTGGCGTAACAACACTAGTAGATAAGTCTAAAATCGGAGCATCTTGAATATCGAAAGAGGCAGTATCTGTACAACCAGTATCGGCATCCGTTATGGTAATAGTATATGTACCCGCACCAGATAATGGAAGAACTACTTCAGTATCACTCTGAGGACCACCTGTAAATAAGCCCCCATTTATATCATATGTATAATTATTCGCAAATCCGTCGACAATAAAAGTTCCGGTACCATCAGTAGCACCGTTACAAACTCTTAAATCGCCACCCGACTTTACACGAACACGAATTGAACTCAAAACAATAGGTCTAAAACCTTCTGTATAGGTACAACCATTAACATCCGTAATTTGAAAAATATAGGCTTGAGATGTTAATAGCCCAGTGAAAGTGTCATTAGTACCATTATCAAAATATGCCGGACTAATTATTTCATACCTGTTGATGGCTGCATTGCTGGTTGGAGTCAACTGAACATCTGAAGTCCCTGCTGAACAACTAATATTACTTTGAACAAAATCTATATTGGTAGGGGGATCTACATCTAAAATTTCTATAGAAGTAAGTTCTAAGCGACATCCACCCGCATCACGTATAATTGGTGTATAAGTACCTGCGGATAAGTCTGTATATGAAGTTGTTGCTGAAAAGTTTACACCATCAATACTAAAAACGTAACCACTACCCGATCCTCCTGAGAAAGGACCTACAAAATCTATTTGTCCTCCATTAGTTACTGAACCTGCACAAGTAACATTTGAAACTTTATTGGCAGAACCCGTTATTGAACCTACCGTAATTACTGTAACAGAAGGTAAATCAAGTGTGCATTCAAATCCGCCTTGTTGGTATCTTACTTCAATATCATTATACGTACCTGCCGCAACGGAAATCTGTGGTGTACTGACCCATGGCTCAGAAGTGTTCTCTCTAAAAGATATATTATAACCTCTACCATTATTTATGGTGAAGTCTAATTTTGCACCTCCATTACTACAAGTACCATCAATACCAGCAACTGTTATATCTGGTGGCAAAAGTGTTTCTACATCAGAAGAAGCATTAATAGTACAACCATTGCTATCGGTTATAACAAAATCATATGTACCATCTGTTGTTACCGTATAGATTGTTGTTCCTGAATCTGTAGAAGCATTACCAAAAGATGGTTGTATTGGTCCTCCATTAACCGTAAAAATATAAGGAGCAGATCCACCTGTTGTATTTAAAATAATATCTACACTAGAAATATTAGAACAACCAAAACTACTATTCACCTCAGTAGAGGCATCTAGAGCCGAAGCGCCAGCACCTATGGTTAGAGGATTGCCGCTTGTATCTACATTTTGCCTTGGAGGGTTGATTCCATTTAAAGGGTCTCCTGTACATTGTTGTGTTTCTACCTGAACGGTATACGTACCAAAACCTACAGCAGAAAATGTATAAGGATTAGTAGATACAAAGGCGGTAAATTCTTGGGCTACACCGCTAGAATTTAATAACGTATATTTATAAGGACCCGGAACGTTTGATGCTGTTACCGTAATACTACCCGTATCTCCACTACATAGTGCATCTGTAAAAGTAGCAGAAATTTCAATCTCCTTCTCTTCAATTATCACAGGTTCATAAGGGTACTCACATGTGTTTGCCGTATTTTTTAATCTAGCTTTAATATTATATGTTCCTGGTGCCAAATTTGAGAATATTGGACCTTGCCAAGCACTGAAACCACTACCGCTGTCCATACTAAACTCATATGCACTAGATAAGTTCGTAATTTGAATTCTACCTGCTACACCACAGATATAATCATTTTTTACAACAGTTTGTGTAATGGTACTTTTCTTAACTTTAAAGTAATACGTTTGCCCGTCTGCAATAACCCTGTATTCTGCACCAGAGGTAGAAGGAACAGTACTTGCATCTAACGCAAATGTTTGACCTCCTGATACTTGTGTATAACAAGAACCTGTATTGGGGCACTCTGTATTTACATCTGGACTACATGATCCACCTAAAATCTGCCATGAAACAGAGCTATATGTTCCACCTGATAAACTTATGATGCGATCATCATAATCACCACAAAGGTTAAAGCGCGCAATTGTAAATCCGTTATCGTCACAGTTTTCTGTGTCATCCGCTCCAACAATAATAGTTGCAAACATTGCTGAAGTTGCTAAGTTGGCCTTACGCACAATGGTAACTTCTTTTTCTAAAGTGGATTGATTTTTGGTAGAAACCGAAACTGCCGTTTCGATTACATGGGCCACCTCCTCAAATAGGGTACTTACCCTAGAGTTGGCAATTGCCGTAGTACCGATTACTGAAATAACAATCAGAAAAAGCACATACAGCATAAACCGCTGTTTTTTTGGTAGCATAGGTTAAGTTTCGTTTTTAAGAACAATAGCGATTTGGGATCTTTATCGTTCTTTGGTGTAATTTTTTATACTTATATCTTATCTTTAAATAATCAAATGTCCTTTAATATATTTCTAACGTATCAATATGAAAAATAGTATCATCTTTTATCTTTTATTCGCTATAACGCTTAATTTTTCTTGCGCACAAAATGCTGAAAATAAGGTGAATACACCTAAAAACGATAATTTTAAAGCAGAGTTGTTCGTCGATGACCTACAGATTCCATGGGGGTTCACCTTCCTTCCTGATAAAAGTATTTTAATAACCGAAAAAGAAGGAAAATTGATACATTTTTCTAATGGAAAAAAATCGATAATCGGTAATATTCCAGAAGTTTACCAACGTGGGCAAGGCGGACTTTTAGATATAGAATTGCATCCTAATTATGAAAAAAATGGATGGATTTATTTCACTTATGCATCAGCTGAAGGCGATGAAAAAGGAGGACACACAGCTCTTATGAGAGCCAAACTCAAAAATAATTCTTTAACAAATAAAGAACTGCTTTACAAAGCAGTGCCAAATACAACAAAAGGTCAACATTTTGGGTCAAGAATTGCTTTTGATAACGAGGGTTTTGTTTACTTTTCTATAGGTGAGCGTGGAGATAGAGACATAAACCCTCAAGATATTAAAAGAGACGGTGGAAAAATTTATCGTTTATACGATGATGGACGAATTCCTGAAGACAATCCGTTTGTTGGTGTTGAAGGTGCAAAAACTGCTATTTATAGTTATGGACACCGTAATCCTCAAGGTTTAATTAAACATCCTGAGACTGGTGAAATTTGGGACAATGAACATGGCCCAAGAGGTGGCGATGAAATAAATATTATAAAAAAAGGTGCTAATTATGGTTGGCCATTGGTAACCTATGGGATTAACTATGGGGGAACCCCTATTACAGACAAAACAGAAATGATGGGCATGGAACAACCTATTCATTATTGGGTACCTTCTATAGCGCCCAGTGGCATGGCATATGTTACTTCTGATAAGTATACCGACTGGAAAGGCAGTTTGTTAGTTGGCTCTTTGGCCTTTCAATATTTAGAGAGATTGGTTTTAGACGGTAACAAAGTTATTGCACGTGAAAAATTAATGGATGGCCTTGGAAGGGTCCGCGCCGTAAAGCAGGGTCCCGATGGTTTAATTTATGTGGCCGTTGAAGGGAAAGGAATTTATAAATTAATCCCCGTAAAATAACTATTCAATGAAATTGATATTTCCTCTGTTTGCCTTAATTCTATTTACTTTAGGGTTTTCATTGCACCAAGAACCAGAACTTAAAGAAAGCATAAAAAGAGGAAGTGAAATTTATTCCGATTTCTGTGTTAACTGCCATATGGATAATGGTGAAGGAGTACCATATAGTTTTCCTCCATTAGTAGCTTCTGACTTTCTAATTAAAAATAGAGTAGCTTCTATACATGCTGTAAAATTTGGCTTACAGGGAGAAATCATTGTAAATGGAATTACCTATAATAACTCAATGACCTCATTTGGTTTAGAAGATGATGAGATTGCGGATGTCATGAATTTTGTGATGAATTCCTGGGGCAACAAACAAACCAAAATGGTTACCATAGAAGAGGTACAAGCAATTAATAATTAAACTAATCAAAATACCTTGAAAATTATCCCCTACCCGCTTCTACAGCCAATTTCACGGATCCATATTTTTTAAGCAATTTTTCAGCATCTAAATATTCAATGCCAAGATCCTCCATAATATAACGGGTACCACGGTCTACTAACTTATCATTACTAAGTTGCATGTTCACCATTTTGTTTCCCTTAACTCTACCAATTTTTATCATCAAGGCGGTAGAAATCATATTTAAAACAAGCTTTTGAGATGTCCCACTTTTCATTCTAGTGCTACCCGTTAAAAACTCAGGACCAACATTAATTTCTATAGGGATGTCTGCTATTCTTGCGATTGGAGCACCAGGATTATTTGTAATTGCAGCAGTAAGTATTCCGTTCTTTTTAGCATCTTCCAATCCACCAACAACATAGGGCGTACTGCCGGAAGCAGCAATACCAACAACTACATCATTCTTAGTAATACCATGAGCCATTAAATCTACCCACGCTTGTTTGGCAGCATCTTCTGCATTTTCAACTGCTTTTCTTATAGCTATATCTCCGCCAGCAATTAATCCGATTACACGTTCATGTGGCATACCAAAAGTCGGCGGAATTTCCGATGCATCTAAAATCCCCAAACGACCACTAGTACCCGCGCCGATGTAAAACAACCTACCACCCATTTCAAAACGTTTCGTCAATTCATCTACCAATTTGGTCACTTGAGGTATAGTTTTCTTTACTGCAGACGCAACCTTTTGATCTTCCTCATTCATTTTTTGCAGAATGGTCTTGGTATCCATCAATTCCAAATTCTCATGATTAGATGGGGTTTCTGTAATTTTCTTATAATCCATATAATTATATGATTTTTATATCGTGATTTTTAAAAGGCTTCAGCAGTTTGTCTTCAGGTTTCAATTCGGTTATCATTGTATTAATAGAATTGATATCACATGTTTTATAGCGATGCTGAGAATTTAACTTCTCAGAAATAGACAATAAAACCGTTTTCTTAGATGCTTTTATAACTGCTTTCTTAATTTGAACTATATCCCAATCAAACTCTGTTAGCCCATAAATAGCATCTACATAACCAGTACCTATAAAACTATAATCGAACCGTACTTCCGAAAGGTGATGAATTGCATTAGCCCCAATAGATATTTGTGCTTCCTTTGAAATTTGACCTCCTATCGAAATTACATTGATATTCGCCTTATGAGATAATACCATCGCAACAGGCAAACTAATGGTGAAGCAAGTTAAATTTAAATTTTCAGGAATAATACGTGCAAGTTCCATACAAGTTGTACCTCCATCTATAAATATAACCGCCCCATCTCTCAACATACCAACAGCTTTTACTGCTATAGCTGCCTTCTCTTCTATTTTATAAATATTGGTATTTCTAGCACTATTGGTCATATAACCCATAGAAATAGCGCCACCATGAACTTTCCGTAATTTATTATCAGCGTCGAGTTCTTTCACATCACGCCTTATGGTATCAATAGATACGTCTAATGCTTCAGCTATATCTGTTATTAAAATTCTATTATGAAGATCTACCTCATTTAAAATTGTTTGTTGACGCTCCTCTTTAAGCATGAATTTGCTACCTTTTAGTGATACTATGAACAAATATAGCAATTTTATTCTCTTGCTGTTTTATGTCGTCAATGTAATACAAACACTAATCAAATATTACTTAACAGCAAATAAATGCAAAATTAGCTGCAAAAAACTGCATAAATTCAAAATAACGCATATATTTGCATGATTTAAAAACCTAAAATTTCATTGTAATCTTATGAAAAACGCCGTTAAAGAGACTAAAATTGACATTGGTCACCAACCCATTGGCCAGTTTGAAGAGACACGATTCGAAAAAATTCACAATGTAATCTTTCAAGATTCCAACAAGGCATCAATTCAGGTAGCCCATGAAATTGCTAGTCTAATAAAGAAAAGACAAGGTCAAAAAAGAAACTGTGTTTTAGGCTTAGCAACAGGATCATCACCAATTAGAGTGTATGAAGAGTTGGTACGTATGCATAAAGAAGAAGGTCTAAGTTTTAAGAATGTGATTACTTTCAATTTAGATGAGTATCTACCTATGGAGCCAAATAACATTCAGAGTTACTTTTATTTCATGCATGAGCATCTATTCAATCATGTAGATATTCCTGAAAAAAATATTCATATTCCAGACGGCACAGTAAGCAATGAAGATACCACAGCATATTGTCTAAGTTATGAACGAAAAATAAAAGAAAATGGCGGTCTTGATTTTCAATTATTAGGTATTGGTAGAACGGGGCACATTGGTTTTAATGAGCCTGGTTCTCATTTTAACTCGGGTACTAGGGTAATAACTTTAGATCATATAACGCGTGTTGATGCTGCACCTTCATTTTTAGGTATAGACAATGTACCTCGTAAAGCAATCACTATGGGGATTTCAACTGTAAGAAAGGCAAAACGTATCGTTCTTTTAGGATGGGGTCAGAATAAAGCTGAAATTATTAAAAAGACCATTGAGGGTGAAGTATCTTCGCATGTACCGGCGACATATTTACAGCACCATGACAATTGTACTTTTGTCTTAGATACGGGAGCAGGTAGCGAACTTACACGTAACAAAACACCTTGGTTAGTAGATGCATGCAAATGGAATGAAGATTTAAAAGCCAAAGCAATGGTTTGGCTATGCGAAACTACTGGTAAAACTATTTTAAGCTTAACGGATAAAGACTATAATGATAATGGTATGGCAGACCTTCTAGCTTTAGAAGATTCTTACGACCTTAACATTAAAATGTTCAATAAACTTCAGCATACCATTACTGGTTGGCCTGGTGGTAAACCAAATGCAGATGATACACATAGACCTGAACGTGCTACACCAGCTAAAAAGCGGGTTATCATTTTCAGCCCACACCCAGATGACGATGTTATTTCTATGGGCGGTACATTTGATAGACTTGTAGAACAAGGGCATGAAGTACATATTGTTTATCAGACTTCTGGAAATATAGCGGTATCTGATACCGATGCCAGAAAATACGCAGAAATAGCTTTACAGATTCATCCATCAGATGAGGCTAAAAAAATTATAAAATCGATTACCGATAAAAACGAAACTCAAATAGATTCTGCAGAAGTTCGTAATTTAAAAGGCAAAATAAGACGAGGTGAATCGTATGCGGCAACTAGGTATGTGGGCTTAAAAGATAGTAATGTCCACTTTTTAGATTTACCTTTTTATGAAACGGGTACCATTAAGAAGAAAAATTTATCAGAAAAAGATATTGCCTTGGTGGTAGGTATAATTTCAAAGATAAAACCTCATCAAATTTACGCTGCAGGTGATTTAGCAGACCCACACGGCACACATAAAGTATGTTTAGACGCTGTCTTTACTGCTTGTGAACAATTAAAATCTGAATCCTTCATGAAAGATTGTTGGTTGTGGCTATACAGAGGAGCTTGGCACGAGTGGGACATCAATGAAATTGAAATGGCGGTACCTATGAGTCCTGGTCAAGTATTAAAGAAAAGACATGCAATATTTTGTCATCAATCACAAAAAGACGGAGTCATGTTTCAAGGCGATGATTCAAGAGAATTTTGGATGCGTGCCGAAGAAAGAAATCGCAATACCGCCAATAAATATAAAGCTTTGGGCTTATCATCTTATGCTGCTATGGAAGCTTTTGTTAGGCATAAATTCAATTAACATTTAATCTTGTATAAAAAGGCCTATTTTAGAAGTAAAATGGGCCTTTTTTAATACTATGTCAAAATACACATACTTCCTTTTTATTATAGTCCTATTTAATTCATGCAGTATATTTAAGAGCTACGAAAAACATCCTAAAACCGAATTTAGAGGTGTTTGGATCGCAACTGTCGTAAATATCGATTGGCCAAAGAACGGCAATGATAGTACTGAAAAACAAAAAGCCGACTATATCAAGATTCTAGATTTTTATCAGAAAGAGAATTACAATGCTGTAATTGTTCAAATTCGTGCAGCTGGTGATGCTTTTTATGCTTCCGATTATGCTCCTTGGTCAAGATTCTTAACAGGTAAAGAAGGCATTCCCCCCCTTTGGAATACAGATGTATTGGAATGGATGATATTAGAAGCTCACCATAGAGGAATGGAATTTCATGCTTGGTTAAACCCCTACAGAGCTACATTCGATGAGAATTTTGAAGTTCTTGATGAATCTCATGACTATTGTACACACCCAGAGTGGATGGTACATTATGGTAAAAAAAATTATTACAATCCTGGGTTGCCTGAAGTTCGAAACCATTTTTCGAATATCATTACTGAAATTGTATCAAACTATGATGTAGATGCCATTCATTTTGACGATTATTTTTATCCATATAAAATTAAAGATGAAGTTTTCAATGATTCTACAACCTTTGAAACTTACGCCAAACAAGACCAGACAATTGATGATTGGCGACGTAGTAATATTGATTCTTTAGTAAAACAATCGCATGAAACCATTAAGGCTATAAAACCTTGGGTGCAGTTTGGCATTAGTCCGTTCGGAGTTTGGAAAAACAACTCAACAGACCCGAAAGGTTCAAATACCAAAGCTGGGCAAACTACCTATGAAGATTTATATGCAGACCCATTACTTTGGATGGAAAAAGGTTGGATAGATTATTTGGCTCCACAAGTATATTGGAGTATGGATCTACCAGTAGCATCACACAAAACTATTGTTGATTGGTGGTCAAAAAACAATTTCAATACAAACCTTTATATTGGAAACGGCGCTTATAAAGTTCGGAACAACAGTGATAATGCTTGGGACGATATAAAAGAATTACCAATGCAATTAGAGCTAGCTAGAGAAACACCTCAGGTTTCTGGCAATATTATGTTCAGTGCTAAATCTCTTATGAGTGATAAAGTTGATGTTGTTGAATACATTCATAAAAAGTATTACAAACTACCTGCTTTAAGTCCCGCTTTCCCATTATCCAAAAAAAATATATTTAAAACCCCACGTTTATCAATTACTGAACAAAACGAAAAAGACTTTATTCTTCATCTCGATGACACCAAGAATATGCGCTATGCCTTACTTTATAGAACTGGTCGTAAAGCAAAAGACGAATACCCTATTAAAAAATTAGTCTTTAAGATATTCTTAGATGGTAATCCAAATAGACTGCTAATTCCAAGGAACCAGATATCAGACAAATTTTTAGCACTTAGTTTCATAGATGTATACGGTGTTGAAACTGAACCGACAATAATTAATATAAAGCAACTTGCAAAAAATGGTACAAAAAGATAAAGGAGCTTGGGCATGGGTACCCGTTCTATATTTCACGCAAGGCCTACCCTACGTATTAGTGGTCACGGTATCAGTAATTATGTATAAAAAATTAGGCGTAAGCAATGAAGATATCGGCCTTTACACCAGTATTTTATATTTACCATGGGTTTTAAAACCATTATGGAGTCCGTTTGTTGATTTAAAAAGCACGAAGCGAAAATGGTTTTTGGCTATGCAACTGTTAATAGCTGTAGCACTTTTAGGGGTTGGATTGGCCTTACCGACAAACATGTTTTTCATATCCTCATTAGCCTGTTTTTGGATGGCTGCTTTTGCATCTGCAACCAATGACATTGCTTCAGATGGATATTACATGCTTGGGTTAACCGAAAAAAAACAGTCCTTTTTTGTTGGCATGCGAAGTACTTTTTACAGATTGGCAATGGTTACAGGAGAAGGAATGATTGTCGTACTCGCAGGCTTTTTAGAAAACAAATATGGCGATAACACCAAGGCATGGAGCATAACGATGTCGGTTGCCGCTTTTTTAATGTTGATCATGACTGTCGCAAACTTTTTCGTTACTCCGAAATATGAATCTGAAAATGACGAGCTAAAGGAAAAACCTAAAGGGTTTTTAGAAGTGTTTTCATCCTTCTTTAAAAAGCCTGGAATAGGTATCGCATTAGCTTTCATTTTAACCTACCGTTTGGGAGAATCGCAATTGGTAAAAATGGCGTCACCTTTTCTATTAGACACTCCAGATGAAGGGGGTTTAGGCTATTCAACCGAACAACTTGGAACCATCTTCGGTACCGCGGGAGTGATTTTTCTTTCAATTGGAGGAATTCTAGGAGGCATACTAATTTCAAGAGATGGCTTAAAAAAATGGATGCTGCCTATGGTGCTTTCATTAAACCTACCTAACATTTTATATGCAGTACTGGCAGTAACTAATACAACTAACATTTATGCCGTAACCGCAACAGTTATCTTCGAAAAATTTGGCTACGGCTTCGGGTTCGCAGCATTTTTAATGTATCTCATTTATATTGCCGACGGAAAATCGAAAACCTCTCATTATGCCATAGCTACAGGCTTTATGGCATTAGGCATGATGCTACCTGGCATGGTAAGCGGTTATATACAACACTGGCTAGGGTATGATGGCTTTTTTGTTTGGGTTGTTATTGCAGCCTTACCTACCTTATTTTTATTAAAATTCATTTCTTATCCAGCAGATTTCGGTAAAAAAACGACAGTTCCCAATGAATAACATCATATCAACATCCGAGGCCATTGACCAACTTAGTAAAACAGAAAAAGTAGGACAATTATTTATGCCGGCAGCTTTCATTAATGATACGGAAGAAGAAATACAGCAACTTGAAAAACTGATTTCAAATCATCACGTTGGCGGACTATGCTTTTTTCATTCAAGGGCAAGTGCAGCGACTAATTTTGAAGGAAAAAAGAAAGTCGTGGTAAATGAAAATAGTTATGAGGTATTAAGAAACCTCATCAAAAGATATCAAAAAGCGGCTACCTACCCCCTATTAATTTCCATTGATGCAGAATGGGGACTTGCTATGCGTATTGAGAATACTCCGCAATATCCATACGCCATAACTTTAGGTGCCAATGTTAAAAATATAGACCTAACATATGAAGTAGGAAAACAAATCGCAAAAGACTGTAAAGCAGCGGGTATTCATTGGAATCTTTCTCCCGTAGTTGATATTAACACCAACCCTAATAATCCGGTTATTGGCTATCGTTCTTTTGGAGATAATAAAGAGAATGTAGTTTCATTGGCTACTGCATTTGTAAAAGGAACGCAAAGTGAAGGTGTTCTAACAAGTATAAAACATTTTCCTGGGCATGGAGATACAGCCACTGATTCACATTTAGGGCTTCCGGTTATTGATAAAACAAAAGCCGAATTGTTAGAAAATGAATTATATCCTTTTCAACAGTTAATAAATCAAGGCGTAGATTCTGTAATGGTGGGTCATTTATCCGTTCCTGCATTGACCACAAATAAAAATATGCCATCAAGTATTAATAAAGATATTATCTCTGGCATACTTAGAAATGAAATGGGATTTGATGGGGTAGTAATTTCAGATGCATTGAACATGCATGCAGTTTCTAAAAATTATCCAACCCTAGGTGAATTGGAGTGGCTTGCTTTTGATGCTGGCAATGACGTATTATGTTTTGCCGAACATATTGAAGAAGGAATACAAATGATATTAGAAAATGCCACAGATACTCAAATCAATAAGAGCATTGAACGTATTTGGACTCTAAAAGAAAAAGCTTTTCGGAAAACATCATTAGAACAAGGTTTGACAGACCCAAGTTCATTAAACCGTAAAATAGCGGAACAATCGCTAACCTTACAGATTGGAACAGCTAATGAAATTGAAGCCTTTAGGAAAACAAATCATTGTACCATTACCATAAAACGTTATAGTAACAATCAATCTAAAGATGAGATTTTAGCATCTATAGAGGAGATGCAAAATGAAGTTACCGATGAATCCGATGTACTTTTACTATTGACGCCACCTCAAATAAAACCTACCAATAAATTTGGGTTTCTTCAGCAAGAAATTGATTTCGTCAATCAATTGATACAAACGAAAAAGGTAGTTCTATATCATTTTGGAAATCCTTATGCGTTAAAATTTTTTAATATCAATAAAACTACAGCTACCGTTATTGCCTATCAAAATTTCAAGGAATTTCAAGATGTAGCTACCGAGCATTTTCTAGGAACTTTTGAGGCTAAAGGAAAGCTTCCAGTTTCTTTAACATAACAAAATTGAAAATTTAATTGGCACATAAAAGAGCATCCTCAAAATTCTACCCTAATGAAAGTATATAAAATCATCGGTCTTATGTCAGGAACTTCCTTAGATGGCTTAGACCTTGCCTATTGTCATATTTGGGAGAAAAATGGTTCTTGGGAATTCGATATTATCACTACCAAAAGTGTATCCTACGATGCAGAGATGTTAAGTTCCTTAAAAGATTCCATTAGTTTATCCGCAGAAAAACTTATTGAATTGCATAATACGTATGGTACATGGCTAGGAGAACAAGCACTGCTGTTTATTGAAGAGAATAAATTAGATGTTCACTATATCGCAAGTCATGGCCATACCACCCATCACCGACCAGAAATGGGACTTACTTTTCAAGTGGGTTCAGGTCAGCATTTAGCAAATACAAGCGGCCATAAGGTAATATGCGACTTCAGAACGAACGACCTTGCTCTAGGCGGTCAAGGGGCTCCTTTAGTACCAATTGGTGACCGAATATTTTTTAATGAATATGATTTCTGCCTAAATCTTGGCGGCATCAGTAATATTTCTTTCGATGTAAAAGGAAAACGAATAGCTTACGATATCGGTTTGGCTAATATGATTTTAAATTACATTACCCGAAAAGTTAATTTGGAATATGATGATGATGGAAAATTAGCTAGAAAAGGCACCATAAATAAAAAAATGCTGAAACGACTAAATGACCTTCAATACTACCTACTACCCCACCCTAAATCTATTGGGTATGAGTGGTTTTTAGATGAAGTCGTACCCATAGTTGAAGAAACCGATGATTCTATAGAGAATTTACTACATACTAGTATTCATCACATATGCGATAAAATAGCTCAGCAAATCAAGCTAAATACTAATCGCAAAAAACAAAGCTTATTGGTTACAGGTGGTGGTGCCTTAAACACCTTCTTTATAGAAACGTTACAGCAGAAATTAGGTGAAACCACCAATGTAATGATACCCGAAAAAATTATAATAGAATTTAAAGAAGCATTGGTCTTTGCTTTAATGGGTGTGCTAAGGGTTGAACAAAAAACTAATTGTTTATGTTCGGTTACCGGAGCTTTAAGAGATTCTTCAAGTGGGGTTATTTATACTGCCAATTGAATTAAAAAATGAGCTCAGCATATAAAAAAGAGGAGTTTATAACTCCTCTTTTTTTATTATGTCTTTTGTTTATGGTATTATATAAAAACTTAAAACACGAACCGTATTAAAAATTCATTGGTATTCTTGGCGCTTGCCAATTCTTTTCTTGAGCTCATTTCGTAAGCATAACCTATTACTAAGTGTTTCTTTATGGTAATGTTCATCAATGCAGCATAGGCCGCGTCTGTTCGATAGGTAGCACCAATTTCAAAACTACGATCAAAAGACAACATTGTATTGATATCTAGTGACACTGGTGCACCACTAACATACCGCACCATGGTTGACGGCTTTAGCACTAGAGCGGTTGTAGCATCTAATATTATATCATAGCCTGCTGTTGCATACACATGAGGTTTAGCTAGTGCCGCTGTTACGATACCTTCCTCATTATCGGCACGGTCTGTTGATAATAAACGTGGTACCGCTATAGAGGCGTGCCAGCCATTTCCTTTTAATAATGCTCCCACCCCTACATTAGGATTAAAATTAGAAATGGAGTTTACACTTGGATCGGTCATAACATTATAGGTTTCCAAGCCTGAGGTATTCAAATTATAGAAATTTCCACCGGCCTTTATACCCAAATATAAGTCCGTTGTCTCAGAGAACTTAAGTCGGTATGAAAAATCTATCCCAGTAAAAGTCTGACTCTCTATAAAAGTATTGCTGTTATAAATAGATACGCCTATTCCAAGGTTCTTTCCCAACGAGGTTCCGAAAGAAATCGCTTCGGCACTTGGCGCATCCTTGATTCCTGTCCATTGCTGTCTAAAGCTTGAGGTAATTAAAGTTTCGCCATCAACCCCAACAAAGGCTGGATTATACACATTCATATGATACATATAGTTGGTAATAATTCCTTCTTGTTGCGAAAAAAGTGACTTGCTGATAAGGAGTAGTACCCCAAATAGTATGGTTCTAAAATTCTGCATTCTTATATTTTGATATTTAAAATTCATATTGCTTAACGTGACGCTATATACAACCACCCCTCTTGTTCTGGTTGTCCATCACCATCCAAATCTATTCGATAGTAATAAGAGCCAGCATCAGGTAATTTAGCGCCTAAATCTTTATAACGCCCATCCCAATTGTTCTGGTAGTTTCTGGTAGCGAACACCTCTTTTCCCCAACTATTGTATACTTGTACTAAAGAGTTTGGATAATTCTCAATATTATAGATGATCCAAGTGTCATTAATTCCGTCGCCATTTGGCGTAAAAGTTTGAGCTACGTTCAATTGTGCGGTATCACACACATCCCCTAAACCATCTCTATCGCGATCTTCTTGTTCTGGATTGTAGGCTGTTGGACAATTATCTTCTGCATCAGCAATACCATCATCATCCATATCCGAAATTCCATTATCATTTACATCATATGGGTTAAAATCATCGGCATTCAAAATACCATCACCATCAATATCGGCATCGGTATTATCACCGGTACCATCACCATCGGTATCGGTATTTTCTGTAGCATCTAACGGAAAGGCATCATCGGCATTCAGAACACCATCACCGTCAATATCAGTATCCATATTATCTCCTGTACCATCACCATCGGTATCTGTAGCTTCTGTAGCATCCATCGGGAAGGCATCATCGGCATTCAGAACACCATCACC
>NZ_FNZN01000021.1 GCF_900109345.1 Maribacter orientalis
AACATTACTACAAGCAGACAATTGCAGTATCCAGTTTCTCCAATCCATTCCCTTTTTTCAGACATATTCCCCTTTTTTTAATATTAAAGCTAACGTTTTAGCTATGAACAGTACGGGAGCAAACCAGCGTTTGCTTTCCGCCACGCACATAGCAAAATCTTTTTGTTTTGTTTTTTCTTTTTTAAAGCAAAATCCCAAAGATTTTGCGGACATCATAAAAATACACAAACCTTTTGATTAAGCCCGAAGCCCGTATTGTTTATAGGTTTTGTTGTGTGGCGTTTTTATTTTCAAACGCTTCTATAATTCTATTATCAAAATCTTTCCACCAAAATAGAGGAGTTGTACCTTTTCTTGATATTACATTTACCTTTTTATCTAAAACTTTTATTCTCTCAATTGGTTCAGAATCTCTTTTACCATAAGAAGATAAATAAAATTGTCCGGAAGATTTAATTTTTAAAAATCCGTCATCGATTCCACCGTTTTCATCTAAATTTTTTAAAGTAACATCTTTTAATTCACTCAATTTTGGAATTCTATTTTCATAAAAATCTAAAGTCTCTATTAACGGATATCTATCACCACATTGGTCTTGTCGAATTTCTATAACTTTTAGTATAATGAATTTTTCATTTTTTAATTGATACGAAATTATATCACCTTCTTCCATTATAGTTTCACGTATAAATGGTTTAGAGATTTTTTTCGGTTTAGGTGGTTCGCTTAGTAATTGACTTTTTAATTTTTCGAGAACTATTTTTCTCTTTTTATGGTCCCTTTCATCGTCTTTCCACCTCTCAAGGTCTTTGCCACTTTTAATAATCTCAAGTGCGTTTTCTTGAACATTTTGAAGTAATCTACCTAAACTCCATTGTGTCGCTGCAAGAGATAACCAAAAGACAGAAGATTCATCATTGTCATTAATCTCCTCCGCGTAATCTTTAAGAAGTTCTTCAGTAGCCTCAGTTGGTGTTTTTCCAAATCCAATTTTGTTTTTGAATTCCAATTTTATATCTGAGGCTAAATCATCTGAGAATATAGCTGTTCCCCAAGTTCCCATAATTTTCTTTTAAATGACACACAACGTTAAATATATGGCAAGTAGGGCAGAAAACAAACGATTATTTTCGGTTTAACCACAAGCCAAATCTTTTGTTTTTTGTTTTAATTTTTCTCTTTTTAATACCAAATCAAAAGATTTGGCGACTTTGCAAATAGACACAAACCTTTTGATTAAACACTAATCACCCTATTTGCTATATATAGTGTTGTAGGTAGTTTTATTTGATAAAGGAAGATGTATTTAGTGTTTTTAAGAGTTCAGTTTTATCTTCAGAATTATCATATCCAATGAGTATTGTTAAATATTTATCATCAATGAACGTATTGTAATATTGTTGATGAAAATCATTTTCAGTATTTGGTATATCTATTAGTAAATCAAATACATCAAAGTCAATATCACTAATTCTTTTTTTGCTCCAAGTCGTGTCTGCTTTTATGCCTTGTTTTTCAAGTTGTTCAAGTAACACATTTTTAGAATTACGAGTTACTTTTTCGAAATTTGCTTTTTCATATTGAGCTTCGTCCAAGAATGCAGTGAATGAATTTCGATTATTCTTATTAAAGGCTATCAAGTAGCTGATATTTATATTGTGTTTTAAGTGGTCATCAGATTTTTTAAGTTCTATTTTGTCTAACCCTCTTTCAAGTTGGGATTTTATTGTATCAATTGTAGTAATTTGCCATTTCTCAGGAACTATTATTCTCCAATTAATTCTGGTACTATTAAACTCTCTTGTTGAACTATTGAAATAACCATGCTGCATAATCTGTGCTTCTTCATTCTTACATGACAATATGAGTAAAACAAGAGTAAAATACTTTAATAATTTCATTATTTTCTAATGTCTGTTTTAATTACCTACAACTGTCTCGGCTATGGTTTCGTTACGGAATGGTACGCGAGTATCATTCCGCCGTAACCATAAATTTAGCAAAAAGGCTTGAAATTCCGATTAGGAATCTCAGCCGTAATGAACTATAGCCGTTGTTAGCTACAGTTTTTATTTTTTAATCTCCTTCGCCTTCTGGAACAATCACAAAAGCCCATTCCGCTTCGTCAGGAACTCCATATTTTACTAAAAATTCGCCTCCAAGTCCGCTGACTTGTGATTTTTTGTCCTCGATTTCAAGTCCATAGGTTGCGCCAAACATAAATTTTACGCCATTGTTTAATTCAAGCGTGTCTGTGTCAACCATATTGAAAACTTTGAATTCGTTCGGTCGTATTTTAAGACTTTCCGAAACTTGAATTTCGTTCGCAGTTTCGTTGAAAATAAACACTTTGTATGTTTTTCCAGTTTTCTCATATTTAGCTGGAATTATTGAAACTTCATTTTCTTTTTGGATAAAGACATTTCCGTGCTCATCAGTCCATCTTTCTTCTTTTTTCATTTCCATCGGGTCAAATCCGTACATAAATTTGTTCAACTGCCCATTTGAGCTCTCCAGTCCAACTATGTCCATTAATTGCTCAATATAAACACAAACCATTTCTCGGTCTTCTGTATCTAATTTCAAATAGTTTTCTCTAAATTTTGAAATTCCAATTCCAATTTGTTCTTGATAATCTTTGTCAGTCGGATTTTCAGATTCCGCAACGTTTTTAAAGTCAGATGCAATTTGGTTGATTTTCTCTGTGAAAATTAGTCGCATTTTTTCATCTGCGATTCCTGGATAATAATTCGGATAGGGTTGAGCAACAAATTTTTTCTTTGCGATGAAATCAGTAAAGTGCTTATTAGCATTTTCTGGTGTTTTCATTTCAGTTGCTTTTTGTCCGCAAGCAGATAAGGTTAAAAAAAGTATGAAAATTTGAATGTATTTCGTCATTTCTCAAATGTTCGTTAATATACATTGTTTACAAAAGTTATAGATTAGAGTTTACACTAAGTTAGTTTCTAACCTCACTGATTGTTCTTTTTTTCTAAAC
>NZ_FNZN01000013.1 GCF_900109345.1 Maribacter orientalis
CCATCATTGTTCGTGAACGTATATGTTCCATCTGGATTTGCTGTGATATCCGATTTGGATATGGTAACACTTGCCCCGGCCTCGTTGACCAAAGTAACGTTACCGTCATTGTTATCCACTATCGAAGTTATCGTCTCTTGGATGGATACCGTGGTACCGTCCTCTTTTTCATAAACCCCTATTTCATTTCCAGTGGTCGATGTGCCCGTAATATCGGTAATCGTTTCATTGATATCTGAAATTGTGCCATCGGCCTCGGTCAAGGTCGCGATCCTATTACCTGCAACAAGGTTGCTGATCACCAAGCCATTAGTATCAATAGTTACATCGCTACCATCATTGTTGGTAAATGTATAGGTTCCATCTGGATTCGCTGTGATATCCGATTTGGATATGGTAACACTTGCCCCGGCCTCATTGACCAAAGTGACATTACCGTCATTGTTATCCACTATCGAAGTAATGGTCTCATTAATCGTTACCAAGTCTCCATTTTCATTTTCATAAACACCAATAGCGTTTCCTGTGGGCGAAACCCCAGATAGCGTAGTTTGGGTTTCTATTGGTAGGGTTACACTTGATGTTCCTCCATTTTCCAATGTTAAGACTAACTCGCCAGTAGCAACATCAAAGGTAAAACCCTGTAATTGCTGACTATCTGTAGATGTCAACTCCCAAGTTGTTCCATCCCAGAAATATATTGTTCCTGTATCTGTATTTACATATAGATCTCCCAAATCGGCGCCTGCCGGAGTTGCAACACCTGGTGCAGTAACATCTGTTCCTTGTAGAACTTCACAATTACATTGATCTTCCAATGTTACTGTGGTTTGTGCTATAGAAATGCCTGACAACAGTAAAGCAAATAATACCATCAAGCATTTAATGGATTTACCTAGGGTTGTAGTAGTTTGACTCTTCATACTTTTAATATTCAATTCCACCTTCAAAAATTCGTTGGTCATATAGGTTTTTCTAATTGTGGTTTCCAGATAGTTCCAGTTATTTTTCAACAACACGGATCACTGGTAAACACAATACACAAATATTGATTATAAGTAGTGCTCCTTAAAATAAATGTTGTGTAGAGAGATATTTACACAGTATACGTAGATAAACATGAGGTTAAGGTTTCTTAAAATGAGAGAGAATTATATTTACGCTTTATCGAACAGACATTGATTTTAATGCACTTGTAAGAGTCCATTCATAAAAAACATAATTAAAAAAACACTAAAAATAGAGCTAGAAAAAGCATAAATAAAAATTCAAAAAAGGAAGTCTTATTTGCTCATTTTTAAACCAATTCTGAAAAATTTGTAAGGCTTGTTAATCGTTAAAACACGAAATGTAAATCTATATAATAGAATAAAAAATTAGTAACCTTACTTATTCTTTACACGATAAGTTATTCTTTTATTGGTAATCACAGTGCCTACCAAGGTTGTCAAAATAACTTCATTTGATACTACTGGAGTACATGATACACCCCCAGAATTAGACACTATCACTCTAAAAATATAGCCATTTTTATCTACATTTGGCTTAATAGCTCTCAATACTGTTGACTGGGTTCCAGAATATTCAGAACCATCTGTTAAATTATTGAAACTGACACCACCATTAGTGCTCAACTGCCATTGATAGGTATCTGTGTTATTGGCGGTGACAGAAAAAATACCATCATTTCCCACTATAACACTTTGATCAGTTGGTTGCCCTGTAATATCAACCGTATTAACGTTTATTGTTTGGGTTACATCAGTACTGTTACCACTATCATCTGTAATTCTATATGTTCTTGTAATTATTTCAGGATTAGTACCACCATCGCTTACATCACTTATAAAAGTTACCGTTGGATTTACTGTACAATTATCAGCCTCATCAGTTACAACCGTTATATCTGTAGCTGGTATATCACTCGTACAGTAAACTGTAATTGGGCTTGGATTGCTAGCTGTGGGCGCTACATTATCTATAGTAATAGTAGTTACATCTGTAATGTTTAGTGAAGGGTCACCTGATGTACCCCCATATTCTATTACATAGCCTTGTGGTTGATAGTAACCACCTCCGCCTGCATTTGGTAAATCGTTCCATGATCCATTCGGATTGATATTAGGATGAGTAATATGTGCATAATCTTCACCACCAGAATCATTAGGTTCTCCGGCATTCCAAAAAGCATAGGTAATCTCTGTTCCTGCAGCTGCTCCATTCCAAAAAAGGGTACCTGCCTCTGGTCCTGTCACCCATCTCCACTCACCCTCTAAGGCTGTATCAGTTGCTCCGATCCAACCAGTACCAATTGCTTGTGTTCCAGAAAAATCTGCCTCGTCTTGTGAGGTCAAAGTTGCTAAGTAACCTTGAAGACCATAATATGTGCTTGCATTGGCAGCTGCATTGGCAGCCGTCCATGTAATTCCCAAATTCGAAACATATTCATAATAGTGGCCTGTACTAGGCAAATAATTTGGTACACCAACAGTAATGGAAAATTGCCTTGTACCGGTAGGCACCCCAGAACTTGAGTATTCTACGGCCAAAACTGCAGTTTCAAATTCTGTATAAGTTGCGGGTCCAGAGAGTGTTATTTTACCTTGTGTAGCATCCCATGTAGAAGTAATATTAGGGTGTGTACCAGTAAGCGTCAAAAGATCTTCTCCATTGGCATAACCATTGGAAATTTGTATATAAACAGCATTGGCCGTTGTGTCGTCTGAATCGCTAATACTGATAGTCTCTGCGACAGAAATTGAGTCACCAGAGCAAAATATTTGATCTCCCGTCGCTGTTAAGACTGGAGGTTCATCTCCAACCGGTGCACTTGTACATGTACCATGCAATATAGAAAAGGGTATATTCTGTTTTGCTATTGATGGACCTTGATATTGAACTGATAGGTTCGAACCTCCTCCATTTTCAAAAAATAGAATCTCTATATTATGAAAACCAGTTGTTAAGGTGACGGTTCCTTGTCTTTGCCGTGATCCATGGTTACCATCATTATCCACTATCTCTACTCCATCTATAAATAATTTTGACCCATCATCGGAGGTTGTATAAAAAGTATATGATCCAGCTGTTGTAATATCTATTTTACCCGTATACCGAATTGAAAAACTATCTGTATCACCTGGATCTTCTTGGTTTTGTAATGCATTAACATCAAAGCTAGAAAATTGACCTGTATTTAATGCTCCTGTGGTTGGTATATTATCTACTGATGCACCAGTCGGTACCAAATCATAAAATTCAAAATCTAATTTACCGGGACATTCAGATAGGGTTCCCTCAACCAATACATCGTCTATATAGTAATATTCATTATTTGCCGTATTATAAAACCTTACCCTAATTTCCAGTGTTGAACCGGTTGCAGGCAATGTAATATTATAATTAGGTTGAAGAGGGTCTGAAGGATTGGAATCACCTGAAGCATTTTCAAATTCGGTCCATGCAGCTGCACCATCAATTCTATACTCTCCTATGAAATAGTCCGTTCCTTGTTCAAATTGGCTAGTATCTCCTTGGGTAGCTACATTTAGTCTAAAAGTAACTCCTGTATAATTACTAATATCAATTGTATTTGTACTCCAAATACCTTGTGTTCCTAAATTTGTTGCCTCAATTCTATTGCCTTGAACCCAAACCTTACCCGTAATTGTGGTTGTCCAGTTTGCAGGAGATGCACCAGTACCCGCTCCGTTTTCGGTGCCATTAACATACGTAAAATCTTCAGACCAAATAGTTGTTTGGGCGAATGATCCAATACTATAAATAAAAAAAACAATTAGAATTGCATTACCTATTAAACCATTGCTCATCAATGACCTGCCTACATGACTTAAATATCTATCATTCTGATTCACAACTTCTTAAAAAATATTTATTTTACAATTATAATGATGAATCATCAAAAATTTGTGATTATCGTTGTATAAGCTAACATTCTTGCGGTCAACAACCTTTTAACTGAATAATCAATAAAATTATAGCGCATTTTTATTCTTTTCACCAATGGCTTTACGTAAACCTCCATTGTAGTCTAAATTAAACTAGAATTATAGCTAATTTGTTTTAACTCTATAGGTAATTCGCCTATTTGTAATTACGGTATAAGTAGTTATTACAACTTTTGGTGAAAATTCTGAGGTGGAATTAGCCCTTGTACCGGTTGTAGTCACTAAATCGCCTAAAGCCGTACCTGGCGGTAAAGGAAAGGTGAATTTGTATTTATTGGTAGTATCAGTATTACCATCATCATCTAAATATGAAGAAGTAGAGCCATCTTGATCACTAGCACTACCTTCTACAGCAGTTCCTATATACACCTGCCCTTCACCATAATCTTGTGTTAGGCCTAACTGGTTGTCTCCCACAGATGCAGTACCTTCATTAATATCGGTAAAAAACACTTCTACAGTTGTACCGGGTGCTGTCCAACCTGTGACAACCATAGTATTACCTACTATATATACTCCTCCAATAACAGGAAAATTCTCTAACCCATTAGGACCCGAATCTCCATCTGCCGTGTCATTCAAAGTAACACCATCATTATTCAAATCAATACCCAAAGCATCACCATCTGTTCCATTTGCATAAATTGAATTCTGACTGATTCTATTTGCCGTACCACCAACAATACTTATACCTGAACCACCATTCAAATAAATTTTATTACCAGTGATCTCAGAACCATCTCCTGCCAGCTTAATAGCCATTTGTTGTGGACTACCCGTACAATTCCCTCCATCCTGACCTGATGTGGTCAATGAGTTCTCTGAAATGATAATATTACCCGTACTTGCTTCACCATCAATTGCAGTAGAAGCTGAAGTTTCTATTAAATTTTGTGAAATTTGAATTCCTGAACCTCCAGTAATCAAAATTGCGTCATCACAGGCCGCATTACCATTATTAGCGAAGTGATTGTTTTGAATTATATTCGAGGTGCCAGAGTCTATTAATATGGCATAATCACCTGTATTTGCAATAAAATTACTATCGGCTTCGACTGACCCGCCTAAATTTTCGATACCAATATCCAAAGCATTGGACGTAACGCCTTTAGCATCTACACCAATTAAATTTTGGAAAATTGAAAGTGACCCATTATCTACCCTAATACCCGCATTGGAGTTCGCATATATTGAAAGGTTACGAATAGCTACATTGTTACCTGCTGTTTTAAATACATCACCAGTGTTTTTATATACCTGAATTTCTGGCCTATTGTAGTCTGGTAAAGTAAATACAGAAACCCCTACATTGGCACCACCAGCACCCACAGTTCCAGAATTTGTATCCCCCGAATATGCAGTCTGGGTAAGACCATCTATTACCGTATTATCATCTGTGATTACTGACATAGTATTGGCATTTGAATATGAAATATCAAAGTAACCATTTACAAAATTTGCATCTGCTGTTCTACCGTACGTATCACTTGTAGGTGGTATCATGAAGATCGATATATCCTCACCTGGATTTGGGTCGAAAAGGCCATTGGCCTCAACATCCAGACCAACTTCATCTAAATTGTTAGAATTTAGAACAAACTGCTCCAAAGAACCTTGGCCATTCTCGTTGGTATTTACTATTGTATTAAAATTAAATCCAAAATTAATACCGGTTACACCATTACTAGCTACCGATACTTCAGATATTGACTGTGCATTTGTTAAAATTCCTAATGCAGCATCTAAATTTGCTGCAGGGTTTGCACCACCAACCTCGGTCGTAACTTCATTAATTGTAGTTGCGTCACCAAAACTTCTGAATGTTTGCACAGGAAAACAACTACTGCAATTCAATCCACCTCCTCTGTTTGAACTAACAGTTGAATTCACAACTTTTATCAAGTAATCGCCATCCTCCATACCGGCAAATGAATATTTACCATTTATATCAGTGTTTTTCCTCTCTCGGAATGTACCGTTGCTATCAAATAACTCTACAATCGCGCCAAATATTCCAACCCCATTAGATGTAACTTCATTTCTTCCTACGCCACCTGGATAATTAATATCTTCAAATACAGTACCCGTTATCAAATTAGATGGTACTTTCATTACTACTGCCATATTAATCACATAATCTTGGCCAACATTCACTGTCGCAGTAATTTGAGAATCTCCAGGGGAAATAAATGTTGATATATCATAGGTGTCCAAATCTACTCCAAAAACATTTGTTTGATTATAGTTCGTTGGAGTTGTTGTATTGTCAAAAATGGTTCCGTTATATGCATTATTTCCTGTTTGCCCACCATCACCGGCTAATGTAAAAATTGTATTGGCTTGGTTGGTAATCGTTAAACTTTCTGGATTTGCGCCACTTGACCCTAATGTATCATCACCTTCCCATGACAGAAATGTTGCCTTTGCACCTGACCCTGCAATTGCAAAAAATGCGTCAAGTGTAAATGGAGTACCCGGTGAATTATTCTGGAGACCATCAAAACCTTGGTAAATATTTATATTCACAGCAGGTAAAGAAGGCTCTTCATAATAAATAATTAGTGACCAACCACCCAGAACAGTTGCAGTGCTACAGAAGTTATTCGAGGTATCAATACTTAAGCCGGAAAAATCAAAGTTATTTGTATTAATATTGGGAATACCACTCACTAAACCAGTTACATCACTTACATAACCATAAAAATTTAAATTTGTTCCACTTGCATTAAACGTTGTTTGATATACCGCATTAGCATTTATTGTTTGACCCTCAAATGTCACTTGCTCATCTGTAACATAACTTGAATGTGCCCAATATAAATAAGCTGCACTTATTGTACCCGTAGCAGGAATATCTGAAACCAGCTGATTCGTAGAGGTCGCTTGAATGGCACATGGATTTCCACCATTGCTTTGAGTGCGCAAACTACCACCCGTAGACACGTAGTCATATTTACCATCAAATTGTTTGATTAATGTTAAAGGTACGTTTGCCAAAATTTGCGAATTGATCGTAGCTGTTCCTGTATCCTCAATGTTTACCTGTGCATTTGGGGCATTAACACTAGTAAACTCCACAAAGAAATTCTCGTCTAATTCTGGTATTCCATCGTTTGTTATAGGTACAGAAATTGTTCTTTGATTACCTATAGCTCCATTAAAAGTCAATGTACCCGAAGTTGTGGTATAATCACTACCTGATAAAGCAGTTCCATTAGTTGTAGTGTAATTTACAGTAAATTGAGTATTTACAAATCCTAATAAAAATACATTTGTACCATGTCTTGCACGTGTAGAGGTTACAGTAAATACTGCCGTACCAGCATCTTCATCAACTGAAATATCATCGATAACAAGCCGTGGTCCTTCTTGAGAACATTTAATATCTGCTTGAAAACCAGAGCCATTTACACTACCATCTGAAGTAAATCTAAACGTTAAACAACCCGTACCACCAGCAGATGCTGCAATAGTGGTCGGTATATTATTATTATCATATTGACCGATTAAGGTCGATCCTGTAGAACTACCATCATAGATGTACAAAAAATCGAAACCCGCCTCAATGTCGAAACTTGTAAAATCTACCGTCACATAATCAGTACCGGGTTCTGGGCACAAAGTATGTACTATACTCTCATTGTTCCCGTAATTACCTAATCCACCCGAGTCTAAAAATACTTTACCACATTCATTGGTTGTTGCCCCATCTGTAATACTAATGGAATCATTATCTGTAATAGTTCCTAAAGCGGTATCTGAAATACTCGTACTACTATTTGAAGAGCTTATCATTACAATTCTAAATGTTTCAGGATTTTCAAGATCTATATCATCAAGAATTGGAACCGTAATGGTTTCTGTATCCCCAATAGCACCATTAAAGGTCATTGTTCCGGTAGTGGCACCGTAGTCTGACCCTGAGGATGCTGTTAAATCTTGTGTCTCATAGTTTACTGTATATGATCCAGCAGTGGCAGTCCCACCTGCTGTAGCAGTAAATGTTGCCGTCCCAGCTCCTTCATTTACAGTAACATCACCAATACTTATATTAGGACCAAAATTGGCCGTAAATTGTACATTATCAATCTCAATCCTATCACTATTTCCCCATCTGTTGTCTGTTCCTTCAAATCTAATTTCGGAGGATGTCGAAATTTGATTTGCTGTCAGGTTATATGAAATACTATTATTTGTGTCACTATTTATAGTTGCAATGGTCTGAAATGAATTTGAGCCAGTATCATATAACTGTACCCGTAAACTTTCACCCCCTCTAGAAATTGCATAATAATCCAAAGTAAGGGTTACCGATGAGGCTCCATTCAGGTTTAATGTTCTTCTTATATTTTGACCATCCAAATTTTCAAAAACAAGTCTACCTCCTGAAATACTAATTCTTCCATTACTTGGGTTATTGTCTTCACTATCATCCCAAATCGCAGAAAAGTTTTGAGTTCCGTTATTGTTGGAATATGAGGTATTATTGAAATTATCAAAATAGGTCTGTTGTCCATTAATAAAGGATGAACAAACGACGATAAACAAAAAACTAAATATGTATTTTAAATTCATAAGTTTTAAACCAAAGATTTTTGCGTTAGATCATAATGATGCAAATAGCATAAATCATTAGCTAAAATAATCATAGAGTCGAGTTAGCCCTAAAAATTGTTGTGAAGTAGAGTTATTACTAAGTGAATTCGTATAAAATTGCTGTTTACCGCAAATATATTTACAAATAAATAGGCCCTTTACAATGGTGTTTCATCGATAAAGGTCTAAAAAACATAAGGGTTTCAGCGCGTTAAAAATGTAATTTCAAGGTAAAGAATAAGTGATATAACATCATATAAAACGAAAAAAAGCAACCAATTATATAGTTGCTTTTTTAAATTTCAATTATCAGATTATTCTAGTATAATAAACTCTGATCTTCTATTTACATCGTGTTTTTCAGCACTACATTTTACAATGTCTGAACATTCATTCAAAAGTTTAGTTTCACCGAAACCTTCACTTACAAGTCTATCTGCTGAAATACCTTTTTTAATCATATAATTAATAGTAGACTCTGCCCTTTTTTGTGACAACGAAAGATTGTAAGCAGCAGGTCCTCTGCTATCTGTATGTGAATTGACCTTTAATTTAAGACTAGGATATTTCTCCATAGCAGCTATTACTTTTTCAATTTCGACCTCTGAATCTTTTCTAATATTATACTTATTGAAATCAAAATAAATTGTACTTAATTGTAACAATTTTGCCAAATCATCGCCAAAACCTGCTGTTATTTGGTCTCTCTCAAGGTAAAAATCAATAATTTTCGGTTTACCATCAGAAACCCCTATGTATTCTTCAAACGGGATATAACCCTCCATTAAAGCCCTAACAAAATTACCTTTATTGCAATCTAATTCTAAACTATAGTTACCGTCAGAATCTGTAATTGTTGAGAAAAGTTCATCGTTATTTTCATTAATAACCTTTATTGTTGCCCCTACCAAAACTTCATTTGTAATTTTATCCCTAACTGTACCCGTTACTTTTTGAATACAATCAAATTCTAGAGATCTGGTCTCGGTGAAGCTATAAATATCATCGTACCCTAAACCTCCTTCTCTATTTGAGGCTACATAACCTGTTCTTGATTCTTCATTAAAAATGAACGTAAAATCATCGCTATTACTATTGACCGGTTGGCCAACATTTAATATTTTACCTGTAAAATCTTGCCTCTTGATTTTGGTTGCAAAGACATCTAAGCCACCTAAGCCGGGATGACCATCTGAAGAAAAATACAAAATCTCCTCATTTGTTATATAAGGGAATGTTTCACGTGCTTCTGTATTAATATTAGGTCCTAAGTTTTCTGGTTGCCCAAATGTACCATCGTCGTTTATAGATACCATAAACAAATCTGAGGCACCAACCGTACCAGGCATATCTGAAACAAAGTACAATGTCTTCTCATCTGGACTCAATGCTGGATTCGCAACAGAATAAGAATCGTTATTGAAAGGAAGTTCTTCAACTTCACCCCATACACCCTCATCATTTAATTTTGCCCGTAATATTTTTAACCTAACAATTCCTTTTTCGTCTTTTACCGTTCTCTTCTTTTCAGAATTATTTCGCGTAAAATATAAAGTTTGACCATCTTTGGTAACTACTGATGTTGACTCATGAAATCGAGTATTTACATTTTCACCTAATTTCTTAACGCTATTTAAAGAAGAGCTATCTGCATTTACCTCATATAGATCTAAAAAATCTTTGGCATTCCAAGTATGTCGATATTTTGCAAAATTACCAGTATCCCGATCCGAAGAAAATATTAATCCTTCTTTAAAGAATGAAGGTGCAAAATCTGAGTATGGTGAGTTATATTCGAAAGTTCCAAAATTATATCTATCTGAATTTTCCTTAATTTCTTTCATAAAATCACGCTCCTCAGTGAAGGCGTTTGCACGTCCATCGCCTTTCGTAATTTCTTTGAATTTCGTCATTATTGAACTCGAAGTATCATAATCTCCCAAAGTTTTCAATGTCTGGGCATATTTAAAATAATCTTCAGCAGAAACTTCTTCTGTATATTCCGCTACCAATTTCTTATATGTATCAGCAGCATCTTTATAATCTGCATTATAATAATAAGAATTTCCTAATTTTCTTAGTAAGTCTGCAGACACATAACCCTTATCTAATACTTTTTTATAAATATCAATTGCTGGACTAAATGAATATGCTTCAAATTTCTCATTTCCCTTCTCAATTAACCGTTCTTGAGCATAGGTTAAACCATGAATTAAAAATAAGATTACTAAAATAAACTTTACGCTATGTTTCATATATACGTTTGCCAATTAGAAAAAACGAGGTGATACCAATCTTTGAAAAGATTTAACCAATTCATATCTCAAGAGTACCTCAAATGACCCATCGTTAAATTGTGTTCCTCCTAAATCTGTAGTTTCTCTATCATAAGCTAGACCTATCATGAACTGATCCGAAATTTGAAAACCTGCCATTGCACTAACTGCAGCATCCCATCGGTAAGCAGCGCCGAATGTAAATCTATCATTAAACATAAAATTTGCTGACATATCTACCTGTAAAGGTGCGCCACCAACTACTTTAGTTAGCAATGCTGGTTTAAATTTCAAATTACCATTTAAATCAAATACATAACCAGTTATTAAATAAAAGTTGATTCGTTCTTTTGATAAGAATTGAACGCTCCCAGCTTGCTGCTGAGAATTGTCAAAATGTTCTGTTTGTAAAAGATTTGGAGCAGAAAGACCGGCATAAAACCGTTCTGCATGATAATATAAACCAACTCCCACATTTGGTGAGAATCTATTTTCAATATTATCTGAACTTACTGGTTCAGCATCAAAATTACGCAACTTTGTAAAATCTAGATTTAATAAATTACCCCCAGCCTTTAAACCAAATGATAATTTACCTTCAGCAGATACATCAATGGTATAAGAAATAATTGCATCAAAATAAGTTTCTTGCACAACTCCATCACCAATTTGGTCATTCACTATAGAAACACCATAACCTAATTTGCTATTTCTTATTGGAGATTGAATGTTCAACGTTTGTGTTTTGGGGGCACCTTCTAAACCAACCCATTGTGATCTATACAACGCCGCAATACTTAATTGACCTCTGGACCCTGCATAAGCTGGGTTAACAGTCATTGTATTAAACATGTACTGGGTATATTGCGCATCTTGCTGTGCAACTACGGTTCCACAAATAAGCAATAAAACGCCTAATAGAATTAAAACCTTATTTCTAATATTCATATTTTATAAACTATTATCTACTAATATAAAGGTATTCACTATCTACTATTTTCTCACCTTCTATAGTGGTGTAGTCAAATATATAGAAATATATTCCAGCGGGTAGATAATCATCAACTCCCAAAGTCGACCTACCTCTTGACCTACCGTCAAATACATTGTTTTGATTATTATAATTTTCGCCTTCATAAACAGCAACTCCCCATCTGTTGAAGATTTTTAAAGTACTCCTTTGAATTTTGTCTACGCCTCTTATAAATAAGAATTCATTTCTACCATCACCATTTGGTGTAACCATCTGATTGACTTCAATAACAAATTCATCTGGAGGCGTTATAGGATTATCATTAGTTACAGTTATATCAACTGTTGCCGTATCGCAGTTGCCCAAGGTATCACAGACCGTGTAATCGAAACTATCGTTTCCTTCGAAGCCGTCGTTCGGAGTGTACGTAACCGTATCATCGAAAATATCGTCGGGTGTCCCACCGTCATTAATCGCTACAGTTCCGCTCGATGGTTCTGTCAGTGTCAACGTACCATCGCTCGGGATGCCAAAATCATTATCCAAAATAGCGATATCGATCGGTGTATCTATCGGTGTGGTTACAACATCATCTACAACATCCAAGGCAACTGGCTCACCTACCGTAATGGTAATGGTTGCCGTATCGCAATTGCCCATTGTATCACAGACCGTGTAATCGAAACTTTCTGTTCCTTCGAAGCCGTCGTTCGGAGTGTACGTAACCGTATCATCGGAAATATCGTCGGGTGTTCCACCATCATTAATCGTTACAATTCCGTTAGATGGTTCTGTCAATGTCAACGTACCATCGCTCGGGATTCCAAAATCATTATCCAAAATAGCTACATCTATTGGTGTATCTATCTGTGTGGTGACAACATCATCTATAACATCCAACGCAACTGGCTCCCCTACCGTAATGGTAATGGTTGCCGTATCGCAATTATCCATTGAATCGCATACCGTATAATCGATACTATCGATTCCTTCAAAGACGTCATTCGGAGTATAGGTAACCGTATCGTCGGAAATATCGTCCGGTGTTCCACCATCATTAATCGCTGCAGTTCCGTTCGATGGTTCGGTCAATATCAACGTACCATCGCTCGGGATGCCAAAATCATTATCCAAAATAGCGATATCGATCGGTGTATCTATCGGTGTGGTAACAACATCATTTATAACATCCAAAGCAACTGGCTCACCTACCGTAATGGTAATGGTTGCCGTATCGCAATTATCCATTGAATCACATACCGTGTAATCGATACTGTCGCTTCCTTCGAAGCCGTCATTCGGAGTATAGGTAACCGAATCGTCGGAAATATCGTCAGGTGTTCCACTATCATTAATCGTTACAATTCCGTTAGATGGTTCTGTCAATGTCAACGTACCATCGCTCGGGATTCCAAAATCATTATCTAAAATAGCTACATCTATTGGTGTATCTATCTGTGTGGTGACAACATCATCTATAACATCCAACGCAACTGGCTCCCCTACCGTAATGGTAATGGTTGCCGTATCACAATTACCTAGTGAATCGCAAACCGTATAATCGATACTATCGATTCCTTCAAAGACGTCATTCGGAGTATAGGTAACCGTATCGTCGGAAATATCGTCAGGTGTTCCACCATCATTAATCGCTATAATTCCGTTAGATGGTTCTGTCAATGTCAACGTCCCATCGCTCGGGATGCCAAAATCATTATCCAAAATAGCGATATCGATCGGTGTATCTACCGGTGTGGTAACAACATCATCTACAACATCCAAGGCAACTGGCTCCCCTACCGTAATGGTAATGGTTGCCGTATCGCAATTGCCCATTGTATCACAGACCGTGTAATCGAAACTTTCTGTTCCTTCGAAGCCGTCGTTCGGAGTATAGGTAACCGTGTCGTCGGAAATATCGTCGGGTGTTCCACCGTTATTAATCGCTATAGTTCCGTTCGATGGTTCTGTCAATATCAACGTACCATCGCTCGGGATGCCAAAATCATTATCCAAAATAGCGATATCGATTGGTGTATTTATAAGTGTCGTTACTACATCGTCTATAACATCTAAATCTTCCATATTACCATTGTCTGGATCAAGATAGTCTGGGGTTCCATCATTATCCGTGTCGTCATTGGTAGGGTCGCCATCATTGTTGGCATCCTCGTCAGGAGTATCGATTCCGTCGCCGTCATCGTCAAGATCCCTATAGTTAACATCCTCCGTACCATCGGTATCAGGTAGGTCGTTCGCTGGGTCGTCGATCTCATCGTTTACATCGAAGCCGTCGTTAACATTTGAACCTTCGTAACCATCGTCCAGGCCATCGCCGTCAGAATCGATACCGGTATATGTTTGGTCCGGAATACCGTCGAAATTAAAATCGTTGCCTTCGTTATTATCAGGAACCGAATCGTTGTCACTGTCATCATCAAGGTTATCGACATTGTCGGTGCCATCGGTGTTCACAGGTACAAGTCCTGTTGGGTATGCACTGTTGACACCATCATTGGAAGCATACGTCGCCGCATCATCTACGTTCGGAGCAATATAACCCGAAGTGGTCTGTGCCTCTACGTTATCCGGAATTCCATCGTTGTCGCTGTCGATATCAAGATGGTTCGGTTTACCGTCATTGTCCGAATCCAATGGATCGGTCAATGGGTCATTATCACCATCAATATTCGGATCTTCTACTGTGTCCAAAATACCATCATTATCATCATCAAGGTCGGTACTGTCAGGTACTCCATCTCCATCCGTATCGGGACCTAGAGTATTATCTACATCAAGATAGTCAGGAGTACTATCATTATCCGTGTCGTCATTGGTAGGGTCGCCATCATTGTTGGCATCCTCGTCAGGAGTATCGATTCCGTCACCGTCATCATCAAGGTCACGGTAATTTACATCTCCTGTACCATCGGTGTCGGGTAGATCGTTCGCAGGGTCGTCGATCTCGTCGTTTACGTCGAATCCATCATTAACATCGGAACCTTCGTAACCATCGTCCAGGCCATCGCCGTCAGAATCGATACCGGTATATGTTTGGTCCGGAATACCGTCATAGTTAAAATCGTTGCCCTCGTTACTATCAAGCACAAGATCATCATCGCTATCAAAATCTTGATAATCCGGCTTATTAGGTGGTGGCGTGCCATCAGTATTAACAGGAGTTAACCCTCCGATATAGGCACTATTTACACCATGGTTTGTGATATATGTTGCAGAACTATCTTGATTAGGTGGCACATAGCCCGCAGTAGTCTGGGCTTCAACATTGTCAGGTATACCATCATTATCCGTATCAATATCAAGATGATTAGGTTTTCCGTCACCATCCCTATCGTTTACTGCTACACCTTCACCACTTCCAGGAGAACTTTCATAAATATCATCTAAACCATTACCATCAGAATCTATTCCTGATTTTGGTTTATAGGTATGGAAATTTTGTCCTTCCAAATTATCTAAAATACCATCATTATCCGAATCTAAATCTAAGTAATCTGGTACGCCATCACAATCTGTATCTGTAGGATTAGTTGTATGGTTATGATCGCCATCTAAATTCCTATCCTCTTTAGAATCTAGTATTCCATCACCATCATCATCAATATCAACTGAATCCCAAACCCCATCGCCATCTGTATCAATAGTATACAAACTCGACAAATCAGATTCTAAATTGTTAATACTAGAAAAGGAAAACGTTAATAAAAGTGTTGCCAAAAGAACATAGCCCTTCAACGAAAAAAAATAACGTAAAGTAAAAGTAATTTTACCCATAAGTGTTTAGTGTTTTACTAATCACCATGGCACGGTAGTATAAGGTTCCTTTAAGAAAGTGGGGCTGTCTTAATAAAATCTATGCTAAGATATATTATAAACTATTCAACTCAAATTGTTTTTCGTTCAACCATCAAATTCATAAGATGATTAACTTAAATATTGGTTCAATTACCAAAAAAATGGCGAAATTCATGTTATATGTACGTTCATATTGAATTAAAAGACTATTCAAAAAAATATATTTATTAGTAAAATTTTAAAACCAATCTAAAAAAGCAATGTGTCATTCTGATAAAATAAAACGATGTATTTTGGATTTTCATTAATTAAACTTAAAGGCTAAGAATCCAATTTATCTTACTTTTGCACAAATATTCTACATGACTTTTAAGCAAGAAATAGCGCGAAGAAGAACCTTTGGCATAATATCTCACCCTGATGCCGGAAAGACTACATTAACTGAAAAATTATTACTTTTTGGAGGTGCAATTCAGGAAGCTGGAGCCGTAAAAAACAATAAAATAAAAAAATCGGCTACAAGTGATTTTATGGAGATTGAGAGACAGAGAGGAATATCTGTGGCAACTTCTGTACTTGCCTTTATTTATAAGAATAAAAAAATCAATATACTAGATACCCCTGGCCACAAAGATTTTGCAGAAGATACTTTTAGAACTTTAACAGCTGTTGATAGTGTCATTGTGGTAATTGATGTTGCTAAAGGTGTGGAGGAACAGACCGTTAAATTAGTAGAGGTCTGTAGAATGCGAAAAATTCCTATGTTGGTTTTCATCAATAAAATGGATAGAGAGGGTCAAGACGCCTTTGATCTATTAGATGAATTGGAACAAAAATTAGGCCTTTCGGTTACGCCTTTGAGCTTCCCTATCGGAATGGGATATGATTTTAAGGGCATTTATAACATTTTTGAAAAAAATATCAATCTTTTTAGCGGTGACAGTAAGAAGAACATAGAACAAACCATTGCATTTGATGATGTAACTAACCCTGAATTAGATAAAATAATAGGAAACAAGGCAGCAACTGAATTGAGAGACAATCTAGAATTGGTTTGGGGTGTCTATCCAGAATTTGATAAAGAACTATATTTAAAAGGTGATCAACAACCTGTATTTTTTGGGTCTGCATTGAACAATTTTGGTGTCAGAGAACTTTTAGATTGTTTTATACAAATTGCACCTCCCCCACGCTCTAAACATGCAGAAGAACGTTTGGTAGAAGCAAATGAAAAAGAGATGACCGGTTTTGTATTTAAGATTCATGCTAACATGGATCCAAAACATCGTGATCGTTTAGCATTTATAAAAATTGTATCAGGAACATTTGAGCGAAATAAACCTTATTTGCATGTACGTCAAGGTAAAAATTTAAAATTCTCTAGTCCGAATGCATTTTTCGCCGAAAAGAAAGAAATAGTTGATATTTCATATCCTGGTGATATTGTAGGCCTACATGATACAGGCAATTTTAAAATTGGTGACACCCTTACGGAAGGAGAAATATTACATTATAAAGGCATACCAAGTTTCTCTCCTGAGCATTTTAGATATATCAATAATGCTGATCCGATGAAATCAAAACAATTGAACAAAGGGATTGATCAACTAATGGATGAAGGGGTTGCTCAATTGTTTACTTTAGAATTAAACGGCAGGAAAGTTATTGGAACGGTAGGAGCCTTACAATTTGAGGTTATACAGTACAGACTTGAACATGAATATGGGGCAAAGTGTAGCTATGAAAATTTCAACGTTTACAAAGCTTGCTGGGTAGGTAACGAAAATAGAAAAACTGAAGAATTCAAAGAATTTGAACGTGTAAAACAAAAATTCTTGGCAAAAGACAAAAGAGGACAATTGGTGTTTTTAGCAGATTCTCAATTTTCACTACAAATGACTCAACAAAAATACCCATTAGTAAAACTTCATTTTACTTCTGAGTTTGAATAAAAAAAAGCCCAACTTTTAATAGTTGGGCTTTTTTTAAGCTTCTCCTGTCGGACCAAAATTCATTGGTATCGAAGGTTGTTCATAATCTTTAATTGCACCATGTGCTTTCTCAAACCGTTGAACATTATCATTCAAGGCTTTTAAAAACTTCTTAGCATGTTGAGGAGTCAAAATTATTCTACTCTTCACTTTTGCCTTTGGAGCGCCTGGCATCATACTTATAAAATCCACCACAAACTCTGAAACTGAATGATTAATTATAGCTAGATTAGAATAAATTCCCTCAGCCATTTTTTCATCCAATTCTATATTAATTTGTTTTTGATTCGGATTTTTATTGTCACTCATATTATATCAATTAAAAAAAAACCCTCAAATAAAATTTGAGGGTTATCATCATATTAAAATCTTAAGGCCTCTTTTCTAGCCATTATCTCATCATATTCTTCTTTGGAACCAACGATAATGCTATCGTAGTCTCTCATTCCCGTACCAGCCGGAATCTTATGACCAACAATTACATTCTCTTTAAGACCTTCTAACGTATCAATTTTACCACTTACAGCAGCTTCGTTCAATACCTTAGTCGTTTCTTGGAACGATGCAGCAGAAATAAATGACTTCGTCTGTAAAGATGCTCTTGTGATACCCTGTAAAATTGGGGTTGCAGTAGCAGATACCGCATCACGTGCTTCTACTAAAGTTTTATCACCACGTCTTAACAAAGAATTTTCATCTCTAAGTTCACGAGGAGTAACAATTTGTCCTGGTTTAAGATTCTCAGAATCTCCAGCTTCCATTACCACTTTCTTTCCGAAGATATCATCATTCTCTTTAATGAAATCATCTTTATGAATAAGTTGGTTTTCTAAGAAAATAGTATCACCTGGATCCTGAATTCTCACTTTTCTCATCATTTGTCTTACAACAACTTCAAAGTGCTTATCATTAATCTTAACTCCTTGTAATCTATAAACCTCTTGAACTTCATTAACTAAGTACTGTTGTACAGCTGATGGGCCTTTGATAGATAAGATGTCTTCTGGAGTAATTGAACCATCAGATAAAGGCATTCCTGCTCTAACATAATCGTTCTCTTGAACTAGAATCTGGTTAGAAAGTTTTACAAGATATTTCTTCACTTCACCTAACTTAGATTCAATGATAATTTCTCTATTACCTCTCTTTATTTTACCAAAAGAAACTACACCATCAATCTCAGACACAACCGCTGGATTAGAAGGATTTCTAGCTTCGAATAACTCGGTAACTCTTGGAAGACCACCAGTAATATCACCCGCTTTCGCAGATTTACGTGGTATTTTAACCAAAATTTTACCTTCCTTAATCTTATCACCATCATCTACCATGATGTGTGAACCAACAGGTAAGTTATAAGAACGCAATGTTTCACCTTTTGAATCTTGAATCAATAAAGTTGGAATCAACTTCTTGTTTCTAGATTCTGAAATTACTTTTTCTTGGAAACCTGTTTGCTCATCAATTTCAACTTGGTAAGTTACACCTTGTTCAATATTTTCGTAAGCAATTTTACCTGGGAATTCAGAAACAATAACGCCGTTATATGGATCCCAAGAACAGATTACATCTCCTTTCGTAACCTTAGCTCCGTTCTCCACAAATAACTGTGAACCATAAGGAATATTATTTGTACTTAAGGTAATTCCTGTTTTAGCATCTACTACCTTAATTTCACTTGTTCTTGATATAACAATCTCAGCAGGTTTGCCATCTAATCCTTCACCTGTAACAGTTCTCAAATCTTCAATTTCAGCAACTCCTGAGAATTTAACCTCTAATTTGTTATCTTCTGAAATGTTACCTGCAATACCACCTACGTGGAATGTTCTCAATGTAAGTTGCGTACCTGGCTCTCCAATTGACTGAGCAGCAACAACACCAACAGCTTCACCCCTTTGTACCATTTTATTGGTAGAAAGGTTTCTTCCGTAACATTTAGCACAGATTCCTTTTTCAGCCTCACATGTAAGAGCAGAACGAACTTCTACTTTTTCAATTGGAGAAGCTTCAATCTTCTTCACATCAGCTTCCATTATCTGTTGACCTGAAGTAAGAACTAATTCTTCTGTCATTGGGTTATATACATCATGTAATGATACACGACCTAATATTCTTTCCCCAAGACTTTCAACAATCTCTTCATTTTTCTTAAGCGCCTGTACTTCTACACCTCTTAGTGTTTCACAATCTTCTGTATTTATTATTACATCTTGAGAAACATCTACCAATCTTCTAGTCAAGTAACCTGCATCTGCCGTTTTCAAAGCTGTATCCGCAAGTCCTTTACGAGCACCGTGTGTTGATATAAAGTACTCCAAAATGGATAAACCTTCCTTAAAGTTAGAAAGGATAGGGTTTTCAATAATTTCCCCACCACCTGCAGTAGATTTTTTAGGCTTGGCCATTAAACCACGCATACCTGTTAACTGACGAATTTGCTCTTTAGAACCCCTTGCACCAGAATCAAGCATCATATATACCGAGTTGAATCCTTGTTGGTCTTCACGTATACGCTTCATTGCCAATTCAGTCAATTGTGCGTTTGTAGAAGTCCAAACATCAATTACCTGATTATAACGCTCATTGTTAGTAATTAGACCCATGTTATAATTGGCCTTAATTCCATCAACTTGTACGTTAGCTTCAGCAATCATTTCATGCTTTTCCTTTGGAATAATAATATCTCCTAAACTAAAGGATAATCCGCCTTTAAATGCGAAATCATACCCCATAGTTTTAATCTTATCCAAGAAGTCAGCAGTTGTTGGTACATCAGTTACACTTAAAATACCACCAATAATATCACGAAGTGATTTCTTGTTCAATACATCATTAATGTAACCAGCAGCTTCAGGCACTTCCATGTTAAACAATACCCTTCCAACTGTAGTTGGAATAATCTTGTAAACTAATTCTCCTTCTTCATTAAAATCTTTTGCCCTTACTTTAATACCAGCATTCAAATCAACCATTCCTTCATTGAAAGCTATCTCTACCTCTTCATATGAATAAAATGTAATCCCTTCACCTTTAACAATTAGTTCTGGAGTTGATTTTCTTTCTTTTGTCATGTAATACAGACCCAAAACCATATCCTGAGAAGGTACCGTAATCGGAGAACCGTTAGCAGGGTTCAAAATATTATGTGAAGCCAACATTAATAATTGGCATTCTAGAATTGCTTCTGGTCCTAAAGGAAGGTGAACCGCCATCTGGTCACCATCAAAATCCGCGTTAAACGCAGTACACACTAACGGGTGCAAACGTATAGCTTTACCTTCAATAAGTTTTGGCTGAAACGCTTGAATACCTAAACGGTGTAATGTAGGAGCCCTGTTCAACATTACAGGATGTCCTTTCAAAACATTCTCTAAAATATCCCAAACTACAGGCTCTTTTTTATCTATTATTTTTTTAGCTGATTTTACTGTCTTAACAATTCCTCTTTCAATCAATTTCCTGATTACAAAAGGCTTGTACAATTCAGCTGCCATATCTTTTGGAAGTCCACATTCGAACAACCTCATTTCTGGTCCCACAACAATTACCGAACGTGCTGAATAATCTACACGCTTACCTAATAAGTTTTGACGAAAACGACCTTGCTTACCTTTCAATGAATCAGAAAGAGATTTCAATGGTCTGTTCGATTCTGTCTTAACAGCAGATGCTTTTCTCGTATTATCAAATAAAGAATCTACAGCTTCTTGAAGCATACGTTTTTCATTACGCAAAATTACTTCTGGAGCTTTTATTTCTACTAACCTTTTAAGACGGTTATTTCTTATAATTACCCTTCTATATAGATCATTTAAATCTGAAGTTGCAAAACGACCACCATCTAATGGAACTAATGGACGTAATTCTGGTGGAATAACCGGAATTACTTTCATTATCATCCACTCTGGTTCGTTTTCTCTATTCTCTTGAGATTCTCTAAGAGCTTCAACTACCTGTAAACGCTTTAAAGCTTCAGTTTTACGTTGCTTTGAAGTTTCAGTATTTGCTTTATGTCTTAGTTCAAAAGAAAGTTCTTTTAGATTAATTCTTCCCAATAAATCAATTAAGCATTCTGCTCCCATCTTAGCGATGAATTTATTAGGATCAGAATCCTCCAAATATTGATTCTCTTGAGGAATGTTTTCTAAAATATTCAAGTATTCTTCTTCCGTTAAGAAATCCATTTTTTGAATTTCCTCTCCTTCCGAACCTTTAGCTATACCTGGTTGTATTACTACATAACGTTCGTAGTAAATAATCATATCCAATTTCTTGGATGGTAAACCTAAAAGGTATCCAATCTTATTAGGTAAAGAACGGAAATACCAGATATGAGCTACCGGCACTACCAAATTAATATGCCCTACGCGGTCTCTTCTTACTTTTTTCTCAGTAACCTCTACACCACAACGATCACATACTATACCACGGTAACGAATACGTTTATATTTACCACAAGCACATTCGTAATCCTTTACAGGGCCGAAGATACGCTCACAGAATAAACCATCACGTTCTGGCTTATGAGTTCTATAATTTATTGTTTCAGGCTTTAAAACTTCTCCTCTAGATTCTGCCAAAATTGATTCTGGCGAAGCTAATCCTATTGAAATTTTATCGAACCTTTTTACTGGGTTATTATCTTTTATTCTTGCCATAATAGCGTGCTGATAATGTTTTAATTTGTTTTACTTAATAGTCTTCAATAGTAACTATTGAACTATTCCTCAAGTCTAATATCCAAACCTAATCCCTTAAGTTCGTGCATTAAAACGTTGAAAGATTCTGGTAAACCAGGCTCTGGCATAGTTTCACCTTTAACGATAGATTCATAGGTTTTAGCTCTTCCGATTACATCATCAGATTTAACCGTTAAAATCTCACGTAAAGTTGCAGATGCACCATAGGCCTCAAGTGCCCATACTTCCATCTCCCCAAAACGTTGACCACCAAATTGAGCTTTACCACCCAATGGTTGTTGTGTAATCAATGAATATGGTCCTATAGAACGTGCATGCATCTTATCATCTACCATGTGACCAAGTTTCAACATATAAATCACACCAACTGTCGCTGGTTGATCAAAACGTTGTCCTGTTCCACCATCGAATAAGTATGTATGTCCAAATCTTGGAATACCTGCTTCATCGGTATAGGCATTAATTTGATCCAAAGTCGCACCATCAAAAATTGGTGTTGCAAACTTCTTACCTAATTTTAGACCAGCCCAACCTAACACAGTTTCGTAAATCTGCCCAATGTTCATACGAGATGGAACACCTAATGGGTTTAACACGATATCAACAGGAGTTCCATCTTCTAAGAACGGCATATCTTCATGACGCACTATTCTAGAAACAATACCTTTATTACCGTGTCTACCGGCCATTTTATCACCAACTTTAAGTTTACGCTTTTTAGCTACATAAACTTTAGCAAGCTTCATTATACCAGCAGGCAATTCGTCTCCTACTGAGATTGTAAACTTATCTCTTCTCAAGTTACCTTGTAAATCGTTAAGCTTAATTTTATAATTATGAAGTAAATCAGCAACAAATGTATTTGTGTCGTTATCCGTTGTCCAACTTCCGCCCACTAAATGTGCGAAATCATCAACAGAATTTAACATTTTCATTGTATACTTTTTACCCTTAGGTAAAACTTCTTCTCCTAAATCATTAAGTACACCCTGAGAAGTTTTACCGTTAACAATGGTAAATAATTTTTCAACAAGTACATCTTTTAATTCTTGGAATTTAACTTCATATTCCAATTCAAGTTTAGAAAGCTCTTCTTTATCTTCAGAACGTTTTCTCTTATCCTTAACAGATCTAGAGAACAATTTCTTCTCGATAACAACACCTCTTAAAGAAGGTGAAGCTTTTAAAGATGCATCTTTTACATCACCAGCTTTATCACCAAAAATGGCACGTAATAACTTTTCTTCTGGTGTAGGATCAGATTCACCTTTTGGTGTAATCTTACCTATAAGAATATCGCCAGGCTTAACTTCAGCTCCTATTCTAATCATACCATTTTCATCAAGGTCTTTAGTTGCCTCTTCAGAAACGTTTGGTATATCATGAGTAAGCTCTTCTGCTCCTAATTTTGTATCTCTTACTTCTAAAGAATATTCATCAACGTGAATAGATGTAAAAATATCTTCACGAACAACTTTTTCAGAAATTACGATGGCATCCTCAAAGTTATACCCTTTCCATGGCATAAATGCCACTGTTAAGTTTCTACCTAATGCTAATTCACCTTTCTCAGTTGCATAACCTTCACATAAAACCTGTCCTTTTTTAACTCTATCACCTTTTTGAACAATTGGTTTTAGATTAATATTGGTTCCTTGGTTCGTTTTTCTAAATTTCACCAAGAAATAAGTTTTCTCATCCTCTTCAAAACTGATTAATCTTTCCTCATCAGTTCTATCATACTTGATGGTAACTTTCTGAGCATCTACATACTCAATAACTCCATCTCCTTCGGCATTTATCAATACTCTAGAGTCTGAAGCAACTTGACGTTCCAATCCAGTACCAACAATCGGTGACTGTGGTTTCAATAAAGGTACAGCCTGACGCATCATGTTAGACCCCATCAATGCTCTGTTCGCATCATCGTGTTCCAAGAATGGAATCAAAGATGCAGAAATTGAAGCAATCTGATTTGGTGCTACATCAGTATACTGAATATCTGATGGATTAACCACCGGGAAATCTCCTTCTTCCCTTGCAATAACTTTTTCAGCAGTTATCTTACCTTCTTCATTCATTGGAATGTTTGCTTGCGCAATTTTCATTCCTTCTTCCTCTTCAGCACTTAGATAAGTAAAGCTATTAATATCAACAACAGAATCAGTAACTTTTCTATACGGTGTTTCCAAAAAGCCCATTGGGTTCACCTTCGCAAAAACAGAAAGTGAAGAAATAAGTCCAATATTCGGACCCTCTGGAGTTTCAATCGGACATAAACGGCCGTAGTGAGTATAGTGAACATCACGTACTTCGAAACCAGCACGCTCTCTAGAAAGACCACCTGGCCCTAGTGCCGATAATCTTCTTTTGTGCGTTATCTCTGCCAATGGATTCGTTTGGTCCATAAACTGAGATAATTGATTTGTACCAAAGAAAGAATTAATTACGGAAGACAATGTCTTAGCATTAATTAAATCTATAGGTGTAAACACCTCATTATCACGAACATTCATACGCTCACGTATTGTTCTAGCCATACGAGCTAAACCAACACCGAACTGTGATGACAATTGCTCACCTACAGTTCTAACACGACGATTAGAAAGGTGATCAATATCATCAATCTCTGCTTTTGAGTTTATTAACTCAATTAAGTATTTAATAATAGTTATGATATCTTCTTTGGTCAAGACTTGCTTGTCCATACCAATATCTAACTGCAATTTTTTGTTCATTCTGTATCGACCAACTTCACCTAAATTGTAACGTTGATCAGAAAAGAATAATTTATCGATTATTCCACGAGCCGTTTCCTCATCTGGCGGCTCAGCATTACGTAATTGACGGTAGATATGCTCAACTGCTTCCTTTTCAGAATTGGTTGGATCCTTTTGCAAAGTATTATGAATAATTGCATAATCAGATTGTGCATTATTCTCTTTATGTAAAAGAATTGTTTTTACATCTGCATCAATTATCTCTGCAATATGATCTTTATCAAGAATAGTATCACGGTCAAGAACTATTTCATTACGCTCAATAGAAACAACTTCACCAGTATCCTCATCCACAAAATCTTCATGCCACGTATTCAAAACTCTAGCGGCCAATTTGCGACCAAGTACTTTCTTAAGTCCGGCATTAGAAACCTTAACCTCTTCAGAAAGGTCAAATATCTCTAATATGTCTTTATCACGTTCAAAACCAATAGCCCTGAACAAAGTAGTAACCGGTAATTTTTTCTTTCTATCGATATAAGCATACATTACGCCATTAATATCGGTAGCAAATTCTATCCAAGAACCTTTAAAAGGAATTACCCTAGCAGAATATAATTTTGTTCCGTTTGCATGAAAAGACTGACCAAAGAAAACCCCTGGAGATCTATGCAACTGAGAAACCACAACTCTCTCTGCACCATTGATTACAAAAGTACCACTTGGAGTCATGTAAGGTATCGTACCTAAATACACATCCTGTACTATAGTCTCAAAATCCTCATGTTCCGGATCTGTACAATACAACTTTAAACGTGCTTTTAACGGTACGCTATATGTAAGACCACGCTCGATACATTCTTGAATAGAATATCTCGGTGGATCTATAAAATAATCTAAGAATTCCAATACGAACTGATTTCTTGTATCAGTTATTGGGAAATTTTCCATGAAGGTATTATAAAGACCTTCATTACCTCTTTCATCTGATTTAGTCTCTAGTTGAAAAAAGTCTTGAAAAGATTTAATCTGAATATCCAAGAAATCCGGATAATCCGGTGTATTTCTTGCGGAAGCAAAGCTTATTCTTTCAGTCTGATTTGTGAACATCTACGGACAGTGTTTTGATCGTGAGTACTAAATGGGTGATATACCTCTAAATATACCTAATTCTATAAAAAGGCTTAGGTCTAACCGCAAAAAGCGAAAAGACCTAAACCAAAAATGATATGGTTGTTGCTATTATTTAAGCTCAACTTCTGCTCCAGCTTCTTCCAATGATTTTTTGATACCTTCTGCTTCATCTTTAGAAACAGCTTCTTTAACAGCTTTAGGTGCGCTATCAACAATATCCTTTGCATCTTTCAAACCTAAACCAGTTAATTCTTTAACCAATTTAACTACTGCTAATTTAGAAGCACCTGCTGCTTTCAAAATTACGTCAAATTCAGTTTTTTCTTCAGCCGCTTCACCAGCTTCAGCACCACCACCGGCAGCTACTGCTACTGCTGCTGCTGCAGGCTCAATACCGTATTCATCTTTCAATATACCAGCTAACTCATTTACTTCTTTTACCGTAAGGTTAACTAATTGTTCTGCGAAATCTTTTAAATCTGCCATTTTCTATCGTTTAATAAAATTTTTAAAATATACTTAGTTTATAGTGCGTACTTATCTTTCAGATAATGTCTTAAGGATTCCGGCAAGTTTACCACCGCCAGATTTAAGTCCAGAAATAACATTTTTAGCAGGCGATTGTAATAATCCAATAACCTCACCAATCATTTCTTCTTTAGACTTAATGCTTACCAAAGCATCCAAGTTTTCATCACCTATGTAAATTGCTTCTTGTACAAAAGCTCCCTTCAATAAAGGTTTTTTAGATTTTTTTCTAAAATTCTTTATCAATTTCGCAGGAGCATTGGCAACTTCCGAAAACATTAAAGAGGTATTCCCCTTCAATACTTCAGGTAATTCGCCAAAATCTTTTTCAGAAGCATCCATTGCTTTTGAAAGCAATGTATTCTTAACTACAGCTAATTTAATATTTGCCTTAAAGCAAGCTCTTCTTAAATCAGAAGTTGTACCAGCATCTAAGCCAGAGATATCTGCCAAATAGATTGTTGTGCTATCTGCCAACTGCGTAGTCAAATCTTTTATAACCGTTGCTTTTTCTTCTCTTGTCATACTTATAATTTTTAACTAGCAGTTTGTTAAATTGACTTTGGATCTAATTGCAAACTAGGGCTCATTGTGCTCGACATGAAAATACTTTTCATATAAACACCTTTTGCCGCAGTTGGCTTCATCTTATTCAAAGTATCCAACAACTCCTTCGCATTTTCCGCTATTTTATCTGCAGAGAAAGAAGCTTTACCTATCGCAGCATGTACGATACCAGTTTTATCAACTTTAAAATCTATTTTACCTGCCTTAACTTCAGATACAGCTTTAGCTACATCCATAGTTACAGTACCTGTTTTTGGATTGGGCATTAAACCTCTTGGCCCTAATACACGACCTAAAGGACCTAATTTCCCCATAACGCTTGGCATTGTGATGATAACATCAACATCTGTCCAACCATTTTTAATTTTTTCCAAATACTCATCTAACCCAACATAATCAGCACCCGCTTCTAGAGCCTCTGCTTCTTTGTCTGGGGTTACCAAAGCCAAAACCTTAACATCTTTACCTGTTCCGTGAGGTAGTGTAACTACACCACGAACCATTTGATTCGCCTTTCTTGGATCTACACCCAAACGAACTGCCAAATCAACCGATGCGTCAAATTTTGTATTGGTTATCTCTTTTATTAAAGCTGAAGCTTCCGTAACAGAGTATAATTTATCTTTCTCTATTTTGGAGTGCGCTTCCTTTTGCTTCTTTGTTAACTTTGCCATTTAATTACTTTTAAGATTTTAAAAAGGTTTCTTTCCTGCTACCTTCATACCCATAGAACGAGCAGTACCCGCTATCATACTCATAGCCGATTCTACTGTAAATGCATTAAGGTCAACCATTTTATCTTCGGCTATTGCCTTGATTTGGTCCCAGGTAACACTACCTAATTTTACTCTGTTAGGTTCGCCAGATCCTTTTTTAATCTTAGCCGCTTCCAATAGCTGAATTGCAGCCGGTGGAGTTTTTACAACGAAGTCGAATGACTTATCCTTGTAAACGGTGATAACAACTGGTAATATTTTACCTGGTTTATCCTGTGTACGCGCATTAAACTGCTTACAGAACTCCATTATGTTAACACCAGCAGCACCTAAGGCAGGTCCAACCGGTGGCGATGGATTCGCTGCACCTCCCTTAACTTGTAGCTTAACTACTTTACCTATTTCTTTTGCCATTGTTTAAAATTAAATTGAAAGTGTGTTTACGGAAGCAACACTACTTTAATATATGTATGTAACACTTATTCTTATACTTTCTCAACTTGCATGTAACTAAGCTCTAAAGGTGTCTTTCTACCGAATATCTTCACCATTACCTCAAGCTTACGTTTTTCTTCGTTAATCTTCTCAACAGTACCATTAAAACCGTTAAATGGACCATCAATTACCTTAACAGTTTCTCCAAATACAAATGGAATCGCTACACTATCTGTATTTACAGCAAGCTCATCTACTTTACCTAGCATTCTATTCACTTCATTCTTTCGCAAAGGAACTGGATCACCGCCTTTTGTCTCTCCTAAAAAGCCTATAACATTAGTAATTGAGCGGATAATGTGAACCATTTCACCTCCCAAGTTCGCTTTAATCATAATGTAGCCAGGAAAATAAACTCTTTCTTTGTTTATTTTCTTACCATTTCTGATTTGAACTACCTTTTCAGTAGGTACAAGAACATCTTCTAGATAGTCAGAAAAACCATGACGCTCTACTTCACTTTCAATGTATCCTTTGATTTTATTCTCTTGACCACTGACAGCCCTAACAACGTACCATTTTTTCTCTAATACTTCTGACATAGGACCTACTAGTTTAAAACAGTGTTGAAATATAATTTTATCACTTTACTAAAGACCGTATCTACACCCCAAGTTGCTAAAGCAAAAAGGATAGAAAACACAGCTACAATAACCATCAAATTTGATGATTCTGCACGTGATGGAAGAGTAACATTATTCCTTAACTCTTCAACGGATTCTTTTATATATGTGAACATTTAGATTCTGTTTTACAATTTAAACTAAAAGATATTTCTTCCAAATTATAATGCGCACGGGAGGAGAGACTCGAACTCCCGACACCTGGTTTTGGAGACCAGTGCTCTACCAACTGAGCTACACCCGTATGAATAGTGATATAAACCACCTATTCTTTTATTTGCATGTAAAGGTGTCCCGCTTGAGCAAGACACCCTTAAACACAATTCTCTTTAGATTAAATTAATCTATGATCTTAGTTACCTGACCAGCACCTACCGTTCTACCACCTTCACGGATAGCGAAACGTAGACCTACGCTCAATGCGATTGGCTGAATCAACTCAACTGTAATTGTAAGGTTATCACCTGGCATTACCATTTCAACTCCAGCAGGAAGTGCAATGTTACCAGTAACATCAGTAGTTCTTACGTAGAACTGTGGACGGTAGTTATTGTGAAATGGCGTGTGACGACCACCTTCTTCTTTTTTCAATACATAAACTTCAGCTTCAAATTTAGCATGTGGCTTAACAGAACCTGGCTTACAGATTACCATTCCACGGCTAATTTGCGATTTTTCAATACCTCTTAACAAGATACCTACGTTATCACCAGCCTCACCTCTATCTAATATTTTGCGGAACATTTCAACCCCTGTGATAGTAGAGTTTAATTTTTCAGCACCCATACCAATAATCTCGACAGGATCACCAGTGTTTGCAATACCAGTTTCTATACGACCAGTAGCAACAGTACCACGACCGGTAATAGTAAATACATCTTCAACAGGCATTAAGAAAGGCTTCTCAACATCTCTTACAGGCAATTCGATCCAGCTATCAACAGCTTCCATCAATTCCATTACCGTATCAACCCATTTTTGCTCACCGTTCAATGCACCTAATGCAGAACCAGCGATTACAGGTCCATTATCACCATCATACTCATAAAAAGAAAGCAATTCTCTTACTTCCATTTCAACAAGCTCGATCAATTCCTCATCATCAACCATATCCACTTTATTCATGAATACAACCATTCTAGGAATACCAACCTGGCGACCTAAAAGGATATGCTCACGAGTTTGAGGCATAGGACCATCTGTAGCGGCAACAACTAATATAGCACCATCCATCTGAGCAGCACCCGTAACCATGTTTTTTACGTAATCCGCGTGACCAGGACAGTCAACGTGAGCGTAATGACGGTTAGCTGTAGAGTACTCTACGTGAGAAGTGTTAATAGTAATACCTCTTTCTTTTTCTTCAGGAGCGTTATCGATAGAATCGAAACTTCTCATTTCAGAAAGACCTGCATTTGCCAAAACAGTTGTAATAGCAGCAGTTAATGTAGTTTTACCGTGATCCACGTGTCCAATAGTACCTATATTTAAGTGCGGTTTGGAACGATCGAAAGTTTCCTTTGCCATGTTTAATGAATTTTAATCTTAGTTTATATTAGTGTACAAATTTATACCTTAATTGAGCCAATGACGAGAATTGAACTCGTGACCTCTTCCTTACCAAGGAAACGCTCTACCCCTGAGCTACACCGGCGTAAAGTGTCGAATCTGTCTTTCTTAAAACAGATTCCTGCCTTCGCAGGGATGACATTACTGTCAAATTATAGAGCGGGAGACCGGGTTCGAACCGGCGACATTCAGCTTGGAAGGCTGACGCTCTACCAACTGAGCTACTCCCGCTTATAAAAATTACAATATTTCAATTTAAAGTCCCTAGTTAAAAGTTTTGTGGGGAGAGCAGGATTCGAACCTGCGAAGACGTAGTCAGCAGATTTACAGTCTGCCCTCGTTGGCCGCTTGAGTATCTCCCCTCAAACTAATATTTTCAAGAACTTTAGAGCCGATGGAGGGACTCGAACCCACGACCTGCTGATTACAAATCAGCTGCTCTAGCCAGCTGAGCTACATCGGCTTATTTCACCACATTTCTGTCATAAAAAAGCCCGCTATTTCTAACGGACTGCAAATGTATAGTATTTTTTGTTTATTCAAAACAAATTTTAAAAAATTTTCATCAAGCTTGTACTCTTAATTTCTCCTTTTGTTTTATCAGCCTTCTTTCCAGTGAATTACATGCCGAATCGACCGCCTCTTCAAATGACTTACACTGTTTTTTAACAATAAATTTATCTTTAGGTACATTAATTTTTATCTCAACTATCTTATTCGCCTTAGAACTAGTGTTTTCAACCTTCATATATACATCAGAGCTAATGACCTTAGAATAAAAGGTTTCAATTTTATCAAGCCTGTTTTGTAGAAAATTAATTAATTCACTATCTGCGTTAAAATTTACCGATTGCGTATTTACTTTCATAGTCAGAAAATTAATGGCTAAAGGATTTAGCCTGATTATAATTATAATTTATTACCCCTCGGGTGTGCTTTTGAATGAACTTTTTTCAATTCAGAAATACTATTATGCGTATAAACTTGTGTTGAAGCCAAACTTGAATGTCCTAATAGCTCCTTTACAGCATTTAAATCAGCCCCCTTATTCAAGAGATGCGTAGCAAAGGTATGCCTAAGAATATGTGGACTTGTCTTCACCTTTGAGGAAACTACTCTAAAATACTTGTTTATTAACCTATAAACAAGAGTTTCATACATTTTATTGCCCGATTTCGTAAGGAACACGTAGTTAGCTTCTTTAATTTCATTAAGCCCCAATCTTTTTACAAAATAAGACTTAAACTTGCTCTTTGTTTCTGACAACAGCGGTATAAAGCGTTCTTTATTTCGCTTACCTAAAACTTTGATAGTCATGGTCTCAAAATCTACGTCAGACAACCTTAGTTCTAACAGCTCTGCCCTACGCATACCTGTCGCATACAGCACATGGATTAACAACTCATCTCTAACACCTTCAAAATCATTAGTATACTCTATAATTGAAAGCACATTCTGCATTTCTATTTCCGAAAACGGTATCTCTAGTTTTTTTGATGTTTTTAAGGCTTTATGCTTTATAAGTGGATTTAAATCTAATACTTCTATTTTTTGAAGAAACTTAAAATAAGACTTTAGTGAGGAAATTTTTCTGTTAATAGAACGATTGTTTATTTCTCTTTCAGACAAATTAACAATCCATAAACGAATTAAGCTATAATCTACTTTATCGATATCTGCAATATCATATTGCATTTCACAAAAATGACTGAATTCAATAATATCATTTTCATATGCCTTTACAGTATGCTTAGAATAGTTTTTCTCTAAGGATAGATACGAAATGAATTGTGACAATAACATATTCTAAAGGTATTAAATGACTTGAGGTTAAAGCAAAAAAAATCCCGCAAATTGCGGGATTTTTTATTCTCTATTAAAAAGACTAAATTTCTTCTTGATCTCTAAGACCTTGAATATATTCTGCTTTTTGTATTTGTGCTCTTCGAACAACCGACGGCTTATTAAACTGTTGACGCTTACGTAACTGTCTCATTGTACCTGTCTTATCGAACTTACGTTTGAAACGTTTTAAAGCTCTATCGATGTTTTCTCCTTCTTTTACTGGTATTATTAACATGGGCTAAACCTCCTCTCTTTATGATTAAGGGTGCAAATATAACAACTATATTCATTTAGGCAACCAATAATCGAATTTTTAAATACTAATTTTATTTCTATTAAACCTTAGCAGTTTTATACTCTTTTTTATCTATGACCATCTTAGCGATTATCTCCCTAAGAATTTCCGATGTTCCACCACCTATAGGCCCTAGTCTACTATCTCTAAAGTTACGCGCCATTGGGTAATCTTCTATATAACCATAACCCCCCAAGAACTGCAAACATTCATAAGCAACCTCATCGGCAACTTTAGTAGATTTCAATTTAGAAATCGTAGCCTCTTTAACTACATACTCACCTTTATCTAAACGATATGCGACTGAATAATTATATTCTTTACACATATCAATATCACCATACAAATCTGCCACCCTATGTCGCAGGGCCTGAAATTTATTTATAGATTTACCAAAGGCTTCTCTTTCTGACATATACTTTAATGCGTACTCCAAAACATGCTCTGACCTAGCATGAGCATTTACACCCATTATCAATCGCTCTAAAGAGAAATGCTCCATAATGTAAGAAAAACCCATATGCTCTTCGCCCATAAGGTTTTCAACAGGAATTTTTACATTATCGAAAGCTAGTTCTGCAGTATCAGATGCGCGCCAACCTAATTTATTCAATTTATTAGCGGTAACACCTTCACTTTGTCTATCGACGACGAAAATGCTAATTCCCTTATTTCCTAATTCCGGTGCAGTCTTAGCAGCTACAATCATATAGTCAGCGTAAACACCATTTGTTATAAAAGTTTTAGAACCATTTAAAATATAAAAACCACCTTCTCTAACCGCAGTTGTGCGCATTGCAGCAACATCACTCCCACCAAAAGGTTCTGAGACGCAAAGACATCCTATTTTATCACCATCAACACTTGGTCTTAAATATTTTTCCTTAACAAAAGAATCTGCCTCTTTATTAAGATGTGTCATTGCCAAATAAACATGTGCCCAAATTGCGGCAGCAAAACCACCCGAATTAACTTTTTGTAATTCTTCCAACAGAACTACGGTATAAAAGAGATCAAGACCTAAGCCTCCATCTTCTTCTGGAGTAGCTAGACCGAAATAACCCATATCTCCGAATTTCTTCCATATGAACCTTTCAATAGTACCTGTCTCCTCCCATTTTTCAATATGTGGAACAACTTCTTTTTGTAAAAAATCTTTTAGACTCTCCCTAAATAATTGATGTTCTTCACTGAAGTACATACTTTGCATAGCATTTTTTTTATAGTGACAAATATAAATTAATTCTATCAATTCGCTCTGCGGGAAATTCTTCTATTTTTAATAATTCGTTCAATGATTTGATACTTCCGTTGAGATTACGATAATTTACTATTCGCTCAGCTACCTCTTTTTGAATATATATCAATTTAGACAATTCATAAGCGGTTGCAGTATTAATATTAATCTTGACAATATTAGGCTTACTAATTACCTTAAACTGTTTTAATATACGCTTAGCGACTTCTTCATCTAAATAATAAACTTCGAATAATTGGTCGTCTACCAAAAAACCACCTAATCTCTTTCTGAATTTTATAATTCTCGCTGATAGTTTCTCTCCCACTCCATTAACAACCCTTAATTCCTCAGCCGTGGTTGTATTCAAATCTTTAAAAATAACATTCTCAGTAGTAGGATTTACGTTTTTTTTACTACTCACCTTACTTGGTTTATATTCCTGCTTTGTTGTCCATTCTGGAAATTTAAAAAAAGGAGAAATAACTTGCAATAATGAATCTGAAATGTTGGTTACATCTTGGAATTCTTCAGCCGAATTAACGAATTTATTAGTCTTTCTAAAATGATGTAATTTATCAATCTCATCAGTTGACATACCTAATGTATATCCTTTAAAGTCTGAAATATAATTTGGATTAAAAGGATACACTTTAACTGTATCATTCTTCAACGCAACATTTTTTAACGAATCAATTCTAACCTGAAAGTTACTATCAATATTTAATGGGTATTTCTCATTTATTTGATATGAATCATATACAACATATCCTACTTGAATTATGATGAGGAAAAGTATTAAAAAGAAAATCCCACTTCGTTCTTGTTTGTTGAACTTGAAGTGGGATTTTAAATTTTTCAAAAGATCAGCTATTAATAAACCTCTTTAATAGCTTTTAAATAACGTTCAAAACTCTTCTTAACTTTTGGAAAGAGTATTAGGAGTCCAATCATATTTGGAAAAACTAATGCTAAAATCATGGCATCAGAGAATTTTATCACGGCATCTAAAGTAGCGGCCGCACCAATTACAACAAACATTAAAAACATTACTTTATAAATGATATCAGCAGTTTTACCTCTACCAAATAAATATTTCCAAGATTGTAGTCCGTAATAAGACCAAGATATCATGGTTGAAAAAGCAAATAGAATAATAGCAATAGTCAGAACATATCTAAACCCTGGTATTACCGAATCGTAAGCCATAGACGTTAAATCAACACCACCAACATAAGCTCCTGTTTCATTCAACAAAACAGTACTACCGATTCCATTTCCATAATCAAATGCCCCCGCATCCATATTAAAGAATATAATTACCAAAGCTGTCATAGTACAAATTACCACCGTATCAATAAACGGCTCTAATAATGCAACAATACCTTCACTCGCAGGGTATCTTGTTTTAACAGCTGAATGTGCTATTGCAGCAGAACCAGCACCTGCTTCATTAGAGAAGGCAGCTCTTTGAAAACCTACGATAATCACACCTACAATACCACCTATTGCAGCATCGGGAGCAAAGGCACCAGCGAATATCATACCAAAGGCATCACCTATATATTTGATGTTTGCAAAAATAATGATCAAAGAAGCCAAAACATATATCCCAGCCATGAATGGTACTATCTTTTCAGTAACACTGGCTATTTTTTTAATTCCACCAATAATTACAATTCCAACCAAAACCGCAAGAACTACACCGATGATAACGCCGTTAGCACCACCTTCTAAATTAAACATGGTTGTTAATTGAACAGCTGCTTGATTTGATTGAAACGCATTTCCACCACCAAAAGAAGCTCCTACACACAATACAGCAAAGATTCCAGCAAGAATTTTACCCAAAACCTTCATGTTGTTTTCGCTAAGTCCCTTTGACAAATAGTACATTGGTCCACCATATACTGTACCGTCTGGTCCAACATCTCTATACTTAACTCCTAAAGTACATTCCACAAATTTTGTAGACATTCCTATAATACCACAAACAACCATCCAAAATGTAGCACCAGGACCACCTAATGCGATAGCAACAGCCACACCTGCAATATTACCAAGCCCGACAGTACCAGAAACCGCAGTAGCCAATGCTTGAAAATGACTAACCTCGCCCTCTTCGCTTTCATCTCTTATCGTATCAGGTATATCACCATCTTCGGTCATATGCAACTGAACTTTTTCTAAGCCATATTTTTCTATCTCCTCATATTTTCCACGAACCACATTTATTGCTAAAGGAAATTTGGTGATACCAGGAAATTTAAAATAAATTGTGAAAAAAGTTGCCCCTGCAATTAGCAGAATCAAAACTATAGGTATATTATAACCGGCAATGGGAACAGATGTCAATACTGTTGCTTCCCACCAAGTTGCAAATGGCATAAAAGCATCATTTACTTTTTCATCTAAACCTTTTTCTTGTGCGAAGGTTAATGTGGGTAGTAAAAATGACAAAAAAGTCAGAAGTTTATACTTCATAGTTTTCAGATTTATTTTGGATTAGTTAGTTAATCTAGCAATATCTTAAAAATAATGGATGCAGTCAAATTTATATGCCATAAAGATTTTTAATCTATATGAAACATTTTGTTCAATTTTTTAATTTGTTCAGGCCTACCTAAAACAATTACCTTGCTTTTAGGTTGTAATTGCATATCAGCCTCCGGGTTTATAATATACTTGCCATCTGGCGATATGTATCCAATAATTGTACAGCCGGTTTTTTTTCTTAAATCTAAATCTCTCAATGAATTACATTCTATTTGGTTCGAGAAATCTTCAATTGCGACCTCTTCTAAATTGGTTGTATTCTCACCTTCCATCGAAAGCTTATCCATAAACGTGATAAGGTCTGGCATTACCACCAAAGATGCCATATGGTCTCCCCCGATCTTATCTGGCATTATCACCTTATTTGCACCTGCCAAGAATAACTTCTTTTGAGAATTCACTAAAGATGCCCTACTTATAATGAAGAGGTCTTTTTTCATTTGCCTGGCAGACAGAACAACAAAAAGGTTTGCAGCATCATCTGGTAAGGCAGCAATCAAAAATTGAGCTCTCTCAATACCGGCTTCTAATAATACATCATCATCATTTGCGTCACCTTCAATGAATAAGATTTCATCCTCAAATCTTTCTATAACTTCTTTATCTTTTTCTATAACCACAAATGGTCTTTTATAGGCTTTTAGCCTTTCAGCAGCCTGCATACCATTTCGACCAAAGCCACAGACTATAACATGTTGATTTAAATTCTCAATGGCATTCTTCATTTTCTTCTTTTTTAGCAGTTCAATTGAATTTCTAGAGAGTAGGTATTCTGTAACTATAGATATGGCAAAACCCACTATAAAAACACTGGTAATGATTAGCACTATGGTAAATATCTTACCTTCTGGCCCCATAGGCCTTACTTCTGAAAAACCAACTGTAGTGACCGTAATTATGGTCATATAAAATGCATCTACCCAGGAATAGTCTGCAACAATTCTATACCCGAGCACACCAAATGCCAATACCATAACCATTAGGGCTAGTGCCAAATAAATTTTAGACCTAAATAATTGTATCATAGATTACAAATCAAAAACTGAGTTTCGTTTGGTATAAATTAAATCTTTGATTCTAAGCCAAAAAGCTAAAAAAAGATAAAGCGCAAAACCAAAACCCACAGTAACAAAGGTTAGATAAATAAAGGAGGTTCGAACTACTCGTGCTCTTATTCCTAAACGCTCAGCAATTCTACCACATACCTCAAAACCTCTTTTTTGAAAGTATAACAATAATTTATAGAATACATTCATTGGGCATAAAATTAGACTTTTATATTCATTAAAGATGCACCTACAGCACAATCTAAGCATTTGTCTTTAACACAGTATTTATCATATAATTGAATATATGATTGTGACTCTTTCGCGTCTTTAATCGAGACATGCAATTTTCTGAAATTATCGACTATACTATTATCTTCCTTTTTAATGGACATCATCATTTTAAACAACGACTCATTATTTTCTTTCCCTTGATACCTTTGATAACAGAACTTTAATGGAATAATGGTATTGATCATTAGCAAATCTAAAAATGAATTTGAAATTTTCTTAACACTCTTTTTCGATGTTTTCCCAAAGTTATAGTGAGTCTCCCAAAACTCACTGGTTCCTAAATTGAATATTTTAGAAATGTTTGGCTCATCTTTTTCAATTATTAAATGAAAAAGATTATTGTTCGTAGAATAAATAGCGCTCAATTGTGCCAACCTTATCGTAGGAAAATTAGATGGTCTGAGTCTAAAAAATTCTGGTGTTTTATAAGGCTGGTTTAGTTGATATTTATGTTTTAAATAAGAATACTCCTTTTTCAGTAATTGATAATACGAATCAATCACTTGGTCATCATCTAATAATCTTGCTTGCCCCAATAACAAACTCTCTAGTTCTAAAGGTTTTTGATGAAGCTTTCTAATTATTGAAAAATCAATAGTTTTCCCCAATTCTATAAATACGTCCTTATTAATTTTTGATCCAAAGGTTTTCAATAGCATTAAGAACAAAACCTGCTCCCAATCATTGTTAGTAGACTCAAGTAAATGATTTATGAACACAGATTTTTCCTCTAATCGTTCTACAAATAGTCGGTCTAACCAATTATTTCTCAAAAAATCATCTACATCAATAAATTCCTTTTCGCAATTAATAAATTTATAATTTCTTAAATCAAAAAGTGATTGATACGTTTCTAAAAGCTCTAAAGAAATATATTGTTTTAATGATAGTGTTGGTATTTGTGTTCCATCTTTTCTAAACACCGAAACATCATCATCCCAAACTACATGTAGTACAACATTGTCATATTTACTATCTTCTTGATGATTATGGGCATACCAATCTGAAGATTTTACATGAATCTCTATGTTACCTGCCCATAATTGGCCATTCAATTCAACCTTAGCATTAAAAAAATCTGGACCACTTAAATGATTGTGAACACCAGTCGATTCTACAATAATACTTTCCCCTGAATTGGTTTCAAGTTTGTTAATAGGGTACTTTCTGTACATCCACACAAAATGAAGTAAATCTTCCCTCATTCTATAAAAGTAAAAAACCCGCTATAAAGCGGGTGTATTTTTTAGAGAAATAAATATTAAGCGGTCTCTCCTTCCCAATTCATAAAACCACCTTGCAGGTTATATGAATTCTCAAAACCTATACTCTTCATAATTGCACAAGCTTGACCACTTCTATTACCAGATCTACAATAAACGTAGTAATTTTTGGATTTGTCTAACTTTTCTAATTCCTCAATAAATTCTTGACCCTTATATATGTCTATATTAATAGAATTAGGAATTATTCCCTCTTCCAGTTCCTCTTCTGTTCTAACATCAAGTATAACAGCATTAGAATCTTTTTCTAGCTGCTCTTCCCAATCTTTTTGCGATAAATCTGCCATAGTATAAAAATTATGTTGTAAAAATAATCGATTTTTATTTAACAGGAACCGCTGTAAAATTTTAACAAAAAATTAAATACCTAAAACTAAAAAATCAAAAAAATAAATATACATTTGTATATACAAATATTGTATGTACATGAATGTTGAAAACGTTATTAAAACCAATATTAAAATACCGCTTCACAAGCGTACCATAATTCATTTGTCTTTAATCATGAACAAAATTGACGAACAAGTCTCTACATGTCTAAAACCATTTGAAATATCTATTCAACAATATAACGTACTTAGTATTTTAAGAGGCCAAAAAGGCAACCCTGCTAATCTTTCAACTATAAATGAGCGTATGGTTTCTAAAATGAGTAATACCACTAGGCTAGTGGACAAGCTTATACTAAAAGGTTATGTTAACCGTACTGTATGTAAACAAAACAGAAGAAAAGTAGAAATTCGTATAACAGAGTCAGGATTAAATATTCTAAAAGACCTAGATGGAATACTTTTTGAAACAGAAAAGAAAATTCTTGGAAATTTTAATGAAACTGAATTACACAAATTAAATATCCTATTAAATAAATTTTAAGTAAAAAGATAAATGAAAAAAGTTCTAGACAAATTAAATTGGCGTTACGCCACAAAAGTGTTTAATCCTTCTAAAAATGTAAGTAAAGAAGATTTGAATATTCTATTAGAAGCAGCAAGATTGAGCGCATCATCATACGGTTTGCAACCCTACCATTTCTTCGTTATAGAAGATAATGAAGTAAGATCTAAACTACGAAAGGCTTCTTGGAATCAATCTCAAATAACCGATGCTTCATACCTGTTGGTTCTTGCCAATAAACCAACTTTTGATGACAGTTTAGTAGACAATTATATTGATAATATAATTGAAACACGTGGTGTTTCAAAAAAGGACCTTGAAGGTTACTCACAAATGATGAAGAGCACACTTTTAGGTCTACCAGATGCTCAAAAAAATTCTTGGACTTCTGATCAGACATATATTGCACTTGGGAACCTTATGACCATTGCTGCCGAAATGGAAATTGATACTTGCCCAATGGAAGGTTTCGACAAAGCACAATACAATGAAATACTAGGTCTTAATGATAAAAACCTTAGTGCTTCTGTTGTTTTAGCGGTAGGTTATAGAGCAGATGATGACGAAACTCAAAATTACCCAAAGGTTAGATATTCTAAAGAACAAATTATTACACACATATAAATAATCACATTAACAATTAAAATTAAAAACATGAAAAAAACAATATTAAGTATCGCATTAGTTGCAGTTTTCGGTTTAACAGCATCTGCCTCTGCGCCTAATGAAGATGAAAAGAAACCAGTAAAAGTTAGTGAAAGTACCGTTACTTGGAAAGGATATAAAGTTACTGGGGAGCATAATGGTTCAATAAATTTGAAATCTGGTTTTTTAGAAATGAAAGGCAAGAAATTAATAGGTGGCGAATTCGTTGTAGATATGACATCTCTTACATGTAACGATTTAGAAGCCGGTCAAGGAAAAGAAAAATTAGAAGGTCATTTGAAATCTGCAGATTTCTTCGGTGTAGATGCTAATCCTAACTCTAAATTAGTTTTTACTTCAGTAAAAGCGATGAATGAAAATTCATACACAGCAACTGGAGATTTAACTATAAAAGGAATTACAAAGCCTGTAACTGTTGTAGTTTCTATGTTTGAAAATAAAGCAACAGCTACTATTAAAGTTGATAGAACTAAATATGATATTAAATATGGTTCTGGAAGCTTCTTCGATGACTTAGGAGACAAAGCTATTTATGATGAGTTCGATTTAGTTGTAGATCTAGCGCTATAATTATTATTATTTTAGGTATTACCTAAGTCAAATTCAAACAATTTTAAATCCCTTTGATAAATTTCAAAGGGATTTTTATTTTTGAAGAAGGAAAGTTTGATAGTTTAAAATTCCTTTATATATTTGAACTTCAATGAAAAATTTAATTGCAAATACTTGGTGGTGGAATAACTTACGAATAACAACGTGAGCAAAGCATCATTGTAGTAAAACTATATAAAGGCTTGTCATCACGACAAGCCTTCCTTATTTTATAAAAGTACCTATGGCCTATCAATTTAAAACATATCATAAAAAAATTCTTTCCGACACGTTAACCCCGGTAAGTATTTATTTAAAAATCAGGGACCGTTTTCCAAATAGTATTTTATTGGAGAGTAGTGACTATCACGCAAATGATAATAGCTTTTCCTATATCTGCTGCAACCCTATAGCTTCTATAAAAATTGAGAACGAAACCGTTACCGAAACGTATCCTGATGGTACAATAGAAGAATTGAAAATTGATGAAAAAACTAATATTGTTGAAATTATTGATGCATTTAGCAAGACTTTCAAAGCGGATGACAATGATTTTAAATTCATTAACAACGGTCTTTTTGGATATATGGCTTATGATGCCGTTCGATATTTCGAGGATGTCAATTTAACCGCAAAGGAAGATTCTATTCAGATACCGGATATCTACTACGCCGTGTATCAAAATATTATTGCAATCAATCACTTTAAAAATGAAGCCTATCTATTTGCTCATTGTTACGAGGTAGACAATAATATTCCAGAATTAGAGCAGCTTCTGAACATTCGAAATTTTGCCACCTACAATTTCAAGATAGATGGCGAAAGAGAATCCAATTTAGAAGACGAAGAATTTAGAGAACAAGTTACGTTGGCAAAAAAACATTGCCAACGTGGCGATGTTTTTCAATTGGTCTTAAGTCGTAGATTCTCGCAAGGTTTCAAAGGTGATGAATTCAATGTATACAGAGCTTTACGCTCGGTGAACCCTTCACCATACTTATTCTATTTCGATTATGGCGATTTTAAAATCTTCGGAAGTTCTCCCGAGGCTCAATTAATTGTAAGTGATGGTAAGGCTGAAATACATCCAATTGCAGGTACTTTTAAAAGAACCGGAAATGACGAGCAAGATGCTGAACTAGCTAAAGAATTAAAAGCTGACGACAAAGAAAACAGTGAACATGTAATGTTAGTCGATTTGGCTCGTAACGATTTAAGTCGAAATGGCAACGTTGTTCAAGTCGAGAATTATAGAGAGGTTCAATTTTTCTCACATGTAATACATTTAGTTTCTAAGGTTACTGGAATGAAAAAAAATGATATTTCTACCATGAAAGTAGTGGCAGACACCTTTCCGGCTGGCACATTAAGTGGTGCGCCAAAGCACATGGCAATGCAACTTATTGAAAAATACGAAAAAACAAGTCGCGGATATTATGGTGGTGCAATCGGGTTTATGGACTTTAACGGCAACTTCAACCATGCTATCATGATTAGAACTTTTCTCAGTAAAAACCATGAACTTCATTATCAGGCAGGGGCAGGTATTGTGGCAGCTTCTAACTCAGAAAACGAGCTACAAGAAACCTATAACAAATTAGGCGCTTTAACCAAAGCACTAGAAATAGCGGAGGAAATTTAAAATGAAGAAAATACTAGTTATTGATAATTACGACAGTTTTACGTACAACCTTGTTCATTATTTAGAAGAGTTAGATTGTGAAGTCGTGGTAAAACGAAATGACCAACTAACATTAGAGGAGGTTGATGCTTTTGAAAAAATAGTGCTTTCTCCTGGTCCTGGCATTCCTGATGAAGCTGGTCTATTAAAGCAAATCATTTCAACATATGCGCCCACAAAAAGTATATTCGGCGTTTGCTTAGGCCAACAGGCGATTGCCGAAGTATTTGGTGGTTCACTAATAAATTTAGAAGAAGTTTATCACGGTATTGCAACTAAAATTAAAATCACGGTAAAGGATTCTATTTTTGAAGGGATACCATCTGAAATTGAAGTGGGTAGATATCATTCATGGGTTGTTAATCCTGAACTTCCTGACGTTCTAGAAGTAACCTCAGTTGATGAAAACGGACAGATTATGTCTTTACGCCATAAAACCTATGATGTACGTGCTGTACAGTTTCATCCAGAGTCGGTATTAACGCCACACGGAAAAAAAATGCTAGAGAATTGGGTGAAGAATTAGTATACAGCTCTACGAATTTATTATTATCAAGAAAATGAAAGAAACACTTAATAAACTTATAAATCACGAAATACTTTCTAAAGAAGACGCAAAACGTATTTTGGTCAACATTGCGAAAGGTGATTATAATACCAGTCAAATAGCTGCCTTTTTAACGGTGTACATGATGCGCAGTATTACCATCGAAGAATTAGAGGGGTTTAGAGATGCTTTATTAGATTTATGTTTGGCCATAGATTTATCTGCCTATAACCCAATCGATTTATGCGGTACTGGTGGTGATGGTAAAGACACATTCAACATATCAACCTTGGCTTCTTTTGTAACGGCAGGTGCCGGTGTAAAAGTAACCAAACATGGTAATTATGGAGTTTCATCGAAGTGTGGTAGTAGTAATGTCATGGAGTTTCTTGGCATCAAATTTAGTAATGAAACCGATTTCCTAGAAAAATGTATCGATGAGGCAGGTATATGTGTATTGCATGCACCATTATTTCATCCAGCAATGAAAAACGTGGCACCTATTCGAAAAGACTTAGGGGTGAAGACTTTCTTTAATATGTTGGGTCCTATGGTGAATCCGGCATTTCCTCAAAATCAAATGGTAGGTGTATTTAATTTAGAATTGGCTCGTATGTACGGATATCTTTATCAGAAGACCGATAAAAACTTCACCGTTTTACATGCATTAGATGGATACGACGAAATCTCATTGACCGGAAATACTAAAACCATTTCAAATACCACAGAGGGCATGTTAAAACCTTCAGATTTTGGCGTGAATTCTATAAAGCAATCAGATATTGTTGGTGGTGATTCTATAGAGGATTCTGCTCAAATTTTCTTAAACGTTTTGCAAGGAAAAGGAACAGAGCCACAAAACAACGTAGTTTGTGCTAACGCCGGTATTGCCATTGCAACAGTAGAAGGCTTGACTCCAATTCAAGGTTTTGAAAGAGCCAAAGAATCTTTGTTAAACGGAAAAGGTTTGGCAGCATTGAAAAAAATACAAGAATTAAGCAGGAAATAAAATGGCTAAGTTCGTAATGAACATATCAAACATGGATATACTTTCAAAAATAGTAGCAGACAAACGTAAGGAGGTCGAATTAAAAAAATCGATAATCCCTGTATCACAATATGAGGCATCGGCTTTGTTTGAAAGAAAAACCAACTCCTTGTCAAATGCATTGAGGCAAAATGATATGGGTATAATTTCTGAATTTAAACGAATGTCCCCATCCAAAGCGAGTATTAACCAAAATGCAAATGTTGGCCAGGTAGCAAAGGGGTATGAAAAAGCCGGTGTTTGTGGAATGAGCATACTTACAGATATCAAATATTTTGGTGGTTCTATTGAAGATTTAATTTTAGCGAGGGCGTCGGTTCAACTACCATTACTTCGTAAAGAATTTATTATCAATGAGTATCAAATAATAGAAGCAAAGGCATATGGCGCAGATGTCATCTTATTAATTGCAGCAATTTTAACGAAACAAGAAATCAAAACCTTTTCTGAGCTTGCCAAAAGTTTAGGGTTAGATGTTCTTTTGGAGGTGCATAATGAAGAAGAATTACATAAATCTATTATGCCAAGTTTAGATATGTTAGGGGTTAATAATCGTAACCTAAAAACTTTTGAGGTAAGTCTTGATACTAGTAAGTTATTATCTAAATTGATACCTGATGATTTTGTGAAAGTATCAGAAAGTGGTATTAGTTCTATTGAGGCCATCCAAGAATTAAAAGAATATGGTTACAAAGGATTTCTAATTGGAGAAAATTTCATGAAAACCGATAACCCAGGACAAAGTGCCATAGACTTTATCCAGAATTTAAAATAGAATCATGAAGCTAAAAATCTGTGGCATGAAATTAAATACAGCCGAAGTCGCACAATTGCGACCAGACTATCTTGGCTTTATTTTTTGGAAACATTCGTCCAGATTCTTTGAAGGTGAAATTCCAGAACTCCCTCATTACATTAATAAAATAGGAGTTTTTGTTGATGCCGAATTTGATTATATTATCAAGATGGTTAAAAAATATCAATTACAAGGATTGCAGTTACATGGTCATGAAAGTCCAGAATATTGCGCAGAAATTGCATCAGAATTAAAAAAAACAAATCATAAAGTTGATATCATTAAGGTCTTTTCCATAAAGGAGGAATTTGATTTTGATGTACTAACTACTTATGAGAAAGCATGTGATTATTATCTTTTTGATACCAAAGGAAAATTACCTGGTGGTAACGGGTATACTTTCGACTGGTCTGTTTTAAAAAATTATCCTTCAACCAAACCTTACTTTTTAAGTGGAGGTATTGGGTTAAATAACCTTGATAAAATAAACGAATTCATAAAATTACCTGAATCTAAATACTGCTTTGCAATTGATGTGAACAGTAAATTTGAAGCAGCACCAGGATTAAAAAAAATTGAAGAATTACAACTATTTAAAAAAGCGCTATGAATTATAATGCTGACGAAAAAGGATATTATGGGGAATTTGGCGGTGCCTTTATTCCAGAAATGCTATATCCCAATGTTGAGGAGCTGCGTGCCAACTATCTAAAAATAATGTATGAGGATTCTTTTCAAGAAGAATTTAACCAGCTATTAAAAGATTATGTTGGCAGACCATCTCCATTATATTTTGCCAAACGTCTTTCTGAAAAGCACGGTTGTAAAATTTATTTGAAGCGAGAAGACCTTAACCATACAGGTGCGCATAAGATTAATAATACAATTGGTCAAATACTAATGGCTCAGAAATTAGGCAAGACTAGAATAATTGCAGAAACGGGCGCTGGTCAACATGGGGTTGCAACCGCTACGGTTTGTGCGTTAATGGGCTTAGAATGTATTGTATATATGGGTGAAATCGATATTGCTCGTCAAGCACCAAATGTGGCCCGTATGAAAATGCTAGGCGCAGAGGTTAGACCAGCGAAATCTGGCAGTAGAACGCTAAAAGATGCGACAAATGAAGCAATCAGAGATTGGATCAACAATCCGGTAGATACGCATTATATTATAGGCTCTGCGATTGGGCCACACCCCTACCCTGATATGGTGACGCGGTTTCAATCTGTTATATCCGAAGAAATAAAATGGCAACTAAAAGAAAAAGAAGGACGTGAAAATCCTGATTATGTTGTTGCTTGTATTGGTGGTGGCAGTAATGCCGCAGGCACCTATTATCACTTTTTACATGAACCTGAAGTAGGTATTATTGCTGTGGAAGCAGCAGGTAAAGGCGTAAATTCAGGAGAAAGTGCAGCAACTTCTGCTTTAGGAAAAGTTGGAATTATTCATGGCTGTAAAACAATGCTGATGCAAACACCTGATGGACAAATTACCGAACCCTACTCTATTTCTGCAGGATTAGATTACCCTGGTGTCGGACCTATGCATTCGCATTTATACAAAACAGGTCGTGCAGAATTTTATTCGGCTACCGATGATGAGGCTATGGCTGCAGGGCTAGAATTAACACAATTAGAAGGAATCATACCCGCCATTGAAACGGGACATGCATTTGCCATTTTTGCCCATAAAAAATTCAAGAAAGATGATGTTGTAGTAATTAGTCTTTCTGGAAGAGGTGATAAAGATTTGAACACGTATATCGATTATTTTAAGCTAGCATAAGATGAGCAATAGAATAAAAAGCAAATTACAAGAAGACAAGAAACTTCTTTCCATATATTTTACAGCTGGGTATCCATCTTTAAATGACACTGTTCAGATTATTCAAGATTTGGAGAAGAATGATGTAGATATGATTGAAATAGGTTTACCCTTTAGTGATCCTTTAGCAGACGGCCCTACAATTCAAGAAAGTTCTACCCATGCCTTAAAAAATGGTATGACTACCGAACTACTTTTTGACCAATTAAAAGACATTAGAAAATCTGTTTCTATTCCCTTGATTATTATGGGATATTTCAACCCAATGCTACAATATGGCGTTGAAGCATTTTGTAAAAAATGTCATGAGATAGGTATTGATGGTTTAATTATGCCCGATTTACCTTTAGATGTGTATCAATCGGATTATGAAGCAATATTCAAAAAATATGGGTTGTTAAATATCTTCTTAATTACTCCGCAAACTAGTGATCAGCGTATTCACCAAATCGACAAGGCTTCAGATGGATTTATCTATATGGTTAGCTCGGCAAGTGTAACAGGGTCAAAATCTGGTTTTGGGCAAGAGCAAGAAAATTATTTTGAGCGCGTTGCAGCAATGAATCTAAAAAACACACAGATTGTTGGGTTTGGTATTAAAGACGCGGAAACTTTTAAACAAGCCACTAAAACTGCTAAAGGTGCCATTATTGGTTCAGCTTTTATTAAACATTTGACGGCAAATGGAATTACCAAAATAGCCGATTTCATTAATAAAATACGTTAATTTGAAAGAATTCACAAGCAATTGGAAATTGATACTCCTGTTATGTCTAACCTTGGGGATGGCACCTTTTTTTCCTGAGCCTCACATTTATGGAAAGTTAAAATGGATTATTGGAGGCGCGCACGGAATGGGATTTATGGATTGGTTTGATGTGTTATTACATGGGTTTCCATTTGTACTACTTATTCGTTTAATTGTCCTGAAATTATTCAAATTAAAAATTAGCAAATAGTCTTATTTTTTTAAGTACTCACTACCATTTTAGGTGATGATTGGGGATTATTCAATTACGGTTTTAATTACCTTATTGATTAAAATATAACATCAAGACACAATATACTAATCATGTCTGCAGGGTATATGTGACATTAAAAATAATTCGACAATCATATTATGAGCCTTAACATATGTACTACTCCATTTAAAATAGATTTCACAGCATTTTCATTACTTTTAAAGAATATATATACAAGAACATTCATGAAAAAATTTATTTCTTACCTACTATACTTATCTCTTTGTTTTAGTTATTCACAAGACTCTGTTCTAATAAAATCTAAGGTAGCCAATGCTATAACCGAATTGAGCGATTTTGTTGCGATACCTAATGATGCATTGAATGCAGATGATATAGATTCTAATCTTTTTTGGCTTAGAAAAAAGTTTACAGAACGAGGATTCAATAGTTCTATTTTAGATACTGAAGGTCTTCCCTTATTCTTTGCAGCATTACCTATGGATGATAGCAAGCCTACTATTTTATTTTATATGCATTTAGATGGACAATCTGTAGACCCATCAAAATGGGACCAACCTGATCCATACAAAGTAGTTTTAAAATCTAAAACTGAGGATGGCTGGAAAACGGAATCATTTTCTGATTTATCTGATGATATTAATTATGATTGGCGCCTTTTTGGTAGATCAACCTCAGATGACAAAGGCCCTATCGTAATGTTCTTAAATGCAATTGATATTCTTAGAAAAGAAAATGTAGACATCCCATATAATGTAAAAGTCATTTTAGATAGTGAAGAGGAAAAAAGCAGCGCCCCATTACCAAAAGCGGTACGCACCTATAAAGATTTGCTTAAAGCAGATTTCTTAGTCATTAATGACGGACCTGTTCATGTTTCAGGAAAACCAACTATCGTTTATGGCTGTAGAGGTATAACTACACTCTCACTGACTACTTACGGCCCCATTAAACCTCAACATAGTGGTCATTATGGTAATTATGCACCAAACCCTGGGTTTCAATTAGCTCAACTACTTGCCACTATGAAAGATGCTGAAGGGAAAGTTCTAATAGAGGGTTATTATGACGGAATTACCTTAGACGAGGCAACTCTTGAGATATTGAGGAGCGTACCCGATAATGCAGAAGAAATCAATTCTAATTTAGCCATTTCAACTCCTGAAAAAGTAGGTAGTTTTTATCAAGAAGCGCTACAATACCCTTCTTTAAATATAAGAGGATTAGGTTCTGCATGGATTGGCGATCAAGCAAGAACAATAGTGCCTGCTACAGCTACTGCGGAATTAGATTTGAGATTAGTACCTGAATCTGATGGCAACCATCTAAAAGCTTTAGTAAAAGATCATATTAAAAAACAAGGGTATCATGTGATGAGCAGTGTTCCTACCAAAGAAGAGCGTTTAAAGTATGACCATATTGTTACAGTTCAAGAAGGATCTGTTACCGATGCTTTTAGAACGGACTTGAATAACCCATTTGGAAAATCAATAGTAAAAATTTTGGAAAACAAATTTGGTGAAAAACCGGTTCAAATAAGAATTATGGGTGGTACTGTGCCTATTTCTCCATTTATTAATGAATTAAAAATACCTGCGTTTATTGTTCCTATGGTAAACCCTGACAACAATCAACATAGCCCGAATGAGAATTTAAAGATTGGTCAGATTGCTTACGGTATTGAAACTTTTTATTCCCTGTTGAGCACGAAGATGTAATATTTTGTCATATCAACTATTTTCTACAGTCTTTTAATTAAAGCCTGCTTTTAATGAATGTAAATCAACAAAATTAACGGCATAATAATTGACTTTACTTTAGTATGATATTTAAAAATCACCTCAGCCTATTTTTTCTTTACCTTTTTTTATAGCACCTAATTTTGACTTATTAGGCACAATGCCAAATAAAAATATACAACCAAGTAAATAATTACAATGTTTGAGTGTTTACAGCATGGTGAACAATATACTATTGAAATTACATCGTTGGGTTATTTTGGTAAACGGCAAAACATTTATATTATAAATGACCTGGGACTAATTACCGCAAACTTAAATAGTTCATCAAAGGTTTTAACAACATACGATATTGAAGAACTGATTCGTTTTGAGCTACAATTAAGGGATCTTCAAATTGGTGGATGTTCAACCGTGGATAAGTTTGTACTTAGCAATTTCAACGAAACATTTGTGACTAATGATGGTACTTACAGTTGGCAAGGCTACAAACAACTTCTTGCATTATTCGAATAGAAATAAAAAAAAGAGCCGCCCTAAATTAAGTCGGCTCTATGAATTATATTAAAAACTTAAGATTAAGCCGAGTTTCTACTCGCATTAATATTACCATATAAAGAACGAGTAACAATTTTCTCATACAACTCTTTAAATTCTGTGCCTTCGCCAATTCTTTGAAGTGCATATTGTTGTATCACTAATAATGGTAAAACTATATTCTCTCTAATTTTAATAGACTCTCTAGAAATTGCTTCTTTTTCCATCAAAATCTCCATACCAGATAATTTCAATAACATTGCTTTTGAAAGTATATACTCTGCATGAAGAATTTCCCAAAATGCGCCATACTCTTCGTTCTCTTTCATATAGCTAGTCAATTCAAAATAGCATTTTGAAAGACTCATCATACTATTCATCATTAGAGCTTGAAAGAATGGTACTTCCTCATAAAGCTTTTGCGCTTCCTCAAATCTGCCATTATCTTCTAAAGACTTTAATGCTGTACCAATTCCATAATAGCCTGGTACGTTTTGCTTTAACTGGCTCCAAGATCCTACGAATGAAATAGCCCGCAAATCAGACAACTCTAATTTAGCCTTATTACCACGTTTACCTGGTCTACTACCAATATTTGCCTTGGTATAGTACTTCAACGTACTCATATTCTCTAAATAAGGCATAAACTTATCATGATGTTTTAATTCATCATATTTCTTAAAGCTTAATTCAGATAGCTCTTCTACTAACTTTCTATCAGTTTCAGAAATTGAAATTTCCTTTCCTAAAATGGTATTAGATAATCCTGCTGTCAATAATTGCTCACTATTATAAATAAATTGCTCTTTTGTACCGTAAGTACTTGTAATAGTTTGCCCCTGAATGGTAAGTTGTATTTCGTTATTCGCAACTTCTTTTGTCTGTGCTGCATAAAAACGGTGTGTTTTGCCACCACCTCTTGCCGGTGGACCTCCCCTACCATCAAAGAAAATAGCTGCAATATCATTTTCATCACATACAGCAGAAAGCTCTTCTTTTGTTTTTAAAATAGACCAATTCGCTTTTAAATAACCACCATCTTTAGTACCATCAGAGAAGCCTAACATTATCGTTTGCTTATTATTTCTACTTTGTACATGCGACCTATACTCTGGCAAGTTGAACATAAATCGCATAGTTTCCTGTGCACTGTCCATACCATTCATAGTTTCAAATAACGGAACTATATCAAACGTTATTTTCTTATCTGCCCAACCACACCATCTAAAAAGGGCATATACAAACAAAATAGAGAAAACGTCTTCAGAATTACTAATGATATATCTATTACAACCTTCCTCACCATTCTTATCTTGTATAGTTTGTAATTGAAGAATGTTCTTAATAGTATCCTTTACAATTTCCTCTTCATAATCATTTGGTTCTAATTGGAAATTTTCATGCAGTAAAATATCAATTAGGCGCTCTTCAGATAATTCACTAAGTTCTTCCTTAATAAATTCTTTCTTTTTAAGAACCTCTACCATAACCTTAGTATGCATACTATGGTCTTGGCGAATATCTATAGTAGCAAAATGAACTTTAAAAATTTTCACTTTGTCAATAAAACGTTCTAAATCTTTTAAATAAAGTCCTTGATATTTTTCAATCAAGATTAGTCTAATTTCCTCAAGGGGAATTATCAAATCTTTATATCCAATATCTTTTAAACTATCGAACATTGCGATATACAGATTGGATCGCAATTTCTGTAATGGCTCTTGTACATCCTTAAAAGTAAGTTTATGCAAAAGACTCTTTAGCTCATTGTAATAACATTTCATTAATGTTAAACGAAGCTCGTTCATTACATCTCTAGTAATATCTGCTGTTACAAACGGATTCCCATCACGGTCACCACCTGGCCAAAATCCTAATTTCACAATATCATGATTCTCAAATTCCTTTGATCCCACACTACCTTTTATATAGGCATACATATCACCAATTGCATCGTAATATACATTTCGCAATGTATAAATGATGTTCTTAGCTTCGTCTAATGGCGTCGGTTTGGTCGCATTAATTAACGAGGTAAGTCCCAATTGCTGTAATCCAACATCTATCTCATCAATTTTATCTTCAAGAATCAATGTTCTAAGATTGGTGATAATATCTAATACTGCAGGAGTGTAGAATTGTGTAGGGTGAGCCGTAAGTACAATTCTAGCACTGAAGGTGCTTAATTTATCCCAAATAGTATCCCAAGAATTATTCTTTTCAACCAATTGAAAATATTCTCTTAATGACAATGAACTAGAATGCTTATGTAATTTCGGGAATGCTGCATCTTCAACACTATCATAAAGTACCACTTGGCGCTCTACATATTGTATAATACGAAACATAAAATCAATTTGTTCTTTTTCTGATTCTATCTCCACAAAATTTTCGAAAAAATTTTCTAATATTTCTTTTGGATTAAGGCCATTACTCAAACCTTTTTCTGATTGGTTCAGTAATAACGGTATCAACATACCTACATTCTCAATATTCTTGTAAGGTAAATTGAGGAATAGACTATTATAGACATTAAATTTATTTTGGACAGACTTTTTAAACTCTGCCAACCTTTCTTGTTGTTGCATATTTCAAAAACTTTTGGCCATACCATTATGGCAAACTTTATAAATTTCGAATATAAATATCGCTATTCCAAGAGAATTTAGAGAATCATTACACTGAAATATCATTTTACTAGAAGTAAACCACAAAATAGTATGTATTGACAACAAATATTCCTAAATACAGACAAAGCTATCTACATTTATAGTGTAATCAAGCAAATAAAATTTTCATTTTCATATAGTGTTCTCGTAAAAGAGTCTTGTTCTAAACGCAGGACTCTTTTTAGTTTTAAGAAATTCTAGCCACACCCTACTTAGAAAAACTCTTTATACTGAAGCACCCTAAAATCTAACGTATTGAATTCGGTGTTTTCGCGCTTCATTCTCTTATAACTTTCGAGACTACCTACTGCTCTATTTGCAGCGCCAGAAGGCGCTATTAACGAAACGGTTTTTATTTTGTTCTTTGTAATAGGATGTATAAATTGATGTATTCGAGGAACGGTGTTTGAAATATTCTCCAATAAAACATCATGTTCTATTAAATGTTTCCTGAAAAAATATTCAGGTCCGTTTTTACTATTACCTCCTGTGAAAAGAAGCGTTTTCACTTTAGGATACTTTTCTAAATAATCGAGTACATTACGTAACTTAGTATTTTGCATACCAATATCTGATGCATCAATTGTCTTACGCTCAGCCGATGCTACAATATCACAAACACCAATATGTCTTTGCTTTAAAAATGATTTACGTTGTTCAATGGCTTCATGGGTAGATTCAAACTTTAACTCCAAATTAAATATTCTATCTAGTATCGGCCATAATTGACCATCTCTACTACCGTAGCAAAAATTAACATCACCTTCTTTTAAATCACCCGTTGTAAATCGCGGTGGCGGTAAGGTACCAACAATAAGTTTCTCTGTATTGTGGTCAATAAAGGGTTCATAAGGATGAGTATGGAGAAACACTTTTTGCATCAACATTTAATCTCTTGAGTTCATTTTCTCAACTATTCATTCCTAAATTACTAACTTTAAATGAAATCAAAGAAAACGAGTTATGGGTAAAGGAGACAGAAAGTCAAAAAAGGGAAAAATATCAAATAATTCTTATGGTGCAAGAAGACCTCGAAAAATTAAAAAAAGACCAACGATTGAGGAAAAAATAAAAGTTAATAAAAAAAAGTAACCTTATTCGTCTATTCTAAAATTCAGACCTACTTGATTTTCTTCGTCCAAGGTAATCTCATAGGTATAGAAACCTATTGGTAATGAATCAGTAAATACTTCCGTAGGAAAATAATTTAAACTAGTAGAATCTGTTAGTATGGTAAGCGCAGCCGTTGGATAAGCCTTTTCAAACTCGATATATTCAGAAAATTTACCAGCTTCGATATTTTCATACACCGTGTCATTTTTAGCTACACGAACTTCACTAAAAAATAGACTCGTACTGTTCTGAATACGAATATTTACCATGCTCACATTATCATCCCTATCAGTACAAGAAAAGAATAAACCTATGCAAAAAATAGAAAGTAGTAATACCCGTTTCATATGCGCTATTTAAGTTTAACTAATAACGTAAAACCGTAGATAATATTTTATCTAATGAATACAGGTTCGTTTTGCTTTATGGTATGCTCTTGACTGAATTCGTAATCATCTAAATTGAAACATTTGATATCTTCTAAGGTTTTCGCGTTAGAATCTAATATAAAACGAACCATAGAGCCTCTTGCTTTTTTTGCAAAAAAACTGATGATTTTTAATTTATCATTCTTCCAGTCTTTAAATATGGGCGTAATAATTTCAGCTTTTAAATTCTTTGGCTGTAGCGCACTATAGTATTCATTACTTGCCAAATTAACAAGCAACTCGCCCTCTTCCATTTCATTGTTCAAATATTCGGTAAGTCTGTTTCCCCAATATTCATAGAGATTTTTATTTCTACCTACTTTCAACGAGGTGCCCATTTCTAAACGGTAAGGCTGCATTAAATCGAGCGGTCTTAAGATACCATACTGACCAGATAGAATTCTAAGCGTTTTTTGCAGACGTTTTATTTTATCATCGGATAATGTATACGCATCTATACCTTGATACACATCGCCATTAAAAGCATAGATTGCCTGTCTAGAATTCTTGGGTGTAAACGGAGTTTCAAAATCTTGATTACGTTGCCAATTCAACTGTGCCAAATTATCTGAAATGGACATAAGTTCAGACAAAACTTTAGGTTTTTTCTTAGCCAAAAGCTTGTTCAACTTCTCGGCATCATCTATAAACTCTGCCGACGTATATTCAGTAGTTGGAAGTTCACTTTCGTAATTCAATGATTTAGCCGGTGAAATAACAATTTTCATAGTGCACTTTTTAAGTATACCCAAAAATAAAAAGGAATTGTAGGAAGACCTACTAAAGATAAAAAAGAGTTTAAATAGCGTTATCGAAGAATCTTATTCTGTACTGCTCTTACTGTAATTACGCCATTTCTCTATTGCATTTGTCATATCTTCTGGCACGACTGAATCAAAACTCATGTGCTCTCCTGTAACAGGATGTATAAAACCCAAGGTTTTAGCATGCAAGGCCTGTCTTGGCAATAATTTAAATGTATTATCTACAAATTGCTTGTACTTCGTAAACGTAGTACCCTTTAAGATTCGATTACCACCATATCGTTCGTCATTAAACAATGTGTGACCAATATATTTCATATGTACACGAATTTGATGTGTTCTACCTGTTTCTAATTTACAAGAAACTAAGGTTACATACCCCAATCGTTCAAGTACTTTAAAATGTGTAACTGCTTCCTTTCCTTCTTCACCTTCGGGAAAAACATGCATTTGCAATCGATTCTTAGGATTTCGACCTACATGACCAACAACAGTACCTTCATCTTCCTCAATATTACCCCAAACCAAAGCGATATATTCACGTTCAGATGTCTTGTCAAAAAATTGTTTTGCCAAATGGGTCATGGCTGCTTCAGTCTTGGCTACTACCAATAACCCAGAAGTATCCTTATCTATTCTGTGAACCAAACCAGGTCTTTCATTACTATTTGCCGGTAAATTATCTGAATGAAAAATAAGCGCATTTATCAAGGTGCCAGAATAGTTACCATGACCTGGGTGAACTACCATACCTGCTGGCTTATTGACAACTAATAACACATCGTCCTCATAGATAATATCTAATGGAATATCTTCGGGAACCAACAAAAATTCATGTGGCGGGTGCTCAAACAATACCTTTACCTCATCACCTGCCTTAACCTTATAATTCGATTTTACAATTTCGTCATTAACCCAAACATGGCCGTCTTTAGCAGATTGTTGAATTTTGTTTCTGGTAGCATTTTCAATGAAATTCATTAAAAATTTATCTACTCTTAAAGGTTCTTGTCCTTTAGATGCTACAAAGCGGTAATGTTCAAAAAGTTCACCATCTTCATTCTCTGGTTGCTCTATATTCTCCATTTATTGTTCTGATTCAGCTTTTATGATGGCACGTTCAGTTATGGCACCATTACCACAAATCAATTCTATCTTTGATGTTTTAGGTAGTTTATCTCCCGGCTTTATATACTTTCCTTTAAATTTTAATTGATACACCATGTCTTTTCCCAATTCGTCTACGTAGGTTACACGTTCCACATCTAAACCTACCGCTTTCAACATTGAAGAAGCATTACGTTTAGTGACTTGAATTATTTTTGGCACGGTTACTTTTTTATATCCTGAAGGATTGACCGTTAAATATATTTTTCTATTTGTCTTTACTTTAGCTCCGGCTTCAGGATCTTGAGTTATAATAGAAAATCTTGGGTAATCTGGATTATAATTTGCAGAATCTAATACTTCATACCTAAGCCCTGCTTCTTCTATTGATTTTCGCATTTCCATCACCGACTTTTTAGAAAAGTCTGGCACTTCAACAAATTCACCATGATTTGTAGTGCTGTTAAGATATCTCAACACAAGAAAAACCGTTACTACCAAGACCAACAACGCAAGACCTAATTGAATTAAAAATGTCTTACTTTTTAAAAAATTAAAAAAATTCCTCATACTTATTATTTGACCCAACAAATATAGTAAATGCCCTCTTACCATTTAACTGCTTCGCTCTATAGTTATATCAATACCAAAATCTCTAATGTTTATATTAATGCACTTGGTTTTCTTTTTTATTTTATGTCAATACTTCATCTTTGTTCTAACTTTTGATTTAGACCTTACAAATGAAAAAAAATATTGCAATTATAATGGGCGGTTATTCTAGTGAATATAAAATATCACTTAAAAGTGGTAACGTGGTCTATAATTATTTGAATAAAGACAAATTCAACCTTTTTAGAATTCATATTTTCAAAAACAAATGGGTTTATGTAGATGATTCTGACAAGGAGGTTATGATTGACCGTAATGATTTTTCTATTCCCTTGAATGGAACCTCAATAAAATTCGATTGCGTTTTTAATGCAATACATGGTTCGCCTGGTGAGGACGGACTCATGCAAGCTTATTTTGAATTATTAGGACTTAAGCACACCTCTTGTAACTTTTATCAAGCTGCTTTGACTTTCAATAAAAGAGACTTATTAAGTGTTCTAAAACCTTATGGTATTAAATCGGCACCTTCATATTATTTAAATATGGGCGATGATATTAATGAGACTGATATTATAAATACCGTAAAACTACCTTGTTTTGTGAAAGCAAATAAATCTGGTAGCAGCTATGGTATCACTAAAGTGTATAAAGTAGAAGAATTAAAGAATGCAATAGAAACGGCTTACAAAGAAGATGATGAAATAATAATAGAAGGTTTTCTTGAAGGAATAGAAGTTTCTGTAGGTGTTCTAAAATTGAAAGGAGAGACAACTGTTTTACCTATTACAGAAATCGTCACCGAAAATGATTTCTTTGATTACGAAGCTAAATATGAAGGCAAGTCAGAAGAAATTACACCAGCTAGAATTAATAAAGTGCAGCTAGAAAAAGTAACTTCCGTAGTTAAAAAAATATATGACGTTCTTAAGATGACCGGTTTTTCTAGAAGTGAATTCATATTTATAGGAGACGAACCTTTTTTACTGGAAATGAATACCACACCCGGCTTAACAACAGCAAGTATATTACCGCAACAAGCTAAAGCAGCTGGTATTGAATTAGGGATGCTATTTGAACACGCCATAATAGAGGCATTGTCTTAAAATACCTATATTTAAAAAGTAAAACCTATCTATGAGACGCGCAATTTTCCCCGGTTCTTTCGACCCTTTAACATTAGGCCATCATGATATTATTATGAGAGGCATAACTCTATTTGACGAAATAATTATTGCTATTGGAAAAAATGCCGATAAGAAATATATGTTCAGTTTAGAAAAACGTATGCAATTTATTGAAGAGGCATTTAAAGATGTTCCTTCTATTAAAGTGAAAACATACCAAGGTTTAACGGTAGATTTTTGTAAGAAAGAGGATGCAAATTTTATTTTGAGAGGTCTACGAAATCCTGCAGATTTTGAATTCGAAAAGGCAATTGCGCATACGAATAGAAAATTATCTGAGATAGAAACCGTATTTTTATTGACTTCATCTGGTAAATCATACATTAGTTCTTCTATTGTGAGAGATGTAATTCGCAACAACGGGGACTACACTGGCTTAGTGCCAAATTCTGTAAGAAAATAGTTTCCGAAAGGAATTTCATAATATAAAAGCACTCTTCAATAACAATTCTAGATAAAATCACAACAATTGAACATGTTTAGTTAGAATAATCCTATGAATTAGGAAGAAAATTTTTTTTTATGCTAAAATCAAAAAACAGTCCTTCATTTTCATTAGATTATATTCCTCAAATTCCTTCTTCTATTGCTATAGTTGACACCAATTTTAAATTAATAAGCAAATCTCCTAGATGGCAAGCTAATTTTAATCTAGACCTACAAGAAGTAGAAGGCAAAAATTTGATTGAATTATTTACTTCATAAGCTCAAGAGCAACAGACACGTTTAGCATATCGCTTTATAACCAAAAATGAAATCGAAGCTATGAATGGAAAAATCACTATAGTGAGTTCATGTAATAAGGGTAGTAGTACATTTAAAATTCAATTGAATAAAAAATAGTAAAACCTAACCAAAAAGTAGATTAAAATCAGTTTTACAACAATAATTTACCCATTCACAACAATTATACTACTAACCTACACTTTACTCTTATTATTGTAAGAAATTACATCGGTATGCTAAAAATCCCCCAAACATCAAATACCTCGTATATAATTAGTCAGTTGCCTACACCAACCGCTTTTATTGACACTGATTATAATATTCTTCTAACATCTAATAAATGGAAGAGCATATTTAGTACTAATAACCAGAGTTATACATCACAAAGTTTATTTAAAGTTTTCCCACATCTAAGCCCTAAGTGGAAAATGGTACTACAAAATTGTTTTGAAGGAAACCCTCAACCTATGGGTATTCATAAAGCAAATAATATTAATGAAGAAGAATTATGGTTCGAGTGGTCAAATGCTCCTTGGTATGACTCTGATGAAAATATTATTGGCGCCATTATTCAACTAAATGATATTACCGATTCCATCAACAACGAATTGGAATTAAGAAAGAAAGACCTACTGCTACAGCAACAGGCTGAGATAACCAAAATTGGACGATGGGAATATGATTTAAAAGATAATAACCTTACTTGGTGCACAACTACCAAGGCTATACATGAGGTTCCGCCGCATTTTATACCTAACATTGAAAACGCACTATTCTATTATAAAGAAGGTCATAGCAGAAACGCAATCTCTATGGCTCTTTTTGAGGCTCAGGATAATGGTAAAGCGTGGAGTAACTTAAAATTACAAATCACAACAGCAAATGGAAACGAAAAATGGGTTATGTCTAGTGGCAAACCAGTTTATAGTAAAGGTGATTTGGTTGGCTTAGTGGGTACATTTCAAGATATTCATGACCAAGTTGAAGCTGACATTAAATCTTTGAATAACGAAAAGTTATTGAGAACCTTAATCGACAACTTACCTGTCAATGTTTATATAAAGGATACCGAATCTAGAAAAATTTTAGTCAATAAAGCTGAATGTGAATTTTTAGGAGTTGATAATCCTGAAGATATACTAGGGAAAAGTGATTTTGAACTATATCCAGAAGAATCAGCAATCAAGTCAAGAGAGGAAGATTTAATGGTTATGAACACCTTAAAACCTGTTCTTTCTAAAGAAACGATAAACATAAAATTAGATGGTAAGGAAACATCATTTCTTAGCTCAAAAATACCATTACTCAACGATAAAGGAATAGCTTATGGCCTTGTAGGTATTAGCTTAGATATATCTAAATTAAAAGAGAAAGAGTCTGAGTTAAGAAATATAATTAATATAGCATCTATTCAGAATAAAAAGCTTCTGAATTTTGCTCACATTGTATCGCATAACTTACGATCTCATTCAGCCAATTTTTCAATGTTGTTAAACTTTTTAGAAAGTGAACATGATGACGAGGAAAAGGTTCGAATAATAGGAATGCTTAGTGAAGCTTCTAATAATCTATTGGATACACTTGACAATCTAAATGATGTTATTTCTATTAACACTCATACCAATATAGAGAAACAAAAAATCAACCTATGTGACAAAGTGATAAATGTAAATCAAAATCTGATTTCTTATCTTTTCAATAATAATGCATCAATAAAAAATAATATTCCTTCTAATTTTATCGTAAAGTCTGTACCTTCTTATTTAGATAATATTTTAACTAATTTTATAACAAATTCTGTTAAATATAAGGATCCCAGTAGAAAACCACTTATAACCTTAAGTGCTATTAAAAAGAACAACTACTCTATTTTGACAATTGCAGATAATGGTTTAGGTATAGACCTTGAAAAGCATGGTAAAAAATTATTTGGCATGTACAAAACTTTTCACGAACATAAAGATGCTAAAGGTATTGGACTTTACATTACCAAAAACCAAATTGATGCCATGAACGGTAAAGTAGAAGTAACCAGTGAAGTAGGTAAAGGAACAGAATTTAAAATATTCTTTAATGACAAAGATTAGTGATATCACTATAATCGACGATGACGCAATAATGGTTTTTGGTTTACGTAAATTAATTTCTTGTACTGTAGATTGTAACTCAATAATATCTTATGGTAATGGATTATTAGCCTATGATGGAATTAAGAAAAAGTTAGAACAAAAAGCGCCAATTCCACAAATTATCTTTTTAGACATTAACATGCCTATTATGGATGGCTGGGAATTCTTGGAAGCATTTATAAAGCTTCCTATTTCTGACAAAATAAGAATCAATATTGTCACATCTTCAATCGATCCTTTTGACAAACAGCAATGGGAATTTTATAAAAATAAAAGTCACCATTTAATTACATTCAATCAAAAGCCAATTGATAGGAATACAATTGAAGAAATCACCAAAATTCTATAAGCAATAAAGTATTGATTATTTTAGCTGAACTAATTAAGACTTAACTCTTAAAATACTTGTTCGGTAATGAGAATAATACAACTATCTCTGCTTTTGGTTTTATTGATTTCTTGCAAGAAAAAAATAAATCAAACGAAAGCTGATTTTCCTACACCTTTCGAAATTTCGAATAAGACTGAAACTGCTACCTATGAACAGGTGGTTGAATTCTACCTAGAGTTATCCAAAGAATTTTCTAGCATAAATCTGCAAACCATTGGTACAACTGATAGTGGCAAACCATTGCATTTAGTAACCTTTAGCGCACAAGGTGATTTTGATTTTAAAAAATTAAGCGAAGACCATACCTTAATCCTTATTAATAATGGTATACACCCTGGTGAGAGTGACGGCATTGATGCTACGATGTTATTGTTTCGAGACTTAGCAACCAAAAAAATTAAAACACCCACGCATACTATAATTTCTACCATACCAATTTATAATATTGGTGGGTCATTAAATCGAAACAGTACTTCAAGGGCAAATCAAAATGGACCAAAAGAATATGGGTTTAGAGGTAATGCCAAAAATTATGACCTCAATAGAGATTTTATTAAAACAGATACGAAAAACGCTGAAACGTTTGCTCAAATATTCCATCTTGTTAATCCAGATGTTTTTATTGATAATCACGTAAGCAACGGTGCAGATTATCAATATACACTGACCCACTTATTTACACAACATAATAAGCTTGGCGGAAAATTAGGAGAATATGTTCATAACAGATTAATGCCACAACTAAAAGATTCACTTTTAAAATCTGACTGGGAAATTACACCCTATGTAAATGTTTTCAATAAACCACCAGAATTAGGGTTTCAACAATTCATGGACCACCCAAGATACTCTAGTGGTTATACCACGTTATGGAACACTTTGGGAATGATGGTAGAAACCCATATGTTAAAGCCATACAATAAACGTGTAGAAGGTACTTATGAACTAATGCTTAAAATGATTTCCATTTCTGAAAAAGATGGCAGCGAAATCAGGTCTTTGCGAGATAATTCGCCAAACTCATTCAAGGTTGATGATTACTATCCAATCGCATGGCAGCTAGACACAACGAAAGTATCGAAAATTGTTTTTAAAGGATACAAAGCAGATACCATAATAAGTAAGGTAACCGGATTACCAAGATTGAAGTTCAATCGTGATATGCCTATTGAAAATGAAGTAGAATACCAAGATTATTTTAAAGCATCTGATTCGGTCAAAATCCCAAAAGCTTATGTTATTGGTAAACAGTGGCAGAATGTTATTAAGAGATTAGATTTAAACCACATAACGTATTCAACAATCAAAAATGACACTATCATTAAGGTTGAAACATATAGAATAGCCGATTATAAAACGGTTTCGGCACCTTACGAAGGTCATTACCTACATTATAACACTACTATCAGTTCAATTGAAACCAGTGTAAGTTTTCATTCTGGGGATCTAGTGATACCGACAAACCAACCAGGAGTTAGATATATTTTAGAAACATTAGAGCCAGCAGCTGCAGATTCATTTTTTAATTGGAATTTCTTCGATACTATTCTTCAGCAAAAAGAAGGTTTTTCTCCTTATGTATTTGAAGACACTGCACTTTTAATGCTAGAAAACGATTCTGTTCTAAACAATACGTTTTTAAACAAAAAGAAACTAGATGCGAATTTCAACTCTAACTGGTATCTGCAGTTAGATTGGTTGTTTAAACAAAGTAATCTCTACGAGAAAGCCCATTTGCAGTACCCTATTTATAGGATTATCAATTCAAATTAATCGCCTTCAAACAAAATTTTAATATTTGCGTATGAATTTAAAAGTGCCTTTTGAATTTTAACCGGACCTTTCCATTTTACTTTAACGATTCCCTCCTTTTTCTCAGGCTTTAGTTTGCCTGTGTAATCGGTCTTCATCGCATACCAATGCACTTGTTTAAGTGTAATTACTCCGTTATTTTTAAAAATATGATACGTGGTGCGTAAAAAGTTTTCAATCTTGAGTCCTTTCACTCCTGTTTCTTCCTCTACCTCTCTAATGGCGCAATCTTCTATTGACTCACCCTTATCCAATTTACCTTTTGGTAAGTCCCATTTATCATTTCTATAAATGAATAGCACTTTACCTTCATCGTTTGTAACTACACCACCTGCCGCAACTACTAATGGAATTTCTTTAGTGAACTTCTTTAAAATTTCTTCATGATTTGGGTGGTAGATGTATGCAGATTCTAGCTTTCCCTTCTTCAAAGACCTTATTGCCTCTTGTATAGAATCCTGATTTAGTAAAAAATACTCCCCATTTGCCGTTTCGGAGAGTTTATTTGTTAAAATCAAAGGCAATTCATTAACAAAAACTTTATACATTTGCGTCATGGTTTTAGACAAAAACACGGCTAAAAAAACAGCAGAGCTTCTGCTGCAAATTAATGCAATAAAATTGAAACCGGAAAATCCTTTTACTTGGGCTTCTGGTTGGAAATCTCCAATTTATTGCGATAATAGGATTTTGCTATCTTATCCTATCATCAGAAACTATATTCGTGATGAAATGGCCAAGCAAGTTGAACAATTATATGGCAGGCCAGATTGTATCGTTGGCGTTGCTACAGGGGCGATTGGTATCGGTGCATTAGTAGCAGATAAATTAAATCTACCATTTGTTTACGTGAGACCAGAACCAAAATCTCATGGTAGGCAAAATCAGATTGAAGGCCATTTAGAAGCACATCAGACGGTAGTTGTCATCGAAGACTTAATTAGCACAGGAAAAAGTAGCTTGAACGCAGTAGATGCTTTAAGGGCTATTGATGCTAATGTAAAAGGTATGCTAGCTATTTTTACTTATGGTTTTGAAACCGCCTTGAATAATTTTCAAGACAAGAACACCGAACTGCATACTTTAAGTAGTTACGAATATCTTATAGAACAAGCTTCTGATACCGGGTATGTGAAAGAAGACCAGTTAAAAACGTTAATGGAATGGAGGAAAGATCCTTCACATTGGACAAACAAATAATTTATGTTTATAGAAACACCAAAAGCTCAAGTATCAAAAAGTAAAGAAGATACTTTCAACTTTTTAAACGAATTGTCAAACTTTAAACAATTAATGCCTGAAAACATTAGTAAGTTCGAAGTGTTAAGTGAAAACAGATTTTTGTTCGCATTAAAGGGAATGCCAGAAATAGTCTTAGAGAAAAAAGAGCAAACTCCATTTAACAAACTTATTTTAGGTGCTGCAAGTGAAAAACTACCATTTACTTTAACTGCAGATATTATTGAATTAGAAGATGATAAAAGTGAAGTGGTCTTAAGTTTTTCAGGTGATTTCAATGCGATGATGGCAATGATGATAAAAACACCTATAACTAACTTTATAAATACACTTTCAACTAATTTAGAGAAGATTTAATACTGAAGTCGTATCTCTTTCAATCCAAATTCTTGAAGGCTTCCGTTTTCTAATTTCACTTTAAGCTTTCCATTTTTAGAGACTCCTTCTATTACACCTTCAATTGGTTCCTCCTTTTGAATTAGAAAATTACTTTTCACTCCTATTTTAAATAATTGAGAGTGATATTGTTTGTACAATTCATTTTCAAAAGTTAAAATAGGCCTATTTAACTGTTGATGTAAATTTTCAATGATAGCGTAAAACACTGAATCAAGATTAAAATCATGCCCCATTATCTTCTTTAAAGAAGAGGCATTTGGAGCATTTTTAAATTCAGATTGATTTACATTTAACCCAAACCCAATAATACTTCGTTTTATTTTTGAACCAGAAATAATATTTTCAATTAAAATACCTCCAATTTTAAAATTACCTGACAGAATGTCGTTAGGCCATTTCACCTTCAAATTCGGTATATTCAATCGATTTAAACTATCTAAAATACTTAATGAAACACAAACATTCATTAGAAACAAACGGTCTACAGGTATGTTGATTCTGTTTTTCAATATACTGATTGCTAGATTTTTACCTCTTTCAGATTCCCATTTGGAATTTAATTGACCTCTGCCTGAGGTTTGATTTTCAGTGGTTATTATCGTGAAATCTTGCACCTCTTTTTTTGCAGACAATTCCTTCAAATAGGTATTAGTAGACTCCGTGGCATCAAGTTTGATTATTTGCATTTACAGTACTTATAATGAATCTTTAATGTATTGTTAAAAACTAGACATAAAAGAACAAAAAAATAATAACTTTGTAAAAACTAAAATTTTTGAATGCAGGAAAGTAAAGCTAACGTAGATGAGTTAATTGCATTAATTATACAGGGAGTTGACGAAGTTAAAGGGCACAATATAAATCTATTAGATTTAAGAGAAATTGAGAATACCGTTTGTGATTACTTCATCGTTTGTAACGGTACCTCTAACACGCATGTAAATGCAATCGTAGGATCAATCCAAAAAACAGTAAGTAAAGCGATACAAGACAAGCCTTGGCACGTGGAAGGCGAGGACAATGCTGAATGGGTATTAATGGACTACGTAAATGTAGTGGTTCATGTATTTCAAAAACAAGTTCGAGAATTCTACGACATAGAAGGCTTATGGGGTGATGCGAAATTCACAACCATAGAAAGCAGCGTTAATAATTAAAAAATTAAAATGGCAAAAGAAAACAAAACAAGTCCGAATAAACCAAAGTTTAGTTCTTGGTGGATTTATGGATTAGTAGCAGTATTACTTATAGGATTTCAATTATTCAATAGTGATGATTTAGCAAGTACTAACAAAACAACTACTTCAGAACTTCAACAGTATTTAAGAAATGGTGATGTCAAAAAGATTTTGATTATCACAAACACAAATCAGGCAAAAGTTTTCTTGACCGACGAGGCTATTGCTAAAGAAGTTCATAAAGACGTTAACGAGAAATCTTTTTTACCTACATCAGATAATGTACCTCAGTACACCTTGGACTATGGTGATCTTCAAATTTTTCAAAACGAGATAACCGAAATAAAAAAGGAAAACAATCTACCCACTATTATTGAATTTGGGAAGGAATCTACAGCCATTTTAGATTTCCTACTTTCTCTATTACCATTTGTATTGATTATTGGTATTTGGATATATTTAATGCGAAGAATGTCTGGCGGCGGCGGCGGCGGCGCGGGTGGTCAAATTTTTAACATCGGAAAATCTAAAGCTAAATTATTCGATGAGAAGACCGATACAAGAACATCATTTAAAGATGTTGCTGGTTTAGAAGGCGCAAAAGAGGAAGTTGAAGAAATTGTAGATTTTTTAAGAAACCCAGATAAATATACCTCTTTAGGAGGTAAAATTCCTAAAGGTGCATTATTAGTAGGACCCCCAGGAACAGGTAAAACCCTTTTGGCTAAAGCTGTTGCTGGTGAAGCAAAAGTTCCGTTCTTTTCACTTTCTGGTTCAGATTTCGTAGAAATGTTCGTAGGTGTTGGTGCATCTAGAGTAAGAGACTTATTTAAACAAGCAAAAGACAAATCTCCAGCAATCATATTCATTGATGAAATTGATGCCATTGGTAGGGCTAGAGGTAAAAATAATTTCACAGGTTCTAATGATGAACGCGAAAATACACTTAACCAATTATTGACAGAAATGGATGGTTTCGGTACTAATACAAATGTAATTGTATTAGCAGCGACCAACCGTGCAGATGTATTGGATAAGGCTTTAATGCGTGCAGGTAGATTTGATAGACAGATTTATGTTGATTTACCAGACATTCGTGAACGTAAAGAAATTTTTGAAGTTCACTTAAGACCTATCAAAACAGCAGAAACACTTGATTTAGATTTCTTGGCAAGACAAACTCCTGGTTTCTCAGGTGCAGATATTGCTAACGTCTGTAACGAAGCCGCTTTAATTGCAGCACGTAAAGAAAAGAAAGCAGTTACTAAGCAAGATTTCTTAGATGCCGTTGACAGAATAGTTGGTGGTCTTGAAAAGAAAAACAAAATAATTACTCCAGGAGAAAAAGAGACTATTGCCTATCATGAAGCAGGTCACGCAACCACTAGTTGGATGTTAGAACATGCCGCCCCATTAGTAAAAGTAACAATTGTTCCTAGAGGACAATCGTTAGGTGCTGCTTGGTATTTACCAGAAGAGCGCTTAATTGTAAGACCTGAGCAAATGTTGGACGAGATGTGTGCAACTATGGGTGGTCGAGCTGCTGAGAAAGTTATTTTCAATAAAATATCTACTGGTGCTTTAAGTGATTTAGAAAAAGTTACTAAACAAGCTAGAGCAATGGTAACTATCTATGGGCTTAATGATGAAATAGGAAATATCACCTATTATGATTCTGCAGGACAAGATTCTTATGGTTTTTCAAAACCTTACAGTGAAGATACCGCTCGGAAAATAGATGCTGAAATATCTAAAATTATAGAAGAGCAATATCAAAGAGCTATTAAAGTTCTTACCGACAACAAAGACAAATTAACGACCTTGGCCGAAAGATTATTGGAGAAAGAAGTTATCTTTAAAGAGGATTTGGAGAAAATATTTGGAGTAAGAAATTTCGAAAAAGATATTCTTGCTCTAGAAAACAAAAAAAAACTTGAGAAGATAAAAGATTCGGAATCAAAAACAGAAGAGGAAGAAATTACAGATAATAAATAATATTGCAGTAATTTAGTTTAGCAATTGTTATAAAAATATAAATGGGGCTTTTAGATATTTTATTTGGTGGTGGCAAGAAAAAGGTTTCGAAAGAAACTGCGGAAACGCGAGGCGACCATATGCCAGATATAAATATTCCTGTTGATGAAAAATTCACAATTCACTTCAAACAAAACGGAGGAAAATTTATTTACTGTACTTCAGATTCAGAGATATCTAGGGCATTACAAAATATAATTGACGAAAACAATTGGCAAAGCGAACCTTTTTACGTTTTAAATAAAAGACTCGCAGAAAAATTTGCAAAGGAGCCTATTTCCTTCACAGATAAAGCAAAACAGAGTGAGGTGTTCTTTACTACTTGCGAACATCTCATTGCCCAAAACGGTAGTATTCTAGTTTGCTCCAATCAATTACATGAGAAAAAAGTAAATGAGCTTCCAAGTAATCTTGTAGTTTTTGCCACCACGAGTCAATTAGTTGAATCAATTGGTGAAGGCTTAAAGACAATTAAGAAGAAATACGGTCAAAAAATTCCTGGTAATATAACTACATTAAAACACTTTAAAGCTACCGCAGAAAACTCAGACGATTTTCTAACATATGGTAGTAGCACTAAAAATCTTTATCTTTTACTTCTGGAAGATTTATAGTATGAAAGAAATTTTAAGAAGGTCGTTAACAGGGGCTGTCTATATTATTTTATTATTATCAGCAGTTTTCCTTAGTTCCGATGCTTTCGACTTCTTGTTTATGACTTTTGGCTTAGCTTGTTTGTATGAGTACAAAAAATTAGTAAGCTTAAGAGGATATCACATTTTCGCTGCATATTTGGCGCTTTGGTGGGCATTTATTTATTTGGTAAAAGACCAGCAATTAGTAAACATTTTAATGGTAATCACCATTATTGTTGATGTTTACCTCCTTATTAATCTATTTACTAAAAAGCCTATAAAATTAACTAGGCTAAAGAAGTTTGTAATAGGTCTTTTTTATATAGGTGGCGGTTGTATATTCCTGACCATGATACCATATAAGAATGATGCATTTGCAAAACTTCTTATAATGGGAATATTTATTTTAATATGGGTAAATGATTCCTTTGCATACTTAGTAGGCAAAAGTATAGGTAGAACTAAATTATTTCCATCAGTTTCTCCTAAAAAAACCATTGAAGGAACCGTTGGCGGATTTATATTTGCACTTGGAGCGGCCTATTTAATTGCTACACAAGAAGAATTAATAAGTCCTGTACAATGGATGATATTGGCAACAGTAATAGTCATTGCAGGTAGTTTAGGTGATTTAATAGAATCTAAATTTAAAAGAGCTGCAGGTGTTAAAGATAGCGGTGCTATCTTGCCAGGACATGGCGGCATGCTAGACCGATTAGATAGCTTAGTATTTGCAGCGCCATTTGCATATTTAACTTTAAATATATTTAGTTATGTTTCATAGAGAGGGACAAAAAATCATCTTGTTTTCTTTTTGTTTAGTAGGAATTAGCGTAATCTTAGCTCATTTCTTTATTGACATATCGTGGTTAAAATTAACCGTTCAACTAATTGGCTTAGTTCTACTGATAACAATTCTTCAGTTTTTTAGAAACCCTAAAAGAATAGCTGTAAAAAATTTCAATGAAATACTCTCTCCTGTAGATGGTAAGGTGGTTGTTATTGAAGAAGTTTTTGAAAAAGAATTTTTTAACGATAAAAGAATACAAGTATCTATTTTCATGTCACCTGTAAACGTGCATGTTACTAGATATCCAGCTAGCGGTAGTATTACTTTTTCAAAATATCATCCAGGTAAATTTTTAGTTGCTTGGCACCCAAAGTCAAGCGAAGAAAATGAAAGGACGACTGTTGTTATCAAGACTCCTAAATTTGGCGAAATATTATATAGACAAATTGCTGGCGCTATGGCCAGACGAATTGTCAATTATGCCGAGAAAGATGAAAGCGTACAACAGGGCGACGATTCAGGTTTTATTAAATTTGGTTCTAGGGTTGACTTATTCTTACCTTTAGATTGTCAGATAAATGTAAAACTTAACCAAAAAGTAAAAGGTGCCGGGACTTGCATAGCTACTTTTGTTGACCCAAATGAAAAAGAAGAAATCACATACTAAATTTGAAGAGGCAGTAAATTTTGTAAATAGTTTTACCGAACCTATTCCCGCAGATGTACTTCTTAAACTTTACGCATATTACAAGATTGCAAATGATAATTTTGACAATCCTGGCAGTAAGACACCACTTATCAACGCTTTTAAAGCAAATGCTCTAATTCAAGCTAAGAACATGAATAAAAAGCAAGCAATGAAATCTTATATAGAATTGGTTGCAAAAGAATTGAAATAATATTAACTTATTTTTCTATTCGCAATATAAAACCTTGACTGTGAACATTATCTAAACTAATTGCAGAATCCTTTTCTAAATATTTACGAAGGCGTGTTATAAATACATTCAAGCTTTTTTTATTAAAATAATCATTGTTTCCCCATAACTTTATCAATATATCTTTATGACTACATAGCATATTTTGACGTAATACTAAATAATGTAGTAATTCACTTTCTTTTGTTGTTAAATGAAATATTTCATCGTTAAAAGAAAGCTCCTGGTTCAGTGAATTAAAAGTAAATTGGCCTAGTTTAAAATGACAGATATCTTCTTCAACTCTTTTTTCACTATTCAATCGATTCAATAAATTCTCTATTCTAATTACCAATTCTTCTTCATCAATAGGTTTTTTTAGGTAATCAACAGCACCTAAATAAAAGCCTTTAAGCACATCAACTTTTAATGACCTAGCTGATAAAAACAAAAATGGTAACTCGGGAAATCTCTCTTTCATCTGTTCTGCAAGTGAAAAGCCATCCATATCTGGCATAGTAATATCCAATATAGCTAAATCATACTTGTTGGATTCCAAATTTTTTAAGGCACTTATTCCATTGATAAACCAGTTAATTTCAAAATTCTTCATAGAAAGATATTCTGAAAGCAAATACCCTAGATCTGCACTATCTTCTACTAAAATTATTCTATGTTTTTTCTTATTCATTACCCAGAGGTATTATTAAAGATATTTTGGTTCCTTTTCCTTTTTCACTTTCCATTAAAACTTTGCCTTTATGCTTTTCAATAACTTTTTTAACATAGCTCAATCCAAGGCCATACCCTTTTACTGTTTGAACCTCTTTATCATTTACCCTATAATATTTTAAGAATATTTTTTTCTTTTCTTCTTCAGAGATGCCTTTACCATTGTCAGAAATTTCAATGATAAACTGATTCTTCAAACTGTAGGCGTTTAATGTTATAATTGGCTGCACAGAATATTTCTTTGCGTTATCTAAAATATTATTTATTGAATTTTCTAGATGAAATACCTCTGCTTTTATTAAAAAGCAACCTTGTTGTAACGTATAGGTGAATTGAACCTCTTCAATTGCAATCAATGTTGCAAACTCTTCACATAATTTCAACAAATATGGCCTAAAATCTATTTTTTCAAGCTTTAATACATTATTACTAGACTCAAGATTACCAAGTTCCAAAACCTTATCAATATGCACCGTAAGTCTTTTAACCTGTTGCCTAATCATACCCAGAATTGGTTTTTGCTCATTTAAAGCAGATTCTTCTAGGATTTTAGTTGCCAGGCCTATTGAAAATACAGGAGTCTTTAATTCATGAGTTAGATTATTTATAAATTCATTAGTCGTCGTAATCACCTTTCGCTGCCAGTAGTATGTTTTAAGAACCCAAATAACCGCAATACAAATACCCAAAATAAAGAGAATACTTGGCAATGTAAGTCCGTTCAATTTTGATAAAAAAAAGCTGTTAAGATTTTTGAATTGTAATTCTAAAACAACTTTCTTCTCGAATTCTTTAGGCAAATAACCAATTAATTCAATAGGATACGATTCTATATTATCATCTACCTCGAATATTTTAGGAGATTGAAGATAAAAAGATGAGTCTTTTGAGTGTAATGTATAGGTGAAATCGGTATCAATTCCATTATTAACAAGCTTTTCTGTGATATAGTCATTAAGAAAATATCGAGAAGCATCCTGTACACTATCAATACTATTTGTAAAGTAGGTTGTATCTTCTTTTAATGCGCTTGCTATTAAAAAAGTTAACTGATTTTCCGGCTCTAGTCCTTGGGCGATATCACTACTGACATTTCCTAATTTTGAGTTAAACTGCAGTTTGGCCAAATTCAAACCAATTCTAAGATATTGATATTGAATCACCGCCAACCCAATAATTGATATGAAAAATATGGCTATATATATGTTTCTTTTTTTTAACATGTCTCCTAAAGAAACTTAATTAGTTTGGAAAATTAAGCAAACTTAATCTTTCATTAAGTCTATTAACTTTTCATTAAACATTATTGCAAAATGGTTAATCTAAAGGCATTCTTATAATATTAATTTGGTCAGGAGTAATTTAATTAAACTTAAGTCATTTAAGTGATTTCAAACATTCAAAAATAATGGTCACCTCTATCGGTTAGGAGTTGGCCATTATTTAATAAATACACCAAATTAAAAAACCATCATGATAAACAAAATACCATTACTATTTTTATTTATAATTCTTTCAGCTTCATATTTAAATGCCCAAGGCTGTGTCGCTATTCGTCATTTTTCTTCTTGTGTTGGAAATAGTTTAGAGAATAATGTTTTAAACAAAGGCGATATTCAATTAGGAATGAATTATCGATATTTCAAATCATTTAGACACTTTAGAGGTACAGAAGAAGAACCTGACCGTGTTACCAACAATACCGAAGTGATCAACAACTCGCATAGTACGGACTTTTTTTTAACATATGGAATCTCCCAAAGATTATACACTAGTATAACACTACCTACCGTATTTAATTCAAGATCCTCATTATATGAACATGGAAGAAAAGAACGAAATACAACTTTTTCTAGGGGCTTAGGAGACATACGTCTTGGGTTAGGGTACTGGCTATTTGATCTTGAGACACACAAAAATGGAAACTTAGCTATTGGCATGGGTTTTAAATTACCTACTGGAAACTACAATGCTTCTGATATATTTTACAATGTTGGCCCAAATGACGGACCACAAACCAGACCTGTAGACCAGTCTATACAACCAGGTGATGGAGGCTTTGGATTTACAATGGACTTTCAATTATATCAAAAAATAGCCAATGGCCTTTTTAGTTATGCAAGCGGTTTTTATCTATTAAACCCAAGGGAGACAAATGGAATAAGAACTTTTAGGGAAACATTGAGTCCTTTACTTGAAAATGAAGCAATAATGGCTGTTCCCGATCAATATTCAATAAGAACTGGAATAAGCTATAGTATCACCCCAACCCTTTCAAGCTCAATAGGGGCACGTTTTGATTGTGTACCAGTGAGAGATTTAATTGGAGGCAATAATGGCTTTAGAAGACCTGGTAGTGTCTTATCTATAGATCCAGGAATAGGTTACAACAAAAGTAATTTTTCATTTAATCTAAATATTCCCTTTGCCGTTCGAAGAGAACGCCCACAAAGCATAACAGATATACAAACAGAGAATTCTACTGGGTCTTCAAGACATGGTGATGCCGCATTTGCAGATTATGTGATAAATTTTGGAGTTTCTTATCGAATAATTTCAAATAAGGTGAAAATATCACCAGAATTATTAAACGATTTTAAAAGTAGTAATTCTAACTAAATTAAATATTTGGAGATGGGGAATCTAGAAATACGCAAAAACAAAATTATTCGTTTATCAATTGGTTTAGTTTATTTAATTTTTGGGGTTTTGAAGTTTTTCCCCGGGGCAAGCCCAGCCGAAGAATTAGCAACTAATACAATTCAAATTCTCACTTTTGGCTTTCTACCATCTTATTTTGGTTTAATAGCGTTAGCTTTATTTGAATCATTTATAGGAATTTGTCTAATTCTAAACTGGCAAAATAAACTAATTATATATTCTGCCATTGCTCACATTACCTTTACGTTTACTCCAATATTTCTATTACCAGAGCAAATTTTTGGTGAAAATAAATTCATTTTCACCTTATTAAGCCAGTACATTTTTAAAAATATCATAATTTTAGGTGCGCTATTTACTTTGAAAATAGATTTGGACTTTAATAAAAATAAGTCAATGAAAAGAAAACTATCGAATTTAATCTATTCTGTAAAAAAATGGGAATTTAGCTAGTTTATTACTATTCGTATAAATCTTTTAAATCTGCTTCACAAAGAGCACAAAACAACTCATCTAACTTTGTTGTAATATCATTAAAAAAACGCTCACCTTTATCTGCTGTTGCAAATTCTGGATTACCTATGCCTGTGTCGCTACTTACTTTTGACCATTGCCTTTCTGCCCACAGCCAGCCTTCATTAAAAGCCTTAATCTTAAATTTCTTTTCATCACCACTACCCCATTTATCTTTTGGCAACACCAAATCTGGTCTTAAATAAAGCATTAGACTTGTTTCCATTTCATCGGCATGGTCTCCTTTTTCCTTGAAGTACTGAGTTTTATTTAACATTTGAGGAAAGAAACTAAAGCTTATGAACATGTCAGGAAACAACAAGCCCAACTCTCTTACGATAGGCTTGAAATTATTGCCTCCATGGCCATTGAACAATAATAATTTATAAATGCCCTGCCTATTCAAAACAGTTACAATATCTTTAAGTATAGCCAATTGTGTAGAAGGGTTAAGGTTCATATCAAGATAAATATCTTTCTGCCCAGTATTTACACCAAAAGGAATTGTCGGCAAAACAATAACCTTTTTTCCCTTTCCCCATGATACCTTGGCTGCCGCTTCTACAAAACTTTGAGCCTGATAATTGTCAGTACCATAAGGCAAATGATAATTATGAGCCTCGGTTGCACCCCATGGCAACACCGCCAACTCAAATTGTTCATCTTTTAAACTTTCCCAATTCGTTTCAGCAAGTACATAAGGTCTAATCATAGTATTAAAGATACTATTAAAATGAGTTATTCAAATGAATTTCTATTTAGAAGCATACTAAAATACATATAGAATTAAAATTGTAAATAAATTGATTCAATTTGTCATTATTGACATATTCATAAAAGGGTATAAAAAACCCCTGAATAAATTCAAGGGTATATATTTTTATACAATAATAGTCTTAGGAAATATATCCTACAAAACTTTCTTACCTGAAATAATGTTATAAAGAATTACAATTACTGCAATTACTAATAGAATATGGACTAAACTACCAGTTGCAAGGCCAGGCACAATACCTAGCATACCAAGTAACCAGATAATTATACATATAGCTGCTACTAACCATAAAAGACTTCTCATAATGTGTTGTTTTAGATTGTTTATATGTTAAAATTAATAATATAGTTCCAGTTCGTTTAACTCAATTCAAAGTATTAATAACTCAAATTCTGACATAAGCAAATAATAAACATATCAAAACCAACTCATTATCAATGATTTACATTAAATTTTCTTTAAAAAAATCAATCGTTCGAGACCATGCTAATTCTGCAGCTTCCTTGTCATACCGTGGTGTTGACGTATTATGAAAACCATGATTAACGTCGGGATAGAAAAATGCAGAATATTTCTTATTATTTTCTTTCAGTGCTTTTTCATATTCGGGCCACCCAGCATTAACGCGTTCGTCTAAACCTGCATATTGCAACATTAATGGCGCATTAATATCTGCAATGTTTTCCGTTGGTTGACCTCCATAAAAAGGTACAGCTGCCGCCAAATCAGGAACTTTAACTGCCATCATGTTAGAAATCCATCCACCGAAACAAAACCCCACGACTCCAATTTTACCGTTACAATTTTCATTTGCCTTCAGATATTCAAACGCTGCTATGAAATCTTCCAACATTTCATCTCTATCCCTGGTCCTTTGCATTTCTCTTCCTTCATCATCATTACCCGGATAACCGCCTAACGGACTCAATGCATCGGGAGCTATTGTAATAAAACCTGCTAAAGCAGCACGCCTGGCAGTATCCTCCACATATGGGTTTAGACCTCTATTTTCATGAACTACAACTATCCCTGGCAATTTTCCGTCTGCTGATTTTGGTTTGGATAACAGTGCCTTTATCTCACCTCCACCTTTGGGAGAATTATAGGTGATAAATTCAGAATCTAAATCGGGATTATTTTTATCTATTAAAAAAGTAGTTTCATAATTTGGCATTAAAAAACCCATCAAAGATGCCACTGTAATTCCACCTACAGCATAAACGGATAGCTTTTGTACAAAATCGCGTCTTTGAATTTTATTATGCGCATAAGCATCATAGAGGTCAAATACTTCTTGTTTGATATCTTCTTTTCTAAGCATTTTCATTTTTCAACTTTTTCGTTCTTTACTAAATATACAAAAAATACCATATCATTCATTTAAACTTAAAACGAAAAAAGCCTCACTCCCAATACAATAGGGATGAGGCTTCTAATTTATTTTATGGTGATGTTATTAACTTAAACTAGCCAAACTCTTTTCTAAAGTATCTATTTTAGCTTCTGCATCTGCCAATTTTTGACGCTCTATAGTTATAACTTTTTCAGGCGCATTATTTACAAAGCGCTCGTTTGAAAGTTTTTTCTGTACAGACATTAAAAACCCCTTTGTATACTTTAGCTCATCTTTGATTTTCAAGATTTCAGCTTCAACATCTATAGCACCCTCCATAGGTACAAAGTATTCATTACTTTTTACCCTAAATGTCAATGCGCCTTCTAATTGCTCTTTTAAATAAGTTATTTCAGAAACATTGGTCAGCTTAGATATCACAACATCCCAGCGGTTACTTGCTTCCTCAGTATTTAAAACAGACAACTCCAAAGATTCTTTCATTGGAATGTTCTTGTTTTTTCTAATGGTTCTTACTCCTGCAATAACCTCAGCTGCAAAATCGAACTGATCTATTAATTTCTCATCTATTTTACCCACCGTTGGCCATTTAGAAATCACTAGTGCTTCACTCGTTTTCCTTTCTGAAATATGTTGCCAAACTTCTTCGGTTAAAAATGGCATGAATGGGTGTAACAATTTCAAATTCTGTTCAAATAATTGTATCACCTTATCAAAAGTTATTTTATCTATCGGCTGTTGGTAAGCAGGTTTAATAATTTCTAACAACCAAGAACTATAATCATCCCAAACCAACTTGTAAATAGACATTAGGGCGTCTGAAATACGAAATTTACTAAAATGGTCTTCAATCTCTAATAACGTCTTATTCAATTTTGACTCGTACCATTGCAAACCTAATTTAGATGCTTCTGGCTGCGGAATATCTGCAATTTCCCATCCTTTTAATAAACGGAAGCCGTTCCATATCTTATTGGCAAAATTCTTTCCTTGTTGACATAAGTCTTCATCGAACATTAAATCATTACCTGCTGCAGAGCTCAATAATAGACCTACACGGACACCATCTGCACCGTAATCTTCAATAAGCTTTAGAGCATCTGGTGAATTTCCTAATGATTTAGACATTTTTCTACGTTGCTTATCTCGCACTAAACCGGTGAAATAAACATTTTCAAAAGGTTTCTCACCTCTAAACTCATACCCAGCAACAATCATTCTAGCAACCCAAAAGAACAGAATATCAGGTCCTGTTACTAAATCATTTGTTGGATAGTAGTAGTTTATTTCCTCATTATCCGGTTCCATAATACCGCCAAAAACGCTCATTGGCCATAACCATGATGAAAACCAAGTATCTAATACATCGGCATCTTGACGTAAATCACTTTCCTGTAAACCAGAATTTCCTGACTTTTCTTTGGCAAGTTTCAAAGCATCTTCAATGTTTGCGGCAACAACGAAATCTTCTTGACCATCACCAAAATAAAATGCCGGTATTTGCTGACCCCACCATAATTGTCTAGAAATATTCCAATCGCGAACATTTTCCATCCAATGGCGATATGTGTTCTCAAATTTCTTCGGGTGCAATTTTATTTCACCACTTTCCATTACCGCTTCTAAAGCCGGTTTTGCCAAATCTTCCATTTTCAGGAACCATTGATCAGACAATTTTGGTTCTATTACCGCTTTGGTGCGCTCAGAAGTACCAACCTTATGAATATGGGGCTCCGTTTTTACCAAGAAGCCCTTTTCCTCTAACTCTTTTGAAATTTCTTTTCTGACGACAAAACGGTCTTTACCTTCATAATGCATTCCAAAACTATTTAAGCTTGCATCATCATTAAAGATATCTATGGTATCCAAATTATGTTTCTCACCCAACGCTTTGTCATTTATGTCATGTGCAGGTGTCACCTTTAAACAACCTGTACCAAATTCCATATCTACATATTCATCTTCAATAATTGGTATCACCCTATTACAAATAGGTACAATTACCTTTTTACCTTTTAAATGTATAAAACGTTCATCCTTTGGGTTAATACAAATAGCGGTGTCACCCAGAATTGTTTCGGGTCTTGTTGTGGCAATGGTCACCTTTTCATCTGAACCCTCTAATGCATATGCCAAGTAATACAATAAACCTTGCTTTTCCTCATAAATTACCTCTTCATCTGACAAGGTAGTTTTAGCTTCTGGATCCCAGTTTACCATTCGGTAACCACGGTATATCAATCCTTTATTATATAAATCAATGAAGACTTTGATAACACTATCATATCGTTCTTGATCCATAGTGAACGCGGTACGGTCCCAATCGCACGAACAACCCAATTTCTTCAACTGCTCTAGAATTATGCCCCCGTACTGGTGTGTCCAATCCCATGCATGTTTAAGAAATTCATCTCGTGTAAGGTCATTTTTATTAATACCCTGTTCTTTAAGTTTTGCTACCACTTTTGCTTCTGTAGCAATAGATGCATGATCGGTACCTGGCACCCAGCAGGCATTTTTTCCAAGAAGACGGGCTCTTCTAATCAATACATCTTGAATCGTATTGTTTAACATATGCCCCATATGCAAAATTCCCGTTACGTTTGGCGGCGGTATTACAATGCTATAAGGTTCCCTATCATCAGGAACGGAATGAAAATATCCGTTTTTCATCCAATACTCATACCAATGAGATTCTGTGGACTGCGGATTATATTTTGAAGGAATTTCCATATTTGGAACAGTTTTTGAATAATAATAAAATTAGGGTTAATAAAAATAAAGCCGAATTGACAATCTAACGGTCATTTCAGCCAATTTCACCCAAAAATAAATACGAAACAAAAATAAGTAACGTTAGAGTATAACAAAAGGATTTTGAGGTTGATCTGAAAAGATTTAATTTTGACGTCCACCCAAAATTAAAAATGATGAAAAAAATAGTACTTGTATTATTTATTGGTTTACTAGGATTAAGCTTAACTGCACAAGATGCTGCTGCTAAAATCGAATTTAAATCAGAGACAGTTGATTATGGTGAAATTGCCAAAGGTTCAGATGGCATCAGGGTTTTTGAATTTACTAATACAGGAACAGCTCCGCTTATCATAAGTAAAGTGAGTTCTAGCTGTGGTTGTACAATTCCTAAAAAACCAGAAGATCCAATCTTACCAGGTAAAACAGGTGAGATTCAGGTAAAATACGATACCAATAGAGTTGGTCCTATTCGTAAAGCCATTACGGTAATTTCTAATGCAGACACTCCTACTAAGGTTTTGAAAATTAAAGGAGAAGTTAAAGCTACTGGTACCAAATAAGAACAAAATTTTAGAACGCAAAAGCCCAACCTAAATTTAGGTTGGGCTTTTTTTATTTCTACTTTATTCAAATACGGGCTTTAAAACAAAACTGAACAATAAATTATTATCATACCGCTCTACCAAAACTTTTATTCTCTTATCTTTTTTTGCGTTCAGCATATGCACAATCTCTTGTAACTTATATCGATGAATTCGCTTACCGTTAACTGCCAAAATTATATCTCCTTCTTTTAAACCCGCTGAATGTGCGGGACTCCCTTGGCGTATCCCAGAAACAACTATTTCTGGCACCAGACTTAACCTGGTTGCCCCTTGTAGTACTATTTGAACATCTCCATATGTTTTTTCATTACTGTAAACTACCCCGTTAGAATCTGCTATGCGTTCGGACACATATCTAATACCCGCATGTTGTAAATCTATCCCGCTAATATTATACTGAAACATTTTATCAAAATTTGAATTCTTTTTCAAGATAACTTTGCGATTTGCATAATCAAAAACCAAGTTAAAACGCTTTAAAACCTCACCACCTAAGCTTCCGTTTCTTCCTCCAAAATCCTTTATCGAATTAAAAGTTTCCATATCAGGAAAAGCAGCCTTTGCATCCTTTAATATAAAATCTGAAATTTTTAAATGGTTAATTTTTGTTCGTTTGCCAAAAATATCACCAGCTAAACCTTTTCCTAAAAAATCATCATAATATTTTTCTGGAATTTTCAAACGTTCATCTTCAAAAAGCCATACGGCATCACTGCTACCAGTATCCATTAATAATTTCACAGGAACTTCTTCAGCTCCTTTTACTATTACACTAGCATCTAAATACGCTTTCTTTCTAATAACAGCCAAATCTAAAACTCGAGACTTCTTAGAGGTTCTATATTTATAAGTTTTAGGATCATAAAATTTAATTGCTTTAGTCGAATAATTTATATCTACAACAAAATCACGAAACAAATCATATCCAATAATTCCATGTACAGGTACGCCTAAGCTTGGTGAGAAATTAATACCAGCATCCATTACCACGTAAATATCTTGCGATACATTTTTAACACTACCAAGCTTTACAAAATTACCAGTAGATTTAAGTGCATTTATCGGGTCTCCTTCTCCTAGTCCATTTATTGTTATTTCGGTTACATTGTTAAGCTGAATAGAATCTTGATCTGCTAAATTGAATAGAATTGGCTTACCAACACCAGAATCTAACACAAATGACAGTTCGGTACCGTTCACCTCTACTGGTATTATCATCAAATTATTGATGAGCTCAAACTTCACCTTATGAAATTTCTTGCCAGCAGGTAATTGATAAGATTGTGCTATTCCCAAAAGAGAAAAACACATTAATAAAACAGCAAAAAGAATCCTTAACCTACGTAACATAATAGTTATGAATTAGTTATCCTATTCAAGATACATAATTTACGATTACAAAACACAATTTTAACACTGTCTTCAAAAAGCAAATAAAACCTAATATTATTGTATGAACCATAATCATTTATCACTTTTGTGTAAAATAAATCGATTATGCCATCTGTTTCAAATAAAGGGCTTTCTATGCCCCAATCACCTATACGTAAATTAGTTCCGTTTGCAGAAAATGCTAAGAAAAAAGGAGTTAAAGTTATTCATCTTAATATTGGGCAACCAGATATAAAAACACCTCAACAGGCATTAGATGCGGTAAAAAACAACAACATTAATGTTCTTGAATATAGCCGTACCGAAGGTTCTGAAGAATTTAGAACCAAAATTGCAGGTTACTATGTTAAGAATAATATTCCGGTAAGTGCTTCTGATATTATTGTAACGACTGGTGGATCTGAAGCACTATCCTTTGCAATGAATACTGTTGCCGATACGGATGATGAAATCATAATTCCTGAACCTTTTTATGCCAATTATAATGGATTCGCCACAGCATGTGGAGTTCAAGTGGTGCCCGTAGTTTCAAAGTTAGAAGATAACTTCGCCCTACCTCCTATAGATGATTTTGAAAAATTAATTACCCCAAGAACGAAAGCTATCTTAATATGTAACCCAGGAAATCCTACCGGGTATCTTTATAGTAAAGAGGAGATTCAAAAATTAGCATCCTTAGTTAAAAAGCATAATATATTTCTTATTGCCGATGAGGTATATAGAGAGTTTACCTATGACGATAAAGTACATACCTCTATATTAAAGGAAGATGGATTAGATGATCATGCAATTATCATCGATTCAGTTTCAAAAAGATATAGCATGTGTGGTGCTAGAATTGGTTTTCTTGTTTCCAAAAACAACGAGTTTATTGCAACGGCACTTAAATTTGCACAAGCTAGACTTTCGCCGCCTACCTATGCTCAAATTGCAAGCGAAGCTGCCTTAGATACTCCAGACAGCTATTTTGAAGAAGTGAAAACAGAATATGTTGCAAGAAGAAATATACTAATTGCAGAACTAGAAAAAATTGAAGGAATAAAAATTGCCAGACCTCAAGGTGCTTTCTATTGTATTGCTGAGTTACCTATTAAAGATGCAGATCATTTTGCTCAATGGCTATTAGAAGATTTTAGAGTAGATAATGAAACTGTTATGGTTGCACCGGCAGCTGGATTTTATGCTACAGAAGGTCTCGGAAAAAACCAAATTAGAATTGCTTATGTACTTGACCAAGATAGTCTTAAAAGAGCAGTGCATATTTTAGGTGAAGCTCTTAAAAGCTATAATGGCTAATGATAATACATGAAAATTTTTCATTAAAGAATTACAATACATTTGGTATTGATGCTACTGCAAAATATTTTGTTGAAATTAATTCATTGAAAGAATTAAGAAGCATTATTGGCAATAATGATTATCCACGTAAAATAGTTATCGGTGGCGGCAGTAATATGCTTCTTACCGATAACATAGATGCGCTTTTTATTCATATCAATTTAAAAGGTAAAAGTATTATATCTGAATCACCTGATACGGCTCAAGTAAAAATAATGGCTGGTGAAAATTGGCACGAAATGGTTATGTGGTCACTTGAAAATGGTTTTGGAGGTTTGGAGAACTTGTCACTTATACCTGGAAATACAGGTACTGCACCTATACAGAACATTGGTGCTTATGGAGTGGAATTAAAAGATTGCTTTGTTAGTTGCGAAGCTATTCGAATTGAGGATTTGCAACTAATAACACTTAATAAAGAAGAATGTAAATTTGGGTATAGAGATTCTTATTTTAAAAATGAAGGCAAAGATAAATATGTAATTACCTCAGTTACTTTTTCACTAACAAAGGATAACCATATAATTAATTCTGGTTATGGTGCCATTGAAGAGCAATTAGAGCGCGACACAATTAAAAACCCTACCATAAAAGATATTTCTAACGCTGTAATTGCTATACGACAAAGTAAACTGCCCGACCCTAAAGTTTTAGGAAATAGTGGTAGTTTTTTCAAAAACCCTATGGTTTCAACAGAAGTTTTTAATGAGTTTATCAGCAAGCATCCTGAAGCTCCTTTTTATAAAATTTCTGATTTAACATATAAAATTCCTGCTGGTTGGTTAATTGAAAAATGTGGATTTAAAGGAAAAAGATTCGGTGATGCAGGTGTACACAAAAATCAGGCATTAGTACTTGTAAACTATGACAAGGCTACAGGAAAGGAAATTTTAGCACTTGCTTCAAAAATTATTGAAGAAGTCCAAAACAAATTCAATATAACAATTAGTCCAGAGGTTAATTTAATAAAATAACCCCTGTAAAATAAATTACAAGGGTTATTACCAAACCAAACCAACCAAAAACAAAGTGGGCAGTTACCAGCCGACCACTTATTCAATATATATTTTTAGATAACGCATCATTAACAATCAATTTTATAATTTAGCGTTTAAACATATACGTTTCAATCTTAGTATTTGGATGTCCATTTAAAAAAATATGTACATCTTTTAAATTATGAGCACTCTATTAGAAAATCATATTGTTGAATTATTACAAGAGCGAAACGAAAAAGCGATTTCACTTCTGTACGATAATTATGCCGACACTTTATTAGGAGTCGCGAACAAAATTGTACGCGATCCAGAATTGGCTCAAGATGTTGTTCAAGAATCTTTTGTGAAAATTTGGAAAAAAGCTGACACATATGACCCTAAGAAAGCAAAACTTTTTACTTGGCTTTTTAGGATTACCCGTAATACTGCAATTGATAAGTTAAGAAGCGTTAACACAAAATCAGATAAGGAAATCCAAATCGATGTTTCTGACGTATATACGTTAGGCGTAGAAAGTACAAGGCCAGAGTTAATGGATGTGAAAGAGCACCTTAGTAAAATCGAGGATAAATACCAGATTGTTCTAGAAGCTCTTTTCTTTCAAGGCATGACCCAACAAGAAGCAAGTGATGAGTTGGATATTCCTTTAGGAACCATTAAGTCTAGATTAAAAATAGGTTTGCGCGAATTAGGTAAAATTTATGGTCCTGCGCTTTTAGCTATCATGTTAAATATTGTATTATGAAAGACAAAATAAAAATTTTTCTAGATTCTGATTTATTAGAAAAATATCTTTTAGGAGCTACTACCGATTTAGAAGCTATGCAAGTTGAGCGATATATTGCTATGTATCCTGAAGTACGCGATACTTATAATGAATTGCAAGATAACCTTGAAATTTTTGCAAAACTACACGCCATCGAAGCACCAAAAGGGCTAAAGGATAAAATTCAATCAAGATTAAAAGCTGAGAGAAGTGGAAGAAAAAAATTCTTCAGGTATGCTATCGCGGCAAGTATTACTGCAATCATGTTTGCAGGAATTTCAACTTTCTTCTGGAATCAAAATCAGAGTTTACAACAAGAGAATAGCGTGGTTAGCAATAAGATTAAGTTGCTTGAAGAAAATATGAAAGAACAGTTAGAAGATGTACGTAACCAGTTTATCGTACTAAACAACCCACAAACAAAAAAGTATAATGTAAAAGGTAATCAAAAAGCAAAAGACCTAAAAGCTGTTGCTTATATAAATCCTGTAAAAAAATTATCTTATATAAATGTGAGCAAATTACCTCACATTCCAGATAGTCAATGTTTTCAAATGTGGGCTGAGGTCAACGGTAAAATGATTAATCTAGGTATCATTGAAGAAGCTGGCGATCAACAAAAATTAATGGCGTTACCTTATGCCGAAAATGCTGTTGGCTATATTACCATTGAACAGAAAGGTGGTAATCATGCTCCTAGTCTAGAAAATATAGTAGCGAATATAGCTTACTAGCATTTCAAATATAAAGTATTCTTAAAGCCCCAATTTTGGGGCTTTATTTTTTATCTTTGTTTAAAATTAGCTTATGAAACTATTATTTTTAACCATCGGTTTATTAGCATTGGCTTTTGCAGGTATCGCAATTAAAATTTGGTCTAAGAAAGACGGTGAATTTGCAGGAACTTGTGCTAGCCAAAGCCCATTTTTAAATCAAGACGGACAAGCATGTGGTATGTGTGGCAAATTACCCACCGAACAAGATTGCAAAAAAGATATTATTTCTGAATAAGGTAAATTCATTCTTATTGAGCTTACCTATCCCAAAACCATTTTTTGAACAACGTAGACAATTTAGAAGAAACAATACAAAAGGCGAAAGAAGGCAACCAAATTGCTTTTAGTCGCTTGTTGGATATGTTTTGGAACGATGTTTACGGCTTTCAATTAAAACGTACCGAAAACGAAAATGACTCGGAAGATATTACTATTCAAACTTTCTCTAAGGCATTTGATAAGATACAAACGTATAATGAATCTTATGTATTTAAAACTTGGTTGATAGCCATTTCTAAAAACATACACATAGATTTAGTTCGTAAGCGCAAAAAAAGCCTGTTAGACTCTAGAAGCAGTGCCGAATCAATAACCAGCGCATTAGATGTAACACCTTCAATGGAAGATCAGTTGATACAAGAACAGAATTTAGCTGATTTATTAAGGGACATTAAAAAATTAAAACCGCACTATCAAACCGTTATAAACCTTAGGTATTTTAATGAATTAAGTTATGCAGATATTGCAGCAAAATTAAATGAACCTATAAATAGTGTTAAAGTAAAGCTTCTTAGGGCTAAGAAATTGCTTTCTGAAATCATTAAAGCAAGGAAGTAAACTACTATTTAACCATCTTCACTTTCACATTGCAAAAGCTGATTGTTTCAAAGGTAATTCTACTTTATAGACACTTTTTAAGTTCGTATATTTGTATTAAAATATTAGCATGTCTACAGTCCTAAATGAAAATGTTGCTCCACCTAAAGGTAAACCGAAATGGCTTAGGGTTAAATTACCTACAGGTAAAAAATACACACAACTAAGAGGTTTAGTTGATAAGTATGACCTTCATACAATTTGCACTAGTGGTAGTTGCCCAAATATGGGAGAATGTTGGGGCGAAGGAACCGCGACCTTCATGATATTAGGTAATGTTTGCACAAGATCATGTGGTTTTTGTGGAGTAAAAACTGGTAGACCGGAAAATGTTGATTGGGCAGAACCAGAAAAAGTGGCGCGTTCTATTAAGATAATGGGCATTAAACATGCTGTTGTTACTTCTGTAGATAGAGATGACCTTAAGGACATGGGATCTATTATTTGGGCCGAAACGGTAAAAGCCATTCGTAGAATGAACCCAACTACTACTTTAGAAACTTTAATTCCCGATTTTCAAGGAATCGAAAAACATTTGGACAGAATTATAGACGTTGCCCCAGAAGTGGTTTCCCATAATATGGAAACGGTTAAAAGGTTGACTAGGGAAGTACGTATACAAGCAAAATACGAACGTAGTCTTGAGGCACTTAATTATTTGAAAAAGCAAGGTGTTAATAGAACTAAATCTGGAATCATGTTGGGTCTTGGTGAACATGAAGACGAGGTAATTACTACTTTGCAGGACTTAAGAAGTGTAAACGTCGATGTCGTTACCATAGGCCAGTACCTACAGCCATCTAAAAAGCATCTACCTGTAAAGGAATTTATCACCCCAGAGCAATTTAAAAAATATGAGGACATTGGCCTAGAAATGGGCTTTAGACATGTGGAAAGCGGTGCATTGGTTAGATCATCTTACAAAGCGCATAAACACATTCTTTAATTCGTAAGACCACAAACAGGAATTATTAAAATAATTTTTGTTTGTGGTCTTTTTTTACTTTTTTATCGTTCTATAATTTATTCACCTCCAACGTTAACCAATGCAAAAAATAAATATTGGCATTAATGGTTTTGGAAGAATAGGAAGAACCCTATTCCGCCTTTTGCAACAACAAGAACATTTAAATGTAGTTGCCATTAATGATTTAGCAGATACAAGAACACTTTCTCATTTATTAAAATACGACAGTATACACGGTACATCACCCCATATAATCGGGCATGATGAAAAACATATTATCATTAACGGCAAGCAAATTCTATTATCTAACGAAACCCATCCTTCTAAAATTAACTGGTCATCTACTAATGTTGACTTGGTCGTAGAATGCACGGGGAAGTTTAAGGACCGAGAAACATTAGCTTTTCATATTTCAAATGGGGCAAAAAAAGTTATTCTTTCTGTACCACCATCTGAAGATGATATAAAAATGATTGTTTTCGGCATAAATGAAGATACTTTAAACGCCACTGATGATATTATATCAAATGCATCATGTACCACCAATAATGCCGCACCCATGATTAAGGTGATAAATGACCTTTGTGGTATTGAACAAGCCTACATCACTACCATACACTCCTACACCACCGATCAAAGCCTACATGACCAACCCCATCGCGATTTAAGAAGGGCACGAGCAGCAGCTCTATCTATTGTACCCACAACAACTGGTGCCGCAAAAGCTTTGACAAGAATATTTCCTGAACTAGCAGATTCTATTGGTGGTTGTGGCATTAGAGTACCTGTGGCCAATGGATCTTTAACTGATATCACTTTAAATGTGAAAAGGACTACAACTATTGAGGAAATAAATGATACATTTGAAAAAGCATCGAAAAATCAGTTCAAAAATATATTGTGCTTCACCGATGACCCAATAGTTTCTATAGACATAAACAATAGTTGCTATTCTTGTACGTTTGATTCTTTAATGACCTCTGTAATAGGAAGAATGGTGAAGATTATTGGTTGGTACGATAACGAAACCGGTTATAGCAGCAGAATCATTGATTTGATGAACTACATGAACAGTAAAAATTATATTTGAACCTATTATTCTTAAATAGAGCAATTAAATTCTTTATAGTCCCCATTTTTATTATGGCGACTACAACTTGTGCATTTTCACAAGACTCGCTTAGCTCAAATGATATTCAATCTTATTTCAACCAAGCGAGAAAATTTAAGAATCAAGATAAAATAGATTTAGCCCTTGAAACTTTAAATACAGCAGCGAATGAAGCTGAAAAGAAAGAGGATATCAAAGCATTAATTGATAGTCTTCATGAGCTGGCATTGCTGTATCTAAAAATTGACAAAGAAGGAGATACAGAATTCTATTGGGATCGCGCCAGTGTATTATTAAAAGATATTGAATACCCATACGGGGATGCAATGCACAAATATATTGAAGCAATTCTCTTGCATCGAAGTAACCGAAATTTTCAATCATTGTTTATGCTGAATGAGGCAAAACAACTTAATAATGATAGAAATTTTTATAATAATCTGCTGTTAACCGAGGCTAGAGTTTATATTAGTTTAGAAAAATACGATAGTGCTAAAAAAAATCTAAACTCTCTTATTATAAATACAGATATTCATGAAAAAGAATATCTCACTTCGCAAGCATATTTAACTCTTGCAGAATTAAATTTAAAAACTGACAGTTTAACTGAGTCGGCTAAAAATGGAGAAAATGCATTAGTCGTAGCACAAGTCAATGGCTTTTTAGAAGATATAAAAACAGCTAATGCGTTATTAAGCAATGTGTATGAGAGGTTAGGTTTGTATCAAAAATCTTTAGTCAACAGTCAAAACCTAATTCAGCTAAAAGACTCTATTTTCAACATAGAAAAAAATAAAATTGAAGCTAAAACTGCCGATAAAATAAAAGACGATTACAAGACAGAAGAAATAGCAAGGCAAGAGAAGAAAATTGAGGAACTAACAGAATCGCAAAATAGATCTGAACTTACCGCAATTTTAGCGTCGGCTTTTTTGATTATTATATCACTGCTAGCAGTTACCCTGTATCGTAACAATCAAATCAAACTTAAAACGAACGATTTACTTCAAACCAAGAATAAAGAATTACAAATAGCACGAGATGGCGCTGTACAAGCTATGGAAGCGAAGACAAACTTCCTTTCAACTGTTAGCCATGAACTTAGAACTCCATTATATGCCGTTACAGGCCTAACCCATCTTCTTTTAGAAGAGGAGCCGCAAGAACATCAAAAGGAGCATTTAAAGGCATTAAAATTCTCCGGTGATTATTTGTTAAATTTCATTAATGATATACTTCATATCAATAAAATTGACGCCAATAAATTAGAACCTCTTAATATGGAGTTTAACTTAAACAAGGTTATTCATGAGGTTATTAATTCATTGACTCAAAGCGCTAAAGCAAACAATACCAAATTGATTCTGGAGTATGATGCCGAGATACCTGGGCATTTATTAAGTGACCCATTAAAGCTTTCACAAATTTTCATGAACTTGATTGGTAATTCTATCAAGTTTACGAAAGGTGGTGAAGTAAAAGTTGTTGCTAAACTGCTTAATAAAGTAGAAGACGATGTAACGATTTATTTTGAAGTAAGCGATAATGGTATTGGTATTTCAAAAGAAAAGCAGAAAAGTATTTTTGAAGGATTCGAACAAGGTTCAATTCAAATAAACCGTGAATATGGAGGAACTGGTTTAGGACTTACTATTGTAAAAAGTCTTTTAGGACTGTTCAATAGTAAAATAGAACTTGAGAGCACATTGGGAGAAGGAAGTTCTTTCTTCTTTGAAATTGAAATGAAAAGTCTTGATGATCTTCCAGAAGATTTTTCATTCGAAATAACACCTCGCGATTACGATTTTAAAAATCTTCACTTATTAATTGTTGAGGATAATAAAATCAATCAAGTAATCACTAAAAAAATGCTATCTAAAAAAGGCATGACTAGTGACATTGCCAACAATGGTTATGAAGCCATTACTTTGGCTCAAGAAAATGTTTACGATGCCATTCTTATGGATATACATATGCCTGGTATTAGTGGCGAAGAAGCCACTATTGAAATTAGAAAATTCAACCAAGACACACCCATTATTGCATTAACCGCAATTTCATTAGATGATAGTTTAGAAAGTTTTTATGCGGCTGGTTGTAATGACGTGGTCACCAAACCTTTTAAACCTGAGGTTTTCTATCAAAAAATAGGTGAGAACATTTTTGATAAAGATATTAGGAATTCGTTGTCATAAATCTTTCTAATTCCGTTTCAAATATTTTAGCATCATCATCTAAAAATTGATGTGAGACTTCAATGTAATGTAAATTGGTGAGTTTAGATTTTAACCGCACATAATCCTTCTCGGTAGTAAGAATACATTCTTTTCCTTTTAACACAGTAATTTCCTGTTCGGTAAAAAAATGATGATCATTAAACTTCAAGTGTTCAAATACGAGTCCCTCTCCCAATAAAAATTTTTCTAATGGAACCGGATTTGCAATACCTGTAACCAAGGTCACTTTTTTATCCTTAAGGTCTTCGAGGTTTATATTAATACCCTTCAATTCTTCATTATAAGACAGAAAGCTAAAGAGAATTTTTTGATGCTCCTTCGGATTGATTTTATCTACTATTTTATTTCTTTCTGATAAAGATAAATTCTTAGGGCATTTGGTGACTACAATTGTATTTGCTCTTTGTGCCTCCCTTTTAGAATCTCTTAAATTACCGGTCGGTAAGTACCAATCATTCACGTAGATATTATTGTACGCCGTTAAAAGGATTGAATAGTCTGGCTTTACTTTTCGATGTTGAAAAGCGTCATCTAATAAAATAACATCTGGTTTAACTATCTGTTCTAATTGTGCAATCCCATTTCTTCTATCAGCATCTACTGCTACCGCTACCTTTTGAAATTTAGATTTTAATTGAAACGGTTCATCCCCTAAATCTTCAACACTGGTTTTATGAGTAGAAAGTAAAAAACCATTAGATTTTCTTTTATATCCCCTACTTAAAATTGCCAATTGATATTTTTGATGAAGTGACCTTACCAATAACTCAATCATAGGAGTTTTACCGGTTCCGCCAACACTTAAATTACCCACACAGATTGTTCTTGTGGTAAATGATTTTGAAGAGAAAATTCCTAAATCATAACATCGGTTTCGCAAAAACACAATTAAACCGTAAACTACTGAAATAGGAAGAAGAAGTTTTCGTAACACCTGCATCAGTACGAAATTATAATAATTTATCTTTGAATACCTTATTTTTCAATAAAATGACTATAAACACAATAACCCAAATTTTAGAGGACTTTGCTCCACTAGACTATGCAGAAGATTTTGATAATGTAGGGCTACTCGTAGGCGACTCATCTTCCAAGTTAACTGGAGTTTTAGTCACCTTAGATACCCTTGAAAATGTTGTTGATGAAGCAATTGCTAAAAAATGCAACTTAATTGTCAGCTTTCATCCTATTATTTTTGGCGGACTTAAGAAAATTACCGGTAAGAATTATGTAGAACGGGTAGTTATAAAGGCTATTCAAAATAATATTGCTATTTATTCTATGCATACTGCTCTAGATAATGTAAGTCATGGTGTAAATGGAAAAATTTGCGAGGTATTGGGCCTATCTAATACTAAAATACTTATACCACAAAAGGGCACCCTAAAAAAACTAACCACCTATGTACCTTTAGCAAATGTTGAAGAAGTTAAAGAAGCTCTTTTCAATGCGGGCGCGGGTGAAATAGGAAATTACTCGAACTGTAGTTTTTCTACCGAAGGCAAAGGAACATACAAAGCAAATGATAAAGCCAACCCAGTAAAAGGTACAATTGGTGAAATCCATACAGAAAAAGAGGTTATGTTAACCTGTATTTTTGGAAAGAACGATGAGCACACGATTCTTAAAAATTTAATGGCTGCTCACCCCTACGAAGAAGTGGCATACGACATTCAAACCTTAGATAACACCAACCCATATATTGGCATGGGTATGATTGGAGAACTAAAAGAAGAGATCTCAGAAATTGAGTTTTTAACTGATTTGAAGCAAAAAATGAAAACTTCAGTGGTTAGGCATTCTAAATTATTAGATAAGCCAATTAAAAAAGTTGCAGTTTTAGGAGGTAGTGGTTCATTTGCAATTAGCGCTGCAAAAGCAGACGGAGCAAATGTTTTTATTACCGCAGACCTTAAATATCATCAATTCTACGAAGCTGAAAATCAAATGATTTTGGCCGATATAGGACACTTTGAAACTGAGCAGTTTACAAAAAACCTTTTAGTTGATTATCTTACGAAAAAAATTCCTAATTTTGCAATCCATTTATCGGAAAGTATAACAAATCCCATCAATTATTTTTAATATGGCAAAAAAAGAAGATTCCTCTGTAGAAGCAAAGTTAAGAGCATTATATGATTTGCAATTAATTGATTCTAGAGTTGATGAAATAAGGAATGTTCGTGGTGAACTACCTTTAGAAGTAGAAGATTTGGAAGATGAAGTCCTTGGCCTAAAAACGAGAATGGATAAACTTAAATCTGATTTAGAAAATATAAATTTCGAAATCGGTGCTAAGAAAAACCTTATTGAAGAAGCAAAGACTCTAATTAAAAAATACGGTGAGCAACAAAAAAATGTTCGTAACAGTAGAGAATTCAATTCAATTAGTAAAGAATTAGAATTCCAAGAATTGGAAATTCAATTGGCTGATAAGAATATTAAAGAATTCAAAGCTCAAATAGAGCAAAAGAAAGCGGTTATTTCTGAAACGAAAGAGCGTTTGTCCGAGCGCGATGCTCACTTAAAGCACAAGAAAAGCGAATTGAATGCTATTCTTGCTGAAACTGAGAAAGAAGAAAAAGCATTGTTAGAAGAATCAATCAAATTTCAAGATAAAATTGAAGACCGCTTGGTTAAGGCTTATGCCCGTATTCGTAAAAATGTTAAGAATGGTTTAGCAGTTGTGCCAATCGAAAGAGGTGCTTCAGGTGGTTCATTCTTTACTATTCCACCTCAAGTACAGGTTGAAATCGCTTCAAGAAAAAAAATCATTACCGATGAACATAGCGGTCGTATTTTAGTTGATCCTACGTTGGCTGAAGAAGAAAGTGAAAAAATGCAAAAAATGTTTGCTAAATTATAGCAGTATTTAAGTGAGTCGTCCTAAAATAGGTTGACAGTTTTTAAATAATTAATATTAAACCAGAGAAGCTAGCTTCTCTGGTTTTTTGTTGTGTATAAAGTTAGGTGTTTTATATTTTAGACTCAAGTGTGGTCTTTTGTTATTATATGTTCTTATTGATTCTGCTATGAGCTTTTTTAACTCTTTGCCACTGTTACATTTATAGATTAAGAATTCCCCTTTCAATATGCCGTTCATTCGTTCTGCCAATGCATTTTGGTAGCAGTCATACCCGTCTGTCATTGACGGGACCATATTACTTAGCCTTAGTTCTTTTTGGTATATGGCCGAGCAATACTGCAATCCCCTA
>NZ_FNZN01000025.1 GCF_900109345.1 Maribacter orientalis
AACATTACTACAAGCAGACAATTGCAGTATCCAGTTTCTCCAATCCATTCCCTTTTTTCAGACATATTCCCCTTTTTTTAATATTAAAGCTAACGGTTTGGCTATGAGCAGTAGCATCCCGCAGGGTGCTATTGCTTATAGGTTTTGTTGGCAAACGTTTTTATTTTTTTAATCATTATCGGGAATTAGTCCTGTCCAATTTCCACTATGTTCTTCCCAAGAATGAATGTTTTTCATTTTCTTCATTTCAACGAATTCTCCTGTCCATGGATTGAAAGAGTAAACATTGAATTTGTAAACGACACTCGACCGAGCGTTTTCTTTAATGTCTTTAACTTCTTCTGTCAGCTCAGTTATGTAGTACCGAAATTGCCCGTCATAAAATTCAGCTTTCTTAAATTTCTCCCACTTTAGAAATTCATTGATTTTATTCTGGTCAGTTATCTCAAGTCCATGCTGTTTGGCAGTTTTCATGGCTTTCAACTTGTCAATTTGAAAAGTCTTTTTTTGAGATTTCACATTTTCAAATCCGTAGTTATTCCAAAAGTCCTTACTTGGTACATAGTTGCCAATAGAATCTAAATCAATCCCAATCATTTCGGGATACCATTCTGTATCACCAATTTTCACGCTATATCGAAACTTGAAGGAATTTGGTTTTGCTTCCATAGGTTCAATCCATGAACCTAAATAGTCCTTCGACCAATATTTCTCTCCATCGCTAAGTGTTATCCAATGACCGTGATATGCATAGCAGTCGAAGTCAAAACGTACATGATTGTCAAAAAACTCCTGGCTGTAAGTTGTAATTATTAAACTGTCAGCTTTTGATTTCATTCTTTCGAGCAAGTCGTGATATGGATACAAGTCTTTGTTGACTACACAGGTTGCGTTGTCGTGATCTCTTGTGTACATCAATTCACCTTCAAAATTGTACTCTTGCCACACTCCAAGGTATTTGCCATCCTTTGTTTTCCAACCTTCGGTATTGAGTCTCGTGGTGTCTTTTATGAAATGAACGCTATACCAAACAGAGTCTTTATTCTTATAGGTTTCTTCGTAAATGTGGTAAACGGAATTTCTAATTATTTCAATGTCGGACGAGTCTGTTTCAATGTTCTGTCTGCTGAACTGTCCGAAGGTTGAAAAGGAAGTCAGAATTAGAATTGTTGATATGATTATTCTCGTGTTCATTTTAATGTTTGCCAACGGCTGAGCTAAGCGTAGTGCGGAGGAAAGGAAACTTTTCGTTTCCGTCTGCGCACGAAGCTAAAGCTTTTTGTTTAGTTTTATTTTTTCTT
>NZ_FNZN01000014.1 GCF_900109345.1 Maribacter orientalis
TGTCAATTAAATCGGAACACCCGTTCGCATCCATTGCACGAACATTATATGTACCCGCTAATAATCCGTTAAAAACAGTATTGGTCTGATAAGCGGTTATGATTCCGCCAACATTGTCCTCCAATTGGTATTCGTACCCTGGAGTACCGCCCAAGGCGCTTGCCGTAATAGTGGCCCCGCCATTGTCACAGGTATATTGTTGGGTGATGTTCGCATCGGCGACTACCACCGTTGGCTCGGATATCGTTTGGGCAAGCGTTACGGTACAACCGGCTATCGGGTTGTCCACGTCCCTAACATATACCGTATAATTACCCGCGGACAATCCGGAAATGGTCTGTGGCGAAACGGTCGTACTTCCCAGTACGCTGGCAAAATTATCCAGACTATACTCGAATCCGCTAGCGCCAAAATTGTCCACTTCGAAAGTAATGGTGCCCGAGTTATCGGCGTTACAGTTTAGATCTTCATAGGTAAGCACCGATGCCTCGAATGCATTGCCAGGCTGAACGTCTATGATAATGTCGGTCGTACATTCACTGCCGTAATCCACCGTGATGGTATGTTGGCCTACGATCGCATTGTTGAACACATTGCCCGCTTGTGGGGTATTACCGTCGATACTATACGTATACGACGGGTCGTTAGGAAGTATCGTAATATTTCCAGATCCGTCACAATTGTAAGCAACGCTGCTGCTCAAGGCAGGTTCTATAGGTAAAGGCGCGATTATAATATTAGGTAGGCTTACCGTACATCCGATATTATTGGCATCCCTTACTTGTACGGTATAGGTACCGTCGGTCAAATTGGCGAAAACCGCTCCTGCCGCAGTCGCTGCAGTCCAAGTTCCTCCATTTAAACTATACTGATAACTATTTGAACCACCTGTCGTAGGGGTTACACTGCCAACAGTGATCTCTCCTAATTGATTACACGTATAATCTTCTGTTTGAACGCTCTCAGCGATTATTTGCGGTAATTCGTCAACAGGAATGGATAATGTCAGTTCGCAATCATTAACGTCCCTTACCCTGACATCATAAGTGCCGGCCGTAAGATTGTTGAACGTACTTACGGATCCAAAGGTTGTTCCTCCATCTATACTGAAAGTATATGGGGCCTCGCCACCAGAAGGTGCTAAAGAAATACTCCCATTGTTGCCGCCGAAACAGGTTACATCAATAACTGTCGGTATTGCAGCGACCGGTAAATCCTGCACGATCGTAATATCATACATTGCAGGACAAGCATTAGCTCCCCCATTATTGTCTAGCACATATACGTCATAGTCTCCTGCGCCCGTAACGGTCACAGTATTGCTCGTAGCGTAATCCCCTGCCGTAGGGGTAGCGCCATCGGCCACAACCGCATACACATAATTGCCATCACCCCCTGCGGCGGTTATATCGATATCGGTATCCGTACCACATGCAGTTATATTACTTGCACTTGCATTTACTGTTACTGCAGGGTTTATGGTAATACTTTCAGAGTCTGTACAATCTTTTCCATCTCTTACATCAATAGTATACGTACCTGCTAAAAGTCCAGAAAAAACGTTAGTTGTACTGAAAGGGCCTCCATTTAAACTATATTCAAAATTACCGTCACCACCTGATGTGACATTGGCCGTCAACGTTAATAAAACAGCGTCATCAAAACAGTTTTGATTTGGAGTTATTTCTAAAACAGGAGCCGTTGCCGGATTTAAATTAAACGAAAACGGTATACTACAATTGTTAGCGTCAGTAATTGTACCATTATAAGTTCCAGATTGCGTTAATCCACTAAATGAACCTGTGGCATTATTTCCAAAAGGAGATGCATCTGGGTTGTTTAATACATATGTATAGCTTCCCCATCCACCAGTTGCACTAATACGAACACTACCATCTGTTAAACAACTTGGTTGTGTTTCTGTTAAATTTGAAATGGACAAAGCCGAAGTTGGTCCTTCTAATTCATGTGTTACTGTGTATGTACAATTTGTATCGGTATCTACAATATCTAACGTATAGTCACCCGCTACTAAACCATTAATATTGTCAATAACAGCTTCTGTACCACCTGTTCTAACAACGCCTGTTGGGCCTGTAACCGTGTAAGTGAAATTTTGACTTGCTTGGAAATTTACATTAAAACGAATGATGCCATCAGCAGCACCAAAACAGCTAATTGGTTGTGTAGTTGTACCACTTGCTGATATTGGGTTAATAGCATTAATCGTATAATTTTCATCATAAAAACAACCATCAACATCTGTAACTCTTACCGTATAGGTGTCAGGAGCAAGACCATTAAAAGCAGCTTCGTTTCCTGTAATACTTGTTGGAACAATGGTAGATGGCGCAATAATTGAATATATATAAGGTGCTGTACCGTTAATTGCGTTTACGGTTAAATTGACTGTTTGAGCCGGACATGTAATTTGAGACTCCACAATTGTTAAATCCGTTGGTGGGTTTGGTCTGTCAATTACAATTTGATTTGTAACAAAAGTACAGTCGTTAGCATCTCTTATGGTGATGGTATAATTACCATCAGTCAAGTTTTCAAAACGATGTGCATTTGCAGTCGTATCAGGAATAAAGTTAATTCCATCAATACTATACTCATATGGTACCGTACCGCCAGAAACATTTTGAGCTTCGATAATACCTTCTTGCAAGCAAGTATAGTCTTGAATTAAAACGGCATCTCCCCGTATTGCTGTAGATGGAGCGCTAATTGAAAAGTTTTCTTCGTAATCACATGAAGCACTTCCTTTTCTTTGGTTAATTACTACTCTGTAATCACCTTCAGGAAGATTAGAGAAAGAGCCTGACCCATTCTCACCTAATGGTTGATCATCTGAGTCGAACAAAGAGAATGTTAATTGGTAACCGTTATTATCAACCAAATTAAATTGAATTCTACCGCTAGATTCACCAAAACAGCTAACATCTACTATTGTAGTGGCGTTAAATTCTGCAGCAGGTTCAAACTCTATACTAACCGTATTAGATTCTTTATAACAACCATTTCTGTCCAAAACCACAAAGGTATAATCACCAGCATCTAGTATGTCGAATATTTGACTGGTCTGAAAATTGGTTGGAGGTATATCAGCAAATGTTGGGTAAGAAGTAACTGTAGTACCGCTTTCATCAACATAAGACCAAATAGCATACGTGTGTGGTGTGCTACCGCCATTTGAGTCCATTTGAATATTCCCTTCTCTACAAGTAATATGTTGAGAAACCCTAGCGGTTAACGTTAAATCATTTTGATTAATTATAGTGACATTTTCACTATAAGAACAACCATCTGCAGTTCTAATTATAGCGATATAATCTCCTGCACTTAAATTATTAAAAGTAAAGTTGTTGTCTATTTGACCATTTTCACTATCGAGTAAAGTACCTGAACCGCCATTTGAACCATCATCTATTCTTATCTCATACTCATAAACAGCATCGGCATTATTTACTTGCAAATTTATTGTACCTAAGGTAAAGCAAGTTTCTGGAGTTACATTTATGTTATAGGCTATATCACGCTCTAAAACCCCAATAACCGGAGTTGTAAAAATACAAGCATCTTGTATTGGGTCTCCGTTTATATCAAGTTGGGTTACTTCTACTCTATATGATCCATTTTCACCAGAAGCAAAATCAAAACTAGGACCGTTATTTGAACTAAACGGAACAACAATATTATCTGTATCATTATCTACAAGTTGATATCCGTAACCGTTTCCAAGGTTTGTAATAGTTATGTTTCCATCGGTATCACAAACAATATCTCTATTACTAAAATCAATGTCCAAATTATTTTGAAATCCTTTGAAATAAAAACGACTTGTACATCCATTTTGATAAACAACAGAAAGTCTATATTCCCCAGGAGCATTTAAAAGAAAGTTACTACCGTTACCTACTTCGCTCCAAGAACATGGAAGTGCCTTATTGGCGCAATCTTCACCGACAGGTGTACAACTACCTTCATCTAATAATTCCCATGTAACACTTTGTGCATCTACAATATTTACTGCTAATGGTTGAGAGTCATTTATCCCACATAAGAATATCTTAGGTATAAAAGAATTATCAATACTACAGAAAACTATTTCTCCTGGTATATTATTAGAAGGATCAGTGTCACTATTAACTTCGTTGAAGTATTCTGTTACCGGGTTAGGTAAATTTCCGGAACCAAATGGCTCAACAGTAATGACTTCAGTAAAGCCCTTACAAGGGTCTGCAACAATTTTATCTACAATATAGGTGCCTACAGCTGTAACTACTAGTGTGCTAGGATCATTATCTGGGTCACCATCGTTAACTTCAATATCGGTAACATCTATTGTTCCGTTAGCATTGGTATCACGATACCATATATAAGAATCAAAACCATCTCCTGCATTCAAAATAGCACTTGTACCACAAAGCTCAATGGTTCTCTCAAAAGTACAATCAGAAAGATCATCCAAAAGAAAGTTTGTAGCACCTGGTACGGTAAAACCACATGAGTTAAAATCAGTAACACTTGGGTCATCGGTAACCTGAGCTGAATTGTCTTCACCACGATAGGTACCGTATGCGACGTTTTCAATTAGATCTGAACATGCATTAATAAAATCAAAGCAGTTCTCTGCTACCTGTACTCTAAAACGAATTGAATATTCAGAATCTTCATCTTCTACATAATTATCTGGAATTGAAAAAATAATCTCACGCGAAAGAGGATTATAAACATACGTTACACCAGCAGGATATGAAAAATCTGATGCGTTGAAAAAACTACGGCCATCTGGTGGAGACACATTAACTGGAAGCACATCTCTAATTGTATAATTAACACCATCATCATTACCTATGTTTTCGAAAGTCAGTACATAGTCTAATGTTTGACCTAAGCGAACACCTTGACCGGTAATATCTACACCGCCAGGTGTGTTCACTTTTTTCTCTAAAACTATATTTGGGGCAATAATGTCAACATCAAAAGAAGTAAAGAAAATATCGTATTTATCTTGAGATGAGCTTGCTCTTAAAATAGCACTTGTAGCGCCATTTGGAATAATCGTATTACTGGCTCCTCCATTTGGAATTTCAAAATAATCAACATCCCAACCTAAGGTGTTAACACTATTCGGGTTTCTATCTGTAAATTGAGCATCATTAAGTGTTATACTAGAATTGAAAAAATTATTTGCCGGGTTTTCTCCATTTGACAATGTATAAAATGTTCCGTTTGCATTAATTTGTAATCCATCACCACCAATTCTATTATCACCTTCTAAAGCTGCAACACCCATATTCGCATAAACAGGAAATGGTGCTGGTAAGGTAGTAAAGCCATTAATTGGAATATCAACGCTCTCACCAGATTTAATACCAGCATAACCGTCAAAAGTGGTAATAAACTTATCGCCTGGTAAGTTCGGGTCTTCGTAAACAACGACCATTTTCCAACCACCTGAAATACCACCTGAAATATTACTGCCTGTACTAGCTCTAACGTTGGCTACAAAATATTCTCCATTCGGGTTCGTCATACCCGCAACTATAGAGGTTACATCCTTGTAGGCAGCATAAGGACTGTAATACCCAAAATCAGCATCCCCATTACCATCAAATATAATTTCATCAGCAGTAATATCTTGATAGGTACCGCCTGGTATTCTGAATTTAATATCGTCTATATTACTTCTATCGTTATTTACATAAATAGCAGACCAATATAAACCAGCGTATCTTATTAATGCACAATCAATATTTGGCACTGTCAAAGTTGCGCTACTTGAACTGAAGGTGGTATTATCATTATCGACATCGATATATTGCATGTCGTAATTATCATTGTAATCAGAAGAACCACCAGTATCATTAAGGGGTTCGTTTGGTGATACCGCTGGTATAGTGACATTTTCTCTTCTCCATCTTCCGTTTCTATATACCCATTGACGTCCTGTCGATTCTGGAATATTTCGGTTGACAATATTATTTGCAATGAAAGTTAATTCTCCACGAATATCAGCCTCGTAACGTACTTGAAAAGGTTCTTTAACTTGCGAATAGGCCGATTGAGCACTTAAGACAAGAAACAAAATAAAGATTAAACATTTAGCGTAATGTTTTCCCATAAGAGAAGTGAATTTGGTAAAATCTAAAAAACTAGTCAGTTTGGTCATGTTCTATACTTACTGAAGAAAATCATTCAATCGATTTAAAATTCAAATCGTTCTAGACGAATCTCTCCAATAACAAATATTCACTATAGTAGCAAAGTGAAGAATTTATTGTTGTGGTATGATCAGTTTCTGTTGTGAAATAGCAATTCGAATGGGTTTGATTTCTTAGAAAAGTCCATTTTTTAATACTTTCAACCGCTTATTAGAAGAACGGATATTTCTTCTTTTGGGCTAAAATCAAACTATTTAATTGAAAAAATAGCACTTAAAATAGGTGTTCGAAATACAAACTTTGATAGGAAAATTAGAATAAAAAATGAGCCTAAAATTTTCGAAAATAAGACCTAAATTTTTTAAACTTAAAGTCCAATTTAAGTGGTCATTTTTTTTAAAAGATATTTACGTGATGATTTACATTTCAAAATAAAGTTCTTACTTACGAAAAATGGTGGGTTTTTAACTCGTTTTCTTTGATTAAAACACTAAAAACAGAAAGGTATGTTTGCCTTAATAAATAACAATATTCTTCATTTTGTTACTTTTCTGTCTACTAATTTTTTACTTTATTTTTTAAAGACCAGTTATTCCTTTTCCTTATCAATCATTTTCTAACAAACACCATTTAAACCATTATGTATCTATTTATTCTGGAATCCTAACTGTTTCGTTTTCTGAAAATTGCAGTGTTAAATATGTCTTTCTATTCCTATTTTTATGTTACATAGAAAAGGCAGAAGATTTTTCTCAACTATTCGCTATAAAAAAGGGTATTCAAAATGGGATCACAAAACTCAACATCTTGCACAGTAACGGACTTATTAAACTTTAAAAAATTACAGGTTTATTTGCCCTTAATTTTCGATATAAAAATATATTTCGTTTTGGGTTGAAGTATCCTAAAAATCCCTATTTATCAATAACGTATGTTAGCTACGATAACAGACTTCCTTAGTTCTTCTTTCTTTATAGCATAAGATTTTCATCTAGCAAATCTATTATTGTCGAAGGCATTGTTTATTAAGTTGCTTGTAAAACTTGGTGGTCCAATAGTAATACATCCCAAAAATGAGCGTCATTTAGGTTTCATTAGTGCTACCATACGATTTAAGAAATTCTCTAGTAAATTATTAATTAAGAACTACGCCTGTATTCTATCCATTGAGATGCCAAAAGAAAGCCGTCGTCACCAACCTATCTACCTCAATTAAATTAGTCTGTACCAATCTTTCAGTAAGTGACATGAGAGTACAACAATGATGTTTAAGACATCTTGTAACTAATGCAACCATATTAGAGTACATGAAGATCTAGGCAGCAAACAAATACCTAGGTACTTACTATATCTAACAAGGTTTGACTAAAAAAATTACATTTAGAGTATCAAACAAGTATCAGGATAATGACGGTCTACCCAAATGAATCAGCCCTAAGTAACTCATATCATGAGTACTATATAATAGCCCATTAAAAGTGTAAATCTAAAGTAATTGAAAATATTGGAAAGGGCATTTTCGAGGTTATCTTCAGAAACATAGTATTAGGTTTCTTAAAGGAAAACAAGATAGTAGATAAACAAGTTTTTTTAAGCCAAGTATGGCCTAATTCCAATTCAGTTTATAGTACATCTGCCATAATAACACGCTTCAAACCTAGATAGTTTAGTGATAAGTTAGGCGGTTTTAAGCCAATTTAAGCCATCTGTTCTTGATTAACGCGCATTATCCACATCTTGTCATTATAAGCGTCATTTAGCTTAGAATAATACGATATAAGAGCGTTTGTCCAAGAGTCATGCTTTTTAAGGTATACATACCTATAGTTATTCTTTGGATTGATAAAATAACTGGCATTTAAACCGAAAGAATTTAGAAGCTTAACAAATTTCTTTGCATTGTTAGGATTTGCAAATACATTGGCAATTAAATAATAACCAGATCCAGCACCATCAATAACATATGATTTTTTGTCAACATCAGTAGAAGCTACCTTATCCTTAACGACCACATTTGAGGTTAGCACATCAGATTTATATTTAGAAGATTTCTCCTTGATTTTATTTACGTTACTTGCGTAGGCTTCATTAGTATATGTATTATCTACATTCATAATCCACATGGCACCATCGTACATACCATTCAACTTTGAGTCGTTTGCAGCTACAGCATCTTCAAAGGTTTCATAGCGTTGTAGATATACATATTTAAGTCCGTTATTTGGATTATCAATGTAATCTGCATTTATTCCTTTGTTCTTTAACGTGGTCAAGAAATTGTCCATATACTTACCACCTTTATATACATTGGCAACTACATAATAGCCATCAGTTACATTGGGTAAGTTTTTGAATTTTCTGCTTTTAACCCCATCTTGAACAACTTCGGGTTTAGTAACCGGATTAACTTCTTTTCTTGGTCTATTGGCCACAACCGCATCTCTCGGTTGTACTAGTTCTTTTGCTTTTGTGTCGATTATATCATCAGTAACCGCTACCCTATCTTGTTGCTTCTTATTATTTAAAATGTCTAACCTTGAAGGGTCTTGTGTATTGCTTGAGTCTTGGGCCAATGCAACTCCGGTTCTAGTTTCATCATCCATAAAAAGCTCTTTCGCTTTTTTTTCTAAATCGGGTCTATCACCGTTTGTTTCATTTCTCACCATTCGCATAACCATTTCAAAACGACGTTCTAAATCAGATTGGCGAGTTGCTTCCAATGAATCTTGGCGAAACATCAACTCTTCTATGATGGCATCATTTTCTGCCAATTTTTGTTTAAGTTCTTCAATTTCTTCATTAGTTGCAATATTCTCTGGCTCTAGATCATTCTGCACTATATCATCTTCGTAATCATCTTCTAACATTACCCTATCTTCAGTAAGATTAGGTGAGAAGGAATAGGCAAAAGAGATTTCATGGGTAAGTCCGAAATTGTCAAAATTATTAGACAATCCTTTTTCCATCGTATACCCTAACGAGATTCTACGGTTAAGGTTGAAACCTACACCAGCCGCAGCACCATAAAAACTATCATACCCAGCTTGAATCCAACCTAATTTTGGAAGGTCTAATATTAAACTTCCACCTAAGGTTACATCTTCTTCTCCAATTTTTCTAACTCTTGCCAATGGCATAAGTCGTCCTTCTTCAAATATACCTGTTTGATTTTCAAACTGATGGGTATATTGTAAATGTCCTGAAAAGGTTTTATCCTTGAATTCCGTTAGAGATTCACTAGATTTAAGATTATAGTCGAATAAATTTTCTGCGAATACACCAACATCAAATTTTCCATAAGAAAGGTTTAAACCTGGTTGAAAAGATAATAAGTTCTGATCTTGTAGTCCCGCTAAAAAGGGGTCAACTTCTACTGTTGAAGCCCTGCCTTGGTCGAACCCACTATTATAGTAAGATACATTTGCACCAAAGGTTAGGTTGCTTTTATCGTTAAGCTTTACACCATAGGCATAATTAGCCAACACACCAAAGTTACTTAACGTACCTGATTGTTGGGAATATAAACTTAAACCAAGACCAGTTCGGTCACTAATACGACCACTATAACTTAAGAAGTAGTTTTGATTGTTATCATCAAATTGTACCGATTGGTTTCGGTGAAGCAGGTTGATATAAGATTTATCTTCCCTAACCGTTGAAAATGTTGGGTTGATTAAAAATCGGTTATACTTTAAAAGGTTCTGGGCAGGAACATCATACGCTACAAACGGGTTTTCCTCTTGCCCGCTAACCTTCATGGTAGCAAACACAAATAACAATAGATATAAAACACTTTTCTTTAGCATGGTGAGCTTTAGCTTATCGTATTACGGTGATAGTACCCTGTTTGAGTACCTCACTGGCGTTCCTTATTTTGTAATAGAACACCATATTTTGTTTGGTGAAAGCAGTCGTAGACTGCGGCCAATTATTTTTATAATCGAATTGATTTATAATTTCTTGACCTTGTTCGTTATAAATAATCACGTTTACATCTTCTTTATTTGAATATGAATTTGGAATTACCCATTGGTCATTAATGCCATCTCCGTTTACAGTAATTACATTAGGAACTTTGAACGTATCTAAAAAGGTAACTTCCAATTGCTTAATAATCTCACAATTATCTATAGAGGCAATTAACGTATAGGTACCTGCCTCAGAAAAAGTTACACTATCAGAATTACTGATTTCTGTTGAATTAGCATCTACCCATCGATATGAAGTACCTCCGTTAGCGGAAACTGTTTTTGTAGTTCCTTCAGGAATTACAATTTCGGTACCTGGGTCTAGAGTAATCAGATTTTCATCTAAAGGAGTAATTGTAATCTCATTTGAATTTAAAGAACAACCATCTCTATCTAAAACTAATTTATAGGTACCTGGCGTTGATACGGTCAATGTAGCATCGGTGGTATTTATCGATGAACCATCTAATTGCCAATCAAAAGTTGATGAGCTTAAATCGGCTGAAGTACTTATTATTATTGTTTCTCCTCCACTACAAAAAACAGTTCCAGAACTTGTAATATTTACAGTTTCGCTAGTTAATAATTGAGCAGATAATGTATTTGAGTTGATATCAAACGCTTGAATGGTTGCATTTAAAAGGTAACTACCATTTTCTAAATTTGATGCTAGACTGATGTTTTTACCAGTAGCCCCAGTAACATCTGTACCATCTTTTTTCCATTGATAAGTAAAAGCATCAATTAAAGAACTAGTCACATCTGTTTTGATGCCATTGTCAGCAACAGCATTAATTAATTCAACACCTATTGTAATACTCGTAGTTTCACATGCGGTATACGAACCGGTATAGTTCGTAGTTATCTCGAATGATGCGGGAGATACAACCGTAGTAATCTCTGAATTTTTAGACGAAACAGAACAAGCACCACCGGTTTGGGTGACCTCTACATAATATTCCCCATCTTCAGAAATTGTTAATGAACTATTTGTTTCTCCTGTTATTTCGATAGTATTTCTAAACCATTTATAATTTGGTGTATTTGCAGTTGTACTAACCGTTAAAACCTGATTCTGTGTCGGTAATAGAACTAGGTTCAATTCATTTTCAACAGTTACGGTATACAACTCGGCATTCGTTATGGTCACTACTTCAGATAGTTCATTACATATTCCTGTTCCGGAAATTTCAACAGCATAATCAGCTTCAAATCCTGCAATTGCAGCATTAACCGTATAGCTAGTTCCTGTTGCGCCAAGTATTGCATTGCCATCTTTATACCATTGATAGTTCCAAGAAGCATTTGTTTGATCTATACTCAATACTTCTGTATCGGTACTACAAAGAGATGTTTTCGTTGGGGTGTTAATGGCAATTCCTGCTCCTGTACCTCCAATGTTAACATCAACAATATTTGAATCGGTATTTCCTGAACCAGTACATGAGGGTCCATAATCAACATACACATTATACATACCCGTTTGGGTTACATTCAATGTATGCCCTTTTTCTCCCGTAAGTTCAGTTCCGCTTCTAAACCAAATATACTGATAGGTTTCTGGATTGGGGATATTGTCAACCTGAAGGGTTATAGCACCAGTGCTACAAACACTTCCCGGAGGAACACCGTCACCTAGTTCACTAATATTTAAATTAGAGGTTACATCCATATAATACATATTATATGCAGATGATGCTGAACCAATCTTTATTGGATCAGTACTTCGTACACGCATTTTATATCCTTGACCTCGGGTATCTGTAGGTATAGGAAAGCTAGTATCAAAATCCTTTACTGTATTCTTATCAGTAATTGTCTTTAGTGTTTGCGCATTATCAAAACTTCCGTTAGCATCAGAAAGTTCAAGAATAAACTCGTTACCGGCATTTGCTGTTCCTATCCAACTGATATTAACAAAGTATTCATTGAATCCACCGTTACCCGCACAAATGGCGGACCAAGGAGTGCTTCCTGACAAATTTGGATTATCAGCCGGTTCGGGTGCATTGATTACTATTGCTTGTGCCGTTAATTGAAAGACACTGAAAAGCACTACTAATGCGCTAAAAATTGATTTTTTGGTCAAGGTTTTCATAAGTATTTGTAGTTATGGGGCCACTACGGTTGAAAAGATGGTTAATAAAAAAATTCACTAATCCATCAATCCATAGACAAATATGTTATTTAATACGACGAACAGGAATTTAATGTTGTCGAAAGGAAGATTTCTGTTGTGAAACTCATTTTATATAAGGTGTGTTCAATTTAAACCCGCCAATTAAGGCAATTTTGCTACTTTTGTAGACTGAAATATAATGACATGAGCGAGACACCAAAGTCTTTAAATTTTATTGAGCAAATTGTGGAAGAAGACTTGGTAAATGGGTATACCAAAGAAGAACTCCGTTTTCGATTTCCACCTGAACCTAATGGCTATTTACACATTGGCCATGCCAGTTCTATTTGTCTAAACTTCGGATTAGGCCTACGCTATAATGCTCCGGTTAATCTTAGATTTGACGATACCAACCCTGCTAAAGAAGAGCAAGAATTCGTTGACGCTATTAAAAAAGATGTGGAATGGTTAGGTTATAAGTGGGATACCGAACGGTATGCTTCAGATTATTTCCAACAACTTTATGATTGGGCTGTTCTTTTAATTAAAGAAGGTAAAGCTTATGTAGATGATCAGTCATCTGAAGAAATGGCTTCCCAAAAAGGATCACCTACAGAACCAGGTGTCAATAGTCCAAACCGAAATAGAGCGATAGAAGAAAATCTTGAGCTTTTTGAAAAGATGAAAAACGCTGAATTTCAAGAAGGAACTCATGTATTAAGAGCTAAGATAGATATGGCCTCTTCCAATATGTTGATGAGAGACCCTATTATGTATAGAATACTACATAAGGCTCATCATCGAACAAATACCGATTGGTGTATTTATCCAATGTATGACTGGACACATGGTCAGAGCGATTATATTGAGCAGGTTTCACATTCGTTCTGTACATTAGAATTTGCAATGCATCGCGAATTGTATAATTGGTTTTTGGACCAAGTTTACGACCCTAAAAAAATACGTCCGAAACAAAGGGAGTTTGCTCGCCGAAATCTAAGCCACACTGTAGTCAGTAAACGTAAACTGTTACAACTAGTTGAGCAGGGATTTGTTACTGGATGGGATGATCCTAGAATGCCGACCATATCAGGTTTACGCAGAAGAGGATATACTCCTGAATCAATACGGAATTTTGTTGATACTATTGGTATCGCCAAACGGGACAACCTTATCGATGTTTCTCTACTTGAATTTAATATTAGAGAGCATTTGAATAAGACTACACATAGAGTAATGGGTGTTTTAAATCCATTAAAACTTGTAATTACAAATTATCCCGAGGGTGAAACAGAATGGTTAGAAGCTGAAAACTCACCTGAAGACGATGCTGCCGGAAGCCGTCAAGTACCTTTTTCTAGAGAAATATATATCGAGCAAGAAGATTTTAAAGAAGAGGCGAACAAAAAATTCTTCCGTTTAAAATTGGGTGGTGAAGTTCGATTAAAGAATGGTTATATCATTAAGGCTGAGAGCTGTACAAAAGATACCGAAGGGAATATTACTGAAGTACAATGTACTTACGATACTAAAAGTAAGAGTGGCAGCGGAACGGAGGAAAGTTTGCGTAAGGTAAAAGGTACATTACATTGGGTGTCTATTGCTCATGCGGTGCCAACAGAAATTCGATTATACGATCGTCTTTTTACTGATGAAAGTCCGGATACGCATAAAGACAAAGATTTTCTAGATTTTATTAATCCAGATTCTTTGAATGTAATTACAGGTTATGTAGAACCTGCTCTTAAAAATGCACAACCAGGTGAGCGTTTTCAATTTCAACGTATTGGATATTTTTGTGTTGATCCAGATACTACACCTGAGAATCTTGTTTTTAATAGAACCGTAGGATTACGTGATTCTTGGGCCAAAATTCAAGAAAAATAAAAGCATAGAGAATGCTTATAGAATAAGCCTTTGACATTGAAGATGGTGATTTAATAAAGCCCTTAGACTTGCAGTTTAAGGGCTTTATTTAACTTAATAGGCCTATTGGGTGTGATTTTGTCATTCTAATTCCGCAAAGCTAATTAAAACGAGGTTTTCAACTATTAAAAACAATAGAGAGAGTTGATAGGTATGTTTTAATAGGTAATAATCTAATTCCATCAAAAAAACCCAAAAACTTAATAGTTTTTGGGTTTTTTTGATTTATTACTTCTTTGTACATACTATTCTTTGATTTTTGGCTTGTTGCTTTTTTTCATGCTTTCACCAATCATATTACTAGCGGTAAAGCTAGCCACCATATTATTCAACATATCACTACCTGCTTGAGGTGAATTTGGCAATAGTATTAAATTTGTATTCGTCGCCTCACCAATACTTTGTAAAGTATCATAATGTTGTGTTACCACAATTAATGCTGATGCCTCCTGAGAATTAATACCAACTTTATTCAACACCTCAACAGATTCTTCTAATCCCCTGGCAATTTCCCTTCTCTGATCTGCAATACCTTGCCCTTGCAGTCTTTTACTTTCAGCTTCAGCCTTAGCCTTCTCTACTATTAAAATACGAGCAGCATCTCCCTCGAATTGTGCAGCCGTTTTTTGTCGTTCAGATGCATTAATACGGTTCATGGCTTCTTTAACCTGAGCATCTGGGTCAATATCAGTAACCAATGTTTTTATAATATCAAATCCATAATCTAACATTGCCTCTTGCAATTCTGATTTTACCGCAATTGCAATATCATCTTTCTTTACAAAAACATCGTCCAATTTCATTTTAGGCACTTCTGCCCTAACCACATCAAATACATATGATGTAATTTGTTCATGTGGATATTCCAATTTGTAAAATGCATCATACACTTTCTCTTTAATCACAACATATTGCACCGATACTTTTAGTTTAACAAAAACATCATCCAATGTTTTGGTTTCAATAATAACATCTAATTGCTGAATTTTTAAACCTATTCTTGCCGAAATACGTTGTACAAAAGGGATTTTAAATTGTATACCAGATTGTCTTACACTGGTAAATTTGCCAAAGGTTTCAATTAGAACTGCGGTCTGCTGTTTTACAATAAATACGCCAGATAGAATAGTGAAAATCACCAAAATCGCAATCGGAATCCAAATAAATGAGCCCATAATTTTTAAGTTTATAGTTAATACTGATAAGATACTAAATACGTTCTTGTTATTAGTAGTATTTCATCAACAATTGTTACAGCAATAAGCTCATATAATAACCTAATAACGACCAAAACTAAATTTTAAAATGTTGTTCAATAGTTCTAACTGTGATATTCCAATTTATGATGGTGGCATAAAGTCTATCTTTAAAAGATATTATCATTAAAAATAAACCAAAGCAATGTTAGTTTCAATACAACCAAAATTACCCATGCGAAACAAAGCGAAAACTAGAGAATACTATATTGATTTTTTAGGATTCAAAGAATATGGAACTAATGAATATTCAGAATATTTAATGATAGAGAAAGATGAAGTACAATTACACTTCTTTCTTTTTGAAGCCCTAAATCCAAAAGAGAATTATGGTCAGGTGTATATTAGAACAAAAGATATTAATACATTATACCAAGTGTTATTAAAAAACAATGTGCCAATACATCCCAATGGTGAATTAGGGATTCGCCCCTGGGGACAAAAGGAATTTTCTTTATTGGATCCCGACCACAACTTATTAACATTTGGTCAAGAAATTGATTAATTATTCTTCATTTTAAACTATAGTAAACAAAAAGGCAGCTCTAAAGAGCTGCCTTTTTTATGAGGGGTTAAGTTTACTTTATAAATTAAATATCAAAACGGTCTAAGTTCATAACTTTGGTCCAAGTTCTTGCAAAGTCACGAACGAATTTTTGTTTTGCATCTTCAGTTCCGTATACCTCGGCCAATGCTCTTAATTCAGAGTTCGATCCAAATATCAAATCTGCTCGTGTGCCTGTCCATTTAACATCACCGGTATTACGATTACTTCCTTCAAAAACAGTATCATCATTAGAGGCTGCCTTCCAAGTAGTAGACATGTCCAATAAGTTAACAAAAAAGTCATTTGTCAACATACCAGGTTTATCGGTAAATACTCCATAATTAGAACCATCATAATTAGCGCCTAATACACGAAGTCCACCAATTAAGACGGTCATTTCTGGTGCAGTCAATGTTAGAAGATTTGCTCTATCAACCAGAAGTTCTTCAGCTTTTACTGAGATTTTTTGTTTTGTAAAGTTTCTAAATCCATCAGCGATTGGTTCTAATGCATTAAAAGCTTCAATATCTGTCATCTCTTCTGTTGCATCAGTACGACCAGGGTTGAAACCAACATGTACATTATAGCCTGCAACTTTCGCAGCATTTTCAACAGCGACAGTGCCACCCAATACAATCAAATCAGCAAAAGAAACTTTCTTATTGCCCGTTTGCTTATCATTGAAATCTTTCTGAATTTTTTCTAATGTGGCAATAACCTTAGCCAACTGTGTAGGGTTGTTTACCTTCCAATCTTTCTGAGGTGCTAAACGAACACGGCCACCATTTGCGCCACCACGTTTATCAGAACCTCTAAACGTAGAAGCGGATGCCCAAGCTGCAGATACCAACTCTGAAGTTGATAAACCAGAAGATAAAATACTCTTCTTTAATTCTTGAATATCGCTTTCGTTGACTAGTTCAAAATCTACACTAGGTACTGGGTCTTGCCATATTAATTCCTCTTGCGGTACTTCTGGCCCCAAGTAACGTTCTACAGGACCCATATCACGATGTGTTAATTTAAACCAAGCACGCGCGTATGCATCTTTAAACTCATCAGGATTTTCTAAAAAATTTCTTGAAATCTTTTCATAATCAGGATCCATTCGTAAGGACATATCTGTAACCAACATAAAGGGCTGGTGCGTTTTACCTGCAATATGAGCATCAGGAACAGTTCCTGAACCTGCATCACCAACGGGTTTAAATTGCCATGCTCCAGCAGGGCTTTTTGTTAATTCCCATTCAAAACCAAATAGGTTTTCAAAATATTTGTGGCTCCATTTGGTTGGAGTCTGAGTCCATGCTCCCTCAAGTCCACTAGTAATTGTATCGGCACCAGAACCTGATCCGTAAGTACTCTTCCATCCAAGACCTTGTTCTGTAATATCGGCAGCAGCAGGTTCTACACCTACATATTCTTCAGGGTCAGCAGCACCATGTGTTTTTCCAAATGTATGACCGCCAGCAATCAAAGCAACAGTTTCATAATCATCCATGGCCATTCTTTTGAAGGTCTGTCTGATATAATGTGCTGCTTCTAAAGGATCAGGGTTTGCATTGTGCCCTTCAGGATTTACATAAATTAATCCCATGTGCGCAGCACCAAGAGGATTTTCTAGCTCGTTTCCATCTTCATCATATCGCTGTTTATTTCCTAACCATTCTGTTTCAGAACCCCAATAAATATCTTCTTGAGGTTGCCATATATCTTCACGACCTCCACCAAAACCAAACATTGGTAAACCCATACTTTCATGAGCAACATTACCTGTCAATATCATTAAATCTGCCCAAGAAATCTTTTTTCCATATTTCTGCTTAATAGGCCATAATAATAGGCGAGCCTTATCTAGGTTTGCATTATCTGGCCAACTATTTAATGGTGCGAATCTTTGATTTCCTGCACCTGCACCTCCTCTACCGTCAGCAATGCGATAGGTGCCTGCGCTATGCCAAGCCATACGTATAAAGAAAGGCCCGTAATGTCCATAATCCGCTGGCCACCAATCTTGGCTTGTCGTCATTAATTCAGTCAAATCCTTTTTAATAGCGGTTAAATCCAAAGATTTAAACTCCTCTGCATAATTAAAATCATCATCCATCGGGTCGGCCATTTTAGAATGCAACCTTAAAATATTTAAGTTCAACATATTGGGCCACCAATCTTTATTGGTTGTGCCACCACCTGCTGCTTGATTTAATTCACCATTTAAAAATGGGCAATCTGCTGCTGAGGACTCATTTACATCCCAAGCTTCGCCTTTTCCATTAGTACTACTCATGATTATATTAGTTTAAATGTTGTTTATTATCTTCCTTAGTAAAATTAGAAATATTTCGTTTATTATTAATAGAAAGTCAATAGATAAAAACTATGGTTTAATTTTAATCATTTACTACATCATTATGTTTTAAAAAATATACCTCAAACACCCACATGCAAACTAAAATTTTCTAGGCAAGTAAAGTAAGTATAACTATACTATTCACAAACAAGAGGTTAAGTTGGCTTTAAAAATAGAAACCCAAAAAGGGCTTTTAATTATTTTCTTTTAACAATTTCTTCTAATATGTCTTTTTCAAAACTAACTATATTGCAAAACAACTGAACCAAAAGAATGCGTAAGGATACCAAAAGACAGAGACAGGCTAAATTATTACGCATTTTTAGAAAAATACATCGAGTTACTGGGGCTGCATTGTTTATGTTTTTCTTTTTCATAGCTATCACCGGATTACTTCTAGGGTGGAAAAAACATAGTGGGGGTGTCATTTTATCAAAATCTTACCAAGGCACTTCTACTGAACTAAAAGATTGGCTTCCTATTGACAGTCTTAACTCTTTGGCCAACTCTTATCTTTTGAAAACAATTTCATCGAATCTTTCAACCGATATCGACCGTATCGATATTCGAAAAGACAAGGGAATGGTAAAATTTATATACGCCGATCACCTATGGGGACTTCAACTAGATGGTGCAACAGGAAAATTATTACATGTAGACCGTCGGTATTCTGATCTTATTGAAAACATACATGATGGTTCAATTTTAGATACGTATCTGGGCACAAGTGACAATCAGATAAAGGTTTTTTATACCACGGTTATGGGTATTGCCCTTTTGGTTTTTACAATTACCGGCTTTTGGCTTTGGTATGGCCCTAAACGCATGCGAAGAAATAATGGCGCTACTTAAAAATTAGCTTTAGCTTTGGGCCCTATACTATTCATTTCCACATTATGGCAGACCCTAAGAAAAAAGAACATTTAGAAAAACCAAATTTACATCCACGCAACAAACATGCTGGACGTTATGATTTAAGAGCGCTACGCCTTGTAAATCCTGACCTTAAAGAATTTGTTGCCAAAAACAAGTATGGTAATCTTTCTATTGATTTTTTTAATCCTAAAGCAGTTAAGGCCCTGAATAAATCCCTATTAATCTCACATTACGGTTTAGATTATTGGGATATACCAGATGGTTTTTTATGCCCACCAATACCTGGGCGAGCAGATTATATTCATCACATTGCAGATATTTTAGCCGCGAGTAATGATGGAGCTTTCGTTAAAGGGGAGCAGATTACTTGCTTGGATATTGGTGTTGGCGCCAATTGTGTTTACCCAATAATTGGAAATAGTGTCTATGGATGGTCATTTATTGCCACAGATATAGACCCAAAAGGTATTGAAGCTGCACAAAAAATTGTGACCTCAAACCCTTCACTTCATGGTAAAGTAGAGTTTAGACTACAACCAAAACCTGAGCATATTTTCTCGGGAATATTAAACACCAATGAAAAAGTAGACCTAACCATTTGCAATCCTCCATTTCACGCAACTCAAGCAGAAGCAGAAGCGGGGACCTTGCGTAAGTTGAGCAATCTGAAGAAAAAGAGGGTTAAGAAGGCTGAACTAAATTTCAGCGGACAAGGTGGGGAATTATGGACGGATGGTGGTGAAAAGCTTTTTGTTTTAAATATGATCAATGAAAGCGCCCAATTTCCAAAAAATTCCGCTTGGTATTCAACGTTGGTATCAAAGCAATCTAATTTACGCTCATTCTATGACAGATTAGAAAAGGTCGGTGTATTAAAACACAAAACCACACCTATGGGACAGGGCAACAAATTGAGCAGAATAATTGCTTGGACATTTTTAACAGATATAGAAATGACAGATTGGGCAAATGACAGATGGAAAAACGAATAAATTATTTTGTAAACAAATGTAAATTAAGGGCGTTTTAAACCGTGTAAGATAATTTATAGACCCCGAAGGGTCGATTTTTATTTTTAAAACCAGTGAACAACCTCAAATGGCAGGAGAAACGAATCTTAACGTACTGTTGAAATCTTTAAAGCCAAGTTTAAATGTAGGATGTTTTGTTTTCATATCCCTAAAGGACATTACCCAAATTCCTAGAGAAGATATATTATTCGAATTTAAAGAGGCAGAAGGCATTACGGTTATCTTAACAAAAGAGAAAGCAGATGAGTTTAATTTCAAGTATGAATTTGTTTCTTCATGGATAACCCTAACCGTTCATTCGGCATTAGATGCTGTTGGTTTAACTGCGGCGGTAGCTACTGCCTTAACAAAATATAATATTAGTTGCAATGTTGTAGCCGCTTACTTTCATGATCATATTTTCGTATCAACAAAAGATACCGATAGGGCAATGGAGGTTTTGGGTGAATTCTCAGGAAAATAAAGCTTGACTCATTTTCCTGAAAATTTACATTTAACCCAATTTATTTAAGGCAGTTTCAATACGAGAGATACTTTCCTCTCTGCCAATCATAGACATAATATCGAAAATATGAGGGCCTTTCATATCACCTACTAAAAACAAACGAAGTGGAGGCATAACTTTACCAAAAGATAATTCCTTTTCGGCAATCCATGCTTTTACTAGTGTTTCGGTATTTTCTGATGAAAAATCTTTTATGGTTTTTATCGTGGCGATTAAGTCGTTCATGATGTCAGCAGTATCTTCTTTTAACTGCTTTTTAGTTGCCTTTTCATTGTACTCTTTAGGAGCAACGAAAAAATAGTCACTTAACTCCCAAAAATCAGATACGAATACCGCACGTTCTTTTATAAGGGCAACAACCTTGGTTACATACTCTATGTTAACATATGATTCGTTAGTGATTTGTTCTTTTACAATAGGCAGGAAACTTTTTGCTAACTCAACATCTGGGGTTTGTTGTAAATAATGTTGATTATACCATTTAGTTTTTTCTGGGTCAAAACGTGCACCTGATTTGTTCACACGCTCTAAACTAAAGGCGGCAACCAATTCATCTAAAGAAAATAATTCTTGTTCCGTTCCTGGGTTCCACCCTAAGAGGGCTAAGAAATTAACTACAGCTTCAGGAAAATATCCTTCTTCTTTATATCCTACCGACTCATTCCAAGAAAGTGGAAAAACAGGAAAACCTAATTTTTCTCCGTCACGCTTACTTAATTTTCCTTTTCCAATAGGCTTCATTATTAGCGGGAGATGAGCGAACTCGGGAGAATCCCATCCAAAAGCATCATAAAGCTGCTTATGTAATGCTAAGGAAGGTAGCCATTCTTCTCCACGAATAACATGGGTAATTTCCATTAAATGATCATCAACAACATTTGCTAAGTGATACGTAGGCATACCATCACTTTTAAATAAAACTTTATCATCAAGAACGTTGGTGTCAATTTGGATTGAACCACGTATAATATCGGTCAACTCCAATTTTTCGTCCGGTGGGTTTAAAAATCGAATGACAAATTCATCTCCATTATCCAACCTTTGTTGAACCTCTTCTGGCATTAACGACAACGAATTGTCCAGTTTAAGTCGATTATGCCAATTATAAATAAACGTTTTACCTTTTTCCTCATGATTTTTTCGATGTGCATCAAGACTTTCAGAGGAATCGAAAGCATAATATGCCTTTCCGTTTTTTATAAGTTCATCAGCATATTTTTTATATATAGATTTACGCTCGCTCTGTCTATATGGACCATGACCACCATCTTTACCGATACCTTCATCAAAAGGAATTCCGCACCAATTCAAAGAATCGATAATATATTGTTCTGCGCCTTCAACATATCTATTTTGGTCGGTATCTTCTATTCGAAGTATAAAATCACCACCATGTTTTTTAGCAAATAAATAATTAAACAGAGCGGTACGAACACCACCGATATGTAAAGGCCCAGTAGGACTAGGAGCAAAACGAACGCGTACTTTTTTTGACATATTCTTATTATGAAGTCGCAAAGATACACAACCAACAGTTTTTATATAGAAAATCTGAAAGGTGAATTTGTATCTTTTACGATAATAATTAACTGATAGCAACGGTTATATCAAATGAATACTCTTTTGTTTTAACAAATTATTCCCATTATTCATTCGTGATAACCATTATCTTGGTATAAAAATCAATAATTGCAAGACTTCAACCATATTTTAGACCGCCTGAATAAATTCATTCAAAAGCATTACTCTCAAGTTTTACTTAAGGGTATTTTGTTATTTTTTGCCTTTGGACTATTATTTTTCATAATTGTATTGGGTGTAGAATACTTTTTATGGCTTAATACCTTGGGTAGAATGATACTGTTTGGTGTATTTATAGCAACAGAGTTTTTTCTACTCTTCGCCTATATTTTGATTCCTATTTTTTATCTCTTAAAACTAAGAAAAGGAATAAGTCCAAAAGATGCAGCTTCAATGATTGGAAAACATTTCCCTGAAGTAGGGGATAAACTTACCAATCTATTAGATTTAGGTGAAAATCCACAAAAATCAGAGCTTTTGCTGGCTAGTATTACACAGCGTTCAAAGCAAATGGATTCAATACCATTTTCGAATGCAATTAATTATAAAGATGCAGCAAAATATATAAAATACGCACTCATCCCGTTATTGATAATTACAACGCTTTACATTACAGGGAATTCAAAATCTTTTTTCGGCACCTATGAACGTGTAGTTAATTATGAAATGGCTTTTGAGAAACCAGCCCCATTCCATTTCGAATTGTTATCCTCGAATCTCAATATTCTTCAAGATGAATCTTTCACCGTTCAAGTAGCTACAAAAGGAACTATTAAACCGGAAAATGTGTACATCGAAATAGATGGCCAAACCATTTTACTTCAACAAGAAAATGGTTTTTACGTCCACACTTTTACGCCTCCTATAAAATCAACACAATTTAGATTTAGTGCAAACGAAGTCAGCTCTCGTAATTACACACTAGTAGCATTAGAAACTCCGTCCATTATTGATTTTACTATGAATTTAAGTTTTCCTACCTATTTAAATAAGCCAAACGAAATCATAAAAAGTACGGGTAACGCTGTAATTCCTGAAGGAACCAAAGTAATTTGGAAAATTGAAGGAAAACATACCGATAAGATTAATCTCGTTCAAAAAGACACTTCACTTGCATTTTTAAAAGAAAAAAATGAATTTAAATTAGAGAAGAAAATTTACAATGATCTGAACTATCAACTAACTACCACAAATAAAAATGTGTCCAACTATGAAAGATTAGCTTATGATTTTAAAGTAATAAAAGATGGATATCCTACAGTTAAAGTAAATCAAGTACTAGACACCATTAATCCTAACATTTCCTATTTCAGTGGCAATGCTACAGATGATTACGGCCTACGAAAAATAGATATTGTCTATTTTGAAGTAGGAAATGAAAAAGAAGAGCACACTGTTTCATTGGTAAAGCCATCATCAAATTATGAACAGTTCTATTATACATTTCCTTCTGGTTTAATTATAGAAACGGGTAAGGATTATGGCTTTTATTTTAAAATAACTGACAACGATGCTATCCACAATGGTAAAAGTGTAAAAAGTCAGGTGTTTCAACAAATAATACTAGATGAGAATCAGTTAAAAAATAAAGATTTAGAATCACAACAATCCTTAATTAAAGATTTAGATAAGTCTTTAGAAAGAGCTAAAGAACAGAAAGAATCTCTAGAAGAATTAAATCAAAATCAAAAAGAAAAAAGTAGCTTAAACTTCAATGATCAAAATCAAATAAAAGACTTTTTACAGAAGCAAGAGCGCCAAGAGCAGTTCATGCAAAAATTTAGCAAAGAGCTTAAAGAAAATTTAGCAAAAGATGCAAGTGATAACAAATTAAACCAATTGTTACAAGAACGATTAGAACGACAAGAGTTAGAGGCTAAGAAAAACGAAAAACTACTAGAAGAATTAAATAAAATAGCGAATAAAATAAACAAGGAAGATTTGACTAAACGCCTAGAAGAATTGGGCAAAAAGCAGCAGAACAGTGAGCGAAGCTTAGAACAACTTTTAGAATTGACCAAACGGTATTATGTCACAGAAAAGGCGTCTCAATTATCTAAGGATTTAGAAGAATTAGCTAAAAGCCAAGAAAATCAATCTAAGAAAAATAAGAAAGAAAATAGCCCAGAAAAACAAAAAGAATTGAATGACAAATTCAATGAGCTTTCAAGTGAACTCGATGCTTTAAAAAAGGACAATGAAAAGCTAAAAAAACCAATAGATTTAAAATTGGATGATTCCAAAAAAGAAGGTGTTAAGGAAGACCAGCAAGATGCCTTAGAGGAACTTAAGAAAAAAGATGATGATGAAAAAACTGACTCCAACACCAAAGCAAACCAAAAACAAAAATCCGCAGCGGATAAGATGAAGGAAATGAGTGAACAATTGAGTGAATCATCTTCAAGTAGTGGTGGTGGTTCTTCGGTTGCCGAAGATGCAGAAATGTTAAGACAAATATTGGATAATCTTATCATATTCTCATTTAAACAAGAATCGCTTTTTGAGAGGCTAGCACAGAAAGAAGACCAAGATGCTACTCAATATTCTGAAACAGTTCGAGATCAGAATGAATTAAGGGGTCTTTTTGAACATGTAGATGATAGTCTATTTGCATTATCCTTAAGACAAGCTGAACTATCTGAATTCGTTAATGAGCAAATTACAGAGGTTTATTATAACATTGATAAGTCATTAGAAACTATGGCCGATGGCCAAATTTATCAAGGCATTTCACATCAAAAATATGTGCTTACCGCCGCTAATAGTTTAGCAGATTTTTTAGCCGAAGTTATGGACAATATGCAGCAAAGTATGCAAATGGGAAAAGGTTCTGGACAAAGTGAAGGCGGTTTTCAATTACCTGATATTATTAAGGCACAACAACAATTAGGTGAAAAAATGGGTAGCGAAGGAAAAACCGGCAGTGAAGGCAAAGAAGGGCAAGAGGGAAAGAGCGGTCTAGGTGAAAAAGGGGAGCAGGGAGAAGGTGGAAAACAAGGTTCTGAAGGGAAAAATGGTCAAAATGGCGAGGACGGAGAAGGAGGTAAGGGTGCTGGTGGCAAAAACGGTGAATCTGGCACGAATGGAGAAGGGCAAGAAGGTGCTAACGGACAGAGTGGACAAGGACAAGGGAATATGAGCGAAGCAGAGCTAAAGGAAATCTACGAAATTTACCAGAGTCAACAGAAAATTCGTCAAGAGCTAGAAAATCAGCTTCAAAATATGATTAATTCAGCCGACCAAAAATTAGGGCAAAAGTTGATTAAGCAGATGGAAGATTTTGAAAACGACTTATTAGAAAACGGAATTACACAACGTACTATCAACAAAGCCAACACTATACAATACGAATTATTAAAATTAGAAAACGCAGCATTAAAACAAGGCAAGAAATCTGAAAGAGAAAGTAATGCAAATCAAAAGGATTTTTCCAATCCAATTACTACTAAACCCTCATTATTAGATAATTATCGTAATGAAGTTGAAATTTTAAATAGGCAAAGCTTACCTTTGCGCCAAAATTTTCAAAACAAGGTTAAAGAGTATTTTAAAGCTAATGATTAACTACAATTACCTAATTGATTTCAAATTAACCGCAGAAACCACCTATGATTCGTGGATAACAGCAACCTGTAAGACAGAAGGTTTTTCGATACATGAATTAAATTACATTTTCTGTGATGATGCTTATCTGCTAAAAATCAACCAAGATTATCTTCAACATGATTATTTGACTGATATCATAACATTTGATTATGTGTCAGGAAAAAATGTTTCTGGAGACATATACATTTCAATTGATCGTGTAATGGAGAATGCAAAGGAATTTAATGTTTCCTTTGACAATGAATTAAAACGCGTAATGATTCATGGGATATTACACCTAATGGGTTATTCGGATAAAACGGATACAGCTACTGCCGAAATGCGCGCTAAAGAAGAAGAAAAAATAAAGCTGTTCCACGTGGAACAATAGAAGATATGTTTGGAGAAGAATATGATGTTATCGTAGTTGGTGCCGGTCACGCAGGTGCAGAAGCTGCTGCTGCTGCTGCAAATTTGGGTTCAAAAACACTTTTGATTACCATGAACTTACAAACCATAGGGCAAATGTCTTGTAATCCTGCCATGGGTGGAATTGCAAAAGGACAAATTGTAAGAGAGATAGATGCCCTTGGAGGCTATAGTGGTATTGTCTCAGACAAATCAGCAATTCAATTTAAAATGCTGAACAAATCAAAAGGCCCTGCGATGTGGAGTCCAAGAACTCAAAACGACAGAATGCGTTTTGCCGAAGAATGGAGATTAATGCTAGAACGCACGCCAAACGTAGATTTTTATCAGGAAATGGTCTCGGGACTTTTGGTTGAAAACAATAAAATTATTGGAGTAAAAACATCTTTAGGAATTGATATAAAATCAAAATCAGTTGTTTTAACGAACGGTACATTTTTAAATGGATTAATTCATATTGGAGAAAAGCAATTTGGAGGGGGCAGAGCCGGTGAAAAAGCGGCGACAGGAATAACTGAACAACTACTTAGTCTAGGTTTTGAAAGTGGCAGAATGAAAACAGGTACGCCACCAAGAGTAGATGGTAGATCATTAGACTATTCTAAAATGATCGTTCAACCCGGTGATACTGTACCAGAAAAATTTTCTTACACTAATACTAAACCTTTATCACATCAACGTGATTGTCACATGACACATACAAGTGCATTGGTTCATGATTTACTTAGAGAAGGTTTTGATAGATCACCAATGTTTAACGGTAGAATTAAAAGTACTGGTCCGAGATATTGCCCATCTATAGAAGATAAAATAAATAGATTCGCTGACAAAGACAGTCACCAAATGTTTATTGAACCTGAAGGATGGGAAACTGTAGAAGTTTATGTAAACGGTTTCTCAACATCATTGCCTGAAGATATCCAATTTAAAGCACTTCGTTCTGTTGTGGGTTTCGAAAAAGTTAAATTCTTTAGACCAGGTTATGCAATTGAATATGACTATTTTCCACCAACACAATTAAAACACACCTTAGAAACAAAACTCATAGAAAATCTATACTTCGCTGGTCAAATAAATGGAACCACGGGTTATGAGGAAGCAGCTTCACAAGGTTTAATGGCTGGCATAAATGCGCATTTAAAATTAAATGAAAAAGAACCATTAATTCTAAAAAGGAATGAAGCTTACATTGGTGTTTTAATAGATGATCTGATAACAAAAGGAACGGAAGAGCCCTATAGAATGTTTACTTCAAGAGCAGAATATAGAACATTATTAAGACAGGATAATGCAGACTTAAGACTAACACCTCTGAGTTATTCTATAGGTTTAGCAAGTGAAGAGCGTATGAATAGAATGGAAGAAAAACTAGAACAATCAGACTCTTTAATAAACTTCTTTAAGGAAACCAGCGTATTGCCAAATGAAATAAATCCAATATTAACAAGTGTAGATTCCGCTTTAGTCAAGCAATCTGATAAAATGTATAAAGCATTTTCAAGACCTAATGTAACTATGGATCACATGTTACAACTTGAAAAAGTTTCTAACTTTATCAAAGAAAATAATTTTAATAGTGAAGTTCTAGAACAAGCAGAAGTTCAAATAAAATATTCAGGTTATATAGCAAAAGAAAAAGTGAATGCGGATAAGCTTCACAGACTAGAAGCTGTAAAAATTCCGACAAACTTTGACTACTCAAAATTAAAATCACTTTCTTTCGAAGCAAGAGAAAAATTAACCAAAATACAACCTGTAACTATATCACAAGCATCAAGAATTAGTGGTGTTACCCCAAGTGACATTAGTGTCCTTTTAGTTTTTCTTGGCCGGTAGGAGAAATTGTTCCACGTGGAACAATGAATATTAATTATTACAAAACTTTGAAAAATAAGCATGTCAACAAACATTATACATCTTACAACAAAAGATTACTTTCTAACAAAAGAAGAATTTTCGCTTGAATTAGATACCCACTATGACATGCTAGTTACAAAACCACAACCAAAAAATTTAGACAAATATTATCAAACATCAAATTACATTTCACATACAGACCAATCAACTAATTTTTTTGAAAAAATATATTCATTAGCTAAGAAATATACATTACATAAAAAAACAAAATTGATAAATAAATTTTCCAATAACGGAAAAACTTTACTTGACATTGGATGTGGCACGGGTGAATTTTTAGTCACTGCTAAAAAAGAAAATTGGACAATATTTGGTGTTGAACCAAATAAACAAGCTCGAGAAAAAGCAGTGTCAAAAACATTGAATGTAGTAGAGAATTTAGAAAATTTAGGACAACAGAAATTTAACGTTATTTCTTTATGGCATGTAATGGAACACCTTCCTGATTTAAAAAATCAAATAAAAAAAATTACAAATCTATTAGCTGAAGAAGGTACCTTAATAATTGCCGTTCCTAATTTTAAATCAAATGATGCTATTCATTACAAAGAATATTGGGCAGCCTATGACACACCCCGACATTTATGGCACTTTTCTCAAAATGCTATTTCCGAATTATTTAAAGAACAAAATTTTAAAATAATTCAAACCCTACCAATGAAATTTGACTCATATTATGTTTCCCTATTATCAGAAAAATATAAGAATGGAAAACAAAATTATTTTAAAGCCATTTATCAAGGATGGCTTTCAAATTATAAAGCAAATAGAACAAGTGAGTATTCTTCGCTCACATATGTCCTAAAAAGAGAGTAAAAACCTAATTAAGCCCTTTTAAGGCATGTTTATTTCCCTGGTTATTATGAATACTACTAAACAAAAGATAGTTCTTTAAAACAACTTAAAAAAGATAATTAAAATAAGGATTATCTATAAAATCATAAATAGGCATAATAAAAACCAATTCTAAGAAAAATCACGTTTATAATAATCTTTAAAAATAATTTCAAATTGAAAAGCTTTATTACTTTTGCAAAACTTAAAAATGAAAAAAAATGAAAAATCTTATAGTACTATTAGCTATTGCATTATTGGCTTCCTGCCAACAAGAAAAAATCGGATATGTCGATAATGTGAAGTTGATGGATGAATACCAACAAAAAATTGATGTTGAATCAAAATTTAAAATTCAAGCTGACGCACTAGCCTCAAAAAGAGACAGTATTTCACAGGCCTTTCAAATGGAAGCACAAGCTTTTCAAGCTAAAGCACAATCTATGTCTCAAACTAAGGCACAAGAAGAATATGCAGCTATGCAACAAAAGGGTCAAATAATTGGACAACAATTACAACAACAAGATCAACAACTTCAATTAGCTGGACAAACAGAAATGGATAGTATCGTTTCTAAAGTTAAAGAAGAAATAAAATCTTATGGTAAGGCTAACGGGTATTCATACATACTAGGTGGTGGTGATGGTGGTAGTGTTCTTTATGGTATTGAAAAAAATAATTTAACAGATGAAATAGTTAAATTGCTTAATGATAAGTATAAAAAATAATAGTTATTAAATATTATAGAATAAAAAAGCCGGTTAAAAACCGGCTTTTTTATTCTATAATATTATGTTCAAATCTTTCTAATTCATGTTCAATGTTAAACTGATCCTTAGGAAGAAATCCTTTAACAATAAGTACTATACCACAAATAATAAGTATTATACCTATTATCTTTTTAACTAGAAATATTCTCTTTACAGTTAGCTTTTTCTTTAACTGTTTCGCTAATAAAATTTTAAATATATCTGTTACAAAATAGGAGAGAAGTACTGTAGCAAAAAAAGTAAAAAAACGATCCGGTTGATTATCTAAGCTAGGTCCAACAATAATAATAATACCCAGCCAGAATACAAGTACCCCAATATTTATAAAATTCAATAAAAACCCTTTTATAAATAAGCTTAAGAAATGAGATTTTTTAATTCTTTTAGATACTTCAGGTATTTCCTTACTATTATCTACCTTAAAAAAGGTAACTAAACCATAAATTAAAAGTATAACCCCTCCAAAAACATATAACCCAGGTTGATTACTTAAATTTTCCAGCAGCTGAAAACTACTAAAATAAGCAAGGAGAATAAATAAAATATCAGCTAATAAAACACCTAAATCAAAGGTAATTGCAGCCCTAAAACCCTTAACTGCACTTGTTTGTAAAAGAACAAAAAAAACAGGACCCACCATAAAACTTAAAAAAAAGCCTAAAGGAATCGCCGCTTGTATATCTTCTAACATGAAACTTTACATTCTTTTTATTGTACCGCCAAAGACAGTTTTTTCTTCTAATTTTTTTGGATTACCATACACCAAAACTTCACCACCAGCCTTAACAGTAGCCTTTACATAATCCTTTGCATTAATCTCAGCCCTAGAACCAGCATTTACATTTATCGTACAAAAATTTGTATTAAAATCTTTACCTTCATATACACCTCCTGTATTGATTTGAACATCTTGTAAATTAGAAGAACCTGTCGTTCTAATAACACCTCCAGAAACTGACTTTATTAACATTTGTTCAACTTCTGCATTTACAATAAGCTCACCACCTTCTTGTGCTTTTAGTTCTAAAACTTCTTGTTTAATTTTATCCTTGGTAACTATCCTAGCATCTTCATTGACATCAATAACTAAAATTTTATCAGAGTAATATAAGTCTACAAAAGTTTTATATCCACTAAAAATCTTACCTATTTGCATGCGTATTTTTAATACACCCTCAATATTAACAATAGCAACACTGCTGGTATTTTCACCGGAAATTATTGCTTTGTTCTCAGTAGATTTTATAAGATTAATAGATAAACCATCAAAACCTTTTACTTCCTTAAAGGGTTCTAATTTATGAGTAACCTTACTATCCTGGCCTGTAACCAAAATACATCCGAAGAGAAACATTAAAACTAATACTTGTTTCATTCTTTACGTATAAATTTGTTTATAGAAAAGCAACTAGCTTCAATGTAACCTTTCTAATACAGCCACCTTATACCAAATTCCGTTCCAAATTACTTTTTATCATCCGGAATCAAAGCAAAATCTAAATGCCTCTTAATTAAATCGGTACTTTTAACCATAACGGTTATCTCATCACCAAGTGTATATTTCTTCTTGGTACGTTCACCAACTATAGCATATTGCTTTTCATCAAAGATATAATAATCTCCCTTTATGTCTCGAATACGAATCATACCCTCACATTTGTTTGCTATAATTTCAACATATATTCCCCATTCGGTAACACCACTTATAACACCACGAAACTCCTCATCTTTATGATCCTGCATAAATTTGATTTGCATATACTTGATTGAATCACGTTCTGCGCTTGAAGCTAAATATTCCATATCGGAAGAATGCTTACATTTCTTCTGAAATTCTTCTTCTTTAGCTGAATTACCACCATCAATATAATGTTGTAATAACCTATGCACCATAACATCAGGATATCTACGAATAGGTGAGGTAAAATGTGTATAATAATCAAAAGCTAAACCATAATGACCAATATTATCAATAGTATATATAGCTTTACTCATACTACGAATAGTAAGTGTATCGACCATATTCTGCTCCTTTTTTCCCTTAACATCTTGCAGTAATTGATTTAAAGATGAACTAATAGATTTCTTATCCTTAAAATCTAATTTATGTCCAAATTTAGATACAATACCATTCAAAGCAATTAATTTATCTGGATCTGGATCATCGTGAACCCTATATACAAAAGTCTTTTTTGGTTTTTGTTTACCGATAAATTCAGCAACCTTTCTATTAGCTAAAAGCATAAACTCCTCTATTAGCTTATTAGCATCTTTAGATTCTTTAAAATAAACACCAATAGGTTCACTGTTTTCATCAAGATTAAAGCGCACTTCAACTTTATCGAAAGACAACGCACCTTGATCCATACGTTTATCACGCATAATTTTTGCTAATCGGTCCATTATCAACGTAGCTTCTACTACATCATCAGTAACAGTGTAAGACGAATCTCTAATAGATATATCTTGAGGAATAAGACCTTTACCTGTTTCTATGATATGTTGTGCCTCTTCATATGCGAAACGTTCGTTAGAGTTGATTACAGTTCTTCCAAACCATTGATTTCTTATCACAGATGTATCGTCAAGCTCGAAAATGGCAGAAAATGTATACTTCTCTTCATTAGGTCTTAACGAACAAGCATTATTAGATAATACTTCAGGCAACATTGGTACCACACGATCAACTAAATAAACAGATGTAGCTCTTTCATATGCTTCATCATCTAAAATCGTTTCTTTTTTTAAATAATGAGATACATCGGCGATATGAATGCCAATTTCAAAATTTCCATTTTCTAATATTTGAAACGATAGTGCATCATCAAAATCTTTGGCATCTTTAGGATCAATAGTAAATGTCAAAACATCCCTTACATCTCTACGTTTTAAAATTTCCTCTTTCTTAATACTAGTATCTAATCCATCGGCAAAACGTTGAACTTCTGCAGGAAAAGAATAAGGTAATCCGTATTCCGCAAGTATAGAATGTATTTCAGTATCATGTTCTCCTGGTATTCCTAAAACCTCTGTCACTTTACCAAAAGGGGAATCTACATTATCTGGCCAATCGGTAATTTCAACCAAAACCTTCTCACCATCTTTTGCGTCACCTAATTTATCTTTTGAAACAAAAATATCAGTATACATCCTAAAATCTGTAGGTCTTACGAATGCAAATGTTTTTTGCATATCTACAATTCCAACAAATGTTGTTTTGTACCGTTCAAGAACCCTTACTATTTCGCCCTCTAACTTTTTACTTTTACTTCTTGGGTATATATAAACCTCTACTTTGTCTTTATGAAAAGCTTTATTTATTTTATTCGATGGTATAAAAATATCATCATCCATACCTTCAACAACGATATAAGCATTTCCCTTACCTGTAATATCTACAGTACCTTCATGGTACGACTTGGTATTTTCTAATACTTTGTATTGGCCTCGGTCAATTTCTTGTATACGCTTCTTTTCCTTAAGCTCTGTTAACCTTTTAATTAGGATATTTCTATCTTGGGCATCGGTTATATCAATCTTGGCGGCAATCTGCTTATAATTAAAACTTTTACTAGGTTCCTTTTCAAGAACAGTAAAAATTCCTTTTGTAATTTCATTCTTTCTATGATTATTCGCCTTTTTATTTCTCTTCGACATTAAACTTTTTATTTGTTGGAAAATTACGAATTATAATCCACTACCTATTAGTCAACCTTTTATTGAAAAGTTAAGCTAATAAGTTGTTATTAACATATATATCATAATTGGCATTTTTTCTTTTAAATTAAATTAAATTTTGATGATTATTATAGTCTGTTAATAACAGGTATAACTTATTGGATTTTTACTTGATTTTATGAGATACTAAAAGTTGTTGACAGAACTTTAACCTAATTGGATATTGGAAATCAGTATTTTGAGAAGTTATAAGAATTGGTTTATAACCTCTATTAACATGAATTTATTAATAACTAAATGTAATTTTAATGTTAACGAGAGGTGTTTATTTGATAAAAATCAACTAATACTTTCTAATATTTTTATTCTTCTATCGAAGATTAAAAGTGTAAGCAGATGTCAACTTTAAAAAGCAAATTTTTAAGCATGTTTTTTTAAACAATTTATGCATGAAGTAAACTAGCTTATAACATAGTAATTAACAACTATTAAATTTTAAACTATAACAATTGTTGTCAAGTGCTTAATTTTTGTTGTGAATGCTTGATTATCGTACCTTTAACATCCATTTTATCGTTCCCCCGCATGATAAATAATGAACTATTAACCTATAAAGAATACGCTTATGAAAATAGCTATTGGTAATGACCATGCAGGGACCGAATATAAACTAGCTATTATTGGTTTATTGAAATCTATGCAAGTAGAGGTAACAAATTATGGTACCGATGGTACTGATAGTGTTGATTATCCAGATTTTGCTCATCCAGTTGCCCAAGATGTTGAAAAAGGTAAAGTTGATTTCGGTATTTTAATTTGTGGTAGTGGAAATGGGGCTTGTATGACAGCTAATAAACAACAAAATGTGAGGGCCGCTTTATGTTGGACGAAAGAAATAACACAACTAGCTAGAGAACATAACGACGCTAATATAATAAGTTTACCTGCAAGGTACATAGCCTTACCCCAAGCTCTTGAAATGATTTCCACATTTTTGAATACTCCTTTTTCTGGTGGAAGACATGAGCGTAGGGTTGAAAAAATTCCCATTAAATAAAGACCATTATATATATGTTGATAACCTTTAAAAGGCATAAGTAACTAATTAAAAATTAAATAATTAGTTGATAATAGATATAAACATAACTAGTTAATTACACCAATTTATGTTAGATATTAAAGTGAAAAAATTTAACGAATTATCTATTCAAGAATTGTATAGTTTGTTGAAGTTACGAAGTGAAATTTTTGTTGTTGAACAGGATTGTGTGTACCAAGATTTAGATGGTAAAGATGCTAAGGCACTTCATGTAATTGGAATTAATAATAATAATGAAGTTGTTGCATATACTCGAATTTTTAAACCTGGCGATTATTTTGATATAGCTAGTATAGGTAGGGTTGCCGTACATAAAGACTACAGAAAGTATGGTTATGGAAAAGATATTATGCAAGCCTCAATTAATGCTGTTAATGAAAAATTTAAGGAACAACAAATAAAAATTTCGGCACAGACCTATCTTGATAAATTTTATACAGAACTAGGTTTTAAAGCTATTGGTGAAGGATATTTAGAAGATGGAATTCCACATATTCAGATGGTAAAAAAATAAAAATGGACGCTATTAGCGTCCATTTTTATATATATATGATTAGTATATTTAAATTTTAATAGGAGTTTTATTACTCAAATTTATATCCTCTAACATACTATCCGTAAACTTATAATGCCCTTTAGTAGTTATAATTCTAAATCGGTTAGAATTCATACGGCTTAAGGTATCTAAAAACAGCCATTTGGATTTAAGTAACCTAGTTTTTGGAGATTTAAGGCTAATATCGAAATAGTATTTTCTACCATTCTTATTAGCAACAATATCTGGTGTAATGTGATCTTCTTTGCCTTTTCTAGTATATGATTTGGGAGTTTCATAACCCTCCATATCCGCTTTTATATTTTCGAAACCTGTTGCTTCTAAATGTTGAATTGATTTTTCTAAAAACGCTGTATTATCTGACTTTTCTAACTTTACCATACCTAATAATATAACAAAAAAAATGACAATTCAAAATTTTATACGTTGATTAACAATATGTTGGGATAATCGAACACATTTTAAACCAACCGCTTGGCAATCCCTTGGTCAATTAAAAATTCTAATTTTAGAATTAGATTAATCGGTTTTTCAGATTTATTATTTTTTGAAAAATATAGATAACCCTCAGTTCTTGTATTTAATTCCTTTATTTTTAATTTACCATGGTGCTCTTTATTAGCGTCACAATAAACTTTCAAAACCTCTTTGGATATAGTTTTTTTACTTAGAAAAGAAAGCAACATTTTTCGGTTAACCAATGTTATTTTACATGAAGTAAATATGTTAGGTTCATCTTCATATATAGCAGTTGCCAAAGAGTAGAAATCGGTCTTCTTATGTATATCAAAAAGCCAACCCTCTTTATAGATATCTTCTTTATAGTAGCCAAATTCAAAAGCGAATGTGGGTAAATCTTCATTTATATAATCTAATTGCGCTTTTTCGTCAATATTAAAAACAGTTTTTGTTTGCTTATGGGTAAATATAAGATCAATACCTGCCATTTGACTTTTCATATCATGAACTCGGCATGTATCATAATAGACTAAACTTTTTTCATAATACATATCTAAAAGACGAGAGAGTTGTTTCTCTTTTCTTAAATCAGATATGAAATTACTTTTCACGTCGAACTAATTTTATTAGCAAGAACATTTGCTATTTTTTGAACAACCCCCACTACTAAGGCGTTACCCATAAAAAATGCTCTTTTGGTATTAGAAATTCCTTTAAGGGCAGTATGGTCATCGGGGAACATGTTTAAACGCTCTAGTTCTAAAGGAGTTAATCTTCTCAGCCCTTTTTTGGTTTGAACTACATGTTTAAAACGAGAAGGACTTTTACCGCCTTCACCTGTAATTATTGTTCTAGAAGCATTGTCTAACGCATCTGGAAAAATCATACTTCCTTCGCTATAGTTATATGAAAATCCTGTCTTGGAAGTTCGTATTTCTTTTTTTGCACCTTTTAAATATTCCCATTTTTCATACTGATCTTCTGCAATATAAAATTCATCGGGTATTATTCCTTTTTCTAGAATATCACTTAAAACAGTTTTCTTTCCACCAAAATAAGGTAGCGTTTTAGTAGTATGAACTTTTCCTTTTATAAACACACCTGTATTTTGAAAAGGAGATAAATTTCCTTCAACATTAAAATTTTCTGATAGCGAAACCAAATCTTCGTCAATTGTAAATTCAGCTATTGTTGTTGAAGTACTGGTAATAGGAAAAGCAGATGAAATTGTTCCAGAATCAAAAATCCATTCTGTTGGTGTTATACTTTTAAATTTTTTGTAAAGGGGCGTCGACTTGTGATAACCTAAGAAGAATATACGTCTGCGACGCTGGGGCATACCATAATCTGCGGCATTTATTACCCTCCATTCTACAGCATACCCTAAATCATCAAGACTCTTTAGCATTATGGCAAAATCCCTACCTCTTTGGTTCGAGGGTGATTTTAGTAAACGATCTACATTTTCTAAAAAAAGATACTTTGGCGGATTTTTCTTTTCCGATAATATTCTATGAATACTCCACCATAACACTCCTTTTTTACCAATTAAACCCTTAGAATTTTGCAAGGTAGTAGCTACAGAATAATCCTGACAGGGAAAACCACCCACTAAAATATCTGCATCTGGTATTACTTTCGTTTCTACTTCAGAAATATCTATAGTACTATGGTTTTGTTTTCCAAACCGGGCTTCGTAAACTAGTGAAGCATGCTGTATTTTTGTACTGGGTTCCCATTGATTGCTCCAGACTACTTTATATTTGTCTGAGTCCTCTAAACCCAAGCGAAATCCACCAACACCAGCAAAAAGTTCTATGACCTTAAGTTTCTTCATTTGCGATAAATTTACATAAATTCACAAGGCTAATACAATTAGAAATTTTTTTAGGTATGAAGAAAACGCTGTTTCCAAAAGCTTTTGTGTTGATTTTGATAGCATTAAATATAGCATGTAGTACCAATTTAGAAGAAAAGAAAATTTCTAACGATGAGATTGAGAACATAAAACAATTTTTTGCGCCTGATAAGCGAACAGCACTTTTTAATGTAGAAGCTTTAGAAAACCCTTCTGGTCTAAAATTGATAGGCGAAAGTAATTTGCCAAACGCAGTAGATTCTCTAAAAGCGATTTTGAAGGAGAAAGGAATTCAGGTTGTAGATGAAATTAATATACTTCCATCATCAGATTTGAAAGGCAAAACGAAGGCCGTTATTAATATTTCTACGGCCAATCTAAGAAGCAATCCGAAGCACTCTGCAGAATTAGCAACCCAAGCTATTCTTGGCACAGAGGTCAATGTTTTAAAAAAGGATTCAGATTGGTATTTGATACAAACACCAGATGAATACTTGGCATGGGTAGATGCTGGCGGTATTCAATTAATGGACGAGAAAAGTTTATCTCAGTGGGCAACTTCAAACAAGATTATATATACAAATACCTACGGTCATGCATTTGATTTAACAGATGCAAGTATTCGAGTATCTGACCTTGTTGCCGGAAGTATTTTGAAGGTTTTAGAGGAAGAAGGAGGGAATTATAAAGTTCAATTTCCAGATGGTAGACAAGCTTTAGTTTCTAAAGAAGAAGCCAGGGATTATACATCATGGTTATCAAGTTTAAGTTATGATGCCAATTCACTAATCGAAACCTCAAAATCATTAATGGGGGTGCCTTATTTGTGGGGAGGGACATCAACGAAGGGAGTTGATTGTAGCGGTTTCACCAAAACTATTTATTATATGAATGGTATGGTGATTCCACGAGATGCATCACAGCAGGTACATACAGGTAAATCGATAGATTCCATTGCAGATTTTAGTAAATTAGATAAAGGTGATTTGTTGTTTTTTGGTAGAAAAGCAACTGATTCGACTGCAGAAAAAGTTGTTCATGTGGGTATGTGGATTGGCGACAATCAATTTATCCATTCTTCAAATATGGTTCGGGTAAGTAGTGTAGATAAGAACGCCTCTAATTTTGATGAATACAATGTTGGTCGTTATTTACGAACCAAAAGATTACTTAAAGAGGAAGATAAAAACATTATCAATTTAAAGAAAGCATTACAGATTAAGGGTTAGCCAATGCAAAGGCAATAATCTGATTTCCTTTTTTGGTTCCTAATTTTTCGCCTCCACAAGCGAGAACGATATACTGTTTGCCCTTGTATTCATATGTACTTGGTGTGGCAAATGAAGCTGCAGGCAGTTCATATTCCCATAGAAGTTCACCAGTTGTTTTATTAAATGCCCTAAAAAAACCATCTTTTGTGGCGGCAATAAGCAATAGTCCGTTTTGGGTAATGATTGGCCCGCCATAATTTTCAGTTCCAGTGGTAGGGAAACCTTTTTCTTTTAGTGACATGGTTTCCCCAAAGGGAATAGACCATAAAAAATCACCTGAATTTAAATCGATAGCGTTTAGTGTTCCCCAAGGTGGTGATAGCCCAGGTAAGCCATTACTATCTAAAAACTTAGTATAGCCACCATGTAAGTATGGGTTCTCTTCTAAGGTGTTGGCAATTTCCTTTTTTCCTTGAGGCTCTGAAGGCTGCTCCTCATTGAACAGAAATTGAAGCAAAGCATCTTTTTCTATATTGGACAATGTTGGAAAACCGGTCATCATACCTTTGCCTTGAGTAACAATAGAGACTACCTCTTCTTTGCTTCTCTTAAGATTAATATCTACTAGAGAAGGAAAACCGCTAGCTACTAAACCTTTTCTATCTGACTGATGACAAGTAGCACATTTACTACTATAAATTCGTTTACCTAAGGGCATTTCTGGAGCATTTGCTTCATTGACCTTCATCTTTAAATTCCAAGCCATTTCATTGGAATTCACGTATAAAATTCCATCTTCAGGATCAACACCTGCACCTCCCCATTCAGCGCCCCCATCATAACCAGGAAGCAATAAGGTAGGTTCAAGACTAGGTGGATTATACACTTCTTTTTCTGCAGACTCAAAAAATTCTAAAAGCTCCTCCTTATTCTCGGCATAAGGGCTGATATCCTTTTTTGTTAGCTCATTTGATTGTCGCGCAAAAGGCTTCGGTTTTGTGGGAACAGGTTGTGTAGGCCAAGATACTTCACCAGTTAATGTTGAAGGTGAAACAGGTACTTCTTCAATATCAAACAAAGGCTCCCCTGTTAAACGATCAAATAGGAAAACATATCCTTGTTTGGTGACTTGTGCCACCGCTTTTATTTTTTGACCATTATGATTTACTGTTAACAAATTAGGTGGGGCCGGAGGATCGCGGTCCCAAATATCATGATGGGTGAATTGAAAATGCCAAATGTACTCGCCTGTATTTGCATTTAAAGCCACTAATGAATTAGCGAAGAGGTTGCTTCCCAAACGGTCACCACCATAAAAGTCTGGTGCAGCAGAACCTGTTGGCACATAAATGATTTCTGCTTCTTCGTCTAATGCCATACCCGCCCAGTTATTGGCAGCACCAACCATTGGGCTTTTATAGGCGTTGGGGTCTACCCAAGTCTCATACCCTAATTCTCCTGGGTGAGGTATTGTGTGAAATACCCATTCTGGTTTACCGGTAATTATATTAAAAGCCATAACATCACCTGGTGCTGCATCAGAACCTTCAGATATACGTAATGGCATTACAATAATGTCTTTAAAAACAGTACCAGGGGTGTTTGAGATAACGAACTTATCTTTGGCCGATTCAGGCATTCCTGAACGCATATCTATTTTGCCATTGTTACCAAAAGAGGTAATAGGTAATCCGGTGAGCGCATCAAGAGCATAAAGATCAGCACCACGTGTGCATAGAATACGCTTGTCATTTCCTTTTTCCCAATAAGAGACACCTCTACTTGTAGAATGCCAAACTTGAACCGAATCGCCGAATTGCCATAGTTCATTACCGGTTTCAGCATGAAGTGCTACTACGCGTAATGCTGCAGTTACCCCATAGACAAGGCTATCAACAACCAAAGGATTCATTTGCATTTGTCCCCAATCGGGCGCTTCGTATCGCCAAACAACTTCTAATTGCGAGACATTTTGAGGTGTAATTTGGTTAAGGCTCGTAAAATGACTTCTACCAGAATCACCTAAATAGGATGACCATGTAGTATACATCTTATTATCTTTTAATGAAGTTTCTTCATTACAACCAACAAGAATGCAAAGCGATAGAATAAAAAATATAATTAAATAGGAGGTAATCCTCATAAGATGCTATTTCTAATACTTAATTAGTACTTATAAATTCACGAATATCTTTACTTAACTGAATTAAATCTGGTTCGTGGGTATACATCATATGACCCGCTTCGTAGTACTTCATTTGAACACGTTCTTTCACAATTCCGTTTCTATCAAAAGTGTATTCCGCATCAAAAAATGGAGTAATTAAATCATAATAACCACTTGCCACCATTACTTTCATTGCAGTGTTTCTACGCATAGTTTCCCCTAAAGCTGGAGCTGTATTTACCGGCATTGGCTCCCAATATTGAGTGTCCGGCACAGTTCTCCAGCGCCAATTTGAACCACCACCAGATGTAATATAAGGTCTGTCCATTTTTATTTTTAATTCTGATGCAAAGTAATGGTTAAGACTTGCGGTATAGGCAGCACTAATTTGGTAGCTGGCAGCATCCCCTAAATGAGGCTTTTCAGACACCTTATCTTCTTCGTCCCCCATAAATCGTCCGTCAAGACGACCAATAGCCAATCCTTTATCCAATAATAATTGTTTTTGAAAGCGACCCATTAGTATTCTTAGGTTTGAACGAAGTATGTAGGTTTTGTCAAGCCCAGTAAAATAGGATAGCTTTTCAGCGATTGCATTTTTTTCTTCATCAGTAAGCAAATTACCTTTATAAAGTGCAGGAACATAAGTGCTATAAGTAAAATCACGACATTCTTGAGTAAAACTTTCCAGTGTTTTACCTTGTCCGGCTTTTTTGTGATACCATGCAGTGGCAGCCATACTTGGTAAATAGGTGATAAATGAAGTAATGTTATTTGGTTCTGATGTAGAGCCCGCATAATCGAGTGCTTGAGAAATTAATATCATTCCGTTCAAAGCCATATTTTGTCCGGATTCTTCCAAAGCTTTGCCAAGAGCTGCGGCACGTGTAGTTCCATAACTTTCACCTGCCAAATATTTAGGAGAAAACCAGCGCTCGTTTTCTGTTACCCATTTACGAATAAATTGGGCGAACGAACCTACATCTTCTTTAAGTCCGTAGAAATCTTTCCCCTCACCTTTTCCAACTAATCTACTATACCCTGTACCTACAGGGTCAATGAAGACTAAATCGGTTAGGTCTAATAAACCATTTTCATTGTTTACTAGGTTGTATGGTGCTGCACCATCATCATTTTTGGCGTCAGAATCTACCTTTACTATTTTAGGTCCAAAAAACCCCATATGCAACCACATGGAAGCAGAGCCTGGGCCACCATTAAAAACGAAAGTTACAGGTCGTTTAGTGACATCACCCATCGATGTTTTGGTGTATGCAACCGACCAAAAAGAGGCTATTGAATCACCATCTTTATTCGTTAGAAAAGTTTCTTTTGCAGTAGTAGTATAATCAATGGTTTTACCGCCAAAGACTCCTTGATGTTTTGTGATGAAAGATTTAGCTTCTGGAATTGCTTTAGGGGTTGATTCTTTTTTAGTCTCTTGCCCCTGTGATAGCAGACATATTAGTAAGCTACTGGTTATTAAAAAAAAGTTTCGCATAATTTGAATTGCTAAATATGTGAGGTTTTAATTTGTCAATTTAAAAGTAGGGATAAAATATGAACAGTTACTTTTTTCATTTAAATCAATTACATTTAAGAGAAAGTCCAAATAAATCGAAAAATAATGGCTCAATTATCTGCACCAATTTCTGAACGACTTTATTCTTTGGATGTGTTTAGAGGGGTGATTATGTTTTTATTAATAGGGGAAGCAGCAGGATTTCACCATCACTTTTTCGAACTTACCCAAGGCACATTTTTAGAACCGTTGGCATTACAATTGCACCATCATCCGTGGAACGGATTGCGGTTTTGGGACCTAATTCAGCCTTTTTTTATGTTTATTGTGGGGGTAGCTATGCCTTTTTCGCTGCGAAAACGTCTTGCAACAGGTAATAGAAAAAATGTAACTAAGCATATTTTAAAACGATGCTTTCTTTTGTTCAGCTTTGGTGTCTTATTGCATTGTGTTTATAACCATGCCTTGGTTTGGGAATTATGGAATGTTTTAGTGCAATTGGCATTTACTATTTTGATAGCCTACGCCATTATGGACATGTCACATAAAAATCAAATAATTATATCTGTAGCACTGTTGGTTCTGACAGAACTTTTATATAGAAGTTATAACCCCGAAGCACCCTATGCAGAAGGGCATGATAGTTTTGGTTCCTATGTTGATATGTTGGTAATGGGAAAGGTAAATAGTGGCTATTGGGTTTTTGTAAACTTTATTCCTACTGCAGCACACACCATTTGGGGCGTATTATGTGGACAATTATTATTACAGAACAAATTGGCATCTTACAAACTAAAAACTTTTCTGATTTGGGGAATTTCAATCTTGATATTAGGTATTGTCTTAGATGTTTTAAACATTACTCCTATAATTAAACGCATTGCGACAACCTCTTTCACCCTAACTTCTGGTGGTTTGGCTATCTTAACCTTAGCCTTTTTCTATTGGGTTATAGATGTAAGGGCTGACCATAAAAAATGGGGCGCTGTGTTTTCGGTAGTAGGAACCAATGCCATATTCATTTATCTATTTGCCGAAACAGTAGGTGTACAATGGTTTAGAGATTTTGGCTTAATATGGACGGACGGGGTATTAGCACCATTTGGTGTATCAGAAGAACTTATCTTAGTCTTTAACTCACTGGTTGTATTATTTATTTTTTGGTTTATCACCTCCTTTTTAGACAAGAAAAAAATTTATTTCAAAATATGAATTGTTAAGTACATAAAAACACAACACTTGAATTCCACTTTTCATCATCTAGTAAAAGCATTAACATTACAAATTTGTTACACAACAGTATAAAAAAGTGTAAATCAAACAACATTTGTTATATTCATAAGTAAAAGGAGGCATTATGAACAATAAAAAAGGGGCATTTTTAATTTTCATTGGGCACCATTCTTTAATTCTTATTTTTCTTACAACATTATTACTTTTTGAAACAGGTGAACTACAAGGTCAAAAACCTTTTGAAGGCAAGTCCGTTATGGCAGTATTTGCACACCCGGATGATGAAAGTACGATTGCCCCAATTTTGGCAAGGTACACAAGGGAAGGCGCTAAGGTATATTTGGTAATTGTTACTGACGGCAGATATGGCACAAATGATTTTCATGACCATATAGCGGGCGAAACTTTGGTTGTTACTCGTAAAGAAGAAATGAAGTGTGCCGCTAATCAATTAGGTGCAGAATTAATACATTTAGATTATCACGACCAGTTAAAGGCCGATGAAGGCTATGATGGCCATGTACCATATGCAAGAGCCATTATTTTAGAATTGAAAGATATTATTCAGAGAATTAGGCCAGATGTTTTAATCACTTGGGGTCCAGATGGTGGCTCAACCCATATGGACCATAGGTTAGTAGGAGCATCGGTAACACAGGTATATTTAAGTAGTGAATGGCAAAAGCCTATGTACTTGTTCTTTTATGGCACACCTACTGAATCAATAGATGACGCTGACACCAAAACACTGAGAGGACAACATAAGAAATACTTACGAACTAAAATTTCATATTCAGTGGCAGATCTTCGTACAGCATTTGATTCCTACAAATGTCATTATAGCCAAATAGACCCTAACTTAACCAAAGAAGAATTTATGAATAGAAGAAATAAAAACGAACGAATCATTTATTTGAGAAAGTTTGAAGCACCATCAAAAGATGCTGATTCTGTCTTTGAATAGTTAAGTTTTGTAGTACATAAAATTTATCCGATTAATCCTAAAAACCAATAAATGAAAACAGTAGTACTTAAAACAAGTTTCCTTTATACAGCTTTGCTTTTCATAGTAGGTTGTGGTATAACAAATTCTCAACAAGTAGAAGGCGGCGATTGGGAAACCATGTTTAATGGAGAAGACCTAAAAGGGTGGACCACAAAAATTCATCATTATGAAGTTGGTGATAATTATGGAGATACATTTAGAGCTGAGGATGGCATGGTAAAAGTGCGCTATGATCAGTATGAAGGTGAGTTTAACGAGCGTTTTTCACATTTGTATTATGACAAACCCTTTTCGGATTTTCATTTAACCATGCAATACAGGTTTGTTGGTGAACTTTATCAAGGAGCGCCAGAGTACACTCTAAAGAATAGTGGTATTATGTTTCATTCACAAGACCCAAAAACGATGCTTAAAGAGCAAGACTGGCCAATTTCTGTTGAAATGCAATTTTTGGCAGGCATAGAAGAGGGTAAAGAACGACCTACGGGCAATATGTGCTCTCCGGGTACCGATGTTGTCTATGAAGGTAAAATAGACCCTAGACACTGTATTAATTCGAGTTCAGACACCTATTTTGGAGATCAATGGGTGACAGCCGAATTAATTGTATATCATGATTCATTAGTCAAGCACATCATTAATGGAAAAACAGTATTAGAATATACTAAGCCACAAATTGGAGGAGAAGTAGCAAATGGCTATGACCCTAAAATTAAGCAAGATGGTAAGCCTTTAAAAGAAGGCTTGATAGCACTACAAAGCGAAGGTCAACCTATCGATTTTAGGGATATTAAAATCAGGAATTTAAAAGGGTGTACAGATCCTAAGGCTAAAAACTATAAAGAGTACTACATTGTTTCAGATGCTAAATCGTGCTCTTATAATTAGATGATTTCTATTTTAAAATAGCGCTATACTTAGAAGTATTTCCTAATAATTCTGTTGCTGCTAAAATAGCGTCATCGTTATTTAAATAATACTGGTATAAACCATCTCTATAGAAGTATCGTTTTACGATTTCATCTTCTAGGTTTTTTTGAATCTCACTTTGGTATTTGTCAAGGGCATTTATTTTCCCTTTTTCTATATTCGCCAAAAGTGTTTTATAACTATCCTTAACGTCGCTACCTAAAAAATCATTTTCATCTCCTGAAAGTGCAATTTTAATAGCCTTTTCTGCTTTGGTCTCAAAAGAGAAACTACTTTTCTTTACATCATTTTTAAAAGCACTAAAATCGGCATCTGTAAATTTAAAATCTGTAACCGAGTTGAATTTATGCGCATAAAAGTAATTGGTAGCATAATCAAAAATAACGTTGTTTTGAAGTAAGGCCAATGTAAGATCATTAGTTTTAGAGGTAGCCACTTCAATGTCAGGTAGAATTCCCCCACCATCTTGTACTTTTCTGCCGTTACGTGTAGCGAAATCAGTATATGTTGTGTTTCTTACTGCATTGCCACTTTCGTCTCTATTCCAATAATCCAATGCTTGAATACAGCGACCAGAAGCAGTGTAGTATCTTGAAATGGTTACTTTTAATTGTGTCCCGTACGTTAATTTTAAGGGGCGTTGAACTAGGCCTTTTCCAAAACTTCTTGCGCCCATGATTACCGCCCTATCTAAATCTTGCAAGCTGCCCGATACAATTTCACTTGCCGAAGCGCTGCTGCCATTTACTAAAACCACTAGAGGAATATCCTCATCTACAGGTTGATTATTGGTATGGTATTCACGATTAAATTTTTTGACTTTAGATTTAGTTGTTACCACTAATTCCCCTTTATGAACGAAAAGATTAGTCACATTAATAGCTTCAGAAAGTAACCCGCCAGGGTTATCTCTAAGGTCTAGTATTATTTTTTCGGCACCTTTTCCTTTTAAGTCCAACAAGGCGGCCTTTGTTTGTTCAGATGCTTTTGCATTGAATTTTGCTAGTACGATATAACCAGTTTTATCATCGATCATATTAAAGTAGGGAACCGCATCAACCTCTATACCTTCACGAGTAATAGTTGTTGTATTTGTTTTGCCCTGTCTTTTATATGTTACGGTCACTGTTGAACCGTTAGCACCTTTTAAGAGCTCACTGGCATTTTCTTCGAAATCAGCCACTTTGATATCTCCAATCTGTATGATCTCGTCTCCCGCTTTTAAACCAGCCTTATCTGCCGGATATCCTTGGTGTGGCTCTATGATTAACAACTTATCTTTAAATGAGCGAACCATTGCGCCTATGCCAGAATATTCACCTGCATTATTTATGCGATAGGTTTCAACATCTTGTTCGTTTAAAAACTTGGTGTACGGATCCAATTCCTCTAACATGTTTTTAATGGCGGTATCCATTAATTCTGCAGGGTTGGTTTCATCCACATAATTCATGTTCAATTCTTTGAACAGGGTGGTGAAAATTTCTATTTGCTTCGCTATTTCAAAAAAGTCACTTTTATAACTACTTCCTACAAAAAGAAAGACAATCGCTATAACGGGTACAAGTACTTTTTTACTGAGTATTTTTTTCATTAATCTGGAGCTTAAACTTGTTCAATACGAGCTTCATTTTCTGGTCTAATAGCTCAAAGGAAGGCATATCCTTACTAAGGTATAAAAATAGAAACGCAAAGTTTGCATCTGTATTGTTAAAAACCAATCCTTTATTAAGTCTGTAAGACTCTCGTAATAGACGCTTTATTCTATTTCTTTTAACGGCACTTTTAAAATTCCTCTTAGATACAGTAACTCCGGTTTGTATAGGAGCTTCCTTCTTTTCAGTAGAGATATAAATTAATTTCAACGGATATACGGAAACACCCTTGCCTTCCTCAAACAATTGTGTGAAGAGCTTTTTACTTTTAAGTTTTTCCTTTTTACCGAAGGATACATCCATTCCGAAATAATTATTATAAATATTTTACCCCTTCAAAAGGAAGCATTGATATCTTAAACAGTGCTATATCCAATTACTCCGCTTGCCAAACATTGTTTTCCAAATTAATGTCAGCCATTAATTGTGATGGATCTATAACAATAGCTTTTATGGAAGAAATAGGTTTGTTTATTACAAAATCATAGGTAGGATAGGCCCAAGCCCAATCTTTAATTACAGTTCTTTCTATACCTTCATATGGGTTTTCTTTTTCACCCCGCATCATGCGTAAAGGTGCATACAAAGTTTCCCTGCTATCGTCATTGTAAACAACAAGAATATCTAGAGGCATAGGCATCAAACCGATGCGTTCTAAAGTCACTTTAGTATTATTATTTAAAGCGGCAACTTCTTTTATACCATAATCAATGGTATTCGTTGTTTGGGTCCAATCGGTTAAATACCAATCTAGTTCAAAACCAGAGACTTTTTCTGCAACTCGTTTAATATCATTAGGTACTGGATGCTTAAATTTAAAATCAGCATAGTATTTACGAATGGTCTCCATTAATTTATCTTGACCGATTATATACCCTAATTGAGATAAGAAAATAGAACCTTTACTATAAGCAGATATGCCGTAAGCAAAATTAAGGTCATAGCGATCTGCGTGGGTAGTCTGTGGTTGTTCTTTACCTGAAAGCGCTAGATTTCTATACCCTTTGTAAGTACCCTCAAAAGGATTGTCCTTATCTAAGTCCATTATTTCGCTCATACAAAGTTTAGAGATAAAAGAAGTAAACCCTTCATCCATCCACTCGTGTTTTGCCTCATTGGTGGCTAATATGTGCTGAAACCAAGAATGCGCCATTTCATGAGCCATTACGCCTACTAAGCTACCAAATTTACGGTCACCGGTTATTAGGGTAGACATGGCATATTCCATACCACCATCACCACCTTGAATTACAGAATATTGGTCATAAGGATATTCGCCTATATTTTTACTAAAAAACTCCATAGCCTCAACTGTTTTTGGTTGAAGATTTTTCCAGTTTTCTAAGATTTTAGGATTGTTTTTATATAGAAAATGTATTACCGGACCATTAGGAACTTGTTGAATATCGTGAATATATTCAGGATCTGCAGCCCACATAAAGTCATGAACCATTGGCGCTTTAAAATGCCAGGTTAATGTTTTCCCTTTTTGCTTTTTGATTTTTGTTCCCGGCGTTTCATAACCGTGTCCTATTTCATTTGGGTTTTGAAGATAACCAGTACCACCAACAGTATAATTTTTATCTATGGTTAATTTCACATCAAAATCGCCCCAAACCCCTTGAAATTCACGTGCTATATAAGGATCTGCATGCCATCCCTCAAAATCATATTCCGCAAGTTTTGGATACCATTGGCTCATAGACAATGCAACACCTTCTTCGTTGTTTCTACCAGAACGTCTAATTTGAAGAGGAACCTGACCTTTAAAAGTCATATTAAAAGTAGATTTACTGCCTGGTGCTATTGGTGAGGCTAAGTCAACGACCAATACAGTGCCTTCTTCAGAAAACGCTACGTTCTTACCATCTTGTGTTAAAGAAGTAGGGTGTAGATATCCCATTTCACTTTCAGATAGGGTAGAAATTCTACTCTTCTTTTCTTCTGTTGTCATACGACCATCAGGATCAGCAATGGTTTGCAAACGAATATCCATTTCACTATCTGGTTGAAAAGCATTGAAATATAAATGGAAGTAAACCCTTTTTAATTCATCTGGCGAATTATTGGTGTAGACCAATATTTGGGTTCCTGTATATTGAAAATTATCCACATCCATACTCACATCCATGGTATAGTCAACATGCTGTTGCCAGTAGTCGGTTTTATTCTGAGCTATTAACCCAATAGTGAATAATGCGATAAAAAAACTTAAAATTGATTTAATCATGTGTGTCTTGTAATTATTATAATTGAAATTTTCCGGCAGCTACTTTACTTGCCAAAACCAAAGCATTATATGCGTTCGCAATCTTACCTGATGTAGAAATTTCATTAAGAGAACCGCTCTTTCTTCCATCGCTTCCTAAAATTACTGTAGTTTTAATGGGTAATCCAGATTGTAAAATTATTTTTTTTACCTGTGCGGCACTAAGTGATGGATATTGTGACATAACCAATGCGGCAATGCCCGCTACTGCAGGTGCTGCCATTGAGGTGCCTGGTGAGTATTCATATTCATTGTTCGGGTAGGTAGAATAAATATCGGTTCCTGGAGCAAAAATATCAACATTTACTTTACCGTAATTTGAATAGCTTGCCACCAATTCTGAACCATATTTAGGATTCAAAGCACCAACGGTTATTACATTATCTGCCATTTCGGGACCATTGTTTATTTGATCGTTAGGATAATTACCATTAGTTGGGTCATCTAAATTAGCCCCATCATTACCTGCTGCATGTACAAAAAGAACATTGTTATCAGCTGCATATTTAATTGCTTCATACACCCATTCTGCTTTTGGTGAAAATGATTTTCCAAAACTCCCGTTTATCACTCGGGCACCATTATCAACAGCATAGCGAATACCTCGCGCAATATCTTTATCATATTCATCTCCATTTGGCACCGCTCTTATACTCATAATGGCAACGTTGTTGGCAACACCATTTACTCCTTTGCCATTATTACGTTCAGCAGCTATAATACCAGCAACGTGTGTGCCATGGCTTTCATCATCAACTCTGTTTTTTGGGTTACCGTTACCATAATTTACATCACTTATATCATATGCGTCATCACCTACAGGTAATCTACCATTAAAGTCTTTATTTAAGTTGTAGTTGAGTTGATCGGAATAATATTTAATACCATCATTTAATTCCTTTAAAACTTCAGGAATAGAGTCCTTAATGCTAAACATTTGATTAAGAATCGCAATATTATTTTGCATGGCTTCATCAGCTGCCTTTATATCTGCCAAATCTTCTTTAGTATACGTGTCCTTCTTCAAATATGTTTTAACACTTGCATCTGCATTTTTAACAGCTTGTAGTATTTGCTCGTATTGCTGTTTGCCTTGTAATGCTTCGTTATATTTTGCATCTAACTTTGCTTTTGCCTTCGAAAGCGTTGCTGCATCACCAATGTTTAAGCGCAGCATACGAACGTATTCTAATTGTTCATTGTATGATTCTCCTAAAAAATTATAACCATGAATATCATCAATATAGCCATTGCCATCATCATCTTTATTGTTGCCTGCTTTTTCTTTTGTATTAGTCCACAAAACATCATCAAGGTCTTCGTGGTTTAAATCAATACCAGAATCTAGCACTGCCACTATGGTTTTAGTTCCTTTTCTGTTTTTTATAATTTCATCGTATGCTTTATCAACACTCATGCCTGGTATGGTGTCTGCTACTAAATCTAAATGTCCCCAATTATTCTTTTCGCTTGTGGTAAGGTCTGCTATTTTTAAAGGGGTTGTATCAATATTCTCAACGGGAGTGAGAATTAATCCGCCCCCTCCTGTTGCCGAACTTGTACTACCGCAACTGGTTAATAATGAAACAATTGAAAGAGCTAAAAACGATTTTAAATATGTATTTGTCATGAATGGGAAACTTTATTTTATGTGATTTATTAGTTAATGTATAGTAACGTAAAGTTAATTGAAGATTTCGTCAAAAGAGTAAGTTTGATTTAATCGAACTCCTTTTTCGGTATGTTTTAAGGTACACAGTTGATTATGTGCGTCATGTTCAAAAAATAGATAGTAATTGTTTTTCACAGCATCATTTAAGAACAATTCTTTTTCTGTCATAGTAATTAACGGCCTTGTGTCATAACCTATTACGTAGGGTAATGGAATATGCCCAACAGTTGGTATAAGGTCGGCCACGTATGCAATAGTTTTTCCTTTATAAGAAAATTGAGGTAACATTTGTTTTTCGGTATGACCGTCTACAAAACGGATGTCAAAACCTAATGGACTATTTTTTAGAAAGCTTTTATCTGTATGGTTGATAAAAGTTAATTGACCGCTCTCTTGCATAGGGATAAGGTTTTCTTTTAAAAATGAAGCTTTTTCTCGCGGATTAGGATCTGTCGCCCATTTCCAATGTTTCTCATTTGTCCAAAACGTAGCATTTTTAAAAGCAGGTTCAAAGCCAGTTTTGTCTTTATTCCATTGAATGGCACCGCCACAATGGTCAAAATGTAGGTGGGTCAAAAAAACATCGGTAATATCATCTCTATGAAAACCAAGTTTTTCTAGCGAAGCATCTAAGGTAAAATCTCCCCAGCGATAATAGTAACCAAAAAACTTGTCAGACTGCTTGTTCCCCATTCCTGTATCTATCAAAATCAAGCGGTCGCCATCTTCAATCAATAGACTTCTAGCCGCAATATCAATTAAATTATTGCTATCTGCAGGGTTAGTTTTTTGCCAAATAGTTTTTGGCACTACCCCAAACATAGCACCACCGTCTAATTTAAAATTACCGGTTTCAACGGGATAAATTTTCATAAGGGGCAAAATAACAAAAGTGGATTAAATCTTGGGTTTATTAAGAATATATTATCATTTGGCCCTGAAGATTCACGGGCTAAAAACTTAATTTTTTGTAATGTAAAAAGTTTAAATCAATCTTCTAACAGCAATTCACTAATTTGATGGTGTGCCAAAGGCTTGGTAAGTTGCTTTTTAACTACATAATACTTCCCCCCCTTTTCGGAATCTAAAGAATCTAATGACGAGCTTAAAAGGTATACTTTACAGTGATTTTTTAAGTCTTCTGGTAGTTTCAGGTATTCGTCTAAGAATTCAAACCCGTTCATTCTTGGCATTTTAATGTCTAAGAAAATTACATCGGGGAATGCCTCTTTTTTTTCAATAATGGCGTTTAGATAGGCTAAAGCATCCAAGCCAGAGGTCTTGACTGTAATTTGCGAAATGTTTTCCTCTTTAGAGATTATGGCTTTATTAATGAAATTATCCACATCCGAATCGTCAATCAAAAGTATACTTATATCCTTAGTCATATTATTTTCTACCTGATTCATTTGGTATTTTTATAGTAAACATTGATCCTTCTCCCAATTTTGATTCTACTACCATAGAACCGTTTAGTTTTGTCAACACTTCTTTTACGATGAACAAACCTATACCAGACCCCATTATTCTAGAGGACACTCTATAAAACATATTAAATATATTATCGATTTCTTTTTCTTCTATCCCTAAACCATTGTCTTTAATAATGATAATTGCTTCTTTTTTTGTGGTGGTAACATCGAGCCAAATAGAAGGCGACTTCTTTTCTATATCATGATATTTAATCGCGTTCGAGATGAAATTATTTAAAACAATAGAAATTCTCTTGCTATCGGAAACAAAACTTACTTTATCATTAACGCTTATTTCTATGTTAATCTTATTCGTATTCTCTAAATACCAAAGACTTTCTATAGAGCTCTCTATTAAATTAGTAAAATTTATGGTTTCTACATTGACTTTAAGGTGTTTATTTCTCGAATATTCAATAATGTCTTTAATAAAGTCGTCTAATCTAATAATAGATTTCTCCATCATATTAAGTTTAGTAACTAAACTAGGTTTATTTTCTTCTGTTAAAATAAGGTTTATAAGACCTAAGACCGAAGCTAGCGGAGCTCTTAGTTCATGAGATGCGCTGTACACAAAACTATCAAGTTCAGAATTTGTTTTCTTAAGTTGAATATTTTGAAGCTCTAGCGCCTCTTCTGCCTCTTTTCGCTTAGTGTCATCAATTAAATTGACCAAATAATTTTGTTTGTTGTTAAAAAATAATGACTCTATTGATACAGAAAGAGACATTTTTCGGCCGCTTTTTAAATTTATTTTAAATTTTTGATTTATTACTCTTCCATGTGTTAGAAAGTGTTTCCATAATTTTTCTCTTTCATTGTCATCATAGTTTTCCATTACAGCGACGGCAGATTCCATAATTGTATTTCCGATTAACCCTTCTCGTGTAACGCCTAATAATTTATAAACAACATCATTGGCTTCGATAACTTTTCTTTCGCTATCAAGCATAATCATGCCCATTAAATTGGTTTGAAATGCTTTTGTAAATTTCTCTTTGTTTTCTCTAAGTGCTTCTTCTGCCAAAACACTTTTGGTGATATCCATAGAAGTACCATGTAATTTTATGGGTTTACCTTCATTATTATAAACATTCTCATTGAAACTTAAAATATGTTTAACGGTTTTATCTTTAAGGCAGATTTTATATATCGTAGGGATCGTCTGATCTTCATCTTGTTTTCTACTCAAAACCTCTGCTAATACATTAGAGTCGTCAGGATGAGTAAATTCAATTGCTTCTTCTAGAGTTATGCTCGTCTTATCAGGAATACCATATATTTCAAACATTTCATTAGACCATTCTACGAGATTATTTTCCAAGTTCCAGTCCCAATAGCCAATTTTTCCAATTCGAATGGCAGCGTCCATCTTATTTTGCAGTTCAAGAATTTTGTTGTTCGCTTCCTTTTGTTCTGTAATATCAACAACGGTACCTCTTAATTTAACAGGTAAATTATCCTCATTAAAATCAGCTTCCATTTCTATATGCAAGTATTTAATTGAGCCATTGTTGTCAAATATTCTATATGTATATGAATGCGTGCCATTTTCAACAATTGTTTCCTTCAAAACTTTACGGTGAAGATCCACGTCATCCGGATGAATTAATTTTTCAAGTAATGGAATGGTAATAGTGGTGCCTGGCTTAACATTGTAAATTTCATACAATCTGGGAGACCAATTGGCATTTTCTGTTTCAATATCATAGTCCCAATACCCAATTTTACCAATGCGTATTGCAGCATCCATTTTTGTTTGTAGGTCAAGAATTTCATGCTGTGACCTTTTATGCTCAGTTAAATCAAAGGCGATACAACCAATACCAATGGGTTCATTTGATATTTTGTCACGAATTATAAAACCTGAAAATTCGGCAGGTACTATTTTGTTCGTTTTAAAATTCTTAAAAGGAACTTCCATGCTCCACACCCCCGTTTTGTGTAAATATGTAAGATGTTTGTTGATTATATCATCACCATATTCTTCTGGAAAAAAGTCAGCAATAGAAGTCTCAGTAATATCCTTCTCTGCAGAAAAACCAACTAATTTTTTACCTGCCTCATTTAAGTAAAGTGAATTACCCTCCAAAGATGTTAACCCAATAAAGCCAGGGCTATTTTCAATAATGGCAATTAATTTTTGGTTTTCTTGATCTGCTTTTTTCTTTTTGGTGACGTCCCTAAAATATACGGTAATACCTTCTGGAGAGGGATATAGTTTATTTTCTATCCAAGAATCAAATTGTGGATGATATTGTTCAAATTTAATGTAAGTTTGATTTTTCATGGCATCATGAAAAAATGAATACGCCTCCGTTTTAGCGAAATCCGGATATTCTTCCCAGACATTTTTGCCAATCAATATTTTTGGATCAATGTTTAATATTTTTGCAGCCCGCGCATTTATATAAGTATAATTCCAATGCCGGTCAATGGCAATGAACGCATCGGATATACGTTCGGTCAATTCGCGATATTTAATTTCGCTTTGTCGAATTTCGAGATCGGCTTTTTTTCTATCTGTTTGATTTATATAGGTGCTTAAGCTGTATTTTTTATTTTGATATTCATAGTGCTCCATTGAGGTTATTAAATGTAATATTTCCCCTTTCTTAGTTTTAAACTCTAATTCTATTTTACCAACCCTTTCTGAAGATCCAAATGCGCTAATTGCGGGGTTCTTTTTTAAGGCCTCTTCCAAATCTAATAGGCCTAGTTCTGAAATGGTCTTACCTTTTACTTCTTCAAGCGTATACCCTATTAAGTCGAGAAAATAGCTATTGGCATCAAGAAAGCGTTTATTATCATCTTTAATAACCATGCCAACAAAACCACTATTAAAAGCTTTGCTAAATTTTTGTAGATTATCTTCAGCAATTAGCTCTAATTCTTTTCTTTCGGTGATGTCTCTTAGAATACCTAATAAATCACCATTAGGAGTCATTTTTGCATTAATTTCTCCATAAAAAGAGGAATCGTCCTTTCTAATCATTTTCCTTTCATGTAGAATAGTATGTCCTGCTTTTAATTCTTTAAACTTAATAGGGTTATGCTTTAGCTCTTCAGCATCATAAATATCCTTTAAGTTTATACCTATTAATTCATTTATAGTATAACCCAACATTTTTGCACCTGAAATGTTTACATCTGAAATGACACCAGTAGAACTTGTTAGGAATATGCCATCTGATGCTTGTTCTACAAGTGTTTTTAATTTGTTGTTGCTTTCATTTAACAACTTAGTTTTTTGTAGTACCAATTGATTTAGCCTAAAAGGTTGACGAACTAGAAACCAAACGAGAATTCCACAAACTAGTGAGAGTAAAAATCCTAAAACAGAAAAGATAATAATTGTTGAGTAAGAAGTAGGTTGATTTGAAATCACATAAAGCTTCCATTCGCCTTGGCTTGTGGTAAGAGATACGTTTATAGCTTCACCTTTCGATATATCTTTAGAAGAATAAAAGACCTCCTCTGTTTTATTGGGGTTGATTTTTGCAAGTTGATAGTAAAATTGAGGGTCGTCTAATGAATCTATCTCTACTGCATTAATTACAGTAGATAACTTTATAACTGCAGCCACAAAACCATTGAAGCCATCATCATTAAATAGAGGTCTTCTACCAACAAAACCAGAACCGCCTTGATTAAGATAAATTGGCCCTGCTGTGAAATAATCTTTTCTTTCCAATGTGGTAATTGCTCCATCTTTACCAATAGAATCTTTAAATATATTTAATCCTAGAACTTCATTGCCTGCCAATGGGTAAACATGGGTAATCACCCCATCTTTGTTAACGAGTTCTAAAGCATCAATATTTTTGTTGCTATTTATAAGTAACTGTGCAATACTGTCAAAGTTGTCGGGTATACCGTAATTTTCGACAATGAACGCCAAGGTTTGGGTTGCTGTCGAACTTTGTCCAAGAATGCCTTGTAAATCCTCTTCTAGTTCTAAGGCCCTTTCATTTACTTTATGTTGCTCGTTTTGATTTTGTATTTTAAATCTTTGATTAGTGATGGTTTGCGTTATAATCAACACCAATAGAAATGCCAAAAAACCATATAATAATGGTTTTTTGAAAACAGAATGCTTATTAAATTCAGGCATTTAAAATTCTTCTAAATAAGAAAGGCTTTAGGTTATAATTAAAAAGTATGCTTTAGTCTAATTTAAGTTTTGATATGGTGATAAACGATATGGTATTTATATCAAAAATTTTTATTTTAATATTCAGTGCTGATTATAAATCGCAACTATTAAAATAGTTAAACTTTAAGCTAAGTTAGAAAAGACATTTGTAAAATCGGGTATTTCTTTCATCTTTTGTAAGATTAAATTAGGATGTAAGAACCACACTTGATTATTGTATACTAGCAAGTTATAGATGAAAAATTACGATTATTATGGCTTTGATGTTTTAATTAGTAATATCTGGAAAATATTCTAAAGAGATAATTAAACAGTGATACTTTGAGCAAGCAATAAGTTTAATTGTTTGCCGAAATAGAGCATGGCTTTAATTTCCTTAACACTTAACAATCTTTCTTTTTTCATGATTAAAATAGAATCTCCATTGGTTTCAATGTGATAATACGGATTGCTTTCTAAAAACAGTATTAATTCGTCGGTAAACAAATTTTGTATTTCATCTTGATCTTCACCACTTAAGAAAAAGCGTTTGTTAAAATCTGGATGATTTTCTAAGTGAATGTCTTTTAAGCCTGCCAAACCATAGATGAAATCTAAAAGGCCTTCTTTATCCAAAGTAAATACAGGTATGGGTCGCGTTACCTTAATATGCAATATCGTAGTTTTTACAACTTCTCGCGCAATGAATTCACCTTCACTAAACTCGATATCAAATAGGTGAAATGTTTTTGTTTCATCATATAAACTATTGTAGAAAAATGGCACTTTTCTAGTTCTAAAAAAAATAAACTTATTTAGAAATTTGGTTTTCTTTGATCTATTGGGGGCGTAAGACCATTTATACTCTTTTGCCATAGATTTTAAAAGACCTTGTCTTTTTGTAAAATACTTTTCAATAGGACCAAGTTTGGTCAGTGGCAATAACTTTCGAATAGCAAATGGATGTTTTGAATCTGCACCATGTTTGTCGAACCCAATAATTTCAATACTTCCATCTTTCTTTGAAAAGGTATCAACATAGTTTTCTAAACCCTCCATTACGGTGTGGTCTACAAAACTACATAATGAAAAATCAAGGATTACATTTTCATTTTCGGGAATAATATCTAACTTATTCTTGAGCCTATAAAAGTTTAGAAAACTAGCAAAGTACTTGACACTGATGTAATAATTACCTGCATCTTTTTCTTTAAACATTAAAATGTTAGGCTTGACCAAATGATTTACGAACAATGAGACACTCTTATTCAATACTACATGAATTAAAAAGGTCACTAAGATACCCATGGCTATGCCAGTAATAAGATTGGTAAATAAGGTTGTTAATAGCGTTGCTAAAAAAATCAGTATCTGTTCTTTTCCTATTTGTGCAATCTTCGAGAAATTTTTTGGTGTTGCGAGCTTATAACCAGTATATACAAGAATTGCCGCTAAAGCCGCTAAAGGTATTCGTCTCAATTGATCTTGAAAAAGAAGCACGAATATGACAAGAAAAAGAGCATGGAAAAAATTAGCAGATCTATTGGTCGCACTATTGTTCACGTTAACTGAACTTCTTGCAATAACGGTCACCACATTTAAACCACCCACTAAACCACTTAGGCTAGTAGCTAAACCAAGGGCTTTTAGGTCTTTATTTACATTTGATCTTCTTCGTTGGGAATCAAGTTTATCTACCGCTTTAATGCTTAATAATGATTCTATACTTGCGATTAAAGTAATCGCCAAAACAGTCATTATAAAATCTAGCTCCAACGCTTTTGAAAAATTGGGAAATGCTAAATTGGAGAGAACATTATCGGGGATATTTACTAAAAATTTATCTTTTAAGGGATATGGAAGATTTAGCGAAACAAAAATATAACTTAAGCTTACCGATAAAATTAAAATCCACATGGGCGCAGGAATTAGGTGTAAGTACTTATTCCTTATTTTAGAATAATTTGCCATGATAACTAGCGCAACTAAACCAATAATTGCTGCAATTAGTTCCTCTATATGGTAATTTTCATATAAGCCTAGTATACCTTCAGGTATCTGTACAAGCAAATAAACGATACTGCCATGTTCATTATTATGACCAATCATAATATGAAATTGTTTAGCGAGAATACCCAGTCCTATAGCAGCTAACATACCTTCAATAGCAGATGCGGGAAAGAAATCTGCTAACCTACCCATTTTTAGAAACCCAAGAATAAGCATGAGAATACCAGAAAAAACAATTGCTGCAAGCGTAAATAAATATCCCTCATATAAGTCACCACCTCCTAAAGTTGTTATAGCGCCTAATAGAACGATTACTAAACCATTTCCAGGTCCGGTAATAGTTACATTAGAGCCCCCTAAAAGAGAAACTACAATTCCACCAACGACAGCTGCAATAATACCGGAAATTGGAGGCGCCTCACTTGCCAAGGCTAACCCAAGACCTAAGGGTAGTGCAATAAGAGACACCACAAAACCAGAGAATAAATTCTTGGGAAGTGAACCAATGAATGTTGAGGTTTTCTTTTTTTTGGCTGTCAAATCTATTTTCTAACAATTAATAAATCGGTTGGTAAATCAGATAAAATGTATTCTATGTCATGTGGAAAAATTCGGTCCCAAATACTAGTTTTCATAGGGGCATTCATTACTAAAAGATCAGCTCTGGCTATTTCGGCATAATGCCCAATTGAATACCCTCTTTTTCCAAATATACTTTGCGTTTTAACATTTATATTTTGAGTGATATTTTTAGGTAAGTTGGAAACAATATTTTTTACCCTAGATTCTTCTCTATGCCTCAGCCGTTGTTTAATAATATTCGCTTTTTTTAATGAGCGGTCATCTTCAACAGTAACATGTATCTCCTTTGGCAAAATTTCCTCAACTATGGTGATTTGTTGTGCACCAAGTAAACTAGAAAAATAAAAGGCATGTTCAATGGCCATTGGGGTATCTGGAGCATCTAGACCGTTAACCACAACGTGCTTACAAGGTACTCGTGTTTCTGATGGTTTTATTAATAATAACACAGAACAGTTTACTTTGCGCGTTAGCTTTCTAGCAATCGAGCCCACATAAAATTGAAATCTATTCTCGTGCTGCAGTGCACCCAAAATTAACAGGTCAATATTCAAATCTAAACAAGCTTTGGTTATGACAGACTCAGGATTTCCTTCTTTCCAAAGAATGTCAATAGAAAGGTCTGAATGTTTCGTTTGAGATACAATGGTATTGATCTCACTTAATTTTTCAGGAGTGTTTTTACCTACATGTAATAAAATTAATTTGCAATTTAGGAAATGGGCAATACGGGTAGATTCTAAAATATTTACCTTAAGCGAAGGTGAAAAGGCAAAGCCGAATAAAATCGATGAATATAACTTGATAAGATTCTGATTAATGGGTTGTGCCATCCAAGATAAGGCTTAATTATAAGAAGGAAAATTGCCTATTTAATTCAGGTGATTAAGAATGCACTGCTTAGGTATAGTTTTTATGGTAATTAATACGCTTTAATTGTTATTTTTATCCAAAATAAATAATATGTTAGAGCTTGCAGGAATCATTATATTGGGGATACTTGCTCAATGGGTAGCTTGGCGCTTAAAATTACCCGCAATTTTACCTTTAATTCTTATCGGCTTAATGGTTGGACCATTTTCTACGCTTTATACTGTCGATGGCTCTAAATTAATAGAACCGATCTGGAATGGGGATAATGGACTTTTTCCTGGGGAGGGTTTATATTATTTTGTTTCTCTTGCAATAAGCATTATACTTTTTGAGGGCGGACTAACCCTTAAACGTTCTGAGATAAGGAGCATTGGCCCGGTAATTACTAAATTAATCACTTTAGGAAGCGTAACTACATTTTTTGGGGCAGCATTAGCGGCATATTTTCTATTTGGTCTTTCATGGCAGTTGTGTTTTTTATTCTCGGCTTTAATTATTGTAACAGGACCTACAGTAATTACCCCAATTTTAAGAAACATTCCGCTTAAAAAAGATGTATCTGCAATTTTGAAATGGGAAGGCATTCTTATAGACCCTATCGGGGCGTTGGCAGCTGTATTGGTATATGAATTTATAAGTGTAGGCGAAGGTCAAGCATATACAATGACCGCATTAGTAGAGTTCGGTAAAATTTTATTATTCGGTTTTACGTTTGGTTTCACATTTGCACATGCCCTTACTTTTCTAATTAAGAAGAGCTTTATACCACACTATTTACTGAATGTTGTCACACTTTCGGTAGTGTTAGGTGTTTTCGTAATGTCTGATGTTTTTGCTCATGAATCGGGTTTATTGGCCGTTGTAGTCATGGGGATGGTCATGGGAAATACAAATTTGCCCAATATTAAAGAGCTGCTCTATTTTAAGGAATCTTTGAGTATTCTTCTAATTTCAATATTATTTATATTACTAGCAGCTAATATCAATATTGCAGATCTAGAATTAATATATACGTGGAAAACCGTGGCCTTATTCTTATCTATTGTATTACTAATTAGGCCGCTTGGTGTTTTTCTTAGTTCTATTGGCTCAAATTTAAAACTTAACGAGAAACTATTTATTAGCTGGGTAGGCCCTAGAGGTATTGTTGCTGCTGGTATAGCTTCACTTTTTGGATCTAAGCTATTATCAAGAGGAGAGCCAGGTGCAGAGTACATTACTCCTTTGGTGTTTATGATTGTTTTAGGCACAGTTCTATTGAATGCCACAACTGCTCGATTGTTTGCAAAATTAATAGGGGTCTTTCTTAAAAAATCAGAAGGTATATTGATTTTGGGAGCATCAAAAGCCTCAAGGTTAATAGGCTCATATTTACATCAGAATGATCGACATGTCGTTTTGATAGATAATAATCAATCAAATATAGATAAGGCCAATAAATTAGGATTGGAAGCCATTTCGGCAAACATTTATTCTGATAGTTTAACGGATAATATAGAACTAAGCGATATTGGATATTTAATGGCGCTTACAGGTAATTCTGATATCAACAAATACGCCATCAATAAATTTCAAGATATATTTGGGGAAAACGGTTCTTTTAGGTTGGTCGATGCAGATGAAATGTCTGACCCAGAAAATAATCCTAAAGAAGGGCTATTTTCCCATACAGTTGATTTTATTAAACTAACTGAAGCATCTAGAAAGTATCCGGCAATACATGAAATTAAACTTCACGATACGGAACATTACGAAGGGTTGATAGAAATCACCAAGGCCGACGCTGACATTGTACCTTTATTTCTTAAAAATCCTGAAGGGGATATAGAAATAATTACAGCCTTCAGCAAAGATTTTACTGATATAAAGGAAGGCTACAAATTAGTTTATTTGGGCAAAATATTTCCGTCTGAAAGTCAAGAAAAAGAAAGTGTTAAAGAAATTTCTTAATCGTTCAGTTTAAGTACGGCCATAAAGGCCTCTTGAGGTATTTCTACATTACCGACTTGACGCATACGCTTTTTACCTTTCTTCTGTTTCTCCAAAAGTTTTCTTTTACGGGAGATATCACCACCATAACATTTGGCGGTTACATCTTTACGTAATGCTTTAATAGTTTCTCTAGAAATAATTTTAGAGCCTATGGCCGCTTGAATAGGAATATCGAATTGTTGTCTTGGTATAAGTTCTTTTAATTTTTCACACATTTTTTTACCAATGGTAGCAGCATTATCAGCATGTATCAACGCGGAAAGTGCATCTACCGTTTGTGCGTTCAATAATATATCGACACGAACCAATTTAGATTCTCTCATGCCAATTGGCGTGTAATCGAAAGAAGCATAGCCTTTAGATACCGTTTTTAGGCGGTCATAGAAGTCGAAAACAATTTCTGCCAAGGGCATATCAAAGTTAAGCTCAACACGCTCTGTAGTTAAATAGGTTTGATTCGTAATCTGTCCTCTTTTTTCAATACAAAGAGACATAACGTTACCTACGAAATCAGCTTTAGTAATTATGGTAGCTTTAATATATGGCTCTTCAACACGGTCTATGGTTGATGGGTCTGGCAAATCGCTCGGATTATTGACAATCATTGGAACCTGTGGGTCCTTACGAGTAAAGGCGTGGTAGCTAACGTTGGGTACCGTAGTAATCACGGTCATATCAAACTCACGCTCTAAACGTTCTTGAATGATTTCCATGTGAAGCATGCCCAAGAACCCACAACGAAAACCAAAACCTAGCGCAGCACTACTTTCTGCAGCAAAGACCAAAGAGGCATCGTTCAATTGTAATTTTTCCATAGAAGACCTCAACTCTTCAAAATCTTCGGTATCTACGGGGTAAATACCAGCAAATACCATTGGCTTCACATCTTCAAATCCTGCAATTGGGTTTGTGGTTGGGTGTGCAGAATCGGTAATTGTATCACCCACTTTCACTTCACGTGCATCTTTAATGCCCGTAATCAAATACCCTACATCACCAGCCTTAATTTCCTTTTTAGGTTGTTGCGTTAATTTTAAAGTTCCTACCTCATCGGCAAAGTAACTTTTATCAGTTGCAACGAATTTTATCTTCTGTCCTTTTTTAATAGAACCGTTCACGACTCTAAAGTAGGTTTCAACACCTCTGAATGGATTATAAACAGAATCAAAGACAAGCGCCTGTAATGCTTCGTCTGGATTTCCTTTTGGCGCAGGAACTCGCTCAATTATTGCACTTAAAATTTCTTCGATTCCAAGACCTGTTTTCGCACTTGCCGGTATAACATCTTCTGCTTTACAGCCCAAAAGGTCAACGATATCATCTGTAACTTCTTCTGGGCTAGCACTTGGTAAATCGACCTTATTTAAAACAGGTATAATCTCAAGGTCATTTTCTAAAGCCAGGTAAAGGTTAGAAATAGTCTGTGCTTGTATACTTTGTGCCGCATCTACAACCAATAACGCACCTTCACAGGCCGCAATAGATCTAGAAACTTCATATGAAAAATCTACGTGACCAGGAGTGTCGATCAAGTTTAGAATATATTGTTCACCCTTATAGGTGTAGTCCATTTGTATGGCGTGACTTTTTATAGTGATACCACGCTCTCTTTCAAGATCCATACTATCTAATAATTGCTCCTTTTTCTCTCGATCGGTAACCGAACCTGTAAACTCTAACAGTCGGTCGGCCAAGGTGCTTTTACCATGGTCAATATGTGCAATAATGCAGAAATTTCTAATGTTTTTCATAGCGGTAGCGGTAATAAAAGTGCAATTTTAAACCAAGAATAGTACTCGGCTTTAAAGAGCAATTGCAAATATAATCTAATTTATAGCGCTAAGCTTGAGTGTAATCGCCAATTTATAGATGTTACCTTTTCTTTGGATTACATAAATTGTAAAGGATTACAACGTTTTTTTAATTAGATTTGAAATTCAACCCAAGTTACTATTGAAACTACTATTTGCGATTTTAATCTTTACCTTAGGTATATCAGATTGTGTGTTTAGTCAAACCTATGAATTAAAAGGTGAGGTTAAAGACCAATTTCAAGAACCTGTTGCCTTTGCTTCTGTTTTTCTTTTGAATGTTACAGATTCTATTTTGGTTAAAGGAACTTCAGCAGATGAGAATGGTATTTTTTCTATTTCTAATATTTCAGAAGGGCTCTATTTTTTAAAAGCATCTTACGTGGGTCAGATGTCAAATAATCTTGCAATAGAGATTTTAAAAGACACAAAAATTGGCGCTGTAATTATAGAACAACAGGCAGAGGAACTTAATGAGGTTACCGTAACAAGTAACAGACCTGTAGTAGAACGTAAGGTAGACCGCATTGTTTTTAATGTTGAAAATACGGTAATTTCACAAAACAGCTCATGGGATATTCTACGTCAGACACCAGGGGTAATTGTATTGAATGACGAATTACAAGTAAGAAATCAAGCGACGACCGTTTATGTTAATAATCGAAAAGTACAATTGTCATCAGAAGAAGTTAGAAATCTATTAGAGAATTATCAAGGGGAAAATATAAAATCGGTTGAGGTCATCTATAACCCTCCAGCAAGTTATGATGCCGAAGGGGGGTCAATTTTAAATATCATTACCAGTAAAAATGTTTCTCTTGGGTATAAAGGAAATATCAATGCTGGGTATACCCAAGGCGTTTTCCCGAAATATAATTTTGGAACGTCTCATTTTTACAAGACCGATAAACTTAATGTGAATGCGAGCTACAACTTTGCTCCAAAAAAGGAATTTAAGAATACACAGAGTAATACTAATTATATTAATGATACAGGTGTCTTTTCTATTTGGGATACTGATTTTGACCAAATCATTCGAAGCAATACCCATAGCGCAGGCCTTGTTATAGATTATGATTTCGATGACAAAAATAGCCTTAGCTTAACTTCTAACGCACAATTACAACCTAAACGGGAGTCGGACTTTTTTCAGAATACCACCATTAAAAATGGTTTTGGGGTTATGGATTCTACATTTACTACGGGCAGTTACCTAAATGAAATAAAGAATAATTTATCTGGAGATCTAACCTATAAATATAAATTTAAGGAAAGTGGAAATATAAATATAAATGCCCACTACACATATTTTGACCTTGATAGATCACAAGATGTGAATTCTAATTACTTTATGCCCAATGGTTCATTTATTCGTGATTTTAATTTCTCAACCAATGCAAATCAACAAATAGAAATTAAAACTGCTCAACTAGATTATAATGATAATCTGGGAAGCGTTTTTTTTGAAACAGGAGTTAAAGGGTCATTTATCAATTCTGAAAGTAAATTGGACTATATTCTTAGAAACAATGGTTCAGAATTTATTCCAAACTTATCTGATGATTACATTTACGATGAAAATGTATTTGCAGCGTACTTTAGTTTTTCAAAAGATTGGGAAAAATGGAGCTTAAAAACGGGGTTACGGGCAGAGCAGACAGAGAGTTCGGGTATTTCAGTTAATAGTTCTAACATCAACAACCTAAGCTATTTTGAACTGTTTCCATCATTGTATTTACTTCACAATATTAATGAACACCATAGCTTTTCTTTTGATTATTCTAGAAAGTTAAAACGACCTAGATATGAAGATTTAAATCCGTTTAGAACGTACATTAATGAAAGAATCTTTGAAGAGGGCAACCCAAACCTAACCCCTAGCTTTAGTCATAATTTTAATTTTAACTATACGCATAATCAAGAATACTTCTTTGATTTTTATTACCGGAATAATGGTAGGTATATTTCCACACTTACATTTCAAGATAATGAAAATTTAGTTTTAAGGGATATTACCCAAAACGTACTCGCAAGTACTTCCTTTGGTCTTGATTTTACCTATGGTAAGTCTATCACTAATAATTGGTACTTGTATAGTTATATTTCACTCTTTCATGAAGATGAAACCTTTATTGCATTACAAAGTGAAGCCTATTCTTTTAAGAATGAATTCAACGGAGCTTATTTAGATTTAACTAATTATTTTACCCTTTCTAACGACGGTACATTTAAAGGAGAATTGGGCTTTGTTTATATGTCAGGCTATTTACAGGGGTCTTATATTCAAGAACAATCTACCAATTTAACATTGGGGCTTAGAAAGTCGTTTATGAACAATAGAGCGGTAGTTAGTGTAAGCGCTAATGATCTTTTAGGAAAATACAATGCCTATGTTTCTTCTAAATATTTAAATCAAGACAACCGCTATTTAACTACACCAGAAACACAATACGTCAAGTTTGGGTTCACGTATAATTTCGGAAATTTCCGATTAGAGGACAATCAACGTGAGATTGATAAAAGCGAGCGTGAGCGTCTAGAAAATTAATAATTCATACACTTTCAAGGTATTTGATTTTTCCTTGTTAAATCTTTAATATTTCTTACAGAATATTCCGATTTACTTTCCTACTTTTAACTCCTACAACCAACTAAATGATTAGGAATTTCTTTGCCACATTGTTTTTTAGCCTGATAGTTTCTCTTACCTATTCGCAAGATTTTGAAATTACCGGTTCGGTCTTAGATGAAGACAAAAAGCCGATGGTATTGGTAAATATTCTTTTATTGACGCAAGAAGGTGATTTTATAAAAGGCACCGTAACCAATGATAATGGCTTCTATCAGTTTTCGGGTATTAAAGAAGGCACCTATCAGATTATAGCTAGCTACATAGAAAATACGGTTGAAAGCCCGCTAATTCAATTATTTAAAAATATTGAAATTGAACCCCTTGTTTTAAATAGTGCGCAGCAATTAGATGAGGTGGTGGTTACACAAAAAAAACCAGTATTAGAACATATGGCAGACCGCCATGTGTTTAATATTGAAAATACCGCCCTTTCTGATAATGATATTTGGAGTGTTTTAAAGCGTACACCAGGCGTCATGGTCATGAACAACAAATTGTTGGTTAACGGTAGCTCGAATGTGAATATCATGATCAATGGTAGGCGAGTTAATTTGCCAGAAGATGATATCATGAATTTGCTTTCTGGTAACTCGGCAGGCAATGTTGAATCTATAGAAGTGATTACTAGTCCGCCAGCAAAGTATAGCGCAGAAGGCGGTTTATTAATCAATATTAAAATGAAGAAAAATTTAGTCTCTGGCTATAATGGTTCTGTATTCAACCGATATACCCAGGGCGTTTTACCCAAACACACCTTGGGTATGGATCATTTCTTTAAAGGAAAGAAGTTAGATTTCTCTACGAATTACAGTTTTAGCCATAATAGAGATTGGACGAGATATACCGACATTACCAGTTTTTTTAATAATGGCCAACCTAGTGAAACTTGGACAGCAGAACAGAAATCTATTGTTAACGAAAAAAGTCATACCCTGAACCTATTTCTAGATGTTCAGTTAGATGAGAAGAATACAATAAGTATCACATCCAACAGCAGCTACTCACCAAATGTTATCGATGATTATACGTCTGAAACTGAAATAGAAGACACGAATGGGGCCATTACAGCACGTTTAGCAGGCCTTAATATTTCTAATAAAGATGTTTTTAATACCGCGTATTATTTAGATTGGGTACATAAATTAAACGAAAAGGGAGCCGAGCTTTCTTTCAATACCCATTTCACGTATTATGATTACAGAATAAATCAAGAATTGAATAACAATTTTGTAGAAGGTGAATCTGTGTTTATTACAGAAGATACTTTTAATATTATATCAAATCAAATCATCAATCTGTATAGTGCACAGACCGATCTTACACAACCTTTCGGGGAGCATTCGACAATGGAGACAGGGTTAAGATATGCCTCAATTAATTCTGAGGCAAGCATAGTTCAATCTGGTTTTGACCAAAACATTGAAGGAGTAGGTCTAACTGAATCAGGTATTTTTAATTATGACGAGAAAATTTATGCAGGATATATTAGTTTAAATAATAGCTGGGAAAATTGGAAATTAAACGTAGGCTTAAGAGCAGAATATACAGAAACCAAGGGCGAATTAAATACCGAATCGATAGCAAATACCAATTCATACATGAATTGGTTTCCTACAATGGCTTTGTCTTATACAATCAATAAAAATGCATTTTATTTAAAATCATATCGACGAATCACAAGACCTAGATATAATACTATAAACCCCTTTCAATATTATTTATCGGCAAATTCTATTATAGAGGGTAACCCAAATTTGAAGCCAGCATATAGTGATTATGTGCAGTTCGATTATGTTTATGATAAAGCATATAAACTAGTCTTGTTTGCGGGCAAAAAATCTAATGAACAATCGCAACAAGTGTTTCAAGATAATACCACAAATATCATACGCACACAGTACATTAATCTAGAATCGAATAATTATTATGGTGCAGACGCAAGCGTTTCGAAAGATATCACCTCTTTTTGGAATTTGTTTTTATTGATAAGTCACTTTTATGACAAGGACAGCTTCACAGATTTAAACTCCAACACCATTGTAGAAAACTCTATTTGGACAACCCATACCCGAGCCACCAACAGCTTTACATTTTTAAATGACAAATCGTTATATGCAGATTTGACTTACATCCATTTTTCACCGAGAATTAGTGGAAACACAAAGTATGCTTCATACGGTAAATTGGGCTTATCCTTAAGAAAAACCTTGTGGAGCAAAGCAGCGAGTATTTCTTTGGCAGTAGAGGATATGTTTAATAATGGAGGTATATATGGAACAAGAAATTATCTTGACCAGAGTAACAGCACATATTCCAGATGGGAAAATAGATTGTTCATTGCAGGTTTCAGGTACAAATTCGGCAACACTAAAATAAGGGATAATTACAAAAGGAAAAACACTGAAGAGGGCAGACGTTTGTAGTATTGTTTTAAGAGATTATGGTTCAGCAAACACCAAGGCTTAACAACAGATAGATACCTGCTAAAACCATAAATACTTTACCCGCTTTTTTCTTCTGCTTAGCAAACTGTATATCTCCAATTTTTAAGGCATAGGCCATCACCAAAGCATCTAGATTACATGTTACCTGGATTAAATCATCAGGTTCAAAAATGGGAGATTACTCTGCTATTTTTTGTCGTACTTCCTTCAAGGTTATCCGAATAACAAAAGGAGATAAAACACCAATTATACTCAACAACTACTCTTGCCATTCTGCAATAAATAGATTGGTGTCTCTTGTTCCTCCATTATTTCGGTTACTTGAAAAGGCCAAGTATTTTCCATTATTTGAAAATACCGGAAAGGCGTCAAAGGTTTCACCATGCGTAACCCGCTCTAAGTTTTTACCATCAATATCTATAAAATATAGATTAAATGGAAAACCCTTTTCAGCTTCAAAATTACTGGAAAATAGTATTTTTTTTCCTGAAGGGTGAAAGAACGGACTCCAATTGGCATTTCCTAAAAAGGTTAGTTGCTTTAGGTCACTACCATCGGCATTGCAGATAAAAAGTTCCATATCAGTTGGCTCTACCAAACCTTCTGCTAATAAGGCCTTATATTTCTTAATGGCTTCTGGGGTTTTAGGCCTTGAAGCCCTAAAGATAAGTTTGGTGCCGTCTGGAGAAAAGAAAGCGCCACCATCATAACCCAATTCGTTTGTAATTTGTTTAACTCCAGTACCATCTAAATTCATGGTGTAAAGTTCCAAGTCACCACTTCTGGTTGAGGTGAATACAATTTTATCTCCCTTTGGCGAAACTGTGGCCTCAGCATCATAACCTGGTTCTGTTGTAAGTTGAGAGGTGATATTCCCCTCTAGGTCGGCCACAAAAATATCAAATGAATCATATACAGGCCACACATAATTACCATTTTTACGCAATGGCACTTCTGGGCATTCCTTATCTACTAAATGGGTAGACCCATACACAAAATGTGTATTGTCTGGCAGAAAATAGGCACATGTAGTACGTCCCATTCCTGTGCTGACCATGGGTGGTTTAGCATCCTTAAAGTTTTCATCGATATTCATCAAGAACATTTGGTCGCAATTCAAACCCCATGAGGTATTGTTAGATTGGAAGATCATTTGCGTATCGTCCCAACTCCAATATGCTTCTGCATTATCACCCCCAAATGTAATTTGCCGTATACTTTTAAAGTATTTTTCCTCAGGATATATTAATGTGTCGTTACCAGCCATTAAAGAAGGTGTTTCAACAGCAACTTCTTTTTGTTTTTTTGGCTCATTTTTACAACTACCAACCATAAATAGAAGTAAAAGCAAGATAATAGTTCTCATAGGATGCTTAATTTTGAAAGAAATAAAAATCAAAAATGACTAAAAATATTCTAATTCCGTTCATTTTGATTTTGTTGCTTGGATGTAAACAAGATAAGAAATCTCCATTGAGCATTGAGGAAGATGTTGCCTTTTTAGCAAATGATATACTAAAGGGTAGAGAAACCGGAAGCCCAGAAGAAGTAGTCGCCGCAGAATATATTCAAAAACGTTTTCAAGATATAGGCTTGTCGCCAAAGGGTAATGTAGGCACCTATTTTCAGACCTTTACGTTTACCCCTAAAATAGACCCGCATGGCCAAGTACAATTTGTAAGTGCGGATAGTACTATTACAGGTACGAATGTCATTGGATTGTTGGATAATAAAGCAGATAAAACCATTGTCATTGGGGCACATTATGACCATTTGGGCATGGGTGGTTCAGGCTCTTTATATACCGAAGGTGAAGCTGTGCATAATGGAGCAGATGATAATGCCAGCGGTGTTGCAATGCTTCTTCAATTAGCTTTAGATTTACAGAATGAGGGTAATCAGGGGAATAATTATGTATTTATAGCTTTTTCGGGAGAGGAAATGGGTTTGTTGGGGTCTAATTACTTTACCAAAAATCCGACCATCGATTTGTCAAAAGTCAATTATATGTTGAATTTGGACATGGTTGGCAGATTAAGGAAAGACAAAACATTGTCTATTACGGGAATAGGTACCAGCCCTATTTGGAATCAAGTCTTGAATGCGACGAACACCGATTTTAAATTGGTGTTGGGAGAATCTGGAGTAGGGCCATCTGACCACACTTCCTTTTATCTTCAGAATATTCCTGTACTACATTTTTTTAGCGGCCAACATGAAGATTACCATAAGCCCAGTGATGATTCAGATAAATTGAATTATGAAGGTATGCGACAGATTCAAGAATATATTGAAGCTGTAATTTTGGAGCTGAATAACAGTTCTAGATTAGCATTTCGAAAAACTAAAAATGAAAGTGAAGAAGTGCCGATGTTTAAAGTGGCATTGGGTGTTATGCCCGATTATCTTTTTGATGGAAAAGGAATGCGTATCGATGGCATAACAGAAGATAGACCAGCGGCAATGGCAGGTCTCCAAAAAGGAGATATTGTTATTCAATTAGGCGATAGTCTTGTAACAGATATGATGAGCTATATGCGCGCACTTTCTAGTTTTGAAGAAGGGAATACCACAAAGGTTATTGTAGACCGTAAAGGGGAAAAGATAGATGCAGAAATCACCTTTTAATTAGACGGTATTACATAGAGCCTTATTAGTTATTTAAAGCAGATACAAAGAATAAAGTCGTCGACCAATCTAAAAAAGGAATATACTTAACGGAAACAAATAGCTTAGTCGCTACAAGAATATTACAAAACCTTAAAACGCATCAAAGTTTATGGAAATGAATCGTCTCATGACCATCTCGTATTTTTATATAACTTTGCATCCCAAAATAAAATAGACAGTGCCCAAAATAGGAGATATACAACTACCTGATTTTCCGTTGCTTTTAGCACCTATGGAAGATGTGAGCGACCCACCGTTTCGTGCCCTTTGTAAAGAGCAGGGAGCCGATGTTGTTTATACTGAATTCATTTCTTCTGAAGGGTTGATTCGTGATGCTGCAAAAAGTGTCATGAAGCTTGATATCTATGAGAAAGAACGCCCTGTTGGTATTCAGATATTCGGTGCTAATTTAGATAGCATGTTGCAGTCTGTAGAGATTGTTGAAAAATCAAGACCAGATATTATTGATATTAATTTTGGCTGCCCGGTTAAAAAAGTAGTTTCACGAGGCGCAGGTGCCGGCATTTTAAAAGATATTGACTTGATGGTGTCTTTGACCAAAGCCATGGTCGAGCATAGTAATCTACCTATTACGGTAAAAACCAGATTAGGTTGGGACGATGATTCTATTAAAATCGTAGAGGTTGCAGAACGCCTGCAAGATGTAGGATGCAAAGCAATATCCATTCATGGGCGTACAAGAGCGCAAATGTATAAGGGCAATGCCAATTGGGACCCTATTCGAGAAGTAAAGAACAACCCAAGAATGCACATTCCTGTTTTTGGTAACGGTGATGTAGATACGCCAGAAGCAGCACTAAAAATGCGCGATGAATACGGATTGGATGGTGCAATGATTGGCCGTGCAAGTATCGGTTACCCATGGATATTTAGAGAGATAAAACACTTTTTTGAAACAGGTACACATTTAGCCCCACCAACGATGGAGGAGCGTGTTGATGCCGCCCGTCGTCATTTACAGATGTCGATTGATTGGAAAGGTGAAATTTTAGGTGTTTTCGAAACTCGAAGACATTACACCAACTACTTTAAAGGCATACCCAATTTTAAGGAACATCGCATGAAAATGGTTACTAGCGATGATTCTGCATCTGTTTTTGCAGCCTTTGATGAGGTGATGGAAAAATTTGGAAATCATAATTTTACCTTGGCCTAAAGTTCAATCAATTTCTTGTTGATACGGCTGCTTGCAATTTTAGAAGCAATAATGCCCAACACAATAATTGTTGCAAGCACAATAACAATATTGATGAATTCAAATTTTACAGGGTAAGCTAGAGAAGGGGTTATTTTCAACCAGCCGAATGCAATTTGTGACCATACAATAATGACACCGATAAGCACACCTATCAATCCGCCAAAACCGGTCACTAAAATACCTTGTACAAAGTAAATACGCTGTAATTCTTTAATGGTCGTACCTAGGCTGTAGAGGGTTTTAGAATTCTGTTGCTTGTCTAAAATCATCATGATAATTGCACCGACCACATTAAAAAGGGCAATAATAAGCACGAGGGTAAATATGAGATATGTAGCGACGTTTTCGGTGTTCAGCATTTTATAAAGTGTACTGTTCAGTTGCTGCCTATTTTTTAGTTCAACACCAGAACCTAAAATAGCCTGAATTTCTGAACGAACCGAACTAGGTTCAACGCCATCATCCATTTTGAAATTTATACCTGATATCTCCAATGAATCTTTTTCTAACAAGGCCTGAGTCAAACGTAAATCTGCAAACACATATTTATTGTCCAAATCGGCTTCTACGGCATATACACCACCGATTACCATTGGAATTTGGTTATAGAGTGATGAAATACTTTGTTGCGATATAGAACCTTTACCAGGCTTAAACGCATAAATCTGCATGGGACTTCGAAACTGATTGATGGTTACCCCAAGAATATTAGCAATACCCAAACCTGACACTACCTGTGTATCATTAACCGTCCAATCGCCCATGTAAAGTGTGCTATCTACTGCGGTGACTTTGGTATAATTACTATCTATACCTTTTATGTAGGCAATATGATTTTTACCTTGGTGTTCTAAGGAAACCTTTTCCTCTAGTTCTTTGGAATAAAAAGCTAGTCCTTCTACAGCATGTAAACGTTGTTCTTGTTCGGGGGATAAGGTAAACGTCTTTCCGGCTACAGGTAAAGCTTTTAATTGTGGGTCAAAAGATTCGGTAAACGAAAGGCTAAAGGTTTTTAATCCGGCGAAGGCCGAAAGCACAATAAACAGTGCTGCAGAACCAATAACAATAACTAAAAAGGTGATAAAATTAATGATGTTAACCGCGTTCTGGGTACTTTTTGAACGTACATACCTTTTGGCGATATAGAGAGGAAAATTCAACCGATCAGGACTTTTTACGCTTAGGTAACAAATCTCTATTCTCAATAGGGTTTTCCTCGCGTTTTAAAGACTTTTCTATATTCTCGATATAATCTAACGAATCGTCTAAATAGAACAGTAATTCTGGCACCCTACGCAATTGGTTTCTGGTACGTTGCGAAAGTTCATGCTTAATTAATGGCTGGTTCGATTTAATACCCTCCATCAATTCAGCTGCCTTATCGTTCGGAAAAATACTTAGGTAAATTTTTGCGATAGATAAATCTGTGGTCACTGCAACTTTAGACACAGATATAAGGGTATTGCGAAGTCCACCATCAATGGCAGCTTTTTGTAGAATGTCTACAATATCTTTTTGAATGACCCCAGCTATTTTACGTTGTCTTTGCGTTTCCATACTGCAAAAATACATATTAAAATGTATCTTAACCCCTATGTGATGCACTCTGAAGCAAATAAGGCATGAAAAAGATAGAACATTTAGGTATAGCGGTGAAAAACATGGAAGATTCCAATGTGCTTTTCGAGAAATTATTGGGAGTCGCACCCTATAAACAAGAAGAAGTTGCTTCAGAAGGGGTGAATACTTCCTTCTTTCAAAACGGACCTAATAAGATTGAATTACTGGCATCAACAGACCCAACCGGACCTATTGCCAAATTTTTGGAAAAGAAAGGCGAGGGCATACATCATGTAGCTTTTGAGGTGGATGATATTGTTGCAGAAATGGCACGACTAAAATCGGAAGGATTTACGTTGCTGAATGAAAAGCCTAAAAAAGGGGCTGATAATAAATGGGTTGCTTTCGTTCATCCAAAGACTGCAAATGGCGTATTGGTAGAGTTGTGCCAAGAAATTCGATAGTAAGGTTTGATAATTTCATAGTTTGCTGTCATGCTGAGCGCAGTCGAAGTTTCTTATGGGTCAGAATGATTATTTTAGGCATGACCTAAACTATCAATGAAACACTAGTGATAAGCAAGTAAACTATTCTACAACTATGCATAAAAATCTTGTGTCAGTTAAAAATAAGTAGTAATATTGCATCCGCAATTCGCGGGTTTTGTAACTGGTTTGAGCGCCAGTCTCTATCGATTTTAATCGAAACAAGAGTTTACAGAGCTTCAAGTATTGAATTATAACCGGTCCTATAGCTCAGCTGGTTAGAGCACCTGACTCATAATCAGGTGGTCCCTGGTTCGAGTCCAGGTGGGACCACATTAGATTATCCTAAAGTCTTTATTTACAGCGATGTAGGTAAAGACTTTTTTAATTTGTGCCGACATAGTGCCGACATTTCAATCTTTTATTAGCGAAATCAATCCGTTATTTGAACTTTTGAAACGGTTTGTATAAGGATAGTAGCCGACTGTGGAACTTAAATTTTTCAAGTTTCAACTAAATTTTATGCGGGCTACAATGTTCATATTTACTACTATTTCGGCTATTATTTTTATACTTTGTCATGCAATGGGTATAGTCATTTTATAGTCATTACTCATTATTTCTAAAATAATTTCCTTTATTCTATCCATTGAAATTAAACCAAAATCTGTGTTTTCAATTTCTTCAAATTTCTTCTTAGCAAAACGTAATGGAATGTCAAAACCACTATTCTTACTAGATAAATGTGCTGTGTCCCTTAAACAATCATAATAGGCTCTTTGAGCAATTCGACCACCAAAAAACTCAAAACCATTTTTCTTACAAATGTAACCAGATGATTTTTCATTGGATTGTTCTAACCACCCTACAAACTCAATAAATGATTTTGGCACATTATCTAATTTGTTTTTAATTCTATGTTTTTTTAATACATAATCATTCAAATAGTTTTTATCATTACAAATCTTTTTGAATATAGAAAAATAGTTGTCTGGTAAAATATCTTGAAGGTGGGGTATTGTATCCATCCTTGCTGGTGTAAAATGTTGTTCTTCATCAAACTCAACAATTCTACTATGCAAAACCGGGTGATTAATAATTACACCATCAATATGATGAGATAAACTGTCAGAACTAAACATATAATTTGATTTCAAGTCTGTTAGGATTTGTAAATAACAATCATTGACTTCTTTATTAAAATTGTAATTCTCAAAACTATTAGACAAGAATATATGTGATGAATTTATTGGTTTTCCAATGCTTTTGGAAAGTAAATAATCCATACCTAATAGCTCAGATAATCCAATAAAAAATCGGGTTTCATCCTTAACTTTTTCATTAGGTAGTTTCCTCTTCCCATTTTCAACAATTGGTTGAAGTTCAGGATTAATGTTTTTTGAGATATTTTTAGCACCAGTTGATTTCAGTTCTTTCAAAATTGCAACAGCAGGTGATTGAACTCTACCTGAAATATATGATTTTGCGATAGATATATTTATAGGGTTTTCCTTTGTGAATAACTCATATAATTCAGTAACTGAAATTCTTTCAGATTTGGTTTTATTTTCTCTTACAAATTCAAGACTGTCGCCAAATATTTGGATTGAACGATATCTTTTACCAGTTACACTTATTGCCGTTTTAATACTAGAAAGTTTCTGTTTAAATTCGTTCTTATTCATAGGTTCTCTCTTTTGTTCTTTCTAGTTATATCAACAATTTACTGAGAATCAAACTTAAGTTGTATATATCCTTTGTAAAACTAAAAATAGCCATAAAAAATAAAAAGGTTATGAATTAAAACCTTTGAATTTTGGAGGTATTTCTGTTCAAATTTCTGTTTAAATTTTTAATTCTAATTACGGGTTTCCGTAGTATCATCAAGTTTTCTTTTAGTAAATTGAATTCCGATTAGGAGTTCAGGCGCAATGAGGTATACATGGTGTTACAAACCGTTTTTATTTCATTTTAAAGCATTTTATTTCTTTTATAACGCCTTATTCCAAGGGTATACGTTAAGAACAACATTTGCTTCCACGGTGCTGCTGTATAATGACGTTCCAGCGGAGATAGTGAGTGAGCTATTAGGTCATTCTAGCATTAAGTTTACTCAAGGGTATTATGGAAAGATTGTGCAGAAAAGGGTTAGTGAGGAGATGGAAAGTTTAATGAACAAATAATTTTTTAGGACCTTAAAGTAGTAACATAATTCTATCCTAGATGGCAAAAATTCAGTATTTCCTAACTGAAAAATATCTATTTTATTTGAGGAATCACGTTTTCTATTTATCTTAACTCGTAGTGAGTAATTAAAAAATACTATTTTATGTTTGGATTATCTAAGAGTGATAAAGAAGAAATTCTTGAATTCCCTAAAACGTACGGTGTAATTCTGCATGGAATGCATCAGGACCTAATCGACATGCAAACTAAAGTAGACGAATACAAGAGAATTCTTAATAAATATATAAAATACTCGAAAAGTCTAAAGGAGAAATTAGATTCTGAGGTATTTAATGTGCGTCAAGAATATGCACAAATGTCAGATGGGTTAAAATCAATGAAAAAAATGGTCAGTTCTTTAGAAGAATTAAAAATAGAGATTGACAATAAATACATTGAAATAGAACAAAAAAATGAAAACATTGATTTTAAACTCAGTGATATAACAAGGTTGTACGATAGACAATTCCGCAATATTATTTCTGATATAGAATCTACCAATAATAAATTAGAAGCAGAAGTAGGTAAAACTAATTCCTTAGAATTTCAACTTGTACAGCAGAAAAAGCAAATAAGAGTTCTTATGGTATTTAGCTCTATAATTGCAATTATGGCTGTTGTATCACTAGTAATGCATTTTTTATGAATTCCAAATTAACTAGTCTTGTCAAATATTATGAAAAGAAGGGGTATTCTTGGGATTCATCCAAAGAGTATATGTCAAATCTATACAAACAGTACGTAAAAAGGAAAGAAAAATCATTAATAGACGCTGTTGCAGCTACAGCCGTTATAGGGGGAGTTGTTTATTCAGATAATATTGACCTTGATGTTATTGATACTCAGATGAGGGAGGCATTTGAATTAGCGTTCCCAGGTAAATCTATAGACTCTTTATCAGATTTTAATACAGAGCAACTAGGAGGTATCGTCAGTGCTTGGAAGGGTAAATATTTTGAAGTTCTTGTACGTGATAAATTAAATGCAGGCGAATGGGTAGGTGATATTCATCTGGAACCAGGACAGGTGGCTTCTCTTGCGGAAAGCCCCACACAGGAAGGATGGGACCTTGTAATTTCAAATTTGGACGGTACTATTGCACAAGAGCTTCAATTAAAGGCAACAGAGTCATTAGGATATGTTAAGGAAGCAATTGAAAAATATCCTGATATAGATGTAATGACCACTGACGAAGTTTCAACTGGAATAGACGGAATTTTTAGTAGTGGAATTAATGAGTCCGATATTGAGGCATCTATTATGGCACCATTGGAGGATTTGTTAGACTCTCCATTAGAAGAAATAGCGGAAACAATTTTACCAGGGCTTCCATTTCTAATTATTGCGACAAGAGAGGGAAGGAATATTTTCGTTGGTAAGCAATCTTTTGCTCAAGGTATTGAAAAAACTCTTGAAGATTCTGCAAAAACAGGGGCTTCACTAGGGGTAGGTGCCTTATTTTCTTATTTTAATCCTGTACTAGGAATAGCAGCAACTTTTGCAACTCGTTATGGTATGAGCCAAGCTGAGAAATCTAAACAGGTCATATCACTTTTTCACAGAGAAAATGAAAATATTCGCCCACTATTAAAGGAGTATAATGTATAAAATATTGGAGAAAAGTATCATAAGATTATTGCTTTTGATGATAGGAACTTCTACCAAAAACAACTCCGATATGCTTTTGTAAAATCCAAATTAATAGAATGATATAGACATGATTTTTATGGTGGATATTGAATCATCTATTACCCTTTAGGTAAAGTTTATATAAGAACATTCTGGAAAAAGTAGTTCAAAAGAGGATTTCAAGGAAGCTTAGGTAGCGTTCCGTGTATATTGTCGTAGCATCCCACAGGGTGCTATACAGTATACACATTGCTGTATGCCGTTTTTATTTTATTCATTTCGTTTTTAGCGTTGGCGAGAAAGCTCTTTGCAACCGCACGAAGGAGGATTGCAATTTGCTTGAACTTGCGTTGGCTAATTCTTCAATTTTGTTTTCATAAGCTCTGTCACTGTCACTGCAAAAGGAATTCCAGCTGCTGTCACATGATTATTCTTCGATTTAATGGTTTTGTATTTTTCTAATTCTTTAAAATTAAAACTTGCTCCGTTAAAGTCTATACTTTCTTCTTTTTCGATATCAATCACTAAATAATAATCTTTAAGTTTTTTAGTTATATAACCATCAGGTAAAAGCTTTCCTTGAATAACTTTTGGTCCTTTACTTTTTAACTTGAAAATTTTATTTGCTGTATCCTTTCCTGGTTCTCTAAGAAGTAAATATTTCGCATTTACAACATTGGTTTCTAAACTTAATGAACCCTTATCATCATCTATTCTGAAATTATATTTGCCTTCTTTCTTATACCATTTAATATTCGAATTATTCCTGCAATACCCAACTAAGACAAATGTTTCATCTGGAATTAATTTTTCTTTTTTAGCTGAGTCCAAATATTCAGGCATTGACTCATTTAGAATATTCGTATCGTCTTTTTCATCTTTATGAATATCGTATATTTTAACAGCAGTATATTCTCTTTGAGAAGCTCTGTCAATAAAGTTTGCGATAATCTTTTTAATGAAGGTTTTTAAATGCTCTTTGTCTTTATTGTCTTTGTTAGGTTTAACTACAAAAGCGCCTAAGCCAGGAATTAATTCATGAAAGCCTCTAAATGGCTCATTTTTGCCTTCGCCCGGATATAAAACATAAGCACCTCCGGTTCTTCTTATTGCATCTTTGTAAGCATGCATTTTGAGTAAGTCCTGATTTTTAAATGTTCCCTTTTTAATTTCTTCTGATTCTTCATCAATAAGCTCTTTGTTTTCTTGCTCGGATAATTCTTCGTCTTTTGATTTTGATATTAATTCATAAAAATTTTTGACTTTGTATTTTGCATCAAAGTGAATGTGAGTAATCAATTCCGTTTTTTCGGCATCTTTTACTTCTGTTATTTCTTCTGGCCAAATGGACAAAGTGTAATCTGGTCGAAGAGTGGTTGTATAGCTCCCAGGATTAGGATAAGTTTTTCCTCCACCAAAAGAACGGTTATAAGAGAACTGAATATTTAGATTTCTTGAAGGTGATTTGTATACACCTTTCATTGCAATGGCTGTTCCTTGTTTTAAGTTAAGCGACAATTGACCTTTATCATATTGAATTAATTCTTCAATACTTTTTGGTTCAATATCAAACACTTCGTTAAACAACTCTAATAATTTAAAAAATAACCAATACTCGTATAGCGTAGCAATGTCTTTTTTACCAGCATCATAAACATTATCACCACCATGCCAAATCAATTTTGCCGCTAAATCAAATTTTAGCCAGGCATTTAATACTTCTCGATAGCCGCTTTTCCTTTGAAGAACGGGACTATTTAGTTTTAATGATGTTGGTCTTGAAATTTGCTTGAAAAATGTCTGATTTAATAAAGTAGAAATTTTAGTTACAAGTAATTTCGATTCAAATTTTGCAGTTGAATACTTTTCAAATTTCACTTCGCAATTTTCGCAGAAAAACAGAAATTCTTCTAAGGCATATTTAATAAAGCGATTTTCAGCTGTGTCTATAGATTCTATTTTCCGCGTACTATCAATTTTCGTTGGTATTGATTTTAATCCAAAAGATTTATTTAAATAATGATCTCTGCTTAGATCCATCCGGTTACTTTTTGTAACCAATTGCCTTATATTCTTTTGATTAAATCTTCGAATTCTTCGAATGTCTTTTTCCTCATGTTCCTCTTCCCATTTTGTTGTAGGATTAGACACTATTTTTTGAATAGCCTCCTCAAATTCTAACGAATCGATTAGTGATTTTACAAATGAAAACCGTTGATATAAGGTTTGACTATCAGTATCAAAATTCGTTTCGAAATGCTGATTAATTGGTGAATCTATCTGCATGATTAAGTCCGTGCATCTTTCTGTAATGCTTTCAAGCATATAGCGATAGTCAGATCTATATTCACTTTTTACAGAACGTACTTCAATTGGTAATAATGTAGAGTAATTTTCAATTTCTAATGAATGAGTACCTACAAAAATGTTTGGGTTAATGGTGCCTTTGTGTTTGCCAAATTTGGAGTGACTAACAATTGTATTCTTTTTACTTCCTTCTTTAAATTTTATGGTTTCTTCAGAAAATTGATATTCATAACTGCAACCTTCTTTGAGTTGAATTTTAGCTTCTCCATATTGCATAACATCTTCATCAGAAATTTCAAAAAGTGTGTTTTCTTCACCTTTTATTTCTAGAATCAAACCACGTTTTATATGTGAAAGTTCAATTTTCATTTTTATGCTTCAGCGTAACTTGCAAAACCATTCTCAACTGCATTTTTATACATTCTACAAATTTTCTCGAATGATATTTTGTATTTAACATTAATATCAGATTTAAGCTCTGCCTCAGATAAATTATTGCTTAGGTATTTATCCAAGTATTCCTCTTTGATATTTGACTTATCTGTCAAACAAAAACCGCCCAAAACAGGAAGTACTTTAGTTAACTTGTTTCGTGAACCGTGCAATTTTGGAAGCAATTTCTGCATTATGGCCAAGTCAAGAAGGTTTTCACCCGCTTCGCCCAATTCTTCAAGCATATACATTAACCTTCCAATTTCACTTGCAGTTCTATATCCGAATTCAGCTCCAGATTTTTTTAATTCGGAAAAGAACAGTTTTAAATCGTCCTCTACAGTTTTTAAATTCTTATCTGTTTCAAGCAACGCCATACTCATAAAACTTTGCCCCATATTTGCACCTTGAGCAGTAAGGATATCCATGTCAAGTTTTATCTCGCTTGCAATAAAATCTTCTAAATCCTTTTCAGTTAATCTAAATTCAATGGTATTAGCTCTATCCAAAACTTTTGGACTAAACATGTATGTGGTTTCATCAATATTTACGGTTCCGACAATGAATAAATTCTTAGGAAGTTTTATAGCGGATGGGACAATCAATGATTCATTTTCGATTTTATGTAAAGGAATTTTGTCACCCGATTCCATAGTGCTTAAAAAATCAGCAAAATATCGTTCAACGTGACTCAAATTCATCTCGTCTAAAATCAAGAAATAGGGCTTTGGGATTTTAGAGTCATCAGCTAAATAAATTTCGTATTCATTCTTGGCTCTTATCATTAAATCTAACACACCATTTTCTGGACTTACATATTCTTCCTTATCAAGTGCATTAGGGTAACCCAAAAGAGGTTCGCGATTTGTCCAATCGGCACCAACAGGAATAATTAAATATTGAGATTTGTCAGATGTAATCCATTGCGAAAAAGCTTGCGCCAATTTTGTTTTCCCAGAACCTGAAAGACCACTACAAATCACAAAAGGTTTAGTACATAATGAGGCAATAAAACGTTGGATGAGTTGAGGGGCGAAGATTAATCCTGCTTCTTTTGTTTTCGCTTGAAATGATTCTAAATTGAAATCTATTGGTGTTATTACCTTACTTTCATTATTCAAAACCAATTTGTATGATTCTGATTTGTCATCATATTCGATCTTGTACTTTTTGTTGGAATAATCAAGGATAAACTGATTGAAAGCAATAAAGGAAATGCTATTCTGAAACTCAGGGAAGCCCCATTGCGTTGAGAAATAAATATATTTTTGGTCAAGTATTTCAAGGTTTTCAGCAAAAAATCTTAACGTATTTGATGTTTTTAAACTATTTTCTGATTGCTTATCAGTAAATGAGCCTAAAATTGGTTGGGTTTTGAAATAATCAGGAAAAATAAAAGCTTCGTAATTTATGTCAGATAATTTTCTTTTTGCTATTGCTGATTTCTCAATAAGAAATTCATCTCCAAATTCATTATGAACAAACTTAAAAACACTAAAAACAAACTCTCTAATTTTCTTCGAGTCAATAAAGCTCTTTTCTTCTGCAGTTGAATTTTGGATAGCTGAGTCGGTTTCGTTAATTATAAGTTCATGATTGTTGTTTTTCAAGATTTCCTTGTAGCTATTATATGAATTTGAAGATTTAGGAATAAAATCAAACTCAAACAAATCATCTTTTTTGTATTTAAAAACAACTATGTCGTTAAGTCCCCAATTCAATTCATCTCTCAGAAACTGTTTTAATTCTCCGTCAATGCGTGCCTCAGTTTCAGGGTTTGCATATAAGCGAGTGGCTATTTTTCGGCCACTTTTACTTATAAATGGGGAATTGGGATCTTGTACTTTAAATTCAAATGTAATCTGTCTATCAGGGTCAGGTGTGTTGTAATTGAATTTAAAAAACACATTTGAAGGTTCTTTTGTAAAGGCAACTTGCTTGCCACCTACCATATCTTGTTTGAAAATATTTCTAATATAAATCATCTTCTCATCTGTTTAAATTTGTTAACCCACTATAGACACTCTCTGCGATTGCTTTTGCCATTATAGGAGGGACCGCATTACCTACTTGCATATAAGTTTCTTGCTGATTACCCACAAAAACGAAATTATCCGGGAAAGATTGAATTCTTGCAGCCTCTCTTACAGAAAGAGTGCGCAATTCAGTTGGATGTATATACATATAGCCATCCATACCAATGTGCGCTAAAATCGTCCAAGAAGGATTTTTCAGCACCAATCGTTTTAACCTATCCTTGAAAATATCTTCACGGAAAGGCAAGATTTGACGTATTTCTTTGGGCAAATCCATATAAATATCCCCTTGTTTCATATGACCAAACACTTTTTTTGCTCTTTCATTGGACATTCTGCAGATATTGTTAGCGACTAATCCATTTGTGTTTTGACGCATAAGTTTTTGATATGTATCAAGATTCTCATGTTTGGAATATTCACACTCATTAATTCGCCAATTATCCGTGATTTTGGGCAAATCAGAAATGGCGCTTTTTACATTAACATGAGGTTTTAGTTTAGTAGAATCAACATTTTCATCATTAGGATCAATATTATAATTAGAGCCTTCAAACCAATGAGTTATTTTAGGATAATTGAAAGTGTAATCTTTTAGATGGCCAACTAATATCATCCTTCTTCTATTTTGAGGGACTCCATAATTAACGCTATTTAGGAGTTTAACCTCTTCAACAATATGATATTCTGGTAAATCTCTTTTAATAATTCTTTTAACCTCTTTGTATGTTGCTCCTTTATATTTTGTAAGAAATTGAGGGACATTTTCCATGACAAACATTTTAGGCTTGAAATACTTTACGTATTCAAGATAATCCATGAACAAAATATTCCTAGGATCTTCAGTAATACAATCACCCTTTTCTTTATTTACTGATTGTATCTTGGCATGACCAATTGTACTGAAAGTAGGGCAAGGTGGTCCACCAATTATGACGTCTACCTTCTGTTGTCCGATTAATTCATGAAGCTTTTCAGGTGAAAATTCTCGAATGTCAGCATGAACTGAAACTGAATTCTTAAAATTTAATTTATGAGTTTCGACTGCTGATTTTTTATTATCAATTCCCCCAATGCACTTGAATTTACCGGACATTTCAAATCCCTTAGCAAATCCTCCTGCTCCACAGAATAGATCAATAAAATTATATATTTTGTTTTGCATGATGTTTAAAGTATTGAGCTGTTTCTTCTTTAAAATAATTACATCTATTTTCTTCCAAAGCTGTAATATACTTTTTCAAAGGCTCTGTAGTTTCTTTTTTATATAAATTACTATGTATTAATCCATTATCGATATAAATGTATCCCTCTTCATAAATTTTATCACACCCTAAATGGCAAGCAGGCATAACTATATTTAAATCTCTCTTTTCATCTTCAGTACAATCTTTTCTCTTTTTTATGTGAGCAGTTGCTAAAAATTTTATTGGATAATTTTTATTGCAAATACCACATGCTAATTCGTTTTTTCCCTCAATTAATAAACTTCTAAGAATTGATTGTTCTGTTCTTCTTTTCGACATGGATGCTTTGTCTAATTCAGATAATCTTAACAACAATAGTGCAATTTTTTTTCTCCTCAGTGTCTCAACATCCTCTTCAGATAGCCCATCAAACATTGAATCATCTATTGCGTTAACTGAAAAGGAATATAAATTTGTGTTATAAACCCAATTGTTGAACCTTTTATAATTGTACAAATAATTAGAATAATCAAACGCAAGCTTCTTGTCGTTTGTACTTTTTGCTCTATCAAAGTCATATCCCTCAGAACTATTTTTAATCAAATTGTTTAAAATTTCAATTGTGTTTGAGGTATTGCTACTTAAGCCTATGAAAAAACCTTCCGGATTGAAATAAATTGAAGATTCCGAAGTTAGTATTGATGAATTTCGTAAGAAACCTAATGGATATGACAGGTTTTGATTAACCGATTCTGTTTTTTTTAATTTCTCCCAATTAGACCATCCCTTTTCTCTAATCAAAAGAATTTCTTCCGCTATATTATCAGAGTTATTAACATTTATACCTTCTCCTTTTCTTTCATACGCTGTATATCCCAACCAATAAAATTCTTTTTTTGTTAAAAAAGAAAGGTTTTTTGATTTTAACAATAAGGATCTCAGTATTGCTAAGATTATAATATAAGGTTTAATGAGAGGGAAATTTTTCCTTGGGTCGACTAATTCTATATCTAAAACTTTAATAGATGTAGTTTTGGTTACAATTGGATGAGGGTATTGCCATTGGCAAAGTAAGTAATCAAAAAGAGCTGATGCATCTCTATCATTACCTTCATCACAACGATTAGCAATAGAGTTTAAAAGAGAAATTTCGTTAAATCTGTTATTCGAATCTAGTTTCTTAATAGCTAAAAAATTTGCTATCGTAATTATACTATTCCAATAACCTTTATTACTAGTTTCATAGTATTTATGACACTCCTCTGTTATATTCGCTCTGATATATTCCTCACCAATAAGAGATTGGATAAAACCAAAATGGTCATCTTTTCCAAATAATGTTTCTGGTTTTAATTGACCTACTGATGGTACGCTAAAGAAAATCATTAAACTAAAAACGTTTTAATTGCTTTTGCTATTTGTCGTGCCATTAGTGGTGGCACTGCGTTTCCTACCTGCTTATATTGATTTGTTCTTGATCCAACAAATTTGAAATCATCTGGAAAAGATTGTACTCTCGCAGCCTCTCTAACTGTAAATGTTCGTTTTTGCTTATGGTCGGGGTGAATAAATAGGTTACCGTCTTTATATAGGTGAGCTACAACTGTTCTACCTGGTTTGTCTGCTACTTGAACCGTGTATCTGTTTCCGAAATGTTTTGGGTCATGATGAATTAAATCAGGTCTTGTTTTCGCAAGATCTTTTAATTGCCATTTGTTCTTGCTCAACAGTTCATACCTCTGTTGATCCATATTATTATGTTTTCGGGCAACATGGTTATAAAGTTTTGAAAACCCATTAGGTCTAACTATCCTTGTAAACGAATTCTTAATAGCAATTTCATGTTCAACTTCTTCTTGCCCTTCACCCGGCAACAATTTTGGTAAGTCCGAAATAGCATCCTCAACTGTCAAATATTTTTGAAGACCTAAAGTTTCATTATTAACTACCATATCTGGGCTGTAATGAGTTTTTTCGATAGCCTTGTAAATATCTAATGGATTTATTTTAAGGTCTTTTCTAACACCAATTAAGATTACTCTTTTTCTTATTTGAGGAACTCCATAATGCACCGAGTTCAAAAGTATTGTACCCCTATCATCACATAAAGAATAGTACTCTGACATATTTTCAACTATTTCAGGAAATATGTAGTTGCCATTAGGTTTAGCGGAAAGCAACCCTGAGACATTCTCAAACACAAATATCTTAGGCTTATGTTTCTCTAAAATTTCAAGATATGAACGGAAAAGATAATTTCTAGGGTCATTCCTCATTGAATTTTTATCTTGTGCTCTTCCAACAGATGAGAATGTTTGGCACGGTGGTCCACCGACTAAAACATCTACTTGTCTATTGCTGATAACACTATCAATCTGTTTATGCACATCATCAGAAGTGAGGTCTCCACATATAACTGCACTTTCAATCGCGTTCTCCGAATAATTGTAATAGCGCATCCTTTCTTTAACGGTTTCACAAGCTGGCGCATCAAAGTCAACATGAACTACAGACTCAAATTTTTCTTGATAAAATCCTTCACTAAATCCACCGCAGCCGGCAAATAGGTCTATAAATGTATATTTCTTACTCATGTTCAACTAAAAGTTCTTTTACACTGATGTTTAATATTTTAGCAATTTCATAAAGGCATTCAATACTTGGTTGCCTTCTGTTTTGGACATATGAGTTTACCATATTGTAACTCTTACCTAATTGTTCAGCTAACCAAATTTGTTTGATTCCTTTTTCTTCTAAAACCTCTTTTATTCGGTTCATTTTTTGAATTGTTTAATTCAGTCCGCAAAATAGGAATAATAATTTATTATCTCATTGAATGAGTATTAAAATAATCATTCAGTTTGGGTGGCGGAGGGGAAGTGAAAGCTCTTTTGTTGCTGAGGCACGAAGCGACAAATGTGCTTGAACGTGCGGTGGCTTTTCTTTTTTTCAATGTTCGTTAATATACATTGTTTACAAAAGTTATAGATTAGAGTTTACACTAAGTTAGTTTCTAACCTCATTGATTGTTCTTTTTTTCTAAACACATGTTCATCAAAGTATCCTAAAAATACGTTTCTATAAAACACCCTCCAAATACCATTGCCAATGTCTAAGGCCCCGATATGTTTACCTTGGAGCGAAGCGGAAAGGTAAACCCAATTATAGGCCTTCCATCTTATAGCTCCATTTTGGGTGACTTTTAAGACTTTCATTTTGGAATCGTAATCAAAGTGGGGTATTTTTTCTGGGAATGGTCTTGTTGAAAATTCATGTACCGAAGCGGGCGTTCTCATGTCCAATGCCTCATGTGGCCTTAGGTGATTATATTCTTTTACAAATTGGTTCAGACGTCTTTGTTGCGCTTTCAGGTCATAAGCTGAAGGCTTGGCACAGGCGGTCTTCAGGTCGCGGTGCATTCGTTCATGCCGTCCGTTCTGTTGTGGCT
>NZ_FNZN01000020.1 GCF_900109345.1 Maribacter orientalis
GAAAGAATTTGGCTTAATACTAGTCTACCCGCTAAATCATAAACCAACACGGTACTTGATTCATCGAAACCTTCAACAAATACTTCACCCGTAGTGATCGTAGGATACATAATTACCCCTTCCGAAAAGGCAAATGAATCGGTAACCACACCTTGGCAGTCACTTTCTCCGGTAATAGAAATAGCATTGAATTCCGCTAAATCTGTTAATTGAATTTCATTTATTCCGCTGGTCATGAAGTTGAAGGTTTTCAATTCTCCATTTACATCAACGGTATACGTATAGCTACCCTCCACATTGTAAGATGCCGTTTTAACCGTTGTATTCAAACTGTCTCGTTTTCCTGAGATTGTGCCGACCTCGTTGATTTGGATGCCGTAGGTTTGAGAATACGATATATCCGGAATGGAAACAGTAACCGTATATAGACCCGTAATAAGGTTTGGTATTTCTAGATTTTCATTTAAGGAAATACCATTATAATCTGATGAAATTGGACCTTCAATAGCTATATTAAAATTATAATCAGTTAGCGCACTCGAAATTGAAATACTTCCATTTGCTTCTCCAGGACATGTTGGTGTAGCGCCATACACCAAAATTGCGTCTGCTGCTATTATTTCGCAACCATTATCGTTTACAATTACATTTGGACTTGTCTCTAAACAAGTATCCAAATGGTCTAATATGCCATCTAAATCATTGTCTTCATTACAAAAGGGTACTTTGCCGCCGTCGGTGATGATCCAACCATAGGTATCGGTCAAATATTGTCTAGCATTTTCTCCATCGCAGTATTGGATATTGCTGGCTTCAAACTGTACATTATTTTGTAATGATTGTTGACTCCAAGAATTTAATAATAAATCGTAATTACCTACGGATACCCCAGAATCATTGAGCATGAATAGCATATTAGTAACATTGGAAACATCCCATTTACTCAAATCTTGGTCAAATTGGGTTGCTCCATAAAAAATAGCTTGCATATTTTCTACATTGGAAACATTCCACTCACCAATATCTTGATCAAATGAGCCCGCACCATTGAATAAACTATTCATCGTAATCACATTTCCCACATTCCAGCCACTAATATCCTGATTGAATGCCTCAGTATAACCAAGCATTGCTTGCATTCCTATGACGTTACTTACATTCCAATTCCCAATGTTTTGATTAAAACGAGCTGCGCCATAAAACATCCCATCCATATATTGCACTTTACTAACATCCCAACCACTAATATCACCATTGAACGCATCAGCATTTGTAAACATAGAGGACATTTCAGTAACATTGCTTACATCCCAATTACCAATATCTTGATTAAAACTTATGGCATGATCAAACATATTATTCATATTGGTGACGTTTGAAATATCCCATTCCCCGATATTTTGATTAAAATTGGTGGCACCATAAAATAATGAAGACATGTTTGTTACATTGGCAACATTCCAATTTCCAATATCCTGATTAAAGGATAGTGCATCGAAAAACATTCCTCCCATGTCCGTAACGCTGGTCACATTCCAATCCCCAACATAAATGTTGAAATTCTCTGCAGACCCGAACATACCATTAATAGAGTTGACGTTACTAAGATTCCATGAATTCATAGATACATTTCCTTGTAAGGAAGTACAAACAGCGAACATGCTAGCCAAAGAAGTAACATTGCTTAAGTCAGGCATATCCGTAGCAATAACATCTAGATTTTTACATCCTAAAAATGAATTTTCCATAGATTTCCATTCTATTTCTCCCCATTGATTAACGGTAAGTATTTTTTGTGCATCTGTAATAGCGTCCAAGTAATTATTAAAATATATTCTAGGAAATACGCCAGAAATTGAAACTTGATATGTACCTGAGTTTGCATACGTATGAGTAGCATCACCAATGAAATTAGATTCTATGATGCCATCACCCCAGTCAACCGTATAGTCATAAGTTTCTCCAGGGAACGTTGGTATATTAATCTGATTATCTTCAGAAAGTCCGGGGTTATCTGTTTTCCAGGTAGTTATAAATGGGCAGTTGGCCTTTCCTCCATCTGAAATTTCCCAACCATATTCGTTTATCAATTTTAACTTCGCAGATTCTCCAAAACAGTAAGTACTACCACCAGCGTCAAAAAGCACATTGTCTTGTACAAAGGGTAAATTTGCCCAACCAATTAAAGTTTCATCATAGTTTGCTTGTGCAATACCGGCATCGTTAAACATATTAGCTAAAGTATTTACTTGACCAATATTCCAATTACCCAAATTTTGAGAAAAGGCAGTAGCACGTTCAAACATAGATGACATATCAGTAACGTTCGACACATTCCAATTACCAATACTTTGATTAAACAAATCAGCCCCAAAAAACATTGCTCGCAAATTTGTGACGTTACTTATATCCCACTCTCCAATAGGCTGATTAAAACTATCAGCCTCAAAGAACATTCCGGTCATATTATTAACACTAGTTGTATTCCAAGAAAATAAACTTTTATTAAATGCACTACATCCTGTGAACATTCCTAGCATATTAGTGACATTACTTACATCCCAACTATTCAATTCTTGATTAAATATTGAGCTTCCTGAAAACAGTTCTTTCATATTTGTGACATTCGAAACATTCCAATTCTCAAGAGGTTGGTTAAAATTGATTGTATTCCAAAACATCATTTCCATGTTCGTAACATTTGAAACATTCCAATTACCAATTGGCTGATTAAAGAGGGTGGCACTAGTAAATGTTCTGAACATATTTACAACGTTTCCAACATCCCATCCACCAATGTTCTGATTAAAGCTATTTGCTCCTTCAAACATTGAAGACATATCTGTAACTTGACCAACATCCCAATTTTCAAGATTTTGATTAAAAGAATATGCATATTGAAACATTCTTGACATATCAATTGCCGAAGAAACATTCCAATTACTAATTGATTGGTTAAAGGTTGTTGCACCATTGAACATGCCATTCATTTTCGTTACAGTACTTACATCCCAATTAGATATATCTTGGTTAAAGGCATATGCATAATAAAACATATTCGAAGTGTCGGTTACATTTGTCAAATTCCAATTTTCTAATGGCTGATTGAAATTTTGTGCATTAGAAAATAAATTACTTACCCTTGTTACATTGCGTATATCCCATAATCCGATAGGTTGATTGAATGAAGTTGCACCCATAAACATTCCAGATAAATCTGTAACACTACTTATATTCCAGTTTGAAATATCTTGATTGAATGAGCTAGCATTAATAAACGTCCAAAACATACTAACAACGTTCGATACGTTCCAATTTCCTATATTTTGGTTGAATGCAGTAGCTTCGCCAAATGTAAAAACCATACTTTCTACATTTTGCACATCCCAATCACCTATATATTGATTGAAAGAACTACAACCCAAAAAAGTACCCCCCAAATTAATTACATTTTCTACATTCCAATTCCCAATAGGTTGATTAAACAAGGTACAATATGCAAATAAGCTGTCCATACTTGAAACGTTGGAAGTGTCCCAATTGTTAAAAGATGCATTACCTATCAGGGAAGAACATTCAAAAAACATTTGATTCATTGAAGATACTTGAGAAAGATCTGGAGAGTCTGTCGCAATTACATTTAAATTAGTGCAACCTCGAAAAGCAGTTTGGGTAGAAGCCCATGGTATAGCTCCCCATTGGTCTACTGAAATTATTTTTTCTTTATCCCCATCATTGTTGAAATTCAGTCCAATAAAATCTCCCGTTATTTCAACAATATATGTACCAGGAACTGAATAGGTGTGGGTAATATTAGCACTAGAAGTGAAAGTTGTTTCTGTTCCATCTCCCCAAGCCACATTAAATTGGGTAATATTTCCAAAATATGAAGGAATTGTAATCTGATTATCCTCAGAAACACCGGGGTTATCGGTTTTCCAGGTGGTTATAAATTCAGATTGTGCGTATGATAACGAAAGGAATAAACAGAAAATACTGGTAAGTAGGTATCTCATTAAATAGTTCTTAGGGTTATTATTGTTGAGTTTTTTGTTTAATGGTTATATTATTAATGAATCGTTACCTTGCTAGGTAATGATTTTTCATTACTAAAATTGAGATTTTGATAGTTGGTCTAATTTCTTTAGAAACTAATTTAAGAATCTATTCCTGAGAATTTACACTCACTTCTGATACTGAAAAATTACCAGAACCGTCTTTAGATACAACCTTTATGGTATAATTAGTATCATTTATAAATCCAATTCCGCTTATTGATGTATTTACAAAGTCTATTTCTTCTAAAATAACAGTTTCGTTTTCGGTTATAATTACGTCATAGGTTAGACTATCACCATCTTCATCAGTTGCTGTCCAATTAACAGTTAGCAACTGTGCTACAGGTTCAAATTCAGTTGAAATTTCTGCAGCGTATGGTGCATAGTTACCTTCTGAAAGACCAGGTGTGGTAAATGAATACGTATCGCTTACCGTACTGCCAGATTCATTCTTAGAAGTCACGGTCCATGTATACGTTTTACCTCTATCCAAAGTAACCATAGCTTCTTGAACACCTACTGTAGTTATTGCAGCTTGCCCGTTACCTAATAAAACTTTCAGTTCATAGTTAACGGCATTTTGAGCGGTATTCCATT
>NZ_FNZN01000022.1 GCF_900109345.1 Maribacter orientalis
TATCGATAAGCAGGTATGTTCATAGTGATTACTTTTATGATATTCGGAAAGATTTTTTACATCTAGCGTTCAGTTCTTCAATATTGTTGGCAACGGTTCGTGTATGATTAGTTGCGGACTTTTCCAACGGAAAATGTCCGACTGTCTATAAAGATAATTGATTGCAAAGGATTCCGTTTATGGTATCCGACCGCAATTAATTATACACCGTGTTAGCTAAAGTTGTTACCCACTTGATTATACACTTCCTGATTATGATTCAGTTTTCCGATTCCGACTGAGTGGCGAGTCGGTCCGGACGGCTTTTTCAACTTTTTCGATTTCCGAGTTGTTTTTAATTCCACCATTTTTGTTTCTAATAGGCTTTTTGCCCTGAAAAAACTGAAGTTTTGAGAAGTCCAAGAGTCTGTTTACGTTTTGATTCACTCCGCAAGGTTTTTCAAATCCCATTACTTTAATAAAATTCCGCAATGACAATTACCAAAAGCGTAATGAAAAAAAGTCCAACAATTGCTGAATATTGTTTGTCCATCATATCAGTGAACTTTCCCTTAAATCCATTCAAAATCCAATACGCTATTCCTCCAAAAAATCTAAGTATTCCGAAATGTACCATTTTAAATTTTTTGAGCAATTTTAGCTAACGGTTCGTGTATGATTAGTTGCGGACTTTTCCAACGGAAAATGTCCGCCTGACCTTAAAGATAATTGATTGTAGGAATTTCCATCTGGAAATTCCGACCGCAATTAATTATACACCGTGTTGTGCAACGTTTTTTATTTTTTCAATGTTTTCCGTCTGATTGATTAATCCAATTTGTTTAGTTCGACGCCGTAATATTCAACTCCAAATCGGTCACTCTTTTCCAAATATTTTTTTACCAAATCGTTTTCATCTTCGACGTAATTGTTTCCGCCTAAAAAGGTTACATTCTCCTCATATTTATGTACCAAAATCACCATAGGTTGTCCAGCCATAGGGATAAATGGAGAATCCTTTTCATGTCCAACCGTAGGTTTATCCTGTTCTAAATTGTAAATGTACGTTACGTCCACTTTTCTATTCTGATAGGCAAATTCCTTTTCAACTTTAATTATAAGTCCTTGTGTCTCAAAGAAGTCCTTTTCATTATAATCTTCATATTTCTTTGCACCTTGTTTATTACAACCAAGCATTACGAGAAAGACTAAAACTATTCCAGCAGGGTATTTCATTTCTGTTCCTTGATTCGTTTTTCGGGTTTTAAACAATTTGGACGAGCTTTGGAGGGCCTCCCCCGTGAAGATGACTCTCAGGATAACTCAATTCCCAATTAGTTCCGTCAATTGCCTTGTACCTAAGTGTCCAACCGTCTTTGCTTGTTCCAATTTTGATAAGGTCATGTTTAATCATAATTTCAATGATTTTACAGTTCGAATCAGGTATTGCCCTACCATTTTTGAACTTCCATTTACCTATTATTTCTTTTCCAGTCATTTAATGTTGCACAACACAGTACCTATGAACAGTACGGGAGCAAACTATCGTTTACTTTCCGCCATGCACATAGCAAAATCTTTTTGTTTTGTTTTTTCTTTTTATTGTTTAAAGCAAAATCCCAAAGATTTTGCGGACTTCATAAATATACACAAACCCAGCGATTAAGCCCAAAGCCCGTATTGTTTATAGGTTTTGTTGTAACACGTTTTTATCTACGGTATATTAATGAATTCTCAATAGCTTTTACTGTTTTATACCAATCTTCGTTATCTAACATAAACATTTCAAGTGGTGAGTCTAACGTTTCTCCTTCCATTGAATTTTGAATGGAATGGATACATGCTGTTCTTGAATTATCAGTATAAGTGTCTAAGACAAAACCAAGCACCAAAATACTTTCATTATTTCTTAGCATTGCATAAAGATAGACTTCTTTAATGGTGTTTACTTTTTCAAAATTCTGTTGAAACTTTTTTAAATGCTCACCAGCAATAGGGTTTATTGGTGTTCCAACTTGTACTTGTGTTTCTTCTTGTATTGTTTCAGTTGTTACATTCTCCTTATTTCTTTCTAAAACAAACATTGTTGATGAATCCGTATCAATAACAATTCTGTCAATTCCGTGCGCTTGACAAAAGTCAATCGCATCTTTAGCCTTCATAGCTGTGTATTCTGTTTCTTTTTTTGACCATTCCACAAGTTTTTCAGGAGAAGTAAATGCTCCTAAAATTTTTAATCCATCTTGTTCGAAAACTGAAGTTAGTTTTAGAGTCGAGTCTTTCTTTAAAGTTTCCCAGTTGTCTTTTGGATTTCCATCATTAATTGATGGAAGTATTAGTAATGAGTTTCCGTCAACTAATTCTTCAAACGCTTTTCCGTAATTTTCTTGACTTGGGTCTTTACCATAATTTTCTAAAAGACCAATAAGTCTATTATTATCAGGCGTTTCATTTTCAATTCTAGACTCTTTCTTTTTAGAACCAAAAAGTTTGTCAAGTATTCCCATAGGCATTTTTCAAATGTGTTACAACGGCTGAGCTAAGCGTAGTGCGGAGGAAAGGAAACTTTTCGTTTCCGTCTGCGCACGAAGCTAAAGCTTTTTGTTTAGTTTTATTTTTTCTT